>OY776562.1:0-2247500 GCA_963675785.1 Anaerolineae bacterium
ACCTTGTGGATGGCCTTTTTTGATTTTTGGCCGCTCCACTATCGCTTGATCGAATCACAGCTGAACGGTCGTTATCCTCGGCATCTCTATGAAGGAGATCAGCCTTTTGTTATAGACCACCCTCTTGGCGCCGCCTTCATGACCCGCACCCATGTTCTGGAAGAAATTGGTTTGCTGGACGAGGGCTATTTTATGTATTGCGAGGAAATCGACTGGTCTATGCGTGCTCACCGTGCGGGTTACAAGATCGTTTGTGTGCCCAGGGCTCATATCACGCATCTGGGGGGACAAAGCGCCAGTCAATTTCGCGACAAGATGTTCGTTGCCCTTTGGAAAAGTCGCTTCCGCCTTTTTGAAAAGCACTATTCTCGACTTTACCAACACTTGGTACGTTGTATTGTACATGCCGGTTTGCGTCGTGATGTGAGGCGAGTTCAGAATTCTCTGCTCGCTGGCGAAATGACCGCCAGTGAAGCCGAGAGCCGCATTCACGCTTACCACCAAGTTATGGAGATGTAGCGTGGCTTTGATTACTGCTGCTATTCTCGCTCGCGATAGCCAAGACGATATTTCCGAGTGCCTGGAAAGCGTCAAATGGGCTGATGAGATTTTGGTAATTTTGGATTCTCGCTCGACTGACAGAACTGAGCAGATTGCCCGTTTGTACGATGCGCGCGTGTTGCGCAGTACTTTTGTTAATTTCGCCCAGCAACGGAATTTTGGACTGAAAAATTGCCGCACTGAGTGGTTGTTCTATATCGATTCGGACGAACGGGCTACGCCAGAGCTAGAAAAAGAGATTCGCCAGCAGATTTATGCTGACGATCACGAGGGCTGGTGGGTACCCCGACGCAATTTCATCTGGGGCCAAGAGATTCGACATGGTGGTTGGTATCCAGATTTTCAGTTACGCCTTTTGAAGGTGAGCCGGGCGCATTATGACCCAGACCGTCAGGTTCACGAGGTGGTGATTCTCGATGGATCGACGGGTTATCTGGAGAACCCTCTGGTTCACTATAACTATCGCACCATGCGCGAGTTCCGTGTCAAGCAGCAGCATTACACTGATCTCGAAGCAGATATTCTATTCGAACAGAGAGTGCATCCCCATTTCTGGACCTATATCACCCAACCACTGCGTGTCTTTGGAAGGCGCTATTTTGGCGATCTGGGTATTCTTGATGGTGTGGGAGGGTTGGTACTGAATATTTTGGTGGCCTATTATTATGGCTATATCGTCACGGTCAAGCTAGGCAAGCGTTGGCGGCAAACTCAAGTTTAAGGGTACAGAAAAAGGGACAGGTGTTAACCTGTCCCTTAAAATTCACGTTGATCAGCCGAGTTGCGGAATCAAGAGCCCATATCCGCTTGTGCGTCGCCTATATACTACTGCAAAGCCGTCGTGCTCTGCACTATAAAAAGCGAAAAAGTCATGGCTGAGTAGTTCCATCTGGTCGATTGCCTCGTCTACGCTCATTGGCCGCGTGACAAAGGTTTTTACACGAATCAGTTCTTCAACTTCGGGCTCTTCCTCAGGAATGAACTCTGGCTGCGAACGCAGGTTCGATTTCCAATGCTTGCCCTTGAATCGCCTGATTTGCCGCGACATTTTGTCCATTACTGCATCGATGGACGCGTGCATGTCGGAGGTGCTTTCTTCAGCGCGAAGGATAGAGCCATTCACATAGACGGTGAGTTGAACTACGTTGCGCTCACCAATGTTCCGAGAATTCTCCACAGAGAGGTCAATGCGGGCTTCTCGAATTTCGCTGAGATAGCGTTCGAGTTTGCCCACCTTCCTTTCAATGTAGTCTTTCAGCGTGTCTGTAACCTCCAGGTTTCGGCCTTTGATGATGATGTCCATCATTCAATCTCCTTTCTTCCAGAGGTACTAACTATGAGGTTGTTAAAGAGTGGCTGTCGATGCCGCACTGCCATGTTATTGCATATCATGGTATCATGCGAGTAAGGTTGTGTCAACGTATTAACCCATGAAGGATTCGTTGGCTTGTTATCAAGCTGACTGCACCTTTTGATAGGAGGGCATCGTGTTAGAAAATCTCAAGGAGCTAGTTTTTGCAGCTAATATGGAGCTGCCTCGCGCAGACCTCGTAACTTGGACGAGTGGCAACGTCAGTGGTCGCGATACCGAGACAGGCCTGGTTGTGATCAAACCCAGCGGTGTGCGTTATGAAGCCATGTGTCCCGAGGATATGGTCGTGGTTGATTTAGATGGGCAGGTCATTGAGGGTAAGATGAGCCCTTCGGTTGATACGCCGACCCATCTCTACATTTACAGGCATCGCCTGGATATCATGGGCATCGTTCATACCCATTCGCCTTTTGCAACTGCTTTTGCCGCGTTGGGCAAACCCATACCGGTTTACCTTACGGCTATTGCCGACGAGTTTGGTGGGCCGATTCCTGTTGGGGCTTATGCCAAGATTGGCGGTACAGAGATCGGTGAAGAGGTGGTTCGTTCTATTGGCAGCAGTCCCTCTATTCTTATGAAAAACCACGGTGTGTTTGCAATCGGTGCTTCACCTATTGCGGCCGTCAAGGCTGCGGTGATGACAGAGGATGTAGCTCGCACGGTTTTCTACGCCCTGCAAATGGGGCTGCCTGATGAAATACCACCCAAAGAGGTTGAACGTGCCCATCGTCGATATGTTGAAAAATACGGACAGCGCTAATGACCAACTATACTGAATTGATTCACGTTGCCCAGCCTCGGCATGATGTTCAAGCGACCTTCCCTGATGGTCGAACGTTTGCGGGCCCTATGGGAATGCCCTTGGCTGAGTTTATCAAAACAGCTTACCCCGATGTCGAGATTCCCATTGTGGCGGCGCTGGTTCGCGATCGCTTGCGCGAGCTGAGCTACCCCGTGCATGAGGATTGTACGATAACGCCTATCGATGCTTCGACAGGCGACGGCATGCGTATTTACCACCGTTCGTTGACTTTTGTCCTAGTCACCGCCATGCGTGAAATCTATCCAGAAGCTCGCGTATTGGTTGATTATTCGGTGACGTTGGGAGGTTTTTATTGTACGGTAGCTGGCCTTGATAATCTTGATGCCGAGAAATTGGCGCGTGTTGAACAGCGCATGCACGAGATTGTAGAGGTCGACGAACCTATCTTGCGGCAAACTATGTCTTTGGAAGAAGCAATAGCACATTTTTCAGAGCAGGGTTATGAAGACAAGGTTCGCCTTTTGCGGCATGCCTCTCGTGAAGATGTTACTGTTTATAGCCTGCGCGGTGTCAAGGATTATTTTTACGGATATATGTTGCCCAGTACGGGCAAACTACGCTGTTTCGCACTCGAACTCTGCCTGCCCGGGTTCATCTTGCGGTTGCCTCGCCGATCTGACCCAAACCGCCTGACGCCGAGTCGGGATTACCCCAAACTTACGCGTGTGTTCAACGAGTATGGCAGGTGGTTGTGGTTGATGGGAATCGGTGATGTGGGCATGCTCAATGAAGCCGTTGAGAATGGCGCCATTCACCAAGTGGCGCTCGTTTCTGAGGCGCTCCACGAGAAAAATATCTCGGACATCGCTGATGACATTGTTAAAAAAGCCCAGCGCATCAACCTCGTTTTGATCGCCGGCCCCTCGTCTTCTGGCAAGACGACCTTTGCTCGACGCCTGGCCATACAGTTGATGGTCAATGGCCTCAAGCCCTTTGCCATTGGGCTGGATGACTATTTTGTCGATAGGGATAAGACACCTGTCGATGAGAACGGAGAGGTAGACTTTGAAGCGTTGGAGGCCATCAACCTTGACCTATTTAATCAACAGCTTTTTGATCTAAAAGCTGGTAAATCGGTTCGCTTGGCGCACTTTGATTTCAAGGCGGGCAAGAGCGGCTTTGGAGAAAAAGTATCGCTGACGGATGATGCGGTGATGATCGTCGAGGGCATTCACGGTATGAATCCATGTTTGGTAAACAGTCTACCTGAAGAGAGTGTCTATCGCGTATATGTCTCGGCGCTAACTCAGCTCAATATCGATCACCATAATCGGGTGCCCACGACGGATACGCGTTTGCTGCGGCGCATTGTGCGCGATGCTCAGTATCGCGGCTATTCCGCTGAAGAGACGATTCGACGGTGGGAGAGCGTACGTCGGGGTGAGGAAAAGAATATCTTTCCCTACCAAGAGAATGCGGATGTCATGTTCAACTCGGCGTTAGCCTATGAACTTGCTGTACTCAAGCCCTACGCCGAGCCGCTTTTACTTGCGGTTCCTGCGGGCACGCTCGAATACATAGAGGCGCGCAGGTTGTTGTCCTTTTTACGTTGGGTCAAGCCGTGGACTGCGGAACTAGTACCGAGTAACTCGATTCTGCGCGAATTCATTGGGGGTTCTATACTACGAGACTTTAGATTTTAGAAATCAGACCCCGGCAGAGATGCCGGGGTTTTTGTATACCACGGAACCTTCTACCATCGTCAGATCGACAATCCCCTTGTTCCAGATCACCAGATCGGCATCCATGCCTGCGGCGATGGTGCCTTTGTGTTCTTGAAGGCCAAGGACGTGCGCTGCGTTTGCTGTGGCCAGGCGAACTGTTTTTTCCAATGACAGCGAAAGGGCCTGCATTATGTTGTTGATGGCCCGATCGAGAGAAAGAGTGCTGCCGGCCAGAGCGCCGTTTTGCAGACGAGCGATGCCTTGTTCTACGGTTACTGCCTGTCCTCCCAGATCGTAGATGCCATCTGGCATGCCTGCTGCTCGCATTGAATCGGTGACGAGCACGAGCTTTTCGGCAGGCTTACACTTGAGGGCGATCTCGATGGCTGCCGGGTGGACGTGGATCAAGTCGGCGATGACCTCCACGGAGAGCGAATCCTGTGTGAGTGCTGCGCCCAAGAGCCCCGGCTGACGGTGGTGAAATCCTGGCATGCCATTGTAAAGATGAGTGACGTGGCTGAGTCCTGCTGCCACGGCTGCTAGTGTTTGGTCATAAGTGGCAATCGAATGCCCTGCTGCTATGGTAATGTCGTGTTCGTGAGCGGCCCGAATGAGCGCCAAGCTGCCTTTGATTTCTGGCGCTATGGTGATGAGTTGCACGCAACCAGAATCGAATAGCTCGTTATAGGCTTGAGTATCGGGGGCGCTGATAGACTCAGTGGCCTGGGCCCCTGGTTTTTCTGGGCTAATGTAGGGGCCTTCGAGATGTACGCCCAGTATGCGAGCGCCGTTCGTGTTTACCATAGCTTGGCGAACAGCCTCGATGACTCTAAGGATCGTCCCTTGGGGCGCTGTCATGGTGGTGGGGAGAAAGCATGTAACGCCATGAGCTGCCTCAAAGAGGCTCATTTTTTCTATACTGGCCGGGTCAGCATCCATAGTGTCTACACCAACCGAACCATGCACATGGATGTTGATGAACCCGGGCAAGAGCGCTCTTTGTTCGAGGTGAATTATCTTATCCGCAGCAGGCAAGGTTTGGTCTGTACCACAAGCCCGAATGAGTTGGTCATCTACAAGCAGCCAACCATCTTCAAGAATGCCATCCGGCGTATAGATGCTGCCCCCAACAAAGAGCGTCCTCATTTTATTCCCTGGTTAGCGCTACAAAGCGCGCGTAAGCTTCTTCCCAGCGGCTGTCGTACATTGGGTCATATTCGGTCACTTTGAAGGATTGCGCTACCACTTGCCGCCCTTCTTGCAACGAGGCCAGTTCTCCCGAAGCCAATGCTTGCATCAAGATATTGCCGATGGCCGTAGCCTCAACGGGGCCGGCAATGACCGGGCGTTGCGTTGCATCGGCAGCAAGTTGGCACAAAAGCCTGTTTTGCGAGCCGCCTCCGACGATGTGGATGGCATCCAAACGATACCCCAGCATGAGTTCGAGTTTTTCCAGAACCCAGCGGTACTTGAGCGCCAGACTTTCTAGTGCACAGCGCACGATCTGTCCGCGAGATTGCGGCAAATCTTGCCCAGTGCGAACACAGTATTCCTGAATACGCTCGGGCATATCGCCCGGTTGCAGGAAACAGCTATCATCCGGATCAACCAAAGGCCCAAAGGCAGGCGCTTCGGAGGCCATTTGGGTGATGCTGTTATAGTCGAGATCGACGCCTTCGTTGGCCCAGGTTCGGCGGCATTCTTGCACAAGCCATAACCCCATAATATTTTTTAGCAAGCGGATCGTGCCGCATACGCCGCCCTCGTTGGTAAAGTTATAGCGCAGGGTATCCTCATTGATAATGGGGTCGCAAGTTTCTACACCCATGAGCGACCAGGTACCCGAACTGATATAAGCGTAATTGGAAATGGATGCGGGTACTGCTGCTACGGCACTGCCGGTGTCATGACTGGCGGGGGCAATCACTGGCACTTGTGGCAAGCCTGTTTCATCCGCTAAATCGGGGAGTAGCGTTCCGACAACAGTGCCTGGCTGGATGATCTCTTCAAAGATGGATGTTGGGATGCCCAGTCTACCGAGAAGGTCGTAAGCCCAGGTGCCCTGGCGAGGATCGTAGCATTGCGTTGTCGAGACGATCGAATATTCAGCAGCCTTAATGCCAGTCAGCCAAAAATTGAGTAGATCAGGCATCATCAGTAGCGATTGTGCCATCTCTAATGTGGGGTCCCCGGAAAGCTTCATGGCGAGGAGCTGGTATAGCGTATTGATCTGCATAAACTGGATGCCGGTCTGCTCAAAGATCTCTTGGCGGGAGACGATCTTGCAGGCGGTTTCAACCATGCCGTTGGTTCTTCCATCGCGGTAATGATGCGGGTTGCCCAACAGGGTATCTTTGGGACCAATGAGTCCAAAATCAACACCCCATGTATCCAGGCCTATGCCGGCCAAGTGATGTTTATTTTCTTTGGCGTACAGTGCCATGCCTTTGCGGATTTCGGCATACAGCCCCAAAGGATCCCAGTAAAGGCTGCCGAAAACAGGTGTGGGGCCGTTGGCAAAACGATGCACGACCTCTAGCGAAATCTGTTCGCCGTTGAACCGCCCGACGATCGTGCGGCCACTTTCGGCGCCCAGGTCGATGGCCAAATAATCAGTTGTTGCGTTCAAGATTCACTCCTGTCGCCTGAAGCCACTTATTCACTAAACTCAATCTCAACAGGCTGTTTTCTGCGAGGGAACTTGATCATATCGTTCACCAGGGCTAGGCCTATCACGATGAGCACCAGTGCGGCGAAAGCGTTCCATCCGAGCACTTCGTCTAAAAACAGCTTACCCCACAGGATGCTAAAGAAGGGGATGACATAAGACGTGAACGAGCTACGCGTGGCCCCGTAACGGTGAATGACACCATAGTAAAGGAGATTCCCCAGAGCAGTATGAACGACGGCGAGGATGATGGCAATCCATATCGCCGATGCCGTGATATCTATTGCCCAGGGCTTTTCGAGTAGAGCTAGGGGAACCAATACAAGCGACGAAAAAATGGTTTGCCCGGTAACGCCCACAAGCGGAGAAAATCCAGTCAAATGTCTGCGAATGTACAGTGTACCTGTAGCATAACAGGTAGAAGCCAAAAGAATCGCTACGGCCCCCTGCCAGGCGATGGGTTCGCCCCCCCCCATCTTGGGAAGCATGAGCACCAAGATTCCACCAAAACCGACCACAACACCTACAAGGTGTGCCCAGGTGGCCTTTTCGGTTCCGCTTATTGCAGCCAGAATAAAACACATCAAAGGCATAACAGCATTTAGAATGCCGACGACGCCAGAGGGCAGATACTGCGTTCCCCAACCGATGGCGGCAAAAGGGATACCCAGGTTAATAATACCGACGAAAACGAGATGCTTGGTAAGCTGTTTTGACCAGGGAATGCGCTCGCCTTTGGCGCGCAAATAACCCCAAAGCACGATGGCCGCCAACACGACGCGGATGGCTCCCAGTGTAAAAGGCGGCATGCCTGCCACGCTGATTTTGATGAGCGTGAACGAAGAGCCCCATAGTGCACCGAGGAGAATAATCCAGGCCAGGTATGCGAGTTCCATGGTCTCCAATCACGAGGCTAAAAGGAACAACAATATGCGAGACATTATATCATTGTGGCATGAGGTGCCAAAGCTACACTTAACGCTGGCCAATCAACGCGGCAGATTCCCGATCAAGATACAATGTAGCGTTAGGGCGCCCCCTCATGGCAGTAGCAGGGCAAGATATATTGATTTTCTCATGTAATGTACTTTTAATAGCCGACGCTTTGGTGGTGCCCGGGACCACACAGAAAATATGGCGAGATGACATAAGCGTTGGCATCGTCAGAGTAATAGCCATTTGAGGTACCTGAACGAGGCTTTCAAAGGCGCCATCGTGAACCTGCTGCATCCGGCAGACTGCATCTAATTCCACCAGTTTAACCGCAAAAGGGTCATCAAATTGAGCGACGTGTGGATCGTTAAAGGCCATGTGGCCGTTTTCGCCGATGCCGGCACACACGATGTCGATGGGCTCTTCTGCGAGAAGTCTGGCATAACGATCGGCTTCGCGCTTTGGATTCGTTGCCGCGCCGTTCAGATATTCGACTCGACCTGGCGAGACCAATGCAAAGATATGCTCTTTGAGATATGTGCCAAAACGCTGTGGTGCATCGTCGGCCAGTCCGACATATTCATCCATGTGAAAAGCTTCAACGCGGTTCCAATCAATGCCTGATTCTTGGGCCAGCGCAGTCAGCATCTCATTCTGGGAGGCAGCGGCTGCAAAGACGATACGTGCTTTGTCTCTGTGTGTCAGGATTTCTCTCAAGCACTTGGCGATATCGCCCGCAGCGGCCTTGCCCATGTCGGTCCTATCAGCATAGATTTCAACCTGCAATTGTTCGATCTTGAATTCACGCAACATTTCCATGGTGCAGTCTCCTCCAATTTGTACTGGATGATGCCTCATCCCCGGCGCACAGTCAACCGTAACTTTTTGGCTAGTACTATCTTGCGTCAGAGAGCGTATCATGCTATAGTTTCATTATAAGCGTTGATCAGGAAGAGTAGTTGCAGGTTTGGACCATAGAGAGTGGGGATCATCGGGTGCAAGTCCCCTGGTTCATCTGGAATGAAAACCGCCTGAGAGTGGGCTTTTGAAAGGGCAGCATCGAGTATAAAGCCACGGCTGGCACCGTTATCTGCCAATCATGAGCGTGTCATCTCTTGGGATGATGCGGAAACCGGGTGGAACCGCGTGAGATAGCCCTCTCGCCCCAGTGCGAGAGGGCTTGTTGTATGTCAGCATTTCGGTACGGAGGTGTACCATGAGTGATGATTTAGAGCTGCTTCGCCATTCTGCTGCCCACGTGATGGCCGAAGCTGTGACCCAGCTATTTCCCGATGCCAAGCTAGCCATTGGGCCGGCCATCGAGAATGGATTTTACTATGACTTTGATCTTCCTCGTGCGTTGACGCCCGAAGACCTTGTAAAGATTTCTGAGCTCATGGTCGAAAGCATCAAGGCGAAAAAGCCATTTGTACGTCAGGAGGTTAGTCGGGAAGAGGCACGTGTACTCTTTGCTGACCAGCCCTACAAGCTCGAACTCATTGAGGAACTTTCAGAGGGTGAGACGATCTCGGTGTACAGGCATGGTGATTTCATGGATCTTTGCCGGGGGCCACATGTCGAGGATACGGGCAAGCTCAAGTGGAATGCCTTCAAGTTGCTGAATACGGCGGGGGCCTATTGGCGCGGCGATGAAAAGCGCCCCATGCTGCAGCGTATCTATGGCACAATCTGGCCGGATAAGCAGGATCTCAAGGACTATTTGGATCAATTGGCCGAAATCGAGCGGCGAGATCATCGCCGCCTGGGGCGCGAGCTAGATCTTTTTAGTACGCACGAAGAAGCAGGCCCTGGCTTAGTTTACTGGCACCCCAAAGGCGCGCGTATGCGCACCATCGTCGAGGACTTTTGGCGCAAGCGTCATTACGAGGGTGGCTATGAGATTCTGTACACGCCGCATATCGGGCGTTCCTGGCTGTGGGAGACATCTGGGCACTTGGGATTCTACAATGAGAACATGTACTCCCCCATGGATATTGACGGGCAGGATTACTATCTCAAACCTATGAACTGCCCCTTCCATATTTTGATTTACAAGACCCAGATGCGATCGTATCGTGATTTGCCATTGCGTTGGGCTGAGCTGGGCACGGTATATCGCTATGAGCGTTCTGGCGTGCTGCATGGACTGCTGCGCGTGCGCGGATTTACCCAGGACGATGCCCACATCATTTGCACGCCCGAGCAGATTGAAGACGAGATTCTGGGTGTATTGCGTTTTTCGCTCTCGTTGTGGGATGCCTTTGGCTTTAAAAAGGTCAAGGCTTACTTGGCCACGCGTCCCGAGAAATCGGTTGGCGAAGAGTCTCGCTGGGAACAGGCTACAGAATCGCTGCGCGGTGCGTTAGAGTCTGAAGGCATAGAATACGAGCTCGACGAAGGCGGCGGAGCTTTTTACGGTCCCAAGATCGATCTAAAGATCACAGATGCTCTTGGCCGTGAGTGGCAGATGACGACAATTCAGTTCGACTTTAACCTGCCCGAGCGCTTTGATATGGTCTATGTGGGCGAGGATGGCAAGGATCATCAACCGTATATGGTACATCGCGCGCTGCTTGGCTCGCTGGAGCGGTTCTTTGGCGTGTTGATCGAACATTATGGCGGTGCTTTCCCGGTGTGGCTCGCGCCTGTCCAGGCCAAGGTGATCCCCATCTCTGATCGGCATTATGAATATGCCCGCGAAATTGTCGCTCAGCTCAAAACGGCAGGTATCCGCGTTGAACTGGATGATAGCAATGACCGTATGAACGCCAAGATTCGCAATGCTCAGCTCGCCAAGATTCCCTATATGCTTGTGATCGGCGATCGCGAATTAGAGAATGGCGAGGTATCGGTGCGGCTGCGCACGAATGATAATTTAGGCGCCATGGCGGTTGCAGATTGGCTCAAACGCGTAAATCAGCTTGTCGAAAGCCGTTCTCCCTCAGAGCTTTAGGGCTTTGAGGGTCGGGTCGGTTGTATTTGACACTTGTTATAGGCTGTGTTAGAGTTTAGTGTTGTAGATATTGACATCCGGCTCATTTGAGCAAGAACATGTGAGGTGCTGAAATTAGCAGAAGAGAACATCGCCTAAACCGGGAGATTCGGGTGCGTGAAGTCCGTCTCATCGATGATAAGGGCAAGCAGTTGGGGATTTATCCCACGCGCGAGGCCCTTCGCATGGCTGAGGAGCGGGATCTAGATCTCGTTGAGGTTGCGCCGCAGGCTAGGCCGCCAGTATGTCGGCTCATGTCTTACAGCAAGTTCTTGTACGAGCGTTCTCGCAAGGAACGCGAGGCTCGCAAGGCGCAAAAGCAAGTCGAGGTCAAAGAGATTCGGCTGCATCCTAAAATGGCTGATCATGATGTGCAAGTCAAACTAAACCGAGCCCGTGATTTTCTGGCTGACGGTGCCAAGGTGCGTATTCGTGTACGCTTCCGTGGCCGTGAAATTGCACATAATGAGATTGCCCGAGAGATGCTGGATAAAATCGCAGACCAAATGAGTGATGTTGCGACTGTTGAACAGCAAGCCAGGATGGAAGGCTACACTCTTTTGATGGTGCTTGTGCCTAACGCAAGTGCAAGTACGAGCACAAGCGAAAGTGAAAGTCAGCAGTAACTGTATCGGAGGACCCAAAGTGCCTAAAATCAAGACCCATAAGGCCACCGCTAAGCGTTTCAGGCTAACCGGTTCGGGCAAGCTGGTACGGACTAAGAGTGACCAATCGCATCTCAAGCGACACAAGTCCTCAAGGTCCAAGCGTGCCTCTCGCCGTATGCATGAGGTTGAGACTGGTGGAGAGATCAAGCGCGTGAAGCGACTTGCTCCCTATATGAAAAAGGGCAAGTAGCTAACCAGCTAGGGGTGAAAAGTGGCTAGAGTTAAAACAGGACCTGTAACCAGAGCTCGTCATAATAAGGTGCTCAAGCTTACCAAAGGGCACCAGATGACCAAGCATAGGTTGTTCCGTCGCGCGAACGAGTCGATGTTGAGTGCGCTCAAATACTCGACACGCGATCGGAAGAATCTCAAGCGTGATATGCGCCGTCTTTGGATTACCCGTATTAACGCGGGTGCCCGTCAGAACGGCACGACCTATAGCAAGATGATGTATGGCCTCAAACTGGCCGGTGTAGACGTGAACCGCAAGATGCTATCTGAGATGGCTATCAGCGATCCCGCCGGCTTCACTGAGCTTGTTCATGTTGCCAATCAAGCGGTTGCTTTGGCAGCCGAGTCATCTGCGGCATAATTGTGATCCGTGATCTCCCGGTGATCACGAGCCCTGTTAATGACAGGGTCAAGTATGTCAAGAACCTGCAAAAGGGGCGGGTTCGCCATCATGAGGGGTGTTATTTACTCGAAGGCCTACGGCTGATCGAGCAAGCACTCGATAACGGTGGTGAACCTGCCTTTTCTTTCTTCCTCGATTCTCTTTTGACAGAGGATCGTGCCGCAGCCCTTGCGGAACGGCTCATGGCAGTATCTCCCGTCTACATTGTGGCAGAAGCTGTGCTTAACGCCGTTGCGGATACAGAAACTCCTCAGGGCATATTGGCTGTGTTTCGTATCCCTCTGTTTTCTCCTGACAAAGTTGCTGAGAACGAGCTTGCTATCGTGTTAGATGGTGTGTCTGATCCGGGCAATATGGGGACGATCCTTCGTTGCGCACAGGGAAGCGGATTTTCTACCGCACTTCTTGCAAAAGGGTGTGTGGATCCTTATTCGCCCAAAGCAGTGCGGGCAGGTATGGGTGCTCAGGAATTTCTGAACGTGGGTTATGGATTCGCATGGCCTCAAGTTGAGGATATGCTGCGGGGCAGACAAATAGCTCTGGCGAACATGACCGCCGAAAAGACGGTTTGGGATGTGGATTGGACCAAGCCGACTGCCCTAATCATTGGCAATGAGGCACACGGTGTATCTGAAGAGGCGTTAGCTGTTGCGACAGAGCTATTCTCTCTCCCCATGGAGGGGGGGTTAGAATCCCTGAACGCAGCAATGGCAGCATCCATCAGTATGTTTGAAGCAGTGAGACAACGTCGAAAGCAGTAGTTCACTTACTCGCTGCATCAAGAATCAAACCAAGCGCTGCGATGGCTGATTCCAATTTATTCCCCGAACGATCGTTATTCCAGCAATAGTGCTCTACACGGGTTTCGCAGGCTGTAGCGATAGCCATGTAAACAGTTCCCACTGGTTTTTCTGGTGTGCCTCCCGTAGGGCCCGCAATGCCTGTAATAGAGATAGCCACATCAACCACTAAACGCTCGCGTGCTCCCTCCGCCATCGCTTTGGCTACGGCTGCACTCACAGCACCTTCTAGATCGATAACCTCTTGTGGAACACCCAACGCGTGATGTTTGATCTCGTTTGCATAGGCAATAATTCCGCCAACGAAACAAGCCGAACTCCCCGACACTTCTGTGATCAGATGCCCGACAAGTCCTCCTGTGCAAGACTCGGCTGTTGCCAGAGTCATTGCTTTTTCCGAATAGCGCTCAACAACGCGTTCTGCAAGTTTGAGAGCTGTTGTATACAAGGGATGCAATCTCTTACTCCTCATTCCCATAGTTGTCCAAGTATAGCATTGTTGCGAGCTGTGGAAAAAGAAGCGTCCCCTGAACGCTGGCTGGTGCGTTCAGGGGACTGTAGGCAAAGGCTCCCAGGACTAGCGTCAGACAGGCTATCGTCTGGCTATCCCTGGCCTGAGGAGGGAAGAGCCTAGGTGTTTTTCATACGCGGGTCCAAGGCGTCACGCAGTCCATCGCCCAGGAAGGTAAAAGACAATACGACCAGGCCAACACATATAGCCGGTGCAAGCAATAGCCATGGCTGAGCCGAAATGGCTGATTGTCCTTCGAGCATCAATGATCCCCAACTAGAGATAAAAATCGCTTCGGGGTTGGTGGTCGGCCTAAGGCCGAGTCCTAGATAGCCTAGTACGGCTTCGACGATGATCATGCGTGGAACGGTAAAGGCGATAATAACTACCAACTCACTCAGTACATTGGGAAAGATGTGCCGCATCATGATGCGCCAAGTTGGCGCGCCAATGGCTCGCGCTGCCTCTATGTACTCTTGTTCGCGGACAGAGAGCACAGAGCCGCGTACAATACGGGCTACACTCACCCACGAAACAAAAGCCAGCGCGATGAATAATAGCAGGAGGCCGCTGAACATCTGACCTACTGTGGTATCACGCAGCGTGGCCACCAAGATGATATAGATGAGCAAATCCGGAAAAGCATAAAAAACATCGGTGATGCGCATGACAATGTTATCGATCCGACCTCCGTGGTAGCCGGCAATCATACCAATGCTGGTGCCTATCACGACAATGATGCCGACGGGAACGAATCCCGTGACCATGGAAACGCGTGCGCCGTAGATAAGGCGGCTCAGCACATCGCGGCCGATAGCATCGGTGCCGAGTATGAACTCGGTCGTTCCCGATTTGCCAGTGGCCGATTCTTTGACCCAGGCAGCAGGCAAAAAACTGCTCCTGGCATTGATCTCTAGCGGATTGTGTGGTGCGATCTTGTCAGCAAAAATTGCAGTAAAGGCAAAAACAAGAATGATGATCACACCCATAACGGCAGCTTTGTTGCGTATAAGACGCAACCAGGCGTCGTGCCACAAGCTGTTGCTTTTTTCAGTTAGTTCATTTGGTAAGGGTTGGGCTTTCATCTGCGTTTTATCTCGTTTTGTAGGGTCTTTGGCTAGTCTAGTTTGATCCGAGGATCTACCCAACTATACATAATATCTACCATCAAGTTTGAGACAGAGATGAGTACACCATATACAAGTGTTGTCCCCATAATCATGGAATAATCACGGTTGCTAATAGCCGTGACATACTCTCGTCCGATACCCGGGAAGCCGAACATGGTCTCGACGATGAACGACCCGGTGAGAAGACCGGCTAGTGAAGGACCTAGCATGGTGATGACGGGTATCAGTGCGTTACGCAGCATATGCCGGTCGACGACTAGTGTCTCGTGCAAACCTTTGGCTCTGGCAGTTCGCACATAGTCCTGGCGCATGACTTCGAGCATGGAAGAACGCATAAGACGTGCCGTAAAGGCTGTGGTATAAAACCCCAGTACCAGGGCTGGCATGATCCAAACGTTGATCGAGCCCCAATCTCTGGGCACGACGGGCGCCCAACCCAGCCAGACCGATACGATGATGATGAGAAAGATACCAATGACAAAGTTGGGTACGGATACGCCAATGTTGGCAATGAATGCAGATAAATAGTCGATCCAGGTATTTTGTTTTAACGCAGAGATGATGCCTGAAGGAATGCCAACGACGATGGCGAATGTAAAGGATAAAAGCGCCAGGCGGAGCGAATAGCCAAACTTGCTATGCCAAAAGGTCGTATTGTCGTTGATGCCAAAGAGAATATCTTGGACTGTACGCCCTCTCTGTCTGTATGAAGGCCCCAGATTTCCTCCGATCGCTCCCCATTCCCAGTTTCCCTCTTCATCTACATCACCAAAGATATAAGAAGTGAACTGTCGCCAGAGAGGCTTATCAAGGCCAAATTGCTCTTCGAGCTTGGCAAGTGTGCTGGCGTCGAGCTGCTTTCGTGTGGGATCGCGATCCCAGGGGCCGCCCGGGGCAGCATGCATGAGCAAAAAAGTCACTAATGCGATTGCCAGAATGACCGGAATCATCCAGAGTGCACGCCGAATCAGGTACTTGGCCATAGAGATCTCCAATAAAGGGTGGCAAGGGCCCCCTGAGAGGCCCTTGCCCGTTTTAGATTATTGCGGCAACAGTGAGGTATCGATGTCAACGCTGGTCGGTTCGTAGGAGCCTGGCCAGAGCACGTCCATGGCGAACGGCTCGATACCAGTGACCCACGGCTTGACCAGGAAGGCTTGCGTTGTGTGGTACATGAACGCTGCCGGGCAATCTGCAATGATCAGATCCTGGGCCTCCTGATAAAGCTGGATTCGTACGTCCTGATCCAATGATGTATCGGCCATCGCGATTTTTTCATCGACTTCGGCGTTTGAATACCCCACCATGTTCCAGGCCTGAGCGCCAGTCTTCCAATAAGCGCTGATCCAAGTCTGCGGGTCAGGATAGTCTGCACACCAGCCTAGCAGGAACAACTGCGGTGCTGTCTCGATGTCTTTGGTGAGTGCTGAGTAGGTGGTTGGCTCCACTGGGTTGAGCTCGACATCCACACCGAGGACTTCTTTCCATGCAGCAGCCAGCCATTCGTGGCGCAAGCGGTTGCGTGCTGTATCAGAGTATGTATCGACGATAGTTGGCAGGTTTTCCGCACTGCCATAGCTGGATTCTGCCAACGCCTGGCGTGCTGCTTCGGGGTCATAGCCCCAACGGGTCTCGTCTTCTACACTGCCGGGCAGGCCAGCAGGTATCCATGTGAGGCTGGCAATACCCAGGCCACTAAGTACGTCACGAGAATAGGCTTCGCGATCCAGAGCCATGGCAAATGCCTGGCGCACCTTTGGATCATCAAATGGTTCCTTGGAGCTGTTAAAGATAAAGCCAAAGGTGCACGATCCGGCGTACTGGAGGTACTCTTCGGAGAGCACGTCATCATTCAAAATAGTCGCTAGGTCCTCGGCGGCCACGCTAATAATGTCAAATTCGTCATTCTGATAGGCCTGAAAAACGACAGCTGATTCCGTGATATACGAGTACTCGAGGTTCACCTTTGCCATTTCGCCGTGATAGTAGGCATTAGGCTTGAAGGTTGTGCGGACCTGGGGCTCCATTTCGGCCATGTAGAAGGGGCCATTGCCAATATGATTGGCCGCATCGATCCACCAGTCCTCGCCTTTTTCGGTGATGATTTCTTCTTTGACGGGGAAGGTAACCCAGAGTGCTGCAACCGAGCCAAAGTAGGGAACAGGCCGCGAGAAGGTGAGCTTGAGGACGAGGCCTTCGGGGTCATCATAGCTTTCGCAGACGGTACCGTCGGTTCTAAGCGCGACAACGCTTTGCATGACGGTTTCCTGACCCTGGGCAATTTCCTCATCAGTTTCGCCATAACGCCATGCTTCAGCACCGTTGATCTCGTCGGTGATATAGCCATATTCGCCGGCTGTTTCGGGGTTGATGTTGCGCAGAATTGCATACTCGAAACGCTTGGCGTTGAGCAGGCTGCCATCGCTGTACTTGAGATTTTCACGAATGTAAAAGGTCCATTCGGTGGCGTCATCATTCATTTCCCAGCGTTCTGCAGCGCCGGGGATCACATTGCCCTCGCTATCGAAAGCAGTCAAACCTTGATACATCATGATCAAGTGGGCAATTTCCGCCATGAACGAGGATTTTTGCGGATCAATGATGTCGGGATAGCCACTGTTCAGATTGATGCGTAGCGTTTTATCTGTCGTTACGCTTACGGGGGAACTTGTCTCACTTGTTCCAGCCCCCGGCTCTGTTGTCTCTGGTGTTTCTGTGGGCTTGGCACAGCCAACAGCCAGAATGCTGATGATGAGCAACAGGGCCAGTAGCTGTGTGCAACGTTTCTTTGCTCGCATTGTTTCCTCCAGTCTAGGGCGATCGGTGTGAACCCGATTTGTAAGAACAAACCCCATCGTCGAACAAAAAACGTTCGAAACGACGGGGCCTCATTGCCTCGGATACACCTTTGTCTCAGTCTAGGCACATGGAGGACTTCACACATCAGAGGTTTGGGGCGTTTTGCCTCAATAAAAAGGACCGCCCAGAGGGCGGTCGGATACAACTTTTGTTGTAGAAGGTCAGCTATTCGTGCCAGTATCAGAAAGAGAGGCATAGCCTTCGCGCAGGGCATAAAGTGCAGCCTGGGTTCTGCTGGCCAGGTGTAGTTTGGAGAGAATATTGCTGACGTGGGTCCGTACGGTGGCTTCAGAGATGAACAGACGGTCGGCAATCTCGCGGTTACTGCACCCTTGCGCCACAAGTTGAAGCACACCCATCTCTCGTTGTGTGAGTGGGTCTACTTCATCAGAATGAGGATGTTCAGGCTCGGCGATTTCAGAAAGAAGCATACGTGCTACGGCTGGATGCAGCCAGGATTCACCCGAGTGAATGCGCCGTATGGCCGAGACTACTTCATCAGGCTCTGCGATCTTTAAAAGATAGCCCAGAGCGCCAGCTTTCAGAGCCGGCAAGACCTTTTCGTCTGTGCCGAAACTGGTGAGCACCAGAACGCGGATGTTTGCATTCGCTGTCGTGATTCTGCGCGTGGCCTCAATACCATCGATGTCGGGCATAACCAGATCCATAAGCACCACATCGGGCTGCTTTTCCAGTGCTTTGTCGATGGCTTGCTGGCCGTTCTCTGCTTCATCAACAACAACGATATCCGGCTCTAGTTCTAGCAACGAGTGAATGCCCCTACGCACGATAGCGTGATCATCCGCTATCAGCACGCGTATTTTTTCACTCACGAGTCTACCTCCACCGTTATGGTTGTTCCGCTCCCGGGTTGGCTCTGAATATAGAGATGAGCCCCAATGCTTGCGGCGCGCTCCCGCATTGTAACCAGGCCCATGCCGACTCCTCTTTGGGCTTTTTGTAGATCAAAACCTATGCCGTTATCGGTGATGCTGATTTCAAGCTTCTCACGAAAGTCGAGAAGCACGACAAGCTGAGTTGCTTCCGAGTGTTTGAGCGCATTATTGAGCGCTTCACTGGCGATGCGATACAACGTGTCGACGATCTGTGGCGATTCCGGCTCCTGACCTAGCACTTGCAGGCGTGTTACCAGGCCGGAGCGCCCTTCTACAGCATCCAGCCGTTTTTGCAGCGCGCTAACCAGTCCATCGCTTTCGATGTCGGGAGGGCGAAGGTCTAGCAACAGAAGGCGCATTTCTCGTAAAGCATTCTGTGAGGCTTCACTCACCTGGCGAATATGTTTTGCCGCCTTGTCATTCTGGTTTTCTTTGACGAGACGTTCGGCGGCTTGAGAATAAAAGGTGATGGCATAAAGAGACTGGGTGACTGAATCATGCAAATCGCGCGCCAGACGGTTGCGTTCTTGTACTATTGCCAATTCCTGGGCTTTGGCACTCAACAGCGCTTTGTCCACGGCCAGCCCAACCTGTCGGCCGATTGCAGCCAGCAGATCCATTTCTTCTTGGCTCAGGCTCATAGAGCTTTTATTGCAGAGTCCCATTGTACCCAACAAGCGCTCATCAGAGGTGACAGGCACGATGATTATGTCTGTCTGGGGTGCCTCCTCCGTTTGATTGTCGACATGCTGATGCAACAATCGGGGCTGATAGCTCCCTTCTGTT
Source organism: Anaerolineae bacterium (assembly GCA_963675785.1). Taxonomy (GTDB): domain Bacteria; phylum Chloroflexota; class Anaerolineae; order UBA1429; family UBA1429. The sequence goes on from OY776562.1 coordinate 19,298, forward strand.
GTACTATAAAGCTCTTGTGCCCAATCACGGCCCATTGCTTCTTGGTAGGCCTGCTGCCATTGGCCGCAATGTACGGATATGATACTGGTTTGGGTATCCGCATCCCATATCTCGGCTTGACCGGTGTCCCAGTCCAGGGTTTCTAGCGTCTCGAGCAGGGCGTTATCTAAAATAGCCTGCAGATTGAGGGATTCGCTGGTAACTCGCGCGATCTTGTTCAGAGTAGCCAGATCGCGGGTGCGGTCATGTACGCGTTTTTCCAGATCGGAATAGGACTCTTCCAAACGGGTCGACATGGTGTTGAATTGGACGGCCAGATCGTCCAGCTCATCTCCGGTCTTTGTTTCGATGACACGCCCAAAGTTTCCGCCAGCTACCTGTCGTGCAGCCTCGATGATGTTGGTGATAACCCGGGTAATGCGTTTCATCGCACCGCTGACCAACAACACCGGGAGTAACAGTCCCACTACTAGCGTAGCTTGTAAAAATACGCGATAGCCATAGCTAAAAGCGTTGATGCTGTCCCATGATTCTTCAGCCAACAAGTGCCAGCCCGTACTGCCTACTGCTGTGTAGGTTGCGACAACTTCTTCTTTGACGAGATTCTCTGTACGGATAGCGCCAAAACTACTGACCAACGCTTGTTGAACGATTGAAGAGGTTGATAGGTCATGGCCGATGCTTCGGCTATCTGTGTGATAGATGGCAGCACCGCTGGAATCGACGACATAAAGTTCTGATGATTCTGAGAGTCCCAAGCGCAGCGTTTGGCTGTGTTGAAAGAGTCGGGCGGGGGCCGAGAGTTCACTGATGGGACGCACACGTCCTTGCGAGGTGACATAGATGATGTCTTCAGGAATGTTACTGGAGGCTACGCCTCGATCAATGCTGGCATACATCGAATTGGAAAAGCTCCGAGAGGGAACGTAGAACATGCCACCTATGACGCCGATAACTTGTAGGCGCTCGTTTCTGATGGGGACGGTAATAGCGATGACATCACTATTGTTTGCACCAAGTGGCTCGATTTTTGAAAAGGCAGCCGAGGTTGTGCTGAACCAATCATAGACGGACCAGTCTTCTCCCAGGCGTATTGATTGAGCAGGATCAATCGCGAGCAAAATGCCATTTTCATCAAAGAGCATGGCCCCAGCATCAAATCCGGCTCCACTTGTTCGCACAATGCTGAGGATTTCCGCAGAGCTTTCAGAGATAGAGCGATCCAAATCGATCTGTTGTGCCGCATCTTCGAGAGATTGAACGGATCCATCCAGTTCGGTTGCCAGCTGTTCGGCTAGCAGACGAACCAAGTCTAGATTCCGTTCAATGGCAAGGTCTTCAGTGGCACGCTGATAGGCCGTAAAAGTCAGCAGCGCCACTGAAAAAATAATCAGCGTTGGCGTAAAGGCCCACAAAGTGAGTTTTACTCTGAGGCCGGTGTGCCACTTTGTTTTGAACATGTTATGGCCATTCTTACTAGTCACTCTACGATACTGACTGTGTGATATACAGTCAAACAAAACAGGGGCACCCCATTAGGGCGCCCCTGTAAAGTGGCTAGAGTTGCAAGTGTTATCCGTAGATAGGTCCGAAATTGCCGCAAGCGCGGTAATCAGCGCCAACAGGATCCGAGGCGCCAAAAGCACTCCAAGAGCTGGGACGGAAGATTTGATCTTGAGGCACATTGTGCATACACACCGGGATGCGCAGCATGGAGGCCAGGGTGATCAAATCTGCGCCAATGTGACCATAGCTGAAGGCGCCGTGGTTGGCACCCCAGTTAGCCATCACATTATAGACACTGTCGAACGGCGCTTCGCCGGTCAGCCGCGGGGCGAACCATGTGGTAGGCCAGGTGGGATCGGTGCGGGCGTTAAGCACCTCATGAATTTCGGGTTCTAGTTCGCAGGTATAGCCTTCAGCAATCTGCAGTACTGGCCCCAACCCCTTGACCAGGTTAATGCGTGTCATCGTGACAGGCATACTGCCTCGGGTTACAAAACAGGAGGAGAACCCGCCACCTCGGAAATAACCGAGCGAACCAGGTCGCCACTCAGTGGCATCCAAACAGGCCTGGGCTTCTTCTTTGCTAATCTCCCAGAAGGGTTTCATGGCAGGCTTGCCATCAATGCTCTGCTGGCCAGTGCCGTCAAGAGCAGCAGACCCTGAATTGATGAGATGGATGATACCGTTTTCGGCCAAACCAGTGAGTGCTTTGCCAGTAACGCGCTCGACAGCCTCAGGGCTCCAATAAGTGCGCACGTCGGCGAACACCTGGGCCGTGTTGGTAAGCAGATGGCCCAGTAGCATGGATACGCCGTTCAAGGTGTCGTTCTCGGTGGCTACGACAAAAGCTTCACGGATGCCGTTCCAATCGAAGGAAGAGTTGAGAATCGCCTCCATAAAATCACCATTGGGCATGTGGTCGGTCCAGGCACGCTGTCCCTGGAATCCGCTAGCAATGGCGTTATGCCCCATTGCTTCTTCGCCCCAGCCGATCTCTGCAAGCGCTGGGTTACCGATCATCAAATCCTTGGCAATCAAGGTCATCTTGACGACATCACGCCAGTTCTCGTCCTTTTGCTCGCGAGAGAGCTGAACATCCTCGGCGTTGTTATCAACACCTTCATGACAATTCTTTTTGACCCAAGCAAGGGCCTTTTCGTACTCGACCTGATCATAGATGTTGTTATCGAGGCGGCGCCGGAATTCGACCATGTCAACGTACTCACAACGCATGCCGAGGTAATCCTCAAAGAAATCCGCGTTCACCATCGAACCGGCAATACCCATGGATACCGAACCCATCGAGAGGTAGGATTTGCCACGCATTTCGGCTACAGCCAGACCGGCGCGAGCAAAACGTAGCAACTTTTCCTTAACGTCACAAGGAATCGTGGTGTCGTCGGAATCTTGCACGTTTTGGCCATAAATGCCAAAGGCAGGCAGTCCTTTTTGTGTATGAGCAGCCAACACAGCGGCCAGATAAACAGCGCCAGGGCGTTCCGTGCCGTTAAATCCCCATACAGCCTTGGGCATAAGCGGATTCATGTCCATGGTCTCAGAACCATAACACCAACAGGGCGTTACCGTGATGGAAACGCCTACGCCTTCGCGCTCGAACTTGGCGGCACAGCGAGCTGCTTCGGCCACCCCGCCGATGCAGGTATCGGCAATCACACACTCTACACGGGTGCCGTCGGCATGTTTGAGATTATCCGAAAGCAGGCGCGCACAAGCCTTGGCCATGTTCATCGTCTGCTCTTCAAGAGATTCTCTAACCCCTTTGCGACGACCATCAATGGTGGGGCGAATGCCAATTTTGGGGGGATTGCCAATCAAACGAGAGGTACTCGTCATAGGATTCTCCTTTGGTCCGTGAACGTATAGATAGACATTGTCTGCATTCTAGCTGGTCGATATCGACTGTCAACCAGATAAACCAGCGCGACCCTTTTTGACACACCTTGTTGCCAGCCCTAGAATCGAAGCGGCGTTCTTTTTGCAGGAGATGACACGTGTCTAGAACCGAAAAGCTTGCTCAAACGACGGCTTTTGTCTCCATAGCTCTGATAGCTGCTGTATGGCTAGCCTTTCCGGCTCTGGATGCGTCTTTGCTGTTGTTTGGCAGTACTGTCAAAATTCATCTCAGCAGCGTTTGGCAATTTGGCCTGATTGCTATGGTTCTGGCCCTCATAGGCACGCAGAGCATTATCTATTCAAAGGATTGCTCATTGGCCAGATGTGCAACATTCTGGGGGCTGCCCTGTGGCATTGTCGCTGCGGGTGTCTTTTTGATCGATAGTTTTTCTTGGCCCCTAGGCGAGATGATTATGGCCTTATTGACCGCCCTTGGTTTTATCACGGCAGCCAATCTGCAAACCCAAACATTCAAGCAGCATTCTTCCGGTTGGTATGCCGTACGGCAGGGGCTTAGTCTGGTGGCCTATGCTGTTGCGGGTCTTCTCTTTTTTGGTGTAGCCCGCTATCAACCCGGCCTAATATTGACTTTGTCGGGCGTGTTTATGATTGCCCTAGGCACAGCCAGTGAAATATTCCGCAATGCTGGTGTGCCCATTCGCGAATTGTGGTTCTACTCAGCTCTTTCGGCACTGGTGATTTGCGAGCTTGAATTAGCCATCTCCTTTGTGGCCATGCCGCCTAGATTGAACGCAGGCGTCTTATTCCTCGTGTTCTATTCTATGACGGGACTGGCGCAACAAAGTTTGCTGGGACGCCTCAACCGGCGCGTTTTGAGCGAATACGCCCTCTTGTGCACCGGCGGTCTCTTGTTTCTCTATGTGATCTTTCGCTAGGTGCTCGTTTTGTTCCCCAGATTTGGAGATATGGTGTGATTATTGATTCCCCTTATCTGCGGACGCTCGAATTCGATCAGGTTCTGGAGCGTCTGGCAGCACATACGGCCTTTTCTGCCGGCAAAGAGCTGGCTCTTGCTCTGCGCCCCCTTACTGATGCAACGGATGTTGCCGAGCGCCTGCAGGAAACGACAGAAGCCAAGGCCTTGTTGGCCGTCAAGCCAGAAACCTCGATAGGCGGCGCTAGAGATGTGCGTGGTATAGCCTATCGTGCTGGTGTGAGCGGCCAGTTGCGACCCGAAGAATTTCTTCAGGTACGAGCGACACTGCTGAGCGCCAGGCGTTTGCGAGGCCTCTTGCTTCGCTTGGAAGACGAGTACCCCATGCTTTCCAACTATGGCTATGAGCTCCAGCCCCTTACCGAGATCGTTGAAAGCATTGACCGCTGTTTAGATGATGATGGACGCGTGCTCGATTCGGCCAGCCCGACGCTAGCGCGCGTTCGTCGCGAGGCCGCCATTGCCCGTGACCGGGTAGTAGAACGCCTGCATAGCATGATCACTTCGAGCCGCAACGAGGCTATTTTACAGGATGCCATTGTTACCGAGCGTAATGGCCGCTATGTCATCCCCGTCAAAGCTGAGTTCAAGAGCCGTATTCCGGGCATTATTCATGATCAATCATCCAGCGGGGCAACGCTATGGATAGAGCCGCTTTCTACGGTAGACTTGAATAATCGCTGGCATCAATTGCAGTTGGAAGAGCGCGACGAGATCGAACATATTCTCTATGAACTGACTCGGGCAGTAGGTCAGGAAGCGGAGACAGTTCGTCATGATGTAGATATGCTCGCCGCGCTAGACCTCATTTTTGCCAAGGCGCTCTACAGTTTCGAGATCAAGGCTGTGCCAGCCGAGCTTCGGACAGCCGAATGGAAGATCGGTCAAGAGGGCGAAATCTCTTCTCCTGCCGAAAATCCGCTCAACCTCATCAAGGCGCGCCACCCCTTGTTAGATACCAGTACGGTGGTACCTATCGATATCTATTCGGGTGCCGATTTTACAGCGTTGATCATCACGGGCCCCAACACGGGTGGTAAAACGGTAGCGCTCAAGACAGTAGGGCTTTTTGCTGCTATGAATCAGGCTGGTCTGCATATTCCGGCGATGGATGGTTCGTGCCTGCCCGTTTTTTCCGGCATCTATGCCGATATTGGCGATGAGCAGAGCATCGAACAGAGCCTCTCGACGTTTTCCTCTCACATCAGTCGCATCATCGACATCTATGAACATGCCGACGAGCACTCATTGGTACTGCTTGATGAGCTAGGTGCGGGCACCGATCCGGTTGAAGGTGCGGCGTTGGCGCAGAGCCTCATCCAGGCCTTTCAGCAGAGGAATTGCTTACTCTTTGCTTCGACGCATTATTCGCAACTCAAGATTTTTGCCTATGCCACTCCTGGCGTACAAAACGCCAGTGTCGAGTTTGATGTGCAAACACTTTCGCCGACTTTTCATCTTTCGATAGGTGTTCCTGGGCGAAGTAATGCTTTTGCCATTGCCTCCAGGCTGGGTTTGGATGGAGGTATTATCAACTATGCCGAACGCCTCATCTCGGCTGGTGATACACGCTCCGAGGAGCTGCTTTCGCGCGTCCGTGATGCCAGTGATGCGGCTGAAAGCGCCCGATTGGAGACCGAACAGCGCCTGGCTCAGGCTCACACCTATGAAGAGCAACTGCGGGTACGGCTATCAGCCATCGAAGAGGCACGCCGCCAGGTGTTGGAGGAGGCTCGTGCTCAGGGGCGCGAGCAGCTGGCCGAACTGGAGGAACAGATACAACTTTTGCGGCGGGGATTACCAGCTGCTGCCGAGAGGCAAGAGCTGGCTGATTTGGCCGATCATATACATGAGCTTGCTGCGCAGGTAGCCCCCATCAGTGTTCAGGTGGATGAACCTGCTGATCCGGATCAGAACTTGTTGCCCGGCGATAAAGTATTTGTGACTACGCTCAAGCAGAGCGGTGAGCTTGTCTCTATCGGATCCAACGAGGCTGAAGTGATGGTGGGGGGATTCCGCCTGCGCACACAGCCTTCTCGGTTGCGGTTTGAGTCGCGGCCCAGAAAAGAGACTGCTGCTCAGCAGATGGGCGTTGGCAGGCCTCGCCCCGAATCTCCTGGCCTTGAGCTGGATATGCGCGGTTGGCGTGCCGAAGAGGTAGCACCCGAACTGGATCCGTATCTTGACAGGGCATATCTATCCGGGTTGCCCTGGGTACGACTGATTCACGGCAAGGGTATGGGCGTGCTGCGTCAGGTAGTTCGCCAATTTCTCGATGGCCACCCGCTGGTCTCATCCTATCGCCCAGGTGTGCCTGGTGAAGGCGGCGAGGGCGTTACGGTAGTGACGCTCATCAAAAAGAGCTAGCGGGTCAAAGCATCTCGGCAATGGCCTCGGCTGCTTTGCGGTTCATACCGGGTACCCCCGCTAGCTCATCAATTGTGGCTGCTTTTATTGCAGAGACCGAACCGAAATGTGCCAGCAGAGCCTGGCGTCGTTTGGGGCCAACCCCGGGTATTGTGTCTAGCGCAGAGCGCACCGATTCCTGGCTGCGAAGTTTGCGGTGGTAGGTGATGGCAAAACGGTGGGCTTCATCACGGACGCGCTGTACCAAATAAAGCGCTTGCGAATCCCTTGGCAACAGCACCGATTCATCTCTCCCCGGCATAAAGAGTTCTTCGTTCTGTTTGGCCAGCCCCACTGTGGGGATATGGCTATATCCCGCGTCGGCTATCGCTTGACCGACGATGTGTAATTGGCCTTTTCCGCCATCCAAGATGATGAGGTCAGGCAAAAGGGCCCAACGGTTTTCTTTAGCACCGGGTTGGTCGCTTTTCTCGGCAGCTCTGGCCAAACGGCGTGAAAGCACTTCAGCCATAGAGGCAAAGTCGTTAGCCCCCTGCACCGTCTGAATTTTAAAGCGACGGTAATCCTGTTTGCTGGGCCTGCCGTTGATAAAGACCACCATGCTGCCCACCGAGTTTGTTCCCTGGGTGTTGGATATGTCATAGCATTCGATGCGGCTGGGCGGTTTGGGCAGGTTGAGTGCTTGCTGCAACTCGGCGATGGCCTCGGTGTGTTTTGAGCTATCGTACTCCCACTCGGCCCGCAGCCGGTCCAACGTCTCGGTGGCATTTTCTCGGGCCATATTCATCACCCGCCTTTTATCACCGCGTTTGGGCACCTTGATCACAACTTTGGTGCCTCGCCTCTGGTTGAGCCATTCTTGAATGACCCCCATCTCGTCCAGATCGAGGGGCACTAACACTTCAGGGGGGATATTGGCGGCCTCGCTATAAAACTGTTTGATAAAAGCGCCTACTGCTTCTTGCTCGCTCTCCTGACCGGCGCCATCCAATACGAAATATTCCCGACCGATGAGTCGCCCACTGCGCACAAAGAACACTTGCACACAGGCATCGCCATCCTGACGGGCAAAAGCGACGAAATCGTGGTCGTGGAGGTGCCCAGAGACGATGCGTTGCCTTTCGATAACCTTTTCTACGGCGCCGATGGTGTCGCGCAGCTCGGCGGCTCGCTCGAATTGCAGTGTCTCAGCGGAATGCGTCATTTCACCACGGAGCGATTCGAGCACATCCTCTTGTTTGCCTTCAAGGAATAAGGCGGCCTGTTTAAGAATAGCTCGATAGCTCTCTTTATCGATGGCACCAATGCAGGGACCAGTGCATCGCTTGATATGGTAATAGAGACAGGGCCGTTTATCGTGTCCAGTAATTTCGCGGTTGCAGGTACGGTAGGGAAACAGCCTCCGCAGCAATTCCAGCGTTTGGTGAACCGCTTGCGATGAGGCAAAAGGCCCAAAATATTGAGCACCATCGGGCAGCATCCGTCGCACGATCAACACATGCGGATAGTCCTCTTGCCAAGTGATTTTGATATAGGGATAGCGTTTGTCATCTTTGAGGCGGATGTTGTAATGGGGCTGGTATTTGCGAATGAGCTCGGCCTCAAGAATGAGGGCTTCGAGTTCTGAACCAGTTACGATCCATTCGATATCGGCTACTTCTTGAACCAAAAGCTCTGTTTTGGTTGTGTGCGATGCTGACTTTTGGAAATAGGAACGGACGCGATTGCGCAGCACAATCGCTTTGCCCACATAGATCACCTTGCCGCGAGCGTTCTTCATGATATAAACGCCCGGTTTTTGTGGCAGTGCAGCAAGTTGTTTGGCAATCGCTTCTGTGGCCATACCTAAGCCTCAAGCTCTTCAGGATACAGGGCATCACGCTTTTCTGGCGCAGCCATGCTGTCCGTCCAGAGCCAATAATAAGTATGTGCTTCTGGGCCGTCGGCCACGACGCAATAGTTACCATTGTGATCCATGGTATGTAGACAGATCGATCCACGGAAGGATGTTTTGAGGTGATGAAGGTCTTCAATAGCCTCTTTACAGGCTGCCTGCAAGCTCATACCCATCTTGAGATAAAGAACAACGGCGCGGGCTGTGCCGGCTCGGATCGCAAGCTCACCATGGCCGATGCAAGCCGCCGCGCCATAACGCGAATCGGCATAACTCCCAGCGCCAATAAGAGGAGAGTCCCCCAGGCGTCCGGGGTACTTCCAGGCCCAGCCGCTGGTAGATACGCCACTGGCTATACTGCCGGCTTCATTGCGCGCCAGATAAATGGTAGTGCCTTTGGCTGTCAACGGATCGGTTGTACGCCAAGCCAGGTCTGTGAGCGGTTCTGTTTCGAGACTTTCAGCTGAGGGTTCGCGGTTCTGGCTTTGGAGCCACTTTTGCCAGCCCTCAATGGATTCGGGCGTGAGATTTTCTCCCGCTTCCATGTTTTGTTCGGCGGCAAAACGTGCTGCGCCATATCCCACTAATAGTACATGAGGCAACTTTTCCATGACCTGACGGGCCACCGAAATGGGGTGCAGATAGCCTTGCAGCGCGCCTACGGCGCCAGTCTCCATGGTATCGCCATTCATGATGGCAGCATCGAGCTCGGCCTGACCAAGAACGTTGGGCCATCCGCCTCGCCCAACGCTATGTATGGTGGGGTCCAGCTCTACTTGCCGAATGCCATATTCGACAGAGTCGAGCACGGACTGCGTGTTTTTGAGGGTGTTTGCGGCAATAGGCATGCCGACGCCGGCTATTGAGTTGGCAATGATGATTTGCATGAGTCACTCCTGTGGCAAGGTCAAACCGCATTGTAGTCGAAAACTGCCAGTGTTCAAGTTTCCATAACCAAAGACGTTTGACGCTGTTACCTGGCAAGATTATACTGCGCCCGATGCTTAGGCGTGTCATTCGCTGTAAGGCGAGTTGAGTTGTGCTCTCGATAGGGTTTGGAGGACGAGGATGAGAAAAGTTGCACTGATTACCGGAGCGGGTCGCGGCATTGGGTTTGGCATTGCCAAGGCCCTTGCATCTGAAGATTGCGATATTGTTATATGTGACATTCATGATCCCGAGATCATCGAGCCGCGTTTGGAAGAACTTCGCGAGCTGGGCGCTGATGCTATCTATTGCCGTGCTGACGTGACCAGCGCAGAGGCCCGTGCAGCTATGCTCGATACGATTCGCGAGCATTACGGACGACTCAACGTTTTGGTCAACAATGCGGGCGTAGCTCCCCGTGTCCGTGCTGATATTCTTGAAGCCACCGAAGAAAGCCTCGAATGGGTAATGGGCATCAACTTGCAGGGCCCTTATTTCCTCACGCAGGCAGTGGCTCGTTGGATGATTGAGCAAAAAGAGGCTGATCCCGAGTGGTGGGGTTGCATCGTCAATACTGGTTCAATTTCGGCGACGGTTGCTTCTATCAGCCGCGGCGAATACTGCCTTTCCAAGGCGGCTGTTGCTATGGCCACCAAGCTTTGGGCTACTCGTCTGGGCGAGTATGATATTCCTGTTTACGAAATCCGCCCTGGCATTTTCTATACAGATATGACCGCCACAGTGACTGCCAAGTATGACAAGCTCATCGAAGAAGGCTTGTTGATTCAAAAGCGATGGGGCTACCCAGAGGATGCTGGCAAAGCCGTGGCGATGATGGTGCGTGGCGATATTGCCTACTCGACCGGCCAGGTTATCATGCTGGATGGCGGCGGGTTTAACGTTCAGCGCCTTTAGGAGAGAAGCATGAAGACCACAACACTAAACCTCAAGGGAACAGATCATTTTGTCCCCTTGACGCGCGTACACACGCTGGTCATCGGCAGTGGTGCGGCTGGCTTGAATGCCGCCTGCCAGCTTGATGCCCAGGGTATCAAGGATGTGGCCATTGTGACCGAGGGTCTACAGATGGGCACCTCGATCAATACCGGCAGTGACAAGCAGACCTATTACAAGCTTTCGATGTGCGGTGACGACCAGGATAGCCCCATGGCCATGGCCGATAGCTATTTTGCTGGTGGTAGCATGCACGGCGATTTGGCCCTGGTGGAGGCCAGCCTCTCGGCTCGTGCCTTTTTAAATCTGGTGGGCCTGGGCGTGCCCTTCCCCACCGATGCTTACGGCCAGTACGTGGGCTACAAGACGGACCACGATCCACGCCAGCGTGCGACCTCGATTGGCCCCTATACATCGCGCGAAATGTGCCGCTGTCTGATCGAAGAGGCCAAACGCCGGGCTATCCCAGTGCTCGAAGGGCGCAATGTGATATCGTTGATTACCCTCGGCGAGGGCGAGGACAAACGAGTAGCCGGGGCTGTTGTATTGAACGCTTTGAACGAGATCGAGGTCTATGAGGCTGAGAATGTGGTCTTTGCCACAGGTGGCCCTGGCGGCCTGTACCGTACCAGCGTTTACCCCCATGTGCATACTGGTGGTATTGGCTTGGCTCTGATGGCTGGCGCCAAGGCCCAGAGTCTGCCAGAGGCACAGTATGGCTTGGCCTCAACGGCTTTCCGTTGGAACGTTTCTGGTACCTATATGCAAGTCATCCCCAGATTTATCAGCACCACTGAGGACGGCGAGAGTGATGAGCGCGAGTTTATGCGCGATTACTTTGGCTCTGTCGGCGAGATGAACTCGATGGTCTTTCTCAAGGGATACCAGTGGCCGTTCGATTCTCGCAAGATTCCCGGCGGCTCATCGATTGTGGATATTTTGGTCTACATCGAGACGGTGTTGCGAGGGCGACGCGTGTTCCTCGATTTTCGTGCCAATCCAGAAGGATTCGAGTTCGAGGAGCTAAGCCAGGAGGCCTTTGACTATCTCAAGAACTCGCGCGCCTTCCAAAACACGCCAATTGAACGGTTGCATGCCATGAATCCGGGCGCCATCGAGCTTTACGCTGACCACGGCATCAATATCAACACTGAGCCGTTGGAGATTGCTGTGTGTGCTCAGCATAATAACGGTGGTCTGGCGGGCAATCACTGGTGGGAGTCGCTGAATATCAAGCATCTCTTTCCAGTGGGTGAAGTGAATGGCTCTCACGGTGTGTACCGCCCTGGTGGTTCTGCCCTCAACTCGGGACAGGTTGGCTCGATGCGGGCTGCTGAGTACATTGCCAATTGCTATCAGGATTGGACCCTCTGTGAGGAGTGTTTCCAATTTGCGGCACAAGAGGCTGTAGCAGAGACGGTCGATTTAGTTGAGCGCTGCGGTCAGGCTACGAACGATTGGCAGAATGAACGTTGGACCCTTCAAGGGCGCATGAGCCGCGCTGGCGCACATATCCGCTCGGTGGAAGAGCTGGAAACAGCCGTGCGGGATGCCTGGACTCAGTACAAAAAGCTCAAGGAATCGGGTTGCGGATACACACGGCCTGAAGAACTCAAAGAGGCGCTGCGCAATTTGCAACTCTGCTTTGCACACGCCGTCTACTTGGAAGCCACGCTGTTTCAGCTGCAGAGTGGTGTGGGCAGCCGTGGCTCGGCCATGGTGCTCGATCCGGAGGGAACACCCGTTCACGATATGTTGGGTGATGAGTGGCGTTTGCAGATGGAGGACACTTCCTTTAGGGAGCGAGTCTTGGAATCTTTGGCTAGTATCGATGGCACTGTAGAGAACGAATGGGTAGAACGACGCCCCATTCCGCATAGTGATGCTTGGTTCGAGACGGCCTGGGCGGCTTTTCGAAAAGGCGAGATCTATAAATAGGCCCGAAATAAAAGAGGGCAGACCTTTAAGGTCTGCCCTCTTTTGTTATAATGCACGAGTGCCTATTGCATAATTGCTTGAATTTCGGGCTGGTCCACATAACGGAGAATGTACCAGGAACAGATCATAGAAGCCAATGTTGTAACAGCCATCCATACATCCAGACCTGCACCGGGTTCAGCGCCAATTGTGGCATGACCAACCAAAACCAGCAATCGGATGATGATATTCATACCCTGAATGAAGATGGTCGCTACGCCGGCCCAGGAATGCAGCCGAATCATGCTGATACCCAGCAATGCAAAAACAGTAATTCCCACAATCCACAGCACGAGACTCATTGAAGCAACTGTCGTTGGGGGGAGAATCAACAGCACAAAAAACTGGACTATTGCTACAATGTATAGACCTTTGGGTCGACGTGATACCATCAGTATCCCCTTTATGAGTTCAAGATAAGAGGCATTATAGTTTGCCTGGTATAGGTGGTCAAGGAGCGATGAATTGAAGTTGGGATTTGGAAATCTGCATGTGACAGCCGATATGGTTGCCTTTGATAAGGATGGCACGCTCATAGCCTTTCACGATCTTTGGCATGCCTGGATGGATCGCTTTATTCAGGCTATCGATGAGCAAGTCCCCCTCTCGGATGCTTTGCATAAAGCTTTTGCACTGATCCTGGGTTGGGATGCAAGTTCGGGTGTCTGGGACCCTCTTGGCCCAGCAACCTTGGCTTCGACACAAGAGGCAGCGCTTTTGGCCGCTTCTGTTCTCTATGGCTATGCCTCTCTGGATTGGCCCAAAGCTCAGGCCGTGGTTAGGTATGCCTATGATAACATTTGGGACCATTTGCCCGTGGAAGATCTGATCAGACCTACGGGTGATGTCACCTCATTGCTGGGTAGCTTGAGAGCTGAGGGTATCCACACCGCACTGGTTACCGCAGATGATCGTCAGCCTACAATAGATACGCTGGAGCGCTTTGGCTGGCTGGAGTTGTTTGATGTGATCATGTGCGGTGACGATGGTTTGCCGCAAAAGCCTAACCCCGAGCTGCTTCTGGAGACTTGCCGAAGGATTGGCGTCTCCCCGGAGCGAACGATTATGGTTGGCGATACAGTCGCGGATTTGGCTATGGCCAGGGGGGCAGGCGCTGCGTTCGCCGTAGCTGTTTTGGGCGGCAGTATGCCTGTTGAATTACTTGCTCCCCATGCGGATGTAGTGCTATCGAGCATTGATGATATTGTGATTATCAGGGAAGAGTAAACATGGTAGAACCTCGGTATCAGGGTTATATCTTTGATCTGGACGGTACAGTTTATCTGGGTGATCGGTTGATCCCTGGCGCCAAAGAGCGGATCGAATGGCTGCGTTCGCATGGCCGGCGAATCGTGTTCTTGTCCAATAAACCGCTCGAGCCAAGATCGAGTTATGCAGCCAAGCTCACCCGCCTGGGAATCCAGACTCCCGAACAAGATGTCATTAACTCGACCCAGGCATTGATGACCTATCTTCGACAGAATAACCCTGGTGAACGTTTGTATGTTATCGGTGAAGACGCCCTTTTGCGCGAGATGAAAACCGAGGGCTTTGAGCTCGTTGAGGACATCGACCAGATCGATATTGTTGTGGCCGCGTTTGATCGCACCTTGACCTATGCCAAATTGAATACAGCCCATCAGGCTTTGATACGGGGAGCACGTTTTTACGCCACCAATAGCGACCGTACTTGCCCAATTGAAGGTGGTGAGATTCCTGATTGCGCTGGAGTCATTGCCTTTTTGGAAGCCACTACTGGTCGCACTGTTGAAATGGTGGCAGGCAAACCTTCTGAGCATATGGTAAAAGCGGCTGCGGCGAGGTTAGGGGTGCCTTTGGCGCAAAGCATTATGGTGGGCGATCGTCTGGCAACGGATATGCGCATGGGGCAAAATGCCGGCATTGATACGGCTTTGGTTCTCTCTGGAGTTACTACAAGAAATCAATTGGAAGGGAGCGACGTACAACCGACCATGGTGCTAGCAAGTATTGCCTCGATTCCTTGATGCTATTGCTGGAGTACACACATGGTATAGTCGCCCCAACGCTCAAAACCGAGTGATTCGTAGATGTGCAGGGCGGGAGTATTCTCTCGCTTTACATAAAGCGTAATGCGATCGCCAGCCATCAAACTCTCAGCACATAACGCTGCTACTGTACAACGGGCTAGTCCATGTCCTCTGTATTCGGGAGTGGTGTAGACGGCTCCCACGTGGGTGTATCCGGGGATACTGGCTTCTCGGACTGCCATAGAGACAGGCAAGTCGTCGCAGAACCCTATATATGTGCCGCATTCGATATAGCGCGCGGCCAGTTGAAATGCCCAATCTCCCATCAAAAGTTCGCGGCGCGTACCAAAATACTCGCATTCGAAATCTCGCCGCATTTCGGCTATAGCATCGAGATCGTTCATCGTGGCTCGTCGGGTATTCTGTACATCAGGCAGTTGGAATAGCTGGGGATTCAATTCGCAGGCATAATCATCTTCTCGGTAGGTGATACCCAAGGGCGCCATGGTTCGCAGTTCGCGCAAGAGTGGATCGGTGATAGAGCGCATGGCGCCTATCCATCTTAATCTGTGAGTATAGGCATCACGGATTAGAGGGGTTATAGCGTTATCACTGGTGAAATAGGGAAACCAACGGCCGTTGGCGAGGATGATTTGTGCGCCAATGATGCGCCCTGAATCTCTGTAGATATAAGCCAATGTTCCGGGCACAATCGTAGATTCGGCCAAATGGTTGATTGCATAGATGTTCTCTCGTGGAAACTGCTCGAGATAGGCCGAAATATCTGCCAAACGCAGGATGATGCTTTCGCCGTCCAAGTTTCACCCCAAAAAAACAAAGAGGGGCGAGAAACCACAACGGAATCTCGCCCCTTCTATTTCTATTTCGCCCTATCGATTAACGACGGTGCTTTTTGCGGGTCATGGCTTCTTTAAAGGCCAACTCAAAGGCTGTTGGTCCCTCCCAATCCTCGTCAATTTGGGGCTGAGCGACTGGCTCTTCCCGGTTTTCTTCGTCGTCGGCGTCTTTCATAGTCAACGAGATTCGACGGCGCTCTCGATCAACTTCGAGAATGCGCAGAGAAACCTCATCGCCAACTTTGACAACTTCAGACGGATGCTTGACGAAGCCATTGGAAAGCTGCGAGACATGAACCAGACCGTCAGATTGCGCACCGATGTCAACAAAGGCGCCAAAATCAACCAGACGCATAACTTTGCCTGTAATCTGTGCACCCGGCTCTAGTCTGTTCAAAGGCGTACGATCATCACGGTCACCGCGTGGCAATGTCAGGCTAATGCGGTTGTTTTCTGTATCAACACGGCGTACTACTACGTCGATAACATCGCCAACTTTGAGGGTCTTGTCCAAGCCGGCACGTTTGAGCGCGGATACATGGGCGAGACCGTCACGGCCAACGCCAATATCTATAAAGGCGCCAAAATCGACGATATTCCGAACTTTGCCTTTGCAGCGGGTACCAGGACGCAAAGCATCAAGCCCTGCGGCCTTTTTCTGGCCCGAATCGAGCTCATTGTCGGGAGCTTTCCCTGTCCCGTCTTCGGCGGCCGAAGCCACTGGTGTAGACTGGTCAACATCTTGCCCAGCCACTTTTTCCTCGTAATCCATGCTCCCGATCTCCTGCATCTCAGTTACAACTGGCGAGTGTCGCCAATGGCCGACGCGTTCAAGCCAAACGCAATTATGCCACAAGCGCTAGGGCTAGTCAAACATCGCTGCTGGCCTGCATCTCACCATTCTTCGTGGGCGGGCACAAGTGTGCTATAATCGCTATATTACATAGTCAAGGGTAAAAAACATGAGACGCTCTGATAACCGGACGTTGTGGTATGTGCTCGCCGCCCTTTTGGGGCTCTATATTGTCATCGCTGTCGCCAGAGGTGGATTCGGCACTATTGGCAGCACGTTGCTGGGTATTCTGATCAGTCTACTGGCCATCATCATTGCCATTACTGTGCACGAATGTTCGCATGCCTGGGCTGCAGACAAACTGGGGGATTCAACGGCCCGCTTGATGGGGCGGGTTACACTGAATCCCCTTGCACATTTGGATCCCATGGGCACCGTGATGATGATTCTCACTGCCCTGACGGGCGTGGGTATCGGCTGGGGTAAACCTACTCCTGTGAATCCCACGCGCCTCAAGTATGGTTCGCGGGTGGGCTATGGTGTGGTGGCGTTGGCGGGGCCGATTTCCAACCTGTTAGTGGGCACATTTTTCGGCCTGATCCTTCGTTTCGCGCCGTTATCATCCTACTATCTTTATCTGAGTTTATATGTGTTGACTCTGACTAATTTTTATCTCTGTTTCTTCAATCTATTGCCCTTTCCCCCACTTGATGGCTTTAGTGTGCTGATTGGCATTTTGGCGTTGTTCCGCGGTAGATGGGCCTGGCAGGCAACGAATTGGCTGCGCAGCATCGAACCCTATGGCTCAACCTTTCTGTTCGGAGCCATCATCCTGTTGCAGTTTCTCAATCTGCCGGTCTTGAGCTGGGTCATTGGTACGCCCGCCTATGCTTTGTACCATTTGGTAACGGGGCTATAGGTTGCCTTCCCGAATTCTCTCCCGGGCGCACTACAGGTTAAGTCAGGTCTGGCATCGCTATACCGGGCGTATACCCTACGAGTTGCTGGCTCAGGCGCAGGCGTTGATCGGTCCGGCATGCTGGGCCCTTTTTGTGGCCATGCCGCGCGGCGATAGAATTCACGCCCTCTCTGTGTTTCAGTGTCTGAGCGCAGAGACAGAGAACAAAGATTTGTTGACTGCGGCTCTATTACACGATGTGGGTAAAACTGGAGTCGGGCTAAACCTCTTGAGGCGAACGCTTTGTGTGCTTTTTGGGCATTTTTGGCCTTCTGTTCTTGAACGAATGGGCAGCCGAGACGAGGGCTGGCGGCGCCCCTTTTATCGGCATCTTTATCATGCAGAGCTTGGTGCGCAGGCTTGTGAGCGCTGTGGCTGTAATGATACGATTGTCTGGCTTGTTCGACATCACGAGGATAGTAGCGTGGATGAAGTCCAATCGGCCAGAGGCTTTCAACTGCAGGCGTTGCAGCAGGCGGATGATCGTAGCTAGTTCTGCTGGAGGTTACTATGCAACTTTCGTTGATTGGTTTGGGTTTGACTACAACTTCGATGGCCTTGGCGCTCAAGCGGGCTACGTCGGAGATTACCATTGTTGGAAATGATCCCGATCCTCTGTTGTCTGCACGCGCCAAGAAACTAGAGGCCGTCGACAAGATCCATTGGAATTTGCCGGCTTTGTGCGAAAATGCGGATATGATCATCATCGATGTTGGTCTCTCCGAGTTGGGGAAAACGCTACAGGTAATCAGGCAGGATCTCAAAGAGGATGTAGTGATCATTGCTCTTTCCTCTGTTCCTTCCTCTGTTCTAAGTGTTCAGGATATGTTACCCGAGACTGCTAATCTCATTGGCGCCCTGCCAATTTCGCCAGCTTTTGCCTTTCCAGAGCATTTGGATCCCTCGGTGGATTGGTTGGTAGGCATCCCCGTCTTTTTGGCGATCTCTGCGTGTGTTTCTCCGAGTGCTGCTGATCGAGCGTCGACGCTGGTATCTGCCTTTGGGGCCATACCGCGTTTTGCCGATGCTGCCGAATTGGATGGCATGGCCGCTGTAGGGGAGCAATTGCCCTTGGTGATTGCCTTGTCGTTGGCAGCCCAATTCCAGAATGTCTCTGGAGAGCATGACCGTCTTGCTGCTTCTGGGGGACAGCTGGCTTTGCTGGGCGCTGCCTTGCAGGCTCCTGAGACGGAAGTCGCTCAAGACTGGATTGCGAATCGTGCCGTTCTAGTCCCGGCAATTGATGTGTGCATTCAGGAACTGGAAAGCATCAAGAGACGTATTCAAACAGAGGACGAACAGGAGCTTGTTAGTGAGCTCAAACAAGCGGCCAAAACGGGCATGGTTTGGGTGACGGGCGAGGAAGAGGATGATAGCAAATCATCTGTTCCACGGCCCAGCGGCTGGCTGCGCACACTGTTTCTCGGCGGCTCATTCAGACGCAGATCCACAGATGAGAATTAGGTATTCTTGGGTTCGAGGTCAAGCTCAAGGGGGAACATGACGAGCCTAACGGTTGGCATGCCAGCATATAACGAGGCAGAGAATATTGGGCCAATGATCGACATGGTGTTGGACAAAGTCAGTCCTCTTGTCGATGATCTGGAAATCGTGGTTGTGGACGACGGCAGCCGTGATAATACGGCCGCTGTTATCAGTGAGCTGAGTCAGAGGGACCCGCGCATTCGTCTGGTGCAACATGAAGTGAATCAGGGTTATGGCGCCGCCGTTCGAGATGCGATTTGGGCTGCTACCAAGGATCTGGTTTTTTTTACGGATTCGGACCGCCAGTTTGATCTCAGTGAGATGAAGGCTTTTTTCCCCGCCTTGCAATCTGCCGACATGGTCGTGGGATATCGCCACAGTCGTAGCGACCCCTGGCACCGCCGCTTCTTTGGGCATGGTTGGAGCTGGCTTGTTAACTTGCTTTTTGGCTATACCGCGCGGGATATCGATTGTGCTTTCAAGCTGTTCAAGCGTGAGGTGATTGATACCATCACGGTTGATTCGGGGGGGGCCATGTTCAGTGCCGAGTTCATGGTGCGCACCAAGCGTGCGGGGTTCAAGATCGTTGAGATGCCAGTTTCTCATTTGCCGCGCGTTGCGGGTACCCAAACTGGGGCTAAGCCAGCGGTCATTTTGCGAGCCTTTGGTGAGCTGATCAAGCTGCGCTTTAGGCTTTGGTTCAAGGGATAACATGGATTCTGCCCGGTCTTTGGATGACGAGACGTCTGTGCTTGCGCGGCGTGTGCTGATGATTGCCCCGACCTCTTTTTTTGCTGATTCGGGCTGTCATGTTCGCATTCTCGAAGAGACTCGGACGCTTCAACGCTTGGGGTGCCAGGTGGCCATATGCACGTATCACACTGGCCGGGATGTGGATGGTCTGGATATTCGGCGGACGGGTCCTCTGTTTTTTCATAGCAAGTATGAAGTTGGCACGGCGCGCCACAAAGTTGCTTTTGATGCACTTTTATTCTTTCGTGCCTGGGCCGCCTGCCGCTCTTTTCGCCCCCAGGTGATCCATGCACACTTGCACGAAGGCGCTCTGATTGGGTTGGTGCTCTCTCGTCTATTGCGAATACCGCTAATATTTGATTTTCAGGGCAGCCTGACCAGCGAGATGGTGGATAATCACTTTTTGTCTCGCGATGGCCTGGCTTACGGGCCTCTTCGGCGGCTAGAGCGCTATATCGACCAGCATGTGCCACAAATCATCACCAGTTCAACCCATGCGGCAGAGCTGGTTTGTGGCGAGTTTGGCTGTGATCCCGAGCGGGTGATGAGTATTGTTGATTGCGTTGACCTGGACACCTTTTATCCTCGCCAGGATGAAGAGGAGCGCCATAGCCAACTGCAATCCTTGGGTATTCCTGAAGGTCGGCACATTATCGTGTATCTGGGCAAGCTGGCAGAGTATCAGGGAACAAGGTTGTTGATCGAGGCAGTGCAAGAGTTGTGCCGAAGACGTGATGATCTGCACTTTGTTATTGCGGGGTATCCCTCGGTGGATGTTTACAAGGCCCTCGCCTTTGAGTTGAGCATCGCCGATCACTGTACTTTTACCGGGCGGGTAGACTATGAGCACGCAGCCGACATTCTCAAATTGGGCGATATCGCCGTATCTCCCAAAGTGTCAAAAACCGAAGGCGCCGGAAAACTGCTCAATTACATGGCCATGGGATTGCCCACCATCGCTTTTGATAACGGTGTAAGCCGCGAATACCTGGGCGATTTAGGGGTTTACGCGCCGACTGGCGATGTCGCAGCGCTGGCAGAGCAGATCAGTCTTTTGATTGATGATGAGCCCCGACGGTGCGAATTGGCAGTTGCACTACGCCAACGGGCAAGCATGTTTTCGTGGGATGAGGCAGGACACAGAATACTAGAGCGCTATGGGGCAGCGGCAGAAATGAAAAACGGGCCGCGCAAATAGCACGGCCCGTTTAATCCTGTGGAGGCGACGGTCGGACTCGAACCGACGATAAAGGTTTTGCAGACCTCTGCCTTGCCACTTGGCTACGTCGCCTCAGAAAAACACGGCTCCCGGATATTATCAATTGGGAACCGTGCTCATGGAGCGGAAGACGAGATTCGAACTCGCGACCCTCTCCTTGGCAAGGAGATGCTCTACCACTGAGCCACTTCCGCCCAGGTGCCGAAGCCCAGACTTGAACTGGGGACACCTTGATTTTCAGTCAAGTGCTCTACCAACTGAGCTACCTCGGCACGAACCTTGGGTGCCTTTTATTCTATCGAAAACATAGAGCTTGTCAAACTCGCTGGCAGGCTTCCGGCAGCTTTGACAGTCTGATTTATGCAAGGGACAATACGTCCAGGGGGTAAATACGTGAAGATATATGATAGTGTTGTCGAGACAATTGGGAATACGCCATTGGTTTATTTGTCTCACCTTCGCCAGGGCATTGGCGGGCGTGTTGCCGCCAAGCTCGAGTTTATGAACCCAATGTCGAGCGTCAAGGACCGAACGGCTGCAAATTTGATCGCGGATGCTGAGAAGCGTGGGCTCTTGTCTCCGGGGGCTTTGGTAGTTGAAGCGACTAGCGGTAATACGGGCATCGGTTTGGCTTGCGTCTGCGCTGCCAAGGGGTATCGTTTGGCCATCGTTATGCCCGATAATATGAGTCAAGAGCGCATCCAAATTCTAAAAGCGCTTGGAGCTCAGGTGGAACTAACGCCGGCTTCCAGCGGCATCAAGGGCGCAGTAGCTCGCACTGATGAGATATTGAAGGCTAATCCGGGAAGTTTTGCCCCCCGGCAGTTTGAGAATCCTGCCAATCCTGATGCGCACCGCAAGACAACCGCACCAGAGATTCTGCGAGATACCGATGGTAGGGTAGATATCTTTATTGCTACATCTGGGACTGGAGGCACCTTCACCGGCGTTTCGGATGTTCTAAAGCGGCATAATCCCAATATTCGTTGCATCGTTGTCGAACCTGCCGAGTCTTCTGTTATTGCCGGGGGAGAACCGCATCCACATGGCATCGCTGGCATTGGCCCAGGGTTTGTTCCCGACATCCTCTGCGTAGCCCTGGCCGACGAGATATTGCCAGTTAAGACAGAAGACGCGCGAGAGATGACGCGCCGCCTGGCTCGTGAGGAGGGTATCTTTGCCGGCATTTCCTCAGGGGCTGCTGCCTGGGCTGCATTGCATGTGGCTTCCAGGCCAGAGAATGTTGGCAAACTCATTGTGACGGTCTTGCCGGACGGCGGAGATCGCTATTTGAGCACAAATGTGTTTGCTTGACAGAGGGGTGTAAGACGGCTATTCTAATACCAGTAGGGGGTATTGGTATTGGTGAGAATTATTTGCGAGGTTGAGCGATGCGATATAAATGGATAGCTGTTCTAGTGATTGTTTTGATTGTGGCGTTAGCAGTCATGGGCTGTAGCAGCGATACGCCCGAGGAGGCGGCTCTGGGGCTAATTGTAACAGATGACAGTAGTTCCAAGCCTGCTGAGGGTCAAGTAGCGCCTGACTTTCGCCTGGAGACTCTCGATGGCGAGGCTGTAGCGCTGAGTGACTTTCAGGGCAAGCCGGTTATGCTGAATTTTTGGGCTAGCTGGTGTGGTCCCTGTCAGCAGGAAATCCCTTATATGGTCGAAGCTTATGCTGATGCGGATGACCAGTTTGAGATTGTGGCTGTGAACATCCAAGAATCGACCAATACAGTTAGAGACTTTGCGGATTCGGCAGAGATGACATTTTCTATACTTTTGGATGACAAAGCTTCTGTAGCGACTGGTTATTCTATTCGGGGTATCCCAACAAGCATGTTCCTCGATAGCGATGGTGTGATCGTGGCTATTCATGAAGGCACACTGACAGAGGCGCAACTGCAATCTTATCTTGATATGATTATCGAGTGAATATGGGAACCCCTTTGCAGGATAAAGAGGCCGCCGGCCGCCTAGAGAAGCTGGCTCGGCTGGCCGTAAAAGTAGACCGCTTTGCCGGATATATGATGTTGTTTGTCAGCAAGCACTGGCTGGCCTTGGTTAACGTCGTCGTCGGTCTCTATGCATTGCTGCCGTTTATGTCTCCATTGTTCTATCATTATGGCTATGACGGTGCTGGCAACGCACTGCAAGTGATTTACCGGCCATTCTGTCACCAATTGCCAGAACGCTCCTACTTTCTCTTCGGCGATCAGCTTGTCTACAGCAGTGCGGAACTCGATGCCTTGGCTGGTTCGGAGGGGCTAGGCCGACAGTTTGTAGGCAACGAAATCATGGGGTTCAAAGTAGCCTATTGTGAGCGCGATGTGGCTATTTATACCACCATGTTCATTGCTGGCCTGATATTCGGTTTTGTGCGAAGCAAATTGCATCCTATCACGCTCAAAGTGCTCGTTGCCCTATCTATTCCAATGGCTTTGGATGGTTTTGGGCAACTATTGGGTTTTTGGGGCAGCACCTGGTTCAGCCGCAGTGTAACCGGGTTGCTCTTTGGATTGGGTGTTGTATTGTTGGTTTATCCCTATGCAGAAGAAGGCATGGCTGACGCCTACAAACAGGCTGTGCGCATGGTGAACTCGGAGCAACAGACATGAATCTGGTGGATATCTGGGTATCTCTGGGGGCGGGTTTCTTGTCCTTTTTCACCCCCTGTGTGTTACCTATGGTACCGGCCTATATTCTGTATATGACGGGTACAGCTGCTGGACGCAGAGAAGATGTGTCGCGCTGGTACACCATTTTACATGCTGTGTTTTTTGCGATTGGGTTTGGCCTCATTTTTGTTCTCCTCGGAGCTGCTGCGGGTTTGTTGGGTTCGTTGGTTTCCCAAATCCTCCCCTACATTATTCGTATTGGTGGCGTGCTTCTCATTCTGTTTGGTTTGCAGATGACCGGGCTCATCGGTATCCCCCTGCTGTTCATGGAAAAACATTTAGATCCTACGCTGGGAGATCGACCTTCTTACGGACGCTCTTTTCTAGTGGGGATTATCTTTGCGGCGGGGTGGACACCCTGCTATGGCCCGATTCTGGCTAACATTTTGCTTCTTGCGGCGGATACGCAGACTGTGTTGCGAGGCGCTTTTTTACTGGCCATCTATTCAACCGGTGTGGGCCTTCCCTTTATTTTGGTTGCAGCTTTTTCGGAATTAGCCTTGCCGCTGTTGAAAAAGATTGGCAAACACATACGCGTCATATCAATTATTGGCGGTGTGCTGCTTATCATCATGGGCATCTTGTTCGTAACCAACCGATATACTGCAGTAACGTTTTGGTTGAATGCTCTACTAGCTTAGCACGCCTTTGATTTGGCGCGTCTCTTTAATCGGCGTATACTGCAATCATTCGGGGCGTAGCGCAGTCCGGTAGCGCGCACGGTTCGGGTCCGTGAGGTCGGAGGTTCAAGTCCTCTCGCCCCGACTCGGGGGTCGTGGATCAATTGATCCGCGGCCCCTTTTTGTGGATTCTACTTTTGAAGGCTCCTGGCTGCTGGTATAATCGGCATATTGGATAGGAGTAGCCCATGGCTGCCATCGAACTAGAAGATGTCGTCAAGTCTTTCTCTATGCGCTCTGGTGGGGCGGGCTCTTTTCAGGATATCTTTGTCGACCTGTTTCGCGGTCGCAAATGGCGTAAAGAGCATCAGCGCGATTTTGATGCGCTAAAGGGCGTCAGTTTTGCCATTGAGTATGGTGAGATGGTTGGTGTGATCGGTTCGAATGGTTCTGGCAAGAGCACTTGCCTCAAGCTGGTTAGCCGCATTATCGAGCCTACCTCGGGCGCCATTCGCGTCAATGGCCGTGTGGCCGCTCTGTTGGAACTGGGTGCAGGGTTTCATCCAGAACTATCGGGGCGAGAGAATGTTTTTCTATACGGCTCGGTGTTGGGCATCAAGCGTAGCGAGATGGCCAAGCGGTTCGATAGCATCGTCCAGTTTGCTGAACTGGAGCGCTTTATCGATGTCCCTGTCAAGTTCTACTCCTCTGGTATGTATATACGCCTCGCCTTTGCCACGGCCATCAATGTGGATGCTGAGATACTGTTGGTTGATGAGGTTTTGGCCGTTGGCGACCAACGCTTTCAGAACAAGTGTTTAGAGCGCATCAGCGAGCTCAAGCGGGCTGGTGTGACTATTATGTTCGTCACCCACAATCTGGCCGATGTACGTACCATGTGCGACCGCGCTATCTGGTTGGACCAAGGTCTTTTGGTAGATGACGGTCCAGCGGAGAGTGTCATCAGCGCGTATCTTGAGCATGTCTACCAGATGGAAGAGGCTGCCGATCTAGAGATTCGCGATGCACTGGCTGCCGATAGCCATCTGGGCGCTACTGCCGCCTTTGACGATGGCCTGGAAACCGAGGCGAACGACCGTCTTGCAGGCCGAGGCCGAGGACGTTGGGGTTCGGGCGAAGCTGAAATCACGGACGTGCGCTTTATGGATGCTAAAGGTGAAGATCGCCTATTGCTGACCAGCGGTGAGCCTGCTTCGATTTTGTTTCATTATCACGCTCATGAACCCATCGCCGATCCCATGTTTGGCTTTGCCATCTATCGTAGTGATGGCACTCACATCGCCGGCCCCAATTCGGTATTTGCTGGCATGGAGATTGCGCAAATAGAAGGGCATGGCATAGTGCGCTATGAGATGGAATCTTTGCCGCTGTTGCCTGGCACCTATTATTTGACGGTGTCACTGTGTGATCACAGCGGCGTACACACTTATGATTATCGCGATTACTGGTATCGTTTTCGCGTCATGGCTCAACAAGGGCGAGATCATTATGGTTTGGTTTACATTCCCGCCAGCTGGTCTCACGCGGTTGATAGCAGTGAGGAGCAAGCATGATAAGCAGACTACGCGAGCTCTGGAGCTATCGCGAACTCGTTTGGACACTGGTCGTCCGTGATCTCAAAGTGCGTTACAAGAACTCGATGCTGGGCTTTCTCTGGTCGTTGCTGAATCCACTGCTGTTGATGCTGGTGTTCACGGTGGTGTTTACTGTCATGCTTCCCAGCCTGGAGACGCCACGATTCCCCGTATTTGTGCTAAGCGCATTGTTGCCCTGGAACTTTTTCAGCTCTTCGGTGCTTTCGGGGGTCAACGCCATTACGGGCAATGGCCATTTGATCAAAAAGGTCTACTTTCCGCGCGAGATCCTGGTTATTTCCAGTGTACTGGCCAATCTCGTTAACCTGCTGTTGGCCCTGCCGGTTCTCTTTGTGCTCATGGCCGTGATGGGTGTTCCTTTTACCCCCGTGCTTCTCTATCTGCCTGTGATCATGTTTGTGCAGCTCATCTTTACCATTGGTATTGTTCTTATCCTTTCGACCACAAACGTATTCTATCGCGACGTCAGTGTCATTATGGAAGTGGTTATGCAGGCCTGGTTCTTTCTGACCCCGGTCTTCTATTCGGTCGACCTGTTGCCCGAGATAGCTACCATAGGAACACTGGTGTTGCCCATTCGGCGCTTGCTTTATATCCTTAATCCAATGGCATCTATCGTCGCTTCTTATCGTTCGGTGTTGTATGGCTTTACTAACGGCAGCCCCCCTGCTGCACCAGCCTGGGACTTTTTCTCGCGTACTGCAGTCACGGCGGTGGTTGTGTTGGTAGTGGGCTATTGGTACTTTACGAAAAAGAGCCATCGCTTTGGCGAAGAGGTTTAGGCCGTGGTTGACGCTGCATCCCCACCTGCCCTGAGCATCATTATTCCGACCCTGAATGCTGGGCCGGATTTTGCGCATACGCTTGAGGCGATACAGTCGCAAGATATCGACCTTCCCTTTGAGATTGTGATTATCGATTCAGGTTCTACCGATGGGACACTTTCTCTGGCGACTGAGGCCGGCACCAGGGTCATCGAGATAGACAGCGATACTTTTCACCACGCACGCACGCGCAATATGGCTGCTGCGACCTGCAGCGGCCGCTATCTGGTATTCCTGGTGCAGGATGCCATCCCCGCCAACGAACACTGGCTTGCCGCTTTGGTTGAGGCCCTTGATGCTGTGCGTGTGGTGGGTGCCTACTCGGCGCAGTTTGCCCATGATGAGGCTTCGCCACTGGCTCGGCGCTTGACCGAGACGTTTCAGGATTCTCTAGCCAACCTGCCGCCACAGCAGCTTGATGAACGAAGTTTGGGCGAACTTGGCGAGGCTGAGCGTCTGGCCTTGTGTCGCTTTGACAATGTTAGCAGTATCATGCTGCGTGATATTTGGCAGTCTCATCCTTTCCCGGAAGTCGAATACGCCGAGGATGTGGCCTGGGCAAAAAAAGTGCTCGAAGCTGGCTATGTTGTGCGACGTGCGCCCAATTCAGTGGTGTATCATTCACATGAACGCTCGGCTAATTATGTGATGCGGCGCGAATATGTGCAGGCACGTACGCTCGGTGATATGTTGGGTTACAAAGGATTAGGTATTGAGCGCGACCAGGTTATTCAGTTGCTGCGATTTGGCAGCCTTGCATCTGGCTCGCAAAAGCTGCGACAGGCTATTGTCGCAAGTCTTTTGCCGGGAACTGGCGATACTCGGCCGGCGTTGCGTTATATTGAGAGACTTTTCATGTCGGACGCTCCTCAGCGTTTGTTGGGGGCAGATTCGCCTATTCCTCTGGAGACACAACAGTGGTTGGCCCATGAGGCCACCGAGGATTGGATATGGCGCGATTTGCGGTTGCGTTTAGCCGATGGTTCAGGTTCGCGCTTGTTGCGCTGTACTCAAAAGGCAGCCAGAGTGTGGCATGAAAAAGGTTCAAGTGCTGCATTTGATGCCCTGTTTGGCGAATCGTGGTTATTTGAGAGGGCTTCGTACCGTGATATGCGTCTACTGATTGGCGCTTGGGTGCGCCGCCGCTCTATCTCTGCTCATCTACTGCAAGATATCATTGACGGCCGTAACGTGGTTTCTGTATCTGGTGGCATTCGTTCTGCTTTTTTGAGGCGAATTGTTTGGCACTGGCTCAATGAATACCCTCAAGTTCTCAAAGGTGCTATGGTCGATGTGAGCACACAAGCGATGCCCTTGGCCGTCTATGAGAGCTGGCGCATGGCCTATTGGCTATGGGATGGTCTTGAACTCCATGATACGGCAATAGCTGAAGAAGTGGTCAATCATGCAGTGGCTGCTACAGCTGGTCGGTTGTTGGGCGAGGCCGCGCGTAAGGGTGGTGATCCTTTGGTGCGCCAGGTGCTAGACGAACAATTGGCAAGGGGCGTTTGATGAACGAGAGACAAGCCTGCACTAGTACGATCTCGGTGATTATGCTGAATCACAACGGGATGCGGCTGCAGGGTACCATCCAGCGCTGTGTTCTCTCGTTGCGCCAGCAATCGGCAGAGGCTGAGATTGTGCTGGTTGACGATAGTTCGACCGATGATAGCCCCGCGCTGCTTCAGTCCCTTGCCCAAGAGTATAATGCTCTGTATGTTTCTACCCTGGGCGGTGGCACAGGGGTGGGTGCCGCTCGCAACGCCGGTATTCACGCCGCCTCTGGCGATCTGTTGGCTTTTATAGATAACGACGCTGTGCCTTGCGCGGGTTGGCTTGAGGCCGTTCAGGCTTGCATGATTCAGCATCCGCAGGCCGGAGCTTGTGCTTCCAAGGTGCTCTTTATGGATCGCCCCGAGATGGTGAACTCGATGGGTTCACTCCTCAATCTACAATTTCAGGGTACCAACGCTGGTCTCAATCAGATGGAGGCTTTTTGTGCCGAACCGGCCGAGGTGATGTATCCCACGGGATGCGGCATGGTGCTGAGGAGGGCGGCTCTCGATGAGGTTGGGCTCTTTGACGAGGGCTTTATAAACTGGGGCGCCGATGACGCCGATATGGGCCTGCGTCTGCGCCGTGCCGGCTGGGATATCGTGTTGGCCTCAGAAGCGCGTATCCATCATATTCACAATGCTAGCCACGTACGCTTTTGGGATACACGAAATCGCATCCGTATGGCGCTAAAGTACTTGTATTGGCTGGAACTGCCCTGGTTCATGCTGCGTGATCTGCGCTATAACGTCTCGCTGCACACGCTGTTTGAGCACATTCGCGCCTGGTTCTCTTGCATCTTCCGTTTCAAGGGATTGGGTGGATTGCTCTCTTATCGTTGGGCCAACAGAAAGCGGGGCTTGTTTCGCCGTGAGTTTGCGCGATTCTTGTTCTCGGGGCAACGTCTTTCCATGGTACCGGACAACCGCTCTTTTGGTGCGAACACTGCTCCCCTGACAACTTTTGCTGTGGGTCAGGGCGAGGAGAACCTCCTGTACCACGGTTGGTATTGGGTCGAAAAATACCTCGGCCGCCAGACGCGCTTTGCTATCGAGGATGCTTCACTGCGTGGTAGCCTGCGCGAGCCAGTGGAAGGCCTGGCCTTTGAGCTGGTCTCTCCGCGCAACGCTGCTCAACAGCAGATGACGGTGCTGATTCGCCATGTGGGGCAAGAGGGCTTCTGTATTCGTGAGACCTTTGTTGTTGACCCTCTGCCGCGCTGGTACCATGTATCTGGCCATCTTGAACTGGGCGATTACGAGATTATTCTCAAGAGCGCGGTAGCAGTATATGGCCACGAGCCCTTCCCGCGGCGCTATGGCGTGGGCCTGCTGGGTTTGCGGCTTGGAAGCGAATAGCACCATGCGAATACTCTATGTGCTGCATTGCTACATGCCCGATTCTACGGGCGGCACCGAGGTACATGTCAACCTGCTGGCCAGAGCCTTGAGTGCACAGCACGATGTGGCCATTTGCTACCGCGTTGCCCGGCCCGGCAAGGCCGAATTCAGCATTGAGCGTGGCGCTTATGAGGGCGTGCCTACCTATGGCATTGTCAACAATTACAGCTGGAGCAGCGGGCCAGAGGGCGCTTATCGCTGTTTGGCGATAGAGCCGGCCTTTGAGCAAGTGTTGGATGAATTTCAGCCCGATCTGGTGCATTTTCATCATCTGGGTGAGCTTTCTACTACGCTGCCGGCTGTTGTCCGGGCCCGCGGTGTCCCTGCGGTGCTCACTCTGCATGATTTTTGGCCCATGTGCTATCGTTCTTATCTGATGACGCCATGGAACGCGCTGTGCCTCGGCCCCGATGGCGGGCAGCGCTGCGGCCCCTGTTGGGCGCACGATCATGTCAGTGCTGGGCCGCTGCTTTCGGGCGGTAGGCTGGCTCGGATGAAGGCTTGGGGGGTGCGCGGCACGCTACGACGTATCGGAGGCGTGTTACACAAGCAAGCCTCGGGCGTCTCGCAAGACCATTTGCTAGAGCGGGACGCTCATTTCCGCCAGGTGCTGCAGCAGTTCGATGCCCTGTGGGCGCCCTCGCGCTTTTTGCGCGACCGCATTGCTCGCTGGGCCGATATGCCCGACGGCATTGATTACATTCCTAACGGTATCAACCCCGACAACCTCGCTGACTATGACCCTCTTCTGCCCAATGAACCGCGGCTGCAGATTGGCTTTGTGGGCACCGTGTCGCGCCACAAAGGCGTCGAGGTGTTGGTTGAGGCCATGAATCTACTGGCAGGCGAACCGGTCGATTGCCGTATTTACGGCGCGCCGCTTTATGATGATGGCTTGGCGTATATGAATGGATTAGAACAGAGCCTGACGAATCCATCCGTGTGCTTTGAGGGGCGTGTGCCCAATGCCGAGATTGGCGACGTACTTTCGGGGCTGGACGTCCTCGTTGTGCCTTCGGTGTGGTGGGAAAACTGCCCTATGACGATTCTAGAGGCTCAGTACGCCCGTCGGCCTGTCATTGCTACCAACATTGGCGGCATGGCCGAGCTGGTGCACGATGGCAAGAATGGCCTCACCTTTGCCCCTGGCGATGCTGAGGCGTTGGCCGAGGCCATCAAGCGCTTGGCTCACGACCGTGAACTGCTGCATCGCTTGCAGCAGGGCATTACGCCGCCGCCGGCCATGGCGGATGTGGCCGCCGAGATACTGACGCGTTATGAGACGCTTTTAGCACAGCACGGTGAGAGGCGTATCTGATGCACATCATACTGGTGGTGCATCAATTTGGTGAGGGACGTATTGGCGGCACCGAGCGCTACACATTGAACTTGGCTCGCGGCTTGGTTGAGTATGGGCAGCGTGTGACGGTGCTGACCTTTGCCGAGGATGACAGTGCCCAGGCGCATTTGGTCGCTTCAGAGATCGAGGGATTCCCCACTCTTACAGTAGCGGCGAGCCTGCTCCATCTTGATGACCCTGTTCGCGCCAGCTATGCGGGTGATCTCTTCAAGGATGTGTTGGTGCATGTGTTGGACGAGGCCCAACCGGATATCGTACACATCACGCATCCGGGCAACTTGGGATTGGGCGTGATTGATCTTTGCCACGAGCAGCATATCCCAGTGATGGCCACCCTCACTGATTACTGGGCCATTTGCCCGACCAGCCAGCTCATGAGGGTTGACGGCGACGTGTGCCCCGGGCCGGTGGATATCGGCCAGTGCGCCCGCTGCATCACCAACATGGGGCCTCGCGGAACGCAGCTGCGCGGCCTGGTGGGGCGTCTACCTGCGTGGGGCTGGCGCTTTATGCTATGGTTATCTCATAATGGAGTTTTGGCTGGGCGAGGCCCTCTGCGTTGGCTATCTTCCTTGCGGGAACGCCAGGACTATATTTGTGGACAGCTCGACAAGGCAGGAGTGGTGTTTTGCCCGGGGGCTTTTCAGCGTGAGATGCTGGTAGCAAACGGTCTGAATGCTCAGCAGTTAGTTCATGCCCCCCACGGTATCGTCGATCCTGAGGGGATCATGCGAGAGCGAACCGCCTCTGAAACGCTACGCTGTGCTTACATTGGGCCTCTGGCTGAACACAAGGGCGCTATGCTGCCTCTTTTGGCCTTGGCGCAGCTAGCCCCTCGCACTGATATCAGACTGGATTATTGGGGCAGTATTGCCAGAACGCCCTATGCTCAGGATGTGCAGCGCGCTATAGCTGCCGATGACCGTGTGCAGCATCGCGGTTCCTTCAAGTATGCGCAAATCGGCGATGTACTGGCTGGTGTGGATGTCTTGATCATGCCCTCAATATGGTACGAGAACACGCCCACCATCTTATACGAGGCTTTTGCGGCCGGTGTGCCGGTGATTACCTCGGATTTGGGTGGTATGCGTGAACTGGTGCAAGCCTATGCCGGTGGCTGGCTATTTCCGGCGGGTGATGTCTCGGCTTTGGCCCGACGCATGGCACAGCTTGCCGATGATCCTGATGCTGTGGCGCATATGTCTATGGGTATGCGCCCAGTGCCCGATTTTGCATCTCACCTTCAACTCGTTCTGGAAGCCTATCACACTGTAACCGGGAGATAATCTTGCAGGAATCTCGTTCACGTGTGCTCTTTGTGAGCCAGGATATGGTTGGCCCTCGCATGGCCGGTACGGGCATTCGTGTGTGGGAACTGTGTCGTGTTTTGTCGCGCTATTGTGATGTGACTTTGGCTGCGCCGGTACAGGGGATCTTGCCTGAGATGGCTTGGCGTGTAGTACCTATTACGTTGGAAGATGAGAACGAGATTGTTCCACTGATTGCTGAGGCCGATGTGGTTATCACTTCGGCGTTTGCCGCAGCCGATTATCCTCTGCTGAGTAGCCTGGATATACCCTGGGTAGGTGATGCCTATGTGCCCTCATCGACCGAGTGCCTTCCGCTGAACGCCCACTGGGCTATGGATGATCGTTTGCGTGGTCACAGCGACGACACCACAGCCTTGAACGTCTTTTTCCGGCACGGCGATTTTTGCATGTGCGCCAGCGAGCGTCAGCGCGACCTGTATCTTGGTTTACTGGCCGCCAATGGTCGACTGAACCCCTATACCTATGACGCTGACGAGACTTTGCGCTCTCTGGTGGATGTGGTGCCCTATGGCCTCAGTGCTCAGGAGCCCCGGCCTACGAAGCCCATTGTGCGGGGCGTCATGCCCGGTGTGGATGACTTGGCGCACCTCATCGTCTGGGGTGGCGGCATTTGGAACTGGTTCGATCCCATCGCCCTTGTTCGCGCTCTTTCTAACGTGCTGCAGATACGCGATGATGTCTATCTCTATTTTCCGGGTACCAACCACCCCTTTGAATCACGGATGCCGGAAATGCGCATGCGCGCCGAGACGCTGGCCCTTTGCGATGAACTGGGGCTGATGGGGCAACATGTCTTTGTGGGCAATTGGGTGCCTTATGCTGAGCGTCAGAACTATTTGCTCGAAGCCGATATTGGCATCTCACTCCATCAGCCGGGCATAGAGCCGCGCTTTGCCTACCGCACCCGTTTGCTGGATTATATCTGGGCCGGATTGCCCATGGTCATATCTGAGGGTGATGTGCTCGCTGATCTGGTTCGCGAGGAGGGTCTCGGTTATGTAGTTGCCCCTGGCGATGTCAACGGGGTGACGAATGCCTTGCTCGCCCTGTTTTCTGAAAAGGACGC
Organism: Anaerolineae bacterium; assembly: GCA_963675785.1. Taxonomy (GTDB): domain Bacteria; phylum Chloroflexota; class Anaerolineae; order UBA1429; family UBA1429. Next base: position 52,317 of record OY776562.1, read on the forward strand.
CCGCGCAGCCAGAGCCGAATGCTTCCAACGCGTGGCCGGCGAGATGACTTGGGATCGCGTGGCTGAGCCGCTGATTCGCTTTTGCACGCACCCCACCAAGGCTGCCGATCTTGCGGCCGGCTACGAGATCGACTTTGCCCCCGGGCCGCAGTTTCGGCAAGAGCTGGAGGAGGCGCGAGCCCTGAATCACGCCTATGAGCGGGGCCGTTTCATGCGTACCATGGCCTGGTTCAAACAGTTGGGTAATAAATCGCGTGGGAGAGATGACGCGTGAGGATTCTCTATGCCGTCCACCAATATCTACCGGGGAATCGCGCTGGCACCGAGGTCTATACACATACGCTGGCCAAGAATCTTGCCGGCGAGGCCGAGGTACTGGTGTTTTGCGGTCGCGGTTGTGTGGATCCTGCGGAGAACGACGGCGGCCTTCTGTCCTACGAGGGCGTCCCTGTCTATCAGTTGGCCAAGGGCAAGTCATCCAACTCTGCAAATCCTCTGATTGAATTTCGCCACGATTATATCAATCCGGCTGCTCGCCGCTCTTTTGCCAAGCTGCTGGATAGCTACCAACCGGATATCGTTCATGTGCAGCACCTCAAGGGTTTGGGCACCGGCCTGATTACTGAGGCACAAGTGCGCGGCATTCCCGTAGTGATGACGCTGCACGATTACTGGGCCATTTGCCCCAATGCCCAGTTTGTTCGTCCTGATGGCACTATTTGCTATGGCACCCATTGGAATTATGAATGTGCCTGGTGTGCGGCGGCCAAACTCTCGCGCCCCGCTGTTCGTTATTTGGCGCCGTTTATGATGCCCCTGTTCGCTCATCGGCGGGGCCATTTAAAGCGTGCACTTGAGGCGGTGAACGCCTTTGTTACTCCCTCGCTCTTTTTGCGCAACAAATACGCCGCTGCGGGCTATCCTGTCGAAAAGATTCACATTCTGGAAAACGGCCTTGATCTCTCACGCATTGCGGGTCGGCATGGAAATGATGCACCTTATCGCGGTAACTATGCCTATGTGGGTTCTCTAGCCTGGCAAAAAGGTGTTCACGTATTGGTGGATGCTTTTCTTGAGTTGGGCGACTGTGGAGCGACCCTCCGTATCTATGGAAATCCCGACATGTTTCCCGATTATGCGCAAGAGCTTGTTCGTGCGGTCGGGGCTTGCCCCTGGATCGAGTTCATGGGCGAGATCGCCAGTGAGCATGTTGGCGAGGTTTATGAGTGGGCCGATTACGCCGTGCTGGGCTCTCTGTGGTGGGAGAACTCACCAGTGACTATCCAAGAGGCTTATGCCGCCGGAGTCCCCGTTATTGCTCCCCGGCTAGGTGCCATGGAGGAAAAGGTACACGACGGTGAAACGGGCCTGCTTTATGCGGCTGGTGATGCGGCCAGCCTGGCGCGCATCATTCGCACTACCAATGAAGACAAGACTTTGCTCTCTCAGCTACGCCCCAATCTTGAGGCGGTTTCGATTGACGAGCATGCAATGCGGGTGATGGCTCTTTATCAGGAGTTGTTGGGTCAATGAAATTTTCACAACTAACACTGCGTGTGCTACTTGGCGTGCTCTGTTTGCTCGGCATTACCTTGCTCTATGTTCCGAGTGAGCTGCCGACCAATGACTGGCTGCGCATGGGGTTACTGATAGCTCGTGCTTTGCTGCTGGTGCTGGTTCCTGGTGGACTGATCTTGAGCTGTTTCCATCATGAATACGAGCCAGACGAGGCGTTGGCTTTTGCCCCTATTCTTTCGCTGGCATTGTTTCCGCTGACTTTGCTGCTTTGTACGACGGCTGGTCTAGCTCTTTCAGCCAATGCCTTGCGCGTCGTTTTGGCGGTGGGACTGATCTGCTTGGCTGTGCGCATCATTCACCGCATCGAGGATGTGGAATTGCATTTCACACCCAAACTGGCATCTGTACTTTCTTTGGGCCTGATCTTCTTTGGTGCTTTGTTGCTACGGCTGTATCAAATTCGTGGCATTGCCTATCCTGCCGGCGGCGATTCCTATCATCATACGCTCATCACCCAACTCATCATGATGTTTGGCCAGGTACCCGATAGCTATGAACCACTGGTGGATATCTCGAGCTTTACCTATCACTTTGGCTATCACACCTACAGCGCTTTTTTAGGATGGATTGGTGATCTTGAGCCTCATCGGGCTGTACTCTGGGGCGGCCAGTTTTTGAATGCTTTGACGGTGCCCTCTGTTTGGTTCCTCACCAAAAGGATATCACACAGTCGCCGAGCGGCTGTGGCTGCCTCGGTGATGGCCGGACTTGTTTGCATGATGCCTGCTCACTATGTGAACTGGGGGCGGTATGCTCAGCTTATGGGGCAAGTGGTGCTCTTGCCTGCTCTAGGTGTACTGCTTGATGCCCTCAAGCCAGGCCGTATCTCCTGGTGGCTAATAGGCCTGACGGCAGTGATGGGGGCAGGGGTGGGGTTGTGCCATTACCGAGTGGCCATCTTTTACTTGGTAGGAGCGTTGATTGTGGCCATTGCGGCTTTTATACGAGTCAGCAGCAGTCAGCGCTTACATATCCTTTTCGAGGTTGTACTAATCTCCGCTATCGCTCTTGCTCTCATGTCCCCTTGGCTTCCTTCTTTTCTACACAAGACGGTTTCTGCTGCAGAAGAAGTAACTGCTCGTGCTGATACGAGCCAGTATGATTACCTGACCCTTGATTTTATACTGGGAATGGGACTACAACCGGCCGTGATCATTGCCTCCATTCTAAGTTCCCTTTGGTTGCTCGTTCGGAAAACCTATCGCGTACAGACTATAGGCATCTTAATTTGGGTCGTAATAGTCTGGTTTCTTGCCAACTCCGATTTTTCCAGTATCCCCAACGGTTTTCTGACAAACGGCACTTTGGTATTGGCCCTCTATTTGCCAACTTCTCTGCTAATTGGCCTCGCTCTGGCGGATATGAGTCGGTTGATTGCCCCGCACTTTGGGGGACAATCAATCGGGCTCGTTGCACTTGGCACAATAGTTTGCCTGTGGGGCGCATTGGGCATTCGCGACAAATTGAACTGGGGCATTGATCGAGGTATGTTCTGGGTGACCAATGGCGATCTTGCGGCTATGACTTGGATTGAAGAAAATACTGTTCCTGAAGCCAGCTTTTCCATCGCCATGAATTATTGGCAGACCGAACACATTGGTGCTGTGGACGGCGGTTATTGGATTGAATATGTTACAGGGCGCCATATTCTGGTCCCGCCCCTTGTTTACATCAACGAAATGACTGTCTCGCAAATTGCATCTATCGATAAGATTGGTTTGGCCTTGCTGGAAGCCGACGATGTGAGTGAATACGCGCAAGCTATGCGTAACGCTAACCTCGATTATGTGTACGAACACTTGGATTCTCCTATTTTGGCCGACGATGAATTCTTCCACTCTGACCTGTTCGAGCTGGTTTACGAAAACGATACTGTGGCTATCTACGCCTTGAATTAGCAAGCGATATGTTTGCTGGTGTCATCTCTAAGGATGACACCATTTTTGTTTGTTGCGAGCCAAACTGTAAGCACATGCAAAGAATAATTGTCGATATGCTGCGTTAACGTTAGAATCGAGCTATGGATAATCTACAGTTTTCGTCAGGGAGTCAGCATCTCGATCAACTACTGGAAGAGCTCCGCATTGGCGACAATGTGGTTTTCTCAGTGAGTGATCCCCAGGCCTACAAACCGTTCGTTGCATTGCTAAAAGATCGTGCTGCGGGAGCTAGTCCACGCATCATTTATGCGCGTTCTAATGGCATGCTCGACTCTGTTATGGGCGATTGGCCAAATGTCCAAGTACTCAATCTGGTTGCTTTGGCTGGAGATGATCTCCTTGATGCGCTAGAGTGTAGCATGCGTGAGATCGGCCGGGGTGTACATTATGTCTTTGATCCCCTCGATTCCTTGGCGCCGACGTTTTGCTCTTCAGAAGATTTGGGATACTTGTTCAAACGCATGTGTCCTTTACTTTATGCGCTAGATACAGTAGCGTATTGGGTTTTGCTTCGCTCAAAACACTCGGACAAACTCATTGCTGATGTCAAAGATTGCACACAGGTGTTCCTTGAAGTCCGGGAAAGCGCTGGGGAGTTTATCTTGACGCCTCTCAAAGTAGCCGGCCGTTATTCTGAGCGTATGTTTCGTCCTCATCAGATTCTTGACCGAACCAGCTTTACCTTAAAGGCCCTTGCCGTAGGTTCTGGCGATCAGCAGAACTATGCCCGCATATTGGAAGACAAAAACCGCGAGTTGATCGAAATTCGTGACGCGCTGGATGCTAGTAATCAAGAGTTGCAAGCACGCAACCAGTCTTTGGCCGAACAGCAAGAACGGACGCGCACGCTTACCAACATGCTTTCTGACGTTCTGGCACTTTTGCAGATGGGTCAAGAAATCGCCTCGTCTCTGGTGCTCGAACAGGTGCGTCAGACTGGCATAGAAGCTGCTCAGCGCTTGTTCAAGGCGAGTCAGGTCAGTCTCGTTTTGAACGATGATGACTTGGATATTGCCGATCAGATGTCTCTTTTGGATGTAGAAGACCAAGCTTTGCAAGAGTTCCGTCAATTGCTGCAGGAGGCTGGGAATTGTCGACAGGTGTGCTCTGCCACACTTGATGGCGGACGATCTGTTGCTGTGGCACCGTTTTTATCTCGTGGCAAGACAGCTGGTTTTTTGGTGATTGTTGCTCCTGATATGCAGTTGGACCGTGCTGAAAACCGTGCTTGGCTGGAATATCTGAGTTCTGTTATTGGCGTGGCTATTGATAATGCCCGACTTTATGCAGAACTAGAAGAACAGGGAGAACAGTTGCGCTCTTGGGTCGAGCGGGTCATTTCTCAGGAAGAGACCAACAGCAGGCAATTTGCTCTGGATCTCCATGACGGACTCTTGCAGCTTATCGTGGCTGCCTATCAGCACCTGCAAAGCGCTCGTGCCTGGCAAGATCGTAACCCTGAGCGGCAGACTGCAGAGGCGGAACTAGGCTCTCGGCTAGTTCGTGATGCTATTCATGAATCACGACGCCTCATCGCGCAGCTCAGGCCGGCTGGTTTGGATGATTTCGGCTTGCTGCATGCCTTGCGATTATTTTTTACCCAGCAAATGCAGGATACTGGTTTGGCTGTAGATGCCGAGTTTAGTGCGGATTGGCCAACTTTGCCTGTTTCGTTGGAAGCTGCCATATTTCGCATCGTTCAAGAGGCCATGACCAATGTGCTTAAACATGCGCAGGCTGAACGCGTTAGCGTGCAACTCTATCGCGATGAGAGTCTTCTTTGTATTGAAGTGATCGATCATGGTCAAGGTTTCGATGTTGGCAAAGTGGTGGCCAAGCCAGAGCGGGGTTTGCATATCGGCCTGGTGGGTATTCGTGAGAGGGCTCGTTTGTGGGATGGATCATGCACGGTTGATAGTGAACTAGGGCGAGGCACCCGAATATTTGTCACCATCCCAATGCCAGAAGATAGGGGGGATGGATCATGATTCGCGTGATGCTGGTTGATGATCAGATGATTGTGCGCGAGGGGCTCAAATCCATGTTAAGTCTCGAACCGGACATCACAGTGGTTGCTGAGGCTTCGAACGGTGAGCAGGCACTACAAAAGTTGCCCTCGTGTCAGCCCAACATTGTGCTGTTGGATATTCGTATGCCGGAGATGGACGGCTTGACCGCTCTCGAAAAGATCAAACAACTCTCTCCGCAGACGAGCGTGCTTATGGTGACCCTTTACGATGATCCAGATTATTTGTACAAGGCCATCGTTCTAGGAGCGGCGGGCTATGTGCTCAAGGATACTGGTCGTGAAGAATTTGTGCGTGCTATTCGCATAACCGATGAGGGTGGGGCCGTGGTAGCGCCAGGTCTGCTCAAAGAGCTTTTGAAGCGTCTAGAGCATCTAGGGGCTATCCCTGCTGATCCGGCTACCGTACAAACAAATCTGTCTGATCGCGAGCTAGAGGTGCTGGCACTGGTCGCCGAAGGCCTTACAAATGCCGAAATCGCAGAGGCCCTTTACATCAGTACCACAACGGTCAAAACCCACGTAAAGAACATTATCCAAAAGTTGGATGTGTCCGATCGTACCCAAGCGGCCGTCCATGCTGTGCGGGCCGGCTTGATCTAAACACTAGGGTAGGCTGTCAGGGTGCAATAGGGTCCAGTTAGCCTATGTTGGGTTTTGATTTGGAATCGATTGAATGAACTGTTATACTTGATACCCGGGCTGTTTGTGCCCCAGGATCATGTGGAGGACAAAATGACCCGATTTATTTTTTGCACTGGCGGCGTTGTATCCTCGCTTGGTAAGGGCGTTACCGCAGCATCAATTGGGCGTCTACTCGAAGCACGTGGCCTTCAAGTCATTATTCAAAAGTTGGATCCTTATCTCAATGTAGATCCTGGCACCATGTCGCCTTATCAGCACGGTGAAGTTTATGTGTTGGACGATGGGACGGAGACGGATCTCGACCTCGGGCATTACGAGCGATTCACTGGTGTCAATCATACAGTGCGCTGTAATCTCACAACCGGCAAGATTTATTCGTCTGTTCTCGCGCGTGAACGCCATGGCGATTTTCTGGGTGGCACGGTGCAAGTCATTCCGCACATCACCGACGAGATCAAGCGGCATATTAAGCTGCTTGGCAGGGAATCTGAAGCCGATGTGGTCATTGTGGAAATTGGCGGTACTGTAGGCGATATCGAAAGCCAACCTTTTCTTGAGGCTATTCGCCAGATGCGCAAAGATGTTGGCTATGAGAACTCTTGCTACATCCATCTAACCCTTCTCCCCTATATCAAGAGCACGGGAGAGCTCAAAACCAAACCTACTCAGCATAGTGTGCGCGAGCTGCGCAGTATCGGCATTCAGCCAGATGTGGTGGTTTGCAGGGCGGATTATCCCATCGCCGATGACCTCCTGGACAAGATTTCGCTCTTTTGCGACGTGCCTCGTGAGGCAGTTATCCCTTTAGAGACGGCCCGCAGCATCTATCAGGTGCCCTTGGTTCTTGAGGATTACGGCCTGGGAGATTATTTGATGCGGCGCCTCAATCTACAGGGCACGGCACCTGATCTTGGTGAGTGGCGTCAGATGGTAGATCGTCTGTTGTGCCCTACCAAACAGGTGCGCATTGCCTTGGTTGGCAAGTACATCGAGCTGCACGATGCGTATCTCAGTGTGCAGGAATCCTTGTTGCACGCCTGCGCTTTTCACGATACACGCTTGATGCTTGATTGGATCGATTCCGAGGCACTGGAACGCGGTCGTATTGATGTCACAGAGGCGCTGGAAGGCGTTCAGGGCGTCATTGTGCCTGGTGGCTTTGGACCGCGAGGCATCGAGGGTAAGATCATGGCTGCTCAATATGCGCGTGAGAACAAAGTCCCTTATCTTGGATTGTGCCTAGGTTTGCAGGTGATGGTAATTGAGTTTGCTCGGCATGTATTGGGTTTGATTGAAGCAGACAGCTCGGAATTTCTACCGGATGGTCCTTATCCCGTGATCGATTTGATGTTGGAACAACGTGAGATTACGGACATGGGCGGCACGATGCGTCTGGGCTCTTATCCTTGCAATCTGGTGCCGGGCTCCAAAGCCCAGCGTGCCTATGGCACAGGCAGCGTGAATGAGCGCCATCGCCATCGTTACGAGATCAACAATCGCTTTCGTGCAGATATGGAAGCAGCTGGAATGGTCTGGAGCGGTGTTTCGCCTGATAGCAAACTGGTTGAGATTGGCGAGTTGCGCGATCATCCCTGGATGGTGGGCAGTCAATTCCATCCCGAATTCAAATCGCGGCCCAATGCGCCGCACCCCCTCTTCCGTGAGTTTGTTGCCGAAGCACTCAAGCAAAAATAAACCAAGGCCCGGGATTATCCCGGGCCTTTTTCTATTGACGCACCCCTATCGTGATGTTAATCTCCCCAAGTTAGGTAAAGGAGGCGCACATGTCCAAAATCAAAGTATTGGTGACAGTTCCTGTGCCCCTACGGGGGTTGATTCTTTCTGATGAAGCTTTGGCCCGGCTCAATGCCGTGGCGGACGTACAGTTGAACGAGGATGGGCGCAACTGGACGTCAGAAGAGTTGGCCCAAAGATTGCCCGGCGTCGATGCCATGATTACCAGCTGGGGTATTGTTAAATTGGATGAGCAAGTATTGGCGAAGGCTGATCGGCTCAAGCTGGTAGCTCATGCTGCCGGCAGTGTCAAGGGCTTTGTGACAGATGCCCTTTATGACCGGGGCATTCGTGTGACCCATGCGGCAGCGCGTATTGCCGAGTCGGTGGCCGAATATTCGTTGTTGACAGCGATGATGGGACTGCGCCGACCCCAGGATTACGATCGCCGCATGAAGGCGGGAGAGGCCTGGCCCAAGGCCAAGGACGATCCCATCTATGAGATACGCGGCAAAAAGGTGGGTTTGCTGGGCATGGGCTATGTGGGGCGTTGCTCGGCTAGAGCCTTTCAAGCTGTTGGCGCTGAGGTACTGGCCTACGATCCTTACCTTAGCCAGGAGCGGGCTCATGAGTTGGGTGTTTGCAAGGCTGAGTTGGACGAACTGCTCTCAACTTGCAAGGTGGTCTCGGTGCATTTACCTGTGACGGAAGAAACCCACAATCTGCTGGGGACGCGTGAACTGGCCTTGTTACAGGATGGCGCGGTGTTCGTTAACACTGCCAGAAGTTGGGTGGTCGATCAGGATGCCTTGTTGCGTGAGCTAAGCACGGGGCGCTTTTGGGCGGCGCTTGATGTATTTGGTGAGGAGCCCTTGTCGCTAGAGAGCCCTTGGCGTCAGCTGGATAATGTGCTGCTCTCGCCGCACATTGCCGGTCTTTCTATCGATTCTTACCGGGGGCTCGTTGCACTGGCGGTAAAAGAGATTGAGCGCTGGCAGGCGGATTTGCCGTTGCAGTATGAGGTGACGCACGATATGCTGGCTACTATGGCGTAGTAAAGGCTATTCTTATGCCCACAACGTGATTGAATTGGCGTTGTGGGCGTTTTCATTCGGTGAGGGCGAACATGAAATTGATCATCGGAGCAGGCCGATTTGCACAGGAAGGCTGGGTATCTACTCAACAGGACATGTTGAACGTGCTAAACGCCGACGATTGGGAGCGTATCTGCGCTGGTGAACAGCTAGAGGCGCTACTGGCCGAGCATGTTTGGGAGCATATGACTTACGAAGAAGGCCTTGCCGCGGCGCGCAATTGTTACCACTATCTTGCGCCGGGTGGTTATTTGCGCTGTGCTGTGCCCGATGCCAATTTTCGTAACGATTGGTATCAGAACATGGCCAAAGTCGGCGGCCCTGGGCCCGCCGATCATCCTGCTTATGGCCACAAGATGTTTTATGATTATCAACTCTTTCGCCACCTTTTTGAGAAAGTAGGATTTGAAGTCGAGCTGCTGGAATACTGCGACGAGCAGGGTATCTTTCATTATCGTTATTGGAACGAGTCTGATGGTCACGTTGGTCGTTCTTTGCGCTACGATACGCGAAACTCTCTGGAAAAGCTGGGCATGGTTTCTATCATCATCAATGCCTACAAGCCGTTGCTTATTGCGACGTAGCGCTCCTGTTAGCTGTGCCATGATTTTGGGGCTTAATCCTGATTACTCTCGGCGATAGTCATAAACATCACTTCTCACCTCGAGTTCATGCCCATTGATGGTCACAGTTTCCTCATTCAACCAAGAGGCGGTAGCGTCCGAACAAAGATATTGCCAGTAGATGTTTTTGTGATATCCCGTTTCGTTATTTGCTAGAACGCCCAACACGGCATAGCCCGTAGTAGCTCCGCCATTATTTCTGTAGAGGCTGACAGTATAGGTTTCATCTGGAGACATGACGTGGTCGAGAAGCACTTGTCCATCAATATGCTGGATATCGTAGAATGCCCAGTAGATGCCATAGGCCACCATGCCAACGAGGCAAATACCAATAATCGCGGCAGTATACAAACGCTTATGATTATCCATGATTTCTCCAGAGGGGAGTCCTGCTGCAGCGATTCGAGACGTAAGGAGAGTCACGTATGTTGCAGCAGTGCAACTATTGACGTCATGGTACAAACGCATGCCAGATGAGCACGGTTCCCGTACTATTGGGTGTGTACATCTGACGACAAGAGGAAGAGAGTGTTACTCGCATGGTCTCGATGAACTCCGAGGAGGGCTTGTGTCACAACTAAAGCGTAACAGAACCTATGGTTTTCTTGTTATCGCAGCCGCTTATTTGGCTGCTGTTGCAGCGGGTATCGCGGTGTTTTATGCACTTGCGGCGCCATCACTTCTATGGCGGATTTTTATCGCGGACTTGATCGCCACACTACTCATCTGGATGGTCGGTCTCTTTTTTCAGAACTCATCTATCTATGATCCTTACTGGAGCGTGGCACCCTCTATTATCATCCCGCTTATCGCAGGGCATTCAGGATCTTTAAGCGTAGGTGTTTGTTTGATGATAGGGGTCATATTGTTTTGGGGTGTACGTTTGACTCTAAACTGGGCTCACACGTTCGAGAATCTAGACACCCAGGATTGGCGATATACAAAAATAAAGCAAGGGCATCCCCGGCTTTGGTTCGTAACGAATCTATTCGGCATTCACCTTTTTCCTACACTGGTCGTTTTCCTGGTCATGATTCCGGCGATTCAATTCATCGTATATGCTGCAAAGGTGAATGTCGGGGTGATACTGAGCATGCTGCTGTGCATTGGTGCGGTGTTGCTTCAACTTGTATCCGACACGCAGATGCGCCATTTTAGGCGGGATAAGCGTAACGTTGGCAAAGTGATGGATCGGGGACTGTGGAAGTACTCGCGCCATCCAAACTATCTGGGCGAAATCTTTATGTGGTGGGGGATATATTTTATGGCCTTGTTTTCCGGTGCTTCACCCTGGATTGCCCTTGTTGGGCCGTTGGCCAATACGCTCATGTTCCTGGGCGTCAGCGTACCGCTCATGGAAGATAGATTACTTGGCAACAAAAAGGGGTATGCCGAGTACAAGACCAAGACGGGGATGCTGCTCCCCAAGCTGTTCTAGCGCTCTCTGACATATGCGTAAACAAAGTCCCCTATTCCGCTGAGTGCGGAGCAGGGGACTTTTTAGGGGACAATTGCTATTGCCGTGTTGCTCTAACTTGAGCCATGTTGTGAATATAAAGCCCCAATGGCACCAGACACACCAGCGCCATGACGATAATCACCACAAAATCGATGAGGGCATAGCCCCAGATGGTTGTGAGTGTTTGGATTAGCATGAGCACAATCAAAGCGAGAAAGAGCAGGTTCACGTTGAACAGCAACGCCGGACCAACTGCATAGCCTACTGTCCTGTGCCTCCACAGAGCAATCCCACCAATAATCCAGATCAGAGCCAACACAGAGTCGGCAATCAGCGTTGCCACATCGGGGTCTCCTACAAGTGAATGACCGTTATAGATAGTCCCCACAGTGCTTGCCCCGCGCAAGAGAAACACAATCCCCAGGCCTGCTAGCACACCACCTGTAAATTTCGCGGGCAACGCTCCTTCTATGATGGATTTGACCTTTTGGCTATCGATGTGCATGAACAGGACGACAACGGTGTAGATGGTTGCAGCTACAATCAAAAGGTGGACGACAAAGGCCCAGCTCTGAGGCATGGCAAAGAGATAGGTGATGTGGTTATAGAGCACGTAAAGCAGCGCTCCCGGCCAGTAGAGCAAACCGTTCAACTTGTGACGGGATGTAGCCCACATGGTGCCAAGCAGAAACGGCACACCGATGATGAGATTGACGATATCGTTGGTGGCAAAGGCGCTCTGTAGCGCTACATTTGGGTAAATGGTAGAAGTGTTGAGCAGCCCGACGAGCGAAGTACTCGCGGTTGCCAACGTGATCAACAGAGACAGGATAAAGATTGGCTTCAGTTTGCGCAAAAGCGGCAGGGAATTGGATGCTGGACTCTCTTGGCCCATAGGTTGACTCCTTGGATTGGATTTGCTTGCGCATCTAGCAGCTACTTTAGCATAAAATAGGGTTATCGCACCAGTTTTCTTATGCGATAACCCTATTTTTCCGGGCGTTTCTTGATCTTTACAGCGATCTGTAATCCATACTATAGGGTACGCATGGCTTCGTCATAATCATCCTTTGCTTTTTGAGCCCACTTGATTTCCTGTAAGGCTCGTTCAGCGATTTCGCGTACCTTGGCATCCGAATCCTCAAGGGCGATCTTGTAAATCTCTTGACCCCGCTGCAACTCATTGCGCTTTATATAGTCGACGATCCGGTAACGCTTTTCAGCACTTGCTCTTTGAGCCTCAGTTCCCATGTTGTACAGGGAACTTCTCAAGGCTATAAGGGCATGTCGACAGATACCTACAAGGAGTTCCCGATTTTTGATAGAACCTACTGTTGAATAGATATCGGCATATGGCTTGGCCAACTCTTCTCCCAAAGCTCGGCTGAGTGGTTTGATGATGCGAGGATCATCAAAGTGTAATAGGGCTTGCTGTGCGGCTAGGCGTGCTTTGCTCACTTCTGCTATTGCAATCAAGGGTTCTATGGCGCGTTCATCGCCGATTTGCCCCAATGCACGCGCTGCAGCGGAGCCTACGCTGCTTGCAGGATCTTGCAGAGCATGAATAAGCGGGTCGATGACATTCTCGCCACCGACGCTTCCCAGCATTTGGGCAGCAGTTGCACGCACATTACTTTCCGGATCATTGATCGCTTTCAGCAATACGGGTAATATTTGCTTCTCGGCAGTGCTATTCAGAGAGCCAATAGCTGCGGCTCTGACCGAGCTCGTACTGTCTTGCGCCATAGCCAGTAATAGGGATGTATCCTCAGGGCGTTCGGATTTCTTGAGTGCTTTTATGGCAGCGATGCGTAATCGCTCGCGCTCATCGTGCAGAGCTATGCGGACCAGTTCTCGTGCCCTGTCGCTGTCGATATTCCCCAAAGCTTTTACGGCCATCTCGCTAATCTGATTTTCCTGGTCGGCTATAGCTTTGGCCAGGGGTTCAATGGCTTTAACGGATCCAGTTTCCCCGAGTGTTTCTAGAACCTTGCAACGAAAACCAATGTCCCGGTCATCGAGTTTAGAGACGAGAATCTCTATTGCCTCGGGCGTTCTCAGGTAACCTAGGGCGCTCAGAGCTTGTTTGCAAGCTGGGGACCCCTTGCTGGATAAGGCTTGTCTGAGGTTGTCATAGACGGGTATGCGAGAATCGTCGAGTTTTATGAGCGCCTGAAAGTCATCCGGATCTCCGTGGATGATCTCTCCCCATTGCGGTTCCCCTAACAAACGGAGGGCACTGGCTGACATAACGCGCACATGATCGTCTAGACTCCCCAATGCGTGGATGAGCGGCTCGATGGCTTGGGAAGCCTTGATTTTTCCTAGAATTCGGGCAGCCGTTGCTTGCACGCCCGGGTCATCATTCGTCAAAGCTGTGGACAGGTGTTCGATGACACTCGGTGTGGCACTTGGAACGGGGTTTTCTTCGAGCACTCTGGCAGCATATCGGCGCGTTTGCTCATCCTTGTCGCTAATGATTTGAGCAAGTATCTCTGGACTATAGTTACAAATCACCCTATAGAGGGCATCGCGCTGCAACATCCCTTCCGCCGTATAATCAGGGATAGTCACTGTCCTTTGGATGACTGTTCTGATGGTTGTAACGTCTCCCAGTTCTCCCAGAGCTTGAGACAAAACGACAAGCTCTGTCCTGCTAGGGGAATTCCAGCCTTCCCCTGGATGATATCTAGCCAAAAGGGGGGCTATTGCGCGAGGTTCTTTCATCTCAGTCAGAGCTTGGATGGCGGAATAGCGGACAGAACTATCGCTATCTGCCAGAGCATGGATGAGCGCATCGGCATTCTGAGAGCGTTCTGGCTCATTCGAGCTATCCAGTGCATTTGTGTCACTGCTTGATGATCCATTCAATACTGCCAAAGCCTGGGCGGCCGCCCTGCGGATATCAGGGCTTGAGTTTGCCAGGGCTAGAGTTAGCGGCTCACGCACCTCCGCGCCGCCGATTTGGCCCAAGGCTTGGGCCGTTGCAACGCGAACGCTGATCTCCTGAATATGCCCGTTGAGCACTTGAGAAAGCACTTTGATTGTCTGTGGATCAGGGAAAGCCCCCAAGGCACGTGCTGCTGCACTACAAACATACTCATCCTCTAAAAAAGCCTTCAGCCTTTTGCACAGTGGTTTGATGGCTCGCGGATCTCCAATTCTGCTCAGAGCTTCAGCCGCGGCAATACGGACCCTCTTGGATTTGTCCTTGAGAGCTTTGATGAGCGGCTCTACGGCGGCAGCATCTTGTGCTTGCCCTAACTGTTGCGCAGCATCAATGCGCACTTCTTCGGAGAAGCTCGAAAGATTTTCGATAAGGAGGGAGAGATTGGGCTCGCTCATTCTGGCTCCTTGGTCAATGAGTAAAGAGTGAAGGGCCTATGATTGTTTGGTCTGCATCAGGACTTGTTGCAGATCAATGCTTGTATTTTACAACGACAAGTATCGTTTCAATAATGCTCGCATAAAAATCGAATTGATTCATCTTTGCCAAAAGAACCTCGAATTGTTGTGGAGGCTGTTTTCTTGACACAAAAAGAGGTGTGGCTCACAAGTTCTCGAACGACACCCCTTGAGTGATGACAATCATTCTGCCTGTTTTTTACAATCTATCCTTGATCTCGCCCCAGCCCCCCAGTTTCTCTCCTGCAAAAGAAAAATAGGTTTGGCAAGTTGTCTTGACAGGACGAATGGCCTGTATCAACTCCTCGATGCTTTTCTCTCTGTCCACTAGTGCTTCATCGGCGAGAACGTTGCGGATTTTGCAGAGAAAGACGTCGCTATCATCTAGTGTAATAGTTTGCATCACCTCTAGCTCAAAGCTCCAGGGGCTATCCACGAGTATAGGAACATTGAGAACAGCGCCGGGCATTGTTTCCAGCGTCACGTCCATCTTGGTGGACTCGTAGCCATTCGTGGTGCCGTAATAGTCAGCATAGGGCAGGAGGGCCCCCGTAACCAGATTGGCCGAGAAAACGCCATCCCTGCGGATGTTGTCTTTGGTGAGTTTTTCGCCACCGATGCAAGCCATCACGCCGAGCTCGCCATCCCAGTAATAGCTGAACCAGCAGAACAAGCCAAAATTGGGTGTGCCGTCCTCTTTGTAGGTGCCATAAAGGAACAAGGTCTGCGGGCAGAAATCGTTCGATGGGGATACGGATTTTTTAATCATGAGGGCTGTCTCCTTTGCTGTCATTTTGTTCTTGTGTTTCCAGATTAGCCAGGATTTTTCTCAAGCTGCCTTCGAATACGACAATCTCATCATCTGAAAAACCTCTGTAAAAGAGGTCGTTCATTTTGGCTGAAACGAGCTGGTAATCGTCATTCAGCCTTTTGGCTTGCTCCGTAAGGCCGATTCTGATCTGACGTCTATCAGCCTTGTCGCTAATACGATAGACAAGGCCACTGTTCTCCATGCGATCGAGCATGCTGGTAAGTGTGGATTTTGCCAGGCCGGTTTTCTGCGAGAGTTCGACGATGGGAATAGAATCTGATTCCCAGAGGACATACAATATTCGTCCTTGAGCGCTATTAAAGGCTTCTATCTGTGCTTGAGCAAGCAACTTTTCAAATATCCGGCCCTGTATTTGCTTGATTTGGGATATTAGGAATCCTCCCTCTGTTTTCTCGATCAGCTCATCACCTCCTAGCTGTACTGTATCTTTATGCTATATAAAATAATTCTATATAGTACTTTTGTCAATCATTTTCCCTCTGAAACAGGTTCATTGAACAGGGGTTTATTCGAAAGATATAAAGTGTTATATAACAAAGAAAACCCCTCTTTAAGAGGGGGGCTTTCTTTGTATTACAATTTGCATGTTACTTTGGCGGAGGAGATGGGGCGTGAGGTCAATCAAATCGAAGACAGCACACAGTAAGATTATGCCATGATGTTTTGACCGCTCATTGGCAAGCCAGTAGTATGCTTCCTTGCTCGGCCAACATTTTTAGGTAGGCTTGAGTCTTTTCGCTTTTGCCATCTCTTAATTGTTTCCCATTCGGGCAATAAAACTCGCCCAGGAGCGAGCTATTCATTCTATTGACGAGTTGCTTGATCCAAAGAGAAACAATTTCAAATTCATCTGTCGAGTTGTATCCGCAATTGCTGAGCATGATGAATTTTGGAGCGCCCATTTTTACTTCCGCATGTGGATTCCCCGTCGAAGTAAGCCTGTCAATAAAATTCTTGAACAAGCCCGTAACGTTCCCGAAATACACAGGGGAAGCAAAAACGATTATATCTGTATTTGCGGCGGATTTTACGATCTCATTGAAATCGTCATCCAAAATGCATCCCTGGCTGCTTGTCCAACAAGAATAACACCCTTGGCAGTATTCCACGTTTTTTTCGGCCAAAGTGATATCGACAATATCAACATCCGCCCCGGCCCCACTTAAAAAGGCCGTTAGCATAATTGCTGAAACGCTACCTTTTCCTCTAGGACTCCCATTAATTGCCACAATTTTCACTGTCGATGTCCTTTTAAGTAAACTTGGTCAGTATTGGGTAGTTTGGCAGTTTGTTGGCTACAAACAGAGAGGATATGATTTCGCCGTTCGTGCGTGTTGTGTCTGAAAGAAGAGCCACGTTGCTAGATGAACTCTGGCAGCGTGGCTTGGGAAACTTGGTCTTACATAGCGCATTCTTCGAATGTTTTGTGCTCGAGTAGTAAGACCAAACTGGCGGAGGAGGTGGGATTCGAACCCACGGTAGCGCAAGCGCTACAACGGTTTTCGAGACCGCCCCATTCGACCACTCTGGCACCCCTCCGCGGGGTCGCGCCGCAATGACGCGAAAAAGGCATCCATGATCTCCTTAACTTCGTCTTCCAGAACGCCCGCAGTTATCTGAAGGCGGTGGTTGAGCCAGGGAGATCGCACCAAGTCGTAAACGGACCCAGCGGCGCCTGTCTTGGGATCACGCAAAGCGAACACCAATCGGTCGAGCCGAGCATTGACCATGGCACCGGCACACATGCTGCACGGTTCTAGTGTGCAAAAGAGTGTGGCACCATTCAATCGCCAAGAGCCCAGCGTTTCTCCGGCCTGGCGCAAGGCCAATATCTCGGCATGCGCCGTGGGGTCGGTTAGCTGTTCCTTGCGGTTACAGCCTCTGCCAATTACCTGATCATCCTTGACGACCACAGCACCCACGGGGATTTCCCCCGCTTGTGCCGCTTCTTGTGCTTGTTGGATAGCCAGGCGCATCCAGTGTTCATCTTGCATAAGCGGGAGGATTATAGCACAGATAGAATGCACCGACAAAGCAAGTAGGGGCGCTTTGACAGCACCCGGCCACCGCACTAGAGTTTGACTATTCAGGTATAAGGAGATGCACGCAATGGTGCAGATTAGATTAGATGCTCTGGCCCACGGCGGTGATGCGATTGGCCGTCTAGATGGCAAAGCTGTTTTTGTACCCGGCGGCCTTCCGGGAGAGTTGGTCGAGGTCGAGATTATCGAGGAGCATAAGCGATTCTCCTCCGCGCATCTGCTCAATGTGTTGGAGGCCTCGACCGATCGAGTCGAGCCGCCTTGTCCTTATTACGGCGTCTGTGGTGGTTGCCAACTTCAGCATCTGAGCTACCCCGCACAGCTTGCGGCTAAGCACAAGTTGGTGGTTGAGCAATTTACGCGCATTGGCAAGATTGACGATGCTCTGGTGCATCCGGTGTTGGGGATGGAGAATCCCTGGGCGTATCGCAATCATGTGCAGCTTTCTGTGACCGCTGAGGGTGCGCTGGGCTACCAAAAACGCCAGAGCAACGAGGTGGTTGCCGTGGAAGCTTGCCCACTGCTCCATCCTTTGCTGGCCGAACTGTGGGATGAGTTGGAAATTGACCCCACGGCTGTGGCGCGGGTGATTTTTCGCGCTGGCGTGAACACGGGTGAACAGATGCTGGTGTTTGAGGGGGTGGATGAAGATCTGCCCGAGTTCGAGATGGATGTGCCCCTTTCTGTGGTGTGGGTGGCGGCAAATGGCGCAGAGCAGGTTCTGGCCGGTGAGAACTATTTCTGCGAAGAGATCGCTGGCTATCGCTTTCAGGTGTCGGCGCAGTCCTTCTTTCAGGTGAACACGGCTCAGGCCGAGGTATTGGTGGATGTGGTGCGGCGCTATGCCGCTCTTCAGCCGGGTGATGCGCTGCTGGATGCTTATTGTGGCGTGGGTTTGTTTAGCGTGTGTCTCAATGAAGCTTTGGGGGCGATTAGCGCCATCGAGATAGATGATTCCTCTTTTAACGACGCCCTGGTAAACCTGGGGCAGCTGCCAGAAGAGCTCGATATTGCTTTGATTCAGGGGGCGGTTGAGGATGTTGTGATTGAAGGAGAGGCACACTGCGATGTGGCCATCGTCGATCCGCCTCGGGCGGGTTGTGAGCTATCTGTACTGCAGGCACTGGCAATCTCTGGTGCTCGTCGTATTGTTATGGTTTCTTGCGATCCGGCGACGCTGGCCCGTGATGTGGCCCGCTTGGAGGAATTGGGCTATCAGTTTATCGAAGCCCAGCCAATAGACATGTTTCCGCAGACGGCGCATGTGGAGACTGTGGCCTTGATGCTGATGAAATAGAGAATCTCTTAATATTCCGTCTATAAATGGGATATATGATACTAGACTAGGTTGCAGAATAATTTCTGAACCTAGTCCGACAGGTGAGTTGCGTTAGGTGCTATGCAGATAAGGGATGGGAGTATGTCGCAGAGTGAGATAGATCTGCTAAGGAACAAGCACACAGAGCTGATTGATATTGTCACAAAGAGAGTTCAGACTGATTTCCCAGAAGATATCGATCTGATTGGTATTTGCGGTTCTTTTCTTACAGACGATTTCTACGAAAAGTCAGATCTAGACTTGCTGGTGGTGCCGAACAATGAGCGGGGTTGGGGATTTACCTCTTGTTTTGTTCTGGATGGTATTGGTTATGATCTTTATGGCACATCTTGGAAAAAACTTGAAAAGATGGCCTGCTATGACGACATGTTCGTATCACATGTTATTGATGTGGATATCGTTTACTGCAGAGATTCTGAATGTATGGAACGTTTTCAACAGTTACGGAGCCAAGCACTCGGCATCATCAACGGTCCGATGACGCCTCAAATTCTGCAAAAAGCCAAGACGCATCTGGAGAGTGCCATATCAGCCTATGGCCGCTTGATGTTGGAGGATAAACTTGGCGCCGTTCGCCAGTATTCTGGTGATGCCCTTTATCATTTGACTAACGCAGTGTGTTGTATGAACCACAGTTACTTTAGAAGGGGAGTCAAACGTCAGCTGGAAGAAATGTTGGCGATGGAACAGGTTCCTGACCATTTCAAAGAATACTTTGATGGTGTTATGCATGCCAGAACTGTGGCAGAGATCAAGGAAGCAACAAAGAGATTGCTTCAAAGCGTCAACTCACTGTACGACACGATTTCTAGTGAGTTGCTCGATATAGCGGTCCCCGCAAAAGATGATTTGCGTGGGACATATGAAGAGATCTGGTCGAATTGGAAGAACAAGATTCATTACGCGGCAAAGCATGGTGACGTACTGCTCGCTTTTGCGACAGGGGTCAGCTGCCAGGATTTCTATAACGAGATGCAAAAGGAGCACGGAACTGCATTCATCGATCTAATGGAGCATTTTCAAGCGGATGCACTCGATACTTTTGCCAATGCTTTTGAAGAGGCGATGGAACTCTACCGACAGGAGTATGAAAAGTTGGGGATGAGGGTGCTAGAGTATAGATCCGTCGATGCGTTTCGGAAGGATTATCTTGGCTGAGGAACACATGTGCAGGGCTGGGATAGGTTGACGCAATACTTTTCTACTAGCCACATCAATCAGGGTTTTGGTGCCGAAGTATTGCTAGGGTCTTTTGCGATGTTGACGCTTGTTCGTAGGGTGGCGCGTTTAGGCATGGGCCATCGTTTTATCGAGATTCAGTCAATAGACATGGTCCCGCAAACGGCGCACGTAGAGAAAGCAGTATTGATGTCACGGAACCTGTCTTCTTGACACTCGAAATACAAGTTCTCCGACTTTTGGATAAGAAGCAGTAGTTTTCCTGATATATCAATAATTAAGTAAACATATATGACGGCAACAGGATAATAAAGTGAAAAACTATACACAGGTCTATGTTATGAACAGCTTCGAAGCTGCTGACACATATTGCAGAGCTTTCGGAGGAGAGGTAACATTTGAGATAAAAAACGAGGCCGGGGACGCATTTGCGCATTGCGAGTTGTCTGTGAGCGGCGAACCTTTTCTTGCTTTGGCCGAAGCGGCAGAACCATATGACGTAAGTCTGATTCATAGAGAAAGATGGCAGACAATGACTTTCAATGCTTTTGAATTGGGGAGTGAAGCGGCTGTCAGGAACGCATTAAGCGTTTTGAGCGAAGGCGGTGTTGTTATTGAGCCAATCCATGAATTACCCTGGAGCAAATGCTGCGCGACGGTTATAGATAAATATGGGGTATGCTGGTGGATAGCAATATAACGACAGAAACGGTTTCGGCTTGAATAAGTCGGTTAGACAAATAACAGTTTTTCGGGGACATTAGCTTATTTTTCAGGAGTATAGGATTGTGGTTGAAATAAGGTATGTTAAGAAACGGATAAGGATTTCTGGTTCAGTCTCGATAAGCATCTGGATGAAAAAGAATATGAGAACAAGGTGAATACAAAAAGGGGTATGACTGTCGGAGGATAATCAGCCGATAGGATTACTTCGGTATAATCTTTTCTGGGATAACACTCCGTTCTGTACTTTGTTATATATAGACGGGAATTACCGGAGAAAAGGCTATGGTCGAATGCTTATGGGATTCTGGGGAAAAGATATGAGATTGCGGGGGTATGGAATGATATTGGCTTCTACACAGGTCGATGAAGGGGCGCAGCATTTCTACAGAAAACTGGGTTATAAAGATTGCGGCGGAGTCATAGTGGATATTCCCGGCTATGAACAACCTATGGAATTATTCTTGAGCAAGGCGTTGTGACTGGTTTGAAATTGCAGAGTTGTTTGAATAACAGTAAAAAAGGCAAGAAAACTTAGAAACGGGCTTTTAATTGCAGGCTTTGTAATTATGTTATTGGCTTATGTTTATGAACCCCTGATAATTGTTGGTGCCTTGGTGACATTCTCCTGTCTTATTCCTCATTTTCTGTATAACAAATGCCCTCATTGCGGAAAGCAGCTTGGCAGGACGAAGGAGATTTCTGTCAGCATTGCGGTGGACGCATCAACTAAAAGTTCCAGTTTGCCGGCGTGGATATGTTTTCTTATACCTGTTTTTCCGTTTACATATTATCTTATACGAGTAGTTTCGGTGAATATGTTAGCGTATACGTGTGATATTTCTGATATGTTAGGATATACCTATGACATCCGACCTGTGGTTTCAAGCCATGTGGAGATAGTAGTTCTGATGACGAGAAGGGGCTCTGAGAGCCAATAGTAGATTAATTTGAGAATCTTGATTTGATAACCCTTGTTCCCCCCAATAGGATGTTCTTATGTAATATTGACATAATGCATTGCAATATTGAAAGGAACCCTATATGAAAGAGTCCAACGCAAAGGCACCCAAAAAGACCGACGGCGAGGACGCGGTTCTTGAAAAGATCACCGCAATGCCGGAACCTTACCGCTCTATGGGCGAGCGCCTCCACAAGCTCATTCTGAGCACCGCACCAACACTCAAACCCAGAGTGTGGTATGGCATGCCGGGGTATGCAAAGACTAAGGATAGCCCGGTCCTCTGCTTCTTTCGTTCTGATAAATACATGACCTTTGGCCTTACTGATAAGGCGAACTTTGCTCTTGAAGAAGGTGCGCTCCACCAACTCCTTGCCTCTTCGTGGTTTTTTACAGAGCTGGATGAAGCAACTGCGGCCAAGATTGCAGATATTGTACGCAAAGCCACAAGTTGAGGGCGCGCTGCAAGAAACGTTTTTTCCTGGATAACCAAGTATGCGCCCAAATGGATTGACCAAGGCGGATTATCTTTTCCCCGTATTTGTTGTGAAACGCCAGCCATGGTTACATGGTTTTATCGCTGTAAACAAGTGACCTTGTGTCGCGAAGAAAAGGCGGCTAGTTTTTTATCCGTTAGAGGAGAGTTTCACGATGGAAAAGCAACCTGCGAATGACGAAAGATCTCCGTCTCAGCTAATCGATGAGCGAATTGAGGAATTAGGTGATTGGCGGGGGCAGATGCTCTCCAAGATACGAACCCTGGTCAAAGAAGTCGATCCGGAGGTAGTCGAGGAGTGGAAATGGCGAGGAACCCCTGTGTGGTCTGACGATGGAATGATATGTACTGGAGAGACTTATAAGAATGCTGTCAAAATGACTTTCGCCAAGGGAGCATCATTAGAGGATCCCACGCATCTTTTCAACGCCAGTTTGGACGGGAATGTCAGAAGGGCCATTGATTTTCACGAGGGGGACACACTGGACGAGGAGGCGCTTAAGGAACTAATCTGTGCCGCCATAGCCCTAAACAAGTCCAATCGTAAGGCTTCTCGTAAAGGGTGAGTTTTTCCGTCAATAGGGGTTCGTGCCTGCTTAGGTTGATACTGAGAGCGTGCCGATAAACTTCTGCGCATATGAATTTCTAGAATTCAGAGGCTTTTTTAGAAAGTTACTCTATCGCCTTCGCGCGAAATTGCTTTGGATGCCGAGGTCATTGAGACCATCAAGCACGTGCTTGCAGCCCATACCACGCCCTTTGTGGCGTGCAAAACTTGGACAACCGACGCCTTTTACCGCGAGACGCCGGATATGATTACCTATCGCAAAGAAGAGGGCTGCTCTGTTGTCGAGATGGAGTGCGCCACCATGGCCGCAGTGGCCAGGTTTCGTGGGGTTCACTTTGGGCAACTTCTCTACAGTGGCGATATCCTGACCGATTACGCCAACTATGATGAGAGGGATTGGAGCAAGAACCTGACCGCCAGGCAAAAACTATTCCACCTGTCCCTAGCCGTTATTGGAGAACTGGCCAAACATGAGGAGATAAACGATGCTGACTCTGACGCATGACCTGGCACAGCGCTATCCTGGGGCGGCTGTTGGCCTTTTGGCGATGCACGATGTGGTGAATGCTGCTGCTCATGAAAAGCTGGATGAAATCCGTGGCGAGATTGAGCGTTCATTACGAGAAAAGTATGGCGCTATGTCTCGCAACGCGCTCAAGGCCTTGTATCCCATGGATGTGTATGTAGCTTACTACAAGGCCTTTGGTTATAGCTATCATGTCCTCTCTCAAGTGGAATCGATTATGAAGGGCAAGTTGATCCCCAATGTTTCCTCATTAGTAGAAGCTATGTTCATGGCTGAACTCAAGAACATGCTCTTGACCGCTGGTCATGATTTGGACAAGCTTGCGGAGCCGTTACTGTTGGCTTTATCGACAGGGGAAGAATGTTTTACCGCCTTGAGCGGCAAAGAGGTATCCACTGTGGTGGGCGATATGATGATTAGCGATAGCGAGGGCGTCATTTCCAGTATCTTGCGCGGCCCCGACGCTCGGACCAGCATTGGTCCTAAAACCACGCGCGTGCTCTATGTGGTCTATGCGCCGCCTACTATCGAGGATTCGGTGCTCTATAGCCATCTTGATGACATCGAAAGCTATGTACGTCTTTTGGGTGAGCCAGTTATGGACTTCAAGCACGTCTTGCGCGCTGCTCGATAACAAGGGTGCCCCATCTATTTTACTATCCTATGAACGATGGCAGACATCGAATTAGGATAAATCCATGATGCTGTTTGTCATCAACTTTTCGGCTAACTCTGCCATACGTTCTGGGGATTCTTGCATACCGTTTTCAAACCAACGGCGCAGCATTGCCACACAGCCAAAGGTCACAAAGTCATAATAGTATTCATAGTATTCTTCTTTACCGTTCCCAAAGAGCTTCCGCCATTCGCTTTGGTTCTGCGGACGACCTCGCTCGATGATCTGGTTTAGAAGCCTTGTTTCTCGTGCGTGAAAGATGGCAATAAAAAGATCTGAATTTGCGGCTATGTATTGAAACAGATCAAATAGTGCTGACATCCAAAGAATCTGTGACTGCGTCTTGTATTTCCCCAAAATGGCAGTGAAATCCTCTACGACCTCTTCCTCAGTTTGTTCAAAAAGATCATAGATATCCTTATAGTGCAGATAAAAAGTCCCCCGATTGATATCAGCAAGTTCAGTAAGCTCGCTTACCGAAATATCCTTTAAATTTTTCTTCATCAGCAGCTGTGTCAAGGCCTGCCGAATCCTCGCGTTCGTTTTACGAATGCGACGGTCATCATTTGCCTTTTTCATGGCGAAATCTTTTCCTTCTTGCACAACTGATGGAGAGTTTGTTGATTTTCCGACAAATGTCCGATGTCTCAATACTTGAGGTTTTTCTTATCCCCTACTATAATAGACAGCTGACTAAAAATCAACGAGTGGTTAATATCTTGCAAGAAGGATGTGTTGTAATGAGCTTTATCACGCTTGATGAAGTTACAAAGCATTACAGAATGGGCGAAGTGATAGTCAAGGCTGCAGATGGCGTAAGCTTTCAGATAGAAAAAGGTGAATTAGCTGTTGTGCTTGGTCCGAGCGGGGCTGGGAAAACAACAGTGCTCAATATGCTTGGTGGCATGGATACCTGCGATGGTGGACACATTGTGGTTGATTCCATGGACATTAGTTCGCTAAACGCCAAGCAACTTACCGTTTTCCGGCGCAAAGATATTGGTTTCGTGTTTCAGTTTTACAACCTAATTCCCAATCTTACAGCACTGGAAAATGTGGAACTCGCCTCTCAGATCTGTGAGAATCCTTTGGATTCTGCCGAGATATTGGCAGAAGTGGGACTGCACGACAGGACGGATAACTTTCCATCTCAACTCTCTGGTGGAGAGCAACAACGTGTCGCGATTGCCCGCGCTTTGGCAAAGAACCCCAAACTATTGCTTTGTGACGAACCAACTGGTGCGCTTGACGATGATACAGGCAAAGTCGTCCTCTCACTGCTTCAGAAAACGAGTCATGAGAAGGGAATGACCGTCATTATTATCACCCATAACCAGGCCATTACTCCAATGGCAGATCGTGTCATCCATATCCGAAACGGCAAAGTGGATGATATTCTTGTCAACAAAGCCCCTGTTCCTATCGCTCAGATAGAGTGGTAAGCTCCATGACCAAGAATGCATTTTGGAAAGATAGTCTACGGCAAGTGCGGGCTACACTAAATCGTTTCTTGGCTATTCTTGTCATAACGGCCTTGGGAGTTGCTTTTTTTGCCGGGCTTAGAGCATCTGGCCCCGACATGAGAGCTACGGCCTCAGCGTATTACGACGAATTGAATTTCATGGACGTCAGGTTGCTCTCCACCATCGGTTTCGATGAGAATGATGTGGATGCCGTAAGAAACACGCAAGGTGTTCTCGGTGTGATGCCAGCCTATTCCTATGATGCGATTGTCGAGCTATCGAGTGAGAACTTGACCATTCGGTTGGACTCTTTGAGTGAAGAACCTAATACAGAAAACGATATCAACGCTCCCAATGTAGTAGAAGGGCGTATGCCGGAAAGTAGCGGCGAATGTCTTGTCGATCCCCACTTTATAACGCTCTCTGGCTATCAAATCGGGGATACCGTGAACTTGGTCTCAGGTACGGCTACGCTCATTTCGGATACTTTGAAAACAGACGCATTCCAGATTGTGGGAATTGCAGAGAGCCCTTTGTATATTTCCAATGAACGGGGATCTAGTGATATTGGCAGTGGCAAGATGGACGCCTATGTTATGGTGCCTGCAGGTGATTTCACTTTGCCAGTCTATACAGAGATATATGTGACAATCGAGAATGAGGCCGGGCGTTCTCGATTTGAGGATACGTTTACGGATTTACTAGAGCCAATCGAAACCGCTTTGAAAGATGTCGGAGAGCTTCGAGCAAGTGTGCGTTATGCTGAAATCCAAGACGAAGCAACCCAAGAACTGGATGACGCTAAAGCGGAACTCAACGATGGATGGGCGGAATACAATCAAAGTAAAGCGGATTTCGATACACAGATTGCTGATGCACAGCAACAACTTGATGATGGATATGTCCAATACAACCAAGGTCTGGCAGAATATGCGGCGGGCCTCAGTGCACTTGAGGCAGCAAAAACAGATACGGAAGCGCAGTTTTCCCAAGCTGAGGATCAATTAGCACAGGGACAGACAGAATATGAAAGCGGGCTTGGCGCCTATAACGATGGCAAGGTCGTATATGATGCACTGGTTGATGCATTAGCAGCTGGTAACACGCCTGAAGCTATTGCGACTATTAGTGGATTGATCAGCGAGATGCAGGATGATGGCGCCGATCTTGCGATGGTGCTCTCTGCTTATGTGGACAATCCTGATGATGCTACGAGTATAGCGGCAGCACAGGGAGCAGTTGCAGAGTTTGGCAATGTGCTCGAGCAAAGCAAGCAACAGCTCGATGAAGTAGCGGGCACGCTTGATGAAAAAAGCGTCGAATTGGAACAAGCACGCCTCGATGCTCAAAGCCAATTGGATGAATCCCAGGATCAGCTCGATGAATCATCCAGTCAGCTCAACGATCTAAAAGAAACCCTTGACAAAAATCGCGAGGAACTCGAACAGTCGCGAATTGAGGGGCAAGATGGGTTGGCTGAAGCCAAAGAGAGACTTGAGGAAGCAGCGCAGGAGATAGCGGATGGCGAAGAGCAGTTAGCTGAGCTTGAAATGCCAGAATGGTACATCCTCGATCATGATACCAACATTGGCTTTGCCAGCTACAAAGAAGACGCAGAGCGTATCGATACGCTCAGTGTTGTTTTCCCCCTACTTTTCTTCCTGGTGGCGATACTCGTATCCATGACCTCGATGACACGCCTTGTGGAGAGCGATCGTCCTCATATCGGCACCCTCAAAGCATTGGGCTATAGCAATGGCAAAATCGCCTCGCGCTATCTGCTTTATGCCCTGGCAGCCTCATCTTTGGGTAGCGGGATTGGTTTGATTGTAGGTTTTAACCTTTTCCCCCGAGTGATTTTCAACGCTTATAGTGTGCTCTACAACTTGCCGCCGATCATGGCTGATTTTAACCTCAAATTTGCGGTTATTTCGACAGTAGCTGCAGTTTCATGCGCAACTCTGCCAGCCTGGTTTATCTGTGTGCGGGCATTAAGAGGTACCTCTGCTGAGATGATGCGCCCCGCCGCACCGAATAGTGGCAAACGTATTTTGCTTGAGCGCATCACGCCGCTTTGGAAGATGCTGAACTTTTCTCAAAAAGTGGCGATGCGAAATCTCTTTCGCTACAAAAAGCGTTTTTTCATGACGATATTCGGTGTTGCTGGCTGCACGGCACTCATGTTTGCTGGATTTGGGCTGCGCGATGGTATCACGACGATCGAACCCAAGCAGTACGAAAACATTCAGCGCTATGATTTACAGATCGACTTTGAAGGGGATGCCCCAGCGGAAGAGAAGCAATCTCTGGATGAAGAAATAACAAGCAGTGCAGGCATTTTGTCAGAAACCGAATTATTCCAAGAGTCAGTGGATTTTTTGAGTGATGGACAGCTCAAATCAACAACGCTGATTGTGCCCGAAGTGATATCTGAATTTTCAGATTTTATCCATCTTCAAAATCGCGAGACACAAGAAACACTTGTTCTCTCGGATGATTCGGTCATTATTACAGAAAGACTGTCCGTATTGTTTGATTTGCAGGTGGGAGATACTTTCGTCCTTCGGGATGGCGATGGACAAGAAGCGACAGTCCAAGTGGGCGGCATCGCGGAATACTATCTGTATCACTATATTTACATGTCCCCGTCACTGTATCGCTCATCTTTTGGAAAAGAGCCTGTCGCGAATCAGATGTTGTGTCTCCTTCGTGACCCTGCGGACGACAATAGCGCGCTTGCTACGAGTTTGCTGGAACAATCTTGCGTAACCTCTGTGACGCTCACTGCGAATGTAAGAGCTTCATTCGAAAACATTGTCAATTCCTTGCACTATGTCGTTTGGGTTCTGATCATATCTGCTGCGATGCTTGTGTTCGTCGTGCTCTTTAGTTTGACCACGATTAACTTGGAGGAACGTGGTCGAGAGTTGGCGACGATCAAGGTGCTTGGTTTTTATGACTGGGAGCTTGCTGCTTATATATATCGTGAGAACAGTCTCTTGACTATCATAGGCACTGTTTTGGGGCTTTTACTTGGCATAGTCCTTCAGCGTTACATCATTACGACGATGGAAACAGACGTGCTCATGTTCAGCCGCGATCTCTTGTGGCAAAGCTATGTCTATTCGGCTGGCCTGACCATCTTTTTTGCTGCTGTAGTAAATCTTGTCATGTTTCGGCACATCTCCAAGATTGATATGGTCTCATCGCTCAAGAGCATTGAATAGTGGAGTATACTGGGGTATCATCGCGACTTGTTGGCTTGTTGTGCTCATAAAGGGATGAAAAGAAGATGGTCAAGTTTGCTGCGCAGTGTCTCGATGGCATCTATCGGATGGCTTATATGCCGCAGAAAGAATATGCTTCTTGTGCGATCGAGTTCAATACCATGGCTGCGCTTGAGGAGCACGATTGTTCAATCATCCCTGCTACGGTTCCTGGTAATTCCGAGCTCGACCTGCAGGCCGCTGGCCTCATCGATGAACCTTTTTACGGCAGCAATATCATCGAGCTGCAAAAGTACGAGAACTATCATGTGTTCTATTCCAAAACCTTTGACTATACGCCGAACGGAAGCGATCCTCAGCTTTACTTTGAGGGCATCGACACCTTCGCTGATATCTATTTGAACGGCGTATTGCTTGGCCATACTGAAAACATGCTCATCCCTCACCAAATGAGAGCCACAAGCACGGTAGAGGGTGAAAACGAGCTGTTCGTCCATATCTACCCGACTTGCATCAAGGCTCGCAAGCATGATCTCGGCGCGGCGGATAATGCTATGCGCTATACCTATGACTCGCTACTGGTGCGTAAGGCGGCCCACATGTTCGGCTGGGATATCATGCCGCGCGCCGTCTCGGCTGGCCTCTGGCGTTCTGTGTCGCTGCTCTCTGTTCCTAACCACTATGTTCGCGAAGCTTATTTGATGACTAACCGCCTCTCTGCTGACCAAGATCGAGCTTACTGTGAACTCTTTTATCGATTCGAGATCGGCGATGATCCCATCAAAGGATATTCTTTCACCCTGACAGCCGATTGTGGCGAATCCCATGTTCAGGTTAGTGATGTGCTCTGGTTTACCCAGGGCAAGCTGCGTTTCGAAATTGAGAATCCCAAATTATGGTGGCCAGTGGGGCGAGGCGACCAGAACCTCTACACCGTCACCATCACCCTCTTGTTCGAGGGAGCGCCTGTGGCTAGCGACACATTCCGCACGGGCATCCGCACCACTAAGCTGCGCCGCAGTGAGATTCTCAATGAAAACGGCGAGGGCGAATTCTGCTTTGTCATCAATGGTGAACGGATTTTCATCAAGGGTTCCAACTGGGTACCGGCCGATGCTTATCATTCTCGCGATCGAGAGCGCATTCCGGCCATGCTCGATTTGTGGACTGAAATTGGCTGCAACGCGTTACGTAGCTGGGGCGGTGGCGTCTATGAGGACGACCTTTTCTACGACATCTGTGACGAAAAGGGGATCATCGTTTGGGCCGACTTTGCCATGGGCTGCGGATCATATCCTCAGACCGAGAACATGCAAAAAGCTCTATATCACGAGGCCGAGGTCATTATCAAAAAGCTGCGGCACCACCCTTCTATTTGTTTGTGGGCAGGCGATAATGAGAACGATTACTTTATGGCTTACAACTATGGCACCGATCCGAACCTCAATCTGTTGACTCGTAAGGTGTTGCCCGAAGCCATCCGTCGTCACGACCCGATACGGCCATTTCTCCCCAGTTCTCCCTATGTATCGCCTGCGGCTTGGACCGCTCATGATAGCAAGTTATTGCCAGAGAACCATCTTTGGGGGCCGCGAGACTATTTCAAAAGCGATTTCTACCGCCAAGCATCGGCATTGTTTGCGAGTGAGATGGGCTACCATGGCTGCCCTTCGCCTCGGTCGGTGAGGCGCTTTTTGCCGCCCGAGAGCGTCTGGACCGACTATTGCGATAACGCCGACTGGCTAACTCACGCCGCCTCGCCGGACTTGGATGGTCCCTACGCCTATCGCAATGAGCTGATGCGCAAGCATGTCAAGACTTTGTGGGGTATCGATCATTGTGAGAGCTTGGATCAGTTCGCACGCGCTAGTCAGATATCCCAGGCCGAGGCTAAAAAGTATTTCATCGAGCGCTTTCGCGCGAAAAAGTGGCATCGCACTGGCGTCATTTGGTGGAACATCATCGATGGGTGGCCCCAATTCTCGGATGCCGTCGTCGATTACTATTTCACGAAAAAGCTGGCTTTTTCCTACATCAAGCGTTCGCAGAATCCTCTTTGTTTTATGATGGATGAGCCACAGGATGAAGAGCTACCTTTGGTAGCTAGCAACGATACGCGTTTCGATCAGGATACGACCTATCACGTTTTTACACTAGAGGATGGCGCCAAACATCTCGTCGACTCTGGGAGAGTGTGCGTCAGAGCTGATTCAGCCCAATGTGTGAGCAGACTGCCCTATGATGGCTTGGCCCAGACTTTTTATTATATCGAGTGGGATAACGATCAGTATGCGGGGAATAATCACTTTTTAGCGGGTCGTCCACCATACGATTTAGTCTGGTACTTTGATATCATTCGCCGTCTGGGCTATGATCAGTTCGAGGGATTCTAAGCGACTTTTTCCGATTTCTGTTGAAACGATAAAAGGAGGAGAGTTGGATGAACAGCGCTCCTCCTTTTCTAATACGCGCGCTCTAGGTCTACTGTTGATCGATAAGTTTTATGGTGACAATATCCCCTTGCTCGCAGTGCCCGTCACTATCAAAAGTAACCTGCATGGGGAACCCTTCATAATAGACTCGTTCATCGGTGTCAAAATCTGTGACCACGATAAGACCACTCCAGTGTTGCATCATGTCATCGACGAAAAAGGGTGTGTCCCAATATTGAAATGGCCTGCAAATACGCCCCAAACCTTCCATACCGATCCCGTCGGATGCTGTGTCGCTGGGCTTTTTCACTGTGACCACGTAAGCATCACTGGGCGTATAACCATCTTCAAAAGTGAGCTTGATGACAAAGGTGGCATCGGGAAAGGTAAGGGATACGACGCCGTCAGGGTATTTATCCGTGATATCCACGTCAATCTGCCCTTTTTCGGCATAGTAGGGCAATTCCCAACTCATGTCCTCATCATCATTGGGTATAAATTGAACCAGGGTCTCCTCATTTAGAGGATTGCGCAAGTAGATGTCCTCTTGCGTGGTAACGACGAGTTGCAGGCTATTATCTTGGCTTTTCTCGATCTGATAGGCCAAGTTATCATTGTATCGCAGATCTATGGTAACTGCGCCATTCTCATCTGTTTCAAGTGGTGTACAACCTTGCTTGGCTGCGCCTGGCTCTGTGGGCAGGGTCCCTGGCTGAATCAAAAAAACGAGATACGAGTCATCTTTATCTTCTGGATTGGTGAGGTTTGTCTGGATGGTCAATGTCGTATAGCCGAGTTCCTCGTTCACCTCGGCATCATCATCTACTGCGTCGCTAATGGTTGTGGCTGTGGAAGAGACTGTCGCGTTCGTATTGCTTTGTGGCGTGATCGTAGGGTTTTGTTCTTTGGGAGAACAGCCCGCCAATAATAATGAAGTGATGAGCATAAATGTGAACAGGCTTTTTTTCATGCGTCTTTCTCATGGCTTATTGCGGGGAATTGAGCCCCAGGTCGGATAACCTTAACAATCTAGCATAGCCTTAACATTCCTTCAATAGTAATGGACATACAAAAGGTTTCATATAGAATCCAAACACTGCGATGATGGAACAACCAAGGAGGACGTGAAGAATGACGCCAAGACTACAGCAGTGTGCCCAGCGCTTGTTCGACCTCTATTTACGAGACGCGCCCCGAGCGGCAGTGATTCATGATGCGGCCTTTGGCGAGTTAGCTCAGGCGATAGGACTTTTGGGACCGTTTGAATCGTTCCTGATTAACGATAGTGCTCAGACCGAAACAGCCGTCCAGTATAGTTTGGATGAAGCTTTTCCCACGCTCGTGTTGGTCGAGCCGAACAGCTATGTGAAGATGACCCTTTACAAGTGGTTGGATTTCAGCTTGGGCGCCCCACATATCGCCAACCTGAATGCGCCTTCCGCCATTTGTGTCTTTCCTCTTGAGAGCACCTATCGCATTTTCTCCTCGGATGCCGAGGCCGATGCTCGTGCCAAAGGGCAACTCTTGAGCGACCTTGAGGCAAACAGCGCTTATTCGGTGACCACCGAGAATGGCACATCTTTGCGTTTTATCTCGCGCCATTGGATCGACGATGGCTATGAGGTACTCACTGCACCCATCGAAAGCTCGGTCGAGGGCGTAATTGCGGTAGATGGTGCTCTCTTTTTCCAAAGGATCGATAGCACTCTTGAGTTCATCATTGAGGCAGGTAAAATCGTCGACATCAAGCCGCGTGATGGGCGGGGGCATGAACTGGTAGAGCAGTACAAGCGGATGACAGCTTCTGATTTTCGAGACCCCGTGAACATACAGTTAGCTGAGGTGGGCATTGGTTGCAACACTGGGGCCATCATCAGCGATTGTTTTATGGAAGCCGAGATGGTCTATGGCACCTGTCATTTCTGCTTTGGTAATAACGCTTGTTATGGGGGTGATAATCCCAGTGATTTTCATGGCGCTTCTGTGCTGATCAAATCTCCCGTTTTTACGCGCCTCTAAAAAGGAGTCTATTTCCGTGTTGAATGAACAGGGCTTTGATTTGTGGGCCGATGGTTTTGATGTGAGCGTTCAGTCAAGTGAAGAAGCCAATGCCTATCCCTTTGCTGGTTATAAGGATGTGTTGAACGCCGTCTATCGGACTGTGCATACCAAAGGGGTGGCTCGCGTCTTGGATATTGGCTTTGGCACGGGTGTCTTGACCCAAAGGCTGTATGATGAGAGCTATGAGATCTATGGCGTCGATTTCTCTAGTCGCATGATTGAAATTGCCCAGGCCAAGATGCCTTGTGCCCATTTGTATCAGTATGATTTTTCTGAAGGGCTGCCGCCAGCACTGGATGGTTTGCAGTTTGATTTCATTATCAGCACCTATGCGTTGCACCATCTGAGTGATCCTCAAAAGGTTACTTTTCTAGAGTTATTGCGAGATCATTTAGCGAAGGATGGCCGCATTCTCATTGGCGATGTGGCCTTTGAAAGCCGGAACCTTTTGGAAGCCTGTCAGCGTCAAGCAGGGGAAGGCTGGGACTCGGACGAGATATATATCGTCCATGATGAACTAGCGAGCTACTATCCGGATGGAGACCTGTGTTTTCAGGCCTTTTCCCACTGTGCAGGCGTTATCGAATTGGGTCCCCGTGTAACGAGATGAGGTGATGATGCGAGTCCCTACGATTGAACAAGCCGAGGCTCTGCTTGTCAAAGCACAAGAGCTGAACCTGGGCGTTTGGGTTGACCATAGCAGAGTAGCAGGAAATTGCGCACGCGCTATAGCGAATGCTTGTCCGGATCTCGATCCAGATTCATCTTATGTGATGGCTCTCTTGCATGATATCGGCCGTCGCTTTGGCGTAACCGATATGCGCCACATTATCGATGGTTATCAATTTTTGCAGGAACTTGGTTTTACGGATGCTGCTCGCATTTGCTTAACCCACTCTTTTTCTTATCAGGACATTGCAGCATACAGTGGTAAGAACGATTGTACACCTGAAGAAACGGCTTTCATTATCGATTATCTGGCAACCTGCCAGTACGATGACTATGACCGACTCGTACAGCTCTGTGATGTGCTGGCTTATCCTACGGGGTCGGTGTACATCGAAAAGCGCCTGGTGGATGTTGTCCTACGCCACGGTTTCAACGATCTTACTCTCGAAAAGTGGAAGGCGTTCCTTGCCCTAAAAGGCTATTTTGATGAGATGGCAGACACAGATATTTATCGCCTTGTGGGGGTGTGCTGATACTTGAGCGGTCTCTCATAGACGCGATGCCAGATCGACCTCGGAATACCATATGTAGATCTCGCAGCAATCTTGCCCTTCCGCTTAAAGATTCGGCTTTTTGCCTACTTGACAGGGTATTCGTTTTCTGACAAAATATGAACGAACGTTCATTAACTAACTAACTAACTAACTATCTTGGTGAGGAGAATGAATGGATAAAAAAGCTGTTTTCGAAACGCTGATCGAAGAGGCGACATCAACTAAAGAGCGACTTTTCTACAGCGCAGTGTATCTCTTTTCTATCAAGGGCTATGCCAATGTGGGGATTCGAGCGCTGTGCAGTTCGCTGAATATGCAGCAAAGCGCTTTTTACAATCATTACAGCAGCAAGGAGGAACTCTTTGAGGCGATTCTTGCTCGCTTTGCAGAATTGAGCAGCCAAGTCGTTTTTACAGAGCAAGAAATCGATGATGTGGTGTGTTCGGGAGATGTAGCCTTGTTTTTCATCGAAAACATGAAAAAGTTCAGCGCCAGTACCGGCAGTCCACTTTATCACACACTGCTTCAAATCGTGCTGATGGAGAGTTACACCAATCCCATCGCCCACGAGATTGCCCGGCACAATCTCTACTACCTTCGCAAGGGTTATACCGAACAGGTTCTGTCCAGAATGATGGAGGCCGGGGATATCAAGCCCTGCAATGTCGAGGTGGTTGCTGCCGAGTATTACTATGCGCTCATTGGGTTTTTCGATGAATATCTCTTGAATGAGGTTTGGGGCGAGAGCACCGATGTCATCGACAAGCGAATTGAGGAGCACATTCGTTTCTTTGTAGAGCTTTTGAAAAAGTAGTGGCAGCAGGAGTTTCAGAATGAGCACAGTGATTTATGGAAAAGCTTGATCTGGACGAAAAGTATGTCTTTGCCGTTTGCACCTATGGTGATAGCCCTTGTATCGCGCTAGAAGAGCTAGAGCAGCTTGTCGAATCTTGCGAGAGCAAGCTTTCGGCAGGTTTTGCCGTCAGAATGCCCTACAATTAGGTTAATCCTTCCAGAATACACCGCTTTTTAGTTCGTTCGCATTGCGCAATGTGCCCGAGGTCTCTTGTCAGGAGATGTTTGTGGCTTGGCACGAAACATTGCCGACTATTGCCAAGCTGGTTCAGGCTCGTGGACTCGGCGAGGTAATCATTGAGCATTGAGGGACCGAGCTCTCTTACGTGGAGAGCATCCAATTGATGGATCATGGCTTTAGCAGCAATAGTACTTGTATCGGCTGTGGCACTTGTCAAAGGGTGTGCCCGGTGGGGAATATCGAGATAGTGGGTAGTCAGCCTGTATGGCAGCATCGTTGCGAGAAATGCTTTGCCTGCTTGCAGTGGTGTCCCCAAGAGGCCGTTCAGTTTGGCACGGCTACGGTGGGCCAAAAGCGTTATCATCACCCAAAGGTTCGTTTATCCGAGACGATGAGCGACCATGGGGAGGGTAGGAAATTAACCAAGGAGAATTTTGAATGAGCAAGGTAATTGGGGCAGGCGTGTTATTTCTGTTGACGGGAGGGCTGGGCATTTGCTTGAGTAGTTCGGGCAAGCCTTACGGCACATTGATTTTCACAATCCACAAGCTCGTGGGGCTGGCGGCTGTGATATTCGCTGTCATCGTGGTTCGCAATTTACTGCAGGGAGCTGGTATCGAAGGAACGGCCATGACGCTGATCATTGTCACGGGCGCTTCCATCCTGGCTCTGTTTGTGACCGGCGGTTTATTGGGGGCCGAGAAGGAGCCTTACATGTTGCTAAGGGTGGTGCACATTGTGGCAACGTGTCTGGCACTCCCTTCTGTGGGGGCGCTTTTCTATCTGCTGGGATTCAAGAAATAGATGGTATCGATCTGGTCGTTTTCTGTCTGGCACTGTGTTTAGGCACATAGTAAAATGCTATATGAGTTTGATTGGGAGGTGGCAATTGCAAATGCCACCTCTTATTCTAGATAAGCACAATATACAACGAATGCCAGTGATTATTTTCGAGGGCAGAGTATGAGCCAGGTATTTCAGCGTTGCGGCGCGAGTGTGATTGTCTACAAAGGCGACCAGGTGTTGTTGCAACAACGCAAGGATAATCGCTGCTGGGCCTACCATGGTGGATGCGTCGAGTTGGGCGAGAATGTCGAGCAAGCGGCTAGGCGAGAACTGTTTGAGGAGACTGGGCTTGTTGCTGAGGAGCTCGATTTTTTCGGTATTTATTCGGGTCCCGAACAGCATCACATCTATCCCGATGGTAACGAGGTCTATTTTATCGATATTATCTATACTTGCACAGCCTTTACGGGTGAACTTTGTGCTCAATTAGCGGAATTACTCGATCTGAGGTGGTTTGCGTACGACGCCATTCCAAATGAGATCAGCCCGCCGATCAAAAGTGCGCTGCTGGATTTCATTCAGCAGCATTATGGCTGATGATCTTTCCTTGATAGGAGGTCGCTGGTGCATCTCGTACTCATTCGCCATGGGGAACCCGACTATAGCGAGGTCAACGAAAGGCATTATCCTGGTTTTGGCAAGGATTTAGCCAAATTAACGCCTCAAGGCCTTGAACAGGCTGAGGCTGTCTCTCACAATGCCAGATTGCAGGGAGCACAGCTTATCGTTTCTTCGCCCTATACGCGTGCTCTACAAACAGCAGCCATCATCTCTAGAAACACCGGGTTGCCCATTCAAGTAGAGACCGATCTGCACGAGTGGATGCCAGATCTGACTTTTCAGTATGATAGCTGGGATTATGTAATGCGAGCTGTCGAGGAGTGTACCAAGTATCGAGGGCGCCGTGATGATAGCTGTTTATACCAGTGGGAGGACCTAGCCCATGTCGCCGAACGTGCCTATCGCTGCCTGGCAAACTATGCCCATTATGAAAAGCTCGTTATAGTGGCCCATGGTATGTTGATGCGTCAGTTCAAATTCGTGCCCGAGATACCTTATTGCGGAATTCTAGAGCTAGAGTGGACGCCCGAAATGCCCTGGCCCGGGTTCATTGAGCGGCAGGATTAGCTGGATTTAAGCAACGCTGGTAGGTGAAGACGATGATTACTTTTGGTAATACGATTACGGTTGAAGATTATTGCACGCTGCGCAAATCGGCCGGATGGCGCAAAATCGAGGATCGTCAAGCCCAAACGGGTCTGAATAATTCAGCCTATATCACTGTGGCCAGTGATGGTATCAAGACAGTGGGAATGGCCCGTGTGGTCAGTGATGGCGGCTATATCGCCCTCATCGCTGATGTGATTGTGTTGCCCGAATATCAAAATCGGGGCATTGGTCGGGCCCTCATGCACAATGTTGTGCGCTACATTGAGGATACGCTTTCGGAAGGACAGTGTGTTATGGTCAACCTGATGGCGGCCAAAGGCAAAGAGGGCTTTTACGAGAAATTCGGTTTTGTAGTGCGTCCCAACGATTCGGTAGGGGCCGGTATGCACCGCTGGGTCGAGGGACACGCCAACAGCCTACTTGATCAACGACACACTGGAACTGACTAGACTAAGGTTCAGTCCATTGGTGAGTGGGTTTAGTATCCTGGCTTGTAAAGGAAGGCAATCAATGGACGAACTCTACCTCCTCGCACAGGGTTATAATTGCCGTTTTCCTCAAGGCGTTAATCCCTTTCAGATGGTTACGCGGTTGCTTGAAGAGTGTGGCGAAGTGGCCAGCGAGGTCAATCATTGGGAAGGTAGTGGCGTCAAGAGGCAAAAACATGGCGAACCCTCGAAAGCACAATTAGCGAATGAGATTAGACAGGCTCTAGCTGCGCTAGCATCCATTGCTGCCTATTATTCAGTCGAAGAGGAGCTGCAAGTCTCCATTGATGATTCTCTCTCTCGTATGAGGGCCGAGGGTCTCATTGATTGAATGGTTTGATGAGGAACCCATATGAATGACGACATCTTGTACATCGAGGAACGTTCCTTAAATGCCCACCCCGCTATAGAAACGCAGTTCT
The DNA here is from genome assembly GCA_963675785.1 of Anaerolineae bacterium. Taxonomy (GTDB): domain Bacteria; phylum Chloroflexota; class Anaerolineae; order UBA1429; family UBA1429. Next base: position 90,531 of record OY776562.1, read on the forward strand.
ACGATGGCTGGGTGCTGCGCTTTGCTGGCGGTTACACCAAGCGGGCGAATTCCGTGAATCCCTTGTATGTGGGTGCTCTCCCTCTGGACGAAAAGATTGCCTTTTGCGAGGGGGTATACACACGGCAGGGCCTGCCCACGGTGTTCAAACTGACGCCCGCTTCGTCCGAGGGGTTGGACGAACTTTTGGCACGTAACGGCTATGAGGTGGTTGCTCCTACGAACGTCATGACACGCCCTTTGGCTGAGACGGATGCGGTCGATACTTTGGTGACTGTTGAGGATGAGATCGATGCGCGCTGGCAGCGCAGTTTTTTCGCCTTGAACGGGGTTACGGATAACGTCAAAATGGCCACAGCTTCTGCTATGATGAGACATATTTTGCAGAATGTGCTCTGTGCCCGCATTGAGAAGGAGGGATGGATCGTCGCCTGTGGATTATGCGTGGTGGAACGTGGCTATGCCGGCCTCTATGATATTGTCGTAGATCCCCTCTGCCGCAAGCAGGGATATGGCTATCGGCTCTGCAGTGCTCTGTTAGGTTCGGCGTACAAACTGGGGGCACACAGCGCATATTTGCAAGTGGTTGCTGAAAACGCTCCAGCCATGGCTTTGTATGCAAAGTTGGGCTTTGTGTATCTGTATCAGTACTGGTACAGGGTCAAGAGCTGAGAAAAGTACAAGACTTTGGGGGAGGAGGCAATGATTTCATTTGTTCGTTGTGATAGTCACAATGAAGATTTCCTCGAATTGGTGCGCTGCCTAGATGCCAACCTTTTTGCACGGAACGGCGCCATCCAAAACGAATATGCGTCGCATAACGTCATCGAGTTCATCGAGACTGTGATCATTGCCAAGGAGGATGATCTGGCGGTGGTTGCGGCTGCTTTCGCCTCTATGATGAAACTATTGTCGAGATCAAGCGTATGTTCGTGCGTTCTGAATATAGGGGGCAGGGCGTAGCCAAGCGCATCCTTGGCGAACTCGAGACCTGGGCGCAGGAGTTGAACTATACGGCCGCTGTGCTGGAGACGGGCCACTGGCAGATCGAGGCACTGAGCCTGTATCCGCGTTGTGGCTATGAACGCATCTCCAATTACGGTCCCTATATTGCTTTCGATACAAGCATCTGCTTTCGCAAAGGGATTACATCGGCTGGCTAATACTCGCGATTGAAGGGGAATCATGATGAACAAGGCCTTGTTTTGGGATTTCGATGGCACGCTTACCTACAGCAAATCATTGTGGAGTAATGCAGTACTCAAAGCCTTGCAGAGCAGCATGGATGATTGCCCCTTTGTTTTAGATGATATTCGCCCCCATCTGCGTCACATTTACCCCTGGCACATGCCAGACGCCGACCTGCATCACCTCATTGACGATGGTTGGTGGGACTTTATGTTCGCAGGGTTTGCCGGAATCTATCGTCATCTGGGCGTACAAGAGGCCCAGGCTGACGTCATCAGTTACAAAGTCAAAGACTATGTGTTGAGTGCGGCGAATTACACCCTGTATGATGATGCTATCCCCACGCTAGGGCGCTGTATCGCCCTTGGCTACAAGAACTATATCGTATCCAACAATTACCCCGAATTGCCGCTGATTGTCGAGCAGCTTGGCTTGGCACCCTTTTTTAGCGATTATATCATCTCGGCCCTGATCGGCTATGACAAACCCCGTCGCGAAGTATTCGAACATGCTATGGATTTAGCGGGACATCCTCAGTGTTGCTTTATGATTGGCGACAATCCTGTGGCTGATATCGAAGGCGCCAATCGTGTGGGCATTCCCTCGGTGTTGGTGCATCGAGATGTCCCCTCGACAGCTATGTATACCTTTGATACCCTCAACGAGATATCGAGTATTCTATAGGGCCTGCATTGACGAACTCGGATATGAGGACGTGATATCCCGTTCTAAAAGTAAGTCTTCCATCTTGGTCGTGGAGCATATTCTGATACAATATGCTCCTCTTTTTGCTCCCTTCGGAGGATACTCGGATGTTCACATATGACGAGCTTTTGACGAGATTTGCCTCGTGGACCGAGAGGACTCATGACGTGATAGCTGTTTTTATCATAGGCTCTCGTGCCAGAGATAAATCCCCGGCCGATGCCTTTTCAGATCTCGATCTCGTGTTAGTGGTCACGGATCCAGAACATTTCTTGTCGTCGGACGAGTGGATCGAAAATCTAAGCCCCTATTGGATGCAGTTCACTGAACGTACCTTTGGTGGTGGTCAAGAGCGCCGAGTGCTGTTTGAGGGGGCTCTTGACGTTGACTTTTGCCTATTTTCAGAGGCTCAATTTCGGCGTCTTGCAACTGAAAGAGAGGCGCACAAGATATTCTCCAGAGGATATCGGGTCATGCTCGATCAGGCTGGATTAGCTGGTCTGCTTCCCAATTGTAGTTTTGAGCATTCACAATCTCTTCCTCCACTAGAGGGCGAATTCTTGAACCGCGTTAATGATTTTTGGTTCCATACTGTGTGGGTTGCGAAAAAGCTGCAGCGAGGCGAGTTGTGGACCGCTAAATCATGTTTGGATTGCTATATGAAGCAACATTTACTATGGATCACCGAGTGTCACGCTCACATCATCAATGGCTGGGGTTATGACACTTGGCACGACGGCCGTTTTTTAGACGTATGGGCATTGCGAGAAGTAAAGGGGGCAATCCCCTGTACTTTTGCACGCTATGATCTCGTTGATATGGAACGTGCTCTGCGAGCCACGATGGATTTGTTCCATTCGCTGGCTGTAAAAGTCGCTGAGGATATGCAGTTCGAATATCCAGCAGAAAAAGAACAGCAGGTTATCAAGTGGGTCGATCAAGCATTAGCGAATCTATCCCCTTCTGATGCTGCATTATGAATGGGAACTGCTATGGAACTAAATGAGCTTGTTCGCACTATTCCTGGTTCGAATGGTTGGCAACTAGTGCGAGAGGTCAATAAGGGCTGGTCATCCGATCGCAAATACTATGTCGAAACAGGTGAGGGGCAGCGACTTTTGTTGCGAGTTTCGGATATCGCCCAGTACGATGAAAAGAAGCGCGAGTTCGAAGCGATGAAACAGCTCGACACTCTCGACATAAATATACCTCGCCCCATAGATTTTGGCCTTTGCGAGGGAGGCGCGGCAGTGTACCTTTTGCTTACCTGGGTCAATGGGGCAGAAGCGGAGAAGGTATTACCTACGTTGAACAGCGCTGAACAATATAGATTAGGACTGGAAGCGGGCAGGGTGCTGGCCAAGATGCATCAGGTTCCTGCTCCCGAGGGACAAACTCCTTGGTCAGAACGTTTCAACGCCAAGATCGATCGAAATATCCGTAAACATTTGGCTTGTCGGATTCAAGCAGAGGGTGCTGACCGGATCATTGCCTACATTGAGACCAGCAGGCATTTGCTGGATGATAGGCCGCAGTGTTTTCAGCATGGCGATTACCATTGCGGTAACATGCTAATCAACAATCAGCGTCACATTGGCATTATCGATTTCAACCGACTCGATTACGGCGATCCTTGGGAAGAATTCAATCGCATTACTTGGTGTGCTGCAGTCAGTCCCTTGTTTGCTTCGGGGCGTATCAACGGCTATTTCGAGGATGCTGTGCCTGACGAGTTTTTCAGGCTTTTGGCGCTGTATATCGGCAGCAATCAGCTCGCTTCTGTACCATGGGCCATTCCCTTTGGTCCCGCCGAGGTACAGACAATGCTTCAACAAACAAAAGCTGTGTTAGCATGGTATGATGATTTCCGTTCCTATATCCCCAGTTGGTACATCTCTCAATTCTCGGACTGAACACGCCGAGGATTGGTCAAATTCACCATGCTGACGAGAACCAATCCAGGCAGAAAACATGACAAGAAACTACGAGTCTCAAGATCTTGATGGCTGTGTACAGCTTTTGATTGAGGCCTACAATTGCGAGCCCTGGAATAACCACTGGACTGAAGAGACGGGTAAACGATATCTTGACGAGTTTGCACTGTCTCGGAATTTCGTCGGTTTTGTAGCAACTGAGCATGAGGAGCTCGTTGGCGCCATGTTTGCACATAGGAAGACATGGTGGACCAACGACAAAGTGTTCGTGGACGAGTTGTTCATTAAACCTGTTTTTAAGGCAAAGGCTATGGCACGGCTTTACGCGACATGGCGAGGACTATGGCCATTCAAAGGGTTTAGCCAGACTTATATTGTTGACGAATCCTTATATGCCCGCCAAGACCTTTTATGAGAAGAACGGCTATACGCTGGCAGAGCATGTTGTTTTTCTACTATAAAAAAGTCTAGTTATTACAGACCTATCTCTCAGTCAAGATATGCAAACATGAACTCTTTGTCATTCTGCTTTTAACCACCATATAGCTTGATGTGCTTTGAGCAGATAAGGAACCCCAGATATCCAAATATGCTTGTTGATGGTTGTGCTATGTGACTGGCTAGATGATCCAAGTAGTAGAGGGAAGGCTCATGCTTTTATCGCAGATAACAGAAACCCTTTCAGCGATTCCGGGTGTCAGAGCTATAGCATTGGGAGGTTCCCAAAGCCGCGGAGAAGCTGACGAAAGCTCAGACTTTGATATTGGTTTGTATTATGACGCAGACACGCTGGATGTCATTGCGTTAAGCCAATGCCTAAAGGAAATCGATGACAGGCATGAGGACGGTCTTTTGAATCCTCCTGGGCAGTGGGGCTCTTGGATCAATGGCGGAGCGTGGTTGAGTGTCGAGGGTGTGTCTATCGATATCCTTCTTCGAGATATTTCAAGGGTCAAAGCGGTCGTTGGGGATTGCGTCGCGGGCAGAATCACAATTGATTACCAAAATGGGCACCCTTTTGGTTTTGTCAACACGATCTATGCTGCTGAGACACACTATTGTCAGCCTTTGTGGCAAGATCGCTCTGCACTTCTCTCGATGCTAAAAACCTTGCTGTATTCAAAAGGTGAGTATCCCCCCTTGATGCGAGAAGCTACGATCAAGAAATTTCTGTGGGGTGCCGAGTTTTCATTGCAGTGTGGGCGTAAGGCAACGTTTCGGGGTGACCTCAATTACTCGGCTGGTTCCGTTTTTAGGGCTGTTTGTTGTTGGGTTCAAGTACTATATGCCCTGAATAATTGTTATTTGATGAACGAAAAGGGGGCTTTGAGGCAGGTTCATCTCCTTGAGCAAAGCCCGGCTGATATGGAACCCAAAGTGAAGGAGATATATTCTCTGCTGGCGAATGGGAACGCCCAAGGTGCTTACCAAATTCTAGAGTGTTTACATAGTAAAGTCGAGGAGCTTGTCGCTGGATTTTTTTGAACTGTAGGCTGTTTTGTAGCAACGACTAAGCTCAAACCCGCTATATCTAGGGAACTCTCATGACCTTTGATGACGCCTTTTGGCACGCTTTGGACGAATTGGTAGTCACCTCAGAAATAATCATTGATCGTCCCAAAGGGGCGCGGCATCCCCGATATCCCGATATGGTTTACCCAGTGGATTACGGCTACCTGCAGGGTACTACCTCTATGGATGGTGGTGGCATTGATATCTGGAGGGGTTCGGATACTCGAGGGCAAATTGATGCCATCATCTGCATTATAGATCTGCTCAAACGAGATTCAGAGATCAAAATATTGATGGGTTGTACGGACGATGAAAAGCGCGTGATTTATCGTTTTCACAACGAGTCCGAGCATATGAAGGGCATTTTGATCAATAGACATTAGCTCTCAAGCATGAGAGGGGCTATCTTTTATGGAGATCGAGCTGATCAAGGCAAGCTTGGAAGATGCGCCGCAGCTGCATGCTATGCAGGTGCAGGCCTTTATGCCGCTCTTGGAGCGTTACCAGGATTTCGACACCAGCCCGGCCAACGAGTCCCTCGAAAAAGTGGTGGCGCGTATTGCTCAGCCCACTACAGACTATTACCTCATTCATACCGATGGGCAACCTGTGGGGGGTATCCGCGTCGTGAGGCGAGGAGAGGGGCATTATCGCGTCAGCCCGGTCTTTGTTCTGCCAGCCTACCAGGGCCAGGGCATTGCCCAAAGGGTGTTCGGCATGGTTGAGGCCATGTACGCTGATGCTGTGTTATGGGAGCTAGATACTATTCTGCAAGAAGCAGGCAACTGCTATCTGTACGAAAAGCTGGGCTATCGCCAGATGGGCGAGACGCATATAGTCAATCCTCAAATGACCATCGTCTTTTACGAAAAGCCAGTTACGGCGGCAGAGTGAAGGAGATACTGAGATGGGTTACTCGCTGAGCTTGGAGAATATATCTCTTGCCAACTACAAAGAGCTACTCAGGGCTAAATATCTGACGCCGGGGCGGCAGATTCTGCACGAGGACATGGACGTTCACTTTGAGGCCTTGACTAACGCCGGCATGGATAATCTGGCAGAGCTCGAGCGAGCAATCTTGACGAGCAAAAAGCTCAAAGCGTTTGCGATCGAGTGTGGCTTGTCCGTTGAATATCTGACGATCCTACGGCGCGAGATTGGCAGTCTGGTGCCCAAGGCGGTTGCGCTCGAAGCGCTGTTGCCTGATGATTTGGAAGAACGAACCAAACTGGCCGAGGCGGGGATCAAAACCTCCGAGGACTATTACACGTTTTACTGCTCCGCAGGCAACGCCAGCCAAGTTGCGCAGAGGCTCGGCATTGGTGAGATGCGTGTTGATTACCTGTTCAGTCTCTGTGATTTAGTACGTATCAACGGCGTTGGGCCTCAGGCAGCCAGAGCCCTTTACGAGGCGGATTATCATTTGGCGGCGGATGTGGCGCAGGCTTCCGCCGAAGAAATGTTAGCGCGCGTATCCACCGCCAATGATGCTGGGCAGTATTACAAAGCCAAGCTAGGCCTGAAGGATATGCAGTTCTGCATCGACCATGCCCGATTGCTGCATTCACAGGACGACGAGCTCTGTGATTAATGCTTTGTATGTGCCCCTTTGGCGAGTCGTAAGAATCACCCACTTGAAGCTGTCTGATACTCTGTAACCAAGACATAAAAGGAATAGAAATCGAGGGTTTTGGCATTGCGTCACTACAGCAAAAGCCCTCAATTGGAGCAGAGTTATCATGAAACTGGTAGATTTCAAGGGACTGTTCAAAAAATCAACGGCGACCGTGTTATCAGTCGAGAACCCTTTTGGCGATTATTACACAGTAAAGCTAAAGGCAGAATCTGGTATGACCTGGCGACCCGGAGAGCACGGCATTTTTACTTTGCCTGATAGTGAAGTGAAGGGCAAAAAGTGGCGAGTCTTCAGTGTGGCTTCTATTCCCCAAGAGGGCCATCTTTTGATTGGCACACGCACCGGGGCCCAGGTCAGTAGTTTCAAAGAGCATTTGCTTCACATGGAAGCGGGCGGTCGAGTCAATCTGGTAGGGCCTTTTGGCTGGTTTACCTTGCAGGACGATACTTCTCCGTTGGTGATGATAGCTACTGGCGTGGGCATCACGCCCGCACGCGCCCTGCTCAAAGCCCTGGAGAAGGTGGAAACGCGTCCTGTCGAGCTAATTTATGCTTCTAATGATTACCATCTATTTGGACCAGAGTTGGTTGAGATGGCTGATGTCAATTCCCTGATGACCTTGCATCTGTGCGAGCATCGGGAAGATGCGATTCATTTGGTTGAGGCAGCCGCAGCGCGCTATGGAAATCAGGCTTATTACTATGTTTCTGGCAAGCCTGATGTGGTGAGCTCTTTCAGAAAGGTGCTTCAAGCCAAATCCATCAAGGGCCGCCGGATTATTCGAGATTGGTTTTTGGGATACTAGATACCCCCCAAGTAGGTGAGAGCTAGTGGATTCTGTCATTTTGTATCGTCAGCTAATTGATCCTCAGGAATGCAAGGGACTTTTGGCAACATTTGAGCGCTATCAGGAGACGAACAAAGTTCTCCGCCGCCAGGGAGAACAGTACATTTATCAAGAGGATCATTTCATCGATGATTGGGACGCAGACAAAAAGGCTGACGTAGAGAGAAAACTGACTGCCTTTATGGGTAAGGGTGGTGCGGTTGCGGCTGCTTTTGATGGCAAAAGGCTGGCGGGCTTTGCCAATATCGATGGCAACCTGTTCGGCTCTGGGAATCAGTACTTGGAGCTGATCTATATGCACGTCTCCCGGTTGTATCGCCATGGCGGCATTGGCCGCAGGCTCTTTGAAATGTGCTGTGATTGTGCAAGGCAGCGAGGAGCGCAAAAGCTTTATATCTCGTCGCACCCTGCTATCGAGACACAGCAGTTTTATCAGGCAGTGGGCTGTGTTCTGGCAATCGAAGTGGATGAATCGATCTATGAACAAGAGCCTCTAGATATCCAGCTTGAATATGTTCTATAAGGGGATATGCCAGATTATACGATATCCATGATGCCTCTATGTATGCTAGAGAGCGCGCGTGCGATTATAGGCCAGATTTGGCATTAGACGAGTGCGCGAGTATACTAGTTCTTGGAGTTGATACGGCATCAGGAAGGACAAATAGGAAACATGGCGCTGACCAAGCTGGAAAAAGCGTCGACTGTTGAAAAATACGGACGACACGAGACGGATACTGGTTCGCCAGAGGTCCAGATTGCGAATCTTACCGAGCGCATCAACCGACTGACGGAGCACCTCAAGGAGCACAAGCACGATGAGCATTCTCGTCGTGGCTTGCTAAAGCTTGTTGGCCAGCGTCGTCGGCATCTGAACTATCTGCAAAAGACTGATGAAACCAAGTATCGCGAGGTTCTACAGGCTCTAGGTCTTCGACGCTAGCAAGTCTGACTTGTTGTTACACACAATTTGCTTTGGGGCGGGCAGGTGGTGGACTTTTACCATCTGCCCGTCTATATTGGTAGTAATGGAAAATAAGTAGATGCACGCCTTTCCGGGCGTTTTGCACAGGAATTGGGGCATGTGCCTGTCTCATGAGGGCCTATTCCCCAGCTCCTGACGAGATTCCCGGACATGGTATGGCGTGCGGGAAAGGAACAAACATGTTAAAAAAGTACAGTTGTAAATTCGGTACCGAGGAGCTAGTTTTTGAGACTGGCGAATTGGCCCCCCAGGCGGGTGGTGCTATCTCGGTGCGCTTGGGCGATTCATTTGTTCTTGTTACGGCTACCGGCTCTACTCAGCCTCGTGAGGGAGTGGATTTCTTTCCTCTGACGGTTGATGTCGATGAGCGGCGCTATGCCTATGGCAAGATCCCAGGTAGCTTTTTCAGGCGTGAAGGTAGGAATTCAACCGATGGCACGCTTCTTTGCCGCCTGGTAGACCGTCCTCTCCGCCCACTCTTTCCCCAAGGGTATCGCAACGAAGTTCAGATCGTTATTACCCCTCTTTCTGTGGATGAAGACCATGCTGTCGATATCATGGCTGTCAATGGCGCTTCTTGTGCTTTGATGATCTCTGATGTTCCTTTTGACGGGCCCATCGGCGCTGTGCGCATTGGCTACATTGATGGCGAGTACATCGTTAATCCCACCGTTCCACAGATCGCACTGAGTGACTTGGACCTGCGTGTTGCTGGTACAAAAGAATCGGTCCTCATGATCGAGGCTGGGGCTAATGAATTCCCTGAGGACAAGATGGTTGAGGCAATTGCCCTCGGACATCGCTCTATTCAGGATGTCATCGCTCTTCAAGAGCAGATGGCTGCTGAGATCGGCAAGTCCAAGATCGAGTATACACCGCACATCGTGGATGAAGATGTGCTGACCTCTGTTCGTGCAAAAGTGGAGGACGCTCTTCGTGAGGTCATCTACTCTGATCTCGACCGCGAGGCTCGTCAGGAACGTGAGAACCAGGTCAAGAAAGAGCTGTTCGACTCTCTCGATGAAAATATTGATACCAAGCAGGTTGCTGAGGCCTTTGACTCTATCTTTAAATCGTTGATGCGCAACCGCATTTTGGATGATGGTTTCCGTGTCGATGGGCGTGCACCAGACGAGGTTCGTCCGCTCAGTGCCCAGGTGGGGCTGTTGCCTCGCACTCATGGCTCTGGCTTGTTCAACCGCGGGCTCACGCAAGTGCTCAACGTAACAACGCTGGGCTCCTCAAAGGAGGCACTCTCTGTTGAGGGCTTGAACGGCGATATGTCCAAGGTCTATTTCCATCACTATAACTTTCCGCCCTATTCAACGGGCGAGACTTATCCTATCCGTGGGCCACGACGCCGTTCGATTGGCCATGGCGCCCTCGCAGAGCGCGCGATAGAGCCGGTTCTGCCGAGCTTTGACGAGTTCCCCTATGTCATTCGCACGGTTTCAGAATGCTTGTCCTCCAACGGCTCAACCTCAATGGCTAGCACTTGTGCTTCAACACTCTCGTTGTTGGATGCAGGTGTACCGCTCAAGGCTCCTGTGGCGGGCATTGCCATGGGCGTCATCACCGAGGGTGATCGCTATTGCGTTCTGACCGATATCCAAGGGCTTGAAGATCATCTCGGCGACATGGATTTCAAGGTGACTGGCACTGAGGCGGGCATCACGGCTATGCAGCTCGATTGCAAGATTTCGGGCTTGCTTCCAATTATCATTGAAGAGACACTCGCCGGAGCACGCAAGGCGCGCATGCAGATTCTGGATGTCATCAATGCTTGCATTCCTGCGCCGCGTTCTGAGCTTTCTCCATATGCACCTCGTATCCAGATGGTCAAGATTCCTGTAGACAAGATTGGTGCTCTCATTGGGCCGGGTGGCAAAAACATCCGCAGCATCATTGAGGATACCGGTGTGACCATTGATGTGGATGAGGACGGTACTGTTCGCGTAGGCTCAACAGATGGCCCCAGTGCCATAGAGGCTATTCGACGAATTGAGGGGCTCACCGCAGTCCCAGAATTGGGGCGCGTCTATACTGGCAAAGTTACACGTATTCAGCCATTTGGCGCTTTTGTGCAGATTATGCCTGGCCAAGAAGGTCTGGTACATATCTCACAATTGGCTGATTATCGCGTAAACAGCGTCGAAGACGTTGTGCAAGAGGGCGATGAGATCATGGTTATGGTTACTGGCGTCGATTCGGGCGGTAAGATCAGGCTCTCGCGCCAGGCTGTGTTGGCGGGTTGGACTTTGGAAGAGGCCCAGTCTCACGATCGTCCGCCTAGTGGTGGTTCGCGTGGTGGCGGGCGTAGTCGAGATGGTGGCGACCGTCGGCGTCGCGACTAGATAGATATCAGTTAAGGGGAATCCAGACGGGGCTTTGCCCCGTCTGGCTGTTATATGGGCATTCAAGAGCAACCTAAAATAACTCAGATTGGGTGGGCAGGCGAGCTTTTTCGAACGGTTGTGCCAGCTCTGGTCGTTGTGGTTTTACTCAATCTTTTTGTGGCGCAAGCTACCCGTGTCGATGGGCATAGTATGGACCCCACGCTCATGGACGGCGAGCGAATCATTATCGAAAAGGTCACCCTGGCTTTTTCTCTCCCCGCTCGTGGAGATATTGTTGTTCTATCGCGCCCCGAGACACCGGACGAGCCCCCTCTGATCAAGCGTGTCATCGGTTTGCCTGGAGAGACTGTTGAAATCCGCGATGGCAGCGTGTGGATTGATGGTGAGATGCTTGCGGAGGATTATTTGGATCAATCCACAGCAGGAACTATACCGTCCTTGCTTGTTCCCGAAGGTCATATTTTTGTACTAGGTGACAATCGCGGCCACAGTAACGATTCTCGCAGTTTTGGTGTAGTTTCTGTTGAGAATATCATTGGGCAGGCTTGGCTTGCTTATTGGCCACTCTCGGCCTGGCGCATTTTCTGAAATATCACTTTGTGCACTTTGCACTATTCATAAAACGACCTGTTTCGTTATGTGGTTTGAAATGGGTGTGCATAGTGCCCTGATGCTTGACCGAATGGCCCTAGTTATGCTATCATTTATCTCAAGTTTGGATTATCATTTCTAGTGCGGTTTATTGACATCTACCGCCTCGTCCCTGATAGCTACGGTTGCCGTTCATGATCAGAAGAGAACATAAGGGTTTCGCTCGAAACTAAAATGGCGACTATGCCCCTCTATTATTATAAAATCTATGCAAGCAATGTTGCACGAGAATCCGCTTTATACATCAAGTGATTTGACGTAGATTTTACTCTGTTTAAAATTGGTTCAATTAGTGGCTGGACCGGGGCGTTCTGTTTGGAACGTTTCCCGTTATACCGGTAAGTTCGAGCACAATGGCGTGACTGGAACTGTCATGAGGTAGGCGACAAAATCCGAAGGGAGGTGGGGTTCCCACCGTTTGTGACTTACTGAATGACAGAAAGAACAAGCATTGTTTTTCTACGACAACTTTACCTGAGGAGGAAAGATGTTGCGTAACAAAAAGCTTTATGCACTGATTGCCGTCGTTATGGCTGTAACGACAGTGCTCACTGCGTGTTCCCCCAAGAGTGCCACAGTTGGCGACGACCCGGCTCTCGAAGTCTATTTGAACTATAATATTAGCACAGAGCCCCCGACGATTGACCCGAACTTGGCTACTGACACCACGTCGAACATGGTCATCCAGCAGCTTTTCTTGGGGCTCACGGATTATGACGACACGACTTTGGACGTCATCCCCGAACTCGCCACAGAATGGTCAGTTTCGGACGACGGCCTAGTCTGGACGTTCACCATGCGTGACGACATTTACTGGGTGCATTACGACCCCGAGACCAAAGAAGTCGAGAAGAAGGACTCTGTTACTGCTAATGACATCGTCTATAGCGTACAGCGTACTTTGAACCCCGAGACGGCTTCGGACTATGCCTATGTTGACTATATCATCGCTAATGCCCTTGAAGTCAACACTGCTGAGAGCACTGATCTTTCCAGCATTGGTGTGCGTGCAGTCGACGATTACACCGTCGAATTCACCCTCACCCAGCCAGCTGGTTACTTCCCTGGCATCGCTGGTATGTGGGTCAACCGCCCGCTGCCCCAGACCGTCATTGAAGAGTTCGGTGATGAGTGGACTGAGCCTGGTAATATTTGGACCAACGGCCCGTACCTCTTGGACACTTGGGAGCATCAGAACAAGATTATCCTGGTCAAGAACCCGTTCTACTATGATGCTGACAACGTTCAGATCGGCACTGTGAACTTGTATATGGTTGTTGAAGAGTCCACAGCGTTCTCTATGTACGAGAATGGTGAGTTGGATGTTGCTAGCCCGCCGCTTGATGACATGGATCGCGTTAAGGCTGATCCGACCCTTTCGGCCGAGCTTTACACTGCTCCTTCGCTCTGTACTTATTACTATGGCTTTAACACCGAAAAAGCTCCGTTTGATAATGTTCTGGTCCGCCAGGCATTCTCTTACGCCATTGACCGCCAGAAGCTGATCGACACTGTCACCAAGGGTGGCCAGGTGCCTGCCAAGAGCTTTGCTTGCCTCGGTATCTTTGGCTCACCGTCGACAGACGATAGCTACGAGGGTGTCTACTATGATCCCGAAAAGGCTCAGGCTCTGTTGGCCGAAGCCGGTTACCCCAATGGCGAAGGTCTGCCCGAGATCACGTTGATGTACAACACCAGTGAAGGTCACCAGAAGATTGCTGAATTCGTCCAGCAATGCTGGAAGGATGTCCTTAACGTCGAAGTTACCTTGGCTAACCAGGAATGGGCCGTCTTCCTTGACACCGTTAACGAAGATGCCCCGCAGATCTATCGTTCCGGTTGGTGTGCGGACTATCCTGATGAGAACAACTGGGTTACTGAAGTATTCCATCCCGAGATTGGTTCTAACGATACCAATTGGTCGGTGGATGATCCTCTTGCCCAGGAGTTCATGCAGGTTACTGAGGATGCCGCTGCGGCTTCAGATCCTGACGAGCGCGTCGACCTTTACTATCGCGCTGAGGAAATCCTCTGCGTCGATGCTGCTATCATCGCGCCAGTCTACTACTACACCACGGTTGTTTGCACCAAGCCGTATGTTGAGCGCACCTACTCTCCTTTGGGTGGTGAGCATTTCAACACATGGACCGTCAACCGCTAGGGTAGTATCGTAATCGAAGACAGCCACATGGCCCGTGGGTCGTGTGGCTGTTTTTATAGAGTTTCTCTGCCAGGCAGTCACTGTGCTATAATGCCCCTACGTTGAATCTCACTTGAGGCGAACGCACAAGTGCTTGCGGAGGGAGAATTAAGGTAAAATATGGGTCGATATATAATGCGTCGTGTCTTGGACATGATCCCAGTGCTCCTCTTTATTTCCATCATTACTTTTGCACTGGTTCATGCTGTTCCCGGTGGTCCTTTTGACCGCGAAAAACCTCTGCCTGCAGAGATTCAGGCCAACCTCAACAAGTATTATGGGCTCGACCAACCCCTTTGGAAGCAATACACCGACTATATGGGCTTTACACGGAATCCGTCGGGTGAGTTTTCGGGCATCATCCAGGGTAATTTTGGCCCTTCCTACACTTCGCGTACTCGCGGAGTGAACGAGATTTTTGCTGACCACCTACCAATCTCTGCGCAGTTAGGTTTTTGGGCTCTTGTTGTAGCCCTGGGCATCGGTATTCCTCTGGGTGTACTTGCAGCTCTTAAGCAGAACACTTGGATTGACTATCTCTCAATGGGCATTTCAATTTTTGGTGTCTCGGTACCGAGTGTAGTTTTGGGCCCTTTGTTCATCATGATTTTTGCACTTGGCCTAAAGTGGCTACCTGTGGCTGGTTGGGGTGAGAGCTGGACCCAAGTCATCATGCCTTCAGTCGTTCTGGGCCTTGGTAACTCTGCCTTAATTGCCCGATTGACACGTGCTAGCATGCTTCAAGTGATTCGCGAGGATTATATCCGCACTGCTCGCGCCAAGGGCTTGAGTGAGAAGATTGTTGTAGTACGTCACGCAATGAAAAATGCTTTTATCCCTGTGGCTACTATTCTCGGCCCCATGTTTGCGGCTTTGTTAACTGGCACCCTTGTCATTGAACAGATTTTTGCTATTCCGGGTATGGGCAAATACTTTATCACGAGTATTACGCAGCGTGATTACCCCGTTGTAATGGGTACTACGTTGCTTTATGCCATATTCCTGGTTATCGCTAACTTGTTTGTTGACATTACCTATGCTTTCTTGGATCCACGAATTGAGTACAGCTAGGGAGGCTGGAACATATGACTCGTCAAGAACGAGCGGCAAAAAAGCTAGCCTCTGGAGCTGACGCCGCAACTGGAACTACACAAAAACCTGACAGCTTGTGGGCAGATGCCTTTCGACGTTTGGCAAAGAACCGTGCTGCTATAGTCGGCTTGGTTATCATCGTGCTCATGGTGTTGGTTGCTATCTTTGCGCCTCTTGTTGCACCTTATAGCTATACCAACGGCGACTCTGCTGAAGCTCGCATGGTGCCTCTGTGGCTAGCGCACCTTATGCCGGGCAACATGGAAGATTATGCTCAGATCGGCGACAAGTTTCCTATCGGATCGGATTATCTGGGGCGTGATTTGCTTTCCCGCGTTATCTACGGGGCTCGTGTTTCGCTGCCTGTTGGCTTTATGGGGGCCTTTATCGCTCTTGTGATTGGTCTCGTGTATGGCTCCATTTCGGGCTACTATGGTGGTAAGGTAGATAACTTTATGATGCGCATTGTAGACATCATGTATGCCTTCCCCACCATGCTGCTCATCATTTTGCTCATGGCCTTTTTCAAAACAAGTTTTGGTGGAGAAGCCGACCCTGGCTCTGCTGCAGCCGTGTTCAATGCTATCAATAATGCTGTGGACTCTTTCCTTGGTTTGAACGGCGGTGGTATGCTCTTTATCTTTATGGGCATTGGTATCACTGCATGGATGGGCACAGCACGACTTGCCCGTGGCCAGATTCTCTCGTTGAAGCAAAAAGAGTTTATCGAGGCTTCACGTATGATCGGTGCCCGGGATGGACGCATTATCGTGCGCCATGTTTTGCCTAACATCATTGGGCCAATCCTTGTTAGTGTTACTCTTGCTATTCCTGGCTTTATCAACACTGAGGTCTTTCTATCCTTCATCGGTCTTGGTGTGGATGCTCCAACGCCGAGCTGGGGTTCCATGATCTCTGATGGCGCCAAGTCTTTGCGTTCGTATCCTCATGAGGTCCTTGCCCCGGCTCTTGCCTTGGCAGTTCTCATGTTTGCCTTTAACTTTTTGGGTGATGGCCTGCGCGATGCTCTTGATCCGCGTATGAAGGGCACTTCGTAAAGGCTGGATAATTGATGGTGTCATCGGGTAGCAGCAAACAGAGTATTTTAAAGCTTGTACTCACACTGGGGTTATTGGTAGGTTCTCTGTCCGGCTGCGGACTGGACGGTTTGTTGTCGCTACCCGATGATGGCACTGAACAGAATACCGTAACTTCTGATGCTACGCTTCGTGTGTATGGGAGTCTTCCCCCTACGTTGGATCCGGCGATGGCTCAGGATGCTACTTCGGCTGAGTATATTGTTCATCTGTTCAGTGGCCTTGTTCGCTTGAACGCGGATATGGAAGTGGTGGCTGATCTTGCTTCTGAATGGTCGTTGAATGATGCGGGTGATGTCTATACTTTTACAATTCGAGATGATGCCTGTTTCGCCGATGGTCGTTCAATAACGGCAGAGGACATCTTGTACTCTTGGGAACGTGCTCTTTCACCAGAGCTTGCTTCGCCTGTAGCTCTCAGCTATCTGGGAGATATCCGCGGTGCTGTGGAATATGCTACTGGCGCCTCCGCGGAGGTAAGTGGGATCTATGTTACCGGAACCCACGAATTGCGTGTCGAACTCAACGAGCCGCGTTCTAGTTTTATCTCTTGTCTCACGTATCCTGTCGCTTTTGTGGTGGACAGTGAGCAAATCGAGAGTGAGGGCGCTCGGTGGTTTGTGGATCCCAATGGTAGTGGACCCTTTGTACTGGAAAGCATTTCTGCAGAAAAGCTAATTCTTGAACGTAACGGGAATTATTACGGTCCGGAAGTAAGCTTGGATCATGTCGAGTATCTGGTCGGTAGCGGTTATCCTGTCACGCAATATGAGACTGGCGAGTTGGACATTGTACCGATACCGGCCGATGAGTTGGAACGGTTACTTGACCCGGCGAATGACCTCTCGGATCAAGTAGTTGGTTCAGCAAGCCTGGATATCCAGTATATTGGGCTCAATGTCGAGAAGGCTCCTTTCGACGATCCTCTGGTAAGGCAAGCCTTTACTGAGGCTATCGATCGTGAGCGAATTGCGGAACAGATTCTCAAGGGGATAGGGGTTGAGGCACTGGGAATTTTGCCTCCAGGCCTATCGGATTATAACGAGAATCTGCAGAGTATTCCTTATGATCCTGAGCATGCCCGTGAGCTTCTTGAGATGTCGAGTTATGGAGGTGCCGAAGGGTTACCGCCCATTGTTCTTGCCGAAAGCGGCACGAGTGGATACCTTGACGATATTGCTGCTGCCGTGATCGAACTACTTGAAGAAAACCTTTCAATTGAGGTTACAGTGGAACAGGTCGAGTGGAGCGATTTTTTAGACGATCTCACCGAGATGCGCTATCAAATGTACTTTACAGGTTGGATCGCAGATTATCCAGATGCTGATAATTTTCTCGATTTGTTGTTCTATTCAAGCAGTAGCCGGAATCACACGGGATATGCAAATACCGAGGTGGATTCACTCCTTGATGCGGCTCGATCCGAACAAGATGCCAATGTTCGGCGTGGCCTATATCAAGCGGTAGAGCAGATTATTGTAGATGATGCAGCATGGATCCCTCTCTATCACAGTTATAACTATTACCTTGTTAGCCCTCGCGTAAAAGGTTATCAGGGACAAGCAGTAGTTTATCCGTGGTTGATGGATATTGAACTGGCGGATGCCAGTTAGATTTTGATAATGACGCTGGGAGGCATGAATGGCACCATTGCTTCAGGTAAAAGACCTGCGAACAGAGTTTCACACTCAAGATGGAGTGGTGAACGCCGTGAACGGGGTCGGATTTGATCTCGGGGAAGGCGAGACACTCGGCGTAGTTGGCGAGAGCGGTTGTGGCAAGAGCGTCACCATGCTCTCTATCATGCGTCTGGTGCCCAGTCCTCCTGGCGAAATTGTGGGCGGTCAAGTTCTCTTTGAGGGGCAAGATCTGCTCAAACTCAAAGATGAAGAGATGCGCAAGATTCGAGGGCATCGAATGGCCATGATTTTTCAGGACCCCATGACTTCACTCAATCCCGTGCTTACTATTGGCCGACAGTTGGGTGAGGCTCTGGAATTGCATCTTGGTATGGATAAGGATCAGGCTCGTGAGCGCTCGATTGAGCTGCTAGAGATGGTCAATATTCCTGAGGCAAGAGGGCGTATTGACAGCTATCCCCACCAGTTTTCGGGTGGTATGCGTCAGCGCGTGATGATTGCCATGGCTCTTTCTTGTAATCCGCAGCTCTTGATTGCTGATGAGCCAACAACAGCCCTCGATGTGACCATTCAGGCCCAGATTGTCGATATCATCAAAGATCTGCGTAAAGAACTGGGTATGGCCATTATCTGGATCACCCACGATCTTGGTATTGTCGCGGGGCTTGTGGATAGGGTTCAGGTTATGTATGCAGGCACTGTTGTAGAACGCGCTGCGGTCAAAGAGTTTTACGCTCATCCCAAGCATCCATATTCGCTGGGCCTTCTCAACTCTTTGCCTCGACTTGATGCGGACACACATCAACGGCTTGAGCCGATCAAGGGTCTTCCCCCTGACTTGCTGCATTTGCCAGTGGGATGCCCCTATTATGATCGTTGCGATTACCGTTTGCCCAAGTGCCTGGAAGAGCGCCCTCAGCTTCGTGAGGTGAGTACTGATCATGTAATCGCTTGCTGGGTGGACGTATAGAGGAGACCAGATATATGAGCGCGACTGACAACATTTTGCTTGAGGTTGAAGGCCTCAAGATGTACTTTCCAATTACCCAAGGCATTGTTTTCCAGCGGCATGTGGGCGACATCAAGGCTGTGGATGGACTTAATTTTTTTATCAAGCAAGGTGAGACTCTGGGCCTTGTGGGCGAAAGCGGTTGTGGCAAATCAACCACGGGTCGTGCCATCCTTCAACTCTACCAACCAACTGCGGGCTCGGTTCGCTTGAAGGGTGAAGATCTGGTGACGCTCAAGGGCGAAGATCTTCGCAAAAAGCGTCGCGAGATGCAGATGATTTTTCAGGATCCCTATGCATCTTTGAATCCGCGTATGACTGTTGGTGGCATTGTTGGTGAGCCTCTTGAAGTACACAACCTTATGCCCGCCAACGAACGGCGTGCACGCGTTCAGGAGCTGCTCGAGATCGTGGGGCTGAACCCCTACTTTGTCAATCGCTATCCCCACGAGTTTTCGGGCGGTCAGCGGCAGCGGATTGGTGTGGCTCGCGCTTTGGCGGTCCAACCCGAATTTATCGTTTGCGATGAGCCTATCTCAGCTTTGGATGTTTCTATCCAGGCGCAGATCATCAACCTGCTCGAAGACCTGCAGGATCAGTTTGGCCTGACGTATCTGTTCATCGCCCATGACTTGTCTGTGGTGCGTCATATTAGCGATCGTATCGCGGTGATGTACCTTGGTAGGTTGGTTGAGTTGGCGGATCGCGCAGATCTCTATTTGAGCCCACTACATCCTTATACGCAGGCGCTACTCTCGGCTGTGCCTATCCCGGATCCGGTCATTGAGGAATCGCGACAGCGCATTATTCTTCAAGGTGATGTGCCCAGTCCGGCCAATCCCCCCAGTGGGTGTAATTTCCGAACACGCTGTCCGGTGGCGATGGAAATTTGTGCTGAAAAAGAACCCGAGTGGTCCGAAGTTAAACCTGGTCACTGGTGTGCTTGTCACCGCGTCAAATAATCGCATCAACAGAAAAGGGCATCTCACAGGAGATGCCCTTTTTTACTAGTGCCCTTATTCCTTGGTTTTATCCTGTTCAAAAAGACGAATCAGCACAAAGACCAAGATAACCGATAACCCACCTAGCACCAAGCCACGTGCTAACTTGTGTTTGGCAACGGCTTTGTAGTCAAAAGTAATCTGTGAACGCTGATTTTCTGCTGCAACGCGCAAATTGGCCTCAAGTTTCTCTCGAAAGGCATCAGGAGCGGTACCAGCGATTTTGACCTGACCTTGTATTGCATCTTCGACAGGCCCCAAATCGCGTGGGCGTAGAATACCGGCCTTTTCAAGCCGTACGCGTGCTTTGTTGTGTAAGGATTCTAGTTTGGTGGAAGCAGGCCGATTCTTGAATTCTTGCATCAGAGATCAAGCCCTCTCTTTATCATGCTCTTGCGCAGAGCAAGGAGCGTGCGGTGGTAGAGCGATTTGATCGCCCCTTCGGATTTGCCCATAATCTCGCCTATCTCTGCGTTGCTGAATCCCTCGATAAACTTGAGAAAGATTAACTCTTGGCGTCGGGCATCTAGTTCTTGTATGGCTTCATTTAAATACTCGTTGTCATCATCAATTAACGTAATTGTCTCTGGCCGGGTTTCATGTCGATCGGGCAGAATGAGGGCATCGATAGATACCGTTGGGCGGCGCTTGTGATCACGGTGCCAGTTCGAGAGAAGATTATGCGCAATGCGATATAGCCAAGCCGAAAAAGGATAGCCCTTATCTTCATAGCTTTGAATGTGTGAGAGGGCCCTAAAGAATGTACGGGATGTGATATCCTCGGCATCATGCACGTTGCCGACGCGGTGATAAATATACCGATAGATGCGATCCACATAGAGGGCGTAAAGCTCGCCAAAAGCATCGGGATCTTGTTGCGCTCTTGAGACAAGCTCTCGCTCGTCAGTTGTGTTTTCCTCGATGCCCATGGCAGAATACCCTTCTCTCTCTGAAAACCCGCAAGGCTGCTAAAAGTTGCATCACTCTGCGAATCACGCATAGTCTATCAAAACCAAGAGGTTGCTCCAAGTTTTGGGGTACGGATTCTGGCTGGCAACGTTGACATATGCTATTAGCGTGTCTTATAATGGCGCCAGTACTCTGGGGACATGAGGCAAAGGAGGCGCTTGGATGTCGCCCAATCAAAAACAAGATCTTTGGCCAAAGTGGATGTGGATTGCTGCGCCTGTTCTGGTCGTTGTGGTTACAGTCGGGCTTTGGTGGGCCATCATCCCGCGTGACTCTGACGGCGCGGATGTAGATCCTACTGCCACAGCGCAGGCTTTGGCAGATCAGCCAACGCAAGCACCAACACTTGTCAGCACGCTTTCGGCATTGCCGACGACAACTGCAGATGTTCCTGTGCTGCCGACTGTTGGTTCCCCAAGTGCTGAGGCTGCTGCCACACCTTCTGCTGCGCCGACCGTAGATGCAGGTATCGTGATCGGTGATGATGTTGAGGTGTCTGGCACCAGTGGTGTTCTGAACATGCGCGATGGCGCTGGCACCAGCTATTCGGTGGTTGGTACCCTTTCGGAGGGGGCCATAGTCGAAGTAGTTGGCGGTCCGCAAACGGCTGACGGCTATACCTGGTTCCAGGTTCGTACAGATGATGGTACGGTTGGCTGGGCTGCCGACGATTGGCTGGAAGAAGTCAAGTAGGAGAACCGCTAGTAAAAGAGCGGAGATACACTATCTCCGCTCTTTTTTGTTGTCCATTGCGCAGAGGGGGCGCTCTGCTAGAATGTATATAAATAGCATCGAATGACGGAGAGAGCCATGACGGAGAATATAAAAGATCGCATCAAGAGATTGCGGGAGCTGATCAATTATCACAGCTATCGTTATCACACTCTAGATGCTCCCGAAATAACCGATGCCGAGTACGATGTTCTTGTGCAAGAGCTGGAACGACTTGAGCGCGAGAATCCTTTGCTGATTACGCCCGATTCGCCCACTCAGCGTGTGGGCAATGAACCGCTGCCAGAATTTGCCAAGGTCGAACACCCTTACCCCATGACCAGCCTGACTGATGCTTTTAGTCGTGAAGAGGTGGACGCTTGGCTAGAGCGAGTCTGTCGGCTGCTTCCTGATGACACGACGCTGCAGTTTGTGGCAGAGCCCAAGATAGATGGGCTGGCCGTAGCTCTCACTTATGAGAATGGCTTGCTGGTACGCGGTGCTACTCGTGGTGATGGGCAGATTGGCGAGGATATTACGGCCAATGTACGCACTATTCGAAATGTGCCTTTGCGCATCCCTGTTCAAGATGATATGGCGGTGCCGCCACGTATTGAGGTGCGTGGCGAGATATATATGCCCCGCGATTTGTTTGACCGTATGAATGAGGAGCGGGAAGTACGGGGTGAAGCGTCGTTCGCTAACCCACGTAACGCGGCAGCTGGCTCAGTGCGCCAATTGGATCCCCGTATCACCGCTGGACGACCACTGAGGCTGTTTGTCTATGCCATTGGCTTTGTTGAGGGCGTAAAAGTAGAGAGTCAGTGGGATGCTTTGGCCTATATGCGGCAGCTAGGCTTTGCCGTGAACCCTGACATCCGTTTGTGTGAGTCCTATTCGGATGTGGTGCACTATGCCGAAGAGTGGATGAACAAGCGCGACGAGCTCAACTATGAGGCCGACGGCGTGGTCATCAAGATCAATTCACTGGCGCTGCAGGGGCAATTGGGGGCCGTGGGCAATGCGCCGCGTTGGGCTATAGCTTACAAATTTCCCTCGCGAGAAGCAATCACGCGCCTGCAAGAAATCAGAGTGAACGTGGGCCGTACCGGGGCGCTGACGCCCTATGCTGTGTTGGACCCGGTACAACTGAGTGGCGTAACCATCCGCCAGGCTTCGCTGCACAACTTTGAGGATTTAGCCCGCAAAGATATTCGCCAGGGTGATATGGTCGTCATCAAGCGCGCGGGAGACGTCATTCCGCAGGTTATAGGGCCGGTAGAAGGCTTGAGGACTGGTGTCGAAGTACCGTTTGAGGTTCCTGCAGCTTGCCCTGTGTGCGGAGAGCCTGTCGTCTCGGATGAAGAACGTGTAGTGGTTTATTGTGATAACCCCACTTGTCCTGCGCAAGTAGTAAGGCGTATTGAACACTGGGCCTCTCGTGGTGCCATGGATATCGACGGCATGGGCGAAAAGGTGGCCGCGCTGCTCTATGAAAAAGGTCTAGTCAAGAGTGTCGCAGACCTCTATGATCTGACTTTTGCTCAGCTAGAGGGTTTGGAGGGGTTTGGTCCGAAACGTGCTGAAAACCTGATACAAGCCATTGCTGCGAGCAAAGATAGGCCGCTTTGGCGCTTGCTCACAGGTCTTGGTATTTTGGGTGCAGGTGAACAGGTTTCTCGGCTTTTGGCCGATCACTTTCGCAGCATCGATGCGTTGGCCGGGGCAGATGAGCAAGAGATTGAGGCAATTGCGGGATTGGGTCCTCATGTTTCTCATGCTTTGACGACTTTTTTTGCCCATGAGCGCAATCAGGAACTCATCGAACGCCTCAGGTCAGCGAGTGTCAATATGGTTGATGAAACCCCCGTGGTGGTCACAGAGACAATCAGTTTAGAAGGATTGACCTTTGTGATCACGGGTACATTGGATGGCCTTAGTCGAGATCAGGCTAAAGAGCTTATCGAGGCACATGGTGGTCATGTCTCGAGTAGTGTATCTGCCAAGACGGATTATCTGTTGGCCGGAGAAAATGCCGGTAGCAAGCTGGATAAAGCGCGTTCTCTGGGCGTCAAGTTGATCGGCAAAGAAGATCTGTTGGCTATGATCGAGAATGCCGAAATCGGTGCTTCTGGTGAGATCTCGACAGGGCGCCTGCTATGAGGCGGCAATGGAACTAGAGCATTTATCGGATCGCAATAGTGCTGTTACGAGCATCCTGGCAGAGCTACTCGAGGATTCGCAGTATGCAAAACAGGTTGCGGCCCATGCCGTGATTCCTGCACGTGTGGCGAGATATGGACCTTGGCCTGAAGGCTTGGATGAGTGCATTATTGCTATGCTCGCGCGAGAGGGGTTCAATGCTCTTTACAGCCACCAGGCTCAAGCTGTAGAGACGGCGCTGCGGGGCGAAAACGTGGCTGTGGTGACGCCTACGGCTTCGGGCAAGTCGCTATGTTATGATTTGCCGATCTATCAGGCATTGCTGCATGAGCCGGGGGCCGCTGCACTTTTCCTATTCCCTACCAAGGCACTAGCACATGATCAGTTGGATACGCTGAATCGTGAGATGGGTATGCTAGGCCTGAGCAATCAGGTTGACGCCTATGACGGTGATACGCCCACGTCCAGACGCACAGCGATACGTGAGAATTGTCGGGTTATTGTTTCCAATCCCGATATGCTGCATGCCTCTATCCTGCCCTCGCACCCGCGCTGGCAGCGTTTTTTCTCCGGTCTTTGCTATGTGGTCATCGACGAGATGCACCAATATCGTGGTGTGTTTGGCAGCCATGTGGCCAATGTCATTCGTCGTCTCAAGCGGCTGGCGGCTTTTTATGGCAGCAATCCACAGTTCTTGTTGGCCTCGGCTACTATTGCCAATCCGCAGGAACTAGCCGAGACGCTCGTGGGGCAGCGGGTTACCGTGATTTCGGAAAACGGCGCGCCCTCGGGCGAAAAGCACCTCATCTTCTACAACCCCCCGGTCATTGATGCAGCTCTGGGCATTCGCCGCTCGTATACGTTCGATGTGGCTTCTATTGCCCAGCGGGCACTGGTGGCAGGTGTGCAGAGCATTGTTTTTACCCGCTCGCGCCTGGTAACAGAGTTGTTGCTGCGTGTGCTGCGAGAGAATGCGCCGATTGGGACTCGGGCCGATGGGGTTATCGCCGGATACCGCGGTGGTTACCTTCCTGTAGAGCGCCGCGCCATAGAAAAGGGCTTGCGTGAGGGAGCGATTCGGGCTGTAGTGGGAACCAATGCCCTGGAATTGGGCGTTGATATTGGGGGACTAGATGTGGCCATTATGAGTGGCTATCCCGGCTCTATTGCTAGTACCTGGCAACAAGCCGGACGTGCTGGTCGCGGACAGGCTCCCAGTGTGGCCGTACTCGTGGCTTCGCCAGATCCCTTGGATCAATACATCGTCAGACACCCCGAGTATGTGACGGGGAGTTCGCCAGAGCGTGCTCTGATCGATCCCAATAACGTTTATTTGTTATTGCAGCATCTGAAATGTGCCTTGTTTGAGCTTCCGCTTGAGCAGGATGATGCTCCCAACGGATCGGCGGTACGTCAGGTGCTTGATTATTTGGTAGAAGAAGGCTGGGCCTCTAGGCGCAATGGCCGCTGGCATTGGGCAGGCACAGGGCATCCACCATCGGATATCTCACTGCGCACCAGCCAACCAGACATCGCTACTGTGGTGGCGCAGGACGAGACGGGCAAAAGCGTAACCATTGGCCAGTGCGATTGGGCTAGCGTGCCCAGGCTTTTGCACGAGGGTGCGATTTATATGCACTCTGGGCAGCAATATTTGGTTGAGCATTTGGATTGGGAGCAGGGATTAGCCGAGACGCGTCTTGTCGAGATGGATTATTACACGCGAGCTTCCAGCAACACCAAGCTCTTGGTTCAAGAGGTTTGGACAGAGACGCCGTATACTGGCATGTTGCTGGGTTATGGACAAGTTAGCGTGACCTCGCAGGTGACAGGATATCGGCGCATCCGCTTGGATACCAACGAAACCTTGGGTTGGGGTGAGATAGATTTGCCGCCACAGACCATGATGACGACGGCTACCTGGTGTGAGTTGTCTGCTGAGCTGATCCAGCAACTCGTTTTGCAGGGCGTTGATCAAGTGATCACTCTGGGCTCTCGCGGCCCAAATTGGCCCACCCAGCGAGAGGCTGCTCGCCAGCGCGATGGCTTTTGTTGCGTGCGTTGTGGCGCACCAGAGCAACCTGAGAGGCCGCATCACGTACATCATTTGGTACCGTTTCGCGAGTTTCATTGGGTTCCGGGGCATAACCAGAATTATGCACGGGCCAACGATCTGGATAATCTGATTACCCTCTGTCCTGATTGTCATCGTGAAGCCGAAAAAGTTGTGGTTGCCCGCAGTGCTTTGGCTGGGCTGGGGCGTGTATTAAATAATTTGGTGCCACTGTTTGCCATGTGTGACCGGAACGATGTGGGCATTCTTACTGAGGGCGCTGTTTTGGGAGCGACTCGACCGCGTCTCTACATCTATGACGAGATCCCGGCTGGTGTAGGCCTGGCCGAACGCGTAATGCAGGTCTTTGTGGAATTGATGGATGCGGCTGCCGAGTTGGTGGCGAACTGTGGTTGCGAAGCAGGCTGTCCATCTTGTGTTGGCCCGGTAGAAACATCTGGTGCAGAGACCAAGCGCCAGGTTGTATTGCTAGCGCAGGCCCTTGGTAGAGCCATGCGTGTGGAATTCGAGAAGGAAAATTAAATGAAGAGCCTGTGGCGTTCGCTGCGTTACCTAAAGCCTTATTGGCTTTTGGCGTTGGCGACACTGATCACTCTGTTTATCTCTGTTGGCGGCATGTTGGCCATACCATCATTTGCTCAGCGCCTTGTCGATGAGGGCATCAACGGCGGTGATTTGAATGCTGTTTGGCGCTGGATGACGTTCATGATCATTGGTGCCATCATCTATGGCGTTTTTGCATTCTTGCAAGGCGCTCTGGCCGCACGGACGGCGCAAGGTGTGGCGTATGATCTGCGCAACGATGTCTATGAAAAGATTCAATCGCTGTCCTTTAGTTACCATGATAAATCACAGACCGGGCAACTGCTGACACGGGCGACCTCGGATGTGGATCGGGTACGCATGTTTGTGGGCAGCGGGGCCGTGCAATTCATTAGCGCCATCGTCATCATGGTTGGCACTCTGATGCTCATCTTTTCGGTGAACGCTCGGCTTTCGCTCATCATGGTAGCAGCCATGCCCTTAACCTTTGGCGTATTTTGGGCCTTTTCTCGGGCGGCCATGCCCCTGTTTAGAACCATCCAGGAGCGTTTGGGCGTGCTCAATACCATTTTGCAGGAAAATCTGGCCGGTGTGCGCGTTGTCAAGGCTTTTGTTCGTCATGATTATGAGATTGAGCGTTTTGCCGCGGCCAATACGGATTATTACGACGTCAACGTAGAGGTCAACAACATTCTTTCGCTGGCCTTTCCCACAGTGTTTGGCATTTCTAACCTCATCACATTGTTCGTCTATCTTTTTGGGGGACAGCAGGTCATTGGCGGGATATTGACCACTGGCGAACTGGTGGCTTTTGCCAGTTACGTGCTGATGGCTTTTTTCCCAGTGCTGCAGTTGGGCATGATCATCGCCATGGTTTCGCAAGCAGCTGCCTCGGGTGAACGCGTATTCGAGATTCTCGATGCGCGCTCCGAAGTCGAAGAAAAATCGGGTGCTGTCGAATTGCCACAGGTTGAGGGCCGGGTGAGTTTCGAGGACGTGACCTTTCGCTATGTTTCTAGCGGCGATCCAGTTTTGTGCGGCATTACGCTGGAGGCAGAACCGGGACAGATGGTGGCTCTGCTGGGTTCTACTGGTTCTGGCAAGTCAACCATCATCAATCTCATCCCTCGCTTTTACGATGTGACAGAAGGGCGCATTCTGATCGATGGCTATGACATTCGCGAAGTCACCATCGAGTCGTTACGCCGGCAGATTGGCATTGTGCTGCAAGAGACAAACCTGTTTGAAGGTTCTGTACGCGACAACATTGCCTTTGGCAGACCTAATGCTTCGCTAGAAGAGGTTATCGCGGCGGCTCGAGCGGCTGAGGCTGACGAGTTTATCACAGCGTTTGAACATGGCTATGACACCCGTGTTGGCGAGCGTGGAACAACACTTTCGGGTGGCCAAAAGCAGCGTATTGCCATCGCACGCGCGCTTATGCTGGATCCAAGAATTCTCATTCTCGATGATGCTACTTCTAGCGTTGATCTATCTACTGAGCTGCGTATTCAAAAAGCGTTGGACAGGCTGATGGCAGGAAGGACCAGTTTCGTCATTGCTCAGCGAGTGGCTACAGTGCTGAATGCCGATCAAATTCTAGTGCTCGACGGTGGGCGCATCGCGGCCAAGGGTACTCATGAAGAGCTGCTGAGGGATAGCGAGTTGTACGCCGAGATTTATAGCTCGCAGCTTCAGCGGCCAGAAGATAATAGCGACGCGGAGGTCATGCGATGAGCTTTCGGAGTGATGTACGACACGCCTCGAACTCTTCACATGTAATAAGGCGTTTGTGGCACTATTTCTCGCCTTTTTGGAAGAGATTGGTCGCCCTGTTTTTGCTTTTGATCGTCAGCACTGTGGCTGAAGTTGCTTCGCCGTATCTCATCGGTGTGGCCTTGGATGGTTTTATCGACCCTGGGTTGGTTGATCTGCCCGGCTGGTTGCTATGGTTGGCAGGTGGAGATCCTACTCGGATCGAGGGCCTAGCTATTACGGCAGCCTGTCTTGGCGGCGTATACGCCATAAGCTGGCTGATGAGTGTGGTTCAATTCAGGCTGATGGTACGCATGTCTCAGCGAGTACTGTTAGATTTGCGAGCAGACATTTTCGACAAAGTACAGCGGCTTTCCCTCTCTTTCTTTGATACCCATGAAGCCGGCGACCTGATGAGCCGGCTGATCAATGATACACGCGTAATCAATGATGTGTTTGGGCCAGGCATTATGCGCATGCTGCGTATGGCTATGGGCATGACGGGCATTTTGGCCACCATGTTCACGCTCAGCTGGCAGCTTTCGCTGGCTTCATTCGCACTGGTTCCTTTTGTGCTGGTACTTACGGTGGTGCTTTCACGCCGAGTGCGTACTGCCTATCGTGTAACCCGCAAGACCGTGGGTGATGTGAGCGCTGAGCTTCAAGAGAACATCTCTGGCGTGCGTGAGGTGCAGGCTTTTGCCCGTGAGAATGAGACTTTTGAAGAGTTTCGTGCGGTCAATGCCCGTAACCGCGAAGCGAATGTGCGTGCTGAAACCATCATGGCCGGATTCGGTCCTGCGCTCAGTGTGCTGAGCACCGTGGCCCAGGCCATGGTGGCCGGTATCGGTGGCTATCTTGTACTAGGTTTTGACCCACCCATAGTTTCCATCGGTTTGATCGTCTCGTTTGTTACCTATGTGGATCGCTTTTATTCGCCCATCCGCGAGATCGCTCAATTGTGGGGTCAGTTCCAATCGGCCATTGCCGGTGCAGAACGCATTTTTGAGCTGCTCGATGAGCCAGAGACCGTGAAGGATGCGCCGGATGCTGTTGAGCTAGGATCAATTCAGGGGCAAATCGCTTATGACGGCATTTGCTTCTCTTATGTCCCCGAAGAGCCTGTGCTGCAGGATGTCTCGCTCAAGATCGAACCGGGGCAAACAGTGGCTTTTGTGGGGCCCACTGGTGCTGGCAAGACCACTATGGTCAACCTGCTCATGCGTTTTTATGATGTGTGCGGCGGGGCGGTTCGAGTGGATGGTCATGATGTGCGTAAAGTAACGCTGGCCAGCTTGCGTTCGCAGATCGGCATTGTGCTGCAGGATACTTTTCTCTTTTCCGGCACGGTGATGGATAATTTGCGTTACGGCCGACTGGATGCCACTGATGACGAAGTGGTGGAAGCGGCGCGAGTGGCCAACGCCCACGCCTTTATCGAGCGCTTGCCCGAAGGTTATCAGACCTTGATCGGCGAGCGCGGCTCCAATTTGAGCCAGGGCAATCGGCAATTGCTCTCCATCGCTCGCGCGGTACTCAATAATCCGCGAATTTTGGTGCTAGACGAGGCCACCAGCTCGGTGGATACGCGCACAGAGCTACTCATCCAAGACGCGCTCTCGCGCTTGCTGGATGGCCGTACCAGTCTGGTTATCGCCCATCGCCTCAGCACCATTCGCAGTGCAGATCTCATTGCCGTGATCAAAGGGGGACGCATTATCGAATCGGGCAAGCATCAGGAATTGTTGGCCCAGGACGGTGTTTACCACGAGTTGTACATGAGCCAGTTTCGCCGTGAGACTGACGAACCTGCCTAGAGCTGGGCACCCCATTCTTGTTGCAGGCGGCGTACGCTGTATAGCATGCCCAGAGGCAGCCCACCTGCGATGATTTCAAAGGTGAGCAGTTCCTCATAGCGAATGTCTTTGAGGGCGGACAGAAAAGCTTCCCAATCGATAGTTCCACGGCCAAGGCGTAGGTGTTCGTCGTTCTGGCCGTGGTTATCGTGAATATGAATGTTCAGCAAATCCGCGCCAGCGGCACGCACCTCATCAGCGAGGTTGAGGCCGCTGGCGTGTGTGTGTCCTGTATCTAAACAAATGCCCATCACATCACGATGTGGCGCAATAAAGGTTTTTACTTCCGCAATGGTCGTAGCGGGGCGGGCTGGGTTTCTACTGGGCATGTTTTCCAGAGCCAGTTTGAGGCCTAACCTGCGTGCTTCCTCGGCCAGTACGGCCATCGATGCCTTGGTTCGCTCACAATCTTGAGCACGTGTTCCTTCTAGATACTCGGCTTTATCGCGATTGGGGTGCACCACCACGACGCGCGCGCCCAACTCGGCACATTGCCGCAGTGAGGCCAACCCTGTTTCTAGAGCGATGCGCCACAAATCTTTATCTTCGGCGGCCATGTCCCAGGCAGCTTGGGCGATATGCACCGAATCATAGCGGATGCCGGCCGTATCCAGCTCTATCTTTAGCGCTTTGGGGTTATCAATCCATCCATCCAGAGCATCCGGATAAGCACCCGGTTCGATGCGTTGGATGCCCATTTTCTTGAATATCTTGATAGCCATACTGCGCCTGAGTGCATGGAATCCGCCTGTTGCCATGCCAAAGTTTGTCATAATTGTCTCATCCCCCTCTACATTAGGGTCACATTATATATAACCTGGTGAGAATGGGTATTTCAACGGATGCTTCTCAGTTTTTATCCTGTTGACATAAGATAAGACCATCTGCTATGATAAGAGTGTTGATGAGACAAACTTTCAATTGCCCTGTGGTATCTTGGGCAATTGATATCGTGTTTGTTTTGATAACAAGGAGGTTATCATGGCAGAGTATTCAGTAACTTGTCCGGCGTGCGGTGGCACGCTTCACGCTCATAGCGAGGCCGAGATCATCAAAATGACCAAGGAACATGCCAAGGAGCACCACGATATGGTGCTGACGGACGACAAAGTCAAAGAGATGATTCAAAAGAGTAAATAGAAAAACTCATGAAACAGAGTGGGGCAGCAAGCGATAGCGGGCTGCCCCACTCTGTTTATATAGAGGAGGTATTTGCATGGTTGTCAAGCATTATGATGTCATCGTCGTTGGGTCGGGCAGTGGGGCAGCGATTGTAGATGCGGCTTTGTCTCATGATATGTCTGTCGCACTTGTGGAAAAGGATCAGCCTGGGGGCACTTGCCCCAATGTGGGGTGTATCCCCTCTAAAATGCTGGTTGCTCCGGCAGATCGGGTGATGGAGATCGAAGAGGCGCGCAATATGGGGCTTGTGGCTAGCGTTGAGCGAGTTGATTGGCCGGCTATCATGGGCCGTATGCGCGATGTGCGGCGAGAGAATCAGGAGCATATGCAAGATGCTCTGAACCATGCACCTAGCCTGGATTATTATCACGGCATAGCCCACTTTATCGACAAGGCAACGCTAGAGGTGGATGGAACCCATCTGAGCGGCAAAACGATCTATCTGGTGGCTGGTGTTCGCCCTTCCATTCCGCCCATCGAGGGTCTCGACAAGGTCGATTATTTGACCAACGAGAATGTGTTCGACCTCGAAGAACAACCTCGTTCCATCATCATTGTGGGCGGTGGCTATATTGCCAGTGAGTTTGCCCACTTTTTTGCGGCTATGGGCACACGCGTCACTATCGTGGGGCGTAACACGCGCCTTGTGCCACAAGAGGATACAGAGGTTTCTGAGCTGCTTAAAGAGCGTTTGAGCGAACGGATGCTGATCCATACCCATGCCGAAGCAATCCGCGTGGTTCGCTCTGGAACTGAGCTCATCCTTACCGCTCGCGACCTCGATAACTGTCAAACCTTTGAGGCTCATGGCGAGGCCTTGTTAGTTGCTGCTGGGCGCACCTCGAATGCGGATCTGCTCGAGGTGGAAAAAGCAGGTGTAAGGGTTGACAGGCACGGTTTTATTCAAGTGGACAAGTATTTACGGACTAGCAATCCTAATATCTGGACTTTTGGCGACATTACCGGGCGGCATATGTACAAGCACGCGGCCAATCGCGAGGCCATTTATGCCTGGCATAATAGCCAAAATGAGGAAAAGGTGGCCATGCATTTTGGCGCTATGCCCAGCGCGGTATTTACTTGGCCTCAGATTGCTTCTATAGGTCTGCGGGAGAAGGATATTCGTCCGGATCAGCACGTGCATATCGGACGAGCCTATTATGCCGATGTTGCCAAGGGTATGGCCATGGGTGTGCAGTACGGCTTTGCCAAGGCACTGGTGGATGGCAAAAGCGGACGAATTCTGGGTTTCCATATCATTGGTCCAGAGGCATCCACACTGATTCAAGAAGTGATCAACGTCATGGCCAGACGTGGCACGGTGGAGGATATTGATGCCGGTTTACATATTCACCCGGCTATGCCCGAACTGGTTCTGACGGCATTGGGGAATGCCATGCATATTCACTGAGGGTAGAGTGTTTTGTGCGAGGTTGTAGTAGCTCTATTTATTGTCAACGAGCACATGCTGAAACGATTTTTTGAGCATATCTACATCCACGCGGTCAGCCTATTGATCAGAAGCAGGATATATTGGCCTTGTGTTGCCCAATCTGGTCAATATATCTGCGTAGGTCTTGCTAAGATAAGATTACGTTTGCGTGGAAAAAGCCTAGCTGGAACCATTCACTCTGGCGGCTGGTTGCATAGATAAAGGGGTTAGAACCAAACCCATGATATTGTCACTCCACATAGCGGGCTCTTGCCTAGAATATGCGCACCAGCGCTAGAATCGCCTAGCTGTCTCAGCGTTTTTGCTCGTCGGCGTCAATATGAATAAAGGCCTCGGACCGGCTTTATTCTTTTGAGTTGACACACTGCTTGCGCCCAATTGTCGGGTAGCATCAAAGACTTGATCGGGGTGTTGCAATAAAGAGAAGTAGGGCGGGAGGGGGTCGAACCCTCACGGTGTTACCACCAGCGGATTTTAAGTCCGAAGCGTCTGCCATTTCGCCACCGCCCCATGAACTCTATGTTAGGTCTTGGCGCCTCTGATGTCAAAAGAGCAGTGCCCCAAGTTGGCGGGTGAGTATCGTCTCGCTAGAATAGGTAAACATTGTGTTGGAGGTAGCGAGTGCGCGTTCTTCTGGTTTCCAAGGCTTGTGTGGTAGGCGCCTATCAAACCAAACTAGAGGCCATTGCCCGTGATCCAGATATCGAGCTGACCGTTGTTGTGCCGCCTTCTTGGCGGGAGAAAGGGAACACCCTGACGCTGGAGCGCGTTCATACGCAGGGTTATGAACTGCGGATCGAACCCATTCGCTTCAATGGTCAATTTCATCTGTTCTATTTCCCGCATCTCGGTCGTTTGATTCGCCAGCTTCGGCCCGATGTTGTTCATATCGACGAAGAGCCGTATAACCTGGCCACCTATTTAGCTGTTCGTGCGGCTAAACGCAGTGGGGCAAGCGTTGCCGCCTTTACCTGGCAAAACCTCAATCGTGCTTATCCCTGGCCTTTTGCCGGGTTTGAGCGTTATGTGTATGCCACCGTGGATGCCATCATTGCCGGCAACCATCAAGCAGTGGATGTGCTGAGAGCCAAGGGTTATATGGGGAGTGCGCCGGTAATTCCTCAGTTTGGCGTTGATGAACTGCATTTCGCCCCACAGCTTCGTGCATTGCGTCCTTTTACTATTGGCTATGCTGGCCGGCTGGTCGAATCCAAAGGGTTGGACACGCTCATGCAGGCACTGGAGTGTCTTACGGGTGACTGGCGGTTGTTAGTGGTTGGTTCGGGGGAGATGGCCACGAATATCGAATCTTGGGCACAAGAACGGGGGCTGGCTGAACGCATTGAGCTGCGTTCGCGGGTACCTTCCACTGAGATGCCCGAGGTGTATAACGAGATGGATGTGCTGGTGTTGCCTTCACGAACGACAACCAACTGGATGGAACAGTTTGGCCGGGTGCTTACGGAAGCTATGAGTTGTGAGGTGCCGGTGGTGGGCTCAGATTCGGGCGAGATCCCCAATGTAATTGGCGATGCTGGCCTAATATTCCCCGAAGGGGATGCTGCTGGATTGGCCGAGCGCTTGCAGCGACTAAAGAGTGATCGTTTATTTGCCGATTCGTTAGGCCATGCCGGGCGGGAGCGTGTTTTGCAATATTATACCCAGGATAGTATTGCACGGCAGACTGCGGCTGTCTATCGCGGCTTGAACGAAGCCAGCGGCCTTGTTGGTCTGGATGAACGTGGTATAATCGCCTCGTGAAAAGCTTCCGTGTTGGCTTGAATGCCCATTTGCTATCGCAGAGTCAATCCTATCGACAGGCCGGTGTGAGTCGTTACATACATGGCCTGCTTGATTATTTGCCACTGGTCGACCCGACGCTCGATTTCCATGCTTATCTTGGCCAGAGCCATGATGCCTTTCTTGGTTGGACGACGCATCATGCGGCAGATTGGACATCTACGAATCCTGCGGGGCGTATTCTTTGGGAGCAGACTGTGTTACCGGGGCAGACTCAACGCGACCGACTGGACCTTCTTCACGTCCCAGTGAATATTGCGCCTTTGTCTCACCACGGGGCCCTAGTAGCAACGATTCACGATCTGACTTTTATGCGCTTTCCAGAAGCGTTCAAGCCAGAACGCCGTTTTTATCAGACTCAGTTTACGCGTTGTACGGCCAAACGAGCCGACAAGATCATTACGGGCTCTGGTACGAGCTACAATGATCTTGTTGAGCTACTGAATGTGCCGCCAGAGCGCATTGCTCTTGTGCCCGATGGCATCGACCCTCGGCTAGCGCGGGCGTCGCAAGCAGAGATCGAACGGTTTCGTGCTCAAAAAGAGTTGCCGGAGAGATTCTTTCTGTATGTAGGTACGCTTGAACCGCGCAAGAATCTCCCCTTCTTGTTAGAGGCTTATGCGCTGGCTTGCCGAGAGTTGCCGGCAGGCCACAAGCTGGTTCTGGCCGGAGGCAAAGGTTGGTACTATGAAGCGGTTTATGCGGCTGTAGAGCGCCTCGGCCTGAGTAAACGGGTTATCTTGCCAGGTTTTGTGCCTGATGAGGAATTAGCACTTTGGTATTCGGCGGCCGAGGTATTTGTTTACGCTTCGCTGTATGAAGGATTTGGTTTACCTCCGTTGGAGGCTATGGCCTGCGGCACGCCAGCTATTGTCTCTGATACCCCGGCTTTGTGCGAAGTCGTTGCTGATGCGGGATTGATTGTTGGCACCGGGGATGTTGAGGCTATGGCCAGCGCTATGGTCAGTCTCGATCAGGATTTTGAACTGAGAGCCAGGCTCACTCACGCTTCTTTGAAAAGAGCCAGCCTCTATTCGTGGGAACGTACTGCCCGAGAGACCGCAGCAGTATACCGCACCATTCTTGGAGAATAACTTGCCTGGTAATGACGATTCGGGTTATCGCGTATGGCGCAAAATCAAACCTGCAGTCGATGCGGCTTTGATTCTGGCGGCTTTTGCGATTGCTTATTGGTTCCGCTATGATTTACAGCTCATACGACAGGTTGAACCTGCCTTTCACGTTCGCTTTGGTGTCTATATTCCCAGTGTTTTGACCCTCATCGTGATTGTCCTCTTTTGGCTTTGGACAGAAGGATCCTACCACTCGACGCGAGGCCGTCTGCTAATCGACGAATGGGTGATCGTGTTCAAAGCTTCCATTACTGGTGTCGCCGTCGTCATTGTTCTCGTTTTTATGGCTACGCCCAGTTATTATTCACGGCTTATCTTTGCCTATGCGGGTGTAGCTATGGTTCTGCTATTGGGAGCTGCCAGAACCGTAGAACATGCAGTTCTTCGTAGGCGTCGACGTGTTGGAATTGGTGTGCGTCACATTCTGATTGTGGGTGCGGGTGAGATTGGCCGCACCCTTATGCGCAACGTTGTAGCACGACCAGAGCTTTTCTATGTGATTGTGGGTTTTGTTGACGATGATCCACTCAAATCTCATACCGATATTGGGCCCTGTCCGGCTCTGGGCACAATAGACTCGCTTGATCGTATCATCGCCGAGCGCCAGGTAGATGAAGTGATTGTCACTCTTCCGTGGGTCTATCATGATAGAATCAGCGAGATCATGGGCACGTGCGAAGAAATCAATGTCGAAGTGAGAATTGTCCCCGACCTATTCCGCACACGCCTTAGTAGCGTCAAGATAGAGACCATCAATGGTGTGCCACTCTTGAGTCTGGCCGATACGCGGCTGAGCGAAACACAATCTGTGCTCAAACGCGTGATCGACATTGTCATCTCGATTGTGGGGCTGATCATTCTTAGTCCACTTATGTTGCTCATTTCTCTGGCAATCAAGATCGATTCCCGGGGGCCTGTTTTCTTTAGACAAGAACGTGTGGGCATGGGCGGGAAACCCTTTACGATTACAAAGTTCCGCACCATGTGTGCCGACGCTGAGAATCTCAAGGCATCTTTGGTCGACAAGAATGAGGCAACAGGCCCCATATTTAAAATCAAAGATGACCCTCGCCGAACACGTTTGGGGCGCTTTTTGCGGCATGGCCTGGACGAGCTGCCTCAGCTCTGGAATGTGCTTTGCGGTGAGATGAGTTTCATTGGTCCTCGTCCGCCTACGCCGGATGAAGTTGAAAAATACGAACCCTGGCATATGCGTCGACTTGAGGTGCGGCCCGGTATTACCGGGCTCTGGCAGGTGAGCGGGAGGAGCGATCTCTCGTTCGATGAGATGGTTTTACTCGACACATATTACATTGAGAATTGGTCCCTCATGCTCGACTTTCGGATCGTTTTTAAGACGATTCCGGCTGTTCTTACTGGTAGCGGCGGGTACTAGTCTCGACAAGATGTTGTTCGGAGAGGCTCTATGGCAATTGATGCAAGACAGATTAAAAGTGATGCGGTAACTGCACTGTGTCAGGAACTCGTTCGTATCCCCAGCATTTCAGGTTCAGAGGGGGCGATTGCAGACCTATTACAGCGCGAGCTCTCACAGTTGGGTTTGGATGTGTTGGTCGATGATTACGGCAATGTAATCGGCCGCATGGGTCCGACATCGGACAAGACCCTACTTTTTGATGGGCATATGGATACCGTTACAGCCATGTACCCCGAAACGTGGACTCATGCTCCTTTTGGCGGCGAATTGGCCAATGGTGCTGTGTATGGCCGCGGTAGCACGGATATGAAAGGCAGTATCGCCTCCATGGTGGCTGCAATACGTGCCCTGGTTGAAGGGGGTTTTGCGCCCAATGGGCAGCTTGTGGTGGCTTTTGTCGTGCAAGAAGAACCTTGTGAAGGGGCCGCTATTGGCCACGTACTGGAGGGTCAGGATATCCATCCTGATTGGGTAGTCCTAGGTGAGCCGACCCATCTACAGCTGGCCCGCGGACATCGGGGTCGTTTAGAGATAGAGATCAATGTACAGGGCAAGGCTTGTCATGCAGCCAGTCCCTCACTGGGTGTCAATGCTATCTATGGTGCTTCTCGCCTGATCGTGGGCTTGGAAATTCAGTCGCTGCAGTTGGGTACGGACGATTTTTTGGGGCGAGGTACTTTTGCGGTAACGGATATATCCAGCAGTGCGGCCAGCCGCAACGCGGTGCCCGAGTTGTGCCAGCTTTTGGTGGATCGAAGGTTGACGGCAGGCGAAACAGAGGCTATGGCATTGGCAGAGATTCGCCGCATCGCTGCACGCGAGGATATTCAGGCGACGATTGATGTGGCCGAGACCGTTATTGAGACATACAAGGGCGGCCAGATCAGACAGCGCCAGAGTTATCCTGCTTGGGCTACGCCCGCCACCAGCCCCTTGGTCAAGACGGTGGCTAGTGTGGTTGAGAACGCTCTGGGCTTTGTTCCTCGCATCAGCCGTTGGGAGTTTTCGACCGACGGTGTGTACACCGCCGGTCAGGTTGGCATTCCACAGTGGGGTTTGGCCCGGGAGATGAGAAATTGGCTCACGCTATCGACGAGCATGTCGCTGTCAAGGATATGGCAGCTGCGGCACTGGTTTATGCCCGTCTGGCAGAGCGCTTGCTTAGCTAGTGAATAGAGTTAAGTGCGGTAGTTGGCGTTGATGTTGACGTATTCGTGCGTCAGGTCGCAGGTCCACATCGTCGCGGATTGATTGCCTAATCCGAGATCGACCGCAAAGCGCACTTCTTTTTGGGCGAGAAGCTGGGAGGCGTGCTCTTCGTCAAAGTCAATGGGTGTGCCTTTGCTGAATAGCGCCATATCCCCTAATTTTAGGCTTACCTTCTCGGGTTCTATTGTGGCGCCGCTATAGCCGACGGCGCAGATTACTCGTCCCCAGTTAGCATCTCTGCCATAGATGGCGGTTTTGACTAGCGATGAATTAGCAATTGATCTGGCAACCGCTCGCGCATCTTCTTTGGTTACCGCCCCTTCGACGACGATTTCAACCAGGTGTTCTGCACCTTCGCCATCGCGTACGATTTCTCGCGCCAGATGGGTGACAACCTCATCCAGGGCAGTCAGCAAGGCAGGATAAAGCGGGTGGGCTTCGCTCTCGATTGCTGATAGGTCAGCAGCGCCGTTGGCTAGAACCAGTACAGTGTCATTGGTGCTCGTGTCACCATCCACTGTGATCATGTTAAAGCTGGAATCGATCACCTTATTGAGCATCGTTTGAAGTTGCTCTGCGGCTATGGCGGCATCGGTGGTGATAATGCAGAGCATGGTGGCCATATTGGGGTGGATCATCCCCGATCCTTTGGCCATGCCTGCGACTGTAAAACTTCCCTCATCGGTATTGACCCGAACGGCTACTTCTTTGGAATGGGTGTCGGTTGTCATAATGGCTTTGGCTGCGTTGGCTCCGCCAGCGCGTTCGCCACATAGCGTGGTAGCTGCCTGGTGAATCCCCTTGTTGATCGTATCCATGGGCATGTGTTGGCCGATGACGCCTGTTGACATGACGTAAAAGGTTCCCGGTGTCGCTTCCATGGCTTGTTCTGCGATCTGGGCCATCTCGCGGGCATCTATCATACCCTGATCGCCTGTGCAGGCGTTAGCGCAGCCGCTGTTCACAGCGACACCATGCACTAGCGCACCTGAGGATAGGACCTGCATGTCGTACCAAACGGGAGCCGCCTTGAATGCATTGCGGGTAAATACGGCAGCGCTTGTGCAAGGGGCCGACGAATAAACCAGAGCCAGATCCAGTTTACCGCTCTTTTTCAGGCCGGCAGCAATACCATTTGCTTTAAAACCACGACATGTGGTAATGCCTGCATCATTGAGGTATTCGAGTGTGTAATGAGCCACAGTGTGATTCTCCTCTATTCAGCAAAGATTCCGGGAACGTAAAGTAGCATTGTCAAAACAGCATCAGATAAGGCAAAGATAGCAAATCCTGCCAACAGCGAAGCGCTGGATTTTCTATGTACATACCACGCCGTAAAGACGCCTGCAAGCAATGCCAAAGCAGCAGGAGAAAATAGTACGATTTTATCGGCCATGGTAGCACTGATAAAAGCGGGCACTGGCAAGTCAAGCAGCCAGGATGGTCGGAAAATGTATTTGGTGACGATGTACAATACACCGGATACGATCAGCACAATGCGGGGACCACTACGTTCGAGATCACCTTCTGCGCTGATAAGCATATAAATGGAAATGAGAACCAATCCAGGGAAGAGCCAGACGACGGCCATTGGCAAAAAGCTGAGACTCTGGATCAATCCCCAAATTACATCCGCGACCGTTTCACCAATATCCCCAAGACTTAATTTATTCAGATATGCTACTGCTTCAGCAGAAGTGCTGGCATAATAGACCTGATGAATACTCGATGTGCCTATATCGATCCAGGCGAGATGCCAATCATCTTGTGAATCAACGGCTAGCGTGGGCTTTTGTGAAGTTGTGGTAGTGCGTGCTGCTACCTGGTAGGAAACAGGTGCACCATTCTGCCAGACTGAGGTGATGATCTGGATGATTTCTGTGGTACGCCCCACCTGCTGAACGGAAAAGGCAATATAGACTGGTTCCTGTGATGTCTGCAATGTGTTGGGAAAATAACAGAATGATGAACCGCTTATATCACCTTCTAGCGGGGCGGTATCGAGTCCAAGCGTTGACTCGGCAACCGTATAAACGGGCTCACGCGTTGTGGGCAGCTCTACTTGACCTGTGGTGGCGTTTGCAGGATCCCCAATGGGGAACCAGGCGTAAAAGGTCTCTGCCATCGGAGAGGTGAGGCCGCCGCCACGGCGTTCTCTTGTCCAAAAGACATAAACACTCTCGTCTTCTATGGCGATGGCCGGTGCTCGCGCGACCAGTCCTGTGCTGATCGCAAACATCGTCAAAACAGAACTCTGCTCAAGGTCGCCAGTCTGAGCATTAATGATGCCATAGTTCACATTGCGACGCGATAGTTCTGGCGAGCTATACCACACAACCTGAATAGAGCCGTCGTTTGCTAAAGCGGCGGCGATATCCGACGCCTCTATGCCAAGATCTGTCGGGGCCATACGCAATGTGCCCTGAGCAGAGAGTGCGCTGTAGAATAGGGAGGCTGTATCTTGGACTTTGCCGCTCCACAAGAGGGCAACTGCGCCTTCATCGAGGGGCACAGTTGCGCAGGTCAGGTCCGTGATGCCTTCTGCTAGGGTTTGTTCAGCGCGGATTGTTCCATCAACAGAAACGAGTGCATACATGAGGTCGGTCTGGCCGGATACCCACACCAGATGAAATTGATCATTGCCAGCTGGAATCAGTGTAAGCTGGGAGGGTGCATTGGGAGAAGCAACAACGTAATCTGCCAGCGGGGTTCCACTTTTATCTAGGGTTTGGATGCGAATCTGCTTTGTGCCCGTACTGATATCAACCCAGGCCAATATGGGGGAATCTTGGGTCGTTAGAGCAAGCTGTACGTTTTCCGCATTGCTTGTTTCTCCTACTAGAACACCACGGCTCCAATCAGAGCCGGTAGTTTCACTGCGCTGCAAGCCAGTTCCGCAGCTCGCACAGGATAAAACAATAACAATAGCTGTCGCGAGGAATAGCACTCGCCTCTTGGTTTTCATCTGTGGCATGTTCCTTTCCATACTGCAAGTATACGAGCCCTGCCGTGTACTGCCAACAAGACTTGCCTCATTGACCATGTCTTGAGGCTATTGGTATAATCAATAGTCAGTTTTGTAAGATTGCTAGTGAGGCATTGATGACGCGTATTCGTATTTGTGTTGGCCCAGTGAGTGTTGCGGCCGAGCTTGAAGATAATCAGACGGCTGCCCGTATCGTTGAGGTTTTACCCTTGAACGCCCAGGCTGCATTGTGGGGCGATGAGATCTATTTCGGGTTGCCAGTGTTCATGGCTGTAGATGATACCGTGGATCAGGTGGAGGTCGGCGATATCGCTTACTGGTCGCCGGGGCATGCGTTCTGCATCTTTTTTGGGCGAACGCCCATGAGCAGAGGCAACGAAATTCGACCAGCCAGCCCGGTGAGCGTTTTTGGCCACATCCTCGGCGATGCGCGGACTTTTACTGCTTGTGCGGCTGGTGATCTGGTGAGCGTCGAACTCGTTCAATAAACGGAAGGATAGGTGATGGACATGGCCTTTGAAAAAGAACGTCGGATTCTTGTAGCGGCTGAGGAGGCAGCGGAGCCAGTGGGCCCTATCTCTGACCTCCTGCCGGGTGGGCTGACGCTGGATGCCGCACATATGATCTGTGAGGGAAATATCCAGGCCAGGCTCGACGCGGGTGCGAAATTGGCTGGCTATAAAGTCGGATTCACCAACATTCCCGTGCGAGACAACATGGGTCTGCCCGATTCTACCTATGGCTATATTCTAGATGAGATGGTGCTGCAGTCCGGTGGCACAGTGAATATGTCCAAACTGGTGGCGCCCAAAATCGAATGTGAGATTTGCTTTAGACTGGGTGAGGATATCAACCCTGATGGATTGACGATAGCGCGTGTGCTGGCTCAAAGCGATGGTGTCTGCGCTGCCTTTGAGATCTGCGACGCACGCATCAAGGATTGGAAGTGCCCCTACCCCGATTTCTTCGCAGATAACGGTTTTTCTGCCCGTATTGTGCTCTCCGGGGAATGGTTCGCCCCTTCTCAGGTTGATCTGCTGGGGGAGATGGTGACACTCTATAAGGATGGCGTTGAGCTTGCCAGCGGCAAGGGCGAAATGGCCATGGGACATCCAGCAAATGCCGTTATCTGGCTGGCGAACAAACTCAAGGATCGCGGGCGCACTCTGAAGGCGGGCAATGTGGTGATGACGGGCACACTCACGCCCATTATTCTCGTCGAAAAGGGCGCCGAATATGTGGCGCAGTTTTCAACGTTGGGGGAGGTCACTCAAAAGTTCAAGTGACCTGTTGGTTTACCAAAAGCTCTGTGCTAGAATGCCGCAGATATGCTAGCTTGCCTGTTGGCATCTAGCATACGTCATTGTGGGGTGATATATGTCTGTTCGTGCGTTATTGTTGGATCTCGATGATACACTCTTGATAAACGATATCGAGAGCTTTTTCCCCGCTTATTACGGGGCACTCGTTGAGTGTTTCAAGGACGTTCTTCCACCTGTCAAGCTGCTTGATGCTTTAAAGATTGGCACCAAGGCCATGATGGCTAATACCGGTACTGGGCGCATCAACAGCAAAGTGTTTTGGCACGAGTTTACGCCTCGTGTCGAGCGGCCTCAAGAAGAGATGGAGCCCATCTTCCAGTCGTTTTATGAGAATGAATTCGATGCTCTAGCTTCAGTAACGTCAGTAGATCCAGCAGCTCGACGGCTGGTTCAGATAGCTCGCGAAAAGGGCTATGCTCTGGCTGTTGCTACACAGCCGGTTTTCCCGCTTCCGGCCGTCTTGGCTCGATTGCGCTGGGCTGGTGTGCCTCATGAAGAAATTCAATACGATTTTATCTCAACCTATGACGATTTGAGTGCCTGTAAACCGCATCCGGCCTTTTTTGAGCAAGTGCTTGATGCCCTGGGCCTAGAGCCTTCGGAAGCCGTGATGGTTGGAGATAGTCTTACGTCGGATATGCCTGCTTCCAAGCTGGGCATCCGTACCTTTTGGGTAACGCGCAATGGAGGCGTGGCATCAGAAGCAGATTGGAGCGGCGATCTGAATGCGTTGTGTGAGCTTGTTTTATCGGGGGGATTGGATGAAGAATGACCACAGATAGCGGTCGGTTGATGCAAATAGCAGACAATGTGCGCAGCAGCTTTGTGAAGGCTTTTGAGTGCGAGCCCGAGTTTCTGTTGGCTGCGCCCGGGCGCGTGAATCTCATCGGTGAACATACAGATTACAACGATGGTTTTGTTCTACCTGCCGCTATTGACCGCCATGTTGTAATGGCTGTTCGTCGCCGAAGTGATCACCATGTTCGCATCAGCGCCGTGGATTTTGATGACCTTTCAGCATTCGATTTGGATAACATCGAGCGGGTGAATCACGCGACCTGGAGCAACTATGAGCGCGGTGTGGCTTGGGTGTTGCAGGACGAAGGGTACGCTATAAGCGGCCTGGATTTGGCTGTCTCTAGTGATGTGCCCATTGGTTCCGGCCTCAGCTCTTCAGCGGCTATTGAACTGGCCACGGCTTTTGCTTTCCAAACTGCCTATCAGCTCGAATTGGACGGTGTCAAGCGGGCACTCCTTTGTCAGCGGGCCGAGAATGACTTTGTGGGTATGCGTTGCGGCATAATGGATCAATATATCATTTCATTGGCTGAAGCCGAGCGGGCGCTGCTGATCGACTGCCGCAGTTTGCAGTACGAGCTGGCTAGGCTGCCCGAGGGTTGCAGTATGATCATCTGCGATACACGCAAAAAACGCGGTTTGGTTGATTCCGAGTACAACACGCGTCGTGAGGAATGTGAGCGTGGCGCTGCTATCCTAGGCGTCAAGGCCTTGCGGGATGTTTCTGTAGAGACTTTTGAGGCACGGGCAGTCGAGTTGGATGAGGTAACTCGTAAGCGTTGTCGGCATGTGGTGATGGAAGATCAGCGTGTGCTGGATGCTGTCAAGGCGCTGGAAGATAGCGATGCCGCAGCCTTTGGCAAGCTGATGAATGCTTCGCATGTGAGCCTGCGCGACGATTACGAGGTGAGCTGCGCAGAGTTAGATGCTATGGTCGAGGCGGCCTGGGCTTGTGAGGGTGTTTTGGGAGCACGTATGACTGGTGCCGGTTTCGGCGGCTGTACTGTCAACTTGGTATGTGACGGGGCCGTAGACGCCTTTTTGGCGAGTGTGCCAGCGCAGTATCAGGTGAAAACGGGGCTCACACCAAATGTGTATGTTTGCAGGGCAGTCCAAGGAGTTGGCCTGCTGGGCTAGGATAAAAATAGGAATAACAAAGAGCGCCAGCCTACGAGGTTGGCGCTCTTTTCATGATCCAAAAGCTCCAGATGCCTTTTGCCATACCAAGCCCCAGTGCTAAGGCACGGACGAGGAGCAGGAAGGGGGCAACATAGGCTACTGTTCGGTCGTGCTGCCAGGCATAGCTGATGAACGTGAGGCAGTTGACGGCAAAGGCGATCAAGACGACTGCTGCGCCGGGCCAGGCACTTGGCCAAAAGAGAGTGGCGATAAGCATTAAAAGTAATAGATAGGCCAATACCATCTGTGATTTCTGGGTTGGAGGTGTATGCGAATCGTTGCTAGCCTTGCTAGGATGCAACTTTAGAATGTAGGCCTTCCAATAGCCAATGCTGACTTTTTTGCGGGCATACCATGCTACTGTATCGGCGTGAACATGCTGAACAACCGCTTTTGGCACAAAGATGAGCTTGTAACCTGCCTCGGCTACTCTAAAGGAGAGTTCTTGATCTTCCAGTGAGGTTGAAGGAAGAGTCTCGTCAAAACCGC
This sequence comes from Anaerolineae bacterium, assembly GCA_963675785.1. Lineage (GTDB taxonomy): Bacteria > Chloroflexota > Anaerolineae > UBA1429 > UBA1429. The sequence goes on from OY776562.1 coordinate 135,444, forward strand.
CCACCGTCAGCAGTACCTCGCGGCGATAGATGGCCGAATACGTATCGACAAAATCGATGCGCTCTGTACCACGCATGCGCTCGTATTTGGTCTCATATTCGGTTTGAACAAAACGGGCTACTAGGCCGGTTTGTTTACTGGTGTAGGTGCCCTTGCCGCCGTCAGCATCAGCAGTCTGCACGGCTTGCAATAGAATGTCGATCCAGTTTGGCGCGGGGATGCAGTCGGCGTCAGTAAAGAGCACCCATTCGCCATTCGCCTCCCGAATACCCGTGTTCCTGGCCTTGGCGGGGCCGCCAGGGTTCTGGGAGAGTAGAGTGACGTGGCCAAAGCGCTGCACGGCAGTAGCGGTGCCATCGGTTGAGCCGTCGTCCACCACGATAATTTCGTACTCGTCAGTGGGGATGGATTGATTCTCCAGTGCCAGCAGGCACTGGGAAATGGTGTTGACGCCGTTTCGCACGGGGATGACGACGGAGGCCTTCATGTCTGTTTCTCCTCGGGCGCTTTTGGGCCCAATTTCCACAGAGCGCTAATATCGATGCTCTTGAGCCACACGGCTAATGCACCCAAAATCAGGATAGTACCATAGATAAGAGCGTGTAATACCAGGGCATAAGACATGCCGGTAGTATCACTGACACCGAATAGCCCGAGGCAGAGTACAGTGACGTAGTGGAACACGCCTACCTGGGCTGGTACGCCGGGAATGAGCGCCGAGATGTAATGGCTGACGATAATCAGCAGGGCTCCGGCGGCGGTTGGGGAGATGTTCAGACCGTAGAACAGAGTGTATTCGGTGGCAAAGCTGGTTAGCCAGATGAGGGCGGTGAGACCAAGAGCTGGCAACAGGCGACCAGAATCCAACAGCATACTGAGGCCGTCAAGGCCGGTAGAGAGCAAGTGCCCCAGGCGTTGGGGCAAACGGTTGGCGAATTTGGTGAGCGGTTTACGCAGCCACAGCACCAGGGCCAGTACTATAAAGATGATAGCGAACACGCCGATAAAGGCCCATGATGCAGTGCGAAACCAATCCGGTAAGGCCAGTACAAAGCCGAGTACCAGCGTGCTGCCCAACACAGCCAAGGCATCCATGAATTTTAAGACGACCACAAGAGATAGATTAGCGCCCAGGGGCGTTTGCGAGCTTTTGCTGGCTAGATAGGCCTGGGAGAGTTCGCCAAAGCGGAGTGGCACCACAGCGTTGAGAAATTGTCCGATGATTAAAAAGGCGGTCAGGTCGTTCCAGCGTGGTGCGATATCGGCAGTATAGAGGCTTTTCCAACGCAGACCTTTGAGGGCTGTGCCGCCCAGAATAAAGAACCAACTGACGATCACCCAGACGATGTTAGCCTGACCAAGAGCATCCCACAGGCTTTGCCAGTCGACTGAGCGAGCCGCAAACCAAAACAGGGCTCCTGCAATCAGGAGCCCTATGATGCTCTGCAAGACTCTTTTTCTATCCATAGACACTCTCAGCCTTTGGTTGGCTTGTCTACTTCGCGACCGGCATAGTGGGCGGCATAATACTGATTATACAGCTCGCCTGACTTGATCTTGCGCCACCACCACTCGTTGTCCTCATACCAACGAACGGTTTTTTCCAGCGCCTGCTGAAAATCGTGGCGAGATCTCCAGCCCAATGCGTTGATTTTGTCTACGTTGAGCGCATAGCGGCGGTCGTGGCCAGGGCGGTCGGTGATGTATTGCAGCAGCGATTCGGGTTTGCCCAGCATATCCAAAATCATGTGCGCCATATCGATGTTTCGAGTCGAGGTACCGGTGCCCAGGTTATAAATCTCGCCCAAGGCGCCCTTGTGCATCACAAAATCGATGCCCTCGCAGTGATCCATCACATACTGATAGTCGCGCATCTGCAGGCCGTCGCCATAGATGGGCAGCGGCTTGTCATCGATGGCATTGGTTACAAAGACCGGCACTACCTTTTCAGGGTACTGGTAGGGACCAATGTTGTTCGAGCCGCGAGTAATGGTAACCGGCAAGCCAAAACTGGTGTAATAGGCCAATACCATCAAGTCTCCGCCGGCCTTGGATGCTGAGTAGGGACTGCGCGTTTCGATGCAATCGGTCTCTACCGAAGCGCCTTCCAGCACCTGGCCATATACTTCGTCAGTACTCACTTGGTGGTAGCGTTCCAGGCCCAGGTCTTTGGCTGCCTCGAGCAGGGTAAAGGTGCCAAACACGTCCGTCTGCACAAAACTGCCAGCGTCGGTCAGTGAGCGGTCTACATGGGTCTCGGCTGCAAAATTGATGATGGTGTCGATTTTATGCGCTTGCAACGTCTCGCGTACCAGCTTGTCGTCGCAAATATCGCCCTGCACAAAAGTGTAACGTGGGTCATCGGCGATGTCTTTGAGGTTATCGAGGTTGCCGGCGTAGGTCAGCTTGTCGTAAACCAGAATAGAATAATCGGGGTGTTGTTCAAGTGCATAATGGACATAGTTCGAGCCAATAAAACCGGCTCCGCCAGTTACCATCAGTCTCTTCATGACAGGCCCTCTGTATTTTGCGCTTGTTGATTGCGGCGGAATGGGCTGGTGAGTTTGCGCCATATCTTTTTCGGGTTGGCGTAGCGATGCCACAGATAGCGCGTACGCCGCTTGACGCGGTTTTTGAACTTGCGCTTTTGCGATTCTTCAACCGCCCAATGCAACCACTTGTAATCTACACCAACGATCTTTTCTTCATCGGGGTTGCGACGATAGCTGCCATGCTCTTTGATGAGGGAAAGGCCGCTCTCAATGCAATAGTCATAAAGGTCACTGCCCGGGTGCGGCGTGTAAAAAGCTGGACTGTAATAGTCAGGATCGATCTCTTTGAGCATCGAGATCGTCTCCAGCACCTCTTCTTTAGTCTCGGTAGGCAGGCCCATCATATAGTTGGCCCAGATGGCGATACCGTATTTTTTACAGATTCTGCCAGCTTCGATGTTATGCCAGCGTTTGGTACCCTTACGGATGAAGCGTAAAACGCGGTCGCTGCCGCTCTCAAAGCCGATGAAATAACCGCGCAGTCCTGCTTTGGCCATCAATGCTACCAGATCCTCGTTCTTGACGATGATATCGGCGCGGCTTTGGCAGAAAAAGGGCTGGGTAAAACCTTCAGCCATGTATTTTTCGCAGAACTCGATGACCCATTCACGATCCTCGGTGAGGCAGTCATCATGGAACATGAAACTGGCGAAATGATACTTGGCCTGTTTTTCTTTGAGCTCGGTAATAATGTTATCGGGGCTGCGGTGTCGCACTTTGCGACCAAAGATGTAACGTTCTGCGGGTTGGCAATAGCTGCAATTGTACATGCAGCCGCGCCCGGCAATAAGGGTAATGAATGGTGCTGGCAATTCTACAGCAAAGGGGGCCTCGGGTGAGACGGCGTGAAAGCCCTGCGCGGCCCACTCATCGAGAAACAGGTCATGGTCGGAAAAGGGAATGGTGTCCAAGTCAGGATGAGTACCCGTGATGACATGGGGAATCTTTTCCCCGCGCGCCAGTTTGTCCAAGGCATCTGGTAGGCTTTCTTCGCCTTCACCAACAAACACATAGTCGATGTTGGGGTTATCGGTCATCTCTTGAGGCATAATGGTGGGGTGTGGCCCGCCAACAAAGGTGATGATATTGGGGTTTACCTCACGGACGATCTCTAAAACCTGCATAGCCGGATCAAAGTCGACACTCATGAGGGAGACAGCAATGATGTCGGGGTTGCGCTCGCTTACGAGTTGACGAAAGTGATCCCAACCCTTTAGCGCGCGAAGGTCGAGCAGGTCGGCTTCGTGGCCGACGCGCTTGACGCAAGCCGCCAGAATGGCGATACCGTGACTGATCCAGCCCGAATCCATGCCTTTGCCAATGCTATCAAATCCTTGTCCTCCAATTCCTGGATAGACAAATGTTACTTTCATCAACTCCTCCAACTGGCAATGCGCAGTGTTTCAACTGAGACGTGTGAGTTATCTGGCAGGTTCCTTTGCCGCCGGCGTAAATTTGTTTACGGCCAACGCTGATGGTTTTGTGTTTGCTAAGAACAGTAGCAAGCTTATACAAGTGTTGTTCTGCACTTGCATCATATCTCTGATCTTGCCCTCTTGCGATTATACAACCTGGAGGGGCCATCTCAAATTGCCTATCGCATGTCGGATAGGGTTTAGCGTGTTCTTGTCACAAGGGCGGCGCATGAGTATAGTTGTGGAATCGGAGGTTTTATGTACACAATACGCGTAAGACGGCATTTTGACGCCGCTCATGCATTGCGTGGGTATGGCGGCAAATGTGAGAATTTGCACGGCCACCGATGGCAAATTGTTGTTGCGGTTGCTTCAGATGAACTGGATGACGTTGGTCTTGCATTTGATTTCACTCGACTCAAGCACGAGCTGGATGTTATTCTCTCCCGTTATGATCACCAGTTCTTGAACGAGGTTCCCCCTTTTGATGAGCTGAACCCGAGCTCTGAGCATATTGCCCGCACCATATTCTGTGAATTGCAGGAACGTGTTCCAGAGGCCAATATTCTAGAGGTGGAATCGTGGGAATCGCCGGATGCTTGGGCGACGTATAAGCCTTGACCTCACGATTGTTGTGTTTGGTACAAGGCGTGGTATATTGGACGGCCTATTTTAGACGGAGGCATTACGCCGAATGTCCAGAGATTCTTTTCCCGAGTTAGACAGCCTTGAATCCTGGCTGGACGATGGTTTTGAGACAGATGAAGAGCCGCTCGACTATGAGCGCGGCGAATTCCCTGTGTTGCCGCTTCGCGATACGGTTATCTATCCACAGACCGTAACGCCCCTTTTTGTTGGGCGTGAGGCTTCGGTGAGAGCTGTTAATGAGGCCACAGAAGGCGATCAGCGCCTGATTGTAGTGGCTCAGCATGATCCCGAGATTGAGAAACCCGGCCCTGATGACCTTTATTCGGTAGGCACCGAAGTTATCATCGGGCGAAAACTGCGCATGCCGGATGGCTCCTTGAATATCTGGGTGCAGGGGCAGCGCCGTGTAGAGCTGATCGAGTTTCGCCAGACCGAGCCTTATTTACGTGCCGTGGCTTCGCCGGTTGAGGAAAGCTATGATATGGGGCTTTCGACCGAGGCGTTAATGCGTGCGGTGTTGGCCCTCTTTGAAAAGGTGGTGCACCTGAGCCACTCGATCCCCGAGGATGCCTACATTGCGGCGATGAATGCCGACGATCCGGGAACACGCGCCGACCTTATTGCTTCGGTGACGGGCTTTGATGTCATTCAAAAGCAAGAAGTGCTCGAGATTGCCGATGCTTCACGGCGTTTGCAGCGGGTAAGCATGATGCTGGCCGCCGAGCTGGATGTGCTCGAACTCGAGAACCGCATCAATTCGCGCGTGCAAGAAGAGGTTGATCGGTCTCAGCGAGAGTATTACCTGCGCGAGCAGATGCGAGCCATCCAGACCGAGCTTTCCGAGGCTGATCCCTCACTGGAAGAAGTGTCCGAGCTGCAAGAGCGCCTTGAAGAGAAAAAACTACCCGATGATGTTCGTGAAAAAGCAACCAAAGAGTTAGCCCGGCTGTCGAGCATGTCATCGGCCCAGCCAGAAAGCACCATCGTTCGTTCTTATCTCGATCTGATCTTGGACCTTCCCTGGGCCGAGTTATCTCAGGATCGCCTGAACATCAAAGAGGCTGCCAAGATTCTCGAGTCGTCGCATTACGGGTTGCCCAGGGCCAAGGAACGTGTTCTGGAGCACATTGCCGTTTACCACTTGGCACCTGACAAGATGCGCAACCCCATCCTTTGCTTTGTAGGCCCTCCGGGTACCGGCAAGACCTCATTGGGCAAATCGATTGCCGAGGCATTGGGCCGCGAGTTTGTGCGCATCAGCCTGGGTGGCATTAAGGATGAGGCCGAGATTCGCGGACACCGCCGTACCTATATCGGTGCACTGCCAGGGCGTATCCTTCAGGGTATGCGTCGGGCTGGCACAAAGAACCCGGTGTTCATGCTGGACGAGATTGACAAGGTAGGCCAGGATTTTCATGGCGACCCGGCGTCGGCATTGCTTGAGGTGCTCGATCCGGAACAGAATAATTCGTTCTCCGATCACTATTTGGAGATGCCTTTTGATCTATCCAAGGTGATGTTTATCACTACAGCTAACTTGTTGGATCCCATTCCCTCTGCATTGCTCGACCGCATGGAAGTCATTGAGTTCAGCGGCTATATGGAAGAAGAAAAGATCGAGATTGCGCGCCGCTTTTTGATTCCTAACCAAATCGAACAGAACGGACTCGAAACTCTCCGCTTTTCGGATGGCTCATTGCAGACACTTGTGCGGGAATATACGTTTGAGGCGGGGGTTCGCAATCTGGATCGTGAAATTGCTACCATCTGCCGCAAAGTGGCCAGGATAGTAGCGGAGGATAAACCTGCTCCTGCTGCTATCGGCAAGCAATCACTGACCAAGTACCTGGGCCCTCCCAAGCGACTATACCAGGATCTGGAAAAGATCGATATGGTGGGTGTGGCCACTGGTCTGGCTTGGACTGAAGCAGGCGGCGATACGCTCTATATTGAGGTGACAGTGATGGAGGGCAAGGGCTCTCTGACACTAACCGGGCAGTTGGGCGAGGTCATGCAGGAATCTGCACAAGCGGCGCTCTCTTATGCGCGCTCCCATTCACGGGAGCTGGGCATCGGCAGCACCGATTTCGATAAAATCGATATCCACATTCATGTGCCCGAAGGTGCAGTCCCCAAGGATGGTCCTTCGGCGGGTGTCACCATAGCAACGGCCCTTATTTCGGCTTTGAGCGATCGCCCTGTGCGCCATGAAGTGGCCATGACGGGTGAGATCACCTTACGCGGACGAGTTCTGGGTATTGGTGGACTGCGCGAAAAGGCTTTGGCTGCGCGTCGCGCAGGTCTCAAAACCATGTTGGTGCCGCGCCAAAACGAACGCGATATGGTGGATATTCCCCGGCCACTGCGCCGTGGTTTGGATTTTGTGTTCGTCGATTCAATGGACCAGATTCTGCCCCTCGCGTTGCAAACACCAACAAACAAGAGAGGGCGAGCTCAATAGGCTTGCTAAAGTAAAAGAGGGGACGCTCAATGCGTCCCCTCTTTTTTATTGTACTTGAGCAGGTACGAGTTCTAGATCGGCAATGAGCGCTAAAAGCCGCAATAGCCGATCTTGCCAATCATTCCCCATGGACATTTCCAGACGTGTTCCCCGGGCAACAAGCCCCGATATGCGTTTGGTGAGCACGGTTGCGCCCTGACTTGTAAGGGGTATCGGCAGCATGATAACCAAAAGCTGTTGTTCTGGCCTAATGGCCTGGATGCCAGCTTGGTCGGCCAACACTTTGACGCGTAATGCGTACACCAGCCCCTGCACCGGCTCGACCAACTCGCCAAAGCGATCTTGCAGTTCTTGCTCCAAAGCATCCACCTGATCGAGTGTAGAAATAGCTGCCATGCGTCGGTAAAAACGCAGTCGCAGATTGTCGTCAGAGATGAACGAATCAGGAATATAGGTCGAGATGGGCAGATCCAGACTGGCTGCTTCAGGAGTGGCCAATTGTTGTACTGCAATCTCGTGTTGGGCTTTGCTGGCTGCCTCGTGTAAATCGCCGTGGGTGCTTTTTAAATTGTCGATAGCCTGACGCAGCAAACGAGTATAGAGGTCGAAACCTACGGCGGCGATATGCCCGTGCTGTTCAGCCCCGAGGATATCACCAGCACCGCGAATCTCGAGATCGCGCATGGCTACCTGATACCCAGCCCCGAGTTCCGTCGCCTCCTGAATCGTCTCTAGACGTTGTTGGGCGATTTCGGAGAGGGGCGGCTTGTAGAACAGGTAGGCATAGCCGCGATTAGTACCGCGTCCCACGCGCCCACGCAGTTGGTAGAGCTGGGCCAGGCCAAACATATCGGCGCGGTCGATGATGATAGTATTGGCGTTGGGGATATCTAATCCGCTCTCGATGATAGTGGTGCATAGCAGAATGTCGTGTTCGCCGCGGGCAAAGCCCAACATCACCTGGGCCAACTCGCCTTCGCCCATTTGGCCATGCCCAATGGTGAGAGATGCCTCTGGCACCACTTCGCGAAGCTTTTCGGCCACACTATCGATATCGTGCACACGGTTGTGTACAAAGAATATCTGCCCGCCGCGGTCGATCTCACGAAGAATGGATTTGCGCACCAACGACCAGTCCAGTTTGGCTACAGAGGTGTGCACCGGCAGCCGTTCTTCAGGTGGTGTATTGATGATGCTCATATCTCGGGCGCCACTCAACGCCAGAGAAAGCGTCCGGGGGATGGGAGTGGCGGTCATGGTGAGCACATCCACCTGACGGCGCAGATTGGTCAACGTTTCCTTATGCTGCACGCCAAAGCGCTGCTCTTCGTCAATAACGACTAACCCCAAATCCTTAAAGGAGACATCTTTGGAGAGCAAACGGTGTGTGCCAATGACGACATCAACACTACCATTGACCAGTCCTTCAATAACGCGTTCTTGCTCTTGCGGGGTGCGGAATCGGGAAAGCATTTCAACCGTGACAGGAAAAGCACGCAACCGGCGGCGGAACGTATAAAAGTGCTGTTGGGCCAGTACGGTGGTGGGCACCAGAATAGCTACCTGTTTGCCGTCTATTACCGCCTTGAAAACGGCTCGTAGGGCGACTTCAGTCTTGCCATATCCCACATCGCCACACAGCAGGCGATCCATAGGGCGGGGGATTTGCATATCTTCTTTGACTTCGATCAGTGCCGTAAGCTGGTCGGCTGTCTCTTCATAGGGAAAGGAGGCTTCGAGTTCCCGTTGCCAGGCGTTGTCGGCTGAAAAGGCATAGCCGGGAAGAATCTGGCGAGAGGCATAGAGTTCGAGCAAGTCGACGGCTAATTTGCGGACAGCCTTCTCAGCTCGTTCGCGAACGGTCTTCCATTCTGTGCCACCCAGTCGGTGTATGCGCGGCGATCTCTCATCTGCGCCAACATAGCGGGTCACATTATCGGCCTGCTGTATGGGCACATACAGCCGATCCGTATCGGCGTAAATAATCTCTAGATATTCTCGTGTTACCGGGCCAATGCTCTTTTGGGTGATGCCGTTGTATTGGCCGATGCCATGATCCACATGGACAACATAATCGCCGGGCTTGAACTCGAAAAAGCGGCTTTCAGGGGCAAATTCTCGCCTCGTCTTGCGTCGGCGTTGAACCCGCGCCCAGCCAAATAGCTCGGCATCGGTGAGCACCACAAGTTTTTGAGAGGGCAACATCCAACCGCGATCAAGAATGCCATCAACCAGTGTAATCCGGCCCTCAGCGGGCATATTTTCAAGATCGCGTACTGGCGTGACTATGGTATTGTGGTCGCCGAGGAGATCAGCCAGGCGCTCAGCCTGCCGACTTACTAGCACAACACGCTCTCCACGCTGTTGCCGCTCGACGAGTTCGTCAATGGCCGTATCGATCTGGCCACTGTATAGCGGTGAGGGGATAAAGAAGCGGCTGTCTACTTCGGTCGTTTCCCCCTCGGCATAGGTAAGATTGACAATGCTCGACCGTGCCAGGCGATTGTAGGCAGCATTCCAATCCAGGTAAGCCTGAGGCCATTCTTGAGGGAGTCTCCCGGCGGCACAGAGTTCTTGCCGTAGTGCGCTGGATTGTTCCTCCAAGCGTCCGGCTTCTGCTTCTACGGCGACGGCATCATCGAATAGAACCAGCGTATCCTGTGGCATGTAATCCATAATGCAGGATATGCGTGGGTAGAGGTAGGGCATATAGTATTCGATGCCAGCAAAGATGTGTCCCTGTGTCAGCCTTTCAATATGATCTCGAATACGTTGCTGTGTCTCGGCATCACAGGTGGAAAGATCTAGTTTGGCCAGGGCCGCTGCTGCTGCCGGTCCCCATTCGGGCAAGGCTTCTACCGTTGGCGCGAGCATGATTTCTTGCAGTGTTTGCAATGATCGCTGGCTTGAGGGAGAAAAGCTGCGGATTGAGTCAATTTCATCGCCGAAAAAGTCAATGCGGATAGGATGTTCTTCTGTAGGTGGAAAGAAATCAACGATGCTACCCCTGTGGCTGAATGTGCCGCGTTCTTCCACCACAACAGCCGGTTCGTAACCGAGTTTGACACAATATTCCAGCAGCTGGTACTGCGAAAGCTGCTGCCCGACGGCCAACTTGATGGGGGCGCGCCGAAAAGCGAGTCGTGAAGCGCTGAGGCTCATCAAAGCCCACACAGAGACGGAAACGATAGTTCCTGTCTGGGATTGATCTGGAGCTGTTAACGCCGAAAGGACGCCTGCTCGCGCTTGTGAAGTACTAGGATCCCATGGTGTAGGGTCGTAAAAGAGGGCATCGGGAGCGTGAAAGCAATGTACGGGGCCGTTGTCATTGCCAAGGTATTCGATCTCATCCGCCAGTGCCCGCGCACGCTGGGGGCTGGCGCTAATGACTAGCATGGCTCCCTGCCAGTCAGATTGGAGGCATGATAATATAGCCCCTCGGCTGGAGCGTAGGATGCCCAGACCGGGTGCAGTTGTTGATTCGCTGCTTTGTCGAGGTTCTTTTAGGCTGCGCAACAAGTCGATGTATTCGTTGCTGCGCCTGATGGTTTCGATAATGCCCTGTAGCGGCACGTCAGTATCTCCTGCCCTGCATCAGCTGCCGTTAAAAATGTTCATGGTCTCGGTGACACTATGATCCAGCAGATACACGACGGCATCCGCAGCGCTATCGATGGCATTAGCGATATCGATGCCTTCGTCGATGGTAAATCGTTCGAGAACGTGATCAACTGCATCACGGCCAGGATTAGGCCTGCCAATGCCAATGCGTACCCTGCAAAACTCGTTTGCCCCCAACCGATCGATGATGGATTGAATGCCTTTATGGCCGCCGCTACTTCCACCGAGACGGATGCGCAATCTGCCTACAGGCAGGTCAAGGTCGTCATAAATGACGATGATGTTCTCAACAGGGATCTTGAACCAGTGAGCAATGGCCGCTACAGACTCGCCGCTGGCGTTCATGAACGTTTGCGGTTTGGCAAATAGTACTGCATGGCTAGCGATCATCGTCTCGCCGTAAAGTGCGTTGAACCGCCGGGTCTCTCGTTGTATAGGATATTGTTCGATCAAGCGGTCGATGGCCATAAAGCCGATATTATGGCGTGTCTGAGCATACTTGCGTCCCGGATTTCCGAGCCCCACAACGAGTCGCTTTTCCATATTTTCCCTGTTACAGCGTAAGACGGGGGCTAATCTATTGACTAGCCCCCTAAAAGTCAAACGAGTTTCTGCCTAGAGCAGTCGCCGAATAGCAAACACAATGCCAGCGACGGCGAATACGGCTGCCATGGCAATAGCCCCAAAGATAAAGGCGTCGCTCCATCCACTGGGGTCAATGGGCAGAACTGTCGTATCGGTCTCAGGTCGACTCAATGTCGGTGTTGGTGTTGGGAGCGAGAGATCTGCAGTAGGCGTTGCTAGTACCAGAGTCGCAGTAGGCTGCCCCGTGATAGATGTTGAGCCTGCCAGTGTGGGCGTTGCTGTTGGTGCTTCAGTCGGTGTCGGCGTGGATGTTGGCCGGGTATTGGCGATGACAACGCCCCGGACATAGAACTCTTCATAGTTACCGTCTGTTTTGACGGCTCGCAATCGCAGGCTATAGACGCCATCAGGCAGCGTTTCTGTATTCCAAGTGGCCAGCTGATTGTTGAGAACGGAGGTCTCGTGCATCTGTCCAATAATCGCCCAATCGGTAGGGTTGGGACCTACGCCGTATTCGACCTTGTAATACTGAAAACCATCAACAGACGCAGAGCCGACTATAGAGACGAGTCCGCGGATTTCTTCGTTAATGCCTGGTGATGTGATCTGAATTTGACTTTGCTGAAGCGGCTCAGCCATGACGGGAAATACCATGCTGAACAGCAAGACGAGCGCAAGCACCAGAATGCTGCGAGATCTCATTTATGCTCCTTATGAGATAGATATAGCGAGTCTACCACAGAACGCAACTTGAGCCAAAGCGTTCCATAGGAATTACAATGTTGGCATCAGCATTTCGTTCAAATTTATCAGCATTATTGTCAATAGACTATTGCATTCCTGGTTCAAAGGTGTTAGCATAACCTTTTGCAGGTGGTGAGAGCCTATAGCAGGTATATTGCTTGACACGGTTATTGGCGTGTGATACGCTAATAGTGCGATAGGGATATATGCTATTGAGGCAAGGTTCATGGTGACGGGGGGTGTCACTAGAGCTGTACTCTTCGCAGTCCGCCGCTGGCACGTGCGCGGCGGTTTGTTTTGTAGAGATTGTCTATTCGGAAATAGATATAGGTTGCTGAAATGCCAGACCAAAAGGGACAAAAATCTTTAGAAAAGTTATATGCCAAGGCTGAAAGTCAGGGCTATGTCACACTTGATGACATCATGGAGGTGTTTCCTGAGGTAGAGGAAAATATCTCTGAGCTTGAGGATTTATTTATTACCTTGAGTGAAGAAGGTGTCCAGGTGGTAGACGAGAAAGGCGCTGACGAGCCTGAGGTCGAGGTAGGCGAACAGCCTCCTATCGAGTCATTGGCTGATGCTGATGTCGAAACCGATGTTGACAACGACATCGATACTGACATTGACACAGACGAGGCCATGGAAGCTGTGCAAAAATCGCAACGAGCTCGCAAGAGTGCCGGCGATGCCCAATTTGACCTCAGCGAGATATCGAGTGATGACACCATTAGCTTGTATCTCAAAGAGATGGCACGTGTGCCGCTCTTGACGGCCGATGAGGAGGTGTCGTTGTCCCGTGCCTACGAACAGGGACAATTTGCCATGCAAGCCCTGGAAAAGGGCACGGACCTCACAGAGGACGACAAAGATCGTCTTGCTATCTTGGTTGAGGAAGGCGAAGAGGCACGTGCACACCTGATCCGGGCTAATACCCGCCTTGTGGTGAGCATTGCTAAACGTTACCTTGGTCAGGGGGTACCTTTCTTGGATTTGATCCAAGAAGGTAATCTGGGTTTGATCAAAGCCGTCGAAAAGTTTGACTATCACCGCGGGCACAGGTTTAGCACCTATGCAACATGGTGGATTCGCCAGGCTATTACCCGAGCCTTGGCCGACCAGGGACGTGTGATTCGACTGCCAGTGCACCTCAGTGACCGGATTCGTAAGGTATATCAGGTTGCCCAGCAGTTGGAACAGGATTGGGGCAGGCAACCCACGCCCGAAGAGATTGCCGAAGAGCTTCAACTTTCGCCGCAAAAGGTGCAGTGGATGCTCAAGGTATCTCAGCGACCACTTTCTTTGGAAAAGCCTGTTGGCGAAGAAGAAGATAGCGAGTTGGGTAGCTTTATTCCTGATGATGAGACGCCTTCTCCGACGGATGCGGCCTATCACGATTTGCTGCATGACAAGCTAGAGGAAATTCTTTCTACGCTTACACCACGTGAGGCGCGTATTTTGCGGCTTCGTTTTGGTTTGCAGGATGGTCGCAGCTATACCCTGGAAGAAGTAGGACGCAAATTTGGTCTGACGCGTGAGCGCATTCGGCAGATCGAACATGAAGCCTTGGATCGTTTGCGCCATCCCAGTCGCGCCAGGCAGCTTCGCGACTATCTATAGATTCGAGCTTTTACGAGCCGGACATTGTCCGGCTCGTTTTTTTTGTTGCCTTGATGTGTTGACTTGTATACAATGCTGACAACAGGGGAGGAGAAGGGCATGATGCGCCTGGGCTTTCCGGGGCGGGTGTATGGGCTTGGTATTGCAGGAACAGACGAAGAATCCGACCTGGGCAAGTGGCTTGCTCATCTCTCCGATCTCGTTCGTTATTTGACCAAGCATCAAATACGGCTGTATAGGCCTATTTTCCCCGACTTTTCTTCAGCCGCCGTATATGAGAGCGAATTGCTCGATCAGTCGGCTTTTGTGGCCTTGCTGGCGCAAGAGATTGCCAACGCGGATATTCGCTTGACAGCGCACATGCCCCTAACTCTTGTGTTGAGTACGGCCGACGATGCACAGGCAGATGCGACCGCGGACTGGCTCACTTGGGCTTCTCATTTGCTGAGTTTGTTGACACCTGGCAATGATGGTCTTCTGGTTGCCCATTTTGGGGGTATCTATGCAGATAAAGAGGCCGCGATAGCGGCCTTTTGCAAACGCTATGAGGCGCTTCCAGAAAGAGTGCGCGGCATGTTGTGCTTGGAGAACGATGACCACGGCCTTTCTTTTGCCGAAGTGATGTGCATCCATCAGCGTGTGGGTGTTCCCATCGTTCTGGACAATCTGCATTTCTGTGTAAACAATCCAGAGAGGATGCCGCTGGCGACAGCCTTGGAGCAGGCTATGGCAAGTTGGCCCCTTGATAAGGTGCCCAAAGTACACTATTGTGATCCCAGAACTGAGGCACGAGGGTTGGGGCGTGGTCGCGTCAAGCTGCCGACCTGGACCGAACACAGCGATTTTGTAAATCCTTTTGCACTGATCGATTTTGCGCAACGGCTCGCTAATTTGGGGCCTGTTGATATAATGCTTGAAGCTAAGGCACGCGATTTAGCCTGGCTCAAGCTGCGGGATGACCTGATGCGTTATGCTCCAGCCCTGAACGGAATGTTTGCGGGATAACTGGCTTTTATAGTTGACGCAAGTTTCATTGACAATCATTTTTGGATTATGTTATCATATCCCATACTTGGTGCTGGCGGACGAGCTGCTGCAGTTTTGTCTACGAGGCCATGTTGATTCGTAGATGGGTGCGGCAGAGGTATCGTCGGGGAGGAGAAGCATATGAGTTTGCCGATAGAGGGCCAAGAACTACAGGATGCGGTAATCAAGGTTGTGGGCGTTGGTGGCGCAGGCTGTAACGCGATAAACCGCATGGTCGATGCTGGTGTAAGTGGCGTCGAGTTTGTGGCCGTCAATACAGACCTCGGCCAACTCAGATTGTCTATGGCTCACACTATCGTTCAGATCGGTCGTGAGCTTACGCGCGGCCTCGGCTCTGGTGGAAACCCAGAGATTGGTGAACAAGCTGCTCGCGAGTCCATTGATGAACTGACTCAGGTGCTACAGGGTGCTGATATGGTGTTTGTGACCGCCGGTATGGGCGGAGGCACCGGCACAGGGGCCTCACCGGTTGTGGCTGAGGTTGCACGCAATCTTGGTTGCCTGACGGTTGGTGTAGTCACGCGGCCCTTCCCCTTTGAGGGCCCGCGGCGTGCGGCGTGCGCTGAGGCTGGCATCAAGAAACTGGCTGACCAAGTTGACGCTCTTATCGTTATTCCTAACGAGCGTCTACTCAAGCGTGTTGATATGAGTGCCTCGCTTCAGGAAGCATTTTCTATGGCCGACGATATTCTACGCGAAGGCGTACAGGGTATCTCAGAGTTGATTATCAATGTCGGCGGCATCAACACGGACTTTATGGACGTGCGCACGGTTATGGCTAATGGCGGCACCGCCCTAATGGCTATTGGCCGAGCCTCTGGGCAAGAGCGCGCTCTTGCAGCCGCACAACAAGCTATTACCAGCCCCTTGTTGGATATCGACATTAACGGCGCCAAGGCTGTGCTGTGGATCATCAAAGCTTCGGGGTCGCTCAAGCTATCCGAGGTTAATCAGGCTGCTAGTCTCATTGCAGATACTGCTGCACCCGATGCCAACATTATTTTCGGTACGCAGACTGATGAGAACATGGGTGATGAACTTCAGATTACTGTACTCGCTACGGGTGTTGGCCTGGCACAGAATGCTGTTACACCATCCAAGCCTCATTCCATTCCTGCAGAGAGGCCACGACCTGTATCGACAACAACATCTACAACGCCGCAACCGTCCACAACAACGACGACACCTGGAACCAAGCCAACTGCAGATTGGCGGCAGATGCCGAGCTTTGACAATGGCGATCTGGATATTCCTTCTATTTTCCGGCGCGACCGTGGCAAGTCAAACTAGAAACATCTTCTAAGCAAGAGGTCCGCAGTATATACTGCGGACCTCTTTTCTTTTCATTCGGACAGGGCTTCTAGGGCCAGTTTGTAGCCAGCCCAACCTAGGCCGCTGATTTGTCCGCGGCACACCGGTGCCGTTACGGAATGATGCCTCATCTCTTCACGCGCATAGATGTTAGAGAGGTGCACCTCAATGACCGGCACGGGAATGGCGGCGATGGCGTCGCGAATGGCCACACTATAGTGCGTATACCCCCCCGGATTGATAACAATGCCTTCAAATTCGTTCGACGTTTGTTGCAACCAGTCGATGATTTCCCCTTCGTGGTTGGATTGACGACATTCCAGCCCGATCCCTCTTTCTCTTGCCCAGTTCAGCAGGCGCTGGTTGATATCTTCCAAAGTGTCGGCGCCATAGATATCAGGCTCGCGCATGCCCAGCATGTTGAGATTAGGTCCATTGATGACCAGGAATCGCTTGCTCATGCTCTACTCCTCTCGAGCGCTTGCCGAACAACGGCAAGATCGTCGATGCTGTACAGATCTACCTGCCCAATATCATGGGGCAATACCAACCGCATTACACCCTTGAGCGTTTTTTTATCGGATTGCATGGCCTGGATGACGGCTTTGATGCTCTCTGCCGGCCAGCGAACGGGCAGGTTATGGCGCTGCAATGTGTTTTCGATGCGTTGACACGTTTCACTGTTGCATAACCCCATGATCTCAGCGGTGCGGGCTGCTGTCGCCGTGCCCATGCTCACGGCAAAGCCATGGGGCAGGGTGTAGTTGCTGAGCAGCTCAAAAGCGTGGCCAAAGGTATGGCCCAGATTTAGAACAGCGCGCAGGCCGTGTTCCTGTGGATCTTGCTGCACAATGCGGATCTTAACTTCCAGGGCACGTTCGACCATCCAACGCAAAGGGGCATCGCCCTGTTCCAGGCGTTCGAACAGCTCGGGGTCATCAATGATGCCAGCTTTGATGATCTCGGCGAGGCCGCACTGTACTTGCGTCTCATCCAAAGTGCTGGCTAAGGCGGGATCGATGGCCACCAATCGAGGTGCCATAAAAGCACCTACGAGGTTCTTGCCGCTAGGCAAGTCCACCGCCACCTTGCCCCCCACGGAAGCGTCAACCATGCCCAATAGGGTGGTGGGCATTTGTATCAAGCCTATGCCGCGCATATAGGTGCTGGCTGCAAAGCCCGCCATATCGGTGATAACGCCGCCTCCCAGCGCGACGACGGTACTGGAACGATCCAATCCTGCAGCTACAAAACCCTCGTACAGTTGTGAGAGGGTATCGAGGTTCTTGTGTTGTTCACCGGGCGGTAGAATAAGGCGGTGAACGGGTCTGTCCATAGTCTTGAGCGCGCCCTCAACGGCTTTGCCGTAATAATGCCAGACGTTCTCATCACTCACTATCATAACGGCACCTTGTCCACAGTGGGCTTGTAGCAAGCTGGGCAGGTTGGGGGTGATGTGATCGGCTATGACAATGGCGTAATCGCCCGCGGTGGAGCTGATATGATAACTGTTCGGTTGGCCTCGCCACATTGAGAGGATCTGCGCAACAATCTCGTTCTCGCTTCGTTTCGTGGTGTCGATATGCCAGGGGATGCGCGCATAGGCGCTACGCCGTGCGGCTAGGAGTGTGCGAATGCTGGTCAGCGTATCGCCCTGCTGTAGCAGTGGGCGCGATTCATCGCCCTCCAGTCGCTCGGCCAGCGCCTCTGGCGATGCGTCCAAGCAGATGACCAGCCCCGAGTCCTCGGCAAGGATGAGGTTTTCTTCGGAGACAAGAGCCCCGCCGCCAGTGGCGATGACCTGTCCTTGTTCTGCAACAAGATCGCTCAACACCTGTCTCTCGATCTGTCTAAAGACAGTCTCGCCATCTTGGGCAAATATCTCACTGATGGTCTTGCTGGCACGCATCTCGATGAGACTGTCCATGTCGGCAAAGGGTCTGCCGAGTTCGTCTGCCAGCAGCTGGCCAATGCTGCTTTTGCCGGTGCCCATAAAGCCCGTAATGACAATGCTGCGCTTATCGACGATCATGTTCGAGTCTTTCTAACAGATCTTGCATGGTGTCGCCACCAAAACGTTCCAGTAGGACGGCCATTAGCGTCCAGGCAACCATAGCCTCGCCTACGACGGCCGCCGCGGGTACTGCACATACGTCCGAGCGCTGGTACTGTGTTTCGGCTGCCTCGCCGCTGTTCAGGTCGATGGTGGGTTGATTCTTGATGGTGGTAGGGATGGGTTTCATGGCTGCTCGCACGATGATGGGCTCACCATTGCTCATGCCGCCCTCTAGACCGCCTGCACGATTGGTTTTGCGCGTGTAGCCGCCTTTACCATCGGGGTAGAGGGCATCGTGAACCTTGGTGCCGGGCAGGCCGGCGTTCTCAAAAGCAGGACCAATCTCGATGCCTTTGACGGCTTGAATGCTCATCATCGCCTGAGCCAGACGAGCGTCCAGACGGTCTTCCCAAACGGCATAGGTGCCCAGTCCCACGGGTAAATTCTGAGCGGTTACCACAAAGATGCCTCCCAGTGAATCCCCCGCGGTTTTGGCATTATCGATGGCTTGACGCATGTCTGCGGCAGCCCGGGTATCAGGACAAGAGACGTCAGAGTCTAGAGCGGCAGCGATGCGCTCGTCGAGGGACATATGCTCCAATGAGGCACAAACGCCACCGATGGATTCGACATAACTGCCGACGGTAATGTCGGCTGCAGCCAGCACCTGAGCGGCGATAGCCCCCACGGCCACACGTGCAGCAGTCTCACGAGCGCTGGATCTTTCAGCAATGAGCCGTAGGTCGTCGATGGCGTATTTATGGGCTCCAGCCAGATCGGCATGGCCTGGGCGAGGGCGGCGCCAGACTGGCACTACTTTTTCCTGCCAGTTCTCGTAATCGCGATTAGGCACTACGAGTGCTAACGGTGAACCGATGGTGACACCCTGAACTACACCGCCAAGGATGCGTACGGTATCGGTCTCGATGCGCTGACGTGCACCGCGGCCATAACCGCCCTGACGTCGCGTGAGCATGGCGTTCATGGCGTCAGTATCAATGGTCAAACCGGCGGGCAGCCCTTCGAGGATGGCCGTCAGGCAAGGACCGTGGGATTCACCAGCTGTTGTGAACTTGATCATTTTGCAGCCTCCATGGCGCTGCAGCAGGCCTCGTACATCCTCTTTACATTGGGTCGCCGCCCGGTCCATAGCTCAAAGGCGGCAGCTCCCTGATGTACAAGCATACCCAACCCATTGGACACCTGAGCACCAACGCTTCTGGCTTGTTGCATCAAGCGGGTCTCGGTAGGATTGTAGACGAGGTCGAACAAAAAAGCCTCTGTTGGGAATGCCAAGTCCTCTGGCCAGACCGTGGTACCTTCTTTGGGGTGCATACCCATCGAGGTGCAGTGGACTATCAGGTCTACCCCTTTTGAAGCGCTGTCCAGGGTCTCAGTGGCCAAGGGGATAGCTTCCACAGAGACCTGTGAATTGACACTTCTCATGGTTTCAGCCAGTTCTTCGGCGCGGGCCGTTGTGCGGTTGGCGATGCGCACCTGGTAGCCCTGACTAAGTAGAGCATAGACAATAGCTCTGCTGGCCCCGCCGGCTCCCAAAACCAGAGCGCGTCTTTTCCCGGGGATATAGCCCGCTTCCAGAAGCGCTGCCCAGAATCCTTCCGCGTCGGTGTTGTGTCCCAGCAGTCCTTCTGGGCGAATAGCCACGGTATTCACAGCGCCAATAGCTCTGGCGGCGGGTGTTAGCTCGTCCACCAACGAGAGCAGGGCCTGTTTGTGGGGAATCGTGGCATTAAACCCCTTGATTCCTAGGGCCACCATGCCTTGGACGGCTTCCGGCAAATTGTCGGGATGCACGGAAAAGGGCACATAACACCAGTCTATGCCTAGATCAACAAAGGCAGCGTTCTGCATTTGCGGTGAGACACTGTGTTCGATGGGGTAGCCAATGACAGCGGCAATGTGCGTTCTGCCTCTTGGCCAGAGCTGTTTCATACGTTGATTTCTCCTAGGCGATCGAGGATCTCGCTGAACCCCGGAAACGAATCGGGTATACATTCCGCGTCGTGGATGGTGGTTTCGCCGTGAGCGACGAGTCCGGCAATGGCCAGGGTCATTGCCAGGCGATGGTCGCCATAGCTTTGTACCGTAGCGCCCTGAAGCTGCCCAACACCCTCGATGATGAAACCATCCTCTGTCGGCTGGATTTGTGCACCCAGTGCAGTCAATTCGCGACTGACGGTATCGATGCGATCAGACTCTTTGTGGCGCAATTCGGCGGCATCGCGCACGATAGTGCTACCCTGGGCACAGGCTGCCGCCAGTGCCAGAACGGGTAATTCGTCGATCATCCGCGGTACTATGCTACCGCTCACCTCGATGCCGTGTAGCAGAGCGTGCTCTACTACAATATCGCCTACGGGTTCGCCGCCCGCATCGTGAATATTCTCTAACGCGATGTGCGCGCCCATAGCATTGAGCACGTCGATGAGGCCAGTACGCGTGGGATTGACCCCCACGCCCTGGATACGGACCTTGCTTCCCGGCACTAATGTGGCGGCGGCAATAAGATAGCTGGCTGAAGATATATCGCCGGGGATGGTCATATCCATGGAAAGTAAACCTTCGATAGGGCCGCGCAGGATGTGGTGCAGATTCTCACTTTGCAAGTTCACGCCGCGGGCGCGCAGCATACGCTCGGTGTGGTCTCTGCTCGGGCCCGGTTCGACGACAATGGTCTCCCCTTTGGCATACAGGCCGGCCAGCAGCAGGCAAGATTTGACCTGGGCACTGGCAACGTTGAGATAGTGCTCGTAACCGCTCAACACTGTTCCTTCGATCTCAAGAGGCGGTGTGCCTTCGGGTTTGCAGATAATTCGGGCTCCCATGCAGGCCAGAGGTTCGGTGATACGGCGCATGGGGCGTTTTAGCAATTGAGGATCACCGTTTAGCACAGAGGTGAATGACTGTGCCGCCAGAACACCCGCCCCCAGGCGCATCGTTGTACCTGAGCGAAGGCAGTTGATCGGCCCTTTAGGGGGGGTGAGACCGTGCAATCCGCGGCCGTGAACGACGATTTTGCTTCCCTGTTCTTCTACTCGGACACCCAATGCGCCCAGCATGCCCACGGTGGCGCTGCAATCGCCCTCCATCAGCATGTGCTCAAGGTGTGAATCGCCAGAGGCCAGTGCAGAGAGCAACAAGGCGCGATGGGATATGGATTTGTCTCCGGGTACCGTTGTCTCGCCGATCAAAGGGCCGGAAGGGCGGCTAGTCATCTTCATCGGTACAACTCCTGGCGAAGATCACGGGCAGCTTCAAGCTTTTGACGCAGGGCCTCCAGGTTGTTGCTTTTCAGCGCACCAGATATGCTGGCCAGCACACTGCTGGATTGGTCGAGGCATTCGCCCACATAATCGGCGTTAGTAGCCAGAATGTCCATCATCATGGTGACATCACTAGCGGCTATACGGCTGGTATCGCGGAACCCTGAAGAGGCCAACTGCCAGGTCATTTCATCGTCACCACTTGCTGTGTTGGCTGCGCTAACCAGCGTAGCCGACAGCAAGTAAGGCAGGTGGCTGATAGCGGCCACAATGCGATCGTGTCGATCCGCTTCCATATGCAGCGGTCTGGCGCCGATAGTCAGGATAAGTTGTTCAAGAATCGCGCTCTCTCTGTCACTGGTTCGAGCGTTGGACGTCATGACGTAGGTTTTATCAAGGAATAGACCGGGATCCGCCATGGCAAGGCCCGGCCGTTCTTTGCCGCACATGGGGTGACCGCCAATGGCGCCGATTTCTTTGGGCAGAGCCGACATGGTCTCGCAAATGACCCGCTTGGTGCTGCCCAGATCCGTAAGTATGGATCCCGGTTTCATCAGGGGGCCATACTTACGGATCTGTTCGATAATAGTGATTACAGGCGTTGCCAGCACTACAAGGTCGGCTTCGGCCACAGCTTTTTCGGCATCCATGGTGCCTTCATCAATGTAGCGCAGGTCTCGGGCTGTTTCGATGCTCGTTTCTCTGCGAGAGACGCCAATGACGTGTTTGCAGGCTTTACGCGTCGATAGTGCTGCCGCAAGAGAACCTCCCATAAGCCCGAGACCGATGATTGCTACAGTAAAGTCTCCAAAGTCAGGCTCCTTCATGGTCAGGCGACCTCCCGGCCAACCGCGGCGGCGACAGCACGCACGTTATTCATCAGCGTCGAGAACCTTTCGGGTGTGAGTGATTGAGCGCCGTCTGAGAGAGCATGCTCGGGATCCGGATGCACCTCAATGAGCAATCCATCTGCGCCGACGGCAATGGCTGCCAAAGAGAGCGAAGGCACATAATGCCAATCGCCAGCGGCATGGCTAGGGTCGACGATGACGGGCAAGTGGCTGAGTTGCTTGAGGACGGGCACTGCCGAGAGATCCAGCGTATTGCGCGTGGCGGTCTCAAAAGTGCGAATACCCCGCTCACAGAGGATGACCTGGTCGTTACCGCGTGAGAGAATGTACTCGGCCGACATGAGCAATTCTTCGAGTTTGGACATCATGCCACGTTTGAGGATGACAGGCTTATCGGTGCTGCCTACGGCGCAGAGCAGATTGTAATTTTGCATATTGCGCGTGCCGATTTGGAAGGCGTCGGTGTACTTGGCGACGATATCGACTTGCTCAGATGACATTACTTCGGTGACGACGGGCAATTCCGTTGCCAGTCTGGCCTGGGCCAAAAGCTTGAGTCCTTCTTCACCGAGCCCCTGGAAGCTGTAGGGCGATGTGCGTGGCTTGTAGGCTCCTGCTCGGATAACCGAGGCTCCGGCTTTTTTGACCGCCTGTGCTGCGGCCATGATTTGTGATTCGCTCTCGATCGCGCAAGGACCGGCCAGAGCTACGACTTGATTGCCGCCAATAGCCACTGTGCCAATGTGAACGATTGTATTTTGGGGGTGGAAATCGCGGCTGGCCAACTTGTACTTGGTTAATACGCGTACTGTCTTTTCCACACCCTCCATGAGACTGAAAGCATCATCATCCACCGGACGTTCGTCACCGATGATACCAATAATTGTACGTTCTTCACCAACAGAGAGATGGGTGTCAAAGCCCAGTGACTTGACGCGTGCGACAACATGATCGACCTGGGCTGTAGTGGCACTACTTTTCATCACGATGATCATTCCTTCACCTCCTTGAGGTCAGGCCTGAGCTTGGATGCCTCTTTGAGGTAACTATGCTTGATCTCTGATTGGGCTTTGTCGGTATTCCATAACAAAAGCACGCGGATACAATGTGCAAGGCTTTCCTCCACCGGGATCTCACAGCTGTCCATCAAGGGAACTGTGGTCCAGCCGAGCATGCGTGCGGCCCGGGCGGGGAATGCTGCCGTCAAATCTGGGGTCACTGTAAACAGTGCTGCTGCCAGATCATCTACGTTAAAGTCATTTGCCTGCTGCATGGCTACCAATAACTCGCTCGTCGCTTCATAAATGCAATTGGCATCATTGCCGTCAGTGGTGGTGGCCCCTCGAATACCGCGTGTTGTCATGCATTTCTCCTTACAAACAAAAAAAGCGTGAGGCTGTGAGCCTCACGCTTTGGGTTACTTTTCCCCCTTCTTTGCCTACGCGCTAAGCCGCACCTCCCGAGTTTGGGCTGCTAAAATAGTAATAATAAAAGGCAAAGCGATAATCCGGGCAGCTGTTCTGCTGTCCGCAAAGAAGGTTATTCAATTGGCGATCGTGACTATGTTGCATAAAAAGACCGCTCCTCATGAATATGAGCCTAGACTAACACGTGAACCAGAGAGTGTCAAGTGGCAATTCCAGCACGTTTATCCCGCCAAAACTTTGTGTTATACTTGCCAGCGCACCGGCTAGTCAGTCCGATTCTGGAGACGCCCATGTATACCCCTGCCAGTTTGTATGCCCGTACGCAATGTACGCAGTTGAACCAGCCACCTCTTAGTGAGGTCATGTTGGAGAATATCGGTGTGGATAGCACAGCTTTGGGACGAAAAGGGCGATTGTACCTTTTGTGCGACCCGGATAGCAACCTTGGTATGCCGCTGGCTTTTGCACAGGCTTATTATGATTCACCGGTTTTCGATATTCTCCCCGCGCTTGAAGCATCGTATGTGGACGCATTTTGTGCCGCCGACGAGTATGGTGATGGGCGGATTCTGGCGGCGCTTGTTCTGCAGGGTTTGGATATTTATGTTCTGGCCGCAACGGATGCTGACGTCTATTTGTTGCGGGAGGGGACGGTCAGCCACCCCTTGCGTGAACTGCATACCCGCACTGAATCATTGGACGAGCTACCTGAAGACCAGTGTGAGATCAGATTGGTGCGTGCTCGTGCCATGATGGGCGAGCAGATTGTCATGGCTTCTCGGGGATTGACAGACAAGTTATTAAGCAGAGATGATCGCTCAGCGCGATTGCGTGGGGGCAACAATTCTCTGGCCCGGCGGATTGCCCAGCTCTCTAGTGTTGATGGCCGAGAAGGCCCGGTAACGGTGATTAGCCTACCGGCGATTACGCCGACGGCGGGTGTGGAACAATCAGATCATACGCCAGTGCCTACCAGGGCCCCTCAAGATATCAAACAATCTGGAGGCCGTCGTCGTTCTCCAGTGACACCTGTCATTGTCATTGCTCTTTTGATCATTGCCATCGTGCTCCTCGTCAAGAGGCCTTCAGTTTCTGAAGATCGCTGGCAACAGATTGTTGATTGGATGCTAACCCCAGCAGCGACAGAGACGCCGATCGGTGAAGGGACACCTACGTCTGAACCTACACCAACCATCGATTATGTGACACCGGCAGCACTGGACTAGGCTTAGACGTTAAAGCGAACGTGGATCACATCGCCGTCTTGGACGATATAGTCTCGCCCTTCGATTCGGAGGCTGCCGCTTTCGCGAACTTGTGCCATACTGCCTGCGGTTACAAGCGTTTCGCAGGGCACAACCTCTGCTCGAATGAACCCTCTGGCCATATCGGTATGGATCTTTCCCGCCGCTTCGAGAATCGTGGTGCCGCGGATGATGTTCCAGGCACGCACTTCTTTGCCACCCGTGGTAGTAAAAAAGGTGATATAGCTCAGCAGGCGGTACCCTGTGCTGATAAAGCGATTGAGCCCCATCTCACTTACGCCATAAGCTTGGAGAAAACTTGAGGCTTCTTCTGCACCAAACTCGCTGATTTCGTTTTCCAGCGCGGCGCAAACGGCAACGGTTTCGGCTCCACCCGCTTGGGCGTGCTTTTTAAGAGCTTCTGCCAAAGGCCCTCCCTCGGGCAGGTCGCTTTCACTTACGTTGGCTACATAGAAAAAGGGTTTATTGGTGAGCAAAGCCGCTTCTGCCAGATGTGTGTCTTGCGTATCGGATAGGGCGAGGGTTCGAAGCAAGGTTCCGCCTTTGAGCGTTTCAATAGCGAGGTCGATTGTTTCCAGTTGATCGACATAATCCCGCGGTTTACCTTTGGAACGAGTAAGCACGCTTTCGCGGAATCTCTCCAACACGTCAATGTCTGCCATTGCCAATTCGAGTTCTATGGTCTCGGCGTCTCCAACGGGGTCGAGCGTCTCAGTGACATGGGGGATGGTGTCATCGACAAAGCATCGCACTACCATGGCAATGGCATCGACAGTGCGAATGTGAGAGAGAAACTGGTTGCCCAGGCCCTCACCTTTGCTGGCGCCGCGAACCAGGCCGGCGATATCCACAACTTCCAACGTGGTAGGTACAGTCTTTTCAGGCTGAATGAGCGCCTGAAGCTGCTCCAGACGTTTATCGGGCACGGGGACGATGCCGATATTAGGATCGATGGTGGTAAAAGGGTAGCTGGCCACGTCTGCGCCTGCGTGAGTGAGGGCGTTGAACAGGGTGGATTTGCCCACATTAGGCAACCCCACCAATCCGAGTTGAAGCGGCATAATCTTACTCCTCCGAGCCGGCAGTACCTACAAGGTAGCGAGCAGCCCATGGCTCATAGTACGATAAGAGCTCTTCTTCACTGACCAGTGCGCCGTCAACATAGATTCTGCGGATGATGCTGGTGTCGATGCCCTCGTGAGCATATTCTTGTTGTATCGTGGTGCCAACAGGCAGACTGGGATCGTCGGTATAAATGGGATCTGGCGCAGCAACGCGGTTGCTCGTTTGAGGGCTGCTTACCTCGACAACGCGGCCCGTGGGTGCACTGTAGAACTGGAAATAGAGCTTGCTCGCGTTTTCATCGACGATGGTTTGCACCAAAATAGGGTTATCTGTGTCGTTTGTGAAAACCATATTCGTCGTCGGTGAAAAGACAGCAGCATCCAATCCAACGGGCGGTTCATACCAGCTGACGCGGTACGAGTGGGCATGTCGCTCCACAATGGGATAGCCTCCGTAATAAGCTGCACGGAAACAGGTTGTACTGACCTGACAAACACCACCGCCGGGGCCGAGGACAGTTCTATCGCCATAGATGATCCAAGATTCACTGTAGCCGGTTGCCACCGTCACATCCCCCAATCTGTCGAGGAATGAAAATGTGGACTGGGCGGGGATGGTGATCCCGTCAAAGCATGCCGAAGCTACCTTGATGTTTTGAAGACGTTCTGCACTAGAGCCGGAAAAACTCGTTTCCCCCTGACTGATAAGTGTAAGAGGCATGATGGCATCAAGGTCCTCTCGAGTAACCAGCGGTGCTACCATGCGGATGACAAGATGCACATCTGCCGCTCCCATCAGACAGGCTTTCTCAATGGCCTTGACTGATGCATCTACATCGACTCCATAGCCAATCTGGCCGGGCAGCAAAACCTGCAGAACTTGGCTTGCCGAATCATAGTGAAACTGACCTTCTCGCGAGGGCTGATCAATGTCTTTAGCAATATTCACTACCCATTCTCGGATGGATTCGCTATCTAGACCTACATGCAGGGTAGTTGTATCATCTTCTTGTGCTGCGTCGAGCTCTGTCCATGCAACCAGCGTGGCGCGGTCGATGAGCCAGGTTTTGGTGATAGGCACGGTATAACCTTGCTCGTTGAGAGAATCTAGCACGGCGCATACGCGGAGCGGTTCCTGAAACATGGTTTCCAGTTGGGCAAGGGCGGCATCAGTATTGGTGCCGGGCTGGACGATGCTCTCAAAGGCAATGGGCACGGCCACGGGGGTAGATATATCCGTATAGGACGTTGTCCCTTTACCCCAGGATGATGAACCCAGCCAGGTTTGCATGGCAGTGGTGATGTTTTGGCAAGTTTGGGCCACATCCAGATCACTGCCACCTGTAACATCTGTTGCTCCGGTTTGTAGACCATTTACCCAGGTTACCGAACGCAGAGTAGAGACGCTGGCTGTTATGGCAATGTTATCCAGAACTGTCCTGGCTTGGGCAGTTTGCAAGCTGTATGTCGGCTCAATGTTATAGCCTTGGATGAGTAACCGTATCCTGGTCTGCATATCATCGCGATAGGTGCCTGAATGCCCCGTTTGCCAAGCCTCAGCAACGGCTTGATCGAGATCAAGCACGCCTCCCAAACTGCTGTTGGAGATGGTCCACTGGTTTGTCTCAGAATAGAGCAGCACTAAACCTGGGGCAGATGCACCGAGTTCTTGTTCCAGCAGGACGGTGGCTTGTTGTGGGGTAAGGCCCCCAAGGGCAATTCCGTGTACATTGACACCAAAACATATGCGCGTGGCACAATAATCCTGATATAGTACAGACAGTGTTCCGGTGGCGAGCATAATGAGCAGCAGGAACACGAGCGGTATGGCGATCAGGCGCGATAAAAAGACTCTGGCACGACTTGTTTTGGTCATTCCAACTCCCGCATTCAAAGTAGGGAGAGTATACCCCATTCCGGTTCGGCTGGCAGAGAGTATTTGCCTTGCAGAGCCACTCTACCTAAGCTAGATTGCACTAGGAACAAGCAGATGTGCAGGAACGTTTCAGTTACATCATAACGTGGAGCAGTTTGGAATATGGTACGCAAGGCAATTATAGCCGTTGTTTCATTGGCACTACTCACAATTGGTATAGGCATCATTGTTTATGTCAGCGTGGCTCAGGACAGATTATCCTCTGATCTGACGCCAACCACAAGTAGACTGGCCACGCTGACCCCTGTTTTACAGGCAACATCGGTTCATGATGAGACGCTTGTGCAAGGTGTTGTAACAGCGTATGAACCGGGCGGAATTATTATTGTCATTCAACCCACTCAGGGCCAGGTTGACCAGATCATCGTTACCGATGAGGCATCTGTATACCTTTCTGATGGTTCTTTTTCTTCCAAGATGCAGGTCAGCGTTGGACAGGACATTGAGGCTTCTGGAACACTGGATGCCTTGGGGCGTTTGCTGGCCGAAAGAGTCACTATTTTGAGTGATGCTGTAGTGCCCACGCCAGTTATTGCGCCAACCAGTGAGTCTGATGCAGAGCCTGATGATGCCTGGCAATCCGAGTTTTATAATGGACAAGAGATTAGCGGTACTCCCGTACTGACACGCGAGGATGAAAGCATTAGCTTTGATTGGGAACTGGGCAGCCCCGCCGTTTCTGTGTCGGCAGATGACTTTGCTGCTCGTTTTGTTCGGCGAATGGATCTGGTGGAAGGGCATTACAGCTTTTATGCCCAGGCCGATGATGGCGTTCGTTTGTATGTAGATGATATTCTGGTGATCGATGCCTGGGATGAGCCATCGGGCATCGTCCAAGCGGATGTTCTTTTGAATGAGGCAATCCATACCTTACGCGTTGAATATCGCGAGGATGAGGGCGAGGCATTTTTGAACCTCTGGTGGGTGAACCGCACGCTGTATCCCGAATGGCAGGGTGCCTACTATGATAATACCGACCTCTCCGGCACGCCGGTGTTGGTGCGCAATGATTCATCGTTGGCTTTTGACTGGGGGAACAATTCCCCTGACTCTACAGTGCCAGCCGATAACTTTGGTGTGCGTTGGCAGCGCACCTTATCTCTTCCTGCTGGCGCCTACAAGTTCTCTGTTACTGCAGATGACGGCGTATCTATCTGGGTGGATGGCTTGCGTATCATTGATGTTTGGCCGCACGGCAGTGGGCAAGTGACCTATGGCTACATCTGGCTTTCAGAAGGCCCACATGCTATACGCGTCGAATACTATGAACAAGAGGGCAGTGCCAATGTGCACTTGGGCTGGACTCGCTTGGAGTCGTTCTCTGGCTGGAAGGGCGAGTACTATAACAATGCGGATTTGTCGGGTGATCCAGCTTTTGTGCGTGATGATGCGGTCATCGATTTCTCTTGGGAGGATCGTTCTCCTGGTATAGGACTCGCTTCGGATAATTTTTCTGCCCGATGGACAAGGGCCGTATACTTGCCAGAAGGAGAGTACATCTTTTATGTCACGGTAGACGATGGTGTTCGGCTTTATGTGGATGGTACATTGCTCATCGACGAGTGGCGCGATTCCGAGGTCGCTTTTTACTATGACGATATTGCTCTGGATGAGGGAGAGCACACAATCGTGGTCGAGTATTATGAGCGAGGCCAAGATGCGACAATTGCAGTAACCTGGGAAAGGGCGCTTACGCCCACTCCTAGCCCGACCATGACAGCTACGGCGACTGTTACACCAACATCGACGGCTACGCCGACGCCGACCGCAACCATGACACCTTCACCGACAGCAACGGTTGTTTCGCCGACGCCTACTGCTACAGGTGTGCCTATTACACCATCACCAACTTCTACCAAGCCGGGCGATACAACGCCGCCTATTGAAACGAT
Source organism: Anaerolineae bacterium (assembly GCA_963675785.1). Classification (GTDB taxonomy): domain Bacteria; phylum Chloroflexota; class Anaerolineae; order UBA1429; family UBA1429. Next base: position 165,220 of record OY776562.1, read on the forward strand.
TGTAGCCCCCTGACACACAAGCAGGGTGCCCGACAGAACTGCGGAGGATGAGAGTGCGTTTATCGCCGTCATTTTCCGCAGTTGCTGTTATACGACAATACTGCATCGCCGAACGAGCTCTGCTTCTGTGCCTGTTTTCTTGAAGGCCTTATCCCTTGGTGTTATACTTGGCAGTGGTATAGTATTCTAGGATAGACCTTGTGAAGAATGCTCGACGTTCTCGCGGCATTGCCGCCCGCAACCTGAGATCACAGCTTATTGTTACGACGATTACCCCTGTCGTTGTCTTGCTTCTAGTATTTATTATTGTAGGTGCTATAGGGCTTAGCTATATTGCTCAGACACTTATTCAGGATCGGGATGCCGAGGTGGCGGAGCTTTCTGCCGTCGAGGTGGCCAACCAGTGGGCTGATTCGGTGCTTCTCTTATCGCAGATTGCCTCGGAAGCGGATATCATCGAGGGGGACCTGCTTCAGGCAGAAGGCCTGCTGGATTCTCATCTGGCATTGCACCAACGCTTTGATGCCCTGGCTGTGACGGATAGCGATGGCAAAGTCATCGTAACGTATGAGGGTATTCTGGGGGAGAATATAGGCAGTTTCGATTTCTTTAACAGAGCACGCACCTATCGCCGCCCAGTTCGCTCCGAAATCTATGTCAATAGTTTGGGCGAGCGTACTATTAGCGTAGCTGTGCCTTATTTCGATACCAATGGAAGATTTGGTGGTTGCGTGCTTGGTAACTGGTTACTATCGGGCAGCACCCTGTATAATTCCATATCCCATATTCAGGTAGGTGAAAGTGGCTATGCTTTTCTTGTGGACCAGTATGGCATCATCCTAGCCTACCCCGATAGTGAGTTCGTAGCGGCGCAGTGGACCGAGAATCCGGCTGTTCAGGATGTTATGCGGGGCAATTCCGGCGCTCAGATAGTGATATGGCGTGGCTTTACAACGATTATGGGGTACGCGCCTATCTCTAGCCAGGAACTGTCCAACTCGTTGGTCTCTGACGAGAGTTGGGATGGATGGGGGCTTCTGACGATTCAAAAGTGGGAGGATATCATTCGCCCATTCCGCCCCTATCTTTTGGCAATGATCATTTCATTGGGTCTGGCGGTTATCGTGCCTCTCTTGTTTTTGGCGCTCAACAGCCGTTGGATTGTCCAGCCGCTCCAGTCCCTCGTTACTCAGGCCGAGCGTGTTGCTTCCGGAGATCTCAGTACGGATATTTCTATAGATGCTGGCCCGCTTGAAGTTCGCGAACTGGAAGAAGCTTTTTCTGTCATGGTAGGGCAGATACGCAAGTATCGCCGGGATAACCAGAGTTACATCGTTTCTATCCTGAACAGCCAGGAAGAAGAACGCAAAAGAATTGCACGTGAACTGCACGATGACACGGCTCAGGCATTAACAGTTCTGGCCCGCCGCATCGAATTGCTGGGCGATATTGAGGATCGTGATGAGCTAGAGCATGAAATAGGTTATCTTCGCGATTATGTGGACATTACGCTCCAAAACGTGCGGAATTTTGCCCGAGATCTTCGTCCCCCCTTGCTTTCAGAGCTTGGCCTACCGCGCACACTGGAGCTGTTGGGGGCGCGCGTTGAGCGAGAGGATGGCATCGAGGTGCGTGTGGATGTCCAGGGAGAGTTCTTTCCGTTGTTGCCACAGGTAGAATTGGGTCTCTATCGCTTGGCGCAAGAGAGCCTTTCTAATGTGAGGCGGCATGCTAATGCTCAAAAGGCCTCGGTAACGCTTACATATCGCGATGACTTTGTTACATTACAGATTATGGATGATGGCGTGGGTTTTGACGCGCCACGTGATCCTTCTGAATTGGTTGCATCGGGCAAGTTGGGCCTGGCAGGGTTATATGAGCGCACCCGCCTTTTCGGGGGCAAAGCGATCATCGATTCGAAAAAGAATCGTGGAACAGTAGTAAGTATTGCTATCCCTGTTACGCCAATCATTCTTCCAATCAAGGCGGAGAACAGCCAAGAGGACAGCAATTAAGCCTAAATGCCTATGTTCATCCGTGAAGATAGCGGATGTACGGCAAGTGGATTCGCGGTATCTTGGAGGGGCCTCGTACAGGGTTTTGCGGGGCAAATTCAGCAGTTTGCTGATGACGGGAAAAAGTTTCTTCTCCTCCTTGGTGAACGAGTCCCTAGTCGTAGTGGGCAACGACAAGAGGGACTCGTTCGTTTTTGCGAGGGATAGGGGGCAACATGGCAGAAGAAAGCCAGATCAAGGTATTGCTTGCGGATGATCATATTATGGTGCGCGAGGGAACCAGGCGCATTCTCGACCGCGAGCCAGATATAACGGTTGTCGCTGAGGCTGGTGATGGGCGTGAAGCTCTCGAAATGGCCCGCCTTGAACATCCTGATGTCGCTATCATTGATATCAGTATGCCAGTGATGAATGGGATTGAGGCAACGCGTGCTATCAAGGAAGAATTGCCTCAAATAGCTATCCTCATTCTGACGGCTTATGATGATGATGAGTATGTTTTTGCGATTTTGGAGGCTGGTGCGGCTGGGTACTTGCTCAAGAACGCAAGAAGTAGCGAACTCATCAATGCAGTTCGTGAGGTCAAAGCAGGCGAATCGGTGCTGCATCCTTCAGTGGCATCCAAAGTTTTGCGGCGCATAACCGGCCGGGGCGAGCCCGAGCGTCAGCAACAGGACATTTTGACGGATCGTGAACTGGATGTGCTGCGGCTTGCAGGGCGGGGGTTATCTAACCGGCAGATTGCTGCCGAGTTGGTTCTCAGCCCGAGAACTGTGCAAGCTCACATGGCTAATATCTTTGGCAAGCTCAATGTGGGGTCGCGTACCGAGGCCGTAACAGTAGCACTACGTAAGGGAATGATTTCGCTTGAGGATTTGCCCAATCTCTAGGCTTTATTATTCTACAGGCGTGAGCGCAGAGAACATGATGCGATAGAGGCCGGTATCAGCAACGACCCAGGCAGTGCTTTCATTCTCGATAGCGAGTTGCGTGGCTTCCGGCACACTTGAATAGTACCAATCAGCCTCTGGCGTTCGGCAAGAGATTCCTGCTTTTGTCGCAAGCCAGAGGTTTCCTGTTGTATCGAACGCGAGATCGCGAATATCTGTAGATTGCAGGCCGCCCCCCGTGCTGTTGCTGGTTAGGATCACCCAGTTGGCGCCATCGTTGTTCCTAAACAGGCCTGAGGATGTCCCCGCCCACACAGCGCCGTCGGTGCCTACGGCGATCGTCTGAATGCCTTGCAGGGTTACATTTTCCTGAGGCGCAAGTTCTGTAATGGCATTGTCTTCACCCATCTTGTATATGTGCCCGGCCGTAGCCAGGTAGAGCTCCTGGTTGGGGCCGATTGCCATATCAACGAGGGGATCACCAGTGACATCGAGGATATTCATGACCGTTTGCCACGTTCCATCGAGTGTCCAAAGGGTGCCGTCTGAAGTGTAGGCCCAACCACGTTCTGCAAAAACTGCCGTCACAATATCGTGACCTTCCAGAACGGGCTGATTAGCATCTGTGCTCGCCAGCAATCCTGAAATGCTGTACCAGGCAGTGCCGCTCAGGTTGCTGAGCCACAAGGGTTCCAGGGTAGTTAGCACTTTTAGATTCTCGTTACTGGCTTGTACAAGGCCGTCATCAGTTGCCAGCAATACGCCTTTGTCTGACCAGGCCACATCATAGATATTGCCCAAGGCAGTCGATTCAGAGATCAGCCAGGGGCCCTCTACTTCTGATGCCTGGTTTATGCGGATGATGCCACGGTTGGTCCCTAACCAGCGTTTGCCTGTGCCGTCTATAAAAGAGCAGTAGACGGTGATGTCTTCAAAAATCATCTCTTGCCAGGCAGTGTCGGCCTCTTTTATGGCCAATCCGTCTGCCCCCCAGATGCAAAGCGATTGATCGTCGCCAATTTGGATGCCCAAAACCTGGCTGGGAATGGCAGAATTGAGTGCATGGGCATAGCCGGTCCAACGCTCCAGATCAGGATCCAAATTACACAATCCGCCAGACGTGCCATCAGTTGCCGTAAAAGAGAGCCAAACGCGCTCCTGATTATCTGTGGAGATGCCCGTTACGCTCGCTGCATTGGGGATGTCGGCAAATAGGGTGTGATCTTGCCACCAAACGTATCCTTCAATCGTTGTGCAAAGGCCGTCGCCCAGAGCCCATACTCTGCCTTGTTTAGAGACGGTAACGCGCGAAATGTTGTCTCGTACGCCCGAATAAGAACCGTATGTTCGCCACACAGAGCCGTCGTAGGCCTGCACACGGCCGTTTTCTGAAGGTATCCAAACCCACCCTGTGACTTGGCTTGCTGCCCACATACTGGTATCTGCATGCAGAGGTATTTGCATTTCGACAAAAGCCGATTCTACAGCGTCAGTTCGGGAGAGACTGGTCCACTCTTGCCCATTCAGATAGGTCCACTCTAGGCGGTCTTCGTAGCAAATCCACAAGCGGTTGGCTCCATCAATAGACAAAGCGGCGATGGATGTAGACAGCAGCCCTTGCTCGGTGCCAATAATCTCATATTGCTGCATGTCTGTCGTCCAGCGCACAAGTCCTGCTGGCGTGGCAGCCCAGATGCTTGCTCCATCAGAAACCAATGAAGAAACTATGTTGGCGTTAATCCATGATTGCAGAGGTGCGTCGCTGATGGTGAATCCCTGGACTTCTGGTGCGGGTGTGACGGTGGGTGCAAGTGATTCGCCGTCCGTAGTCGGCCAAAAGGGTTCAAGCGACGCTGTTTCCACAGGGGCAATCGGCGTTGCTGTTTCGTTCTCTGTGCAGCCCGTGCCAAAGAGGCTCCCGGCGAGAATTGTTGCGGATACAAATAGTATTGTGGTCAAGCGAATATGTGATTTCACGGGCCCAGTATAAGTGCGAGTTTGCATACGAGCAAGATTGCCCTTTGCTTCACAACGCAGTTCTACTGATGTACAATGCTGCCAGTGGCAGCCATGGAGATGATACTTTGGCCAGAAAAGCAATTAGCACAAGCCTGCTCCTATTTGCCGTAGTAGGCCCGCTCTTGTACGGTCTCAGCTTTCTCTCGCTCGGCGTGGCGCTGATGCGTATTGAGACTCTCAGATTGATCGTAATGTTTCTGGTGGTATCCCTGTCGATTGGCGCGGGAGCTTTTCTTGCTGCTAGTCGAGGAACCGCCGTTTTTCTGCGGATTGCCGGGGCCATATCAGTTCTGGCGATGATGGCTTTATTGGGCTGGTCGTGGCGGGTATGGGCTACGGAATTCGACCAAGTTCTGGTGGATACGGCCATGGAGCCCATCGCCACGAATCAGGTGGGGATATTGTTTGCACCTTTGGATGATTCCGCAACGGCAACAGATGTGATCCGTCAGATCGAGGATACGGTCAATGTTGTCCTTTCCAAGAATGGATTGCGGTCTGAAGTCGGTTTTCGACGCGTGTATCCTATTTCAAGTTTTGAGCAGGCCGAGCGCTTGGCGACGGCGCTCAATGCGAATATTGTGGTTTGGCAACGCCAGGTATCTGGCGTGCCGATCATTCACGAGTGGCACATTAGCGTCATGGGTGCGGATGAGACACTTGTTGATCCGGATGCAGAGTCTCTACTTTGTTTCCTCCTTACTCAGGGCGATATCGTCATTCAGACTTCTTCAGATGTCGAGAATGACTCTGACATGTTGTTGGCTGTCAGCGAGGTTACTGCCGGTTTTGCAGCTTTGGCGGTGGGCGATCCAGTTTTAGCTGCCTCAGAATTCCATTATGCTTACGAGAGTGAGTTGCTGCCTGATTCTTCCAAAGAGGCTATTCAGGGCTATCGGGGTATAGCACTCTTGTCTGCTGATAGAATGGATCTGGCTGCTGAAGAGTTTGCTGCGTTGGATACCGCCTATGCTTGGACGGGCCAGGCTTGCATAAGCATGTTTGACCGCGATTGGAACGCCGCTCGGGATAACCTCGAGTGTGCAGTGGCCCGCGATCCGTATTTCGCCCCGGCCTATTGTGGTCTGGGGATTGTCAGTGTCCGCCTATTAGATATTGATTCGGCATTGAATGCCTATGACGAGGCAATTGCCCTTGAACCAAATTGGGGCGTTCCTCATGCATTAAAAGCGATGGCGTATGAGCTTCTCGGCGATTCTGAGACCGCCGCCGCCGAATATCAGCTATGTGTACAGCTTGCCGGGCCTAATGGGGCGCTTCAGCGAGAAGCTGCCGAGTTCGGCACAATAGTGGTAGAGAATCCGCCTACAGCAGTACCTACTGCAACGCCCAAGCCCACAGCAACACCGACGCCATTCCCCACTTCAGGCGTTCATATTGTCGAATCCGGCGATACAGTGGCTGGTATTGCCGATGAATATGGTGTTACCATCGATGACCTGGTTAGTGTGAACAATCTTGAAGATCCGAACTCTTTGAGCATAGGGGACATTCTGATCATTCCCGATTTCTAAGGCTGCTGGGCTTTGCTTGGGGGATGGAGCGTTCGAGTGCTATAATATGCCAAACAATGAACAACCATCAGGAGGTGAGTGATGTCTGGACACAGCAAGTGGTCCACCATCAAGCGCGCAAAGGGTGCCAATGACGCCAAGCGTGGTGCACTCTTTACAAAGTTAGCACGCGAGATCGTGATTGCTGCCAAAGAAGGCGGGGCGGATATTGAGTCGAACTTTCGGCTACGTCTGGTCATTGACAAAGCTCGTTCGGCAAATATGCCCAAGGATAACATTGAACGCGCGATCAAGCGTGGGGCGGGCCAGCTCGACGGCGAGGCCGAAATCCTCGAAATCATTTATGAGGGTTATGGTCCAGGTGGAATAGCCATGTTGGTTGAGGTGGCTACCGATAACAAAAATCGGGCAGTCTCCGAAGTGCGACATACCTTTTCGCGCTTTGGTGGAAACCTCGGCTCTGATGGCTGCGTTGCCTGGATGTTCTCTCGCAAGGGGCAACTGGTCATCGATCCAGGAGACAGTGATCCCGAAGAGGTTGCCTTGGAGGCCATTGACGCAGGCGCCGAGGATTTTGAGATCATCGAGGGCGGTTTGGAAATAACCACCGATCTTGGCGATTTCAAGGCCGTTCAAGAGGCTATGGCTGCCGCAACGTATAATATCGAATCAGCCGAGCTTGTTTGGCTACCTCAAACCTATGCTGAGCTTGATGAAAAGGATGCTCTGCGCGGTTTAAAGCTGGCTGAGGCGCTCGAAGACTTGGATGATGTACAGAGTGTCTATTCCAACGTCGATATTTCCGACGAATTGATGGCAAAGTACACCGGCGAAGCTGCCTAATGCTGGTATTGGGCATCGATCCTGGCATCGCAATTACGGGCTATGGCCTGGTGGCAAGCGATGGACAGGCACTCAAGCCGGTCGCTTTTGGCGTTTTGCGTACACCCGCACACACGCCAACGGCTGACCGGCTTATTATGCTGTATGATCAGCTTCAAGAGTTGATTGGTGAATTCAACCCCGATGTGGCGGCTGTGGAACAATTATTTTTTTGGTCTAACGTGACAACAGCTATGAACGTAAGCGAGGCGCGAGGTGTTATCAAACTCGTGTTAGCACAGCGGAGTTTGCCTAATTCGGAATACACCCCCATGCAAGTCAAACAGGCTGTTACTGGCTACGGCAAGGCAGACAAAGCTCAGGTGCAAAGCATGGTCAAAATGCTCTTGTGCCTGGAAGAGACCCCCCGTCCTGACGATGCTGCCGATGCTCTGGCCGTTGCTATTTGCCATATCTCCTTTGATCGTTTTGGTATAGCAAGGAGTAGTTCATGATCTCTATGCTTACGGGGATTGTGATGGGAAGCGACGAAAATGCGCTTATTCTGGATGTTTCTGGCGTGGGTTTTGCCGTGAATGTGCCCGAACGGCTTGTGGGAGAGACCCGCATGGGCCATGAACTCAAGCTTTATACCCATATGGTAGTACGAGAAGGCGACATCTCTCTTTATGGGTTTGCTATACGTGAAGAGTTGAGCATTTTTCGCCTTTTGATCGGGGTATCTGGTATTGGTCCCAGAACAGCTCTTGCGGCAATTTCTGCTTATGCACCAGAGACTCTTCGAACTGTTATCGCCAGCGGAGATGCCATTGCTTTAGCCAGAGTGCCGGGTATTGGCAAAAAGACGGCGCAGCGGCTGGTGCTGGACTTGGGGGATAAACTGGGGGGCGTTGGCCTGGATATGGTCTCAAGTCTGAGTGGCATTGGCAATGCTGAAGTCATCTCTGCCCTAACTACACTGGGGTACAGCCTTGCTGAGGCGCGCGCCGCGGATGAAGCTGTGCCGACCGAGGTAACTGATTTAGATGAGCGTATTCTGCAGGCGTTGCGTTATATGGGGCAAGGGCTCTAGCCTCTGTCAGCTAGCTACCCGGATTTAGAAACTGTGCCAGTACAGCAAAAACGGGATCATACTGAAAGTAGGAATATTGGCCGCAGAACCATTGAATGGTCCCATCATCCATGAGCACTTCGTAGGGATCGTATTGCCACAGCAAATAACCGTCGACACCGTTCGCTAAGGAACGCTCCAGATCCTCTTGTATGGCTGCTGCTCTTTCCTCAAAAACGCCATCATATAGTTTATGGCAGTTTTCGTTATACCCCAGGTAATAGATTTCTCCGATGAACACTGGCTTGTTTAGTTCTGCAGCCAGTTCCATCTCTGCGGTTTTATTCTCATCGGTGGCGTCTCGGTGAATGCTGACGATATCAATCGTATCCAACGCGTGCATACGGTCATAGTTTGTCTGTTCTGCCTCAGTCCACATGCGATGGTTTGTTCCCACCGAGATCAGATGGTTGGGATCCAGCTCTTTGATGAGCGAGGATACATCTTGTGCCCAGGCGTACATAAAGTCGGCACAATCCTGACTTCCATTTTCTGGACCGCATCCGGGTTCGTTCATGAGCTCCCAGGCGAGGATTTCAGGCCTATCTTTGAAACGACTGACGGTTTCGATGACGTGGGGGATGTCTTCTGTGAGATATTCCTCTGCAAACCACATTTGAGATTTATAATAGTAATAGTCCTGCAGCGTTACGATGAAGCGAATCCCCAGCTCTCCGCCAATATCCAAGACTTTCTCAAGGCGATCGAGATCGTGCCCCGGCTTGAAGAATAAACGGATTGCATTTACACCGCCTGTTTCTGCGAGATAGGTCAATATGGGCTCTATTTGATTCTCTGGGAAGTAGGTTTCGGTAAGATAGGTTGCGTTCACACCGATGAAAATATAGGGTTGGCCATCGACATAGAGATTTTGATCGACAGCATACACAAAGGATTGCTTCGTCGCTGCCTGAATAATCAAATCTGATTCGCTCAGTGTGGGCGTAGGTGTAGCCATGGCCGTTGAACTGGGAGTAGGCAGGTTGGGAAGCAAATCAGCGCCGTCTGCTATTTGCGGCAGGTTGACGGCGTAGGTACTTTCTGGCGTAAGGGTTTCTGTTGCTGTAGCCGATAGGGTGGGTGTAGATGTATCAGCCTGAGCAACTGTTGTTCGAGGGGCTGTTGGTGTTCCGGTTACTTCTATTGTGGGCGTCGTATTTACAGGAATGCCTGTGTCCACGAACAACGAGCTTCCAGCAGAGACGACCAGAATCAGAGCTGAGGTCAGCAGGGATATTATCCATCGTTTACGCGAGCGAGTTTTATTCATACTACTTGAACGCGGTTAATGCACGCAGGTTCCATCATAGACTGGTTGCCGTAAGTTGATCCAAAAGCCAGCCAAGTGGCGAAGAGACCAATACAGGTACAAAACCCAGCACAAAAATAGCGGCCGCCATAATGCCTGCAATGATCATCTCTGGTTCGCGCTTGACTGCATGGGTAGATTCCGTAGTTAGAATCCATCCGAGTGCGGCAATAAAGGGAACCACACTGCTGACGAGTACAAGAACTGCAAGTGCCGGCGATGTTGTTGCGATATTCCTGCTGATGAGCAACTGGGATGCAAAACCGGCAGTACCCGGAAGGCCGCAAAGAGAGGCAATCATAATGCCAAAAAGGCCGAGCCGCCATCTGGCAATGGGCTCTTGGGTGCGAAATACAACGAGTGCGGCTCCGCTCAAGGCAATGGCATGAAATATACTCTGGGCTATTGCGGCAACAAGAGCTTGTCCTGGCTCCTGAGCTATTGCGGCAATGATCATGCCAGTATCTGCCAGAGCAGCCCCATAGAGTATCCAACCCGGATTTTTCCGTACGAATGACACAATAGCCCCGCCCACGCAGCCAGCGACACCAACAAGAGTTAGTACCAATTGTGCGGTTGTGCTCAAAGTTAGTGACGCATCAATCTTCCATGACGCAAACAGTGCTATCGCCGCCAAAGGGATGATACCGCCCAACATGGTCAGTTGGAAAGGGTTTGCTCTTCTAATGATAGGCGCTAGCCAGGCCTGAAAGGGTACTGCACCGAGAAGAAGCAAAAGGGTGACATTCATGATGACAGCTGCATTTTGCGCGGTAAGCAGAACGCCACTGGTGCTTCCCCTATCGACAGCCTGTGCAGACAGAATCAGTGTGACCAGCGACAGGATAGCTATGGGGAGAATTCTTTTACGAGACAAAGTTTCATCCTCAGATGGAACAAGCACCGTAATGATGAGTGCGGCGCCGAACAAGAGGCTGGCAATGACCACATTTCTCATGATGAGTGCCGAGATTAACAATGCCAGATCAATCCCAATCACCCCTAACTTTTGGGGCGAGCCATCCTTATTCAGGCTGGAATACCATGCCACCATGCTCAGCAAACCGGTACTAACGCAGATGATCAGTGCTGTCAGTGGGGTTGTCCCAATGGTGCGCCCCATCACCACAAAAGCTCTGGAATCACCGATGATGAGCTGTGAGATGCATACCGCTGAAAGGAGGACAGCAAAAACAAGTGATGCCAAACGCTTTTTGGTAGCACACACATCCGTTAATACGGCTGCAAGCGCAATCGCGACTGGGATGAGCAGTTGGATCATTCGTCTACCCCAGGTGACTGGAGGGAAAGTGTTGCTGCTACATAGCCTGCCAGAATCATAATCAGGCTTGCAAGAGCAACGACGAGCAGGCTGGTTTCAATATGCAGATATAGGCCGAAGGCTCCGTTGAGAAAGGAAATTGCTCCTAACGCATACAGGCTTCGTCTCCGTTGCAACAGCAGCACCAAACCAATGACGATCAACCAATAAAACGCCAGATTTGCGGCAGCCGGAATACCGTCAATGGGCATCAAAGTCCAGACACCATAGCTAATCATAGCGGCAAGCAAGAGGGTAAAGCCATCAAAAAACAGTCCCATGCTCCGATTTTGGGAGTCGATTTCTGTTGAGGAGGCATTTTGGGGCATGGCCGTGCCTGATACGGCGAACAAACCGGCCACGCACAGCCCTACAATGACCCAGGCAGGCGCAAGAAGGACGTAGACAGCTTTGCCCAATAGCATACCGATCAGTACGTATTGAAGTAAAAGAGGAATCAGAACCCAGCGGCTGGATTCAAACACGTAAAACAATAGCACAGAAACAGCAAGTATTCCTGCCAGAGTTGCGGCTGAGAACGCCGCCAATATGTTAGAGATGAGCTCGATAAACAATCTTAGCTCCTGCTTAATAGCAAGCTGATAATGGCAAACCCAACCAATATCCATGGCATAAACCATTCGCCTTCAAGTGCCTGTTCTACCTGAACAAGCCCGTTGCCGATACCTCGCATTATTTTTGTGCTTGTAGTTTGCAAGGTATCCATCCTAAGGCCGTCTTCACGGTAGATGAGGGGCATTTTCCTTGATTGTGCCAACCGATATATCCCCAGTCCGGCACCAATTGTGGCTATCCACAACACATAGATGGGCCAACTAGATAGCGGCGGATACTCTGGCAAACCAAAGGACAGGACAAGGCGAGAGCCAATCCACGAAAGTGTTCTGGGTAGCAGGCCAAGCCCCATAAAGATTGTGGGAACGATGGCGTATGCAATCATTACAGGTATTGCGGTTTCGTTCCGCTCTTCTTTTGGGCGCTCAAAAAGCCGTTGCCATATGCTAGCAATCATCATACTGGTTGCCAAGAAGAGCAATACGACGGCCCCCCATTCCCCAGCTACGTACAGATTATATAAAAAAGCTAGAGAAGCTAATCCAGAAAGTGCTCCAGGAAGGCCGCTAAGGCAGTATCCAGTAGCAAGTCGGATGGCCCGTGCAAGGCCTTGGCCAGATAACCGCAAAGGCGCGCATATGATGACAGAGATTGCCAGAACGGCAGTAACGTACAGCGCCATTGAAACCTGCGGTTGAGCAGATTGTATACCGAACCCACTGGCTACGAGGAGAAAAATCCAGTAATCACTCATGTGTTGGAGTTGTTTTTCTGTTTTGCGAAAATACAGCCAGGCGGAACCCAATGCCCCTACTAGGCTTATGGTTAGCAGCCAAGTCTCCAGAGGGAATTCGCCCGTTGCAAGGCGCACCAATCTTAGCCACAAAAGACCCCCACAGACAAGCGATAACAAGGAAAGCACCTGATTATTGAGTGACGTCTTGGCTCGTAATTGTGCTTGCGATAGAATGGTGATACTGGCAAGCGCAAGGGCAACCATCCCTCCGCCCGCAACTCTCTGGAAACTGAGCACCGAAGTTTCATTGTTGGCGCGCAAGAGAACATCGGCGACGATCAAAGCTGTGATGGCAGTAAGGTCGGTTATCATCGTTTTCAGGCGTTCTCGTTTGTCGAGTTCTGGTGTTTGTCTCAGCAGGGCGTAGAACATGATTGCCACGGTTGCTGCTGTTAGGTTGCCTGCAAGAGCCAAGAGCACCGTGATCAGCAGACCTCCTGAAATAACCAGAGCATCCGATTGATCAATCATTAGCCAACGTGTTGCGAGGATGACCGACATGCCAACACAAAAGAGGGCGATGCTCGAAAAACCAGGATAGGCATAGAGGAGAAAAAGGGTACTGCCAGTCCCCATAGATTTGCCCCAAGGGGAAAGCGTGGCCAATTCTGATCCAAAGAAACTTCCGACTATACTTATGGCCAGCTCTAGAACGAGCATCACCAATAGAGTAATGCTCCTAATTCTTGAGTCTGCCTTACCTTTTATTGCAATAAGCAGCGCAGCAAGAGTTGGTATGGCAAGTAGGGTTATCATGGGAATGAGACTTGACAATTGCATTGAACCTCAGGGCTAAATACCCCAATTATCCATGTGTTCAGTCGATTGTAGCATCGGCCAGTGTATCTGGCAAAGCATTTGCCCAATAAAGGGCATAAAAACAACGATTTGGGAACAGTTCGTACTGTAAAAGTCGATCTCGCTCATTGGTGGGGAATGTGTCGCTGTGATTTATGGTGACACTATCTTTTAATCGAGCGCGTAGAACCCTGAGTGTGCGCACATCTATTATTTGCCCATCCCATTGAAAGAACTTTATTACAAGTAATTCAGTTTTTTATAGTTGGCACATTTTGAAACTAGCTGCTCATGGGATATGATGCTCGAGATTCCAGAATTATTCGGAGGACATAGATAGTATGCTAGAACGTTCTAGCGTAAGGTATGTCATCACGTTGCACATACTCGATGTGGTACTCACATTGATTGCCCTGCCTTTGGCTAGGGCATTGCGTCTAGCTGTTCCTCTAGGGCGTCCCATCGAGGTAGTTGGTTCATCGCTGCCCTGGCCCATCTTTGTGCTGGCGGCGTTAACCTGGATGGTGGTGTTAAGCAGCAGTCATCTGTACGAGCCGGCACGCCTTGAGAAACCTTCTGTAGAATTTCAATCGCTAGTAGCTGGTACGGCTGTGGCTATGTTGGTATTCGCAGGTCTGCTGTATTTCAGTTATCGCGGTCTATCACGATTGCTGTACGTCTATTTTTACCTCGTCGATGTGGCTTTATGCGGCGGCGCGCGGCTTGTTCTCCGACATCTGATGGATTCTCATCGGAATGGCCTAGTTCGTGTTGTCATTGCTGGGGCTGGAGAAACCGGACAGCAAGTCGCCCGAGCACTTGTGGCCAAAGCATGGATGGGGTTGGAGGTTACGGGTTTTTTAGATGACCGACTGTATCCGGGAGAGGCCTTGGGTTTGCCCATATTGGGGACTTTGGATGATGCTTCCGAGATCATGAAAAGTCATGGTATCCAAGAGCTTGTGGTGGCTTTGCCCATGACAGCGCACCACCGACTTTCAGAGCTTGTTGAATCTTTGAGCGACCTTGGTGTGAATATCAAGGCAGTGCCAGATTATTCTGATGTGGTGTTTTTGCGCACCACAGTCGAGGATTTGGGCGGATTGTTCCTTATTGGTCTCAGAGAGCCGGTCCTACAGCCAGTAGACCGCATTGTTAAGCGGATGTTCGATATCATTGTGTCGATTCTGGGTCTCCTCATTCTTTCCCCCCTTTTTCTCGCTCTGGCTTTGGCCGTCAAGCTAACTTCTCCAGGCCCTGTCCTTTACAAGAGTATGCGCGTTGGTGAAGGCGGGGAGATTTTTGATATGCTCAAATTTCGTACGATGGTGCAGGGAGCAGACAAGTATGAAGAGGAGTTGGTCACAGAGGACGATCAGGGCCGGCTTCTTTTTGAGAAGCGAGCTGATGACCCACGCATTACTAGCGTGGGGAGATTCTTGAGACGGTTCAGTCTTGACGAGTTGCCGCAATTGTGGAACGTGTTCATTGGGCAGATGAGCCTGGTGGGGCCACGTCCTGAGCTTCCTTCGCTTGTGGCGCATTACGAATCGTGGCAGCGCAAGCGCTTTGCTGTTCCTCAAGGCATTACGGGGTGGTGGCAGGTTTCTGGCCGATCCGATAAACCCAAGTATCTGCACGTGGAAGACGATCTCTACTACATCCGTAACTATTCGCTATGGCTCGATGTGCAGATTATCTTGCGGACGTTTGGCGCCGTGCTGAAACGGGATGGCGCCTATTAGTGTCTTTCATTCCCATGCCAATCTTGCTACGCCCGCATTACGCGGGCGTATGTTTTTGTGGGATGAATAACTGATCATTCTGATCTCGCACTGGAGAGCTCTGACCTGTCACAGAGCGCTATATAAGGCGCATCGGGTCTTATAATCTGCAGGGCTATTTCGAGGGGCAGCTCGGCTACTGAGGAATCGAGACTTTCTCTTTCGACGATTTGCCGGGCATACCAGTCTTGGTTCCAAAGATCGGCGTCGATGAGCAGAACGTCCTGTCGCAACTGTAGGCTTTGCTGCGCATACGCTATGGCAAAAGTATGACGATCATCGCAAGTTATCAGAATCGCATCTGTAGGAGTGGTTTCTAGGACGCTCGTATACCATTCGATGGCTTCTGTGTCCTTTGATACATCGACCTGTTGATAGTTTCGGGCAATGTTGAGAATGGGCAAAGTCAGAAGGCAAATTACAGCGATTGCCCTTGAATTTTCCAGTAACCACGCTATGATTTGCCGCAACCCCCAAGCGATCCAGATGCTTTCTAGGATAAAGGCTGGCAATAGGTAGACGAACGAGTCGCTGGTGTTGTAGCCAATAGCAAAGATGGACAGTGCCAATAAACTGGTGCCAGTTGCGATAAGGAGTCTCGGTTTTGTGTGTGCTAGATGTTGAAAGCCGAGAATTGCCAAGGCAGTGCCGCCAATGCCGTACTGTTCAAGCTGCACGCTGGTAAATGCGCGCAGCCGATCTAGAAGATTAGCTGCAGGAAGAGCAAAGGCAAGGTCCTGATAGGCAGCTCCGCTGACTAGCCACCCAAAACCTTGCAATGTAGAAGCATTTCCCCAGTTGGTAGAAGGGTGGTTTGCCGCGGCGATGGGCAAATAGGCCAGCGGAACAAGGCCGATGAGAACGCCTAGAATCGCATTCCTGCACCTTGCACGGGAGCAATGCGGCCAAATGATGATCAAAACGGCCGGGACCAGCAATAGCATGGTGGGGTGGCTGAGGAGGGCAAGCATCTGCCATAATCCCAGTTTGAACCAGCCCGAATCGTTGTGGTGCTCAGTGAGCAGAGCTTGCCGAATTGCTAGGACGGCAAACAGATTAGCCAGGGCATAAACTTCGGTAATGATTGCCTGAGACCACCAAAGCGCTGCTGTGCCGGCGGCAATAGCTACAATTGCTGAAATAGCTTTTGCCAGTGGCTTTTCCTGCTGGGGTAGGCAGAGTCTTATCAAGTCGCACAAAAAAAAGATGGTTATGGCACTGACGATGGCGGAATAAAGATTCATTCTCCAGGCCGGATCATTCAGCGGAATGACAAGAAAAGGTTGAGCCAGCAGCGTGTAAAGGGGGTATCCCGGGGGATGGGGGATGCCAAGCGTGGAGGCTGCTGCAATGAGATCGCCTCCATCTGCGCTGTTATGTGACCAGGTGAGGCCGGGGGCCATTGTTAACAGATATAGCCCCAAACAGATGGTCGCACTTGATAGAGGGAACAACCAACGCCGAGTATACGTTTTACCTTTCATGCAGGCATTATAATGCGCCGAATCACGGCTACATAATTACTTGCGTTGACTTTTAATTTCTTTATCTGGGGTGGTATAATAGCGAACGTTATGGTCGAGTATATTTCCGAGCAATCTACAGTGAATAATGAGGACACGCGCACCGTTTCATTGGGGCACGTGTTGCTCTATATTGCCATGATCTTTGTTATTAGCGGCGCGCTGGTAAGCGGCGGCTATTTTTTTGTTACCGTTCGTGAATTCATCGCCCAAACGACTTTGCCCATTCTCACTACGGTTGATCCTTCTACGAATGCCAGTGTTGTTGAAGAGATACTGGCCAGGATTTGCCCGATATCACGTTGGGTACAGGGCGCATCAACTTTCTTTTATTAGGTATTGATCAACGTGAGGATGAGGTGGGGCAACCAACCCGCACCGATACCATGATTATCCTCTCGCTCGATCTCGAGACGATGACAGCCTCTATGCTATCGATCCCTCGCGATCTTTGGGTCACCATTCCCGGGTATGGCGAGAATCGTATCAATGTGGCCCATTACTATGGGGATTATTATGACTATCCCGGTGGTGGGCCTGCTCTGGCCATGAAGACGGTGTCTCAAAACTTTGGCATTACGATTCATCATTATGTGCGCATCGATTTTAGTGGGTTCGAGACACTCATCAATGCAATAGGCGGCGTTGACATCGATGTGCCAGAGGCTATCTATGACTCCTCCTATCCGGACGACAATTACGGTACGATTGTACTGAATATCCCCGCCGGTCCTCAGCATATGGACGGCGAATTGGCCCTGCAATACGCCCGCACGCGGCACAGCACGAGCGATTTTGACCGTATGGATCGCCAACAGCAGCTCATTTTGGCTGTGCGTGACCAAGTGCTGGAAGAAGGCGTGCCGATCACACGCATTCCTGCCATTCTGTCGGCTTTGGGCGATTCAGTACAAACCGACCTGACCCTCCAGGAGATTCTGACGCTTGCCAAGTTGGCTGTTAACTTTGACCTGAACTCGATAAACCGTGGTGTGATTGATGCGACTATGACGACGACAACCTTCACCCCCGGTGGTGCCCAAGTCGAGGTGCCTCGCTGGGAATTGATTCGCGCAATGGTGGAAGAGTTATTCCCGACAGATACTGATACGTCGAGTGACGATGCCATTGAGCAAGCCAGTATCGTCACAGAGGGCGCGCGTATCGAGATACGGAATGGCACACTTGTGGACGGTCTGGCCGAGGAAGCAACAACGTTGTTGCGAGATTCAGGCTACAATGTCGTTCACTATGAGAACGCCGATCGCTTTGATTATGCTGAAACGCTCATTGTTAGCCGTGGCACCACACCTGTGACCGTACAGGCTGTTGCGGATGAATTAGGTGTGCCTTCAGAAAACATCCTCTCTGATTCTGTCCTCACGTACGAAACGGACATTCTTGTCATCCTCGGTCGAGACCTTGTAACGACGCAATAGCTAGCGAGACACAATCATTTGCACTTTGCCTTGTCTTGACATGTAAGCCCTCCGTGCTATACTGCACAAAGTGTCTGCTTGTAGTGCCTGTAACCACGTAGGCTGTCCTTCTAGGCGGAAAAGAATGAAGCTCCGCGATGTGATAGATCTTCTTGAATGTAGGATTATTTCCGGGCAAGAGCTCCTTGAGCGCCCAGTTAAGATGGCATGTGGCGCCGATTTAATGAGCGACGTGCTCGCCTTTACGCATAGTGGTACGCTACTCCTCACAGGATTAACAAACCCGCAAGTCGTTCGGACGGCCGAGATGGCCGGCATTGATGCGATTGTGTTTGTGCGGGGCAAAATACCGCCTCCTGCTACGATTGCTCTTGCGCAGGAGGATGAGATTCCTCTTCTCGCCACTCTCTGCACGCTCTATGAAGCGAGTGGACGTTTGTATGGCGCTGGCATACCGAGTTGTGGCACGTTTGATCTCTCGCGGCAAACGTGGCAATCAGATTCTGATTGATTGAAGGGTAGCAATTGTTGCGGAGTCAGATATGAAGGCCAATGCCACCGAGGTTACTCGCCGTCAAGAGTTGATATACGAGCTCAAGATCGAGCAGGTGATGGTGCGCGAGGTCATTTCGGTCTCGCCGGATGCTACTATCGCTGAACTCAAGGAGTTGCTTCGGTCGCGTCGGGTCTCTGGCGTTCCGGTGATTGAGGGCACCAGGCTCGTGGGCATGATCAGCATTGAGAATCTGATCAGGGCTCTTGAGCAGGGTAAGACGCAGGCGCTGGTGCGTGATTTTATGACTCGGAACGTGCAAGCTGTGAAAAGTGCCGATTCTGTTGTAAGTGCTGTCAACATGTTTGCTCATTTTGGCTATGGGCGATTTCCTGTTGTTGACGACAACGATAATCTCGTTGGTATCTTGACCAAAGGTGATATCGTCCGCGGTCTGTTGCGTCAGATGGAAGTTGAATGGCATGCTGAAGAAATTCAGACCTATCGGGCAAGCCATATCTTTGAAGATATCGAATCTGACGATACGAGTTTGTTCTTGCGTTATAACGTTGCCAGCGGCGATTTTGTACATGGTGGTGCAGCGTCAAGTAAGATTAAAAAGGCTCTCGAAAGATTGGGTGCTGATCCCCGGGTGATACGCCGTGTGGCTGTGGCAACCTATGAGGCGGAGACGAACATCATCATCCATAGTCATGGTGGAGAGATTACGGCGGAGATAAACCCTCACCTCATCCGGATTGTGGCTGTGGATACTGGCCCGGGTATTGATGATGTTGAAAAGGCAATGACCGCTGGTTATTCTACGGCGCCTGACTGGATTCGAGAAATGGGTTTTGGCGCTGGGATGGGACTTGCAAATATCAAGGCTTGTGCGGACGAAATGAAGCTAGAGTCGGTGCCCGGCGAATTCACCCGTTTGGAACTGACTTTTTCTTTGGAATGAGGTTTTGCTATGGCAGCGTCTCTAACTGTGTCCGATCTTGTTCACGCTTTGAACGCCAGTGTTGTGGCGGGGACCAATTCCCTTGACAGGCCTGTCAGCGGGGGGTATGTATCCGATCTGCTGAGTTGTGTTATGGCGGGGGCAGTACAGGGGAATGCCTGGGTTACTCTGCAAGCTCATCTGAACGTTGTTGCTGTGGCCAGTCTGCTTGAGCTCGCTTGCGTCATCATTACTGAAGGCGCCACACCTGATGAGGCGATGATCAAAAAAGCAGATGAAGAGCACATACCGCTCTTGTTAATACCCTGCCGTTCTTTTGCTGCAGTCAAGACGTTGGTAGAACTGGGTGTCGAGAGCACGCCGTGAGCTTAGTCAGTGACCAGGCGTACAGGTGGTATTGTTCTGAGCTACATGTGCACAGTGTTCTATCGCCCTGCGCCGAGATCGAGATGCTGCCGCCTTTGGTCATTGAGCGGGCGCTGCAACTCGGCCTTGATATTATTGCTATCACCGATCACAACGCCAGTGAGAATGTGCCTGCTTTTCAGCGCGCTGCTTGGGGGACTGGAATCACTATAATCCCGGGTATGGAAGTACAGACGCGCGAAGAAGTTCATGTGATTTGCTTGTTCGATACGCTGGAGCAGATGACAGTGTGGCAGTGTGCGGTAAACGAGGCTCTGCCGGGACTCAAGAATCGCCCCGAATACTTTGGCGAGCAATTACGCGTCAATGCAGAGGGTGAGATTCTCAAACGCGATGAGCGTTTGCTCATTACATCGGTTTCTTTGGGCTTGCAGGATGTCGTGCAACAAGTGCGGGCTCTGGAGGGGCTTGCCATTCCTGCCCACATAGATCGTCGGGCTTTTGGTTTGCTAGGCAGCCTGGGTATGGTGCCGGAGGGACTCCCTCTGGAGGCTCTTGAGATATCACGGCATTTGACGTGTGAAGCTGCTACTGAGCGCTATCCATCACTGCACAATTTTCCGTTATTGCGCTCTGGTGATGCTCATCGTCTGTCCGAGATGACCACTCTGACATCCTTTTACATGGCAGCCCCATCTGTGGCAGAGATGCGTTTAGCGCTGCAAGGCATAGACGGACGAAAGATTGTTGTGCGATAACATCGATCTGTATGCAACAAGAGAATGGCTAGGGAGGAACCAACGTGGTTGAACAGACAACCGTAGTGCCCGAGGAGGCTATTGATTTCGCGCCCCTCGACAAGATTTTGGATGAGTTCGCTTCTATTAAGGGAGCTATCATTCCCGTCTTGCAGCAGACGCAAGAAGTTTATGGCTTTCTTCCCGCAGAGGCGCTCACCTATATTGCAGAACGCATGCGCGTGCCCGTTAGCCAGGTATATGGCGTAGCGACATTCTACGCTCAATTCTATCTTGAGAAGCGCGGGCGCCACATCGTCAAGATTTGTGACGGAACGGCCTGTCATGTCAAGGGCGCTGGTGAGATCGTCAAAGTTCTGGAAGAGGATCTCAAGATCAAGGCTGGCGAGACCACGCCTGACTATCGCGTCACGCTTGAGGTTGTTTACTGTCTTGGTTCTTGTGGCCTGGCGCCTGTAGCCGTGGTTGATGATGAAGTGGTTGGCCGCCTTGTGCCTGAAAAGGCCCGCAAGATTGTGAGCGAACTAGACTAGTGCGAGAGCTTTCATTGCACATTCTTGACATTCTGGAGAATGCGCTGGAAGCAGGGGCGACCCTGGTTAACCTTGATATCGAGGAAAACAGCGCGGCTAATTTGTTGTCCTTTGAAATCAGTGACAACGGTCGCGGGATGGACGCCAAGACACTCGAGCAAGTACAGGATCCATTCTTTACAACACGCAAGACAAGGCGCGTAGGTCTGGGGATTCCTCTGCTGAGGGCGGCTGCTGAGCGCTGTGGCGGAGAGCTAGAGATTCAATCGCAAGTAAGTTTGGGAACTCGCGTGCATGTCACTTTTGAGCTGAACAATATTGATCGTGCACCGCTTGGTGATATGTTTGGAACCTTGATGGGGTTCGTTGTCTCATCATCCAATTGCGATCTAGTTTACCATCATCAGGTGGATGATCGATGCTTTGAGTTTAACACGCGGGAAATCCGCGGCGCGATTGGTGAGCGATCACTAGCAGAACCGTGCGTACGCAGTTGGTTGCGCGCTTTTATTGCAGAGGGGCTTTCAGAGCTATACGGCAAGTCACAGGAGTAAGGAAATGCCAAAGGTCGGGTCAGTAGCAGATCTCCAAATACTGCGAGAGCAGCTGCAAAAAGATTTTTCACGTCGTACGGATACAAACACGGTTATTACCGTAGGTATGGGAACTTGCGGCATCGCTGCTGGCGCTCGTGATACGATGCAAGCCATTTTGGAAGAGCTCGATAAGCGTGATATTACAGCTCATGTCCAAACGGTTGGCTGCATCGGTATGTGCTCCAGAGAGCCGCTGGTGGATATAGAACAGGCTGGCAAGCCGCGCATTTCGTACGGCAATATCACTCGAGATCGTGTGCCCCAACTAATCGAAGAACACCTGATCAAGGGTCAGGTGGTTGAAGAATGGGTTGTTGGCAAACTTCAACGAGACTAGTCGGGAACGCTGTTGAGGCCCTTGGTACAGATTAGCACGGGGCCGCATATTATTGGAGCTATCGCAAGGATTCCAGGGAGGACACGTCATGGCCGAACCCGTCTACCGGGCAGATGTCCTGGTATGTACCGGCACAAGCTGCGTGTCATCGGGCTCAGTTTCAGTGCTCGATGCTTTACACGCGGAATTGGCCAAACAAGGGTTAGAGGATGAGGTCAGAGTGATTGAAACAGGCTGCCGTGGCTTTTGCGCCATGGGCCCTGTGTTGATCATTTACCCTGACGACATCTTTTATTGCCAGGTTAAACCAGAAGATATCCCCACACTCGTTGAAGAGACACTGCTCAAAGGGCGCGTTGTAGAGCGTCTTGTCTATCAGGAACCAGAGACGCATGAAGCAGTTCCCTTCTACGATGATATCCCCTTTTACGAGAAGCAAAACCGGATCATGCTTCGTAACTGCGGCTTGATCGATCCGGAAATGATCGACGAGTATATTGTTCGCGGCGGTTACCGCGGCTTGGCCAAGGCGCTAACCGAGATGACGCCCGAGACCGTGGTGGCTGATGTCAAGGCATCTGGCTTGCGGGGCCGTGGTGGTGCGGGTTTCTTGACCGGACTAAAGTGGCAGTTTGCCCAAGCTGCTCCTGGCGATGTCAAGTACGTTGTTTGCAACGCTGACGAAGGCGATCCTGGCGCGTTCATGGATCGTTCGATTCTTGAAGGTGATCCCCATTCGGTTGTCGAAGGTATGACGGTTTGTGGCTATGCCATCGGCGCCCACGAAGGCTATGTGTATTGCCGTGCTGAATACCCTCTGGCCATCAAGCGCCTCAAGTTGGCCATCAAGCAAGCTGAAGAGTATGGCTTGTTGGGTGATGACATTCTGGGCACGGGCTTTTCCTTCCACCTTCAGGTGAAAGAAGGCGCCGGTGCATTTGTGTGTGGTGAAGAGACTGCGCTTATCGCCTCCATCGAGGGACGACGAGGTGAGCCTCGTCCTCGTCCGCCTTTCCCCGCGGTCGCCGGTTTGTGGGGCAAGCCAACCAACAACAATAACGTCAAATCCTACTGTGTCATCGCCCAGATCATTGAAAAGGGTCCGGATTGGTTCCGCGGCATTGGCACCGAGGGAAGTCCCGGCACCGCAGTCTTTGCTCTGACGGGCAAGGTTCGCCATACGGGTCTGGTTGAAGTTCCCATGGGCATTACTGTACGCGAGATCATCTATGATATCGGCGGCGGTATCCCTGATGGCAAAAAGTTCAAGGCCGTACAGACGGGTGGCCCCCTGGGGGGTTGTATTAGTGAAGAGAATCTTGACCTTCAGGTCGATTTCGATTCATTGCGGCAGGCAGGCGCGGTCATGGGTTCTGGCGGTATGATCGTCGTTGACGAAGACACCTGTATGGTCGAGTTCTGCAAGTATTTCCTCACCTTTGCTGTGGCGGAATCTTGTGGCAAGTGCGTGCCCTGTCGTGTTGGCGGGCGTCGTATGCTTGAGATTCTGACACGCATCACCGAAGGCAATGGTGAGCTGGAAGATATCCCCAAGCTTGAAGAGATCGCTGCTGGTATGCAGAGCGGTGCGCTTTGTGCTCTGGGTCAGCTTACGCCGGGCCCGGTTCTGAGTGCGCTACGGTTCTTCCGTGAAGAATTTGAGGCACATATCACCGATAAGCGCTGCGCGGCACTTCAATGCGAGTCACTGATCTCTTATTACGTGAATCCTGCGGCTTGCAAAGCCTGTGGTAAATGCCGCAAGGCTTGCCCGGTCCAATGCATCACAGGCGATCGCAAGATGATCCATATCATCAATCAGGACGAGTGCATCAAGTGCGGTACGTGTTATTCTGTGTGCCCGTTTGACGCCATTACCAAGGTTTCTGGCCAAGAGTTTGCCGTGCCTACAGAGCTTATACCGGTTGGTTCTTGGCAGGCATAGTACAAATATTGACGGCCAAAACAACAGGCCGAATGGACGAACTAGCCCTGGGCTGCCAAATGAGTAAATTGACCAAGGCTGAGGCAGTCCACAGAAAACGTCGGAGTGAGGAGGATTCATGCCCGATGTCACGGTAACCATCGATGGTGTTACCGGCAGCGTTCCAGCAGGGAGCACGGTCATTGAAGCCGCGCAAAAGCTCGGGGTCAACTCGATTCCTACGCTTTGCCATCATCCTGCGATTGAGCCGATTGGCGCTTGCCGGATTTGTCTAGTTGAGATCGAAAAGCAGCGTGCCCTGCAGCCCGCCTGCACCTTCCCTGTTGCTGACGGGATGGTTGTGCACACCATGAGCGATAAGGCAATCGAGTCGCGCAAGTTTGTGCTACAGCTGCTGTTTTCCGAACGCAACCATTTTTGCATGTTCTGTCAGATGAGTGGCAGTTGCGAACTTCAGGACCTGGCTTATGCCTATGGCCTGGATCATTGGGAATTTGATCGCGCCTTTCCCAAGCTTGCAACCGATGCTTCTCGCGAGTTTTTTATCTATGATCCGAATCGGTGCATCCTGTGCCGGCGCTGTATTCGCGTTTGTGACGAAGTAGTAGGTAACGGCACGCTTGGCTTACGCAATCGTGGCACCGACAGCATGATTGTGGCTGACCTGGATGTGCCCTTTGGCGAATCCAGCTGCGTATCCTGTGGAACCTGCCTGCAGGTTTGCCCCACGGGCGCACTGATCGATCGCGAAAGTGCTTACATGGGCGCTACGGCCGAGGTTACGCGTGTCAAGAGCCGTTGTACGGCTTGCGGTGTAGGTTGCGGCATTGAGATCATTGTGCGTGACAACCGCGTCATTCGCATAGAGGGTGACTGGGATGCTGAGCCCAACAAAGGCTTGCTTTGTGAAAGAGGCCGCTTTGGCAATCTTTACGAAAAGCGCCAGCGCATCTATCAGCCCATTGTTGGCGGTGATGCCACGACGGCCGATGCTGCCTTGGCAATTGCGGCGCAGGGCCTGAAGGCGGCAGGAGATGGCCTTTGCACTGTTCTGTCTGGTTATGTGACCAATGAAGAAGCTGATGCGGCCTTGGCTATGCCTGGTAAGGCGGCACTACTCAGTGTGGCCGATGGCGCGGCTGAGCGCAAACCTTTGAGCGCATTGGACCAGGCTGACGGTTTTTGCATCGTCAAGACGGATCTGGCCAAGGTTGCCCCAGTAGCCAGCTACGCCATCAAGCGAGCTTTCCGTCATCGTCAGGCACCAGTTGCGACAGTCGATGTGATCAGCGACAGCATGGATGTTTGGACAGACAAGGCCTTTGCGGCCGATGATCTGGCTGGTGTAGCTGCTGTGCTCAAAAATTGCGTCGCCCCGGCAGTCGTTTTTGATGATCGCTATGCAGAGCTGGCTGAAAAGGTGGCTGCGGCTATTCCAAATGCAACGCTTGTTCCTCTGGCACTGGGCGGTAACACTGTGGGCTTGCTCGACAAGGGCGTTGAGCCGACCGCGGATTCAGCAAGCGCCTATTATGTGCTTGCTGGTGAAACCGCCGAACTCTGCCCCGAGCTGGAGAAAAAACTCGCTGCGGCTGACTTTGTGGTGGTGCAGGCTTGTTATGCAGAGCCCTGGAGCAAAGTGGCAGATGTTATTCTGCCTGCCCCGGTGATGTATGAGAAGAACGGCACTTTTGTGAATACCGAAGGCAAGACCGAAACGCTGGTGGCAGCCATAGAAACCAGCCTCGTCTCAGAGTTGGAGACGATCAAGCAGCTGGCTGAATTGATGTAACGCTCACCGGTTATAAGAGCGTACTTGACCCCGATTCTCGGTCATAGCACGCGCTCTTGAACCGAGAAGAACCTACGGAGAAGGTCAATGGACAAGATCACCGTATGCACCGACTGGCTGGACGTTTGTTCCGGCTGCCATATGTCATTTCTCGATATCGATGAGCGTATCATTGAGCTGCTCAAGTACGTTCAGCTCTTGTCGTCGCCCATCACCGATCTCAAGCATCCGCCTGAGGGAGGCGTGGATATCGGCATTCTCACGGGTGCCGTGAGCAATGATCATCAAGAAGAAGTGGCTAAGCTCATGCGCTCTCGCTGCAAGACGCTCATCGCCCTTGGCGATTGCGCTGTCTTTGGCGGCATCTGCACCATGCGCAACATGTTTGATACGGAGGACGTGTTGAGCCGCGCCTATGTCGAGACCGAATCGACTGAGGCTGGCCAAGAGATACCGCGTTCACCAGAGATTGCCAAGTTGTTCCCAGAAGTCAAAGCGGTTAACCAGATCGTCAAAGTTGATATTCACATTCCGGGTTGCCCGCCTCCCGCTGATACCATTTGGTATGCGTTGTCAGAGCTCATTGCTGGCCGCACGCCGGTACTCACGGGCGAGCTGTTCACCTACGACTAACGAATACGGGAGAGTAAATATGGGGCAAAAGCTCACGATTGAACCCGTGACCCGTATCGAGGGGCACGCACGGGTTACCATTGAACTAGATGACGCCGGCAAGGTCGAGCAGAGCTATCTGCATATCGACCAGTTCAGAGGCTTTGAAAAGTTCTCTGAAGGCCGGCCCTTTTATGAAATGCCAGTGATTACACCGCGCATCTGCGGCATCTGCCCGGTCAGCCATCACCTGGCTTCGGCCAAGGCCTGTGACCAGATCGCCGGGCTAGAGCCAACGCCGACAGCCAACAAGCTGCGCGAGCTCTTGCACATGGGCCAGATCGTTCAGTCGCATTCGCTGCATTTCTTCCACCTGGCTTCACCCGACTTGTTGTTGGGCTTTGATGCTGATCCCGCGATTCGTAACGTGGTCGGCCTCATTGAGACGCAGCCAGAGCTAGCAATCAAGGCCGTCAAGTTGCGCAAGTACGGCCAAGAGCTTATCCGTATACTCAGTGGACGACGTTTGCACATGCACTGGGCCGTGCCCGGTGGCGTGGCTGCCCCGTTCAAGCAGGAGGATCGCGATCTTGTCCTTTCGCAGGCTGATGAGATGATCGGCTATATACAGGATGGGATTGCTCTGATCAAGGGTTGGCTGGCAGCGAACCAGGATGTGGTGCGGAATTTTGCCAATTTCCCATCCAAGTACCTGGGCATGTCTCGCGATGGCGCACTTGAGCTCTATGACGGTCCCATTCGTCTCATCGACGAAAAGGGTGGCTTGGTCAACGAGTTCGATAACAAGGACTATCTCCAGTTCATTGGCGAGCACACCGAGGATTGGTCATACTTAAAGTTCCCGTACTATAAAGAACTTGGCCATCCTGATGGTTACTATCGCGTGGCGCCGTTGGCCCGTTTGAACATCGCCGACCACATCAGCACGCCGTTGGCTAACGCCGAGCTGACAGAGTGGAAGGCCTTGGCGGATGGCCCCGTCGAACCGACGCTATACTATCACTATGCCCGCCTTATCGAGGATCTGTACGGCATGGAGCGTGTGGTCGAGCTCTGTAACGAGCCGGATATCCTCTCGCAGGACATCCGCAATACCGGCGGCCAGATCACCGGCGAGGGCGTGGGCTGCATTGAGGCTCCGCGTGGCACCCTGTGGCATCACTACAAGACCGACGAAGACGGCATCATCACGGCTGTGAACCTCATTGTGGCTACCGGCAACAATAACTGGGCCATGAGCCATGCTGTGGATATGGTTGCCAAGACTTTTGTGGATGGCAACAACCTGACTGAGGGCATGTTGAACCGTGTCGAGGCCGCTATTCGCGCCTACGACCCCTGTCTCTCTTGTTCTACCCATGCTATCGGGCAGATGCCGTTTGTGGTCGATATCGTCGATGCCAACGGCACGGTGGTGAACCAGGTCGTTAGGGACTAGTTTTCCGGCGTGTAGCACGACGTCTAACATCATACTCAACAAGGAGACAGGGCTAGACGTCCTTGTCTCCTTGTTTGTTAGTGGGGCTTTATGAAGCGAACCCTTATTCTTGGATTTGGCAACGAATATAGGCGCGACGATGGCGTGGCTCGTGAGGCCATCAATGGTCTACTCAAGGCCTTAAATCGGCCCGAATTGGCGCTCGATGATGATGGTTATGATGATTTGGGCCAGGATGTGGATGTGGCTTTTTTACACCAGCTTGTCCCCGAGTTGACCGAAGTGGTTGCGGATTATGACCAGGTTGTCTTTGTGGATGCGCACGTGCAAGGCATGTGTGAGGACATTCATGAAGAGATCATCTCGCCGTTTTACAAGCCCGGCATCGTCACCCATCAATTGACGCCGAACGCCTTGTTGGCCATGGCTAACGAGCTGTATGGTAAAATGCCTCAAGGCGTCCTTTTGACCATTCGCGGCCATGATTTTGATTTTGGCCTGGGCCTTTCAGAGCAAACGGCTGCCTGTGTTCCGGTTGTGGTTGAGCGTCTGTTGGCACTGACGGGCGAGGGCTGAGCGAATTATGCACGAATTGGCAGTCACAGAGAATGTGCTCAAGGTAGCGAATGAACATGCTGCAAAGGCTGGCGCCTCAGCCATCACCGATATTTATCTGGTAGTGGGCGATCTGTCGAGCATTGTAGATGACTCGGTGCAGTTCTATTTTGACTACTTTAGCCAGGGAACGTTGGCCGAAGGAGCCAAGCTACATTTTGAGCGCATCAAGCCGCAGCTGCGCTGCCGCGCCTGCGGACGAGATTTCGAGATGAAAGAAATGGACTGGACCTGCCCACACTGCGGCGCAGCGGGTGGTGATATTGTTGCTGGCAAGGAATTTTTTTTAAGGAGTATCGAAGTAATCTGATCAATCGTCGGAGGAAGGCGATATGGAAGTCAAAGTTGTACAGAATGTGATGAAGGCCAACGATTCGGTGGCTGAAGATAACCGCAAGTTTTTGGAAGCGCATCATCTTGCGGCATTCAATGTAATGGCCTCGCCAGGGGCTGGCAAAACCACCCTGTTGATGGCGACCATCGACAGACTCAAGGATCGCGTACGCCTGGGTGCCATTGAGGGTGATACCGCCTCGCAGGTGGATGCTGACAAGGTATCGACCACGGGCGTGCCGGTGGTGCAGATCAACACGGGTGGCGGCTGCCATCTGGATGCGCCGATGGTTCGCGAGGCGCTAGAAGCATTGCCGCTCGACGAGCTGGACGCGGTGATCATTGAGAATGTGGGCAACCTGGTGTGCCCTGCCGCTTTTGCCCTGGGCGAGACGGTGAATGTGGTCATCTTGAGCGTGCCCGAAGGCGACGACAAACCCTACAAGTACCCGGGCATGTTTGTGCGTGCTGATGTCGTAGTCATTAGCAAGATCGACCTGCTGCCTTATCTCGATTTCGATGTCGAGGCCTTTAAAAAGCTCGTCTTGAGCGTCAATCCCAAGGTGGAGTTCTTTGAGCTTTCTTGCAAAACCGGCGAGGGCGTTGATGCTTGGTGCGATTGGGTAGCCGATTTCACGGCAAAAGCCAAGGCTGAGAGCGAGGCGTAACCCTTGCCTCTCAGACGAGCACATATCCATGTGAATGGCGTTGTGCAAGGCGTGGGTTTTAGGCCGTTTGTGTTCAATCTGGCTGAGCGGCTCAATCTGGCCGGCTGGGTGTTGAATGATTCGGGCGGTGTGGAGATCGAAGTAGAAGGCGCGGAAGAGACTATCCGCGCCTTTGCCAACGAAATCCAAGAGCATCATCCGCCGCTGGCGCGCGTTGAGCAGTTCGAGCTGGCTTGGCTGAAACCAGACTCCGACCCCTATCGCGAGTTTGAGATTCGCCATTCGTTGGCCAAGGCTGGTGCCTATCAACTTGTTTCGCCCGATGTGGCCACCTGCGCCGATTGTCTCGCCGAGGTGCTCGATCCGACCGATCGGCGCTATCGTTACCCCTTTACCAACTGCACTAACTGCGGCCCGCGCTTTACTATCATTTCGGATCTGCCCTACGACCGGCCCAACACCACCATGCGCGATTTCCCCATGTGCCCCGATTGCCAGGACGAGTACACCGATCCGCACAATCGACGCTTTCATGCCCAGCCCAACGCTTGCCCGGTATGCGGCCCCCATTTGGAGTTGGTTCAGGGCAGGGCGAATCCGGCTTTGGTGGATGTTCTGCCTCCCGAGGATATGGGCGATGTGATCGCCCGTACGGCGGCACTGCTGCTAGAAGGCGCGGTGGTGGCCATCAAGGGGTTGGGCGGCTATCAATTGGCTTGCGATGCCACCAGCGAGCGCGCTGTGGCAGCCCTGCGCCAGCGCAAACAACGGCCCGACAAGCCCTTTGCGCTGATGATGACGACCTTGTCGCAAGTGCGCTCCTATTGCCGTTTGGCTGATGACGAGGCTGAACTAATGAGCTCGCCGGGCGCCCCCATCGTGCTGTTGGAGCGTCTGGAACAGCCGCTGGATGATCTGCTGCCCATTGCGCCCTCGGTTGCGCCGGATAACGCTTATCTGGGTGTGATGTTGCCCTATACGCCGCTCCATCACATTCTGCTGCGTGATGTGGGTCGGCCCTTGGTGATGACCAGCGGCAACCTGACTGAAGAGCCCATTGCCGCCGAGAACGACGAGGCCCTGGCGCGTTTGGGGCCGCTCTGCGATGCGCTGCTGATGCACAATCGCGGCATCTATGCCCGCTATGACGATTCGGTCTGGTTCGTGGCCGATACCGTGCAGCAGGGCCGGGTGGTTCGTTTGTCTCAGGTAACCCGCCGGGCGCGTGGTTATGCGCCTTTTCCCGTGCAGTTGGGCTTTGAGACGCGTCCTGTGCTGGCTTGTGGCCCTGAACTCAAGAATACTTTTTGCCTGACGCGGGATAGATACGCTTTTGTGTCGCAGCACATCGGCGATATGGAGAATCTGGAAACAATTGAACATTATGAACGGACGCTGGCCATTTACCAGCATCTGTTCGATAGCCAACCCGAGGTGGTGGCCGTAGACCTGCATCCTGGCTATGCTGCCACGCGTTTTGGCAAAAATTTGGCGCAGGACAAGGGCTTGCCCTTAGTCGAGGTGCAGCACCATCAGGCTCATATCGCCTCTTGCATGGCCGATAACGGTTATGGCCCCCAGGATGGCCCGGTGATTGGCGTGGCCCTGGACGGTACCGGCTATGGCAGCGATGGCCGCATCTGGGGTGGCGAGTGGTTTGTGGGCGGTTACGATGGCTTTGAACGTGTGGCCCACCTAGAATACCTGCCGCTGCCCGGTGGCGATGCGGCCACGCAGGCGCCCTGGCGTATTGCTGCAGGCTATGTACAGGCTTTGTTTGGCGAGGTACGCGGGCTTACATTGGGCGTAGAGCCCGATAAAATCACCTTTGTGGCCCAGCAGGTGCAGCAGGAGATCAATGCGCCACTGACCAGTTCCATGGGACGCCTTTTCGACGCTGTGGCGGCCCTGGCTGGCCTTGGGAGTGTGGCTACCTATGAGGCGCAACTGGCTATCGCCCTGGAGACGGCTGCCGGTCGTGCTCCTCTTGTTATGAACGAGCCAGCTTATCCCTACATTTTGGAGAACGCCTCGGGAGTATCCATAATCAGGGTCAAGCCGCTGCTGCAGGCGGTGCTGGACGATGTTCGCGCTGGACGGGGTACAAGGATCATCTCGCGCCGTTTTCACGCGGCGGTGGTGGCCATGACGCGCGATGTCTGTGCAAGTATTCGCCAGCAGACGGGCCTGAACACGGTGGCATTGAGCGGCGGGTGTTTTCAGAATCGGTTACTCATTCAGGGCGTGACGGCAGCTCTCGACGCACAAGGCTTTGAGGTGCTGCTGCATCGCGTTTTACCGGCCAACGATGGCTGCATCAGTTTGGGACAGGCGGCCATCGCAGCGCTTGGAATGGAGCATTAGTATGTGTTTGGCAATTCCGGTTCAAATCAAGTCGATGAACGGACAAAAGGCCGTGGTCGAGCTATCAGGCGTGGAGCGCGAGATCAGTCTGGCGCTGACGCCAGAGGCCAAGACCGGCGACTATGTCATCGTCCACACGGGCTTTAGCCTCAGCGTGCTCGATGAGCAAGAGGCCTTGGAGACGCTGGCGCTGTTTGATGAACTTGAACAGGCGGCTAACGAGGAACTGCCGTGAAGTACATCGACGAATTTCGCGATCCGGCGGCGGCGCGTGTCCTGCTGGCGCAAATTCAAACCATCAGCACACGCCCTGTGCAGTTCATGGAGTTTTGCGGCGGCCATACCCACGCCATTTTCGAGTTTGGCCTGCGCCAGATGCTGCCTGAGACGGTTCGCTTGAGCTCGGGGCCAGGCTGCCCCGTGTGTGTGACCTCGATGAGCGACCTGGCTTTAGCCTTTGACCTGCTCGAACAATCGGGAGTCATCCTGACTACCTTTGGCGACATGATGCGCGTGCCTGGCCCCAACGGCAGTTTGCTAGAGGCCCGTTCGCGCGGTGCCGATGTGCGCATGGTTTATTCGCCGTTGGATGCCCTCAGTTTGGCCCGTGAGACGCCCGACCGAGAGGTGGTCTTTCTCGGCGTGGGCTTTGAGACCACGGCACCCACGGTAGCGGCCACGCTATTACAGGCCGAAGCTGAGGCCCTGCCCAACTTTTACGTGCTGAGCTTGCACAAGCTAACCATCGCCGCCATCCGCGCCATTCTGGCTGCTGGCGAGGTCACGCTGGACGGCGTCATTGGGCCCGGCCATGTGGCGGCAATTATCGGCGCCGATGCCTGGGGGCTCTTGCCTGATGAGTATGGTATCCCCTGTGCCATCTCGGGGTTTGAGCCGTTGGACATGCTGCGGGCCATCAAGAGCCTGGTAGAGATGGCTGAGGAGGGTGCGCCAGCGGTAATCAATACCTATGGACGTGTTGTCAGTGCTGAGGGCAATCGCCATGCTCAGCAGGCCATGTCACGTGTGTTTACGGTGGGGTCTGCCGATTGGCGCGGCTTTGGTACGCTTCCCGATAGTGGCCTGCACATTCGCCGGGAATACGCCCATCGCGACGCCCGGGTGGTGTTTGCGCTAAAAGCGCGCACTTTTGTCGAGCCCAAGGGCTGCCGTTGCGGCGACGTGCTGCGCGGCACGGCCACGCCGCTGGATTGCGCCCTGTTTGGTCGCGCTTGCACGCCGGCTAGCCCCGTGGGCCCTTGTATGGTCAGTTCTGAGGGTGCCTGCTCGGCTTATTATCAATATGGGGCGGGTGATAACGATGTCTGATGAACGCATTTTGCTGGCACACGGCAGCGGCGGGCAGCTCAGCCATGAGCTGGTCTCCCGTGTCTTTTTGGGCCGCTTTGGCAACGATACGCTGAACGCCTTGGGCGATTCGGCACTATTGGATTTGCCCAACGACGGCAGTCGCCTGGCGCTGACTACGGACAGCTTTGTGGTCTCGCCGCTGTTCTTTCGCGGAGGAAGCATCGGCAAGTTAGCCATCTGTGGCACCGTGAACGACTTGGCTGTGGCTGGCGCCAAGCCCCTCTATCTCTCCGCCGGGTTCATTCTGGAAGAAGGCTTGCCCTACGAGGTTCTGGAGCGCGTGGTGGATGACATGGCTCGCATGGCGGCGCAGTCTGGTGTACAGATCGTTACCGGTGATACCAAAGTGGTGAACCATGGCGCCGCCGATGGGCTGTTCATCAACACGGCTGGTGTGGGCATCGTACCTCTTGGACGCGAATTGTCGCCGCAGCGTTTGCGGGTGGGCGACGTGCTCTTGATCAATGGCACCGTGGGCGACCACGGCATTGCCGTAATGTTGGAGCGCGAAAATCTGGGGCTGCGCAGCGAGTTGGCCAGCGATTGTGCCCCGCTCAACGGCCTCATTGCCGAGGTGCTGGAAGCTTGCGGCGATGCGGTGCATTGCATGCGCGACGCCACCCGTGGCGGCTTGGTGGCTACTCTGAACGAATGGGCCGAATCCGGTGCGTGCTGTCTGCAGGTGGAAGAGACGGCCATCCCTGTGCGCGAGGATGTGCGCGCCGCCTGTGAGCTGCTGGGGCTCTCGCCCTATTATGCGGCCAACGAGGGCAAAGTGGTGATAGCGGTGGCGCCCGAGGCGGCCGATGCTGCTCTGCGTACTATACAGGCCCATGAATTGGGGCGTAATGCGGCCATCATCGGCCAGGTGGTCGAGGGCAAGGCTGGACGCGTGTTGCTACGCACCTCCCTTGGTGCCCGGCGTCTGTTGGATATGATTGTGGGCGACCAACTTCCGCGTATTTGCTAGCTGCCTTGGAGACTCACATGGCTTTCAATACACCATTGCAGATCATCGAATCCGTATGCAGTATTGGCCAACAAAAGTGCGCCAACTCGACCTCGCGCAAGCTGTTGCTGGCCATCCTCTCGGGCGTGTTTGTGGGCTTTGGCGGAATTTTTGCTATTGTGGTGGCTAAGGGGAGCCCCGTGCTAGAGGCGGCGAATCCCGGCCTGTCGCGCCTTTTGTTCGGCGCCGTTTTCCCGGTGGGCATTATCATAATCGTTTTGGCAGGCGGAGAGCTATTCACCGGTAACTGTGCCTTGCTGACGCCTTGTTGTCTGTCGGGGGCTATCCACTGGAAGACCCTGCTCAAGAATTGGGGCATCATCTATCTGGGCAACTTATTGGGTTGTCTCATTGCTGCGCTGGTGTTCGCTTTTAGCACAGGCATCATCGATAACGGCGGCACGATGAGTGCCGTCAGCGCTAGCCAGGATTTCGCGGCTTATCTTGGCAATCAGGCGGCGGCTATGGCCGAGGACAAAGTGAGCCAGGGCTTTGGCACGTTGCTCATCAAGGGCGTGGCCTGTAATTGCCTGGTTTGTCTGGCGGTGTGGCTCTCTATCGCCGCCGAGGATGTGCCCGGCAAGATCATCGGACTGTGGTTCCCGGTGGTGGCTTTTGCCGCGTCGGGATTCGAACACTCGGTAGCTAACATGTTCTTTATTCCGCTGGGCATGGCCAACGGGGCGCAGGTCACCATCTCCCAATTCCTTTTTTCCAACTTGTTGCCCGTTACCCTCGGCAATATCCTTGGCGGTGCGGTATTAGTTGGGGCGGCCTATTGGTGGGTTTACGGCAAGCCGAATCCTGCTTGCAGCTAGTCGATACTCTTCTCGCGGAGGTACGGCATGGCGGATGAAATGGTTCTTTGGCACTATACAGACGGCGATTGGCGGCAAGAGCGTCACTCCTTGGTGCCCGAGCGTCCGCTGGCCCTTTTTATCAACGGTCGGCAGATAGCAGTCATCATGCGTTTGCCCGGCTTGGAGCGTGAACTTGCTCTGGGCTATTGCTATGATGAGGGCTTGTTGGTCGATGCTTCGGCGGTGCAGGGGATGTCCTTCAAGCCCGGTTCGCCGGACGAACTAGAGATGTTGGTCGAGCCTGAGACACTGCGCGATAACGCCGTGTCTGCTATGCCTCGTCTGGTGATGGCTGTAGCGGGCGTGGTACAGACCGCCGGACTCGCACCCTTGGTTTCCTCATGCCGCGTTACGCCGGACAAGCTGTTGGCTATGCCTGCGTTACTGGATGCGGGCCAGGTGCAGCGCCGCGAGACGGGCGGCACCCATGCGGCGGGGTTGTTCTCCATAGTCGAGGATTGGTACGTCGTGTGCGAGGACATTGGTCGACATAATGCGGTGGACAAGTGCGTGGGCACAGCGCTGTTGACGGGTCGTATGCCTGAGGAGATGGTGTTGCTGTGTACTGGCCGGCTCAGCTACGAGATGGTGGCCAAGGTTGTGCGAGCGCGTATCCCCATTATCTGCACGTTGGCTGTGCCCACGGCGCTGGCCGTCTCTTTGGCGGGAGAATACGGCATCACCCTTGTGTCGCGCCTCGATGATGACAGTTTCAGGGTGCACGCCCATCCAGAGCGCATTACGGGGTGGCACTGATCTTAATGCGCTGCAGTTCAACCCCTTGGCCATCGCTGCCGCTTAGCACCACGGTGTAATTCCCTGGTTCGAGCGCTGGTGGGTAGAGGACGTGCGTGTCCTGCAAAGTATATCCCTCTGGCCAATCGGTCAGGGTCAGATCTCCCCCCAATATCTGCACGAGCGTCTGCCACACGGTTTCGCGCCCTTGCACCAACTGCACTTGCCAGTCGAGATCGATCGAGCCGGCCGTGCGCTGCCAGTAGAGGTCTAGCTTGAGGGGGGCTCCCGAATATAGCTTGAGTTCGTCCAGATACTCATACCCCAGGCGGTAGAGCCCGTGGCCTACCAAACTTAGGCCCGGCCAGTCGACCTCGTCCTCCGTGGGGATGCTCAGCGCCGTGAGTGGTGCGGGCGTCTCGGGTAAGGCCACTTCCACCGAGGAGATGAGGATGGCATCCATTGTGGTTCCGTCGGCCAGGGTGACGGGCAGGCGCTCGCCGGTTTCGCCATCGTACATGCCCAGGCGAATGCTGTATTGCCCTGGTGCGCTGGCGGCAGGCACCAGTAACCCGTAATTGTCGATGACCATCTCGCCCACAGACCAGCCATCGGTGGGGCGACTGCCACCAACCGGCTCGCTATCGCGTTGGCCGATGATGTTGCCTTGAGCATCCAGCAGGTGCACAAAGGTCTTGTAACGCGTGTCGGTCTCAGCAGTGCACTGCCAAAAGAGTGTCAACTGGATGATATCGCCGCTGGTGAGGGTTTCCGGCGTTAGGGCATAGCCATTCAGCGCAAATCTATTCCCCACCTGAGCATTGATCGCGACTTCCGGCTCATCGGCAGAGGCGGTAGGCACGGCATAGACGGCCAGGCGCACGTTGCCGAACCAACTATCCATGGTCTTGTAGAGGTTCTCGTCAAGCCAGCCCTCAATGAGCCCCTCGGGATCGCTGTCGCCGGTGGCCCAGAGGATGGCATAGATGCGGTCGTGGTTGGCAGCGATCTCTTGCAGGCTGGCCAGGGTGCTGGCTTCGTCTAGCGGACGCTGTTCTGGCAGTGGGTAAACCGGTTGCTCGCCCGTATAGTAGAGGTCAAAGGTTTCTACTTGGGCAGGGGCGTTAATGAGCACGGCCGAATCTGCGGTAGCCGCCGCTTGGATGTATTCGGCGATGCCTCGGTAATCATCGCGAGCGTAAGCGGCATCCCAATAGAGGTTTTTCAGCGAAAGCACGGGGCCTGTAATTGCCATTCCCAGTAGCAGAATAGCTGCTAACCCGCTCAGCCACTTGGAGGATTTCGCTTGAATAGCTTGGACGGTGTTGGTTATACCAGCGGCCTGCAACCAGCAAAAGCCGGGCACAGCCACGATAAAGAATTTGGGCTTGTACATCGGTTGGCGCAGAGAGAGGCCGTACATTACCAGGATAGGCACCATTACATAGGCGCCAGCTAATAGCCGATTATGAAGGTCGGTTGGTTTATCTACAGCACGATTCTTGAACACGAGCCCCAACAGTGCCGGCAGAGCGGCTAGCAGGCTCAACCCCAACCATAGTGTCGTATCTGGCGCAGTGACGCCCAGGCTGTAAACGCCGAACACGCGACGTGCGAGTTCCCACAGGCTCAGGGGCTCGCTGACCGAGGGCCAGGCGCTGAGCGAGGACCAGGAAAAGACCAGCCAGGGGACATAGAGAGCGATGAGCCCCAGCTGAAAGGCAGCCCAAATCAATAGGGTCTTCCAGGCGAAGCGTGCTTTGCTGTGGCGCTGCTCGGCGATTAGCCAAATCAGCACGGCCACATTCTCGGCGGCGACGATAGCAAAGACAAAGTAATGGGTATAGACACCCAAAGCCGTAACCAGCAGCCAGAGGAAACTGCGCCCTAGGGGCAACTGCCCCTTTTCTTTGTGCGCCTCGAACAGGCGGGTCAGGGCCAGCATGGAGAGGACGCCCAGCAGGGCAGCCATCTCGTACATGCGGGTTTCCTGGCTGTAATAGATGAGCAGGGGGTTGAGGGCTGCCAGTGCTGTGGCGAGCAGGGCTGTGCCATCACTGCTGAATTTTTTCACCAGGGCATACAGTGCAGCCACCAAAAAAATACCCAGCACCGCCGAAAGGCTGCGTGTGCCCGTTTCACTGCTGCCAAAGAGGGACGTCCAGCTGTGCAGGAGGTAGTAATAGAGGGGTGGGTGGATGTCATTCGCGGCGTTCTCGGTGATGGTGGGCAGATCGCGCAGGGCCAGCGCTACGCTGGTGCCTTCGTCATTCCAGTAGCTCTGGGCATCCAGGCGGTAAAAGCGCAACAGAGCGGTTGCCAGCAAGATCAGAATAAGCAGAATGATGCATGTGCGTCGTTTCATGTCAGATCGCAATTGCCCTTGCGGCGGTTCTTGAGGCAGATAGCGGCTAGGGTGGCGAGCGCAAGCACAATGATGATGCCGGCTTCGAGCCAATGTGGATCCCCTTGATCAAAGATCAGCACGCCGTCGATTTCTGCTCGACCCGAGACGACGGTGATGATAGCTGTGTGTTCACCCGAGCTTAGCCGATCACGCAAGCGCAAGTGTGTGCCGGTGTAAGAATCTGTCTTTTGGGCCGTCATGAATTCGACGGGCTCGCCGTCGACTGTGACGTCGAGTAGCACATCCCCCGTGGAGGGCAACATAACCAGGCCAAAGCGGTTGCCGCTAAAAGTGAATGTCAGAGTCTCTGGTGCATAGGCCTGAATGCACTCACCAAAGATAGCCTCGTCATCCTCGGCCACCTTCCAGCCATCGCTGTAGTCAAGGCCCCAGTCGTTCTCGTTGTGAAAACCCTCGGCCAGGGTGGGTGTTAGCT
The DNA here is from genome assembly GCA_963675785.1 of Anaerolineae bacterium. Lineage (GTDB taxonomy): Bacteria > Chloroflexota > Anaerolineae > UBA1429 > UBA1429. The sequence continues at coordinate 203,832 of OY776562.1, forward strand.
GCGTCAATTCCGCTATTGCGGTGTACACTGGCAAGGTGGTGAAATCGGGTTCTACCATGCGGAAATAGTACCAGGCTTGATCCTGCTCGGCGTCAGAGGGACGCCGGAAGAACCAATAGTTCATCACGCCCATCCAGGGCCACTGCTCTTGGGCGAGGGTGTAGGCGGTTACGGTATATTCGGCCTGTTTTTCCTCGGTGACACGCCCGTAGATAGGGGCAGCCTCAAAATTTTCCGGAATGGCGTTCCAGCCGATCTCGGTGGCCCAGATGGGGGTGGAAGAATCACCGTTTTCTACCATGATCTCGCGCAGCAAGGTGACGCGCTGAAAGTTGGCATTCTCTTCGCTGACACGCAGATCGGTAGGGCCAGTCCACAGGCCGTACACCTGAGCACCCATAATGTCGAAATAGCCGAGTGCGCCGGCATCGTACATGCTTTGTAGGAACATCAGGTCGCTCATGTTACTACCGCCGGTCTCGGTGGTCTGAGCCAGTCCCGCGGCTAGAATCACACAGTCAGGGTCGGCCTCTTTGGCGCGCCGATAGCCAACTTTGAGCAGTTCGGTATAAGCAGCTGGGTCTACGGCTTGATCGCCCCACTCTGGATAGATGTTGGGCTCGTTCCACAGCTGATAATAGCTGATGCGGCTGGCATAGCGGCTGACCACGGCATAGACGAAATCGCCGTAATCAGCATAATCGTCGGGCGGTCCCTTGGACCATTCTGGTGTATCCTCGGTCGAGCGGCTCCAGACCGGCGGGTTGTCCAGTCGGGCGATGATCTGGATGCCGTATTTCTCGGCGGTTTCCACGATGAGGTCGTATTTGTCCCAGGCGCTGTGATCCCATTTGTGATCCCAGTAATCACCCTTGCCCGAAATCTCGATGTCTTCCCAGGGGAATTCCTGGCGAATCCAAGTGATGCCAGCATCGGCCAGCAGGGCCATGCTTTCTTCAATCTTGGCCAATTCGACTTCTTGCTCGAAAAAGGTATTGACGCCATAAGGGTAAACGCCACTATAGGCCACTGGCGTAAAAGGGTCTATATCGGGCTCGCTGCGCGTGAACTTTATCCAGGCCAGCGAGAGGGAGCCCTTGATTTGCTCGGTCGTGTTTTCTTCGCCGGTCCAGGCATACATTTGCGTCTGAATGGCAGGCCAACAAGCCCAAATAACGCCGGTCAATAATCCCAGGCAGACGACAAGAATAATGATATTTATGATAACCCGTCTGGACACAGTTTCTCCTCGTGGTATACAAGCAGTAGTCTCAAGACGTGAGCATTAGACCCCATGTTCCCCGACTATTCGCGTTTGCGCGTCGAACGGCGCACCTGGTGATCTGCCTCAGCACCGCTGTAGGGGGGTACATCGAGGATGAGCTGGGTGCAACGATCCTGGTTGCTCATACGGCTGCGCAGGCGCTCGTCCAGTTGGTCCCATTCGTTGTTGCTGCAAGTGACAATGGTCGAGGCACCGGAGAGGAAGCGTGTGTTCAAAAGCTGAAAGAGCTTTTCGCGGGCCCAGGCTGAAGCATTTTGGGTGGACATATCGTCCAGCACGAGCAGCGGAGCGCCCTTGACCTGGTTAAAGCGTCGGTCGTAAGAAATGCCTGCTCCTGGCGAAAAGGTTGCCCGTAGATAGTCCATCAGGTCGGGCACCGAGACAAAGAACACGCCGATGCCCCGCCGCTGGATGTGGTTAGCAATGGCGGCGGCGATATGCGTCTTGCCGGTACCGTAATCGCCGCGGACGATGAGCCAGTTATGGGGATTGTCAGCATAACGTTCGGCCACTTGCTGGGCCTCGCGAAAGGCCTTGAATGGACGCACTCGCAACGTCGAAAAGGTCATGGCTTGGTAAGGATCGAGACTGCCAAAGGTTTTGTCTTTGCCATCCATGCGAAAATCGGGTGAGACAAATTCGACCAGTTGAACCAGATGACGATCTCCCAGACGAGAGGCCAGGCGCGGGTCGATTTCATTCAGTGTTTGGTTGGTGGTCATTATCGTAGGCAGCTGGGCGTTATAGCGATAGTTCAAGATCTGGTAGAGCTTTTCCGCAGCCCAGGGCGTGGCATTATGAGTTCCCAGGTCATCCAGAATGAGCAGGTGGATGTTGCGGATGGCCTCCAGATGTTCGTCATAAGTGAGTGGACTGGAAGGCGCGTAGGTGCTGCGCAGCTGGTCGAGCAGATCTGGCACAACCTCAAACAGTGTGGGGACGCCTTGATCTGTGCAATAGTTGGCAATGGCGGCAGCAAGATGCGTTTTGCCGCAACCATGCCCGCCTCGAAGCATAAGCCAGCCGTGGGGGTTTTTAGCAAACTGTAAGCAGGTAGCTTTGGCTGCTGGCAGAAAAGGGTTTTGCTCTGGGGCAATAGGCGTCGTCTCTTGAAACGAGTCAAAGGTCATGTGTGTGAGATGCTCGACATTGCCTGTGTGGCGCAGCTGGTGGAGCTGTCTGTCTATCATCTCGCGTTGTTTGCATCTACAGGGCACAGCTTTGCCAAAGCGGGGATCGTCGACGGGGACGTCGAACAATATCCAGCCGGTGCCGCCGCAAATGGGACATTTGGGATCAGTCATCGTTGCGTACTCTTGCCATCATCTTTGCCGCGCGTTTGCCAGCGTTCGAGTACGGCGCGAATGTAGCGCCAACTCCGAGCATTGTTTTCAACGGCTATGCGAAAAGCCTCTTCAATCCAATCGGTGGGATAGATCTCTTCTGCCTCTTGGAGTTCTTCGGCCAGCAAGGGCTGTAGTAGCCCAATGTTTTGTTCGTAGAGTTCAAAAATGTGTGGACGTTCGCGTTGAATGTGAGGTTCTAAAACATGCCCCTCGCGTTCAAGAACCAATCCGCCGCTTTTGATCTCGCGTTCTGCCTGGCGGCTCAGGGCCGTGTTCATCATAATATAGCGTGTCTGCTCGGTGCCTTCGTCGATGTGAATTTCTAGCAGCACACCATGTACAATGGCGGCCTCGACGGCCTGACGCAGTACCTCGATGCGCTCTTTCATTGAGAGTGATTCGCCCATGGCCGTGAGTAGCGTGCCCTCGGTTTCTAGCTCTTTCAGGGTCATATAACGCGGATAACCCGACTGGCGGCGTAAATACCAAAACATGTACAGAATAATCTTGAGTTCTGCCAGGTCTGTAACCTGGGGCAGTATCTCTGTGTAGAAAAGATCTGGAATAGGTGTGACGCGCAATTTGCCGTCAGGGAAGCCTTGAAAGTCGATCATAGAGGCGCGAACTCGTCATCGAGGAAAAAGTCATCTTCGGGCATGACACGCGCCAGGTCGCCGAAACGGGTTAGGCTGGGCTCAAAGTGCAGCGATATGGTTCCGGTTGGGCCGTTGCGATGCTTGGCGATGATCAAGTCGGCAATGTTTTTGCGGTCCGAGTTCTCGTCATACATCTCGTCGCGATAGATGAACATAACCACGTCGGCATCCTGCTCAATCGAACCACTCTCACGTAGGTCCGAGAGGACGGGCTTTTTGTCGTTGCGATTTTCTACAGCGCGGGAGAGCTGGGATAATGCCAACACGGGCACGTTCAATTCGCGCGCTAGCCCCTTGAGGGCTCGCGAAATGTAAGAGATCTCTTGGACGCGGTTCTCCGAACGGCGTTCGCCGCCCTGCATGAGCTGCAAATAGTCGATGATGATCAGATCAAGCTTGTATTCTGCGGCCAGCCGCCTGGATTTGGTGCGAATCTCCATAGGCGAAGGAGAGGGCGTATCATCAATGAAAATAGCTGCTTCCGAGAGCACCTGGCTGGCATCGGTGAATTCCTGCCACTCGGTGTCCTCAATGCGCCCTAGGCGCAGACGTTGGGCATCGATGCCTGTCTGTGAAGAGATCATGCGTTGTACCAACTGCTCACCCGACATTTCCAGGGTGAACAGAGCCACAACAGCGTTCTTTTTGAGGGCAGTATTGGCTGCAATGCTAATGGCCAGCGACGACTTGCCCACGCCAGGGCGAGCGGCAAGGATCAACAAGTCAGAGGGCTGCAAACCGCCGAGGATGTTGTCTAGATCATGAAAGCCAGTAGGGAGGCCGTGTTGTTCACCTGGGTGTTCGACCAAGAATTCAATATGGTCGTAATAGCTATCGACGATTTCGCGAATGGGCACCAAATCTCGCTGGACACGATTTTCTGACACTTCAAAAAGGATTTGTTCAGCCTTGTCGATGACTTCATCGGCTTCGCGGCTGTCTTCATAAGCCAAAGCGGCGATATCGCCGGCGGCAGAGATGAGCCGTCGCATAAGGCCGGTGCGTTCGACAATGCGCCCATAGTGCTCCACGTTAACCGAGGTGGGCACCATGTTTATCAGATCCGTCAGGTAGGCAGGGCCGCCCACCATCTCGAGCTGGTTGCGACGCTCCAATTCGTCCACCACGGTGATAAAGTCAGAAGGGCGGTGCTGTTCGTGAAGCACAGTGACGGCGTGATATATGGCCTGATGCGCCTCACGATAAAAATCGCGGACAGTCAGAAAAGTGCCCACTTTGATAATGGCGTCGGGATCAATCAGAAGGCTTCCGAGAACGGATTGTTCAGCCTCTATATTCTGGGGTGGTAAACGATCGGTTGGCAAAGGTTATTCTCTCCCCATATCATCCATGTCAAGTGAATCGATGAGATCGCGGTAGACATCTAGTTCGTCGTCTGGAGTTTTCTCACCCATCTCTAGGCGTTCTGCTTCTTTTATGCCTGCGCGGTCGAACACGCTTTCCTCTACATAGATGGGAATTGAGGCGCGCAGGGCAAAGGCGATTGCATCGCTCGAACGTGAATCAATATACTTTATCTCGCCATTCTGAGAGATGGCTAATCTCGCATAAAAGACGTTATCTGACAGTTCACTCACAACAGCATATTGTGGAGATCCACCCAGCTCGCGGACTATGCTCAACAAGAGATCGTGGGTCAGGGGGCGCGGTACAGGGGTCTCTTGCAGGCGAATGGCGATGGATTCGGATTCGGCCAGGCCAACAAAAATCGGCAAAAAGCGATCCCCATCCTCTTCACGCAAAAGGACGACGCGGTGCCGAGAAAGTAGACTATAGTATAGCGAGTACACACTTACTTGGATCATGTGCAGCGACCCCTTTCGTGAGTTGATTATAACACACCAGCAGGCTCTGGCACAGCGAGAGCGCCCAACTGGGAGCACGGACGCAGATGCAGGTATAATGGCGTCGATATGATTTATGGAGAAGGTACATGAGCAAGACCTTGATTGGGTTGGATATCGGAGGAACCAAGACAGCGCTGGTTTTGGGGGATGATGAGGGGCAGGTAACGTTGCGCCGCCAATTTCTCACCGATCCCGTTGGTGGTTTTACGGGTTGGCTGAAACAACTGGGTGCGCTGTATCATCAGGTCGTACTAGAGGTCGATTCGCCTCAGGCCATAAGCGTTTCCATTGGTGGCCCATTAGATATCGAACGCGGCATCATCTATTCGCCGCCGAATCTGCCAGGCTGGGATGCTGTCCCACTTAAAGCAACATTAGAAGAGCGTTTTGATCTCCCCGTCTATGTCGAACATGATGGCAACGCAGGCGCTATTGCCGAATGGCGATTCGGCGCAGGACGCGGCACACGCAATATGGTATTTCTTACTATGGGGACGGGTCTTGGCGCTGGATTCATCTTGGATGGGCGCGTATACCGTGGCACCACCGACCTTGCCGGAGAAGTGGGTCACATGCGCATTGCCGAGGATGGTCCTGAGGCGTATGGCAAGCGAGGCTCTTGGGAGGGATACTGTGCTGGGCCGGCTTTTGCTCGCTTGGCACAGCAGATGTACCCCTATCGCTGGCCGGAATTGCCAGCGACGCCCGAGATAGCATCGCTGGCGCTGGCGGGCGACGAACAGGCGCTCGATGTGGTGCGCCGCGTGGGCACGTATTTGGGCAGGGGGCTGGCTGTGCTCGCTGATTTGCTGAATCCCGAGTGCGTCGTCATTGGTAGTATGGCCGTGCGCTTGGGCGATCTGGTGCTGGAACCTGCCCGGCAGGAACTGGCCCGAGAAGCACTTACTGCTGCTGCCGCTGCCTGCCGGGTAGTGCCGGCTGCGCTTGGCGAAAGTATCGGCGATATCGCCTCATTGTGTGCGGCAATTCAAGCCCTGCATGAAAAGGGAGTTGAGGATAATGGTTGAGATCAGTCAGGGACACCCTTCCCCCTTAGGAGCCACCGTGATGACCGGCGGGGTCAATTTCTCCCTTTTTTCGGCCAATGCCACCTCGGTGGAGCTATTGCTCTTTGATCGCATGGATCAACCTGATCCTGTGGTGATTGCCCTCGATCCCCAGGTCAATCACACCTATTATTACTGGCATGTCATGGTGCACGGTATTGGCCATGGGCAAATTTATGGCTATCGTGTGCACGGGCCTTATTGCCCCGAGCGGGGTATGCGTTTCAATGCCCACAAGATATTACTCGATCCTTATACACGTCTCGTGGCTTATGGCGATAATTGGGATCGGCGTCTGGCCTACGGCATGGGCGACAACACAGTTTCTGCGCTCAAGTCGGTGGTCGTAGATGATGGCCTCTATGATTGGGAGGGGGATGAACCGCACTGCCGCCCTATGGGAGAGAGCATCTTTTACGAGATGCATGTGCGCGGCTTTACACGCCACGATTCTTCGGGGGTTGCTCATCCAGGTACCTATCGTGGCGTCATCGAAAAGATCCCCTATCTCCAGAATTTGGGCATTACGGCCATAGAGTTATTGCCCGTGCAGCAGCACGACGAACAAGAGGTTGAGCGAGAAAACCCCATTACCGGCGAACCCTTGATCAATTACTGGGGATATGCGCCATTGGCACCTTTTGCGCCTCATGCTGGCTATGCTGTTAAAGGCGGACTTGCGGCTCTGGATGAGTTCCGTGATATGGTCAAGGCTCTGCACAGGGCAGGCATTGAAGTCATTGTTGATGTGGTTTTTAACCACACCGCCGAAGGGGATGAAAAGGGGCCGACTATCTGCCTGCGTGGGCTGGAGAATGTGGCCTACTATATGCTCAAAGAGGATCCCCGCTACTATTACGATTTCTCCGGTTGCGGCAACACCGTGAGTGGCAATCATTCCATAGTGCGGCGGCTCATTCGCAATTGCCTACGCTATTGGGTGCGCGAGTTACATGTGGACGGTTTCCGCTTTGACCTGGCTTCGATTCTTTCACGCGATGAAGATGGCACACCTATCGATAACTCGCCCATTCTTTGGGAGCTCGAATCTGATCCAGTGCTTGCCGGTACCAAACTCATTGCCGAGGCCTGGGATGCTGGCGGACTCTATCAGCTTGGTTCTTTTACTGGCGATAGATGGGCAGAGTGGAACGGACGTTTTCGCGATGATGTACGCCGATTTGTGCGTGGCGAAGCTGGCATGGTGCGTGATCTGGCCTGGCGTATGACCGGCAGCTATGATCTCTTTAGGGATAAGGATAGTTTTTCCTGGCACCGCAGTGTCAACTATATCACCTGCCACGATGGGTTCACACTCAACGACCTGGTGAGCTATCAAAAAAAGCATAACGAGGCCAACGGCGAGAATAACTTGGATGGCTGGGAGCACAACCTAAGCTGGAATTGTGGTGCTGAGGGCGAGACGGACGATCCAGAGATACTGAGCCTGCGTTTTCGGCAGATGCATAACTTGATGGCCTTACTTTTACTGGGACGCGGTACACCACTCGTGTTGGGGGGTGATGAGTTTGGACGCACCCAACAGGGTAATAACAACGCTTACTGTCAGGATAACGAGATTAGCTGGTTCGATTGGGGTTTGCTTCAAGAAAACGACAAGCTCTATCACTTTGTTCGCTATTTAATTTGGCTGAGGCGGCAACATCCTACGTTACGCGCCTACGATATGCCTCATCCAGGGGCCTATCGGGAGGGCATGACGCAGGGGGTTTCTTTCCATGGCACCAAGCTGCATGAACCCGATTGGACCAATGAATCGCGCAGCCTGGCCATTCAGTTTCATGGGGTAGAAGGGGATATCGATTTCTGCCTGCTGATCAACGCATTTTGGGGGCCACTCGAGTTCGAGCTATCCCCTGAAAAGAACTGGCGTTGTCTGTTTGACACCTGGCAGATGCAAACTGAAACCAATCTGCCCGTGGGGCGCGGGCCGCTGAACGAGGGGAGCTACACTGTTGAGGCGCGAAGTGTCGTATTACTGGCCGAATGGCAGCCAGGGCAAGAGCTGATTGATTGGACTAACCCCAATGGGCGAGCACCTCATCTTTAAGCGTGCCTACAAAGGGCAGGTTGCGATAATAGCCGTTTGCATCGAGACCATAGCCCACCACATATTCATCGGGTAACTCAAAGCCCTGATATTTGAGAGGTATGTCGATAAGACGGCGGTAAGGGCGATCGAATAGTACGCAGATGCTAAGACTGGCTGGGTTTCGAACCTGCAACGTTCGCAGTAAATAATTCATGGTCAGGCCGGTATCGATCACATCCTCAATAAAGAGCACATGTCGATCCTCGATGGACATGCCCAGGTCCTTGGTGATACGCACTGCGCCCGATAGAGCATCGGCGTTGTATTGTGAGACGGCTATGAAATCCACGGCCATGGGGATCGAGAGATTTTTCAAGAGATCGGCCATAAAGGGTACGACACCCGTTAGAACGCCGACGAGGATAGGATCTTTATTGACATAATCTTTAGAAATCTCTTGGGCGAGTTCGCAGATGCGCGTTTGTATCTCGCTATCGTTCAAGATGATGCTATCAATGTCATCCAGAATATTTTCACTTGGCCAGCCCATTATTGCCTCACCGCGTCTTTGCCCACGAGTTCCTGGCTTTTGTCGCTCATACCAAAACGTTGCAAAAAGCGCTCAAAGTCGTTGCGGCTCCAGAGTCGCACATTGACTTTGGGATAGAGCTCTTTGAGCCTGGCCAGCTTGCGCTTTTTGACGCGCATCAGCTTGGGGCGCAGGGTCGTCAGCTCGACAAAGAGTTCCTCTTGAACCAGATAAAAATCGGGCGCAAAAGCCTCAGTAACAACCATGTTCTCATCCCACTCTAGGGGAAAGGTTACAGGTTCGTATTGCCACTCGATGCCGTAAAAATCGAGAACGCGGGCAAGTTCCTGTTCACTGGGATGGGAGAAAACAATCTCCTCCGCCGTTCTGGGAGAGTGCTTGATTGGGCGGGGCCTGGCAGGATCATCAGGCATTGCATTTCCTCGTTTGTCTGTAATCAAATTCATTATAGCCTGCGTGGAGGCTCCGTCAACGTACATACCGCTTGGAGAGGGGCATCAATCCCTTTATAATGCCGCATACGTTTCCCATTCTGGAGGTAGGGATGATCGAGCGAGTCGTCGAAGGCAATCGAACCAGTATTCTACTCTCAACAGACGGTCAAGAGGTCAGCCGTGCCTCTGTGCTCGATCTGCAAATGCGCGTTGGCAATATTCCTGTGCGGTTGGGAGGTATTGCTGGCGTAAGCACTGAGCGTGAGCATCGTGGCAAGGGTTATTCACGTCAGGTGCTCAATGAATGCCTGGCCTTTCAGCAAGAGGCAGGGTTCGATCTTTCGGCCCTTTTCGGCATTCCCGATTATTATCCCAAATACGGCTATGCTTCGGCGTTCATGGAGGCTGCTGCCGAGGTCAGGTTGCGCTATGCTGAGAGAGCCCAAATCGTCTATGCAACGCGCCCCATGGTTTCTGAGGATTTACCTGTCATTCGCGCCATTTATAATCAGATGACTAAGGCTCGAACCGCTACGCTGGTGCGCGAGGATGATTGGACTGGATTTCGGCGTGGTTCAGACTGGAAGAGCCGTTTCGCCGTCGAGATGATCGTAGATGGAAACATTGTCCTTGGTTATATGCTCTATGAGCAAAACCTTTGGCAGTGCGATCTCATCGAGGCGGGATATGTAGGCCCTAAAGTGTTTAGCACGATGCTCGCTCTGATGGCGCGCGACGCTCTCGAAAAGCGCATAGACACCATCAAGGTGTTTGCTGCTCCGGATGATTCTTTTCTGGCCTATTGCCGGCGTTATGGCTATCGCCTGAATATCGACTATCCGGCTCAGGCTTCGGGCATGGCTCGTGTCATTAACCAGTCCAACCTGCTACATAAAATGGAACCACTTTTCAGCCAGCGCCTACAGCAGGCTGGTTGTGAGTGGGCTGGCAAGCTGGTGGTAGAGACGGACCTGGGCACCGATCAGCTCGATTTGGGCCCCAATGACACAAGAACTTTGCGAGTGCCCCAGTGGATGTTGGCTCAGCTCGTGTTAGGATATCGTTCAGTGGAGGATGCTGCCTTTGAGACGGAGGCTGAGATTGCCAAAGAAGATCTGCCGATTCTGGACATTCTCTTCCCCGAGGGCTTTCCTTACATGTGGATCACCGACCATTTTTAAGCCGATAGAAGAAAGGGGCTCTGGTTTTCGCCAGAGCCCCTTTTTTTATCCACGCATTTCAGCGTTGTATTCGCTGGCCAGTTTCTTGAGGATGCGCGCGCGTGCGCTTGCAGTTTGCTTACTCGTGAGTGTCTTATCGGAGGATTGGAAAGTCAGGTTATAGGCCAGGCTCTTTTTCCCTTTGCCAACCTGTTCTCCGCGGTACACATCAAAGAGCACGGCATCTACAAGTAGGTTGCCACCAGTTTCGATGATGGTTCGGATGATGGCATCGCTGGGTACGTCGTCATCCACCACCACGGCAATATCTTCTTTGAGTGCCGGCATAGGCGAGATATCATTGGTCTTGGGCCACAGTACGGCCTCTTCGATGAGCACACTCATGTCCAGTTCAGCCAGGCAAACACGGCGCTCTCCCAGATCGAACGCTGTGGCTACCAGTGGGTGCAGTTCTCCGGCGACACCGAGCTGCTTGCCGTGGATGCTGATCGAGCAGGCACGGCCCGGGCGTAGTGTGGGATGGTCGATAGGTTCATAAATGGCATCCTCGATACCCAGGTGGTCGCATAGTGTCTCGATGACGCCCTTGATGTCGTAGAAATCCACTGGTTTGGATGCCGTCGTCAACCAAGAGCGCTCTTCACGCGGGCCCGTCAGGGCGATGCTGATGCGCGTAGGCTCGCTGGGTAGATGGTAATCCACTCTCGGCAGATAGACATGGGCCAGCTCGTAAATGGCTACACGATCTACAAAGCGCAAGTTACGGGCTACCGTCTCCAAGGTGGTGTTCATCAGCGTCTGGCGCAAGAACTCTCGCTCGGGTGTCTGGGGGTTGGCCACGGCGATAAAATCTTCTGCCTTGGGCTTGGGACCTTTGGGATCCAGCGCAGCAATGCTCTTGAGGTTTGTCAGCGAATAAGAGATGGTTTCTGTCAGGCCGCAGCCTGCAAGGATGTCGCGCGTTCGCTCTTCAACTTGGATCTCGCGATTGGTGCGCTGAATAGGAAGCTCTTCATCAATGAGTGTTGAGGGCAGACGATCATAGCCATACATCCGGGCAACTTCTTCGATGAGATCCGCCTTGAGGGTGACATCAAAGCGGAAACTCGGCACGGTTACACGTACCACGTCATCCGAGGGGATAGTGCAGCTAAAACCCAGCTTTACCAGCATTTCGGCGATGGTTTTTGTCTCCAGCACGATGCCGAGAAGGCGCTTGACTTCATCCTTGGGCAAGTCGATGGTGAGCAGCTCTTTTTTGCCAGGGTATTCGTCGACGACGCCGCTGCAGACGGTTCCGCTCGCATAAAGGCGCATGAGCTCGGATGTATAGTAAAGTACGGGCAAGGTGAGTTCAGGATCTACACCTCGGCCAAAGCGGATGGATGACTCGCTGGGTATTTTCAAGGCAGCAGATGTTTTGCGCACGCTAATGAACTCGAAATTGGCCGACTCAATCAGCACATCGACGGTGTCGTCGCTGATCTCGCTCTGCAAGCCGCCCATCACACCAGCGACGGCCAACGGGCCCTCAGTGTCGGTGATCAATAGCATTTCGTCGTTGAACTTGCGCACGACGTCATCGAGGGTAGTCATGGCTTCACCCTGCTTGGCCCTGCGTACGGTGATGGTGGGTTCATTGCCATCGGCTCTGCTTTGCAGGGTGCGATAGTCAAAGGCGTGCAGCGGTTGCCCCCATTCGAGCATGACATAGTTGGTAATGTCGACGACGTTGTTGATGGGGCGCATGCCCGCCATCGTCAGCCGGCGCTGCATCCATTCGGGCGAAGGGCCGATTTTGACGTTTTTGACCAGCGCAACGCTGTAGCGCGGGCAGAGATCAGGGTCCTGAATTTCGACATTGATCTGCCCCTCAATGCTTTCTCCGCCTATCTTTACTGCGGGGACGGGGACGTTAAAGGGCGAATCCGTCAACGCTGCTGCCTCTCTGGCTGTGCCGATGATGGAAAAGCAGCGTGCCAGATTGGGCGTCAGATCCAGATCGAACACGTAATCTCCCCAGTAGTCGGCAAAAGGCGTGCCGGTAGGGGCGTCGTTGGGCAGAATGATGATACCCTCGTGAGCATCCGAGATACCCAGTTCTTTCTCTGAGCAGACCATGCCTTGAGAAAGGATGCCGCGAATCTTGGATGGTTTGAGGGTAATATATCTGAACGTGTCCGAGTGACCGTCGATGAGGTGGGCACCGTTGGTTGCAAAGACGACCTTTTGTCCTGCGTCTCCGATGTGCAAATTGGGAGCACCGGTTACAACCTCGATCGGCTCGTCCTGACCGTATTCAACTGTAACAAGAACTAGTCGGTCGGCATTGGGGTGCTGCCTTACCGAGACAACCTCACCTACAAAGATGGTTTTGCGGTCCCATTTGGCGCCAATATCTTCAATGCTTTTGACCTCAAGGCCTCCAAGTGTAAGGCGTTCGGCGAGCTCTTCTATATCAACTTTGGGCTGCACGAACTCTTGCAGCCAACCAAGCGGTACTAGCATGGTTTGTCCTCCACTCTGCGGTTAGTTGAACTGCGTCAAGAAACGAAGATCGTTACTATAGAACATGCGGATGTCAGAGATGCCGTGTCGAAGCATGGCAATACGCTCGGGGCCCATACCCAGGGCAAAACCAGAATAGACATCGGGATCATATCCGCCGTTGCGCAGCACATTGGGATGAATCATGCCGCAGCCCATAATCTCTAACCAACCGGTATGCTTGCACAGCGAGCAGCCCGTTCCGCCACAGAGAATGCAATCCATGTCGGCTTCTGCGCTCGGTTCGGTGAATGGAAAATAACTGGCACGAAAACGCAATTTGCGATCGGCACCAAACATCTGCCGGGCAAAGTTCTCAATAACTCCACGAAGGTCGCCCATGGTAATGCCTTTGCCGACCACAATCCCCTCGACCTGCTGGAACATGAACTCGGAGCGCGAGGTGACTTGCTCAAAGCGATAGCATTTGCCTGGCAAAATGGCGCGAATGGGCTCGGGATAGTATTTTTTCATCGTGCGCACCTGGCCTGGCGAGGTGTGAGTGCGCAGCAGTACATCCGGGTTTGTGGTGTAAAAGGTATCCTGCATATCGCGCGCCGGATGGTGCGGCGGAAAGTTGAGCAGTTGAAAGTTGGTCAAGTCATCCTCAACCTCGGGCGTTCGTTCAATCTCAAAGCCCATTTGACCAAAGATGTCATAGATGTCGCGCAGTGTCTGGTTGATGATGTGAACGTTGCCCAACTGCTGAGGACGCCCTGGCAGACGTACATCGATGGCATCTGCGGCCAGGCTGGCCTCGAGCGCTTTTTGCTTGAGTTCGTTTTGTCTGGCATCAAAGAGGGCTTGTAATTCCTCCTTGACTTGATTGGCCAGCTGGCCTGCCTGGGGGCGTTCCTCTGCCGACAACTGTCCCAGACCCCTTAGCAGCTGGGTAAGCTGTCCCTTTCGCCCCAGTACCTGCTGGCGCCATTCTTCCAGTAGCTGCGCATCGACCATTTCAGCCAATTCGCTGGCTGCCTTGCTGCGCAATGCTTCAAGTTCGCTAATCATGTGGCTGTCTCCTCAAAATGGTTCGAGATCGGTAGACACAAAAAAGACCGCTTCGTTTGGGACGAAGCAGTCAAAACTCCGCGGTACCACCCATATTGGCCGTCATAAACGACCCTCTCTTATCCGATAGCGTAACGGCCACCGGTCTCTCTGTAACGCAGAGAATGCGGAGCAACCTACACACCTGCAAGCAAGCTTCAGCTGTCGGCTCGGGAGCGAATTGGTGACGAGTTTCGACTCGAGAGGACTTGCAGTCCGGTGGTCCTCTCTCCCTGTAGAGTCTGGCCCCGCCTGTTCTCCGTCAAGGCCTTTTTTTCTCTTTGAGACTAACTATAGAATTGCATGCCAAAAGTGTCAAGTAGCTAGTCTTCGATAAGGTCTGGCATGCCCACCAAATCGTACTCCTGGGCCTCGATGATTCTGACGGGCAGCATAGCTCCGATAGGTAGCTCTATGGGGATGAGCACCAATCCATCTATCTCGGGCGCATCACGGTAAGATCGGGCCAGTGAGATGCCGTCTTCAACGTCATCTACCAATACTTCTATGTATTCGCCTACCAGGCTCTTGTTCTTTGCCAATGATATCTCTTGCTGAAGCGACATGACTTCTGCAAGTCGCTCTTTCTTGATTTCGTCTGGGAGGGGATCGCCCATTTCATATGCTGGTGTGCCCTCTTCGCGAGAATAGATAAAGGCTCCCATGCGATCGAGCTTGAGCTCGCGAATCATGGCAAGCAGGTTCTCAAAAGCCTGCTCAGTCTCATTGGGAAACCCCACGATAAAGGTAGTGCGCAGGGCCACATTGGGTATTGCCAGACGAATATCACCGATAAGCTTGCGAACTGCATCGACATCATCGGGGCGACGCATGGCTCGCAATACACTAGCATCACCGTGCTGCAAGGGCAGGTCCAGGTAATTCACTACTTGTTGCTGACGGGCAACGGTCTCGATGAGACGTGGCGTGATATCCTGTGGATAGGTATACAAAATACGTAGCCAGGGCAGCTCAGGCACAGCCTCGCATATGGCATCCAACAGATCGGGGAGACCATCTTTCATGCCCAGATCGCGCCCATAGGCAGTGGTGTTCTGAGCAATGAGCACGATTTCTTGCGCACCCTGCTCATAGAGTTCGATGGCTTCGCGTATAATCTGATCTATCGGCTTGCTTTGCTGTTTTCCCTTGATGAGGGGGATGGCGCAATAGGCACACGCGGCGTTGCAACCATCGGCAATCTTGAGATAGGCACTGGCGAAGGGATTAGCGCGCTGTACACTGTGAACTAGATTGCCCTCATCAGAGACACGGGTTACTTGTGCCTTGCTCTTATCCAGGGCACGAACGATGCTGCCGATGTCGCTCCAGGTGCGCGTGCCAATAACTGCATCAAGACCGGAAACGCGGCCGTACAAGCGTTCGGCATAGCGTTGTGATAGACAGCCAGCAGCGACGAGCTTTTGCCCGGGTTTCTTCCTCCGGGCAAGCTCTCTCAACAACTCGTAAGATTCTTCGCGCGCAGGGGCAATAAAAGCGCAGGTGTTGACAACGAGCAGGTCGGCTTCTTCAGGCGAGTCAACGCCGACCAGTCCCTCTTGCGTAAGAAGCTGCCCCATCATCTCTGAATCCACTTCGTTTTTGGGGCAGCCCAGTGTTTCTATGTAATAGGTTTTCATCCTGTAAAAAAAGTCCTGTCTAGCTATCAGGCCCAAATGTTAAATTGACGACCTGCCCCGATTCTCCAGGGATGCCTCTGTCGGTTCCGTTGACAATCAACGTAACTCCGCCGGCGTTGCCCAGATTTAGCTCGATCTCGGATTCAGCCGAATATTCGATGCTGGCTCCCGGTTGCAACGTGCCGCTAAATACTGTTTCGCCATCCACAACTACCTCAGTCCAGCATTCAACCTGAGCGTTTAAGATGATGCTCACGGCTGCCACGGTTTTCTCGGGAGTAGGTGTAGCACTTGGTGGGGTTGCAGTAGCCCTTGCGCTCCGAGTTGGTGCAGCAGTGGTAGCCGGCAAGGCAGTCGACTCGGTTGTTGGCTCGCTCGATGGAGCAACAGTGGCCTGCGGGGTGCTCGCCATACGAAAGATGTCCAGTGGGTCAGTGCCCAGATAGAAATAAGAAAAGGCGCTCCAGGCCGCAAAGAGCACTGCAATACCTAAAATGACCCCGACGATGCTACGGTTAGTATGGCGATGTGAACGGCCATGATCCACAATAGGCTCGTCGAGTTGGGAAAAGACATCGGGTGCGCCCAATCCGGGATGCAGCTGTGCGAACTCTGTCAGGTTCTGTTCTACATCCAAACCCAAAAAGCTGGCATAGTTTTTAACCAGCCCTCTTGCGTATGGCTCCTCGGGGAGTTTATCCCATTGCTCATCCTCTAGTGCCCGCAAAAAAGATTCGCGGATATAGAGGGCGTGGGCTACCTCGTCGAGTTTGAGTCCTCTTTTTAGCCTTGCACTGCGGAACCTCTCTCCAAAATCAGTCACTTTGAGCCTTTCCCAAGCAGTTCACATGCGAATATACATTTGAGATGTGGGCATGTCAAAGAGACAATTAATTCAGAGTCTGCGAAGCATGATTGACACCAATTTGGGCAAAGACTATACTCACTTGGCTATTATGGGGGAAGATGATCATGTTTCAGGTATTTCCGTTTACTGCTATTGTTGGTCAGGATAGAATGAAGCGCGCGCTGATATTGAATGCTGTCAGCCCGCAAATTGGTGGCGTACTCATCCGGGGTGAGCGTGGTACTGCCAAGTCGACAGCAGCCCGAGCGTTGGCTGATTTGTTGCCGGATATCGAGGTTGTTGTTGGTTGCCCGTTTGGTTGCAGCCCGACGGATCCGACACAAATGTGCGATCATTGTGCGGCAGAGTTTGCTCTCAAGGGCGAATTGCCTTCAGAGGTGCGCCAAACGCGTTTTGTTAACCTGCCAGTGTCGGCAACTGAGGATCGTGTTGTTGGGACGTTGGATTTGGAACAAGCCATCAAACATGGTGAGCGCCAATTTGATCCTGGTGTGTTAGCTTTGGCTAATCGTGGCCTACTCTATGTGGACGAAATCAACCTTTTGGATGATCACGTGGTCGATCTACTCCTTGATTCGGCGGCTATGGGCGTGAATGTTGTTGAACGAGAGGGCATCTCCTTCTCACACCCGTCGCGTTTCATCCTGGTGGGCACAATGAATCCTGAAGAAGGCGAGCTTCGCCCCCAGTTGTTGGACCGTTTTGCCCTCTGTGTCGATATTCAGGGCATAGCTGATGCCACCGCCCGTGTAGAGATTCTTGAGCGGCGTTTGCAGTATGAACTATCTCCTGAGGCATTCTACGAGTTATGGAAGCCAGAGGAAGATGCGATAACTGAGCGCATTCGTCGAGCACAAGAGCTTTTGCCCCGTGTGCGCTATGATCGTGCTGATCTTTACAGCATTGCTGAACTTACCTCCGAGCTTTCCATTGATGGCCATCGTGCTGATATCGTGATTCTCAAAACTGCCATTGCTCAAGCTGCTTATGATGGTCGTACTGCTATCACGGCCGCCGATATTTTAACTGCTGCAGAGCTGGCGTTGCCTCATAGACTTCAGCGGGATCCGTTCTCGGACGCTGAAATTCAAGTACAAGATCTCGAAGATAGGCTTCGTAAAGCCCGTCAGTTCATCTCTGAACCCTCTACACGTACCTCATCTGAGGGCTCGGGGCGCGGCCAAAAAAAAACAATCTAGATAAATCTCAACAACATGGTAAACGCAACGAAGGAGGAGCTGGTACCTCGGTAGGCACTCGCGATGGTGATGCCCGGAGCGATTCCGATCCTACTGGCGCTGATTCACAGCCACGCGTGGGCCAGACCTTCCAGTCGCGTCGAATTGATACACCCCTTGATCGTGTGACGCGGCATTCTGGTGGGAAACGCAGCTATACTCACACGACACGCAAGAACGGCCGTTACGTCTCTTCACGACCGACGCCCGGCGAGTATGAGGACGTCGCTCTTGATGCAACACTTCGCCAGGCATCAATCTATCAGACTCTGCGCGAACATGACGATGTGGCTATTACGTTGACCGATGATGATATACAGCGCAAAGTGCGCGTTCGGCGTGCTGCAAATATGATCGTTTTCGCTGTTGATGCTAGCTGGTCAATGGCTGCCGCTGAGCGAATGGAAGCCACCAAAGGCGCGATTATGTCACTGTTGGTGGATGCCTATCAAAAGCGTGATTTCGTTTGCTTGATATCTTTTCAACGCGATCAGGCCAATCTCGTTTTACCCCCAACGTCCAGTGTCGAAATGGCCAAGCGTGCCTTGCACAATCTCCCCGTGGGAGGTAAAACGCCTCTTTCGGCGGGCTTGCAGTTGTCATATCGAGTCATCAAGCAGGCACGTCAACAGAACCCGGAAGTTATGCCTCTGCTCGTCCTTCTTACGGATGGTGCTGGCAATGTTTCTTTTACAGGAAGACCCCCGCACGAAGAGTCATTGGGTTTCGCCCGGCAAATTGCCATGGATCATATTCGAGCTGTAGTAATCAATACAGAACACCAGGCACTTGACCGCGGACTCGCTAAGGAGCTGGCGCACGCTATGCATGCCCCCTGTTATTCACTCGGAGAGATCAAAGCTGCCAATCTGGTCGACACGGTGCGTCGCGAATTGGCTACATCACAAGTGAGCGAATGAGAGTATCCCGTAAACGACAGCTTCTCGCAGATGGTTTGATGCTTCTTGTCACCATGATTTGGGGTGGCACTTTTGTCATGGTCAAGGATGCGACGAGCTCGTATCCTGTGTTTCCTTTTCTATCCATACGTTTCGGCATGGCTACCCTTGCGCTCATTTTGGTTGCTGGTAAGCGCCTGCGCAAACTGGATTGGAAAGGTGTCAGCGCCGGTGTTCTCATCGGTCTCTTTTTATTCGGCGGCTATGCACTGCAAACCTTGGGGCTTCAGTATACCTCGGCCTCCAAGGCAGCCCTTATTACAGGCTTGAGTGTTGTGCTTGTACCCTTGATCTCTGGAGTACTCAGCAAAAAGTCTCCTGGCGTCTCGGCGCTTGTTGGTGTTGGCTTGGCTACGGCTGGCTTGTTCTGGCTCACCCTGGGTGGGGCCAGCAAGCTCTCAATCCAGAGTGGTGACCTTATCGTTCTGGGGGCGGCGATCTGTTTTGCATTGCACATTGTTAGTGTAAGCGTTTTTGCACCGCGAAGTGACGCTTTGGCACTCACCATTGTGCAATTGGCCACCGTTGCCGTATTGAGCATTGGCATCACTCTAATTCAGGGAAGCGGATCGCCCATCATCTGGCCTACGCCTTCGTGGAATGTCATCGGTGCGGCTGCGTTCACCGGTATTTTGGCCACTGCCGTTGCTTTTTCCCTGCAAACTGCTATGCAGCGGTTTACAACACCGACCCATACCGCGCTCATTTTTGCCGCCGAGCCTGTCTTTGGCGTTTTGTTTGGGGTGCTGCTGGCCAACGAACCACTTACAGCACATATTATCGCCGGTGGCTCGCTCATCGTGTTTGGAACAATAGCCAGTGAGATGAATTGGGATTATGAACTTGCTGAGCGGTTGGAGGATATTCTTAGCCCGCCCATTGTGTTTTTCCCCCTATTGCTTCTCCTTGGACAACTAGGGGCAGAGTCGCAATTGATCGGGCTGTACTGGTCCTTAGGTATTTCTCTCTTTTCTATTGTGGGGTTGGTTTTTGTTTTTCGCGGAGCATTGAAACGGGGAGCTATCTCGGATTTCTATGTTTCGCGGCGTCTCGAGCGTATGAATCTAAAACTCGTTGTGCCCGCGCTGATCTCTGTTACTGTTCCTACAATCATGATTTGGGTATTCAATGGCCCTACGGGATTGCGTGCCGGTTTTGCGGCCATGGTCGTTCTGGCTGCTATCAATTTGGCCGTTACTTCTGTGTGGAAGATTAGCTACCATAGTCAGGTTACTGCGGCTACTGCCACTGCCTTTGTCCTCACCTTTGGCACTATAGCAACTCCCCTGCTTTTATTGATCCCTGTTGTAATATGGGCGCGCGTCAAGTTGGATGCGCACACCCTGCCTCAGACTTTGGTTGGGGCCTTTGTGGGTGCTGGCGCAATTGTGCTCGCTTTTAAACATTTTCTCTTGTTTTAGTTAAACCTCACCCTGTTCATTTAATTCCCCCCAAGATATAATGAGTCAAGCATTCTTGCAGGAACAATATTCCGGCGATGTGCGTCTTTGTTGCATAACGCCAAGATAACCAGGCAGAAGGAGGTTTGCCATGTTTAGAAAAAATGTATGGCGCCTGCTCTTTGTGGCTAGCATCATGCTTGTCCCACTGGTCATATCATCATCAGGTTTGGCCCAAAGCTCGGATGCTTCGCCCACAGAGATGGAGGTATCTAGTGTGGAGCTCACCATCTATAACCAGGATAGAGGCGTTGTCAAAGAACAACGGACTGTCGTCCTGGCTGAAGGCGTCAATGAGGTGCGCTTTACAGATGTCGCCTCAAGCATTGACCCTACCACAGTGCAGGTTGTCTCTTTAACGGATCCAGAGGGGACACACGTGCTGGAGCAGAATTATGAATATGACCTGGTCGGCAGTACAAAACTGCTGGAAAAGTACATTGATCAGGAGATCGAGCTCACCACGGTAGAGGGTTCTACGTATACGGGAACGCTGCTTTCTGCCAGCGATGGCATTGTTCTAGAGACGGAAGAGGGCATTCGCCTTATCAATTCGGATCAGGTGCGCGAGTTTATGTTCCCTCAGCTTCCCGATGGTCTTCTTACCAAGCCAACACTTGTCTGGCTTGTGGAATCGGCGGCTCCGGGCGAACAAACACTGCGTACCACCTATATGACCAGCGGAATCACCTGGGATGCAGACTATGTCGCCGTGCTTTCAAACGATGATAGTGAGATGGCGCTTAACGGCTGGGTAACGATTGTGAACAATTCTGGTGCCACCTATACCGATGCGTTGGTCAAACTTGTGGCAGGTGATGTGAATGTCGAATCTACCCAGACGATACGCGCTACTGATTTGGTTTATGCAGCCGAAGCTGCTGTGAGTACAGATGTGGAAGAGCGTGATCTTTTTGAATATCACGTCTACGAGATTCAGCGCCCTGTCACGGTCAAAGATGCCCAAACCAAACAAATCGAATTCACATCGGCGCCAACCGTTGATGTGAACAAGGTGTATTTGTTCGAAGGCGTACCCATTACCTACAGCGCTTATAGCGTATACACCGATCCGACCTATGGGACGGGCTATACTACAGATATTCAGGTGCTGGTCGAATTCACCAACAGTGAAGAGGCTGGGCTAGGGTTGCCTTTGCCGGCAGGTACGGTGCGTGTCTATCAAGAAGACGTGGATGGTAGCCCCGAGTTTGTGGGTGAGGATTCCATCGACCACACGCCCAAGAATGAAGACCTCTCTCTCTACCTAGGTAACGCCTTTGATCTCGTTGGTGAGCGCACACAGCTTGATGTGGTGAGCCGGGGCGATATTGGAATGGATGAGACGATTGAAATTACCCTGCGTAACCACAAGGACGAAGACGTTACTATACGCGTGATCGAATATCTCTTCCGTGCTGAGGATGCGACCATCACCAAAGCTGATGCAGACTATGAGATGGTGGATGCGCACACGGCTCAATTTGATGTCGATGTGCCGGCTGATGGGGAAGCAACTGTAACCTATACGGTGCGCTACACCTGGTAATGCTCTGATAGAAAAAGCCCCTGTAAAAGCAGGGGCTTTTTTCATGCCTGTGGATTTGAACTAGGCTAGCGTGTTCGAGCTTTTTCCATAAAGCGCTGGCTCTCGACGATATAGCGCGTGTGAGAGGCAGAAGCGATAGAACCGGCGTCGTCCCATGCAGAAAGCTCAATATAGAGCTTTTTGCCGTTTTGCTCGATGACCTTGGCTATGACACGAACCATCCGACCAATAGTCGATGGGGCGATGTGTTGCATCGCGATATCGCCACCGACAGTAGTTTGGCCTTTTTCAAGTAAGCCTTTACAGGCCTCAACGGCCGTACGTTCCATCCAAGCGATCAACCGAGGGGTAGCCAGCACTTGTAATTCGCCGCTCATTACGATAGCGGCAGTGTCTTGAAGTGTGACTTGGGCAGAGAATTCAGCATGTGCCAGGGGATCGCTCATTTTGTCTCTCCTATGAAAAAAGGGCCGAACTAGATGCGTTCGACCCCTTTCTGTAAGGCTAGATTGAAATTGGTTCTGATTGCATGATCGCCTCGAATTCGGGTGCATCAAGCGTTTCGCGTTCGATAAGTGCTTGTGCAATCGCATCGAGCTTGTCCCGCGATGTGATAAGGACTTCTTTTGCTCGCTGGTAAGCAATGTCGAGCAAGTTCTTGATCTCGACATCGATCTTGGAGGCCATCTCTTCCGAATAATCGCGCTGTTCGCCGATTTCGCGTCCGAGGAAGACCATTTCTTCTTTTTGGCCGAATGTACGTTGCCCCAGGGCTTCGGTCATGGCGTACTCGGTGACCATGGCACGGGCTGTTTGGGTAGCGCGCCGCAAATCGCTGCTGGCTCCTGTGGTAATGTCGTTAAAGACGAGTTCCTCTGCCACACGGCCGCCAAGCATAGCTGCCAGCTCATCTTCAAACTGAGCTTTGGATTGCAGGCGAAGTCGGCTATCGTCCTCCGGAAGCGACATGGTATAGCCACCGGCCATGCCACGGGCAATGATCGATACTTTGTGAACCGGATCACAGTTGGGAAGAGTATGGAAGATGATGGCATGCCCAGCCTCATGATAAGCAGTGAGTCGCTTTTCATGTTCGGTGATCAGGCGGCTTTTGCGCTCGGGTCCGGCAATAACGCGCTCAATAGCTTCTTGGAGTTCATCCATCCCGATGCGCGACTTGTTACGACGTGCAGCCAGAATAGCGGCTTCGTTAACAAAGTTTTCAATATCGGCGCCGGTAAAGCCCGGCGTCTGCTTGGCCAGCACCAAAAGATCAACATCATCTGCCAGAGGTTTACCCTGGACATGAACCTTGAGAATGCCTTCTCGCCCGCGACGATCTGGTCGGTCGAGGACTACACGACGGTCAAAACGCCCGGGGCGCAGTAGGGCTGGGTCCAGGATGTCCGGTCGGTTGGTAGCGGCGATGACGATTACCTTGGTATCGGTTTCAAAGCCGTCCATCTCTACCAGAATCTGGTTGAGGGTCTGTTCACGCTCGTCGTGGCTGCCGCCAAGCCCTGTGCCGCGCTGTCGGCCTACGGCATCAATCTCGTCGACAAAGATAATACAAGGGCTGTTGCGCTTGGCCTGATCAAACAGGTCACGCACGCGGCTTGCGCCCACGCCCACAAACATTTCTACAAACTCGGAACCGCTGATCGAGAAAAAGGGTACACCGGCCTCGCCTGCAACAGCGCGCGCCATGAGCGTCTTGCCTGTGCCTGGCGGGCCTACAAGAAGCACGCCCTTGGGAATGCGTGCTCCCAAGGCGGTAAATTTCTCGGGTTCTTTGAGAAATTCGACAATCTCTTGAAGTCCTTCTTTGGCTTCGTCAGCCCCGGCCACATTATCAAATGTGGTAGTCGAACGGTCGCCAGTGAACATTTTGGCACGGCTGCGGCCAAAAGACATGGCCTGGTTGTTGCCAGATTGTGCCTGTCGCAGCATCATCACCAACATGACGCCGAAAATCACCAGCGGCACGATTTGGATCAAAAGGATGCCAACGCCGTCCCAAATACTTGGGCTTTCGGCGTAGACATTGGGGATAGTGGCCAGCTCTTCTGCAGTTACACCCAGGTTCATCAAGGACTCGCCAAAGCTGATATCTGGCTCCTTGTATGAGATGTACTGCAGATAACTGTTGCCTTGCGGAACAAGGATCGTCAAATCGCCATCCGCGCCAATAGTAATTTCTTGAATATTGCCCTCTTTGATGAGAGAGGCAACTTCAGAAAGAGATATCTCCTGAGTTTGCGTCGGAGAAAAGAGACTGAACATCAACAGCATGGCTGCTGCCATGATCAAGACATATACAAAAGCATTTTTTTGCCAATTGGGCGCCACAGAAATCTCCTTGAATCAGTGCAAAAATATAACGTACTTTCGCATAGTGCATTCTACCACAGGGTGAGGGGCAAAGCCAGAATTGCTAAAAACCGAGATAAAACAAAATCGGCCTGTTATCTGCCAGACCGATTTCGGTGCTGCTGAGTGGGCCCACCCGGATTCGAACCAGGGACCAACCGGTTATGAGCCGGCAGCTCTGCCGCTGAGCTATGGGCCCGTTCCTCAATCAGCGATTTTACCATCTGGGTTGAGGGGCGTCAAACTCTATGTATACGCTACGAGTTTGTGCACAAATCTGGATTCTCCGGTCCGTAATGGCGCAATAGCACTAGGGGTTCTGTTTGTGAGTCGTTTATTATCTGTACACCGTCTTTGGCCGCATCTTCTGTTACCCAGAACTCGTCTTGAGTGATCTGTTCAAAGCGAACAAGTGTTGGTGATTCGACGGCGTGCGCGCCCATTTGGCCGTGCCCCTGGATAAAGATGACGCCATAGGCGGCGCTATCGTGCAGGGTTACACAGGCCCCTGGCAGAATGGTTGTCTCTTTGGCGCTAAAGTCCGGGCTCTTGTAGGTGATCCACATATCGGCATAGCCTGCAGCCTGCTGTTCGTCATATGCTCCTGCGGGCTTGGGCTTCATAAAGCGGTGTGCAGCAAAGTCAGGATCGAGATTGTCTTCCCAATTGATCATATCCAAAAGATAATCCAAGTCCTGTTGATGATCTGTGGGCACATTTTTGACCAGTAGATCCCAACTGATGGGTTGTTCATCTACCAGAGACTCAAACATGGCATAGACATCGCTAGCATATTGCGGTTCATAGGTCAGAAGGCTGCCTGGAGCGTGCAGTACACCAGCGGGCACATCCCAGCCGGTGCCGGGCCGCAGAGCATAGGCCCGCGAGAGATCGGTGATGTTGTTATCGCCCTGGTTCCACGTTTCCAGGCAGTGGCGCACTTCATCGCGCGTGGTACCCGACTTGAACCCGAAAAAGGTGTAGGGGAATCGGCCTCCGTAATTGTTTAGCTGTATAGGGAAATAGTATGACTCTGGTTTGGGCTCCATACCCATACGCCGGGCGGCCTCATCCATCTGATGCAGATGAAAGGGCAGTGGGCCGAGGTTGTCAAAGAACTTGGAATAGACGGGTAGTTTGCCGTATTTGCTCATGAGGCGTTGGCCTATGATGGCAGCGCCCATCTCTTCGACGGCATCGCGCAGCAGAATCAGGCTATAGCCGGTGTCATCGGGCACCACGATCTCAGACAGACCCTCATTGGGCGTGGTGCTGGGGCCGTTATCGGCGCGGGTGGTGGAGCAGAACCAGCGCTCGTCAATGCCGCCGCGATCGGCGCCATATGCATAGAGATCGTCGGGATGCAGCTTGAGGCGGCGCCCAGGGATGCAAAAAACGCGAGGCACCCAGGTGGGCTTGAGCTGCAAAATGCCCTCGCCTGCGTTCAAAGCGCGATCAACCAACTGTTTCGTATTTGCCATGTTTTCTCCTCATACAATCAATCGGGGCAGAGCTTTGGCAGCATGGTAATCTGTGACTTGGGCAAAAGCAAGCGACTTTGGAGATATATATGAAAAGAAAACCGTCCCCAGCAATACCAGGGACGGCTTTCTCTTTTAGAGCGGGAGACGAGATTCGAACTCGCGACAACCTACTTGGAAGGCAGGAGCTCTGCCAACTGAGCTACTCCCGCATCTAGCTTACAGGGCCAGTCGGGGTGAGAGGACTTGAACCTCCGACTTCAGCGTCCCAAACGCTGCGCGCTGCCAACTGCGCCACACCCCGTCAAACGGTAGTATAGGGTATTGCCCTCTTTTCGTCAAAGCTACCTCTGCCTAATTTCGGACTTGGCTAGTAAGCGATCTGGGCGTATTCTGTTACATGTGTCGCATTTGAAGGAGGATATACTTCCATGTCTCCTGTTAAGGTTCACATTGGTCATGATGCATTATCGGCGCTGGTCTCATACTGCGCTGAACACAGTATCGACCGCGTCCTCATGGTGGCCGACGAGAATACCTACGAGGCCTTGGGGTGCCGCGCACACGAAGCACTAAAAGCGAGTGGATGTGATGTCCTGCTGGTCAAGTTCACGGATGATGAGCTCGCCGCCGATGCTGACGCCGTCATGGATGTCCTGCTTAATGAGGATCGCCAGGGGCGTACGTATGTTTCTGTAGGTAGTGGCACCATCACTGATATCACCCGCCTGGTCAGCCATCGAGTAGGGGCGTCGTTTATCGCCCTGCCCACGGCTCCTTCGGTGGATGGTTATGCCTCAGTGAGTGCTCCAGTAGTGATTCGCCGCTTTAAAAAGACGGTCAATGCCCAAGGGCCAGAAGCAATCTTTGGTGATCTGGACACGCTGGCCAATTCGCCTGTGGCAATGCGCGCCGCTGGCTTTGGCGATATGTTGGGCAAGTATATTTGCCTTGCCGATTGGCAGTTAGGTCGCATTCTGTTGGAAGAGCGCTATGACGAGGTTGTGGCGGCGCAGACGCGGCAGGCCCTGGAAAACTGTGTGGCTGTAGCGGATGGCATCGGCTCTGGAGATCCACAGGCGGTCAAAACCCTGCTAGAAGCCCTTATCGATTCTGGTTTGTCCATGTTGGCCTATGGTAATTCCCGCCCGGCTTCTGGTGCCGAACATCACCTCTCTCACTTTTGGGAGATGAAACTATTGCATGAGGGGCGCCCCGCTGTATTGCATGGCGCCAAGGTCGGTGTCGGTGCGGTGTTAATGTCTGAGCGTTACCATCGTTTGCGAACTATGACATGCGATGATGTGCTGGACTGCCTACAGAAGGCCGAGATTTGTTCCCGTGAGCAACAGGAACGCGAGATTCGTGCAGGGTATGGGGAATTGGCTGAATCTGTCATCGCCAATTATGGGCCTTTTCTCGTTAGTTCTGGGGAAATCATTCGAGTATGTGAAAAGGTGATGCATCACTGGTACCAGATTCAAGAGGTGGCAGCGACTGTTCCCGAACCCGAGGTGATGCGTGATTTGTTGCAGCGTGCGGGCGGTGCCGTTGAAGCTTTGGAACTTGGTTTGGACAACGATGAGCGGGATGCAGCTTTGCACTATGCACGTTATTTGCGTCCCCGCTTTACGATATTGACACTGGATGCCATACTTGGCTTGGAGCCCTAGGGGAACAAAGACCGGACGCTTAGCGTCCGGTCCATGGCATTCAGGTAGGCGGGAGTGGATGGGAGTCGAACCCACCAGGGCCGCTTCTGCAGCACCCCTCAGCGATTTTGAAGACCGTGGAGCCCACCGGGACCCTACCACCCCCACGAGTTAAGCATAGTCCAGAGCTCGGCTTTGTCAACCAGGCTTTGAATGCGCCTACTGATAAGCTACCATAAATTGAATCAACTATTGGATGGAGGCAGATGTTTGACGTTGCGTTGATTCGCAAGGGCCTTTTTAACGAGCGGTGGTGGGTTCGCGCCCTCTCCATTCTGGCGATTTGCCTGGTGGCGGGTCTGCCTATTGGCATGGTTCTGGGCTTGGCCGATGCTCTTTATGGCACTGCGATTCTAATCGGATTGCTCTGTGTATTGGCTGTTTTGCGCTATCAGCTTGTCGGGCTTCTTGCTCTTATTGCTGTCATCTGTTTGCTGCCCTTTGCTGCTTTGCCCTTTGACATTGGCTTCTCACCGACCTTTCTTGACATCGTTTTAATCGCCGTTTTCTTTGTGTGGATTATGCGGCTGGCAACCCGTAAACAGAGCGATTTTATCGCCGCTCCTCCGACGGTTGTTGTGGTGATGTTTATGCTGCTGGCTTGCATGTCCTTTGTCGCGGGCCTTTCTCATTCTGCACTGACGACGACGGTGTTGCGGCATTTTGCCGAGTTGATGCTCAGCGTGTTGGTGTTTGTGTTGGTCATTAACACTGTTCGAGATCGTAAGCAGTTGAATGTTCTGGTAATTGCTCTGATGGCTGCCGGCGCATTAGCAGCACTCATCGGCATCGTGCTATATGTGATGCCCGATTATCTGGCTAATCGCATCCTTTCGATGCTCGATGTGGTGCGGTATCCCAGTGGCGATGTGTTGCGTTATGTTGAGGATGACACTTCTTTGGCTGAACGAGCCATCTCTACCTCTGTCGATCCCAACGTGTTTGGCGGCATGTTAGTCATTGTCTCTCTCATCACCACAGCGCAGCTCTTTGCGGTACAACCACTGCTGAAACGTGGCTGGATTGTGGCCATGTTGCTGCCCCTGGTTGTCTGTCTCATCCTCACCTATTCCCGCGGCTCATTTGTCGGTTATGCTTTTGGAGTATTCCTGCTCGCGGTGCTGCGGTATCCTCGTTTGCTGATCTATGCTGTAGTCGGCGCAGTGTTCCTGCTTTTACTTCCTCCCGCGCAAGAATATGTGCAGCACTTTATGGAGGGAATCGCCGGCGAGGACTTGGCCACACAGATGCGTTTTGGCGAGTATATCGATGCAATTGAGGTCATCGGTCGGCAACCTTGGCTGGGTGTTGGCTTTGGCGATACGCCTTACATTGACACCTATTTAGGGGTATCTTGTGTCTATCTGCTCATTGGTGAAGAGATGGGTATTCCCGGTGTAGCTCTGTTCTTGTTGGCTATGGGATCATTTATGGCCAGTTTTGCCCGTGCCCGGCGCGTTGTTAAACGAGATTCATCGCTTGAGGCGATCATGTACGGCACTGCGTTGGCCATAGCAGGGGCACTGTTTAGCGGCATATTTGATCACTATTTCTTTAATGCTGATTTTCCTCATGCCGCTGCCCTGTTCTGGTTTGTCGTAGGCCTTGCCGCTGTCTCTTTTCGCCTCATTGAACAAGAAGCATCTGAGAAGATTGAAGATAGAGTTGCCCCTGTGGTATAATCTCTAGGCAAGTAACTCCGATACAATCAGGGGAAGCTAATGAATATTACAGTAACGAAACTCAAGAGATGTGATCTCCTCAAGCTTGAAGGCCGTTTTGACAGCAATACGGCGCCAGAACTTGATCAAGCAATGAATGACTCGATGGACGATGGTGTATTCCGCATCGTTCTGGACATGCAGGATGTCGAATACTTTGGCAGTGCTGCTATTCGCGCTCTTGTAAATGCTTACAAATCCTGCCGAGAGACAACCGGCGGGGATGTGCGGTTGGCTGCGGTCCCCGACCGCATCATGCATGTCCTTGAATTGGCGGGAATTGCGCCGTTGGTAGAGATATTTGAAACTCCAACTCTTGCCGTAGGCTCTTTCTAGATCGTTCGTATGGTCTTTACCGCCTCATCATGATAGTGCATGATGGGGCGGTCTACTTTTGGGAGTAGTGCAATGGCTGTTGAATACGAACTTTGCGTCAAGAGCAGCACCCAGAATCTTGCAGCTATAGCAGAGTTTGTTGCTGAGCGGGCTCGTGAAGCAGGGCTGGATGATGACAGCATCTTTGATATTCAGATAGCTGTCGATGAAGCGTGTACGAACACTATTGAGCATGCTTATGCTACCCGATCGGATCAAACCTTGCGCGTGTGCTGTTCTGTCCAGGATCAAGAGTTCGTTATCCGGATAACGGACTATGGCACGCCGTTTGATCCTGATTCCATCCCCGAGCCTGATCTTGAAGCGCCTATGGAGGAACGTTCTATAGGCGGGTTGGGCGTGTTTTTCATGCGACGCCTGATGGACAGCGTCGAGTTTAGCACGCATGCGTATCGGGGTAATCAGGTTGTTATGCGCAAACGATTCGTACCCAACGATGTTGATTCAACTCAGTAGCCTATCTGGCTGCATGGCATGGCGTTTTTGAACATGCCGCGAGATGCCACGGAGAGAAAAGTGCGATACACTGGCGATTCATCCGGCGCTGATAGCCACCACTGGGCAGGGCTGAGCTACAGGTTAATAGTGGGCGCTACGGGATGGTGTTTGCTGTTGTATTTTGCCCTGACTATGGAATCTGGAATCAACTGGATTTCGGTGAGCTCTCTTTTTTTGCTTTCGCTGGGCATTAAGCGTTTGGGCGTCAAGGTTACATCCCAAGTTACCCACAGTCTGGTTGGCATGGTCGATCTGGCTGCGCTGATCTCTCTGGGTCCTGTGCAAGGGGGATTCGTTGCCGGTCTTAGCAGCTCCCTCTGTCTTTTGCTGGCGGATGAACCAGTTTGTGATCACAGTTCTGGGGAGCTTGTTGTTTCCACACTTTTTTCAGGTGGGCTAAACATCCTAATGACTTTTGCCAGTGCCCAGGTTTATGCATGGCTAGGAGGTTCGATCGCTCCTTCTGTCATCGATGGTTCATTGCTTTTCCCCGCTCTTGGTGCATCGGCTGCCTGGTTCACTCTGGATCACATGGGCTGGTGTTTTTGTGAATTGTTCTCTTCAGGTACTCAAGCGACACGCCTCTTTTTACGAATCGTGCTTCCCTATTCACTGCTTATAGAATTCCTGCCGCTTCCTTTTGCCCTGGTTATCGTCTCTGGTGTACAGGCAGGCGGCATTCTTTTTGTGCTAATTTCATTGCTTGTCCTCGGCTTTGGCGCGGTCATTCGTGAATTATGGGCAGGTCTCGTGCGCTCCAGGCGGCATGTCAAAGAGCTCTCTGCCATCTCTTCATTAGGCGCCTCAATGCTCAAGGCACGTTTAGCTGTATCCGAGGTTTGCCTGTTGGTTTTCGAGCATTGCAAGCAGATTGTGGATACCCCCGTTTTTGTCATGCAGCTTGTCAATCCAGATTCTGACGATTTGGAGACACCCTTTTTTGCTGTGGCCGGTCGAGCTATCTCGGGCGAGGGAATGGATCTGGGACGTGGTGCCTTTGATATGATTAGCACCAAACTGCAGCCAGTTCTATATTCAGCGGCCGCTGGCCCAGGGTTAGTTCCGCTTCGCCTTGGCAAAGTCACTGCGAGCGCTTTGTACATCCCAATCATTCTCGATGGCATTTTGATGGGCGTCATCTCTTTACAAAGTCCTGAGGAAGGTGCTTATCGCAACGCTGATTTGGACGCACTTCAACTTTTGGCATCTCAGGCGGCCTTGGGCTTGCATTCGGCCCAACTTTACGAGCATCAGCAAACTAGATCGGCTCAGCTTGTGGCCATTGCTCAGGTCAGCAGAAAAGTGGCGGCAATTCAGAATCTTGGCACGCTCTTTCAAGACACCGTTCGTCTGATTGCGGACACATTCTCTTATTACCATGTCTCTATTTTGACGGCTGATGGAACAGCAAAGACCATCGAGTTCCAGGCTGCATCCAATCCCTATATTCAGCGTCGCGGGCTTGCTGTTCTATGGGGGCGGGGCATTATGGGGTGTACGGCGGCTCAAGGAGAGACGATTCTTGCAAATGACGTTCGTCGCGAGAATCGTTTTCTTCCTGATAGCGCTTTGCCAGAGACGCGTTCCGAACTTGCTGTTCCCTTGAGAATTGAGGATCGTATTGTCGGCGTGCTTGATGCTCAGAGCAATGAGCTTGATGCCTTTACTGAAAATGATGTATTTGTTCTACAAACGTTAGCCGATCAGGTTGCAATCGCCATCGAAGATCGACGTTTGTACGAGTCGCAGCGCGAACAGGCTTGGTCGACCATGGTGTTACAGCAGGTTACTGAGGCTGTTGGTCAATTGAATGATCCGACGGCTGTTTTGGACGCAGTCGCAGTGCTTGCTGTTCGGCTGGCTGGCTTTGGTCAATCTGTGGTCTATCTCTGGGATGATCAGAGGGATAGCTTTGTCATCGGGGCACTGTACGGTTGGGGGAGTAAGCTTGATCAACTTTACCAAGCGCAGCAGGCTGTAGATGAAAATGCCGCTTTGTTGGCTAGAACGCGCCAACACGGTGAATTAGCACTCTCTATATCGTTAGGGCTGGATATGCCAGAACCACTGTCTCGTTTGGACATAGGGCAGAACGTTCTATTGCTACCAGTGGGATCGCAAGGTCGTGTAGATGGTGTATTGGCTTTGTCTGGCCGCGGTCAAAGCCCTATTTTGCCGCGCCGCCGCACTTTGGCCGCAGATATTGCCAACCAGTGTGCTTTGGGTCTCGATAGCGCCCGGCTCTATTCATCACAGCAGGCAGATGCTTGGATATCGGCTGCTTTGCTTCAGGTGGCGGGTGTGCTAGGGGCGACCAATGATATCGACCAGGCATTGGAGCGAGTTGCGCGTGCCACAGTCCTTTTTTCAGGTGTATCCTGGTGTGGAATATTACAGTGGGATGCTGGAGCGAATCGATTTTCGCACTGCAGGGCTTTTGGTGCTATCTCTGGGCGTGCCCTCGACCATGCCAATCGCCTGGTATCCACTTCTGATGATGCAGCGCTAGATCCACTCATGGCTGGTGATGTTTTTGCTGTCAAAGCACCAGAGATTGGACATGCACTGGATGCAAATACGGCTATGGTTATTCCCTTGCGTGTACGCTCCAGGCTGTTGGGTGCGCTTGTAGTTGGTCATGCTGCTGCTATTCCTCCTGTGGGGGCTCGGATCGCCGTCTTGCAGGGTGTTGCTGTTCAGGTGGCATCAGCCATGGAATCGGCTGAATTGTATCAAAGCACCCTTCGTCAACAACGGTTAGAGCGTGAAATTGAGGTTGCCAGGGAAATTCAAGAGAGCTTTTTGCCCCATGCTTTCCCACAGATTGCTGGCTGGCAGATCGCGGCCAAGTGGCGTGCGGCCAGAGGGGTGGGGGGTGACTTTTACGACTTTATCCATCTCGCTCCCAATCGCCTAGGCATCGTCATTGCGGATGTATCAGACAAGGGTGTTGCGGCAGCTTTGTATATGGCACTATCTCGCACAATCATCCGGGCTGCTGCCCAGGGTGCGCATTCTCCGGCTGAGACGTTGCGCCTGGCCAATCATCTTCTTGCTGACGAGAATGACACCGGCATGTTTGTGAGCCTTTTCTATGGCGTGTTGGATACGGATTCGGGGGTGTTCAAGTTTGCCCGTGCCGGTCACAATCCACCTTATGTGTGGCATGGTGCCGATTCGACCATCTCAGAGCTCTGCCCAAGGGGTGTTGTATTGGGCATAGTTGATGATCCTGTTTTTGAGGAAGATGCTATTGCTTTAGGGGCAAATGATACTGTACTTTTCTACACAGACGGCGTCATCGACGCGATCAATCTTTCGCAGCAAGATTTTGGTGAAGATAGACTCAAATGGACGTTGGGTGAAACATCTGCTGCAGAATCGGCCAAGGAGTTAGCCCAACGTGTGGATAATTCGGTACAAGGTTTTTCTGCCGGAGCCGAGGTCTTTGATGACTTTACGTTGGTGGTTCTAAAGCGACTTGGGAGCAAATAAATGTTGTGATGGGCAAATAAAAGAGGGGAGACGATATCGTCTCCCCTCTAGTTTTATAGAGCCTATTTGTTCACGCCGTTGTATTCAGAATAGTTGTCGCCATAGTTTACACCATAGCTGGCATCTGTATCAGCACGGACCGAGTTGTTGGCCACACCGACGATGAGGTCTCCCTCGTCAGCGGTGACGACGACTGAACCGTTCCACTGCAGATACGGATCCGAGCCGGATACGGCGACATTCGGGGCGTACCACTGCACGCTGGCGCCCGAGGCAATGGTGGCGCTCACGGTAACGTCAGAATACCCCGAGGCTGAGAAGGTTGCGGTAACTGTTGCAGCGCTGCTGCCGACGTTCTGAATTTGGATACCACCACAATAACCATAGTAACGACTGGCTACCTGGCTAAAGAACACGGTATCGGTGGCTTCGCCTTCGAGGAAGGCATTGTACGTGGCGCCACGGCCTTCACTATTGGCAAGAGAACCAACGTAACCACGATAATCGATGTTGACCGTTGCCACGATAGGCTGGCCGCTAGATTCGACGACGGCAGAGCCGCTGCCCATCACGCCTGCAAGCTCGGCAACGTTAGCCAAAAAGAGTACGGCTGAAGCGCTGGGCTGAACATTCGCGACGGTCTGCACATACTCTGACCCACCAAAGTTATAGGTGATGGTCAGGTTGGTGGCCGAAGTACCGACGTTCTGTACAGTCAAACCGCCCTCAAAGCCATAGTAGTTGCGGGCGATACGAGGCACATAGGCCGTAGTGGCACCAGAGGTAAAGGCGTTATAGCTCAAGAAAGCAGCTGTATCGGCTGTTGAACCTTCATTGAACAAGTTGGCGATACCGGCCAGTGGCTGGCTCGATGAAACGACAGCTGAACCCACCCAATTGCTAGCAAGGGCGCTGTTTTCGGCTTGACGGAAGATGTAGGTCGAATAGGCGCTTACGTTCACTGTTTGCGCAGCAGCAGTTACTTCAGCACCATTGGACTTGGAGTAGTAGCGGATTGTAACGCTGGCTCCAGTACCAGAGGTGTTCTGTACAGCGACGTACGAGTTCCAGTTATAATAAGCCTTTTCAACCTGTGGAAAGTAGAGGGTGGTTGCCGGATCGAGCACACCAATGGACGTACCGATACGGTTAGGATCACTGGGCGATCCACCATGCGTCGTAGGTACCTGAGTGTTAACGTTGGCGGCTACAGGCACGTCCGAGGTAACGACGGCAGAACCGACAAAGTCATCGGGCAGATCAGTAACGGCCGACGGAATATACCAGGTTTGTGCTTTGCCAGCCTGGATCGTTGCTGTCACTGTGGCAGCTACCTGGCCAGCAAGGGTCTCGCCCTCAGCCCAGTAAAAAGTAATGGTGACATTGGCAGCCTCTGAATCACTCAGGTTCTGGATGGTGATACCAGAAACCCATGTGCCAGACTGGGCACTCATCGTTGCGCCAAATGCCAGTGCAATCACCAGCAAGAGGCTAACGAACAGGGTAATTTGCTTGGTGTGCTTCATACCGCGCTCCTCTTGTAATAAAAATGGAACCCAACTGTATTTAGGATAACATTTGAATTGAATGGGAACAATTGCCCGATAGGGTTAATTGGGCAACAAGTTGCTAAAGGCCTTCAAAAAAGAGAGTGTTTGGGCTAATCCTTTCGGGTGATTCGCACTAAATCCCCTGCCAGACGTTTGCCCATCAATGAGACGGTCGCCATGGCAATCAGATCTGCTAGGATCATGACGAGGCGTGAAGCGACAGCTGCGGCTGAGGCTATGGCTGTTGGCACAATGCTGCCCAACGTCGCAGCAAGAACGGCTTCGCGTACCCCTAATCCCGCTGGGGCAAAAGGAGTAAAGCCTCCTACAGTTATTGAGAGAGGCAACGATACAGCGGCAAGCAGCCATTCGGGCGTTGTGAGATTTTGGAATGACTGAACTAGAAAAGCATTTGCTGCTGAATTGACTGCCCAGGTGAGGGTCATGGCGATGCAGGTGAGCCAATAGCGTTTACGGCTAACAATGGGAAGCCAGCTGCTCAAACGCCGATTTGAACGCACGAAACCAAGGCGAGATATATATGGAATTGCAATGATAGCTACTAGCGCTAGTGAGGCAAGGGTAATGATAATCCACTCGGGGATTCCGAGGGCTTCCGTTAGGATGCTCGTTGGCACCAAGGCGGCAGAAAGAAGCAGAGCGGTCAGGGTTTTGGTAGCAAGATCGAGCACTGTGGCAGAGCTTACCATTTTGAGATCAGGGCCTGTGCGTGAGGTCAGATAGGCGCGTCCTGCGACTTGCCAGGCACTGCCGGGTATGTATTTGCCTAATACTGCCATGGTATTGATCCAGATGGATGGGCCCAGTGGGCATTCTTGATTCATGCTCTTGAGGATCATGTGCCAAAGGACGCCCCCCAGCAGATTGCCAATGGTAAAGAGAATAAGAGCGACAGCCGCAAACTCCCACCGAAGGTCTTCAACCCAGGATAGATCTCGAAGAAGGGGAGCCATATTGCGACCAAGATAGTAAAGTGACAGGCCGATAATGATAATTCCGGCGACAATTGAGAGGCTTTTATGCCAGCTGTTTTTACATAGTCCCTGTTTTAAGTCGCTCCAGGTAGCATTCGTTGAATCTGTCTGATCGAAAAGGGTGTTCTTTGATTGCAAAGAGTTGTGCAACCACTTTTGGATTTTCATGATTTTGCGATGCGTTCGTACAGTGCCAGAGTCGTCATGGCAGCCTTTGTTCTAGAAAAATTCGGGGCGATTTCTAGCCCACGTATCGAACGACTTGCGCGTTCTTGCGGATCAGTGATCACTGCTCGGATTTGCTGTGCCAGCTCACTGCTGCTGTGCGGATTTTCGATATACTGGGCTGCGTCTCCCATCAACTGTTCAACGGCACCAACTCGTGTCGAGATAACGGGAGCGCCACAAGCGGCCGCTTCCAGAGGTACCAGGCCGAATCCTTCATGTACAGAGATGAAGCAAAAGCATTCTGCACCGGTGTACAAAGCTGGCAAGTCCTTTTGCGGGACGGCACCAGTCAAAATAACCTGCCCGATTCCCTTGTTTTCCTCCAGAACCTGATCAAGTTCGGCATCGCCCTCTTTCCAATAGCGACGGCCCACAAGGACAAGTGCCCCTGTGTAATCCCCTTCTTTTATCAGTCTGAAATAGGAGCGTGCCAACGTAGCAAGGTTCTTCTTGGCTGAAATACTACCCACATGCAGGATATAGCGTTTGGGCAAGTTATACTGCTCGCGTACTTTTTGAACAAGAGGTACAGCAACAGGAGCAAAGACATCGCCGATGCCTTCGGGGATAACAGCGATTCTACTGGGTGACAACTTGAAGAATTTGACCAGGTCGTTCGCAGTAAGCTGAGATACAGCGATAACGTGGCTGGCCGAGCGTACAGCCGATCTTTCAATCGTTTTCCAGTAAAGCACATCCATCCTGGGATAGATTTCCGGATGTTCCAGGATGGTTAGGTCATGAATGGTGACGATAGATGGACAGGGTGAGAAGCGGGTCATTAGGTTTTTGGTGTGATGGATGACACTGACCTTTTCTCGCTTTAGAAAGTATGGCCATGTGGACTGTGCCCACACCCTTGACTTGATGCGGCTTGCAGTAGGCGCGATGATCTGCCTGGTATTGCCTTGGTTGTTATCAAGTGAAGGTTCGGGCTGATCCAGAAAGATGAGGTACTCGTTTTGCTGATCAATTTTGATAAGCGGTTCGAGCAAGTTTAGTGTGGCAGAGCGACCGCCTCCCGGATAGCTTATACCCAGGGCATCGATGGCAATGCGCATGGCTAAATCTCCTCGGAATAGTTTGCTGGGTAATCAGGTTTGACAAGTATCCAGTTAAAGTTGGGCACTATTGGCAAAAAGAGATTCAAAAGAGGGCGTGGCAGTCGACTCAACCATCTCAGTTTGCCCATCTCATCCTCGGCATGGTACTGCTCAGGATCCTTGATCATGCGTATGGTATAGTCGTGAATCTCAAAGAGGTGAAGAGCCTTTCGCAAGGCCCAGAATCCACGACTGTGCACGTCATGAACACTACCTGGCTTGATATGTGTTAAAAGCCAGGCCGCGGATCTATCAGGGAGCCAGTGTACAAAAGGCAGGTGGTAATGGTACTCGTAAGGGAACAGCCTGTTGGGACCGCTGAAAAAGCAGATACCGCCGGGACGCAAAACGCGCCAGATTTCGGCGAACATGGCAGTGGCGTTAGAGACATGCTCATAGACCTGGGCACTTATGACCACATCTACACTGCCATCCTTGATAGGCAGACGCGTCGCATCTCCGTGGACAAAGAGAGGATCCTCTTCTTCAGCAACGAGGGCACTGCTGTCATATTCCAGCCCAATGCTGGCCAGAAAGTGGGGGGCAAGGGCATGGGTAATATAGCCATACGAACATCCTACATCGAGAAGGATGCTCTGTTCCAGAGGTTGTGGTGTTGCCTGTATCAGTGCTGCCATGATTTTAGCAGCCTTGCGCTCGCGCGCTTCTTTGTCGGCAAGTCGCTTGCTGGTGTTGTGGTAGGCAGGAGCGGTGTTAGCATGATTCATGGGGCGACAACCTGTGTATAGATCGTGTTATATCGAGTGGCGATTTTCTCCCAGGAGAGGTTTTCAAGCGCAAATGCCCTGGCTTGATTGCCCAAAAGGGTAGCCTTCTTCTTGTCGCGCAAAAGTTCAATGAGAGAAACTACAAGAGCTTTTTCATCTCGCGACTCTATGAGCAAGCCTGTCCGCTCGTTTGTGATTACAGAAGGTACGCCGCCAATCCGCGTAGCAACGATAGGGCATTCACTGGACATGGCTTCGAGCAAGACATTGGGCAAGCCATCGACGTTGCCATCGCGATCAATAACCGATGGCAGGACAAAGGCATCGCAGGCGGCATAGAATCCTGGCGATTGCTCCCAACTGACGTGCCCTAAAAAGCGGACATGCTCAGCAACACCCAGTTCATAGGCTTGTGTTTCCAGTGCTCTACGCAGGTCGCCATCGCCGCCAATCACACAGACGGCGTCAGGCATTTGCTCTAGAACAGAGGGCATGGCGTTTAGCAGCACGTCAAAACCTTTTTTGTGGACCAAGCGCCCTATGGCGCCAATGATAGGCGTAGCTGTGTCGATGCCCCATGCTTTTCGTGTTACGGCTTCAAGAGTCGGAGTTCTGTTAAAACGAGCTGCGTCAACACCATAGGAGATAACCAGTCCCCCATCGAGGCCAATAGTCTGGGCGCGCGATAATAGATCCTGACTACAGGCCGTAACCTGGCGCGATCGAGCAAAAGCCATCCGCCCGGCCAGACGATAAAGTTTGGATTTCTCCATGACATATACATCAGAACCGTGCATGCTGATGACGAGAGGAATGTCGCACAATACACTGGCTATTGCAGCTATAGCCCCACTGGGTACAGCCCATTGCCCGTGGATGACATCAAAATGGTATTGTCGGTGCAGTTTGCGGACGGTGTGCAGTGCCTGCCAGATATAGGCAGGCATTCGCAACGGCACATTACCCTTCATGGTGCGATCTGCTTGGAGAGAGCGGCCGTGACCCACAATGTGCTGTTCGTCATGACGGGCATACCGAAAGCGGTGAACAATGACCCCCTGTTCATCCCTTGGTTCAACCGCAGGGTCCCATGGGGCTGCTACATGAACTTCATGTCCTTGTGCTGCGAGCTCTATAGCCAACGAGGCAATGAAAGAACCAGCGCCGTCTCCGCTGTATCGAGGATAAGAAGAGCTCAGCATGCATACACGGGTCATCGCGTCCTTCTCACAACCAGGTCGCCCAGCAAACCAATGACTGCCATTTGCAATCCGGTGAAGAGCAAAATAAGAGTAGAGGGTGCAAAATGGAATGAGTAGGCAAAGATGTCATAGATGCCTTTGAGGAAACCTATCCCCAAAAAGAACAGGGCCATGGGCAAGAATATCCGCAGTGGGTTAAAATACATAACGGTGCGGATAACTTTTAGCACATAGCCATAGGTGTCTTTGATGGGATGAAAGGTGCTCTTGCCGATGCGCGCATTATATTCAATGGGAACCCATTCCACATCATAACCGCTGCTAAGAAAGGCCATGGTGATTGTGCTCACCCAAGAGTGGCCCGTAGGCAGAATGTTAAAGAACTGGGGCACAAGATCGCGGTGAAAACCGCGAAGCCCCGAGTTAAGATCGGGGATTTTTGTTTCTGTGAGAAACGAGGCCAGCTTCCGAATCGAGTCTTTGGCAAAGGTTCTGAGGAATTTATGGGTGCCGGCTTCACGAACGCGTGCACCAATGATCATATCGCATTCATCAAGCCGTTCGACCATCTCAGGGACCGTGTCACAGGGATAAGTACCATCCGCGTCGGTCATCAATACATAGGCACCTTTTGCCTCGGTGACGCCTGTGTTTCTGGCGGCGCCCACGCCGCGATTCTTGCGATGGGTGATCACGCGAATGCGTGGATCAATGCCTTCGCAAGCTTGCCCCGTGCCATCTGTAGAACCATCATCTACGACAATGATCTCAAAGGGGCGGCCTATTCGATTCATCGCGGTTAATACTTCTTCAAGCACTGAACGTATGGCTGCCTCTTCATTATAGGCGGGGATAACCATGCTGACTGCGATTGGCTCGTTGTCCATTCGTCATACTCCAAAATCGGGAATAGGTTCAGCGACATGCTTGGGTTCGTGCTTGGCCCAATGGGCCCTTTACGCTATACTGCCCTTATTGGCTGAAAACAGTCTGAATATATCCATGGGATTGCCGACGGAGCAGTTGATGAAATTAGGTCGTTTTGCTGTCTTGATGCTTTCTCTTGTTCTCTTGGGGTGTACCCAAACTGCAGAAACCCCTACAGTATCGGGAGGTGAGAGCCTTACGCTGACGCCCACCGTGGCTCCGGCGACACTCGAACCTACCCCATTCCCAACTATCGATGTAATAGCTCCAGACAGCACTTTTGTTGAGGTGGGATCTACGGCAACTCTTTCAGGTGAAGGTGCTTCAGGACGTGCGGTTGTTGCCGGCCTACAGACGCTGATTATACGGAGCTTTGCCTTCGACGGCAAGGATACTGCCGCGGATATTCGCCTCGTCAAGGCTGACACTCCAGAAGAACCTATTGCCGTCTTGTTGGAGCTTGAGCAGCGTGTCTATGATGAAGAATTGCTCGTGCTGGTGATCCCTGAGGGATTGGCAGATACCGGAGCTGATACAATCGCAATCTATGCCACAGAAAACCAACAGATGCTTGCTTCCGGCATTTTTGAGTAGGGGAACGGATGTCGCACAGAATTGAATCACTTCAAAATGATTGGAATGATCTAGGGCAGCTCGATCCTATGTGGGCTATTCTGACAGAACCTGAGCGACGTGGCAATTGGGATCGAGCGGCTTTTTTCGAGACGGGCCTGGTTGAGATTGACGCGCTGCTAGAAACGCTGAGACTTTTAGGGATTTCAATAAACGGTGAGCGGGCGCTCGATTTTGGCTGCGGTATCGGTCGACTTTCACAGGCATTAGCAAGGCATTTTGGCATTGTGGATGGCGTGGACATTGCACCATCCATGATACAGTTGGGTGACCAACTCAATCCTGAACCAGAGCGCATTCATTATCACGTGAATGCCAGCAATGATCTGGCCCTTTTTGATGATGGCACTTTTGACATGGTTCTCTCGTTGATTACTTTGCAACACATGCCTCGTGCACTATCAGCTGCTTATATGGCCGAGTTTGTGCGGGTGCTCAAGCCCGGTGGTGTTTGCGTTTTCCAGATTCCCTGGCGACGGCATAATCTTGTGATGCGTATTATGCCGCGATTCCTTTTGAACTGGCTCTTTATGCTACGTAATCCAGGGGTGCCTCGTGCCCAGATGTTTGGCACCTCGCCTGCTCGGGTTCGAGAGATTGTCGAGTCCGTCGGGGGACATGTCTCTAGTCAGCAGCAAGATGAACGTGCGGGTGCAAACTGGCAAAGCTTGTTATATGTTGTCACAGTTGACGCCGAACTCGCCTAGATTGTGAGCTAGAATTGTCAGACCTCGTTACTGCCCTCATCGATGTTTATGGATGCCTCGACACCGGGCAATTATCTAGATATCGCTCATGTCTTGCTGCTTTTGGAGGATTATATGGTCCTGGACCGGCACAGATCTATCATGCGCCGGGGCGCGTAAATCTCATCGGGGAGCACACGGACTATAATCAGGGTTTTGTTCTGCCCATGGCGCTGGATCGGGACATCATCATGCTGGTGCGTCCACGACAGGATCGCCAAGTGCATATTTACAATATCGAATCAGATCTCTACTCTGAGCGTTCTTTTGAACTGGCTTCTGACATCCCCCTTAGAGAGGTAGGCAACTGGGCCAATTATGTGCAAGGAGCCGCTCAATACCTGTTTCGCCGATATCCAGATATAAGGGGTTTTGATGCTTTGGTTGATGGTCGCTCGCCGTATGGGGTGCCGCGCGGAGCGGGACTTTCCTCTTCTTCGGCACTTACGGTGGCAAGCATGGCCGCTTTTGTGGGCACAAATTGTCTCGACCTGCAAGGGCAGGATCTGGCTTTGGCCTGCAGTGAGGCGGAATGGTATGTAGGTACTCGCGGTGGTATCATGGATCACTTTGCCTCGGTTTTGTGCAAGCAGGGGCAGGCTCTTTTTCTGGATTGTCGTGTAGATGGTAATGGTGAATACCCCATTCGCCATGTGCCATTGCCAGCTGATATGGCTGTGTTAGTGGCGGATAGTGGGATTCGACATAACAACACTGGCCCCTACTTTAATCGACGTGTGGCCGAGTGCCGCATAGGTGTGCAACTGATGTGCAGAGCAGGGCTAGATGTCTTGGCCTTGCGCGATATTGATGCAGATGCGTGGGATAGCGTTGAGTACAAACTACCGGACGAGGTTTCACGAGATGTTCTGTTGGCAGAAGGCATCGACCCTGATGCTTTACTGGCGGATGGTGTGAGTGCAGAGGCTGATTCATTCTTTGTACGCAAGCGTTGTCGTCACGTTGTTACAGAAAATGCGCGCGTCTTGGATGCGGTAGATGCTCTTGATAAGGGCGATATGCCCCGTTTTGGGAGTTTATTGAAAGCGGCGCATGCCAGTGCACGGGATGATTACGAAATCAGCCTTGACGAGATCGAAGCATTGGTTGATGCCGCAATGGCCTGTAAAGGCGTTTTGGGTGCTCGACTTACAGGTGCAGGGTGGGGTGGTTGTATTGTTGCGCTTGTGCAGGGGCAAACGGCAGAGAATGCTGCCGAATGTATCGCTTCCTTTTATCTGGCGGCAACTGGTAAGGCTACGGACATCTTTGTGTGCCGATCTGCACGTGGGGCCGGGCTCGTGCTGGATA
The DNA here is from genome assembly GCA_963675785.1 of Anaerolineae bacterium. Lineage (GTDB taxonomy): Bacteria > Chloroflexota > Anaerolineae > UBA1429 > UBA1429. The sequence continues at coordinate 246,679 of OY776562.1, forward strand.
CTTTAATCTAGTTGGGAGGTTCTCATGACCAAAGACCAGGCATGTGAACGAGCTTTTGAACTGATGGCTAATGGGATGCACTGTTCTGAGGCAGTAGTCCAGGCTGCTGGTGAGTATCTGTGGGGAAATTGTCCAGACATTCTAGCACGGGCGTCTTCTCCTTTTGGTGGAGGTGTTGCGGGTACGCATGACGAGATTTGCGGTGCTTTGAGCGGGGCCATTCTCATCATCGGCGCTCGATATGGGCGTGTCTTGGCCGACGAATCAGATGATAAGGCATATGCCTTATCCCAACAGCTTCGTGAGCAGTTCATCGCATATGCCTCAACAACGCGTTGTGACGATGTCAAGACGGCAGTAGGGCAGGAACCCGCGGGCTGCAAAGTCGTGGCTCAAGAGACGGTGCGCATGCTGTTGGATTTGATCGACTGATTTTACACGCAATAGGACTTTTGAGGGACACTTGATCAAGTGTCCCTTTTGTTGTTTTCAGACGGTCCAAGTATTCAGTGCGCAGGCCAGTTTCAGTAGGTTTGTGCGGCGAGCAGTAGATACAAATAAGGAAACCGCCAGCCAAGAGAAACAAGACTGACGGTTTTTGATAGTCATGCGATAGAGCAGAGGGATTCTAGATTGTCTCGAAATCGATTTGGTACAGCTTGAATGTCACGTTCAGATCTTTGGGTTGCCACATCTCATCATATGAGTAGCGGTATGTCATACCGAGCTTTTCCATCACTTGACCGCTTGCCGGGTTGTTCACGTCATGGGTCGCTGTGATAAAGCGAAAATCGTTTTTCTCTAGTCGTTCCAACACGGCTTTGCATGCTTCTGTGGTGATACCCTGATTCCAGAATTCCTGACGTAGACCATAGCCTAGTTCGCCACAACCTTTTTCCACATTGATACCACACAACGAAACATAGCCAATGACCTGATTTATCTGCTTGTGGACAACTGCATAATGATAGGCGGATTCTTTTTCATATTCAGGATAGATTTGATTGTGTAGATAGTCTCTTGTTTCTTCAACTGTCTGCAAGGGAAACCACGGTAGGAACGTGTTTACTTTTTCGTCGCTGTAGATGAGAAACATGTCTTCAATATCTGCATCTACGAATCTCCTCAAGATCAGTCTTTTTGTTTCAAGAACAGGCGTGTTTTCTCTTCTCGGCATATCTTTCTATTCTCAGGCTCCAATTTGTCTTTGCAATGATAAGCAAGTGGATCATAGCTTATTTCATGCATCACAGCGGCAAAAAGTCTATTGGCCGTTCTGCCGCTGTGATAGAATGATTTATCGCCTTGGAGGGGATAATCCGTAGCAAAAATCAGGCAGAGGTATACTTTGGGATACCTTTTGATGTTTAAAGAGGCATACCTTGCCGTTGCATAAAAGTCATGACTTCTTGTAGGTAAGGGGCGCCCTCCATAGGGCCTTGTTTGCTAGTGGCCAGAGCGCCAACAGCATTAGCCAGGCGTCCTACTTTATCCAGGGGCCAGTTTTGCAGCAACCCGGTCATAAAGGCGGCATCGTAACAGTCGCCGGCTCCTGTGGGGTCAACTTCTATCACACTGTAGGGAGAAACGTGCAAAACCCCTTCTCTCGTAAAGATACGCGATCCCCCTTCCCCTTCTTTGAGTGCCACAATCTCGATGCCTTTGTCCAACAGCGTCTGCGCCGCTTCCTCGGGCGTATTAGCGCCGGTAAGCATGGTGGCTTCTGCGCCGCTGGGGAAAACAACCCGACAAAGCGACAAAATGGGCTCACAGATATCGCGAATCTTTTCTGGGTCCATGAGTTCAGGTCTGAGATTGGGATCAAGCGAGACCGAGCCGCCAGCCTGATATATGTCGCGAGCTAACTTGTAGCAAGCCTCTCGCATAGAATCACTAAAAGTTAATGACGATCCCATGATGTGTATATGTCTGGCAGTGTGGTAGCTGACAGGAATATGCTCATACTGCACCGCCGCTGCGGCCGAGCCAGATAGATGATAAACAAATGAGCGGCTACCATCCGAACGATATGAGACAAAGGCGATACCTGTCAGCAACGAGTTCATGTGCTTTAACCCGCTGCAATCCAAGCCGTCTTGTTCTAAACGGTTATAGATACAATTACCAAACGCATCGTGCCCAATGGCCCCAACAAAGCCAACTTTGCTGCCCAGCCGCTGGGCGGCATCGGCAAAGATGGCGGGGGCCCCACTTGGGTAGGGCCCCGTCAGGCCAGCGGGTCGGTCAAGAGGCTGGTCGAGTTCGGTACGCATGATCTCGACTAGAGCTTCGCCGATGCTGACGATGTCCAATGTCACTTTGGTCTTACTCCTCGCAGATGGTTACCTGGCCAAAGAGCCCCCAGGCTTTGAGCACATAGTTGGGTGTATAGGTCTCGTTCGTTCTGCGGAACGAACGCCAATCCGTCCAGGGTTCGCGCCCAGCGGCCAGGTGAAGCGGGCCCAACATGTTGCGGGGGCTGCTCACCACTTCGATGTCCACGTTATTAGCACCAGGTACCAAATATGGCGTCAGATCAAAGCCATTGCGTGCTGCCCAGGGGATGTGCCCCACCAAATTACCATTGACGTATAGAGCAATGTCAATGGCTTTCCACTCGCCTAGATACAGCCGATAGGTTTTGTCTTCCTTCTTGGCCGAAAAAGCTGCGTGGTAGATCATGCTGCCCGCATAGTGGGGATAGCCCTGGCTGGTCCAGTCGCCAAAGTGCAACGTTTCGGGTTCGGCAATGATGTGCCGATCCATGCTGACGCCGAAATCACCCAGGATGAAGCAATCTTCGACTTCCATGTGGTTGGTGTAACCGCATGAGAGTACCAGCACGTTGGTGCCGCAAATCAGGGATGGCAGGCGCACTTTATGCATTGCCCGATCGAGGTACCAACCGGCGATTTTGTTATCAACCGGCTCGCCATTCAGGCTGATTTCATAGTCGCCAGCACCTTCGACCAGCAAATACACAGGGCTGCTGGGTGGCGTGTCGACTTCAAAGACAAAAGCAAAGGCGACGGGGGTACCATCCTTGGGGTGCGCTTGGCAGGCCCACTTGTAGCGCTGCGGTAGACCATTGTAATAGTTAGAGCGCATGCCGAGGGCTTGACGTACATCATCTTGGGCACGCCACACCTCCATCTCGTCAGACCACTCATCTTCACTCATGGCATATCGACACATATCCAGCGTGAGGATATTGGGATCGGTGCGGCTAAAGGCGCATTCCGGCCCAATGTACCAGCTCGGATTTTGCGCATGGAAATACCAGGCGGGCATGGGCGAAAGCGGCTCAGCCTGGAGCGCAGGCTCTTGTTCTGGGTCAATGACATAGATGCGCGAATCTGTGGGGCCAAAGGATGATGCAAACGAAACCAGATTGCCTTTGCGTTCGACAGCGATCTCGCGCGTTTCACCAGTTAGGGGATCCCACTCTTCAACACGGCCCGCGCCTTCAAGCTCAATGATCAGTTCATGCGTGTTGTTGCGGTCGTTGTTGACAACAAAGTAAGCATTGGCATCGCCGATCTTGCGCTGCATGTAGAGAATGCTGGCATCTTCCATGCCCTGGCGAGTGCGAATGCTGACGCGCTGGGGAACAGCCTTGTCCAAAGCCGGTTTGAGTTCTGAAACGTCATTGAGAATAACTGTTCCCGCGGCATTCCAGAGTTTTTCCAAGTCCTCGCTCTCGACGCCCTCAACCATGGCTGGAAGTGTCTTAAAAGCGATGACAGTGCCGCCGTTACGGCTGTACTCGACCAGGGTTTTCAGGGTTGATTTGAACATAGTTCGCGTCAAAGGCGGAATGACCACGGCCTGATAAGAGACCTCACCCACCTTGATTTTGCCATCTTGAACAGAAGCAAGATCGGCCATAATGATTTCGTCGCCGAAATCAAAGTCGTGATGGGTGGCCAAAACTGCGCGTGTAAAGTCGTTCACGTGCTGACCATATTCGTTGACAGTTGCTTCGCTTTCGGAGCCCTCTTTGAGCATGGTCCAGCCAGTGCTTACGGGATGCAGCACGAGGACATCGCGAACAGCCTTGCCCGAGGTGGTGACAGCCGCTATGCGAGCAAAGTAATCTTCGATGAGGGCGTTATACTTCCACCAGGTGGTATTGTAATTGAAGGCAGGCGGATAGTCGCGTTTGCGACAGCCACGCAGCGAATAGAGCGCCAGATGCTGGCAGCGGATGTTGACGCCCAGCACGTATTGCCAGTCACCGACCCATTTTTGGCCCTCAAAATCAAACTCCCAGCTAGAGCAGCCATAGGTTTCCGAGAGGACGTGCTTGCGCCCCATTTGATTGGCCGCACTGGAGCACTGCTTGATGGTTAGATTCTCATAGGTTTGTTCAGTCAACATATCGATGCCCGGAACAGCCTGATAACGGTAATGGGGCATCATGGCGCCAGAACTCTTGATTCCGGTGCCCAATTCGTTCTCGTTCAAAAAGTGGCCGGTAAAGGCCAATCCATGGGCATCGCACCATTCACCGAGCTGTTTGGCATAGGCTTCAGAGAAACGATCTGCGATGGTATGCCAGTAATCATGGCGGGCGCGTTCTTGCCCTTCGCCGTCAAAAAAGAGTAGGGGCAAGACAGAGAGTAAATCATATCCACGGCGCTCGGCAAAGAATGCGGGCAGGCTATCTGTCCATGGCAGGCAACGACGCTGGGAGGCCAGATTCACGGCCTTGACATTGGGTTCGTCAGTAAAGATGCCGGGGATTGTTTTACCAAACTCGTCACCCACGAGTTCTGCATAGGCCTCATAGGTGGTATCGATAAAAGCCCGGACCGAATCAGGGTTCAGATTATCAGCATAGGTGTCGTCGTTAAACCATTCAGAGGGCTCGGAAAGCTCTCTGCGGAAGATAAGTAGCACTTCGCCGTCCGCCGCCTGTCCCTTGCTGGTGGGCTCTGCCAAAACCAGCGTATCGCCGTCAATCTGGGCCGCAAAAACGGCCAGAATGTGCTCATCATCATCTGGCGCAGTCTCGGCCAGTTCTACTGTAAGAGCCTTGATGCGATAGTCATCTCCGCCAGCAGCGGGAACCAGGCCACCGGCTGCGCCCGAGGGCCAGCGATCCTCGTCATACAGCCAGGCCAGGTTGCCAATTTCCTTGGCTGTCTTCACAGTTTCTTTGATGCACGACATCCACTCGTCGCTCATGTAGACAGTTTCCAGGCCATCACGGGAGTGCATGAAAAAGCCTCCCATGCCGTGATCATGCATATCCTTGACCTGACGATCGAGTTCTTGCTGATCGAGGCGGTCATTCCATGACCAAAAAGGCGCTCCCCGCAACATGGCATCCGGGGAAACGAAAAGTTTGCGGATCTTTTGCATGTTGGCACTCCTTGTCAACACTATGCGATATTGCTGCCATCCTAGTGCCAGTTGTACAAAAGCGCAAGATGGTGTGGGTTCAAAACTGGGCAATTTGCCAATTAACCCTTGCGGTGGGGGTATCAGCTATGATACACTCGACACGGTCATGGGGAGAATGCGCATGCAAGTACTCGTTCTATCAGATGTCCACAGCAATCTTGTTGCTCTGCAAGCCGTGCTCGCTGATGCGGGATCGTTCGATGCTATTTGGTCTCTGGGAGATGTAGTAGGCTATGGCCCGCAGCCCAACGAATGTATCGAACTTCTTTTGTCCTATCCGCATCTCGCAGTAGCGGGGAACCACGATTGGGGCTCTTTAGGCAAGATGGATCTGCGTGATTTCAATGTCGATGCTCGCCAGGCAAACTTGTGGACTCGGGAGCAGCTTTCGGCGCGTTCATGGGGATATCTCGAAGCGTTGCCCGAGACACTCGAAGAAGATGATTTCACTCTGGTACACGGCAGCCCGCGCTATCCACTTATCGAGTATCTCGTTTATCCCTCTCTGGCACGTCAGAGTTTGTCTTTCTTTTCAACCTCTGTTTGTTTTGTGGGACACTCTCACATACCCTCTTTGTTCGCTTGTACGGATTCGGAAGTGCGCGTGGTGACGCCCGCGTTAGGTGTTCCCCTCAAATTGGGCAATGAACGCTATATCATCAATCCCGGCAGCGTGGGGCAACCGCGCGATGGTGATCCGCGTGCTTCTTATATGATGCTGGAAACGGTGGAACACACCATCACCTACCGGCGAGTGATCTATGATATCTCTGTAACCCAAGCTCTGATGCAAGAAGCAAACTTGCCTCCACGTTCTATCGCGCGTCTGGAGTTTGGATGGTGATGGAACAGCAAACGCGGTTTCGTCGTTCTACTAAAAGAGCTCGCTGAGAAGGAGATTTACATGCATAGACGAAAGAGTGCAATTGCGCTTGTCCTTTTGGTGATAGCGCTGGTTGTGACGGGTTGCTCGTCATCATCCAAATCCGACGAGGATTCCGCAGAACGTGTTAGTGGTGGGGCAGCTCCAGCGGCGCAGGTGGATGGGTCGTACGGGTATACGTCTGATACCGTGACGAGCACTGAGTCAGAGCTGGGGAATTCTGCTGATGTAACCGATCGGATGATTATCCAGACAGCAAATATTGGTCTGGAGGTTACAGACACCCAGGTGGCAGTGGATGCAATCATGGCCATGGTGTCGGGAAGTGGTGGTTATGTATCCAGTTCTAGTCTTTGGTATAGCGATGAAGATTTGCGTGCCAGCCTGACGCTGAGAGTGCCTGCTGCGAGCCTAGACAGTATTATGGGCAGTTTGCGAGATTTGGCTCTTCGCGTGGAGAACGAAAGCACCAGTGGTGAGGATGTTACTGAGGAATATGTCGACATTCAGGCACAGTTGCGGAATCTCGAAGCTGCAGAAACCGAACTATTGGAGCTCTTGTCCGAGGCTCGCGAGAGCGGCGGAGATGCCGAAGATGTGCTGGCTATCTATCGTGAAATCACCAGCATTCGTTCAGAGATTGAATCGTTAAAGGGACGCCAAACCTATCTGGAAGGTATGACTGCTCTGGCGACGATTTATGTCAGCGTTTGGCCAGAGGATAGTCCCTCCAGCGTAGTTGAAGAATCATGGAAACCGTTGGTGACAATAAGCCGTGCTGCTCGTGCCTTGCTAAACGGTTTGGAGGGATTGGCGGATGTTCTGATCTATGTGATCATTCTCTCGCCCATCGTTGCCATTCCTGTAGGAATTGTGTGGTTGCTGGTTCGCAGTCTCAAGAAGAAAAAGCAAAAGGACGAAGCGGACAAGTAAGCAAAAGGTAGGGTCGACAAAGGCGTCGACATCTGATCTTGAGTAAGAGGGCACGGGGTTTAACCCGTGCCCTCTTTTTTATGCGACTGGCTCTTCTACAGAATCAATGATGTCTCCCAGAACAATCTCTTCCGGGCTATTCAAAACAACATCCTTGTGACTAGTGGCCTCGGATTCTAATTCTCGATGGCTGTTTTTCAAGAGTGTAAGCCCAAATCCGAGCATACCTCCCGCCAAAAGACCCATGGCGATTCGTGCGTTGCGTTTCATTATTTTCTCCGGTATTAACCGCTAGTCAAGAGAGCCCAATCGCTCACGCAGACGCCCCAGGCGTTCCTGGTAATCTGCAATTTTGTCACGTTCGCGTTGGACCACGGCTTCTGGGGCTTTGTTAACAAACTTTTCGTTAGACAACAACCCCTCCGAGCGCTCGATCTCTGCTTCAAGCTGGGCAGCTTCTTTGCCAAGGCGCTCGCGTTCCCTGTCCAGATCAACCAGATCAGCCAGCGGGAGATAGCATTCTATGGTGCCTATGACCAGGGTCAAAGCTTTTTGTGGTACTTGATCCAGTGTCTCACTTAGCATGAGCCGATCATCGGCAATACGAGCGAGTGATTTTAGCACGTTTTGCTGCTCAGTGAGGAATTCCGTCATTTCATGACCAGCGATAATGGCAGCAATTTTGCGCCCCGGTTCGACATCATACTCGCTTCTTGCATTGCGGATGCCGCGCACGAGTTCGATCAGGGCATCCATATTGGCCTCTGCATTGGCATTTGGGGGGCCTTCTTGCGGCCAGGAGGCTACAATAAGCGCCTCTCCCTGGTGCGGCAGATAGTGCCAGATGGTTTCAGTGGTGTAGGGCATGTAGGGATGAAGCAACCGCAGTGTACCATCGAGCACATAGATCAGCACATTTTTAGCCTGTTCGGCTGCTGGCGTTTCGCCCTCATATAAGCGAACTTTGGTTGCCTCAATGTACCAGTCACAGAACTCGCCCCATAAAAAGTCGTAAATCTGTCGACCAGCCTCACCGAGCTGGTAAACGGACAACAATCTGTTCACTTCGGCCACCAGGCTGTGGTAGCGGCTGACGATCCAGCGATCGATCGCGTCATCAAGCTTGGCAGGATCGAGCGGATCACCACTCGGCGTGTATTTGCCGGGATCATCGCCCAGGTTACCCAATACAAAACGGCTAGCCTGCCAGATCTTGTTTGCAAAGTTGCGGTTGGCCTCGACGCGCGATAAAGACAGTTTCATATCGTTGCCGGGCGTTGAACTCGTCAACAAAGTGAAACGAAGTGGATCCACCCCGTATTCCTGCACGATCAGCAGCGGATCGTATCGCCAGGCATCCTCCATGGATTTGCTGACCTTTTTGCCATCCTCACTGCGCACTAAACCGTGTAGATATATGGTATGAAAGGGAATCTCCCCTGTCATTTCCAGTCCCAGCATGACCATGCGGGCAACCCAGAAAAAGATGATGTCGTAACCCGTCTCCATCACACTGATCGGATAAAAGCGTTCCAGATCGGGCGTCTGATCGGGCCAGCCCAGGGTGCTAAAGGGCCACAGCCCTGAAGAGAACCAGGTATCGAGCACATCTTCGTCCTGTTTGAGATTAGTGCTACCGCATTTTGGGCAGACCGTGGGGTCTTCCCTCGAGCAAATCTCTGCGCCGCAGTTCTGGCAATACCACACGGGAATACGATGCCCCCACCAGAGCTGTCTGGAGATGCACCAGTCGCGAATGTTTTCCAGCCAATCAAAATAGATCTTGGTAAAGCGCTCGGGAATGATCTTGATGCTGCCATTGCGTACGGCTTCTAGCGCAGGTTTGGCCAGCGGCTTCATCCTGACGAACCACTGGGTGCTGATGCGCGGCTCGGCAATGGTATGGCAGCGCTGGCAATGACCCACGGAATGGGTCAGGTCTTCGATCTTGACCAGATCGCCAGCTTCTCGCAGATCATCCAATAGGTTCTTGCGGCAAACAAAACGGTCTTGCCCCTCGAATTTGCCGGCATTCTCGTTCATGGTCGAGTCATCGTTCATCACGTTGATGAACTCTAGACCATGGCGCAAGCCCATCTCATAGTCGGTGGGGTCGTGGGCGGGGGTCACTTTGACGGCGCCAGTGCCGAATTCCTTCTCCACAGCCTCGTCGGCGATAACCTTGATGCGGCGATTGACTACCGGCACCACCAGCTCTTTGCCGATCATATGTTGGTAGCGTTCATCTTCGGGATGTACTGCCACAGCGGTATCGCCCATAATGGTCTCGGGGCGGGTGGTGGCCACGGTCATGCTTTCGGTATGGTCCGGCGTCCAATAGCGCACGTACCAAAGATGGGCAGTTTCATCCTCGTGCTCTACCTCGAGGTCCGAAATGGCTGTGCCGCATCGCGGGCACCAGTTCACCAGGTATTGGCCGCGGTAAATGAGCTTCTTTTCATAGAGGCGTACAAAGGCTTCGCGTACAGCACGAGAAAGGCCGTCATCGAGGGTGAAACGCTCGCGCGACCAATCACAGGAGACGCCCATACTACGCTGTTGGTTGGTGATGCGGTCGAGGTATTCGTCTTTCCAGGCCCACACCTCTTGCACAAACTTTTCCCGGCCGAGTTCCTGGCGACTGATGCCGTTCTTGGCCAGTTCGCGTTCCACTACGTTTTGTGTGGCAATACCGGCATGATCGGCGCCAGGCACCCACAGGGTAGCGTCGCCCAGCATACGATGGTAGCGAGTGAGGGCATCTTCAACAGAGGAGGTGATTGCATGGCCAAGATGCAGGATGCCGGTGACGTTGGGTGGCGGCATAGAGATGACAAAGGTTTTTTTGCTCTCGTCATCAACAGGCTTGAAATAACCCTCTTCTTCCCACCATTGGTACAATGCCTTTTCGACGTTCGGAACGTCGTAGGTCTTGGCCATTTCCTCAGGAAGCGGCACTTTCCTCTTCATGACATTCTCCTGCGCATGCAAACAAAATAGCCCTTTTCGTCTCCGAAGACGAAAAAGGGCGTTTTCCGCGGTACCACTTCGGTTCGGCAATGATGATTGCCGCACTCTTAGCTGTAACGGGCTTTCCCGCGCTAACCTACTGTGATTTCGGAAAGCGGACTCTCAGGCGACTCGGGGCGTGCTTGCCGTAAAGAGCTCTCAGTCAGCGGCTCTTGTTTCCTGTCGGCGAGTGATGCGCCCACTCCTCCTGATCAACGTCTTCAATATTTTAACATGCTCTAGTTTGGCCGTCAATCGCGTCATTTTTGCGCATAGTGAGCTGTTGACAGGTATCTTGAGCCCCCCTAAAATACCGGGCACAAGTCATGCTAGCAATCAGAGACTGTGTGGGTGAGTGGTGAGCAGTCAGGACCTAACTTACAAGATACCTGCGGGTCAGGCCACCGCACAACTAGAGGCCAAAGCCTCCTTGTTCATTGCCACCGTGGGGCCTGCCGAATCGGTTGAGGTCGCCCGGGCCTTTATCCAGCAGGTCGCTTCCCAATATGCTGATGCCGACCATAACGCCTGGGCTTTCAAGATCACAGAGGGTCCTCAGGCAGAGATCGGTTCCTCGGACGACGGCGAACCTGGTGGAACGGCAGGGCGCCCCATGCTGGCTGTGCTCAGTGGCAGTGATGTGCGCCAGGTGGTAGTGGTGGGTACGCGTTACTTTGGCGGGGTCAAGCTGGGCACCGGCGGATTAGTGCGCGCTTACGGGGGCGTTGCTCGCGAGGCGCTCAAGGTTTTGCCTACGCTCGTATGTCGATTGTACCAGTTGGCTACGATCACTGCAGATTACACTTTGTACGGTAGCATCAAGTACCTTTTGCCACAGCATGATGTGCGGGTTATGGATGAGCGCTTTAGTGATGCGGTCGAGCTGGATATTGCCGTGCCTTTTGATGGTGTGGCAAGCGTCGGTTCGATCCTGCGTGAACTGTCTAACGGGGGGATCATGTTGGCCCACTCTTTGACGGACGTTGTTTACATGGAGGACACATCAGCATGAAAGTGATGCGAATTGGCGTTGCGCTTGTTCTGCTGTGTGTGAGCCTAGCTGCCTGTGGCAAAGAGCCTGGCGTGGCGGTGGTTGTTGGCAGCTCTGACGATATCGATCAGGTGGTCATTGGTCAACTCACGGTGATGATGCTGGAAGAATATGGCTATGACGTGGTTGACCGCGTGGGAATGGGTTCGATGGATGGTGTGCGCAGTGCCTTTGAATCGGGGCGAGTGGATATCCTCTGGGCCTACTCGGGTGATGTCTGGCAAGATATGCTTGAGCACGATCAACCGATCAAGGATTCTGAGACATTGCTGCGTCGTATCAATGAAGATGAGGCGGCTAATGGCCTGACCTGGCTGGGCCCCTGGACACAGACGCGAAGTGCAACCATTGTCACTTCTCCGACGCTGGCATCCACAACCTATTCCATCAGCGGCTTGGCCTCGTACATGTCGTCGGTTGATCCTTCTACGAGCGTTTGCGTGCCAGAGGGTATGATGGGCGCCGTATCGGGTCTTAGCGGCCTGATAAAGGTGTACGGCATGGATTTTCTTGCCGAGGCCATCATTACTACGGATCAAGAAGGCGCGTATAATGGTGTGGCTGAGGGCACGTGCGACTGTGCTCTGGGATATACCGATTCTCTACAAGTCCGCCAGTTGGGGTTGGTCTCTCTCGTAGATAATCTTGGCTTTTTCCCCGTTTCATATATCGTTGTGGGCGTCAATCAGCGTATCCTCGATGATCCCGATCTGACCTATTATTTGGAGGCGCTTGGCGATTCACTTTCATATGAGACCCTAGATGACCTGGTGGATGACTATGTTTCTTCGGATGAATCTGACCTCGTACTCAAGACGTTTTTGCGCAATAACGACTTGCTCTCTCTTTCTCCAGAGAATGCTGTTACTGCCGAATGATTGATAGGTTGTGGTGATGTCTTTTGCAATTGGTGTTGATACAGGTGGAACCTATACAGATGCAGTTTTGATTGAACAGGAGAGCGGCCGTGTAGTGGCCAGCGCCAAATCTCTGACGACACGCTCCAACCTCGCTGCAGGTATCCGCTCAGCACTCACTGCGGTCATCCAACAGCAGCATCCTTCTATTGGCATGGTGTCTCTTTCCACCACACTGGCCACTAATGCCATTGTGGAGAACAAAGGCGCGCGTATTGCCGCACTTCTTGTGGGCTATGCCGGCCGTATTCCGCCCGATGTGAACCTCGTCCGTGAACTGGGCACTGAGCAGATCGTTTTTATTCAAGGTGGGCATAACGTTGACGGCAGCGAATTCGCTAATTTGGATGAATTGGCCGTCAAACGTGTTGTTCAGCGTCTTGCAGGCGAGGTAGATGCCTTTGCCGTATCGGGCTTTTTTGGCACACGCAACCCTGAGCATGAGCAACGTGTGCGCGAGATCATTTTACGGTCAACCAATTTACCAGTTACTTGCGGCCACGAATTGACTCACGAGCTGGATGCTATCCGTCGGGCGGCGACAGTTGCACTGAACGCCAGACTGATTCCCCTCTTGTTCGATCTCATTACTGCCGTTCAGCATTGTCTCGTCGAGCATAGCATCGAGGCGCCTCTCATGGTCGTCAAAGGGGATGGTTCCCTCGTTTCAGCACCCGTGGCGCTAGAGCGCCCTGTTGAAACCATCCTATCTGGGCCAGCCGCCAGTCTTGTCGGAGCTGCATTTCTCGCCAACAAAAAAGATCTATTCGTGGCCGATATGGGGGGGACAACTACGGATATCGCCGTGCTGCGTGGCGGACGTCCCAATATCACCGAAAAAGGCGCTCAGGTTGGTGAGTGGCGTACCATGGTCAAAGCGGTGGATGCACACACGGCCGGTATTGGCGGCGATAGCCGTGTCTACTGGGATGAGAATGGCGAGCTTGCGGTAGGGCCACGGAGGGTCATCCCAATCTCTCTGTTGGCCATGCAACAACCCGGTGTGGTCGAAACGATGGTTCATCTGGCTATGGTCTCTGAGGGGCTTGAACCTTATGCCTGGGAATGGATGATGCTGGTCAGGCCAGAGAGAATGCCTGACGATGGTGTCTGGGGAGCTGTCAAGCAGGGTCTGGCTGAAAAAGCGTTACCTTTGGTGCAAGTGAACGAGCTGTTAGTTCATCCCCAACTATATGGGCGTCAATTGAAGGACTTTGAAGCTCAAGGCGTGCTGCAACGAGTTGGATTTACTCCTACTGATGCTGCCCATGTATTGAACAAGCTTGATATTTATGATGGACGTGCCGCTTGTGTTGCTGCAGAGGCAATGACTGGCGGATCAATGACGACGACTGCGCTGTGTGAACGCGTATTTGAGCAGACGGTCGATCAGATGGCAGAATGCATCGCGCTCAAGGCATTGGCCGAGGATGGACTCACAGATGGCTCGTCTGTGCCCTTTGGCGGCCTTGTTAGCCATGCCGTGCGCGCAAATGGGGATGGTATGTTGGGTTTTGGTCTGCGTTTACACCGGCCACTGGTAGCTGTGGGGGCGCCGGCGCATACGTTCTTCCCTGCTGTGGCCGCGCGTCTTCATGCAGATCTCTCCATACCAAAGAATGCGGGCGTGGCCAATGCGGTGGGGGCTGTGGTTGGCTCGGTTGTGCAGGTTGCTCGGGCACTGATCATTCCCGATGAGTTGAACGGCGAGGTTCGCGTTCATCTACCTGAGGTTATGGTGCGCTGTGCCGATCTGGAGCAGGCAGAGGCATACGCTTGCGCTCAGGTTGCGGTACTGGCTGAGGCTTTAGCAAAACGTGCTGGCGCGGGGCAGGTAACGGTCTCGGTGAAAACTTTGCGCAAGACGGCCCCTGTAGGGCAAACCCCAGGAGCCACAGCTGTAATCGAGATTGTGATAGAGGCCACAGCTGTAGGACGCCCGGCATCATGACATAAAGTTCCCGCTTTGCCGAACTGCGTTGTGTCGGGTATTATGAAAGAGTGTATCGTAGACTACCTGATATTAAGGAGTGCCTGTGAGAACCGGTCGAGTTGCCCGCGTGATGGGAGTTGTTGTAGACGCGCAGTTCCAGGTCGGTGATCTTCCTAGTATCAGCAGCGCTCTCGTCATCAAGCGAGATGGAGAACCAGATCTCGTTCTCGAGGTTCAGGAACATGTAGATCCGCGCACAGCGCGCTGTGTGGCTATGTCTTCTACTTCGGGATTGAGCCGGGATATGCCGGTAACAGATACGGGTGCTCCCATCAGTGTGCCGGTTGGCGCCGGGACGTTGGGGCGTGTTTTTAATGTGCTTGGCGAGACGATTGATGGTGGAGAACCACTTGCCAGCGATATTATGCACCGGCCGATCCATCTGGATTCCCCCACTTTTAGCGAGCAAGTACTTCCTCGAGATGTTCTCGTAACTGGCCTCAAAGTCCTTGATCTGCTTACACCTTATGGCCGTGGCAGCAAGATCGGTTTGTTTGGCGGCGCTGGTGTTGGCAAGACGACAGTTGTCATCGAACTCATTCGTAACAGCGCCCAGGAATCTGGTAGTCTGGCTATTTTTGCCGGCGTGGGCGAACGTACACGCGAGGGCAATGACCTTTGGCGCAGTATGCAGGAAAGCGGTGTTATCGATAATACCGTGCTCGTCTTTGGACAGATGAATGAACCCCCCGGCGCGCGCCTGCGCACGCCGCTTACGGCGCTGACCATGGCCCAATATTTCCGCGATGATACTGAGCGTGATGTCCTCCTCTTTATCGACAACATATATCGTTATGTGCAGGCTGGTGCCGAGATCTCGGCGCTGCTTGGACGACTGCCCAGCGCAGTGGGCTATCAGCCTACACTGGCTACCGAAATGGGTGAGCTGCAAGAGCGCATTTCTACTACTGCACAGGGAGCCATCACTTCGGTTCAAGCCATTTATGTGCCTGCGGATGATATCACCGATCCTGGCGTAGTGGCCGCTTTTAACCACCTGGATTCAATTACTGTGTTAACGCGGCGCCTTGCAGCCCAGGGCTTTTATCCGGCTGTTGATCCACTTGCTTCTTCTTCGCGTTTGCTCGATCCGCGTATTGTGGGCGAGCGGCATGTACGCATCGCTACCGAGGTCAAGCAGGTTCTGGCCAAGTATGAGGCGCTTCAGGATATTATCTCTATTCTTGGCACAGAGGAACTATCCGAAGAGGATAAGGTGGTGGTTCGGCGCGCACGGCGTCTCCAGCGTTTCTTGACGCAGCCATTCGTTACCACTGAGCAGTTTACCGGCCAGCCCGGACGCTTTGTAACACTTGAGGAGACCCTGATTGGCTTTGAGGAGATTCTCTCTGGCAAGTATGACGATCTGCCCGAGCAGGCGTTCTATATGGTTGGCAGCATTAACGATGTGCTAGCCAAGGCAGAAAAGCTGCAATGACGGACGAGAACAGTGTTACGATCCATCTGTTGATCGTAACGCCCGAAGAGATTTTGGTAGATGCGACGGCGTTTTGGGTTCAAGTGCCTGTTGCGGACGGCATGTTGGGCATTTGGCCCGAGCACGATGCGTTGATCAGTTCTGTTGAGCAGGGCGAAGTATCCTATTCGGCTGTGGATGGCGAGCATAGCTTGCCGGTTGTACGGGGAACCCTTCGTGTTGGCCATGGCAGCTGCGCTGTGCTTATCAGCGAGATGGCGTCCTCCGAACCTGCGGCTATGTTCGTGTTGAAGGATGATCAGCTTGATGCCTTTGAAGAACAATTAGAGCAGCTACAGATACTGCCCAAACCAGAGGGCGAGGAAGTGTCGTGAATCCCTGGTTCAAGTTCTTGCTCTGGATCTTTGTCGGCGGGTTTGCTGGGTTGATGCATCTATATCGCCTAAAGAGCCTGGTGATGCAGTCTGCTGCTTTGTCCGATGAAAAGGCGCAAAAAAATTTGACACGCTTTGCTCCCTTGCGCATCCTGATGTTCGTTCCCATTTTGCTTGCTGCGGCTTATTCTGGATTGCCTGCCTGCGTTGGTTTTATTCTAGGTATGGTATCGGGCAGAGTGGTCGGAGCCTACCTATTCCAGTCGACAACGTCGTTAGACTAGATAAAAAGAGAGTACGGTTTTGGACAGCGTCTTCCCACAGCAAGTGCTTGGCTCTTTGCGTGACTCGGTGGTGCACACCTGGGTTATCATCCTAGCTGTTGCTGTGTTCTGCATCATCACCTTTCGCCGGTACAGTGCCTTTGAACCGGCTCCGTGGCAGATGTTGGTTGAGCAGCTTGTAGAATATGTAGAGAATCTTGTCACCTCTACATCTGGAAGATCGCTTCCGCAGGCTACCTGCTTTCTTACAACGATGCTGATTTTTGTGGCTGCGGCGAACATTTTGGGTATGTTCCCGGGATTGAATGCGCCCACTAGGGATTTGAACGTAACCCTGGCGCTCTCACTCGTTTCGCTGATAGCCATGTGGGTGTTTGCTATTCGGAAACGGGGGTTAAAAAGCTATCTTAAATCGCTTGTAACACCTGTTTTCATGTTGCCATTTAACATCTTGTCCATGATTAGCCGTGTTTTATCGATGACGCTCCGTCTTTTTGGCAACATATTTGCTGGGGAAATGGTCGTAGCGGTTGTGTTCTACATAATGCCGCCGATTGCCCCTCTTCTTTTTACGGTGTTGAGCCTGGTTACATCGATTCTTCAGGCTATGGTATTTACCATTTTGACCTTTGTGTTCATTGTGGATGCACTGGGTGATGAACCCGAGACAACCAATAGCTAGACTTGGCCTTGTACTGAAAGGAGTTCCAGACGATGGTTTCAGAAAGTCTTCAATTCGCGACCGTGACAACCATAACAGTTGGTGCAGCAATTGTGCTGGGCACCATCACCGCCTGCATCATGGAAGGTAAGGCGGTCGCCAAGGCCTTTGACAACATGGCGCGGCAGCCAAGTGTGGCTGACAAAATCCGCGGCTTGCTCTTTGTCTCTATGGCTTTGCTCGAATCGACCGCCATCTATGTTCTGCTCATCTGTCTCATTCTGCTGTTTGTGAACCCATTCCAGGGTGCCTTTAACTTTTAGGAGAGTATTGCATGCTCGATATTGACCTGTCCACATTGCTCTGGGAGACGGTCAACTTTTTGGTTCTCTTCCTGCTCTTGTATTTTTTGTTGTTTCGCCCCCTGAAGCGCAAGCTCAATGAGCGCTCTCAGGTCATTGCGAATACGTTGCAGAGCGCACAGGATCAGGAAGCTGAAGCTAAGCGCATGCGGCTTGAATATGAGGAGCGGCTGCGCAATGCCCAGCAAGAGGCTGATGAGCTTGTGGCCAATGCCCAGCGCGAGGCGGCCCAAAAGAGCGCTCAACTTGTGCGTGAGGCTCGTGAACGCCTTGACCGCATGACCGAGCAAATGCGCTCTGAATATACACGCCAGCGTGAAGAGATTGTCGCGCAAAACTATGAGCGAATACTCGATGTGATCGTTGACTTGTCTGGCAATGTGGTTCAGTCGGTAACGACACGGCGCTCTCATGACGACCTTGTGCAGAACTTTATGGCTAGTATTTACCAGATGCCCCAGGAAGAAGTCACGACGTACCGCAGAGTGATGATGCAGCGTCAACCACTCGCAATTGTGACAACCCCCGTTGCGCTGACTGCTGAACAAAGCAAGACTTTGGCAGATACGCTTTCTTCGCTCATCGACCGTCCTGTCGAACTGCAGGTGCATATCGCGCCCGAACTTGTGGCCGGCATTCAGGTACGCCTGGGTGATCGCCTGATCGATAATTCAGTCCGTCAGCAGATGAATCGAATTCGTGATCGAGCAAGAAAGGACCTCATAGCAAGTTTTAGCTCAGAGGCCCAAGATGAGTGATTCATTTGCTCCACCGCCAGGTGCATCTTTGGATCCTTCTCAGGGAGCTGTGCGAGATGAGCGGGCACCTACTATTGGCCCCGGGCAGATTACCATTCGTACGCGTCGCAGCCCGCAGGAAGAGTTTCCACGGCCTGTTCTCCAAAAAATGGCCCATGCTCCGCAAGAGTCGCTTTCCGCGTTGTTGTCTTCGATTGTGGAGCAAAGCCGTCGTCCTCATCCGGGGTTGTTGGTTCGTGAGATTGGCACTGTGCGTCAGGTGGGTGATGGTGTTGCTTCGGTCTGGGGACTTCCAGGGGCCACCACTGACGAGATCCTCCAGTTTCCTCATGGTGTAACTGGCCTGGTAATGAACCTCGAAACCAGTTACGTAGACTGTATTTTGCTCGGATCTGATGAAGGCATTCAGGGCGGCGATCTCGTCTGGTCGACGGGTAAACGTATCGCCGTACCTGTGGGCGATCGCCTTTTGGGGCGTGTTGTCGATCCTTTGGGCACGCCACTAGATACACTTGGTCGCTTGTTTGCCGATGAACTGCGATTCATTGAACGGAACGCCCCTGGCGTCGTTGAACGGCAACCGGTTGCCGAGCCGTTGCAGACTGGCATCAAGGCAGTGGATGCGATTGTCCCTATTGGGCGGGGCCAGCGCGAGCTCATCGTGGGGGATCGACAAACAGGTAAAACGGCCATTGCCCTGGATGCAATCATCAACCAACGGGGGCAGGATGTGGTCTGCATCTATGTCTCCATCGGGCAACGCAAGTCGGCAGCACTCGATGCTATCCGCATTCTTGATGATGCCGGAGCTATGGAACATACGGTCGTAATTATGGCCGCTCCCGATGATCCTCCTGCACTTGTGTACATTGCACCTTATACAGGAGCAACCATCGCCGAATCTTTTATGGATCAAGGCCGCGATGTGCTGATCGTCTACGACGACCTGACCAAACATGCTGATGCTTATCGCGAACTCTCGCTCTTGCTTCGCCGCCCACCCGGACGTGAGGCTTATCCCGGCGATATCTTTTATTTGCATTCGCGTTTGCTGGAGCGTTCGGGCCGTCTGAACGACAGCCTCGGCGGAGGCAGCATTACGGCTTTGCCCATTGTAGAAACGCGGCGCGGCAATATCTCTGCTTATGTACCCACCAATCTGATCTCAATTACCGACGGACAGATTTATCTCAGCCCTGAGTTGTTCAATCAGGGGTTCAAGCCGGCTATTGATGTGGGACTTTCTGTTTCGCGCGTAGGTGGCGCTGCGCAAACGCCGATTATGCGCCAAGTAGGCGGACATTTGCGACTTACGCTCTCACAGTATGAAGAAGTGGCCCAGTTCAGTCGATTCGGTACTGAAGTGGACGAGATGACGCGGCGCCAGATTGTACGTGGCGAACACCTTCGTCAGGCACTCAGACAGATTCCTTATACGCCCCTTCAACTCTCGCGGCAGATTCTGGTGCTCTATGCCGCTGGAGAGGGGTATATGGACGATATTCCTCTTGCGGAGGTGGAACGTTTCGAGAGAGAACTTTGGGCCTTTGCCATTCGAGAGTATCGCTCTATCGTTCGCCGCGTGGACGAGGATCATGTACTCGATGATCGTTTGACCGGGGATATGAAAGACCTTCTAGAGGCTTTTGTCAGCAGGTTTGCCTAGATGGAAGACATCGAACGCATCAAGGAACGCCTCGATAACATCCGCAGTGTAGAACCCATCATTACTTCTCTGCGGACGATTTCGGCCGGTGCTTGGCGGCAGGCGTTGCGTCGACGCGAGGCTACGGGCATGTACCTTGAAAATCTCTCAGCAACACTAGGGGGCTTGCTCTCGGGCGTGTCGGCCGAGTTGATTCATAACAAAGGTGTGGTGGATTCCCTTAGCTCCCCCCAGCGTGTGATCATGTTGGTTATTGCTTCAGAGCGAGGGCTGTGTGGCGCCTTTAATGATGTCATTCTCGATGGTGCACTCAATTTACTTCAGCAACAGCGCATGGTCAGTGACCAAGTGCAGGTTATTACGATAGGAGAACGCGCGCGTCTTTGCGTTTCTACGCATTACGAGCTGCTTGACCATATCTCTCTCCCCATGACCCGCGTTGTTCCTTTTTCTGCCGTACGCGATCTAGCACTTGATCTCCAAAACCAAGTTTTCTCGGGGCAAGTTGATGCTGTCTACACTATCTCGACAGACTATGCTTCTACTGAGGTATTACCTCCCAAAGCTCGTGTCTGGCTTCCTGTCGAACGTGACGCCCTGGATATCAGCTTCGAGGCCTGGCCTCCCCCGATTGTGGAAGGTGACCGCGAACGGCTCGTTGCCCATACCCTTGAAGAAGTAGCGCTGCTGCGTCTCTATCGTGCTTTTATCGAATCGGCAGCTGCCGAGCAGGCGGCGCGGTTCCGTGCTATGGAAGCGGCTAGCACGAACCTCGTCCGACTCATTGAAGAATTAACGCTTACATACCATACGGCCAGACAGCAGGCTATTACGACTGAGATGATCGAATTAGCCACTTCTGCCGGTTTACTGCGCGATACAGGTGAGAATAGTAGGTAGAAATCGAATAGTTGCACCAACGGATAGATGTGCTACACTACGATTGATAGGTATGTGAAGGAGTGTGCTGAGCTTTATGTTGGAACGTGAACCCGATCCTGACCCTTTGAGTCCCGAGCCTCCGAGTACTTTGGCGGGTGCTGAATCCGCCAAACTCCAAACCAGAGCTTTTTCAGACGCTCTATTTGTCCCCGATTATTCATTCGAGAAGGCAAATGCTCACCTTCGGGCTAGTGTTCGTACACTGGTCAGATTTGAGGTTGTCTTCAGCCGTTTTCTCTCTCTGTTCTTTCCTACACTACTCATCGCTCGCCGTGTGTGAATTTTATCTGGCGAATAGATGAATTGAGGTAGAGTGGGAGAGAATAATGAGTACTAGATCTGATCAGTTGCAAAAAAGAGTCGATGAATATCGCGAGATTTCGCGTGTAGATACAGTTGGCCGCCGTGTTTTCGCGACCAGCGCCTTTGACGGCATCCTGACGATGTTGGGTGTTGTCATGGGTTCGTTTGTTGCCAATGTCAATGATCCGCGGATCATTTTGGCCACCGGATTTTCAACAGGTTTGGCCATGGGTATTTCGGGCCTATGGGGTTCTTATATGACCGAAACCGCCGAGCGTAAGCACGAGATTCACGAACTCGAGCGTGCCATGTTGACAGATATGAAGGATACGCGACATAGCCGCGCCTCTCAGTTCGCTGTGCTTTCTCTGGCTGCGCTTGATGGGCTTTCACCGCTGTTGGCTGGTGCTGTTGTATTGATCCCCTTCTTCTTTACCAGTTTATTGAGCAGCATCACCACGGCCTATATCATTGCCCTGGCTGTAGCTCTGGTAGCCCTCTTTGGGTTGGGGGTTTTTCTTGCCCGCATTTCGCGTGACAACATTCTCAAATCAGGTGTGCAAATGATCGTAGCCGGTATTGTCTGTGTTGTGATGAGCTTTTTCTTGGGGTCTATCTAATGCAGTCGATCGCTACCATTTGGAATCGCGTCATACTTTTGGTGGCTGGATTCATTATTGGTTGGAACCTCTCCAATTATTGGACAGCTGCGCCTGAGCAAATTTCGCATCAGCGAAACCGCCTCTGGATGGGGGCGGTTCTTGGGTTGGCGATGTTGGTTTGGCTTGCCGTCGATGAACCCGCTACTGCCATGTTTGGCCTCTTGATCGTGCTGTTTACGGCTTTTGTGGCCTACATGGGCAGCGCCAGAGAAGCCAGTGGCACGCCTGAGCCCTGGCCACGTCCACGGCCGTTACGTAAATCCACTTTGCAGGATAAGGTTCTCGTTGTGTTAGTCTCTTTTGGCGAGCCGGCGAGTTATGATGGCCCTGCGCCCTGGGCTTGGCAGTTGGCCTGGCTTGCCCGCCTTGGAGAAAAGGTGCCCTCTTGGTTTTCACGCCCGCGTACGTACGCGCGCATCCGCAAAGGGGTTATGGCGAGCGGAGTGCAGGGGAGTTTAGATTCCTGGGTGAGTGGGCTTCAGGAGGCACTTGCAGAGAGTCTGAACGGCAGTTTTGCCTGTATCAAAGGCTACGAGTTTGTCAAACCAGGACTAGCTAGTACATTGGCACATGCCGCCGAAGATGGCTATACTCGCTTTATTCTGGTTCCTTTGGGACCGATAGATGAGGCGGCGGTTTCTGCTGCCGTCAAGCAATCTCGCATCAAAGAAGTTGGTGTTCAGGTTGTGGTCATGCAGCCCGAGCAGCCTTTGGGCTGGGATCAAGCTTTTGCTGTTGAGCGATTGCAACTGTTGATGAGTGGTCGGCCAGCCCAAGCCCCGGCAGTGGCGCCGCAAGAGTATTCAAAAAGTCTGGATGAACTAATTAGAACTGAGGCGTTTCGAAAGGGTTGGGACGCGCAAGTGGAGCCAGTAGCTTTTAATACAGAACTGCGCTGAACAGCGAACGCTCCGAGACGCCCATGCAGCTTGCATGGGCTTTTTGTTATAGAGGAGGAACGTCATGGCTGAATCGATCATTCATCCCGTTGGTGATCCCTGCTCTGTTGTCATCTTTGGCGCTTCAGGCGACCTTACCTGTCGCAAACTTGTCCCCGCTCTTCATACTCTGAGCTGCGAAGGACTCCTCGCAGATGAAACACGCATTATCGGTGTGGCCCGTAGCGATTTAGAGACTGAGGATTGGCTGAACAGCCTTGAGGAGGGTGTGCAAAGCTATGCCCGGCTCAATCCTGCCTTTTGTGAACGCTGGCCCTCCTTCCGAAGGCGTATGTCCTATCATCGCGGGAGCTACGATGATTCTGTTACCTACACTCAATTAGCCAGCTTATTGCAAGAACAGGACGAGTATTCCGGCACATCCGGTAACCGTCTCTTCTATTTGGCTGTGCCTCCGCAGCTCTACCCTGTCATCGTCGAACAGTTGGGCCGCGCTGGCTTGAACCGGTCTACAGGTTGGGTGCGTATTGTCATCGAGAAACCCTTTGGCCATGACCTGGCCAGCAGCACCGAACTCGATGAACAGGTTCATGCCGTTTTTGAAGAGGAGCAGGTTCTTCGCATTGACCACTATTTAGGCAAAGAGACCGTCCAAAATCTCTTGATGTTCCGCTTTGGCAATGCCATTTTTGAGCCGCTTTGGAACCGAAACTATGTGGACCATGTGCAGATTACCATGTCAGAGACGGTAGGCGTGGGGCATCGAGCGGGTTATTATGATCGCGCAGGTGTTGTGCGTGACATG
This sequence comes from Anaerolineae bacterium, assembly GCA_963675785.1. Classification (GTDB taxonomy): domain Bacteria; phylum Chloroflexota; class Anaerolineae; order UBA1429; family UBA1429. The sequence goes on from OY776562.1 coordinate 270,028, forward strand.
CTGCAAAATCACTTGCTGCAGTTACTGACTTTGACGGCTATGGAGCCGCCAGCGGCTTTTGATGCTCGCTCGTTGCGTGACGAAAAGGTCAAAGTACTCAAGGCTATCTGTGCTAACCCTCCTCGCGAAGGGGTGTGGGGGCAGTATCGCGGGTATTTGAATGAACCCGACGTGACCATTGGTTCCAAGACGCCGACCTATATTGCCCTCAAAGTGATGGTTGATAACTGGCGTTGGCAGGGCGTGCCTTTTTATGTGCGTAGCGGTAAAAATCTGGCCTATAAAACGACTGAAATTACCCTGCAATTCAAGCAGCCGCCGCACCTTTTATTCCCCAATGTAGGCAGTTTGGCACCGAATAGACTGGTGCTTTACATCCAACCCAACGAGGGCGTGCATCTCTCTTTTGGCACCAAGCAGCCCGGCTTTGGTATGCACCCGCAAACTGTGAATATGATGTATCATTACGGACAAACCTATGGCGAGCAAGCGTTGCCAGATGCCTACGAGCGGCTGCTTCTTGATGCCATGCAGGGCGACGCCTCGCTGTTTGCTCGCAGTGATGAAATTCAGCAAGCCTGGACCATCGTTGAGCCGCTGCTCCAGGGGCATGAGCCCGTTGTGTATGAGCCGGGATCGAGTGGCCCTGATGAGGCCGACGCGTTATTGACTGTTGATGGTAGAAACTGGAGCCCCTTGCGCGAGGATTATGGCGGACAGTATGTTCGCGGCGAAGCATTTAGCGCCGATGATGAATAGCGTTTGATTGGGAGGCAGTATGGCATCGGATAAGCAGACTCGCCCTGTGCGGGTGAGGATCGCACCCAGCCCAACGGGCAATTGCCACGTCGGCACAGCTCGCAACACATTGTACAATTATCTGTTTGCGCGCCAGCATGGTGGACAGATGATTCTGCGCATCGATGATACCGATGCACGCCGCAGTACGGTAGAATCGGAACATGGCGTTCTAGCTGGTTTGCGCTGGTTGGGACTCGATTGGGATGAGGGCCCCGATGTAGGCGGCCCCTTTGGTCCCTACAGGCAGTCTGAGAGGATGGCTTACTATCAGGAGGCCGTGCAGCAGCTGCTGGATGCGGATCGTGCCTATTATTGTTTTTGCACGCCGGCAGAATTGGCAGTCGAACGAGAAGCCGCGGTAGCCGCAGGCCAGCCGCCGCGTTATAGCGGCAAGTGCAGCACCCTTTCTCGGCATGAGGCGGAAAGCCGTGTGGCTATGGGCGAGCCATACGTGGTGCGTTTGCGCATTGCCCCCGGCATGATGGCCTTTGATGATCTCGTACGTGGTGAAATCACCGCGGACGCAAGCCTATTGGGCGATCCGGTGATCATCAAGGCGGATGGCATGCCCATGTACAGCCTGGCAACAGTGGTGGATGAGGAGATGATGCACATCTCGCACGTGCTGCGCAGCGCCGAGCACATCAGCAATACTTTTTTGCAGCTTCAGCTCTGTGAGGCTCTGGGGTACGAACCGCCGTTGTTTGCCCATCTGGCCCTGCTGCTCAATCCAGACCGCACCAAGATCAGCAAGCGCGATGGTGCCGTCTATATTGGTGAGTTTCAGCAGATGGGCTATTTGCGCGAGGCCATGATCAATCACCTGGCTCTCAGTGGTTGGAACCCGGGGACCGATAAGGAGCTGTATACACTGGACGAGCTGGTGCAGGCCTTTTCCATCGAGCGCTGCAGCCGGGCGGATGCCATTTATGATCGCCCCAAGCTATTATGGCTCAATGGGCAGTATATCCGCCAGTTGGGGCATGATGAACTCGCTGAACTGACGATGCCGTTCTTGCAGCAGGCTGGTTTTGAGGTTCCTAACATAGAGGCCCCTCTTGATTATGTGGGGAATGTTCTGGCCTTGGAGCAGGAGCGGCTCAAGACCTTGGCCGACGCCCCCGAGACGACGGCCTATTTCTTCAAGGAGCCAGACGCGGCGGCCTGCGTGGAGATCCTCACACAAAATCGTTACGCCAAAAAACACACCTTGGCTGAATTAGGCGAGGTATTGGGGCAGTTGGCCGATACGCTGCAAGCGCTGGAAGAGTGGAGTGAGACGACACTTGAGCAGGTTCTGGAAGAAAAACTAGAAACGCTGGGCTGGAAGCGCGGCGAGTTGTACATGCCGGTACGCATTGCCGTGAGTGGGCGCTGGGCGACGCCAGGCGTTACCGAGATGTTGGTTGTGATGGGCAAGGAACGGGTAGTGCGCCGTTTGCGCAACGTTCGTGCTGCTACCCTTTGCTAGACATGTTGTGGTTAGAGACACGCTGCCGTTAGTGAGGTGATGCTATGCTGCTGGACAAGCAAAAGAATGCTGATCGTTTCGAGGGTTTTGCCGATCTCTATGACGCGGTTCGCCCACGGTGCCCCGAGTACATTCTCAATATTTCACGGCGATACCTGGGCCGGAACCCTGAGGTGGTTGTGGATATGGGCTGTGGCACGGGCCTCTCTACAGTGGCTTGGGTGGGAACGGCCAGCCATATCGTGGGTCTGGAACCTGGCGATGACATGCTGATTGTGGCCCGGGCCAGGGCAGCGGATATCGCCGAGATCGAGTTTGTGCAGGCCTTTGCCGATAATACCGGCTTGCCCGTGAATTACGCCGATGTAGTGACCTGCTCGCAATCCTTCCATTGGATGGAGCCGCAGAGTACCTTGACGGAAGTGAATCGTATTCTCAAGCCGGGCGGACTGTTCCTGGCTTTTGATTGCGATTGGCCTCTGGTTTGCGATTGGCGCGTTGAAAAGGCTTACGCCGAGCTTGAAGAGAGAATTGCCGAGTGCGAAGCGGGTATGCCGGATGTTCAGGAATCGTATTCCAAGTGGCCCAAGAACAAGCATCTGGCCAATATCGAGAAGAGCGGCTATTTTCGTTTTGCACGAGAGATTGTCTTTGCTACACAAGAGCCCTGCACAGCCGAGCGTTTTATCGCTATATCCAAGAGCCAGGGTGGCATACAGTCCCTATTCAAGAGGCATCCGGAGGCAATTATGCCTGCTTGGGAGGCCTTTGAGCGCACAGCGCGAGAGTGCTTGGGCGAGGGCAATGTTGAGACCGATTTTTGCTATCGCCTGAGAATTGCAGTGAAATAGGCAGTACCGACACCAGATACAAATGAAAAAAGGAGGAGGAAGCCATGCTTTCTCCTCCTTGGTTTTATAGTTCGGATTCTAGAATGCCCCAGATGCGCGTTAATTCGCGAGAGATGGGCAGGTCGGGCCAAACGGTAACCGGTTGGCCCTGAAGGGCCGCTTGGGTAACGCCCGTATCAAAGGGCAGTCGCCCCAAAACACGAATGCCACGTGTTTGGGCAAAAGCCTCAATAGCGTCAGCGCGCTCGGGGTTGATATCTGCTTTGTTGATGATGATCATGGCTGGCACGCCAAAGTGGGTTGTGGTTTGCAGCACGCGTTCGAGGTCATGTTCGCCTGATACGGTGGGTTCTACCACCAAAATAGCCAGATCGGCGCCAGAGCAGGCCGAGATGACCGGGCAACCAATGCCTGGCGGCCCGTCCACTAGCAAGAGTTTTTCGCCATTGCGGCTGGCCCACAGCGCCGCCGATTGCTTGACCGTACTCACCAGCTTGCCCGAGTTCTCTTGGGCAGCATAGAGATGGGCATGAAACAACGTGCCATAGCGCGAGCTAGAGCGATACCACTCGCCAGCGTGAGAGGGCGTCATTTCGATGGCCTCGGCGGGGCATTCGTAATAGCAGGCCGCACAGCCCTCGCAAGCGGTATCATCGATAGTGAATGCGCCGCTGTTGTTGCGCACGGCCTCAAAGCGGCAAACCTCCCGGCAGCGCCCGCAGGCAATGCAGGCATCTTGTTGGATGGCAGCTAACTGCCCAGAAATGAAATCGTTCTGTTCTTCGAGTTGAGGATCGAGCAGGAACTCGAGATTGGCTGCGTCGACATCGGCATCGGCCAGCACCAGCTTGTGATTGGTGGAGGCCAGATGTGCCAATGATGCCGTCACCGAAGTTTTGCCCGTGCCGCCCTTGCCAGAGAGGATGACCCACTGTTTCATTGCGTCACCGCCTGGCTGATGGCCTGATAAAGCGCTAGAAAACGCTCGCGATATTCGGGCAGGGCATCATAAATGGTCTCGCCATCCGAATAAGCGCGAGCGATGCGCCGATCCAGGGGGATTTTCAGCAGAATAGGAATGTTTTCTGCTGCGCAGTAATCCTCGACAGCGCTGTTGCCAATACCATCGCGGTTTAGCACCACGCCCACCGGGAGGCCAAGCTCGTTGCGAGCTACTTGTATGGCCATCTTGAGATCGTGCAGCCCAAAAGGAGTGGGTTCGGTAACCATCAGACAGTAATCGGCGTCGCGAAGCGTCTCTACCACGGGGCAGGAGGTGCCCGGCGGCGAATCTAGGATAACTACATTCTGCCCAACGGTTTGTGCTTGCTGTTTGACGGCACGAATAATGGGCGGTGCCATGGTCACGCCCACGTTCATAACACCCTGTACAAAATGCAGCCCTCTGCCCTGGCCCAGTTCAACCACGCCAAGGGGGACGGGCATCTCGCTAATGGCCCCTTCTGGGCATTGCAAGGTACAGCTTCCACAGCCGTGACAAAGCTGATCGAACACGAGCACCTTGCCCTTGATGACGGCTAGGGCATTGTATTGGCAGACCTCGGCACAGCGACCGCAACTGGTGCACAAAGCCGCATCGACACGTGGCACCAGGTTGTAGATGGTCTCGCGCTCAACAATCTCGGGTTTGAGAAAGAGGCTCGCGTTGGGCTCTTCGACATCGCAATCGGCCAAGGTGATGCGTTTGCCTACATCGGCCGCCAGGGTGATGGCCAGGTTTGTGGCTATAGTCGTCTTGCCGGTTCCACCTTTGCCGCTGGCAATGGCAATAATCATGGCATCCCCCTAGAGCTCAAGCACGGTGCCCGAAGGGCAATCATGCACGCGTTCACCCAAGCGTTCTCGTAAAAAGGTGATGGCTACATCGCCCGTGCAGTGATTCAGATAGATATCGGGGCCATCTTCGGCGACGAGTGTCTCGACGATAGCCTCTAATTCTTCTGATGAGGCAACGAGCAAATGAGTTCCACCGATGATGGCCGTCAGTGGCTCGCTGTACTGCCTTCTGACTGTAGCCAGGGTATTGCGCAAGCCAGCATGGCAGCATCCGCATAACAAGGCGATGGAACCATCGAGTTTGAGCACTAACGACATATCGTCGGCATAATCGTCCTGGACGATTTGACCATCGATTTCTGCATAATGGCGTGTACTGGATCCCATGGGGTAGGGGCGGGGGGCAATGATGCCGGTGGTGCATACGCCCTCGATGATCTCCACGGGTTCATCGGACAGGCGCAGGTCCGCCAGATCGTGCAGCTCGGTCACATCTTCACGAAAGCCAATGGGCGTCATGTGTCCTTCTCGTAGCGAGAAACGACTCCGCAATAGGGCGGATAGGCCGTATACTGGCATGCCCAGATGATGCCGTAGATACTCGAAAAGGCCGCCCGTATGGTCGCCATGGGCATGGCTAAGGCCGATGGCTTGAAAGGGCGTATCGGTAAATCCCAGTTCGGTCAGGTTATGTGATAACGCGGCATACGAGTCGCCCGTATCCCAGAGGATGGCGCCAGCGGGCGTTTCGATGGCAAAGCAAAGACCGTGTTCAACAACGAGTTCGGGTTTACCGCCGTGGTTATCAATGATACAGGTTAGTTTCATCGTTACTCCTTGCGCAAGATATCTCATGCTAAGCCGGTGAGCATTGTTCGTCAAGGCGTCATTGGGAGAGTTCATAGACAGAGGCGGGGTTGCCCCCGCCTCTGTGCACTGTTTTGTCGAAAGGAGTCTCTATTCTTCTCCCGGCTTCCACTGTTCCCAAACGCGCCCAACGAGGTTGGGGCCTGGTTTGAGTGTCTTTTTGCCGGGTTGCCAGCCAGCGGGTGTAACCTCGCCGGTAGCTGCAACATACTGGAAGGCCTTGATCTGTCGGATCAGCTCGTTCACATTTCGGCCAACTTCGGGAGTCATGATTTCGGCGGCGCGGATAATGCCTTCGGGATCGATCAGGAAACGACCGCGAATATCCACAGCCGAATCTTCATCGTATACGCCGTAAAGGGTGCCGATGCGGCCATTGCCGTCATTCAGCATGGGCCAGGGGAAACCGCCGTCTACCATCTTGGTAAGTTCTGTCTCTTGCCAGATTTTGTGTACAAAGTGGCTATTGGTGCTGGCTGCGAGAACCTGAACTCCGAGTTCGTCGAAATCAACTTTGCGGGCAGCGACCGCTGCCAATTCTGTGGGTCAAACGAAGGTAAAGTCACCGGGGTAAAAGCAGAGGACAGTCCACTTGCCTGCATAATCTGACAGGCTGACCTTTTTGAATCCGCCTTCATAGAATGCCATTGCTGTGAAATCTGGAGCGGGTTTTCCAACTCTTGCGGTGCTCATTGCGACCTCCTCAGGTTGCTGTGGTGCCGCTTCTTTGCCTTGAGTATCTGGTGGCTGCGGCACGGGCTCGACACAGGAAATCTTTTCTTCTGCCAAGTCAGTCTCCTTTCATGTTTTTCTCAGTGCAACCTTATCATGTTCGTTCTGTCACTAGACGTCAAGAGGGAAAAATAAAAAAAGGGGCGACCAATAGGCCGCCCCTTTTTTATGTGTAGATTAGGCAGTTTTGGGACGCGGCGTGAACCAGATGACGCTGATAACAGCGGCAACCCCAATAAGGCCTGTGATGATAAAGGTAGTCGAAAGGCCCAAATTGTTGGCAAAAAGACCGCTTACAGCTGGCCCAGCTACCATGCCAATGGCATAGATGGATTGGAAAAAGCCCATGGCTGCACCGCGCTTTTCATCCGGAACAGCCCCTACTGCACCTGCCATCATCACTGGTGATGCAATACCTACGCCAACGCCGTGCAAGGCACGTAGGGCCACCATGATACCAAAGGTGCCTGCCAGCGGTGTCAGCAGAGTGGCTGCGGTCGAGCAGCCTAAGCCTAGAGCCACAGTCCAACGAACCCCAAGGCGATCGGCAATGGCGCCACCAAAAAAGGAAGTGAAGGCATAAGTACCTTGCCAAGTGGACATGAGGATGCCCAGCATGGATTCTGTGGTGGCAATGCCCGTTTCATTGGCAAAAACCGGCACAAAAGCATGGGTCATTGACCATGAAAGATACTGATTGAGGAGGGCAAAGATGGACATGGCCAGCACCATGGGTACGGCGCCGACACTGAACAAGGCCTTGAAGGATACAGGATCTTTATCAGCAACAGCCGGCTCTTTGACGCGAACCAAAATGATCAGCGCAGTGGCAAGCCCGAGGCCAATGCCGACGATAAAGGGAACGCGAATCCCCACGGCATCTGCTAAATAGCCGCCCAGCATTGATGAGAGCGTCATACCAATTGCAGATAACGCCGTTGCCAAGCTTGTTGCCTTGGTGATCTCGTTCGAGGGATAAGTAGATACCAGCATGACGCTCAGCGGCACCCAACAAGCGGCAGCCATACCAGCAAGGCCACGGCCCAGCATCATCACGGGGCCAGTGGGGGCAATGAGAAAAGCCGCACAACTCAGCGCACCGAAAAGTGCTCCGGCGATGACAAAGGGTTTGCGACGCCTCATACGATCCGAGGCGATCCCCACGGGAATCCTCAAGATGAGCTGCGTGAGGCCATAAGCCGCCACGATGATGCCAACGATGGACAGCGAACTAACATGCTCTTCGGCGTACACCGAGAGATAACCGTTATAGATGTAGATCGAACTCCAAAAAAGTGGGATACAAACCAAGAGCAGACGTCTTGTTGCCAGTTTATTCACCGAGCACAACCTCTCTGTTCTCGCGCGCCGAGAGATAGAGTGCGTCGATGAGTTTCATCATGGTAAGGCCATGTTGAGCCGACGCTGGGGGGGGCGTATCGTCTATCAGGCAACGCACAAAATCACCAACTGCTGTGGGGCACTTGTCCGGGTAGAGCCGAGGTTCGACCCGAGTCAGCGTGCCACCCAGGTCTTGCAGACCAAAAGCCTCGAATTCATATCCTTCACCGGTGTTGCGCTGGATCGCCGCTCCTTTGGTGCCATAGAGCGCCGTCAGCATGTCTTCGCGCTGATCGGTGCCGCCGGCCCAACTCGCCTCAAGCGAGAGGGTGACGCCGTTATCCAGACGGATGAGTGCGGTAGCTAAATCTTCGACGTCGTATTTGACACCCATCTCACTGGCTAGGCGTTGCCCCAGTCCTCCAAAGGTCGAAGCGCTAACCGTAATCGTTTTCGGATAGCCCATCATCCACATGGCCAGGTCCAAACGGTGAACGCCCAGGTCGATCAGCGGCCCGCCACCGGAGAATTCTTTGATACCAAACCAACCACCCGGCTTGGGAATGCCGCGAGCGCGCAGCCAGCGCGTCTTGACATAGTAAATATCGCCTAGGTGTCCTTCATCGACATAATGCTTTAGCCACTGAGCCTGAGGCGTATAGCGCCAATTAAAATGGATCATCAACTTTTTGCCAGCTCTCTCAGCGGCGTCGGCCATGGCCTGAGCTTTTTCAGCGTTGAGGGCCATGGGCTTTTCGCAGAGCACATTCACGCCCGCTTCTAGTGCGGCAATAGTTACTTTGTCGTGCAAAAAGTTGGGCAGGGCGATGCTGACGGCATCGAGGTTCTCTTGTGCCAGCATGTCCTCATAGCTCGAATAGACGGCCGCCTCGGGGTAAAGAGCGGCATACTCTTGCAGGCGTGCCGAATCTACATCGCAGATGGCGGCAAGCTCGGCGTCGGGTAGTTCATGATAACTCTTGGCGTGGTTTTTGCCCATGCCGAGGCCAATAACGGCGGCTCGAATTGACATCACTATCTCCGATTCTACGAATCCAGGCGAACTTCATGTCCTGTCTCTGATGACTTGTAAACGGCGTCCAGAATAGCCTGGACGTCCAGTACCTGCCAAGGCTTGACCAGACATTCGGCCTCGCCGCGAAGGCATGCGCAGAAATGGGCAATCTCTTGCGTGTGGCCTCGCACCTCGGGCAACTCTTGGGGCGTGATATCAACGAGTGCGTCGTGCGCCTCGGAATAGATTTGCAGTGGGCTCATTTTAGCGCCGCCCCCTGTTCCCAAAATGCGGGTTTCGCCAAAGGAGGCCTCGATGTTGGAGGCCCAGGTGGCCCTAAGGATTAGTGTTGCATCGTTATCAAAACGAATCATAGCCAGGCCGGTATCATCGACGTCAAAAGTGCTGGCATCCCAATGTGCCCACTTGCCGCTGGAAACCTCGGGGCGATTGCCAAAGGCAGCATACGTGGCGCCCATCACCGAAACAGGGCGTGGATTGCCCATCAACCACAGGGTGAGGTCCAAAGCGTGCACACCAATGTCAATCATGGCGCCGCCACCTTGAAGGTTCTTGTGGGTGAATACGCCCCAACCGGGGATGCCACGTCGGCGCAGGTAGGTGCCTTCGCCGTAATAGATCTCGCCAAGGTCGCCAGCTTCGATAAAGCGCTTGAGCAGTTGCGCTTCAGCACCAAAGCGCTGCTGCAAACCGATTTGCAGCAGTTTGCCGGATTTTTCGGCGGCGGCTACCATGGCTTGCCCCTCAGCCAGGTTCATGGCGATGGGCTTTTCGCAAAGGACATTACACCCTGCCTCTAGGGCATCGATGGTGGACTGTTTGTGAGCAAAGTTGGGCGTACATACCGAAACGGCATCCAACTTTTCGGCATTGAGCATCTCCGTGTGGCTCTCGTAAGCGTGGGGGATGCCTAGCTTGTCGGCAACGGCTTGTGCCTTACCCGGCACCACATCACAAATCGCAACGATCTCTACACCCTCTTGCGCCAAATAGCCCGGGATGTGGGCATCTGTGGCGATACCACCGGCACCAATAACGCCAATTCGCAGCGTTTTCACGGTCTTCCTCCAGAGCAATCTCTATTCGATGTTCGAAACAGCGTCAAAAGATGGTTTGAGTGCATTGTAGAGCGAATGATATACCTGATAGTAATCCTCATAGACCGACACATTGTCTTTGATCGGGTCCATCGGGTTTTGCACCTGGATGGTTGCACTGCAAGCCTGTTGTACACTTTCGAAAACGCCGGTACCTACGCCAGCCAAAAGCGCGGCGCCGTAGGCTGTGCTTTCAGTGACATTGACCGTGACAAGTTCTGTGCCAAACACGTCGGCCAGAATCTGCCGCCAGACCTGGCTACGCGCCCCACCACCTGAAGCGCGAATCTGGGTGATGGGCACGTTCATGTTCTTTAGCAGTTCCAGCGAGTCGCGCAGGCTGTAAGCTACGCCTTCCATCACCGCCCGCATGAAATAGCGCTTGTCATGGCGTAGGGTTAGCCCAAAGAAGGTCCCCCTTGCGTTGGGATCGGGGTAGGGCGTGCGTTCGCCGGTGAGGTAGGGCAAAAAGATCAGCCCTTCGCTACCCGCGGGTACCTGTGAGGCTTCGGCAGTCATGATTTCATAGGGATCGACGCCGGAAAGATGGCCGATGGTCTTTTCTTCCAGCGCCAACGTATCTCTCAGCCACCTAAAAGAGCCGCCAGCAGAGAGGGTGACGCCCATGACGTGCCACTTTTGGGGGACGGCATGGCAAAAGGTGTGCAACCTGCCGCCTGGCTCTAGGTTAGGTTTGTCAGTATAGGCAAACACTACGCCCGATGTTCCCATGGTCACTGAAACCAGGCCCGGCTCGACGATGCCGTTGCCCACGGCGCTGGCGGCCTGGTCTCCGCCGCCACCCACCACAGGGGTTCCCTGCTTGAGGCCAGTGAGTTCGGCAGTTTGCAGCGTAATTTCGCCAGTGACCTCGAACGATTCGACGCAGCGCGGCATCCACTCGCGGGGGATGTCCAAGGCGTGGAGCACCTCGTCACTCCATTGCCGCTTGCTCACATCCAACAGCACTGTGCCCGAGGCATCTGAGACTTCGGTGACGTATTCTCCAGTTAGCCGGTAGCGAATATAGTCTTTGGGCAGCAAGGTTTTGGCCGTCTGAGCATAAACCTCGGGCTCATGGTTTTTCACCCAGATGATCTTGGGAGCGGTAAAACCGGGCATGGCGGGGTTGAGCGTCAGGCTCAAAAAGCGCTCGCGGCCTACCGTATCCATAATCCATTCACACTCGGCGGCAGTCCGCTGGTCGTTCCACATGATGCATGGACGTAACACGTGTCCCTCGGCATCTAGCATCACCAGGCCGTGCATTTGGCCGGTCATGCCAATGCCGCGAATCTCGCTGGCATCGACACCAGTCTTTTCCAACGTGGTGCGAATGGAACGGATTGTCGCTTGCCACCAATCTTCAGGGTCTTGCTCTGCCCAAAGCGGGTGTGGTGTGTACAAGGGGTATTCGGAAAGCGTTCTACCAATAACCTGGCCATCTTTGTCAATCAATAATGCCGTAGCGCCCGTGGTGCTAATGTCAATACCAAGTAGATAAGTCATGCATCCCTCCACTTTTGCTCCGCTGATGATACAGCCCCTGCGAATATCGAGCAAGTAAAAAGGGCGAGACATTCAGGATGCGAATGTCCCGCCCTAGCTGGTGGTGTTTAGCGTTCGTTGCGGATGGTGCCATCTTCCATGTGGTAAGTGTAGCCAGCAAACTCTTGGACTACCGGGTCATGAGAGGTCATCACGATGGTGATCCCCAGCGTCTCGCAGATGGTGGCAAAGGTCTTCATCACGGTGCGGCCGGTGGTGCTGTCCAATTCGCCAGTGGGTTCGTCGGCTAGAATAAGGCCAGGGTGAGCGGAGATGGCTCGGGCAATGGCTACCCGCTGCTGCTGGCCGCCAGAGAGTTCCTGGGGGCGGTGTTTGGCGCGGTCACTGAGGTCTACGAGTTCGAGACATTCAGCCACACGCTGGTGCCGCTCTTTACGTGGCATGTCAATCATGCGCAGGGGCAAGTCGACATTCTCCTCGGCCGAAAGGGTGGGCATGAGCGCAAACTGTTGAAAGACGAAACCAATTTGCGTACGCCGAAGCTGGGTTAGCTCTTCATCTGACAGATCGCCCAGGTTCTGGCCAAATAGAACCATCTTTCCGCTAGTGGCGCGGTCCAGCCCTCCCATGATGTTGAGCAGAGTGGTTTTTCCCGAACCTGATCGGCCCATGAGGGCTATGTATTCGCCTCTTTTCACGTAAAAGTTGGCGCCGCGCAGAGCATATACTTCACGATCATCTACCTGAAAGGTGCGATGGACATCAACGCTTTGGAGGACGACGTCTTGTATAGGAGTGCGTATTTCGGTGTTGTCGGTCATGTTAGTCTGCGTCGCCACGATGTGTAATCCTCTCCCACAAGCGGCTTCCCTGAGAAACTATTCGGGAGCCCAACTTGTGGTTGTCTGCTTCCGTCTGCCAGCCAGCTAGAGCCTGAGCCGAACGTGCTCGGCGTGAGGGGAGTGCTTCTAGCCCCGAGGCGGCTTTGACGAGAATACCGTCTTCGGTCATCTCGATTTCTGCGAGATCACTGATACCCAACTGCTCGACATAATCCTTGGGCAATTGCAGTCGGCCAGCACCATCCACCACGGCATATTCATGATAGGTGATATGATGATTGGCCTGCTCAGTATCTAGGTCGAGGTTCATTGGTACTTCAGCTTCATTGCCGTTGGCATGCACACGACGGTATCGCTCGCTGCTGGTTCTGCCATCACGAATTGATACTACACGGTCAACCTGATCAGCAACCTGAATATCATGGGTGACGGTGACGATGGTGATGTTATGGCTGCGGTTCATTTGGCGCAGCGTATTGAGAATGTTTTGGGACGTCGTCGTGTCGAGTTCACCTGTAGGCTCATCGGCAAGCAATAGAACCGGCTTGTTCGAGAGTGCCACAGCGATGGCAGTGCGTTGTTGCTCGCCGCCCGATAACTGATGCACACAATGGTCTTTGCGTTCCCAAAGTCCTACTTCGCGAAGGAGCTCTTCAGACCAAGCATGTCGCTCATCGGGCAGTTCGCCCGTCAAAATCATGGGCAATTCGACGTTATCTTGCAGCGTCATGTAGGGGATGAGGTTTCTAGAGGGCTGCTGCCACAAAAAGCCCACCCGTTCCCTGCGATAGCGCGTGATCGCCGCGTTGCTCAATTTCAGCAGATCCTGACCATCCACAATGGCCCTGCCGGCCGTTGGTCTATCCAGGCCGCCGAGGATGTTCAGTAAGGAAGACTTGCCGCTGCCGCTGGGCCCCACAATAGCCATAAACTCGCCGCGGTCGACGAGTAAATCGAGGCTTTGCAGCGCGACAACTTCCAGATCTTTGATTTTGTATATTTTGACGAGACCCTCACAGAGGATCATGGTCTCGCTTCCAGTCATATCAGCCTTTCTCTCGCACATCAGAGGCGCTCTTGTACAACGTGCAGGCTTACTGCCCGAGAACAACCTGACCTTCTTCAAGGCCCGAAAGAATCTCTACGCGATCATCACTGATGATGCCTACTTCGATATCAACGCGGCTCTCTACACCGTCAATTTCGACGAGTACAAAGTAGCGGCCGTTGTATTCGCGCAATGCTGCAGGAGGGAGCCAGAGAGCGTCTTCGTGTTCTTCGATGACAGCTGTGATAATGCAGCCCGCCCCCGACTTGAAGTCATCCTGAGTCATATCCATCGAGATATGGATCAGAGGATCATCTTCGTCCAGGTCAGAAGCCCCACTGGTCCCGTAAGGGTAGGGCATCAATTCTATGATGCCTTCATATGTCTGGCTCGACATGGATGAAAACACGATGCTGACGTCCATACCTTCCCACAATTCCGAGATATCTGTGGAGCCAGGATCGCTCGTGATCTCGAGCTCGGAATCATCGGCAACGATAACCTGTGTCTTGTAGGCAGTTATCGTTGCGCCTTCACTGGGGGCTACAGCGCTAACCGTGCCGTCGATCGTAGAATAGATTCGGGTTTGGTCCAGTCTTATCTGCACCTGCTCAAGGGAGATTCGCGCCTTTTCGACGGCGTTAACCAGCTGGGGGTCGATTTCATCTTCGAGTTGCTGGAGTGCAAGCTCAGAGAGCCTAAGTTGTTGCTCCATGATCTGCACGTCGATTTCATGCTGGCTGACGGCAGCCACCGCTTTGTTATAGTTAGCCTGGGCAGCCTCATAATTTAGCGTCGCTTGCTGTAGATTCAACGCTTCTGAGCTGGCTTCATAACCAGGTTGCGAAGTACGTCGGTCATAAGCTGCTTGAGCTTGCTGGAGTGTTATTGCCGCTTTTTCCAAGTTGATTTCTTGAATTGTCAGATCTTCGTCAACCGTCGATTGCTGCAACTCTTGTAGCTGTAACTGTTTGATAGTGAGGTTAATCTGGGCTTGCTGGATGGAATACTCTAGTGAATCAGATGAACTATTGAGGTTGTTCTCGGCGTTATCCAGATCGATTTGCGCCTGTGCCAGGCTGCTCAAGATATCGTCGTTCTCAAGTTCTATCAAGAGTGTGCCAGCTTCGACCACATCACCGCGCTGGACGTAAACGGCTTTGACCCGGCCAGCAACAGGGAAAGAGAGATCCTCTTCCAGAACAGGAGAAACGTTGCCGCTGAGTTCGACACTTTTGACAACAGTGCCTCTCGAAACGACATAAGTAGGAGTTTCAGGACTTTCTGGAGGGGGGATAGGCGTCGGTGTGGCTGAGGAATTAGAAGACCCACTCTCGCTTGTTTGCTCTTCTGTCGTGTTGGCGCAGCCAACCATGGTGAATAAGAGTGTTGCGAGCAGCAGAATACTCAAAAAAGTGTACAAACGACTGCGCATAAAATACGCCCCCTTGCTTACAAAACTGCGCCTACGCTACGGCTATTTAGCGTATAAACTGTGGCGCATCATAGCAATGCTACAGAGGTAGTGTCAAGTTCCCAACAAAAAGATATATAAAGATAAAAGACAAAGGGCCGCCCAAATCATGGACGGCCCTGTTTTGCCAGATTTATTCTTCTTCGGCTTCCACTTTGACCTTGACGGTCAGGGTGACATCCTGATGAATACGAATGCTTACTTCGTGGGTGCCCAGCTCCTTGATTGGCTCGTCAAGGAGAACCTTGCGCTTGTCGAGATCCTTGCCAACCTGCGCCGAGAGTTTCTTGGCAATATCAGCCGCTGTGATCGACCCATACAGCCGATCCGCTTCGCCTACCTTAGCCTTGAAGAGCAATTCAACTTCGCCAAGACCGGCGACCAGCTCTTCAGCACTCTTGCGAGCTTCAGCGTCGTGTTTGGCCTGGGCAGCGAGTTGCTGCTCAACGTGGGTGCGGGCTGCCACTGTTGCCTGTTCTGCCAGACCGCGCGGCATCAAATAGTTGCGAGCATAACCGGCAGCAACGTTCTTGATTTCGCCAGCGTGCCCCAAACCTTTTACATCCTTCAAGAGGATCACTTCCATGAATCCGCTCCTCCGATAATCTGCGTTTCAGGAATGATACACCAGATAGGAATGTGCAGCAAACTAGCCTGCTGCAGAAATCAAACGCGGGAGCATCGTTAGCTCCCGCGTTTGGTATTGCGCGTCTTAGCCGATTTTGTTGCCGCAATTGCTGCAGAATTTACTTCCAGCGGGGTTCTCTTGGCCGCAGTTGCCGCATTTGGCCGCAGTTGCCATCTGCGTTCCGCAGTTGCTGCAGAATTTGCTGCCCACTGGGTTCTGATGGCCACAGCTGGCGCAAAAGATTGCGCCGGCCGCCGCAGCACCAGCTGCTGGCGCTGCCTGCTGTGGGGCTTGCCCTTGCTGGTTGTTCAAGCCTTGGGATAGCATATTGGCCATAGCTAGGCCAGTGCCCAGGCCCAAGCCGGTCTGCATGGTACCGGCGGTTCCCTCGGTGGTAGCTGCGTCGCCAACCGCACGGGCGGCCTTGAATTTCATGTAACGGTCCATATCGCCGATGGCGCCCATCGAGGCAGCCTCGTCGATCGCCGCGCTGGTCTCTTCGGTGGGGCTGATGGAGAGGACATAGAGCTGCATGAGTTGTAAACCGACTGCTGTAAAGTCATCAGTGAGTTTGACACGAGCAGCCGCCGAGAGTTCTTCGAACATGGCGGGGAGATCAAGGATCGACTTGACGTTACTGCCCAGCAGGTCAGTCAACCGATTGATGATCATGCTGCGCAGGTAGTTATCGATGTCTTTGGTGCTATAGTAGCCCCGTGCACCAACTACCTGATCGATAAAACGCTGTGGCTCGGCGATGCGCATGCTATAGGTACCGTGTGCTCGAATGCGTACCATACGCAGCACCTCATCGCGCAAGGTGATGGGCTCAGGTGTGCCCCATCGCTGATCGAGCATGTCACGAGTGCTGACAAAGTAGCACTCAGCGGTAAAAGGTGTGGTGCCGCTGAACAACCCTTCTACCAGGCGCCCAAGCAGGGGAATATTGGCAGTGGTGATAGTATGCCTTCCCGGTTTGAACGTATCGAGGGCTTTGCCATCGCGCATGAATACGGCGGCCTGCCCTTCGCGTACGATGAGCTGAGAGCCAATGCGAAAGTCTCCAGAACCCGTCTCTGGTACACGATGAACGAGTTCTTGGGCCATAGAGTCAGAATATTCGATGACGTCAAGAATTCTGGCCACGGTCATACTCCTTGAAATCGCGCCTGCAAATGCGGGCGGTTAAGCCAGGATGACGTCCTGGCGCTGGCTGTAAGTGTTGTTCAATTTTTCGAGCAACAGGATGAGTTCGTTCGTAGAAACCGCAGTATCGCCGCCACTCAAAGCCGCAGTTTCTAGCTGGGCAATGCGAGAAGCGAGCTCGTCCAAATTCTCCAGCATGGCTTCATCGAACTGATAAAGCCGATCCAGCACGTCCTCATCTACTTTGACGGCATCAAACAGGCCGGCATAGCCATAGCTAGCCGTCTTGATGCGATCGATGAGAACCTGGAGTTTGGTCACAGCGCGCTCTAGTTTGAGCGTAGCCGAGAGGTCTCCCGCTTCGGTCAAAGTGCGCTGTACGTTCGCCAGTCTGCTGAGCTGTTCTTCGAGTTGGCGCGCTACGTGATCTCGCAAGAGCTTGTCTGCGTCACGGCGTTTCTCTTTGCGCTGATAACCGCCGATACCGGGGATTTTATCCATCAGCGCTTCGACCTTGTTCTGCGAACGCTGGACGCGTTCGTTAAGATCCTCAACCATGGAGCCCTCCTTTGGCTGCGTGCATCACATTCATAGTCTATACGCAACTAGAGCCGTCTGGGTCGCACCTCTATTCTATCGCAGTCATCTAGTGGTGTCTATGCAGGGCTGGGTTGAGTTTTTCTCAGATATAGATGAAAGGGGCACATCGTCTGTAAAGGGCATGTTGAGCATTCGGGATTTCTGGCATGGCAAAGCGTTCGGCCATGCTGAATCATTAACAAGTGCAGTGGATAGTACAACTCACTTGGGGTGGCCTCTTCTAAAAGCTCCTGGGTCTTTTCAGCAGTCATTTTTTCGGGTACAAGGCCTAGCCTGAGGGCAACGCGGTGAACGTGGGTGTCCACGGGCATGGCTGGAACATGCATAGAAAAGAGCATGACGCAGGCAGCCGTCTTGGGCCCTACGCCTTTAAGGCTGGTAAGGTAGGATTTGATCTCTTGAGGTGGTAGCTTGGTGAGTGCATTCAACGATAGTTCCCCCTGATCTTTGAGGACTTTTCGGAGAATGGCCTGAATTCGCGGCGCTTTGATGTTGGCTAATCCACCGATACGTATAGCTTCAGCAACGGTTTCTGTGGGGGCTTCCACGACCTTTTGCCAGGTGGGAAAGGTGTCGGTCAGGTTCTGGTAAGCGCGTGCTGTGTTCACATCGGCTGTGTTTTGCGAGAGAATTGTCAGCACCAGCTCATCCAGCGGCGGGCGCTGCGGTTTGATCTGGGGGGCTCCATAATAGCCAAGCAGAGTTTCGTGTACTGTCTGGATGGAGGGGGCAGTATAGTCAGAGAGCATATCGCCTCCATAGAAAAAGAGGGCGGAGTTCATCCGCCCTCACGGTTGGACCTAGTTTTCTTCGGGGGTTACGGCAGCGTTTAGATCTGTCAACATGGCGTCGACATCTATGCCGTGGGCCATAGCACCCTGCTCGAGGTTCTCAAAGCGTGCGGCTGCACAGCCAAAGCACATCAGCCCGTGCTTTAAAAAGACCTCGATCGTCTCTGGCCACTGTCGTACGATATCCGAAACCAGCATATCTTTGGTAATAACCATAGCTGACTCTTTCCTTTGTAATCATTAACCTATCTGCTATTATGCCTCGTGTTGACGCTCTTTGCAAGAACTGTTGTAATAGGCACTACCGGTATGGGGTAGTCCTAAAATCGAGACGTTTTGAATCAACTATGGGTAAGAGTATGATGTTCGCATGAAAAAGAGCACTATATTCGATGATAGAGCAATCACATTAGGGCACCCCAGTTATGTGTGGCGTGAGGGCCAAGAACGCCGGCTGGCCATGATTCGCGAGGTGGTGTCACTAGAAGGCGCGCGCATTCTCGATTTGGGTTGCGGTCTGGGTATGTATGTGCTCAAGTTCCGTGAATTCAGCGATGAGGTGTACGGCGTGGATGTGGACGCGGAACGTGTGCAAGAGGCTTTGCGTACGTTACCCAATATTTATGAATCTACTGCCGAACAACTCCCTTTTGATTCGAATTTCTTTGATCTCGTGCTCTCCAACGAAGTGTTCGAGCATGTAACCGACGATCGCCAGGCAGTGAGAGAAGCAGTACGCGTGCTGCGCCCTGGAGGGTCGTTGGTGGTGTTTGTTCCCAATAGGGGCTATTTCTTTGAGACACATGGCTTCTATTGGCGAGGCAAGTACCATTTCGGCAATATTCCCTTGATCAATTATCTGCCTACCAAACTGCGGAACAAGCTTTGCCCTCACGTACGTGCCTACAAGCGAGCCGATCTGCGGGCTCTCTTCGAGGGCCTTGATGGTGAGATCGTGGTGCATCGCTGCATTTTCGCTGGCTATGACAATATTGTGGCGCGTCACCCCCGGCTTGGGCGGTTCATTCGGTGCTTTTCGTATGCCATGGAACCTTCCTTCTTACAGTGGTTGGGGCTGTCCCATTTTCTCGTTTTTCGCAAGAGTGATAAGGCGGAATGATACAGTGATTGTACGTTTTGAACCGTCGGGTAAAAGGGCCGAGGCTCGGGCTGGCCAAACCATTTTGGAAGTAGCCCGTGAGGTTGGTGTGGATATCGAGGCTGTTTGCGGTGGACGAGGCACCTGTGGCAAGTGCAAGGTGATCGTCGCCGATGGCCTTTCTCCACTTACAGATCAAGAGAAAAAGCTTATCAGCGAAGATGAGATTCGCAGAGGGTATCGTCTGGCTTGCCAGACGGTAGTGCTCGCGGATACGGATGTGGTTGTGCCCGACGAGTCGACGGTTTCTCGCGTGAGCATTCTTTCAGATGCTAGTGGTGGAGAGGTCGAACTCGATGCCTGGGTCAAACACTATACAGTGATGGTTCCTGATTCCACCTTGGCTGACCAAACGCCCGACTGGGAGAATGTTCAGGATGTGCTCTATCGCCAGTATGCCATCAAACCTGGTGTTACCCTGGGCGCCCTGAGAGAACTTCCTTCCGTATTGCGTGAGAATGAGCGGAACCTCGATGTCGTTCTGGTGGATGATACGGTTGTACGCTTTCGAGCGAGCGATTGCGATATCCCGTTACTGGGCATTGCCTTTGATATCGGTACGACGACGGTGGTGGGCTATCTACTGGATTTGGAGCATGGCAACCAGCTAGCCGTGGCTTCTCGACTCAATCCGCAAACGCGCTATGGTGATGATGTCATCTCGCGCATCGGTTATGTAAGCGCTGCTGCTGATGGGTTGCTTACCTTGCAAAAGACAATTCTTGGGGCGCTCAACGAGATAACGCGAGAATTGCTAGAGCATTCTGGCTATTCTACAAACGATGTTTACGCCTCGACTATTGTTTGCAATACAACCATGCATCATCTCCTGCTCGGCTTGGACCCCACCTGGCTGGCTCAGGCACCTTATGTGCCCGTTACCAGCCAGATGCAAGAGCTTCGGGCGAGCCAATTAGGTTTGGATATTCACCCAATGGGGTTGGTGGTAGTGCTGCCCAATATCGCGGGTTGGGTGGGGGCCGACACAGTGGGCGTCATCCTGGCGACGCGGCTTTATGAACAGGATGAACCGGCCTTGGCCATCGACATTGGCACCAACGGCGAGATGGCGCTGGGTACGCGGGAGCGTGTGGTGACTTGCTCTACAGCAGCAGGCCCGGCCTTTGAGGGCGCCCACCTGAGTTGCGGTATGCGTGCCGCCGATGGGGCCATTGAGGGCGTGACCATGGATGACGATGTGGCTCTTCGCGTTATTGGTGGAACGGCGCCTCGCGGCGTCTGCGGTTCAGGGTTGGTTGACCTGGTAGCGGCCATGTTGCAGTCGGGCGTGCTGACATCTACGGGGCGCTATGCCTCCGCCGAACGTTTGCGGCAGGAGGGCTCGATTCGGTTGGCGGATCGCTTAATTGGTAGTGGGCGCAATCTGGAATTCGTGCTGGTTTCTGCAGAGGAAGGAGCCGGAGGGCGTCCAGTGATGATCACTCAACGGGATATTCGCGAACTGCAACTGGCCAAAGGCGCTATTCGGGCAGGCATCGAGATCCTCTTGAACGAACTGAATCTGTGCCATGAGGATGTCCGCAAGGTGTATTTGGCCGGCGCTTTTGGTAACTATATCGATCCTGATTCAGCATTGGCCATTGGGTTGATGCCTCATTTCGAGAATGCCCAGGTGATCCCGGTGGGAAATGCGGCTGGTGCCGGCGCACGTATGGTGCTTCTTTCGAATGCACTGCGCCAGCGTACGCCCGGACTTGTCAACACATTGGAATACATCGAGCTGTCGGCTGTCAAGACATTTCAGGAACGCTTCGCCGAAGCGATGACTTTTTAGCAATGTCAAAAGGCCTTTGACATGCACAAAAGCATTGGCTATACTGACAATGGCGTGTTGAGCAAAGATCATGTGCCGTCTCGTGTGGTAGCATTGGGCGGGGGACATGGTTTGTCGACACTGCTCAGGGGCTTGAAGGATCGAGTTCCCGATTTAACAGCAATTGTCTCGGTGGCCGATGACGGTGGCAGTTCGGGATTGCTTCGCCAGGAGCTGGGGCTTCCTCCTCCGGGTGATTTGCGAGATTGCATTGCCGCAATGGCTGAAGCAGAGCCGCTCATGCAGCTCTTGTTTCAATATCGTTTCGGTCGAGACTCTCATTTAGAAGGGCATTCGTTCGGGAATTTGCTCATTGCCGCGATGAGCGGCATTACGGGCGATTTCGAGAATGCCATTGCCGCCGTGAATCAGGTGCTAGCCGTCAAAGGCCGCATCCTGCCATCGAGCCTTGATGATTTGGTACTGTGTGCTGAAAGTGCTGCACCTGAAGAAGTCAATGGCTCTCGCCTTCTTGAAGGCGAAGCGTGCATCGGCACGAGCGCGGGGCGTATCGAGCGGGTTTACATCAGACCCGAGAGGGCACGTGGATATCCCCAGGCGATTCAGGCCATCCTTGCGTCCGATTTGGTGATTCTGGGGCCGGGCAGCCTTTATACGAGTGTTATCCCGAATCTGCTGATTCGGGATATTCGCGAGGCGATCATTGCCAGCGGGGTTCCCGTGTTTTACATCTGCAATGTAGCAACGCAGATGGGTGAGACCAGCGGCTACAATGTGGGCGATCATTTGTGTGCACTTGAAGAGCACACACTGCCGGGTCTGGTCACTCGGGTTCTAGCCAATGGCAATCTTTCGGTTGACCTGACAGGCGACGAGATCACGCGTTTTGTAGAGCCCGTGACTGGTGAGTATGCAAAGCGCACGTCTTTTTATGATCTCGTTGATGAGCAAATGCCCTGGCGACATGGCGCCCAGAAACTAGCGGAGGCCGTTTTGATAGAGTATCACGCCCTGATGGGCTGATATCATATGTGCACGGGCTGTATTGTGGAAATGCGGCTAGAGCACGGATGTGGCAGCAACGTTGGTGTAAAAAGGAGTTCAAAATGACCATTCGTGTAGGTATCAACGGTTTCGGTCGTATCGGCCGTCAGTCTTTCAAGGCTATGGTTAGTCGCTATGGCGACGAGATTGACGTTGTAGGCGTCAATGACCTGTATCCCCCTTCAACTTTTGATCTGCTCCTTCGCTACGACTCGGTTTATGGCAAGTTTGACGCCGACGTCGAAGTGATTGATGGCGGCCTCAAAGTCAACGGCAAGACGACCAAGTTCTTTGCCGAGCGCAACCCATCTGACATCCCCTGGGGCGACCTGGATGTAGACGTTGTGGTCGAATCCACTGGCTTTTTCACCAAGGCCGATGGCGCTCGTGGCCATGTGGCTGGCGGCGCCAAAAAGGTGCTCATCAGCGCCCCGGCTTCTGGTGAGGATATCACCATTGTGATGGGTGTGAACGAAGAAGATTACGATCCCGCCAAGCACACCATTCTTTCGAACGCTTCTTGTACCACCAACTGCCTTGCTCCTGCTGCCAAGGTTGTCAACGACAACTGGGGTATCGTTCGCGGTCTCATGACCACCGTGCACTCTTACACCGGTGATCAGCGCATCGTCGACACACCGCACAAGGATCCCCGTCGCGCTCGCGCTGGCGCCTTGAACATTATCCCGACCACCACTGGCGCCGCTAAGGCAGTCGCGTTGGTTATTCCTTCGCTCAAGGGCAAGTTCGATGGTATGGCCATGCGAGTCCCGACACCGACCGTCTCCATTGTCGACTTTGTTGCCGAGCTCGAAAAGCCCGCCAAGATCGAGGAAGTCATCGCTGCTTTCAAGGCCGCAGAGGCTGGCTCGATGGCCGGGTTCCTTGGCGTTAGCGAAGAGCCCCTCGTTTCCATGGACTTTCGTGGCGACCCCCGCTCTTCCATCATTGATGCTGCTTCGTGCATGATGGTTGGCGATAACATGCTCAAGGTTGTTAGCTGGTACGATAATGAGTGGGGCTACTCGAACCGCGTGGCCGATCTCATCGCCTACATGGGCAACAAGGGCTTCTAAGTCCGGACGTACAATTAAGCGGGGAGGATATTCATCCTCCCCGCTTTTTCTTTAATGAAGGCGCTTTCTCAATGAGATGGCCGCCTTGATTAGCTTGTCTACGGCTGGACGATAGATGTATTCATAGGCCCCGGCATAGCGTTCGGTCCATCCACCAAATCCCGCTTTGAATCTCCCCACGCCGCCCAGGTCGTGTTCCTCCGCATCGATATCCACATCAGGAATACCCCAGAGATCATAGCGCGTACAGCCCTGTTCGTGGGCCCACACCATGGCTTCATATTGCAGCTGGTGATTGGGCATGAGTTCGCGATGTTCATTCAACGAGCCGCCGTACATATAGATGGCTTCCTCTCCAAAGGCGGGTACCATAATACCAGCGATGGGCTTTTCTTCCAGGTAGGCCATTATCAGAACGGCTTGGCCTTCGCGCTCAAATTCCTCAAAGGCCTGGGTGTAATAGGCCTGGCTGTGTATGCCAAATTCGTCACGCTCGCCAGTAACTTGCATGATCTGGTAAAAAGCATCGAGGGCTTCAGCACCCTGCCGCCGCACCTCTACGCCGCGCTTGGCCGAAAGACGAGTGTTATAGCGCCACTTGGATTTGAAGGAAGCCAAAATCTCTTCGGGCTCATAAGAAACATCAATGACGATAGTGCGGCGAGGCTGGATCTCTTGTGCGTTGGGGACGAAACCAGCAGCTTCTAACCAATCCCAGGTGGTGCGTTCAGCATCCAGAGTGTTAGGCTCGATCTTGAGGCTGATAGCGCGCATTTGCCGGGCCGTTGTGTGGAGTGCTTGCAGCAAGAGGGATCGCGTTTCATCAGTTTCCTGCAAAAAGAGAGGGCCTTTGGGGATATAGCCGATGCTCAAGGGGCCCGCTTTGCGAAAGAGAACTTGGACTCCAGCGACGGGGTGCCCCTCATGATCGACGATGAGCCGCACGGCTTGCCAGCCAAATTGTGATTTGAGATCACCCCAGCCCCAGCTTTGCAGAAGGTGTGGGCAATGTGCATGGGCAAGAAAACCAGACCACTCGGCAGGGTGGTTGCATACATGAAAGGACATAAAAGCCCCCGTTGGCAAGATAATAGGATTTAGAGTGGCACGATCAAATTGAACTGAGACCCAGCCCCAACGGTGCTTTCGACCGTGATTGTTCCACCGATCAGTTCGGCCATCTCTCTGGCAATAGAAAGCCCCAGGCCGAGGCCACCATGTCGCCTTCGCAACGAATCTTCCACTTGGTAGAAACGATCAAAGATACGTTCGAGCTGTTCAGGTGCAATGCCAATGCCCGTGTCTACAACAGCGATCGTCAGGTCGCCATGATCCTCTGAGGCGGAGACCGTAATCGTGCCCCGATCCGGTGTGAATTTGACGGCGTTGGAGAGCAGACTCGCCAGAATGAGGTGCAGAATTTCCTGATCGGTATTGATCTCGATATCGCCTTTTGGGAGTTTGACCTGCACAAGCTGTTGTTTTTTTTCGGTGAGTAGTTGGATATCCCGAACGGCATCGGCAACGGTGTCGGCGACGCTAAAAATTGTCATCGAGATTTGTGCTTGTCCGGTATCGATGCGTTGCAGGCTGATCATCTCGTCAATGATAGAGCGGAGTTGCATGGCTGCCTGGGTAACCTGGCCGAGATGTTCGGCTACTTGGCCGGTAGCTTCATCCTCTAGCAGGGCAGCATAGGCCAGCACTACGGCCAGCGGCGAACGCAATTCGTGGGCGGCGATATTGATGAATTCGCTCTTGAGATGATCCAATTCGGCAAGCCGCTCATAGGCATCGCTGATCTCACGAAAGAGGCGGGCGTTTTCGATGGCGATAGCCGCCTGGCTGCCCAGCACTGAGAGCAGCTCAATATCGCTTTGGTTAAAGGGGGTTGTCTGATTAATACGGGCGACGTTCAATACACCAATGGGCTGATCTTTGAGAACAAGCGGTAGGGAGATAGCTGTAGAGACCCTGGACGCGCCAAAAGTCAGCTCGGTCCACTCGTCTATTTCAAATTCGCCTTGCAATACTAGGGGTTCTCGTGTCTCCAACGCTCGCCCTGCATGTCCTTGGCCGAGCTTGGGGCCCTTGGTGTTCGAGATGTGTTCTGGTAATCCTTCATTGGCAAGAAGATGTAATCGCTCATCTTTGCCAAGCAGCATGAGCGTAGCGGTTTCGGCGTTCATTTCTTGTTGGGCAATTTGTACCACATGCTGGGGGGCATCTTCGGCTTCGGCAGCGCTCATGAAAACCTGGCTGAGATTCAAGAGGGGAATGAGCGCGCGCAGGCGAGCCGTTTCGTCCTGGTTGCGTTTGCGCTCCAGGGCGCGATCTACCGCAGCGGCGAGCTCGCGTGGGCGGAAGGGCTTGAGCACGAATTCATAGACGCCAAGTTGAATCGCCTCAATGGCGGTCTCCAAGGTGCCGTATCCGGTCATCACTACAGCTACAATGCCGGGTTGCAGCTCGCGGATAGCCTTGTAGGCATCGAGGCCGCTCATACCGGGCATTTTGATGTCAGTAATAAGGACGTCAAAGGGTTGTTGTTCTGCCAATTCCAGTGCTTCTTGGCCTGAAGACGCCTCGATTGGATCATACCCCGCAACTTGAAGGACGCGCGTACACATGACGCGCAGATCGGTTTGATCTTCGGTTACTAGTATTCTTGGATTGGGCATTTAGTGAACCTCAATACATGCAGCAGCAATAATAGGGTGTGTTTTTAACTGGGCTCGTTGCCCGAGACAAGATAGCCGCGCCGCAGGATATTCTTGAGATAAATCGGATTACGCGGATCGGGTTCGATTTTATCTCGAACATTCTTGACATGTACGCGCACCAAATCGGGCATACCGGTTCCCGCCGGATACCCCCAAACTTGCTGCAAGAGCGCGTCTGTAGAATATACTTGATTTGGGTGATTGATCATGAAAAAGATGAGTTCGAACTCGACGGGCGTCAACAAGACGATACGATCAGGTGTGGCAAGTTCATAAGTCTTGCAGTTCAGTACGAGATTACCAACTTCAATAAGTTCAGACATGGAACCATCGAGCCCGGCACTAGAGCGGCGTAACAGCGCTTTGACGCGCAATTGCAGCTCGCGCAGCTCAAATGGTTTGGTGACATAATCGTCGGCGCCAGCTTCAAAGCCATCGATTTTGTCCTCAATGTCGCTCTTGGCCGTCAGAAAAAGGATGGGGATGTCGCGCAAGTCAGGATTGGCGCGCATATGGCGGCATACGTCAATCCCATTCATGCCAGGCATCATGATGTCCAAAACGACGACATCAGGTTTGCGTTGGCGAGCGATTTCAAGCGCATCGGCACCGCGATTGGCGACAATGATTTCATGCTCCAAACGTCGTAAGGTACGCGCTATCGTCTCGGCCACGGCCACTTCATCATCGACCACTAGGATCCGCTTTGCCATGGGTTCACTCCCTGATCCGTCTCCGTTAGCACAACTAGTCAGGATTATACCAGCTTGACACGTGCTTAACAACACAAACGTTTGACCTGATCCCTCAGGTGCGATAACATAATGTTGAGGTGGCAATATGACAAACCGTTTCAAGCTCCCTGGCAAGTTACAGCTAGCCGCTACGATATGCGGCACATTTGCTGTGATCTTTGTGGTTTCATTTGCAGAAAAGGCCGTACAAGCCCGTGAGTTGTTGGCCTGGCGCAGCGAGCTAGAAGACGAGCTTGCTCAGCTCGAGCGGGAAAAAGTGAATTTGCAGACTGAACTTGCTCAGCGACAGCAGCCCGAGTGGTACGATCAGGTTCTGCGTGACGCTGGCTATGTGAACGACGGCGATGTGCGTGTAGTAGTTACTTTGCAAGAGGCAGATGAGACGGCGGCAGTGGCGGAAGATTCAGAGACGGTGAATGTTGCTTCTGAAGAGACAGTTACCAGCGGTGGTTGGTTCTCGAACGATAATTGGCAAGCCTGGCAGATGCTTTTGTGGGGAAACGAAAAGGACTCCTGACCGCGATTTGACAAACATAGTCTCTGCCAGTATAATCTCCTTCACGATGCGGGGTGGAGCAGTGGCAGCTCGTTGGGCTCATAACCCAAAGGTCCCAGGTTCGAATCCTGGCCCCGCTACTTTTGGCGACGTAGCTCAGTGGTAGAGCAGGGGACTCATAAGCCCTTGGTCACTAGTTCAAATCTAGTCGTCGCCACACCCTGAGGCCCCTTTCCCGATGAGGAGAGGGCCTTTTTCGTTTATAGAACCGAATAGAAACAGCAAAAACGGGCCTCAACGCAGGTTTCAGAGTGCGTTCGAGACCCGTCTTTTTGTGCGTCAAACACGCCGCGAATAGCTAGGGCGAAAGTGTCCCTTGGTCAGGGCTTGTCTCCTTTTGTACTTGTGAGAATCAGTTTCATCTTTCTGCAGTATACTGATTATGCGGCAGGTGATTGTATTATTAGTATAATTAATAATACATTAGGAGATATATCTACACTCTTGATAGTGGGCGTCACAGTGTAAGCGATATACAAAAGCTTTCCAAGTGGATGCGGCGCAATTGCTGATTTTGGCCAAGACACCCCTGCATTTTCGGGAATGCCATAAACGACTGTGGCACATGTGCTACGGTTATCAAGGGCCCGGAAAGTGCGAATCTGGTGTCAGCCTTGCCTGGGCATGGACGTCGTAAGTGTGGTAATTGAACACAACGAGAGATCCTGCTGGCATCTACATCAAAGCCCTTTTGCATAGACCGATGTGGGATTGGGAAAAGACGGATAAAAATGAATAGAGACATTTATTTACTAACCGGTGCTGCCGGAAATCTGGGAAGTAATATTTGCCGCGAGTTAATCGCTACTGGCAAAACCGTACGTGCTCTGGTACTGAACGGTGATCCCGCGATTGTGCATGTGCCCGAGGAGGCAGACGTCTACTTGGGAGATGTGTTGGATGTCGTTTCGCTAGATGGATTCTTTGCCGTGCCGGAGGATGCGAACATTATTGTAATCCACTGTGCTAGTATCGTCTCACTGACCCCGAGATATAGCCAGAAAGTCCATGATGTGAACATTACGGGTACACAGAATATCCTCGACCAATGCGTCAAACATGGGGTTAAAAAGCTGGTTTACATCAGTTCCACCAGTGCGATCCCCGAACTGCCAGGCAATCAGCTCATTGTTGAGGTAAACCACTACGATCCGGACCCTATCGTCGGTTATTATGGCAAGTCTAAAGCTGAGGCTTCGCAGTTGGTGATGAACGCCGTCACTCAACATGATCTAGACGCTTCGCTTGTGTTTCCTACCGGTATCTTTGGTCCCTACGATTACGGATTTGGTCTGGTTACCAGTAATATCATCAATATGGTGCAGGGAAAGATACCTGTTGGCATAGCTGGTTCCTTCAATGCTGCGGATGTGCGTGATCTTGCCGCGGGAGTGCTCTCTTGTTGCGATAAGGGGCGAAAGGGAGAGGGCTATATCATGGGTAACGAGACCTTGACGATGCAGGATCTGTTTGACGCGATAGCTGAAGCCAGTGGTTGCAAGAGGATAACGACAATCTTGCCCATAGGCCTAGCCAAAGTACTTGCAGTTATCGTCGAGACGGCGAGCAAGATTATCAATAAACCCACCATATTGACGAAATTCACGATCTACAATCTCGCCCGCAATAACAACTTTAGCAGTAAGAAGGCTGTTAATGAACTGGGATATCAATTTCGCCCCTTTTCAGATACTATCCGCGATGAGGTCCATTGGTTGCGCGAACAAGGTAGAATCTGAGAGGAATTCCTCTCAATCGCTCAAACAGGATCTCGAAGCCGTCCCCGCGAAACTGCGAGATTTGCTGTCCTTTGCGCTTACGTGGGGCATTGGCGATGATGTCATTCGCGACGATTGGCACCAAAAGGCTGGCGAAGCGGACAAGGAAGCGTTGGTTCAAGGCTGACGGGGAAAACGGCGGCAATCAACGCCTGGCTGGATTCGTTCGGTGTGGGTGATATGTCCGCAGAGGCAGGAGCCTTTATGTACATGATGCTCGGTTTGGACGAGATGGGGCTTTATGGGGTGTGAGCACAGCGATTTACAATCGAGTTGGGGTCAGCTAACCCTCTTCCTGTATGGAAGGGGGCGTTTTTAACGCTCATGCTTTCTGCCTCGATGGATTGGCTTGTTTCATATATAATCGTGGTTATGGTTTCAAATCATCTGAATGCGAGAAAAAAAGTATACTCATGTCGCCTCGATGCCAGATCTGGCAATCCCCAACTCACTCCTCATCTGCGCGCCTGGCTGGGCAAGCCCTTGTTGCCTCGGCGGAGCGGGCTGTCACTGAGTACACAGGGCGGCAGTGGCTGGTTCAAGAGGCCAAGGATGTCTCCGACCTGGCGTCTCACCCCGCCGCCATTCTCTCGAACGGCTCTTATGCTGTGTTTGCCAAGTTTAGCGATGCGCCGAACGGATACGAGCAATTTGAGATCGAGATGGCAGGGCTGCGTCTTCTTTCTGAGCGCGCAGGTGTGCTGGTGCCAGTGCCCATCGGCATTATCCCAGTCAATGGTGGAAGTGTCTTCCTTCTTGAAGCTGTGCAAGCTGTTCATAGGACGCCGCACCACTGGCGGCAAGTTGGTCAGACATTGGCCCGCATCCACCAGATCAAAGGGGAGCGGTTTGGCCTGGAAACGCACAGCTACTTTGGGGCTCTCTATCAAGATAATACGCTGATGAACGATTGGCCGACATTCTATGCGGAACGCCGGCTTGTACCTGGGTTGAGGGTAGCTATCGACTCTGGCAACATGCCTGCTGATGTGGCAGCACAGGTCGAGCAGTTGATTGCACGTCTCCCTTTGGTTTGCGGCCCCAATGTTGCGCCTGCGCTCCTCCATGGCGATGCCCAGCAGAACAATTTCATTAGCAGCGAAAAGGGTGCCTACGTTATCGATCCAGCGGTGTACTATGGCACCCCGGAGATGGATTTGGCTAGCGTCGATTTCTTTCAAGCGGTGCCGGAGGATCTTTTCGAAGGGTATCGCGAGGTGCTGCCCATTGCTCCGGGTTTCGAAGAGCGGCGTGATTTGTGGCGTGTGTGGGGATATCTCGGCTGCGTAGCTCTTGCTGGCGAGAGTTATTTGGCCAAGTTAATCAGGGCTGTTCGTCGCTATTTGTAGCGTTACTATCTATTACTCTGTATTGCATTGACGCATGCCTTTGAAGTGGGCTCTATCTAGGTTGCACTCCACTCTCTTTTCGCTTATTGTATCTCCTGTATCTCCACGCAAATTCTTATCAGGAGCTGCCTTTATGGATCCGCTTTTTTCTGTTATTTTGCCCACCTACAACCGCGCCTATGTGCTGTGGCGTGCCATACAGAGCGTCATTGCCCAAACCGAGCCACGCTGGGAGCTGATGGTAGTCGACGATGGCTCTACCGACGACACACTGCGCCTGCTAGAGGAATTTCGCGATCCACGTATTTGCACCTTTAGTATTACCAATGGCGGAGCTTCGGCGGCGCGCAACTATGGCGCACGTCAGACCCAGGCTCCTTATCTTGCTTATATCGATTCGGATAATACATGGCACGCAGAGTACCTCGCTACCATGCTGCGAGCAATTGAAAGGCACCCCGATGGCGTGCTCTGGTATTGCGGGCAGAACACAAGCCTCTGGCAGCGCAATGCTGCTCGCACCTGGATGTTGGAGCATGTGCTGGTCGAGCCTCGTGCTCAGTATAGTCCGGAGGATGTGTTGCAATTATGCGGTGCAGATACCAACTGCATTGTGCATACACGTCCTTTGCTTAAAGAATTGGGAGGGTGGGATGAGGCCTGTTCTTTCTTGGAGGATTGGGACTTGTTTGCCCGTTGTGTACAGCGCTATCCCAGTCGAATCTACTGGGTGCCCAAGATTCTGGTGGAGTACCGACAGGTTTACGGCGCGGCAGCCGATGGCTTGTGCGCTTCTGCCGTGCAGGACCCCGCCCGCAAACGCGCCCAATGGCGTTATCTCGTTGAAAAGTGGCGCTCTCAGCCCGGTTTTGAAGCTACAGCGCAGCTTCTGACGGAAAAACACCTCAGTTAGTTTGTCTTAAAGCTATTCAGCTTCTGTTGCGATTGTGGTACTGATCAATAGGGTATCAAGTGCGTATTCGCAATATTGGCAGGTGCACACTTGGAAAATCTGAAATCACCCACGAGTGTTCATCCATAGAGGGGGCCTTTTGTCCCGCTGCCAAAGACTTTTCGATCAAGCGATATCCCAAATGTTACAAAAGGGCATCATTCCCTCATCGAGATTTCGAAAATGGGAGTATAAAGCGGTTCCAGGTATAGATGCAGGCCTTTTTCCTGCTAATACTTGCGCTATGGCTTGAAGAATGACCCTCACTAAAGTATGATAGAGGTACTTTGAACAGACTCCCCGTATTGACTCCAAACTCACCCCTTTGTTACGGCAAATGCTGGCACTGAAGGTATGATGAAAGAGCTAGAGTAGGAGACGGCTCAAAGTGCGAGAGCGGGGCGGAATCCGACGACGGCAAACTTTTGGCCGAGAGTCGAGCCGAACAGGTGTCATCGAGAGAAACAGGAGGATCACACCATGAGCAAGAAAGAAGATCGACCTGTAGAAAAGTCCAAGGACAAGTCTAAAGACAAGCCAGTGGAAGAGCCGACCAAGAAGGCCACGGGTAAGTCCGAGGAAGAACCGACCAAAAAGTCCAAGGACAAGTCGGGCGATAAGAAGGACAAAAAGTCCAAGAAAGACAAGAAAGATAAAAAATCCAAGAAGGACAAAAAGTAATCTGCTGAGAGCGAAAACTGCGTAAGAGAGCAGATTGAATAAGAGCTAGACAAGGGCAAGTATATTAGTACGAGGGGCCTACTTGGACGAAACCCTGGTTGAGATTGCCTTTGGGCTCGGGGTTGTGTATGGCGAGTTTTATCATCAAACGGCGAGGTTATCTGCTTGGGTACGAGTGTTCAACGGCAGATGCCTCGCTTGTTTGTAGTAATACAATAGATCGCAAGAACTATGAGATTTTGGACAAAGGTGGAAAGCACATCCTATGGAAACGAATGAAAGACGGCATCGTGATATTCTGCGGCGTATCGCCTACAAGGTGATGGTTGAGCGGGGACTGCTCCCCGATTTTTCCACCAGGGCACTCGCCGAACTCGACCGAATTCAGGCACCGGTGACCGAGAGCGCCGGCCCCATTCGTGACTTGGCAGATCTTTTGTGGGCTTCCATCGACAACGATGATTCACTCGACCTGGACCAATTGACTGTGGCCGAGGCACTGCCAGAAGACAAAGCGCGCATTTTCGTTGCTGTGGCTGATGTGGATTCGCTGGTTAAGGATGAATCTGGTCTCGACCTACACGCTCGCCACAACACTTCTTCCGTCTATACCGCCGGCGGGATATTCCCCATGCTCCCCGAAAGGCTCTCCACCGACCTGACCTCTCTGGGATTGAATGAAAACCGTCTGGCCATTGTCATCGAGATGGTGATTGGGCCGGACGGATCCCTTCAGAGCTCAGATATCTATATGGCGCGGGTGCGCAATCATGCCAAGCTTGTTTACAGCAGCGTTGCTGCCTGGCTGGAAGGGCGGGGAGTGATGCCCGAGGCTATCGCTGAGGTCGACGGTTTGGAGGAAAACCTGCGTCTTCAGGATGTAACAGCGCAAAAGATGAAAAACCTCCGGCATACGCATGGCGCCCTTACGTTGGAGACCATTGAGGTCAGCCCTGTGTTCGAAGGCGACGAAATCCGCGACCTTGTCGTGGAGGAAAAGAACCGTGCGACAGAGATCATTGAGGATTTCATGATTGCGGCAAATGGCGTCACCGCGCGCTTTCTTACCGCTAAGGGATTTCCCTCCATTCGGCGCGTGGTGCGCATTCCCAAGCGCTGGGAGCGGATCGTCGAGATTGCCGACGAACACGGGTTCGAGCTCCCCAGCACTGCGGACTCAAAGGCGCTGGAAGCGTTTCTGACGCAGCAAAGAGCGGCGGATCCCACTGGGTTTCCCGATCTCTCCCTGACCGTTATCAAGCTCCTGGGTTCTGGTGAGTATGTTGCCGAAGCCCCACAAGGCACAGCCCCTGGGCATTTTGGCCTTGCCGTGAAGGACTATACCCACTCGACGGCCCCTAATCGCCGCTACACCGATCTCATAACTCAGCGCCTTTTGAAGGCCGTCCTGGCAAAGCAGCCCTTATCTTACAGCCTTGATGAATTACAGGCCCTCGCCAAACATTGTACAGAGCAAGAAGACGTGGTAAACAAGGTTGAGAGGCAGGTTGGTAAATCCGCCGCTGCGCTGCTGCTCGAGGATAGGATTGGCGAGGAATTCGATGCCGTTGTGACGGGTGCCTCTATCAAGGGCACCTGGGTTCGACTTTTCAGTATGCCCATCGAGGGCAAGCTAGTGCAGGGTTATGAGGGCGCAGACGTGGCCGACCGGATGCGTGTCAAACTGGTCTCGGTTAGCGTCGAGCGAGGGTTCATCGATTTTGTGGGCCTATCTGCTCCGCACCGCAGCTGATATCCGTCACGGTCTGCGTTATGCTTGCTTTTTGAACGTTGTCCTGGTTGCTACTTGGCTTGTGTTAGGATTGATCAGAGACCCCACGAATGGGAGGCTGACCATGATGCGAACACTGGAAGGCAAGATCGCTCTGGTGGCAGGGGCTACACGCGGTGCTGGCCGAGGTATCGCTGTGGAATTGGGCGCCGCTGGTGCGACGGTCTATGTGACTGGGCGTACCACGCGCACGCACCGCTCAGAATATAATCGCCCCGAGACAATCGAAGAGACAGCCGAATTAGTGAACGCCGCTGGAGGAGTAGGTATCGCTGTGCCCACAGATCATCTCCAACCAGAACAGGTCAAGGAACTGGTGGAGTTGATCGACACACAACACGGTCGGCTGGATATCCTGGTCAATGATATTTGGGGTGGAGAGCAGCTTGCGGAATGGTTCAAGCCAGTTTGGGAGCATTCACTGGAAAATGGGCTGCATATTCTGCGGTTGGCCGTCGATACACATATCATTACCAGTCATTTTGCACTACCGTTGCTCATTCGTAACAAGAGCGGTTTAGTGATCGAGATGACCGACGGTACCGCCGACTATAACAACGCCCATTAC
The DNA here is from genome assembly GCA_963675785.1 of Anaerolineae bacterium. Lineage (GTDB taxonomy): Bacteria > Chloroflexota > Anaerolineae > UBA1429 > UBA1429. The sequence goes on from OY776562.1 coordinate 304,287, forward strand.
CGTCTGTGCATGTACTATGATCAGGCGAAAACTTCGGTGATCCGTATGGCTTGGGCCTTGGCTCAAGAGCTCAAACCTTATGCGTGCACTGCTGTAGCATTGACGCCGGGGTGGATGCGTTCCGAGATGATGCTAGAGAATTTCGGAGTGACCGAGGCCAACTGGCGCGATGGCGCTGCCAAGGATCCCGGGTTTATCAATTCTGAGACGCCACATTTTGTGGGACGGGCCGTAGCCGCGCTGGCTGCTGATGCCGACCATGGGCGCTTCACTGGGCAGTCGCTTTCCAGTATTCAATTGGCGCACGTTTATGGCTTTACCGATCTTGATGGGCGTCAGCCCGATTGTTGGAAGCACATTGAGGAAGAGGACTGACGTTTTGCAGGGAGATGCCATTCAAAGGAGAGAATGATGCAATGTGAAGGGAAGGTGGCGCTGGTTACAGGCGCTGCGGGCAATGGCATGGGACGCAGTATCGCGTTGACGTTGGCTCGCGAAGGGGCCAGCGTGGTAGTGAATTATCTCACCAGCAAGGCTTCGGCTGAGGCCATTGTGGCGCACATCGAGGCGCAGGGCGGTAGTGCCATGGCGGTGCAGGCGGACATTTGCAAGCAGGATGACTGCAAACAGCTGGTGGACGCTGTTATTGCGTGCTATGGCCAAGTGGACATTTGCATTGTGGGCCCTGGTGCTGGTTGGAATGCTGAACCCATCGACCAGCTCGATCCCGCTAACGCCCTGGATGACCTGCATCGTGAGGTAGCGCCGCTCTATTACCTGATGCCGCTGGTGCTTCCGGGCATGGCCGAACGCCACTGGGGGCGGATTATGGCTATTGGCATCAACCCCACCAAGCCATCGCCAGCGCTTTCGTACAATGCTTCCAAAGCGGCGCGAGCACAGACTTTGCTGATGACCGAAAAGACGGCCTGGAAACAGGGTGTGACGGTGAATGTGATTGGACCGGCGCCGGTGGAGGGCATCGAGAGTCTGGAAAAGGCAGTGGAACTGTGTGAGCATGGCCCTGCCTGGCAGGAACGAAGCAATGTTACACCGCAGGATATGGCCGAGGGCGTGGCTTTTCTCTGTTCGGATGCGGGGCGTTATGTGACGGGTTGCGTGCTACCTTATTCATTCTAGGAGTAGGAGCACTGGCACTAAGCCTTCTCAGTAAGTGAAGGCTTTTTCTTGTTTGTCTTTCCTAGTAGTCTGATATCGCGAGTAGCAGTCGAGTAGGAATCGATAGGTCAAGCACTAAGGTTTATATAGGCGGTTTTGGTATAAGCGGCAAAACTGTATAGAATGTTAGCTAGCTAACATTTAAATATTGTGTGGCCGAGCGATTGATCGTATAGGCTGTCTCAGAGCGGAGTGACGCTTGATGCAGCCTATCTCAATCATTGGCAGTAGTGAAAGAGGAGGTGCTGGAAAAATACTAGGCGACGGGCTTTTTTTATGGCTGCTTGAAGTGTTCGTGATTCCGATTCAAATTTCGCCACGACTTGTGGCTGAGAAAGTAGAAAATTGCCGTTCAATGAGGCCATTTTACGATAACGATAGATATTCAGAGGACGACGATGATCAAACGATTATTAGCTAGTGTTAGAGAATACAAAAAAGATTCGATTCTTGCGCCGGTTTCGGTGACCCTCGAAGTGGTTTTGGAGGTCATCATCCCGTTGGTGATGGCCAACCTGATCGATTATGGCATCAACGCAGGCAATCTGAACTATATCTGGCGAACCGGTGGCTTATTGGTCTTAGCTGCCATGTTCTCGCTGCTTTTTGGCGCACTGGCGGGGAATTTCGCCGCCAAAGCCGCTGCGGGCTTTGCCAAGAACCTGCGGCAAGACATGTACTATAATGTGCAGAATTTCTCGTTTTCCAACATTGACAAATTCTCCACAGCAAGCCTGGTTACACGCTTGACGACTGATGTGACCAACGTGCAGAACGCCTACATGATGATTGTCCGCGTGGCGGTGCGCAGCCCAGTCATGCTGATTTTCTCGCTTATCATGGCGTTCAGTATCAACAAAGAGCTTTCATTGATCTATCTCGCCGCTATCCCCTTTTTGGGCTTTGGTTTGTATCTTATTATGAGCCATGCGCATCCCATCTTTGAGCGTGTGTTTCGTACATACGACAAGCTAAACAACATGGTCCAAGAGAACCTACGCGGCATTCGCGTGGTCAAATCTTTCGTAAGAGAAGATCACGAAGAGAAAAAGTTTGGCGATATTTCAGAGAGAATCTACAACGACTTTTCCAAGGCCGAGAAACTGCTTTCCTTCAATATGCCGCTGATGCAGTTCTGCATGTATGCCTGTACACTGCTGGTCTCGTGGTTTGGGGCCAAATTGATCGTTGGCGGATCGATGAGCACTGGCCAGTTGATCAGCCTCATCTATTATGCGATGCAAATCCTGATGAGCCTGATGATGCTCTCCTTTGTGTTCGTGATGATTACGATTTCGCGGGCCTCGGCAGAAAGAATCTGTGAGGTGCTCGCAGAAGTGCCTGATCTGCACGATAACGACGCCCCGAATTTTCATATTGCGGATGGCTCGATTCGGTTTCGGGATGTGGATTTCAGCTATGCCAAGGATAAAAACAGGTTGTGTCTCCGTCGGGTGAATCTGGATATCGAATCGGGGCAGACCATTGGCATTATCGGGGGAACGGGTAGCTCCAAAACAACGCTGGTGCAGCTCATCCCGCGCCTCTACGATGTGACGGATGGTGCTGTGCTGGTGGGCGGCGTGAATGTGCGCGATTACGATATCGAGGCACTGCGCCAGCAGGTGGCCATGGTGCTGCAAAAGAACACGCTGTTTTCTGGCACGATCAAGGAAAACCTTCGATGGGGTGATGAGGATGCCTCGGATGAAGAGTTGGTGCGCGTTTGCAAGCTGGCTCAGGCGGATGATTTCATTCGCAGCTTCCCGGATGGATACGATACCCATATCGAACAGGGTGGCACGAACGTATCTGGTGGGCAAAAGCAACGATTGTGTATCGCCCGGGCGTTGCTGAAAAAGCCCAAGATATTGATTTTGGATGATTCGACCAGTGCCGTGGATACCAAGACGGACGCCCAGATTCGCAAGGCGTTCCGCGAGGAAATACCGGATACGACCAAGCTGATCATCGCACAGCGCGTGGCCTCGATCGAGGATGCTGACAAGATCATTGTGATGGAAGATGGTCGGATTGACGCTGTGGGAACACACCAAGAGCTTTTGGCGCATAACCCGATCTACCAAGAGGTCTATCATTCACAGGTACGGGGCGCGAGCTTGAATGGGGCGGCATGATATGAAAAAGAACACTGTAAACAACATGCAAAAAGGCAGAGGGCCCGTTAGCTGGAAGGCGACAGGGCGCTTACTTGCTTATATCATCAGGGACTACAAGCCCCAGTTCATCATCGTGGTGATCTGCATTCTGGCCAGCACTTTGGCGGGTGTGGCGGGCTCCCTATTTCTGCAAGTCTTGATCGATGACTATATCACGCCACTGCTAAAGGCGGCTAACCCAATATTCTCGGGGCTGCTGCGGGCTATTGCGATCATGGCCGGGATCTATTTGGTGGGGGTTGTGACGTCACTGTTTTACAACCGCACCATGGTCACCATCTCGCAAGGCATTTTGAAGAAAATACGCGACGAGATGTTTGCCCATATGCAGGCGCTGCCCATCAAGTATTTCGATACGCATACCCACGGCGACGTAATGAGCCGCTATACGAATGACACCGACGCGTTGCGAATGATGATCTCGCAAAGCGTTCCGCAGGTACTAGCGGCTTTGATAACGGTCATCTCGGTGTTCTTTGCCATGCTGTTCCTTAGCCCTTTGCTGACACTGTTGGTGGTGATTTGGGCGGGGCTGATGCTGACCATTGCCAGCAAAATCGGCGGCAATTCAGCGACCTATTTTGTCGCACAGCAGAGCTCGATTGGCGTGGTCAATGGCTATATCGAGGAGATGATCAACGGGCAAAAAGTTGTCAAGGTATTCTGCCACGAGGATGAGGCCAAAGAGGGATTCAATGTGCGCAACGAACAGTTGTGCGAAAACTCTACTCAGGCCAATAAGTTCGCCAACATCCTGATGCCTATTATGGGCAACATGGGGCACTTGTTGTACGTACTCGTTGCCATTGCCGGCGGCGCCCTGGCGATCGAGGGGATTGGTGGATTGACGTTGGGCGCCATTGCCTCGTTCTTGACGCTGGCACAGAACTTTACGCGGCCCATCAGCCAGATTTCACAGCAGGTGAACTCGATTGTGATGGCGTTGGCGGGCGCAGAGCGCATCTTTAACCTGATGGATGAACAATCAGAGCAGGACGATGGCTATGTGACGCTGGTGAACGCCAAGCGCGAGGGCGACGAACTGGTGGAGAGTGTAGAAATGACCGGCCTGTGGGCCTGGAAACACCCGCACAAGGCCGACGGCACGGTGACCTATACCGAGTTGGCTGGCGACGTACGCCTTTTCGATGTGGATTTCAGCTACGAGCCCAACAAGCCGGTACTGAAGGATATCTCGCTCTATGCCAAGCCGGGGCAAAAGATCGCCTTTGTGGGGGCTACGGGCGCGGGCAAGACGACTATCACCAACCTCATCAACCGCTTTTACGACATCGAGGATGGCAAGATTCGCTACGACGGCATCAATATCAACAAGATCAAAAAAGATGACTTGCGCCGCTCGCTGGCCATGGTGCTGCAGGATACCAACTTGTTCAGCGGCACGGTGATGGAGAACATCCGCTACGGACGGCTGGATGCGACCGACGATGAGGTGATCCACGCGGCGCAGTTGGCCAATGCCCATGATTTCATCATGCGGCTGCCCAATGGCTACCAGACGATGCTTTCGGGCGACGGCAGCCAGCTCTCGCAGGGGCAGCGGCAGTTGCTCTCCATTGCGCGGGCGGCGGTGGCCGATCCGCCGGTGATGATTTTGGACGAGGCCACCTCCAGCATTGATACGCGTACCGAGGCGCTGGTGCAGCAGGGCATGGACAGCCTGATGGAGGGTCGCACGGTGTTCGTCATCGCCCACCGGCTCTCCACCGTGCAAAACTCTCAGGCCATTATGGTGCTGGACCACGGGCGCATCATCGAGCGCGGCGACCACGAGTCGCTGATTGCCCAAAAGGGCGAGTACTATCAGCTCTATACGGGTGCTTTAGAGTTAGAATAGGGTTTAATGCGAACGGCCTTCTTCCCGTCAGGGAAGGAGGCCGTTTTTATGTTGTTGCTATTGATTGACCCAAGGGTATCTGGCATCAATATAAGCCAGCCAGTCGCTCATGCCGCAGAGTTGATGAGGCGATAGATGACCAAAGAGTTGCTCAGTGCTGATGCTGATGAATCGATCTTGAGGCTGCACCAGCCGTTTCCACACATCAGTTGCCTTGTCGCCTAGATTTCTCAAATCCGGTGAAGTTACAGTGTCAAAATCTTTGTTATGCGCTGGCGAGATGTGTAACACACTGACTTGATTAGCCCCTAATTCGTGAGCGAGTTCCATCTCATGAGCGAGGAACTGCTGGCGCATGAGTTGGTAAAACGGTTCGTAGAACTGGGATTCAAAACAGGCAAGTAAGCCTTTGTTAATAGGACAATCATTGCGTTCGAAAAGAGGCTTGTAGATGAGCGTACGGTCAGTACCACTCTTGGCGTAGTGAAGGGAATTGCTGCTGTAGGATTCTGTGTATTTCCATTCGATGAGCACAGCTTGACGCATTCCATCCGTGCGTTCAAAGAGGACAATTGCATCAGCACTGGTAAAATTGGCTCCACGGGTCCGCTTGCTGCCTTTGCGTACCCGTTCTCCTAAATAGTTCTCTGCGCCAATCCATTCAAAGGCTACATATTGTCCGTCTTCTACTGGCAGCATTTGTTTAATTGTGGGAAAGACGCACTGTAATATCGTTCTTAGAGCTGTAGGCTCATGGGCAAAGGGGAATAGAAAATTCACACAGCAGACCTGAGAGTCGCATAAATGATTGCTGGGCTTGTAGTCTTGCCCATCATGCCATTTGATTTTATTCGCAGCAAAGTAGGCTGGCGCGCTTTGACGGATGCAGGGAAAGAGATTCTCCTCGGCGCAGTCACGGGGTAGGCAGAATGAGCGAAGTTTGCCGCGATAGCTGCCGTCGGCTCTGGCCGCATCAGAGAAATACGGTGAACTGGCGCGAAAAGCGGTAAGGCGAACTTTTTCCTGTTCTAAAAAGATACCCATTGATTCCTCCAGCCAGATTTGACTCTTATATAGTAGCTACAAGATATCGCTCTTTCTATTTAACAGTACAGAACTATTATCGTAAACTATTAATTTGTACCTATTATAGATTACGATATTTCATATACAACTAGTTATCAGCATGGTGCCGACCACCGAGTGCGGCGACCACGAATCGCTGATTGCTGAAAAGGGCGAGTACTATCAGCTCTATACCGGCGCTTTGGAGCTAGAATAGGACTTGGTGCAAAGGGTCTCCTTCCCGTGAGGGGAGGAGACCCTTTTTGTTGTTTCATCATTTCGAAAAATTCTTCTGTTATATATTGACATAAGTCTGTGTCTGGTGGTAATATTACTTAGGTATAAAAGCCTATTAAAGTGGCTTGGATAACTAGTGGGCTGTTTTGCTCCTGTCAAATTGCCTCTAATTCTCCATCTATAGATGGTAGGAGAATAAAATGAAATTTACTTTTTATTTGTTCAATGAGAGCGTTACAGAATTCGACAAGGCTATCAGAACAGGAAAAATTGAAGGAACTGAACCTTTTCTTCTAGTAGTTCCTAATCATGAATTACCTTTTGACTGTCAAGCTTATTTTCAGCAAAACAAAGCGACACCGCCGCGATGGTATGGTTATATTTCGGGTGCATTCAAGTTTGATCAGGCGGTCATGAATCAAGCTAATTCATTTCTATTGCTCATTAGGGTTAAAAGTAGAATATTTGCAATTACAATGGGGTATGGTTTTGCAGCTATTGATCGTGATTTTCTCGAACGCGGTTTTGGACTAAAAGTAGTCCTAAATGAAATAGATCCATCCCGCATCAAAAGCATTGACACGCGAGTAATAGATACGACCACGAAGCAGAAACGGGTGCTTCTGAATAAAGATAGTGAATTGTACGATTTCGATTTTGACATGGAAGAAGAATTGTTAAGTGTAATCTCTGGTGTGCCAAGCAATATTGATCTGGCCAATAAGTTGACAGGGGCTGATTCTTTGAGTGTTACCTGTGATGTTCCACTAGAGGATCTGGGTAAGAAGTGTGAACAGTTACTTACGTCATTCTATAAGGAAAATTACAAAGAGTCTTTCGGATTTATTGATAATCTTAGAGTTATAAAGGTTCCGTCACTATGTGAACAACTTGATAAATTGCTATTACAGGCAATTGAAAATCGCATTGAAACAAAGCTTATGGTGGCATATCCGGAAATTGATACTCCTTCTCGTGTTGATGAATATCGCATTTCGACGACTAGTAGACGTACGCGGTCGGCAGATGAGCTTGATGTTAAGGCAATATACAGTTTTTTGGACGAGTTCTATTCCGAAAGGCAGATTCCTGATCTGCAAAAGATAACTGTCCAAGGTTTTGATTCAGAAGGCAATGTGGTTACAGGTAAGTATAAACTGAGAGACTACTTGACTTTTGAAACAGAACTGGACGAAGGCAGATATGTTTTCACTTTGAATAGATGGTTTCAGATAGATAGCAACTATAACGATGAAGTAAGTCGTTACATGAGTAACATAGGAATTATCCCTAACCTAGATGGTATCTACTTGCCTCCAATTGTGTCTGGCGACCCGGAAGGGGATTATAATGAAAAAGTATCAAACGATCTCGGTTATTTGCTCTTAGACAAAAAGAATTATCCGGCTGGAGGAAGAAGCAAGATCGAAATTTGTGATCTCTATACTCCAGAAGGAGATTTAATCTGTGTAAAAAAATACAACGGGTCATCTACTTTGAGTCATCTATTCAGTCAAGGTCTAGTATCAGCAAGATGTCTGGTTGATTTGGAAAGGTATAGACAGTTTTTCCGCACCAAGATACCTGAGAATTGGGATAGTACTCGGATAAGTGAAACTGATTTTGATCCTAAAAAAGTGCGCATTGTGTTTGCAGTTGCTTGTGCAAAAAAAGGTAGTATTATCGACTCTCTACCTTTCTTTAGCAAAGTGAATCTTCTTCATGCACTTAGAGAGATTGAAAGACTAGGTATAGCTGTTTGTTTGTGTAAAATCGAGTTTATTGATTCTTGATTCTTTTTATGGTTAGGCATATATCTTGAAAATTGACCCTCTCTCCTTCCTTTCCAACTGCCATCAAGATAGCACGTCAAGGGGCTAAAGTTTGTCGGCTTTAGCCCCTTTTTTCTGCCCGGAATTTCGGGTGCAAGTGCAATCTCTATGAAATTGATGCAAAATGACGGTAGTCTATCAAATATCCTGTTAAGCGATATGCGAGCAGCAAGGTTCATTACGATACTTGGTGCGATTGAGGATGGGATGGTTCATTCAGAGCATTCACTAGAGCCAAGTCTTCTCAAGTTGTATTTTATTCATCACTCTGGAGGTATCTTTGCAAACCAACACTCTTTTCTCTTCCCTTTCTTTCAACCTGCCCATCGAGGCCGTGCTGAGCGGTTTGGCCGAGGGCACCGTACACCGCGGTCAGAGCGGCATAGCGGTGCGCTGTGGCCATCGGCATTACCTGGCGGGCGAGGACCCCGCTTTTGAGGCTGCCTACTGCGCCGAGTTCTTGGTGGGCCTGGGCAGCAGCATGTTCGTGCTCTGCGGCGAGGAGGCCCTGCTGCAGCGCCTGGCCCAGGGGCCGTTGGCCGAGCGTTACCCTCTGCTAGACTGGCGCGGCTATTACGCGTTGGATACGGCCGACGCGCCCCCGCCCCAACCTCTGCTCGCTGGTTATGCCCTCGTGCCGGTAGATGCGGCGCTGCTGGCGCGGCAAGAGCTGGCTGGTCTGGATGATCTGCGCGAAGAGATGGTCTCGGAGCGGGTCAGCGTGGCGGACTTTTTGGCGCGCAGCTTTGGCCTGGCCTTGCTGCATGGCGATGAGTTGGTGGGCTGGTGCCTCTCCGAATACAACACCGCCACCCGTTGCGAGGTGGGCATTGGTGTGGCGGAAGGGCACCGTCGCCAGGGATTGGCCACTTGTATGGCCCGTACCTTTGGCCAGTTGGCTCGCCAACGGGGCATCGAGCACATCGGTTGGCATTGCTGGAGGAGCAACCAGGCTTCAGCGAACACGGCGCTGGCTGCCGGTTACCAATCAGTTTGTGCGTATCCGGTACTGTTTGGCTATGGCGATAATACCCTCAATTTGGCGGTCAATGGCAATATGTGCCTGCGGCGCGGAGAAGCTGAGGCTGCCGTATCCTGGTTCGGGCGGGCTTTTGCGGCGGGTAACCCGGTCTGGGCATTGCTGCCTGCGACACGGGCCTGTTTGCGATCCGGCGACGCCGAGCAGGCGCGCGTTTATTTACAGCGGGCCCTGGATAGTGGGGCGGTCGACGGTAAGACACTGGCGGACGATCCCGAGTTGGCCGATCTCCTCTAACCGGCTGCTACTCTCCTCAAAGACGGGCTTGCCAATCCTCAATTTCCAGCTAGCATGTGCACAGTCTGATATATGTATGAAAAGGGGGGTGGCCTATGTCGAGCATAAACGAGACGACCCGGCGCGAACGCGTTTTGTGTGCACTGCATCATCAACAACCCGATGTCTGTCCCTGGCAAATCAACCCGACGGTGGATGCCTATGCTCGGGTGGCCGAGTACCTGGGCGATGAGGACTGGATTGAGGGCGTGGGCAATCACCTGGTTTCTTATGAGGATGGTTGCTTTATCGAAGAACGTACCGGCTTTTGGCGTGACCAGTTTGGCATCCTTTGGAATCGCACCATCGACAAGGACATTGGCAACGTCGACCAGTTACTGCTGCCCGAGGCTAGCCTGCAGGGTTACGCATTCCCTCGGCCAGATTATGCGCGAAATGCTGCCCACTTGCAGTGCCTGGTGGACGAGCACCCCGATCGTTTTCGTATAGCCAGCATTGGGTTTTCCATGTTCGAACGCGCCTGGACGTTGCGCGGCATGGAGAACCTGCTCATGGATATGGTATTGCAGCCCCAGTTCGTCGATGCCTTGCTGGATCGCATCCTCGAATATGACTTGGCGGTGCTGGAGCACATGCTCACCTACGACGTAGACTGCATCCGTTTTGGCGATGACTGGGGCCAGCAAAAGGGGCTGATCATGGGGCCCAAGCTGTGGCATCGCTTCATCAAGCCGCGTATGGCTGCGCTCTATGGGCGGGTCAAGTCGGCCGGGCTGTATGTCATGCAGCATTCTTGTGGTGATATACAGGGCCTCTTCCCCGATCTCATCGACATGGGCTTGGACATCTTTGAGACATTCCAGCCCGAGGTGATGGACGTGGATTTCTGCAAGCGAGAGTATGGCCAGCACCTCACCTTTTATGGCGGCATCAGCACTCAGCAGGTAATGCCGCGGGTTAGCCCTGTGGAGCTGTACGCCCACGTGCACGACATGATCCGGCGCATGGGTGTGGATGGCGGCTATATTGTGGCACCCACTCATGGCGTGCCCCGCGATGTATCGCCAGAGAACATCCTGGCCTTTGTGGATGCCGTGCAGAATCAACCCTGAGCACGGGATTATTCTACCGATAGACTTTTGCCATGAGAGGCTGCCATGCTAGCGGTGTTACGCAAAGGATTCATCCTTGGCTTGTCGATAGCTGCTCCAGTGGGGCCTGTCGGCGTGCTGTGTATGCGCCGCTCCATTGCCCAAGGGTGGCGCTGGGTTCAGGGATCGTTTCTTGTTTCTAATATGCCTGGGCCCAGTTCTTTAAAGGGCGAGACAATGCAAGGCTAAGGTGAGCTTTTCCTTATGCGAAGGCGGTGTGAGGATGAGTGATGATCAATACGATTCGCTTGATGATGAACACCGATTGCTTGAGGAAGGTGTTTTTTGCATCAAGTATTCCCGTTACGTGCAGCTAACACGCCAAAACGGCTCGCCAGTCTGTGCGGAATTTGATTGCCCTGAGCACCGCAAGTGTCTATGGGGTATCGGACTGGAAAAAGCAGAGAGGATAAGGCAAGAAGATCGAATCTGGCTCTTTGTGCTCATCGGAGTAATCATCCTTGCAGTGTCTCTTGTAGTTGGTTTCAGCCCGCGCTTGATGTCCAATGAAAGACTGCTCAAACGTTTGAGCAGCGAGGATGAAGGCGTTCAGTTAAATGCTGCTGTCGAATTAGCAGATAGAGGGAATCCTATAGCACTAGAGATATTAGAGGCCTTTCTTGATTCAGATTCGTGGGAAGAGCGTCGCGATGCTGCTGAGGCGTTGGGACATCTTGGTGATAAACAGGTGACCCCCGCTCTATGTGAACTCCTCAATGACAGCAATACGGATGTTCTAGAGGCTGTGTCCACAGCACTTGCAGAACTCGAAGATGAGACAGCCTTCGAACCACTTTTGCAGGCATTGAATGAAAGCCCTCTCAAAGATCGTTGGGCGATTGCAAGCGCATATAGCCAGATTCAAGATGAAAGAGCTATACCCGCTCTCATCGATGCGCTAGGCAGTGACGATCTCGTGACACATCATCGTGAGTGTCTGCGGGATGCTCTGTCCAATCAGGGGGAAAAGGCGATTGAAGCCCTTGTCGATTCTGTTTTAGCCGGCGGCACAGGTGCTTGGGTATTGGCACAAATCGAGTTGCAGACCGATAGTGAGATCGCGCAGATGCATGAAGCGATTACGAACCGAGATCTGGAAACGTTGGCTATTATTTATCCTTTCTTTCTGTATCTCGATCAGGATAATGACGGGGATGATATCGACGAGAGCCTTAGTGCAGCTGAGCAAGAGATTCTGGCAGAAGCGCTTCTTGCTTGTGGGGATAAAGAGATGGCAGAGTCTTTTGCCAATTTTCACAACGAAATCTTTGGGGGAGGCAAAATCTTGCAAGATGCAGCAGACGAATGGGCAGATCAGCATGGATATATTTTCATATTGAGTGATTGATTGTCTGTCTTCAGCATGAGTGAGATGCTGTAAAAATGCAATAAGAACATCCTTGTTATTTTTTACACTTGTAGTATAAAAGCTAGAGTCTAGTCAATGTGTTGACGTTTGGCCGCTGCTGGTATAGCCTTGGTCGGACGTGCATGAATCGGGCCTAGATAGTGAGAGAGTGATGATTAGCGAACGCGTAACCGGCCACCCCGAATGTAACGAACAGCTCTTGTATTTTACCTCCAATAGCCTGTTGGCTGACGACCAGCGACTGGTGATCATCAGTGACCGCACCGGCGATGTGAATTTGTTCGTGCGCGATATGGCTACTGGCGACGAGTGCCAACTGACGGATAACGCCGAGGGTTTCCTCAAATCCTATGTTTATTTTGAGGGCCGACCCTATCAGGGCTTGGGTCGGGCCAGTGTTAGCCTGGATGCCCAGCGTGGCATCGTCTATTACCTGCAGGGCCGCGAGATTCGCGCGACTGATATGGCCGGTAATACGCATACGTTGGCGCTCACGCCGGCGGGGCAGATGACGGCCTTTACCCACATCTCGGAGGATGGCACGCGACTGGTGGTGCCCACCACGGACGCTTATGCTCTCGATGGCGAGGTGCAGTTGGCCGGTAAGCCTGAATACGACATTGACGAGCGCGTGCAGATGAACGGTCTCTCTTCCTATTTGCATGTATATGATACCGCGTCGGGGCATGAGGTGGCCTGCGAAGCCGTACCGCGAAGTTGGATTACCCATGTGCAGTTTGCCCCGCTCGACCGTCACACCATTCTTTATAATCACGAGTGGCCGGCTGATTGCGGAGTGCGCCGTGTGTGGTTGTGGGATGGTGCCACCCATCACATGCTTCGCCCAGAGAATGTGGCTGAGAGCCGCAGTCGCGAGGACTGGACCTGCCACGAAATGTGGGAGCGTGACGGCAGTTGGGTCATCTATCATGGCTCTTACGCTGGCGGTAGCGAATACGAGGACCGGATCAGGCCCAACAGCGGCCGGGGATATTTGGGTCGTGTTCGCCCCGATGGCAGTGGTTTGCGCGAGATCGCCTTTCCCGAAGGGTGGACGCAGTATGGCCACTTTACAGTAGGTCAACCCAATTGGTTGGTCAGCGATGGCTATTACCGGCAGGGTGAGAGCGCGGCGCATCAGGGTGAATGGATCTCACTATTGCACATGGATTGGGAGGCCGGCGAGATCGAGTGGATCCCGCTGGAGAAGAGCGGCTCGAGCTGGGATTCGCAGGATTCTCACCCGCATCCGATATTCGACCATGCTGGTCGGGCGGTGTATTTCACCTCGGATCGCGAGGGCAAGCGGGCGGTCTATCGCATTGATGTCTCGCAGTACATAGATTGAGGCAAGTACAGACGTTTGACGTGCGTATAGCGCTTGGTTAGTCTGACGACAGTACACAGAATAGCCTGTGCCGTCATAGAGGGGAAAGTATGAAAAGCGAACGCGTTAGTGGACATCCGGAATCCAATGAGCAGCTCTTGTATTTCACATCCAACAGTCTGTTGGCCGACGACCGGCGCATTGTGCTGATCAGCGACCGTACCGGCGACTATAATCTGTTTTTACGCGATATGATCACCGGTGATGAATGTCAGCTTACCGATAATCGTGAGGGGTTCCTCAAGTCGCATGTCTATTTTGACGGCCAACCCTACAGGGGGCTAGGGAGAGCCAGCGTCAGCCTGGATGGAGAGCGAGGCGTAGCCTATTACATCCAGGGGCGCGAGATTCGCGTGGTGGATATGCAGGGGAATATGCGTCCGTTCGCGCTGTTGCCAACTGAGCAAATGACTACCTTTACCCACGTCTCGGAGGACGGCACACGCCTGGTTGTGCCCACCACCGACGCCTATGCTCTGGATGGCGATAATCTACTTGCTGGCAAGCCCGAATACGACATTGATGATCGTGTGCAGATGAACGGCCTTTCCTCTTATCTGCATATCTATGATACTGCGACGGGGCGAGAAGTAGATTGCGTGATTGTGCCACGATGCTGGATCAGCCACGCTCAGTTTGCCCCGCTCGACCGAGGAACGCTGCTCTATAACCATGAGTGGCCTTCGGATTGTGGCGTACGGCGCATGTGGTTATGGGATGGTGCCAAGCATCTTATGCTTCGCCCAGAGAATCTGGCGGAGGGGCGCAGTCGTGGAGATTGGACTTGCCACGAAATGTGGGAGCGCGATGGTCTATCAATCATTTACCACGGCACCTATGTAGATGGGCGAGGCTATGTGGGGCGAGTGCGCCCCGATGGCAGCGATCTGCGCGAGATCACTTTCCCCGATGGTTGGACGCAGTATGGTCACTTTACGGTGGGTCAGCCTAATTGGCTGGTTACCGATGGCTATTATCGGCAAGAGGGCGATGGCACTGGTGAACATGGCGAATGGATTGCCCTATTGCACATGGATTGGGATGCTGGCAAAATCGACTGGATCCCCCTGGAAAAGAGCGGCTCGAGCTGGGGTTCGCAGGATGCCCATCCGCATCCCATTTTCGATCATGCCGGTCGGGCGGTATATTTCACCTCAGACCGCGGGGGCAAACGGGCGGCCTACCGTATCGATATTTCTCAATACGTCGGCTAGGGTGTTTGGGCTAACAAAAAGGGCGGCATTTTGTCGCCCTTTCTTTTTGCATTAGAACTTGATACCTGTACGGGGTATGGTATAATAGATCGGTTGTGTTTTTTGATGGAGGTGAACCGTTGAGCGTTTCAATTGCGAGCAATCGTTGTCCTCAGGACCATCGTTGTCCTTCTGTTCGCGTTTGCCCGGTAGGGGCCTTAAGTCAGGCGGGGAATGCAGCCCCTGTCGTCGATGAGGAAAAGTGTATCGACTGCAAGCGCTGTGTCATGACTTGCCCTTACGGTGTGTTTCGTGAACGTTAGGCTTCGTCCAGCGCTGTGGAATCTTTGATGTAGGCTCCCATCTGCTCGACGGCTTTGCGAGCTTCAGGCACCAGCAAGGCATAGGCAGGCCACACGTGCCACATGCCTTTGCCGACGATGAAATGTGTTTTTACGCCTTCAGCGCGTAGCTGCTCGACGAGCCGCCGTGAGTCATCAAAGAGGATGCCTTCGGTACCAGCCAGCACCAATGTCGGCGGCAGGTTATTCAGGTCGGCATACAAGGGCGAGATGAGTGGATTCCAGACCGGCAAGCCATCAGCATAAATCTGGCCCCGTTTTAGTAGGTCGTCACCTGATAAAACGGGGTCGCGCTGCCTCATCGTAGTATAGGTGGAGCCCGTGCCCAGCAGATCAGTCCATGGGGACATGAGCACGGCTTTAGAAGGTAGGGGCAGATCAGCTTCTTTACAGGCTACCAAAAGTGCAAGTGAGAGCCCGCCGCCAGCCGAATCGCCCACCAGGCTGATATTTTCGGGTTTGTAACCCAGATCCAACAGCCAGCCATAGGCGTAAATAGCGTCACTAAGCCCAGCGGGGAAGGGGTGTTCGGGAGCCAACGAATACTCTACAAACAAAGCGCGGCAACCTGAGGCTTCACAAATACGCGGCACCAAGTCGGTGTACATCTGCATACTGCCAGCGCTATAAGCGCCGCCATGTAAATAAAGGATGACGCGCTCTTCGCAGGGCTTGCCCCTGGGCACCACCCAGTAACAACGGGGCTGCTCCAAAGAGCTTCGGCGGATTTCACCACTTGTGGGAATGAGGTATTGCACAGTACTGCTGAGCTGTCGTTTGGTGCGGATCGAAGTGCTGGCCAGCGGCCGATAGAGATAACGCAATAAGGCATAGACGATGCGTGCCCTGAGACTGGGACGTAGGGCGCCAAGCGCCTCTAGCACAAACAACCCTAATCCAATGCGGGTAGCATAGCGCCCCATATCGGCAGAACGTCCCTCGGCCCCGGCGGCATTATCCAAGGCCATGGCGTATGGCGTAGAGTGCGGCCTGGACGCGGTCGCGCAGGCCTAGCTGGCTGAGGATGCTGGAAACGTGATTCTTGACGGTGCCTTCGCTCAAGTAAAGTTCTTGGGCGATCTCTTTGTTCGAGGCGCCGGTGCCCAGTAATCTCAACACCTGCAGCTCGCGATCGGTAAGGCTTGTCGGAATGTCTTCAGGACGTTGATCACTGCTGGCTGGCGTCAATCTATCTATCAACATACCAGCGATAGAAGGGGCCAACTGGGAGATGCCCGCATAGGTGAGCCGCACAGCCTGGGCAAGCTCAGCAACGGGAATGTCTTTGAGAAGATAGCCGTTGGCTCCAGCGCGCAGAGAACGTACGATGTATTCCTCATCGTCGAACGTTGTCAGCATGAGGATTTTGCAATCGGGCAATATAACCTGGATGCGCTCTGTTGCCTGGATGCCATCCATTTTGGGCATGCGAATATCCATCAGGATGACGTCGGGGCGTTGCTTTGCAGCTTGATTGACGGCTTGTTGACCATCCGCTGCTGTGCCAATGACACTGACGCCCTCTTGGATATCCAAAAGGGAGGCAATGCCTTCGCGCACGAGCTGTTGATCGTCGACGATCAAAACACGGATGTCTGTCATGGTTTTCCCTGGGGGAATGTGGCTACGGATGAGTCACTCTGGGTATGGTGGCGGTGATTGTGCTGCCTTTGGGGGAACTCTGAATATCCAACTTACCCTGCAGCAATTCTACTCGCTCTTTGATTCCTCGCAACCCAAAGCTACGATCCTGTGCACGCGCTTTTTGCGGATCAAAACCTTTGCCATCATCGGTAAGGCAGAGGTAGGCGTTTTCTTCGCCGAATGTCACTGATAGAGAGATGTGATGAGCGTCGGCGTGTTTAAGGATGTTGGTAATGCCCTCTTGCGCCGCTCGGTAGAGCGTCATCAATACAGATTGGCTGTAGCGCGTTTCCTCACCTTTGATGGTAATCTGCGTGTCATATTGTTCCTGATCCAGAGCGCGCAACAGGTTCGTCAGCGATTCTTTGAAAGAGAATTGATTTTCTGAATTACGCAGGGCACTCACGGATTCACGCACATCTTGCAACGCCTCCGATGCGGCCTGCCGGGCATCCTTGACAGCTTGCATAGCTTCGTCCATATCGCGATCTCGATAGACAAGGGCCTTTTCCAATTGGATGGAGATAGCTGTCAAATAGTGCCCCAGCGAATCGTGAATATCGCGAGCCATACGGTTTCGTTCTTCAGCAGCTGCCAACTCGACAACCTGTTCAGCATAGGCCTGCAAGGCCATGTTGGAGAGCTGCAGGTCATTGAGCAGGTGCTCGGTATAGCGTTGATAGTGCTCGTTACGCTTGAGCAGATACCCCATCACCGTGGCAAAGCTCATGGCGTAGGCCAGGGTAATGAAATCGACAGGTGGCGGATTGAAGGATACTCCCAGTGTTGTGGCATAGATATACAGGTACCCCGCTGTCAGCAGGATGCCTGGGAGAAGACCGAGTGAAAAAACTGCTGAAAAAGGCACAATAGTCGCTAAAAAAAGCGAAGCGGTGCTCCCATCGAGAAATTGAATCACTTCGACGAAAATGATGCGTAACAAGAGATAACCCACACGTCCGCCAAAGGTAACACCATCAGGAGAGCGTTTGCGTTCATCGGTCTCAATGGCAACAAGGGGCACAAAGGCCAAAGCAAGGGCAATATCCCAAAGGATGCTTTCTTGGTTAATGGGGATGGTGACGTTTTGGATCATCGTAAGGAACCAGATGATGCCAATGATAGCCAGGGAGAACGCAAAACGAGTCGATCTGCCAAAAGAAGCTTTTCTATTCCACAACAGGCGATTTTGTACTTTCATCCGTTCCGACCGATCTGCCATGCGCACATAAACCCATTATCCAGAGTTTAGTCTTTTGAGACAAGTATTTTCAAGGGGGTGTGCCCCGAACATGACTAAAGACACGTGTCTTGAGTCATGAAGACAACTTGAGAACGTGACTCGACTGATGTCGATTGACACTATTGTTAAGGGCTCGGGTGCTTTATGCTTTGGGGGTGAGCGGTAACCGTTTTGTCCGGATCAAAGGACTGAAAGCAAGTTTGGAGTGAACATGACCGGAGAGGGTATGCTCTATCGCATCACCAGAGTGTTAGCGAGGCTCTATACGCGCATCTTTCTCGATATGGATGTGGTTTGGGAAAGCAATGTTCCTCAGGGGCCGCGTATCTTTGTGGCTAACCATCCCAGCACAACAGATCCCTTTTACCTGGCTATGTTGGTCAACAGCCCTTCCCATGTGTTGGTTTTCTCCAGCGCATTTGAGCTAAAATTCTGGGGCAAGCTCCTGCTCAAGTTGGGGCACATCCCGGTCTATAAAGATAACGGGCATGCGGCTTATGATGCTGCAATTCAGGCACTGAAACGAGGAGAGACCGTCATTCTCTTCCCAGAAGGGCGTATCAGCCCCGTTGAGGGCGGCTTTTATTCATCCAAGAGCGGTGCGGCAAGAATGGCTCTCGAAACCGGCGCTCCGGTGATCCCGGCAGGTATTGCTTTCCCTTGGGGAAATGTGCGTTCTTCACAGGCAGATATTGCGGGTACGTCATGTGAGGCCCGATTACTGCTTAAGGGGGCCTACAACATGACCGTGGGGCAACCGCTTTATCTAAAGGGCAATGTGGATGACCGCGCTGATGTGGTTCGTGCCCGAGATGAGATTATGACACACATTGGGAGGCTCTCTGAGCAGAGCAGATGGCGCCTTGGCATGCGCCACATGCAGTGGGATGCCCTGCCCGGTGCCGAGTTCCTGCTTCGTTTTGTTACCAGACTTGCTTCACGCTAGCTTATAAGCAAAAGAGCCGCCCCCAAAAGGGCGGCTCTTTTTTGTTCTTGTCTATTTAAAGATGCTTTTGGGCATATAGAGGGAGACGCCAAAGTTGGGTGCATCTACAATCTGGCTGATCTTGAGATCAGCCGCCACGCTGCAAAGAGCATAGGCTTCGGCGGGTTCCAACTTGTGGTGCTCAACCAGATGATCAATCATATATCGTACAGCATTCTGGGCTGCGGCAAAAAGGTCATTGCCGAGGGATGTCGTGCAATAATAACCAGCAGAGTCGGCTGCGGTCAGTGGCGAGGCGACTGTAAAACGCGGCTCGGCAAAATTAGCCTCTTTAAGAAGGGTGAACCTGAGTGTGACATCATAGTCAGATTCGATGCCTGTGCCACACACTTCGCCATCTCCTTGGGCAGCATGTGCATCACCGCAACAGAATAAGGCACCCTCTCTAAAAACAGGCAAATAGAGCGTTGAGCCCGCCTTGAGGCCGCGCGTATCCAGATTGCCACCGTGCACATCAGGCACCGGTGTTGGCATAGGGCCATCGGTTGCTGGGGCGACGCCCATTTCGCCACAGAATGGTTCAACGGGTACGTGGATCCCCGACTTGAATTCGGTCCTTGCTCCACCCAGTTCCCAGATTTTGAGATAAGGATCGGCAAAGTCATCGGCCAACAAGCCAAAACCGGGAATAATGCCGGTCCAGCCCCAGCCTTTATCGGCAAAACTCAGGATCTCGACCGCTAGTGCGTCACCTGGTTTGGCGCCTTTGACATAAACTGGGCCCGTTAGCGGGTTGACGCCAGCAAAGTCAAGTTTGCCAATCGCCTCTGCAGTATCCCCCGGTTTTACCTGGGCACCAGAGGCTTCGAGACATTCGATGGTCACCGTATCGCCTGGTTCAATTTCCAATCGTGGTTCATTGGCTGCATCCCAGGCATACTGCACTGTTTCTTTAGAGAGATAGTACTCGCTCATTGTCAGTTTCCTCCCTGCTGAGCGCGAATTCGAGGATCTACTAGGCCCTGGATGATATCGAGCATGATGCTGCTGATAACCACAAGTAGAGCAGTAAAGATCACAGTCCCCATAATTAGGGGAATATCTACTTGCATGATGGCCTGAACCGCCATACGTCCAATACCTGGCCAGGCAAACACTTGCTCCACCAGCACCACGCCACCGACGAACCATGGGATATCCATGCAGGCCATGGTGATGATGGGGTTGAGTGCGTTAGGGATGACGTGTCGTAAAAGCACAACCCTTTTGGATAGGCCCTTGGCGTGTGCAGTGCGCACATAGTGCGCCGTGATCACATCCAGTGTACTGGATCGGGCCATTCTTGCATACCAGGCGGCACCTCCCAGCCCGGCTGTAATTGCGGGAAGGACCAAATGCAGCACGGTGCCGGCACCGCCAATAGGAAAGATGGGTATCTTGAATGAGAACCAGTAGATGAGCATCAATCCAAGCCAAAAGGAGGGTGCGGACACACCCAGCAGTGCAAAGAACATGCCAGCTCGATCAAAAAAGGAGTACTGTTTGATGGCGCTGATCATGCCAATGGGCACGCCGATGAGAATCTCGACTAGGATACCCCCAAGTATTAGCTCCAGCGTATAGGGCAGTCGCTCCAAAATGGCCTGTGTGACCGGCATCTGTAAATCGTACGAAAAGCCCAGATCTCCCTGCAAAGCCCGGCCCACATATCGGATATACTGCTCCCAAAGTGGATCGTTCAACCCCAGTTCCTCACGAATACTGGCTACTGTTTCAACAGAGGCATTTGGCCCGGCATACATGCGGGCGGGATCGGCTGGCAGGTAGTAAATTAGTATGAATGTGAGTAACGAGATACCAAATAGTACGGGCACCGCCTGTAGCAGGCGGCGTGCGATGAGTTTAAACATGGCGCCTCCTACTTGCGCTGAATGGGGTCAAGGGCGTCTCGCAGCCCATCACCAACGAGGTTAAAAGCAAATACCGTGATCATGATGGCGATGCCTGGAAACAGGATCATCCATGGAGCGTAGCGATAATACGGCTGTCCCTGTTGGATCATCTGTCCCCACGATGGCGTTGGCGGCTGAACCCCGATTCCTAGATAGCTCAAAGATGCTTCGAGCATGACATTTGTAGCGATGCCCAACGTGCCCCATACGATCATGGTACTGATAAGATGAGGCATGATGTGCTTGATGAGGATTCTACCCTTGCGCGCACCCAAGGATATGGCAGCCAGAACATATTCTTGCTCTTTGAGGGCAAGAACCTGGCCATAGACCACGCGGGCTATCCACGTCCAATAGACCAATCCAATCACCAGAATGATGATCCAAAGGCTGGGGCTGAGAATAGCCACCAGCGCGATCGCCAGAAGCAGTGTGGGAAAAGCCATCATGATGTCGGTAAAGCGCATCAGAATGATTTCGATCCACCCGCCAAAGAACGCTGCGCTGGCACCAATCAGGGTGCCAATGGCTACTGCAACCAGGTTTGCCAGCACGCCAACCATAATGCTGACCCGTGCACCATAGATGATCCGGCTCAACAGATCTCGTCCAAGAGCATCGGTGCCGAGAATGAACTGGGTGCTTTCTGGCAGTGTGCTTGATAAGGGCAACCCCATCTCAGAAAGGCCTTCAATGTATTGAGTGGTAGGATCGTGTGGGGCAATGAGTGGCGCCAGGATGGCTGTAAGGGTCAGGATGATGACAAGAAAGGCGCCTACAAGGGCCATTTTGTCGCGTTTGAAACGACGCCAGGCAATAGCGGTTTGTGATTGTTGCTGCCGTTTGATTTTTGAGAACTCGTCTAGCTCTTTTGTTTCTGCTGCTACCATATATCACTCCAACTAGAACTAGAACGCGGGCGCCGTGGTGTTGATACGGCGCCCGCGCTTTGTGCGGCGTCTACTGACTCTTCCAGAGCCGCTCGTAGCGAATGGTGTGTTCCATATGAGCAAAGTCCGAGACTTCTCCACTCAATGATTCTGAATGAAGGATGTTATAGGTGCCGTTGTAAACGGGCACCCATACTGCATCGTCCATCAACTCACCAAATATGTTGGTGTATTCAGCCATGCGGGTTTCGCTATCCAGAATACCCAGGGCACTGATGGCGCGGTCATGGAGTTCTGTATTGCAGTACCAAGACCAGTTCCAACCACCAACGACGGCTGCATCACAGCCTAGAATTGGCGCGTAAAAATCGTCAGGATCAGGATAATCCTGAATCCAGGCTAGGCCGCCGGACCAAACCAGAGGTGCTGTGTTCGGCGTGCCGCCGTCTTCAATGACTGTTGAAGCTGCAACCTGCTTGATTTCGAGTTCGATGCCGACTTCGGCCAGATCCTGCTGGAACGATTCGCAAATCTTGGGCTCGGGATCGATAGCGACACACTCGATGACAGTCGAAAAGCCATCAGGATAGCCAGCTTCTGCCAAGAGTTCACGAGCTTTTTCGGGATCATATTCGTAACCGGTAAAAGTATCATCGTATCCCGGCATTTCTGGCGGGAGGATTTGATTGGCAGCTCGTACACGGCCATTGAGCAGTGTAACAATGCGATCTTTATTGATGGCATAGTTCAAGGCCTGGCGTACACGCACGTCATCAAAGGGGGCCATTTGTGTATTGATGGCGATATAGATGGTTGAAACCTGGGGTGCCTGAACCAACTGTCCTTCCCATTCGGGATCCTGGAGGATGCTGACATAATCGGCTGCGGGAATTGGATCGCCCATCATGTCGATTTCGCCGCCTTCGAGGCGCAGGATCTGTACATCAGGGGTGACACCTACCTGGATGATAACGCCATCAAGATAGGGTAGTTCTTCGATAAAGTAATCGGCGTTCTTTTCGAATTCGATCTGCTGACCCGAATTCCATGATTTGAATACAAAGGGCCCTGTGCCGACGGGGTGATGACCAAATTCGTCGCCCCATTCATCAACAGCTTCTTGAGGTACGATAAAGGCAAAGTTGAGGGCCATTTTGTTCAAAAAGGTAACGTCAGAGCTGACCAGCGTAAATTTGATAGTATAGGTGTCGATAACTTCAATGCCCGAAACAGAGTCTGCCTCGCCTGCCATGAATGCTTCGGCGCCCAGAATGCCCGTGTAGAAACCAGCGCCGGGGCTCATAGTGGCAGGATCAAGCACACGCGTGATTGAGTATTCGACGTCAGAGGCAACAAGTTCGCGACCGTTATGGAATTTGACTCCCTGCCGCAGTGTAAAGGTGTACTCTGTGGCATCCTCGTTGATAACGGGCATCTCTGCCGCAAGCTGCGGCACGAGGTTTGTTGTGTCATCATAGTCGAGCAGCGCATCATAGAGCATCTTTTCCGCTGGCCAGTTAGTCCAGTCATAGCCAATGGCCGGGTCTAGCGTAGCTAGGTCATCATTGTAAGCGATGGTCATGATGCCGCCATACTGGGGCTCATCACTTGCAGTTTCGGTTGTAGGGGACGTAGACGCATCTGTCCCGGGCGTAGCAGTGGGATCAGGTGCAGTTGTGGGTGTGCCGCATCCGCTCAATACGAGCGAAGCCAGCATAACCGTCAATGCGGCCCATTTGGCTGCTCTGGATAGAATACCGTGTGTGTGGGTGGTGTTCATTCCAAATCTCCTGTGCCTAGAAAACGATAAACAACCCCCGGAGAACAAAAAAACGGTGACCCCGGAGTATCACTTGCATCACTGCAATCTCCGGCATCACCGCCGAAAGCTATCATAACTCTAAATATTAACACGCTTCTTCATCGGAGACTAGTGCAATCTGCACAAAATATGCACTAGTCTCATTGTTCGTTTCTACAAGATCTCTTACTCGTTTGGGATGCCGATGTCGCCACTGATCACGGGTGTCTCAGTCTGGATGATATGCTTCTGCCACAACTCTTGAGCGAGTACTGCTGAATCCCTTTCAAGACCCTGCGAGGCAAAATACTCGCAGATGCGGGTAACATCTCTCTCAAAGAGCTGATAGGCTTGCCTGTTGTTGTAGCAATCCACCACTTGCGGAAAGTCAATCAACGTGATCTCTCCCCGCCAGTAGAGCACGTTATAGGCTGATAGATCGCCGTGAATCATCTCCAGATCCAGCATGATGCGGATATTGCGTACGAGCTCTTCAAAGAGAAGTTCTACCTCTTTGTGTTCAAGATGCACACTGCGCAATATGGGAGCAGCGATTCCATCGTCGCCAATATAGTCCATGAGTATGACGTTCTCACTAACGGCCAGTGGTATTGGAACCGAGGCTCCCGCTTCATACAGGCGCTTTAGTGCATCGTATTCATGAGCTAGCCAGGAGACATGCCTCAGTTCTTCTCCAAAGGAGGTTTTCTTGCGTAAAGCCGTCTGGCTGCGTCGGTCATTCTCCTTAATGGCCTCTCCCCCCAAATCGACGATGCTACGTCCCTCACGGTAGGCGGCATCGTTGCGTAGATTGCGAAACTGCTGGGGACGGTAGACTTTGGCGGCGATGATGCGCCCGTTATGTGCAGGCCCGGCCACGCAACGATAAACCGAAGCCTCTTTTCCGCCCTTGATAACAGAAAGTACGTCGACAATGAGCTCTTCTTCGATGAACCCGCGAAGCGATTCGCTCAGCCATTTGGCTTCGTAGAGCCCCGGCTGGTATGTGGTCACAAGAATGTCGAACTCGCGATCATTCTGTGGGTCGGCACTGATGGTCGCTTGAGGCTTTCTTTTATCATGGAGTTTGTGATGCGTTGGACGAAAACCCAACGCCTGGAGCTGTTCGTCTTCTTCGAGATAGTCAAGATCATTCAAATAGTGGGTGTTCAACTCGTTCTCCCAATTGAAAAGGATATTTCCAGAGTTTGGCGACCCACAAAAAAAGGGTCGCAGGGCATGCGCCTTGCGACCCGATCTCGAAAAGAATCAGGATACCACAGGCAAGGCGCGATAAGCGATTTTTCTTACAATGGTTTGCATGTTTACGCGCCTCCTTTCAGAGTAATATCCTTTGTGGCATTAGAATAATAGACCTGAGCCATGCTGTCAAGTAGGAATGTCTACGAGCAGCTCATCTTTTCAGGATGGCTCGCTCTTATATACAAGAGCGTTGCACTTTGTACCTCAGAGGAATAAAATACTCTTTCCTGTCGAGGAGGGAAGAGTAAAATGGATGATTTGAGTAACGAAAAAGAGCCCAAAGTACCCCCTGAGAAGGGCTCACGTGGGATAGAAAAGGTCTTACAGTTCTTTGGCTTACAGAGGAACTTGGCAGCATTGCTGGCCATGGTGGTGTTGGTAGGTCTGGGCGAAAAGATGGCAGAACGCTTTCTTCCGCTCTACCTAGTAGCTTTGGGAGGTGGAACGCTCTCTGTGGGCCTCTTGAACGGCATGGATAATCTCTTGAGCGCTCTTTATTCATTCCCTGGAGGTTATCTCTCAGAGCGGCTGGGCTACAAAAAAGCACTCATCATTTTTAACCTTATCGCGTTATTTGGCTTTGCCATCGTCATCATCTTTCCGTATTGGCAAATGGTGATTGTTGGCTCTGTTTTCTTTTTGTCTTGGACCGCCATATCTCTGCCGGCTACGATGGATATGGTCTCTAAAGCATTGCCCAAGAACAAGCGAACGATGGGCGTGTCAGTACATTCCTTAGTGCGGCGTATTCCCATGGCAGTTGGCCCCGTGCTCGGTGGCCTGTGTATTGACCATTTCGGTTTGAACCTGGGCATCCGCATTGCCTTTGGGATTGCATTTGTTCTGGGCGTGGTTAGTTTGTTCCTACAGCAGGCCTTGATTGAGGATGATGGCGCTGGCAAACAGGTTGCCGAAAAGAATCCCCTCAAGCAGTTCAAACTCATTACGCCCGATCTGCGAAATCTGTTGATCTCGGACATCCTGATCCGCTTTTGTGAGCAGATTCCTTATGCTTTTATGGCCATCTGGGCCATTCAGACCATCCAGAATCCGATTACTTCGACCCAGTTTGGCCTTCTTACGACCATTGAGATGGTAACCGCGATGTTGGTATACATCCCGGTGGCCTATTTTGCCGATAGGAATACCAAAAAGCCTTTTGTGGCGATGACATTTGTCTTTTTTACACTATTCCCTCTCATACTTTTATTTAGTCAGTCCATGCCCATGTTGATTCTTGCCTTTATCATCCGCGGTCTCAAGGAATTTGGTGAGCCCACACGCAAGGCGTTGATCATGGATTTGGCACCAGAGGAACACAAGGCGGCAACTTTTGGTGTTTACTATCTCGTGCGTGATGTGATCGTTTCCATTGCGGCATTTGGCGGTGCTTTCCTCTGGAAGCTTTCCCCAGAAATCAACCTTCTTGTTGCCTTTGGTTTTGGCGTTCTGGGCACACTGGTATTCATCATCTTTGGCAAAGATCTTGGAGGACAAAAAGCAGCCTCCGAAGCTTAGGCTTTTGACTCGAGCATAATGCATGATTAGCAGGCTGCGATTTATCGTAGCCTGCTTTAACT
Source organism: Anaerolineae bacterium (assembly GCA_963675785.1). GTDB lineage: Bacteria > Chloroflexota > Anaerolineae > UBA1429 > UBA1429. The sequence goes on from OY776562.1 coordinate 330,695, forward strand.
TTTGGGGTTGTTTTGTTATGATGCCATCAGGCATCAGGGAGGATGTTCGCAGGCGCGTTAAGAAAGGCAAAGGAGCGTCTATGGAAGGCCAACAGCAGCTCGTTCCGGATGTTACACAAAAGGCAGTCAAGGGTTGGGTTATGTACGATTGGGCCAACTCTGCATTTGCCACAACCATTATGGCAGCCGTGCTGCCTGTCTACTATTCAAGTGTAGCTAGCAAGGGATTGGATTCAGCAGAGGCTACGGCGAACTGGGCTTTTACCACCACCATTGCACTGGTCCTGGTGGCCTTTTTATCTCCGGTTCTTGGCGCTATGGCAGATTATGCCGGCTCTAAGAAGCGTTTTCTCACTCTATTTGTTATTATTGGTGTCTTAGGTACAGGGTTACTCTATTTTGTTGGAGAAGGAGACTGGAAGCTCGCCTCACTGCTTTATATCGTGGGAAGTGTGGGCTTTTCCGGCTCTATTGTTTTTTATGATTCACTGTTGCCGCACATTACCACATCAGAGAATATAGATCAGGTTTCCAGCCGAGGATATGCCCTGGGTTACCTGGGCGGTGGACTCATGCTGGCGGTCAATCTGGCTATGATCATGTTTGCCCCCGATAGTTTGACCGAACTCATGTCACGCATCTCTTTTGCGATGGTGGCGGTGTGGTGGCTTGTTTTCACGCTCCCCCTCTTGCGCAATGTACCCGAGCCGCTGCGTCGCATTCGCCAGAGTGAAGAGGGACTCAGCCCCATTCGCGCTAGCTTTAACCGGTTGGGCAATACCTTTGGTGAGCTTCGCAGATATCGTCAATTGCTCAAGTTCATTATTGCCTTTTGGCTTTATAACAATGGTATTGGCACCATCATCTATATGGCTACGATCTATGGCACAGAGTTGGGATTCAGCAGCACAACCACTATTGGCACATTGCTAATGGTGCAGTTTGTGGCCATCCCCTTTGCTTACTTGTTTGGCTGGCTGGCCAAAAAGATTGGCACCAAGACATCCATCCTTGTCAGCCTCGGCATCTATTCTGTGATCGCTATTGCAGGCTATTTTCTTTATGAAGAATGGCAGTTTTGGGCACTAGGCTTTGCCGTGGCCATGGTGCAGGGCGGCAGTCAGGCTCTCAGTCGCTCATTGTGTGGGCGCATGATGCCCAAAAGCAAGTCAGCCGAGTTCTTTGGCTTTTTCAGTGTCAGCGAAAAGATCGCAGGAACTGTTGGTCCGCTGGTATTCGGCCTGGTTAGCACGCTTATGGGCGGCAGTCGCCTCAGCATTGTTTCTCTGATCATCTTTTTCATCTCGGGCGCTCTGTTGTTGTTGACTGTCGATGAAAAGGAAGGCATTCGGGTGGCTCAACAAGAAGAAGCCGAATTTATGGCCTCTACCGAGCTGATTGCTTAATCTAGAGCGTTATTCGGAAAATGCCGAGTCCCCCTATTCTTGAATAGGGGGACTCGCGCAAGGAGGAAGGTTGTTGCTCAAAGCTAGGCGTTGGCTGTTATTCGACTGGTGTCGCACCTAGCTCTAGGGAAATGGTCATTTCTTGAGAATCACGCAGGATCAAAAGCTCTATTTCGTCTCCGACCTGGGTTTCAGTCTCCAGGTAGAGGGTAAGATCCTCAAAGTCTTCGATGGGGGTGTCGTTGATCCCAATAATGATGTCGCCACCTACTATAAACTGATAGCCGCTGATGCTGATTCGTTGATCGCCGCCGAGTATGCCGGCTTCATCTGCAGGCCCACCGGCCACAATACTGCTAATCAAAAGGCCACTATCTACAGAGATATCTGCACCGGCCTCGTTCAGTACTTCGGTCAGCGATTCTGATAATGTGAGCATGCTCGCACCGATATATGGATGTTCATAGGTTCCTTCTTCAATCAGAACGGGCACTACGCGCTTGATAGTTGCCGAAGATACTGCAAACCCGATACCCGATGAAGAACCGCTCTCACTGATGATTTGTGAGTTGATGCCGATGACTTCGCCGCTCAGATTGATCAAGGGTCCACCCGAGTTACCGGGATTGATGGCGGCATCTGTCTGGATAGCTTCACCGATAAAACGATCGTCTTCCGGACTTTCAATCACGCGCCCAAGAGCACTAATAATGCCGGTGGTTAGCGTCTGATCCAAGCCATACGGGTTGCCAATGGCCAAGACGGTCTGTCCAACGCGCAGATTGTCTGAATCGCCAATGACCAATGGATCGGGTAGAGAATCGCCTGCATCAATGTACAGCACAGCCAGATCGTTCACGGCGTCATACCCTACAACCTCGGCGGTGTAGCTCTCACCATCCGATAGCGTTACAATCACTTCATCAGCATCTTCAACGACATGATAGTTGGTAAGGATATGGCCTTCGGTGTCATATACAAAGCCAGAACCGGTACCTTCTTCTGCCGTGCTCCCCATGAAACGGTCATAGTAATAGATGGTGACACTGATGTTTACAACCGAAGGGCTGAGCTCGTCATATAGGCTGATAAGCTGCTCTTCCTGCGTCGATTCGATGACGACAGTTTGTTGTGAAGACTCCTCGGCATTGTTGGCAACAACAGCCGTGGCCGTTGGCTCTGCCGTGGCTGCCTCTGTTACCGAGGTTGCAGAAGAGGCATCGGCAACAGGTGTTGTTGTCAGGTTGCTTAGTTGGGGCGTGCAGCCTACTACAAATGCAAGAGTTGCTATCCCAACAATCGACATACGTACATAATTCTTTTTCATGTCTTCCCTCCGCGCCATAACTGCGGTAATGCGTTGTAGATATGTTAATCTCAAACTGTTAAGAAGCAGTTGAAGTGCAAATAAAGTTCAATGCAATGAAGAGACGAGTTGAACGAACAATGGTTCGTGATGGACGAGTGAAACCGAGGCGCCTTGTCTTTTTAGGAGGAATTTTTGAGTAAGAACAGATGCTTTGCGCCACTGCTTTTGATACTCCCACTACTTATCAGCATTGTCTTTTTGCATTGCTTTCTTATGCCCACTGACCCGGATTACTGGTGGCATGTGACAGCCGGTCGTACCATCATCGAAACCGGCTCTATTCCTCATACCGATCCATTTTCGTACACCTCTTTTGGTAAGGAATGGGTAGCGCACGAATGGTTCTCCGAAGTCGTCTTTTACGGTGTGGAGCAGGCTTTTGGCTATGTTGGCAATGTCGTTCTGTTCGGCCTGATTCTCTGTCTCATCTGGTACATCGTCTATCGCATAACACGCGATCGTGGCATTGGTGAACTGGGGGCGGCTTTTTGTGCCACAATCTGGTTTGTCATGGCTCGCGGCTCGCTGAATGTTCGCCCTCAGGTTTGGACGGTACTCTTGTTCAGTTTGACGGTATTCATTCTGCAGCGCCGCCTGCTGGATCATCGCGGAAGCCTTTGGCCGCTCGCGCCGATCATGCTTCTCTGGGTCAACTTGCACGGCGGCTATGTCATTGGCCTGGGCACGATGGGCGTCGCATCCGTTTGTGCTTTTATCATGGCCCAGCCCGGCACAAGGTGGCCCAGTGCCCGACCTTTTGTGTATATTTTGCTTGCATGTTTGGCCGCTACTCTCCTTAACCCTAACGGTATTGACGCTTTGTTATACCCTTTTTCTTACGCTGGTACGGGCAATGCCTCAATGCAATATGTCCAGGAATGGCAGTCTCCAAACTTTCATAATTCGGCGCTGCTTGTTTCTGCCGTTTTGCTGGGAATTCTTGTTGCGCTGCCTGGTAAGACAACCTGGTGGGATGCACTGATGGTGGGAGGGCTGGCCGTTATGGCGTTGGTATCGGCCCGGCATTTGCCGTTGTTTGGCATTGTGGCGGTGAGCCTGTTGGCTTTTCGTATGGTGGGGTTATTACCGGGGCTGATAGCATCGATCAAGGCTTGGCCGACATTGCGCTTGCTTTGGGTTCTCTGTCTGGTCTGGCCAATCGTGGGGATCAATAACATCTATCGCACCGTGCAGGCAGAGCAGCCGCTTCAGGTGGGGCGCATGGCCACCACCTATGGCTATCCCTATGAGGCCGTAGAATTCTTGCGCGGAATGGATTATCAGGGCAACATTCTGAACCAATACGACTGGGGCGGCTATTTGATCTATGCCGCCTATCCAGAATCAGCTCGTTATGTCTTTATAGATGGACGTGCCGATGTGCATGGCGATGCGCTGATGAGCGATTATATGTTGGCGGTAGGGGCAGAGCCAGGTTGGGCCGAGGTGCTAGATAAATACGGAATTGGCGTTGTGCTGCTGGGCCCCAACAACGCCCTTGTCTCTGTATTAGATGTCAGTTCTGACTGGTCGCAGGCGTTCACAGACGAGCTCTCGGTGATCTACATTCGCAGTGGAGTAAGTAACTGATTCGTTTGCGAGATACAATCGCACTATTTAGAAATAGCTATTCTGATAGGGCATCAATGTAAACGGGGGAGACATCAGCCGACGTCTCCCCCGTTTCATCTCTTTGCGCTAAATCTGATTGGCGATTCCCTCGCCCAGTTTGGCACTGGCGATGCGTGCCTTGCGAACCACATCAATGCCATATGGGCATCGTACTGCATTCGCTTCTTTGAGCAGGGCATCTGCATCAAACCCAGCGGCGGCATAGCGGCTCTTGGCCTCGTCAGCATAGTCGAACCAGCCACCCAGGCGTAGCCGTAAGGCATAATCCGCCGGATCATGTGGTAAATAGTCGATCATCTGCCGATCCAGATAACCCTCCAGGCGGAAAAGATGCATGAGCTCTTGGCTGCAGGCGCCGCACTGGCGGCAGACATAGTTGCCCAGTTCGGGCGCATTTTTCAGGATGGCGGCACGTTCTTCTGCGCTGGCCGGCCCCATTTCTAGGGCCTGAACGGCCTGCTGTACATGCTCTATCGTGTTCATGCCACAAACCATCACATCGGCGCCAGAACCAAGGGCATAACGCATGGCCTGGATTGGCGAGCGGTAGAGGAATCCGTCGGCCAGAGGCTTCATGGCTGTGACGGTGACACCAGCAGCATGAGCCGCTGGAAAGACTTGCTCATGGAGTTCGGGAATCCACTGCTCTTCCAGATAGTTGCTCCAGGCGAGTATGAGCGACAGTGGCAAGCGGCGAATACCCTCCAGATAGAGCTCGGGTGGGCGATGAGTACTCAGCCCCATGCCGGTGATGACGCCCTGCTCTTTGGCTTCCAGTAGTGCTTCGAGAGCACCGCCAGAGCCCGAGATGGTGTCGAGATCATCCATAGTATTCACGCCGTGAAAAAAGTAGAAATCGATATGATCGGTCTGCAGGGCAGTCAGCGAGGCCTCTACATCCCGCCGCATCTCATCGGCGGTGCGCGCGCTGCTTTTGCTGGCAAGCACTACCTGGTTGCGCCTTCCCTTGAGTAGGCGTCCCAACTTAACCTCTGAGGCACCGCGTCCGTACGAACGAGCGGTTTCGATGTAATTGCCGCCAGCATTCACAAAGGTGTCTATCACTTGGGCAATAACGTCTGAGCTGATCTCTACCTGGTGAAAGCCGCCTAGTGCAAGCTGGCTGACACAAGTGCCCGTATTGCCGATTTCTATGCGTTTCATGCTTCCTCCACTGTCGCCATTATGTTCGGACTCATCTGAAGCACGTCCTTTAGTAGGTCAAGGCGTTGATATAGATTTCACCCTCACCTTCGAAATTGTGCGTTGATTCCATATCATCACTCTTGCCTGTGGCCACAATGATGGGGTAGGTCTCTCCCAGCGCCAGAGGCTTGTCATATTCATCCCCCGAGTCTAAGGGGATCTGGAACTCGAGGGTTGTTACGCCATCCAGCTCAATAGCAGCATAGTTGATCAAGTCATTGGTACCACCGAGATCGACATCGGAAAGATGGGTGCGGCCCGTAGGTTCTGTACCATACTGGTCATCTATGGTGGGCCCGGCATCATCTACATAGGCAAAGATATAGTTGGCACCTTCCATGCGATCCACGGGGTCCAGACCCACGGCAAGCCAACCTTCTGTCTCGGCTTGTAGGGCCATGTAGAGATAGCTGCCATCGCTGCTCCAAACTATGCGTACCGTGCCGATTGTGGTCTCATAGTCATACTCATTCTCGGTGATCCAGCCATCGGCGACAAAAGTTGCCTCCTGAACGGGTGTCTCGGTTAGCTCGACTGTTGGTGCAGCAGTGGCTCCGTCGGGTGCCGCCTCTGTAGCCGTGGGTTCTGGTTCATTGGTCGCAGTTGGCGCTGTAGTGGCAGCAGGGGTAGCCGTATCACTCTGGCAGCCAGCCACAATGATCATGGCCAACGAAAGGATCAAGACGGATATGATGGATAGAATTCGGCTATTCTTGTATGTGTTCATGGTGTTCTCCCAAAATTGCTAATCTACATGGTTGCCCACAGCAACCACAATGTCATGCTTGCTGTTTCTACGTTATGACGATTATCAGGTGGGTGGCTCATCAAAAGGAATCACTTCTATCGTAATTGAGGGTGGTAACACAGTCAATGTGCTTTATGGCCAATCTATTAGCAAAAAGGCCGGAGCAAGATTTTGCCCCGACCCTTTATTATGCCACTCATACAGAGTGGCAGGTATAGATACCTCAGCCCCGTGTGTAAAGCGGACGGATGTCTGCTTTACGTAGCAAGTTGGCATTGGTGACGACAGTGATGCTGCTAAAGGCCATGGCTGTCTCTGCCAAGATGGGGTGCATCCAGCCGATAAAGGCCAACGGCATCATGATCAGGTTGTAGAAAAAGGCCCAGAATAGATTTTGGCGAATCTTTTTGAACGTTGCCTGGCTCAGATTGATAGCCTCAATGACGCCGCGCAGTTCACTGTGCACAATGGTCACATCGGCCGATTCGATGGCAATATCGGTGCCTGCACCAATGGCAATACCCACATCGGCTTGCTTGAGAGCCGGGGCGTCGTTGATGCCGTCACCTACAAAAGCGATCTTGCCGAATTCAGCCTGTAATCGCTTGATCTCGGTGACCTTGCCCTCGGGCATAACACCCGCCACCACATGATCGATACCCACTTTGCGGCCGATAGCTTCGGCAGTGGTTTGGTTGTCACCGGTAAGCATGGCTGTGGCAATGCCCATTCTTTGCAGCTCGTGTATAGCGTTGGCTGCATTGTCTTTGATCGCGTCGAGAAGGCCAATGGCAGCGGCGGCTGTTCCGTCTACTGCGATAACCATGATGCTCATGCCCCGGTTCTTGATGCTCTCGACAGATGTGGCAATATTGCCCAGATCGATGCCTTCCATGGTCATAAAATCCACTGATCCCACGATGACGCGCTTATTTTCTATAACCGTACGTACGCCTCGGCCACTTATGGCTTCAAAGCTCGATGGCGTGATGAGTTCGATCGAATTGGCCTTTGCCCGTTCGACGATGGCCCGTCCCAATGGGTGTTCAGATCCTGCTTCAGCACTCGCAGCGAGCTCGAGTATTTCGGCTATAGTCCATTCGGATTCAGGCATGATCTCAGCAACTTCGGGTTTTCCTTTGGTCAAAGTGCCGGTTTTATCAAATACTACCAGTTTGACGTCTTTGAGAACCTCGATGGCACGGCCAGAACGCAAGAGCACACCGCGTTCGGCACCCATGCCGATACCTACCATCAGTGCTGTAGGTGTGGCTAGGCCCAACGCACAGGGGCAAGCAATAACTAAAATAGAAACGATTGACATAATAATAGCACTTGCACCAGTGACGTTTGTCGAAACCCAGGGCAAAAAGTTACCAGCATTGCGCAGGTTTACCATGGTCTCTGGAAAGATCAGCCAAGCTAACAAGGCAATGCCAGCCAACCCCAGCACTATGGGTACAAACACGGCTGTCACACGGTCGGCCAGCTTTTGCACCGGCACGCGTGAGGCCTGTGCTTCTTCGACCAGACGGATGATCTGGGCGAGAAAAGTGTCTTTGCCGACATGCGTGGCCTCGATTTTGAGCAGGCCGTCATAGTTGATGGTGGCTCCCAGTACATCGTCTCCGGGCTGTTTGAGTACGGGCACGCTTTCGCCAGTGGCCACAGATTCATCGATGCTGCCTAAGCCTGAGAGCACGCGCCCATCGGTGGGAATCTTTTCTCCGGGTCGGACGGTCATCACATCGCCAAGGCGTATTTCAGAGGCGGATATTTCAAGTTCCTGGCCGTTTCGTTCAATGTGGGCGGTTTTGGCTCCCAGTTCGACCAGCTTTTTGACGGCTTGTGAGGCATTGCCACGCGCTTTGGCTTCGATATAGCGTCCTGTTAGGTGAATGGCCATGATCATGCCGGCAACGCCAGCGTAACTGGCTACCGACATGAAAAAGGACAATGGGCCGGTGACAAAGGCTGTTATCGAACCCATCATGATCAGGCTGTCCATGTTGGCATTGCCGCTCCACAGTGCCTTCCAGCCACTCTTGAGCGTGGGCCAGCCGGGCCAGAACAACACGGGGACGGCCAGAACGATCATGCCGATTTCATAGATGACGCTGCTGACGATTTCTACGCCAAAGACCATGCGTAACAGCATCCACAGCATGGCAGGGCCGCCAAAGGCCCAGGCGATCCACATTCTGCGCTTGGCTTCCTGCAATTGCTGTTCTGTGCGGGTGTAACGGTCTGGGGATGTAATGGTCTCAGCCGCTTGAAGCGTGGCTGAATAGCCGGCTGTTTCTACGGCGGCGAGAAGATCCTGCACTTTTACTATTTCAGCGATGGCTGTTACCTGGGCCGAATTGGCAGCCAGGTTGACCACGGCATCCATCACGCCGCCTACTTCCATCAACGCTGCCTGAACGTGTGCTGAGCACATGGCGCAGTGCATGCCGTCGATATTGAGCATGATGGTTTCAGTTGGCACATCATAACCGGCGTGCTGCACGGCCTCAATAATATCTTTGGCGACGAGTTTGTCGGTGGTGAGATCGACCTGAGCCGTGTTGGTGGCCAGATTCACGGTTACTTCACCTATGCCGCCGATTTCTGTAAGCGCATGTTCCACATGTAGGGCACATGCCGCACAGTGCATACCCGAGATGGGAATAGCAACCTTTTTAGGCATATTAGCTCCTCCGGATGTTTCCGGCCGATATATCGATTAGAGACTTTGGCATACCTCTTAGGGGGTATGCCTATATTATATACCATCCTGCAAATTTCTGTTTCTGACGTTTATGATATCAACAGAAACAAAGTGGCGGATATTTTGAGTGTGTGCAACCTACAAAGCCCGAGGTGTCTTGAAGGGTGGCGAGCCGGCTGTATATAATAGTTTCCTCGATTGGCGCTCTTGCTGGGATCTGTTTTGTATTAGGTGTCGGGAAAACCGCAATGACCGCGTTATTTGCCTTGGTAGGGCTCAATCGCCGAAATTGGGTCGATCCGCTGAGCGGCTCATGCTACAGGTCTCGCCCACATACTCGACTTCGACGGTAGCATGGGAAAAGCCATGTTTTTGGGCAATATCTCGGGCGTCGCATTTGATATCGACCATCTGCTGGCGGCCAATACTTGAGTCGGCTACAAGATGCGTGGTAAAGACATTCTGTTCACCGTCCAGCGACCATACATGAGTATGGTGAACGTCCTGAACTGAGGGGATGGCACGCAGCTCGGCTTCCAGTTCATTGATGCTGATTTCATCGGGAACTGCCTGCAAAAAGAGCTGGCCGGTCTTGCGTAGAGCATGGTAAACGTTGTACAGTACCCAGGCTGTAATACCCAACGAGAGTATGGGGTCGAGGATGGGAATGTCCCAGATGAGCAGGATGATGCTGACAATCAATACAGCCACCCAGCCAACGGCATCTTCCATCAGATGGAGCATGGCCGTACGAGCGTTCAGACCGGATTCGCCGCGCAACCTGAGCACAGCAGCTCCGTTGACAGCCACACCAACGAGAGCCAACACAAGCATACCGTTGGCGTTTGGGGGTGTGGGATTGGACAGAGCTGGTATGGCGCGATAGAGTACGAAAACTGAACCGCCCAACAATACCAGTAGATTGAGCAGGGCGCCCAGTAGCGAAAAGCGGCGATAACCGTACGAGTAGCGCGTATCGCCTTCGCGTTCGGCGAAATGCTGCAAATACCAGGATACGCCCAGCGAAAGACTATCGCCCAGGTCGTGTACGGCATCAGATATGATGGCAAGGCTGCCAGTCCACAATCCGCCGATGATCTCGATGATGGTAAAGCCGAGATTCAGGAAAAAGGCGGTTTGCAAGTTGCCCGAGGCGCCGTGGGCATGGCTATGCTCGTGTGTATGGTTGTGGTCGTGATGATGGTCATGTGTCATAATGCTATCTCCTAGCGGTGTTACAGTCATTGTAAACAGGGTTTAGTACGGCGCAAGTTTTCTTTCAATCAAATTGTAGAGGAGAACGAAATGATCAAGGGAATTGCACATGCCTGTTACACAGTAAGTAACATGGATGCGACTCTGGCTTTTTATAGCAAGGGTTTGGGTCTGCCAATAGCCTTTGACTATCGTGACGAGCAGGACCACCTTTACGGCGCCTATGTGCACGTAGGGGCACGCACTTTTGTCGAGTTCTTTGAGGGACAGTTGGTAGAAAAGGCCGAAAAGCAGGCTTACAGCCACCTCTGCCTGGAAGTGGATGATCTGGAGGCTACAGTGGTCGAGCTAGAGGCCAAGGGCATCAGTACCACACCTATCAAGCGGGGTAAGGATCACAGCTATCAGTCATGGATCAATGACCCCGATGGCAACCGCATCGAGCTGCATCAGTATACGCCAGAGAGCAAGCAAACACTTCATCTCAACTCGGTTGGCAAGTAAGAGAACAAAAGGCCCGCGGTACAAGCTGCGGGCCTTTTTCTTATTCTGGTAATACACTTTGGGCCTTGAGCTCCTCGTAAGGAGCGGGGCCGTGGGTAATGGGCGCTGGAGGCGTCGCCGCACCCTCTCGGGTGTAACCGCGGTCCCGATAGTCGATAAGCAGGGACATCAAATGGGCCACCATGTCAGGGCGTGTGGCCCAAAGATTATGCTCTTCTAGTGGATCACTCGCCAGGTTGTAAAGTTGTCCTTCAGGGCCGCCGGGAGTTGTTTCTATCCATACGGGGGCAGTGAATCCACCTGAGCCCAGGCCAGCGATCATCTTCCAAGAGCCCTCGCGCACGGCGTACATGCCTTCACCCGAATGGTGCACAAGCGTGTTGCGGCCAGGGGCTATCTGCGGACCGAGCAGTGCGGGCAGGATGTTGTAACTGTCAGGTGCGGCCTCTGGTGGCAGATCAAAGTCGGTGATGGCGGCCCATGTGGCCATCATGTCTACCAGGCTAACCAGGGCGTCGCACTGCCCACCGGCGGTGATTCTTGCCGGCCAGCGCATGATCAAGGGTTCGCGGTGTCCGCCATCCCAGATGTCGGCCTTTTGCCCGCGCAGGTTGCCACAAGATTTATGTCCGTAATCCTTGCCATCGTAATCGGTGGCTCGGGCGCCATTGTCGCTGGTGATGATCAGCAGGGTGTTATCGGCGACGCCGTGGCGCTGCAGAGCTTCGTCTACTTGGCCCACCATCCAATCCACCATAGCCACCATATCGCCACGAGCACCGGCTAGGCTCTTGCCGCGCATGAATTCGGGAGGCACACATGGGCGGTGGGGCGCCGAGGGCGTCAGATAGAGGAAAAAGGGCGTTTCGGGATCGGCGGCTTGCTGTTCGATAAAGGCTACGGCTTTTTCAGTAAAGCGGACGTCTACCTGATCGTCGCGCCAATCGGGCACCATCAGCCCTTTGCGCTGTTGCGGATAGTAAGGGTACTTTTCCAACGAGGGGATGCTCAAGGTATGTTCATCTTTGATAAAGCAATAGGGTGCCATATCCAGGCTACCGGTGATGATGAAACAGGTATCAAAGCCATGATCCAGCGGACCGTCGCTGATGGGCGCCGCATAATCAATGTTCGAGCCATCGGGCAAGGGATCGAGACCATCGGAGGTAGTCCAACCCAGGCCCACATGCCATTTGCCTACCGCGGCTGTGGCATAGCCCTGATCCCGGAGCATATCGGCGATGGTCAGTTGGCCGCTTTCCAGCAGGGGATCTTCGAATCCCCATAATACCCACTTTTTGAGACGCGTACGCCAGCAATAGCGGCCGGTGAGCACACTGTAGCGACTGGGAGTACACACGGCTGAGGAAGAGTGAGCATCGGTAAAACGCAATCCTTGGCTGGCGATGCGATCGATGTTGGGAGTGGGGATCTTGGTGGCACCATAGCAGCCCAAATCGCCATAGCCCATATCGTCGGCCATGATGTAGACGATGTTTGGTAGTACGCTCATTTGTCTGCTCCTTGCTTGCGACAAGCAGGAAAAAGTTCTTGAAAAAAGAGTCCCTCGCCATCCCCCAAATGCTCGACGTGTCCATCAGGCCAGCCCCAGGCCGAATTACCCTTGAACCCTTCGTTCCCTTGCCCCTTGATCTGGTTGGCCAGGATGCCATAGCAGTGATTGGCCTTGCAGATGTCGCCAAAGACGGTGAATGAAGTAGCGTCGTCATCACCAGCGATGAGGATAAAAAGGTCGAGATTTTCGCCGTTATAGACACTCCACCGGTCGGTTTTAGCGGTTTTGCAGATCATGAGCGCTGTGCGACCAAAAGGACTCGAAAAGACGCCCGGTTTGCCGGCCAAAGTCCAGGCCTCTTCGGCCAGAGAAGGCACGATCTTGTGTTGCTCGCGCAAGAGGGCACCGTTGGCTCCGAAAAAGAGGCCGGTGTTCCAAACCGGTCTCTGAATATCACCCGAGGGTTGACGCAGGCCAATGACTAGATTAATGTCCAGCTCGGCAGCCAACGCAGAAAAACGCTGCTTTAGGGCATCATAGTGTTCGGCTAGATCGCTCATCGTGACGCCGTTTTGCTCCCAGGGTTCATAACGGTAAAAGCAGGTTTCTGGCGCTACCACTAGCCATGCGCCTTGGCTTGCGGCCTGGCGCACGGCCTCTTCGATGATATCGGGATCACGCCCCAATGTATCGGGGTCTTGAACTCGATGTTGGATGAGGGCAACGCGTGTTGAAATCATTCACCAGTCTCCGGTGTAACTATCTTTCCGCCGACGGTGATGAGAACGGGCGCTATAGCATAGGCGCAAAGCTCGGGCTGGCGTCGTACGAGAACTGCTCGACCCTTGAAAGTGATATCCCCCACCGTAACCGGACCAGTACCTTCTTCACACAAGATAAAGGTATCATCCATAGTCTCGTTGAAAACGTGCAACACGGTGGTGTTCTCATCGGACAAGAGCCGCTCGACGCTGGGGTAATCGCTCTGACCTGGGGTCAGAGGGTAGAGCACGGCATCCATGTGCGCTGGTAGGGTGGTCTCTGTTTTGAGGTTGGCCTCCCAGGCGGGATACTCGCCCTTGATACCCCACCAACCAGCGGCTGGCAACACCTCGCCCTTGTGCAGGCTTATTTGCAAAGGGCTATCGGCGAGGGGCAGGATGGCGAGGTTGCCCATACCAGCATCCGTGGTAACGATTGCTCTTTCATCGACTTTTATCTGCCCGGCGGTGTAAGGCGCCTCGGCCGTGGGTGTATCCAGCGGAGCGATATGGAAGATCTGTTCCAGCGTATGCCGAACATCATCACCACCCTTGATCAGGTCGCAAAGGATCCAATACCCTGGCTTGACGTAAAAAATGGCCCGGCGCTGGCTGAGACTGCTGTCGATCTCGTCGGCTGAGGCAACTTTGCCAAAGGGATCGCGAACATAGCCTTCCAGGTATTCGCTGCTGACGAAATCAAAGTGTGGTGCACTGACCCATTCGTTGCGACCGGTACGATGGAGCTTAGCCTCTGGCAAAAAACGCCGAGCCTGTCCGCGGCCGTCGATTAATATGTCGTTGTGGGCCTGCGTCGAGCGGAAATAGTGGGTGAGTTCGGTGGCCGAATAGGAATAGATGTTGGGATCACCGATGAGCTGGCGTTCCTGGGCGTAGAGGCAGAAATTGAGCTTATCCTCGTGCTGGTGCGATGCACCCCAGGCTGCGCCATCAAAGAGCAAGTATTCGCCGTCCTCGCCCCATTTATCGCGCATCAAATAGTAACCAGCCGAAGGCCAGATATGAGAGCTATGATCGGGCTTGGTGCCCTCTGCGCCATAGGTGGCTCCCCACAGCAAATCCTGTCGGTCAAAGGTTTTGGCGGCAGCAGAGAGGTAACCTGCAGCATCTATGGGGTAGGGGTTGCTGTCGTTGAAGGTTGGCAAATAGTGGTCGGGCATGGCTGCATAGAGATACATCTCGTTGGCTTTGGCCACTACATCGACAAAATCTTGCGGCAGAGACACGCCGCGAGCTCGAGCCGTTTCCGCTGTACCGAACATGGCTGTGGTGGGGAACATGTGATAGCCGTGGGTCAGCTCGAACTGCTGGCCGTCATCGTAATAGGCAAAGCTGTTGATCCAGCGCAGGCGGCGCATGGCTACCCGCAGGTAGGCATCAGCCTGGCGCAACTCGGGAGAAAAGAGGGCGGCTGTAGCCAAGCCAGCAGCTTCGACCTGATACCAGTTGTTGGGGCCGCCACAAAAGGCCGTGGCAAAACGCATGTGCTCCAAACGCGAGTGGGCTAACATTTCGTGGATTTGAGGGCTGAAACTGGCCGACTTGCCCGCGGCGGCAATGATGGCCGGCCATTTGATTGCCTGGCGGTTACCTACTTCTAGGGTGCGCCAGGGGCCTACAGGCTGACGGTGGTTGGGCACAGGCGCAAGTTTGCAAAAAGATTCCAATAGTCGAGCCGCACTCTCGGCGTATTTCTCCAGGCCGGTTTCAGCATAGGCTGCGGCCAAATTGGCGATAAAGGGTTGTGCCCCTAGACTGACTGTCGATTCGAGATCATCGAACAGTCGCAGGTTCCAATCGATCTCGGCGCCAAACTGATGACGGACGAGCATGTGGGCATGAAAAGCGATCAGGTTATCGCAAGCCTCATCAGCTTCTTTTATGTTTAGATCCAGGCGTGCTTCAGGCATGTCGATATCATATTGCCAATCGCGGTTGCGCAGCGTCTCGCCCAGATCGACAGCTTGAGCAGGATCGATCATGTGCTTGGGATAGTCTTTAGCGGGGACATGTAATCTTTCCGCCCGTGAATGATCAACGAGGCGACCCCACATGCGTTCTTGCAGAGTGAGCAGATCGGCGCAGATAGGCATCTGACGTTCCTGTGCTATGTCGCACAAGGCCTTGACACAATCGGCTACAGGCAAGTCAGAAAGCGAGGCCTTACGCCAGTGGGCCTGACTGGCCACACGGGCACAGCCAGTGACGCGCCAAAGCTCTGCCTCGGGATGGTAGCCCTCGCAAAGGTAGCCGCAAATGGCTAGCGCAGCGCCATTCAACAATAGACCATCCGAAGGAGCAGGGGTGATGCTGTAGCTGCCACTGCAAAAGGTGAGCAAATAGTCTGCCACTTCGTACAAGCGTGGGCCGGGCTGCTCCCCCTCGGCTAAGAGCCCAAGGGCGATGCGTGCCGCACCTTCCAGGCTCCAAATATCGTTCGGGTTCCAAGGCAGAATGTCAGGTGGCGATCCGGCGGGTACAGAGGCGGCATATTTCTCGAGTGTTTCAATCTCTACAACCATGCGTAATTCTCCTCATATGTCCTCACACTGGCACAAGCCTAGTTTGCAGTAGCGTGTCTGTCAATGATCCCAGAAGGGGTTTCTTTATCAATCAGCAATTTCGCAGGCACGAAACAAAGCCATCTTTTGAAATGCAAAAGGTATTTGGCGCGCA
The DNA here is from genome assembly GCA_963675785.1 of Anaerolineae bacterium. Classification (GTDB taxonomy): domain Bacteria; phylum Chloroflexota; class Anaerolineae; order UBA1429; family UBA1429. The sequence continues at coordinate 346,459 of OY776562.1, forward strand.
AAATGGCGCAACGGGGTTGTCTTGCTTTTGTTTTGTTCTGATTCCGCCTATCATGTCACGGGATTTGTTGATCCAGCCAGGCACGAGAGCCGTAAATGCCTCAACTCAAAGCACAAGTTTTTTGTAGATGACTATCGGGCACAGGTTTGGGAATGTGTTGGGGGACAAGGGATACTAGCAATTCGTTCGGGCTGTTTTTATCTAGCGTGTGGAGAAGAGCATGGAACTGACTTATTCGGATTATCTCGACAAAATTCTTGGTGGCTGGATAGGCAAATGCGCTGGTGGTGCCATAGGTGCGCGGTTTGAGGGCAACAAGAGCTGGATTGAGATCGCACCGGAGGAGATGTTTCCCGAGGTGATGCCGCCTAACGACGATCTCGACCTGCAGATCCTCTGGCTCAAAGTGCTGGAGGAAAAGGGCGCTGCCATCACCTCCGACGACATGGCCCAGGCCTGGTTGGAGGGCTGCTGGTATCCTTTTAATGAGTACGGCATTTTTCGGCAGAACTGGCAATTGGGCATTCATCCGCCCATGAGCGGGCGCTATGCCAATCAGTTTTGGGAGACGGGAGAGGGTTGTCCCATCCGCTCCGAGATTTGGGGCTATGCGTTTCCTGGCGCGCCCGACTTGGCTGCCTATTACGCTTCGCTCGATGGCACGCTGGACCACACCGAGCAGTCGGTAGGTGCCGAAATGATGCTGGCGGCTATGGCCTCAATGGCCTTTTTCGTGCCCGATGTGCGTCGTCTGACCGAAATGTTTATCCATTACCTGCCCGAAGCCTCGCCCATCGAGCGGATGACCCGCGCGGCTTTTGATTTGTATGATCGCGGCGTGCCATTGCGCAAAGCCCGTGAGCGCATCATGCTGATGGCTGGCTACCCTGAAGCCTGCGATTCTCAGATCAATATTCCCTTTACCTTCTTGGGGTTGCTCTATGGTGAAGGCGATATCGTCGAGACCATGCTGACGGCACTGCGTTGCGGCTATGATACCGACTGCACTCTGGCTACTGCTGCCGCGTTGGTGGGACAGATTTTGGGCGCCAGCCGCATTCCAGAGAGCATCAAGCGCGCTGTGGGTGAAGAGCTGGTGATGGGCATTCAGTACACACGCCCCGAGATGACCATTTCAGCCCTGGCCCGCGATACAGCCCGTATGGGCGTGCTGCTCAGTGAGCAATCTGAGACCGGTGTGGTGATTGTGGGTGCTCCCGTCTTTGAGCCTCTGCCTGAGGTGGAGGTAACGCCTGCTATTTCCATCGAGTACGATGACCTGCCGGCTGCTGCGCCAGGTGATATTGTGGGGATAACCGTCGTCATCGAAGGCGCCAAGGGACGCGTGGCAACCCTTGCTGTGCCTGAGGGCTGGACGGCCATCCCTGCGCAATTTGCTGTGGATTGCGATTCGCTGGCCAAGCAGGTGTTGCTTTGTGCCGATGCTGAGGCTACTGTGTGGCCCAAGCGTCACCTCTTTAAAGTGCGAGTCGATGATTGCGATCCCTATGCTTTTGGTATCGCCGGGGCCGACCTGTGGGCTCTGCTGGGCGTTGGTTATGATGCCGTGCCGCCTGAGGGGGATATAGTAGCCGAACAGCGCCGCTTCAATCAGCATTATATCTCGCTAAAGCGCGAATACCTGGCCGAGCCGGTAACTGATATCGTCGCCAAGTTTGCGGACATGTCCGAGCGCTTGGGTATGCCCGCTCTTGTGCCTTCTTACGAGCGTGAAGTTGATCCCAGCGTAGCTGTTGGCTTGCGAGGGCCGCTGGTAGCCTACCTAGCGCGTACGGTGATCTCGCCTGACGAGCGCGACGTGTTCATAGGGGTGGGCAACACCGATGGCTATCGCCTCTGGGTGAACGGTGAGCTAGTCGGCGAGGCCAATGAGACCGTGTGGTGGACGCCATTTAATGGTCAACATGCCGCTCATTTTGTGGCCGGCGACAACGAGATTGTGCTCAAGATGATGCGTCCGCGGGATGAGGTGCAGTTTACCTTGGCCATTCGCGAGGACAACCGCGCCTCGGACACCCCCTTCGCCAAGGGCTTTAACGCCGCCGATTGGTGTGTGGATTTGGCTGACCGCGTGCCGGGCAAGTAAAGACCACTAATATTGACAACAGGCTCCGTATTCTGGGATTGGCTTTGCCTCCAGAATGCGGAGCCTGTTCTTGCTTTGGGATCTGGTTGTTTGAGCTAGATGCAGTCGATGACCCAACCAAGTCGCACCAAACGCTGTTTGAGTATCTCTAGCACTTTGGAACTCAGACCAAGCTCGTCTTCAATATTCTCCAGATCTTCTATGGTGCCATAGCCTCCTAAAAAGGCGTTAACACGCATGACAGCCGTAGAGTTGATATAGTCCTGCAAATCAGGATAGATGGCCATGAATTCTGCATCTACAGGTCCTAGGTTTCGCAAACGGAACTTTTGGTGATAACCCTCGGCCAGGTAAAAATGATCTAGTGGTTCGATAGCTGTGGCAAAGGATGCGCCTCGTAGCTCTTCTTGAGCCGCTAGGCTGTCCTTAGCAATTTGTCGCTGTTCCTCGTTAGAATAGAGGATGGCCGAGCGATATTGCACCGAACCGCTGGCGACAGTAGGGTCGTGCCCTTGCCAGAATACGTCCAGCAATTCCTCATAACTGATGACCGTCGGATCATAATCGATCTGGATCGTCTCCGAGTGATCCCCCAGGCTGTAATAAGTGGGGTCGATTGTTGTGCCGCCTGCATAGCCGACGCGCGTGCGGATGACCCCGTCGAGACTCCCGAACCGGGAGTCAGGCCCCCAGAATCAACCCATAGAAAAAGTAGCTGTCTCGTAATCAGCAGGCATGTTACGATCGATTTCAGGTATTTCTCGTTCCGTATTCACTGATATCAACTCCTCATTAGACGAACAGCCACCAAGTGCCAGAGATGATATACCAAGGGCTGCAATGATGGCGATGATGTACCAGGGAAAACGTACTATGGATGCCATATCTCACCTCACTATCGGTATGGACTATCAAGTCTATTATTTTAATGATACCACAGCTTGACATAAAAGTGAAGTAAGAATTTAGAGCGAAACTGAACAGACGCTTAACAAGACAGTGACTCAGCTTGAACTAGCCTGACCTACAATAATCGTGTGGGGTACTAGAGATTCGTGGAGAACTCGGTCGTGATTATAGATGTTGGTAGCGTGTATCTTTCGAGTCGACACGGTGAGATGCGCACAGTCTTGTTGTTGTCCTCGGCTGCCTTGGCTTGACACTCTTGCAGATATCGGCATTTTTGGGGATATCATGCGGTCAAACAAGCATTGCGGCTAGATCCGATTACCGCGCTGGGTTATAAATGGGGAGGAGGGTATATATGAAGAGACGGGTCGTTGTTATTGCTATTTGTATAATTGTTATTTTATTGGGTTTTTCTGCCTATTTTTTATACGCCGATCTAATTTTTGGCGAATTGGGCACCACATCAACAACGACCGAGTTTTCCGACCTGGCCAAGTTAGCCTATGGTACTGTAGCACTGGGAGAGACCGAGTACGCTGTAACCACAAAAGATGCCCAGAGTCTGCTAAATCTTTGGGAAATGACACAGGTACTTGCCTCGGATGACACAACAACTGAGGCCGAGATTGAGGTAATGTGTCAATCGATCGAGTCGGCAATGACGGAAGAACAGCTGGCTGCTATTGAGGTTCTCAAGCTGGATTCTAGCACAGCTCAAGATTACATCTTGAGTAATGGAACCACTGATACGAATGATCTTTTAGATGAAGAGAGTGCTGATTCGCAAGCTGTGAGTACTGTTATCTCTTACCTTCAAGGTATTCTGAGCATGGAAACTACGACTCCATAGGAGAGCACCACGACCTATGCAGTGTGGCGATATAGCTTTATTAGGGAAAAAGTATTGCGATGGGCTGGTGGCATAATTATGCCGAAATGCCAGCAAATTCGTTGTTTTTATGCGAGAACAAAATTGTGGGATTGTGGCCCGGCGACGTTGCCGGGCCGAGGAGAAAAGAGGAGCAGCACCTTGCCAGATGCTGCTCCTCTTTTGTACTATTCAACAAATTCGGGGTAAGACTCAATGCCGTGGTAGGCAATGTCGATACCGGATTCCTCAACCTCGGGGGCCACACGCAGGCGCATGGTCTTTTTGATGATGTAGAACATGAGGAAAGAGACCGGTAGTACAAAGCCCATGGCGGAGACGACGCCCAGTGCCTGGACACCGAGCTGGTGCCAGCCGCCACCGTAAAATAGGCCGGTTTCAGTGTGGAAAAGGCCGATAGACAATGTTCCTAAAATGCCGTTGAGACCGTGAACTGGAAATGCGCCAACAGGATCGTCGACCTTGATGACTTCCATAAGTTGTACACCATAGTAGACAACAAAACCAGACATCACGCCGATGAGCAGAGATACTGCAGGGGTGACAAAGGCGCAGGGTGCGGTGATAGCAACCAGGCCAGCTAGAGAACCATTGAAGGCCATGCTAACATCCCACTTTTTGGTAAAGATGTAAGAGAGGAAAATGGCCGTAATAGCGCCCGTTGTCGCTGCAAAGTCCGTGTTGAGCGTAACCAAGGCGATGGCGTAGGGATCGTCTGCGCTGAGTGTGCTACCCGGGTTAAAGCCGAACCATCCGAGCCAGAGAATGAATGTGCCCAGTGCCGCGATGGTAATATTGTGACCTTTGATAGTTTCGCCAAAGACCTTATCCTTGCGCTTGCCGAGCATGATGGAACCGGCAAGGCCAATACAAGCACCGACGAGGTGAACGACTGTGGAACCGGCAAAGTCGAGCATGCCCAGCTCGGCAAGCCATCCACCATTACCCCAGATCCAGTGTCCGACGATTGGATAGATGAATGCACCTGTGACCAAACTGTAAACGAGGTCGGCTTTAAAGTCGGTACGTTCTGCCATGAGACCAGAGGCGATAGTTGATGCTGCTGCCGAAAAAGCGAACTGGAAAAAGAAAAAGGCATAAGCGGGGAGACCGGAAACTTGTTCGGGCATACCTTGCAAGAAGAACCACTGATGGCCAGCGAAACCTGAACCTGCACTGAACATAATGCCAAACCCCACGGCCCAAAAGCCGATGGTGGTCATGGTCGTATCCAAAAAGTTCTCAGCCATAATGTTCACAGTGTTCTTGGAGCGCACGAATCCGGCTTCGAGAAAACCGAATCCACATTGCATAAAGAACACCAAGAACCCCGCGATGATCACCCACACGGTGCTTATAGATAAGGACACATCAGCGAGCTCTGTCGCTGCACTTACTGCTAGGGGATTTAACATGGTAATAATCCCCATTATCAAAAGTGTGCGTTTCAGCCATGGCTTGTTTTTCATTCTGCGGCTCCTGTTTCTGATACCAACTGACAATCATCCGAGTTTTTTGGCGCCGTTGCCGCATTGAACTGAACGCGGCGTTGATGCAGGACAAACATCCTGCGCCCAACGCCGCGCCCAGTTCACGTCTCTATGAACTACACGTTACCATAGTGTAGTTCCAGCCTGGCTTCATTAAGCACACTGCACATGAACGTTTTGGATCGAGTGTGCACCCTTAATAAGAAAGGCAGGTTCACAATAGACGTGAACCTGCCTTTGAATCCAAACCGGTTATCCTTAGGGAATGACTCTGACGCCGCACCCTTTGTAAGCGCTACCTACCACCCAGAAAGATTGTCCTTCTTCATCAAGCGCTTTTGCAAGCGCATTGGCACGGTCAGGGGCTACAGCAATGAGCAAGCCTCCCGATGTTTCGGGTGTAAACAGCAGAGTGCGCATTTCCGCCGAGATGGATTCATCAAAAGTGACATGTTTTGTGTAAAAGTTCTCATTGCGGCAGGCCCCGCCGGGGAAGAGCATGTCGTCTGCATACTGAATGGCCCCTGAAATGAAAGGTAGCTTGGAGAACTCGAACTCCAAGCCGATATTGCCCTTTTCGGCCATCTCCCAGGAATGCCCCAGCAGGGCAAAGCCGGTGATATCGGTTACGGCGTGCACGCCAACTCTACGAATGGCCTGAGCAGCTTGTTTGTTCAGGCGTTTCATGCTTTCGGTGGCTTCGGCAATGTGTTCTTCGGCGGCCAGCTGGGCTTTGGCAGCCGTGTTGATAACACCCACGCCCAATGGTTTGGTGAGGAGAAGAATGTCGCCTGGTTTTGCGCCGCCCTTGGTAAATATCCTGTCGGGGTGAACTGTGCCCATCACTGATAGGCCATACTTGGGCTCTTTATCGTCAACGGTGTGTCCGCCAGCAAGAACGCCACCTGCTTCACGTACCTTTTCCCCGCCGCCCCTGAGGATTTCCGAGGCAACTTCTGTAGGCATATCTTTGGGGAAGCAGAACACGTTGAGCGCAAGCACGACCTCACCGCCCATTGCATAGATGTCACTTAGCGCATTGGCAGCAGCGATCGCGCCATAGTCATAAGGGTCATCTACTATGGGTGTGAAAAAGTCCAGCGTTTGAACGATGGCCAGCTCGTCACTGATTTTGTAGACGGCAGCATCATCCGACACACGCAGCCCAACCAACAGGTTGGGGTAGTCTTCAGCTTGGAAAAGAGCTTGCAAGGGACGCAGTACCTGCGCCAGGGTCTCAGGACCCGTCTTGGCCGCTCAACCTGCTGCAGTTGTCATGGCGGTAAGGCGAATTCGCTTATCATCCATGTGTTCTCCCCCTTTCGAATACAGTGTTGCCCTGGTCACCCTACAGATCGTGGATCCCCTCTATCTCTAGCTTTTGCTTGGTCAATTCTGCCAGCGCTCTCTCTTTATCATCCGTGGCAATGCTCACGCAAATGCCGCATTCAGAGGAGAGTGTTCTGGGGACGGGTATCAAGCGACAAGGTATTCTTACTCGCGTGAGCAGATGTTCTGCCCGCACGGCATAATTCGTACCATATACCAAAATGACGGTCTGCTTGATCATCGCCTAGAGGCCTCCTGGGCAAGCGACCGCACGGCGTTCAGTGTTTCCAATATCTCTTGCTCTGTGGTTAGGGCGCTCATGCCCAAGCGGACTGTGCCCTCTGGGAAAGTACCCATGGTGTGATGTGCTGCTGGAGAACAATGTAGCCCGACACGGCAGGCGATGCCAAATTCCGTATCAAGGCGTAACCCCACCTCTGAACAGGGCATGTTAACGATGTTGAACGACACGGTTGCCGTTTGGCATGTTGCATCATGCGTGCCATAGACCTGAATATATGGCATATCGTACAGGCCTTGGATGAGCAGTTGTGTGAGCTGCATTTCGTGAGCACGGATACTATCGATTCCCCTATCAAGCAGCCAGTCGATCCCTGCTACAAGCCCGGCTAGCCCCACCACATTGAGCGTGCCACTCTCGTACTTGTCGGGGCAACGGGTGGGCTGGAATTCCTCTTCTGATCGACTTCCCGTGCCGCCGCGTTTGAGCGGCTCAAATTCATCAATGTCAACACGAGGGCCAATAACGAGACCGCCAGTGCCCATAGGTCCGCATAGGGCTTTGTGGCCGGTAAAGGCGAGCAAATCAATGCTGCTGGTTTGCATATCGATGGGAACGGAGCCAGCAGTTTGGGCTGTATCGACCACAAAAAGAGCCTGGGTGCTGCGCACGATTTGACCGATTTCGTCGATAGGCTGAATGGTGCCCACCACATTCGAAGCGTGATTGACGATGACGAGACGGGTGTTGGAGCGAATAGCCTGGCGAATGGCTTCAGAGGCGACGAGGCCTTCTGGCGTGCAAGGAACGACGGTCAGCTCTATGCCCTGGCTTTCCACATAGCGCAAAGGCCGCATGACGGCATTATGCTCCATGCCTGTTGTAACAACGTGATCCCCAGGCTTGAGCAGACCATGGATAGTCAAGTTCAAGGCCTCGGTAATATTGGCTCCAAAAACCACGCGCATGGGATCTGGGGCTCCAAAAACCCTGGCAATGCTCTCCCGTGTGCGGTAAATGAGGCGCCCCGACTCAATGGCGTTGTGATGTGCAGCACGCCCTGGATTGGCCCCGACGTTCTTGATAAACTCGCACATTGCCTCAGCTACGCCGGGAGGCTTGGGCCACATGGTTGCCGCGTTATCCAAATAGATCAAGAAACTTCTCCTATCGGGGCGAGCTCCTGGAGGAATTTTCCCCTCCTCCAGGAGCTCGCCCCCGATCTCTACTTGCTGATAGTCAGTGCAAATCCATCGTTCTGTTCGATGGCAGAGACGATGCAACCCTGTTTTTCAGCGATGCGGCGGACATTCTCTCGTGAAGTTACTGTATCGACGAGAACGACAAATGGAAACTCACCTTCATCAATCGCTTTGCGTGTAAGGATAACGGGTTGAGGGCAAGAGAGGCCCTGTGCATCTACCGTTTTCATGCTTCTACCCTCCCGGGTTTTTCTCTCATTGTAAAACCAATAATCAGGCATATGGCAATGCCTACAAATACTGCGATCATGCCCCAAGTGGAGATGCCACCGACTTTGACTATGCCATCGACGACCGAGTCGGGCGAAGCAGCCAAGCTAAAGTTGTGCGCAAAAGCAGCGCCGGCGATCATTCCCAGTACAAAAGTAGCTGCATCGCTATCACCTTCACCCGAAAGGATGAGTTGCCGTCCTGGGCAACCGCCAGCCAGAGAAAATGCTAAACCAGCGAGTACCATGCCAGCAAAGTTCCAGAGCGTGTTGCTGTGAGCAATAGGCTGACCAGCAAAGCCGAGATTGAACTGTCCGAGGATAAGGTTCATGAGGAACGCGACCACGACAAGGGATCCGAGACCACTGATAAGGTGCGTATCGCCCATGAGGATAACATCACGGATGGATCCCATGGTGCAGAAACGGGTACGCTGGGCCAAAAAGCCAATGAGCAGACCAGCAGCAAGGGATATGGCGATAGGTGCGGCCATCGAGCCCGGCCCTGATTCGCTGGAAAAAATGGCACCGCCTTCGGAGAATTGCGGTTGCCAAATAGCCAGAATGAGCAGAAACACCATGATGGAAGGCATGATCCAGCCTACAGTGGCGCGTTGTGTATGCGCTCGCCCCAGAGTATAACCGTGCTTGAGGAACCACACGCCACCGGCAATGCCAACTGCTAGGCCGACAAGACCGACGATGGCGTTCATATCTCCGCCAGCCAGACGCAGCAGTGCTCGCCAGGGGCAGCCGAGAAAGACGAGGGCACCGATCATGGCCAGCATACCCAGGATAAAGCGGATGATGGGGGCAGAACCACCGCGTGCTTTCCACTCTCTAAAGAGCAATGCGGCGATAACGGAGCCAAGAACAAAGCCCATAATCTCAGGGCGCAAGTATTGCACAACACTGGCCCTGTGAAGTCCCAATGCTCCGGCGATATCGCGCTCAAAGCAAGCTACACAGATGCCCATATTGGGCGGATTGCCCCAGTACTGGAGTAGGGAAGCGAGAATGCCGATGACTGCACCGGCAACGATGATCCCCCATCGAGAGGCGAAAAAGCGAGTCAGTCGTTGGCGCATGGGTTCCTCCTGTGCATGTTGGGCTGCGCTGGAATGACAGCCCGTTGTGCACGAGGAGACTATTTGAGCAGGGAAGGGTCATTCCAGAGGAGCCGTTTGATTTGGTGAGAGCAGAGAGTGCCGTCCGGCACCCGATTTTTCCGCTCTCAGATTCGATGTTGAATTGGCATCACGATCCTCCTAGCGACATGTTGCCAGTATACTCCAAGTGTCAAGAGTCATAAAGGAAAGAAGAGGGGGGGGCAAGCTTACGCTTGCCCCCCCCTCGGTCATGCCAAGTTCTAGTAGTTACAAAAGATCAGGGGGAAAGCAATAGTCGTCGTCGGAGTTCGAAGGGGCTGGTAACTATAGTTACCAAAGGTAGCGCTGCCAGAATCACCATCCAGTAGCTCGACAGAGACAGAAGATTCAGTCGTGCAGGTCAGGCTACTAGGCGTGACCTCGACGATGCGATAGTTACCGGCACCCAGGCCAGCGATTCGCCAAGAGCCATCTGCGCCGGTCTTGGTGGTAGCCACGAGATCTTCCTGGCCGGTTTCCGGATTAACAGCATAGACCTGGATTGTGAGGCCAGCGATACCGGCCTCATTCTGGTCCTGGGCACCGTTCTTGTTGCTATCGTTAAAAGCCGTGCCCGAGAGAGAGCCAGGGAAAGAGCAGCCAAAGGAGACATCTGCGGCGATGCCGTCGGCGACAGAGATGTCCTGATAGAGGAGATCACAGGTAACGCCGTCGGGGAAATCGGGCACGACGCGGTAGTCGCCGTCGGCCAGGCCGCCGAACTGATAGACACCGGCTGCGCTGGTGGTAGACGTGGTGATGAGCTCATCATCGCCAGTACCCAGGAGGCCATCAGAGCCAGGGCCATAGATACTGACAAGAATACCAGCCAGAGGAGTCTCGCCATAGTCAGGGAGATCATCCTGATCGGCATCATCCCAGATAACGCCAGTGGTTTTGCAAGTCATGGTATCGCCAAAGTTAATGATACTGGGTGTTTTGGTGTTGACCGTAACCTCGACCTGGCCAGGAGTTGTGCTGACATGACCTTCAGGGTCGATCTCGACGAGAGCGAAACTGGCATAGCCCATGTTATCAAAGACATAGGTACCGAGTTCAAGCTGAGAGAAACTGTAGAAGCCGTCCTCGTCGGTAATACCTTCAACGAGAAGGAGATCAGCGTTGGGAGAGACGACCTCACTGCGGGCATAGACCTGGATGAGGACACCGGCGATACCCTGTTCGGTAGCATCCTGGAGGCCATTGGCATTGGCGTCTTCAAAGACAGTACCAGCGATAGTACCGGTAGGCTGAGCGCCGACAGAGATAGAGCTGGCGCCGTCGCTACCGATATAGACATCGCGTGTGAGAGGCGATTCGCCGACATAGCCATCGGGATAGTCGATGATGATGCGATAGTAACCCTCGGGGAGATCACCGAGAGAGACATTGCCGTCCTCATCGGTGGTCAACTCGGTGATGAGGACATCGTCATCGGTACCGAGGATGCCGTCGGGACCAGCGGAGATAACGGTGACGGAGGCTCCCGGGAGAGGCTCGTTGTCATCATTCGGCTTATCGCCGAGTTGAGGATCGATACAGGTATGGACATAGAGGGTGCCTGTTTTGAGATAGCCAAAGGCAGGCTGGGTCATAGATTGACCTTCGCTGATAGAGATTTGGCGTTGAGCGACACCGCTCATAGCGTAGCCATCGACATTGGCAGCGCAGACCATATAGCTACCGTCGGCAAGGCCGGTAAAGACATAGGCACCGTCGGCTTCGGTAGAGCCTGAGGCAACGACGACATCGTCAGCAGTACCAAAGCGGGCGTCGGCACCGGGTCTGAGGAGAGAAAGGGACACATCGGCCAGTGGGGAGCCGCTTTCCGCGTCCTGCCCCACATAGGCCTTGACGCGGAGCTGAGCGATGGACTGACAGCCAAAGTTCTTGGAGAGCACGTTACCGGCGATGACATTGACGGTAGCCGGGTTGGCGGTGGTCACGGTACTGCCAGTGGGAGCAGTGACCTGGATAAGATATGTGCCAGCGAGCAGATCTTCAAAGGCATAGGAGCCGTCGGCTGCAGTCGTGAGAGAACTCAAAGTAGCATCATCGGCTGTGTAGGCGATGCCGTCGGAGCCTAAAGAGACTAGCTTGACCGAAGCATTTGCTACAGCAGCTTCATCAGTCCCCAACTTGCCGTTTCCATTAGTGTCTGTATAGATCACACCACTGATATCGCCTGTGGTGGGAGCCGGCGTAGGAGTTGCTTGAGGCGGGACGGTGGGCACCGGTGTAACAGCAGGATTGGGCGTAGGTGTAGTAACGGCACGATTACTCTCGATAGAGAGGGTAACGGTACAAGTATCGGTGAGGCCGCCCAGATCGACGACGGTATAGGTAAAGGCGTCGTGAGTAGTGACGGCATAGCTAGCCGAGTAGGCGATGGTGTCGTCGTCTAGGAGAGAGACAGAGCCATAAGTAGAGTCGCCGACGGAAGCGATGGCGAGGTCACCGACTTCGATATCTGTATCATTGGCGAGAACGTCGATGATGACCTGTTCACCAGCGCGCACCTCAGCTTCATCCTCCACGGCATCAGGTGAGTCGTTTACGGCTATAACGGTCATGCTGATGGTATGGCTGTCACTCAAAGGAGTTCCCGTGCCAGAGTGCCCCAGATCATTTACATCAAGACTGATTGATTCAGGACCCTCATAGTTGAGATTTCCTTGATAGTAAAGTCCGCTATCGAGCAGAGCGTTGAGGTCTTGGAGACTATCTGTAATGGTTAGTGTACTAGCAGCGTCGATATCATTTGTCCCAAGTGTTCCATGTTCTACACTGGCTACCAGTTCAAGATTCTCAGAACCCGAATCGACATCGCTCAATTGAATAGCCAAGGCATCCACGAGATTGAGCGTTTCATCTTCATTGACTGAAGCATTTGCAGGAGCCGTGACGACAGGGCTATCGTTGATGGGTGTGATGCTGATGTTGATTGTGCCTGTTACGACACCACCCCTACCGTCTGAGACGGTATACACCAATGCATCAGTCCCCGAATCGCCAGGAACAGGATAGTTTGTTGCAGGCGTGTAGACGACTGCTGTTTTGTCATTCGATACAGCGGCTACGCCATGTTGTGCTGTTGTGACAGAGATAATGATCAGTACTTCATCATCATCTACGTCGCTGTCATTGGACAGAGCAGAAAATGTATTGCCCACTGAGTCTTCATCAACGGTATAGTCGTCGTCGACCACAACCGGATCATCGTTCACTTCAGTGATAGTAATAGTCAGACTATATGGTGAAGCAGAGTCTCTACCGCCATTGCTGGTACCACCATCGTCCTTTAGAACGACAGCAACGCGTGTCGTACCATAGGCATTGAGTGCAGGTGTAAAGGTCAGTGTGCCATCGGCCGATACGGAGGGTTGTTCAGAGAACAGGGCAGTGTCTTCGGCAGTGGCTTCAAAGTGCAGCTCTTGATCGCTTTCATCACTGGGGCCGGTGGAGAGGTTCGTAGCCCAATTGGCGACGGTTTGAGCGGAAGCATCCTCCAACAGAGTCTGGTCTTCACCGGCATCAAAAGAAGGAGTATCGTTCACGGGTGTGATATTGATGGTAAAGGTAATAGCATCTGACTCGTCATCACCACCATTAGCAGTGCCGCCGTTATCAGAAAGTATCACTGTAACAGTAGCCGTGCCATTCATATTGGCTGCTGGCCGATAGGTGAGAGCACCAGTTGATGAGATGGCTGGCTGAGAGCTAAAGAGCGTCGAGTTATTGCTAGAGACCTCAAAGGAGACGCTTTGGCCACTCTCATCACTGGGACCGGCGGAGAGGTTAGTAGCCCAATTGGCGACGGTTTGAGCGGAAACATCCTCCAACACGGTCTGGTTTGCGCCAGGGGTGAAGGACGGCGTATCGTTCACGGGTGTGACATTGATGGTAAAGGTAATAGCATCTGTCTCGTCATCACCACCGTTGGCAGTGCCACCGTTGTCAGAGAGAGTAACAGTAACAGTGGCCGTCCCATTCATGTTAGCAGCAGGCGTAAAGGTGAGCGTGCCGTTGGAAGAAATAGCAGGCTGAGAGCTAAAGAGTGCCGAGTTATTGCTAGAGACCTCAAAGGAGACGCTTTGGTCACTCTCATCACTGGGGCCGGTGGAGAGGTTCGTAGCCCAATTGGCGACGGTTTGAGCGGAAGCATCCTCCAACACGGTCTGGTTTGCACCAAGGGTGAAAGAAGGCGTATCGTTCACGGCTGTGACATTGATGGTAAAGGTAATAGCATCTGCCTCGTCATCACCACCGTTGGCGGTGCCACCGTTGTCAGAGAGAGTAACAGTAACAGTGGCCGTGCCATTCATATTGGCTGCTGGCCGATAGGTGAGCGCACCAGTTGATGAGATGGCTGGCTGGACGCTAAAGAGTGTCGTGTTGTCATTGGATACGACAAAGGAAACCGTTTGGCCGCTCTCGTCACTGGGGCCTTTGGAGATATCTGTGGCCCAGGTAACAGATTGTGAGACTGCATCTTCTAGCACCGTCTGGTTAGCGCCTGGCGTGAAAGAGGGCTCGTCGTTGACTGCGGTTACAATAATAGACCATGTTGCTGGTGCACTCCACAATTCGCCATCATAGAGCGAAAAGGTAAAGGAGGTAGAGCCATTCCAGTCTACATCAGGAGCCAGTCGGACATCGTCAAAATCGGTGTAGGCATAAGCTTGGGATTCATCAACAGCCTCATCATTTCCAAACAAAAGACGGGCGTTAGCGGGCAAGGTGTCGATACGTACAGAGACGAGGGCATCTCCGCTATCTGGATCGGAAAAGACGCCGGTGAAATCGCTGCCAGCCAGACCGAAGAAGGTATCCTCCAGTGTTGTTTTTGAAATGCCGGACGCGGAGGGTTGCTCGTTGGCATCTATGATGCTGATTGTGAACGTGTGATCATAGTAGAGCCCGCCAGCATCGGTGGAACGCACAGTCACCGAGTAGCTGTTGTCAGCTTCGTAGTTGAATACAGTTGCTGCTTTTAACGAGTTTCCAGAGATGCTAAAGGCAGAGGTGTCGCCGCCAACTATTGAGTAAGTGAAGCTATCACTGCTGTCTGGGTCAGTACTGCTCAAAGTACCAATTGTAATGTCCAAAGTCTGGTTTTCAACTATAGAGCTGTTTGTAATGCTCAAAGCAGTAGGTGCTTCGTTGACGTTGGTGACACTGATGGTGAACGCACGGTCATAGTAAAGACCGCCAACATCGGTGGAACGCACGGTCACCAAATAGCTGTTGTCGGTCTCGTAATTGAACACGGCCGCTGTCTTGAGCGAGCTGCCCGAAATGCTAAAGGCAGAAGTATCTCCACCAACTATTGAGTAAGTGAAGCTATCTCCAGAATCTGGATCAGTGGTTGACAGCGTGCCAACTGTAGTGCCAGATGATACATTTTCTGCTACGGCATTGTTGGACAAAGCGATCGCCGTGGGTGTCTCGTTGGCATTTGTGATACTGATAGTAAAGGCACGGTCATAGTAGAGGCCGGCCGCGTCGGTGGCACGAATAGTGATGGAATAGCTGTTATCAGACTCATAATTGAAGGAAGTTTCCGTGAGTAGCGTACTCCCCGAGATACTAAAAGCCGAGGTATCGCCACTGACGAGCAAATAGCTAATGGTATCATCGCTATCAGGATCGACGCTGCTTAGCGTGCCTACTGGCGTTCCAGAAGTCTGATTTTCAGCTAAAGATGTATTTGAAAGAGTAACGGTTGTGGGTGCTTCGTTTAAATCGGTAACGCTGATAACATATGTTCGATCAAAATAGAGACCGCCGGCATCGGTAGAACGCACGGTGACCGAGTAGCTGTTATCAGCCTCATAGTTTAATACAGATGAAGTGCGTAACGTGCTACCAGAGATGTTAAAGTAACCAGTATCTCCACTAACGAGTGAATAGGTAAATGTATCGCTACTATCCGGGTCGGTTGTGGAGAGCGTGCCTACTGTGGTGTTTGCAGAGGCGTTTTCTGCTACAGAGTTGTTGGACAGGCTCATCGCCGTTGGCGACTCGTTTACATTTAGGATGGGCACAGTGAGCCATTCACTGTAGGTATTGGCGTAGCTGTCGGTGGCTTGAATCTGTACCTGATAAGAAGAGATTTGTTCATAGTCAAAGCTTGAACCTAAAGCCGTCACGAGAGAATAGGTACCTTCGGATTCGGTGATGGCAAACTGACCGTCAGCATCATTGAGCAGGATAAAGGTATGTGTATCGTTGAGGTCAGCATCTGTGGCGGCCAAGGGGCCGATTTCTGTGCCAGGAGCGCTATTTTCAGGCAGGCCTACTTGCCAATCAGAGACTTGGCCATCATGCACGAGCCAAAGCCAGACGCCCGCATGATCGATATTGGTAGCATCCGAGGCGGTATCGAGAGCCAACATGGCGGCGTTGTCGCCAGATTGAGGCAACTCGGAATAGTTGGTCTGGTCGCCAGCGGTCCAACCTGCGGTTGCCGTAGTCGATGTGTCAGTGAGAATCCATTCAATAGCTTCATAGCGGATTTCGATGG
Organism: Anaerolineae bacterium; assembly: GCA_963675785.1. Classification (GTDB taxonomy): domain Bacteria; phylum Chloroflexota; class Anaerolineae; order UBA1429; family UBA1429. The sequence continues at coordinate 362,569 of OY776562.1, forward strand.
CAAAGTCACCACCGCCGATATCCCAGAGGCGAATCTGGAAGGCGTTGGACTTGTCATTGTGTGAAGAGTAATAGCCGGTGTCATCAAAAGTGATGGTGACACAGTCATTGACGGTATCGATGTCGTACCAGATTTGGTTACTGCCTTGCGAGTTACCCGTTGTATCGTAGGTAATGCTGGAAGCACGAGTATCGACATCGCCAAAGTAAGCGGCGATCATGGGAACGGTGGAACCGGCGATACCCCAGGGACTGTAAGAGCTAGAGCCTTCACCAAAAGTGACATAGCCGTTACGTCCAATAAAGAACTCAGTAGCGGCGTCGTAAGGGGTCTCTCTAAAGTAGTTGAGGCCATTCTCAAAAACGGCAGAGATATCGACTTGCTGATAGCCATCGTCTCCTTTGGAGACACTGCCCTCACCAAAGCCATAGGTACCACCGAGACCATTGACGAGATAGTGACCGGATTCGATGTATAGACTACCGTTGCCGCTTGTGGAGAGGCCGAACTTGATTTTAGTAGGTGCTACGCCTTCGGCGGATACGGTTGGCACAAGTCCTAGCAAGGCCGTGGCTAGAAGCAAGAATGCTGCAAGAATGAGAGTAAGTCGATGTGGCGATTGCATAGAGCTTTTCCCTCCGAATGATTGGATAATTATCTATTCTCAACCTACTGGTGAATGATTTTCAATTGGCTATTACATAAAGTCTAGACGGGCAAAAGCGAAGAGACATAAAGAAAACGTAAGTTAGCCTCTTGTATAAAAGGTTGATTGGAGTTGATGGAGGCTTGTTTTCATGTGGACTGTACCGAAAGAGTTGACGGCTGGATTTGGGGCGTCTTAGAGGTTATATCCCTGTATAAACACAAATTTATCTGATAGTTGTACCCGTTAGTTCAAGAGATAATGATTTTCTTATCTCACATCAGATGTGGCTCAACAGGGGATTGTCTTGCTGGATTAAAGGTCTTTTCTTAGGAAAGAAGAAGGGGGGGGCAAGCTTACGCTTGCCCCCCCCTTCGGTCATGCCAAGTTCTAGTAATTACAAAAGATCAGGGGGAAAGCAATAGTCGTCGTCGGAGCTTGAAGGGGCTGGTAACTATAGTTACCAAAGGTAGCGCCGCCAGAATCACCATCCAGTAGCTCGACAGAGACAGAAGATTCAGTCGTGCAGGTCAGGCTACTAGGCGTGACCTCGACGATGCGATAGTTACCGGCACCCAGGCCAGCGATTCGCCAAGAGCCATCTGCGCCGGTCTTGGTGGTAGCCACGAGATCTTCCTGGCCGGTTTCCGGATTAACAGCATAGACCTGGATTGTGAGGCCAGCGATACCGGCCTCATTCTGGTCCTGGGCACCGTTCTTGTTGCTATCGTTAAAAGCCGTGCCCGAGAGAGAGCCAGGGAGAGAGCAGCCAAAGGAGACATCTGCGGCGATGCCGTCGGCGACAGAGATGTCCTGATAGAGGAGATCACAGGTAACGCCGTCGGGGAAATCGGGCACGACGCGGTAGTCGCCGTCGGCCAGGCCGCCGAACTGATAGACACCGGCTGCGCTGGTGGTAGACGTGGTGATGAGCTCATCATCGCCAGTACCCAGGAGGCCATCAGAGCCAGGGCCATAGATACTGACAAGAATACCAGCCAGAGGAGTCTCGCCATAGTCAGGGAGATCATCCTGATCGGCATCATCCCAGATAACGCCAGTGGTTTTGCAAGTCATGGTATCGCCAAAGTTAATGATACTGGGTGTTTTGGTGTTGACCGTAACCTCGACCTGGCCAGGAGTTGTGCTGACATGACCTTCAGGGTCGATCTCGACGAGAGCGAAACTGGCATAGCCCATGTTATCAAAGACATAGGTACCGAGTTCAAGCTGAGAGAAACTGTAGAAGCCGTCCTCGTCGGTAATACCTTCAACGAGAAGGAGATCAGCGTTGGGAGAGACGACCTCACTGCGGGCATAGACCTGGATGAGGACACCGGCGATACCCTGTTCGGTAGCATCCTGGAGGCCATTGGCATTGGCGTCTTCAAAGACAGTACCAGCGATAGTACCGGTAGGCTGAGCGCCGACAGAGATAGAGCTGGCGCCGTCGCTACCGATATAGACATCGCGTGTGAGAGGCGATTCGCCGACATAGCCATCGGGATAGTCGATGATGATGCGATAGTAACCCTCGGGGAGATCACCGAGAGAGACATTGCCGTCCTCATCGGTGGTCAACTCGGTGATGAGGACATCGTCATCGGTACCGAGGATGCCGTCGGGACCAGCGGAGATAACGGTGACGGAGGCTCCCGGGAGAGGCTCGTTGTCATCATTCGGCTTATCGCCGAGTTGAGGATCGATACAGGTATGGACATAGAGGGTGCCTGTTTTGAGATAGCCAAAGGCAGGCTGGGTCATGGATTGACCTTCGCTGATAGAGATTTGGCGTTGAGCGACACCGCTCATAGCGTAGCCATCGACATTGGCAGCGCAGACCATATAGCTACCGTCGGCAAGGCCGGTAAAGACATAGGCACCGTCGGCTTCGGTAGAGCCTGAGGCAACGACGACATCGTCAGCAGTACCAAAACGGGCGTCGGCACCGGGTCTGAGGAGAGAAAGGGACACATCGGCCAGTGGGGAGCCGCTTTCCGCGTCCTGCCCCACATAGGCCTTGACGCGGAGCTGAGCGATGGACTGACAGCCAAAGTTCTTGGAGAGCACGTTACCGGCGATGACATTGACGGTAGCCGGGTTGGCGGTGGTCACGGTACTGCCAGTGGGAGCAGTGACTTGGATAAGATATGTGCCAGCGAGCAGATCTTCAAAGGCATAGGAGCCGTCGGCTGCAGTCGTGAGAGAACTCAAAGTAGCATCATCGGCTGTGTGGGCGATGCCGTCGGAGCCCAGAGAGACGAGCTTGACCAAAGCACCGGATACGGGAGCTTCAGTTGAGCCCTTTTTGTTATTGCAGTCGGCATCCATATAGATCACACCACTGATATCGCCTGTGGTGGGAGCCGGCGTAGGAGTTGCTTGAGGCGGGACGGTAGGAGCAGGTGTTAAATCAGGATTGGGCGTAGGTGTAGTAACGGCACGGCTGCTATCAATTGTGATGGAAACCTCGCAAGTATCTGTCAAACCACCTTGGTCAGTGACAGTATAAGTAAAGCTATCATGCGTGGTAATGACATAGCTAGCTTCGTACAAAATTGTGTCGTCATCTAGGAGAGAGACAGAGCCATAGGTTGATTCGCCAACGGCAGCGACAGCGAGATTACCAGGCTCGATATCTGTATCATTGGCGAGAACGTCGATGATGACCTGTTCACCAGCGCGCACCTCAGCTTCATCCTCCACGGCATCAGGTGAGTCGTTTACGGCTGTTACATTAATGGTAAAGGTAACGGGATCAGCCTCATCATCACCACCATTAGCTGTGCCCCCGTCATCCGAAAGCGTCACGGTGACGATAGCTGAACCGTTTATATCGGCGGCCGGCGTAAAGGTCAGTGTGCCAACAGAGGAAATGGCTGGTTGAGCGCTAAAGAGCGTTGTGTTGTTGTTGATTACGTCAAAGGAGACGCTCTGGCTGCTCTCGTTACTGGGGCCAGCGGAGAGGTTAGTAGCCCAATTGGTGACCGTCTGAGCTAATGCGTCCTCCAATACAGTTTGGTTGCTACCTGCGGTAAAGGAAGGCTCATCATTGACAGTTGTAACTGAAACCGACCATGTTGCCGGATCACTCCAAAGTTCGCCATCAGAGAAAGAGAAAGTGAAAGATGTTTGGCCGTTCCAGTCGGCGTTGGGAACGAATTGAGCATCAAATGCTGAGATATCGTAGGCTTGTGATTGAACAACTGCCTGTTCATCGGCGAACAAGAGTTGTGCGTTCGCAGGTAGGCTATCTATGCGAATCTGCTCGAGCTCATCACCTGCATCAGGATCTGAAAAAGCATTGTTGATATCTGTGCTGCTCAGATTGAGCGGTGTATCCTCATTAGTCGACTTGGAGACATTGGCAGCACTTGGTGCCTCGTTTATCGATTGAACTTGGATGTTGAACGTTTCTTCGATGGTGTTACCACCAGCGTCGGTTGAGCGAACAGTGATCGTATAAGTGTCTTTGACATCTGCGTTAAACACGGCTGCCGAACGGAGCGTGCTTCCAGAGATACTAAAGGCACTGGTATCTCCACTTACAAGAGCATAGCTAAAAGTTTCGGCATTGTCGGGGTCCGTTGTGGTAAATGTGCCCACGGTAGTGCCTGAAGCTTCTTTTTCAAGAATCGTATCGTTGGACAGAGTCAGGCTGGTTGGTGCTTCGTTGACATTGGCAACAGGCACGTCTAGCCATTGGGTATAGATATTGCCATAGCTGTCGACTGCTTGAACCTGCACTTGATAAGAAGAGGTCTGTTCATAGTCAAAGCTGGATTCTGGCGCTGAGACCAGCGTGTAGACGCCTTCCGATTCACTGATTGCAAACTGGCCATCGGCATCATCGAGCAGAGTAAAGGTATGGGTATCGTTGAGATCGTCATCGATGGCAGTCAAGGGACCAACCTCGGTGCCAGCAGGGCTGTTCTCGGGGATACTGGCTGACCACTCTTCAACCTGGCCACCGTGCACGAGCCAAAGCCATACACCTGCATGATCGATATTGGTCGCCTCACTATCTGTATCGAGGGCCAACATAGCAGCGTTATTGCCGGATTGAGGCAGCTCAGAATAGTTAACCTGATCGCCAGCCGTCCAACCGGCGGTAGCGGAGGTAGAAGTATCGGTCAGGATCCATTCGATAGCTTCGTAGCGGATTTCGATGGCAAAGTCACCACCGCCAATATCCCAGAGGCGAATCTGGAAGGCGTTGGACTTGTCATTGTGCTGGGAAAAATAGCCGGTGTCATCAAAAGTGATGGTGACACAGTCATTGACGGTATCGATGTCGTACCAGATCTGGTTGCTGCCTTGGGAGTTACCCGTTGTATCGTAGGTGATACTTGAAGCGCGGGTATCGACATCACCATAATAGGCGGCAATCATGGGGACGGTAGAGCCGGCTATACCTTCAGGCATGTAAGAGCCAGAGCCCTCACCGAAGGTGACATAACCATTGCGTCCGATAAAAAACTCGGTGGCAGCGTCGTAAGGGGTGTCACTAAAGTAGTTGAGGCCATTCTCAAAAACGGCAGAGATATCGACTTGTTGATAGCCGTCGTCTTCTTTGGAGACGCTTCCCTCACCAAAGCCATAGGTACCACCGAGGCCATTGACGAGATAGTGACCGGACTCGATATAGAGATTACCATTACCGCTTGTAGAGAGACCGAATTTGATCTCTGAGGCGGCTGAGCCGTCGTCTATATCGTTAACCGTGATGGTAAAGTCTTTTTCTGTGTAAAGCTCTCCTGCGTCAGTAGAGCGCACGGTGATTGTGTAGCTGCTCGTCGTTTCGTAATCGAACTTGGCAGCGGTTATGAGCGAATCGCCAGAAATATTAAATGCGGATGTAGCACCACCTACGAGTGTATATGTATGCGTATCACCCGTATCGACATCTGTTGTGCTCAGGGCGCCTACTGTTGCGCCGATATCCAAGCCTTCATCTATCGTGCTTGAAGATAGCGAGATATCCGTTGGCGCGCTGTTCGAAGATGCACCACCCAGATCGCCGCCATCGACAGTTACCTCTTGCCAAGAACTCCACGATGAACCATCGGAGAACTTGACGCGGGCGTAATAGTCTGTGCCAGCTTCAAGCTCTTCGCCCTCATAAGTGACACTGGTCTCTTCACCATATCCCACGGGCGGGTCCCAAAGGATTTCGCCTGTACCGCTCGGTTGGGTCCAGACTTCGACTTCGTATGCTACCTGAGGATCTCCCTCGGTATCATAGTAAGTCCAACTGATTTGCCCATCTCCTGCTGTAGGTTCACTACCTTCAGGGCTTGTTGGTGGAATGTTGACTTCGAGATCTGTAAACGTGTATTGGGTGAAGCGGTCTCGCCGATACCCCGTACCACCGCTAGCTGTATCTTCAGAATAGTATGGACCATAATCGTAAGAGAAGTAGACATCGTCCGAGCTTTGGACTTGGGTAAGAATGCTGGTGCCGTCTCGGACATCAATGGCACTACTGAGGGTGCCTGCAGATGAGCCAACGCTAAAGCCAGCATAGTCAATTTGGGCGGGTTCGTACTGATAATCCTGCCAAACGCGTATTTTGTATTCACCATCTGGGTCGGGCAAGAACAGAGAAAGATCAAAGTCATGTGTTTCGTCCGTTCCGGGGAAAGTAAATCCATCCCTCATGACCCACTGGTCGCCATCCCAGGTATAAACAAAGTATGTGCTGCTCTTGGGGATATAATATCCTTCACTCTCAAACAAGAACTCACGGACAGGGAGTGTCTGCTCAGGGACATCAAAGGTCATGGCGTACTTTTCGCCTGTATCCATCTGCACATAGACATCATCGGCTGTGGCGAGTTCAGAGAGAACATCAACTGTTTCATTAAAGACAGCTGTTGAGGGCGCAATAGAATTGACGATAAACTCTGGTTGGGCGCCAGCATACAGAGCTACATAGTCAATCTCATGGTATTTGATCGAGTGGGAAATGCAGCTAAGGCGCACTTTGAGATCACCCTCATGATCAGGCAGATAAGATGAAAGATCAAAAGCGGCCACCGAGTATTCGTAACGCGGATCAATACGGCCAACTTCAAACCAGTCGCCGTTTTCATCCTGAATATTGACCACAATGGCTGGCGGGCCGATGTAGGGCATCTCTTCGCCCTCTCCAACAAGGTAGCCATGTACCCGAAGGTACAGTACGGCTCCTTGCGAAACGTCCAGGCTGCTGCTGAAATCCAAATCGATATAGTCTTCGCTATATGCTTCTACGCCGGAATCATCCAGCGTACTCAGATCAGCGATGACATTTTCACCATCATCTGTAACGGCTGTGATAGGGCCAACCAGTTCATCTACAACAAAAGAAGAGATATTACCATCCGAGTCTGGAGCAATGCCGACACCTTCTTCATGGTCTACGGTGATAAGCCCCACCATATCTGTCCATGATATTTCGGACTCTACTTCTCGCACTTCGAGTGGATAGACGCCATCCTGTTCGACAAGCGTCTCTTGTAACAGATACCAGTCATGCTGCTCTTGATGGGCGTATCGAGCCACCGAGTAGATATCATTATCTCGCACGTACTCTGTACCATTCCAGGTGTAGATCCACGGGCAAGATGCGTAAGAACTGGCATCCTCTTGAGCTTCAAAAGTGAAAATCTTGGAATCGCCAGGAGAGTCGTAAACGGTGATAGCGACGTCGTCGATATAAAAGCCGGGATCTGGAGCGCCATAGGAGGTATAATTGGAAATGTAACAGCGCCATTTGAGATAGATATCGCCGCCAGCATAATCAGATACATCGAACTCGTACAGCTGCCAGCCACCATCCATTTCACTGAACAATTGGGCGAGGGATTGCCAATCGGTGCCGTTAGAAGAAACAAAGAATTCACCACGGCTGTACATCCATGGGATCTGGATCCAACCATAGAAACGGACACGAGCGACTTGACCTTCTGACAAGGCGGGGATTGAGATGGCTGAGGAAGTCAAATAGCCTTCCTTGTTCTGTAATTCGCCATCCAGATCGGTTCCCCAGCACATGGAACCGGAATGTGCTGAATCGGGGCCTACAGTAGTGGGGGTTCCCCATTCCCACAGTGCGGTCCCATCGACGGTATAGCCTCCGTCTCCTGTCTCAAAGCCGATTGAGTAGATGACGGTTTCATCGGCTGAAACAGCTGGGGCTAACCCCAGCCAACTCGTAACCAAAAGCATGAGTGCGATAAGAGCGAGTGTGCTTTTGTGTGGCGAATGCATAGATCTTTTCCTCCCAGTAGTCTTCACAGTTATCTAGTCTTAGCCAGCAGGGCCTATCATTACATGTTGGTTCTATGTCGAGTCTAAACTCTTGAGAGAAAAGAACCATAAAGAAAGCGTAAGTATGGCGGAGTGGAATAGCAATCCTTGACCGTAGATGGGCAGTTCTATAGAATGCAATGGAATTCTGAAAGAGAAGGCAAGGATGCGCTACAAATCTGCGTTACTTGGTGCAATTCTCCTCGCAAATACGGTGTGTGTTGGTTTTGGCCCCGCTGTTCTAACCAATGCAGATGTGCCCACTTCGGTAGTTGCTCCAGAGCAGATTCAGCTTCCTGTGGGTGTGCCCTGCCTCGAGCTGACGGCGGCTGCCTGGATTCTCGTGGACGAACCAACGGGACAGATACTTTGTGCCAATAACGAGCATGAACAACGAGCGCAGGCCAGCCTGGTCAAGTTAGCTACTGCCCTCGTTGCGCTTGAGCGCGGCAATCTGGATGACAAGCTCACAGTGGCCTGGGCGGATCTCACGGTGGGCACCAGCGTTCCCATTGTTCAGAATGAAGAGTATTCTTTGTATGAGCTACTGGTGGCGCTGCTTATGGCTTCAGACAATGCTGCTGGCGTTACGATTGCCCGGAGTCTTGCCGGTGATGAGACTTTGTTCGTAGAGTGGATGAACGAGTTTGTCTCTGGTTTGGGGCTGCAAGATACCCATTATGCCAATGCCCACGGCCTGGATGAAGATGGTGGCTACTCTAGCGCCTACGATACGGCCATTTTGACGCGATACGCCATGCAGAACGAGATTTTTGCTGGCATTGTGGCCAAACAAAATGCCGCTGTAGGTGACTATCTTGCCTTTACTACGAATGAGCTTTTTACCGAATATCCCGGTGTAATAGGCGTTAAAACAGGCACAACAGACAATGCGGGGGATTGTCTAGTGGCTATGGTGGATCGAGCTCAGGGTCGAGCCCTTACCGTGGTGTTAGGTTCTGAGGATCGTTATGCCGATACGCGGCAACTGCTGGATTATTATTACGGGAGTTATGCTGAACTCGATGTTTCGTTGGCTGTCAACGATTTAAACCGTTACCAGGACGAATACGGCGAGTGGCACACGCTTTACACGCAAGACGAGGCTATTTTGTTACTCCCGGTAACAAAAGTGCGAGATATCAAGATTTTCCGGAATTTAACGAACCCTATTCCAAATCCCAATTCGACGACCCCTGTAGGTACGCTTGATGTATACCTCGGGGGAGAACTCTATATGCAGGTGCCCATGTATGCCCACCAATAATGAGAATACTAGCCTGGAGCGCTTGCAAAAGTATCTTGCTCGCTCGGGCGTAGCTTCGCGTCGTGCTTCTGAAGAACTTATTAGCCAGGGCAAAGTCACGGTTAATGGCAACATTGTTCGGGAGATGGGTTTTCAAGTAAACCCTGATACGGACCGCGTAGCCGTGGGCGGTAGGCTCATCGAGCCGGTGCAATATGAATACTGGGCTGTTTACAAGCCCATAGGTTATGTTTCTACTACAAGTGATACGCACGGTCGACCGACAGTGGTGCAACTTGTCAAGGGAAACACTCGTCTCTACCCTGTAGGGCGCCTTGATGCTGACAGCGAAGGGTTGATGCTGCTTACGAACGATGGGCCCCTCGCTCAAAAACTGATGCATCCAAGTTTTCAGCATGAAAAGGAATATCTGGTGCTGATTCGCGGTGACCTGACCAATGCTGCTATACGGATGCTAGAACGCGGCGTGCAGTTGGAGGGGGAAGAAACGCGTGCCAGAGCCCAGGTTGAACGGTCGCCGCGAGATTGGGCCTGGCGCAGGCATCGACCTGTGCGGGGCGATATCTGGGCACGATTTGTGCTACAGCAAGGGCAAAAGAGGCAAATTCGGCGTATGCTGAACATGGTTCATTGTCATGTGCAGCGTATTGTGCGCGTTCGTATTGGCACACTGGAAATAGGCAACCTGGTATCCGGCGAGGCCCGGCGTCTTTCTGCAGATGAGATCATCGCTTTGCGAGAATTGGCCGGTCTTTAGTCAAGGGGTTATGTTTTGAAGAATCTTTGCATCGCGATTGATGGCCCAGCTGCATCCGGCAAGAGCACGGTGGGTTCCAAGTTGGCCGACCGATTGGGCTTTTTGTTTTTTGATACGGGCGTCATGTACCGCGCGGTGACCTGGGCAGCTCTGGATCGGGGGATCGCCATCGCCAATGAAGAGGCGGTTTCTGAACTAGCCGCGATGATCAAAATCGAGGTCACCAAGCCCGAGATAGAGGATGGCCGCCAATACACAGTGTGGGTGGATCATCAGGATGTAACATGGCAACTGCGCAGCAACGCTGTTAATGGCGGTGTCTCACCTGTATCCACCTATGCCGGTGTTCGCCGTGCGCTTACAGAACAACAGAGGCGCATCGCTGATTCTGGGGCAATAGTGATGGTGGGGCGAGATATTGGCTCGGTTGTCGTGCCGAATGCCGATGTCAAAGTGTATTTAGATGCCACCATCGAAGAACGCGCTCGCCGCCGCTTGGTGGATATGCAGGCTCGTGGTCAAAAGGCAGATATGGATGCCGTGGTAGAAAACCTCTGTTCTCGCGACCGTATTGATAGTACTCGCAAGGTGGCCCCCCTTAGCATCCCCGTGGGGGCTACAATTATCGATTCTACCGAGCTCTCTATCGATCAGGTCGTGGACAAGATCGTGACTCTGGTAGCGACTGCGCAAGAAAAGGCCGATTGCTGATGGACTGCCCTCATGGCGGTGTGATCAAGGATGTTGCGTCGGGGAGTCTTGGCGAAGAAATCGGCATAGAACCAGGGGATATTCTACGTTCTATCAATGGGCATTGTTTGCGGGATGTGATCGACTACCAGTTCTATAGCGACGACGAGGAACTCGAACTGGTTTTGGAGCGTTCTGGCAAACAGCACGTAATAGAGGTCGAGCGCGATTTAGACGAGCCTCTGGGCCTCGATTTTACAGAACTCGTTTTTGATGGCATGCGCCTTTGCCGCAACCGCTGCGAGTTTTGTTTTGTAGCCCAATTACGACCCGGTTTGCGCCGTTCACTGTATGTGCGCGATGATGACTATCGCTATTCTTTTCTTTCGGCCAGCTATGTTACCCTCACCAATCTTACGCAGGATGACTGGGATCGGCTTGAAGAACAGCGTCTTTCGCCGCTTTACATCTCGGTGCATGCCACCAATCTGACTGTACGGCGGCAATTATTGGGGCGTCCAGATGCGCCAGACATCATGGAGCAGCTCAAGCGCTTGAGAGAACTGAGTATCCAGGTGCATTGCCAGATTGTCATATGTCCGGGACGTAACGATGGAGAGGTACTCAAACGCTCTATTCGCGATCTGGCCTCGCTTTGGCCCACCGTACAGACTTTGGCACTTGTCCCCGTCGGCCTGACACGTTTTCATCAGGGAGATGTGCGCCGTGTGGATGTGACTGAGGCAAAGGAGATCATCACCGCGACTGATTGTGCCGCACAGGATATCCGGCATCTCATTGGCAGAACTTGGGTTTATCCTTCAGATGAGCTTTATCTTTTGGCAGGGGTAGATATACCATCACAGACGTTCTATGATGATGATGCTCAGTATGGCAACGGCGTTGGCATGGTACGCGATTTGCTGGAAGACTGGGCGGATGCCAGACCAGCTCTGGAGAACAAGAACTCTCGCTTCACGCGAGTGGTTATTGTAACAGGAGAACTGGTTGCTCCCATTTTGGCCAAGGTGGCTGCCGAAGCAGCACGTCTGCTGGATATTGATCTGATGGTGTTGCCCGTCACCAATCATTTTATGGGTGAGATGGTTACCGTCGCTGGATTGCTCACTGGCGTGGATGTGCTGAGCGCGCTGGCAGATGTGGATGCCGAAGCGGTGTTTCTCCCGCGTTCCATGTTCGACCAGGATGGCGTATTGACGCTGGATGGTATGACCTGGGATCAGTTAGTTGAGGCAATTGGTCGTCCCACATTCTGCGGGAGAGGCTTTTCCGGCATCGTTGCACAGCTTGTCAAGGAGGATGCGATCGAACAATAAGGATACTGGGGAGTATAGCGCAAGGCCTGCCATTGTGGCAGGATACGAGGAGGAGGTTCCTCGCTGCAAAGCGAGGTTAATTCCGCCCACCCGGGTGGGAGAAAATCGACAGATCTGCGGATGCCTCCAAGAGTGCGCACCACTCTTTACTTCCCCTCCAAGAGGACCATGTCAAAACCCGCCGGTAACGGCGCGACAGCACATGGCGCCAGTGCACGAATCATTCTGTTACATCATCATTTTTCGGTCGTGTTCGCACGGCTGTGGTTGTGCGCATGTGTGCGTGCGACCTTGGAGGGAGTGTTATGTGTGGAATCGTTGGTTATGTGGGTTACAAACAGGCCGCTGATGTCGTTGTCAAGGGCTTGCAACGCCTTGAATATCGTGGGTATGACTCGGCTGGTTTAGCCGTCGTCATACCTGATGGCAGCATAGAGCGCCGCCGCAGCGTCGGCAAGCTCATCAACCTCATGGACAGGATGGAACAGGAACCCGTTGAAGGTACTGTGGGTATGGGCCATACGCGTTGGGCTACCCATGGAGGTGTGACCGAGGCTAACTGCCACCCTCATGTGGATGCCAGTGGTCAGGTTGTGGTCATTCAGAACGGCATCGTTGAAAATTATCTCGAGCTCAAACAAGAACTGGAGCAAGAGGGTGTAGTATTCTCCTCTCAGACCGATACCGAAGTTATTGCCCAACTCATTGGGCGCATCTATGACGGTGGAAAATGTGACTTGGCGGAGGCAGTGAGGGAAGCAATGCAGCAGCTAGAGGGCGCCAGTGCCATTGTGGTGCTCAGCGCACTCCAGCCGGATCGCTTGGTGGCAGCACGGTTGGGCAATGCCGGGGGCATCGTCATCGGTGTCGGTGAGGGAGAAATGTTTATCGCCTCGGATATGCCGGCCATCCTCGATCACACGCAAGAGATGATTTTTGTAAAAGACCACGAGATAGCTGTAGTTACGGCAAATGGTGTCGAGATCGAAACTTTCGATCGAATGCCTGTCGAACTTGAGATAACGCATGTGGCCTGGAACCCGGTGTTGGCTGCCAAGGATGGCTACAAGCATTTTATGCTCAAAGAGATCCACGAGCAATCCCGCTCGGTGACAGACGCTATTCGCGGTCGGGTGGATTTTGACAGCGCTCGAGTCATCTTGCAGGATTTGGATTCGATCAAGCCCGTTATCCCGCATTTGCGCCGCATTCATGCTGTGGCCTGCGGAACTGCATGGCATGCCTGCCTGCTGGCCAAATTCCTCATCGAGGATTTGGCCAAGATTCCGGTTGAGGTTGACTATGCCAGCGAATTTCGCTATCGCCAACCCCTGCTCGAACCGGGCAGTATTGTGCTGGTCATCACCCAATCGGGCGAGACGGTGGATACGCTGGCGGCGATGGAAGAGGCCCGCGATCATGGCATGCAGTCTATTGCCCTGGTAAATGTGGTGGGCAGCCAAGCGGCCCGTGTGGCTGATGGCGTCATCTATCTCAATGCCGGACCGGAGATCGGCGTAGCCTCGACCAAAGCCTTTACCTCCCAGGTAGTGGCGGCATATCTATTGGCTTTATATCTGGCACAGGAGCGAGGCACGTTATCTTTTGAGCAGCGGCGCACGTTGCTGCGTGAACTCGCTGAACTACCGGCCCGTGTGGGAACTGTGCTCAAGAATGGTAACGACTATGAAGCCATTGCTCGCAAATACATGAATTGCCGGGATTTTCTTTTCCTTGGCCGCGGCATTAACTATCCCGTGGCGCTCGAAGGGGCTCTCAAACTCAAAGAGATTTCCTACATTCATGCTGAGGGATATCCCGCCGGTGAGATGAAGCATGGTCCCATCGCCCTCATCGATGAAAAGATGCCGGTGGTGGCCATTTGCCCACAGGATCATGTGCGTGACAAGATGCTTAGCAACATCGAACAGGTACGCGCTCGCGGTGGGCGCGTAATCGCTGTGGCGACTGCTGGGGATGAGCAAGTTGCTCAAAAGGCAGATGATGTCATCTTTGTGCCTCAGGCATCCCATTACCTAACGCCCATTCTTTGCGTGATCCCCTTGCAACTGCTGGCGTATCACATCGCCGTATTGCGCGGCTGCGATGTGGATCAACCACGTAACCTGGCCAAGAGCGTCACAGTAGAATAAGCACCAGATGAGGTAGAACGAGTGACGGGCTTTTTCGATCTGGCATTTGCCAGAGCGAAAAAGCCCGTCATGGTATATAGGATAGCATTGTATAAGGATTGAGCCTATCGACCAGCGCAGCTCAGCGGAAGCTCTAATCCACAAGCTTCCATGGTGGCTTTGTCTCGCAGAATACTTTGGGCATCTCCATCGGCAAAGAGGGATCCGTTCTGCAGCACAATGACGCGATCGCATAAATCCAGTGCCATGTCTAAATCATGGGTGGCAATGACTTTGGTCAGCTTGAGCCCTGCCAAAAGCGCAATGATGTTGCGACGTGCCCGGGGATCAAGAAAAGAGGAAGGCTCGTCTAGCAGCATGATTGAGGGCCGCATGGATAGAACACTGCCGAATGCGGCAATACGCTTTTCCCCCCCAGATAATTTGTGGGGCATTTTGTTCCTGAGGTGCTCGGCATTCAACACTTGAAGCACTTCGGAGACGCGCTCCTCCACCTCTTGCTCAGAAAGGCCATAGTTTCTTGGTCCAAAGGCGATATCGTCATATACATTGGGCATAAAGAGTTGATCATCTGGATTTTGGAATACCATCCCCATTTGTGCCCTTATCTCGGGCAAGTTGTCCTTTTTCACTTCCAGGCCGTTAACCTGCAGCTTGCCACTGGCTGGCGCGATGATGCCCAAAAACGCCAAAAGCAGGGTAGACTTTCCTGCTCCGTTAGCACCCACGATGGCTACACTTTGCCCATCATCGATCCGAAAGCTCAGATCATGAATCGCTCGAGTGCCATCTGGATAGGTTATGCCGAGTTCTTCAACCTCTATCAAAAATTCCCCCTCAGACAAACATCTGCCCCAATAATTGGCTGAGATCAAAGAATCGAAAGCCAATGACAAGTAGACAAAAAAAGACCGCATAGACGAAATCGGTAATTTGAAGGCTATGCTTTTGAGCAAAGCCCATCGCGCCGTGAAAACCTCTGCATTTCATAGCGTAATAGACGCGTTCAGTGCGGTCGATGCTTCGCAATAAGAGTTCCCCTATAAAACTGCCCATATGATGCAGCTGAATCCCCTTGTTCCGTGGGGAGCGAAGCAGGTATGCGGTATACATGGTAGACGCCTCGTTCAGCAGAATGCTGAGATAGCGGTATGTCATTGTGATTTGCATCACGAGAATGGGCGGGATTTTGAACCTTATGAGTTGGTTGGAAAGATCTCGCAATGGGGTGGTGGAAACGAGGATCAACACAGCCATGACGGTAAGGTATGTCTTTAGAAGGATCGTAAAAAGCGAAAGTACGCCAGCGCTTATGGCAATTCCACCAATAACAAAAGCTGTCTCTGTATCAAAAATGATGTTCGATACACCTGCCAGCAAACTAAAAGGAAGTGCTAGCACGAGTCGTTTGAGAAGTTGGTTGTAAGGCGTTTCGGAGACAGCCATAGCCACAAAAGGGTAAAAAAGATATGGAAAGAGCTTGCTCAGAGCGTAACGATCAAAGGATATGACGACTATTAGATAGACAAAAGTTGCCAAGAGCTTGACAGATGGGTGAATACGATGAATCGCAGTATCCCCATTGGCAAGCTCTTCCAACGTATACATATCGGAAAGACTACTCGTTATGTTAGCGATCTTGTTCCCCCATTGCTACACAAAACTTGCAGCAACCCCTACGCGCTGTAGAGGCTGCTGCATTTTGAGTCCCCAGTCCTTCTATGCGCTGGCTTCTGTTCGGCGCTTCTTTTTTGTGGCTGATATAACCAAGCCAGTTGCACCAGCCAATGCAAAAGTGAGTGTCCCCCCCACAATTCCGGCTACAGAGGTGCCAACTGCAGAACCTTCCTCTCCATCAGAGGCAAAGGTGTAATCAGGCATGAATGCAGTTGTTTCTTGTACAGAGGCGGCCGTGTCATAGACACTGCCCTCCGCCTCTAGCTCTGTCGTCCCGCTAACGCCCTCCATAGACCATTCAAGGCCGTCAGGATATGAGGAGGCAAAGAGCGAAAGCCCACCACCCACCACCAGCGTGGCAACGATGAGAACGGTGAGCACCTTTTTGGTCGAGATGCCCCCCATTTTAGTCCTGTTGTATGAGCTAGCCAGAATCTCGGGGCGTGCTGAATACACGTAATAAAGAACGCCTGCTGTAACGATACCCTCCACAAGACCAATAGCTAGGTGGATAGGCTGCATAAGAGCAACAAATGCACCAAAAGGTAGTTCGGTAATACCCGATGCCAGGGTCTCTAGTACGACAGAAAATGCACCTGCCTGCAAACCAATAACGACAGATGCGATAGAAGCAATGGAAATAGTTTGAAGATTGAGCCCCTTTTTGATCAGCGGTTTAAAGATGAGCGGATAAGACAAGAAGCAAGAGATAAAGCCCATATTAAAGATGTTACAACCTAGGGCCAGCAGTCCTCCATCGGCAAAGAATAACGCTTGAATAATGAGGACTGCCGTAATAGTGAGAAAGGCGGGGAATTCTCCAAGGAGGGCGGCGAGTAGGATGCCGCCACCAATATGGCCGCTAGAACCTGTGCCAGGGATAGTAAAGTTGATCATCTGAGCTGCAAAGACAAAGGCGCCCATGATGCCCATGAGCGGTATTTTTTTCTCGTCCAGCTCGTCCTTTTTGATTTGTGCTACGGAATAGGCTACGGCGCCAGCGCTGACGGCATACATCACGCCACCGACTGCAGGAGACAATAAAGCATCTGCCATGTGCATAGTTTGTGCTCTCCCTTATGAGTCACAAAGACATGTTCATCTCCAGATGTCGGCCGTCATCTAGGAGGTATGGTGTCAGAAAGCGAGTGTCATGCATGTCTCTGTAACGTCAAATCCGGGCAAACTATAATGCGCATAATGAAATTTGTCAATGTTATTGCGAATATTTGCAATAACATTGACAGGCAACAATATGATATGCTTGATTTTGTGCTGGGCGTGTTCGACTGAGAGCTCTCTTAGAATTGACCTAACCCCGGCAGTTGTTTTTCCAGCGCCTGCTTGACCAGCCCTTTCATCTTGTTCATGCTGGTTTCGCTTTCGCCTTCAAAACGGAGAGATAATTTGGGCGAAGTGTTGGAAGCGCGGATGAGCGCCCAGTCGTGTTGGCCAAAATAGATGCGGGCCCCGTCAATATCAATGACGCGATAGTCGGGAGCAAACTCATCGCGCACGGCATTCACTATATCTGCCTTTAGATAATCAGGGCAGTCTATGCGCAGCTCTGGCGAACTGACATAAGCAGGCAGACCGTCTACCAGTTCTTTGAGCATCTGGCTAAAGGGAACTCCGTGGTTATCCAAATAGCTGAGCAGTAAGGCGCCGGCATATAGAGCATCGTCATATTCGATGGGTGGATCATTGAAAAAGACGTGGCCGCTCAATTCGCCGCCAATGACGGCTCGCTCATGGCGCATACGCGGCAAGATTGAAGTATTGCCGCAACGCGCCATCACCGGAATGCCGCCGTATTTGCGTACACCATCAAAGAGCGATTCGGAGCAGCGCACCTCAAAAACGGCTTTACCTGGGCCGTTGCGCAGCGCTTCGCGCGCATATAGCAGCAGCATCGTGTCAATAGGGACGATGCTGCCGGTTTCATCCACCAGGCCAATGCGGTCACCGTCGCCATCAAAGGCGACTCCTGCTGCACATTTGTGCTCTACAACCGTCTGGCAGAGATCGAGCATGTTCTCTTCTTCGGCAGGATCGGGCTGATGGTTGGGAAAGGTGCCGTCCGGTTCACAATAGAGAGGGATAACCTCGCAGCCTAACTCGCGGAAGAGTTTGAGTGCCAGCGGCCCGGCGGAGCCGTTACCAGCGTCGATGGCGATCTTGAGCGGTTTACTGAGGCGAATGCGATGGGTGATATAGTTCAGATAAGGATAGATCACATCTCGTGCCAAGCGGCGGCCTTCCCCGCTGGCAAAGAGACCGCTGGCGATGAGACGTTCCACCTTTTGCAGTTCTTCTCCAGCCAAGGCTTCTGTGCCCACCTGAAGTTTGAGGCCGTTGAATTCGGTGGGGTTGTGGCTGGCCGTTACCTGAACGGCACCATCCACCCAAAAATGATTAAGGGCAAAGCTGGCCAACGGCGTGGGTACCTGGCCAATATCGATGACCTCACAGCCTGTGGCGATGAGTCCCTTGGTGACAGCCTGGGCAAAGGCCGCTGAACTGGGCCGAACATCGCGCCCCAGGACGATTTGATTGCGGCCGGTTCTGCGCTGCATATAGGTGCCAAAAGCTCTACCCATGCTTTCTAGGGCGGTGGCTGTGAGCTCCGATCCTACCATGCCGCGGATATCATACTCTCGAAAAATGGCGCGGCTCACCGAAAGCTGTTCTTGCAAGGCGTAATCGTGCAATACGGCCCTCAGCAACCGCCCCAGTTTGTCGGGATCGTGGCGGATGACAATACGCTCCTGATCGGTCACACGATCTATTTCCAGTACTTCGGTAGCCAGGCTCTGGCGGATGAGAATGGCGCCTTCAACCAATTCCATTTCCTGAGGTGTGCCCGGGAAAATGACCACGTGCGAATCGTCATCATGTACAATCTCTGGTTCAACGATGCCAGCAAGACTATCTCGGTAGCGCTGCAGCACGGAATCGCTAAAGGAGCCATTTTGATGGACCAGTACATAATCAAGACGAAAGCCGCAATGCCGCTGGATGACGCGCACGTGGTCTGCAATGGTATAGCCCACGGTCTGGTTTGGCTGGGTCATCAGGTTACAGACAAAGATCTTGCGAGCTTTGCTCTTGCGAATGGCCTCGTTGATCTCTTTGATTAGCAGTGCGGGGATAAGGTTTGTGTAGAGGGACCCGGGGCCAATGACGATGGCGTCGGCTCGGGCTAGGGCATCAAGTACTTCTGGGGTAGGTCTGAAATCTATTGTTGCCTGAGTTGCATCATCAGAAACTGCGTCTTCTGCCGTAAGAAATACACGTTCTAATGTGGTACCGGCTGGGGCCAGTGAGATGGCCCGCTCTCCCACCAGCGTTTCACCGGCCGAAGTAACAGCACAAACTTGCACCCGATCCAGTGTTGGGATGAGTACTTCGTCGGCACTAACGCCCATGATGCTGTGTAGTTGGGCAAAAGCGGCACCAGCGTTAGCGGGTGGAACAACGCCGATGGTGTCCCAGGGTTCGTCGCGGCAAGCGTTTAGCAACATGCCCAATCCCAGTGTTCCGGCAAATGCAACGACAGTAGACTTGTGAGTTGTGATATTATCTGACATTCATTACCTCTTGCATGTTCAAGTCTGGTCTATCTTGTCATCGTCGACGACTTGAGCGGTACATCTTATGGTCAAAGGTTGAGGTCAACCTTTGCTTTCTGCAGTGGTTTGTATATTAGTTCACAGAACTATAACATTGGCTTGATAAAGGGTCAACGTTCATGGATATGGTTTTTATAACAGAAGGCATAGATGGATAAAAAAGCAATGCTTCGGGAACTGTTCATACGGGTATCAGTGACGACTATTTTTGTGGCTATTGCCATTATCTTTCTTCATGCAGATCTCTGGCTGCTGATCTTCCCGGTGGTCATTGGCCTGACAATTTGGCTCAAATACCGCACGGGGGATGTTGACTGATTTTCACGCCGTTTTGATGTTCAGATGCTCAGCGTACGTTACACTATCCTCAGAATCCCCGTCTGAGGAGTGTTGTGTGCGCCTGACATACCGAGCTATAGTGACCAGCTTTATAATGATCCTGGGGGTGGTTCTGGCCAACTCTTTGGTCGAGGCTGCGCCTGTACCCAATACCATAGTGATCCCCTTGGTGTTGAACGTGGGGCCTCAGTGGATTTATCCTCAGGAAACATTTGAGACATTGCCGGTTGAATCTGCGCCAACCGATCGACCTGCTGAAGATCATGCCGATCTCAATCTGTCCCTTCGTTCCTATGAAGAGACCCAGGCTTATATAGGTCTGGTAAACTATAACGGCGGTGTAGATGGTAACGCCCCTGATTTGCGTGGGTTATTGGCGGGCTTTGCAATACCTTCTTTTACAAGCATATACCGCGTGTATGATTGGAATTGGGATACCAACAGCTGTGGTGAGCTTATCACGTATCCCGATGTAACCTTGTTGGGCTTGGCCGTAGATCCAGGGGCTGCTGTTTTTGTACCACCCTCAGGCTATTCCATCAGCGGCGATTATGGGTTCGAGGTGTTAGTACTCTATGCTTCTGAATCTCGCATCACACTGAAATACACGGGCGAAGACAATGTCGTGAGCGGCTATACGCTGCATATTGAGAATGTGGCGGTGCACCCTGATTTGCTGGCGTTGTATGAAGCGTGTAATGCAGAGGGAAGAGAAACACTGCCGGCACTGAGGGAAGGCCAATGTTTTGGCGTGGCGAACGGAGACGAACTGGGTATAGCCATACGAGATAGCGGCACTTTTATGGATCCGCGTTCACTCAAGGACTGGTGGCAATAAATCCCCGCGACTTTAAAGTAGCTCTGGCTGCCTGGATACCTCTTGACCCTTTCCCCAATAGTTGAGTACCATCGCTGGAATTTTGTGCTTTTGGCTCAATTGGCGCACGCGTGTCGCGTCGCTTTCGAGCTCCTTGTAAGCAACAATCACCAGATACACAAGCGGTGCCCCCTGGCTTTGAACCAGTCTCGTCAATGACTCGAGGTCTGTTTCAACTTTGAATGTGCGGCTGACCTGAATGATGGCCGCTGTTTCTGCGTTTGCCTCAGCATTGCTGGGGTTTAGAGAATGAGGAACCAACAAGGCGACATCTGCGCGGAAGGATCGGGGATGCTTTGTTCCTTTGGCTTGGGGAAACGGGGGAAGAGCTACCTGTATTTGGCTGTGTACTGCGCTGGCAGCAATGCCGTGTTGTGGCAAATCCTGCCGCAATACAGAAAAGAGCAGGCATTGCAAATCGGTTTGCGATAGCCAGGCACGAGGGTCTTGTCTACATACCTCAAAGAGGCGTTCAATGCTTTCTCTGATGAGCACATCAACCACACGCCTTTCGGGCCATCCGGGCAGTTCTGGCATGTTCCCAAAGGCAGCAATAGAGGAACTCACATCAGGAAAGTCGGACATACGTTTCCCCTTATCCTAGACACTTGATATTCTACCTTGCCTGTCAAGACTGTCAATCATATTGCCCCCAAGATTGGGGTTGCTCTATCGGATACTTTGGGATTATTATGGATCAGGTCATTGTATGAACGAACCCGGGAGGACACCTTGGAACTGCTCGATCAATCGAACAAGATCAATAGCCTGAATTATGATGAACGACAGTCGGCTTTTGTGGAATTTCTAAAAAATGTCCGCCCCGCCGAGCGCGATGACTCCGTTTTTAATCTTCATTGCCATACGTTCTTTTCCTATAACGGGTACGGTATGTCTCCACAGGGGCTCGTGGCACTTGCCCGTTCAGAGGGGTGGTATGCCCTGGGCACGGTGGATTTTGATGTTTTGGACGGCGTAGATGAGACACTAGAATCTGCCGATCTAGCAGGTGTTCGCGCGGTAGCCGGTATGGAGACACGGACCTTTGTTCCCGAGTTTGCTGACGATGAGATCAATTCTCCGGGCGAGCCCGGTGTGTGCTATCACGTAGGGCTGGGTTTTTGCTCTCGGCAGGTGCCCCCAAAGGCCGGTAGGGTGCTCGCTCAGATGCGTGCTGGCGCAGAGCAGCGAAATCGCGCAATGTTTGAGCGTATTATGCCTGCGCTTGCCCCATTGACACTCGATTACGATCGGGACGTTCAATCGCTCACGCCAGCGGGTAATGCCACTGAGCGCCATATTCTTGTGGCCCTCGATGCTGCTGCGCGCGAACTCTATCCCGATCGTTGTGATCTGCTGGCTTTTTGGACCGCAAAGTTGGGTCTGAGCCCGGAAAAGGTAGAAGCGGGCATTGGCTTGGAGCCGGGGCCTAGCGACCTGGTTCGTTCGCGCTTGATGAAGCGGGGTGGCGTTGGCTATGTGCAGCCTGGTCCCGACACATTCCCCATGTTTGCGGATGTGGCTCAGGCTATTATAGCCGCTGGGGCCATTCCCACCCTCGCCTGGCTGGATGGTTCTACATCTGGTGAGCAGCGCCTGCCCGAGATGCTGGAACTGATGGTTGCACGGGGTGTCGGAGCATTTAACATCATTCCAGATCGAAACTGGAACTTCGCCGATGCGGCATTGCGTAAAACCCGTGTGGCCGCGCTTTACGAGGCGGTTGAACTGGCTCGTGAGTTCTCGTTGCCTGTGGTAGTTGGCACAGAGCTAAACAAACCAGGCCAGCGCATCCTCGATGATTTCAATGCAGAACCGTTGGTGCCGCTTCATGACGAGTTCACCAGAGGGACGGATTTTTGCTATGGCCACACTGTTATGGAGAGAGCTTGGGGAATAGGCTATCAAAGTGACTGGGCTGCGCGCTATCTTGGTTCGCGCCAGGAACGCAACGCTTTTTATATCGAGGCTGGGAGACTGATTCCTCCAGGCGCCGAAACACTGGCACGACTTCGAGCCGTATCTGTCCCCGAGTTGCCGGATCGGGTTTTGGGAGTTCTTGCCCAATTGTAGAAAAAAGGCCCGACAAAAAGTCGGGCCTTTTACTATGTACTACTGTTGACGCAGGTTTACATTTTCATAGCAGCCTGCCTGTGCGTGGAATACCTGGTTTTCGTTGCCGGTCAGTGGCATTTCTTCACCGCCGATGACGAGTTTGGCGATCTGAATGTCAGTGTTGTTCTCGACATAGAATTCATACCAGCCTTGGGCATTTGTTGTGGCGGGTACGTCATAGTACCAATCATCGATGGTGATATAAACGCTAGCTCCTGCAACTACGTTGTTCTCACGGTCAAAGACCTGCCCCTTGACGGTTCCTTGGCTAGAACCGTGTTCAATGCAACCGTTGTACTCGACAACATAGTAACCCTCGAGTGGATCAGGGGTGGGTGTGTTGGTTGGCAAGGGAGCCAGTGTAGATACCTGGGTTGGGACAACATAAGGCGTCAGGGTGGGCACAAGTGTTGCTGTGGCGACAAGGCCGTTCTGAGTTGGCTGTGGCGTGAGTGTTGGGATGAGTGTATTAGTTAGCGTTGTTTCGGCACCAGCCACGCCTGTCGCTGTTGCAGTTGTGGCGCGTGTGCCCAATATGGCGTCAAGGGCCCCCTCACGATAGATGAGGTAGCCTAGTGTTACTACGACCATGATGACAATGATCAGAGCGGCGAGAGCAAGATAGAAGGCAGTTTTCTGTTGCGACATGTAACTCTCCAGATATCCAGATCAGACGGCGCGAAACAATGAGCCGCCCGTTGCGTATAGATAGTACGCATATACAGCCAGGAGGTAGCGATGGCTGATGTCCTCAAGATGTTCCAGGATCAGGCGCAGAAAATGATCGAGCAGATCAATGACAAAGGTGGCTTGCGCGGCATGATAGATGGACTGCGCAATCGCATTGAAGAAGCAGACCGCAAGCGCGATGTGAATCGTGTCAGGGTGGAGCTAGAACGGCTTGATACCCAATATGCCGATCTGACGCGAGCGATAGGTCTCGAAGCGGTTTCACTTTATGAGCGCAATATGCTCAAGACGCCAGAACTCGAGCCTTTGTGCCAGCATGTTTCAGATATACACAAAATGTTGGAATCGAAAAAGCAAGAGCTCGCCCAACTAGAGGCAGAGGCTGCTGCGGAACAGGCCGCGCGAGCTGCGCAGGCTCAAGCCCAGACTCGGTGCAGTGTTTGCGGCAACCCTCTCCCCGAAACAGGCGCCTTTTGTGCGAGTTGCGGAGCCCCAATCCATGGCCGCACCACACCTTCGCCAGCAGGGCCTTCTCATTGCCCAGTGTGCAATGCGGAAATCCGCCTGGGCGCCAAGTTCTGTGGACGCTGTGGAGCTGATGTATCCACCAGCAACTAGCCTCCTCATTCTATCCACAGCCTTTGACATTGCAACTGGATGCATAATTTACCGTTGACCGGCGTTCTACCAGTTGCTAGAATGGGTTGGATGCTGCGGATGAATGTTAGGAGGAGATATGGCTTGGCTTCCCGATGGAACACCGCTGAAAGGCAAGCTCTTTATCGTTGAGGGCATTGATGGTTCTGGCAAAAGTACGCAGCTCGACCTGGTTTACAAATGGTTGCGTACAGAAGGATATGTCGTTTCATTTAGCGAATGGAACTCTTCTCCTGTCGTCCGGCAGACGACAAAACGTGGCAAGAAAAAGCAGATGTTGACGCCAACCACGTTCAGCATCATTCATGCGGTGGACCTTTCTGACCGCGTGCAGCAGCAAATGATTCCTGCACTCAAGGCTGGAGCCGTTGTATTGGCTGATCGGTATATCTATACGGCGTTTGCTCGCGATGGTGCCAGAGGGGTTGATCCTAGCTGGGTCCGCGATATGTATGCCTTTGCCATCCGCCCCACGATGGCCTTTTATTTTCGCGTAACCCTGGAAGAATCACTCAAGCGCATTATTACAGGGCGCCCCTCGCTCAAATACTATGAAGCAGGGATGGATTTGGGACTTTCGGATGACCCTTATGAGAGCTATCGGCTCTTTCAGGGGCGCATTCTTGAAGAATATGACAGTATGATTAACGAATTCGGGCTTACTGTCATCGATGCCACGCTTCCCATTGTCGATCAACAGGAAACGCTGCGCTCTTATATCCGCCCCCATCTCAAGGATGTGCTCAAAACCTCTCCCAGCCCTTGGGACGGTGTTCTTGCCCAAGAAGGTTTGTCGGGGATTTATCTGGACGAGATAAACCGGGGAGGGCCGCAGGAATGACTCTGGCACATTTCTATGGCAAAGGATTGCCCGGATATGAGGGTGTGATGCTGCCTGGCAAGCTGTTGGTGCTGGAAGGGCCAGATGGCGTAGGTCGTTCAACGCAGATCGCTCTGCTTCGCGAGTGGCTGGAAGCAAAGGGTTTTGCGGTATCTTATTCAGGACTCAAGCGCTCCGAACTGGCTAGCAAAGGGATTGCCTCAGCCAAACAGGGGCATACGCTTGATGAGCGTACTATGAACTTGTTTTATGTTGCTGATCTTGCCGACCGTTTGGAGCGAGAGATTATTCCGGCGCTGAAAGCCGGTTTTGTTGTGGTTACCGATCGGTACATGTACTCGCTCATCGCTCGTTCGGTTGTGCGCGGTGTGAATGCCGAATATATCCGGGCTGTGTTGGGCTTTTGTCTAATCCCCGATGCTGTGTTCTATCTCAAAACTAATCTTGACCATCTGATTCCGCGAGTTTTGCGCAAAGGCGGTTTTGATTATTGGGAAGCAGGCGTCGATTTTCAACATAAATCTGATTACTATGATTGTTATTGCCAGTACCAATCACAGATGCTGGCCGAGTTCGATCGGCTTGGTAAGGAATATGCTTTCAGGAATATTGATGCAACGCGCTCTATTGATGCCGTATTCACTGAACTGAAAGATGAAATTGGTCAGATCGTTCTAGAGCTCAAACCCTCGAACAGCATCTAGTTCTTCAATGGAACCCTGTTTTCAGATAGAAGGTCAGTACTGTATGTGTGCTGGCCTTTTTGTCATACACCGGAGGCTTGGTTATGGCACTGTTGGGCATCTCGATAAGTGGGACTTTGTGCAGCGCTGATATCTATAGCGAAGACGGCCGGTTACTATCCAGAAAAAGGGCGGCATTCCCGGTCGAAAGATATCAGGATGTACAGGCAGCACTGCCCGCCAGAATCTGGGAAGCGTTTTGCACGGCTATCAAGGGCGCTGTCTCTGAAACAGATCAGGCAAATCTATCAGCCCTTTGCATTACGGGCGGTGGCGATGGTCTTGTAGCCCTTGATCGTGCCTCAGTGCCGCTTGGCCCCTGTGTCTTTCGCACTGCGTCGGCTATGCACTGCGCCTCTTCTGAGTTGCCCCCAGATATTTTTTTCGAGATGACGGGGCGGTTCGCCACGGATCTGACTGGGCTGGATACACTCTCTTGGTATAACCAGAAATACCGCGGATTCTTTGGGCAGTTGTGGCGTTATGTGCCAGTGGAGACCTGGCTTCAAGTCAAACTCGGTGGTCAGGCTATCGTCGATGCCTCACTCGGTTCTAGGGCCTTGTGTCTGGATATTCGCGATAACACTTGGTCTCGGCAGCTATTGGATCCCTGTGGCATTCGAGAGGCGCATTTGCCGCCTATTGTGCAATCAGCTAGTTTGGCCGGACGGCTCTCTGCAGATGCCGCTTCTGAACTGGGTTTGGATTCTCACGTCCAGCTGGTAGTTGGTGGTTGGGATCGAGCGTGTGAGGCTCTGGGGGCTGGCGTATTGGAGCCGGCCAAAAGTGCGCTCTATTGCATGCAATCGTCCTTTGATTTGATCCCCTCTTTTGCGGCTATCTCGCTTACCGCGCTTTTGCTCAAAAACGGCATCAGTATGACGCCGCATGTACAGAACGAAGCCTTGTTGGGCGTTTGGCAAGTGCGAGAAGGAGGGGCCATGCTACGCTGGTTCCGCGACCAGATCGCTAGGCAGGAGACGGCCGAGGCCCGCAGCCGTGGCTACAATGTTTATGAGAGGTTGTTGGCAGAAATGCCGGATTATCCTACCGAGCTGCTGTATCGGCCTCCTGCGCAAGATCGTTCAACCTCTGTACTGGAGGGTCTCAAGTCCGATACATCGCGGAGTGAACTATTACGCGGGTTGGTGGAGGGTATAACTGAAGAAATGACCGAGGGGCTTGAACGTTTTGGGCATGTAGGTATTCCCGTGGAGACGCTGCATACGACGGGAATAGGCGCTTACTCCGATGTGCTTTTGCAGCTTACAGCCGATATTTCTGGGTGTGAGATCCTCAAAATGGAACAGCCCAACGCCGACACACTCGGCGCAGCCCTGATTGCCGCATGTGGCGCTGGGGTTTATGAGAGCCTGGAAGAAGCTGTGGCCAATGCCGTGCGGGTGGCCGCTCGTTACGAACCACGGCCAGCATTGCACGAGGTTTATGTCGCGAGGCGCGAATCCCGTCGGGGAAATCGGCCTCGCGGTGAGATGCTTCAAGAGATCTAGTGTCCAGCTGCAAGCTCGGTGATCTGCCGCAGTTGCCTTGTGAGAGCTGCAAATGCTGCGGTATAGGTTTCTTCCCATGTTTGAAGCGATTTGTCATCCCCCGTTTCAAGCTCGTATCGCAACCCGGGCAGTAGCCAGGCTTCATACCCGCTATCAGGGTCTTCACAAACATAAAGCGAACGGGCCCAAGCGCTGTGTTGCAGGCCTTCTGAGCGGGTCAGGTTGCGCTCCAGTGTAAGCAACTGCTCGTTGATCTGCCCTTTGATGTCCTCAGATAGCGCAGTTGCAGCATCCTCGGCCAGAGCGGTTTCCATGGCGTAGGCAGCCCCCGCCAGCTCTTGGATGGCGGCGCGTAGTGGACTGGCGTCGAGCTTGCGACCGAGTTCTTGGGCGCGCTGAACCAAAGTCCCCAGGTGTCTGCTGAGATCAGCACCGTAACGCGAAACATCCAGGGGCAGTAGGTCAGCATCGGCCAGCCTGGTAGCAATGATGCCGTTCCAAACAGCTACAGCCGGCCCGAACTTGAACTCGGTGTCACCAAAACGCTCGTACCAGGCCATATCGTCATAATTTGTGTGGTAAAGAGGCATCGGATTGGACATGAATACTTGGGCTGCCGGAATGCCCAGATGGCTGTAGAACCCCACGTGATCCGAACCGCCGCCCAGATCGCCCATACGTGGTTCGCCGCCCGTCTTGGATTGTTCTTGCCACACCTCCAGCAGGCTCTTCTTAGTGCCGGGGTAGGCTGTATCGGCGGCGGCTTCGAGCAGCAGTTTTTTAAGCGAAGGAGCCGATTCGGCGGCGACGTTGGGACCGGTAACAGCCATGTCGGCGTTGAGATAGGCGATGGCCGAGGTCGCCAGCTTGCTTTCAAACTGTTCAACCCACTCTGTCGAGCCAATAATGCCGTATTCTTCGGCGTCCCAATGGGCAATGGCCAATGAACGACGCGGGCGCCAACCCTCGGTTAGCATCTGCCCCAAGGCATCAGCCAATACCAACAGCATAGCGTTGCCGCTGTTAGGGTCGGATGCGCCAAAGTTCCAGGCATCATAATGGCAACCGAGGTATAGCGTCTGCTCGGGGAATTCAGAGCCCTGGATGACACCGACAACGTTCGTTGCTCGCTTGATGCCGAGTGGCTGATCCACGCGAACGCGAACCTGAAGCAATTCGTCGCCCTGTAGGCGGTAGGCAAAAGGCAATCCGCCTTGCCAACCCTCGGGTACGCCCTGACCGGTCATTCTTTTAAGGATTTCTTGCGCCGAGCCGTAGGGCAGGGGTGCGACTGGGATATTCAGTAGGCCGTCGACATCTGCAGGATCAAGGCGTTCAACGAGCTCATCCGAATCCAAGGGCAGGGCAGGGCCATTGGGCGTGAGCGGGTCGCCAGAGTAGCCCAGGGTCAACAGAGAACCGCGCTGCACGCAGCTATCATTGATAGCCGGCCCTTCGGGATAAGGCAATGCCTTGACATAACCAGAATCCGCAGGATCCGAGTAGATGATCAAACCGAGAGCGCCCCGTTCTTGGGCATATTTGGCTTTATAGCCGCGGAAATTGCCGCCAAAACGGGCAATAACGATCTTGCCAGCCACGGAGATGCCCAACGCATCAAGTTGCTCGTAATCTTCCTTGCGAGCGTAATTGGCATAGACGACGGTACCGGTAACGTCACCCGATCCTGAATAGGCGTTCCATCCTGGCCCGAGGTCCGCATGGGCTGAATAAGGATCCTCAGCCAGAATATCTTCTTGGTTGTTGAGCGCCATGCGTTTGGGCTGCACCAGATCGACACGCACTGAACAATCTGGCGAGGGCATGAGCACATCGTAGGGATATTCAGTCACTTGCAGACCGGCCGCTTTCATGCTCGTGGTGAGGTATTCGCGTACTCGGTCATTAGCAGGGGTGCCAGCGGGGTGGGGCTCCTGAGCGAGTGCTTGAAGGTGCTTTTTAAAGCCTGCTGCTGTACACAACTCGCAGAGGCGGGCTTCAAACTGGTATTGCGCCTGGCTGCGGGTAGTAGAGAATCCTCGAATTGCCTTGGTGTCAGTCATTGCGGGCCTCCGTGTTGATGCAATAACATTCGCTTCTCTGGCATACCTGTGATAAAGTGCGCCCACGTAAAAACAGACCCGCAGCATTGCTGGCTGCGGGTAAGGTGCCCCAGGAGGGAGTCGAACCCCCGGCACAAGGTTTAGGAAACCTCTGCTCTATCCTCTGAGCTACTGGGGCGCGAGCAGGAGTATACCATAGACACAGGAGAGCGACAAGAATTGTCACCCCGACGCGTATGTAATCTGGTTCTGCGTGCTTTCATTCTGTTTGCACTGGTCTATGTGACTAGTGCGCCTGTTCAGCGTCTGGTTACCGTTGGGGAGCAGCAGCAGGTTGAGACAAATAATCCGGTGGTTGGTGTGCATACGCGCCTGACCGATGAAGTGGAAGAATGGAAGATTCAGCAGACGCTGGTGATGGTGCGCGAGATGGGCGCCAGCTGGATTGTCGAGTATTTCCCCTGGGCCTATTACGAGCCAGAAAAGGGTGTTTACGATTTTGGCCACGCCGATATGGTGATAGAACATGCTCTGGCACAGGGTCTGAAGGTCATCGCCCGGGTGGATTATGTACCTGACTGGGCTCGTCCCGAGGATACAACGGCGCGCTATCTCGATGAAGACCATTATCAGGATTACGCCGATTTCATCTATGCTTTTTGTGAGCACTTTGAGGGGCAGCTAGATTCCATCATCATTTGGAACGAACCTAACCTGGCCTTTGAATGGGGTTATCGTATGCCCGATCCTGAGAGCTATGTTGAGCTGCTCAAGGTAGCCTACGAGGCAGCCAAAGCAGCGGATCCTGATATTCGTGTGTTGGGTGCTGGATTGGCTCCTACGTTGGCTCCTGAAGGCAGCGAGTGGGGTATGGATGATCTACTCTACCTGGAGCGCATGTACCAGGCGGGCGCTGCTGATTATATGGATGGTTTGGCTGTCCATGCTTACGGAATGACGGCTTCTGCCGATGATCCTGCGGATCCGCAGGCCATCAATTTCAGACGAACCGAACTTGTTCACGAGATCATGGTGACCTATGGAGACGGTGACAAGCCCTGCATCATCACCGAGGGCGGTTGGAACGACCATCCTCGGTGGACCAAGTCGGTTAGCCCGTATCTGCGCATTCAGCACACCATCGATGCCTATGATCTGGCCATGAACGAATGGGACTGGTGCGAGGCGGTTTGTTTGTGGGTTTTCCGATTCCCCTGGCCTCAAAATACCTACCAGGACTATTTCGCCTTTGTCTCGACGGATTTTATTCCCAAACCCATCTATACCGAGATACAACACTATGCCCACGATGAGCCCTATGATTATCTGGAGAATACGCCATGATGCACCATTACCATAGGCTGAAAGACTTGCCCGTGTGGGGGCGCGTTGTATTTGTGGTGGCACTGGCGGCGGTGGTGCTGGGCCTGATTATTTCTGCTGCGCAGCAGCCGCAGACGGATGAAACCTGGGAGGGCGTTCTGGAGCGTGGAGCACTGCGCGTTGGCATGGATGCCAGTTATCCGCCTTTTGAAGTGGTGGATGCCAACGGCGACTTTTTCGGGTATGATGTTGACTTGGCCCGATCGCTCGGCGAAAGGTGGGGCGTCGAGGTGCAGTTTGTGAACGTATCCTTCGACGGCCTGTATGATGCGCTTTTAGCAGATCGTTTTGATATCATCATCTCGGCTTTACCATACGACCAAACGCGAACGCAAGACGTTAGTTATACGCAATCGTATTTTAATGCGGGAGAAGTGTTGCTGGTTCGCGAGGGTGGCGGTATAGCTTCTGTAGATGATTTGAACGGTAATTGTGTTGCTGTAGAATTAGGTTCTGAAGGGCACCAACAGATTTTGCTTCAAGTGCGTAACAAGGGACTCGAACTCGAGATTATGACATTGCAGTCCTCGGATGAGCTAGTGTTAGCTTGTGCGGATAGCGGTGTGGATGCAATTGCTTGTGATCGTGTCAAAGCCTTGGAACTCTTGTCTACTTGTTCTGGCTGGTATGTGGTTGAGAGCCTGACAGAGGAGCCTTATGTGATCGCTGTATTGCCTGAGGCGGCGACGTTATTGGAAGAAACGGATATCGCTCTGGAAGCCTGGCTGGCTGATGGGTTTGTCGATGAGCTGGCTGGCAAATGGTTTAGCACAGGAGGATAGCACCGTGTTCGCGTTGAGACGTGACGCTGTGCGTCTGGCATCAGACTATGATGCGATACTCACCATGCACAAGATCAGTCTGACTATCAACTTTGCCGATCCACGGCTGAGTGAGACGGCTTTTCAGAGCAGTTTGGCTGATGCAATCGAACGTGGCGTTGTCTTTGCCTATCGGATTGGCGAAGAGCTCTACGGTTGGCTTTGGCTTGCCTATATGGACGAGAGCAGAGTTCACGTTCGTCAGATCGAGGTAGTCAAGCGCTATTGGGGGCAGGGCGTGGGCAAGACCATCATGCGTGATGCCATCGCTATGGCCATTGAGCAAGGCTGCCGTATGATGACGTTGAATGTAACCAAATCAAATCAACGCGCTGTCGGCCTCTACTCAGGTTTAGGATTCGAGGTTGTTGAAGACAAGGGAGCCAGACAGCTCATGCGGCTCGACTTGGCTTCTATAGCTGAGAGAGATCCGCTTCTTCTACAGGTACGGTCACATCCCCAAGCGTAATAACGTCCCCCGGGCGTATCTTTTTGCTGCGCTGCGTGCAGATTTCGCCATTTAACAGCACCTCGCCATCTTGAATGAGATGTTTTGCCTCGCCACCGGAGAATACCAACCCTTTGAGCTTGAGGAACTGGTCCAGACGAATGTAGCTATCGTCCATTTTTTTCTCCCTTGAAAGAAGCCGGGTATCGCTTTCTGCGATACCCGGCTCTGTGTTTATAAAGCGCTTATTTGCCAGGGCACTGGGCTTCGACGGCAGGGTCGATGCCCTTGTCGCCATAGGCCTTGTCAAAGTGCGTAGCAAAGTCAGCGGCCAACTTGTTGGCGCGCTTGTCATAGGCGTCCTTGTCAGCCCAAGTGTTCCTGGGGAAGAGCACCTCAGACGGGACATTGGGGACGGTGGTTGGGACCTGAATGTGGAAAATTGGGTCCTCTTTGTACTCGACATCAGAGAGCTGGCCACTCAGCGCAGCAGTCACGATGGCGCGGGTCAAGGTGATGTCCATACGAGAGCCAATGCCGTAAGGGCCACCGCTCCAGCCGGTATTGACCAAAAAGACCTCGGTGCCATGTTCGCGCATCTTTTCACCCAGCATGTTCGCATAGATATCCGGGTTGAGCGACATGAACGGCTCACCAAAGAAGCGGGAGAAGGTCGAAACAGGATCGGTGATGCCTGTCTCAGTGCCGGCCAATTTGCTGGTGTAACCCATGAGGAACCAGAGCATGGCTTGCTCAGGAGAGAGCTTGGCAACTGGCGGAAGCACGCCAAAGGCGTCTGCCGTCAGGAAGAGAATGGTGCTCGGATGATCGCTAGTGGAGCTCTTCTTGATGTTGGTCAGGAAAGAGAGCGGATAAGAACCACGCGAGTTTTCCGTGAGGCGGCCATCGTCGAGGTCAAAGGTGCCATCGGGCCACATCATGGCGTTTTCAACGATAGAGCCGTGCTCAAGGTAGCAAGCCTTGTGGAACATGGCCTTGTAGATCTCGGGCTCTTTGGCTTCGCGCAGGTTGATGAGCTTGGCATAGCAGCCATTCTCAAAGTTGGCGATACCTGCGTCGCTCCAGCCGTGCTCGTCGTCACCCAGCAGGGCGCGATCGGGGTCGGCGGAGAGGGTGGTCTTGCCTGTGCCAGAAAGACCGAGGAGCAATGCGCTCTTGCCATCACTGCCTTCGTTTGCTGAACAGTGCAATGGCAGAATGCCTTCGAATGGCAGCAAATAGTTCATGACGCTAAATATAAGCTTTTTGATTGAGCCACAATAGGCCGAGCCGTAAACAATGCCCATGCCACGATAGGGATCCATTACGACGGCCATATTGGAGGTCTTGCTGCCGGCTTTGCGCAGGCGGCCGTCATACTTGGAGGCCTCTACTTTATCATAAGGAAGCGCGATCAGCGTAAATGGCCGATCTGCAAAGCAGCTCTTGGCAATGTCGTCAGGAATCGGGCGGAACATGTTGTCGACAAAAGCGATGTGTAGGGCCTTGTCAGAGACGACCTTGACCGGGAGGGCGTAGGCGGAATCTGCGCCGACTACGCGATCGACCACGTAAACCTTGTCCTTGCCGCCGAGGGCAGCCAGGGCATCTTCCCAGAGCATATCAAAGGTATCGGGGGTCATGGGGATGTTATTGGGTGAATCCCAGTCGATCTGGCTGGCAGTGGCCTCGTGGCGAACCACATAGGTGTCCTTGGGGCTACGACCAGTGGACTCGGGTGGAGTCCAAGTGACGAGTGACCCATTCGCCGAAACGAGCGCCTCTTTATTCTCTACGGCAGCCCTGATCAATTCCTTTCGATCGAGGTTGTCGAACACATTCGAATGTCCCTTTAGAACAGAACTTAGTGCCTCAGTATGCTTTGACGCGGCCATCTACGATCTCCTTTTCGACCACTAGTGCGAGTACACCTCGCGCAAGGGCAGGCTATAGCACCAACATGCCATAGTCCCCCATTGTATATTGTTACTAGGATACACGGTTTCGTTGTGCACGTCAACTCTTTTTGATAAACAGAATCAACAAGAGCTTATCGGGTACTAGTCATCGTTTCATGAATCGATTATGATAGCGCCGAGAGCTGCGGATTAGGAGAGAATACATGCGCGAATCGATGACACCTCGTGAACGTTGGCTTGCTGTACTGCAGGGCGATCTTCCTGATCGGATCCCCATGGACTATTGGGCAACAGAGGAGGTCAGCGTCAAGCTGGTAGCACACCTTGGCGTGCCCGATCTGGACGCAGCACTCGACCAACTTCATGTGGATCGACCTCGGACTGTGGCTGGACACTATATTGGCCCGACATGCCCTGCGGATACCGACGTGTTTGGCATTCGCCGCCGTTCGGTCAGTTATGGTGCGGGTACCTACGACGAGGTAATGACTCATCCTCTGGCCGAGTTCAAGACGGTAGAAGAAATCGAGGCCAATTATTGCTGGCCCGATCCCGATTGGTGGGATTACAGCAAGGTGGCTGAGCAGCTCGTGGGGTGGGAGGACTATCCCATTCGGGGTGGCGGTTCGGAACCTTTCTTACTTTACAAGGCATTGCGCGGCGACGAGCAGGCTTTTATGGATTTGGCACTCAACCCCGCGATTGCCCATTATTGCCTTGATAAGCTCTTTGAGCTGGCCTATCAGAATACACTGCGCATCTATGAGGCCATCCCCAGTCGGGTGGATATAACCTATGTGGCCGAGGATATGGGCAGTCAGGAGGGGTTGCTTTTTTCGCCCAAGCAGATCAAAACTTTTCTAATCCCGCGGATGAAGCGCATCATCGATCTGGCTCATTCTGCGGGGGCCTATGTGTTCCATCATAGCGATGGTGCCGTTCGCAAGATTCTCCCCACTATGATCGAGACCGGCATCGATGTACTCAATCCCATTCAATGGAAGTGTGTGGGCATGGAGCGTGAGGGGCTCAAACGCGATTTCGGCCAGGACCTGGTCTTTCACGGTGGTGTAGATAACCAATATACCTTGGCCTTTGGATCAGTGGACGAGGTGCGCCAGGAAGTGCGCGATGACATCCGCATCCTGGGTGCTGGCGGGGGCTATATTTTGGCGCCCTGCCATAACATTCAGGCGGTCAGCCCGGCGGAGAACATCGTGGCTATGTACGAAACGGGCTACCAAGAGGGCTGGTACTAGAAAACAGAACGAGATTGAGGAGATTTGCATGTACATTGGTCGATTTGTGGTGTTGGGCAAAACGAGTGCGGATGAATGGTACCTGGGCTATCGCGTGTCCTCGCGCTCCTTTCCCAACCGCTTGATTCGAACCCTGGCTGACCGGGCCATGGTGGTACCCACCAGCGATGCGCCGCCGACGGATAATCCCTACATTAGCTACAACTGTTTACGTCGGAATGGTGATATCTGGGTGCTGGGCAATGGCTCACAGGTGGACCCCATCATCGATAAAGTGAGTTTGGGCTATGGCTTGCGTGACGCCCTGGCGCTCTCGCTGTTGGCTCTGGATTACGAGCATGACCAGTACAATACGCCTCGCGTAGTGGCTGCACTGGACCGGGACGCGGATAGCGGTTACCTTGGCATTGTGGCCGACAATCAGTTGAGCGTACGCGAGATGGCCGTAGAGCCGGGAGAAGCGCTATTGGTCGCCACGTATGAGGCGACACAGCCTACATCCGTCCATCTGGTAGGGGATGATGCGGCGACTTTGTGTGACGCGCTGTTCACTTGCGAATATGAACTACCTGTGGCGGCTCTGGTGGTGCATTTTGGCAACGAGGTGGATATAGCCTCACGTTCTGCCCGCGAATGAGCCAAGAGAATAGCGGCCCTGTCTATGTGGACGGGGCCGTTTTCTTTAGAGGAGGGCGATCAATTGGGCGACAAGCAATCCGCCCAAAACGATAAACAGAATAGCCATAGCCAGTTTGGTAGCAGCCACATGCTCGGTGAACCAGCTTTGCAGTTTTTTGATGCTCAGACCGTAAACGGCCATTAGCAGCACGATCAGCAGAGGAAGGATAAAAGCCAGATTATAAAGCAGCAGGTAGAGCACGCCCCGAGTGCGCATGCTGTCCAGGCTGACCACAAAAGAAATGGTGGGCAGGTAAACCTGGCCGGTGCAGGCCAGTTCTAGCAGTGATACCACCAGACCAGTGACAAAGGCGGCGCCCACAAAGGCCTTGCTGGAATCGCGGATGCGCAGACGAATGCGTTCGCGCAGTTTATCGGGCAAAGTCATCTGCATGTCATGCAGGTACCCCTGGCGGGCTAGCACATAGTCGCGGATGCTCAACACAGCCATGACGATACAGGCGGCGGCCATCAGACCATAGAGGATGCTGGCCACGATGTGAATAGAGGTGGCCAGGCTTAGCAGGTTCATGAGGCCCAAACCAACGAGAAAATAAGCTACGAATACGCCCAAGGCAAAAGCTAGGCCCACAAAGAGCATCTCGCGGCGCTTGCGTTTGCCAATGGCCAAATAGGAGACAAAGAACAGGATAGTGGCAAAGGCGCAGGGGTTGATGCCGTCAATCAGGCCGGCGCCGATGATAGCCAGCGGGCCGATCTCTTCAAAGCGCTCGACGATGCTACTACCGCCTGCCTCAGAGTCCAATTTCTCCCAAAAGGCCGGTGCACCTGATGAAACATACTGGGAGAGCACTGCCCGCACGTTCTCACTGGTGATCTCGTCAGCGATAATGGCATCGCTTCCCACGTAAATCGAGGGAGCAATGAGCCGGCGATCCTCCGCCAACCCCATAGCTTCACCCATGGCTTCAACTATGGCTGCATCATCCACGTGATTGAAGGTGGTTACCTCCATGCCGGGGAATTCGAAAGCGAGGGCATCCAGCACCAGCTTGGCGCGGGCACAGTCGCTACAGCCATCGCGTTCTATATAGGCAACATGGAGGGGGGCGCCATCATAAGGTTGTGTCGTAGCAGTAGGCACAAGGCCTAACGGATCCAGTGTATCGCTTGAGGTGTTGATCGCAGCCGAGCTGATAGCAGCGCGCACCGCCTCATCTAGTGCAGCGATGGTGGTTGTAGAGTACAACATCTGGTCACCAATGATGACGGTGGGCACGCTGGGCGATTTCTGATCGAGGCGTTCTTCTTGTGCTTCAAGCTCGGTCAGCCCCTCGGTCGAGGAGACATCCACCAGTACGACATCGATCGGTGCCTGAGCATCTGCTACGATACCCGGCAGGTACTCGTCGATAAAAGTGTGGCAATGCGAACAAGTTGGTGAGTAATAGACCCTGACCTCGATAGTATCATCTGCCAATACGGGCAATAGGCTTGGCCAGGCCAGGATCAGCAACATTAGGGCAAGAAAAAGAGCGATCCGTCGTCTCATATCGTTCCTGTCTGTCGCACAGTAATAAATACTTTTGGCAAGTATAGCCTCTGGAAGAACTCGCCGCAAAGATACATCTGTCAGATACATCTGACAGATAGACGAACAACGCCAAATGCGCTAAAATGGACAAACGTGCATTGCGCATATATACAAGGAGATGCCTCATGCCTTCGGAGATAAAATCGCGTAGCGAGTTGAACCCCGCTGACCAATGGAATCTGGGCGCCCTCTATGCCTCACCTGATGCTTGGGAGAGCGAAATGATCGCTGCCCAGAACCTCGGAGAATCGATTGTGCGCTACGCGGGCCATCTGGCCGACTCGCCCGAGGCCCTGGCGCAGGCGCTCACTGACTGGTTTGCCGCCATCCGCCAGGTCGAAAAACTCTATGTGTATGCCCATCTGGTCCATGATCAGGATTTGGGTAACGCCGTTGGCCAGACCAAGTTCGATCGTGCTCAATCCTTTTTCATTCAACTGGATGCGGCAGGCTCGTTCATTGCTCCCGAGATTTTGGCCATTGAAGAAGAGACGGTTCGTGGTTGGCTGGTGAACCCCTCGTTGGTGCCCTACCGCTTTTGGCTGGAGGACTTGCTGCGGGGTAAACCGCATACCCTCTCTGCCTCGGAAGAGCGGCTGCTCTCCATGGTCTCAGAGCCGCTTGCCGCGCTGCACCAGGTGTACAGCGTGCTCAAGAACGTGGATATCACTGCGCGCTTGCCGCGTGTTGCTGGCGAATCGGGCGAGCCCGAGCAGTTGAGCCATGCCGCCTTTATCCGTATGCAGGAAAGCCACGATCGCTCGTTGCGCAAGGCCGCTTTTGAGGCCTATTACGTCGAATGGCAAGGCAATTGCCAGACGGCTTTGGCTGCACTGGATGGCGCCATCAAGGCCAATATTTTCGAGGCCCAGGCCCGCAATTTTGACAACGCCCTGGCCAGCGCCCTTTTCCCGGACAATGTTTCTTCAGCAGTGTACGATGCCCTCATCGAGGCCGTCCACGGCGCACTACCCGCTTTTTATGACTATGTGGCTCTACGCAAGCGGCTTCTCGGTTTGGACGAGATGCACATGTACGACAACTATGTGCCTGTGGTCTCTGAGGTGAGTGCCGAGTATACCTATGACGAGGCTGTGGAGATTATCTGCGAGGCTCTGGCTCCCCTGGGTGAGGACTATGTGCGGATTGCCCGGGAGGGCATGACCACAGGTTGGGTGGACCGTTACGAGAACAAGGGCAAGCGCAGCGGCGCCTATTCCTCGGGCTGCTATGATTCGTTGCCTTACATTCTGATGAACTTTACGGGCACATTGGATTCTGTGTTCACTCTGGCCCACGAACTGGGCCATTCCATGCACAGCTATCTTTCTAATGCAAACCAACCCTATCATTTGGCGGATTACCGCATTCTAGTGGCCGAAGTAGCCTCCACCACCAACGAGAGCCTGTTGACCCACTATTTGCTCAATAAAGAGACCGATCTGCGCCGCCGGGCCTATCTGGTGGATCGCTACCTGGACAGCTTTAGAGCTACTTTATTCCGCCAAACCATGTTCGCCGAATTCGAAAAGATGCTCTATGAGATGATCGAGGGGGGCGAGCCGCTCACGGTGGATGCGTTGAACGAGCGCTATCTGGCGTTGGTCAAGCTCTACTTTGGTGATAGCGTGGCCTTTGACGAGGAAGACAAGCCCATCTCTTGGGAATGGGCGCGCGTGGATCACTTTTTCTACGATTTCTATGTCTACAAGTACGCTACGGGCATGGCTTCGGCCGTGGATATTGCCCAGCGTATTTTAGACAAGGAACCAGGCGCCCTAGAGAATTATATGGTTTTTTTGAGCGGTGGCGGCAGCGATTATCCGCTGAATCTGCTCAAGGGTGCGGGGGTCGATCTGGAGACGCCCGAGCCGGTGGCCAACGCTCTGCGTGAGTTCGGCCAGTTCGTACAAGAGCTGGACAGACTTCTCTCTTAACGAGGAAATGCCACGGGGCGCAAGTTTATAGCTTGTGCCCCTTTTGTTTGCAGTTGTTATTTCTTGTAGCCAATCATTCGTAAAAAGCCGCGGCGCCACGCAACGCCCGTCTCATCCTCAATACCCAGAGGCGATTCGCCATCGATGACGCCCATGATGCCGCGTCCTTGTTCTGTTTCAGCGATAACCACCTGCGTGGGGTTGGCTGTGGCGCAAAAGATGCGGCAGACTTCTGGCACCATCTTGATGGTGTTGAGCACGTTGATGGGGAACACGCCATCGCCTAGCATGATGATGAAACTGTGCCCGGCGCTCAAAGCCATGGCGTTCCGTTCGGCCAATGCTTTGAGCGTGTCGTCGGTGCCCTCAGAGCGGATCCAACGCTGCCCCGAGGCCTCGCAAAAGGCCAGGCCAAAAGCAATGCCGGGGACACTCTGCACCAGCGCTTCATAGAGATCCTCGACGGTCTTGATAAAATGGCTCTGTCCCAAAATGAAATTCGTATCTGCCTCTTTTTCGATGGCAACGAGCTTGAGTTCCATGTGCACTCTCCTCGAATTCTGTTCTTATTCGTAATGCTAGTTATAGTAGTCCTTTGCCGAGATCTCGGTCAACTGCTGCGTGCGGGTTGTGCTGGTGGCATTGAGCTCTATCCTTTCAACAGGTATAATTGACATATGTACATAACTATAGGCAAAGGTGAGTCGTGCCCAACATCATAAAGAGACTTTTAATCGCTCTCTGCGTTCTGATTCTTTCAATAGGTATCTCCTCAGCTGTTGAGACAGATGCTGGTGCCCTGGTAGTGCCGGAGATTCCCACTGTTGTAGATCACGGCAAGCTGTCGACGGCTCTTTACGCGCGTTATGTGGCGAACACAGCAAACGGCATGGCATTGCAGGCGCAAGAGACTGTGCAAATTGTGGTCGAGTGTGATGATGTGCAGACACTTTTGAAGAGTATCCCTTCGCTTGTGGTCGAATCTTCGCAGGCTC
This sequence comes from Anaerolineae bacterium, assembly GCA_963675785.1. Lineage (GTDB taxonomy): Bacteria > Chloroflexota > Anaerolineae > UBA1429 > UBA1429. The sequence continues at coordinate 402,852 of OY776562.1, forward strand.
GCTTTGTACAAGCCCAGGTTGCCATAACCGATCTGCAAACCCTTGCTTGCCTCGATGGCGTCGCGTATGTGCGTGAGCCCATGACGCCCCTTTCCAGCGCTATCTACTATGAGGGCACCTATTTGATTGGGGCTACGGTCTGGCAGGATGCTGGTTATACTGGCGCCGGTACGCGCATAGCTATTATCGATACGGGCTATGAGGGCTATGCAGATTTACTGGGTGATGAACTACCCGTTTCAGTTGAACTGTTGAACTATCGCGCGGATGGCAGTGACACAACTGGCGGCCCCCACGGCACGGCTATGGCTGAAGTAGTGCACGACATCGCCCCCAACGCCGAGTTGGTGTTGGTCAGCATCAGTACAGAGGTCGAGTATCTGGAGGCGTTGCAGGGCCTGGCCGCCGAGGATGTCGACATGGTAGTTTGCGGCTTGGGCTGGCTTCTTTCCGGCGCAGGTGATGGCACCGGCTTTATCAATGAGGCCGTGGATGCTGCTATACAAACTAATGGGTGGCTGTGGGTACAACCGGTTGGCAATCAAGCTCAGCGACATTGGCTGGGTGATTGGACCGACGCCGATGCCAATGACTGGCTGGATTGGAATGGCGAGGCCTATAACGCCGTTTACGTGAACGGTGGCGACACGCTACGCCTTGGCTTGGTTTGGGAAGATGCCTGGGGTGCTGCTCAATCCGATTTTGAATTGGTAGTGACGGATTCCTCGGGCGAACTGGTGGCCTGGACGGATTCTCCAGCTGCTTCTACGGGCGATCCCACGCGCTATCTCAAGATCGAAGGGTTAACTGCTGGTGAGTACCGTATCTATATTTTTCGGCGTGATGGTGGCTATGATACGCCCACCTTGCAGCTCTATGGGTACGACCACGACTTGGATGTGGCCGTGGCGTCACAAAGCCTAATGGAGCCGGCCGATCTCGATAGCGTATTGACAACAGGAGCGGTCGAGGCCGCTGAATATGTAACCTCTGTTGAGGGTTACAGTAGCCGAGGCCCCACAACAGACGGCCGCTGCAAACCAGATTTGGTCAGCTATGATCGCGTTTCTACAGTTTCATTGGGCGAGCGCACCTCTTCGGAAACTACTGGCTTTGCAGGTAGTTCAGCAGCATCGGCGCATGTGGCTGGTGTGGCGGCGCTGCTTTGGGAGGCCCATCCCGCCTGGACCAACGAGCAGCTCTATGCTGGCCTGCTCGATCTTTGCACGGATATCGATGTCCCGGGACCCGATAATGCCTCTGGCTATGGGCGTTTAGAACTGCCTGATACTGCCGATCCAACGCCAGCGGCTACGGTGGCAGTGACGCCGACCTCTACGCTGATGGCAACATCGACGCCGCAACCTACTTCCACACCTACCATGACGCCGGTTCCCGATGCGCTGTCTAGTACATGGTATCGCATAGGTCTGGATGACAAAATCGTGCGTACTCTGGTGACGACGGGGGGCAGCACCTCTGAACTCTGGGCGGCAACCAATTCGGGCGTGTATTATTCGGCCAATTCAGCAAGCACCTGGCAACTAGATATTGCCGGTCTTGCGGATACCAACGTATACCGCCTGGAGACGGGCACTCTGAACGACACTGCGGTGCTGTATGCTATGACGGCCAGTACAGTTTGGCGTCAATTAGAGGGTTATTGGCAAGAAATTCCCTTGCGCAGCGCAGCATTGAGCATGTTGACTACCTTTGGTACTGACGGCGGCACGAACCTTTATGCTGTGGCCTCTAACCCCTGTAGCTCGATCTTTGTATCTAACAATAGCGGCAGCGATTGGCTGCAATTCTCTACACAGAACCTGTGCGGCAGCTATTATGCCGCAGGCCGTATTCTGGTCAACGGCGATACGCTTTATCTCTCTCGTGGGGCCAGCTATGCCTCGGTGCTTGTTTCTACCAACAATGGCATCAATTGGAATTCCCTGGCGACGCCGTCTGTTGGGGTGGTGGATATGTCCCTATCTTCCGACGGCATGTTGTACGCAAGCTTGAGCGGCCGCGGCGTATGGCGGCTCAATACCTCGGGCGGTAGTTGGCAATCTCGCAGCATTGGCCTGCCCGGCGATGGTATTGGAACCAACATCACTGCCGTGACCGTGCATCCTACTCAACCAGAGACGGTTTATGCGGCGGTGAGTGATGGGCGTGTCTATAGGAGCAAAGATGGCGGCGCCAGTTGGGAGCTGTTCGGCGAAGGCTTTCCGCCCGACCTGACGGTGAACGCCCTGGTCGTACTGCCTTCATTCCCTACGCGCCTTTGGGCAGCGACCAGCGACGGCCTTTGGGCGCTGGATGGTGCGGTGGATATTTGCCTGCCGCTCATTCTCAAGAATCGTTATCTACCGCCGGTGTATGCTTCGCCCACGGCGACGCCTATAGGCTGCTATGATACGGTGGCTAACGGCGGCTTTGAAACAACCAGTATCTGGTATACCACCAACGCCGCCTATACCCGCGACGATTCCTTTGAAGGATTATGGAGCATGCGTGTTGGCCCCGAGCCGCCGCTAACCAATAGCTCTGGCGAAAGCTATGTGCAGCAGGCGCTCATTCTGCCGGATGATGCTTCGTCAATTCAGTTGCGTTTCTGGTGGCAGCGCTTTGGTCAGGATGAAGGCGATCGTTATGCGGTGCGCCTCTACAATAGCTCATGGGAACTGCTCGATGAGCTGATTGCAACTTCGGATAGAGGCCCTTATTGGGAGCAGGAAACTGCCGACCTCACCGAGTGGGCTGGCCAGCAGGTGTATCTGCGCTTTGCCGTGGTGAATGATGGCAATGAGGATGCAGCCTGGTTCCGGTTGGATGAGGTGGCCGTGCAGGTTTGCATGGATTGATCTCCCTACTTTTGGTTGCGCGCGGCCGATAGCCTACAATAACTAGACCAACGCGAGGGGGACTATGCGATTTGATATTCTCTCGCTGTTCCCCGAGATGTTTGAGAATGTCTTTGGGGCCAGCATCGTGCGGCGAGCCGTCGAGGCCGACCGCATCGAGATCTATACACACAATATTCGGGATTGGACCACCGACAAGCACCATGTGACCGATGACACGCCGTATGGCGGGGGCGGGGGCATGGTAATGAAGCCGGAGCCCATTGTCTCGGCTGTGGAAGAGCTGTTGGGCGCCGAATTGGTTCGCGAGCAAAAGGTGAGCGGTCGCGTTCAGGTGCCGGTGGTGATGATGTCGCCTGCCGGGCAGGTGTTCAACCAGCATATGGCGCGAGAGTTCGAGTGCTATGGTCGTATGCTGATCATCTGTGGGCGCTATGAGGGCATCGACGAACGCGTGACAGAGCTGGTGGTAACCCATCAGGTTTCCATTGGTGACTATGTGCTTTCGGGCGGCGAGATACCGGCTATGGCCATTGTTGAGGCGGTGACGCGCTTGGTGCCCGGCGTGCTGGGCGATATGCGTGCGGTCATTGAGGATTCTCATTCCAGCGGGCTGCTCGAATATCCGCAATATACGCGCCCGCCAGAATACCGCGGTTTGGGCGTGCCAGAGGCACTGCTTTCTGGCAATCATGCTCTCATTGAGCGCTGGCGCCGAGAACAAGCCTTGGCTCGCACGCACTCACATCGTCCAGATATGTTGGACAAGGCCGAATTGTCCAAGGCAGATATAAAATATCTCCAAAAGCTGGAAAACAAAGACAGCTCTGAGTAGATTTTGCGTCCGGCGCAGTCTGTGCTAGAATGATTCGCCGTGAGCTTGACTGAAAGGTGGAATGCCATAATGGATACTATAATCGCATCGCTGGCTCCCGAGTCCAACCCTAATATTCCCAATATTCGTAGCGGCGATACGGTTCGCGTCCATCAGCGCATTGTTGAAGGTACTCGCGAGCGAATTCAGGTACTGCAGGGAGTAGTTATCGCCATTGGCGGTTCGGGTGTATCTCGGACGTTTACGGTTCGCCGTATTGCAGCAGCCAATATCGGTGTAGAGCGAACGTACCTCTTTGCTTCGCCGCGTATCGAGCGGGTTGAGATCGTACGTCGATCCAAGGTTCGTCGTAAGCAGCTTTACTTCCTTCGCAAGTACCGCGGCAAGGCGGCACGCCTCAAGGAAGATCGTACAGCTTACGCCAAGTGATTCCGTCAGACCAGCGTACGGGCCGTGATCCTCATCTCGTGCTCGAACAAAGGCTCTGGAATCAAGGCTACAAGTTTGTTACAGGTATAGATGAAGCCGGTCGCGGCGCATGGGCAGGTCCCGTGGTCGCGGCCGCTGTTGTTTTACCCACCAATGATGCCCAGATCGAGAGGCGCTTGGCACCCGTTCGCGATAGCAAACTGCTGAGCGCCGCTTGCCGAGAGGTTTGTTATGCACTGGTGATGACCTATGCGTTAGCCTGGGGTGTGGGCAGTGCCTCCTCGCAAGAGATCGACCGTTTGGGCATTGTGCCGGCCACGCGCCTGGCTATGTGTCGGGCCGTCCAAGCCATGCCAGTGCCGCCGGATTATCTGGTCATCGACGCCGTTCGCCTCAAGCAGTTGCCTATTCTTCAGTATTCGGTGGCCAAGGCCGATTTGCATCACCTTTCGGTGGCTTCGGCCTCGATCTTGGCCAAGGTGGCGCGAGATCATTGGATGATTGATCTGGCTGAGCAGGCACCAGCTTATGGCTTTGCCCGACACAAGGGCTATGGTACACGTTTTCATCAGCAAGCCTTGCAGGCCTGCGGTGTCAGCCGTTGGCATCGCTTTTCTTATCGTCCCATTGCTGAATTGCTGCTCAACGCTCAGGAAGCGAAAGATGGACTCACTTTTCCTAAATGAGGCTCCCCTGGTATTCCTGGATGTCGAGACGACTGGCCTTGCTCCGAGCAACGGCGATCGCGTCGTCGAGATTGCCCTCCTCAAGACCATGGGCTCTACCCCTGCCGATCAGGTGCATCATCTGGTCAATCCCCAACGTACGATTCCTCATGAAGTGGTGCGCGTGCACCACATCACTGACGCGATGGTGAGCGATAAACCCACCTTTGCTGATGTTGCCATGCAAGTGCAGACCATTGTGGATGGCGCCATTCTGGTAGGCCACAATGTCCTTTTCGATATTGCCTTTATCTCGCGAGAATTCGAACTGGCAGGAAAAAAGTTTGCCTGGGATTCGGCTCTGGACACCCTGCGCCTCTCGCGTCGTACGCTGAATCGCGGTCGTAATTCGCTGCAATCGTTGGTGAAAGCGTTGCCGCTGGATATCTCGGCTCAAGCCCACCGCGCCATGGGCGACGTACTGGCCACCTGGCGCTTGTTCGATTACATCATCAGCGGCTTGGGTGAGGATGTAGCGATTGCTCAATTGGAGGCGCTGCAAGGTGGGCGGATTCTGCCGGGAGCTGAGATTCGCCAAACCTTTGGCCGACGCCCCGAATCAATCCGACCTCTCGATCCCCCTGAACACCTTCAGGGGATGGTGGCGCTGGTGCAGGATGCTATCGGTCGCGGCTTGAATATCGAGATCGAGTATGAGGCCCAGCGCGGCACAGTGAGTAGGCGGATCATTACGCCGCTGCGCCTGGAGCAGATGAGCAAGAATTACGTCTGCCTACGGGCTTTTTGCCACGCCCGGGGCGACAAGCGTACCTTCCGCCTTGACCGCATCAAGACCTTGCGCGTCATGGGCTGACGGGTGTAAAAGCGTAAATACGTACCGGTCCCGACACATAGATGGCTGTATAGTTCTCCGAATAATCCAACTCGGCAGGCTGCATGGGCCCCGCTTTGGTACCCACAAAGACGTGTGTTACTCCTGCCTCTTGGAGCAAGGCCAGTAGTTCTGGGTCGTCGGGCGAAGGCGCGTTTTCTACGGCGTTTGCCAGGGCGTTGACCGCATCGCGATAGCTGCCATCATCCTGGTGATACAAGATACAGGGCAGGGTGGTGTCACGTTGGGCCACCAGCGGCAGCCACCAGCCAGCATCACTTCCGGCGTGAATAGTGCCCTGCCAGGTCATCGAATTCACCAGGAATAGACTGTCCTCCGGTGTATTTTCTCCAGCCCATTCCAGAGCTTGCAAGTCCTCAGGTTCCGCCAGCACCGTTACTGGATTGATGATGTCCAGATGGTGCCACAACCCCAGGCAAGTTAGCATGAGGCTAACCACGGTCAGCGTCGCAGCGGCGTAGGTCCTGCTTGACCGCCAAGGGATCACCCGGTACAGCCACTGTAGGAGGTAAACGCCCAGCCAAGCATCCAACACAGCCACAGGCAGCCACAGGGCAATCATCACCGCCGGGTTGTCGAGAAACCAGGTGTCGGGTAGGCCGATCCAGCGCAGATTGGCAGCCAGCAGCCACAATCCGCCCCATAACCCCAAGCCCACCATGGCCCAGCGGCGATTGAGCACGGCCACAACCACGGCGGCCAGGGCAATCCACAGCAGAGTGCCAAACCAATAGCTGGTGATGAGGCCGGTGGAAAAAGCGTTGCTGCCCGAGACCGGCGACCACGAACCATAGGTAGTGCCCGCCGTCGGGAGGACTGCCAAGGCAAAGCGCAGTATCCAGGGCAGGATCAGCAGAGCACCAGTCAAGCCAGTAGCTAGCAATCTACCTGCCCGCGCACCCAGGTTCTTCTTCGCCAGCAATAAAAAGGGCAAAGCTAACAAATAGAGCACGAACACGCGGTAATGCACCAGGCAGAGACTGGCTGTTGCCAGCGCCGCAGGCAAGAGGCGTCGTGGACGGTCGAGGGCCGAGCGTGTCAGCAGCAAAACCGCTGGCAAGAGCACTAGCCCAGCCAGTTCGGTATAGCGTCCCCAGGTAACCAGATAGGCCGGCAGATAGGAGAGGGCTCCCGTGACCACTGCGGCCAGTACGCCGGTCCAACGGCTGCAAGTGAGCTGTTCGGCGAGGTAATAGGCGGCCAGCGGCGCCATTATGTTCATCACCTGGCCCATCAGCAGCACCGCTTGTTCGGAAGGCAGGTCGCTGAACCAGGTTAATGCAGCGCAGAGGCTGTGAAAGCCAAAATGATAGTGGAAATTACCCACCGGCATATAGGGTTCATAGGTGGTGGGCACACCGCCAAGGTGGCTGATAATATCAGTGATGACCGAATGGTGTACAGAATCAACCCACAGGGGTAGCACCACATTACGGATATCGTGGAGGCGGGCCAGCACGATGAGGATCATCACCACCGTCATGACCAGCTCGGGGGTGCCAAAGCGAAGGCGTAACGAACGCTGGCGGGGACGCTGCAAAATAGCCCACACCACCAACAGGGCCACCAGCACCCAGACCACGGCGCCGCCAGCATTGAGGCTTAGAGTGCCGCTCCAGAGGATGAGCAGCGGCCAGAAAATCATGCTCAATGCGGCAATGAGATACAGGCGCCCATAGAGGCTCTGGTGTGCGTTCAGTCCCAGTAGGTGCGTCAAGGCCCAGCCCGGTGCAAAGAGCACGAGCAACAGAGCGGCCAGATAGGGCAGCCAGCGGCCTGTTACAGTGAACGCGTCGCTCAGGGCATCCAGCCAATTGTAATCATAATAAGTCACGAACCACAGGTCGCCGGAGAGTATCGTATCGCCCTGCTGTATGCCGCCATAGGCATAGGCCTCGGTCTGGGTCTGCCAAAAGCCCATCGAGAGATCTTCAGGGGTGCTGATGGAGAGGGTATAGGCGTTACTGGCCGAATCAGCGATGGGTTCCCAGCTAACTCGCAGGTGTTCATTATGTTCGAGGGTATCGGCCTGTAGGGAGACACTGCGCAGGGGTGTGCTTTGTCCCTCGGCGTACACCTCAAAAGTGATGATGGCCTCGACGGGCAGCAACGCTTGGCTGAAGCGGGCCACCACCAGTTCGACCCCCGAGAGGCCATCGTGGTTGGCATAAAAGGTTTGCATCAAGGACTGGTCGGCTTCTAGTGGCGATCCCGCCACTTCCATTCGTTCCTGGCGCTCGTCGGCAGTGGTGCGCGTCGGGTTCACGAGGACGACCATCAGCAGCCCGCCCAGCAGCAGGCCGAGGACAACCAGCCAGGCGGTTCGCTTTGCCCTGTTCAACCTAGTCGATCTTTTTTTGCAGCTCGTAGAGGCGGTTGAGCGCTTCCATGGGCGTCATATTGGTCAGGTCCATCTCTTTGATCTCTTCTAGTACGGGATCGGGTTTGTCAAAGAGGCCGAGTTGGTGGGGCTCAGAGAGCTTGTATTTGGTGGGCGCGGGTAGACGCTGCTCTTCGCTCTCTAACTCTTGGAGGATGTCGTTGGCGCGGCGCACCACAGCATTGGGCATGCCGGCCATCTGGGCTACGTGAATGCCATAACTGCGATCGGCGCCGCCTGGGCTGATGTGGTGGGTAAACACGGGATGGTCGCCATCCTGCACCACGGTGACGTTATAGTTGGCCACCCGCGGCAACAGGTTTTCCAGCTCGGTTAGCTCATGGTAGTGGGTGGCAAATAGGGTTTTGCAGCGCAGATCGGGGTGATTGTGGATGTATTCGACCACGGCCCAGGCGATGGAAAGGCCGTCATAGGTGCTGGTGCCGCGCCCAATCTCGTCAATGATCAACAGACTGCGGTTGGTGGCGTGGTTGAGGATGTTGGCCATCTCTACCATTTCCACCATAAAGGTGCTCTGGCCGCGGTGAATCTGATCTTGGGCGCCGACACGGGCGAAAATGCGATCGACGAGGCCGATGCGTGCATAGCTGGCTGGCACAAAAGAGCCAATTTGGGCCAGCAGGGTGATGAGAGCCACCTGCCGCAAAAAGGTGGATTTGCCGCTCATATTGGGCCCGGTGATGACGTGAATGGTATGTTCGCCATCCAACAGTACATCGTTGGGTACAAAGGTGGCATCAGAGGGCAGCAGGTGCTCCACCACCGGGTGGCGCCCTTCACGAATCTCGATCTCGCTGTCGGCACACAGCTCAGGGCGGCAGCACTTGTCGCGGATGGCGTATTCAGCCAGGCCAGCAGCCACATCCAGATGGGCTACGGCGCGGGCTGTATCGAGCAGGGCCGGTGCATGGGCGGCCAGCTCACTGAGCAGTTCTTTGTACATCCTGCTCTCTAGCTCTTGGGTGCGCTCGGCGGCGTTGAGGATGAGCGCCTCTTTTTCTTTGAGCTCGGGCGTAATATAGCGCTCGGCGTTCACCAGCGTTTGTTTGCGAATATAATCCTCGGGTACCAGGTCACCGTTGGCCTTGGTGATCTCTAAATAGTAGCCAAAGACCTTGTTATAACCGACTTTGAGCGATTTGATGCCGGTACGTTCGCGCTCGGTTTGTTCCAGCTCGGCCACCCAGGTTTTGGCAGCGCGAACTGAGGACTCGATCTCATCTAGTTCCTGCGAGTAACCCTCTCGAAAGATGCCGCCGTTGTTGAGCGTGGCAGGAGGCTCCTCCACCAAGGCGGTACGGATGGTTTGAGCTATAGCAGTGTTGGGATTGATGGCATCATCAGCCAACGGATAGACTTCTCCGGCGCCTTCGATTTCGCTGTTTTGGGCGCTCTCGTGTACTTGAACGACCAGGCTTTGCACACGCTCCAGACCTTCGGCGATGGCGGCCAGTTCGCGAGGGCCTAGTACGCCCTGCACGAGCCGGTTGGTGAGGCGCTCCAGGTCGGGAATGCCGCCAAGTAGTTGGCGAATTTGACCTCGTCCCAATGTATCCTGATAGAGGGTATCAACCACAGTCAGACGGGTATTGAGTGCGGCCTGATCCAGTAGGGGTTGGCCGATCCACTGACGCAGCAAACGGCCGCCCATAGCCGTCAGCGTCTCATCGATGACACCCAACAGTGAACCTTGGGTGCTGCCGTCGCGCATCGTTTCGGTGAGTTCTAGGCTCTTGCGCGTGGCCGTATCCAGGTTCATGTAGGTATCGACGGAATACGTGTGCAGCGAGACCAGTTGAGCTAGCGAGGCTTGCTGATGCTCGCGGATGAACTGCAAGAGCACACCGGCAGCCGTTGCTGCTGCAGGCATATCCTCACAGCCGAAACCCTCCAGGGTAGAAACCTTGAAATGGGCATAAAGCGCCTGCTGACAGGCAGATAAATCAAAGTGCCATTCCTCGTAAGGCGTCAACATGGTTTCGAGCTGGTTCAGGTCGGGGTAGAGCTCGGTCAGCGCCCGGGCGGCGTTAGGCCCTTGCAGATTAAAGGCTTCGCCGCGATCGTTGACAATGATCTCTGCCGGGTTCAGGCGATCTAATTCATGGGCGGCGTCGTTGCGAGATTCGGGACCGGTCAGCTCTGTAGTAGCAAATTCACCCGTGCTAATATCGGCATAGGCTACGCCAGCGCGGCGAGCGCCAAATACCACAGCAGCCAAATAGTTGTTGCGTTTGTCGGCCAGCATAGTGGGTTCGGTGACGGTGCCGGGTGTCACCACACGAATGACCTGGCGGGGCATCAGACCATCGACGGTCTGATTGCCCATCTGCTCGCACACGGCCACCTTGTAGCCTTGGGCGATGAGTCGGGCGATATAGCCCTCAGCGGCATGAAAAGGCACGCCGGCCATGGGAACACGGTCTCCCTTGGCGACGTTACGTGAGGTCAGCACGATATCGAGCTCGCGCGACACAATTCTGGCATCCTCGTCAAAGGTCTCGTAAAAGTCGCCCAGCCGGAAAAAGAGAATGGCGTGGGGGTATTGGGCCTTGATGTCGAGGTATTGCTGGCGAATGGGGGTATTTTCAGCCATCAAGCTATCCTCTGTAGTCGGTGCTTCCCAGAGTATAGCGGCGGGCAGGGGTATCGTCAATGTCGCTTGGTGCGCCGAACATTTGGGTGCGGCCTGTTGGCGCGCTATAATCACGGCGTCAAGGAGGAAACATGCTCGAACCCAAGTTTTGCCCGGTTTGCGGCGCCCGTCTGGGGATAAAGAGGGATGAAGATCGTCCTCGTCCCACCTGCCCCTTGTGCGGCTATGTGCATTACGTGAATCCCGTTGTGGCAGCAGGCACCCTCATCGAACAAGATGGTAAGGTGCTGCTCATCAAACGCGGCGTCAATCCACATTTGGGCGATTGGGGCTTTCCGGCGGGCTATGCCGAAGCGGGTGAATCGCCGGAAGAAGCCGCTGCCCGTGAGACCTACGAAGAGACGGGCCTGGTGGTCGAGACGCAGGATTTGCTGGGCGTGTTTGGCTTTCGTGAGGGTACGGGTCCCGGTGGCGTGCTGGTGTTGTACACTGGCAAGGTATTAGGGGGCACACTGCACGCTGGTTCGGATACCACAGACGTGGGCTTTTTCGCGTCTGATGAGCTGCCTGACAATATCGCTTTCGAGTTTCATCGGCGTGCGCTCGCACGTTGGTCACGTGCCAGGCTGATTACTTGTCGGCTGGCGCGTGAAAACGAGATTCCGGCAGTGCGAGCGCTAGCGACGCGTTCGGGTGTGGCGCAAGAAAAGGCCCTTTTTGCTGATTTACTCATCGTTTCGCTGGATCGCAATAGCGTCGTTGGTGCCGCACCGGCGAATATTCAGGATGGAGTACTGACGATTGCCTGGCTGGCGGTGGATGAGGCCTATCGTCGTTGGGGTATTGCCTCACGCATGGTGCAAGAGTTCATTGGTCAGGCCAAGACACGAAACTGCGTCGTGGTGCAGAGTCTCGTTTCTGTGGATAATCCTGCCGTGCTGTTGTTTGCCAATCAGGGCTTTCAGGCGGCATCTGTTCGCCCTGACAGCGGGTCGGGCAAGATATTGTTTGAGTACCATGTTGGGGTGAGCGAATGCAAGATGTAAAAAGACCGTTGATTGCTGTTACCCTGGGCACTGAAGATGCCCAAGCTCCATTCGAGCGAATTCCCGACTATTTTGCTGCACTTGGATGGACCGGCCTCGATTGGCTTATCTTGAGCCCGGCGGATAGAGCGAAATTACCAGAGGCTATCTTGCAGGTGACCGGCCTGCTGCTGACGGGTGGCGGTGATGTGGCTCCCGTATCTTACAAGCAGCAGCCCCATGCTGGGCTGGGTGGTGTAGACGAGGCTCGTGATGCGCTAGAGCTCGATGCTGCTTCTTTGGCACGAGAAGCGGGACTACCTATTCTAGGCATTTGCCGTGGCATTCAGGTGCTAAACGTGTTATACGGGGGCACCCTGGTTCAGGATATCGCCAACGACGTGCCGGGTGCGCAGAACCATCGTCAGACGGCACGCCAGGAGGGTGTACATTGGGCACAGCTCTGCGGCGCTGGCCCAGTGATGCAAGCCTATGGTTCTAGCCCCGAGCGCCGTGCATGGGTGAATAGCCGTCATCATCAGGCTATCGATACCTTGGGCGACGGTTTGGAGGTGGTGGCTCGCGCTGATGATGGTATCGTCGAGGCGGTGCAGGGTACAGATGGCTGCTGGATTACGGGTGTGCAGTGGCACCCCGAGAACATGGTGGGCGTCGATCACTGTGCTCAAGCCCTTTTCGAAACTTTTGCGGCACAGTGTCGGGCTAAGGACAATGCAAAGGAGCGTTGATGAACGATCGGCCTATTGTGGGCGTGTTCGATTCGGGCGTAGGGGGGCTCTCGGTAGTGCGCGAACTCTTGCGTGAGCTGCCCGAGGCCGAGATTCACTATGTGGCCGATTCGGCCCATTGTCCCTATGGGGCTCGTTCCCGCTCCGAGATCGTCGATTACAGCCTGGGCATCTCGCGCTATCTTTTAGACAAGGGCGCTGATGTGATTGTGGTGGCCTGCAATACGGCTTCGGCCGCTGCTTTGCGCGATCTCCGTACCGAGCTGGATGTGCCTTTTGTGGGTATGGTACCGGCAGTCAAGCCGGCGGTAAGTTCCACGCGCAGCGGTGTGATTGGCGTATTGGCTACGCCTACCACATTGGACGGGCGCTTGCTCAAAGAAGTGGTCGAACATTATGCCCAGGGGGTACGTGTGCTTACCAAGGCCTGTCCTGGCTTGGTTGAGGCGGTTGAGACTGGCGAGATCATGGCGCCAGAGACGCTCGCGTTGCTTCAAGCCTGTCTGACGCCCTTGCTGGACGAGGGCATTGATACACTAGTCCTTGGCTGTACCCATTATCCATTCTTAGAGCCGGCAATTCGCGCCGTTGTCGGTGATTCTCTCGACATTGTAGAGCCGAGCAACGCCATTGCTCGGCAAACGCGCCACATCCTTCAAGAGATTGTTCCACAGGTTTTTGTCGAGTCTTTTGAGTTTTCCCAACACCAATTTGCTAGCACTGGCGATCCAATGGTATTACAGCAGAGCCTCAAGGCCCTGTTGGGCATCGAGGCTCTGACGTATGGCTTGATTTGGGCGCCAGATGGTCTGGTTCGCGCCTGACATACTAGCTGATAGACGATTCGGCCTCTTCGGCACGCTTGGCAAGTTCCTCTGGTGGTTCGTCGCTAGCGTAACGGGCTATGTCATAGGCACTCGCCAGGTTATGCAAGGCCTGGCTTTTCTCCGGTTCAGATGCTGAAAGCATCTTGGCATAGGCCTCTGGCGTTTTGCCAGCTGGTCGCGGTTCTCCGCGGCTAGTCATCTTGGCCAGGAATCGCTGGTAAGACAGCCTGATACGTTTCCGCGTTCCTTGCTCGCCTTCTAGGTTCAGATAGGGTATTGGTTTCGGCTTGCGCCGCAGGTTCTGCAGCACGTCTCGTATTTGCTGTTGCAGCAATTTGCCGGTCAATACGGATTCGCGCTCCTCACCCAATTCTAGGTTCTTTTTCTTCCGGCGTCTGCGCAATGCCCTGGAAAAAATAACGATTAGCACGACAACGATGGCTGTGATAAAGAGGATCTGCAAGGCTTTTTGCAGCACCAGATTGGGCTCGGTAGCGGCTGGGTCCATATCGAGATAGTCGTCCTGAAGGCTATCCCCCACGCGATTGGCCACCTCTTGGAACGATTCACTATAGTTTTCTTCGAGCAGGCCCAAAAGAGGGCCAAGTGCCCAAAAGGCAATGTAGGCGATGGCCAGCAAGATATACGATATGCCCTGCTTGATGATATCCCACACGGGTTGAAGAACCTGGGATACTTGGTTGATACCTTCGGGCGAAGCGATGCGCGAGACGAGAAATCCCAGAACACCGACTGCCAGAATAACCGAAGCAACAACACCCAACCAGTATCGCGAAAGGGTCAGGGGGGAGTCCTCGTTTTGGCGTATGATGGTCGCCTCTTGCACACCCAAGAGGCCAAGCGCAAGCAGGCTAGAACAAATAAAGATGCCCATGGAAACCCAGGGGTTCATACCCAGTTGAGACCAGGCATCTTGCGGGGCAATCAAAACCGTCAGGGCCAACACCAATGTGCCAATCAAGAAACTCTTAAAGAGCTGCTCGTATGATTGCCAGTCCGCCACCAGTCCGCGGCGCCATATCAGTGCAGCGGCTACGATGATGATTAGGGCCCCGGGGAAATATTCCTCAAAGCTCGTCAGATCGTAAAAGAGCATCTTGAGCCAGGCACTGATACTGCCAACGTCGATTCGATAAAGGGCAACCAGAACGACAATGATAACGCCGAGCCCTGTGAGAGCACTGATGATCCGTGCTTTGGGATGTTCCTGGATGATGCGTTCGAATAGGCTTGCGCCAAGTAAAAGCGCAAGCATCCAATACCAAGGGAATGATAACCCTTCGGGGCCTACGAGTTGGTTGTGCAGGGCGAACTGCAAGAGAGGGGCGAAACAGGCCACCTGCATGACAGCAGAGATAAAGGGGATGACCCCTCTCTCAATCCAACGCCAGTTTTTCGAGACGATGCCACGCATCGCTTCCTCCCAGATGATAACTCGAAAGAACCTGCGGTACCTCCGGCGCGTTCTCGCCTATAGTAATGAGGAGCGTCGGATGTGCGGCCCCTTCGATAGCGAACATGGCTTCGTATAGGGATTCGTCGGGCGAAGCAGTGATGACCACTATTGTCGTTCCATACACGAGTTGCGGGCGTGCCGTATAGAGCAGTTCTGCCATAGGCAAACCCCGGAATGATGTGAGAGCGGCCAGCTGCGATAGAATTCGTGGTGCCTGGTCGACACTGCGACCAGGGCGCAAGTGCTGCCAGGTTTGGCCCTCATTTCCGATCGAGTTGGACAGTACGCCTACCATATGGCGATCTTCCAGAGCCTTGATGGCGATAGAAGCCGCTGCGCTGATGACAAACTCGAGATAATCCGAGTTGTATTCAAAGGGCCGTGTGTTGGTTCGCACATCAACAGCCAGCGTAAGTGACAACGCCTCACTCGGTTCGAAAATCTTGGTCTGCAGTTCTCCCGTGCGTGCCGATGCGCGCCAATGAATGTGTTTGGGATTATCGCCGGGTACATATTCTCGGACAGATAAAAAACGCATTGGGTCATCGACAATCTTGCGTTCGGCTTTCCAGTCTCCAACCGGGCGATTGGTAGGCAGCCCCAACTTGTCCATGGGAAAGATGCGGGGGTACACAGTGAGTATCGTCCGATCCTGGTCCTGGCGATATTGCCGTTGAAAACCAAACATATCACCAGAGCTCAGCAGAGCCGGCCCAATTTTGAATACACCCCGATGCGAACCGCGCACACGGTGATGACGCCGTACGCGTTCGTACCATCTCATGGTGAGCACTGTGACAATGCTGATCTCGTTGGCTGTTACTTTTGTCTGAACTGCCTTGGTCAGTAGATCAACCTCGGTAGGGAAATTATCCCGCACGATGAGCCAGGCAAGCGGCAGCGGTTTGGCATTGATGAACTCGAGCGTCAATTGGGTTTCTTCGCCAAAGGGTAACGTCGTGTGCTCTAGTTCGCGGCGATAGGTCACATTCGATAGACAATGTTTTGCCCAGACATCTGATGCCCACTTGGCTATGCCCAAAATTGCTGCCAGTGCTGCTGCAGTGCCGTTTTTGGTAATGAGCGCGACGATAAAGATTAGGCCAAATAAAGACCACCAGGGCGCGCGCTTCATTCGCCCGCGCCTCCCTGCCAGTTTTCTTCAACGGGTACGGGTACCTGGCTAATAATATCCTGAAGAACGTCGGCTGCGGACTCGTTGCGCAGACGCATTCGAGCACTGGCAATAAGTCGATGGGCTAGCACGACTTCTACCATGGCCTGAACATCATCTGGGATTACAAAGTCACGTCCGTTCAGTGCTGCTCTTGCTTGAGCGGTCTTGTAGAGTGAGAGTGATCCGCGAGGGCTGGCGCCCAGTGCCAAACGCTCATCATTGCGGGTGGCAGTGACCAGGGCAACAATATAATCTTCAATGGCTGGTGCGACATAGATCGAACGGCAGATGGTGATGATTTCCTGGATTTCTTGCGGCTCTAGTACGGCCTCAATAGTCTCCATAGGATCGCTTGTCTTAAAGCGCCTGAGGATGTCACGCTCTTCATCTTCATTGGGGTACCCCAATGCCAAACGCATTAGAAAACGGTCGAGCTGGGCTTCGGGCAAGGGGAACGTGCCTTCGAGTTCGATAGGGTTTTGCGTCGCCAGAACGAGGAAAGGACGTTCCAGCATCCGTGTTTTGCCATCTGCTGTGACTTGATGCTCCTGCATAGCCTCGAGCAGGGCACTCTGTGTACGTGGACCAGCCCGGTTTATCTCATCTGCCAGGACAATTTGCGCAAAGATGGGGCCGGGGCGGAACTCAAAGTCCTGCGAATGTTGATTATAGATGCTTACGCCGGTGATGTCGCTTGGAAGAAGGTCCGGCGTGAATTGGATGCGGCGGAACGAGCAGCCGAGTGCTGAGGATAGTGCACGTGCCAGCGTGGTTTTGCCAATCCCCGGGATGTCTTCGAGTAGTACATGGCCTTCACAAAAAAGAGCGACGAGCATGAGATCGACGACGGAGTTTTTTCCGACGATGACCTTTTCAACTTGCTCGCGCACAACTGCTCCGGCTTGACGAACTCGATCGATACGATTCTCCATAGAGCTGTCTCCTCTTGCCGATTTGGATGCTATATTATGACACAAATTTAGTTAGCAGGCCAACTATCGGTATCATACCAATTCTAGAGAGATTTGCCCAACCAAATACCACCCGCAGCAGCAAAAAGACCCAACAAAACGCTGCTTACGATATTGAGAAAACTGTGCAGCGGTGCTTGCTCAACCAGTTGAAGACTTTCCAACATAAAGGTAGAGAACGTGGTGAACGAGCCGAAAAACCCTGTAAATAAGGCCAGGCCTACACGCGGGGAGATGACGGATTTCTCAACGGCAATGGTATAAAGCAGGGCCAACAAAAAGCTGCCGCTAACGTTGATGAGCAGTGTGGCGTAAGGGAAGGCGGTTTGCACGCTTTGGTTAACCCAGGTGCCCAGCCAGTGGCGGGCGTTAGCTCCAAGTACAGCGCCGATGGAGATGAGCAGCACGGTATCCAGTGTAGCATTCATACGTCGCACAATTATCCTCTTTACAAGATTCGAATTAATCAAAATAAAAAAACCTCTACCTGACAGCAAACTGCCGGTAGAGGCCATCAGCCGCGAAACGGCGGTTGGGTCGGGTGAGCCTCATCACCCAGAATAGGTTTAATTCTAGGGGTGCGCGTTTATCTGTCAATTCGAGCTCGCTACCTCCATCTTGATTGGGTTCGCCCGGCATGCTATCATAAACCACAATGAGGACGTGTTGATGGATAGATTGATTGTGATTGGCGGCGGTTTGGCGGGCTGTGAAGCCGCCTGGCAAGCTGCGGAACGGGGCATTGCTGTAACGCTCTATGAGATGCGCCCGAGCAAGATGACGCCAGCGCACCAGAGTGATCAACTGGCAGAGCTCGTTTGTAGCAACTCTTTGGGTTCCATGCTGCGCGATCGTGCTCCCGGTTTGCTCAAAGCAGAGCTGAGCACACTGAATTCGCTGATTTTGAGCTGCGCCCAAGAGAGCGCCGTGCCGGCAGGCCGTGCATTGGCAGTAGGGCGAGAGACGTTCTCAAAGCTGGTTACAGAGCGTGTGGAGGCGCACCCGCTTATCTCGGTAGTTCGTGAACACATTGGCCGCGTGCCGCGTGATGGTGTAGTGATTGTCGCGACCGGTCCCCTTACCTCTGACGAGTTGGCCGCCGATATCGCCAGCCTTGTGGGACAAGAGAGCCTGGCTTTTTATGATGCGATGGCGCCCATCGTTTCGGTCGATTCTATCGACATGAGTATTGCTTTTCGTGCTTCGCGATGGGATGATGGACCTGGGGACTATATCAATTGCCCCATGGATAAAGACCAGTATGAGACCTTTGTTGCTGCTCTGACCACGGCTGAACGCATTCCACTAGAGAGCTTTGAGACGCAAGATAAAAAGTTCTTTGAAGCCTGCCTTCCAGTCGAAGTTCTAGCTGTGCGAGGCATACAGGCATTGGCCTTTGGGCCGCTTCGTCCGGTAGGATTGTTTGATCCGCGTACCGGTCGCAGGCCTTATGCGGCAGTGCAGCTTCGCCAGGACAATGTAGCTGGCTCGCTGTACAATCTGGTGGGTTTTCAGACGAACTTGCGTTGGCCGGAACAGAAACGTGTGTTTGGTATGATCCCAGGATTAGAGAACGCCGAGTGGGTTCGTTACGGGCAGATGCATCGCAACACCTTTTTATGCTCGCCTAGCCTTCTTGAACCAACTTGTCAGTGGCGGGGCAATCCTTCCATTTTCTTTGCGGGGCAGCTCATTGGCACCGAGGGCTATGTCGGTTCGGCGGCAAGCGGACTGCTGGCTGGCATCAATGCGGCGCGGTTCCTTCGGGGCCAGTCATTGTTGGTTCTCCCCGAAACCACCATGCTGGGCAGCTTGATGCACTATGTCTCGGCTGAGCGAGGAGACTCTTTCCAGCCTATCAAGGCCAATATGGGGCTGCTGCCACCCATGGTGCCATATATTCGTAAAGAGCAAGAGCGGCGCGATGCGATGGTTGATCGGGCGGAGCAGGATTTACACACCTTTATTGAACAAGAGAGTGTGCTTTGAGATCGACCACAAGATGTTTGATTATTCTTTTCGTTGTTATGCTGGCCAGTATTTCACTGGTTGGTTGTGGTGATGCCAGAACGTTTGACGGCGATCGAGCCATGGAGCACGTGGAAAACCAGTGCGATTTAGGCGATCGCTCGGTGGGCACTGAAGGAAACGCTGCCACCGTCGAGTATATTGCTGACTATCTCGAACGTTATGGATGGGACGTAGAGTATCAAGAGTTTGCCTATTTGGGGCGAACCTTGTGCAATGTGATGGGAACCAAGGGAGAGGGCCCACTGATCATTCTGGGCACCCATTTCGATACCCGTCCCGTCGCTGATCGTGATCCCGACGACAGAGCGGCTTCAGTTCCTGGCGCAAATGATGGCGCCAGTGGCACGGCTGTTTTGTTAGAATTAGCCCGGGTGCTTGATGAAACAGCTACGGATCAGGCAACGATTACGTTGGCCTTTTTCGATGGCGAAGACCGGGGCGACTTGAATGGCTGGCCATGGTGTGTCGGGTCGAGTTACATGGCTGCTAATCTTGAGGAGGAACCTGAATATGCGCTTGTAGTAGACATGGTAGGGGATGCTGACCAAGAGTTCTTTTATGAATGGTCATCGTCACTCTGGCTTCAGGAAAAGATCTGGGGCATTGCCGATGAACTCGGCTATGGCACAATCTTTCGTTCTGAGCATCGCTATGTGATCGAGGATGATCACACTTCTTTTCTGCAACAAGGGATCGATGCCGCGGTGATTATAGACTTTGATTACCGTTATTGGCATACGGCGAGTGACACGCCAGACAAAATCAGTGCCGATAGTCTCCAGCGTGTAGGTGACGTTTTGGAAAAGCTGCTCGAAGAGGAGCCTTTCTGATATTTTTCATGCAGCACGGCTAATTGTAAGGAGACTGTAATGAGGATTGCTGATCGAGTTGCCAACTTGCCACCATATGTATTTGCGTCAGTGGAGAAAAAGATCGCAGAGAAACGCGCGAGTGGTGTTGATGTAATTAGCCTGGGTATCGGGAGCCCTGATCTTATGCCCCCCCAGTTTATCATCGACACCCTTTGCAAGTCTGCTGCACGATCTGATACTCACGGTTACGCAGGATACTATGGCACCCCTGATTTGCGGAAAGCGATAACCACCTACTATAAGAACCGTTTTGGCGTAGAACTGGATCCGAACACCGAGGTGCGCCCGCTCATCGGCTCCAAAGAGGGTTTGGCCAATATGGCTTTTGCCTTTGTGGACCCCGGCGACATCGTTTTGGTTTCGGACCCCGGTTATCCGACCTATAGCATGGGTGCTCTTATGGCAGGTGGCGATTCCTACTCGTTGCCTCTGAAGGAAGAAAACGACTTTTTACCCGATCTTTCAGCGGTACCAGCCGATGTGGCTGCCAGAGCCAAGTTGCTTTGGTTGGGGTATCCCAATAACCCCACCGGGGCCTTGGCGCCGATGAGTTTTCTAAAAGAGGCCGTCGATTTCGCAGCAGAATACGACATCCTTATCTGCTACGATAATCCCTACTGTGATGTGACCTATGACGGCTATGTGGCTCCGAGCATCCTTGAGGTGCCGGGTGCAATGGATGTGGCAGTCGAGTTCAACTCGCTGTCCAAGACATACAATATGGCTGGTTGGCGCGTGGGCATGATCGTCGGCAATGCCGAGGCTGTCAAAGCGCTGACCACTTTGAAGACGAATATAGACTCGGGTATCTTTAGGCCCATTCAGGATGCTGCAACGGTGGCCCTGACCAGCGATCAGAGTTGGATTGTTGATCGGAATGCCATCTATGCCCGACGCCGCGATATCATCATGGACTGGCTGCCGAACATTGGCTGTTCAGCCATCAAGCCCAAAGGGGCCCTTTATGTGTGGGCCAAAATCCCAGAGGGTGAGAGTTCGGCAGCTTTTGGTGAGCGCATACTCAACGAATGTGGTGTGTGGCTTACGCCGGGTACAGCATTTGGGCCGAATGGAGAAGGGTTCATGCGCATTTCCATGTGCGTGCCCGAGGAGCGTCTCCAGGAAGCAGGAGAAAGGCTATTAAGACTTTAACAGGTGCAGCAGATGCATCCGAGAGATCTGTTAACGGGCAAGAGCGTGCTTTTCTTGTCAGTGTAGCAGTGCGGGGCGAGCCGTACAGCTTTAGCCCCGAAGAATCTTTGGACGAGCTTGAACGGCTCGCTCAAACGGCAGGTATCCAAGTTGTCGGCCGCGAGCTGCAAAATTTGGATGCCATCAAGTCTGGCACATATATCGGCACCGGCAAAGTTGAGACCATCAGACAGATTTGCGATGCTGAAGAGTTGGACATGGTCATCTTTGATGATGAACTGTCTCCGGCTCAGCTTCGCACGCTCGAGAGTGAGATTGGCGTCCGGATCATTGACCGTACGGCCCTGATTTTGGACATCTTTGCCCTCCATGCTCGAACACGAGAGGGCGCTTTGCAGGTTGCGCTGGCGCAGTATTCCTACAGACTACCGCGCCTGACGCGAATGTGGACGCACCTTTCCCGACAGGGTGTGGGCGGCGTGGGTCTTCGAGGCCCTGGTGAGACTCAGCTTGAGCTTGACCGCCGCGAAATCTCGCGGCGCATGGCGCAAATTCGCGAAGAACTGGATCAGGTGCGCAAGCAGCGCAGTTCACAGCGAAGGCGTCGCCGGCGGCAGGGCTTGCCGGTGGTTTCGATCGTTGGTTATACCAACGCTGGCAAATCAACCCTGTTGAATCGCTTGTCTGGTGCCGATGTATTGGTGGAAGACAAGCTCTTTGCCACACTCGATCCGACCACACGCCGTGTGGATCTCGAAACCGGCAAAGAAGTGCTCTTTACCGATACAGTAGGTTTTATCCAAAAGCTACCCACGCAGTTGGTAGCAGCATTCCGCGCCACGCTGGAAGAGGTGCTGGAGGCAGATATTCTGCTTCTTGTGGCTGATATCAGCGACCCCAACCTAGTGGCCAAAGTGGATGCTGTGGACGATGTGTTGGCAGAAATCGGTGCAGCCGATAAACCCACTATCCTGGTACTGAACAAGATCGACCTGGTGGATCTTGAAGAGGATTTCTACCTGGTGCCGAATCGCTTTGTGGGCGCATCGACGCGGTTCGATTCGCTTCGTGCTCGCTATGATCGCATCAGCCTGGTCTCCGCCGAGCAGGGTGTGGGTATCGAAGAACTGTTGGCGAGTGTGGAGGACCTTATCTCAGATCAGATGGTCGAGCTGAGTGCTTTGTTGCCTTATGCCCAAGGAGAGTTGCTCAACGAGTGGCATAAACATGGTCTCGTTGAATCGGAAACGTTCACGGGCAAAGGCGTACTCATTTCGGGCCGAGTGCCGCGAGGATTGGCCGGTTCACTCGAAGAATTTGCTGTTACTGGTCAGTAATAGCAAACAACAAGAAGGCGGGAGCTTTTTGCTCCCGCCTTTTTTGTGCGATGCTTACTTGACCACATACAGCACGCCGCGTTCACTGCCGATGCGCAGCAACAAACCTTGCTCTACCATTGTTTCGAGATCGTTTACCCGTTCGCTTTCTGAGGTTTGCGGGCATAATTGGCGGTACTGGCGTTGCGAGAGGCGCCCGTGCTCGCTGATATAGCGCATGGCCAAGAGTTGTCGATCGTTGAGAATGCCCTCGTAATCCGCTTGAACTTGTTGTACCTCGTTGCGCAAGATGATAGAAAAGGAACGTCGCGTATCATGTAGTTCGGGGTCGGGGTGGTGGTCTCGGCGCATGGCATCATAAATGATGTCGATGCCTTGCCCCAATTCTTCAATATACCCCCAATAATAAAGCCCGCGCACCAATCTTGGGTTGCGCGAATAGTGTTCATCCAGGATGTTATCCAGCGTGATATGGCCGGGCAGGCCGCCGGGCGACATGATCTCCATGCGATCATCAAAGAGGCGTATCTCGATGCGCTGCCCACTGACGGCGTAATCGCGATGGCAAATGGCATTGACGACAGCCTCGCGCACAGCCTCGATGGGGTAGGCATAGTTCTCGCGTCTCTCCAGCCCATCCATAACCGGCTGGTGCTGCATCTCATCCAGCAGCACGCTCCAGGTGTTCTCAACAACCCTGGCTGCGGGGCCAATAATCTCTACTCGGCGTGAATAGCGCTCACTAGAGGAAGCAGCTTCTCTGATACTTGTGCCGCGAAAGCGGATGATGACAACACCAACCTGGGGCATAAAAAACTGCGGGTGTTTGGCAAACAGCAGGATGCCTGCACGCGTGGGATTACCATTTTGATCGATGGCGCCGGCATCACGCAAAAGCTCGCTTCGAGTGAATACCTCTCCCCGAGGGCCGCGCGCCACTCTGTTTCGTTCGTATTCGGCAATAATCTCTTCGTCCAGATCATCCAATGTAGCACCGGCAACGGAGGCCTCTTCAAAGCTGTCGTCGCTAACGTTGGTGGCGGGCACCAGCTTCTCGGGGGATAGAGGAATGTTGAGCATGCCGGTTCGAACATAGATCTTGTTCTCGACAGAGCGTTTTTGCAGGCCGCCGTAAGGCACACGTACGACCACAATCTGTCCGTCCGGCACATCCTGTACGTTCCATTCGGGTAGATTATCGACGCGGAAAGGAGGCCTACAGAGATCCAGAGCACGCAAAAAGAGGGGCTCTAGAAAATCGGCCGAGTCATAACCGACTCGGCCTTCTGTGCCCATGCCAAGAATAATAGTTCCGCCTGCCGTGTTGGCAAAAGCGGTGAGCTGCACTGCAAGTTCGCTGGCGGAAGGGTCCTCCATAAAGGTGATATTCTGGCTTGGCCCCTGCAGCAGCAGTGATCGAACGCTCATGCTCGCTTCCTTGTGCTCACGCACGCCCTTTTGTGCTCACGCACGCCTTTTTGTGCTAACGCACGCCTTTTTGTGCTCACGCACGCTTTTTTGTGCTAACGGATGATGGGGAACGGGTATACGACCTTCCAAGTCCCATCCTCTTTGATCAACTTGAGGAGTAGCTCACCTTGGGTCGTCGAAGAGGAACTGCTGCTGATCAGCACCGAAAAATAGCGCAGGTCCTGATCTTTTTCCAGTGTTACGATCTCATAGTCGCCCAAGTTGAGCGTGTGCTCGTTAGTCGTCAATTCAAAGTGGTCGCGCAACTCGGATTGAGTGACTTCACGGCCGTAAATATCGACAAGCTGGCTTTGAGCTGTCAGGGTATAGACCTCGGTAAAGCTATTTCTGGCCAGAGCATCGAGATAGAGATCAACGGTTTTTTCGGGAGTGTTCACCGTATTATCGGTATAAAAACCGATGAGCATATCGACACCCATGTAGAGAATTACGGCAAGTACGAGCACACTCACAATTTGTATGCCCCGGCCAACCTGACCGAATCGGTGCCCCCAACGATCTTCCAAGGAATCTGATTCTGGTTCTTTTGCCATGGTGGTATTAGTCTCCGCTATTCTAGCTCTTGCGTCTTGGTGGTTTGCGTTGAACCGTGCGGCGTGTCCTCTTTTGAGGGCCTGTTTCCTCGCTCACTTCGGGCGTGTCGGGGCTCTTTTTTGTGGGTTTAGGGGTCGCAGTCGTTTTCTTGGGCTTGCTTGGCTCCGCAGTTGTTTTCTTGGTACTGCTTGGCTCTGCTGCCGCAATGCCATAGAGCGGTACAATATGGGTCAAAGCATCGTCTTTGGGGTCGAGATCAAAGATGGCCCCGCTGCGTGTGCGCGTGACGATTCGTCCCCAGCTTCCTCTGGCTGCCGAGGGGATGTCGGTAAAGGCGATTCGACTGATTTTGCCGCCACGAGTGCCAAGCATCAAATCGGGTGCATCATCAACCGCTATGGCTGTTGTGATCGGACCAGTCAATTCGGATTTCGCCGTATCCACGCTGTTCAACCCAACACCGCCACGACCCTGAGTGCTAAACTCTTGAGCAGATGTCCTGCGCCCAAAGCCCGTTGCAGTGCCCAGAATGAGAGTCTGTTTATCATTGATTATTGTGGCCGCTATGACAATATCGTCTTCGACCAGAGAAATGGCCTTGATGCCTCCGCCAGACTTACCCTGTGGCCGTACCGAGTCCTCAGTAAAGCGAATGGCTTTGCCGCCTGCCGTAACGACCATCAAATCCTCATCGCCCTTGGTAAGGAAGGCACCAACGAGAGCATCTCCGGCTGAGAGGCGAATGATGGATTCTCCCGATGAGGGAATGCCCTGCATCTGCTCCATCTCTAGTCTCTTAACCTTGCCGTTTCTTGTCAACAGAGAGACAAAGATCTCGGCACTGGTGCTTTCAGTGTGGTCAATCGCGACGACATGTTCGTCATCTTCCAGGCGTACAAGTTTGCCTGTTTGGATGCGGTTGATTGGCAACTGGTGTCCCTGGAGCGTAAGAGCCCGACCCTTGTTGGTGAAAAAGTAGACGGTCTCACGCGAGTTGATTTGCTGCATGATGAACAGCGGATCTCCCGCTTCTGCAGCCATATCGGGGTATCGTTTGCGGCTCTGTACCGACTTTTCATATTGTTCAAGCGGAACTGCCAGCAACCCCCCATCACGGCTGAGGCTCACACAATAATCCTCATCGGCAACGAGATCATCCAAAGAAAGGTTCTCATTTGAGACACCATCTACAATGCTTGTGCGTCTTGCATCGCCATAATCGGCCTTGAGCTGGTTCAGATCATCTCTGATGACGCCGCGGATCGCCTTGGGGCTAGCCAAGAGCTTTTCGAGTTCTTTGATCCGCGATTGCAGTTCCTTGTACTCTTGTTCTATCTTGAGGCGTTCGAGAGCCGCCAGGCGCCGCAACTGCATATCCAAAATGGCCCGGGCCTGTATCTCAGTCAATTTGAACTTGCGGCATAGATTGGTCAGGGCCGTATCCGCGTTTTGCGAATGACGGATGGTATGGATAACCTCATCCAGATTGTCCAGGGCGATGAGTAGACCTTCCAGCACGTGAGCACGCTCACGTGCATGGGCCAATTCGTACTCACTGCGGCGGCGGATGACCTCTTGCCGGTGCTGAATATAGTGTACGAGAATGCGTTTTAATGAGAGAACTTGGGGCTCCCCATCGACCAGGGCCAGCATGTTGGCCCCAAATGTGGTCTGCATCTGAGTCTTTTTGAGCAGGAGCTGAAGCACCTCGACGGCCTCGACGTTGCGCTTGAGTTCGATGACGACGCGGATGCCAGTTCGGTCTGTCTCGTCCCGCAGATCGGCAATGCCTTCAAGTGAGCCTTCGCGAACGAGGGTGGCAATGCGCTCTACCAGCGTGGATTTGTTGACCAGATAGGGAAGCTCTGTGATGATGATAGCTGTGCGATTGCTCCCCAGGTCTTCGACATGGGCCCGAGCGCGTACGATGATACGCCCTTTGCCCGTGGCATACGCCTGGCGGATGCCCTCTGTGCCCAGAATTGATCCGCCGGTTGGAAAGTCTGGTCCCTGAATGAATTTCATCAAGTGGTCGAGGGTAATATCATCTAACTTGTCATAATGATCAATAATATAACTAATAGCATCAACCAACTCACTCAAGTTATGGGGCGGGATGTTTGTGGCCATGCCAACGGCGATGCCGCCTACGCCATTCAACAGCAGGCAGGGCAACATACCGGTCAGAACTGTGGGTTCCTGCAGAGAGCCGTCAAAGTTATCGATCATGTCAACGGTGTCTTTGTGCAGGTCTGTCAACATCTGTTCGCCCAGCTTGGAGAGGCGAGCTTCGGTATAACGCATGGCGGCCTGGCTGTCACCGTCGATAGAGCCAAAGTTACCCTGACCTTCGACGAGAGGATAGCGCATGGAGAAATCCTGCGCCATTCTGACCATGGCATCATAGACAGCGGTATCGCCGTGGGGGTGATACTTGCCCAGTACTTCACCCACAATGCGGGCGCTTTTGCGTGTTGGCTGGTCGCTTCGAATACCCATGACATCCATGGCATAGAGGATACGGCGTTGCACGGGCTTGAGGCCATCGCGCACGTCGGGCAGAGCACGCGCAGTAATAACGCTCATAGCGTACGAAAGGTACGACGAGCGCAGTTTTTCATCAATATCTACCCGCTCAAACTGGGGTTGCTCTTCCATATACACTCCAAGGGGATACTGGCCCAAGGCCAGATGGGTTTGGGGGTTATAATAGCGGGCGTCCGATGAGGCCCGGGTAAAGCTCTATTTCGGCCAGATGTGATGCAACTTGAGCCGGAAGGAAGCATCCATCTTCGGTGAGTACCATATCGGCGGCCTCCAAGGGAACGATGCTTTCAATCGGACTAACCGCTTTGACAGTGTCTGTATCTACCATCACGCTGGCAGGGTTTCCCCTGGCAAGTAATCTTTCCAGAGGGAATTCATCGGGTATTGCGCGAAGGGTTGTTCCTAGGATACAGGTTGGAACTCCCAGTTCGCGGGCCTGATTCAACAGGGCATGCGTGCCCACCCGACTGAGGAACCCTTCTGCAGATATTGCTGCGGTGCCGATGGTTATAACAGTGGCCCGTGGCAAAAACTCAAAGAGAGCCATATCTGTAGTGATACTAACGGGTGCATCGACGCTGGCCAGGTCGAGCACGGCAAGGTGTCCCTCAAGATCGGGGCGACCTTCACCGCAGATAAACGAAACTTGAGGATTCGCCTTGGCAATTGAGACAAGCGCTCTTCGGTGAATGGGCGTATAGGAATATGCCAGAATTGTCTCTTCGCTTGCCAGGGCACTGACGGCTTGATGCGTCAAAGCATCTTCGGCCAGCATAATTTCCCCAGCCCACTGCTGCAAGCCGTCAAGGAACTGCAAATTCATCTCTTCGGCAGAAAGACCATCGAGGGACCAAAGGATGCGGTTGAACAAGCCGATGAGGCGGGCACAAACAGGGTGAGTGCCAAGAACACGACGCACTACCGACAGCAGCCATTTTTGATACGAACTGGCACTCTGGGGTGCATAATCGCTTACGGCATCCAGTACAATTTGCAGTGTCTGTTGTTCGATAAAATCAGCACTGCTTTCTGATCCTGTATCTAGCTCCTCGAGACGGTTCTCCCAGTTGATCCTGGACATGTGAGCCCCTTGCCTGGTTTCTCTTATCCCTGTTGGTGATTATAGCTTTGGGTTCGGAGAGAGGCAACTGGCACTAGAGTTGACCAGGCGATCTATAGGGACATTTGCAGCAATTCATCAACGCGATAGGCGTTTGTCCAGGCTGTCTCACCCTTTTCGTCTTGACATTCGATGCGCAAGTAACGCTGTTTCTCTTTGATCAATATTTCGGCCCGATCGATCAACCCCGATTCTGCTCGAACCCTCGCGCCTTGGTTATCGACACCATAAAAGGTAATGTATCGGCAGGGGCTGCATTTGACGGAAAGAAACCGCCCCTCCTCTCGCTGATGAATAGCGGCATCCATGATGCGTGGGCCGGTGCTGCAATAAAACTGGCCAGCCTTGAGCGCTTCCAAGATTTGGCCTTCTTCAAGCGAGGCAGAACGAACCATGACATAGCCTCGGCCGTGGTAGGGTTTCTTCCAATGTGTATCGTCCACGGCGATTGCAGTCAGATTGGCGCCAGCCGTCAGGGCTTCATCCCATTGCACGTTCGAATAGCCCAGATTGCGGCCGTAATCACAATCGCTGTTGAAAACTTCAACTCCATAAATATCAGGCGCATCCAGAATTTGTTGTGAAGTTTGCCCGCACCAGTAGGGATGAGCAAAAAAGCCCATGCCGCCTTGATGCTTAACCCAACGCGCCAGGTCGGCTGCGCTAGCGGCCAATTCTCGATCAGGAGTGTGATCTACACCCAGTACCAGCATATGGTAACCAGGGCCATCCAGTTCGACGCCAGTGATGGTGATAAAGCGGTCGGGGTGGATAATTTGCCCGGACGTAGAAACCCAGTGGTCAGAGAGGGCAATGAAATCATAGCCCTTTTCGTAATACCATTCACAAGCTTGTGCTGGTGAATATGCGCCATCGGATTGAGTCGAGTGGGTGTGAAGATTGCCCTTGAACCATTGACCGGATCCTGCAAAAGGGGCGAGTTGTTTCATAAGGGCGTGTTCTCCCATGTGGGCCAATCTGTTATGGAAAGACTGGCCGATCTAGGTTGTTTAGGCAGAAATTCCCGCTTCGTCGGTTTTGCTCTTGGCGCGTTTAAGCCGAAACAACTCTTCGCGTTCTTTTTCCTCGAGCGTATCTTCGATATAAGTGAGCGTCTCTTGGTAAGAGGGGATGAAAACGTGCTCCAGAGCGTTAACTCGCCGCTGTGTACGGCGTAGTTCAAAAGCGAGGCGCCAAATTGTGGTAACCACTTCGGCATGTTCGCGCATAAGCTCAAGCGCCTTGAGCCATTCCTGACGGGCCTGATCCACAGTGATGCTGGTATCGCCAAAACCATAGGCCAGTGTGTTTTCTGGCAAATCGCAACGAACTGTAGGGACGGGTACGCCCATAATGCTTCGGGGGGTGATTCTGATGTTAGGTTCCGTGCTGCGCATCAAGGCAATGTGCTCCAATTGCTCGGTTCCAGAAAAGGCGCGAGCCTGTTCCAACATTTTGTAAGCACGCCCAAATTGCTCATCCACTTGTTTTTGAATCACGCCAGCTTTTTCAATACGATTAATAATCTCCATCATCAGCACATCCCGTTTGCGATCAAGCAGCGAAAAGCCCTGCTGTGCAAGGTCCAAGCGCTGTTTGATGGAGATTAGGTTGCTGCGCGTCGGCGGAATTTGCAGACGGGCCATGTCTACTCAACCTTTCTATAGTAGGTGGCCAGTTCTTGATCCGACACACGCGTCAGTTCAGAATCGGGTAGTGTGTTCAGGGCACGCCAACCAAGGTTGAGTGTTTCGTCAATAGAGCGGGACTCGTCTTGCCCTTGGTGGACAAAGTGATTTTCAAAAAAGTCACCAAAGTCGAGATAGAGACGGTCGGTATCTGAAAGCTCTTCTTCGCCAATAACAGCAGCCAAAGAACGCACTTCTTGTACATGCGCGTACGAGGCATAGAGCTGGTTGGCAAGATGTGGGTGATCTGGACGAGTAAATCCTTCGCCAATACCGTCTTTCATCAAACGTGACAACGATGGTAGCACGTTG
The DNA here is from genome assembly GCA_963675785.1 of Anaerolineae bacterium. Lineage (GTDB taxonomy): Bacteria > Chloroflexota > Anaerolineae > UBA1429 > UBA1429. Next base: position 432,859 of record OY776562.1, read on the forward strand.
ATGCAAGGATATACGCCCTTGCGGAAGAGCTCACGGCTGATCACGATCTGCCCCTCAGTGATAAAGCCCGTCATGTCCGGGATGGGGTGACTGATGTCATCATTCGGCATGGACAAGATGGGCACCTGGGTGATGGAACCCTTGCTACCCTGCAGAATGCCGGTTCTTTCGTACAATGAAGCAAGGTCGCTATACAGGTATCCGGGATAACCTTTGCGGCTGGGGATTTCACCACGCTGGCTGCCCAACTCGCGCAGGGCCTCACCATAGTTGGTCATGTCTGTCATGATGACCAAAACGTGCATATCTTGCTCAAACGCCAGGAATTCGGCCAGGGTAAGCGCCGCACGTGGCGTAATGATACGCTCCATGGGGGGGTCGTCTGCCAGGTTTAGGAACATGGCAGTGTTAGCCAGCGCACCGCTCTCGTCAAAGCTGTTGCGAAAGAACTCGGCATCATCATGCTTGACGCCCATGGCAACAAACACAACAGCAAAGTCCTCGTCTGAATCCATCAGGTGGGCCTGTCGGGAAATCTGGGCGGCCAGTTCGTTGTGGGGCAGACCGCTACCGGAAAAGATGGGCAGCTTTTGCCCGCGAATGAGGGTGTTCATGCCGTCAATAGCCGATACACCGGTGACGATAATGTCACGCGGGTAGGCGCGCCGTGTCGGATTGATGGGTACACCGTTGACATCGCGGTGTGCCTGGGCAAGCGGTGCAGCTATGCCGTCCAGGGGCTCGCCCAGCCCGGTGAATACGCGGCCTAGCATACTGGTCGACACTGGGATCTGTAAGGGCTGGCCTGCAAAGCGGACGCTGGTGGTAGTGCGTTCCAGGCCGCTGGTGCCGCCCCAAACCTCGACGACGGCTCCCTTGGTGCTGGATTGGAGTACATGGCCTCGCCTGAGGCTGCCATCAGCAAGGCGGATCTCTACGGCTTCATCGTAACCGATACCTGTAACACCTTCGACGACGACAATTGGCCCATAGATCTCGGAGAGACCGCGGTTTCTTCTCGTTACGAGTTTTGGCGTTTGCATTTCGCTGACGCTCATTCTCGATAGTCCTTTTCTATGGCATCGAGCTGTTCATCCATGGCGGCTCGAATTGTCTTGAATGTATCTTGATCTTCATTCTTGACGGTTGACTTGGCGCGAATGATTTGCGGCCATACGCTTACCTGGTTCTCAAGGCGATATGAAGGAGCCCCCATCTCAATGATATGGCCTCCTCGTTTGTAGGCATGGGCGACAAGTTCCAGGATAGCTCGCTGCTTTTCAGGTGTTGTGTAGCCGTCGATTTCGTCCATGGCGTTCTGCTGCAAAAATGCTTCTTTGATGAGCCGGGCGATAAAGAGCACCAACCGCTGAGAATCGGGCAGTGTATCAGCGCCTACGAGTTTGACAATCTCTTGCAGTTGGGATTCCTCTTGCAGAATGTCCATCATCAACTGTTGCAGTTCTTGCCAGCGGGGATCACCATGCTGGGCATGCCAGGCCGCAATCACATCAGAATAGCCCGAATAACTGTTGAGCCAGTTAATGCTGGGAAAGTGGCGGGCTGCTGCCAGTGTTTTATCCAGCGCCCAAAAAGTGCGGATGAATCGCCGGGTGTGCTGTGTAACCGGCTCAGAAAAGTCGCCGCTGGGGGGCGATACGGCCCCTACGACGGTGATGGAGCCTCGTCTCCCGCAAAGAGATTCGGTAAGGCCGGCACGCTCGTAAAAGCCAGCCAATCGGGAGGGCAAATAAGCAGGAAAACCCTCTTCAGCGGGCATCTCTTCAAGGCGGCCTGAAACTTCGCGCAAGGCTTCGGCCCAACGCGAGGTCGAATCAGCCATCAACGCGACGTGGTATCCCATATCGCGATAGTATTCAGCCAAAGTAATACCGGTATAAATGCTGGCCTCACGTGCTGCCACCGGCATATTGGAGGTATTAGCAATAAGGATGGTGCGTTCCATCAGTGAATGACCGGTTGCCGGGTCAATCAGCTTGGGGAATTCGGTAAGCACATCCGTCATCTCGTTGCCGCGTTCTCCGCAGCCAATATAGATGACGATATCGGCATCGGCCCACTTGGCCAACGCGTGCTGCAACACGGTTTTACCGGCGCCAAAACCACCCGGTAGAGCCGCAGTTCCACCCTTAGCAACGGGGAACAAAGCATCGATAACGCGCTGTCCTGTGATCAAGGGCTCGTCAGGCTGAAAACGCTCGGCAATGGGCCGTTTTACACGGACTGGCCAGCGCTGCATCATGGTAACGGGTTGTTCAACCTTGCCTTGGGTAATGTGGGCAATGACATCTGTAACAGTATAATCACCTTCAGGCGCTATCCAGGTTAGTTTGCCATGGATATGCGGTGCAAGCATAACCGAATGCTTGATAAGCGGCGTTTCGGGTACATGCCCCAATAACTCGCCGCCGGTCATGTCAGTGCCTGTTTGGGCTGCAGGTGCAAAGTGCCACTTTTTCTCGCGATTCAACGACGGGGCGGTCACACCTCTCGCGATAAAATCCCCCGATTGTTTGGCGAGTTCTTCCAGTGGACGCAGAATGCCATCAAAGATTTGCCCGATCAGGCCAGGGCCTAACTCTGCACTTAACGGAGCACCAGAGCCATAAACTTCATCTCCTGGCGTAACGCCGCCGGTTTCTTCATATACCTGGATGATGGCTGTTGTGCCACGCACGCCGATAATTTCTCCAATCAGGAGATCTTTACCGACTTGAACTTGTTCTTCCATCTGGACGGCGCCCGTGATGCTCATACGAACGACAGGGCCGCTAACCCAGCTTACATTTCCTATTGCTTCCAATGCATACCTCCCGGCGGCGCTTGGTTATCAGTCTACTGATACCAGTATCTGGCCCACCCTGTCTCTCAAATCCTGTTTGACAAGACGAAGCCGCTCGTCAAACGAGTTATCTACAATGACCGTCTCATCATCATTTGTGAGAATGGCGCCGCCCATCATTGCAGCGGGTTCAGTGTTGAGCACGATTTCTTGAACACCATGTTCAAGCCCGATTTTCTGCCAGGCTTTCAATTGGTCCTCAGTTGCCAAAGGCAGGTCATGCTCAGCAAGCTGCAATCTGGCACGATCTTTGCCAAATTGCTCCAGCGCATCGCGAATGAGTGCTGTGAGTACCTCAATACGGTGCGTTTCTGCTGCATCTTTAATACCGTCCAATTCGGCTATCGCTTTTTGCCAAATCTGGTCAATGATCTCTTCTTGGTGGGCGATCAAATGACGGTGGGCATCTAATTTGAGCTGAGCAATAGCCTGTTTTTCGCGCGATTGTATGCCTGCGGCCTGGGCATTGACGGTTTTTCGCACGTCACCGGCAGCCTGCTTTTCGGCGTCTTTGACACGCTGTTCCGCTTTTGTACGAGCCTCATCAAGAATACCCAGGGCTTTTTCTCGTGCTTCCTGGTTGATAAAGGCTTCTAGGCCTTTGCCTATGACAGTGTTCACATGCCACCTCCAAGACGAATGCCGATGGCACTCTGAACGAATTCTTGAAGTGAAGTGGAAGCGCCTTCACCATCTCTACCTGGAACCTCGACGACAAGCGGTAGCTGGCTTGCTATCTTGAGCTGGTCGATGCGCTCTCGCTCCCAGTCGGCCATATCTTTGGTAAAAATAAGTAGCCCAATTGTCCTATCGGCAAGTGCCGAATCAATAGCCTGCTTGAGCTGTTCCTGCGATGTAACCGAACGACCGGCAACACCCGCAAGTGAAAAGCCCAAGACACTATCCTTGTTGCCAATGACAAACATGCGCATGGTGCGCTCCTAAATCAAGAGTTCAAGATCATGAACGAGATGATCAAGCCATAAATAGCGATACCTTCACCCAGGCCTACAAAGATGAGGGTCTTGCCCAGTACTTCGGGCTTTTCGGTGATGCTTCCGATAGCAGCAGCGCCAGCAATGCCTACTGCAATACCGCAACCGATACAGGCCAACCCTGTCGCCAAACCTGCGCCAATGGCCGCGGTGCTAGCTGTTGTGGTGGTTTCGGTTCCCGTCTGGGCAAAAACAGGCATGGGGCTGGTCAGCGTCAGCAGGATAAAGGCTGCGCACATGAGCACGGCCAGCCCATTAATACCTACCATACTGCCTATCCATGCCTTGGCTGTACCCGCACTGTGTCGGCGACGGCTGAGATAATATCCGGTTCCAAGACCTACTACAGCCAGCATGGCAATTCCACTAATGATCGTCTGCATATTGTTACTCCTCACGCGTTCCTATTCTGCGGGTTGGTTTTGTGAATCTGGGAAAACGAGTGGTTTGAAGGGCGTGCCCGATCCAGAGAAGAACTTGCCAAAGAACTCGTAATACTCGAGTCTCAGCGTCTGAATGCCTACGATGACGCCCTCAAATCCGATGACAAAGAGATTGCCTCCGATGATGATAACCATTCGCAATACTTGTCCGAGGAACGAAGGCCCCCCGATCATGTCTGCCAATAGGAATACCACCATACTCAGCCCCACATGGGCAACGGCAAAGGCGCCCAATCGCACAAACGAGAGCGTATTGCTCAGGAAAGAGATGAACGTTTCAAACAGCTCAAAAAAGGCCTGCACGAGGTATTCGACGAGGCTGCCTTCGATGAGTGGTTTCTCTTTGTTGATCAACTTGGTAAGTGGCTCTGCAAAGAACAAGGCAATGCTGAGCACAATATCCAAGAGGACAAAAATGATGGGCAGATTATACCCTGTTAGAGGCAGGATAACTGTGGCCAAAAGGCTCCAGTAGAGAACAAAGCCCGAGATGCCGTTTCTATCAAAGATGGCTTGCTTGAGCCTCTTACGATGTGCAGATCCATAAATGTGGCAGATATAACCTATGTTGAGCACAACGACACCAAAGATAACCGATGCTTCTAGGAGCGTCATGATGTCATCCATTGGCCTAAGCCAGATGGCCCCGATAACATCCTCCATGCCAAAGACACTGCCATAGAGCGTCCCAAAGATCATGGAAAAGACGCCGCAGCCGAGCAAAATAGGCCCTATCTTTTTGAGATTGCTGGCCGAACCAATGATGCCCAGTGTTAGCAGCAATCCTGTTATGGCTAGCAGAGCGCCGTGGCCAAGGTCGCCAAACATAGCACCGAACATCAGCGTGAAGGTAACAGCCACAATTGGGGTTGGGTCAATCTCATCATAGCCAGGCGTGCCATAGATGTTGACCAAAGACTCGAATGGTTTGAATAGTTTGTTGTGTAACATGGTGGGCACAATCTGCCCTTTGCCACCAGCATATGGCGAGTTGATCTCGATGGTGATGCGGTCACTGGTAGCCTCTTTGAGATGCTTTTGCAATTCTTCAATGCGCTTTGTTGGCACCCACCCGGCCACAAGATAAACACGCCCACGATGGCCAAAGTGAGACATGGCTTCGGCAATAGCGTGATCATCACGGACTCGTGCAAGCATCTGGTCGAGAATGGGGCGAACTTCGACCATGAGATCTTGGAGCGAGTCATGAATATCTGCGAGTTCATCTTTCGTCTTAGCCAAGCGTTCTCTTACAGAAACCAGAGCTTCGGATGCTGTCCCTTGCGCATTCTCTGGTAGCTCAAAGCGGTCAAGGAACGCACTTTCCAGGGCTCGGTCTAGAATGGGGGCGTGTTCTGGGGCGCAGAATGCAAATACGAGCTCCCTTGCTCCCACTTGTTCAACCGGCATGATGCGATAGGGAATACTGTAAAGGCTGGTTTCGAGTCGTGATAGGTTTTCTGCGGGCAGCATGCCCGCTACAAAGTGCAGGTGCTTGAGCTGTTCCAAGTCTTCGATGCTGATAGAGAGCGGTGCAAGGAGTTGAAGCGACCGTGTAGACAGCTCAAGCTTTTCGGTCGTCCGTTCCAGCTCTCTTGCGCGATCTTGCAGCTCATTGGCCCGCAGTTCGATCTCGGAAAGCTCTTTTTCAACCAGTACATGATCCTGTTCAGGATTCAGTTGTCCTTCGCACGGCCGTAGCTGTTCCGGAATCTCAAGCGAATGCATCAGATCGACGATACGCCGTTCTTGCGTGGTATATGTTGCAATACGTCCTTGCCAGGCAGTTCCTGCTCCCTGTTCCCATTGACTGAGGGAGTTGACATCGAGCAAGTGCATGAGGCCCATGCTGGCAATGACTTGGGCCACCTGCTGAATGTCATTTTCGAGTACGAAAATGTCTACTTCGGCCATTTCGGCTGGTGCAAGCATGCTCACTCCTCGCGTCGGATCAGATAGTGATGGATTTCGTCGGGTTCCCAGCCCATTTCCTTGCCTTCAATCACGGTAATTAGGTCCGTTACTTCTTGGTCCAAAAGTACAAGATATGCCAAGATGGTGCCCAGACGGAAAGGATATCCGCCGAGGAGGCTCTTTGCGGTCTTTCTTGTATGCCGTTTGAGTGCCAGCTCTAGTTCGGGCAGCATTTGTGAAACCTCAGTGGGCGCGCCAGACAGATCCACGGCATTTTGCCCAAATACTCTGTCGACGATCTCACGGGGTGTTGCGCCAAGTGCAATCTCGCGTATCAGGTTTGCATCGGTACGGTCCGTATGCCACAGGGTATAGTTCACAATCTCCTCAGGAGAAAGGCCATAGTATTCGCGGTAACGAAAGGCCCATTCTATGTTCAGAGCGTCAAGAATATCCCCCATCATGATCTTGGCGTCTTTGTGTTCCAAAGTCCCCAAACGCTGCATAACGGCCCAGACATCTCGATAATAGCGAATGTCCAGAGCAACCTCTATGCTAAACAGTGAATCATCTCGTTCATAGCCGGGGAGGGCGTTCCTTAGGGGATTGATATAGTGCGTCCCCTGTAGACGATCTACAAGGGCCGGCACAGATAGCTCATGGGCCAGGCTGCTCCAGGGGAGCGTTGTTGCCTCACTCAGAGGGATAAGCATGGATTCGATTTGCTCGGCATTGTATCCCTGAGCAATACCTCGAAAGACCACCTTTAGATTATCAAGTTCGAAATGGCGCAACCAAACTAGTACCATGCGCCTTGCGCCGCTTTTGGCCAGGCTGAGGCACTTGTTGGTATTATCGGCTACCAGCGCCTTGAGGCGGCCTTCGATGGTTGTGATGCGCAAGGGCGTATCGGTCAAGCCCTCCAGAGCTGGACTATAGGACGTGTCTCGCAAAAAAGTGACGGCCGCTTCAAGGTTTGGGACATCGACGAGAGCTCGCCATTGTTTACTGCTGAGAAGTCGCGAATAGAGGCCACGCACGCGTGCATTGCTGGCCGAATAAGCGACTGCCTCCATGCCGGTGCTCATCTATCTTCTCCGGCGAGTACAGTGCTGACGACAAATCTGACGGCATCTTCCAAATGCTTTCGGGCCAGGGTCTCCCAATTGTGCCATTCCGTTTTGTTCTTTTCGTCAATCTGTTCTGCTTGCAGATGAACGGTTTGATCTGAGGCGACCTGCAGCTCATCAATCTGGCTTTTGATGTCCTGCTCAGAACGTTGGGCGATTGCAGCAATGCGCTCATCGGCCGTAGCGGTGATTCTATCCGCTTCAGCTTCGGCATCACGCACAATGCCTTCGGCTCTTTGTTCGAGGGCTAGAACTTGATGTAGGGGGTCTTCAGTGACGCCCATCGAAGGATCTGTTGTACCATAGTTGTCCATTGCGCTGCTCCGTCGTGTTTGTATGTATCACGACAAACCATGACACGCGGGGGACCTACTATCTCCCACGCTATGTCCGGCTAGCGCCGACCGATCGTAGGAGCGTAGACCAACTAGGTCTCGTATCTGCGAGGGGCAGGTGGCCGGAATCAGCTTGTCGGGAATATATCAACCGAAAGCCTTGAATCCGAGCGAACAGGCGGAATTATATGCCAAACTGGAATATGATGCAAGAGAACTTGACTATGAGACCAGGGCTATTCCCGCAACAGTCAAGGCGGTACCTATCCATACTGTACGGCAAGGCTTCTCTCCAAGCAAGAGGATGCTCATCGGTAGGGCAAATAGCGGCGATGTTGAGGTGATAATGGCTGCCCGTGTAGGGCCGAGCATGGCAACGGCTTGAACAAAGAGGATGCTTCCCGCCCCCCAACCAACTAAACCGCCAAAGATGATTGTCAACCACTCACGCAGTGAGAGTTTCCAAAGCGTGCCCACCTTGCCACTGATTATAGAGACGAGCCAGAAAAACAGAGATAGAACAGGCATGCGAATGGCACTGACAACGACGGCATCAATCCCCTCGATGCCGGGCTTGAGAATGATAGCTGATATAGCCCAAAGGATGGCTGCACCAAAGGACATGAGAATACCCGTCTTTTGTGGCACGGCGTTCTCTTGCTGGCTCTTATCTCGCCGGCAAATCAGCAACAAGCCGACAAGTGCTAACACAAGTCCCGCAACAATGGTGGCAGAGAGAGATTCTTGCAGGAAGAAAAAGCTTAGCATCAGGGTGATGATAGGATACGTTGATGAGATGGGAAAGGAAAGAGACACGCCAATGCGAGACATTGAGCCAACATATAATGAATCACCAATGCCGGCGCCAACGAGTAGCGCGATAACCATATAAGCGTACTTGGTCAGAGTGACATCCGCAATGCCCGACTGGCTTCCTGTGGCATACATGGCTACGATCATTGAGATGGCGCCTACCAGTGTTCTTGGGGCATTGAGCGTGAACGGATCCACCTTGGTGGACAAGTTGCGCATGGATACTGATCCAATTGCCCAACTTAGAGCACATAGCAGAGCGATTACTACTCCGGACATTGACTAACCTCGACGATTAAGATCTAACGAATTGATGTGTGGCATCATAAGCTTATTTAGGGTAACGGGCAAAGCGGATGAGCTGGTCTTTAGGTCAGTACCGGGGTAGAATAGGGATATTGTTTGTAAGGAGGTACGAGCATGGAATACAGAAAATTGGGTCGTTCCGGGCTTCAAGTGTCTCCCGTTTGCATGGGCACGATGACGTTTGGCCGAGAGGCCGATGAAGGCATGTCTTTCAAGCTGATGGATCGTTATATTGAGCTTGGCGGGAATGTCATCGATACTGCGGATGTCTATGCGGCGGGTGCGTCTGAAGAAGTCGTCGGCCGTTGGCTAAAAAAGCGCGGTAATCGTGATCGCGTTGTGTTGGCTACCAAAGTATTTGGCATGACGGGCCCTGGCCCTAATGATAAAGGGCTTTCTCGGTTGCATATTCAACAGGCTGTTGAGGCGAGCCTGCGTAGACTGCAAACCGATGTCATCGACCTGTATCAGATTCACCGCTGGGATCCCGATGTGCCGGTAGAAGAGACATTGGGGGCACTGGATGATCTGATTCAGCAGGGCAAGGTGCGCTATGTGGGTTGTTCCAACCTTGCAGCTTGGCATCTTGCTGAATTTTTGGCTGCGGCCGAACGTAACGGCTGGGCCTATTTTGTGAGCGTTCAGCCCATTTTTAATGCCCTCAATCGAGGTATAGAGACCGAGTTATTGCCCTATTGCGCGTACAAAGGTTTGGGTGTTATTCCTTACAACCCTCTGGCGGGGGGAATGTTGACGGGTAAATATCGGCGTGAGGGAGATCTACCCAAAGGTGCACGTTTGGAGGCCTTTGGCAGCTACTATGATCGTTATTTCACAGAACGCGCTCTAGATGTTGTGGAGCAGTTTTGTGTCAAAGCGGCCGATATGGGCGTGACGCCAGCCCAATTGGCGCTTGCCTGGGTGTTGGGCGATTCGCGCGTTACCTGCCCGCTCCTAGGAGCGCGTAATCTCGACCAATTGAACGATACCATCGGTGGTCTGGATATCCAGCTTACCGCGGAGCAGCGATCCGAGATCCCAGCGATTGATGTAGGGGATTGGGTTGGGGTCGATCCAGTGTATAACCGCGAAAAACTCTCTTTTCAGTAAATCAAAAAAGGGGGCACACATTGTGTGTCCCCTTTTTGATTGCTCGATTATCGCCTGTTTCTTATCAGCAACGTGTAATTTCGCTCTTCCTTGATCGCACGTTCAAATTGTGCTGCCAGATCATCCTCACTGTCGCCTGTATACCAGGTACACCACGCTTGCCCTAACGCGTCCAGCAGTAGCTCCAGGTTCAGCGTATCGCCAATGTCGTCTTGCCACAACAGAATGGTTGTCACGGGTGTTGTTTGCTGATGCCGTAATGAAAACTGTTCCAATCCAGCCTTTAAAAAGGCCGTTCGGTCGGTGAGGCATACAAGATGGTAGTGTGAGTTGTGGCGCAATCCGTCGGCAAGCGCCATGCTTGCACCACGTGTGCAGCGTACATCCACCAGTTCAAAGGGCACCTCGTTGAGGCCCGCCCAAGGACCTGGCTCTGCTGCGATGATGACGTTTTCTCGACCTATACGTTCACTGATGACTTGCTCCAGTGTTTTGAGGGCAGGGTAGAACGGCGAATCCTCAAAATGGTCTGGTTCGCCATAAGGATCGTCGTTCTCCGTCGTCGTTGGCAGTGTCAACTCGGGATGCAATTCTGTTAGCGCGGCGAGCACCTGGCTCAATAGTGGGGAGCCTTCTTCGCGCAGATGACGGCTCGTTTGCCCACAGATGCGCACTTCCAGCTTGGCATCGTGGGCAATGGCCTTGATCTGTTCTTCCACAAATGGCTGCCCATTCTCAATCACCAGCACCTGATTGTGGCCGGCCAGCCATTTTGTTACACGCGCGGTTGGCAGCGGCCACACTGTAGAAAGCATCATCAAATCGATCGCATCGCCGGCGAGCTTGACAGTTTCTCCTGCCATCTCACAACAGGCGCCTACGCCGAGAATACCTGTTTGTTGGCCCAGCGTTTCTGCGTCAAAAGGAGAAGTCTCGATATCTCGCGTCCAGTGGCGAAGTCGATCATGACTTGCCCTTCTTCGGGCATAGGCAATATGAGATGCGGTGACCCAGCGATTGTGCTTGCGCAAAAAGTGGATGGCACGGCGTGGTAGCGGCCAAAGACTAGCTTCATTGCAGGCCTGCAAATGGCTATTGCGCAACCTCATGATAATGGGAATGCCAATGCCCTCGGACCAGGCATAACATTGCAAAAGTAGAGTACCTGCTTCGGCAGCATTGCGCGGTTCTACAACGGGGAGCTCAACCAGCCTGGCAGCCGGTCGGGAATCGAATTCTGTCCCTGCGCTAGAGCTGCGCAGCCCATCAAAACTTAGAATCACCAGTCCACGATGGCAACCCGTATATGCTGTGGCTGCTAAAGAGCCCAACGAGGATGCCAGATCGATACCAGCCAGACAGGCAATTGCGCGGCAGCCTGCGATTGTACTGCCCAGCGTCTGGTTTACAGCATTCTCGCCAGAGGCGCACACCACAGCCTCAGGATATTCGTGCATGGGGGTAACAAGAGGGCCGCAGAAAAGAGCTTGAACGCCCGCAGCCTCCAGGGCATTATGCAGAGGGTATGACATGAGTTCTTTCTATCTGTCTGTCAGAAGCACGGCATTTTTAATCGGCATCCGTATCGGGTGCAATGCGCTCAGATTCGAGGTGTTCGAGCTCCTGTTCCATTTGAGCGATGGTATCTGCGATCTGTTCAATGGCAACACGCTGTTTACGGTAATAATCGGATTCGCTCATCGCCAGGCGATTAGCGATATCACGGATACGCATACCTCGTACAAAGCGCAGATCGAGGATGTTGTACAGCGTCCATTCGTTATCACCGATCATTTGGTCACCCTCTGGGCGCAGACGTTCGATGGCTGATTTGAGGACACTGCGCACGGCGTTGGCCGGGGCCTTTTGATGGTTCTCCATTTCGCGCCGAACGATTTTTAGCTCTAGCAGGTCGTTCTGAGTGAGTCGGCTGCCTCCCCAATAGTCAGAGAGAGCATCTTTGATGACCTGATCAAAACCTACTACCTCATCTTTGGTCGAGTTATTCATTTGCGCGGCGGTACCGGGTTGTCGGGCCCGCCATGCCTGAATGGCCTCAACCTCTACTTCAATGCCTTGCAAGAGCGCAAGAATCTGCTGCTGAAAGCGCATATCTTCCATAGCTGCTTCAGCACGCTTGACGAGTGCATAGATCGCATCTCGGGTTTGATCGGAAAAGATGGGTTCGGTGCCTTCAAAGCGGGCCCCCAACATTCCCAATGTCGAATCGTCAGTTCGTGAAAGCAGAGGAAGCACCCAGTGATGATCTACAACGGCAAAGTCACTCTGTGATAAAAAGTCATCTTTACGACTTCCCACAGTTTTTTCCAACAGATCGTCAACCGAGATATCTTGGAGAAACGATTGGGCATCGTTACGATCTCCGCAGGTCATCTGGAGGGAAAAGCGTTCTTCCTTGATCGTCAGGATAAAGCCTGAAGGTACGCGTACAAGCTCGCAGAGTGCTACTAGCGTATTTTCCAGCACCTGTTCCAGGTCGGTGCTGGTCAACAAGCGTTCATCCAGTTCTTGCAGCCAGAGAATTTCTTTTCTATCGCGGTGGTAAACCAGCCGTGCCACCAAGGGTTGCGCCATAGTTATTGCTAATTCCAACACCACAACGGCCATAGCGACCACAATGACTACCACAACCTCGCGGGGCAAACCCAGAATATGCTCAAAATGGGGCACCAGCTGCATTAAAATTACCACAGCGATAGCCGTACCAGGGCCTCGCAGCAAAAAGGTGATGAGGTTCTTTTTGATGACGCGATCAGGCTGTGTGGCGCCTTGGTAGGCCACCGTATAGCCGATGAGTGTCATCATGGCGAGTACGGCCATGTTTCCCAAAAGGATAAGACCGTTGATAAGATTCATCGAAAAGAACTGTGCCGTTGGAGGAAGCAACAAGTAGGGAAAGACGCCAATGCTGGGTGCTGCCACCGCCCATTTGAGATAACCAAGGCGCCGACGATTCACTGTGGTGAGTGTGCGCTTTTGTGCGCGGATGATGTACATCCAGCCAGTGAGTGTTATCAGGGCATAGTAAGCGGTAAAATACCAGAATCCACTGCCAGCAACCAAATGAAAATCGGGCTCGGTGTTGATGCCACCGACGATGAGATCAGATGAGAGGGCCATCACTAACACGGTGGCACAAATGACATAACTGAGAAGAACCAAAAGGCGGCGATTCCGGTCTCGTGAACGCGTGTAATCGAGGATGGTTGAGGCGAAATGAAGATAGGCTGCGGGCATCATGGCAATGCCTAGCCATTGCAAACGGAGCCACATTTCAGCAGACTTGGTCTCTGTGACGCTGTTAACGGCAATATCTGCAATGTAGGTAATAGTAACAAATAGAATCAGAGAACAGAACGCCCGAGCAACGCTACTCTTGTAGTTATGTGCGATGATGTAGAGAAAGAGAGAAAACCCAAGGATAACGTTTGCCGAAAGCAGGATGGTATTGCCAAAGCTTGTGATTGTCTGAAGAACATACAGCCAATCGATATTCACTGCCATATAAAACTCCGCTCAGAGAAACAAGAGGACTGCATAATAGGTGAGCGGTACCGTCACCAGAAGACTGTCCACTCGGTCGAACATACCGCCATGACCGGGGATCAATTGGGATGAATCTTTGACATGCACCTGGCGTTTGATGGCGGACTCTGCCAGATCGCCAAGAATGGCTCCGATAGAGATAACGAAACCAAGTATCAGGCTCTGCCACCATTTGAGAGCAATGGGCAGGAGCATGATCAGAAGCATCACGACGAGTGTGCCGACAATGATCTCTGCCGAAGCGCCTTCGATTGTTTTATGTGGGCTAATCTGCGGCAACAGAGGGGTTTTTCCCCAACGAGAACCAACCAAATAAGCCGCGGTATCGCCAATCCAAGTGCTGACTATGGACAAAAGCAACCACCAAAAACCTTGGTCCAGGGCTCGTAGGCGCACTGCATAGCTCAGGCAGAAACCGATATAGATGGCCCCAGCGACAGTGAGTGCCCAGCCGTTCATGGTGCCTTCCTGGTTTTTCCTGCTTAGCTGGATAAAGATTGCGCCTAGCACGAGTAGCAACAGGGTGGTAGATAGGATATTGAATTCGGGGTAGGCGGCATCAAAGACAAAAGCTACGGCTGCGATGACCGCGATGGGCAGGCTGGGGCAAGCCGTACCCTGAGGGCCACCTGATTCGGCCTGAACCAGACTAATATATTCGCGCGTGGCTAATACGGCGCAAAGAGATGTGAAAAGTGTGAGTGCGATATCGCCAAACCAAATGGCTGCAATCACAATAGGTATCAAAACGGCAGCGCTTAGAATGCGCGTTCGTAGCATGCCTTCTCCTGATTCATAGCGCACACACAGTCAAACACGTCCACAGGAACGGTGCAGCGTTGTTATATGGTGCCTTCGGTAACTTTGCCAAAGCGTCTCTCACGAGACTGGTATTCCACAAGGGCTTTATACAGCTCCTGACGGTCAAAGTCGGGCCAGAAGACAGGTGTCGAGTACATCTCGGCGTAGGCGGCCTGCCAGATCAAAAAGTTGGAAAGGCGCATTTCGCCAGCTGTGCGAATGATCAAATCCGGGTCTGGTAATCCGGCTGTGTCGAGATAGCTGGAAAAAGTCTCCTCATTGATCTGTTCGGGTAAAAGGCCATCGTGAATTGCAGCACGCACGGCATTGAGAATCTCGGCTCGCCCGCCATAATTAAACGCGATGTTGAGGATGAGTTCGTGATTGGCTTGCGTGGCATTGACTGCATTGTCTATTTTGGTCAACAACCTGGGCTCCAGTCGCTCTCGGTTTCCGATATGACGAAACTGAACGCCACTGTCATTCAACTCATCCAGATTGCGGTCAATGGAACGCTCGATGAGCCTGAGTAGTGCCCGCACTTCTTGCTCGGGGCGGTCCCAATTCTCTGTCGAAAAGGCATAGAGCGTCAAAACCTCAATGCCAAACTCACGCGCAGCACGAAGAATCTCGTATAGGTTGTCCGTGCCAGCCAGATGGCCCAACGATCTGGCCAGGCCACGGCTTTTTGCCCAACGACCGTTTCCATCCATGATAATGGCTACATGGCGAGGCACTGTATGCAATGTGGTTGTGCCTTGCGCGCTGCTCTCGATCATTACACTTCCATAATCTCGGCCTGCTTTTGCTCACCCAATTCATCGCTCTGTGCGATGTACTTGTCGGTGAGTTTTTGTAGGTCCTCTTCAGCAACTCGAAAATCGTCTTCGGTCAGTTCTTTGCCCTTTTTGAGGTCGTCCAACTCTTTGCGGGCGTCTCGCCGCAGATTTCGAATGGATACGCGACATTCTTCCAACCGCTTGTTCACCATACGGGCGAGGTCTCTACGACGCTCATCAGTGAGTGCGGGAATAGAAAGACGTATGACACGACCATCGTTGTTGGGGGTAAGGCCAAGGTCCGACTTGAGAATCGCCTTTTCGATGGCCCCAATAACGCTGGTATCCCAAGGACGAATCATGAGCATACGCGGTTCCGGAGCAGACACTGTGGCCATTTGGTTGAGGGGCATGGTAGAACTGTATGCGTCAACCATTACATTATCAAGAAGTGCAGGGGCTGCTCGACCTGTGCGGATCGTCATGAGGTCACTTCTAAAGGCAGCGACGGATTTCTCCATGCGTTCTTCGTATTCAAATAGGACTTCGTCGCTCATGAGCAAACCTCCAGTTTCTATACGAGTATGCTGATGGAGCCCATACATAATAATAGCGGGAGTAGACCTGACTGTCCACTCCCACACAGTGTACTACTTATTAGGCGCCAACGACGGTACCAAGTGGCTCTCCACAGGCAGCTTTGATGAGACTGTCTGGTGGCGCAAGTTTGAATACCATCAACGGCAGATTGTTCTCCATGCACAGCGAGATTGCCGTACTATCCATGACACGCACGCCCATGTTGAGGGCGTCAATGTAGGTTAGGGAGTCGAATCGTTGCGCATTGGGGTTCTTGAGCGGGTCAGAGTCATAAATGCCGTCCACCTTGGTGGCTTTCATCAGGATCTCGGCATCTACTTCAAGGGCTCGCAGGGCTGCGGCGGTATCTGTGGTAAAGAAAGGATTGCCGGTGCCACCACCAAAGATAACTACGCGCCCCTTTTCGAGGTGTCGTATAGCCCGTCGGCGGATATAAGGCTCCGCCACTTCACGCATCTCGATGGCTGTTTGCACACGTGTCATGATGCCTAACCGTTCCAGTGAATCCTGAAGCGCCACGGCGTTCATAACCGTGCCCAACATACCCATATAGTGAGCTGTGGGTTGATCCATTCCAGCAGCCAGCGCATCACCACCACGCCAGATATTGCCGCCGCCTATAACAATGGCGGTCTCAACACCAAGATCAACCAGACTCTTGATCTGGACCGCCACCTTTGTCACAGTAGCCGGGTCGATACCAAAGCCCAATTCACCCGACATAAAATCGCCACTTAGCTTGAGGAGAACGCGCTTGTACTTGAGACCCGACATAAGTTGCCTCCTAAATATAAGCTACTGATCAGCCGATCTGGAAGCGTGCAAATCTCTTGACCATGATATTTTCGCCCAGCTTGGCGACACTTTCTGTAATGAGCTGCTGAACGGTCTTTTCCTCATCGCGGATAAAAGTCTGCTCAAGGAGACAGTTCTCCTCATAGAACTTGGCCAACTTGCCATCGATGATTCGACCAACGATGTGCTCGGGCTTGCCGGCAACATCATCGGCGTACTTGGCTTTTTCTTCTGCCAACGTTTCGACAGGAACATCATCACGAGAGACCCACTGCGGTGCGGCAGCAGCTACATGCATGGCCAGGTCGTGGCAGAGTCCCAAAAAGGTGTCAGTGCGCGCCACAAAGTCTGTCTCACAGTTGATTTCGATCATGGCGACAAGCTTGTTGCCCGGGTGCTCGTAGACTTCGATGCGGCCATCAGAGGCTTCACGGCCGGCCTTTTTCTGGGCACTGGCCATGCCTTTTTCTTTGAGAATCTCTGCAGCTTTTTCGATATCACCATCGGTTGCATCCAGGGTGCGCTTGCAATCAAGGATGCCGGCCCCTGTCTTCTCTCGGAGCTCTTTGATCATCTCGGTGGTCACAGCCATTATTAGATACTCCTTTTTCACAGAGCTGGCGCAGTTGGGACATTGCCCCACTGCGCCAGTGTGCAATTTTCTAGTAGGGATTATTCGTCTTCATCAATGATGAACATATCGTCATCATCGTCAGTATCACTCGTATCATCGAAATCTTCATCGTCGCCAGCGAGACCTGCACCCAGCTCTGCGTCCGGAATAACTTCCTCAACGGTTTCACCGCGCATGTTCTGCCCTTCGATGACTGCGTCTGCAATCTTGGTGGTAATCAGGGTGATCGCGCGAATTGCATCATCGTTAGACGGAATGACGAAATCGATGGGATCAGGGTTCGAATTAGTATCAACAAGTGAGATTACTGGAATCCCCAGTCTGTTCGCCTCTTGCACTGCAATATCATCTAGGTTGCTATCGATGATGAACAGAGCCTGCGGCAGTCTGGTCAAGTTACGCAGACCACCAAGGCGTCGATGGAGCTTGGTGAGCTCCCTGACTTTGAGGGTGGTTTCCTTTTTGGGGAGAACATCCCATACGCCACTCGCTTGCTGATCTTCAAGGCGAAGCATGTGGTCAACACGGGTGCGAATGGTGGTGAGGTTGGTCAGGGTTCCACCGAGCCAGCGCTGATTGACATAAGGCATGCCGCAACGGCTAGCCTGTTCAGCAACAACTGCCTGGGCTTGACGCTTGGTGCCCACAAAAATGATGGTTCCGCCCTTGGCGACAGTTTCGCGCACAAAATTGCTGGCGCGATCAAGCGCGTTGACGGTTTGCTGAAGGTCGATGATGTGAATGCTGTTGCGCTCGGTAAAAATGTAGGGGCGCATCTTGGGGTTCCAGCGGTTGCTGCGGTGCCCAAAGTGCACGCCAGCTTCAAGAAGCTGCCTCATGGTTACTACTGACATAATTCATTCCTCCGTTGCTGTCACCCGTATCTCTTTAACGGGGGCGAACCAGCGCAATTGCTGGCACGGCGCCTCCCAACGAGATACGTGTTAAATGTGCGAGCCAGACGCCCGCTCAGCAAGTATATCATGTCCATGGTTGCACGCCAAATGACATAGCGAATTGCACAGGCTGGTTCGTGTTATTGTAGTGTGCTATAATAGCTACCTAGTTAGTTTGGAACCCCATGATGGAGTCTAATACATGTTAAGCGAAGAACTTTTAGCTGTTCTTGCCTGCCCTCGATGCAGGTCACGTCTTGTTCTGGAACGTGAAAATTGGCTTGTCTGCCAGAATTCTGATTGCTCATGCAAATACCCTATCAAAGATGGTATCCCCAATTTGCTCGTTGAAGAAGGGGAACGTTATCGGAACACGAGTGTCGATGAACTTGTCCAGATTCCCTAAGAGACGGTTAGAGAATATTCTCTGTGTGTTGGCCATGTTGCTCTTGATCGCCATCATGCCTGTTTCTGCTCAGAGCACAAGTGCTTCTGAGATCAGTTACAGCTTTGGCGAGTCTATTGCCTTTGGCCTCGATACCAAACTCGATAATCCTTTGGCTGATTGCGTTCTCTTTTTTGGTAGGGTTGGTTCCCCGCTTGTCCGACGCGTTTACCCCGATTTTCAACCCATTCGCGAGCAGACCCTGAGCTACGTCGAAGAGCTTGTAGTGGGGCAATATGCCCCCGGAACAGAGTTCAGAGTATGGTGGGAACTGACGGATGCGACCGGACAGGTGCTGAATACACCTATAGAGACCTTTGTCTATAACGACAATTCTCAGGATTGGGCCTTGCTTCAGGGTGAGGGCATCGATCTTTACTGGTATGGTGATGAGGACAATGCTCAGGAGATCCTCGATGCGGCCGAGGCAGCCCTGGTGCGATTAGCTGACCAGATGAGTGTATCAGCACCTGGCACCGTCAATATTTACACCTATCAGAGTTCACGCGATATGGCCTCAGCACTTTCTGTACGCGCTGAGGGCTATGATGAGTATGTCATCACGCTGGGCGTTGCTGTTGATGAAGACACTTTGCTCCTGCTCGGCACGCATGATGGTGCCATGCTTACGGTGGCACACGAGTTGAGCCACATCATTGTTGGACAGATGATGCCTAGTGCATTTGCGAACATGCCGAGCTGGTTGGATGAGGGCCTGGCCATGTATGCCGAGGAAGAGTTGCCCGTCAGCAACCAGAACGCACTAGATGCGGCAGTCGAGGACGATGCACTCTTGTCACTCCGTTCGATGACAACTTATTCTGGGGATTCCTCATTGGTGGATCTCTATTATGGCGAGGCCTGGTCGGTTGTCGATTTCATGGTCAGTAGCTATGGGCAAGATGCACTTTGTGATCTTCTGGCTGAGCTCAATACAGGAATCAATCAAGACGAGGCTCTGCAAAATGTCATTGGCGTAGACCTCGATGGGCTTGAAGATGCTTGGCGCGCCAGTCTGGGCCTTGAACCGCGCACCGATACAGCCAGAGCGACTAGCGAAATTTTGATTGCGGCTCTGCCCTGTGCCTGAACTCCCCGAGGTCGAAACCATTGCCCGTGGTTTGCAGGGGTTGGTG
Organism: Anaerolineae bacterium; assembly: GCA_963675785.1. GTDB lineage: Bacteria > Chloroflexota > Anaerolineae > UBA1429 > UBA1429. The sequence goes on from OY776562.1 coordinate 452,421, forward strand.
GGGGAAACAATTCGCACTGTAGAGGTGCGTTGGCCGCGCATCATTGCTGAACCATCTGTTGAAGCGTTTATCTCGCTTGCACAGGGTCGTACATTTACGGCCGTTTCTCGCCGGGCCAAGTTTCTGGTTTTTGAACTGGATCAGGGTGTGATGATCTTACACCTGCGCATGACGGGACAGCTCTGCTGGCGCTTTGATGAGCAGTGTATGCCAGATGATAAACATATGCATCTGTCGCTTGCACTTGATTCGGGCAAAGCCTTGGACTATCGCGACGTGCGCAAGTTTGGTCGATTTTGGCTGGTAGAAGACAGTGCCCAGGTTCTTGGTGACTTGGGCCCCGAACCTCTGGATGCCGGCCTGGATGTGGCCGTATTTTTTGATATGCTTAGCACCCGCAAGCGAATGCTCAAGGCCCTGTTGCTAGATCAACACTTTATCGCAGGTTTGGGCAACATTTATGTGGATGAATCTCTATGGCGGGCGAGCTTGAATCCTGCTCGATTGGGAAGTTCATTGACATTCGCTGAGGCAGATATTCTGTTGAGCGCTATTCGCCAGGTTCTGCTTGGGGCGATCGCCGCGCGCGGTACGACCTTGCAGGATTATCGTGATTCTGAGGGACGGTCTGGTGAGAATCAGCACCGCCTTGTGGTGTATAACCAGCAAGGAGCCCCTTGTCCACGGTGTGGTACCCTGATTGAAAAAGGCCTTGTAGCTGGAAGGGGAACGCATTATTGCCCTGTATGCCAGCCTGATGCTTGAGCGACAGACGTCCAAATAATTCAGGAGTACTCATGTCAGTTCAACAGGGAGCAGTTGTGCGCGTGTTGATAGTGGATGACAATATTGACCTTGCGCAAAGGGCAGGTGTCCATCTTACCAAGGCCGGGTATGATGTCAGGGTCGCTTATAGCGGCGCTGAAGGGCTTGAAGCCGCCTTTGTGTTTCAGCCTGATATCGTCGTGCTCGATATCATGATGGAAGGTATGGACGGCTGGGAAGTCTGCAAGCGGTTACGCTCATGTTCCAGCACTTCTATTCTGTTTGCCACGGCCAAGGGCGAAGAGGTGAACGTGGTTCGCGGCCTTGATATGGGGGCTGACGGCTATATCGCCAAGAGCTACACCATGGAAGAGCTGCAAGCACATATCGAGGCCACGTTGAGGCGCTCTCGGGGAGAGGACGCGAGCAAGGGTAGAGAAAGACGCGTTCGAACTGACGGCCATCTAAGTATTGATCTGGATCGAAATCAGGTGATGCTGGAGGGTAAGCCTATTAGGATGTCTCCCAAGGAATACCAGGTTCTTTCTTACCTTGTTTTGGCTGAAGGGCATCTAGTTCGATATACAGAATTGCTCGAGGGTATTTGGGGCGAGGCTTATCGCACAGATACAACCCATCTGGCCATATATATCTCACGGTTGCGGCAAAAGATTGAGCGCGATAGCCACGTGCCAGAATACATTATTACACGTCACAAGCTCGGTTACGAGTTTCAGTGGCCAAATGGAACCACATATTTGAGTAGGTAGGGTTAACCAAAGGGTAATACGCATTATACTTGGCTGTAACCTTGATCTGGTAAAGTGTAGTTGTTTACTGAGTTATTAAAGTGCATTGATATCTGGCGGTGTCGTATGGTGGACAGGGTCGCGGTTTTGGTTGTGGATGGACAGCTTGGCTGCAGAGCCTGCGGTGTCCTTCGTGAAGCGGGTTATCAGGTCAAAGAAATCCGTTTTGCCCCCGACCTTATTGAGCAGCTTGTTGATTTCGAACCGCGCCTTGCCATTTTTGCCACAGAGCGTTTGAACCGCCTTGTACGAGAAACGTTAACTGGGGTCATCGAGGAGAGTTTGTGCCCAGTATTTGTTATTGGCTCTGACCCCGAAGAGGATTTTGTGATCGAAGCGCTTAAACTGGGCGCGGATGGGTGCCTTGTCGAACCCTTTGGTGATACTGAACTTGTGGCTCGCGTCGAGGCGCACCTTCGTCGTTTCTGGGACTGGGGCTTGGGGCGCAGGGCGGTTCGTCCTGATTTAGTTGTGGATGGTCTTTCGTGTTCGGTGCTTGTGCAGGGTAGAGAAGTGCGCCTAACACCTACCGAATACCGCTTGATTTCCACTCTGGCAGACTATTCGGGTGAAGTTGTATCGAGTGAGGACCTTTGTCAGCATATCTGGGGTCTGGAAGACGACACCTCGTCGAGTACTCTTCGCCTGTATATCTCACACCTTCGCAAAAAGTTGGAAAATGATCCTAGACGCCCTCGTTATCTCAAAACCAAATGGGGCGTGGGCTATTACTTGGACTCTGATGGGTCCGAGAGTTAGATCTGCTTTTCCCGAGCCGCATCTTGATGATGCGGCTTTTTTTGTTGGGCGTGATATGGTGCTGAGAACTGCAATTGGCTGCACATCGTGCTATACTAGAACCCGCACAAGGGTGTGCCAGTATAATAGTTGCTGTGAGGCTCGGATGGTCCGGGGAGGACAGGCATGGAAAGCGGCGTCAAGATCTATGGCGAGATTGCACTTTTGAGTGGTTCGGCTAACCCAGAGTTGAGCCAGCATATTTCAAAATCGATCGGTGTACCGCTTTTAGATGTAGATATTCGCGTGTTTGAGAATGAGAATATTTTCGTTCAGCTCAAAGAGTCCGTACGTTCGCGTGATGTTTTTATTATTCAGCCTACTTGTTCTCCTGTACATTATAATATTATGGAACTGCTCATCTTGCTAGATACGGTCCGGCGCGCCTCTGCTGGCCGCGTAACAGCGATCACACCTTATTTTGCCTATGCCCGTAGTGACAAGAAAGATATGCCGCGCGTTCCCATAACTGCCAAACTAGTTGCAGATATGATTGAAGTGGCTGGCGCCGATCGCTTTATGTGCGTCGATCTTCATGCCGGCCAGATTCAGGGCTTCTTCCAGATGCCCGGTGACGAGTTGTCGGCTTTGCCGATTATCACAGAATATTTCAAGCAAAAGGAACTTGGGGACCTTGTCGTCGTGGCCGCTGATCTCGGCTTTGCTAAAAAAGCTCGAAACGTTGCTCAGCAGCTTCATGCACCGGTTGCCTTTATTGAAAAACGCCGAACCGGGGATGCTACCGAAAGCCTTACCGTGATTGGTGATGTTCAGGGCAAGAATGTACTCATGGTTGATGATGAAGTAGATCGCGCCACGACAATGGCTGGTGCGGCCAAGAGGCTGCATGAAGTTGGGGCAAATAAGGTCTATGCCGGGTTCATTCATGCTACATTCTCTGGTGATGCCCTGGAGCGTCTTGGCGGAGCAGGTTTTGAAGAGATCGTTTGCACCAATACAGAGCCCATTCCTAATGCCAAGCTGCTTCCTAACCTTCGGGTGATTGACCTTGGCCCCTGGCTCGGAGACATCATTATGGCTGTTCATTCGGGTCAATCCGTCGGACGCACCATTCAGGACTATGTTCCCCGGTTTACCCTCGATTAGACTTCTCGCTTTGCGAGTTGTGTTGCGGAGTATTGTATGTTTAAAAAATTCCTAAAAAGTGTTTTCGGCGATTCCAGTCAGCGCGAAATCAAGAGGTTTCAGCCGATTGTAGATCAGATCAACGCGCTTGAGCCTGAGATGCAAGCCATGCCCGAAAATGGGTTTGTGGCGTTGACGCAAGAGTTCCGAGCAAATTTGTTGGCGACCAGTGATAAAGTCGCTCAGGAGATTCGGGAATTGCGTGAGGCGATTGATCTAGAGCCCGATGACGATGAACGTCGGGTGCTGCGCCGACAGCTGGAACAGGCCATGCATGATCGCGATCGACGCGAGCGCGAAGTGCTGGATGACATTCTGCCCCGTGCCTTTGCCGCCGTTCGCGAAGCGGCTGTACGTTCTATAGGTCAGCGAGCGTTTGATACCCAGCTGATTGGTGGAATTGTTCTGCATGAGGGACGCATCGCTGAAATGAAGACGGGCGAAGGTAAAACACTTACTGCTACCTTTCCCCTCTATCTGAATGCTCTAACTAGTCGTGGCGTGCACCTGATTACGCCCAACGATTACCTCTCTAAATATGGCGTACAGTGGATGGGCCCGGTGTACCACATGCTCGGCCTTTCTGTGGCAGTTATTCAATCTATGGGAGAAGACCCCTCCATGGGCTCTTTTCTCTTTGATCCAGACTATATCGCTGCAGATGATCGCTACCATCACCTGCGCCCTGTACCACGTGCCGATGCCTACAAGGCAGATATCCTTTACGGCACGAATAACGAATTTGGCTTTGACTATCTGCGTGACAACATGGTTCAAGACCTCTCTCGTTGTGTACAGCGCGAGCTCTACTTTGCCATTGTGGACGAGGTAGACAACATCCTCATTGATGAGGCGAGAACCCCCCTCATCATCTCAGGTCCCGCCGAAGAGTCCGCCTCCGAGTACAAGCGTTTTGCTGGCATCGCCCATTCCCTCAAGTCTGGGGTCGATTATGAAGTAGACGAAAAGCAGCGGTCTGTTACCATCAACGATGAGGGCATTACCAAAGTCGAAAGAACACTAAATATCGATAACCTTTATTCTCCCGATCATGCAGAGTTGACACCTTATCTGGAGAATGCGCTCAAAGCCAAGGCGCTGTTTCAGCGCGACCGCAACTATATCGTACAGAATGGCCAAGTCATCATTGTAGACGAGTTCACTGGCCGTTTGATGCACGGCAGGCGCTACAGCGAGGGTTTGCATCAGGCTATCGAAGCCAAAGAGAATGTTCAGGTACAGCGTGAGAGTCTGACGCTGGCCAATATCACCTTCCAGAACTATTTCCGCATGTATCGGCGCCTGGCGGGTATGACAGGTACTGCCGCTACCGAGGCCGAAGAGTTTGGCAAGATTTATAACCTGGATGTGGCGGTAATTCCCACGCATCGTCCCCTTATTCGTGCTGACATGTCGGACGTTGTTTACAAGACAACTGAAGCCAAGTTTGAGGCTGTTCTCAACGAGATTGCCGAGCGAAACGCTGCACAGCAGCCTGTACTGGTTGGAACCTTGGCTATCGAAACCTCTGAAATGATTTCGCGTCGGCTCAAGCGCATGGGCATCAAACATGAAGTGCTCAATGCCAAGCAGCACGAGCGAGAGGCTCAGATCATTGCCCAGGCTGGGCGACCCGGCGCTGTAACGATCGCCACCAATATGGCCGGTCGAGGTGTTGACATTCTTTTGGGCGGTAACCCCGAGGGCTCAGCCAGAGAGGAACTCCGCCGCAAGGGCTATGAACTTGAGGACGTTCCCGAGGATATCTGGAACGAGGTGTTGGACGAAGCGACAAAGGCTTGCGTTGCCGATAGAGAAATTGTGTTGCAGGCAGGCGGCTTGCATGTCTTGGGCACCGAACGGTATGAAGCGCGGCGTATCGATAATCAGCTTCGTGGTCGTGCTGGTCGTCAGGGTGATCCCGGCTCTTCTCGCTTTTTCGTATCGCTTGAGGATGATTTGCTGCGGCTCTTTGGCGGAGAACGCATCCAGAACTTGATGAACGGCCTGGGTGTCGATGATGACGTCCCTATCGAAAACAGTATGGTCAGTCGCGCCCTAGAGAATGCCCAGCTTCGCGTTGAGGGGCGTAACTTTGACGTTCGTAAGCACCTGCTCGAATACGACGATGTAACCAACCAACAACGCCAGGTCATTTATGATCAGCGACGGCTCATTCTGACAGAATCTAACCTCAGGCCCATCATCGAGGACATTTTGGAGGATGTATTAGCCGGAATGGTCGAGCAGGCTACCAAAGCGGATGAGCCTGAAGACTGGGATCTGCAAACCCTACATGCAGAGGTTGACCGTATGATCCATTTGCCGGTCTCTCACTCGGTGGCATCATGGGAGGGTCTATCGCCTGACGAGATGGCCGAGCAGATCATAGCTTTGGCCGCAAAAACATATGATCAGCGCGAAGAAGAGATGAGCGCTGAAGTGATGCGCCGTATCGAGCGCTTGATCATGCTCAGTGTTATTGACCGACGTTGGGTGCGGCATCTCACGAGTCTGGATGAGCTTCGTGAGGGAATCGGTTTGCGTGCCATCGGTCAGCGCGATCCCCTGGTTGAATACAAACGCGAAGCCTTTGGCCTCTTTGATCAGCTCTTGAGTGCCATCCAAACGGATATTGCCCGTTTCATTCTCAATGCGCGGCTTCAAGAGCGTGTCAAGACGCCCATGTCACACGCGATGCATTATTCTGGGGCAACCGGTGGGGCGGCGGGTAGCACGGCACAGCCTCGCCGCACCTCATCCGATGTGGGGCGTAACGATCCGTGCCCCTGCGGTAGCGGCAAAAAATACAAACATTGCTGCCTAAAAGAAGGACTTTCTCCGGAGGAAGCTGCGGCCAAAAGCCGTGCCAAGCGTACCTAGCTATGAGCTAACAGGGATGAAAAAAGGGGGAGAGACAAGCGTCTCTCCCCCTTTTGCTATTCGCTTTCAGTGGGATAAGGAACGGGCGTCATGGTGTTCCCTTCCATAGGCAACGGATACGATTCGGTTGCCTCTAAAATGGGAGTAGCTGACGCTTCAAGGGTTGCAATTTCTGTTGGGGCGAGCGCTGTTGACGTTGCGGTGGGTGCAGCAGTAGGGTCTGCGTTCCCTTTGCAGCCAGCAAGCATGGACAGGCTCAATATTGCCAGTATCAGCAAAAGGGCAATAGCTTTTTTCATTTGATGACCTTGTGCCATGTGTTTTCTTCCTCATTTCATCACATTACGTGGCGAGTATATCACAGGCAACTGCTCCAGACAAGAAAAAGAGGCTTGTTCATAAAAGTGAACAAGCCTCTCCAGAGTGCGAGAAAACTAGCCAAGCAGTGCTAGCACTGCGCCACCGGCCATAACCGAGGCGATCTGGCCAGCCGTGTTTGATGCCATAGCATGCATGAGCAAAAAGTTGGTGTAATCTTCTTCCTGTCCCAGCTTTTGTACAACGCGGGCCGACATTGGGAAGGCCGAGATACCGCAACCACCCAGCAGCGGGTTGATTTTGCCGCCGGATAGAACGTTCATCAGCTTGCCAAAGAGCACGCCAGCAGCCGTATCGATGACAAAGGCTACCAGGCCGAGACCGATGATCATCAGTGTATCCGCTGTAAGGAATTGGTCGGCAACCATGGTGGAGCCAATGGTGATGCCCAGGAAGGTGGTAACGATGTTGGAAATCTCATTCTGAGCGGCATAGCTGATGCGCTCGATAACGCCTGATTCGCGAGCCAGGTTGCCGAACATCAAGAAACCAATCAGTGCCGTTGCCTCTGGGGCGATTAACCCACATACAACCGTTACCACGATGGGGAAGAGGACACGTGTGGTGTGCGAGATGGGCTTGCTGGTGTATGGCATCTTGATCATGCGCTCGTGTTTGGTGGTAAGGCCCTTCATTACAGGGCGCTGGATGATGGGCACCAACGACATGTACGAATAGGCGGCTACAGTGATGGGGCCCAGCAATTGCGGCGCCAACACGGCTGAAACAAAGATTGATGTCGGGCCGTCGGCAGCGCCGATAATGCCAATGGAAGCGGCTTCGTTGATACTAAAGCCTAGAGCCATGGCCACCAAAAGCGTGCCAAAGATGCCAAACTGCGCAGCTGCGCCAAAGAGCATATAACGCGGATTCTCCAGCAGCGGGCCAAAGTCTGTCATGGCACCGATGCCGATAAAGACCAACGCCGGGAAGAGTTCGGTCTCGATGCCGGCGTTATAAAGCGCCGTCATGATACCGCCATCATCAAAGGCCAGGTGTGCACCGGGCAGGTTGGCAAAAATACAACCGAGGCCGATGGGCAAAAGCAACAAGGGTTCGTATTCGTAACGGATGGCTAGCCAGATCAGCACACCACCCACCAGCATCATCACGGCTTGCTGCCAGGTTAGCTGAGCTGCGCCAGCAAATAAGGTCTGCAGAATATCCATTTTTCAGGTGCTCCTAACCGATGGTGACGAGAGCGTCATCAAAGGCAACATTGTTGCCCACACTGATCATGACGCCAGTAATTTTGCCAGACACGGTCGCGGCGATAGGCATTTCCATTTTCATGGCCTCAATAGTGGCCACGGTTTGACCTTCGGCGACTGTATCTCCTACAGCAACACGAACTGCAAGAACCTTGCCGGGCATGGGGGCTTTGACGACACTGCCTACGCCTGGGGCAGTTGCTACTGGAGCGGGAGCCGGTGCTGCCTCGACGGGTGCCGCAGGGGCTGCTACCGGTGCAACTGCAGCAGCCACAGGAGCGGGGGCTGCGGTGGCCTCAGCCCAGGAAACCACCTTCTTCTGACCGTCTACAACGACCTCAACGGGCGAGCTGGAGACATCGCCAACCTGGACGCTGTAAGTCTTGCCATTAACTGTAATTTGAAGATTCTTTGCCATGAGTCCAGTCCTCCGTTACAGAGTAGCGTTGAGTCGTCCCTGTTTGCCCCAATTGTCGGGTCCAGGGTTAATCATTGCAACCGTTACCACCTCGCCCTGAATTTCTTCATAGTCTGTATCAGCCAGTGATGCGGCTGGTTTCAGGGTTGTGGGGGCAGTGCTCATCGAAGCGACAAGGGCGACGGCTAGCGCTGCCACTATGTCACTGTCATCAGCTAGAACAGCAGGAGCCGGCATCGGGATGCTTGTGGCTTCCTCTTCCTCTTCTTTATAGGGAAAGATCTTGCCCAAGAGGTAGATACAGCCCATCACAATAATGAGTGCACCAAAGACGATACCCATACCCCAGGCCGTGACTTCGAGCCCTCCTGCAAATGTATCAGGAATGTTCATTTCTTCTCACCTCTGCTTGTTCCGCGTCTTGCCCAATGCTCGACGCGGCAAGTTGTCACGCCATTTCAGCACACGACCGCCTGACAAAGACGGGAGTCAGGCGGTCGATTTGTGTTTCTAGCGACGTCCCGTCATACGGCCGGAGAGCTTCCACAGGGAATAGTTCTCTTCGACTCTTGCGGGGCGTGGCGGCCGTGGCGCATTGGCCGTTTTTGCGGCCTCGCCTTTGGCAGCAGTTGCAGCCTGTTCCACAGGGAACACGCGTGGTTCCTGGATCGGCTTGATCAAGCCTGCCTTGCGAAGTTCAAAGAACTCGCGAGCCTGGGCGGGGAAGGCGGCATAGCTGAGCACGTCTTCTTCGCTTTCGGCCAGGTCACCGATTTCCCTCTTGGCCTTCTCAAAACCAGGTTCGAGCAGGTCAGCAGGGCGACAGGTGATTGGCTCTTCGTCACCGATGGCCAATTTCTGAACATCGGGGTTGAGCGCTGCAGGCGGACGGCCATACAAACCACGACAATAGTCTTTGACTTCTTGCGTGATCATCTTGTAACGCTCGCCCATCATCACATTGAGCACGGCCTGCGTGCCAACCATCTGGCTGCTCGGGGTAACGAGTGGTGGGTAACCGAGGTCCTCGCGTACGCGGGGCACTTCGGCGAGCACGTCTTCCCAGCGATCCAGAGCATTCTGCTGACGAAGCTGGCTTACCAGGTTCGAAAGCATACCACCAGGGATCTGGTAGAGCAGCACACGAACGTCGGCGGTGGTCAAGCCGCTCTCGAACTTGGGCAGCTGATCTTGCCGAACTTCGGCAAAATAGGCCGCAATTTCGGAAAGGAGCACAAGATCCAGCCCTGTATCGCGTTCGGTGCCCTGGAACGTCGCGACGATCGACTCGGTGGGGGGCTGTGCTGTGCCGCCAGCCATCGAGGAAATGGCCGTATCGACGATGTCAGCTCCTGCTTCGGCAGCCTTGGTCAGCGTGGCCACAGAAAAGCCCGAGGTATCGTGGGTATGGAACTCGACGGGCAGGTTTGTCGCCTCCTTGATGCGCTTGACAAGCTCATAGGCATCGTAGGGGCGGCAGAGGCCGGCCATGTCTTTGATGGCGATCGAGTCGGCCCCCATGGTCTTTAGTTCCTGGGCCATGGTAACAAAAGTATCGTTATTGTGCACGGGGCTGGTGGTGTAACAAATGGCAGCCTGAACGTGCTTTCCATACTTTTTCACGCTCTGTATAGCGAACGACATGTTGCGGGTGTCGTTAAGCGCGTCAAAGATGCGGAAAATATCGATACCGTTCTTGGCCGAGTGCTCGACAAACTTTTCGACAATATCATCAGGATAATGTCGATAGCCGAGAATATTCTGGCCGCGGAACAACATCATAAACTGGGTATTGGGGATAGCCTCTCTAAGCACGCGAACGCGCTCCCAGGGGTTTTCCTTGAGAAAGCGCATCGCCGAATCAAAGGTCGCGCCTCCCCACATCTCCAGCGCATAGTATCCGACCTTGTCCAATTTGGGCGCGATCGGCAACATGGCACCTGTCGACATACGCGTCGCCAGGAGCGACTGGTGCGCATCTCGTAGAATAGTATCCGTTATCTTTAAAGGGTTTGAAGCCATTGTGTCCTCAATTCTTGTACTAGGCTGGCAGTATTCTTGCCAACTAAGAACGCTAACGGCTTATAGCGGCATGGTCCCGTGCTTCTTGGGCTGACGGGCTTCACGCTTGTTCTGGATCATTTGCAGCGTGTTGATCAGCACTGCACGAGTTTGGCTGGGCTCGATGACATCATCGATATAGCCATAGGATGCTGCCACATAAGGGTTAGCAAACTTTTCGCGGTATTCGGCAAATGCCTTGGCGCGGAGTGCGTCTGCATCGGCAGCACTCGCCAGGTCGCGCTTGTAGATGATATCTACTGCGCTTTCGGCGCCCATAACAGCGATCTCTGCTGATGGCCAGGCGATGTTAAAATCGGCGCCCACATGCTTGGACCCCATGACGATATAAGCGCCGCCATAGGCTTTGCGGGTGATCACGGTCATCTTGGGAACGGTTGCCTCACAATAGGCATAAATCAACTTGGCGCCTTCGCGAATGATGCCATTGTGCTCCTGCTCGGCGCCCGGCATATAGCCCGGAACGTCCACAAAGGTCACAACGGGGATGTTGAAAGCGTCGCAGAAACGCACAAAGCGCGCGGCTTTGGTAGATGCATCGATATCCAACACGCCGCCCTTTTGGTTTGGCTGGTTGGCTACAACGCCCACCACGGCGCCATCGAGTCGGGCAAAGCCGACGACGATGTTGCGTGCAAAGGCTTCTTGTACTTCCATAAAGCTGCCCTGATCCACGACAGCCTTGATGACGGTCTTCATGCAGTAGGGCTCGTTCGAACTATTGGGGATAATGGTATCGAGAAGAGCTTCGGCGCGTGCTGCATCATCCTTGGGTTCGATGGCGGGGGCATCTTCCAGGTTGTTGCCTGGCAGATAACCGACGAGCTGACGCACTGCATGGAGGCAGCTCACTTCGTCTTTGGCCACAAAACTGGCCACACCGCTCTTGGTGGCGTGAGCGTTTGCTCCGCCCAGTTCCTCATCGCTGATCTCTTCGCCAGTTACATTCTTGACGACCTGAGAGCCAGTGATGAACATCTTGGAGGTATCTTCGACCATAAAAACAAAGTCCGTGAGGGCAGGCGAGTAAACCGCGCCGCCGGCGCACGGGCCGAGGATTACCGAGATTTGCGGTACGATACCACTGGCCAACGTGTTGGCCATAAAGATATCGCCATAACCGCCCAAAGCCAGGATGCCTTCCTGAATGCGGGCGCCGCCCGAATCATTCAGCCCGATGATCGGAGCACCATTCTTGATAGCCAGATCCTGAACCTTGCGAATTTTGGCTGCGTGCTGCTTGCCCAGCGTTCCACCCATCACGGTGAAATCCTGCGCATACACGAACACAAGCCGACCGGCGATGGTGCCATAGCCAGTGACTACGCCGTCGCCCGGCAAGTCCTTTGCATCCATACCAAAATCAGTGGCGTGGTGCGTTGCGAGTGCGTCAATTTCCTGGAAACTTGCTTCATCAAGAAGTATGTCCAGGCGTTCACGTGCTGTCATCTTGCCCTTGTCCTTTTGGCGCTTGATAGCCTCGATGTTGCCCCCTCGCTTAGCCGCCGTTTTGGCCTGGCGAAGTCTTTCGATTCTGCCGTCAGAAGCCATTGTCCCTCCTTACAACAGAGAAAGCAGATTTACTCTGCGTTCCACACTGTGAAATGCACGCCCGCTTCATCGAGCATGCCGATTGAGAATTCGTCCGGGTACGAGTTTGCGCAAATGACATTCTCGATTCCGGCATTGATAATCATCTTGGCACAGGTAACACACGGCTGGTGGGTGCAATAGACGGTGCCACCATTGATAGAGACGCCGTGAAAGGCGGCCTGTATGATGGCGTTCTGTTCGGCGTGCAGCCCTCGGCAAACTTCTTGCCTCTGGCCAGAAGGTATGCCTAATTGCTCCCGCAAACACCCAACTTCCTGGCAGTGAGCCAGTCCGCTCGGCGCACCGTTATAGCCGGTAGCCAAGATGCGCTTATCCTTTATAATCACCGCACCCACATGACGTCGCAAACAAGTAGAACGCGATGCGACTTGGTGCGCGATTTCCATAAAATACTCGTCCCAGGTTGGTCTCATCGTTTTAGAACATACTCCTTGAACGCTTGACCTGTTACGGGCATGGTCTCACAAAACATTTCCAAAATGGCATCCGCATACTGCTGATGTTCCCACTGGGCCGATTTGTGGTAACGCTTTTGCAGCCAGTTCATCAATGACCAGGCGTTCACCGTCCACACAAACTCGGTGTATACGGCAGTGCCCAGCACGCCTCGGGCTATTTCGCGCCGCCATCCACTTTCGACCAGAGATTCATAAAGGTCGAATTGGCTTTCCATTTGGGCAATATAAGCGCTCGTGTCCAGCTCGGGGTCGTTCGGGATATAGTATTCCCGATCAGCGATGCAGTATCTCAGGCTTTTTTCGTTAAAGGTGCCGATGCGGTGTCGCATCCATTGGCGGGCTACAAACAGGGGACACTTGACGTCAAAGCGAAAGACCGCGTGTTCAAAAACGGTATTGTGCTTGGGTTCCGACTTCATCAGACGCTGGATCAGCCTCTCGTCGGCCTCTCTTGATTTTGCAGTGGACTGGTAACAGATGCGGGCGCCGCGGATAACCGCGTCATCGCCGCCCATCTGATCTTCCAGATTGACCCATCCCTTATCGAGAACATTGATGGTTTGCACAGGAATCCTCACACGCATACAAGCCTGGCACAACACAGGGGCCACTTTTGGCCATTATTACTATTGTACCAGAAGACTCAAGTTTTGGCTATTGGGCATAGTTACTGATTAGCTTGTGCAAGACGCTCAAACTCGGGCTTGAGTTTGACATATGTTTGCTGTAATCCCTCGCAGATGACCCGCGATTCGCAAAAAACCGACATGAAATTCGTATCGCCGATCCAACGGGGAACAATGTGCATATGGATGTGATCTGCTATGCCAGCGCCAGCAGCCTGTCCCATATTCATACCCATATTAAAGCCATCGGGGCTCATGCAGGCTTCAATGGCCTGAACGCACAGGCTTGTGGCACTCATCATCTCTGCCTGCGCTTCAACGCTCAGATCGTTAATGCGGCTTACGTGCATATAGGGCGCAACCATGAGGTGTCCGTTGATATAGGGATACCGATTCATGATCACATAAACATGCTCACCACGGTAGAGAACATTGTTCTCTTCGTCTCGTTCGGGTGAGAGGGCCGCATCGCACAGTACACAGCCCTTGGGTTTTTCGCTCTCTATGTATTCCATTCGCCAGGGCGACCATAATTGCCTCATGGACATTCCTCCATCGCCTATTCCCAGATCAAACGTTTGCGAACGATCTGAAACCGGGTGATTCCATCAAGCGATAACGCGTCTATGATTTCTTCTGGACGGCCCGAGCCATCAGGTCCGCAGGCCAGGTACATATCCAGATCGACTGATTGATCATCTGCCCGGCTAATTGCTATGCTGTGAATCAATGGGCGCAAATCGTATTCGCGTTGCTCTCCCTTTTTGATGCGTTCGCGGACGATACTCTTACATAATAGCATCTCACTGATGCTGCTGGCTACCAGGCTCTCTTGAACGCCCCATACCGTAACCATGTATTCAGCATCGCGCATACCTTTGAGCGGAGCACGGTCATGCAATTCGGCCTCTTGCACGCTGATAATCTGCAGACCTGGCGGTGCGGTCGCAGCCAGTTGCGTTTGAAGCTCGGCAGCATCCCTTGTTTCGGCCAGCATAAGGTCCATGATCTCGCAGGTGCTGCAATAGCCCAATGGCAGCGCCGCCGCAAAGTAAATCCGGGCATGAGGATTGAATCCCTCACTATATGAAACCGGTATCTGAGCACGATTCAAATGCCGTTCCCAGGTGCGGTGTATATCCAGTACCGAGACATAACACAGGGGTTCAGAGATGCCAAAGGTAACACGAATGCGCTGCACTTGATCATGACGCGGCATCAGGGGCACCCCCATTCACTAGAAGCTACCTCATTCTGCAGATCGGCATAGGTGAGGTTGATGCCGCAACCGTGGCATATTCTGCGACAGTCAGGTGATAATTCGGCTTTGAGCGCCTGTTGCCATTCGCGCTGCAAAAAAGCCTGTGATACGCCGACATCAATATCATCCCAGGGCAAGGAGCCATCCAGTGCACGTTCTGTGTGGGCAAGCAGATTGGTATCAATGCCGCTTTCTTGCAGGGCTTGCTCCCAAATGCCAAAATCGAACCATTCGCGCCAGGAATCAAATCGCGCACCGAGTTTCCAGGCTCTGTAAACCACATCGCTCAGGCGGCGGTCGCCGCGCGAGATGACAGCTTCGAGCCAGGTCGTCTCCCAATCGGACCAGCTGAGTTTGATGTCGCGGGAGCGAAGCCCGCTTTTGAGAATATTCTGGCGACGTTCGACTGTTTCCCTATCGAGCAGAGGTAGCCATTGAAAGGGTGTGTGTGGTTTAGGTACAAAAGTATTGACACTGACAGAGAGGGTTATTCGTCGTGCACGCGTTTGTTGGCCTTGCTGGCGAATGAGTTTGACGAGACGCACGATCTCTTCTACGTCCTCGTCGGTCTCTGTTGGCAACCCTATCATAAAATAAAGTTTGAGCCGATTCCAACCCGCTTCGAACACTTGTCGGGCTGTATCCATAATTTCTTCTTCGGTGATGCCCTTGTTGATGACGTCGCGTAGTCGCTGGCTGCCCGCCTCAGGTGCAAAGGTGAACCCCGTCTTGCGGACGCTCTGAATGCGCTGAGCCAGATCTACCGAAAAGCTATCGATGCGTAGCGAAGGCAAAGAGACGCCGACGCCGTTTTCGCTGTATGCGCTGAGGGTATCCTGAACGATATCCTTAATAGCACTGTGGTCGCTACTACTCAATGACACAAACGAAATCTCGGTATAGCCAGTGTTCTTGAGGATTTCGTCCACTTCGGCCAGGGTTTGTTCCGCCGGTCGCTCGCGAATGGGGCGGTAGATAATGCCGGCCTGACAAAAGCGGCAGCCGCGTGAGCAGCCTCGCTGGATTTCGATTGTGGCCCGATCGTGGACGATCTGAATATTGGCCACGATGGGTTTAGTAGGTGAGGCAACCATGCGGGCAACGATGCGCTTGGTGACGCGCGCTGGTACGTTCGACTGTGTGGGTCTTACAGCAACGAGCTCTTGGCCATCAAATACGTGCTCATAAAAAGAGGGAACGTAAACGCCCGGTACGCCGGCAAGCCTGAGCAAGAGTTCCTCACGGCTATCCCCCGGCGTCTCTTTCCACTGCCTGACCACGTTCAACAGCTCAATGAGAACTTCTTCACCCTCGCCAATGATCATGGCATCCATAAAGTCGGCCATGGGGCCTGGGTTATAGTTACAGCTTCCGCCGCTGATGATCAAAGGGTGTGCTAGTGTGCGCTCTGTGGTGCGCATAGGGATGCCAGCCATATCCAACATGTTGAGTACGTTGGTAAAGGTTAGTTCGTACTGCAAGCCAAAGCCCCATACATCAAACGCGTCGAGGCTATGCCGGGTCTCCAGTGAATAGAGAGGCAAGCCTGCCTCTCGCATGAGCTTTTCCATATCTGGCCAGGGGGCATAGACGCGTTCACAAAGCATGTGCTCTTGCTTGTTGACCAGGGCATACAAGAGCCCCAGCCCAAGATTGGACATGCCAATATCATAGATATCAGGATACGAGAGAGCCATGCGTACATCACAGGTCTCCCAATCTTTGACGATGGCATTCAATTCACCACCAACGTATCGCGCAGGTTTCTGTACACGCGGCAGAATTCCCTGCAGCCGGACAGACGATATTTGCAAAGCATCCTCCTATACAGCAGTCTTTTCATTATAGATTGTGAGCCGGCTGGTGTTAAAAAACGAGTTTGAACGTCACACGCTTTGCAGTATCTGCAATAGGACGGTTCTGCTGCGGGGGCCATCGTATTCGGCCAGGTGAATGCCTTGCCAGGTTCCAAGTATCAAATCGCCATTGTAAACGGGCACCATGCAAGAAGAACCGGTTAGCGTGGTTTTGATATGGGCATCCGAGTTGCCTTCGGCATGGCGAAACCCGCGGTCCATGGGAATCAACGATCGCAAAGCTCTGAGCATGTCTCCGGATACTTCGGGGTCCCAATTCTCATTCAAAGTAATACCGGCAGTAGTATGAGGGGAAAACACAAGGATGGCGCCTGTCTGAAGCTCTAGGCTTTTGCAGTATTGCCTTACCTGTTCGGTGATGTCGATCAGTTCGCAGCGAGCACTGCTTTGGAGCTGGATGGTGTAGGGCATTCCTCGTCTCCTTTGCGCTTCTAATGAGCGATAGCATAATACGGTGTCATGGCTTCTGACGCGAATCTGGCTTTCCGTCGGGCCGCCATTCATTTGACAGCCCTTGTTATTCCGCTATAATCAGCAGCGTCAACGAGTCCTGAGCCGCATTCGTCTAGGGGTCTAGGACATCGCCCTCTCAAGGCGAAGATCGGGGGTTCGAATCCCCCATGCGGTACCTTCTCTATTATAACTCGTGACGCGAACGAGGTGACTATTGTCGCCTCGTTTTTGTTTTCCCCAGGAGTTTTCTCGAAAATTTCCCATTTTGGGCCTCTCCCGCTTTGACAGGCCAACAGATGCGTGGTATATTCGCCTCGTGACCGTTCACGTGAACGGTCACGGACAGGGTGGCGGATGTCTCGCATTACGATACGTGATGTTGCGGAAAAAGCAGGGGTTTCACGCCAGACAGTCTCCCGGGCGATTAACAATCAATCGGGGATTGACGTCAATACGCGCGCGCATGTACTTGCTGTTGCTCGCGAAATGGGCTATGCGCCCAGCAGGCTGGCCCGCGGCCTAAAAACAAACAGAACACGTACAATCGGATTGGTGGTGCCCGACATCGCCAATCCTTTTTTTGCAGAAATCGCCAGGGGCGCCTCTGAGGTGGCTCACGAACGCGAGTACGGCGTGCTCTTGTGTAATACCGACGAGCGTGCTGATCGCGAACTCGAAGTGTTGGCCATGCTGTCCGCCAATCCTGTAGATGGGCTGGTGATGGTCAGTTCTCGTCTAAGCGAAGAGACGCTCGCCGAGAACCTGGAGCGTTGGAAGCCCGTGGTCCTCGTTAATCGCCAGTACCTGGCGGATCCCGAGGTGGTTTCTGTGATAGTGGATGATGAACAGGGTGCCTTTGAGGCTGTGCGTCACCTCCTTGATCGCGGACACCATGCTATTGGCTTCTTGGGAGGTACGCCCGGCTCACATTCTGGTCGAGCGCGTTTGGTTGGCTTTCAACGGGCCTTGCGTGCCTTTGGCATCAGCGATCGCCCCGAATGGCATAAACCTTGTGCGCCGACAGTGGCGGGAGGACGAGTTGCCGCGCAAGAGCTGCTCAGTGCGGTAGAAGTGACTGCCATTTTGGCATATAATGACCTTGTAGCCGTCGGTGTACTGCAGGCCTGTGCGGCAATGGGCTTGCGCGTGCCGAGCGATACGGCTGTTATGGGCTGGGACGATATTGACTATGCTGCATTTGTTTCCCCTGCCCTTACCACAATGCGTATGCCCAAATACATGATGGGCAAAGTGGCAATGTCGCTGCTCCTGGACTCTATTGCGACACCTGAGGCGATATCACAACCAGTACATCTGCGTGCTGAATTGGTTGTGAGAAGCTCGACATAGCCAGGCGTCGCTTTTCTATTGTCGATGGGTTTTCGAGAGGAGATGGAATATGGCATCACTATTGGAGCTACTTGGCGACGAAACGGTTGACAGGCTGGGCGCTCTGTCTGGTCTCTCTGTGTATCCTCGCTCGATTTTCGAGCAGGGAGGCACAGTGTTCTTTATGGGCAACAAAAATAACAGCCATGTGTTTGGCATGCTTCAGTCTAGCACGCTTACTCATGGCTTTGAGGTGAGCTTCAAAGAGGTCAAGCTGGGCAAAGTAGTGTTTTATCTCGGCCTGGGCCCGACCAATCACACCAATGCTTGCGCTTTGCGCCAGGCCTTGCCCTGGACTGCTTCAATTCGCGTGGGCGTACACAAGTCAGCCGGCCTGGGTGATCGTATGGGCAATGCCACGCCTGGTCATGTCCGCGCCATGCGCCACACCAAGGGCATCATCCCCGTGTTTGCTCAGCAGTCCATTCGCGAGATGGAGCGCACTGTGCGCACCTCGAATGAAGTGATGGATGCAGCCAGTTGGGGCGTATTCCAGGAAGGTTGGACGGCGGGTTTTGGTTCGGATGCTGATCACCTCAAGACCCCGGCAGATATCGACTATTGCGCCGATGCTGGCTTTATCATGTACACCTTTGATCCTCGCGATCATGTGGATAACGATGCCGAGACCGATGACGTCGAAACCCTCAAGAAAAAGTTCGTTGAACTCCCTTGGGATCGTCTGGAGACCACGGCGGATAGCACCTCCGCTGCCTATATCGACAAGAGCTGGGATCTGGAAGGTTTTACCTTTGGCTTGAACGAAGAGCAGGTTCTTCGTGCCGCTTGCAAGTACGGGCGCGCTCTGGCTCACGTCAAAGAGCAGTACCGCTACCTTGTTGAAAAAATGGACGACCGTCCCTACGAGGTCGAGGTTTCAGTGGATGAGACCGATACCCCCACCCGTCCCGAAGAGCACCTCTATATCGTGATGGAACTCAAACGGCTAGGTGTTCAGTGGGTTAGCCTGGCGCCGCGCTTTATCGGGCGCTTTGAAAAGGGCGTCGATTACATCGGCGACCTGGGCGAGTTTGAAGCTGCCTTTGCCAAGCATGTGGCCATTGCCAAGGCCATGGGGCCCTACAAGATCAGTCTGCATTCTGGCTCGGACAAGTTCAGTGTGTATCCCATCGCGGCCAAGTTGGCAGGTGACTTGGTTCACCTCAAGACCGCTGGCACCAGCTATCTCGAATCGCTGCGTGCGGTTTCCCGCGTTGACCCTTCCCTCTTCCGTGAAATCTTGGCTTTTGCCATCGATAACTATGAAGAGGAAAAGGTTTCTTACCATGTGTCTGCCGTCCTGGACAAGATGATCAACCCCGATACCGTGGCTGATGCGGATTTGCCCGCCGTGCTCGACCAGTTCGATACGCGGCAGGCTCTCCATGTTACCTTTGGCAAGGTACTGACCATCAAGGACGATGAAGGCAACTATATCTTCAAGGATCGGCTCATGGGCGTTCTCTCGAGCAACGAAGAAACGTTGTACGATGCACTCGAGACGTACCTGGCCAAGCACGTCGTTCCGTTTAGCGATTAGTGGAGGACACAACAATGGATCAGAACTACAGCAAAAGTCTTTTTGATGTTGAAGGCAAAGTCGCAGTAATCACGGGCGGCGGCGGAATACTTTGCGGTACCATGGCTCGCGGTTTGGCCAAGGCTGGCGTCAAAGTCGCTATTCTCGATATCAACAAGGATGCAGCGCAGGCTGTTGCCGATGAAATCGTCGCCGAAGGTGGCGAGGCCATCGGTGTGTATGCCAACGTGTTGGACAAAGATGCGCTGGCAGTATCTGCCAAAGAAGTTTTGGATGCTTACGGCACCATCGACATCCTGATTAACGGCGCTGGCGGCAACAAGCGTCAAGCCACCACCTCGGCTGAAATGCCTTTCTTTGACCTTCCGCAGGACGCCTTCCAGTGGGTGTTCAACCTCAACTTTATCGGCACGCTTCTGCCGACCCAGGTTTTTGGCAAGATACTTGCTGACAAGGACGAGGGCGTCATCATCAACATCGCCTCGGTGAACGCTTTTACACCGCTGACCAACATCCCGGCTTACTCGGCAGCCAAGTCGGCTGTGCGTAACTTTACCGAATGGTTTGCCACGCACGTCGCTCAGAATTATTCCAAGAATATTCGCGTGAATGGTATTGCCCCCGGTTTCTTCCTGACTGAGCAGAACCGTTTCCTCTTGACGGATGAAAAGACTGGCGAGATTACTCCGCGCGGCAATTCTATCATTGACCATACCCCCATGGGGCGGTGGGGCGATCCTTCCGAGTTGATGGGCACTTTGATCTGGCTCATCTCGCCAGGCGCTCAGTTTGTTACCGGTATTACAGTACTGGTGGATGGCGGCTTTGTCGCTTTCTCCGGTATCTAGTTTCTAATTCAGTGTCACATCTGGCGTACTAAAAGCCAGATGTGACACTGAACTATCGCTTTCGGACCATCGTTTCGAGTATAGGATTTGGAGGATAGCAGCGTGAACGTACCCGAAGTGGCCCGCCCGCTCGTCGAAATGAAGCGCGACTTTGACTTTTTCGTTGGCATCGACTCGGACGGTTGTGCATTCGATACCATGGAGATCAAGCACAAAGAGTGCTTTACCCCCAATATCATCAAATACTGGGGACTCCAGGGCGTCAGCAAGTATGCCCGTGAAGCATCCGAGTTTGTCAACCTTTACAGCCAGTGGCGTGGTGCCAACCGTTGGCCTGCGCTGATCAAGGTATTCGATCTGTTGCGCGCCCGCCCCGAAGTTCAGCATCGCGGCGTGGCCATCCCCGAGGCGAACAAGATTCGCGAGTTCATCGCTTCGGATCTACCCAAGAGCAACGACTCTTTGGCCCAGCTGGTCGAAGAGACCCACGATCCCGAGCTTGAGCGCGCCTTGGCCTGGAGCCTGGCGGTCAACGAATCCATCGCTGACATGGTTCATGGCGTGGCGCCGTATCCTTTTGTGCGCGAGAGCCTGGTAAAAATCATTGCCCATGCTGACGCCATCGTTGTATCTCAGACGCCGGTTGAAGCTTTGGTACGCGAGTGGGCCGAGCACGGCATCGATCAGTATGTCAAAATCATTGCTGGCCAGGAGCAGGGCACCAAGACAGAGCACTTGCGTTTGGCCGCTGGCGACGGCAAGTACGCCGATGATCACAAACTCATGATCGGCGATGCCCCCGGCGATATGAAAGCGGCTCAAGCCAATAATGCCCTGTTCTTCCCCATCGATCCGGGCCATGAAGAAGAGAGTTGGCAGCGCTTTTACGAAGAGGCCTTTGATCGCTTTATCGCGGGCACCTATGCCGGCGAATACGAGGCCAAGCTGATTGCGGCATTTAATGCTGTGCTGCCTTCAACCCCTCCCTGGGAAAAGTAGGCAAAAATGGCTATCGGAACAGGTTATACAGACCGTTTCTTGAGCGAGGACGAGGCGCGCGGCATCTTTGCTGAGGGCCTGGATACCCTTTCGCTCAAGGGCAAAAAAGTGCTGGTTATCATCCCGGATAGCACCCGCAGCGCGCCGCTGCCCATGTGCTTCCGTCAGCTCGTCGATTTGATGAGCGGCACCGTCGGCCAGCTCGATTTCATGATCGCGCTGGGTACACACCGTGGCATGACCGATGAGCAGATCAACCATCTGCTGGGCATTACCGCGGAAGAGCGTGCAGCCAAGTATTCCCACGTCAACGTCTATAACCATGACTGGGAGAACGACGTTATCAAAATCGGCACCATCCCCAGTTCCCGCATCCGCGAGCTTTCTGATGGCTTGATGGATCAGGATTTGGATGTCACCGTCAACAAGAATCTGTTCGGTTATGATCAGCTCATTATCTGCGGACCAGTATTCCCGCACGAGGTGGTTGGCTTTTCTGGTGGATTCAAGTACTTGTTCCCCGGTGTCAGCGGTGCTGATGTGACCAACTTTACCCATTGGTTGGGTGCGGTCATCACCCTGGTCAAGATCATCGGTACCGAGCGCACCCCGGTACGTGCGGTCATCGAAGAAGCTGCCAGCCTGGTAACGGCTCGTGTGCCGGTTGCCGCTTTCTGCATGGTAGTCAAGGGCCACGACGATCTTTCCGGCCTCTATTTCGGTGATCCCATCTATGCCCAGTCAGCGGCGGCGCAGCTTTCCTCCCAGTTGCATGTCATCTGGTGCGACCATCCCTACAAGACGGTGCTTTCGGTAATGCCCGAACTGTACGATGATATTTGGACCGCTGCCAAGGGTGGTTACAAGGTCGAATGTGCTGTGGCTGATGGTGGCACAGTCATCATCTATGCGCCGCATATCGACGAGGTTTCCTACACACATGGCGCGCTGCTGGATCGCATTGGCTACCATGTGCGCGACTTTTTCCTCCAGCAGGAAGAAAAGTTCGCGGATGTGCCGGGCGGTATCAAGGCGCACTCAACGCATCTCAAGGGTGCTGGCACCTATGTGGATGGCGTAGAGACGCCGCGCATTAACGTCTATCTGGCCACGGGTATTTCCAAAGAGCGCTGCGGGCAAATCAACCTAGGTTACATCGATCCGGCGACGATCAACGTAGAAGAGTGGATGCAGCGCGATGATCCTGATCTGCTGGTGATCCCTCGCGCCGGTGAAATGCTTTACAAGCTAAATAGTCAGAGATAAGGAGAGTCTACAATGGCCAAGTGTAGTATGGGGCTAATAGGTCTGGCCGTTATGGGCCAGAACCTGGTGCTTAACTTTGAACGTAACGGTGAGTCTATGGCAGTTTATAACCGTACCGCTGCCCGCACCGAAGAATTCATGGCCAACAAGGCCCAGGGCAAGAACATCACTGCCTGCTATTCACTGCAGGAACTGGTGGATGCTCTCGCTAGCCCGCGCAAGATCATGCTCATGGTCCAGGCTGGCGACCCCGTCGATCAGACCATTGCGGCGCTTAGGCCGCTCCTGGACAAGGGCGATCTGATCATTGATGGCGGCAACTCGTTCTTCAAAGACACCGAGCGTCGCGCTGTCGATCTCGAAAAGGATGGCATTCGCTACTTTGGCACCGGTGTCTCCGGTGGCGAAGAGGGAGCCCTTTGGGGCCCGGCCATGATGCCCGGCGGCCAAAAGGATGCCTGGGATATGGTCAAGAGCACCTTTGAGGCTGCCTCGGCCAAGGCCGAAGGCGAGGCTTGCGTGGCTTATCTGGGTCCGCGCGGCGCTGGCCACTATGTAAAAATGGTGCACAACGGCATTGAGTATGGCGATATGCAGCTCATCGCTGAGGCCTATGATGCCCTGCATCGTCTGTTGGGCCTCTCTGCCGCCGAGCTTCACGAGGTCTTTGCCGATTGGTATGAGGGCGAACTCAACAGCTACCTCATCGAAATCACCCGCGACATCTTTGCCAAAGTGGACGACGAGACCGGCCTGCCGCTGGTTGATGTCATTCTTGACGAGGCCAAGCAAAAGGGTACCGGTAAGTGGACTTCGCAGAGCGCTTTGGATCTGGGTGCTCCGACCCAGACCATCAATGCTGCTGTCGAATCCCGCATCATCTCGGCCTACAAGGACGAGCGCGTTGCCGCTTCCAAGGAGCTCACGGGCCCCGAGGTTGTTTACAATGGCGATCGCCAGGCCTTTATTGATGACGTTCG
Source organism: Anaerolineae bacterium (assembly GCA_963675785.1). GTDB lineage: Bacteria > Chloroflexota > Anaerolineae > UBA1429 > UBA1429. The sequence goes on from OY776562.1 coordinate 476,222, forward strand.
TGATGCACTCTATGCTGCCAAAATCTGCTCGTATGCCCAGGGCATGGCCTTGCTCAAGGCCGCTTCTGAAGAATATGACTATGACCTCAACTATGGCGAGATCGCCAAGATTTGGCGTGGCGGCTGCATCATTCGCGCTCGCTTCTTGAACGACATCACCGCCGCTTATCAGCGCAATCCGGGCCTGGTCAATCTCATGCTCGATCCTTTCTTCAAGAAGGAAATCCTGGCACGGCAGGGCGCTTTGCGCCGCGTCGTGGTGGCCTGTGTGAATGCGGGCGTGCCTTGCTTGGCCTTTAGCGCCTCACTGTCCTACTTTGATGCCTACCGCACTGACCGTTTGCCTGCCAACCTGACCCAGGCGCAGCGTGACTACTTTGGTGCGCATACCTATCGCCGTACCGACAAGGACGGCGTCTTCCACACCGAGTGGATTGACTAGTTTGAATCGTTTGGGCGCGGGCCTTGGATTTGCAAAACTTGTTCTGCAAATCCAAGGGCCTGCGCCTGTCTCTGAGGAGCGAAGGATGAGAAACAAAAACCTCGTCGTCGCACAATCTGGCGGTCCGACGCCAGTCATCAATGCATCGTTGCGTGGTGTCATTGAGACTTGTCTCGATATGCCTGATGTGTTCGACAAAATCTATGCCGGTTACCACGGCATTGAGGGGGTACTCCGTGAAGAGTTGCTGGACCTTTCGGCCCAGTCTCGTGATGAGATCGCCCTGCTCAGTGTGACGCCGTCGGCGGGTTCTATTGGCTCTTGCCGTTACAAGCTCAAGGCTCATCAGACAGAGGATTTCAAGCGTGTTGTGGATGTGCTCAAGGCCCACAACGTTGGCTATTTCCTCTATAACGGCGGCAATGACTCGATGGACACCGCCAACAAGATTTCCCAATTGGCCCACGAACAGGGCCTCGACTTGGTGGCGGTCGGTATTCCCAAGACCATCGACAATGACATTGGAGATAGCGAGTTCAAGCTCATCGACCACACGCCGGGTTACGGCTCTGTGGCGCGCTATTGGTCCGGTATGGTTCAGGGTGCCCTGGAAGAGAATCGTGGTTCCAGCCCTGCAGATCCCGTGCTGGTGTTGCAGGCTATGGGCCGTCTCATCGGTTACATCCCGGCGGCTGCCCGTCTGGCCGATCCTGATCGCCAGGAGCCTCTTCTCATCTATACGGCTGAATCCGGCTTGACCGTTGAAGTGATCTATGAGCAGATCAACGATATGCTCAAGGCGCATGGCCATTGCGTGGTTGTGGTCAGCGAAGGCCTCAAGCTGGGCGAATTGGGCGAAGTGCGCGATTCATTCGGCCATGTCCAGTTCTCCTCCAGCAAGACGACTGTCGCCTCGCAGTTGGTCAACTATCTTAACGAGCGTGGCTTGTGCGTTCCCGGTGCTGCTCGCGGCAATGTCTCGGGTACGCATCAGCGCCACGATATCGCCTATGCCTCTACAGTAGACCTCGCCGAGGCCTATGCTGTGGGCCAAAAGGCAGCCATATTGGCTGCTGAGGGCGAATCGGGCTATATGTCCACCATCTTGCGTGAGCCGGGGCCCATCTACTCGGTGCGCTATGACAAGGTGCCTTTGGAGTTGGTTGCCAACTCGGAGCGGACCTTCCCGCAAGAATGGCTGACGGAAGCTCGCAACGATGTGACGGACGATTTCTTGGCCTATGCTCGCCCGCTCGTCGGCGAGGACTGGCCGAGCGTGCCCCTGGTCGATGGCCGCATGCGCTTTACACGCTTTGAGCCTATCTATGCTGATCAGGTTCTGCCGGCCTACGAACCGCAGGAAAAGCGCTAGTTCCCAGCGTTATGGATTACCAGGACACCGCACATGCGTGCGGTGTCCTTTTTCATTTGCATTCTCCCACGTGGCGCATTAGCCTGTGCTCACCTTGGCAAAGGAGGGTAGGATGTCTGCGATCTATGATCATGTCATGGCTCATCCACTGTTTTGCTATCACGATCATCAAAAGAGCTTTACCGAGTTCGAGGCAGAGCGCTCTACTTATGATTATCGCTCATTGCTGGGTTATGCTGTTCATGATCTGGTGGCTGCCGCTGGCGGACGCTACGATGCCCAGAGCGTTTTGGAACATGTGCCCGAATTGTGGCCATATGTGGCCCATACCGGCTATGGCAGGGCAGTGCAGATGGCCACACGCGAAATACTTGATGTGGATTTCGATCCTGTCAATGGTGAGGCCTTGACCGAGGCATTGCAGGTTTATCTGGGGGAGCGCCCGCCCCAAGAGATTTATGAGGATTTGATCACGAACAAGGCCGGCCACGCCTACACCATCAACGATGGCACCCTCTTTTGGGGGAGCCCTCCGGTGTTTACGTCCTTTGACTATTTGCCTGGCTTTTTCCACACTTTTCGTATGGATGGCTTACTGGCCATCAACTCAGACGGACCAATTTCCCGCCTGGAAGAATTGACCGGGCAGACCGTCGACAGTCTGGATGCGCTTGGCAGGGCGCTCGGTGATTTTGTGGGCCGCTTTGACAACACAGGGCACCTGGCGGCGATCAAAATTGGTTTTGCCTATCACCGCAATATCACAGTGGGTGAACCGCTGAGGTCGCAGGCAGAGGCAATTTTTACGCGCATCCGCCGAGGTGGCGAGCCCCTTACAGAGGCTGAGGCTCGCCCCTTGGCCGATTACATGGTGCATACACTGCTCAAATGTGCCAATGATCTCAATCTGCCCGTGCAGATCCACACCGGTTTTCTCAGCGGCAGCTGGCAGCCGCTGGATGACTCACGTGCCATGTATTTGCTGCCCCTGTTCAACCGTTATCGCAACGTGCGCTTTGATGTCTTTCATGCTTCTTGGCCCTGGACGAGTGAATTGGCAGCAATTGCCAAGAGCTATCCCAATGTGTGGGTGGATATGTGCTGGGCTTGGTCTATGAACCCCACTGACTGCGAGCACGCTTTTGCCGTTTATCTGGATGCGGTACCACTCAACAAGATCTTTGCCTATGGCGCCGATACACGCTATCCCTGGTGCTGTGTTGGTTATGCCAGGCAGGCTCGTTTGGGTATTGCTCGCACGTTGGAGACGCAGATAAAAAGAGGCAGACTATCGCAGACCAGCGCGTGCGAAATCGCCTCTGCCATCATGCTGGAGAACGGCATACAGTTTTACAGATTAGCAAGATCATAGATACCCCGGGGTTGTATAACACTGATCCGCGTGGTATCCTTTCCTGTGAGATTCAAGTACAAAGGAAAAGATATGCCTGCAATCAAAATAAGAGAAAATGTATACTGGATCGGTGTGAACGACCGTACCACCGATCTTTTTGAGGGTGTCTGGCCCATTACCCAGGAAGGTGTTTCCTACAACAGCTACCTGGTTTTGGGCGAAAAAAAGGTCATGATTGACCTGGCCAAGAGCACGCACAGCAGTTCGCTGTTAGAGCAGATATCGGGCGTTATCGATCCGAGTGAGCTCGATTATGTAGTTATCAACCATATGGAGCCTGACCATACCGGTGCACTCAAGCTTCTCAAACAAGTTGCCCCCCAGGTAGAAATAGTGGCAACAGCCAAGGCTGTGCCCATGATCGAGGCCTTTTGCGGCATCACCGAAGGTGTGCGGGTGGTGGGTAATGGTGATGAGCTTGATCTGGGCGATCGCAAACTGCGTTTTTATCCCATACCGTTTGTGCATTGGCCTGAAACCATGGTGACCTATGATGAGTCTTCGCGCATCCTGTTCACCTGCGATGCCTTTGGTGGCTATGGTGCGTTGCGGGGGGCTATTTTCGACGACCAGGCTGCCGACATCGACTTCTATGTGCGCGAAGCGCTACGGTACTATACCAATATTGTCTCTCGCTTTGGTGGCCCGGTACTCAATGCCATTGAAAAGGTCAAAGGCTTGGATATCGAAATCATCGCCCCCTCACATGGCCTGTTGTGGCGCAAGGAACCCATGCGCATTGTAGAGCTCTACAAGCATTGGGCCGAGCTTGGCCGCACGGGTGGCAATCCCGGTGTGACGCTTTTGTACGGCTCGATGTATGGCAATACAGAGCTCATGATGAATGCGGTGGCCGATGGTATCGGTAGCACGGGCCTGCCCCTAGAGATATTTGATGTGGCTCGCACACACAGCAGCTATATTTTGCCGGCTCTGTGGATGAACAAGGGAGTCATGATCGGTGCCCCCACCTACGAAGTGGGTGTTTTCCCGCCTATGGGGCAGGCATTGCACATGGCTTTTGAGAAACGCATCAGTGGCAAAGTGGCGGCTCAATTCGGCAGCTATGGCTGGAGCGGCGGAGCTTTGAAGGCAGTTCAGCAGATCATCGAACCACTCAAGTGGACCTGGCAGGGTGAGTTTGAATGGCGAGGGGCCCCAGATACAGTCTTGCTTCAGCAGGGTTTCGAGTTTGGTAAGAAATTCGCCGAGGCCGTTGCAGAGAGTTAGCGCGTTGAAAAAAGCGCAGGAGAGATTTCTCTCCTGCGCTTTTTTTTGTTGTGAATCGCCCGACGATTGTTGCAATATGACATAACTATTGAATGAAGGACATGCGCATCTTATAATAGGGGTAACAGGGTGTGCACTTGCACGCCTGTGCCAAGGAGAGGAGGCGCTCCATGTCGCTATTCTACTCATTGCACGTTTACAACCTCAAGCCCGGCGTTATGCACAGCGAATTTGAAACTTTTATGACCACAGAGTGGATTCCCTACATCATGAGCAGGCCTGGATGCAAAGGGACGACCTTGCTTCGAGGGTACAGAGGCGAGTGGATGGAGCACAAGATGGACTATGCAACGCTAGAGATATGGACCAGCGCTCACGTCAATCGCGAAGCGTGGGGTGGTCCCAAGAGCACATGGGTGACGCCGGAAGAGATGCAACCCTTTATGGAGCGGTTCCACTCGTATATCCAGCCCGATTCCTTCCGGACCTACGAGTTTGACCATGTCATGTAGTGCCACCATATACAAAAGAAAGAGGCCCTCGTTTTTGCGAGAGCCTCTTTTGTTTGATGGTCGAGCCGATTATTCGACGGCACCCAGATGGGCGCTGCGGAACGACTTGGAGCCGCTGACATAGCCGCCGGATACAACCTTGCCCGAGCTGCCAAAGAGGCGCATCTTATGGCGCACAACTTCTTTGACGGCGTCACGAGACTGGATCAAGAGCTTACGGGGATCGACGTTGCCCGGGAGCTCTTCAATGGCCTTCAGCAAGCCCTCAGTAAAGGCCTGGTTCAACATGGTGGCGACATTGACCTTGGCGATGCCGTACTGGATGGCCTCGACTTCACTTTCCTCGGTAACACCAGAGGAGCCGTGAAGCACCAGGGGAATATCGATCTCAGCGGCGATGGCCTTGATGCGGGCGATATCAAGCTCAGCCTTGGCTTCCTTCATGGCATGAACGGAACCCACAGCCACGGCCAGCGAGTCGACACCGGTGCGGGCGACGAAATCTTTGGCCTGAGAAGGATCAGTCATGGCATGTTGTACATCTTCGGCAGTTACGCCGTCGGTGCTCTGCAACACCTTGCCCAGCTCGGCCTCAACGGGAATGCCACAAACATGGGCGATGTGACAGACTCGGGAGGTGGTGGCAATGTTCTCTTCGTACGGCGCCTTGGAACCGTCGTACATCAATGACGTGAACCCTGCCCGGAGGCAGCGAATGTTCTGATCAAAGTCAGAGCCGTGATCCAGATGAAGCACAACAGGCACGTCAGCTTCTTCAGCGGCGATGCGGACCATGGCTGAAGCAAAACCGAGACCAGCGTAACGAATGGCTCCCTGGCTAACCTGTAGAATGACGGGAGCATGCTCTTCAACAGCGGCGTCAACAATGCCCTGCACCTGCTCCATATTGTTGGCGTTGAACGCGCCTACGGCATAGTGGCCTTCGCGGGCCGCCTGTAGCATTTCCTTACTCGTTACGAGTGGCATAGTATTGCTCCTTGATTCCTTACTTTTAACGCCCGGCAAATCGTCGTCTCGACAAAAAAAGCGAGCCAAACCCCACGGGATTGGCCCTGCCTTTTAAATGCGGAACACTCTGCGCGCCCGTCATCGCGAAACTCGATTGAGTGCCGAAGGTGGGATTTGAACCCACAAGAAGTTTACCTTCAGTGGTTTTTGAGACCACCGCGTATGCCGTTCCGCCACTTCGGCTAACCGAGCGCAAGTATAACCCACCTGTTGCATAAGGTCAAGTTTGTCATGTGCTGTTAGGTCGGTTACACTGTGGTCGGTCGTTTCCAGAGTATGGCATGGAGAACATGGACGAACAAGCTCTGGTTGCTGCGGCTGCCGAGGGTGATGTCGATGCCTTTAATGATCTCGTTATCGAATACCAGCAGCTCGCTTTCAACGTAGCCTACCGCATTCTCGGTGATCCCGAGCGTGCTTCTGATGCCACGCAGGATGCCTTTCTGCGCGGCTTTCGTGCGTTGTACCAATTTCGCGGAGGATCCTTCAAGGCCTGGATACTCCGTATTGTCACCAATTGCAGTTATGATCAGCTTCGGGCCAGGCAGCGCAAGCCAAGTACCCCCATTGACGATTTGGTGGAAGATGACGAGCACAGTACTCTCCTCGAGGATGATCGCGAAAGTCCCGAAGATTGGGTTGGGCGCTCAGAGTTGGCAGCTGTTATTCAGCGCGGCATTGCCAAACTACCTCCCGAACAACGCACTGTCATCATTCTGAGTGATATTGAAGGCATGTCTTATGAAGAGATCGCCGATGTCACTGTGGTGTCTTTGGGAACGGTAAAGTCTCGCCTTAGCCGCGCGCGGGCCAAGATGCGTGATTATCTGGCGGATTTCCGGGAACTTTTGCCCAATGCTGACCGTCTATTTGGCGATAGTTAGAATACATTTGCAGGTGGGATAGAGTATGGTCGGCCTTTCTTTTAGGCGTCAACACAAGTGGGCACAAGAAAATCTATCAACCTTTGTTGATGGACGCCTTTCTGCTAAAGAGGTGAACCGCCTCAAGGGCCATGTTGAAGATTGCCCGGTATGTCAGAGAGATGTGGCTACTTTGCGAGCGACAAAAGAATTACTCGCTGGGCTGCCTATGGTGGCTGTCCCCCGTTCGTTTATCCTTCCCGCCTCCGTAGCGCCAGAGCAAAATAAATATCGCCGAACCACGCGTATGTTTGCGGTAATGCGAACCACCACCGTGAGCGCGGCGGCTCTTTTCTTGTTAACTTTTGCTGGTTCTGCCTATTTGAGCGGTTCGTACTCGCTCTCTATGGCTTCTCGGGGCGCCGATACAGCCCCTCCCGTTGCAGATACCACATCTGAAAATGAACCTCCTCTTCAGGCTGTTGCACCAGCTATACCAGATTATACTGAGGATACTTTGTCAACTGCTGATGCGACAGAAGATGGCAAAACGCCAGATGTTCTCTTACTTGACGAAGAACCTGTGACTGACGCATTGGCTGAAGTTGCCGGGCCCCAAGCTGAGAGTACTGTCGCCGTTGCCGAAGCAGCGACACCTACCATTGAAGGTATGGTTGGCGCTTATGGTGGTGGGGGTATAGCCACATCAAGCGTAACAGAGGGTGATGCGGGTATCGATGTAGATTCGGTGAGCTTGGCTGAGCCGATTGTCATGTTGCCTGAAGAAATCCTGTTTGGCAGTTCGACTGAAAGCAATTCGGAGACTGACGACACTTCCGTCACAAATCAAGCTCCCAATCTTGATACGAATATAGATGCTGCCACAAACCAAGTCGAACCTACCCGGGTTGCTGAAGCGATTGCACCTGTTACGGAGACAACTCGGGCTGTTGACTTGGAGGCTACAAACGCTACAGATGATGTAATAGAGCAAGAGAATTCTTCTGCCCAGACCATCGTGACCTTGCGGATTATTGCTGGTGTACTGGGGGGCATATTGCTCATCGCCCTTGCTGGGCTGCTCTGGTTCGGCACCGCGCGCCGTACGATCTAGCACTTGGATTGGCCCCGTCTGCGTAAGGATGGGCCCGAATAGAAAGAGCACAGGATACACAACGTATCTTGTGCTCTTTGTTTATGTTTCAACATGTGTTCACACCTCGCGAAAAAGCTATCCGCTCCAGCATATCCACAATTGAGCATTCTGGGGGTGGTAATTGTAGTTTCTACTGCTATGACCTATAAGAAAAGGTAGTGACGTATTCGTGTTGCCGATGATCGATCTGTGGGATATTGAGCGCGTGGAGCCATAACAAATGAAGAATATGGATACTGACAGTTTGTTGAGCTGGCTTCTGGAGGAGAACAATCCTTCAGTGAGGTATTTCACCCTAAGGTTTCTTCTTGATAAGAAAGAAGACGACGCCGAGGTGGTACGCGCAAGATCGGATATTCTGGAATCAAAGCCGGTACTCGAAATTCTCAATGGCCAATCCGAAGAAGGCTATTGGCATAATCCCCAACGGTACATGAAACGCTATGAGGGAACATTTTGGCATTTCATCCTTTTGCTTGAGCTGGGCGTTGACCCAAAAGACCCCAGGGTGCAAAAAACGGCTCAATATCTACTGGAAACGGCATACAGTTTCAACAAGCACGGTTTTGTCAACGAGATCGAGTCTGATCCAGTGCCTTGTTACAACAGCTATTTCCTGTGGGCCATGCTTCGTTGCGGTTTTTATGATAAAACTCAGGTTCAGGATTGCATACAAGGCATTATCGATACGATGCAATTCAATGATGGAGATGCTCAGGTCAATACCCCTGATCATGGTTGCATCGGAAAACATACCTGTATTCGTGGTGCCGTGCCTGTTTTGCGAGCCTTTGTCGAGCTAGCCAAAACAGATGACTCTCCAGCCGTGCAACGAATTATTGCTGAAGGTCAAGAGTTTTTGCTCATACATCACCTGTACAAGAGAAGCCATGCTCTGAACAAGACCATAAACCCCAGACTGACGAGGCTTACCTTTCCCAATTTTTACTACCCGGATTTCTTGCAGATGCTAGAGCTCTTGCTGGATTCTGGCTGCAAGGATGAAAGAATGTGTGACGCTTACGCTGCTTTGCTCAAAAAGCAAAAAGAAGACGGGAAATGGGAATTGGAAAGGGTGTGTAATGAACGCGGCAAAGACGATCTATTCCCGGTGCCGATCGTGCTAGAAGAGAGAAATACAAAAAGCAAGTGGGTAACTCTTCGGGCGTTGAAGGTTATGAAAGGCTATGGCGATCTGTTCAGGTAATGATTTCCGGTTGCCCCGACAAGATGCTGCGATTATGCCAGACATCTTGTCTCGACGATGCTCTTCTTTTGGTCAGTCTGCGTTGCGGCTGCTATAATCAAGAGCGTGTGAAATTGTCTGATCGTGTTCTTTTGCGTTAGTTGGAGGCTTTACTTGGCCCGTAAAGAATTGCGTGATAGCTTGACCAAGACCCGCCAGTCTTTTTTTGGACGAATCGCGGGCCTTTTTCGCGAAGAAAAGATCACTCAGGATACCTGGGATGAGTTGGAAATGCTCCTCATCCAGGGGGATGTGGGGGTAGAAACCACTGTCGAGTTGGTCGAGTTTCTGCGTAATGAAGTCGAATCTGGTAGGGCACGGACGCCTGAAGAAGTTCAGGCGCTACTCAAGTCGCGCTTGAGAGCCATTCTCAAACGTGTGGAGCGCAACTATCTCTATGGTAAGCGCGATCTCGATGTGGTCTTTGTAGTAGGGGTGAATGGCTCGGGTAAAACCACCAGCATTGCCAAGCTAGCCAAATTTCACCAGGATCGCGGTGAAAAGGTTATGCTGGCTGCGGCAGATACGTTTAGGGCTGCCGCTATCGATCAGATCAAGATCTGGGGTGACCGATTGGGTGTAGAGGTTATTGCCCATCAGCCCAATGCGGACCCTGGCGCTGTGGTGTATGATGCCATGCAGGCGGCCAAGTCGCGCCATGCCGATGTTTTGATTATCGATACGGCAGGGAGACTGCACAATAATTACAACCTTATGCAGGAACTCACCAAGGTACGTAACGTAATTTCCAACCAGATGCGCGGGGCCCCTCATGAGACGCTCTTGGTGCTTGATGCGACTACCGGGCAAAATGCCCTTATGCAGGCTAAAAAGTTCCGCGATGCCGTTGAGCTGACCGGCATCATTCTAGCCAAGCTGGATGGCACGGCCAAGGGCGGTATCGTCTTTGCCATCGCTAATGAGCTGAACCTGTCCGTGCTGTTTGCTGCTACGGGCGAAAAGGTTGAGGACTGGGCCGAGTTCGATGCCGACGAGTTTGTGGATGGCCTTTTCCAGGTTTTATAGGAGTATTGAACAATGGATGAATTAACGCCCCGCGTTGAAGACATGCTTCTCGAAATTCGCTCGCTTATGGAGCGTCTTTGACCTTGCCAGCAAACAGCAGGAAGTAGAAGAATTACATGCTGCAAGCGTGCAGCCGGGCTTTTGGGATAATGCCGAGTCTGCTCAGGGGGTCATGCAAAAGCTCGCCCGCCTCGAAGCGAATGTCAAAGAGTGGGTTGATTTAGAAGCTCGCGCTGCCGATCTTGCCGAGATGCAGGCTTTGGTGGATGAGAACCCCGACCCCGAGATGCTGACCGAGCTCGACAGCGAAGTTCGAGATTTGGCCCGGGTTCTGGAGCGTATGCGTCTGAATGTGATGATGTCTGGGCCTCATGATGACGCTGACGCCATTCTCGCAATTCATGCGGGGGCGGGCGGCACCGAATCGCAGGATTGGGCTCAGATGCTGTTGCGTATGTATTTGCGCTGGGCAGAGCGGCACGGGTTTCAGACCGATGTCATCGAGGAGACCGAGGGCGATGAGGCTGGCCTCAAGGGCGCGACAATAGAGATCAAAGGCACCAATGTCTATGGCCTGCTAAAGTCGGAGAGGGGCGTGCACCGTTTGGTGCGCATCTCTCCTTTTGATAACGCTCACCGTCGGCACACTTCTTTTGTGCTGGTAGAGGTTGTCCCGGATGTGGCCGATGAGATCGATATTCAAATCGGTCCAGACGACGTGCGTATGGATGTCTTTCATGCTTCGGGACACGGCGGGCAGAATGTGCAAAAGAACTCGACGGCCGTGCGCCTGACACATATTCCTACGGGTACAGTGGTGTCTTGTCAGAACGAGCGCTCACAATTGCAGAACCGCGAGCGCGCTATGGAAGTGCTCAAATCGCGACTTTACAGTCTCGAAGTGGAAAAGCAAGAAGAAGAACATGCCAAGCTGCGCGGTGAGCATGTGACAGCCGGTTGGGGGAATCAGATTCGTTCGTATGTACTGCATCCCTACCGCATGGTCAAAGACTTGCGTACTGACTGGGAGACTGGTAACACCACGGCCGTGCTGGATGGCGATCTGGATGGGATGATCGAGGCTTATTTGACGCACAGTGTGGGCCGGAACTGATTCAAATGAAACGAGGGCACCCGATTGGGTGCCCTCGTTCTGTTTATCAAAAAGTTCCAGGAGATGTTGTCGGTTCTACTGTTGCTTCAGCGGTTGCTCCCACAGTGGCTTCTATGGTGGCTTCTTCTGTCATCCCTGTCAATGTTGGTGTTGCTGTCGCAGCGGGCACCAGTACTGTAGCGGCATTGCCCATCCATCCACTCGTATCAAAAATCGAAGTGAGCAGGCTGATGCGCTCTTCATCCGTGGTTGGGCGCGGCTGGCAATAATCTTCTAGCGTATAGGTGAGCAATTCGGTAGAGATGTGTTTACCGTCGTAGATGGTGTGCCGGTCAACCATGATCTGCCGGGTTTCGGTGGACCACATTTGGTCAAAGAACAGGTTGCCCAGGCCATAATGGATGAAACTGCCGTTGTAGAACTCGATGGCCTGCGGATGGTGAGCCTGACTCCCGCTGACGATTTCGGCACCTGCATCGACCATGGCGCGAAAATCAGATTGCTGCTCTGCCGTGGGTTCGTAATGATAAAACTCCCAGTATTGGAAGGTTACAATGGGCACATCCACTGTTTCAGCCAGGATGTTGATCTCTTGCTCCATGTAATCCCAATCGCAACCCAAGCAGCCGGGCTGATCTTCGGTGGCAAAAGCATAGTAGGGGCCTACCGGGTTGCAGCCCAGGAAGGATAGGGTGTTGCCATGGTTCTCCATGATGGCCGGTTCCTGAGCGTCTTCCAGGTTTTTACCGCCGCCGTAATAGGCCCAACCTTCTTCATCGTACATCGCTATGGTCAGAAGCGTAGCTTCGTCACCGTAATCCTGAAAATGGTTGCCTGTCAGCTCGATGATGTCAACGCCGACAGCACGTAATAGTTCGATGTAATCAGGGTCGCTGCAAAAGACTACGTCATCCTGGTTGGGATCGGGCACTGGACAGTTTTCAGCAAAAGGGATCTCGTTGCTGATATGGGTAATATCGGCGCTGGCCAGAGTATCTGAGATGTAGAGTGCTGGGTAGAGGATGCCCTTTGCTTCCATAGCGTTCGCGGTAGCGCGAACCAGCGCCGTAACGCCGGTCATCACCAGGGTGGTCATCTTTTCCAGGTCGCGGTTGGTGACTTGGGTATTGCCCCAGACGGCCAAATCGTCTTCACTGCCGCTGGCATAAAGGTTGAGCACCAGCGGATAGGCATCCAGGTCGAGTTCGCGGTCCAGCGGGTTTTGCTCATCCAGATAAAGTACCTTGAGCTGTGAATCCAGCTCGTCAAAGCCAACGATGCCCAGGGCTGTCGGGCGCTCATCCCACAATGTATCGATGAGGGCATCGGCTCCTACTATCTCGATATCTGTGCTCTCGGCGGGTTCGCCCAGAATGAGGATTAAGGCATCGAGTGTATCTTGTGTAAGGTAAAGTGTGACGGTCTGGCCCTCGCCAAGATCGTTCAGTGCGGCAGCATCGCCGGCCCAAAAGGCCAACAAACTCTCGGCTGTAATGCTGTCGGTAAGAGTGGGGAAGGCGGCAACGGGCACATACACGTATTGCCCAATCAACATGTCGCCAGTGAGGTTGATAGCTATGCTGGCGGTATCTTGCTCTGGCGCAAGGGCAGCTGATACGCTATCGGAGATTGCCTCAACAATATTGGCGGGCAGGCCGCCAACTAGGCTGTAAGCTGGCGTGGGCACTAGAGTAGGTTCGGGCTGATCGATGACCAGAGGCACGTTGGCGCTCGATGTTGGTTGTGTCGTTGCCGTTGCGGGTATGACTGTGCTCGTCGCAGATTCTTCCACGGGCGTTGCTGTGGCAGTTTCGCCGCAGCCCATGGGGACGAGCATGGCCATAATCAATAGAACTATCAAGATCTTTCGTTGCATATTTCCTCCCAGGTACGGCCAGTTCTTTCGCGTACTGGTACTAGTTGATGACTACTGGCGTCTATTATACCACCAACGAGTGGCAAAATGCCCATTACGACCTCGGCGCGGCCTGCGTTATACTCAGGTTCGCTGTGATTGGAGGCTAAGATGACCATCGTAGAACAGATCGCTCAAGAACTCGGCATCAAGTCTGGGCAAGTTTCGCGAACCGTTGAACTTTTTGATGCAGGCAACACCCTTCCCTTTGTGGCGCGTTACCGCAAAGAGATGACCGGGGGGCTTGACGAGGAGCAACTTCGCTCGGTGCAGAGTCGGCTCGAGTATCTGCGGAACTTGGAGCAACGCAAAACAGCTATTCTCTCTTCTATCGAGGAACAGGGTCAATTAACCGATGAGTTGAAAGAGCGCATTCTTTCGGCTGGTGTGCTGCAAGAGGTTGAAGACCTCTATCTCCCTTATAAACCCAAGCGACGTACACGGGCAACCCAGGCGCGGGAGCGGGGCTTGGAACCTTTGGCCCAGCACATCCTTGACGGCGATATCACGCAGGGGGTTCCCTTGGAATTGGCCGCCGCGTTCATAGGCGATGAAGTACCGGATGCCGAAACCGCTCTGGCTGGCGCCCGTGACATTGTAGCCGAGGTGATGAGCGAAAACGCCGACACGCGCGGCTTGGTGCGGCGTGCTCTACGCGTTACGGGCAAATTGATCTCCACCCGGATTAAAGATGCTGACGCCGAGGCCAAGTATGCCATGTACTATGACTATGCCGAGGATGTGCAGCACATCCCGCCGCACCGGCTTTTGGCTCTTACTCGCGGTGAACACGAGGGCGCTCTGAATGTGTCTCTTGCTGCGGATGACGAGGGGATTCTGGAGGACGTGACTCGTAAGCATTCCTCCGGCTCTCGCTCCATCTTTGCCGGGGCATTGCGTGAAGCGGTGGTTGATGGCTATGCCCGACTACTGCGCCCGGCGATGGAGCGTGAAATTCGCGCCGAGATGCTCGAAGTTGCTGAGCGCCATGCCATTCAGGTGTTCGGGGCCAATTTGCGCGGCCTGCTGTTGCAGGCGCCCATCGCTAATAGCAATGTACTGGCTCTCGACCCCGGATTTCGCACGGGCTGCAAGGTGGCCGTGGTGGATTCTACAGGCAAGTATTTGGAGCACACGACCATCTACCCTCATCCGCCGCAAAATAAGCGTGATGAGGCCATGCACATACTGACCCGGTTGGCGAGACAACATGGCGTGAGCATCATCGCCATTGGTAATGGCACGGCTTCCCGCGAGACCGAGGCTATGGTGGCCGACATGATTGCTGGTGGCCTCGATGTATCGTATGTGATGGTCAGCGAGGCCGGTGCTTCGGTCTATTCGGCCTCCAAGCTGGCTCGTGAAGAGATGCCTGATCTGGATGTCTCTATACGAGGCGCTGTCTCTATTGGGCGGCGCCTGCTCGATCCTTTGAGCGAGTTGGTCAAGATCGAGCCGCGCAGCATTGGCGTGGGCCTCTATCAGCATGATGTCAACCAAAAGGCCCTGGCGGAGGCTCTGGATGACGTGGTGGAGAGCGCCGTGAACTATGTGGGTGTGGATGTGAACACGGCTTCGTCCGCTTTGCTCCAGTACGTAGCGGGTATTAACAGCCGCGTGGCTGGGGCTATTGTAGCCCACCGTGAAGCCAACGAGCCCTTTCAGCGGCGGCGTGATCTGCTCAAGGTTAAGGGACTGGGCGCCAAGTCATACGAACAGGCAGTCGGCTTTTGTCGCGTTCGTGAGGGCAGCGAGCCGCTGGATAACACCTCCATCCATCCCGAATCCTATGAGGCTTGTTATGCGCTGCTGGCTCGGTTAGGTTTGAAAAAGGGCGAAACTATTCGCTCGGAGAGTATTTCTGCCAGTTGGAGGGCGCTGTTGGATAGTGGTGTCAAACCGGCTGCACTAGTCAAAGAGTTGGGAATCGGTCTGCCTACTCTAGAGGACATGATCAAAGATCTGCTCAAACCGGGGCGCGATCCTCGCGAAGATATGCCTCGCCCCATTCTGCGCACTGATGTGCTGACCATGCACGATCTGGCCGAGGGCATGATCTTGATGGGCACAGTGCGCAATGTGGTGGATTTTGGCGCCTTTGTCGATATCGGCGTCAAGCAGGATGGCCTGGTGCACGTCTCTGAGCTGGCTGATCACTTTGTGCAGGATCCATTGGATGTGGTCAATGTCGGCGATGTCGTCAAGGTGCGGGTCGTTTCGGTGGACGAAAAACGAGGGCGCATCGGCCTTTCGATGAGGCTATAGGTTTGCCCGCTGTTGTATAATGCGAATATGACAAACGATGATCTGAGCGTACTCGATGGCTTTTTGCCTGCCACGCGCAGGTGGTTTGAGGATACCTATGGCCAGCCTACGCCACCTCAGGCGATGGGCTGGCCTGCTATTCGGTGCGGCGAAAACACACTGATCCTCTCGCCCACGGGCTCTGGCAAGACCATGACGGCCTTTTTATGGGGCATCGATAGCTTGTTTCGAGAGCTGCGTGCTGATCCCACGATGGAGGAGACACACCTTCTCTATATCTCGCCGCTCAAGGCCCTCAACAATGATATCGAACGCAACCTGCGGGCGCCGTTACGCGGTATTCGCCAGGCCTGGCCGGTCGGCGAGGTGGCCCCCACTGTGCGTACGGCGGTGCGTACTGGCGATACGCCCCAGTCCGAGCGACGCCAAATGGTCGCCCATCCGCCACACATTCTTATCACCACGCCCGAGTCGCTCTATCTGATCCTTACCAGCCCTCGTGCTCGCGAAATACTGGGCACGGTGCGCACCGTTATTTTGGATGAGATTCACACGTTGGTGGGTACCAAACGGGGCGCTCATTTATCCCTTTCTCTAGAGCGCCTGCAGGCGCTTACTGCGAATGAATTCCAGCGCATCGGCCTCTCGGCCACCCAGCGCCCTCTGGAAGAAGTGGCCCGGTTCCTTGGTGGTCAGCAGTGGGTGGAGCACGATGGCGTACCCGAACTGGTTGAACGCCCTGTGACCATTGTGGATGCCGGCGTGCTCAAGGCTATGGAGTTGCAGGTCGTGACGGTGCCTCCGGACTTGCGCAAGCTGCCGGGCGGCTCGATATGGCCTAGCCTCATCCCCAGTGTGCTCAATGATATACGTTGCCACGGCACGACGCTGGTGTTCACCAATTCTCGCCGTGCGGCTGAGCGTGCCGCTGATCGACTCAATGAACAATACGCCCAAGAAGAGGAAGAGGTGATTCCTCCCGGCTCTCCCGAGGGGCTCATCAAAGATGGCGTAGCCGTGGCCGGCGGCATGTTTGGCACCGGGCGCGTGGGCGGGCCCTTTAGGGCGCACCACGGCTCGGTCTCGCGTGAGATTCGCCTGGAGCTGGAGCAGAGCCTCAAAGAGGGCAAACTGCCGGCCCTCATCGGCACTAGCTCTCTGGAGCTGGGTATCGATATCGGCTCGGTGGATTTGGTGGTTCAGCTACAATCGCCCCACAGTGTTGCTCAGGGGCTACAGCGTATTGGCCGTGCGGGCCACCTGGTGGGTCAGACCAGCAAAGGACGCTTTTATGCCACGTTTCCTGAGGATTTGTTGGATACGGCGGCTGTGGCCCAGGGCATGGTCAGCGGCGACATTGAGCCCACGTATGCACCGCAAAACTGTTTGGATGTGCTAGCCCAGCAGCTTGTGGCCATGGTCTCCATCCAGGATTACGCTGCCGACGACGCCTACAAGCTGGCCTGCCAGGCCTATGGCTATGCCAACCTGCCCCGAGCTGCTTTTGATTCCGTACTAGAAATGCTCTCGGGCCGTTTCAAGAGCCAAGTCTATCGGGATCTTGTGCCGCGATTCATGTGGGACGAAACTACTGATATGCTTCGGGCTCTGCCTGGCACACGCATGGTGGCCCTCAACAACGCGGGCACCATCACCACGCGAGGCCTCTTCAATGTGTATACAGCGGATGGCCAGACTCAGCTAGGCACGCTGGACGAAGAATTTGTTCACGAATCCCACACTGGCGATATTTTCTCGTTGGGCACGGGCATCTGGCGGGTGGTCGATATCAACGAGAACCGCGTGTTGGTTACCAGTTCGCCCGGCGGTTTGCCGCGTATGCCCTTTTGGCATGGCGAAAGTCCCCGCCGCGAGTATTACGCTGGTTGCCGCTTTGGGGCCCTGCGCCGCCGCATCGCTGAACGACTGGAGGGACTTTCTCCCGTCCCCGATTCCCCGGCTGAGCCCTGGTCGCCTGCTTTTGCGGGCCTGCTCAGTTGGTTGCAGAACGAATACCGCATGGATGAGCGTTCGGCCAAGAATGCCGCGGCATATGTGGGGCATCAGATCGAGGCCACCGGCGCCATCTCTTCCGATGAAGCCATTCTGGTAGAGCGTTTTGCCGACGCTTTGGGTGAGCAGCGTATGGTCATCCATTCCTGCTTTGGCGCTCGGGTGAACGCTGCCTGGGGCATGGCCCTATCTCACGCCATGCGTGAGCGCTATCGCATCGACATTGAAACACAGGTCAATGACGATGGCATCCTCTTCCGGCTGGTGGGCGGAGACCACGATTTGCCCCTTGATCTGGTCATGGACATGGGCGCCGACGAAGCCCGTCGCCGCATTTTGCTCGATCTGCCCGATACGGCTCTCTTTGGCAGCCAATTCCGCATGAATGCTGAGCGCGCCCTGCTACTTCCCCGCGCCCGTGCCGGCCAGCGCACGCCTTTCTGGTTGCAGCGTCTTCGCGCCCGTGACTTGATGGCTGCCGTTCGCCAGATGACAGATTTTCCCATCATTGCTGAGACCTATCGCGACTGTCTCACCGATGTGCTCGATCTGACCCATTTGCAAGAGCTACTGGAGCTCGTTCATTCTGGCGCGGTCAAAGTCAGTCAGATCGAATCGGTGGTGCCTTCGCCGGTGGCTACCAGCTTGCTGTTCGATTTCACCGAGCAGCACATGTACGAGGGCGATATGCCTCGGCTGGAGCGGCAGATGCAGATGCTGTCGCTCAACCGTGAACTGCTGGCAGAGCTGGTGGATGACGGATCACTGAGCGAGTTACTGCGTCCCGAGATCATTCGCGCGGTAGAGGCCGAATTGCAGCACACCGCTGAACAGTATCATGCTCGATCTCGTGAAGAGTTGGCCTACATTATTCAGGTGTTGGGCGATTTAAGCACTGCCGAGGTATTGGCTCGGTCTGGCGAAGAGGGGTTGATCTGGCTGGACGAGCTGGCTGCTGAAGGGCGCATCGTGCCGCTGCCCCTTGGTTCTATCACGGCTCGCGAGAACCGCTGGGTGGATGCCAGTGCCCTGCGAACCTACCATGATGTCGTGGACACCGCCTCTCACGACCACGCGTCCGCTTTGGAGCGCCTATTGCGTAACTATGCCCAGAATCATGGCCCCTTTGAGGCCGAGGATTTGCTGGTTCGCTATCCTCTGGGCCTGAGCGAGGTCGAACACGTTGTCGGCGAGTTATTGAACGAAGGCGTGTTGGTCAAGGGGCAGATTCTGCCTGGCGGGGGCACCCAATTGTGTGATCGACGCGTGTTGGAGCGGCTGCACCGCCAAACCCTTTCGGCTCTGCGGCGTGAGGCCGAGTCGGTCGATCTCGATCGCTTTGCTGCTTATTTGTTGCATTGGCAGGGTTTGCTGGGCGAAGAATTGGAAGATGAGGCCGTCTTAGCCCAGTTGGCCGGGTTGCCCCTGCCGCTGATTGTTTGGCTGCGCGATGTATTGCCGGCCCGCGGCATCAACGAGGGCTTGGCCTTTATCAATGCGCAACTGGCCAGTGGCGATTACCTGTGGATGGCTCAGGGCAACCCTGCTGGTCGTGTGGATGTTTGCTTCATGCCCCGCCGCGAGTTTGCGACGCTATCGTTGCAGCAAAAACCGCTGCAATCCCTCACGTCGTCAGCTGCACAGCTTTGGGGGGAACTACAGGGGAAGGGTGCGATCTTTTTCGATGAATTGGCCAACCTGAGCGGCCTGGGCACGGCGGAATTACGGCAAGCCATGGTCGAGCTGGTCTGTGCCGGGCGGCTCTCCAGCGATCGGCTCGATGGCTTGAGTGCTCTCCTTGAAAGTCAGGGAACTCAACTCAAGGAGACTAATCCGTTGGGCAGCTCGTTGGAACGTGATTTGCAGGCCTGGCGTTCGCAGCGGCAGGCGACACGCCCTGTGGGCGTGCGTCCACCGCGTAGCACCCTTGCTGCGGCACGGCGAGCCGTGAACGAGCGGATGCCCGCGGCTAGCATAACTCTCCCGGGGCGTTGGTGGGTTCTGCCCGATAGAGGATCCAACTTGAGCGAGGTAAATGAGGCTGTGGCCTGGCAGCTTTTGGAGCGTCATGGTGTGGTTTGTCGCCCTCTGTTAGCCCATGAAGGCGACGGCTGGCAGCGTAGCGACCTCTATTTGCTGCTCTATCGTTTGGAACTGATGGGCCGGGTGCGGCGCGGCTATTTGGTTTCGGGCTTGGGCGGGGTGCAGTATGCTCTGCCAGAGGCTATCGAGTTGCTGCGTGAGGCGCAGGATAGCGAGGCGCTGGTTTGCCTGAACGCCTGTGACCCTGCTAGCCTGGTGGGTTTGTCGTTGGCCGATGGCTCGCGCCCCGAACGAGGCATTGAGAATGAACTTGCTCGCATTCCTGCCAATTATGTGGTTTATCAAGATGGACGGGCGATCCTCACTTATGAACACGGTAGCAAACGCTGGCGTGCTGCGGAGGGCCTTCCCGACGAAACCCTCGATGAAGCGGTGCTGCAATTGCGACGCCTGCTGCTCAAGCCGAATGGGCTGGAGAGCGACTCGGGACGGGTGATCATTGGCTATTGGGGTGACGAGCGCCCAGTGGGCTCATTCAGAGAAGACCATCTGCAGGCCCTTGGTTTTCGTCGTGAGGCTGTGGAAATGATCTGGGAGGCCTGATAGTGAAAAAGGCCCTGATCGCATGATCAGGGCCTTTTTCAATGTTTGCAGCCTAGCGTTCTGTAATGAGATCATCTTCAGTGAACGAGGCATTCATATCGAGGGCCAGATCACCCGGCCTGGCCGCTGCCAGCACGAATCGTTCTGAAGCGGTTTGCGGCCCCCGCGAATAAGCATCTATGAGGGTGGGGATATCCTCTTGAACAATCTCATGACGCATCGCAGTATCTGTCAGGCGGGCGGCCATATTGCGAATCGAGTTCACCGTATCTTCGAGCCAAGCATCGTTGAGCGCATAACCGGGCAAGAAGGAGATATCCAGATCATCAAAACCAACGCGCCGCAGGGAGCGGGCGGCTTCGGTTAGGTCGACATCGATGGCCACCGGGCGGTGCAGCGCATCGCCCAGTTTGCGCACAATGCGATTGCGTTCTATCCAGGCGGCAGAGCGTTCGGGGTCAATTGGGGCAATGATATCCGATATGCGTACGCGCCCGCCGGGCACAAGAACGCGCCAGACTATTTCAAAAAAGGCATCTACATGGTTAATCGGCACTTCGCGCAGCACGCCGTTCACGACGATCAGATCTACTGTTTGGGTGGCAAAGGGTATTTCTCGCGGTCGGCCTTGCATACAAACGACGGGCCCCTCGCTTTTGAGGGACTCTAGCTGTTGGAGACGTCGCAAACTATATTCAACTACCACCAGGTTGCCTTGCGAAGCGGCAGCTTGTCTGTTGAGCACCTCGATCAGACGTCCTGTGCCCACGCCCAGAACTAGAGTTAGCCCCGAAAAGTCGACGCCGCGCCAGGAGCCATTTTGTGTCCCAGTATTCTCTTCCATATCCATGGGGGCAGTCTAATAAGACAGGCAAAAAGCGTCAAATCATAGCTTATCCATCCAGCGGCAGTTGACTTGCGCAGCAAGAGTTTGACTTGCTGTAGTATATGCTCTAGCATTGAGCAATTGTTTTGATGGATATAGAGGGGGAAGTGATGGCTATTTTGCATTCGCACCATTTTGCACTCAAAACGCCCAACTATCAGGCACTCAAAACTTTTTACACAGAGACACTCGGTTTTGATATCGTTGGAACCATACCTGGCAAGGATATCGTCTTTATCGATCTGGGCGGCACAACCATCGAACTGATTTCGACCGATGCAGAACTTTGCCCCAAATGTGCTACGGGACTTGTGCATATGGCTTTTGAGGTAGATGATGTTGATGCGACTTTTGAAGATCTCAAGTCCAAAGGCGTCGTCTTTCATGTTGCGCCCAAGGGTATGGGTGACATTCGCATGTGCTTTTTCACAGATCCGGATGGTAACGAGTTAGAACTCTTTAAGAGCCCGTCGCTGGCCTGGTAACAGCGTGTTCTAGGCATTGAGGGGCAAGTGTGCTCTACGTGCTTGCCCCTTGTTTACATCTGTCTTGGCGAGAGTGCTGTGGGCGCACGTTTACATGAGCGTTCGTTGCATATAAAGGGGTAGCAAATGCCGATCCAAAAGGTTTTTTCCCGAGACGCGACCTACCAGAAATTCGAGGTTCTAAAAACCAACAGGAACAAACGGCATCGCTATGGCCTGTTCTTTGTCGAAGGTGTTCGGAATATTAATGGGGCTATCAAAAATGGATGGCACATTGTTTCCTTTGTGTATACACGGCAAGTCAGATTTTCGGATTGGGCCACAGGTCTTTTGGAAAACGTCAAAACCAACATCAACTATGAACTGCCTGTCGAACTGATGGCTGCTTTGAGTGACAAAACGGATACTTCCGAGCTATTGGCCATTGTCGAGATGCGGGATGATGACCCCTCTCTTTTACGCTTTTCCAAGAACCCTATTTTGGCGCTGCTGGATAGGCCTTCAAACAAGGGAAACCTGGGCACGATGATCCGTTCCTGCGATGCCCTGGGCGTAGATGCAGTGGTTATTGCGGGTCATGCCGTTGACCTCTATGATCCCGAAGTCATTGCCGCTTCGACGGGCTCGTTCTTTCGGGTGCCAATTATTCGTATTGCCGAAAACAGCGCCGTCGAAGCCTTTGTACAAAGAATCAAATCGGAATATCCGGGGTTCAAGACGATTGGTACTACCGCCCATGCCGAACGTCCTATCTCTGATATCGATATGACGGGGCCGGTCATGCTCATGATTGGCAACGAAGCGGTTGGTTTGAGCCAGGCCTTTAAAGAAAGCTGCGATGCCCTGGCAGTGATTCCGATGAGTCCCGAGTCTTCTGCTACGTCTTTGAACATTAGCTGCGCTGCCAGCATCATGTTTTATGAGGTAAACCGGCAGAGGAGTTAGTAGGTTGGCCAGGCCGAATGGCTGGGAGGCGACAAAAAGCCGCAAGTTTCTGACTTGCGGCTTTAATGTTGGACTTGTACGCGTTTGTTTTCTAGATGCTTGCTGGCCAGATACGATCCAGAGAAAGGGCCGTTTCTTTGACGGCTTGCTCAGGGGCCATGCCCTTGAGCCGTTTGCAGAAAGGTTCGACCACCACGGGACCGCTATAGTCCATCTCGACCAGGGCCCCCATGAATGTGCCAAAATCAATGATGCCGGATTCGCCTGGCATGGTGCGCACCAGGTCCTCCTGCTCTTCGCGAGAGACGCCGGCGATGGCATCGTTCACGTGCACCAGCACTACCAGATTATCATTGAGCAGGCTCAGATCAGCGGCAGTTCCGGCCGAGGTATACCAGTGGAAAGCATCCAGTAAAAAGCCCAGGTTGGGCATATCCACTGCCTCAATGACCGAAAGCATACCCTTGATGTCATAGACAAAGGGATTGGGATTGGCCTTGCGGAGCGTTTCTGGGCCGATGAATTCGAGGCCAAAGTGCAGATCATACTTGGCCAATACCTCACAGATGCGGTGCATCCGTGGCACGAGCTGCTCAAAGCGTTCTTTGTAGGCCAGTGTCTCATGGAAGGGTCTGATCCATGTCACCACACGCGTGCCGCCAGCCGCAGCAAAGCACTCGGCGTATTCCGGTAGCTTGGCCATGGTTGTCTCAAAGGCCTCAGCGCTATGGTCATAGTCGACGGGCATGGAAGTAACCCCAGCCTTGAGGCCGTATCTTCCCAAAATCCGGAGGATTTTCTCGACCCCTAGCTGCTCCATGTCCTCAGCCTCTAGTGAGAGAGCATGAAAGCCATAGGCAGCAGCAAGCTCGGCAGCCTTTTCAAAGGAAACATCCACGTTGATAGGACCAGTTGCGAGTTCTCGATACACGTGTCACCTCCCGGTTAAGAGCCCAATGTACTAGGACTTGCGCAACACCGATATGGCCAGATTATCCGCGTGGTCACAGATGCGTTCCAGGTTGCGCAGGGTTTCAATGAACAAGGCGCTACTTTCAGGTGAGCAGTCTCCGGCTTTGAGCCGCTCGAGATGCTCGGATCGAACCTCCAAATTGAGGTGATCCATATCATCTTCCAACATACACGCTTTTTCGGCTAGTACGGGATCCTGGGCCTTGTATGCTGCCAGAGCTGTCCTCAGGGTGAGTTCGGCATGATCGAATACACGCTCAAGGCCCTGCATGGCTTCTTCGCTAAAGCCAGCATGATGGTTGGTTACATCCTGTGCGGCTTCTGCCAGGTTTTCTGTGTGATCTCCCACGCGCTCGAGGTCCACATTGGCATTCTTGATTTGAAAACACAGCTTACGCTCATTCGCATTGAGGTCCTCATTGATGAGGTTATCTACAAAGTTCTCGATGAGGTTACAAAGGGGGTCGATCGTCTCAGATTCGGTGACAAGAACCCGTTCGGCTTGTTCAAGGTCGCCGTTCAAAAGGGCCTGTTTACTCTCTGCGAGCATATCTGCCACCAGTTCGCCCATACGGACGACCTCATTCTGTGCCTGGCTGATACCGAACGAAGGAAGTGACTTGAGGTTCTCGTCGATATACTCGGCCACAGATTCTTCTTCGAGTTCTGGCTTGTCAGGGACGATGCGCTCAGTCAAGCGCACAATGGATTTAACAAAGGGGAACAATGCTACGCTGACGAGGACGTTAAACACAGTGTGCGAGTTGGCGATCTGCCGGGCCAAAGAGCCGCTTGTTTGAGCTAGTAATTCCGAATAAGGCGTGATAAAAGGGATAAATATCAGAACGCCCGCTACGTTAATGAGGATTTGAGCAATTGAGGCACGTCGTGCGGTTGGCGTAGCCCCCAATGAGGCGATGAACCCCGTGACACAGGTGCCAATGTTGGCCCCGAGGATGATGCCGACAGCGCCGGGCAAGGCGATGATGCCTTCTGCACCCATGGCGATTACCAAGGCTGTAGTGGCAGAGCTGCTCTGAATGACTGCTGTCAGTATGGTTCCTGCCAGTACACCAAGCAGGGGGTTTCTCGCCATGCTGGCTAAAAAGTTCTGGGCAACCGCAAGTTCAGTGAGTTGCCTGAGCGTGCCGGACATGGTTTCCATACCCACAAAGAGAATACCAAAGCCAATGGCGATCTGAGCGTAGGTCTTGGTTTTGCGATTGTTACCGAATTCAAGTAGCACAATACCGCCTGCTAAGGCGATCCACTTGATGATGCCAATGTCAAAGGCGATTAGCTGCCCTGTAAAAGTCGTACCGATCTCTTGGCCGAGCATGACGCCTACGGCCTGTTCCAACGAGAGCAAACCACCATTGATCAAACCGATCATGGTGACCATAAGGAGGCTGCTGCTCTGCAGAACAGCCGTCGCCCCGGCGCCAAACAGTGCACCCTTGATGGGGCGATTGGTGGCCTTGTCTAACCATTGCTGGAGCTTGCTGCCTGCAAGCTGCTCCATACCTCCAGAGAGAACACGAATACCGTATAAGAAGAGGGCCAATCCTCCACAGATGGTTAATATTGTTGTTATCATATAATCCTGTAAATCCAGTCTGATAGGCTAGTGAGTAAGAAATTCTGTTTTAGAATTAGTCGCAAGAGCGCGCCATTTGCTTTTGAGCCCAGTACACATTGGTTCGAAATAGGCTGTCAAAAGTGCCAGCATCGGACCAAAAGCCATCCAGTTCAGTCCAGCGCAATTGACCATCAGCAATGTAACGGTTGTTGACATCCGTTATCTCAAGCTCGCCGCGAGCTGAGGGTTCGAGTGTCTCAATGTGTTCAAAAACTTGGGCATCATAGAGATATAAACCAGTGACGGCATAGTTGCTCTGGGGGTGCGTGGGCTTTTCTTCGATGGCAATGATTCGCGAGGGATCTTGGGGGTCAAAAACAGGTACACCAAATCGTTCAGGATCAGGAACCGTCTTGAGGAATACCGTCGCGCCGCTTTTGAAGGATTCTACTGCTGGGCGGATATTGGCATCGGTGGTGTTGTCGCCCAGAATGACAGCGATGCTGTCGCCATCCGAAAAATCGTGACAAAGGCTCAGTGCTTCAGCGATGCCGCCCTCATGTTCTTGATAGGCATATTCGAGGTGGGTGACACCCAAATGCTTGCCGTTCTTCAGGACACGAATAAAATCACCGGCATAAGGCCCGCCTGTTACCACAATGATCTCTGTAACGCCAGCCTGCACAAGTGTATCGATAGGATAGTAAACCATGGGGCGATCGTATACCGGAAGCAAGTGCTTGTTTGTGGCATGGGTGAGTGGATATAATCTGGAGCCGAGCCCACCGGCCAAAACGATGCCTTTCATTTGGTTCTCCTTATTCATTCGGACACTGGTGCAAACCAGACGCCACGTCACTATTGGACGTTCCGCCGCAGCATGGCATTTCCCGCCGCAAGTATAATAGCGAGTCCTGCACACCTTGTCGAATGACAGCATTATGAATTTTCAGTTGGGTAGGCTTTGCGCTCGTATGGCGATGTGATAGAATGCAGGTTGAATGGTAAAAGCTGCAAGCCCTAGTAGGTGAGGAACGCAGATGAACAAAAAGAACGTACGTGACATCGTTTGGACTGGCAAGAAAGCGCTTGTGCGCTGTGATTTTAACGTGCCCCTCGATGACGATCGTAACATCACCGACGACACCCGCATTCGTGCGGCTATACCCACCATCAAGTACCTTCTCGAGAATGGTGCCGCGGTGATTCTATGCTCGCATTTGGGTCGCCCCAAGGGCAAATTCAACGATGCTTTGCGATTGGATCCCGTGGCTGCTCGTTTGCGCGAGCTGCTTGGTGTGGATGTCATCAAAATGAACGATGTCATCGGTGATGAGGTATCTGCTGCTGCTGCCGCGCTCAAGCCCGGCCAGGTGATGCTGCTAGAGAATACCCGCTTTTACGCTGAGGAAGAGAAGAACGATCCCGAGTTCGCCAAGAAGTTGGCTTCCCTCGCTGATGTATTCGTGAACGATGCTTTTGGTACAGCCCACCGTGCCCATGCTTCAACGGCTGGCGTGGCTGACTATATGCCCGCAGTGGCCGGATTCCTGTTGGATAAGGAAATCGCCTTTTTGGGGTCGGCAGTGGAGAGTCCTGTACGCCCGTTTGTGGCTATTCTGGGTGGAGCCAAGATTTCGGACAAAATCGGCGTGGTCAAGAACTTGCTTGCCAAAGCTGACAAGGTGCTGATTGGCGGCGGTATGGCCAATACCTTCCTCAAGGCCAAGGGCTATGAGTTGGGCGATTCTCTGGTGGAAGAAGGCAGCGTTGCCCTGGCTGCTGAACTGTTGGCCAATGCAGGTGGTAAGTTGCTTATTCCGGTGGATGCCGTGGTCGCAGATGCTTTTTCAGCCGATGCCAACACCAAGATTGTGGATGCTGACGCCGTAGAACCGGGATGGCGTATTCTCGATATCGGCCCCAAGTCGGTCAAGCTCTTTAGTGAAGCCATTGCCGATGCCAAGACGGTTGTCTGGAATGGCCCGATGGGCGTGTTCGAGATGGCCCCCTTTGCTGAGGGCACCTTTGCTGTGGCCCGTGCACTGGCAGATTCTGGCGCAACCTCCATCATTGGTGGTGGCGATTCGGTGGCTGCCGTGAACAAGGCTGGCCTGGAAGATAAGATCACGCATATTTCTACCGGTGGTGGTGCCTCGCTCGAGTATCTCGAAGGCATCGAACTTCCGGGCATTGCTGTTTTGGATGACAAATAGAGCTAGATACGCAAAATCGAGGAACACATGAGCGAGGGAATACGCAGAATTGGCGTATTGACAAGCGGTGGCGACAGCCCCGGCTATAACGCCTGCATCCGATCAGTGGTTCGTATGTCGATCCACTATGGTTGGGAGCCCTATGGCATTCGCAATGGTTTTAATGGCCTGGTGGCGGGTGATATGGAGGCGATGACTTCGCGGTCGGTCAGCGGCATTATCGGGCGCGGCGGAACCATTCTGGGGGCGTCGAGATCGTCCACATTCCAAACAGAGCGAGGCATTCGCGAGGCCCTGCGGCATCTCAATGAAGAAGGTCTTGATGCGCTTGTTGTAGTTGGTGGCGACGGAACCATGCGCGGCGCTGCCGCACTGGCGGATGCGGGCGTCCCTGTTGTGGGTGTTCCTGGTACGATAGAAAACGATGTTTGCGGGACCGATATCGCAGTAGGCGTTGATACGGCCATGAATACGGCTATCGACGCCATCGATCGGATCAAGGACACGGCTTCGTCTCAGGAGCAGACTTTTCTCGTTGAGGTAATGGGCGAAAAATGCGGCTATCTGGCTTTGATGGTGGGGATTGCAGGCGGCGCCGAGTTCGTCTGTGTGCCCGAAGTTGCTACCAATATGGAAGAGCTGATCAGTAATGTGGCCGATGCCTATGTGCGCGGCAAGAAGAACTGTATCATCACCGTTGCTGAAGGCGCAAAACCCAACGCCCGCGAGATTGCCGACTATTTGCAGGCGAACGAGGACAAAACGGGTTTTGGGGTGCGGCTTTGCATCTTGGGGCATATCCTAAGGGGCGGTTCTCCCTCAGCGGCTGACCGGTTCCTGGGGACGCGCTTGGGCGCAGAGGCCGTGCGCTTGCTGCATGAAGGGCAATCCCGCGTGATGGTTGGCATTCAGCATGAAAAGATGGTGCCTGTGCCGATTGACGAGGCTGTTAGCTGTACCCGCCAGATCGAAGATTACTACTTTGAACTTGCACGGGTTATGGCTCGCTAGTTACATACAACAAGAGGGCCCTTTTTGAGGGCCCTCTTTGCTTTTTCTCTCTTACTACTTGGCCTTGGCCTGATTGGCTACGGCAGCTGCTTTGGCAGCGATTTCGTCCGCATCACCGAGATAGTAATGCTTGATGGGTTTGAGCTCATCGTCCAATTCGTAGACGAGGGGCACGCCGGTCGGGATGTTCAGCGTCGGAATCTCTTCATCCGAGATGTTATCAAGATACTTGACCAGGGCGCGCAGGCTGTTGCCATGGGCGGCAATGATTACGCGTTTGCCGGCTTTAACTTGGGGGGCGATGACGCCGTGCCAGTAGGGCAGCATGCGATCTACGGTATCCTTTAGGCACTCGGTGCCAGGGATGTCTTTGGGATCCATATCAGCGTAGCGGCGGTCGTGAATAGGATGACGCTCATCATCCAGTTCCAACGCTGGCGGCCTGATATCATAGCTGCGGCGCCAGATGTACACCTGATCCTCACCATGCCGCTCGGTGGTTTCGGCCTTGTTGAGGCCCTGGAGTGCTCCATAGTGTCGCTCGTTCAGGCGCCAAGAACGCTCTACAGGGATCCACATCAGGTCCATTTCGTCCATGGTCAACCAAAGCGTGCGGATAGCGCGCTTGAGTACCGAAGTGTAGGCGCAATCAAAGGTAAAACCTTCTGCTTTGAGCAGTTTTCCAGCGCCTCGCGCTTCGGCCAGTCCTTTTTCAGAAAGATCTACATCGGTCCAACCAGTAAAGCGGTTGGCGAGGTTCCATTCGCTCTCACCATGTCTGAGAAGTACAAGCTTGTGCATTGTCACGCTCCAATTGCTTATGCTATTCTAGGTTATTCTGCATCAGGTGCTGAACATCGTCAAGTGTGCACCAGATTGGCGTAAAACAAGATCAGATATGCTTACAGTCAAGCGCCTGGAACATTCGCGTCTCTATGTATTGTAGGACAAGAAATGAAAGAACAAATTCACCGCATTGTGCAAGAGAACGCCGGACACATCATTGATTTTTGTCAGCGGCTGATATGTACGCCCAGTCTTTCGGGCCAGGAAGGTGCCGCAGCTCGGCTAGTTGTGGAAGAGATGCGCAATCTGGGGTATGACAGTGTTGAGATTGATGCTTGCGGTAATGTCCTTGGCACTGTAAACGGGCAGGGCGGCAAAAGAGTTGTGTTCAACGGTCATATGGATATCGTTGCCGTGGGCGATGCTGCCCGCTGGAAACACACTCCTTTTGGTGCCGAGATCGTTGATGGTTGGATGTGGGGCCGAGGAACCAGCGATATGAAGGCGGGACTGGCCGCGCAGATCTATGCGGCGGCTTTGCTCAAATCGTCTGGTCTACCCTTTGCTGGTGAGATTGTGGCTACGGCCGCTGTCAATGAAGAGGTAGGCGGCCTGGGGTCTCGGATTATGAGCGGAGAGCTCACGGCAGATGTGGTTATCATTGGCGAGGCCTCGAATAACATGCTGATGCGCGGCCATCGCGGTCGCTACGAGATATTGGTTACCTTTAGAGGTGTTCCGGCTCATGCCAGTGCACCACAGTTGGGCGTGAACCCCCACTATGCCATGTCTCGCTTTCTGCTCCAGCTGGTCGAATTGGAGATGTGCCAGGAGTCCGTCCTTGGGAATAGCACCGTATCACCAACTCTGATGCAGGTTCCCGGTAGTAACGCTAACGTGATTCCAGAGAGCGTGACGGTGCACCTGGATTGGCGTCCTGTGCCAACAGATGTGCTGGAAGGTGTGCTAGCGCGACTGCGTGATCTTGCTGCTGCGTGTTGTGATGCGGGCGGAAGCTATGATGTGCGCATTCGCCAAGAAGAGATCGAGACTTATACCGGCTACAAGGCCGCTCAACCGGCTGTGTTGGCGGGTTTTCTGCAGGATGCTGCCAGCCCCATGGTGCAGCGGGCACATTTGGCTCTAGAAACACAGCTCGATCGGACGGTTGATATCGGCGTGTGGCACTTTGCCACCGATGGCAGCCACTTTGCGAGTGCGGGTATGCCCTGCCTAGGTTTTGGCCCGGGGGACCCGCGGCAAGCGCACATGATCGATGAGCGGATTGAGGTGCGTGAAATACTGGAGGCCGTAGAGGGCTATATGGCACTGGCGCTCGCTCTGGGATGATTTGGCGACCTGCTCACCGTTGCTATAATGCCAAGACACTAAGTTTTTGGAGGGGCCATGAGCATCGACGATCAAAAACGCATTGCCGGATATCAGGCTGCCGAGTACGTCAAAAGCGGCATGGTTGTTGGTCTGGGGAGCGGGTCGACGGCGCGTTTTGCGACCCTACGAATTGGCGAATTGCTCGAGCAGGGCAGGCTACGGGAAATTGTCGCTATAGCGACATCTAACGAGACGGCCGATTTGGCACAGGAGCTTGGCATTCCTCTCTCTGACCTGGATGAATACACCCGTATCGATGTAACCATCGACGGTGCGGACGAAGTCGATCCTAATCTGGACCTCATCAAGGGATTGGGGGGGTTCCTTCTTTGGGAAAAGATTGTGGCCAGCGCAACGGAAACAGAGATTATTGTCATTGATGACCGCAAGATTGTTGATCGACTTGGAACCAGGGCTCCAGTACCCACCGAAGTCATCAAAAAGGGTTGGAAACTAGCCAGCAGGAATCTTGAGAAGACTGGTGCTCGGCCCATCATGCGTATGCAAGATGGGCGGCCTTTTATCACTGATGAGGGCAACTATGTGCTCGATTGTTGGTATGATGGCGGCATTGAGAATGCCAGAGAACTGAGTCGGGTCATCAACGATATCCCCGGTGTTGTAGAAAACGGCCTCTTTTTAGGCATTGCGCGCCGCGTTATCGTCGCTTCCGAAACTGGCGTGCGAATTCTGGAGCGAAATTGCTAATTGCTGCTTGACAGTCGGCTGCGGACCCTGTATATTACCATCCCAGTGGGTTGGGGTGTCGGGAGAAAGACGTGTATCGTACTTGTGCTGCACTCGACAAGCTGGGCATAATTGAGGGACGCTTCGGGCGTCACTATTGTTGTTAAAGAGGACTCTAAGAGTCCTCTTTTTTTTGCCTGGTTTTTGAATCGTCTTTCCCTTGCCTCATAAGCCGGCCAGTGTGGGCCAAAGGAACAGCATTGCTGCTGCCAAGATCATCTTTTTCTCACCAGGGAGGAAACAAGGTGTCAACCAAGACAGCTACCAAAAACGAGTACCAGGGGTACCTGCCCGCTGACAAACCGCCCTTTGGGCAGTTGGTCATCCTAGGTCTCCAGCATGTACTTACCATGCTTCCGGCCACGGTGCTTGTGGCTCTTCTCACAGGCTTTGATGTTGGCGTGACCTTGTTTGCCAGTGGTTTGGCGACGGTCGTGGCACTGCTTGGCTCAGGTATGCGCATTCCCCTTTATTATGGTTCCAGTTTTAGCTATATCGCAGCAGTTGTCGGCGTTGTTGGCGCGGAATGGGGCGGTATCCAGGTTGCCCAGGGCGGTATCATCGCTACTGCGGCAGTTTCGATCCTCGCTGGCCTGTTGATTCGCTGGTCTGGTAAAGAGGCGTTGGACCGCGTGTTGCCTCCGATTATCACCGGTACGGTAGCCATGGTTATTGGTCTTTCGCTGGCCAAGACCGCATTGGATAATTCGAGCGCTAACTGGACCGTTGCTATCGTGACGCTGCTCGCCACCATCCTGTTCTCAGTCTATCTCAAGGGCAGGGGCTTTTGGGCTATGATCCCCATTCTACTTGGCGCCCTTGTTGGTTATGCTACTGCACTTGCTATGGGATTGGTCAGTTTTGATTCGGTTGGTTCGGCGGCCTGGGTGGCTATGCCCCAATTTACACTGCCTGTCTTCAAGTGGTCGGCTGTCGTGGCAATTGCCCCCATTGCTATTGCCACAATCCCAGAATCGACGGCTCACCTTTACCAGATTGGCCTGTATGTGGATCGCCTTGCTGATGATCTAAAGCGCGAGCGCCCGGGAATCAGCAAGCTCATCGGCCTGAACCTGATTCTCGACGGTGTGGGCGATGCTATCAATGGTTTCCTCGGTGGTTGCGCGGGCACGAACTATGGCGAAAATAACTCGCTCATGGCCATCACTCGCAACTACTCTGTGCCCGTTTTGATTGGCGCTGGCGTCATTGCTATGATCTTGGGCTTTTCTGGCAAGCTGGCCGCTGTGGTCAATACCATGCCCACTGCCGTGGTAGGCGGCCTCTCGATTTATCTGTTCGGTATCATCGCCCTTCAAGGTGTGGCCATCATCCAGTCGGAGAAGGTGGATCTCTTTGACGCCCGCAATCTGGCCGTTGGTGCTGTGACCATGATCGTTGGCGTCGGTGGTTCTATGTATGATGGCGGCATGATCCCCTTGAACGTGCCTGGCTTGAACTCCGTTTTCCCCGATGGCTTGCCAGCCATTGCTACGGCCGCTGTACTGGGTATTCTTTTGAATCTTGTCTTTATTATCTTTAACCCGGACAAGAAGAAAAAGGCCAAGGCCTAATCTATTGTTTTACCGAGAGGCCCGCATGCGTGCGGGCCTCTCTCTGTTTGACAGTACAAGGCAATGGCGGTAGCCTTGGGTGTTGTTTATAGAACGGATGAAAAAGATAATGACAGAACGATCCTTTTTGCCCACGGGCAAGTTGCCCATGGAATTCCTCTCGACAATGCTCGATTCTTGCTTGGCCGATGATCCACGCCTGATTGCGGGGCCTTGCGTCGGCGAAGATGTAGCTGTGATCGACATGGGCGATCGCTATCTCGTCGTCAAGACCGATCCCATTACCTTTGCCACAGATGAAATCGGTTGGTATGCCGTCCACGTCAATGCCAACGATATTGCTACTAGCGGTGGCGTGCCACGGTGGATGTTGGCCACTGTTCTTTTGCCAGAGGGGCGCACCACAGAAGAGGATGTGAGCAAGATATTCGCCCAGCTCAACGAGGCTTGCTGCGGCCTGGGCGTTACACTGGTTGGCGGCCATACTGAGGTGACAGCCGATCTTGTTCACCCTATTGTGGTGGGCGTGATGGTGGGTGAAGTAGCCAAAGATGCGCTGCTTACCACGGCGGGCGCCTGCGCAGGCGATCGGCTTTTGGTGGCCGGTAGTGTGCCCATCGAGGCGACGGCGCTGCTGGCGCGGGAATGCCACCAGGATTTATTGGAACGGGGCTATACGGAAGAATGGATTGCCCGTGCTGCCAGTATGTTGCATGATCCGGGCATCAGCGTCGTGCGCGTTGCTGAGGCCGTGCGAGGCGTGCAGGGTGTACACAGTATGCACGATCCCACTGAGGGCGGCCTGGCTACGGGAATTCACGAGATGGCCTATGCCTCTGGTAACGGTGCCCTTGTGGATGACACGGCAATTCCCTATTCACCCGAGGGGTTGGCGCTTTGTAAAGAATATGACCTTGATCCATTAGGTGCTATTGCCAGTGGGGCTCTTTTGATCGCTGCTGCGCCTGAGAGCGTTTCTGGAGTTATTGCTGCCTGTGCTGCCATTGGCGTGGGGTGTGCCGATATTGGTGAGTTGACTGAGGAGCAGGGCTGCATTTGGCTGCTGCGCAATGGCGAGCGCCTGCCCATGCCGCGCTACGATAGTGATGAGGTCACACGCGTTCTGTAGGATCAGGCTTTTATTGCGCTTGTGATTTGACCGCGGTTTTAGTTAGGGCGTGCGCCAGAGCTTGTTGTTCTTCTGGCGTTGTTACTTGCTGATCCAGTAGGGCATCCCGAATGCGCCCCAGGATGATGCCATATACCGGCCCGGGTTTAATGCCCAGCCCCTGTAAATAGTGGCCGTCTACCACCGGTTCTACATCCCCCAGCTCTTTTTCATACAGGTTCAGGCGCTCTTGCACCACGCTAGAATCGCACAGGGCCGAGATGACGAACCGTGCTTCTTGTGAAAAGGGTTGCAATAAGTGATAGATCTGGCTGCGCAGGAGCACGTCCGCCTGCAGCATATCCAACTCGTCTCGCAGCTCGGAAACTTGGTGCAGTAACTGCAGGTCGCGCTGTGAGATATGCAATCTTTGTGAAACCTCTCCCAATTCATTCCGATCGAGACTGCTAGTGAACAGCGCCAGGTAGCTCAACGCCAAAGAGGGGGGGCCTTCTATGGCGCTTCCGTCATTTGGTTTGGCGCTCAGGCTGGCTCCCATTCCGGGGTGGGTGCTCGGTTCCATGTAGTCTGTCTTGGCAAACACTTGCCTGAGTCTGGCAAACATCTCACTTTGTTCATGGCTCCAAGTGAGGCTGGGATGAATGCGGGCCAGCACGCCAAGTCGGTGCAGCCGTACTAGCGCCATCTCGGGCTTTTTCTCTCCCAAGATGAGATAGAGCTCGTGGCGCAAGCGCTCTCCACTCACATCGTCGATCAAGTCCAATGCATCCGAAATGAGTTCTTCGCTGCGCTCTTCGATCTCAAATCCCAAGCGTTGTTCAAAGCGCACTGCACGCAAGATGCGCGTGGGGTCTTCTACAAAGCTAAGGCTGTGCAGCACGCGGATGCGCCGATTACGGATATCGCGCAGGCCGCTGTAATAGTCCAATAGCTCGCCGTAACGATCCCGATCCAGGCAGATGGCCATGGTGTTGATGGTGAAATCGCGCCGATAGAGGTCTTGTTTGATCGAACTGTATTCCACACGAGGCAGCTCGGTAGGACGCTCGTAGAATTCGGTGCGGGCTGTCACAAAATCAAGCGATTCGGGCACGCCTTTTGCTCGGTTACCGTCGAGAATGACTTTGGCGGTGCCAAAGCGCGAATGGGTGCGAATGCGGGCGTCAAGCTTTTTCCCCAGGCGTCGGGCCATGGCAATGGCATCGCCTTCTACCACCAAATCCAGATCGAGTGTGGGGGCACCGAGAACAAGATCGCGAACAAAGCCGCCTACGATGTACAACGAATAGCCCATATCATTGGCCGTATTGCGCGCCTCAACTAGCAGGTCGGCCAGAGCAGGGGGCAGCGCCTCGTCCAGCTTTTCTCGTAGACTCGCACCCTTGCCGCCATTCAATTCCGGGGCCTGCAGTTTGATGAGATCGGTGCGGGTAACGATGCCCGCAAAATGGCCATTTTGTACCACCGGCACCTGGCCCAGGTTGTGCTCTAGCATGATGTCGCGGACTATGTCGATGGTGTCCTGCGGTTCGACATAGATGGGGCCGGTGTGGATAAAGCGTTCCAGCACCAGATCGGTTAGGCCATGATGGACGGCTCGGTCGATATCGCTACGGGTAAGGATGCCAACCAGTTGATCACCGCGAACGACTGGGAAACCCTCATGGCCGTAACGACGCATGAGGGCGACGGCCTGCCCGACAGTCATATCTGGCGAAAGGGTGTGTACATTGGTGGACATAATGCTTGCCACAGAAAGCGGCGGCTCCACACGGGCCTCTAGGGCGTCGTTCAGGTGTTCTTCCACTTTGGTGAGGCTGCTACCTTCGGCTAACGCTGCTGCGGCACGCGTATGGCCTCCACCTCCCAGGGTGGTGAGAATGCTGCCTACGTCGATCTCGTCTACGATGCTGCGGGCGATGATCTGCACATCACCTTCGAATTCGCAGAGCATAAAGCAGGCCTGCACATCAAAAGTATCCAGCAGCTGGTTTACCAGTGAGGAAAGCTCATCGACATATTCGTCAAGATGGATAGATGCCACGAGCACCAGATGCCCGTTGATATCCACCGTGCGAGAAGAATTCAAAAGTTGCTGATAGACCTCGCGCTGTGCTGCAGAGAGGGCGTGGTGCATGAATTCTTGGACGATTTGCAGCGCAGCGTGCTCTTCCATGAGCCAGGCGGCGGCGCGGACATCGCGGGCCGTCGTGGTGAGATAAGAGAGCGATCCCGTGTCCTCATAAATACCCAGCAGCATTAGGGTGGCGCTGATGGAGGAAATATCCAAGCCTCGCTCGCGAATTTGCTCGATGAGCAGCGTGGTATTGGCCCCCACAGCATCGCCTTCAATGATCGTGCGCTTGTCCGCTTTGCGCGTATGCTGGTGGTGGTCGATGATATGGTAGCGGGTTTCGGCGTTCATACGTTTGATGGGGGCGATGGCCTGGGTATCCACTAAGAGCACATCGCTGATTGGCTCCAGCGTCACTGCCTGTCGATTGGTCAGGCCCAGGGCTTCGCCGTAAAGCACGGCAAAACGGGCCACGTTGCGGTTTAGCTTGGCGGGTAAAAGCGCAACATAGTCCGGATAGAGCAGAGACGCGGCATGAATTGAAGCCAGGGCGTCCATATCAGTGCGTTCGTGACTTGTGATGATTTTCATAAAGGTCGCTCCAATTTCATCATCATACATCCTAGAGGGCGTTGCTGTCCAGACTGGAGGACTCGCTTGTCGTCAGGCTGCGAGTGTGCGATACTAGGGAGCGTTGCGGGTTTGGTTCCTCACAGATGGCCGAGTGATTCCAGAGTGGTCGAGGCATCGACTGCGATCAAAATAAGGTGAGGTGGAGTGTGGTAGAGCTAAAAAGGCGAGAAGAAATCTCTGAACAGTTCAAGTGGGACACCTACAGCGTGTTTCCCTCAAACGAGGTCTGG
Source organism: Anaerolineae bacterium (assembly GCA_963675785.1). Classification (GTDB taxonomy): domain Bacteria; phylum Chloroflexota; class Anaerolineae; order UBA1429; family UBA1429. The sequence goes on from OY776562.1 coordinate 513,124, forward strand.
GAAGAGGCTGTCCTCCAACTCAAGGCTGAGATCGGTTCAATTGCTGCTTATAGCGGCCGCCTATCGCAGGGTGCTCAGGTTCTTTCGGAGGCACTCGAAGCGGTGATGAACCTTTACCGCAATATGGGCAAGATCATCATCTATGCCAGTAACTTTCACAATGTGGATACGGCCGACGGTGAGGCAGCGGGCCGGGATTCGCGATCTATGGCTTTGTACGCTCAGGTCGCCGCGGCAACGGCCTTTCTGGAGCCCGAACTTATTGCCATAGGCTTTGACACCTTGCGCCAGTGGCTAGATGAGGAACCAGGATTGGCAGTTTACAGCCACTTTGTGGATGATTTGGAGCGCAAACAGGCCCATGTACGCACGCCAGAGATTGAAGAACTGTTGGGCCTGGTGCGCGAGCCTTTCGAGACCGCCTCGTCAATTCACGGCATTTTGGCCGACGCTGACCTGGTTTTTGAACCAGCAATTGATAGCACAGGCAAGAGCCACGAAGTAGCCCAGGGCACCATTGACGCCCTGCTCATGAGTGAAGATCGCGAGCTGCGCCGCACGGCCTGGCAGAGCTATTCCGATGCGCACTTGGCGCATCAGCACAGCATGGCGGCTTGCCTTAGCGGCGGTGTCAAACAGGATGTGTTCATGGCTCGGGCTCGTCTCTTTGATTCGGCCGTAGAGGCTGCTTTGGACGCTAACAACATCCCCGTCGCCGTCTATTACAATGTGGTAGATACCTTCAAAGCTAATCTGCCGTTGTGGCACCGCTACTGGCGGCTGCTGCGTAAGGCCCTGGGGTATGAAAAGCTCCACGTTTATGACATCAAGGCGCCACTTTCGGCGGATAAACCAGTGGTCAGTTTTGATCAGGCCGCAACATGGGTCTCTGCAGCACTAGCTCCCCTCGGTGAGAATTATGTTGGCACACTACGCAAAGGCTTGTTGGAGCAGCGCTGGGTCGATGTGATGCCCAACAAGAACAAGCGCGCTGGTGCCTATTCCTACGGTATGCCTGGCACATTTCCCTTTGTGCTGATGAGCTTTACCGATGATCTAGAGAGCGTAAGCACGCTAGCCCATGAACTGGGCCATTCCATGCATTCCTATCACACTTGGGAGACTCAGCCGCAGGTCTATAGTGACTATTCTATCTTTGTGGCCGAAGTGCCTTCTAACTTTAACCAGGCTGTGGTGCGCGACTATCTGTTTGAGCATCACCCCGAGCGCGATTTCCAGATCGCCCTCATTGAAGAGGCTATGTCCAATTTCCACCGCTATTTCTTCCTCATGCCCACCCTGGCACGTTTTGAGCTAGAGATTCATGAGCGAGTAGAGCGCGGTGAGGCCCTGACAGCCGATTCAATGAACGACCTGCTAGCCAGTCTCTTTGCCGAGGGTTATGGTGACGAGGTAGAGATGGATCACGACCGTATTGGCGTAACCTGGGCCGAATTCCCCACGCATCTTTACTCTAATTTCTATGTCTATCAGTACACTACGGGCATTGCTGGCGCCCACGCTTTGGCCAACCGTGTGCTGGATGGCGGTGCGGCTGAGCTACAGGATTATATCGACTTTATTTCTGCGGGCAGTGCCATGTATCCGCTGGATGCTCTTAAACATGCCGGCGTTGATATGACCTCGCCAGCTCCGATTCAAGCGGCTTTTGATTATCTAGGCGGCTTGATCGATCGTTTGGAAGAGCTTATCGAGCGGGGCGACTAGAAAGAGCAGGAGGGGGCTTCGGCCCCCTCTTTTTTATTGGGGAGAATCCAAGAGGGATTGGAAAAAGGTTGTGTCGAGACCGCGGAAGGTCTGCGACAGGGAACCGGCGGTTCCGGCAAAGCGCCCCGTGTTTACCGACTGGTCGAGCATGGTCTGGCTGTAGAGATGGTGAATCAGCGCCTCAAGCGAGGCCGAAAGGGCATAACCCGTGTTGTGCAGCAGCACTTGTGCTTCGAACCTTCCGGGCCAGGGAGCTACGTTCTTCAGGATAGAGAGTTGACCGTCTTCATCTTCAGTGCCCAGCGCTTCTAGACTGACGATGCCGATCATAGGCTCTTGCGCCTCTAACAGAGCCTGAACAACCTGGGCATCGCTGTATACCATAGAGGGGCTGTTGCCGAGGATAGCCGAAACCAGCATTTCACCGGCCTGGCTTGCATCCTCAAGGGCCTGACCTGCGTATAGTTCATAAGCCTGTGCTACTTGTTCAGGGGCAGCTTTTATGCGCTCGAACAGCTCGGCTGTCTCTTCGCTTACATCCGGATTAGCCAAAACCAGGCGACCGCTCCAATCGGCAGAGGTTAGTACCCACCAATTGTTGACAGCACTGGTTGCTGCGGGGACATTTGTTACCAGAACGCGTGCAGTCCATGTGTGGATCGATAAACCTGTCACTGTCTGCAAAAAGGCAGTGGGATCTGCAGGTGCGGCTGCTTCCAATTGACCATTATCGACTAGCCCGCGCACCAGTTCCAAATCATCGAGGAGGAAGAGTTCCGGAGCGTCCTCCTCAGCAAGCAGGGTGGCGGTATGTTCTGATTCCGAGTACTGCAAGTTGAGTTCGGTGAGGGATGAAGCCGATACGAGCCATTCGGCGGAACCGAGAAGACGGGCATTGGCTATCACCAAACCAATCGTGCCATCGTTGGGCAATGGTGTATTCGCCGGCGGTATGGACGTTTCGGCGGTAGTTGCCGATGCTTCTGGTATGGCCGAGACAGAATTTGCTGCAAAAGGAGTTGCACTTGCTATAGGCTGGATGGTTTCAGTAGATGTTTCAGCCGCCGTGTCTGCAGTCTCAATAGGCGCAGCGAGCTTGTAGGTGCCAGCACATCCCACAATTAAGACAGAAACTAGACCGATAGCAATGATTGTTCTTTTGACCAAGGCATTTACCTCACTTTGACCTCTATTATGGCACAGGCATAGTGATCGCCAAACTGCCCTATCAAGGCTTGGCGCGGGGCGATTTTCACAAGTATAATAAGTCGCATGTGAAACAAGGAGGATCAGATGACACTACGGCTCGTTTTCGCCGGATCTACCGGACATGTGGGTTATGTGCTGCGAGAGCTCGCAGATTTTGACGTGCAGGCTGTGGGTTGTGCCCCGACCTTTGAGGGTGAGTCGATGGCTGTATTTGAACCGTTGGGTATTCCCCATTATAGCTGTTGGAAGTGCCTGCTGAAAGAGACTCAGCCCGACATCGTGGTGGTAGATGCCCGCTATGATCTCAATGCCCAGATTTCCATCGCAGCCATGAAACAGGGCGCGCATGTCATTAGCGAAAAGCCGGCAGCACTCGATCTAGAAGATCTGGCTGCTTTGAGGCAAACTATTGCTAAAACCGGACGCATCTATACACTCATGCTAGCCATCCGTTACGAGCCAGCTTTTTGGACGGCGCACCGCCTGGTGAGCGAGGGCATGATTGGTGACCCTGTGCTGGTTTCTGGCCAAAAGTCTTATCGCTGGGGTGCATCACGCCCCGAATGGTACGCCGATCCCTCCAAATACGGCAGCACGATGGCTTGGGTAGGCATTCACACCTTTGATTTTGCCCGCTGGATTGCTGGTGTCGAGTTCACTGAGGTCTATGCCCATCATGCGAATCTGGTGCATATCGAGCGCCCTGGCTGCCAGGATGTGGCGACGGTCATTGCCAGTCTCTCGAATGGTGGCAGTGCGGTGTTCAATATCGATTATTTGCGCCCAGAGGCCGCCAAAACGCATGGTGATGATCGTGTGCGTGTTGTCGGTTCTCGCGGCATCGTTGAAGTATGTGATGAGGGGCGGAGCCTTCACGTGATTACGCCCGATATGGATGAGTCTGATTATCCCTTGGATACCCCGGATAGGAGTTTCTTTGGAGATTTCGTTCATGCCGTCGAGGGAACGGGCGATCTGTTGATCACGGCAGATGAAGGGTTGTCTATCACCGAGTTTGCGCTCAAAGCTGCCCTGGCGGCGGATACGCATAAACCAGTTATACTCTAGGTACAGATTGAAAGGGAAGGGACAATGAACAAGAACAAACCGTTTAGCGGCCGCACTATTCTAGTCGCTGTGGTCGTTGTTTTAGTTTTAATTATGTTGTTTTCTAGTTATACTATTGTAGAACCGGGAAATCGCGGTGTTGTTGTCTTTCTTGGTGATGTTGAAGAAGACAATGTGCTACCAGAGGGTTTCCATCTTGTGCTGCCGCCTCTGGCCAGACAGGTGACGCAGGTCAATGTGCGCACTCAAAAGATAGAAATTGTGACCGAAGCGGCTTCAAAGGACCTGCAGGCTATGGTCATTACTGCGGTGCTCAACTATCATGTAGACCCCGCGGGCGCCGGGCTTTTGTTCCAGCAAGTTGGTCTGGATTACGAAAACGTTATCATTGCGCCGGCCATTCAAGAGGCGCTCAAGGCGGTAACGGCCAGTTATCGTATTGAAGAAGTGTTGGTTAATCGAGCGATTATCAAGGACGAGATTGCTTCAATTCTCTCCGAGAGGCTGGGCACCAACCAGATCATCGTGGATCAATTCTCTTTGCAGAATGTTGAGTTCTCTGAAGAGTATAACCAGGCCATCGAGCGCAAGCAGATTGCTGAGCAAGGAGCGCAGCAGAAGGAATACGAGCTACAAGCCGCCGAGATGGACATTCAAATTGCCATCGCCAACGCAGAGGCTGAGAAAGAAGCCGCGATCAGGGCGGCAGAGGGCAGGGCTATTGCTCGCCAGATAGAGGCTGAAGCTGAGGCCCAGGCATTGGCACTAATCGCCGAACAGCTCAGGGATAACCCGGCCCTTATCCAATACGAGTGGGCCACGCGGTTATCTCCCAGCGTCAATACAATTTTGCTGCCGGCGGATCAGGAGATCATTTTGGGCGGAGATAGTTTGATCACTTCGCCAACGGTTGAGAGTACAGAAACGATAACGACTACGACGGAAGAGTAACCAGCAGATCATCGATGAGTGGACATAATGATTGACGAGGATAACAAAGCCGTGCATAATCAGGAAGAAAAGTTTCATCCTCTCATCCGTTATTGGTTGATGGGGCAAGGGGCCCAATACCCTGAACGAAACAAGGGTGCGGCTTTGGATCTCAAGGCCCGGCTGAAGGGCAAGCGCAGACTGGTATGGGGATGGGCCAAGATTCCTACTGGTGTAGCCCTTGCGATGCCTGATGATGTTGTGGTTCGCGTTACTGGGCGCAGCGGCAATTTTCTCCGTGGGCTGATTGTGCATGATGGTCTTGTGGAGTCCGAGTTCAATGGCCAGGAACTCTGTGCGCTGATCTATTGTCCGTGGCCTCGTGTGATTCATCATGGTCAGCGTATTGCACAGATGTGGGCTATATCCATTGAGCGGAAAGCTTTTGAACAAGTAGTGCAAGAACCCACAGGTGTGTTTTCAACTAAAACAGGGTTTGGCTCAACGGGGGAATAGTTTTGTTCCTCGGTGAGCGAATAGAAACCAGGTGGTACCGAGATGCAGAACAAGAGATCGATGCCAAATACTATCGTCGTTTTGGTCGTTGTTTGGATTGTCTTGGTCGCGAATGCGCTGATTTTTGCGGTGATTGCACCATCGAACCAGGTGATAGGCCCTGTTGAGCTGTCAGGTTATCCATCTCCAGGGGTGACCGTGGAGATGGTTTTGCCACAGCGCTTGGAGACCTGGAATACGACGGACGCTGCACAGGTTTTGACGCTTTATGTGACGCCGCATCGCCCTGATGTTGAAGGGGTATCTCTGGTTTTTGCTCTTGGTGATCGCTCTGTTGTTTTGACCGATGTCAATGGTCAGATACTATCTGGGCCAATCGAGGTATCCTTCCAATATCCTGCCGAAATGATATTGCCGCTCTATGTTGCTACAGCCGCGACCGGAGAGGGTTCGGGTCTGCTCTCCTCTCATACGGTTTCTCTCAATCTCTATACCCTGCGCGATGGTGTACAAACCCCTGTTGATGGGCTGGGCACGCAGATCGCCCTATCTAGCCGTCTTGGCAGCGCACTGCGCCGCGTCAATGATTTCTTGACTCGTATCGCTTTGCCGATCATGGCAATCTTGACTCCTTTTGTTTTGCTGGGCAACTGGTGGGCTAAACGTCGACAACGGCAGACAGATGCACAAAAAGCACTGGATGCGCGGTATGTGTTCATTCGCGAACTTGTAGATGCAGGGCAGATTGTCAGGGCAAGGGAAGCTGCTGCTCTTCTTCGTCGCGAAGCGCCCAACTATGCTCGTATTGACCACCTCGACGAGTTTTTGTCCACTTTGGGGTCTGCGGAGTTGACCGCTTCAAGTGTTGTGTCATCCAATACTGAATCAACGTTAGATGAGGGCATCAAAGCATACAAGGCGCGGGATTGGGAATTGGCTTGCGGATTGTTGCATACTGCACAAGCGACCGATGAATACAATCCGCATCTGCAGTTTCTGTATAGAACTTCATGTCTCTACCTAGCCCTATCGGGGAGGGATCGCAGTAAGCGTATCGCCGCTTTGCGTGAGTTGGGCGAGATCGGCGATTTGGTCGATCTGGTGCCCATCGTCGATGCACTGGACGATGCTAATTCAACCGTTGCCAAGGCTGCTGAAGAAACTTTGCTTGCCATTGGCCCGGTTGCGTTTGATGCTTTGGCACGGGGACTCAAAAACCCCTCGCAAAGTATCAAACGCCGCTCTCGAAACGTACTTGCCAGTCTGGGCCAGGATATTCGTGAACAGCTTTTGTCTTTGTTGCATACTCGCGATGCCGAACTGGTGGCTATTGCTTCAGAACTTTTGATTGGTTTGGGTGCGCGCGAACAACTTGCAGATGCATTGCTGTGGGCGGATCCAACAGTTCTTGACGGCATCGTCAGTGCCTTGGTTTCAGATGAGATTGTCGCGCTTCAACCGCTGCTGGATGTGCTGTTGCGGGCGCCAAGCGAACGTCAGCCATATGTTTTGGCAGCTATCGGCGAACTCAAAAAGCACGTCAATATTGACCGACGTATTGAGGATATGCAGCGCAGCGTGCGCGATGGAGAAAAGCGAAATCTTCTTGGGCGCGCTTTGCGGATGAATGCCCTTGATTATGATCAAGCCTTGGTCAAAAATCAGCAGGTATATCAGGCTGCGCAAGCTGATTGACAAGGTGGTTTTAGTTGCTATAATTGTTACAGTTTAGTAACATAAACGAGGTGAACGGTGGCCAGATTTCTTGTTGCAGATGATGAAGAATTCATCGTGCAGGTAGTTGAACAATTGTTGGCAACTTCTGGACATACCGTTGTCAAGGCATCGAATGGTGCCGATGCTCTGGCTTTGTTGCGCTCTGATCCGGTCGACATAGCTATTTTGGATGTGATGATGCCCAAAATGACCGGTTTGGAAGTTTGTTCGCGCATGCGTCAGTCGCCGGAACTCAAGAATATCCCTGTTCTCTTTTTGACCGGACGTGAAGAGTTGAGCGACAAGGTGCAGGGATTTGAGGTTGGGGCAGATGACTATGTGACCAAACCATTCAATCTTCGTGAACTGGATGCACGTGTCAAGGCCCTGCTTCGCTTTGTGCGCCCCGTCTCGGATCCCAATGTCCTTTCTGTGGGTACTTTGGAAATGAATCGCGGCAGTAATTTGGTGTACGTCAACGGCGAATCGGTGAAACTAACACCTTCAGAATTTGATGTTCTTTTTTTCCTTGCCTCCCATGCGGGGGAAATCATTTCCTCTCGGGATTTGCTCAAAGAATTGTGGGGATCTGCCGCAGCGACTGGCAGCACTAGTTTGGTGCGCATGCACGTGCTCAATATCCGCCGCAAAATCGAGCAAGATCCTGACAATCCACGCTATATTCTGACGATTCCGCGCCATGGCTATGTTTTCAAGGTCGAATAAAGCAGTTTTATCTTTACACTTTATGCGACATTCACGCTTAACCCCATTCATTATCCTATACTAAGGTTACTAAATACTAGCATTTGGGCATTGTTGCAAAGGCAATGCCTTGATGTGTTATCCGTATGATTATCTTTTATAGGCGTATCAGCACAGCTTTTGTAAGCTGCTTGAACCCAGTATGGGGATTAGAATTGTGCAGACAGAGTCGATGAATCGGGAACTAGACAAGCGCGTTGTCGTCGTTGACGATGAAGAAGACGTGAGGCTTTTCTGTTCGTTGGTGATGGAGAGGCTTGGCTATGATGTCAATTCCTTTGCTTCTGGCGAACAAGCTCTTGCCTTTCTTGCGAGCGCTTCGACGGATTTGTTGATTACGGACGCTAAAATGCCCGGCATGAGCGGGATTGAGTTGATTGAGCGGGTCAAGGCCCTCGATCCGGCGATTGCGGCTTTAGTCATTACTGGCTATAGCACTATGGAGATGGCGTTTGAGGCGATTCGCGCAGGAGCACAGGATTTTCTGCCGAAACCCTTTTCGGTTCAGGACCTGAATGCTGCTGCAAAACATGCTCTGGAGCAGGCGCGTCAGGCCCAAGAGTACGCTAGCATGCGTGCCATCATGCCGTTGATCGAGCTGTCGCAAGAACTTGTAGGGCAGCAGATGAATCTCGATGAAATGGCCCTTCAGATTACAGAAGTTGTCTGCCGCGTATGTAAGGCAGATGGCGCAGCAATTGTCCTGATCAACAGTCGAGGAGAGCAGAGAGTTCTGGGTCAGCGCGGCCCGTTTCCAGCTGTTTTTTCGTCCCGATGTCTGACGGGACAAAACAGTCTTGAGATATTCTCCTTGGATATGGTTGAAGAGGGCGATTTTCGTTTGGCCATGCAGCAAGCTGGCGTTGGCTATATGGCCAGCGCAGCTCTCGAGGCTCCCAGCGGCTATGTCGGTACAATTGCCCTGACTTCATTAGCGGACTTTTCTCAGTTTACGCGCGGTTCGCGGCATTTTCTGCAAGCCATGTCAGGTCAGGTCGCTGCAATTATCGAAAACGTTCGCATGATGGAAGAGCTGCAAGAATGGAACCGAGTGCTCGAAGTGCGGGTGGCTGAGCGAACAACCGAATTGCAGAATGCACAAGAGCAGCTTATTAACGCGCAGCGCCTGGCAACAATTGGCGAACTTGGCGCAAGTATTGCCCACGAGATGCGCAATCCGCTGGGAGTCATCAGCAATTCCGAGTATTACTTGCGGATGCGCCTTGGAGACGATGATCCCAAGCTCACCAAACATCTTGATATCATCAAGCGTGAAATCGCAGCTTCCAATGCCATCATTACCGAACTGATGAGTTTTGTAAGAGCTACAAACCTACAACCTGCGCCACTCGACCCGGCAGAACTCTGCGAAAGATGCCTGAGTCGAATCGAAGCGCCTTCTTCTATTACCGTCGTTCGTGATTGGCCCGTCGATTTGCCACTCATTGACGGTGATCAGGATAGGCTAGAGATGGTGTTGATGAATCTCTTGAATAACGCAGTGCAGGCGATGCCCGACGGCGGCGTGTTGACGCTCAAGGCAGAAGAATCTTCAGACGGGGTCGCTTTCTATGTTCAGGATACGGGGACAGGTATCTCGAAAGAAAACATGGAGCGCATATTCGAGCCGCTTTTCACAACAAAGACGCGCGGCATTGGCTTGGGTTTGGCTATTGTACGTCGCCTCATTGACGCCCACGGCGGAACTATTCGCGTTGAGAGTGAGCTAGGCAAGGGAACGCGCTTTGAGGTGTTGATTCCTGTTTCCGAACGGGTAAGGGTGCCCGTGGCATGAATTCAGATCTGCACCTTCTCATTGTCGATGACGAGCCGAACATGCTGGCAACTCTGCAAGATATTTTAGAAGAGTTTGGTTGGCATGTGGACTGTGCTACCTCGGGCAATGAGGCACTCGATTTACTGGCAAACCTTGATGTGGACTTTGTTCTGATGGATTTCAACATGCCCGGCCTTTCTGGCGTTGAAACAGCCGAAAAGATGATACTTGAGCGGCCTCACCTACCAGTTTTTCTTATGTCTGCTGATGTGAGCGAATTGTGGAAAGCCAAGGCTGTGCAATGCGGCGTTCGGGCAGTGCTTTCCAAGCCGTTGGATATCCCCAGTGCAATGGCATTGCTGACTGAACATCACAAGCAAGGGATTAGCATATGAGCAAGTATGCAGCCGAGTATGCCAATTCAGATACAGAAACGGGACAGGCTGTCAGAGCTATCGGACATGACCTCCGAAATCAGCTTGCCGTTATGCGCAACTCTACCTATTACTTGCGTATGCGTGTGGGGAATGATGACCCCAAAATAGCCCGACACCTTGAAATTCTCGATCAATCCATCGAACAGGCCAATCACAAGGTTCTGGACCTTATGGATTACGTTCTGCCGCGCACACCTGCTGTTGAACCCTGCTCTTTACTGGTATTGGCATCGACTTTTTTGAATTATTGGCATACAGATGCAGAGATTGAGCAGGCATCCTTCGATGTAGGCTTGACGGTGTCTATCGACAAGACGCAGATAGATCGGGCTTTGCAGCTTTTGGCCGAGGCGCTGCATGAAAGGCAAGCTGCTTGTCTATCCTGCAAAATTGTCGCTGGTGGTGGCTATGGCATTGTTACCTGTGAACTGGATCAAGCTTTGAATCCACCTCTGTGTGTCAAGCGCCCGCCCCGAGTTATTCCAGCTTGTCTTTCTGAATACATGGCTGCGGGTCTCTTTGAACTAAATCACAGTACCCTTGCCGCCTCTTTGGAGGCACAGGATAGGCACTTGCTGAATCTGGGATTTCCACTGGGGTAAAAGTCGGCTTTTTATGCAGTATTAACCTTTGGGCCACCCGCTCTCACGCATAATGAGATAAGTGGCCCTTTCTTGTATCTCTAAAACTCGGTGTGTTATGTCTGAATCAGCTCAAGCGGTCAAAGAAAAACAGCGTTCTATACTTGTCGTCGATGATGACCAGGCTATGTGTGAAACACTCGTCGATATTCTCGATGACAAGGGCTACAAGACTGCAAGTAGCAGTTCCGCCGTTGCGGCTATTGAGCTTTTGAAGAAAGAGCCCGTTGATCTTGTTCTGTTGGACATTATGATGCCCGAGATGAACGGCGTGGAAGCCCTTGATGCAGTCAAGCGTGCGGTGCCTCATGCAATCATCATTGTCATGACAGGTCATAGCAATCTTGAAGGTTATGTCTCAGAGGCTTTGGCCTCGGGGGTCGATGGTGTGCTTTACAAGCCTTTCGACATTGATGTAGTGCTCGATATCATTGAGCGTAGCGAGGCAGGACGAGAGAGATTCCCTCTTGTTGATCTAAGTCAGTACCCTGTGCAGGCCAATGCAATTCAGATGGTACCGCAAGAGCTGGCTCGCAAGCATTGTGTACTTCCGTTGAGGATAGAGAACAATATTCTCAATGTGGCGATGTGCGATCCGACCGATCTTATGGCGATTGAGGACTTGCGCGTACGCACCGGCCTTCGCATTAAAACGGTTCGTGCCCGGCGAGAGGACTTGGACAAGGCGATCTCGGAGCAGTACGAGGATCTAGGTGCCATAGAACGGCAGGTCCAAAGATTTACTTTTAACACGCCTGAGGCGGCTGAGCAGCAGGCTGATCGCGTGGCGGCAGAAGCTGTTTCGCAGACGCCCGTAGTACGCGCGATAGACCTTATGCTTCAACAGGCTGTGCGAGATAGAGCTTCGGATATTCATATCGAACCCCAGGATGACCATCTTCGCGTACGCTATCGTATCGACGGTGTGCTGCAAGATGCGATTCGTCTGCCAAAGAGGGTTCATCCGGCCATTATCTCTCGCATCAAAGTGCTCTCGGCACTCAATATTGCCGAGCGAAGAAGGCCGCAGGACGGACAATTTAACGCCATCATTGATGGTCGCTCGATTGATTTTCGTGTTGCTACGGCTAATACAGTCAATGGCGAGATGGCCGTGCTGCGCGTGTTGGATAAGCAGATCTCGGTCAAGAGCTTGCCCGATCTGGGATTTCTGCCCGATATGCTGGAGCGTTACAAAAAGGTAACGACAGCGCCTTGGGGGATCATTCTCATCGCCGGCCCAACGGGTTCTGGTAAAACGAGCACACTTTATGCAACGCTGCATCAGCTCGACAGTACAGAACTCAAGATTATTACGATTGAAGATCCCGTCGAGTACCGCTTCGAAGGTATTAGCCAGATGCAGGTGAACCATCGAGCGAATGTAACGTTTGCCTCTGGTATGCGTGCCGCCGTCCGTTTGGATCCCGACGTCATTCTGGTGGGAGAAATTAGAGACGAAGAGACGGCGACAACGGCTGTACAGGCTTCTCTCACGGGCCACTTGGTCTTCTCTACTATCCATGCCAATGATCCAGTAGGTGCGGTTTTACGACTGGCGGACTTGGGCGTAGAGCCTTTCCTGATCACTTCATCGCTGCTGGGCGTGCTCAGTCAGCGTTTGGTGCGCAAAGTTTGTCCGCAGTGCAAGGTTCTTCAAGAAGTTCCGTTCAATGAACGGGCTGCTTATCAAGAGATCTTGGGCGAGGATATGGAGCGTTTCTGGGTGGGTACGGGATGCAGTTATTGCGCTCAAACGGGTTATCGGGGTCGAGTGGCATTGTTTGATTTTATGGAGCTTGATGACAATTTGCGAAAGCTCATTCTACAAGGCGCAAGTTCAGCGGAATTACGTGAGCACGCCCACAAAGCGGGCAGTGGAGGAATGATGGAGGACGGGATGCTCAAAGTAAAGCAGGGCATCACAACGCCGGGCGAAGTACTCAAGCGCGTCTTTGAGATGTGATATGGAATTCGAATATGTAGCCTATACAGGTTCTGGTGAACGCGTCAAAGGTTCTCTTGATGCTGCAGCAGAAACCGGCGCAGAAGAGATCCTCTGGAGTCTTGGTTATACCATTGTAACACTCCGAGAAAAACGCGGTTCAAGCCAGACTATTTTTGGCATTGGCATGCGCATCAAAGCGGACGATCTGGTCGTCTTCTCTCGGCAGTTGGCCACACTGATCGAATCCGGTATCTCTTTGACGCGTTCTCTAGAACTATTGGAGACGCAGATCGGTAACAAGCGCTTTCGTGGGATATTGATCGAGATTATTGCTGATCTTCAGCAGGGCCATTATTTCTCTGAGGCGATTGCCAAGCAGGGACAGGCTTTTCCCATGATGTATGCGCGGCTGGTCGAGGTTGGTGAGCGGACAGGAGGCCTAGAACAGTCCCTTTTGCAGTTGGCTGATTATATCGAAAAAGAGACTGCTCTGGTTCGCAAGATTCGTAGTGCCATGGCCTATCCGGCATTTGTTCTATTCATGGCCGTCGCTGTTATCGTGCTTATGCTCACGGTCGCTTTGCCACCACTCATGGGATTATTCGAATCCTTTGGCGCAGAGTTGCCGATTTACACGCGCATACTCATGGCGCTCACCAACTTTGTTACGGATTATCGGCTGGAGATCATCGCTGTTGTTGTGGCTGTTGCTGCAACCTGTTTCTTTTATTTCCGTTCCGCGACTGGTAAATATACCTGGGCCAGGATGATGGTGAAAATACCTATCATCAAAAGGGTAACCATCAACGGGGCTGTGGCCCGCATCTGCAATACGATGGCCATTTTGCTCAAGTCAGGCTTGGCACTTCCCGAGATCATTGATCTCTGCATTCGTACCCAGGGCAACCTGATCATCAAGGGGGCGCTGGAATCAGTAAAAGAAGAATTGCTTCAGGGGAAAGGGCTTGCAGATCCTCTGGCAGAGCAAGAATTATTCCCCCAAATGCTCGTGCAGATGGTGCGAGTAGGCGAAGAGACGGGTGCACTCGATTCAAATATGGCTACACTGGCTGTGTTTTATGATCAAGACGTCGATCGTACTGTGAATGCCATGTCCGGTATGATTGAGCCAGCACTGACGATTCTTGTGGGTGGTATGACAGGATTCATCGCTCTGTCTGTCATGGGCCCCATCTATTCGCTGATGAGCGTCATAAAGTAGGGTGGATGGCTGTGACCAAGTCGGAACGCGGTAGCTTGTTGATTAGTGAGCTCATAGCGGTGGCAATCATTGCCCTGGCTCTCATTGTGCTCATCATTGCACTTGCTACGGGCAGCCAGGGGGCTCTTTCTGTTCGTCAACGGGCAGCAGCCGAATCCATGGCTATGGAGCAGATCGAGCTAATCAAATCTGTGCCATATAGCACAGATCCATCAGATTATCCTCTTGTGGCTAATGAGGATCCTTATTCGGTAGATTTGACGGTCATGTTCTGGAATGGCTCAGATTTTCAAGCTACCACACCAACCGAGGATTTGGGGCTCCAAAAGGTCACTGTTGAAGTCTACTCGTCCCTTTTTGCCGGCAGCCCGGTTTTGATACTTGAGGATTATAAGGCGGATCACTGATGGCTGGTCATGGAAGAGAAACAGAGAGCAAGGGCTTTACGCTCATCGAGCTCTTGATTGCACTAGCGATTTCGGCAATTGTCGGTACATTGGCGATTTCGGCGATCAGGCAATTTGTGAGTATATCGGCAGCTGAGCAGGACACCATGGCAGTAAGCACCCAAATCAAAGTCTTGTCTTCAAAGCTGAGCCAGGATTTAGTATGTGCCAACTCGGGTGAAGTATTGGATGATGGACAAACCCTGGTACTCTATTTGTCTACATTCGAGTTTGGTGAGCTTATCGAGCCCGTCTCTTATAGCATCAACTACAGCCTTGTCGATAGCGTGATTATACGAACAACCAGTGATGGTTCTGTTACTGTGGCCAGGGGTGTACAGAGTGTCAGTTTTGGGCAGGATGGCGCCATTGGCGATGTTAGTACGATTGACGTGACGATTCGCATTGGTGATGTGGTAGACTCGACGACGATAACGCTTGATCGAAGACCCTCATAGCTAGCAGTACGACTAGCAGCTATGCCTCCAAAGGGGGTATGACAGGATGGGTAGGAAGAAAATGATCAGCAAAGATGACAGAGGTAACGGACTGCTTTTGGCACTGTGCGTATTGGCGGTAGTTGCCATTCTGCTTTCTCCTCTCATGGCCAGTATGAGGGCGAGCGTAGCTACAACTGGTGAAACGGATAGCCTTCTGCGTGAGCATTATACGGCTGACGCTGCTGTAGAGTACGCCATCAACGAGTTGCAGAAAAACGCTGATTTGCGCTCTGAATTGATCACTAACCTCGGCCAGGCGCAGACACTGCCATTTGAACTCGAAATCAACGGCGTTGTGCCAGAGATTGAGATCGTGGCGCTGTCTGCTGATACAGGCAGTTTTACCGGTGGCATGCTCGAATATGCCCTGTGGGCGCACAGCACCACAGGTGGCGATGTCATCAACATATCAGGATCGGGGCATGCAATTTATGGTGCCGTGCATTCGAATGATCGCATCAGAATCAGCGGCGCCGGGAACTCGGTTAGCTCTGTCGCAGAGTATGTCGATCGGCTGCGCACGAGTGGCGCCGGGAACTCGAGCTGGGAGAGCTATGCACAGCAGGTTGAGGTTGCAGACGAGTACCCCATCTCCTGGGATCTCGACGAGTTTTCTGACCCCTCTGCTGAAGGTACCTATGCCTATCAAGCCGCTGAGGAGGGCAAATACCATTACTATAGTAGCGATCTGCATTTGAGCGGCGCGGGTGAGGTGATGGATCCGGGGCTTTATTTTGTCGATGGTGATGTGAAGATCAGTGGGGCAGGTGTGCGGGGGGATGCTATCACAATTGTGGCCACCGGCCAGATTGATCTTTCTGGGGCGGGATTGAGTTTTTCTCCCTATGTCTCTGGGTTGAGCTTTTTCGCCAACAGCTCTCAACTAAACGGCAGTGGTGCTGTGAACATTACCGGCTCTGGCAACGCGGGCGGTACAATCTTTGCGCCCAATGGCCTCATCAAGCTTTCTGGTGCGGGTGGGCAGATTACGGGAGCGTTTATCGGCCAGGAGATCGATATCTCGGGATCGGGCTGCCGTATCTATCTGGCAGAAATCCCTCTGACGCAGGCAACGTATTGCGGCGTTTTTGACATCAAAGCAACGGCTGGCGATGAGGTTGTACAGGCCCGCGTCTCGGACTGTGGCGATAATGGCTTACAAATTCTGGCCTGGATGGCAGACTAGGCAGTTCCTTCAAGCCGGATTCGGGTATCCCGAATCCGGCTTTTTTTAATCTCATCCTTGCGCTACAAGCCCCAAAAGGTGACATAATACCTGTATGATAGAGCTTGGCAGAGGCAAAAGATGAGTACTCATGAGCAAAAAGGTTATGGTTATGCGGGTGCCCTCGCTTTGTTGGCAATGGTTTCCTTGCTTACAGGCAGCATTCTCATGTCAATCAGTTCCAACGTCGCGGGTTCTACACGAACCACAACCAAGACCCAGGAGCGCTATGCGGCTGATGCGGGCATCGAATACGCCTTGAATCAGCTTTCTACCGATCAAGGACTGCGCGAGAGCATTCTTAGCCAGGTGGGCGTGCCGGTTGTGCTTTCATTGGATGAATCAGTCAATGGCTATAACCTGGAAATTCGCATAGTAGCTTTGCAGCGAGAAGAAAAGGTTATCCCCCAAGGTGGCTTGCTCAAGTATGGGCTATGGGCCAGCGATCAAAGCTCAAACGATGCTATCTGGATATCGGGGGCAGACCATCAGATACTTTCCTCTGTGCACAGCAACGGTGGCTTGCTGATAGAGGGCAACGGACATGGTGTTACTGGGGATGTAGAGTACTGTACCAGCATACATACAGGCGGTGTTGGCCTATCTGACTGGGTAGAGAATGCCGTATTATCCTCAGTACAGAGCGAGCCGCCGGGCATTTGGACTGCGGATGATCTGGATCCTAGTGTACTGGGTAGCTATGCAGCGACTGCTGCTGAGGTCGGAGAGCTGTATCAGATTAGCGGCGATTGGAGCTATTCAAATGCTTCTACGCCCATCCCTTCAGGTCTTTATCTGGTTGACGGGAATATATCCATCAGTTCTTCCGGCATTGGCGGAGAAAATGTGACTTTTGTAGCGACGGGGCAAATTACCATTTCGTCGACGGGATTATCTTTCTCCCCCTATGTTCCAGGGCTTACTTTTATGACAACATTGGTTACGCCCAAGGACGGCTGCGCTTTCGCACTCAGTGGGGCAGGCAATGTGGGTGGTACTGTTTATGCACCTAATGGGCGCATTTCTATATCTGGTGCAGGAAACCAAGTGACGGGTGCTTTTATGGCGCGCTGGATCGATATCAGTGGATCTGGCTCGCGTATTTACTTGGCGCCGGTTCCCGTGCCGGTCTCTGAAGCCTGCGGCACCTATGACATTGAGGCGACTGCTGGAGATTCCACGGTCAAAGCGCGCATCACTGATTGTGGTGACAGCATCGAGATTTTGGCCTGGGAGATTGACTAGGGCAGCTTTTCCTATAGTAAAAAGGGGCACTCGTAAGAGTGCCCCTTTTGGGTTAGGTCCTCAAAAGTTGGTTACAATCCCTGAATGCCGATGATGCGGGCAGGGTTGTTCAACAACATGTCTTCGGCCATTTGCATGGCGTCATCGAGGCTGAAGGGCTCCATGTTCGGATGAATGAGGCTTCGCTCCATACGCTCAGCCAAAGCCGAGGCCAACTCGAACTTGTACATTCTGAACTTGGGCAGAATGAACTCGAGATAATAAGCATCCGAAAAATAGCCAATGTTCTTGCAGCCCGGGACGGCATTGATGCGGCGTCGGATTTCGCGGGCAATGTCGGTGGGCTGGTTTGAGTACCACCAGTGTCCCGAAGGATAGACATTATGGCGAATCCAGGCGGCGGTCATCAATTCCATGCCAGTTGTATCGGATAGAACAGCGGTCGGAAAGTCAACATCCCAATAGGTATTGAGCACATAATCGTATCCGCGCATCGAGTTGACCGAGTCAACCAGGTCAGTGCCGCGGGGCACGCCATGCTCATAGGTGTCGCGGTTCACGCCGATCATGAGATGGAAGGGCTTTTTGTATTTGCGGCAGTGATCGCAGACGCGGTTCATGGCCCAGGCCGACCAGGTATTCATTTCACAGCAGTCCAGGGCGCCACCAGCGATCGCCTTGTCTAAAATACGCTGAGCATCCTCATCTGCAACCTCAAAGGTTTGGAAGCCGGTGGGGATGGACATAGCGGCATAGCCCATGCCATGCTTGACAAAGCGTGCAAAGGTCTTGTCCATAGCTTCGACCACGTCGCTGGTTACTTTGACGGGGCGGCCGATGACTTGAGCAAAGCCATCACGAATCGCTGGACGGTCAATCCAAATGATAAAGCTTTCTGTGCGCAGGCAGGGCGCATAGAATGAGCTATCCATGCCTTCAAAGTCATCATCGAATTCATTGGTCAAAAAGACCTTGATGATGTTAGATTGCTTGATCATCTCATCTCGCCATTCGGGGCGGCCCATCACATCAACCGAACGGTCGTAGATGCGCTCCCAATTTTCTGGTTTCCAGTCGGCAGCGGGAATGCCGAGATAGTCCCGAGAAATGGTCATGAGCCAATCGTACTGAACCGTGTTCTTGATGAGGCTCAGTTTGGGTAGAATCTCTCTGGTTAGTGCTTTGGGGTCCTCAAAGGGGAACTTGCCACCCTGAAACTCGGCCGAGTTGGTCAGTTCAGTGTAATAGTGGTAGCTCAGGATGTCGCCGATGCTTTGGGCTGTCCCCGTTTTCCACTCGACATGTGTGTGGATATCGAGGATTGGCAGATCGTTGATGCGGCGGTATAGATCCGCGATCAGTGCGCTATTCATCTTCTGCAGCCTTCCTTTCAAAATCGTATGACAGCGAGCGTTTAGGCTCGCGCTAAAACCTATGAGCCTATTATGCGCTGTTGATGGCATGTGTGCAAGCGCACGAGGCCAAAGCGTTGTATTGACACTAACTCTATCCAACGTAGAATAAGACACATTGTTGGATTATTGTTCTGATTGGGTAGGTTGATGGGTAGTGAGACACAAGCTTGGGAAGAAAAGCTGCTGCAGATGGCGACAGAGGCGCTTGACGTAGTTAGCAGCTTTACCGGGTTCAAACTGACGCCAGAGCGTCTTGAGGACGCTTATGCGGGTGCTTCGAGGATTATCCGAGAGCACAGTCGCACTTTCCATATGGCTTCTGCTTTGTTGCCTCTGGAAAAGAGACGTGGCATTCAGGCACTTTATGCGTTTTGTCGCATTAGCGATGACATTGTCGATGGCAGTGGTGCCGACGATCGGTTGGAACGTCTGGAGGCTTGGCGGGAACGTTCTACAACCGATAATCCCCGACCAGATGACAGCATCGCCGTGGCCTGGGCTGGTGCACGGGCTCAGTTTGGCATCCCCAAAGGCCTGGCTAACCAGCTGGTAGATGGCGTGGCGATGGATATTACCCAGAGCCGCTATGCGACTTTTGATGACCTCGCCATCTATTGCTATGGCGTAGCCTCCACAGTGGGGCTTATGTCTATGCATATCACCGGGTTTGCTGGCCGCTGTGCCGTGCCCTATGCTGTCAAGTTAGGGGTGGCTTTGCAACTTACCAATATTCTACGTGACGTGGCCGAGGACTGGCGGGCGGGAAGGCTCTATCTGCCACAAGACGAGCTAGCTGCTTTTGACCTTGCCGATGTGGACATTGCCCAGGGTAGTGTAAGCAGTCGCTGGCGTGCGTTCATGAAGTTCCAAATCGAGCGAACTCGGGCTCTTTACGAAGAGTCGATTCCGGGTATAGCCCTTTTGGATAAAGATGGCCGCTTTGCAGTGGCAGCGGCGGCAGAGCTATACGAGAGCATTCTCGATGACATTGTTGAGCACGATTATGATGTATTCAGTCGTCGGGCACACGCAACTCAGTGGGAAAAACTGCGCATGCTGCCTGGCATTTGGCGCAAAAGTCGGCGAATGTCGGTTGCCAATTTGGTAATGACCGAATAAGCCTGGCGTTGACACTGTAAAATGCTCGTGCTAGAATGCACGAGATGCTGGCAATGGTAGCCGGTAATGGCCGTGGGGGGCTTGCGCGTTATGCTTGCTGTTGCCCGGCCTGATTATGAGATGGTTCGCCGTCTCCCCAACAGCAAGGGGGGCGGCGATTTTGTTTGTGCCATAATGTACGAGGTGATGCGATATGGTAGAGCTTTTACCCTTTAGAGGAATCCATTATGCAGATCAATATGCTGGCCCAGCGGTGTTGAGTCCACCGTATGATGTGATTGGCGAAGAGGGCCGTCAGGAACTCTTGGCGCTAGAGCCGCATAATGCCATTCGTTTGACATTAGGGCCTGTTGTGGATCGTCAGGCATGGTATCAAGAGGCTGCTTTAACTCTTGGCGCCTGGCTGGATGAAGGGGTTCTTGTTAGGGATGCCAAGCCGCGCCTTTATGGATACCGTCAGGCATTCACAGGCCCAGGAGGCGAGTTCTTGGTGCGTAGCGGCTTTTTTGCACGAGTTCGGCTTCAACCATGGGGACAGGGCATTTATCGCCACGAGCATACCCGTGTTGGGCCGCGTCAGGATCGATTGAATCTGTTCAGGGCTGTGCGTACCAACATGAGTCCCGTTTTTGGCATGTATAGTGATGCTGCCCACGAACTTGATGCATGCTTGGAGCCCCCCGATGATCCGTTTATCGATTGTGGTATAGCGGGTGTACGAGAGACCTTTTGGCCCATTGAAGGGCAAGCTGCACAGGCTCTTTTAGACGGGGTGGGCAAACGCGACGTGTTCATCGCTGATGGGCATCATCGTTATGAGACGGCTCTTGCTTATGCCCAGGAACGCCGTGAACAAGACGGAAACCCCGATCAGGTTCAACCTTACGATTATGTGATGATGTACTTGACGCCTGTAGAAGCCGACGGCCTGGTTGTATTACCCACGCATCGTGTGGTTAAGGCAGAAGGGATATCTGCAGGGGAGCTGCTAACGAATTTGCGTAAAGATTTTGAGGTGCAGCGCACTTGCTGCTGCAAGCAATTGACTGAGCAAATTGGCGTTTCATACGTCGGTGAGATCAAAATCGGCATGATTCTGGCGGATGCAGAGTATGTGTTGACCCTTCTCGATCCCGCTCGTGCCGTGGCTGCGGCTCGGAATGGCGAGAGTGATGTCATTGCTCGCCTCGATGTGAGTGTACTGCAGAACCTTATCTTGGAGCCCCATCTGGGTATTACGCGTGATGTGCTCGCCAATGGCGAGAATGTCTCTTATACGATCGATGAACAAGAAGCGCGCAAGCTTGTTCGCAAGGGCGATGCCGCCGCTGCCTTTATCCTCAATCCAACCAGCGTACAGCAGATCCTTGATGCTGCGCATCAGGATCAAACCATGCCCCAAAAGAGCACTTATTTCTATCCCAAACTTCTTACAGGACTGGTCTTTAACCCACTTGATGACTAGATGCGGAGGGACTCGATGCGAATCCTTGTAACAGAGAAACTCAATGCCAGCGGCCTTGATGTGCTTGCAGGTTTTGCCGATGTGGATGTCAAGTCGGGGCTTTCTTCCGAAGAGTTGGCCTCCGTTGTCGATGGATATGATGCACTGGTTATTCGCAGTCGTACCAATGTGGATGCCTCCATTATTCAGGCTGGCAAATCGCTCAAGGTCATTGGCCGGGCTGGCGTTGGCGTAGACAACATTGATGTCGAAGCGGCAACGCTTCGCGGCATCACCGTGGTCAACGCTCCTACTGGCAATAGCAATGCTGTGGCCGAGCAGACACTGGCTCTTATGTTGGCTTTGGCCAGGAATATCTGCCCAGCAGTGACCTCGCTCAAGGCCGGGCGCTGGGAGAAAAGTAGCCTCGAAGGGACCGAGGTCAAAGGCAAGACTCTGGGTCTGGTTGGTCTGGGGCGCATCGCTCGTTTGGTAGCGGCCAAAGCCCGTGCGTTGGAGATGAAAGTCATCGCCTTTGATCCGTTTGTCGCGCCGGAAAAAGCCGAATCGATGAACGTACGTATGATGGATTTGAACGAACTGATGCAGGAAGCGGACTATATCAGCGTCCATACACCCCTTACGCCAGATACAGAGGGCATGATTTCGACTGCTGAATTGGCTCTGATGAAGCCTACCGCCTATATCGTCAATTGCGCTCGCGGTGGCATTATCGATGAAAAGGCACTGTATGAGGCCTTGAGCAATCATGTCATTGCTGGCGCGGCACTCGATGTCTATGAAAAAGAGCCCGCAGTGGGCAATCCCTTGATTGATCTTCCAAACGTGTTGTGCACACCGCATCTCGCGGCTTCTACGGCTGAAGCTCAGGAGAATGTGGCTCGCGATGTGGCCCAGGCTGTGGTGGACGTGCTCGCTGGTCGGATTCCCGAGAGTCCCGTTAACATGCCCTACCTGCCGCCCGGCGTCATGGAGCAGCTTGTGCCCTATATCGATTTGGCCGAGCGCCTGGGAGCATTTTTCATGCAGTGGCGCGGAGATCTACTCAACAGGCTAGAGCTCACCTTTACAGGTAAATTGGCTGATTACGATACCCGCATTCTCACCTCGGCTTTTCTGGTTGGTTTGCTGCGCAACGTTTCTGCTGATGACATCAATCTGATCAATGCTATGGTTATCGCCCGCGAGCGAGGCCTGAGCATCTCTCAGGTGCGCGGCGGAGATTTTGAACCCTTTGGTACTTGCATTCGCGCCCAATTCCCCGAAGCCAGCGAGATTTCCAATATCAGTGGTGCCATGATGAGTGGGGAACCACATCTGATCGAGCTGGATGGCCAGCGGCTCAACTGCCTGGCTCAGGGGCAGATGCTGGTTGACCTGCACTATGATCGCCCCGGCATCGTCGGGCGGATGGGCCAGATTCTTGGCCAGGCCAACGTCAACATCTCGTTTGCGCAGATGAGCCGCTCTCAAAAAGGTGGCGGCGCTATTATGATCCTGGGATTGGATGAGCGCGTTCCGGATGGTCTCTTGCCCGAATTTCTTCAGGTACCCAATGTTCAACGCGTGCGTGCTGTTACCCTGCCTGCTTATGAAGGTTATATGCTCTAGCACCTTTTGCCGCTTGCAGACTGTGCACTGTTGCATATAATGCTTATGAGGCAGTTGAACGTTGGCGACTGTCTCCACTGAGCCATTTAAGGGCATCGAGGCCCTCGGCAAACACAGGAGGTTACAATGCGTAAGTCGATCTATTTGGTTGTTGCTGTATTGACAGTAATAGCCACGCTTGTCGGCGGCTGCGGTCAAACCGCAAACGACGATTTTAAGGTAGGTCTGGTAACAGACGTTGGTCGTGTGAACGACCGAAGCTTTAACCAGTCGGCGTGGGAAGGTGTACAGCAGGTAGGCGAAGAACTCGGAGCCGAAGTCAAGTATATTGAGACGACGGACGCCAAGGACTATGCCGACAACATCGCCCAGTTCGTTGATGAAGGCTATGACGTCGTTGTAACCGTCGGTTATGCCCTCGGTGATGCTACCATGGCGGCAGCCCTTGCCAACCCCGATATCGATTTCATCGGCGTTGACCAGACTATAACTGACGGCCCTGATAACTATGTCGGTCTGATCTTTAATGAGGATCAGGCAGGTTATCTAGCTGGCGTGGTTGCTGCTAGCTTGAGCACAACTGGTACTATTGCTGGCGTGTTCGGTACAGACCTCATCCCGGCTGTCTACAAGTTCAAAGAGGGTTACGAGGCTGGTGCCCTTTCCGTGAATCCTGACATCAACATCATCTCGACTTACCATCCCGGCGAGATTAGCCAGGCCTTTACTGATCCCGAGTGGGGCGCCGCAACGGCTGCTCAAGCTGTCGATCAGGGTGCTGATGTTGTGTTTGCTGCTGGTGGTATGACCGGTAACGGCGCGCTTGAAGAAGTTGCGACCCATCCCGGCCTCTACTGCATCGGTGTCGACTCTGATCAGTGGGAGACGGTTGAGGGTGCTCAGCCGTGTCTGGTCTGCAGTGCCATGAAGATGATTACTCCAGGCGTGGTGGATCTGGTTACAGCTGCCAAGGAAGGCAACATGCCTTCTGGCAATTATGTCGGCGAAGCTGGCCTTTCCTCCTTCCATGACTTTGACAGTCAGATTTCTGATGAACTCAAAGCCACGCTAGAAGAGATTTCCACTGGCTTTGCTAATGGCACACTTACCACTGGTGTGGAATAAGCTTGATCGAAAAGGGGAGGCCAACTGGCCTCCCCTTGCCTCTACTTGCTGATATAGGTTCCACTGATTTCTTTGTGTCGAACATCTCAAACTAGGAGCCTCTATGTCCGAGACTTCTCAGGTGACGCAGCGGCACTCCTCCTTTTGGGCCTTTATCTCGAAACCGCTTGTCGTCCCTGCTCTTGCCCTTTTTTCCGCGTTTCTCGTTGGTGCAATCCTCATGCTCCTCTCGGGTGATAACCCTCTGCAGGCTTATTGGGGACTGCTGCGAGGGGCCTTTGGTGATCTGGGTGCCGTCTCACGAACATTGCGCAGGGCCACACCTTTTATTCTGACCGGCCTTGCCGTTGCTATTGGTTTCAAGGCAGGCCTGTTCAACATCGGCGCTTCGGGCCAATATCTTATGGGCACCATTTGCTCCGTATGGGTAGGGCTCAATTTTGAGGGACTCCCCGCCTTTTTGCATGTGTTTTTGGCTTTACTTGCCGGCATGTTGGGTGGTGCTGTGTGGGCGGCTATCGCCGGTTTTTTGCGAGCATGGAGGGGGGCGAGCGAAGTCATTACCACCATTATGCTCAACTATGTCGCCTCTCTATTTGCCGGCTGGACCGTCTATGCAGGCTCGACGACAGGACAGCAGCTTTCCGGTCCTCTGTCCTCGCCTTCTGCCGCCGCTCTTGGCATTTCGCAGAGTGAAGAGATTTTTGCGAGTGCGCGTCTTCCTGAATTACTTCCAAACCTACTCGACCGCGTTCACTGGGGGCTCATCATTGCTCTGGGCATGGCCTTGTTGGTTTGGTGGATTATGAAAAAGACCAACTTGGGTTTCGAGATCCGAACCGTAGGCGCTAGCCCCGATGCGGCACGCTATGCGGGCATTCATTCTGCACGTACTATCGTGTTGGTCATGGCTATGTCTGGCGCCTTGGCCGGTTTGGCCGGTGCCGTGGAAACGCTGGGGCTCAATTTCAAATATTCCCCAGAATTTACGGGTGGCGTAGGTTTTGAAGGCATCACCATCGCCTTACTAGGAGGGAACAGCCCATTTGGCATTATTCTCTCGGCTCTTTTGATGGGCGGCCTCGACGCTGGTGCGGCTAAAATGCAATTCGATTCAGGTGTTGCCAGCGAACTCATCCAGGTTGTACAGTCCCTGGTTCTTGTCTTTGTGGCCGCACCAGAGATTATCCGCACCATCTATCGACTGCACAAGCCCTCAGTTGAAGAACAGCTTGCGGAGACGGGAAGAGGAGGTAGAGAAGCATGAGCTTGCATGAACAGGCGAGCACGACACTGCTCAAGATTGCCCGCTTTACCTCCAAAGGCTCGGTTATTGCCGTCATTCTGATGCTGGTCGCTATTGTGGTCGTCAACACCACAAGTCTCAGTGAAGGCTGGATGAGCCTTTTTCTAGATACCAGTGTACTCAATTTTGCATTGCGAGCTGCCGTTCCCTTGGCGCTGGGTGCAATGTGTGGCATTCTTTGCGAACGCTCGGGCATTATTAACATCGGTATCGAGGGGATGATATTAGCCGGTGCGTTTGGCGCCTTTGTTGTCAAAATTAGCACGGCCAGTTTGCCTCTGTGGATGAGTCTGATTCTGGCGACTGTGGCGGGCCTGGCTTCGGGAGCTTTGTTAGGCTTGCTCCATGCGCTGCTCTGTATTCGCTTTAAAGTGAATCAGATTATCAGCGGTACTGCGATTGTTACCCTGGCTACAGGGCTTACGACCTTTTTGTTTAATCCGTCCTGGTCAAGCAGCGGCAAGTTTTCGCAATTTGCGATCCCACTATTGTCAAAAATTCCGGCTCTTGGAGAAGTGATTTTTACCAATGGCCCCATCACCTTTATTACACTTGCTCTGGTGATCTTTTTGCAGGTCATGCTTTTCAGAAGCAAGTGGGGCTTGCGGACGCGCGCCATCGGTGAGCATCCTCGTGCTGCAGATACTGTGGGTATCAATGTCAACAAGCGGCGCTACATCAACACGACTTTGGGTGGGGCCGTGGCCGGCCTGGCCGGCGCTTTTCTGGTTCTTGAGGCCGTTGGTCAATTCACCGAGGGTATGAGCTCTGGTCGTGGCTATATTGCTCTGGCTGTAATGATCTTTGGTAACTGGTCTCCCATTGGTGCTTTTGGTGCAGCGCTGCTCTTTGGCTATATGCAGGGTTTGCTCAATAGCCTTTTGCTGGCGGGTGTGACTACCTTCCCACGACAGTTTTTGAGCATGTTGCCATACGTGGTGACCATTGCTGTGTTGGCTGGTTTTGTGGGCAAGACCAGGGCGCCTGCGGCCGAAGGCGAGGTCTATGAGACGGAGTGATGCCATGACAGAGGTGGTTTTGGAGGCCAGAGGTATCACCAAACGTTTCCCGGGTGTTCTGGCAAACGATAACGTTTCTCTCTCGTTGCATAAAGGTGAAATCCTTGCTCTGCTGGGTGAAAACGGGGCCGGGAAAAGTACGCTGATGAACGTGGTCTATGGTCTCTATCACCCCGATGAAGGCGAGGTCTATGTTCGCGGTGAGGCGATTCAGCTAAATAGCCCCCGAGACGCTATCGATGCTGGCATTGGCATGGTGCACCAGCATTTTCAACTTGTTCAGCCCATGACAGTATGTGAAAATATCATTCTGGGCGCTGAGATCGTTGGGCGAAATGGGTTGATTGACATTGATAAGGCCCGCCGGCGGGTGATTGACCTCTCGGAGCGTTATGGCCTGGAAGTCGATCCCGATGCTATCATCGAGGAATTGCCTGTAGGTGTGCAGCAGAGAGTCGAGATTCTCAAGGCACTCTATCGTAATGCCGAGATCCTCATTTTGGACGAGCCCACAGCTGTGCTGACGCCTCAGGAAATTAACGATCTTTTTCGAGTGATGAATGGACTGACTGAACGCGGCCACTCGATCATCTTTATCTCACACAAGCTCAAAGAGGTACTAGAGATCTCTCACCGCATTGTGGTGATGCGTTCTGGCCATAAGGTGGGTGAAACAGTGCCTGCTGAGGCCACTGAAGAATCTTTGGCTGAGATGATGGTGGGACGTGAGGTAATCCTTCAGGTGCCCAAAGGCAAAGCAGAGCCGGGCAAGGTGGTGCTCTCTGTCGAATCCCTGAGTGCCCGCGATGATGCCCACAGCCTGGCTGTTCAGGATGTTTCTCTTCAGGTGCGTGCTGGTGAGATTTTAGGAGTTGCCGGTGTACAGGGCAATGGGCAGACCGAATTCGTCGAAGTGTTAACCGGCCTGCGAAAGGTCGAATCAGGTTCGTTCAGCCTGAATGGCAAAGATGTTACACATGCCAGTGTTCGACACCTTGTTGAAGGCGGGTTGGCCCACATTCCTGAAAATCGTCACCGCTACGGCATGATTGATTCCTTCCCATTATCCGAGAACTTGGTGCTAAACACTTATCAGCATGAGCCTTTTTCTCGTCACGGCATCCGTGACTATGAGGCCATTGCCGAGAATGCTAATCAGCTTGTTCAAGAGTTTGATGTGCGCACACCGGGCATCAGCACTCTGGCCGGTACGCTATCTGGGGGTAACCAGCAAAAGCTGGTGGTAGCGCGAGAACTGGGGCGCGAGATTCACTTGTTGATTGCTGCTCAACCCACGCGTGGCGTTGATGTGGGTTCAATCGAGTTCATTCACTCTCAGATCGTTGCTCAGCGCGACAGGGGAGTGGCGGTTCTGTTGGTTTCGGCTGAATTGGACGAGATCATGTCGCTGTCGGATCGCATTGCCGTCATGTACGAGGGGCGCATTATCGATACACTGGACGCCACGCGAGCAACGCGCGAGCAGATCGGTTTGCTGATGGCCGGTGTTAAGAATGGCGCAACCAGATAGATTTGGATTGAGGACGGGGGTATCCACATTGTGGATACCCCCGTTTTTCTTAGGTTGTTCCAGTAATGAGGGTACGTTCTTGCGATGTTTCCAGATGGACGGTGATGATCAAATCATCGCTAAAGGTGGGCAGATGGATGTGGGTCATGTTGCCCAGCCCTTTGGAAACCACATCCGCCACTTTTATCGTTTCCAGATCAGAGGGCCGCTGGAAGATGACCGTGTAGGTGCCATTGGGCAGCCGGAGTGTGGCACTGCTTTTGTCAACAGTGGTGCCGGATGCCTTTGTGCAGCAATAGATGATGCATTGGTTATGCGAAGGAGTTACGAGTGCAGCATGAACGAGTCTCTCGTCAGCCGTGCCAAAGGTCGTCAGAGATGGGCTCATCTTCCAAAAGGGTTGACTTTGGAAAAAGTGGGCCATAGGTTCGGTGAATTCCTGCCCCGGTGCATAGTATGTTTGTTCATCAATGCCTTCACAGCCATCCCAACTGTGCCAGGTCCAAAAGGCGCCAGCCGCACACCACAGCCAACCCTGTTTACGGCGATGAACGCCGTCATCATTGCGATGGCGTTTCTCTCTCCCCGATTCGTTACACCAGGCTGGTTTGCCGTGAGATCGCGTGTTTCGTGCCAGAGCAAGGTACCAATCTTCAAGGCTGTGCTGCTCGGTGGATGACGTGCACGAATGATTGATTGCCAGGTCCACCCACACCTTATCTGGCCAAACGGCATCATCAGTGGTGCCATCCGAGGTGCATACTGGGTGGCGACGCACATCGTGCTGGTGTATGTAGGTGCCTGCTGCATCTTGAAAGATCTCGTTAGCTATGTATTCGTTGGCAATCTCCCAAGTTAGCACGTTGGCGTAACGACTCAGACGTTCCAGCGTGTATTGCCAGTAGGGGCGCTGTTGCACAATATCCTCTTTTGTGGGATGCAGCGTAAAGTAGAGCACGATATCCAACCCCAAACCGTGTTCTCCGGCCAGTCGGATACGCTCTTCCACGCGATCCCAGTAATTTTTATTGAAACAACACCATTTCGGGTCCGCGCGAGTGCCACCCCAAGGCCACATATCCATGCCCAACTGTTCGTAATAGGGAGCACCCTCCAGAGCAACGCGCAGCACATTGACACCCTGCCTTTTTGCTCGTTCGATCACATCAAGAGGGTTCTCACAAGCGAAATAGGCCCAGGCTGTCTTGTTGAGAATGAATAGATGGTCCCCCTCGTCGTTGACGAGTTGGTGTGGATAATCCGAGTCGACACGGTAAGGCGACGTCCAAGGAGGTGCAAAAGAAACCATCTCTTGGTGATATAGGATGGGGTCAGTAGCATCGTACCGGCCGGAGAAGCGCAGCAGTAGCTCTTCTCTGGTTTGGGGCGAACCGTCTTCTGCCAAGAACACATCGGTCCATGCGGGTCGTGTCGCCGGGTCAGTCAGTGCGGCGTACGCTTTGGGGTTACGCAGATTGAGCGTGCCCAGGCGTGGGATCCACAGGCCGCCATATTTGGCGTGGGTACGCACCTGAAAAGGTTTCAGGTCGAACATTCGGAATGTCGGGGTTGCAGCAGGTAGCTTGTCCAACAACTCTCCTTGAGCATCAACGGCATAGCTGCCCCCGTTAAAGATAGCCATGACGATGGGGATTTCACTGTCATAGGCGCGGGCGGGCACGAGATGCTGCATATCGTCAGCAATGGACTGATGCAAGATGATGTCGGCACCCAACAGCGCTTCGCAACGCACTGTCTCTGGAAACCACATATCGGCACAGATGCTAATGCCGTATTTCACGCCGTGTAATTCGATGGGAGAAAAACTATCACCTTGCGACCAGCCCCACCAGGTTTGTTCGCCCAGATTAGCCTGGACTTTGCGATATTTGCCCACAAACTGCCCCAGCTCATCGAGCAGAACAGCGGTACTGTAGAGGTTTTCACCCTCAGTCTCGACCATCCAGCCAAGGATCGGTGTTCCAATCTCGATGGCTAGTTTTACATAACGCATATACCAAAATCCGTCACCCGGTATAGTCTCGGCAATGCCGTTGATCTCGTTTTCGGCGGGATAGGGCCACCCTGTAATGGCATATTCTGGAAAGACGATGATATCCGGGTTTTGTTTTGTGGCATCGCGTGCCAGGTCGCTGAATAGGGCCCAGTTGGCCTCCATGCCAGGGTTGCCATTTTCGCTGTGTTGCATACCTGCTTGTAATACAGCTATAGCAACAGTTCGGGCCTGTTCTTGGGGGTTATGCATTGAGAGATTCTCCTTTGGGAGCGGCACTGGTGCAAAAGACCCATAATTGCGCGAGGTATTCGCGGTATTCGGCCAGTGACACACCTGGAGGTGTTTGGTGATCGACACCGGGAAGAAAGCCGCCAGAGCGAGCTAAAGGCAACAATCGCTCAAATTCAGCACCGATCGCTTTAGCTCCCTTGTTCATTACCATCTTGTCATAATGTCCGACCATGCACCAATGCGAGTGAATTGTACGCAGGGCATTGCCATCTACACCTGCCTGACGTTCAAGCGGTAGCACACCATCAATGCCGCAGTGTGTCAGCCAGGGGATCATTTTCGAGATATCGCCGTCACTATCGACAATCACCAAGGTGCCCATATCATGAAGCAAGGGCACAAGCACATCATAATAAGGCGCGATAAAGGTGTTATAGAGTGATTCGGAAAGCATGGGGCCGTTGTTGTAGGACATGTCTTCGGCAAAGGTCATGAATACCGGCGGACAAATGCGCTTGACCTCTTCCAATAAGCGTACATAGTATTCGGTCAAGTCCTCATTCATGCGCTTGAGCAGATCGGGCTGGTCGTAAAAGGAATAGAGGTGTTGCTCAATACCAAACAGGGTACGCGGATACCAGAAAAAGCCCTCCAGGGTTAGCCAGATGACGGCTTCTCCTCTGGATTGCTCTTCACCCCAGCGAGCCAGATTTTCCAGCGCCTGGGTTGATGGCGGATAGAGATGGGGCAGCATTGCGCAATAGTCCTCTTTGTCTTTGATGAGGCCAGCGCCGTGATAGGCTGGTTGGGGCAGGGTGGCAGCGCGGGGTGAATGGCGCACTTGGTAGTAGACATCGAGACCAAAGTAACGGACAATGTCATAACGGTCGGTTAATTCTCGCGGCAGCCCCTCAGCATGCCAGCGTTCGATTGTTTTATCCCACCATGAGGCCCACTCGATAAAGGGCAGGCGATCGACGGGTTGAAAGTGCATCAATGCGCGAAATCGTTCGACGTGATCCATTAGTCCCCGATCTTGATGAAATGGTTTGATGCAGCCCAGTCTAGCAAAGGCTTTGGTTGACGACAAGCATCTGGAACCTGGAATCATCCATTTGCGTCTCAGCTGGGGACGGTGTAGGTCAATACAAGGTTGGTAGAGATGAACTTTTTTCGCCACAACCACAAAACGATTCACTTGGTGTCGGCGCTTTTGGTGACCCTCAGTTTATTGTTATCGTCATGCTCTTCTGATCCGACGGCAACCCCGGTTACATCGTCGACGCTTTCACCCACCACTACCCTCGAACCGACCAGCACACCCGAAATTATTTCTGGCATTGCTCAAGTGGATACGGTAACTGTACAACTACTCGAATCGTGGCCTGTTCAGGCCAATGTGGTTGTCAAGGGGATGCTCGAGGATGGCTGCACGACGATCGATGAAATTAGCACCGAGGCCACGGGGGATGGATTTACGATTTCGATTACTACGGTTCGCCCGGCTGATATGATCTGCACACAGGCTTTGGTGCCCTTTGAAGAAGTTATCCCCCTCGATATTTTGGGACTAACCGCCGGCAGCTATACGGTGAACGTGAACGGTGTTAAAGAGGTCTTTTCTCTTGACGCTGACAATGTGCAGGTTGGTCAGAATGATGTTGAGTTGAGCCGCTATGAAACATCTGCTGGCATCAGCCTCTTAGCCCCCGTTACCTGGGAGCAAGCGCTCGAAGATACATGGGTATCTTCTGATGGTTTGACGTTATCGGTCGAACTGTTGGATGTAGAGACGCTGGAAGATGCTGAAGAGCTTGTCACAGAGGGAAAAGAAGTTCTCTCACGCCTATCGACTAAAATTACATGGGGAACCGGGATTTTGCTGGCGACCAGGGATACTGAAGACGAATTCAGGCAGTATCAGATGCTGGGCACCTTGAACGATCAGTTTATTCTGCTTTCGCTCTCGGCTTTGGATCGGGCTCTGCTGGAAGAGAATTCGGATCTCTTTGAACAAATCTATAGCAGCGTCAAGGCTATGGAAGCTGGAGCAGAATATGAAACGAGTCTGGCACCCGTCGAGACGGTAACCATCGAGATGACAGATTCGGTTCCGGTAGAGGCCACCGCGATTATTGAGGGATACCTGCCCGATGGCTGTACAGAGATCGATGCGGTGGATACGACTTATGATGCGCTCACTCGCACATTCCACGTTGCTGTCGAGACCCTCCGCCCGACTGATACTGGCTGCACGGAGGCGATTGAACCGTTTGAGCAGCGAGTCCCGTTGCAGGTATACGGTTTGGCCGCAGGCGAATATACTGTCGAGGTGAACGGTGTCAAGGCTGTGTTTGAGCTGGAGCGCGACAATCGCAGCTATGCCTCGGCGGTGTCTCAGGAGGGTGTGGTTACAGTTCAATTGCCCCAATATGCGCTGCTTGTGGCGGTGCCTGAAGAATGGGAGCAGACGACCACAGGGTGGCTGGCTGAGGACGGTACGGTGATTGGCGTAGATGTGTACGAGCTGGCAGATGGCGAGACACTGCTCGATGTGTTACCTTCTGGTGGTTGTATCACAGGTTGCTCAACGCCCAGTTTGGAATGGTCTGGTGCTCTGCGCTGTCTTGTGACACTGGACGGGCAGTTTGAGGATCATGTGCTGGTGGTGCTTGAAAATGGCTCTGTGTTGGATTTGTACCGTCGAGCTGAGACAGAGGAATTGCTTGAAGACACGGACGAGTCATTCTTGCAAATGTGCCAGAGTGTAGAGCTGGAGAGTTAGCATTCGGGCCAAAAGCAAAAACGGGGCGATGAATTCAATCGCCCCGTTTTTAATTTCTCTAGATATCGAGATTTTCGACTTCTTTGGCATGAGTTAGGATAAATTTGCGTCGGGGCGGTACATCGCTGCCCATGAGCATGTCGAATGTGTGATCACATACGGCGGGGTCATCAATGCTGACTTGGAGCAAGTTTCGTGTCTCTGGATTCATGGTCGTGGTCCAAAGCTGCTCAGCATTCATTTCGCCCAGACCCTTGTACCTCTGAACATCCACGCTTCTGGCGCGAGAGGAGGCCATATAGGCTTCTCTTTCCTCTTCGCTGTATACATATACCGCGGAACGAGAGGTTGTTAGTTTGTAGAGCGGCGGCTGGGCCAGGTAGAGATACCCGTCGGTAATAAGTTTTTCCATGTAGCGGTAAAAGAAGGTGAGCAACAGAGTGCTGATATGGGCGCCGTCCACATCGGCATCGGTCATGATAATGACCTTGTGATAGCGCAGTCCGCTGATATCGAACTGGTTGCCGATGCCAGTGCCCAGGGTCTGTATCATGGCACGAATGGGGATACTCTTGAGTGCCCGCTCTACTCTTTCCTTTTCAACATTGAGCACTTTGCCGCGCAACGGCAGTACAGCCTGAAAACGTCGATCGCGCCCCTGCTTGGCTGAGCCGCCGGCCGAATCGCCTTCGACGATAAATATCTCTGACTTGGCGGGGGCGCGTTCTGAGCAATCGGAAAAGTTACCCGGCAGTGTACTGGATTCCAGCACTGATTTGCGCACCACGAGCTCGCGTGCCTGGCGCGCCGCTGCTCTGGCTCGTGCAGCAGTATGAGCCTTGCGCACAATGGCTGTAGCCTCTTTTGAGTTGTTCTCCAACCAGGCACTCAGTGCTTCCGAGATGACGCTGGCTACTTGCCCGGCCAGTTCAGCATTGCCCAATTTGGCTTTGGTCTGGCTCTCGAACTGAGGATCTGATAGTTTAACACTGAGAACGGCTGTCAGTCCTTCACGGACGTCTTCGCCGGAAAGGTTCGTATCTTTGTCTTTGAGGATGGCCTTGCGGCGGGCAAAATCGTTCAACGACCGCGTTAGCGCACTGCGAAAACCGGTGACGTGGGTACCGCCGTCTACTGTGTTAATGTTGTTGGCAAAGCTAAAGGCGCTCTCGGCGTAGCCATCGGTGTATTGTATGGCCGCTTCGATAGTAGTGCCCTCGATCTCTTGTGATACAAAAAACGGTTCGTGCAGGCAGTGCCGGTTACGGTTAAGGTAACGTACAAATGAATTAGCACCGCCTTCAAAATGAAAGGTGCGTTCATCATCAGTCCGCTCATCGGCGAAATGAATGGTGAGGCCGCTGGTGAGAAAAGCCATCTCTCGAAAGCGCTGGCAAAGTGTTTTAAAGCGGTAATCCAGCGTCCGCATGATTTCTTCGTCTGGCATGAAACGTGTGGTGGTGCCGTGGTCTTTGACTTTGCTGTGCTGTGTCACTTCGGTAACGGGAACACCACGCTCATAGCGCTGACGATATTCATAACCTTGATAGTGTACCGTGACTTGGAGCCATTTAGAGAGGGCATTGACAGCCGAAACGCCCACACCGTGCAGGCCGCTGGCTACTTTGTAACCACCGCCACCAAATTTACTGCCTGCATGCAGCACCGTGTGTACTACCTCAAGGGTGTTCTTGCCCGTTGTGGGTTCAATGCCTACGGGGATGCCGTTGCCATTATCGACAACGCTCACTGAGCCATCCTTATGTAGGACGATATCAATGTGGTCACAGCGGCCTGCCAGGGCTTCGTCAATCGAGTTATCGACGACTTCGTAGACCAGATGATGAAGGCCACGAATATCTGTGCTGCCAATGTACATACCTGGCCTGCGGCGAACCGCTTCGAGACCTTCGAGAACCTGGATGTCTGCAGCAGTATACAGTGGTGTCTGATTGTCAGGCATTACGGATCTCGCTCCCTTCCGACATGCGTTCGCGAATGGCACTTAACTGGTCTCTGTAGAATACAAAGACGGCGGCGATCAGGCCTGTGCCAACAAAGGCGTTGCCTACAATGGCCGCAATTGTGCCTAGGAGAGAAGTGTTCAATATAGTCCAAAGATAGGACATCCCCATGCGGATGAGTGCTGTTAACAAAATAATGCCCAGCGAGGGCCAAAAGTTGATGCGAACGATCATCATACTGGCACGGATAGCCTCACGGGTGTGGGCGTGCGTTAGGGCTATTGCTTGCGGCACAAAGTACATGTAAGCAAATGCCCAAAAGGCCAACGTGGCAATAAAGAGTTCTGCCAAAAGAATGATGACCTGAGCGATGGCACCGAGCCCCGTCATCAGAAGGACAGCCGCCAGCAGGTATATCAGAAAGAACACCCCGAGGACGCCAATGATTAACACAATCAAAACGCCAATAAATTTAACGAGTTGTACCCAATAGCTCGGCGCCGACTTGAGGGCGGCTAACAGACCCTCCTGGTGACCGCGAATGTCTTCGGCGATAAAGCTCCAGTAGATGCAGCCGATGAATAGCCCTAACAAGAGTGCACCAACGACTGCCCCAAGAGATTGGATATCTGTAGGCAGGTAGAGGACATTGTCATTTGCAAGATCAATGGGCACCAATGCAGAGACGCTTGGAATGACAATGTTGCTTACTGGAATCAACGCAAGAATGTTGAATTCACTCCAGGCCGTTGCCAGTGCATCATATTCTGCTACAACCAATGCCGTATCGTCGACGCCCAACAGGTCCGATGTTTCCTGCAGATTGTCGATCATCAGATCGTATACCTGATTTACGGTTGGCTGCATGGAGACCTTGGGGCCAAAGAGCAGAACCAGGTCCAAAATGATGGGAATGATAAAGAGATAGGGTTTCTTGCTGATCAGGCTAAACCCACTTGTGAGCGTATCGATAACTTTCAATTGGTTTATTACCTCCTGATTGTGTACATTCTACCACAAGGCAGGCCGGTCTCGAAAGCCAAGCATAAGGAAACGAAATGGCAGGAATTATCACACTCATCACAGATTTTGGCACAGTTGACGGCTATGTGGGGGCACTAAAAGGTGCCATCGTTGCCGTCAACCCTCAGGTGAATCTGGTGGATATTACCCACGATATCCCAGCACAGGATATTGCTGGCGGTGCTTTTGCGCTGGGGAACTGCTGGCATGTCTTTCCAGAAGGTACGGTGCACGTGGTCGTGGTTGATCCAGGTGTGGGGACTGATCGCCGCCCTTTGGTTGTTTCAGCGGGCGGCCAATTCTTTGTTGCCCCCGATAATGGAGTTCTTACCCATGTTTTGCGCCAAGTGCGTGCGTTTGATGCCTACCAGATTGCAGATGAACGCTACTGGCGGCACCCGCTCAGCAACACCTTCCACGGACGTGATATCTTTTGCCCTGTGGCGGCACACCTGGTTTCGGGTCTGCCGCCCTGGCGCGTTGGCCCTGCCATAGAGGACCTTGTCGAGTTGGCCTGGCCTACAGTCGTCCAGAATGCCAAAAAGATTGAGGGCCACGTGCAACACATTGATCGCTTTGGGAATATCATCAGTGATATTCCGGCGAATCGTTGTCCCGTCTCAAAGGCGAAATATGCTTCGGTTGGCGATCTGGATCAAGTCACTTTTGGCCTCACGTATGGAGAGACCGCGCCGGGCACCCCAATAGCGCTGGTTGGGAGCCACGGCTATATCGAAATCGGCATCTCATCAGCGAGCGCTGCACAAAGGACATGCACTAGAGTGGGCATGCCCTTTGTTGTCTACCTGGAGACGTAAAGGGCGCTACTGATTTAGATCACCAATCAAGTCGCCCAGTGACTCAAAGAAGGCGTTGTACTGCTCAATGCGTGCTTGCGTCTCGTCAACAAAGGCCTGCATTTCTTGCAGGGCTGCTGTAGTCTCGTCCAACTGCCCACTCAGGTCATCAATGGAGGCAGTGAGTTCTTCACGGGTATCGCTGAGGTCGCTTTGCAGGTTGCTCACCGTGATGCTCATGCTATCCAGCTCTGAACGGGCCGTGGTAACCATATCGGCGATCTGCCCCGTACGTTCATCAAGGGCGCTGACTCTATCCCAGCTCAATTCCGCATTAGTTTGCATGGTATTAAGGTTGTTGCTGAGGGCATTGAACTCGTCACGGCTTACTGGTTCGAGGCTTCCAAACCAAATTGACATGGCAACGAGCGAGAGAACCAGCCCAAATAACCCACCCAGTCCCACCAAGAGAATGTCGTGTCCCCAACTGCGGCGGGTAGGCGTCTCGGGTTGGGAAGTTTCTTTATTCTCTGCGGACGGTTCATTCGCCGCAGCCGTATCGGTGGTTTGGGGCTCTGTTTCGAGCTTGACTGCCTCATCAGGAATGGGGGCGGTCTCTATAGCGGCTGCTACCTCAGAGGGTGTTGTTTCTTCTGAGGCGGCATCTGGGTCGAGTTCAGCGATCACATCCTCGGGCACAAAGGTTTGCGAAACATCTGTGTCGCCACTGGAGCCAATGGTGACAGGTTCCAGTGCCCGGTCGTCATACTTTTCCGCATTGTCGGTGGTGAACATCGAATCCAGTTCGGCCTTGAATTCTATGATCTGATTGGGCCCAATGCCTTGAATCTCTTCTAGTTCATCCATGCTGGCGAACGGGCCGTTTTCAGTGCGATAGTTGATAATGCGTCTTGCAAGAACAGGGCCGATTCCTGAGATATCGACCAGTTCTTCGAATGAAGCCTCGTTAAAGAAATCTGTATCGAACTCTAGTTTGCGTGTGCTCATTCGCTCAACCTCCTTTGTATTTCTGCGCTTGGCCTGCTATTTTGCACGGATAAGCGCTTTCTCCTTTGATTATATCACAGGAACTCTACACCCCAAGCGCTCTAACGTTGTTTCTCATAATACGTTTTACATTCGATCATGCTTCGTGTATGGTGTGGCATGCTTGCCAAATGAACATGTCCATTTGGCCTATACAAGTCGGGCTCGTAAAGGAGAATATGGTTGCAAGAATTCGACCAGCGCGTGATCTCACCAAGGAGTCCGTCTCCAGGCTGCTGTTATCGCTTTCTATTCCGACGACGATACAGTGGGTGCTTTCTACGGGCAGCGGGCTCGTTCTAGCCTGGTGGCTGGGGCAGCTTGGCCGTACAGCACTTGCCTCATCTGCGGCTGCAACGGCGCTGCAATTGGTCATCATCAGCCCGATGATGGGTCTCTCTTCGGGAGGGCAAGCTATCGCCGGGCGGTTCCTTGGCGCGGGCGAAACGGAACAGGCTGATCGAACTGTTGCGCAGTGTATGCTGCTTTTGCTGGTTATGGTCAGCATTTGCTCCGTGATTGGCCTGTTGGGAGCTGAGACATTTCTTGGTTGGATGGGCTATGAGGGCGCAGTGTTGGAAGAGGCCATTATCTATAGCAAAGTTGTCTTTTCTGGCTTGTTGGTTCTGGAGATGCTGCCTTCAATGAATGGCGTGATCCTTGCTGCCGGCCGACCACTGTACACAATGCTCATGTATGGCATTCAACTTGGTGCTACAGCTGCCCTTATGCCCTTACTGGTGCCCGCGCGAGGCATCCAAGGGGCGGCGCTTGCTGTTGTATTGGGCAGCGCTGCCGCGGTCATTGCCCAGCTCGTCATTCTGTTTGGTGGTTTTGCCGGCATGAAATTGCGTCTGCGAGACATGGCGCCTGATTGGCTCCTCATGAGGCGCATTCTGGGTATTGCCATTCCCACTTCGGCCCAGCGTTTTGTCCCCAACATTCGAGAGGCCGTACTGGTTGCCCTTGTTACAGCCCTTGGGGATATTCCTCTAGCAGCGTTCGGCCTGCTTTGGCGCATTATGAGTTTTACCCTGGCACCGGCTTATGGTCTTTCGGGGCCTGCCGCTTCGTTGGTGGGGCAGAATATTGGTGCCTGTTATCCCAATCGGGCCGCCAAGGCTGCCAATCTATCCACGATTCTGGCTATTATTGCTACGGCGTTGCTTCAGCTCTTGCTCATCTTGTTCCCTGAGGCCATTTTGGGTTACTTTACCTCTGAAACAGTGACGATCGAGGCAGCCCGTGCTGTTCTGCCGTTCAGTCTGTTGATTGCCGTTGGACACGGTTGGAACAGGGTGATGGCCACTGTGCTTTCAGCTGCTGCTGATGCGACGGCTAATCTCGTACTGACGACGATAAGTGTCGTCGGGCTCCAACTGGGCTTGGCCTGGCTCTTTTCGCAGCCACTGGGCTGGGGAGTACAGGGATTGTGGTTGGGCGCAGCCATTGGGGCAATTGCCAGCGGTGTTTTTCTTAGTCTTCGTTTTGCCCAGGACAAGTGGCGAGACTGTTTTATCTGAGTTCTTTGGTAAACGTCCAGTAAGCGCGATGTAGTTTGGCCCCCAGCGCTCGGGCGTAATAGGCAACAGGCCCCACCCAGACGATTTCGCAGGCTGTATCTCCACGGGTAGCCATATCCTGCATGCACATGCGCATGAGTGTGCTGCCCAGTCCTTGTCCCCTCATGTCAGGGTGCGTCCCCGTCGGGCCAAATCTGCGCGGCCCGGTCACATCGTAGACTGCAAAAGAGACAATCGCCGAGTCTTTGATTGCCAGAAACAGGGGAATTACCTCCCGATCAAAGGCAGATCCGGATTCCTGCACCCAATCCTTGCCAAAGTGGGCCCCCACAAATTCTTTGAGCGCTTTTCGATCTTGTGGCAGCGCACGACGAATCTCAAATTTTCGCTCTTTTAGCGCGTCTAGCGAAACAATAGTATTCGCCGATTGGGTCAGGTCGACAAGCATGTCAACGCGGGCGACCCGCTCAGTTTTGTAGCCGCGCTGCATCAGCAGGGTGATGGCAGGTGTGCGCGTGAGTTCAACGCCGGGGAACAACCAGCCCGGAGCGATGCCATCGACGGCAAGGCGTGTAGCACCCTCGTCAGCCAACCTCTTTTCTAGCTCGTCCAGCAGAGCCGAGGCAATGCCTTTTCTCCTATACTCGGTTTTGACGCCAAACAGCCTCAAAATGCCCAATTCATCACGTCGTGCGCCAAAACCAAAGCCCACCAGTTCGTCGTGCTCATGAGCCACCAGACACAGAGAGGCGTGTGAGTCAAAGGCATCGAGGGTGGCGTGGGCGAGCGACGGCTCGTTATCGATTGGCTGCATCTGCATATCACGGGTAAGGGCTGTAATAGCGGCAAGATCGGCACGTGTCAGTTCCGATATCTTCATGGCGAACTCCTATGCGATTCGAGCTGCCCTATTGGGCAGCTCGAAT
The DNA here is from genome assembly GCA_963675785.1 of Anaerolineae bacterium. Lineage (GTDB taxonomy): Bacteria > Chloroflexota > Anaerolineae > UBA1429 > UBA1429. Next base: position 553,401 of record OY776562.1, read on the forward strand.
AAACATATTAGCAAGTACAAATCAGGCAGCCTCTTGCGCCGGTTCAACTCTTTTTCGATTCTTGAAGAACTTGAACGTCTCAACTGAGATAAAGATGATGAGGCTGAGCGCAAGAGAAACGCCAAATTGCTCCAGCGTGAGGGCTGTTGTGTGAAAGAGGTTCTGCAGGAATGGGACATAGATGACGGCTAGCTGGACAAGAAAGCCAGAGATGACGGCCAGAACCATGGAGGGATTGCTAAAGAGTCCAAGCTGCCCCAGCGTCTTGGTTTCTGAGCGAACGGCTAGTGCGTTACCAAGCTGGGAGAGGCAAAGCGTGGTGAACACCATGGTCTGTGCTATAGCGTGGTTTTGATCGCTCAAGACGTTATAGCCCAAGTGTAGGGCCAACATGCATACCGAACCCAACAGGAGGCCGATGACAATAATATACGTGCCGAGCCCGCGCGCCATCACACTTTCATCCGGCTTGTGGGGTGGGCGATCCATAACGTCGGCTGATGTAGGTTCAACGCCCAAAGCCAGGGCAGGCAAGCCGTCGGTGATTAGGTTGATCCACAATAGCTGCAGAGCCGTAAGGGGTATACCAAAGCCTAGCAGCGGCGCCATCATCATGATAAATATTTCGCCAACGTTAGAGGAAATGATATAGCGCACAAAGCGGCGGATGTTCTCATAGATGGTGCGGCCTTCTTCGATGGCATTGACGATGGTAGCAAAGTTGTCGTCCAGCAAAACCATATCGGCAGCTTCTTTGCTCACATCGGTGCCGGTGATGCCCATGGCAATGCCAATATCAGCACGCTTGAGGGCGGGTGCATCATTCACGCCGTCGCCCGTCATCGCCACAAAGTGGCCCTTGTCTTTCAATGCTTCGACAAGTTTGACCTTGTGTTCGGGGCTGACGCGTGCGTACACAGAAACATGCTCAACAATGGATTCGAGTTCTTCAACGCTCATCTCAGAGAGTTGTACGCCGGTAATGACTTGCTGTGTGTCATCTCCCGAGAGGATGCCGAGCTGTTTGGCAATATGCAGCGCCGTAAAGGGATGGTCGCCGGTGATCATTACCGGTCGAATGCCGGCTCTCTTGCATTCAACTACAGCTTCTTTTACCTCGGGGCGCGGCGGATCGATCATGCCGGTCATGCCGACAAAGATCAGATTGCGTTCTAGTGTTTCTTCGCTTTGTTCCTTGGGGAGTTCATCGAGGGGCGCAAAGGCCGCACCAAGGACGCGCATACCATCTTTGGCCAGATTGTCGTTGGCCACTTCAATGCGCCATCCCCATTCTTTTGTCAGTGGTTCGATGGAGCCGTTAGCCCAAACGCGATCACACACGGACAAAAGTTCAGTAACAGATCCCTTGGCAAAGGCGACATAGGGCGCCCGCGGAAAAAGCTCAACCAGGCCTGCGGCTGCGCCGTCGCTGTTTTCAGCGGGGGGCAGCTTGTGCACCGTGGTCATGCGTTTGCGTTCAGAGGTAAAAGGCACTTCGGCTACGCGCGGCATTTGCTTTTCAATGCCAGTTTTATCAAGACCGATAGATGCTGCGGCTACAACAAGCGCTCCCTCGGTTGGGTCGCCGATGGCGATATATCTATCGCCATCTCCATTCTCATCCAGTTCTAGGCGGGCATCGTTGCAGAGTGAAGCTGCGCCCAGCAAGAGTGCGAAATCAGATTCGGCGATGATTTTGCCGATGCCGTTGACCCGAATGGATGGCTGTGACTTTTTCAGAAGCTGATCAAAGGAGATCGAATCACCAGCGATATCCAGTGCGGTCACGGTCATGCGGTTCTGGGTAAGCGTGCCGGTTTTGTCAGAACAGATAGTGGTGACGGACCCCAGTGTCTCAACGGCTGGCAGTTTGCGGATGAGCGCCTGTCGGCGAACCATGCGCTGAGCGCCGAGCGCCAGGGCAATGGTAACCACTGCGGGGAGACCCTCGGGCACTGCGGCAACAGCCAGGCTAATAGCTGTGAGTAGCATTTCTTCGACGGGATTGCCTTGTAAAAGGCCCTCGAGGAAGACAAGCGCACAAATGGCTAATGCGCCAATGGCCAGCCATTTGCCGAGTTCGGCCATACGTTTTTGCAGGGGAGTACGCTCTCCGGTAACCTCTTGGAGCATGGTGGCAATGTTGCCCAGCTCTGTGCTCATGCCCGTTTCGACGATCACCGCCTGCCCGCGCCCGTAGACGATGGTAGTTCCAGCATAGACGAGATTAGTGCGATCGCCCAGAGCGGCACCTTCATCTTCGACTTTGGCGATGCTCTTATCTACCGGTACAGACTCGCCGGTAAGGGCTGCCTCTTCGGCGCGAAGGTTGGCAGATTCGATCAGACGTGCATCAGCGGGAACGCGCAGCCCGGCTTCCAGGATGACGATATCGCCGGGGACCAAAGAGATGGACTCTATTTCTTGCAGTTTACCGTCGCGAAAGGCGTGAACGCGAGGCACAGCCAAACGCTGCAGCGCCTCCATGGCCCGTTCAGCGCGATATTCTTGTGTGAATCCCAGTATTGCGTTGAGGATGACAATGATGAGAATCATAATAGCATCGGCCATTTCGCCCACGGCGAACGAAATTGCTGCTGCTATCAACAGCACAATGACCATGATCTCGGTGAATTGGGAAAGGAAGATGAGAACAGGACTCTTGCCCTTTTTGCGTTCGAGTTCGTTGGGGCCAAACTTGGCGAGCCGTTCAATCGCTTGCTGTGTGGAGAGTCCTACAGGGCTCGTATCTAGCTCTCTTAGGGTTGCCTCTACAGACTTGGTGTGCCACGTAGACATCAGTCAAACCTGCGCTTTCATTGGGGGCGATAGGGAGCAACTATTGCCAGCTTGCTATAGATAATAAAAACATACAATACGACGGCCTTGTGTGCAAATCATAAATCAACCAGTAATTTTCCACATGCAGGTTCGTATCAAGCAAGTAGTTTAGAGTCGCTTGTTCATACAAGCGACTCTGATGGCACAGCGAATGGTTATTTATGGGCAAGGGTACAGATGGCAAGGTTGTCGTCGCTATAGCTCTGGCCCGCGATATTTCCCCAAAAGCTCGGGTTCTTAAAACCAGCACGTTCGAGGTCGGCTTGGAGTTCCTGAGTAGTAAAGCCATGATTCCAGATGTTATAGCACCTGACAGACTCTGCTTCGACGATTACATACTGTTGAACAATGGTTTCACTGCCAGTATATCTGTAGAACGAATAGAGGCAGGCATGAGGATTGGGACTCCAATAGCCGCCATTGCTATAGCTCCAGTTTGAGATTTCAGCATAGTCCTCGAATTGTTTGGGAGTGCAGACGTCAAAGATGAGTACCCCATTTGGTTTGAGGGCCTTGTGGATTTTACCAAGCAGGTTTTCTCTGTCCTGCTCGCTCAATACCCCGAAATCACAATAGATTAGTGTGACCACATCGAATTCCTGGTCATAATCCATGTCGAGATAGTTTTGGCAAAGGTAGGTGATGGGCAACTCTTTTTCTTGAGCACTCTGTTTGGCGTAATCAATCGAACGTAGTGACATATCTATGCCAGTTACATCAAAGCCCTCCTCAGCAAAAAACTCTGCATAAATGCCGGGGCCACAACCTAGATCAAGCAGCCTGGGGCGCTGAATGGGGTTTGCCATGCTGGCGATCCAGCTGGCAGATTCATGGACAAAGGCCAGTTTTCTTGTGGCAGATTCTAGATTGGGATCCAAGTGTGCTTTCAGCATCCCTTTGGAGATGTGCTCGTCATCCCAGAACTTGGCACTGCTTGGTGCATAGAGTTCTGGCTTTTGGCTCAAGAACTGCAAGAGTTTTCGGTTCGTCATCATTTGTTTTTCCTGTCTCTGTATTGCCTTGGCACCAAGGCAATAAAAAAGCTGTGGAATATTCCACAGCTTGATCGCTGGAGCGCGAAAAGTGCGGAATGTGACCAAAAAACACAATTGCACGAAAAGACCGCCAAGCGACGGCTGGACTTTGCGTTGAATTATGTTTTCTAATCAGTTCCACAGCACACGCACATTACTGATTGTGTAATGTCAAGTGAGTCGGATTGCGTTACTCCTCATTGCTAACAATATAGGCGACTATAGAGATAGCGCTCGCTTTTGTCAATAGCCCAAGCGGCAACAGGCGCAGTAGTAGGTTATTTGTAGTGCGAGCATGGCTTTTTACCGAGAGGAGCAGGTCTTGACGATGTGCTATGCGAGACCTAGAATGATGACCATTGTGTGGTTACATACCCAGCGATGTGATACTGGAGGACATAGTTTCATGAAGCGTATAGCAGTGTTAACCAGCGGCGGCGATGCCCCCGGAATGAACGCAGCCATTCGTGCTGTGGTTCGAACGGGCCTGGATCAGGGTTATGAGGTTTATGGCGTGAGCCACGGTTACCAAGGATTGATCGACGATGATATGAATTTTCTCTCACGTCGGGATGTGGGCGGCATTATGCAGTTGGGAGGTACAGTGCTCGGTAGTGCCCGCTGCCTGGAATTTGAGACTGTTGAGGGACGCAAAAAGGCCATCGCTAATCTTGAAGCGCGCGGCATTGAGGCGTTGGTGGTGATTGGCGGCAACGGTAGTCAGACGGGTTCGCACGCACTGTATACTACGGGTTTCCCCGTCGTAGGTGTGGCCTCGACGATTGATAATGACCTCGAAGGCACCGATGTTACCATTGGTGTGGATACAGCTATCAACGTTGCTCTGGAAGCCATTGACCGGCTCAAGGTAACAGCTGCCTCACACCGCCGGGCCTTTTTGATCGAGGTGATGGGCCGCCGTTGTGGTTACGTAGCGCTCAAGGCGGGTATTGCTGGTGGGGCCGAAGTTGTCGTCATTCCCGAACGCGAGATTTCGCCGGAAGAAGTGGCACGTCAGCTTCGCGATGCTTATGATCGAGGCAAGACCCATGCCATGGTGGTGGTAGCAGAGGGTGCAGTGAACAATGCCCAGGCCCTGATAGACCATTTCGAGAAAAATCAAGAGGCAACGGGCTTTCGCCTTCGAGCAACGATCCTGGGACACGTGCAGCGCGGCGCAGCTCCTACGGCCGCTGACAGAATGTTGGGCACGAGGCTGGGCGAGGGAGCTGTGCTCGCTTTGACCCGCGGTGAAGAAGACGTGTTGACAGGTTTGCGCGGCAATGAGGTTGTGACAACGCCGCTGATTGAAGTGGCCGGCAAGCAAAAGCCAATTGATTTGGAATTGTTTGAGCTCGCGCGAATTATGGCTCAATAATCTGTTTGCGAGACGGGGCTTGTTCCGCGGGATGAGTCTTATGACGCGTATGATCCCCGGCCGTAGGGTCGGGGATTTTCTTTAGAAAGGTTACTATGCGCATTGGGAATCGACCCCATGTGGTGGTCTATACGGATGGCGGCTGTGATCCTAACCCTGGTCCTGGCGGTTGGGGTGCTGTATTGGTCTACAAACTCAAGACTCATGAATTGAGTGGAGCCGAGAGGGTTACAACAAACAACCGTATGGAGCTGACAGCTGCCATCAAGGCACTTGAAACGCTGACCAAATCGTGCGATGTGCTGCTGATGACCGACTCGCAATATTTGCGGCGCGGCATTACCGAGTGGCTGAATGACTGGGTGGCCCACGGTTGGCGGAAAAAGGATGGACAGCCAGTTGAGAATATCGACTTGTGGAAGATGCTCGTCAAAGAGGCCTCTCGCCACACTGTCGAATGGCGCTGGGTCAAGGGGCATCGTGGGGATGTGCTCAACGAACGGGCGGATCAACTGGCCACGGCCGCACGACAGAATCTGCTATCTGGCCAGGCATCTACGGTCATTCCGGCGGAAAGGAAACCCACCGAATCGTCAAGGCTAAAAGGGATGCCCCAGATTACTCTCGTTGCTCGTGGATGTGCTCTCGGAGTGCCGGGACCTGCTGGCTATGCCTGTGTGGTCAAAGAGGGCAAAAAACAAGAGTTGATGGCAGGCCATTGGCCTACTGCCTCGTCCAATCTGATGGAACTGTGGGCTGTTATCAAGGGACTTCAATCACTGCAAGCGATTTCTCAGGTGACGATCTACTCTGGGTCCAAATACGTATTAAATGGCGCACAGAAATGGCTCAGTGGCTGGGAGAGCAACGGCTGGCGCACAAGCAGCGGCAAACCAGTCAGCAACAAAGAAACTTGGCTAGAGCTCATTCGTGCTATGGGCGATCATGACATTACTTGGCGCCAACTCGATGACACCATACTCGATCTGTCGCGCGAGGCTGCAAGTCGCGCTCGGCAAGAAGCTGAGAGCGCACGAGACCAAACTTAGAGCTTGTCGAGAGCTTGACGGCCGCTGCGCAAGTGGCGAAGCGCATCCTCTGAAAACGGTGTGCCCAGAGCAGTGTCCATCGAACGTTGGGCACTGTTAATGAGTGCTTGAATACGCGCTGCTTCGTCGAGGCGTTGCTCGGTTCGGGCGGTGGCTTCCTGCCGATGGGCGTGGGCCATCATTTTCTCCAGTGCTAGGCGCTCGGTGTTGAGTCGGCGAAGAGCACTCTGCAGATGCTGCACAACAGTCGCAAAGGACTGTTCGGCGCGTCGGGCGGCGCTGTTAGCGCGCTGCAAATACTCGCGGGCTTCGGTAAGGGTGCTCGCTCCCGCGCTCTGAGATTCCAACTGCTGTGCGTCTCCCCAGGTATCTCGCGCCAGAGTATCATCGGCTTCTTGCAAATGCCAGGCGGACTCTGCGGTGAGTGAGACAATTGTCTCTTGATGGGCCTCTATAGCGCTTTTCAGGCTTAGATATTCCCTCGATAGTGTGTCAAGCGTTTTGCGATCTTGCTCAATCTGGTCGACAGCACGTTCTAGCCGCCGATATAGCGCCTCAGCCTGAATGCTCACTAATTCGCGGAGCTCTCGCGGGCTATCCTCGTTAGAATCAACCGCTGTGCGCCAAATACTCAGGTCCATTTCTAGCTGGCCCAAATCTTCCTCGGGATCGGGAGTTTTCCCCGGTTCGAGCCGCTGTAGCTTTGCCCAGAGCTTGTCAATTCGGCGAATTGCCTCACGCTGTGCCTGGCGATAGCGTTTGACAGAGTCCTGGTGGTCGTGCAGCAGGGCTTGCGCCTGCTCTTTGACCGCGGGCAACCACTCGGTGAGTGCCTGCTCGAATTGGATTTGCCCCGTATCGCGGTATGACTGGGCTTCGCTCTCGTAATTGGCGACAAACAGATCAAAGCGCTGCCGCAATTCAGGCAGCATGGTGTCGGCGGCTTGCCTGAGGGTCGGGATGGTATCTTGATCGAGTTTGACGAGGGCCGTCGATAGTTCGCGTTCTTGTTTTTTGACGGTTGTAGCGGTCTCGGCCAGCTCGGAGATGATCGCGTCTCCCTGATCTTTGGAGGCGACTGCCTGCTCAAGGGTGGTGAGAGCCTCATCCAACTCTTCTTGCGTAAAGCGTAGCCCCGTCTGTTCCTCATCGGGTATGTTGCCGACGAGTTTGCGTGCCGTATCCAGTTTTAGCATGGCCTCACGTGCTTCTCCGGCAACCTGGCTCCAATACTGTGGGTAATTCTGCAATTCCCCCGCCAACGTCTCCAAACGCTCCCGCGAGGTGGAGTAACTCTCCTCGGAAAGCTGCTCCAGGGCTTGGCGCGCCCGTTTTATCCGGGTGACATCAACTTGAAGGCCGCGATTGGCTTCATCGATCAATTGCTGGCTTTGGTTGCCAACTTTTAGCGCTTCTTCTAGTGCTTCTCGAGTTCCTCGCAGGCGCAACTCTACAGCCTGTTTGTACAATTCGCGGGCCTGCTGCACGGTTTCGGTTGTTTTAGTAGCTACAAGGCCATTTTGCGCCTGAGCTGAAACGCGCAGGGCGTCCAGCGCTTCGATTTCGGGAACCAGATTATCAATGGTGGACTGCGAGGCGCGCATCAAATGCCCATAGCCATCGAGCTGGGTCATCAACGAATCAATGCGGCTATCCAAGCCAATGGCCTCGGCAGTTTGAGTTCTAAGGACCGAGAGTGTGACTTGGCCAGTTTGAGCGAGCTCATCGATCTGTGGCTTGAGGTCATGGAGTTGTCGATCGATATCACTATCGGTGGCGCCGCGTTCTTTGAGGGTCGCCCATCTTTCGACAGCCAGCGTGTAGGATGATTGTACCCGGCGCGCCGTACCGCGAGCTTTTTGCTGCGCCTCGGAAGCTTCTGAGACAGCTTTATCAACCTGCACAAGGGCTTGGCGTGTATCGGCGATGGTGATGTCGACATCCTGGCTGAGCTCTGGTGTTAGGTTTTTGTTTGCCAGTTTGTCGAGTGCTTTTTCGATTGAATCCTGCAGCGCATCGAGTTTCGCACTCGTCTCTTCAAGCCCTTGAATGCCTTCGGCCTGCATTTCTTCGGTAAGCACGCCCAGCCGGCGAATCTCGGCACGCAGGTCGTTGAGTTCATTGCGAAGCTGCTCGGGGATATGCAGCAGGGCTTGTTCACTAGTGCGGAGCGTTTCGGCAGCAGCTTGAGCGGCCTCAATGCAGCCCCAGTTCTCGTTGAGCGTACGCTGCGAGCGCAGTACGTCGACCAATGCACGTGGCCCGCGAAGCAGTGTGGCATCGATGGGGCTCAGCACGATTGGCTGACCATCGTCGTTGAGTTCGGCAAGATTCGATGCCGTGCCTAACGCATCTCGCAGGGCATCCAGTGAATGAATGGCCTGTTTATCGGGAACAGCAAAACGTCCGATACGAGGCTCTGATGGCCAGAGGCGGTTGTGCCGGTCGAGGAGTGTGAATAGAACTTGCTTTTGAGTGCGCAGGTTGTCGTACGAACGGTTTGAAGACTCGGTGCGCCATTGCAAAAAGGAGAGCAAAAACCACGAGCCGAACGCCGTCAACAGGTAGATGCTGACGAACCCTACGATTAATCTGGGAATCCAGCTCACGAGTTCCTCCTTGCCATAACATGTCCTTATCGAGTCTACGCGTTGTTGAGGCCCTGTGTCAAGACAAGAACGCCGGAGCAAAAGCTACCGGCGTTCAGAAGACAAACAAAAAGAGGAACTAGGCGCCCACTTCGTGAGTCAGGATGATCGCCTGAGCGATCTCTTTCATCGATTTACGGGTATTCATGGACATCTTCTGGATGCGTCGGAAAGCCTCAGACTCTGAGAGCGACTGGGTATCCATGAGGATTCCCTTGGCCCGGTCAACAAGTTTGCGTGTTTCTAGCTGCTCGGCAAGGTCGTCCACTTCCTTTTCGAGTTCGCGGAACTCGGCAAAGCGAGATAGTGCGATTTCGATGGCGGGTGCGAGATCGGCTTCTTGTACAGGTTTGACCAAATAACCTACAACGCCGGCCTCTTTGGCGCGGTCGATGAGTTCTCTCTGGCTAAAGGCTGTCAGCAAAACCACAGGTGCGATGCGCTCCTCGGTGAGGATTCGTGCGGCTTCAATGCCATCCATATCAGGCATACGCACATCCATGATGACAACCTCGGGGCGCAGCTCTCTAGCGAGGTTGACGGCGCTTTTCCCATCTCCTGCTTCGCCGACAACCAGGTAACCCAGGTTGTTCAGCATTTCTCGCAGATCCATGCAAATGACAGATTCATCATCTGCGATGACGATTCGAATGCGTTCCATGTTCTATTCACCTCCCCAAAGGGCTTTATCGAAACTGACCACAACGCGTGTACCTTCCATCGACAAGAGCTGTAACCTGCCCCTAAGATCTCTCTCGACCATGCTCTTGACGATTCTCAGTCCGAGATGGGCGTCAGTATCGAGGTTAAAACCCTCTGGTAAACCTTGTCCATCATCTTGAACTACTATACTTACAGAATCGCCGTGGTCAACTAGAGAAACTTCTACCAAGCCACCCTTGCTATTATCAATGCCGTGTTCTATGGCATTCTGAACCAATTCATTCACAACCAAAGAACATCTTGTAGCTTGCTCGGCAGGAAGCCAGATACTTTCTCCTTGGACGGAAAGCCTGATGCTGCTAGAAGGGTCGAGCAGACTTTGCCGAATCTGGTGCACAATTCGCGTTGCGATTTCCTTCAAATCAATGGTGCCTGTGGCGCCTTGTGATAGAAATTCATGCACTACCGCTACGCTCTGAATTCTGCTGACGCTTTCCTCCAGAGCGCTACGGGCCTCTTGGGATTCTACACGTCGGGCCTGCATTTGCAGCAGCGAAGCGATCACTTGTAGGTTATTCTTGACCCGATGGTGAACCTCTCGAAGCATGGCGGTCTTACTCTCAAGCTCGCGCTGTGCTTCAAGGGCTTCGGTGGCATCGTGGAGCAGAATAAAGACACCATAGGGTACTATACGCCCTCGTATGGGGCGTTTCAACGATCGACGTAGGCGGTTTCTCAGATTGAGTGCCGGTGCATTGATGGGCAGAGATTTGCGTATCCAGGTGAGGCCGTATTGTTCGTCCTGGCGTTCGTATCCGATAGATTGCCCCAGCGTATGTTCGACCATTTCGGTATCGACAGTAGCCAGTTGGTCTATCGATACGCCCACAAGGCTATCTCGAAATCCCAAACGTCGATACATGCTTTGGGCAATACCGCTCATGTATTGGATTCGACGATCCGCGCCTACAAGTAAAAGTCCATCATGCTCACCAAAAGGTGTAAGGCTCTCGCGCGGATAAAGTTCGCCACGCAGAACCATGCGCACAAACTCGTTCAAGCCTTGCTGAAATGCCAAACTGCGCCGTCGATGTCGCTCGTAGGCCAACCAGTATGAATCAGAAGCGAGGACCGCGATAATCTGGCCAGTGTGGTCGCGGACCCGGTAAACTTCTCGTGCTACGGTGGCGCCCCTTACCGTAACGGTATAAACGATACCTTCTTTGCCGTGGCCTTCAAGCGCATCTAGAATATCCTGGTGTCCACGTGTACCTACATAGACACCCACACGGCTCGTCTTGTAGAGGGGGGATACAGAATGCGGCATGGATTGGGCAATCGTGAGCGCCCGGCCGTCCGGACTTTTGGCATAGAGAAGCAAGTCGGCGCGACACACGTCGGCAAGGATGGACATATTGGCGCACAGCGCCTTCAATCGATTGAACTGAGCTTGATTCAGATCAAGCTTATCAAGCGTATCTTCCCCCATCATGGAACGATTATATCACAAGCGGCATTCATCTTGAAACAAGGGGCGGGCAATATTAGTTTAGATTGTTAGTTGGTAGCACTGTCTGGCACTGGTATAATCTGAGCATCTTTTTAGCAGGAGCGTGTAGATGGAGAGTCAACCCCGTCGTTCATTTGGTTATTACCTGGGGCTCGTGTTCAAAGGCATGGGCTATGGCATGACGCATATTGTTCCAGGCATCGGTGGCGGCATAGTTCTTGTGGTCATGGGCATCTATGAGGATTTTGTCGAGGCCATTGGCAACTTTTTTGTGCGTCGCGATCGTTGGCGTATCTACATACCGTTCATACTTTGCCTTGGCTTGGGTATGGTCATCGCCATGCTGGCACTCTCTCGGGTTATCACTGATGTGACGGACGCTTACCCCGTAGCGACGGCCTTTTTCTTTATGGGCTTGCTGGTGGGCACGATCCCCAGCGTATTCGCGCTACATGATGATATGCGTTTTACACCAAAACGAGGCCTGGCCCTTGTCATTGGGTTGGCCATTGTAGTGGGCTTTCGTATTTTGCAGGATCGTGTAGGTGTGCGAGATGCCGGATCTCTTACGGGCGTTGGCGGGCTCAGCTACAACGCACTAACCAGTTTTGTGGCCGGTGGGGCTAGCGTTACACCCGGGTTGGATGGCACTTATATCTGGTTGCTGGCGGGCAGTTATGATGTGATCATTGGGGCCATTAAACAAATCACCGAGCTCAATTTTCAGTGGGGCTTGCTTATTTCAGCCGGTGTTGGTGCGGTGGCTGGCATCCTGGTGTTCTCTAAAGTCATCGACTCCTTTTTCAAAAAGAGTCCCTCGATAGCGTATTACGCCGTTTTGGGTATGCTGACGGGTTCTGTCTATGGCTTGTGGCCCACAGAACAGCGTTCGGAGAACTTGTTCGTGGTCATTGCCTGCTTTGTCGTTGGCACAGCGATCGCTTATTTTATGGGGCGCAAAGAAAGCCAACTGGATATCGACTAGCTGCTACACAAAAAAAGACGGGGTCTGAAACATTCAAACCCCGTCTTTTTCTTTGTTAGTCGTACCATTCCCAGGTAATCACTTGTGACAGCTCCGCAGTGGCAAAGCTTTCTGGTGCATCGACTTGCAACGACCAGGTGGATTCTTCTCCGGGCTGAATGACGACCGCATCCGCATAGGTGCCGGCTGTGGCCAAAAAGCCACCGTCGGCATTGAGCAACAAGATGTTGATGCGCACATAGGCCATAGCCTGAGAGGCCTCGTTAGCGACTGCGCCGCTGACTTGGACTTGGCCGTCTACCAGTTCCCACGTCCAGTCGGTCACCACAGCCTGGGTTACAGCAGCTGTAGCTGTGGCCGTGGCAGCGGTACTATTGCTTGCTGTAGGGGTAGCCGTAGCAGCGCTTCCTCCTGGCACATAGGGAACGCTAGGGGCGACAGTCCAGGTGGGGGCCGCAATAGGATCGTTCTGGATAGTGGCCGGGGGCTCGACTGTCACTTGGTAGGGTGCTGTGGGCTGGGCAGTGCGGATTGAGGCTGGCGTCAGCGTTGCTGAGATAAAGACAGTGGCTGCGGGGCCAGCTAGCCAACTAAAAGTCGGTGTTGGAGAAAGAGTGAGCGTCGGCGTCGCGAGTGCCCCGATAGTCTCCGCGACGTTAGGCGTTGCTGGCATCATTTTGGGCGTAGGTGAGGGCATGGCGGATGCTGTGGCAGCTTGGGCAACCTGCCCGGCGGCAATAGTTTGCCCCAATTGCTGCACGCTTTCTAGCGAAGATTCTTCTTTGGGACGCATATAGCTATAGCTACAACCAGCCAGAATCAGCACCATCACCAAAAGGGCTGTCATAATCAGCCTTATTGGTCTGTTAATGCTTGTTGTGCTAGAGCGGTTTCCGCTTGACATGCTTACCTCGTTCGTGCATAGTCACACCCAGTTCATACTGTTACAAGTTTAACCACAAGGAGCTCAACATGGCAAGAACAATTCCCATCGGGATGTGCCTCTCCCCCGACAGTGTTCCGGCACTGGCACCTGGCTACGATTATCTCGAGTTTGGCGTTTCCTCGACACTATCGCCATTGACGAGTGATGCCGACTTTGCACCAGAAATGGCCAAGATCAAGGCCCTCAAGCCCGTCGTGGGTGCATTCAACCTGTTTGTCCCCGGCGATATTCGTGTAACGGGCCCCGAGATCGATCAGTGCAAGGTCGAACGCTATGTCGAGAGCGCCATCAAACGCGTTCAAGATGTGGGTGCGGATATCATCGTCTTTGGCAGCGGCGGCGCTCGTAAGGTGGCCGAGGGCTACAATCGCATCAAGGCCTGGGACGAACTGATCGCTTTCTGCAACCTCGTGGCTGACAAGGCTGCAGGCACAGGCGTGACGGTGGTCATCGAGCCGCTCAACATGAAAGAGTGCAACATCCTTACCAGCTATGCCGAGGGCGTCGAACTGGCCAAAGAGGTCAAGCGAGACGAGATCAAGGTGCTGGCCGACATTTTCCACTTTATGATGGACGGTGAGCCGCTCGAAGATATCGTCAAGGGTGCCGACTGGCTCTACCACGTGCACCTTGCCGATACCGGCCGTCTTTACCCCGGCAGTGGCAGCTATCCCAACAAGGAACTGTTTGATATTCTCCACGATATCGACTACAAGGGCAAGGCATCCGTCGAATGTCGCTGGGGCGATGACTTTACCGCTGAGAGCGCCAAGGCACTGGCTTTTTTGCGCGAACTCGCCTGATCACAACGTTCAAACGGCGGACAGATTCAATCTGTCCGCCGTTTTTGTTTATAGGAGAAAGGTGTGACTCACGCCCAGGGATCGATAGGCTCGTCGTGAGACCCCAGGGTTTCCGTATCGGTCTCGGTGCTAGATGAGGGTTTGCTCTTGGGGGTAAAGAGCTCATCGATAAAGCTGCGCACTTTTTCATCGACGGACTGTCCGATGTCTTTCCAATCTGCATCGGGCTGTTCGCCTACCACGCGCGCCGTACCGCTACGAGCCTCTTGTTCGATCCTTTCCCCGATCGTCTTCCATTCGGCTGATTCGTCCAGTCCGGCAGAGCGAGCAGTGCTCTTGCGAACGGCGTCACTATAGCCTTTGCCTATGGTATCCCAATCGGCGTCGTCATCTACTTTGGCCAGGCGAGCGGCTTCACGGCGCACCTGCTGCCCGATTTCGCGAAGGATGTCGCCCCATTCCTGGGCGCCCGTTCTCTTGTCTTCATTCCCCGTCATTCGTGCCCTCCTGCGGCTTGTGCCGCAATGTGTTCCAGTTCTAACTTCTATACGCAAAAATTTGGTCTGGGTTGTAAGTAGTAGACGTGATGAACAGCAATGGCTAGAATGGGCGAGCTAATAAAGAGTCTGTATGTTGAGGAGGCAATTGTGGAGAGTGCGCGCCCGCTTCACATCATCAATAGCGTAGCACCGATTCGCGTGTGTGACAATGGCGGTTGGACCGATACCTGGTTCGCCCAGCACGGGCGCATCTTTAATATCGGCGTTTATCCCTATGTCGAAGTGCAGATTGCGGTGTACAATCGCGAAGAACGCGATGAGCGCTGTATTCTGCACGCCGAAAACTTTGGCCAGCGTTATGCCCTGCACCCCGAGAACGACCGTAAGGAGTGGCTCCATCATCCTCTGCTGGAGGCTGCCATTGATTACATGGGTGTGCCCGAGGATCTGGCCGTGCAAATCTCGATTTATTCTGAGGCACCCGCGGGCTGCTCCACCGGAACCTCGGCAGCGGTGAGCGTAGCTCTTATAGGTGCGTTGGATCAACTCACGCCCGGGCGCATCACTCCCTTGGAGGTGGCCTATACGGCCCATCGCATCGAGACCGACATTCTCGGGCAGCAGTCGGGCATTCAGGATCAACTTTGCTCGGCCTTTGGCGGTATCAACTATATCGAGATGTTCGATTACCCTTACGCCGCCGTATCCTCCATCAATGTGTCCAACAGCATTTGGTGGGAATTGGAGCGGCGTCTTTGCCTGATCTTTTTGGGGAGGTCACATTCTTCCTCGGCGGTGCACGAGATGGTCATTACCGGCTTGCAGGATGCCGGCCCGGATAGCCCCAAGCTGGAGGCGTTACGGCAAACGGCTGTCGCCTCGCGCAATGCCATGTATGCTGGTGATTTTGCCGCCCTGGGTGCGGCTATGGCCTGTAACACCGAGGGCCAACGCAACTTACATCCCCAACTCATCAGCAGCGAGGCCCAGCAGGTTATCGATATCGCCCGCGAGTATGGCGCTCTGGGTTGGAAGGTCAACGGTGCCGGCGGCGAGGGTGGCTCGATCACGCTGCTCTCTGGCCCTTCTATGAGCCAAAAACGGGCTATGGTGCGTGCCATTGAAGAGACTGATCCGCTGTTCCAGAACATCCCGCTCTATCTCAGTCGCTACGGATTGCGTGTCTGGACGGCGGAAGGGGAGTAAGCTGGAGCTGGGATTTAAACGTAAAAAGGGGTATCGCCTAAGCGATACCCCTTTTTGCGTTTGGTGTGGTTCTAGTGGTGTACGTCATCGGTGATGCGTTTGTCTTCCACATCCTTTTTGACGCTGTTGGCGCGCAGATTAGCCAAAAGCGCATCATAGCGGGCGCGGTCGACGGGTACGTTTACGGGCTCGCCAGTGTGTCCCGAAAGGATCATGCCATTGATCATCTCTACGGCGTTGATACCCTCGATGCCCGGCGAGATGAGCGGTTCGCTATAGAGGATGTGCCGGGCAAAGTTTCGCAGAATAGCTTTGTGTCCGGTCTCGTGCTCTTCCAGGTCGATGAGCACCTCGTTGCTCTCTGGGCCTCCCCACATCTTGTCGGTGGTGTTGGAGGTGTGGTGTACACCTTCGGGAATCTCCCAAAAGCGCAGGTCATCGCCGATGATCTGTAGTTTTCCCTTTTCGCCAGCGAATTCCATAATGTCGCTCTTGGGCCATTCGTTGGTACAGCAATAGGCATAGCCTACGCCGCCGTTGGGATACTCTAGCAGGGCACAGGCCACATCTTCCACTTCGATCTTGTGATCGCGGGTTTTGGTGATGGCGGTAATGCGTGAGGGTAATCCACCCAGCCAGGTAAAGCGATCGAGGGCATGGGGCGACTGATTGATCAGCACGCCGCCGCCTTCGCCATCCCAGGTCGCTCGCCAACCGGCTGAATCGTAATAGGCCTGGCTGCGGTAATCGGCATACACCAGCATGGTGCGGTAAATTTCGCCCAGCCTGCCCTCAGAGATAATTTTGTGGGCTGCCTGCCACACTGGGCCGCAGCGCGTTTGATGCATCACGCCAAAGGGCACACCGATGCGCTTGGCTGTGGCGATCATGGCGTCTGCCTGAGAGACCGTCACGGCGATAGGCTTTTCCGAAAGGGCCGGTATTCCCTTTTCCATGGCATAAATGGCGATCTCTGGGTGAAAATAATGCGGCGTGGCGATCATTACCGCATCCACCAGGCCGCTGTCGATGAGGTCGTGGTAATCGGTGAAATAGGGGATATTGTATTCCTCTCCTACCGCCTCGGCTACCTCGGGTACAATGTCACAGATGGCGGTGAGGGCTACCTCCTCGATATCCTGCATGGTTTTGGCATGGCCAGAGCCCATGCCGCCCGTACCGATGATGCCATAGCGCAACTTTTCCATGGTTCCCTCCGTGTTCTAGAGCCAACCTTCGTATTGAGCCAGCAGGCGGGTGTATTCGACGAAATTAGGCCAAGAGATGTCGGGCGGTACGCCGTGGTCGCAACTGGGAATAAAACCGCCATCTTTGAACAGAGGGGGGATGATGCGCTCCAACTCGTCGCGTAGCGGTTGGCCCCCTACGGCGATGAGGCGCTTGTCTACACCGCCGCTATAGGCCATGCGTTGGCCAAATTGCTGCCTAAAGGTCACGATATCATTCTCGGCGGCTACTTCGATAGGGTCGCAGAGGTTAAAGCCCGATTCGATCCAAATGGGGATCAGTTCCTCGATATTGCCATCGGAGTCCATGTCGTACACGGCGCAGTTATGCTTGTCCAGTAGTTCACGCCAGGCGATATAGGTGGGCTGCAGGAAGCGACGGGCCATCTTGGGAGAGATCATGCTGTGTGCCTTGTAGGCCATATCCTCGGACATACGCAGGATGTCGACATCGGTACGGGCTACCACGCGCTCGAATAGGCCCAGGGTGAACTCTAGCCAGAAATCGGCCATGTCCTGTACAAAGGCTGGATCGGTGACCATGAGCATGCACAGGTTCTCCATGCCCACCCATTCACGCATCTGCCAAAAAGGACCGTTTACATACATGGAGGTAGGGCGGCCTTCGGCTTTGGCCAGGCGGACGACATCATCCAGGCTGCCGCCGAGGCGTTCGGGTGTGGCCGAATCAAAACGCACTTTCATGGCTTCCCATTCGTCGCGGGTTTGTACGGGAAAGCGATGCCATTTACGGGTGACGAAATCCTTGGCCTGACGGATGTAGGTATAATCGAACTCGTCCGAGATTTCGGTGATGGCACCCATCCAGTCGCGCACGATATAGTGGCCGTCGCGGTGCTCTAGCACCTCTTCTTCGAACTGGGGGATCATTTTTGTTTCTACGGGCAGGTTGACGGCGCCTTGAAAGGCCTCTTCAGGGATGCCGAGCAACTCGATCAGTGCTGCCTTGTAGGGTACATTGGCATCCAGGCCTTGCTTGTGCCATGCTTCCAGGGTCGATTCGCGCGGCCCGCCTGGGCTAAGGGGAACGTGGTCGGGATGCCCAAAGAGCACGGTTTCCAGGTAGCGCTGCTTGCAGTTCATTCTTGTTCTCGCTCCTCAACGATATCTTCAGTGGTCCAATCGGCGGCCATCAGGCGGCGGCGCAGGCTTTCAGGTACTTTGCCTGTCTGACTCAGCACGTGGATGGCCTGATCGGGGTTTTCAAAGGTGAGAGGTTCTATGCCGGGCAGTGCATCAAAAGCGTTTTCGTCTATTTCGGCAGGAGGTTCATAGCCCAGCAGTCCATTGATGATTTCGCAGCCACTGTCGGCTTCATCGAATAGACTAATGGGCGCGTCTTTCCAGGCGGCTTGGGTGGCGTCAGAAGAGCCGCTCCAGAGCAACACGGCGCGCCCCAGGCTTTCTTCGGTAGACCAGGGCCACATCGCGATTGGGCTGGCTTCTGGCTCATACAACACCAGCGCTTCAGCTAGGGCTGTTATAATGAGCAGGCGTGCTGTTGCCGCAGCATCGACCAACTCGGCATCAGGCGGATAGGGGCTGAGTACCAACACCTGCCCTTGATCGATCGCTGGTTCCAGTGACTTGAGGAATGGCGCGAACTGGCGAACACCCACGGGTAGTATCAGGATGATAGAGCCGTTGGCTTGCCGGGCAGTTTGTAGTGCACTGCGATCGATCCCTTTGCCGTATCCGCCCACCAAGGCATATCCTGAAGCGGCTAGTGCCTTAACCATATCGTTGCTGCTGGCCAGCAATTCGCCATCGGGCTGGCTGCTGCCCATAATAGCCACGGCTGGCTTGGCCAGAATCGACAAATTGCCCCGATACCAGATATAGTACGGCAAGCGCTCTTCGGGCATGCGTTCGATGAGGTTTTCGGGATAGGCGATATCACTGCGAGTAAGAATGCCAATGTCCTGATGGGCCAGGGCCGCCAGCAGGTCAGCCTGAGCGCTGACATCCTGCTCGGTGGCCAAAACGACCTGTGCTTCACCCTCTGAGAGCAACAAGGTTTCCGCCAACTGGAGGGCAGACAGGTCATATAGGGCAGCAAGAGGGTTGGCCTGGTTGAGGCACCACTCGCGAATGATTCTCTTGGCGGTGGCCTTGTGCAGCTTGGGAGCGTTTAGCAGGGCCAACCAATAAGGGGCATCAGGAGACTGTCTCATAGTTCCTCTCTCGTAAGATTCGGCGCCATTATAACAGGGTGATGCAGTCCGTCAATAGATGGGGATGGCGGCAAGAGGAGTGGGTATGGTTCATCTGGGTATCGATATTGGCACAACTTCATTGGCTGTAGCTGTCATTGCTGACGAGCCACCCCTGGTTCTGGCTGCACGTTCTGAACCGCATGGCGCTGGCTCGCAAACGCTTGTGACAGATGGATTCGAATGCCGGCTTGACCTAGCAATCGTGCAAGCCCGTCTTGCAGGATTGGTCGCAGGCGTTTTGGCGCAGCTTGGCCATCCTGCTATCGACTCTATCGGTATCACTGGGCAGATGCACGGCTTTGCGTTCGTCGATGATCAGGGCAGCGCGGTGGCATCAGCCTGGACATGGCAGGATACCACCGTCATGGGGAATGCCTTTAATGGCCATACCTGGTTGGAAGCCTATGTGTCTGCTTGTGGTGGCCTTGCGGCTTTTGCTCATACAGGAACACATCCTTCTGCTGGCTATGCTGGACCAATGGTCTTTCGGTTGTTACAAAAGGGACTAATGCCAGCGGACGCCCGAGTTTTACCTATTCCCGATGCTTTGGGCGCCTGGCTAATAGGGACTATTCCGGCCGTTGGGCGTTCAACGGCGGCCTCTTTTGGCTTGCTCGATCTGGAGATCGGTGATTGGGATGCACACCTCCTTCAAGATGCGGACCTGGAGGGATTGCTACCGCCTGTGGCCGAGTGCACACTTGTAGGGCGTGTTCAGCAAGAGCGCCTGCCAGAGTTGGCAGGTGTTCCTGTGATTTGCGCCCTGGGCGATAATCAGGCCAGTTTTCTGGGTAGCGTTGCCGATGTCGGTGGCACGGTTCTGGTGAATGTGGGCACGGGAGCGCAACTTTCTTGCGCAATGCGTGGTGCCGATTTTACTGTGCACGAGTTGCGGCCTTATTGGGGAAACTATTTCCTCCAGGTGCAGGCCAGCCTGAGTGGGGGTACTTCTTTTGAGGTGTTGCGTCGCTTTTACGCCGATATCTTGACTAACTTTGGATTCGCCCCACCGGAGGACATGCTAGAACAGATGTGGCAACTTGCTGAAAAAGTACCGAATGATGCTAACGGCCTCGAGATGGAGCCCCTTTTTGCCGGTGAGCGAGAGGTCCCCAGTTTGCGGGGCCAACTTACGGGCATCTCTTCTATCAATCTGACGGCGGCTAATCTGTCCCGTGCACTGGTCGAGGGTTTGGCCCAGCATCTAGCCGACATGCTGCAAACACTGCGATCGCGCTCTCAGAAGAGTCTGGTGGGGGCGGGTAATGCCCTGGCGCGTAACGCTTTGCTGCGTGAGTCTCTGGCACGTTGCACCAGACTGCCCTTGACGATGGCACCTTTTGATGAGGCAGCAGCCGTGGGTGCTGCATTGTATGGCTTGGCTACTACTAGAGCGTGGGATTTGCTACAAACTGCACATTGGCTGGAGGCTGCAAAGTGCAGATAGGGTTCTTGACAACCTCTAGTGCCTATGCTATTATTCTAGCACTCTGAGCCTTCGAGTGCTAGAATCGTAATCGAAGCTCTATGGGGTCGTGATTCATATCAAGTATTTGGAGGTCGTGTAAATGGCAAACGTGAATCTCAAGCCTCTGGCAGATCGTGTGATTGTCTCGCCGGTGGAGCAGGAAGAAGTGACCGCAAGCGGCATCGTGCTGCCAGAGACGGCCAAAGAAAAGCCGCAGCAGGGTCTCGTCGTTGCAGCAGGTCCAGGTAAGAAAGACGACCAGGGCAAGCTCATTGCCATGGAAGTCAAAGTAGGCGACAAGGTGCTGTACGCCAAGTACGGCGGAACTGAAATCAAACTCGATAACGGCTCCAAAGTGCTGGTGATGCGCGAGAGCGACATCCTGGCCATCGTAGAATAATCCATTCGGAGGTACAAGATATAATGGCAAAGCAGCTATCCTTTAGTGAAGAAGCCCGCAAGTCGTTGAAGACGGGCATTGACACCCTGGCCGAAGCCGTCAAGGCGACATTGGGCCCCAAGGGCCGCAACGTGGCTCTGGACAAGAAGTGGGGCGCCCCCACCGTCACCCACGACGGCGTGACCGTAGCCAAAGAGATCGAGCTGGAAGACCCCTTTGAGAACATGGGTGCCCAGTTGCTCAAAGAAGCAGCCACCAAGACCAACGACGTGGCTGGTGACGGCACCACCACAGCCACTGTGCTGGCCCAGGCCATCGTGACCGAGGGCATGAAGAACGTGGCCGCTGGCGCCAACGCCATGCTGCTCAAGCGAGGCATCGAGGCCGCTTCGGCCGCCGTGGTTGCCCACATCAAGGCTCAGGCCCGCGACGTCAGCACCCGCGAAGACATCGCCCATGTGGCCGCCATCTCGGCTCAGGACAACACCATCGGCAATCTCATCGCCGACGTGATGGATCGTGTCGGTAAGGATGGGGTCATCACCGTGGAAGAGTCCAAGGGTTTGGACTTTGAGACCGAGTATGTCGAGGGTATGCAGTTCGATCGCGGCTACATCTCGGCCTATTTCATCACCAACGGCGACACCGCCGAGGCCGTATTGGAAGACCCCTACATTCTCATTCACGACAAAAAGATCTCGGCCGCCCAGGACCTGGTTCCCCTCTTGGAGAAGATGGTGCAGACGGGCCGCCGCAATCTGGTGATTGTGGCTGAGGATATCGATGGCGAGGCATTGGCCACGCTGGTGCTCAACAAGCTGCGCGGCGTCATGAACGTGGTGGCCGTCAAGGCTCCGGCCTTTGGCGATCGCCGCAAGGCTATGCTGCAGGATATCGCCGTGCTCACGGGCGGCGAGGTTATCACCGAGGAGATGGGCCGCAAGCTGGAGACAGCTACCGTGGCTGATCTGGGTGAGGCCCGACGTGTGGTTTGCACCAAGGAAGACACCACTATCATCGAAGGCAAGGGCTCTGACGTGGCCATTCGCGGCCGAGTCGAGCAGATTCGCATGGAGATCAGCAACACCACCTCGGATTACGACCGTGAAAAGCTGCAGGAGCGCTTGGCCAAGCTCTCTGGTGGTGTGGCCATCATCCGTGTGGGTGCGGCTACTGAGGTCGAGCTCAAGGAAAAGAAGCACCGTGTGGAAGATGCCCTTTCGGCAGCGCGTGCGGCTGTGGAAGAGGGCATGGTTGCCGGCGGCGGCGTGGCCCTGATCAACGCCATTGTGGCCCTGGACGACATCAAGTTGCCCCTGGACGACGAGAACACCGGTGTGAACGTGGTGCGCAAGGCTTTGGACGTGCCCATGAAGGGCATCTTTGTCAATGCCGGTCTGGATGGTGCGGTGTATGTGAACGATGTGCGTCGTATGCAGGCTGAAAAGGGCGATTCGTCCCTGGGTTATGACATCATGACCAACACCTTTGGTAACATGTTCGAGATGGGCATCATGGATCCCTGCAAGGTGACCCGTTCGGCCGTGGAGAATGCGGCCTCGATTGCGGCCATGATTCTGACCACCGAAGCCCTGATCACGGACATTCCTGAGCCTCCTGCGCCTGCACCTGCGGGCGGTGGCGGCATGGGCGATTACTAAGTTTCGCAGCCTACAGAGATATCAGCGTCCCCCCATATGGGGGGACGCTTTTTTATTGGGGCGGGGTTTTTACAAAAGGGACTGAATAACTGCTGCGACCTGTTGCGCCAGCAGCGCGTATCCTTGGAGATTATAATGCACCCCGTCGGGGAGTAGGATGTCATCACGCCCGGCTTGTATCACCACGTTGTAGAGATCGTTCATCGGAATATCCAATTTACTGGTAACGGCGCGGGCAAGGTCATTCACCTTTTGCACGTCCTCTTCATAGCGATCAAAATCCTTGTTAGCGTGGTGTCGTGCATAACTCACTGGTGTAGTTAGCGCGAACACGATCTTGGCATTGGTTTCGTTTTGCAAGCGGCTGAGAATGATGCGCAGATTCTCTTCATACACTTCGAACGGCGTTTGCAGGATTTGCGTGTCAAAGGGCCGTTTGATGTCGTGCAGGCCGCAGTTGAGGTGGACGATGTCAGGTTGATGGGCGACCATCCACTCATCCAAGTGAGCTAGCACGTTGCTGCTGGTGCCGCCATTTTCTTTGGGAGAGATGACTGTCGCCTTGTCGCCAAGCAGGGCGCGCACGCCATCTTCATATCCAAGCCGGATTGAATCGCCGATGAGTACCACGATTTTGCTCATGTTACTGCTTTCTCCTCACTTGAGCACTGAATCAGCTATGTTTATAATCGGACGGAATGTAAACATCAACCGGGGGAAGAGATGAGCACAGGGTTGGTATTGGCCTGGATATTTGCGGCCTTGATCGAGATTGTGGTTCCAATCATCGCCGCTATTTGGTTCGGCCGCAAGTATCACGTCAAGGTGGCGCCATTCTTGTACGGCGCGGCAATTTTCATCGTGTTTCAGTTGTTGCTGCGTATTCCTATTGTGCAATTGGTGGGAGCGCAGGTTTCGCCCTATTTGGCCGGACGAATTGGACTGCAGGTGGTCTATTTGGCAGTGCTCGCTTTTACAGCGGCTCTGTTCGAGACGGGTGGTCGCTGGCTAGGTTATCGCTACTTGTTTGGCAAGTTGCAAAAGGACTGGGCCAACGGCGTAGCCTATGGCCTGGGGCATGGGGGTATCGAATCTGCATTGCTCGTTGGCCTTAGTGCTGTATCCAATCTGGTGGTAGCATTGGTAGTGGGGGCGATGGGAGCCGAGACTTTGAGCGCTCTGGATCCTACTGTGGCCGCCCAGTTGACCAGCGTGCCACAAATATTGACGGATGCAGGTGTGGTTGCGCCGCTTCTGGGCGCGCTGGAGCGTATGTTGACCATTCCCTTCCATGTAGCCATGTCGCTGCTGGTGCTTCTTTCTTTTACCCGAGGCGAATCCAAGTGGTTCTGGTTGGCGATGGCCGCCCATACGTTTGTCGATTTTACGGCACCCGGACTATCGGCCTTTGGCATTTTGCCCGCCTGGGGTGTGGAACTCTATATCGCCATCTTTACAGCTCTGTCCATCGTGCTAGTTCTCAAGCTCAAGGGAGAAGGGGATACGGAACCGATTTCTATTGGAGAGCCCGAGTCGATCTAAAAAAAGGGGAGCCTTAGGCTCCCCTTTTTGGTGTAGTACGTTCAGAAGGAACGCTGGGCGCTCTTGTCTTCCCACATATCGATATAGGGGCCATAGCCCTGCTTGAGTTCTTCGGAGACGTCGTCCAATGCTTGGAGAACATCGGCAGGTATGTTTGATTGCAGGGATTCGAGATTGCGCACCAGCTGAGATCGCTTGCGCCCGCCCATGAGCGTACTAGAGACGGATTTGTGGGAAACGATCCAGCCATAGGCCAATTGGGCCATGGGAATGCCCGATTCTGCCGAGATAGCGCGCATGCCGTCTAGCATGGTGAACACTTCTTTTTCAAAGCCGGGTTCGGAATGACGGGTGCGGCCACGGCCTCCCCTAAAGTGACGCGTGCCAGCGCGGAACTCGGGCACGTCATCTGCTGTGGGATAGATGCCAGCCAACAGGCCCTGCATTAGGCCCATATAGGCAATGATCGAGATGCCGTACTTGCGGCAGCTGGGCATCACCTCGAACTCGATGGCGCGAGTGGCTAGATTGTAAGCCACCTGGTTGCTGGCGATGGGCGCCCCCGTCCAGACGATGCGATCGAGCTGCTGGACGCCAAAGTTGCTTACGCCCATGGTGCGGATTTTTCCCTCTTTGCGCAGGGCCTGAAGGGTATCGACGGCGGCATCGACAGTCTCGTCTGGTATGGGCCAGTGAATTTGATATAGGTCGAGGTAATCAGTGTTCAGCCGCTTGAGGCTGGCTTCACAACTGGCACGCAGAGAATCAGGATTGACGGCGTTCCAGGGACATACCTTGCTAGCGATGATCACTTGATCCCGTTTGCCTGCCAAGGCCTTGCCCAGCACGATTTCGCTTTGGCCTTCATTATACAGTTCGGCGGTATCGAAAAAGTTGATGCCGGCATCGATGGCTGCGTGAACGGTGGCAATACCCTCGGCTTCGTCGGTGTCTTCCCAACCGCTGCCGCCGCCCAGGGGCCAGGCGCCAAATCCTACAATGCTGACTCGAAGGTCGGAGCCTCCAAGAGGTCTGTATTCCACGTGGTTTTCTCCTCAACTACAATGACGATCGCTCAAATCTTAGGTTCGGTGGGCGGGGCTGTCAAGGTGTTGATTGGGGCATCGTTGACGGCCCGCGTAGCCTGTTCTAGAATGCTTGACAGTCTATACAGGGAAAGAGCGTAGATGATTCACATTTTACACACATCAGATGTGCAGCTCGATGCAACTTTGGGGTTCTTGGGGGAGCGTGCGCCCGAGCAACGCCGCCGTCTGCTGACTACCTTTGAGCGTATTCTTGCGCTTGCCGTGGATGGGCATTATGACCTGGTGGTGATTGCTGGCGATCTCTTTGATACGCCCAGGCCCACTGAAGCCACGTTGACTCGCGCTCAGCGGGCTTGTGGAGCTAACTGCCTGCCCATCGCCATTCTGCCCGGCAACCATGATCATTATGGCCAGGGCTCGGTCTATCGCGACAGCCGCTGGCCAAGCAATGTGCACATTATGGATGGCCAGCCCTGGCAGCCGGCCGGCCTCGATTTGCTGGTGCACGGCCACCCCTTGGCCTCGGCGCACGATTCGCGCCCGTTGAACGATGTGACTCGTAGCGGTGACTGTCAGTTCGAGATCGCCCTGGCCCATGGTAATTATGAGCGCGCCGACTTTGGCCAAGTGAGCCGACCCATCAGTGCTGAGGCACTGCGCGCTACGGGCATGGACTATGTGGCTTTGGGCGATTGGCATGCGCCTGCCGAATACAGCCAGAGCAGTGTAAAAGCTTGGTATAGCGGCGCACCAGAGCCCACGGCTTTCTCGCAGGCGGATGCTGGCTATGTGTTGGATGTTCGCCTGGATGATACAGGTGTCTCGGTGAACCCCGTGCAAGTGGGCGAGAGCCGTGCCCAGGTGCTGGAACTTGATGCCACCGGCCTTACGGCTGAACAAGTGGAAACGCGTATTACTCAGTTGGCCGATCCTTTGTTGATGCTGGATGTGCATATCTATGGCGCGGTTTTGCCCGGCGAGCTGGTGGATGTGAACCAACTTGCGGCCCGAATCGAGGCTTCCTTCTTTTCACTACGCATCAGCGATGATGCCCACGTATTGGCGGCCTCGCTGGAGGATATCGAGCGCGAAGGATCGCCACTACGAGCCAGCTATGTGCGATTGATGCGGGCCCGGATGCAAGAGGCTGTGGATGAGACCGAACGATACCGCTTGGAGCGCGCGTTGGCCCTGGGTTTGGCGCTGCTCGATGGAAAGCGGGTGCTCTCATGAGAATTCGAGAGATGCAGGTTCACCGCTTTCGCCAACATTTGGATGCCCACTATGTCTTTGATGAGGGTTTGAATGTCATTGTGGGGCCTAATGAATCGGGCAAAAGCTCGCTGCAAATGGCCATTCTTTTTGCCCTGTTTGGCAATCCACGCCATACCACGCTGGATCGCAAGATCAAAGTGGACGACTATGCCACTTGGGGCGCTAATGCGCCTTTTGCCATTGAGCTGGATTTTGATGCTGCTGGCGGTAGTTACCACCTGGCCAAGGATTGGCAAGCCGGCACCGCACGGCTAGAACTGCCCGAAGGTGCTCCGCTGACCGATGCTGACGCAGTGCAGCAGACCATGGAGGTTTTGATCGGCTGTGTTTCTTCTGGCCTTTATATGAACACTGCTTGTGTTCGCCAGGATGATCTGGCCTCAATTACGGATGGTCAGGCGGCTATTGGCGCAGCTTTATTACAACGCCTCTCCAGCGCCGACGAACCCAGTTTGGCCGATGTAACGGCCCTATTGGATAAATCCGTGAGTGCGCAAAAGAACAAAGGCAACAAAGCCCCCGGATCCATCGTCAGGATTCCGCGCGAACTGGATACTCTGTCGCAAGAGATGGCCCGCATTCGACCAGATGCTGATCGTGTTCATGAGGCTCGTGAAGAGCTCGCCGAGTTGCAAGCACGCCATTCCGAGATTGCGGTAGCCCTCAAGGAGCAGGAGGCTATCAAAGAGGCCTTGGCTCGATCGTCGCGCTGGGAAGCCCAGCAAGCCCAAGCCCAACAGGATGAGGTTGCACTGGAAGATTCGTTGGAGCGCATTGATGTGGCCCTCAAACGCCAGGCAGAGGCGGCAGCCTTGGAGGTTGAACTACAAGCCTTTGGCGTTGAAGGTTTGAACCAGGAAGTGAACAATGCTTCTACACGTGCCGAGGTGGCCGCCGAGCAAACGCAGGCGCTCTCTTTCGAGTTCGAGGACAAACAGTGCGAGACGAACGAGATACTGGCCGAACTCGACCGACGCCGTGACGAGCTGGAATCTGTGGATTCTGCTGTCGCAGAAAAAAAGCCCGTTTCTTTTGTGGCCTTGATTGCTGGGGCCGTGTTGCTGATTGTCGGAGGGCTGCTCTATTCCAGCAATCACACCTTGGGCCCTGTCATCGCCGTAACTGGGGGTATCATCCTGAGCGTGCAGATGATTCTGCAACGGCAGAAGGCAGCCAAGGTTCGTGCTGTGCAGGAACAACGCAAGACCGAGCTGGTTGATATCGAGATGCAACGCACCCATCTACACGAGGCATTGGAAGAGGTGCGGCAGGCGCTGGCGAAAGCCAATGAGGCTGAGTCCAAAGCCCAGCAGAATGTAGCGCAATTGCTGGCTCGGACCGGGGCAGCTTCTCTGGCCGATTTCACTGAAAAGAATGGCCAATATCAACAGGCGCACCAAACGCGCCTTCTCGCCCAAACTGAACTAGAGACCTTACTGCAGGGTAGGCCGCGTGAGGAACTGGAAACGGCGCGGAGGAATGCCTCCAAAGTGCGACGTGATGCCCTCGAGGCTCTAGAAGATGAAAGTATTGCTGCTGTGGTGGACATGAGTGCTGCAGAGCGCCAGCGGATTGTGAACCAGATTGAGGCCTTGGAAGAGCAGGCTGACGAACTGGATGATAAGCTCATTCGCTGCCAGACGATCATTGAACATGCCGGTGACGCCGATACGCGTTTACTGGATCTGGAGGCACGCCAGCAAAGTCTGCAGGAGCAGCTCAAACGGGCTGAAGACTGGTTGAGCGTGTGCCAGATTGCCCAAGAGGTTATGCAAGAGGCGGGCGTGGTGGCGGCAGAGACCGTGCGCGAGCGCCTAGAGCCCGTTATTTCTGATTCACTACACATGCTGACTGAACACTATGTCCAGGCTCGAGTCAATGCCGATCTCTCAGTCGAGGTATATGATGCGGCGGCGGATCGCTGGTTAACACCCGAGACCGGCACCCTGAGCGAAGGGACGGTGGATCAGGTCTATCTCATCAGCCGCCTGGCTATGGTGCAGGCCCTTTTTGACGACGATACGCCGCCTGTGATGCTGGATGACCCCTTTGTGACCTTTGATGCAGTCCGGCGGGCCAAAGCGCTGGCTTTATGCCGGGAACTGGCCTCCAAGTATCAGATTCTGCTGTTCACTTGTCATGCCGATTTGGCTACTGCTGATGACCACGTCATCGAGCTGATTTGATTGCAAACCAGGAGGGTATCATGAAGTGTGCCGTGTTATATGGCGTGCGCGATGTGCGCATCGAGGATAGACCCGTTCCTAATGCCGCTGCCGGGCAAGTGTTGGTACACATTACCCGTGTGGGCGTGTGCGGCAGTGACGTGCATTATTATACCAACGGACGTATTGGTGATTTCATCGTCGAGGCCCCCATGATTTTGGGACACGAAAGCGCTGGTGTGATCGAGGCGGTGGGCGAGGGCGTAACTGGCTTTGCTCCTGGCGACCGCGTCACTTTGGAGCCAGGTTATACCTGTGGCAAGTGTTTTTTTTGCAAGACTGGCCACTATAACCTCTGCCCCGATGTGACCTTTATGGCCACGCCGCCCATCGATGGCGCCTTTTGCGAGTATGTGGCCTGGCCGGCCGATTTTTGTTACCACCTGCCTGATGGTATGAGCGATGAAGAGGGCGCCATGATGGAGCCGCTCTCGGTGGGCATGTGGGCTACGCGGCGCGGACAGGTCAAACCGGGCGATGCCGTGGCGGTGTTTGGTGCAGGGCCCATTGGTTTGGTGACCTTGCAGGCGGCTAAGGCCGCCGGGGCCACCACCTTGATCGCCGTGGATATCGAGGATTTTCGCCTCGACTGGGCTAAAAAGTTGGGAGCCACGCATACTGTCAATGCTCGTCAGGCGGATGCCATCGCCGAGATCATGCGCATCACCGATGGACTGCGCGGCGCTGGCGCAGCCTTTGCTGGCGTGGATGTGGCCTTTGAGACTGCGGGTGCGGTGCCCACCACGCGCAATGCCTTGGCTGCGACCCGTCGCGGTGGGGTGGCGGTGTTGGTGGGGCTTCCGCCCGATGCCATGGTTGAGTTAGATATCGTCTCGGCAGCCAGCAAAGAGATAGATATCCGCGGCATGTTCCGCTATGCCAACCAGTATCCGGCATCGCTGGCCTTGGTATCTGCGGGGACTATCGACGTGGCCTCGTTAGTGACGCATCACTTTTCTTTGGACAAGGCCGAGGATGCCCTGCGTTTTGCCGACGAGCACAAGTCAGAAGCCATCAAGGTTGTTGTTGACATAACGGAGTAGAGTGTGAATTTCATCTTTTTCTTTCCCGACGAGATGCGCGCTGACGATATTTCATGCTATGGGCATCCGTTGGTACAGATGCCCAACTATGATCGCCTAGCACAAGACGGCGTACGCTTTGAGCAGTGCCATGTACAGCACACGGTTTGTTCGCCCTCACGCTGCAGCCTGTTCACCGGTTGGTATCCGCACGTGGCTGGGCATCGCACGCTGTGGCATTTGCTGCGTCCTCACGAGCCTAACCTGCTGCGTTACCTGCACCAGGCCGGTTATCACGTCGAGTGGTTTGGCAAGAACGACGTGTTTGCCCCGGAATGCTTTGCTAAAGCCGTTGACCATTGGGAGAGCGCCTCGGGCGGACACAGTGGCCCCAACGCCCATGCTTTTAGCAGTGAGGCCTACTATAGCTTTGACGCCCAGCCCTTTGATGGCGCCTTGAGCGAGACCAGCGATATGAAGCAAGTGCAGGGCGGTATCGATTTCTTGCGCTCGCGCCAGCCCGATGACGCGCCCTTTTTCTTGTTTTTGCCGCTTTCTATGCCTCATCCGCCCTATGGCGCGCCCGAACCCTTCCATAGTATGTATGCTCCAGAAGATGTTCCCGATCTTCGCCCCACGGATCTAGAGGGCAAGCCCGATTACTATCAACTTGTTCGTAGCTATCGTCATCTCGACCAATTGGATGAGGTGATGCTCAGGCATATCCGTGCCACCTACCTGGGCATGAACAGTTATTGCGATTGGATGCTTGGCCAATTGCTAAATGCTCTGGATGAAACCGGCCTAGCCGAGGAAACCTGCCTCATCGTCTCTTCCGACCACGGCGATTGGGCCGGCGATTACGGCCTGGTGGAAAAGTGGCCCAGCGCTCTGGACGATTGCCTGACCCGCGTGCCCTTGCTGGTGCGTTTGCCCGGTGGCACCCAGGGAAGAACCATCGAGGGGCCAGTGGAGCTCATGGATTTGATGCCCACTGTGCTCGAACTGGCGGGGATCACCCCGCGACATACTCATTTCGCGACCTCGCTACTGCCCGAGCTGATGGGACAGCGCGATAATCTGCATCGCGCCGTCTATGCCGAGGGTGGCTATGATCTCCATGAACCCCATTGCTTTGAGGGTCGCTGGAGTGATTACGATATTCCTCGCGATGAGCAGCATATCTATTGGCCCAAGGGCCTGCAGCAACAAGAACATCCCGAGAGCGTCTGCCGCTCGGCCATGGTGCGCACCCAGATGTTCAAGTTGGTTCAGCGTACCAACGGTGTCTGCGAGTTGTACGATTTGGAACGTGACCCGCTGGAATTGGACAATGTTTACCGTGATCCCCGATATACAGATGTCCAGCGTCAGCTTGAAGCTGACTTGCTCAACTGGTATATGCGTACCGCTGATGTAACCCCCATGGACGAGAATCCGCGCGGTCTGCCCGGTCAAACTGAATGATGTGAGGATAGATTGATGGCCTTGGAGATTGTAAAACAGGATGTTCAGACGGGCCGGATTCGCCACGCTCTGTTTGATTTCGACGGCACCATCTCCCTCATCCGCCAGGGGTGGCAGGACATCATGACGCCGCTCATGGTGGAGGTATTGGCCGCTACGCCGCTGGCTGAGCCGCAGGATGAGTTGGAACGTCTCGTCCCCGAGTTCATCGCCCGCACCACCGGCAAACAGACCATCTATCAGATGATGGGCCTGGCCGATATGGTGCGTGAGCGGGGTGGTGAGCCGCTGGAAGCTCTAGAATACAAGAAAGAGTATCTCAGACGGTTGGATATTCACATTGCTGACCGCGTGAACGGCCTTAAGGCGGGGACTATTCAATCAGAGACACTCATTGTGCCGGGGGCGGTTGATTTTTTGCGTGCCTTACACGAGCGGGGTGTGCGCTGTTATTTGGCTAGCGGCACCGACATCGGCTATGTGCGTGCTGAGGCCGTGGCCTTGGGTGTGGCCCACTGGTTCGGCGAGGACATTTACGGCGCTCTGGACGATTGGAAGAGTTATTCCAAGGCCATGGTCATAGAGCGCATCATTAAAGAGAATGGCCTGCAAGGTAGCGAACTGGCCGCCTTTGGCGATGGCTATGTAGAGATCGAGGAAGTGGTCAAAGTAGGGGGCATTGCCGTGGGTCTGGCCACCGACGAGGTGGGTTTGACTGAGGTGGATGCATGGAAACGTCAGCGTTTGATCAAAGCCGGCGCTCAGGTTATTGTGCCCAATTTTTCTTCTGAACTGGTGGATTGGCTCTTTAGTTAGTCGTTACAAAAGCAGCGAGCCGGGTGTTTGCCCGGCTCGTTTTGTTTACTCGTCTTCTTCATCTGATTCGTTATCAACCAGGCCCAACGCTTCTGCCAGAGCGGGAAAAGCCTCTGCCCAGGAGGGATCACGCGGGATCAGCACGAAATCCTTGCGCGGAAAGTGCACCTGATAGGACAGCAGCCGCTCATAGATCGACTCAGAGATGAGCCGGGCCACGCTCTTGATCTGGGCCAGGTCAGGCCGGGTGATGGCCAACACGCTCATGGCGTCGGTCTCGGGATCGCCGTCATCCCATTCGGGGCCGATGGAGGCAAAGCCCAACAGCTTGGTGCCGTCCATCACCACGATGGCCTCGCGCCACTCGGTACTCAGGCTGGGCAGGAACATGGCCTCGATGGCGCCTGCTTCCAGCGGCAGGGGGATATCAGGGAATTGATCTCTGACGGCATGGAACAGAGCGCGTACCGCGTCCACATCACCGTGGCGAATGGCGTCATCCTGGGCGTCCGCATCGGGCAGGCAGGTGCGCACGGTGACGCCGTTCATATCGCTCATATCCACTTCTTGATCCTGCAGGCGAACCCAGTGGAACTTGCGGCGCAGGGTGGAAGGGTAATATTTGTCGATGATGTCATAATCGACTGACTTGCCCCAGGCATAGTAGACACGCGGGTCAATGTACGATCTCAAGCTGGTACCCAGGTTCCAGGTGCGTTTGTGGCCGGCCATCTCATGTTGGCATTGCACCTTGCCAGCGGCATCCTGGGCACGCTTGCGCCGTTCTTTGGCGGCTTCTACGTTGCGCAAGGCAGTCTTGATGCGCTTTTCATAGCGTTCGCGTATCTTTTTCTTTTGCTCAGGCGTGGTAGCCGCTTCCTCTTTTTGGCGGGCCTCGGCACGCAACCCCTTGAGCTTGTTCTGATAGTCATTGACCTGGGCACGGTATGCTTCAATACGGGCGGCGGCCTTTTCACCGCGTTCCTGATACCGTTTGCTGGTGCGCTCCCAGTCGCCATTGTATTTCTTGGTGTGGTTACACAGTTCCGCCGCCGCTAGGTTGGCCTGACTGGCCGCATACCATTTCTTGTACTCGGGATCGCGGGCCTTGGTTTTGGAGCTCTTGAGCGTCTCTTGTACCACCATGGTGGCGTGGTGGGTACGGAAGACCTTGGCCGAAAGCCCCGGGACGATGCTGGATAGATAGACGTTCACATCATGGCTGCCCACATCTGGAAAGAGCTGCGGCAAGTCGCGCGTAGGGTGGTTGCGGTCGTCGTCGCTGGCTTCCTTGGAGGGCCGTGCGTTGGCAATCAGCTCACGTAGGTTTTCCAGTACCACATCGGGCACGGTGAGCTTTTTGTGCCACACCACCGAGTCTTTGCCCAGGAAATCGAACTCGACCACATTATCTTTGCCCAGCTTGAGGTGTTCGGGACGCAGGGTGGTGGCACCTACGGTATCCGCCTCGTCGGGATCCTTTTCATCACCGACGCGCAGGCATAGGGCATCGATGAGATAGCAGGCTGTAGCTACCATGCGGGTCTGTTCGTTGCCGTTGCGCAAGTCGTCTTGGATGCGCTGACGGATGGTGTCGATTTCTTCTTCCAGATGCACAGCCTTGTCGAACTTGGCGGCCTCACGCTCTTGCTTGACCGGCGCTGTATCGCTCAGCCAGA
Organism: Anaerolineae bacterium; assembly: GCA_963675785.1. Classification (GTDB taxonomy): domain Bacteria; phylum Chloroflexota; class Anaerolineae; order UBA1429; family UBA1429. The sequence continues at coordinate 587,052 of OY776562.1, forward strand.
TGTATTTGAGCTTGTCAGAGAGCTTATCTTTCCAACGGGCTACCCACATGGATTCGGGTTGCCAGACAACCTCTTCCCAGTCGCCTTCGGGACGAGGGGCATCAGGGCTGAGGTTCAGCGTCACGTCCCGTTCGGTTGCGCCCTCTTTCCAGCGCCCTCGCAGGGGGTGTTCGCCGCGTCCCATAAAAATACCCGAGGGCTCGGTCATATAATTGCCCAGCTGCACTAGCTGCCCATTGACGATGGCATGACCGTATTTCTTTTTGAGCGCCTCGCGCTCCTCTTTGCGTTCCGCAGAGAGCGCCTTGCGCTCTTCTTTGGATATGGCCTCTTTTTGCTGACGCTCTTTATCGACGAGCGCATAGGCTGGCGTGAAATCGATCTCTTCCAGCGAGAGGATGTCTTTCAGGCCGAGTTCCTGGCTGAAATCAGCCATAAAGTTCTCGGCGAATACCGGATCCTGAACGTATTCGGTATCCTTTTTGTGAGCCCAGGCCATGGCCATTTCTTCTTGTTTGGGCGTTAGCTCACGCTTTTCACCCCGGATGGTTAGGCACAGCCCGACGAGTTCTGGTTTTGGGGGAATGATGATCCCATTATGAATGAGTTGTTCTAGCAAGTTTGCACCTTTACTGCCTTTACTGGTAACAACAGGTAAGGATACTATAAACATTTTCGCTAGCCAAGTCATCCCTTTTGGCTCGGGAGCTTGCATCTGGCAAGCCCATGCGTTACCTTCTACCTAGGGATTCATGTCTGGGGGAGGAAATTGTGGTGAGACCGAATATTCTTTTTCTGATGAGTGATGAACACCGTGCCGACGTCGCTGGATTTGCCGGCAATGAGGTGGTGCGTACGCCATTTCTGGACAAGCTGGCCGAAACCGGCGTCGTCTTTGAGAATGCCTATGCCCCGTCACCCATTTGCGTGCCCTCGCGGCAGTGCATGATGGCCGGGCAATTGCCCAAAACCTGCAACTGCGAGGGCTGGATTGATCTGGAGCCGGGTTACCTGACTTTCTCACGGCTCTTTTCGCAGTATGCCTATGAGACTATTTGCTGTGGCAAACTGCATCACCAGGGCTTTGACCAAATGCAGGGTTGGACGCAGCGTCCCGCCGGTGATCTTCAGGTGACGCCCAACTATATTAAAGGGGCCATTCCCGAGGAATATGCCAAGTACCAGCGTCCTTTTGGCGATTACAAATGGACGGATAGCAAAGAGGTCAAACGCGCTGGTGCGGGTACTGGGCGCCCTGCAGCTGGCGACCGCGAGTGGACGGATGCGGCCAAGCGGGCGGCAGAGACTTATTTTAACGACATCACCTATGACCGCGAGCAGAGCCGCAAGCCGCTCATGCTCAAGTTGAGCCTGCTGGAACCCCATTACCAGTACATGGTGGATGAGGAAAAGTTTGGTTATTATCTCAATCGCGTGCCGGTTTACCTCGATGAGCCGGTCTCGGAGCACCCCTTCTTGAGTCAGCGGCAGGTGCGACCGGGCCTGGATGCCTCACCGCGGGAACTGCGTCGTGCGACGGCTGCCTATTATGGGATGATTGAGAACATCGATAGCATGTACGCCGAGATGGCCGAGATGCTCGAATATGTGGGTGAGAACCTCGACGACTGGATCATCATCTATACCTCAGATCACGGCGAGATGCTGGGACAGCATGGTATTTGGGAAAAACAAAAGTTCTATGAAGGCAGTGTACGCGTGCCGCTCATTGTTCGCTGGCCCAAGGGTTTCGCTGGTGGACAGCGCATCTCCCAGAACGTTAGCACGTGCGATATCTATGCCACGCTATGTGAGCTGACTGGCATTCCTATGCCGAAGGGATTGGATAGCCGCAGCCTGGTGCCGCTACTCAATGGCAATACCGAGGGCTGGTTTGATGAGGCCGTATCGCAGTTCAGTCTGGTGAACGTGCCGGTTCCCGCCGGATTAGAGAGCGCAGGCAAGCTGGATAATGTCATGATCAAGCAAGGGGCGCTCAAATACCAATGGTATGCAGGTATGCCTGAAGTGCTCTTTGATCTGGAAAAGAACCCGGAAGAGACCATCGACTATAGCGATGATCCCGCCTATGCGGACAGCATGGCCCATTTTCGCCAGCGGCTCGCTGAACTGGGGCATGGTCCCCAAGCCGATATGCACTATATCAATGCGGGCTACAACATTTAGATGATTTTCCGGCTCCCCTGGAACCTGGTGCGCTAATACGCGTCTAATTAATTGTTGTTAGAAAGCACCATTTACTGGGGAGGTTATCATGAAAAAAGGCATACTTTATGCTGGACTAGTTCTAGTTTTAGCAGTGGCGCTAGTGGGTTGTGCATCACCAACAAACACGTCAGATGCGATGCAGCGCACGATCACAGTAACTGGAACAGGTGAGGCTAGTGCTAACCCGGATGTCGCCTATCTCTATCTGGGTGTCGAATCGGTGGATCCTGACGTATCCGTTGCTTTTGCTGATAACACCACGCGTATGAACGCTGTTTATCAGGTACTGCAGGATGCAGGGATTGCCGAGGATGATTTGCAGACATCAACTTATAGCGTTTCTCGGGAAGGAAACTCTACCTACAGGGCCACTACGGTTGACGACGAGGCATCTACCGAAGCCAACTTTTATGTGACCAACATCGTTCAAGTGACCGTTCGTGATGTCGCGTCTGTAGGCGACCTAATAACCAAGGCTTTCGAAGCCGGTGCCAACAGCGTACAGAGTGTTTCTTTTGCTGTAGAGGATACGACCGCACTTGAGACGCAAGCTCGCACAAATGCTCTGGCTGATGCTCAGGCTCGTGCTGAGCAGATTGCAAGTGAAATGGGCGTAACCTTGGGCAACGTTCAATCGGTTAGCGACTCGAGCTACGTTCCTTACGAAACGTCTGCTTCATACGCTCTTGGCGGTGGGGGTGCCTCGGTTAGCTCGGGTCAGTACGATGTTAGCGTACAAGCCTATGTTGTCTACGAAATAGCGGACTAGATGCTACGATAGGTTTAACCTCAGGGGGCGCACGTTTACGTGCGCCCCTTTTTGCTGTTGTTGGGATGTAGACGTATGGTATAATCCAGCTTAGGAGGTTATCTATGCCCCAAAAGCAACGGCTCTTGCTCATTGATGGATACGCTGTGGCGTATCGCGCTTACCATGCCATGCCGCCACTTACCACCCCTGATGGCGAACCCAGCAATGCTGTCTTTGGCTTTGCCAACATGCTGTTAAAGGCCATTGCCGATCTGGAGCCCACCCATGTGGTGGCCGCCTTTGATGTCGGCAAGACATTCCGCCACGAGGAATACGAGGCCTACAAAGCCACCCGGGCGGAAACCCCCGATGATCTCCGTGTGCAGTTTGATCGCATCAAAGATCTAGTGCGCATCTTTGGTGTGCCCATCTATGAAAAACAAGGCTTTGAGGCCGACGATGTGTTGGGCACCCTGACCAAGCAGGCCGAAGAAGAAGGCATTGACAGCATTATCCTGACGGGCGATTCGGATACGTTCCAACTCATCAGCGACCGTGTACATGTGTTCTATCCCCAGGGGCGTAACGCGGTGCCGATCGTTATGGATATCAAAGCAGTAGAAGATCGCTATGGCCTCTCTCCGGCTCAGCTCATCGACCTTAAGGCGCTTGTTGGCGATAGTTCAGACAATATTCCGGGTGTCTCTGGCATTGGCCCCAAAACGGCCACGCCGCTTTTGCAAAAGTATGGCGACATTGATGGTATCTATGCCCATTTGGACGAGATAACCCAAAAGAGAGCCCATACAGCGTTGGAGAACGGACGCGAAACTGCTGATTTCTCTCGCCACTTGATTACAATCGTGCGCGATATAGATGACATCAAACTCGATATGAAAACCGCCTTTTGGGGCGATTACGATCGTACGGCTGTGGTCGATTTTATGCGCAAGATGGGCTTTAGTAGCTTGGTGGAACGTGTACCCGGACGTAAAGAAGAGGGGGAGACCCAGCTAGCCCTCTTTGGCCAGGATGCGATCGCTGCTGCATCTTCTAGTGTCGACGTGGCCCCCGCTTCGGTCTCTGCCGATTGCGTTTATGCAGTGATCGATACGAAAGAGGCCCTCGTTGCTTTGGTAGAGCGCTTGCGGGCTGCCGGCTTTTTCGCCTTTGACACCGAAACGGATGGCACTGACGCTATGCGTGCTCACCTCGTGGGCATTTCGGTGAGCGATAAAGAACACGAAGGGTTTTATATTCCGATTGGGCACCGAACAGGCGAAAGTGCGCGTCAACTCTCACTAGATCAAATTTGCACGATGCTCGGCCCCGTTTTGGCCGATGCCGCTGTGCTTAAGACAGCGCACAATGCCAAGTATGATATGACCATCCTCCAACGTCACGGTATGCCTGTGGCTGGTATTGAGTTTGATACCATGATCGCTGCCTGGCTAGCAGATCCCTCGGAGCGTTTGGGACTCAAGGCGCTGGCACTCAGCCGTCTGGGTGTTGAGATGACACCCATCACTGACCTCATCGGCAAGGGCAAAGGTCAAGTTACCATTGATGTATTGCCTATAGACCGAGTGGCCATGTATGCTTCGGCCGATGCCGACATGACCTTGCGCCTGATGGGGCTCTTGCACAAAGAGTTGGAAGGCAAGGGTCAAATACCTCTGCTGCGCGATATGGAGATGCCGCTGCTCCCTGTGTTAATGAGCATGGAAATGCACGGCATGGTGGTGGATATCAAGTATCTGGCCGATATGTCCACCGAGTTGGAAAAGCGCCTCGGTGAGATTACGAGCAGCATCTATGAGTACACCGGCCATCCCTTTAATCTCAATTCCCCCAAACAGCTTGGCGAGGTGCTCTTTGACGAACTGGGCTTGCCCGTGGTTCGCCGCACTCGCACCGGCTACTCGACCGATGCGGCTGTACTGGACGAGCTTATTGGCAAACACCCCATTGTTGAACTCATTCTCGAGTTTCGCCAACTCGACAAGCTCAAGAGCACCTATGTTGATGCCCTACCGGGGCTGGTCAATCCCCAAACCGGCCGAGTGCATACCTGGTTGAGTCAGACAGGTACCACCACGGGGCGTCTCTCTTCGCGGGATCCGAATTTGCAGAATATTCCCGTGCGTTCTGACCTGGGCCGGCTGGTTCGCGGCGCTTTTGTGGCGCCTGAGGGTTGTATGCTGTTGGGGTGCGACTATTCACAGGTTGAACTGCGCATCCTGGCACATATCTCGCAAGACCCAGAGCTGTTAGGGGCTTTCCATCGTGATGAGGACGTACATGCCTCGACGGCCGCGGCAGTGCTTGGCATTCCCCTGAACGAGGTAACCAAGGAACAGCGCTCGCTTGCCAAGGCCATCAACTTTGGCCTGATGTATGGCATGCAAGAGTACGGCCTTTCGGCACGCACGAATCTTTCTGTGGAGGAGGCCCGCCAATTCATTGCGGCCTATTTTGCACGATTCGGCAAGGTGCGCGATTATCTGGATGGAACCATCGTGTTTGCTCGCGAGCACGGCTATGTAGAGACTCTGATGGGGCGCCGCCGCTATTTCCCCGAGTTGCGCGAGGACAGCCATGCCAATGGTCGCATCAAACGCGAATCCGAGCGTGCCGCCATTAATATGCCCATTCAGGGCAGTGCTGCGGATATCATCAAGATAGCCATGATTCGTCTGCAAAAACGACTGCAGGATGCGGGCGTCAAGGCGGCCATGGTTTTACAGGTGCATGACGAGTTAATCCTTGAAGTGCCCGATGAGGAACTGGATACAGTGCGCGACATGGTGGTTGAGACCATGATGGGCGCTTACAAGTTGGATATTCCCTTAAAGGTAGAAGTAGCTATTGCCAGGAATTGGATGGAGATGAAATAGCGTGGAATTGCTTGATGTACAGATCGAAAAAGCTATTGGAAAATCCTTGCGGCGGGCGCAACGTCACGGCGATCTGCCAGCATTTGATATTCCCGATCAGATCGTCGTAGAGCGCCCCAAGCAAGAGTCGATGGGTGAATATGCTACTCCGGTTTGCATGCAGCTGGCGCGCCTGGCGCGAATGGCTCCTATCAAAATTGCTGAACAGGTCGTCAAAAATATACGCGATTTGGATTTTTGTGATTCGATCGAAGTAGCGCCCCCTGGCTTTATCAACTTTAGGCTGGCTCCGTCTTGGCTGACGCAGCAGGTGGCTTTGATTCAGCAAGCCGCTGATACGTACGGCTGTGTTGATACAGGCAAGGGCGTCAAGGTACAGGTGGAATTTGTTAGCGCCAATCCCACGGGGCCGCTGCATGTGGGCTCTGCCCGCAATGCCGTGTTGGGCGATGCCATTGCCAGTGTGCTTAGTGCTGCCGGTTACGATGTGCAACGTGAGTACTATGTGAACGACGCCGGCAGTCGTATGCTCGCTTTTTACGCCACGCTGATGGCTCGCTATGCTCAGGCTCTCGGTGTGGATGAAAAGGTGCCTGAGGATGGCTATCATGGCATTGCCATGGTTGAGCTGGGCAAGACAATTGCAGACGAGTACGGCCACAAGTTCCTGGATATGCCCCGTGAAGAGGCGCTCCCTGCCATTGGCAAAATCGGCCTGAGAAGCGTGCTAGAGGGCGCGGCTGATGACCTGAGCCTGATGGGCATAAAGTACGACAACTGGTTCTCTGAGCAATCCCTCTATACCAATGGCCAGTACGAGCGGATCATGACTATCCTTCGTGAGGGCGGCTATGTTGACCTGCACGATGGTGCCGTGTGGTTCATGGCAACCAAGTTGGGTGGCAGCAAGGATGAGGTGATCGTGCGTTCTGACGGCACGCCTGGCTATTTTGCCTCTGATATCGCTTATCACTATGACAAGTTCGTGACCCGCGGCTTTGACCGTGTTATTGATATATGGGGCGCAGATCACCAGGGCCATGTTCCGCGAATGCATATCATGATGAAAGCGCTTGGGCTAGATCCTGAGAGGTTGGTGATTACCCTCTATCAACTAGTAACCCTCAAGCGGGGTGGAGAGATTGTGCGCCTCTCCAAGAGAACCGGCGACATTATCACCCTGCGCGAAGTGCTGGAAGAAGTCGGCCCAGATGCAGTTCGCTTTTTCTTGTTGGCCCGTTCTGCCGATAGCCAGATGGATTTTGACCTGGACTTGGCCAAGGAACAATCTGACGAGAACCCGGTCTATTACATCCAGTACGCACACGCTCGCATCTGCTCCATTCTGCGCAATGCCGAGGGCATTGATTATGCGGATGGCGATCTCTCCTTGTTGACTTCTGAGGCCGAGTTAGCCTTGATTCGGAGTATGGCTAGGTTGCCGCAAGTTGTTCGAGATGCGGCCGTCAATCTGGCACCTCACGGCCTGACCTACTATGCGCAGGAGCTCGCCTCGCAATTCCATTCCTTTTACCGGGATTGCCGGGTGATCAGCTCGCTTCCTGAGGATGAGGCTATTACCCGTGCGCGATTACGGCTGGTGGAGGCTTGTCGAATTACCCTGGCACGCACGCTGATTTTGATGGGAATGACCACGCCAGAAATCATGTAATCTGAATGCAGCACTTTTCTTACTCACTAAAAAAGTGCTGCATAACATAAAAATAAGTCCGAGACCTGCTTAAAACGGAAAACTAGAGAAAGTAGGGCAGGCTTTGTCATGTTTGACCATTATGCTTCACTGTGGTAGACTCGATGTCTGCTAGGTGGTTTGCGGGCGAATAGCTCAGCTGGGAGAGCACTTCCCTTACAAGGAAGGGGTCACAGGTTCGAGTCCTGTTTCGCCCACTCGGAGCAAGGCTTCGGATCTATACCGGGGCCTTTTCGGTGTTTGTCGCTGTTGTGACGCAAGGAGGGGAAAATGGGGACCGTCAGACGTCTCGAAACGCAGACAGAAGCGTTTTGGCGTGATGAGTACCAGGTCTCAGCTGCTGATGAGGACTTGCTCGCCTCCATGATTCTAGAGGCAGTTCATCCCCAACCCATTCTTGTTCTTGCGGCGGGGATCATCAAGCGGCGGCTCGAGTCTGAGCGTGATCAAGTGGCCCAGCGCGCCCGTATGGGCAACGTGTACCAACCCTCTGGCCGCTTTAATGTAGGGGATCAGCTCGTCTTTACAGGGCGCGATTTTGTGACCGGGACCGTGGTATCCAAGCGCCCGGGTGAGAATCCACTCTATGGTGCTTTTGAGGTCATCCGCGTTGTCTTTGATGAGGGAGCAGAAGTTGAATTTGCTTCCGGTTTGGATATCACCCATCCGCTTAATCGCCCCGTCGAAGAGCTTTTGGGTGGGGGAGACCCCAATGTTTCTGATGCCAGCGTCGTAGTTATGGCGGCGAAAGAGGTTTCAGAAAAACTGCAGGATTATTTGGTTTCGAATTCGGATTTCGTCGAATTCGATGGGAGTTGGTTCTTGCGTGAATTGTTGCCTGAGATCAGCGAAGGCCACCTGAACTTGGCTGAGGCTGTTTTGGATATAGCCGGGGTGCCTATGTCTGCTGCTGAGGTTCTTTCGCAGATTGGCCTTTCTGCTGGTGGTACGCCGGAAGCACAGGCCTTTGCCTTGAATGCGGCGCTTGAAGAGGATGGACGTTTTGACAATGTCAGCCTCTCGCAGGATCCGTTGTGGTATCTACGGGCTCACGAACCCGCCAGCCTCTTTGAGGATTCTATTATCACAGCTAATGCGATCCGAGCTGCTGGTTCCGAGTATTTGGGCGTAACCATGCTGGATGTAGTGGAAGCGATATGTGACGAGATGGATAATGTGCCATCAGTCATCATTCAGGAAGTCTCTTCATATTCCTGCATTCTTCCTTTCTACCATGTGGTCTCCGGTACATTGCCGGTTCCCAACCCCATACTGCGGCAGATGCCAGAGACAACAAATGATCACTATGCGGTTACCATTGTGGATGGTAAGACGTCCAAAGAGATAACAGCCTGGATGGTGCCAGGTCGCGGGGTCATCGCCGGATTGGATGACTGGTTTGAAGCGAATGGTGTGGTTATCGGAACAATCGTTCAGATTGAATTGGGAGATAATCCCCGCAAGATGACCTTGTCTGTAACCAAGGCAAAATCTTCTCGCGCCAAGTGGACTCGTACTGCGACTATTGTAGACGGCGGCGTGGATGTTCAAATGAGCCCAGCCACGTCACAAATCAAAGTTGAAGTCGATCCTGAGGTTTATATTGATACGAGCGATCGAGGTTCGATGGTGGCTCTATTGCTGGAAAACAGCGTCAAAGCTGCTTCCTTCTCTAAACTGCTGCGCAAGGCTTTTTCCGAGCTCGCCGGGCTATCTGGACGCGGCTTGGTACATTCCCGTGCGCTGTATTCCGTGCTGAACCTGCAGCGCCGCTGTGGGGCGGTTCCTGTGTTTGCTGAATTGACGCGGTGTGCTTGCTTTGACCCGGTGGGAGATGGTTTCTGGGCCTACGACGCCTCACTTGAGGGCCAGATCTACAAGACGGTCGATGATATGCGCGAGCGTCCCTTGTCAACACGCGATGATCGTGTTAAGGATCAGGCAGTACCCTACCTCGGACGCTAGAGAGGAGCGCTATGGCTGGTTGGTTTCGCCCCACAATGGATACAAAATTCCATATTGACATGAACTGGTGGGATGAGCAAGGCTTGGATTTCCGGTTCTACCTTCGCGAGACATTGTGTGAAGAGCACCGCCAGGAATATGCTCGTTTCGATTCCGTCGGCGAGATCGACTGGGTAGATGACGAGACGGGTCAGGTACAGCGTGTTGATGCGCTCTGGCATACTTTGCGGACTTGCTGTAGTCTAAAGCAGGACTATATCACGCCCAATACCACGTTGGTTGACGGTGTTTTTCGCACTCTGCTGGCCAATGGCAACAAGCCCATGAGCATGAGAGAACTTTATGAGCTGCTTGACAGACGGCCGCCCGAGACGTTTTTGCGCGTTTTTACAAGCGGCAAAGTCTATATGGGCATCCGCCCCGTTATGGACTAGGTTCGACGCTCTGGCGCACCATGTGCAGCTCTTTGAGTCTGGCATATGGTGCGCTTTTTTCTTTGGAGAGGCTGCATGGCAACTGAGCATTGCGTTCAACCCCGCACCAGGCAATGGCGATCCATTCTTCTTGGCGTATGCGGGGGGCTGGCGATCATTGCCCTGCTCGTTTACTTTTGGCCGATTCTCTTTGGTGGCGAGCTGTATTACCCCGGCGATACTGCCAGGCAATACCTGCCTTCACGCGTCGAACTCGTACAGGCTCTGAGCGATAGAGCATTCCCCTGGTGGACGTCCAATATCGGCGCGGGTTATCCGTTGCTGGCTGAGGGCGAAACCGGTGCTATGTATCCTTTTCATTGGCTTGTGATTCTGCTTTTTTCCGCTGGCGCGAGTGTAACAGCCTCTATCCTTCTGCATACGATCATCGCCCTGTTGGGCATGTGGTTTTTTTTGCGGTCTGAAGGGATATCTCCGCTCAGTTCACTTGTTGGCGCCATGGTTGTTGGATTTGGCGGTTTCTACATCGCCCACATCAGCCATTTGAGCCTGTATTGCACGGCGGTTTGGCTCCCCTGGTTGCTTTGGCTCATCACAAAATGTTTTGGCGAACATCGTGGTGGGGCACGCATAGCCCTTGGCGTTGTCGTTGCCCTACAGTTCTACGCTGGGCATGCACAGGCTTCATTGTTGTCGGCGGGTCTGTGTGCGGCTTGGGTGCTCTATTGCTGGGCGCGCAATGGCTGGAAAACAGGTTTACGTGGGGTAGTGGGGATTTCTCTGGCGGTGGTTGGCGGAACTGCTGTTGCTTTGCCCCAGTTGCTGCCCACCTTACAACTCAGCCAGCTTTCAGAACGGGCTGGCGGTGTCAGCGCGGACTTTTTCACCAGTTATTCATTCCACCCCGGCATGATTCTGACATTGCTCCATCCCTTTGTCTTGGGCAACCCCTATCCTACAGGTTCTGTCGAAGTCATGGGCTATGTAGGATTGTTCACTCTATTTGCTGCAGGCAGCGCCCTCTTCTGTGGACGATCTGCCAGCCGCTGGTTCTGGTTGGCCGTGGCCCTGGTTGGTCTGTTTCTGGCATTGGGTGAATACAACCCTCTTTATACTATTTTGCTCCGTATCCCCGTTCTCAACATGTTTCGTGTGCCAGCGCGCTACCTCATGTGGACTACCGTCTCTCTGGCAGTACTTGCCGCACAGGGATGTGACAGCTTGCTTCAGCCCTCTCGTCGTTGGAAAGAACATCTCCAACTCCCTGTCATCATCACTGCTCTTGTGGTTTTGGCCAGCTCTGGAGTGATTGCGATACCCTTGACGGCATCGTCAACCGATGCACTGGTTAGCGAGTGGCCCTGGATTGCCATCCTGATGTTCTTTGCGTCTGCATCTGTTGTTTGGCTCATTCGGGTGTGGGGGCAAAGAGGTATTCTTGTGGCTTGTCTGGTGCTTTTTGCCGATTTATATGCCTATGGAACTGTTTTGGGTGGAGGCTTTAATGCCACGGTGCCTGCCGCTGAAATTGATGAGACCCTGCAGACAGAGGCCTTTCTGGACGAGCAGCCCGGTTTGTTTCGAGTGATGACCAAAGAAGAGATATTGCCGGCCCTGTCGGTGCAGCGCGAATCGCTCTACCCTAATATGGCCTTGGGCACCGACATTGATAGTGCCAATATCTATATGCCGCTTGTACCGAGCGCTTATAGCGAATATCTCGTAGAACTAGATGCAACCGCCCTGAACCAGCTAAATGTCGGCTATTTCATCATTCCGCAGCTCTTGCCCGTTGATGCACAAAGTGAACTCTATGATGTGCAAGACCCTTTTTCCGATATTCCTTACAACGAATGGCTCTCGGTTTCCGGGACGACGGCCAATAGTCTAATCATCGAATCCTACCTTTCGCATTCGGTGGACATCCCTACGGGTACACCTGTCGCTGTTATCGAATTGGAATTGGTGGATGGCACTGTGCGCGAGTTTGAACTCCTCGCGGGCGTTCATACTTCTGAATGGGCCTATGCCCGCTCGGATGTGCAGGAGAATATTCTCCATGACATGGCGCAGATTTACTCTGCCTTTGAGGCACGTTCCGGGTACCCAGCGGAAGATCACTCGGGGTATACCTATAGAGCAGAGTTTGCCCTGGAGGGACTTGAGGAGATAGCAAGCATTCGCATCACGCCGCTGCTCGCAGAGGCCTATGTACGTATCGAATCGCTCTCATTCGTGCAGGATGATGGAACCTCAGCGTCATTAGAGCATCTTATTGGCATGGCAGAACACAGCATCGTGTACCGAAGCGAAGATGCGCTGGTTTACAAAAACTTGGACGCCTGGCCGCGGGCATACACCATATCTGCCGACCTCATCCATGGTGATATTGAGAGTGTCTCTTTAACTGGTAATACAGTGGATGATTTGGCCGAGGCTGTAGTGGTGGACTATAGCGACATGCGTGCTGAGTTTGCGGTAAATTGCGAAAGTGATTGCCTGTTTGTATTGGCTGATATGGAGTATCCCGGTTGGCAGGCCAGTGTTGATGGTGAGCTACAAGAAACAATTGTTGTAGAAGGCCTTTACCGTGGTTTGTGGCTTAAAGCCGGCTATCACAACATCATTTACAGCTACGAGTTTGCATATCCGGGTGTAAACTGAGGTCTGTAGCCGTAGACGCCGCCATAACCTCGTTGTATAATGAACCTAGTAGTGACTAATCGGGCAAAGCGTGCCATAGGAGGGCCCAATGAAAGTTTTTAACAAAATTGTCGTTGTCATCGATGTCATCGCCATGATTGCCCTATTGGTGATTATGCTGTTATCACCGTTGCAAGTTATTGACTTTGCCCAGTACAACCTTGGGTTGCTGGCTGAGTCTCTGACGAGCAATCCGTTCTGGACATGGTATGTTGTAGGCAGCATCGTCGCCGCTGTTATTCTCTTGGTCATCTTCTTTATGGAGATATGGCCTCGCAAGCGCAAGTCAGTTCGAATTCGCGCCCAAGGTCGCGGCAATGCCCGCATCAGCCTCAAATCGGTACAGCAGACGCTAGAGTATCGCATCAGTGAACTTGAAGGCGTGAACAGTGTCATGCCAACGTTTAGAACGCGTGGTAAGGATGTTGGGGTAACGCTTGCCGTCGATGCCGCTCCGGGTGTCAACGTTCCCGCCCTTAGTGATCAAATCATCGATCTCTCTGTAAGAATCCTCGAAGGCGAATTGGGCCTCAAGCTCAGAGGTCGCATGAATCTGGATATCAACAGTGCTCCGGTCAGAGCTGGCGGCGTGTCTATGCGTCAGCCAGTTGCTCCTGCTGTTGCCAGCCCCCCAGAATCCAGGCCAGTTGTCATGCCCTCAGCCAAGCCAGAGGCTATTGTCACGCCAACTTATGCTGCTTCTGCCCCCCAACCCACCAAGGCCGAGACGAATGCCTATCTCGATTCGCTGTCGGCACCCAAAGCGACATCTGCAGAGCCTTCCAAAGTGACGTTGGGTGAAGAAAAACCAGAAACCGACGACAAAAAAGAGTAACGCCTTTCGCCTGGTTTGGTCCTTCTGAATTGAATCTCGCCGCATTTCTGGCTGTGTTTGCGCAGCATATGAATGCGGCGAGGTAAGTTTCGCCCCAGACTGACTCTTTTGTATAATGCCCTTTCGTGTTTTCAAAGGCCCGTTCTGATTGACGAACAACAAAGAGGAGATGAGCAGCGTGGGTGAAGTGTGTCTGGAGCACGCCGTTGAGGCAGTGCTTTTTGTTGCGGATGGCCCGGTTAGCATCGATGCATTGTCTGGCGCTTTGCAGTGTGAGCGCGAGCAGGCGGAAGAGGCCGTCAAAGCACTGGTTCAATCTACGGCAGAGCGTGGCGTCCGAGTTGTCCGTTCTGGCGACAATGTTCAGATGGTAACTTCACCTCAAGTGACTGAGGTGATCGAACGTTTTCTCGGCACTGATCTCTCAAGCAAGCTATCTCCTGCTGCTCTCGAAACTCTGGCGATCATTGCTTACAGGCAACCTGTTACGCGCACTGATGTTGAGGCTGTTCGTGGTGTAAATAGTTCTGGCGTTATCCGTACGCTCATCGCCAAAGAGTTGATCGAAGTGCAAGGACGCCTGGAGCAGGTGGGGCGCCCAGAGGTTTTGGGTACGACGTTCCAGTTTATGCAGTACTTTGGCATTTCTACACTCGATGAATTGCCAGATATTGAGGCATTAAGCAAACCTGGCACCGATATTGACAGTGCCAGGTTATCAGATCAAGCCTAGTATTGGGATGAGGGGATGACCTAATTCTTGAGGGCCATCTGCTCCAGCTGTTCGGGCGGCAAATCCAGCGAAAGGCATTGTGAGACGCCTCGCTCTGCCATCGAGATGCCATGAATGGTAGTGGCGGCCTCAATTGTGCGGCGGTTATGGCTGATAACTAAGAACTGGGTATTATCGGCATGTTCTAGTAGCAGCTTGCGAAAACGCTGCACATTGGCCTCATCGAGCGCAGCATCTACCTCATCCAGGCAGCAGAACGGCACCGGATTCGCACTGAGCAAAGCGAAAACAAGAGCAACAGCGGTCAGTGCCCGCTCACCACCAGACAGCAGCGACAGCTGCTGTGTTTTTTTGCCAGGCGGATGGGCGATGATGTCAACGCCTGTTTCTGCAATATCGTCGGGATTGGTCAATATAAGCTTGGCATTTCCCCCGCCAAAGAGGGCGGTAAAGTATTTGCCAAAGTTCTTGTCCACAAGCCGAACCGTCTCTCCAAAATCTTGCTGGATGACATCGTCCAACTCATCGATGACTTCATACAGGGTGGCAATGGCTCCGCGCAAATCCTGGGCCTGGGATTCCAAGAAGGTTTGCCGCTGAAGTGTTTCTTCGTATTCTTCGGGTGCATCGGGGTTGATATTGCCCAGCCGTTTGATGCGCACACGTAACGCCCGGATCTGATCTGAAAGACCTTGTGGTGCCGTTTCGACGACGGGTAGTTCAATAACTTTGTCACTCAAGCTGAGGTGCAACTGCTGCACGGTGCTGCCCGGAAGGTGCACTGGACCGAGATCTGCTTCGATGTCCTCCGCTAAGGCATCGACCGCATCCTGGGCACGATCTCGCTCCAAATGAGTTTGATTGTAGCGCAGCTCGGCATCGTGCAGGCGATCCATCCGTTGGGAGCGCAGAGTTTCCATTTCGCGGCGCTTGGTTTCTAACTCGGCCAGTTCAGTGCGCGCTGGTTCGAGTGCTGATAGCACATGCGCGGCGTTTTCCTGGTGTGTGGCCAAGCGCTCGTGCGCTGCAGTTGTCGCTTCTCCAAGTGCTGTCTGCTCTGCGTGGAGTGAGTTTAGCCGTTCCGTTTTGGCAGAATGTTCTTCAAGTATCTGTCTCATATTCTGTTCATGGCTTGAGAGCAGGGCATTCTGGCTTTCGATAGTTCTCTTGGCTACGGCTGCGTGTGTTTCCATTTCAGCAACGCGGGCACGCAGGCCCTCGTCATCCTGGGTTGAAAGCATATTCTGCACTTGTTCAAGTTCTTGGATATGCTTGACTCTTGATGCTTCCAGGCTTTCAAGCTCGCTCGAAAAATGCGCTCGTTTGTCCGCAAGGTTACCCAGCTCTTTTTCAGCTTGAACAAGGCGATTTTGGTGCCAGTTGTGGTCGCGCACAGCCTCACGGATATCGGCTTCACATTCGCCTACCGTTTGTCTCTGCCTGTTGGCTTGATCGCGCAGGGAGCGTATTTGCTCTTCAAGTGACAGAAGCTGATTGTTAGCTTCATCTAAGGCACTTTGCCGAGCCCGTACCTGCTCGGATGCTTCGTTGATGTCGGCATCGATCTGCTCAATGGCTGCAGGCAGATTCCGCCATTCGCGTTCTTGAGCCAAGAAATTGGTGCGCTTTTTACGAGCGCCGCCGCTTACTGCGCCTGTGGGCTGAACTGTCTCGCCGCCCAGCGTCACAATGAGCGAAGCACCAGTGCGCTGCCGAAGCAGATTTCTTGCAGTGGTCAGGTCATCGACTATAACAACACGCCCCAATAAAAGACTGGCGATGGGTTCCAATTCTGCATCATAAGATACGAGGTCTTTGGCGACGCCGACGATGCCGCGTTCTGCCTGAATGCGCAGGTCTGAGCGTGCTTTGACAGTATCGAGCGGCAAAAAGGTAGCCCAACCTGCACCAGATCGCTTGAGTTCGGCAATTGCTGCCTCGGCATCGGCCCAGGTGTCAGCCACGATGTTCTCCAGGCGAGAGCCCATGGCAGCTTCGATAGCCTGCTCATATCGTGAAGGGACAGCGATGAGATTGGCAACAGTGCCCCTAAGCCCCTTGAGCCCCGATTCTGCACCGAGAATGTGACGAACGCCGGGGTTGTAGCCGGTCATCTCATCACGCAGTCTGCCAAGCAGATCGTAGCGCGAAACGAGCTGGTCTTTATGTTTTTCCTGCGCGGTGAGGCTTCCCTGAGCTTCGCGCAGTTCCTGACGCAGTTCATCGAGTCGGGTTTCGACCTTGGATCTGCTTGCCAGGGCGTTGTTGTACTGCTCTGTTGTCTCGGCCAGCTCTGCACGCAGTTGGTCGAGTTTTTCTTCTAGCTCGGTCTCACGTCGTGCAATCTGGGCAATAGATGAATGAGCCGTGGTGCAATCACGGCTTGATGCTTCTTGTTGTTCGTCGAGCTGTTCAAGCCGCGCATGGTTCTGCGAAATATCGTGATTGGTTCTTGTTAGCTGGCGTTCGAGCTCGTTAGCCTGCTTTTCCAGGCGGGAACGCTGCCTGTCCAACTCGACGAGTTCGCTGCGGGCGGCCCCCAGCACACGCTGGCTTTCCTCGAAGGATGCAGTATAACGTGCTAGCTCTGCACGAGAGGCATCAATTTCCGTCTGAAGCGCATTGCGTCGTGTTTCTAGGCCGTCTATATCCGCTTGCAGGCCGGTTTTCTGTTGCTCGTAAAGGCGCGCTCTTTCTTGATTGATGGCAATCTCACGCGAGAACATCTCGGCGCGTTCTTGTAGGGCCGTTGCGCGCGAGGCCAGTTCGTCGATATGGCGCCGCTGCTCGTCTTGTTTTTCTTGTAGTCTGGCCAGTTCATCACGAGCTTCTGTGGAATGCGTCTGCTGAAGTTCGAGCTGGTTTTGCGCCCGCTCCAGTCTCTCCTGGGTTTGCGAAAGATTTTGTTGCCTCACCCGCCATTGATAGCCGTACCATATACGTTGAAGCTCTTCCAGATCTTGCTGCAATAGGCGATAGGCTTCTGCACGTTCGGCCTGTCGGGCAAGGCGTCTGGCACGTGGTTCCAATTCTTGAAGAATATCCTGTGCGCGTTCGAGGTTTTGCTCTGTCTCGGCGATTCGTGAAAGGGATTGCTCTCGTTTGCGCAGATGCGGTGTAATACCGGCGGCTTCTTCAAAAAGGGCTCGACGAGCTTCGGGGCGCAAAGACAAGGCGGCATCTACCATGCCCTGCCCAATGACGGTATAGGAACTTCTTGCAAGGCCGGCCTTTTCCAGCACATCAAGGATGTCGCGATAGCGCACCTTGTTGCCGTTGAGCAAATATTCGTTCTCGCCAGAACGATGCGCCCGCCTTCCGATGACCACCTCGGTGAATTCCAACGGAATGAGGCCATCGCTGTTATCCAGCACGATGAGCACCTCGGCCAGGCCCATGCGTGCGCGCGAGCCCGTTCCAGAAAAGATCATGTCGCCTGTTGTTTTGGCGCGTAATGAACGGTAACTCTGTTCGCCAAACACCCAGCGTATAGCATCGGCGATATTACTCTTACCGCTTCCGTTGGGGCCAATGATAGCGGTAATACCCTCTCCGAATTCGAATACGGTGCGGGTTGCAAAGCTCTTAAAGCCGTACAGTTCCAGTCGTTTCAGCCGCATACGCTTCCCGATCCAGATGAATGATTGTTGGTCTGTGCCTCCAGATGATCGATGGCGTCTCTGGCTGCATCTTGTTCAGCATCCTGTTTTGTGCTGCCTTGCCCTTGACCAAGAACCTGATCATTGACAATAACTTGGGCGGTAAAAACGCGATCATGGTCTGGGCCAATCGAGCCAACGATATCATAAGCTGGTGTCACGTGTCGTGTGGCTTGAATAACTTCCTGAAGCTGGCTCTTATGGTCCTTGGTATTCATGTGTTTGTCAACATCCGGGGCATGTGCGGCCAAAAAGCCCCCCACCCATTTTCGGCAGTATTCAAGGCCTCGATCGAGATAGACTGCACCAACCACAGCCTCAAAAGCAGCACAAAGGTTGGCGCGGCGAGAGCGGCCGCCCCCAGCTTCTTCCCCACGGCCCAACAAAAGAAATGTCCCCAGGTCGATTTCTCTTGCAAAAGAGGCCAGTGTTTGGTTGCGTACGAGCATGGCGCGCAACCGCGTAAGCTGCCCCTCACGAGCATTTGGATAGCGATGATATAGCCACTCGCCAACCAACAGGTCTAGCACAGCATCCCCCAGGAATTCGAGGCGCTGGTTATCGGGCAAATCACTATTACGGTGTTCGTTAACGTATGAGCGATGTGTGAGGGCTTCTTCGAGGAGGGCGGTCTCTTGAAACGAGAGCCCGGCTTTCTCCAAAAAACCCTCAATGTCGCACTCTTGGCAATCATTGAGTGACATATTCATCTCCTTGTGATTCTAGCTCTTTCTAGCAAGTGCAATTGCACCCCAAAGCCCCACATCGACTCCCAGTTTTGCGGGAACGATATGTGCATGCTGCATGGCGGGAAGTGCGGTCTCTTCAAAACCAACCTGAATTGCATCAAATAGAGGTTGCCCCATGTATGATACACCACCACCAATAACAAAAAGTTCCGTATCCAGGATATTTGCCAGGTTCCCCAAACCGATGCCAATGTAGCGCCCTGTCGTATACACGATTTCGAGAGCGAGAGGATCATTTTGATGAGCAGCTTGAGATACTGTGACGCTGGTAATGCCCTCTGGGTCGTTGCCTGCCATACTGAGAATCAGAGAATCCGGATGGTTGCGCACGGCTTGTCGCGCACGACGTGCAATAGCCGGACCTGCGGCGAGTGACTCAAGGCAGCCGTGGTTACCGCACCCGCAAAGGGGTCCATCAACCAGAATAGTATGGTGGCCAATTTCGCCAGCAAACCCCCGTGAGCCAAGGAGCAGCTCCCCATTGATGATGATACCGCCGCCAATACCTGTGCTCACAGTCATGTAAACCAAGTTTTGGCACCCCTTGCCAGCACCGTACATTTGCTCTCCCAGTGCAGCCAGGTTGGCATCGTTCCCCAAAAAGGCCTCGACGCCTGTTGCCTCATTGATGATATCTCGTAGAGGGACGTCATCCCACCCAGGCAGGTTGGGCGCCTGTGTAACTATTCCCTTGAAGGGATCAAGCGGCCCCGGCGCGCCAATGCCTATGCTCTTGATACGCTGCCAACCCACGGTTCTTACGGTTTCATTCATTGTGGTTTGGACGCGCTCTATGACCTGCTTTGGACCTTGTTCAGCAAGTGTGAGTGTGGCTGAACGTTCGATGATGTTATTGTCCGCATCGCAGATCATGGCGCGAATTTGCGTACCACCCAGATCAACGCCAAGGGTTATATCTTTCATGCAGCATGCTCCGGCAGGGGTATCGTATTGCTGGCTGATTGGAGAACAAATAGAACTTGAGTATAGCACAGGCATTCCTAACCGGCCAATGCATTTGAAGCGATCGGCATGATTCTAAAGATCCAGCTCTTTATCCATGCTGCTAGAGGAGAACAAAGGCTGCACAAGGGGCAACGTGATGGTGAACGTTGCTCCTTGCCCGGGGCCGCTGTGCGCAGTGATGCTGCCGTGATGGGTCTCGACGATCTTGCGGCATATGGCTAATCCCATGCCATGGCCCTCATATTCAGACTGCCCGTGAAGCCGCTGGAATAATCCAAACATTTGCAGTGCATACGTGTTATCAAATCCAATGCCATTATCTTGAATGGTGATGATAGTTTCTGTATCAGTAGTTATCGCACGTATGCTGATTTCTGGGGAAATATCTTGTTTTGCAAATTTGATAGAGTTATTGAGGAGGTTAGCGAAAAGCTGGCTTAACAATCCTCTATCGCCCTCTATTGCGGGCAAAGGAGCACTGATGATGGTCGCCCCCGATTCTTCGATCAATAACTCAAGATCGTTTAGTGCATCTGCCAGAGCGAGATCAAGTTCCGTTATGGCATAAAGATTCTCGTCAGGGGTGATGCTGGCATAGGAAAGTAAGGTTTGCAGCATAACCTGCATCCGCTTGGCGGAGTCTAGTGCACGCTCCAGGTAATCACGGCTCTGCTCATCAAGAACGTCTGATTGGGTTTGCTGGATGCGGCTACAAAAAGCTATGATTTTGCGCAAAGGTGCCTGTAGATCATGCGATGCAGCATACGAAAAGATACTCAATTCTCGATTACTTCTTTCCAAATCCTGTGCATAGATTTGAAGAGAAGCCTGGATCTGTCTTTTTTCTTCCAGTTCCAGTTCCAGTTCATCTGTTCTTTGTTGAACACGTCTTCTCAGGCTGTAATTGGTCATGATTACAAAGATCAACAAGAGACTGCTAGCTGCAAGACCATAGCCAACATATTTGACCCATTCAGCGCTGTACCATGGTTCGAACTCGGCAAACCATTTGTTATAGATGAGGTCATACTCGCCAGACTCTCGTACTATAGCCAGCCCCTCATTTAAATGGGCTAGCAGCTCTTGGCTGCCTTCTTTTGCCGCAAAACAGTACTGGCTTATTACAATCGGTTCATCAAGGCTTTTAAGGTTATGAATGCTCAGTTGATTGATAAGGTACAATCCCTGATATTTGGACAAGACGGCGCAATCGTACTGACCGGATGCCAGTAGGGTAAGTGCTTCAGTAGTGTTGGCCACAGGAATAATCGTTCGAGATATCCCTTGTTCCAAGAGCCACTCGTGCAGCAGATCTCCCCTCTCTACGAGGATCTCTTTGTCTTGAATCTGGTCAATCTCTGTGATGTCAGAATCCTCACGAACAAACACTGCGTTGGTTACTGCCAAATAGGGAGTGCTAAAGTCTATGAATATGTCCCGTTGTTCGCTTTGGAACATGCCCGCGAGTATATCGATTTCTCCATTTGCGAGCATTTCCCGTACATCGGTCCACGGGGCCGCGACGAATTCTACTTTATAGCCGATCTCTGTTGCTACAGCATTGACGAGATCGACATTAAAGCCAGTCGGGGTTCCATTTTCAGTAAATTCATAAGGAGGATAATTCTCATCGATGCCTACAACGAGAACTGGTGTGGGGGGTTGGGCAAGTAGAAAAGGCGTGGCAATGAGGGATAAGGATATGATCAGTGCGCAAGCAATGAGGTGCTTAACCTTGTTCATCCCACTCTCCAACGGCTGGGAGATAAAGCGTTATGGTTGTTCCCTGCCCGGCCTGCGAATGTACCGCGATATTGCCGTGACACTGTCTGATCGCGCCATAGGCAACAGCAAGCGTGAGCCCTGTTCCACGTGTTCGGGTTTTTTGTGTAAAAAAGGGTTCGAACACGCGTGATAGCGTTTCATGGTCCATGCCGATGCCGTTATCTGTAATGGCGAGCGCGACATAACGTCCAGGATTTAGATGCAACTCATCAGGCTCTTGTGACTGCGTATGCAGCCAGGTATGGATATCGATAAAGCCGTCCCCGATGCATTTGGCTTGAATCGCTTCTATACTATTGGTAATAATGCCCGCCAGGATGCGGCGCATCATCGATTCTCCCGCACAGGAACAAGGAGGCGTATCAGACAGGCTTGTTCTTATGGCAATGTTATCTTCCATGCCGATCTGGATAGAGCCGATCGCCTCGGCGACGACCTTGCCGATGTCGATGGCTGTTGTGTCTGTCATGGCATGTTGAGAAAAAGAAAGCAATTTAGATATGAGTGCTGCGCCTTCTTGCCCTGCCTGTAGTATTTCTTGTACATCCCCGTAGAGTGGGTTTTGGGGGGCAAGAGAATCCATGACAATGGCCGCATAGCCGTTAATGACAGTGAGAAGGTTATTGAAATCATGCGCCAACCCTCCCGCCATACGCCCCAGGGCTTCGAACCGCCTCGCCTGCTCCAACTCTCTTTCCAGACGTCTTTTTTCTGCCTCATTTTGACGTTCCAGGGTGACATCATGGCCTGTACATAGCAAACTAACAGTGTGCCCGGCAGTATCTCGCTCTGGAACAATGCGCCAATGGATGATTCTGGAATCATCGGCACCCCTAACGACTAGCACACCATCTGTAGGCAAGTCTGTAGTAAGCGCCTCTTTGACAAGTTCAACCCATTCCCGATTGATCAATGAGTTAGGAGGGAAATCCTCTAGTGATGTGCCTCTATACTGGATGTTATCCAGATGGGTGTACGTTTCCATAGCGGCGTTCATGTAAGAAAGACATAGCTGCTTGTCCACCCGTGCGATCAGATTCATCGAGTTTTCTGCCAACGTTCTAAAGTTTTCAATAACGATGGCAAGTTCACGTTCAGCGGCTTTGTGCTTGATGGCATACCGGATGCTGCGTTCCAAGAGGGGGCCGGTTGCTTGAGCTTTTTCGAGGTAATCATCGGCGCCGGCTTGCATTGCTTCTTGATCAGTATCAGCATTGCCGACACCCGTCATCAAAATAAAAGGAATGTCGATTTGTTGAGACCTAGCTGCTCGGATTAGCTCGGTGCCGTTTCGGACGCCCAAACGATAATCCACAACACAGGCATCATAATCGTTTTGGGACAACGACGCCAAGGCTGAGTCGAGCGTTGACATCCAGTCGAGTTTGATAGCGCCATGGACAGTGCTTGCGAGGCTGTCTCGAGCTAGCACATAATCATCCTCGTCATCATCGACCAGCAGAACCCGTGTCGGTTGGGGCATGCTCTAGTCCTTTTCGGCAAAAGATACCTTATTCTACATGATGCTGTGATTCGATTTCAACTGTTTACTGATTATCGCCATCAATTCTTTTGCGTTTTGATTGATTGCCCTTTATGGCGACTATTGTAACTGCCAGATGTCAGGCAGCCAGGGATGCTCTCGTAAAAATGCCTCGATTGAAAGGGCCTGTGTTTCCAGTGGATTGTCTGAGTAAGGATCTTGATGTTTCAATCGGGCTTTGAACCTTTCCAACACGTATCGAGGCAAAAAGACCCAGCCCATCGCTCTATATTGCAACACGTGGATGTATTCATGATTCAGCAGAAAGCGCTGTTTTTGCGGGGCGTATTCGTCCAGCAGATGGACGCACTCTCCTAGGGTTGTAGCTATATTGCCCGGGATGGGAAGCCCATGACTAACGATGATCATTTTGTCAGGGCCGAGATGGTGTTCGCTTCCGCGCCCTCCAAGTCGTGACAGGGTCTCTAGCCCTTTGCCCAGGGTTGTGTATGCGCGGGCACCCAAGCAGGGTGGGGCTTTGATCTGCTGAATGAGCTTGGCAGTTATCATGGTGGTAAGCTCATCCAACGGACTGGGCTTACCACCATTTGCTGATACACGGCTTGGTTCCTCTTGATCTACCCTATTGAGAGTGGGTTCGCTAGGGTGTTGCTCTATCATGAGGCGAGGATTTTTAGCAAATAATCTCTGGCCAGTTCAATGTCGCGAATCTGCTGCTCACCGCTGATTTCTCGCTCAATGATCCAAGGGCCGTCATACCCGTTGGCTCGCAGAACATCTATCAGCATTGGCATGTCGACACTGCCCTGTCCTACAGGGGTTTCTTGCCCCAAATTTTTCCAATCTGTAGGGTAGTGTCCATCTTTGATATGGACACCGCGCACCAGGCTGCCGTAAAGGCGCGCTGCATCAATCGGGTTGGCCTTGCCATAGAGAAGCAGATTGGCAGGATCAAGGTTGATCCCCAGGTTATCCGTGCCGATGTCGGCGATGGTACGCATCAATGTAACCGGTGTTTCCTGACCTGTTTCAAAATTAAACCAAAGGCCGAGTTTAGCACAATACTGGGCAAGATCTCGCAAGGCAGCGATTAGATCGATATATTCCCGTGTACCGGGGTTCTCGGGGATAAAGCCCACATGTGTGGTAATATCCGTAATGCCTAGGCCTGCGGCAAAACGCGCTGCGTTCTTGAGCGCCTCAATGCGTACGGCGCGGTAGGCCTCGGGTACTAGACCAAGCGTGCCTGGCCCAGAGATAAAATCCCATACCTTTGGGCCGGGCCATCCTGCCCAAAGGCAGTTGACGATGAGGCCTTGGGCAAGAATCTCTTTGAGGGCGGCAGCGTTTTCTGGCGTGTAGAGTGTCTCATCCCAGCAGTTGATCTGACAGGCATCGAGCCCCAGGGCATTGAGAGGGGCGATCCCGTCTTTAATGAGGGCTGTGAGTGGGATGATGACACCAATATGCTGCCTTTTGGCCACGAGATTGCCTCCTATTTAAAGGTCAGATTTCTACAAGACAAACTTCCGATCTCTGATCGACAGCGCGTGTGAAGCTGATCAAGCGCCCGGTGGGATCTGTCAACGGATGAGGATGCGAGTACTGCCCGGGCAGTGTTCCCCATTCTGTACCGTGTCTGCAAATAGGCTCAAGATGCGGTTCATTACTACCCGTATCATAGTACAGAAACTGCAACATGTCTTGCGAGAAATCTCCATCCAAAACCAAAGCGGGGCGTTTGACATCTGGCGTGAGATGCCCATAGTTTTTGGCCAGCGGATAACTTTGCTCCCAGAGTGTTTTCCCAGTTATGTCGGTAATGCCGATATAGGTGCCACCACTGGGCAGTGGGCCATGGTAGGCCATAGCTGGTTTATCCCACAACCACGCCTGATGGGTTTGGAAAGGGCCTGGGTATTTCTCTTTCAAGGGATGAGGACGACGGCTGTTGGTGTTGATCAGCCAAATACGGGGAGTCTGGTTGTCACTGCCGCCCCAATAACCCGGGGGCAAGTCTAGATCAAAGTAGAGAACATCACCATCCAAGGGGCAGAAGGAACAGTGTGCCGATTGAGCAGGCATCTGGTCGAACAATACTTGCATGGGGCCGCCCTCGATGGGAATGCGCACTATTTTGAGACGGTGTGAGCTGAAATCGCGATAGTCATGGGTTATTTCTCTGTGTGAAGCAAACTGAGGGTGAGCGGAACTCAGGGCGATGGCAACCCAACGTTCATCCGGTGAGACACAGGGGGCGCCAAAGATCCATTCGTTTCCAACATCGTGGATGAGCGTGCGTTCTTGCCCAGTATAGATATTAGTTGCTATCAAGCTGCGTTCGCAGGTAAAGATGGCTAATCCTGAATGCGGCGCAACAGTCAAGCGATTTCCAGCCACACCCCGTCCATCAACAGATTTGCCCTCAATGGTTCCTTTGAGCCCCATGCAACGGTGAATGTAGCTGCGATCGCCGATGCCGGGGGCACGCCAAATCGGTGTCAGTGCGCCGTCGTCTGTATCTGCACGTATAACCCAGGTGGCCCCTTCGCGGATGGAGATGAGAACAAGATGCTCCCCATCAAAAGTAAAACCCGAGTTGGTGTGGTAGGTGGGGGTCTGGTTAATGGCGCCCTTTGTGGTAAGGATGGTCACCTTTCGCCCAGTGAGAGCGTCTTTGTACTGGCTGGCTTCTCTAAAGGTCTCCCAGAGTTTCATGTAGCATCCTATCTGGCTGTGATAAATCACGTTGAAAGCTGAATCTGCTTCCAGAAGCAAACTCGGATTATCATACTTTATAAAGTATTTACGATATCATGCTAGTATAGGATGAAACAGACGTCAAGGAGTTACAAAAAACTTTATTTTGGCAAGTGGCCTACAGCAAGCCGTATAAGGTCTACTGTAGGCCACTCTATTCCAAAGCAGCAACTAGTTACTATGGGGCAGAGTTGCCAGCCATTCTCCGGCTATCTTGAGCTGTTCACATTTGGCTGAGAGGTTTTGTCTTCTGATCGGCACAACGTCCACTAGATCAAAACCAATGGTTCGGAGCACTTTTTCAAGATGCAGGCAGCATTCCACTGAGCCGCCGCCTCTCCCGCCTGCTACGGCGAGGGCCATGGCGGGTTTATTGACGATTCCACTGGGGTCGGTCATGTGCGTCACTACACGGCGCATGCGGTCTGTCAGCGCTCGCATGGATTCTGCCAAACTAGCATAGTAGACGGGTGTGGAAAAAAGAACGGCGTCAGCGCCGCGGATGGCGTCCAGCACCGTGTTCAGATCGTCGGTATATCCTCCGCAAAAACCGCGCTGACAGCCTCCCCAACCTTCCATGTTGCACTGATTGCAGTGATTGATCTTCATGGTTGGTAGAAACATGCGTTCGGATTCGCCGTCGGCTATCTCAAAACCAGCAATGACGGCTTCAGCCGCTGTGGCGGTTTGTCCCTGAGGGTTCCTGCTTCCGGATATCGATAGAATACGCATAGTCTATTCTTCTCCTAATAGGGTGCTGGCGAACCATGCCCCCGCCTGAGTCAACGTGCTGATTTTGGCATCGAGATTCTGTTTGCGAATGGGCTGTAGATCAATGACATCAAAACCAGTACGTACGAGCATTTCTTCCAAAAGGCCACAGCAGGCAGCTGCGCCCTTGCCTCTACTCCCGGCAACGGCGATGACAGCGGCCCGCTTGCCAGCGATATCGACTTTGCCATTCTCATTGGACGTGGTACGGCGCAGTCTCCGCGTAAAAGCCTGAATGCTCTCAGACACATCGCTATAGAATACGGGCGTGACAAAAACCACGGCATCCGCCTCGCGAATTTTTGTGATTACACTGTTTAGGTCGTCTTTGATGCAGCAAATACCCCGGCTCTTGCAGGTGCCCCAGTTATCGGCACCGCACTGGTTGCATACCCGAATGTCCAGCTCTGGGAGGAATATAGTTTCTACCTCAGCTCCGGTGCTCATACATCCCGCAGCATAGGCATCAAGGGCGCGAGCAGTTTGGCCTTCTTTGCTTCGGGTTCCTGCAATCATCAGAGCTTTCATGACACTCTCCTCTCGTACATAAAAATTCAGTGGGAACAATCCTTCTCCGCATTCGCGCTGCCAGGGCAATATGCCAACAGTGTAAGGCAACGCCGATTTCGATACAAGCAATCTATCTCAAAGCATTACATTGCGTTAACCGGGAGAATGGTTTTTCTTAATATAGGGCACGTATGCTAAAGGAGGTATCTGGTAAGTTATTTGTTTCTTGGGTGCCAGCATTTTACTCTTGTAGGAGGTAAGGTATCTTGAAGATAGCCCTTTTTGCTGAATCCTTTTTGCCAAAATGGGATGGTGTGGCCAACACAACCTGTCATCTTCTAGAATACCTCGCCACGCGCGGACATGAAACGCTCATGTTTGCTCCCAAGGGCGCTCCTGAATGCTATGCCGAAACCCCAATCATTGGCTACCCTGCTTATAGCTTCCCTTGGTATAAACCTTTGCGTTTGGCACGCCCCGATGTCAGCATTCGTCACCATCTAAAACGTTTCTCTCCAGACGTTGTGCACCTTATTAACCCCGCTTTTCTGGGCAAAGGTGGCCTCAAATATGCGCACCAGCTCGGTGTTCCCGTGTTGGCCTCTTATCACACAGATTTTCCCGGATATTGTCAGCTATATGGTATGCAGGCTGCCGAAGGCATCATGTGGAGCTTTTTCCGAAATATTCACAATCAGGCTGAGTGGAATGTGGCACCTTCCGATTTTACACGCAACGAACTGTTGGAGCACGGCTTTCAGCGTTTCGGCGTATGGCCCCACGGTGTTGATGTTGACCTATATACCCCGGCCAATTGGACCTATGAGATGCGTCACCGCCTGACGGATGGACACCCTGAGGGTACGCTTTTGTTGTACGTCGGCCGCCTTGCCAAAGAAAAACGTCTCGAATGGCTTGGCGAGGTGATGAAAGCTCTACCCGAGGTGCGCTGTGCTCTGGTAGGGGAAGGGCCCGAGAGGCAACATCTTGAGCAGATGCTGGATCGAGACCGTTGTGTATTTACTGGCTATCTCTCCGGCGCTGAACTGGGTGCGGCTTATGCCTGCGGCGATATCTTTTGTTTCCCTTCGGCCAATGAAACCTTTGGCAATGTAGTGCTCGAGGCTATGGCTTCAGGATTGCCGGTTGTAGCCCCGCGCTCGGGCGGTCCGGCGAACTTGGTGGATCATGGACAAACTGGGCTGTTATGTGAAAAGGATGATCTCCAGGGCTTTGTTAGTCTCGTCCGGCAGCTAGTTCAGAATGACGATTTGTGCCAGCAGATGGGACATGAGGCGCGCATGCAGACAGAGCTCCAAAGTTGGGACAATGCTAATGATCTCTTGATGCAAGCCTACATCAAGGTTGCAGGGATACGGTTGGTTCCCTCCAGATCAAGTCAGCCTCTCAATAAACCCGCCTCAGTGTTGAATCTATTCTCTCCGCGTTCTTGACCTGCTCCTTTTGCAGACAGAGGCTTCGCACAGATCGCGGGGCCTCTGTTTTTAGTGACGCTCCCCTACCTGGTTGATAATGCGGGATCGTCTAAATCAACTATGCTGGGTGGCGTCTATCAGCTCTTTTGCCTATAATTCGTGAAATATTGCACAAATAGGTTGACGTGAGAACAAAAAGATATATACTTCTTTGTGAAAAGAGGCACAAAGTAAAGCTGATTTGAGCTCCGAGCCAGACTTGTGCCGATATACACAAAATGGCGACTTGTGAGATGCCTGTTAGTCGCAGATATTAGGGAGGCTCCAACATGTGGGAATCCAAAGTTGATATTTTCCAGGTGCAGGAACTGCGTTGCCGTACGACACTCTATCTGGGTGTCGGTGCAATCGACAAGATGCGCGATATTGTTGTGGATATCAAGAACCGCGGCATCGACAAAGTTGTGGTTGTTTCCAGCCGCAGCGCCTATATCAAGTGTGGTGCATGGAAAACAATCGAACCCGCTTTGGTCGATAATGGGGTCGAGTACGTGCTTTTTAACAAAGTCACACCCAATCCTGATGATACGACGGTGGATGAGGCCGTTGCCCTTGCTCGTGAATTTGGCGCCCAGGCTGTTATAGGCGTAGGTGGGGGCAGCCCCATTGATGCAGCCAAGAGTGTGGCTATTTTGCTCGAGTATCCTGAAAAGACCTGCAAGGACTTGTATACGTATGCTTTTGCGCCGGAAAAGGCCGCGCCCGTTGTGGCTGTGAACACGACCCACGGCACAGGCACCGAGGTCGATCGCTTTGCCGTGGTTTCTATTCCCGATCTCGGTTTCAAGCCGGCCATTGCCTACGATTGCATCTACCCGCTCTATGCCATCGATGATCCCGCGCTCATGTGCGGCCTACCCAAAAACCAGACCCTGTATGTTTCCATTGATGCCATCAACCATGTGACCGAAGCAGCTACCTCCAAAGTAGCTACGCCCTACACCATTATGCTGGCTAAAGAAACTATTCGCTTGGTTGCTCGTTATTTGCCGCAGGCCGTGGCGCATCCGGGTGACCTGGTAGCGCGCTATTACTTGTTGTATGCCTCGGCTATTGCTGGCATCGCCTTTGATAATGGCATGCTCCACTTTACCCATGCTCTGGAGCATCCTCTCAGCGGCGTCAAGCCGGAGCTGGCCCATGGATTGGGATTGTCGATGCTTTTGCCTTCAGTGGTCGAGACAATCTATGCCTCCCAGTCTGAAGTATTGGCCGATATTTTTGAGCCGATAGTCGGTTCCTTCAAAGGGGAACCCGGCGAGGCTCGTGAGGTTGCAAGGGCGGTCGAGCGTTGGTTGTTCGAGATCGGTGTGACTTCCAAGCTAGAGGATGAAGGATACACTGAGGGAGATGTCCCTCGCTTGACGGAATTGGCCCTTGAGACACCCTCTCTAGGCTTGCTGCTCAGCCTGGCACCCATTGAGGCTGACGCCAAGGTGATCAGCAACATTTATCGTCAGAGCTTGCGCCCGCTCAACGTTTGAGGACAAGCCCCTGCCTTAACGCTCTGCGATATCCTGCAAAATGGTTCATGGCGCCATCTTTGCAGGCAATGCGACCGACGTGGGTATTGTGGGATCTCGTGCCGGTCAAAGCCAATGATATAGTACCTGGTGATAGTTGATAGCTCATTGTGAAAGAGAGACACCCGCGTGTGCGCTGCACATGTGGGTGTCTCTCTTTGTTTCTCATCAACCGATGAAAAGGTTGATCAGCCAATAGATCAGGACGCCAGAAGTAGCACCAATGATCGGCCCCCAGATGACTTCGAGGATAGTGATGCGTTTATTCCAATTTTCAATCAGGCCTCTGTTTACCAAACCATAGACACTGATAGCGAGGATGCCCGCAAGAGCGCCACTCAACGCGGCTGCGTCCATCCCGCCGCCTAGGCTTACTACAATGGCGACCAGGGCCACATAGGCACTAATGACGAACAGTTGGGCAATGATGGCCGGGATCCCCCTCATGCCCTGTTTACCCTCCGATTGTTGGGGTAGCAAGGGGGCCAGTCCCTGGTCGTAATCTTTCTTAAAGAGAAGCAAGTGCCAGAGCGCGTCTAGCGCGCCAATAGCGACAAAAGCAATGACCCAGATCAAGAGATATCCAGCCACTATATTCCCCTCCATGATGATGTGGTAGATATGTTATCTATTCTAAACTCAATTTCCTCGTCTGTCACGGATTTTACCACAGTGTTGACATTAACCCTGGGGGCCATCTAGAATGAGCTAGTGTACATAAAGGAGCAACTCTTGCATAGCTCTGCATGTATTCGCCAAGAATGGGTCTACTATGCCTGGGGTCTGGTGGTACTTCTTGTTGGCCTGGGCTATACGGCAATGCCGCCTCTCCTCCTCGATGTCATTTTCGTGTTTCATTATCCCCTCTTGTTCTTTATGGCCGGTTATTTTTGCAGCCCAAACGCTGAGGGAACGCCTCGGGGTATCCGTTCGGCAACAAGGATCGCTGTGATTTTGATTGCCGCTTATCTGGCACTTTCTCTGATCAACGCTCTGTTGCTTCAAGCTCTACAGGCCTTGAATTGGTTGGACTGGGATGTGAAGTTGGCCGATTCTCTATGGGGCACACTGTATGGAGCTGTCTTCGCCAATGGGTTGGCGCATGCCGAGTCTCTGTGGGTACTTCCAGTGTTGGCTACTACCACGCTTATAGCCAGTTTGATCGAACGTCTCGCCTCGGGTGATATGTTGCTGTTGGGCTCTATACTGAGCGGCTTTGCGGCCTGGGGTGTGGCTGCGGCAGGAGTTGGTGTATTGCCCTGGGGGCTGCACGCTGTGCCTTTGGCCCTTTGCTTCTATCTGCTGGGTCGTTGGTTGATTGCCCGATGCTATTTGCGTTTTAGTTTACGCCCCATGGTGGCCAACCTGGTGATGTATGCTTTTGCGGGTATCGTCTATCTTATGGCCGATCTGGGCGGACGCATGTCGCCGCAAACGGGGGAATATGGCCTTTCGGTTTTATACCTTTTGTTTGGCTCTCTGTCTGGCGTGTTGGCGGCCTATTTTCGAGCCATTGCCGTGCTCAAGCTGCGCCCTCTTGCCTGGGTCGGCCAGAGATGGATTCCGCTCATCGGCCTTAGTTATCTGCCCGTGCGTGCTTTGTCTGACCCCTTTACTCGCCTTTATGAGGCTCTGTCCGTTTCCATCTGGTTGCAGCCCTTTGGTGCCATGTTGCAAGCGCTTGTCGCCCTCAGCTTGACCAGTGCTGTACTGCTGCTTTTGGAACGCGTCTCGCCCCGGTTTTCCGATTGGCTTCTGTCTATCAGACCGACTTGTCCTATCTTTGTAAAAAGTGAGGAGGCGCCATGAGTGAATTCCCAAGGCCCCGGCTCTTTATCAGCCGCTGTATCGAGCTCGAACACTGCCGCTGGAATGGCTTGCGCGTCTCTTCGGATGTGGTCAAGCTCATCAAGCCCTATGTGGATGTGGTCACTACTTGCCCAGAGGTAGAAATTGGCCTCGGGGTACCACGTGACCCCATCCACCTGGAGATGATCGATCGGAGGGTGCGGCTGATACAACCTGCTACAGGTAAAGATCTCACCGAGGTTATGGATGATTTTGCCGCGAGCTATGCAGTCGAATTGGGCGATGTTGATGGCGCCATTCTCAAGAATCGCTCGCCGTCGTGTGGTCTGTCTGGCATCAAGATTCATGCGCCGGGTAGCAAGGAGAGCATTTCTACAAAAGGAATAGGACGGTTTGCCGCCATCCTGTCCGAGCACTATCCGAGGATTCCTTTTGAAGATGAGGGGCGGCTAACCAACTATACCATCCGCGAACATTTTCTAACGCAAGTGTTCGCTCGGGCCAGATGGCGAGAGGTTCATCAGATTGGCACTATGGGTGCCCTGGTCGACTTTCAGGCCAGGAATAAAATGCTGCTGCTGGCCCACAGCGAGATAGAGATGCGCCAGTTGGGCAGTATTGTGGCCAATCATGACCATCTGAATGTAGCGGAGGCCTATGCTGCTTATGAGGAGCACTTTTATAATGCTTTGGCGCAGGTGCCGCGTCCTACTGCAACTGTCAATGTGTTGATGCATGCTCTGGGCTATTTTGATTTGAATGCAACTGAAAAGGGCTACTTTTTGGAGTGTCTCGATGACTATCGCAGCGGTCAACTCCCTTTGAGCGTCCCGCAGGCCATTATTCACATCTGGAGCATTCGATTTCAGGTTGACTATCTTCTGCAGCAAACTTTTTTCGCACCCTATCCCGAAGATCTCGTGCAGATCACCGACTCGGGCAAGGGACGGTCATTTTAGCCTGGAGGAGAAAGAGTCTATGCGCATCGTCAGTGATTGCAGCGTCGATTTGGATGCATCTATTATCAAAGAGCTGGAGATAGAATTGGTTCCTTTGACGACAATGTTGGAAGGGGTTTCTTATCGAAGCGACGAGAATATCGATTTGGATTGGTTCTACACGCGTATCATCGAGAGTGGACAGGTTCCCAAGACGAGCCAGCCCTCTCCTGCTTTGTTTGCTTCTGCCTATGAGCGCATTGCTCAAGAAGACCCTGAGATTCTCTCGCTGCACGTTTCTTCGGGATTGTCGGGCACAATCAATTCTGCCCGCATCGGCGCTGAGAATGTGCCCGATGCAAATATTACCGTGTACGACACCAGAACACTTTCTCTGGGAGTGGGTTGGCAGGTAGAGGCTGCTGCACAAGCCGTTCGTGCGGGGTGGTCTTATGCAGAGATCATGCGTCTGGTGAGCCGTGTTGGCGAGGCAACGCGGGTGCTCTGTCTTTTGGGGGATCTCAAGTATTTGAGCATGGGAGGGCGATTGGGGAATCTGCCTGGCCTCATTGCTTCC
Organism: Anaerolineae bacterium; assembly: GCA_963675785.1. Taxonomy (GTDB): domain Bacteria; phylum Chloroflexota; class Anaerolineae; order UBA1429; family UBA1429. Next base: position 620,357 of record OY776562.1, read on the forward strand.
GTCCTGCACATAAGGCCGACAATTGGTGTAGATCTGTCCACTGGCAAGTTCGCTCTAAAGCGCATATCCCGGACCATTGCCCATGCCATTGAGGCCGTGCCTGATATTATTCGGGAGGATTACGCTCCTGATATCTGCCTGCGTGTGCAGACCCTGCATACCATGTATCCGCAAGGGGCCAGGCAGCTCCTCGAGAAGGTCAAAGCCGAATTCAACTGTAATTGCCTGTCCATTGGTCGCATGGGGCTGGTGCTGGGTTCGCATGCCGGGCCGGTTGCCTTTGGCATCGCCTATGCTCCACAGAGCATCTGGGATGACCTGCCGTGGGAAAAACCTTTCTGTAAGGAGGAGTGACGATGAGTTTCTTGAGTATGTGGCTAATCGGTCTGGCTGTGGCTCTGGGGGGCATGATTCTGCTGTGGCTTGTGAGCCTGCCCCTCAAGAATTCATCTATTGTCGACATCTATTGGGGCCCCGGCTTTTTAGTTTTGGCACTGGTATACAACACCCTTTCCCAAGGGTTTACGGCGCGGCGTATCATTCTGCTTGTGCTCGTTGCGATCTGGTCCTTGCGGTTAGGTGTCCATATCCTGCTTCGCAACAAAGGCAAGGGTGAGGACCCTCGTTATGCGGCCTGGCGCCAAGAGGCGGGCGAAAGTTGGTGGTGGAAAAGCCTGTTCCGCGTGTTTATTCTTCAGGGGTTCTTGCAGTGGATTATCAGCTTGCCTTTGTTGGCTGCTCAATTCGGCCCGGTGCGTGATTCCCTGTCGGTGTTGGATGTGTTGGGTGTCGTCGTCTGGTTGATTGGTTTTGCCTTTGAGGCTGGGGGAGACATACAGTTGACCCGTTTCAAGGCAGATGTTAGCAACAAGGGCAAGGTACTTCGAACAGGCTTTTGGAAGTACACGCGCCATCCCAACTATTTCGGCGATTCTGCACAGTGGTGGGGTTATTATCTCTTTGCCCTAGCCACACCGGGCGGTTGGTGGACGATCATTAGCCCCATTGTAATGACCTTCTTTTTGCTGCGTGTCTCTGGTGTGGTCATGTTGGAAAAGAGTCTCAAAGAGACCAAGCCTCAATATGCAGATTATATCAAATCGACGCCAGCGTTTTTTCCATGGTTTCCGAAAAAACGCCAATAGCCAAGTCAGACGATCAGTGGGCTACATAAAGCGAGCCGTACAGGAATATTCCTGTACGGCTCTGCTATAGGGAGGAATTTGTCTATTTAGCGTCGGCCCTGGCCACCCATACCGGGTTGAGTCATGCCTGTTCCGCTGGTGCTTACGCCACCTCCAGACAAATAGGTGACGATACTGCTGATTGTAAAGCTGCTGATTTCGGTGCCATCCTCATAGCTGCCATCGGTATAATAGCCATCTGCTGATGTACCCGAGATCGAGCCGCCTGTGTAAAAGGTGTATTCTTCGCCCAGTGAAATATCCGGCGTCGAGATCAGGATCGACTGGAATGTTTTGCTCGGTGTAAAGGTAAGAATGTCTGTGCCATCATTGCTTTCCAGTCGAATGACCGTACCCGCCTGCTGCGATCCAGAGAATGTTGCCATCACCGAATATTGAGTGGAAGAGCTAGAAGGTGCCTGAGCCATGCCCGAGCTGCCTGCGGCCACAAAAATGCCACCCGTGATTTCGAATACGCCGGTATAGTCCAGAGGACCATTACCGTTATCAGTCGGGCCGTTAACCAGTACAGTGCCGCCTGTTACGTAAAGCGAACCGTTCGAATCAATGCCATCGCCTGCGGCGTCCACGTACAAATAGCCACCGTTGATCTCGATAGAATAATTGCCACCGGCGGAAAAACTTCCCTGGCCTGGCCGGCCACCCAGTGCTGAACTGTCACTGCCTCCGGCCGCGTTCAAGCCGTCGTCACTTGCAACGACCCAGAGTGTGCCATCATTGATAATGATGGAGGCGCTTTCCAGCCCCTCGTAGCTTTGCGTAATGTTGATAGTACCATTGTTGATGGTCAATAGCGTGTCGGCGTGCATACCATCATCACCAGAGGAAATATCCAAGCTACCGCCGTTAATGGTGATGCTATTGTTCGAGTGAATGGCGTCGTCTGAAGAATCGATAGTAAAGGTGCCGCCATCAATGACGACTTCATTCGTCGCTTTGAGAGCTTTGGCTGTCTGTTCAGTGCCATCATCGCTCGTCGAACTTGACCACATGCCCCAGATGCCGCCCTGGCTGCTTCCATAGCTAGCATTGGCGCTTCCGCCGCCTGTTATAATGGAGAACTCGCCACCGCTGATGTAAAGCGTGGTTTCTGCTTGGATGCCATCTGCACTCGCGGTGATATTGAATACGCCACCGCTGATGCTGATATAGCCTTTGGTTGTATCGGTATCGTTGGTAGACTTGATACCATCACCTTCTGCTATGATGGTGATATTCCCGTCGAGGATAACTACAGAATCTTTGCCCATCAGGCCATCGTCTGCGGCCGTAATGATGAGTGTGCCTCCGGCAATGTACAAGTCGTCCTTGCTGGTGATGCCGTTGTTATAGTTGGCCGTTACTTGCAATGTGCCATTGCCGTTAATGGTGAGGTCATCTTTACTAAAAATGGTTGCGTTTGGCTCGTCCGTTGTTGCATCTGCAAACACGTATTCGCTACCGTCTTCTACGGTGTTCTCAGTGCCCTCTGCCAGTGTCAGAACTACCTTATCGGCATTTTCAACATAGATAGGCGCGCTGGTGGAGCAATAGATATCCACGCCATTGAGCACGAGACGTACGGTATCATCATCTTGTGTATCGACGATGATCTGACCATCATCCAGGGTGCCGTTAATGGCGTAGGTGCCAGATGAGGTGATAGTGACCGTGCTGCCGTTGACAGAAACACCGTTGCCGTTAACAGAGATGCTATCGCCATCCAAAGTGATGATCGCGTCGGCCTGGCCATCCCAGCTACTATCCAAATCTTCACTGTCGAGCAGATCTGAATTCAAAGAACTAACGTTGACGGTCTCACCAGTTTGTGTGTTATCTGCTTCCGGTGTATCAGAAGTTGTGGTCGGCTGAGAAGTAACTGTTTCCGCAGATGAACTTGACGTTGCTGTAGCGCCTGAGGTGCTGGCCGTTGTACTCGTCGCTGTTGCAACGGGCGTACTCGTCAAACCTGTAATAGTTTGTGTTCCACCACAAGCACTGAACAAAAATAGCGATAGAATCGCCAGGATGATGACATATAATTTGGAATGTTTCATGATCTCTCCCCTGCTTGATAGTTCTTTTTTGCAGCTTTTGCTTCAAAGAACATCCTACTTGACCTGCTTGGAATCTGCTCCCTAGACGTTTGATAGCATCCTTCAAGTCAATATCATAGCGGGTTTGTAAAGAGTTTCGGTTAACATGTTTTTAAGATTCCATCAAGTTTTTGAGGAGCATGGATACAATGGAATTACTTTACTACAATAAAGATATTTAAATAGATAAAACTGCAAGGTCTGCCACACCGGCAGACCTTGCAGTTTTTACAGAGATAGAAGTAGGGAGAGCTAGTGCTAGACGGCCGTTCTCCCCACAGATTGCTGCCGCAGCAGAGCAGGGCCGATGCGATCCATAATCCAGCCAAACCAGAACTCTGTCCAGGTCCCCAGTCGAGCCTCCCAGGGCGCATGAACAACTCGGCGAGGACGTTTGAGCAGAGCAGTTACGGTGCGTGCAATTTGCTCGGGTGCTATAGCCCAACGGTTTACCAAAAAGGTATTGCCGATGGCGTTCATTCCTGCCTTGTCGTAAAAGTCTGTGGATACTGCGCCTGCGAGAATCAGTGATACGTTTACACCGCTTCCTCTGCTTTCGCGGTGAAGGGCAGTCGTCAAGGCATCGATATAGGCCTTGCTTGCGCTATACAGCGCCACGCCCTGCGAAGGAATGCGTCCGACAATCGAGCCGATGTTAACAATATGACCGCTTCCTCGGTTGGTCATCTCACTGAGTGCAGAGAGCGACAAATCGGTGACAGCCTGAATGTTGAGTGCGATCATATCATCCACTTGGCTGACGGGCATCTTGCTGGCATAGCCATACCAGCCCATACCGGCATTGTTGATGAGTATATCGATGGGTCCCAGATCTCGCCGGATAGTGGCAAGAAGACGGCGGCGTTCCTCGGGCACGGTCAAGTCGGCAGGTATGATCTGGGCTGTGCCACCAAAAGCCGTGATGGACTCGGCTACGTGCTCTAGCTTTTGCTGGTTTCTTGCAGTAAGAACGACCTTGAATCCATCAAGAGCCAGCTCTTTGGCAATCGCTTCACCGATGCCCTGGGATGCGCCTGTAATGAGCGCTATTCGCCCTTCCCAGGCCTTGGGGGCATGGGCGCGACGATAAGGCAGTGATTTTGCCAGAATGTAGCGCTTGACGAACGGACGCAAGAGACGCACCGCGCGTGCACGCCAACCCAATCGCACCTTGATGTCATTGACATAATCATCCAGTGTGCGCGTCTGGTAGTGCAACAATTCTTGGCTTTCGCGAGTATCCAACCAATCGGTATGAAAAGGTATACTGGTGAAGGCTTCTTCTGGCAGTGTGCCTATACCAACGGCATCGAGAACCTGGTTTGCGATTTCCTGATAATATAGCTGGCAGCGCGGTCCACCGCCTAGATGAAGCGTCTTGAACCAGACTTCCTCAGTGTTTACAGTGTTTGCCAAAGCGTCTCCCAAATCCCGCGTGTGAACAAACTCCATTCGATCAGAGAGGGGCACGCCAAACATACCCTTGTCCATGATCATGGTAATGGGCAGGGCGGCTGCAAATCGAGTGATAGCCCAGGTTAGTTTGGAGCTGCGCACCATTTGTTCGCACAAAACCTTGTGTCGAGAATAGTGCTCGATAGGACTGGGTGTCTCATCTACTGTGCGGGGTGGCTTGCGATCCTGGGTTCGTCCATAGATAGCACAAGAAGAGGCAAAGATGAGTTTCGGCGGGAGAGCCTGTGCCTCCATTGCGGCAATGACATTGCGCGTCCCTCCGACGTTGATTTCTTGAGCCCATATAGGCTCTGATTCAGAGCTGACGCCAGTTGCCGAAAGGCTGGGGATGATAAAAGCCAGATGAATGACGACATCCTGGTTTTCAACAGCTTGTTCAACATCCTCCAACTTGCGGATATCGCCCCATACTGTGCGGACAGACAATCGTTTTGCCGCTTTGCGGTTTTGTTTTGTATCCAGGTCAAAAGCGGTAACGTCGTGGCCGCGTTCTATGAGTGAATGAATCGTATTCTGTCCGACATTGCCAAAAGCACCGGTTACCAATACATGTTTCATGCTGTTCCGTTATTCCTCTGCCAGGAGCCTACTACCTGGCGTATGCAACTGGTAGCGATATCGCTCCAGCCTTCAGATTCAGTATCCAAAAGGGATTGCAACAGCAATCCCACAACCAGCGAGATCAGGGTTTGAGCCCCTAGTTCTGGATTTATCCCCTCAAGGGAACCTTCATCGATGCCCCGCTGGATCATGTCTGCAAAATAGGTACGGTAGCGATCAAAGGGCGCAAAAGCTTCTTCCCAGACGACATCTTCTTTGCGAGCCTGCTGCCAAAAGGTAAGGATGAGAGGCAGCTGATCTTGTCCTTGTTCCATGATCTGCCCCAGGAGATTTGCCATGAGGCCGATGGTTTCGGGGACGCCAAGACCTTGCGATACCATGCGTTCAAGCTCGGCATCGAGCTGCGCGAGCCAGCCACCTAGCACTTCTAGAAACAGTACCTGCTTGCTCTCAAAGTGGTGGTAAAAGGCACCCTTGCTTATTTTCGCATGTCTGCATATTTGCGAAATACTGGCGGCATCATAGCCATTTGCAGCAAAGTTCTGCTGTGCAGAAAGGACGATCGCGTCTCGTGTAGCCTGGCTTCTTGCTTGATGGGGGGGCAAGCTATTACTCCTTAATAATACCGACCGGTCGGTATTATTATCACTGTTTTTGTGGGCATTGTCAACAAGTTCGCTTGCACCCTTGAAACGGGGCGTGTATACTTTGTACTCATGGGCACAATGGCAATACGTGGAGGTAGGGCAATCATGGTCAACCAATCTGCGATCCCTGCGCCAAGTCTGCGCCGTCTGCCTCTTTACTATCGGAGGCTGCAGCAGGCTATCCAAGACGGAGAGGATATTATTTCGTCGCAGGCCCTGGGTGAAGCTGCGGGGGTTCCTGCTGCCCAGGTGCGCAAGGATATCGGGCACTTGGGCGAATACGGACGTCCTGGTGTGGGCTATGATGTCCCTTCATTGACGACGCGTCTGGAAGAGTTTCTGGGCCTTGTCTCAGAAAAGCGAGCGCTTATCGTTGGCGTCGGTAACCTCGGTCGGGCGTTGGCATCCTATCCTGGGTTTACGCGCTATGGTTTGCATCTACGGGCGGTGTTTGACGCTGACCCTGCCAAGGTAGGTACAACGGTGGCCGGATTGCAGATTCAGTCTCTTTCCGAGATCGGCACGACCATTCAGCAAGAACGCATCCAGATGGGCATCGTTACTGTGCCGGCTCCATATGCCCAGGAAGTAGCGGATATTTTGGTGGAGAACGGTATTTCGGTCATTTGGAACTTTGCGCCTACTTCGCTGGTTGTCCCTGATTCGGTGTTGCTGCAAAGTGTGGATCTGGCTACAGAGCTGGCGACGCTCTCACATCGCATCGTCCGACACCGTATGCGCCAGATTGACCCCAGAGCATAGTATGCTAGAATGACCACGCTTTAAGATTGTGTCTTGGCTGATGTTGAGGACATGATAACCGCACCCATTGCTAATGCCTGGGGCGGTTGTCTTTTATGTGTAGTGCGAGGTTTCTTCAAGCACGGGCACAGGTAGTGTCACTCGGATCATTGCTCATGCAGGCACAACTTGCTAAAATCATTTGTTTTTTAGACGAATTATTGTAATATCGGCTTGTGTAACTGTGGGGAGGCATAGATGCGATTTGCGGTCAATTCAGGGTTAGCCCTCTTTTACCTAACAGCTATGCTGGTCTTGATGCCAGCCATGGTGTCTGCCGATGAACCCGTTGTGTGCTCGAACTGCTCGCTATCTGCTGAATCTATCGTCGAAACGGATACAGGTGCACTGTTAGCTGAAAATCAGACAAGTATCAAGGATGCTCTTGCTTCTGACAATACTACACGCTCTGATGTTTCTGTCGTCATATGGGGTGGTTGGGAAGGCATGGCGGTCCGTTTCTGGGTGGAGGATCAGGAGCTCGAGACTCTCTACACGGCTGCCAATGTCGACGGCGAGCAGCAGGTTATGTGGACTGTGTATCCTCCCTCGGGAGATTATTACTCGGTATGTGTTGAACCACTTTTTGCCGAGGGACTGGATTCATCTCAATGGAACTATCGACTGGTTTGCCTTGAGGGAGGAAGCGCTGCTTACAGCGCCAACGGACACGATTCTGCAGGTTGTATGATCCCTTCATCCAGCCAAACGATTTTCTACTTTCAATTGGAACCGGCATCTGCTGACGAAGAGATAGTCTCTGTCTCGACAATTTCCATGGCATCTGGGTCTGCAGAAAGCCCTGTTGCTGCAAATGTGAGCACAGGCGCTGTGGCAGAAGTTACTGCTGAGGTGAATACAGTTGCAGATACACAGGCGGATCTAGAAGAATTGCCGCATACAGGGATTCTGGATGACTTCAATGCCGTATCTCTATTAAACCGGCTGATCATCCTTGCTGGCTGCTCTTGTTTGGCTTTGTTGGGGAAAGAGCACTAGATATTACATCAACCTGTGATGTAATAAAAACGGCGCCGTAAGGCGCCGTTTTTTGTTTGTGCATTGACCTTCGGAATGTGGTATGATGACATAATATGTGTGTAGATAATACCCCCGCGTATTGAGAGGACTACCATGAATAGCCCTTTGACTATATTGAAGCGTTTGCTTCTCGTTTTGATTATTGGTGCACTGATAATGGCGGTGATTGCTTATGCAGGTCATGCTGATCCAACGGATGGCACAAATACACCTGTGGCAGCAACAACGCCCAGTTCTGATGCAGTGACTACTGAGCCAATGGCGACTTTGACACCACAGCCCTCGCCTTCACCGACAGAGGTTATGCCTAGCTCAACGCCTACATCTACGGCAACGGAGCTTCCCGTCGCGACAGAGGCGCCTACTCAGGCGTCTGCAAATCCTGATTTCGTGCCGACGCCTGGGATATCTTCGCCGATCTCTTCTCGTTATGTGATCGGTGGCATCAATTTTGTTGATCCAACCCATCCTGTGGATATAATCTATCCACTTACCCTTGATGGGAGCCAGACCTATACTCTGAGTGATGTCGATTTACTGGTTTCTGATGCCGATGGGGCGAATTACGCCACGTTTCTGAATATCGGTTCTTGGGTCGGCAAGCACAAGATCTTTGTCTATGCGGATGTGCTCATTGGTTCCCCAATCCTTAGTGTACATGACGGTTATTGGGCCGGCACGCCCTTGGCCGCTGAAGCTTTGCGCCATGCGATTGAGGGAACAGTTGCGAATCCTTATACAATTGACGTGATACAGGTTAATCTCGCCGATCTTGTTGGGGAGACTTTTACTTTTGAGCAGTCGGGCAGAATCGCAAACTTTATCGTGTCACAAGCTGTTCGCATGGACCCTGAGACGACCGATGATTATCTCTATCGCGCTGGCGAGCTTTCTGCGCTACTAGCCCCCATCGAGGATCCCGGGCAGACTATACTTTGGTTGATGTGCAGCACGGGCCAGCCTGGTGAGCCCGACGAGACGTTTCCGGCGCGTTTTGTGTTGGCGCTAACCTATATGGAATAAATCGGATGCGTGAAAAAAGCCCCTGACAACTCTGTCAGGGGCTTTTTTTCGTGTTAGTTGGTAAAGCTAATGTAGGGGAGACTTACCCAGTAATCGCCTGGCCCAGGAGCAACAGGTTCGGGTGTCGGAACATAATTTACATCCAACAGAACGGGTATTGATGCCCGCGCGACAGAGTTGGTAGTCGAGGAATCTGCAATAACTTCCAGCGATCCCGTGTAACTTCCCGGTTCGAGCGAAGTGATATCTACATAAACCTGGCCGTTCGTGCCGTCGATTGCACCAGGGACTATCCAAGAAGTAGCGCTTTCCAGACGGTAACCACTGACATTTTTCACCAGGGAGCTCATCTCAACGGCGAACGATGTGCCAGTCATTCTCGATGAGAGATCCAAATCGACATAACCCGGGTTCACACTCATCGCTACGCGTCCCCATGTAGGCACGTGTGCCGAGGCAAGGTGCCGAATGTAATCTGAGGTAATCGATGAGTCAACAGTGTAAAGATAACCGGCGTCTGAGCTGCTCATGGTACCTTGCTGGTCCAATATGGTGATGACTGTGCCCTCTCGACCAGATTGATCGGTCCAGTTAGCAATGTGCGCCGAATCTACAAAGTTAGAGCTGGCTTGCGGATCTGAGGCTACCCAGCCGAGATCGGGATAGTAAACTTCGATCCACTGATGTCGACCGCCGTCTTCACCGACTGACCAACCATTGATATTGGCAACGCCGCCGTACACGGAGCGGGCCGGGATGCCGACTGCGCGCAGCATTGCGATGGAGAGATTGGCGTAACCGACGCAATAGGCGCGTCCTTGATCATATACAGAAGACGCATCCATGGGGCCTGCATAGTCATAACTAACATTTGCTCGAACCCACTGCAGGATGGTATCGACCACTTCGGCCTGTATGGTGGAATCACCCGCCAGTAGGTTGGCCTGTGCGGCAATATCCGGATCACTCACCTGAATCCATCCGGGTCGGTCGGTCAGCCATTCGGTCTCTTCTTCACCGAGTGCTGCCGAATCGACTGGGTAGGGCGCTGAAGTGTTGACTTCGCGCTCTGTAACCACTTCTATCTCTACGGTGGTATCGGTTCGGTTCAAAACTGAAAGATGATAGTTCGCCAGATCATAATCCTGAATATCATCGAGGTTGACGGAATTGGAGATCAGCATATGGGATGTCATCGTACCGGCAAAGACATCGATACTCAACAGGTATTGACCACCGCTATTGATGGTAACTGTGTCTGGGCTAACGTTGCCATCGAACTCAGGCTCATAAATTTCTGCTGCTACACCCAGTTCTGTCACTGTGGTCGGGTCGTCAGCAAGTATGATAGCAGGAGTGGCAAGAAGGATGGCAGCGATGATAGCAGTGATGACTAACTGTGCTCTCAGATGTAACGGATGCTGTCTCATTTACTTGTCTCCGCATAGTTTTATAAACTTACTACTAACCTAAGTGTATGCGTAATGAGACTTTCATCCGTTAAGAACATCTAAACCCATCGTAAAGAAAGCGTTAGGAAAGCGTCATGAAACTTTAAGGCCCGGAGCTTGAGCTCCGGGCCTTAAAATGCAGAACTATAGTGTCAGTTCATTATTCCATGGAGGATTTGTATTGGCCGTATCGGGCGAGGCCGTTGAGCTTGGCTCGTTTGATGTATTCGGCTTGAGCCAGGGCGCGGTTGGCATCATCGCCCTTCCAGGCTTCCAATACAGGGGACTGAAGTGCCCGTCCGTAGGAGAAAGACAACTCCCAGGGTGTGCCGCCGATGCGGTTCATGGCATCGAGATGGGCTGTGGCCAGCTCGGCGCTCTGCCCTCCCGAAAGGAAGACAATGCCCGGAACGGCAGATGGTACTGTGCGCTTGAGGGTCTGGATTGTAGCCTGAGCTACCTCTGCCACATCGGCTTGCACGGGGCAATCTATTCCCGATATGGTCATGTTTGGTTTGAGCAGCATGCCTTCCAGGATGATGCGAGAATCATACAACGCCGCAAAAACGGTGTTCAGTGTCTCTGTGGTAACACGGTCGCAGATTTCGAGGCTGTGACCGCCGTCCATCAACACCTCGGGCTCTATAATGGGAACGATATCATTCTCTTGGCAAAGAGCTGCGTATCGTGCCAGCGCTTCGGCGTTAGCCGAGAGTGCGTTGGCTGTAGGTATCCCTTCGCCGATGTGGATAACGGCACGCCACTTGGCAAAGCGCGCTCCCAGGTTTCTATATTCCACTAGCCTGTCTCTAAGGCCGTCAAGCCCTTCAGTGATGGTCTCCCCTGGGAAGAGAGCCATTGTTTTTGCACCCTTGTCTACTTTGATGCCCGGGATGACGCCCTTGCTAGCTAGCAGCTCGGGAAAGGGTGTGCCATCGGCGCTTGATTGCCGGATCGTCTCATCATAGAGAATGACGCCGCTGATGTGGTCCTCGACGCTTGGTGCTGTAAAGAGAAGGTCGCGGTATCGCTGCCGTGCATCAACTGTGGATTCGACGTGAATGCTGGCCAGCCGTTTTGTGATCGTGCTGGTGCTCTCATCGGCTGCCAAAATGCCCTTGCCGGGTGCGACGAGTTCTCGAGCGGTGCTAACAAGTTTCTTAACGTCCATGAGATACCCCTTTCAGGTATGTTGGCTGCTGCATAATAGTCTACTGATCGATGGTCAAGAGTATGGCCTCTGGCATGCCCCTTTGTAAAAAAATGGTTACTGTTTATTCAAGAATAGGCCTGTTCGTTTGTGATTGTCAATGGCATTTATGCGGTAGTCGAGGTCATTGTTCGTTGACGGGCACCCTTGATGAGTAAGGCGACAAAATAGCTAACGGCCGACACCAGGATGATTGTAGCGCCTGAGGTGAGGTTAAAGCTGTACGACACCCATAAACCGACCGTTGAGAAAATGGCACCGAGGATCATGGCAATCAACATGACCACCTTCATATCTCGAGAGAACAGACTGCCGATAGCGGCGGGGATGGTCAACAAGGCGATGACCATGATGAGACCTACCACGCGCATCATCATGACAACGGTAACAGCGATGAGGCAGACGAGAATGGTATGCACTACATCAACGGGAACACCTGCGACGCGAGCATAGGTTTCATCAAACGACATGGCCAGGAATTGTTTGAACAGCAAAGCCGTTACCAGTACGACGAGCACATCCACGCCAAGCATCAGCCAAAGATAGCTGGTAGGTACGGCCAGGATGCTGCCAAAGAGGTAGCTCATGAGATCTGCCTTGTATCCCTTGGTCAGATCGATGAGCACAATGCCGATGGCCATACCGACGGCCCACATGACGCCGATGATCGTATCGGCACGTTCGCGTGTTTTGCGCTGCACAGCGCCCATGCCAACGGCGGCCAACAGGCTAAACCCTATGGCGCCCAGGGTGGGATCAAACCCTAAAAAGTAACCCAGCCCAATGCCGCCATAGGCCGCATGGGCAATGCCCCCGCTGATAAAGACGATGCGATTGATGACCACTAGAGTGCCAATAATGCCGCAAGCAATGCTGACCAACAGCCCGGCGAGCAGGGCGTTGCGCATAAATTCATATTGTAGTGCTTCAATCATGCGTGTGGGTCCTCCGAGTGAGGGAGTGCAAAGACGCGGTGAGGCACCCCATGGGCGATCAGGTCGACTGGGCAGTGATAGGCCTCATCGATCATTTCGGGCGTGAGCTGCTTGTCGTGGTGGTAAAACAGTTTGCGGCTCATACAGCCTACCGTTTTGACAAAGGAAGAGATCGTGCCGATGTCATGCGAGATAAGCAGAATGGCAATTTTCTCGTTCAATTCAGAAAGGAGCTGGTAGACGCTGGCGCGACCTTCAATATCGATACTGGCCGTAGGCTCGTCCAGCAACAACACATGGGGATCGGCAGCAAGTGCTCTGGCGATATACACACGCTGCCGCTGACCGCCCGAAAGCTCTCCAATTGGCCTGGAGGCCAGGCCCAGCATGCCCACGCGATCCAGTGCCCTTTCGATGCTCTCGCGTTCCTCACGTGTTTGCCGATGAAACACACTGTTTCGCCCGGTCTGCGACATTTCTACGACTTGCCGAACGTTGATGGGAAACTGGTGATCGAAATGGGCATATTGCGGTACGTACCCCAGACGATTCCGGCCTTCTTCGGGGGTTTTGCCTTCGATGGTTACAATACCCTGACGCACAGGCAAAAGCCCCAGGATGACTTTGAGAAGCGTCGATTTACCGCCGCCATTAGGCCCCACAATGCCAATGAAATCCAGGGGCATGATATCCAGGTTGATATCTTCCAGAACGATGCTTTGATCGTAACCAGCATAGACGTGATTCAAACGAATGAGGGGCGTGTTAGCATCCATGGCTTTTCCCGTTTTCGGCCTGCTTGCTTTGGCATTCGGGGCAGATTCCACCCAACTGCAGCAGGTGTTCACTGACGATAAAGCCCGTATCCTTTTCGACTTGATTGATCACGTCGACGATATCGTCATCGCCGTGGAATTCGACCGTCTTACCACACTCGATGCAGATGAGCGGATGTAGGTGCCCCAACGTGGCGGGCGCATAGCGGATCGTGCCATCGTACTGAATGAGGCGCACCACACCAATCTCGGCAAACAAATTGAGCGTGCGGTACACTGTGGCCAAACCCAGATTGGGATATGACTGACGTGCTGTTTCCAACACTTGCTCAGGGCTTTGGGGTTTATCGCAACATCTCAGGGCATCTATGATCGCCTGGCGGGGTCGTGTGATGCGCTTGCCCGAATCGGCCAATATCTTTTTCCAAGTGTTCATAATTTGTTCCTTTTGAAAAAGTCTATCAACTAGTGTAGTGCGCCGAGCGTTTTACGTCAAGAGGGCTCAGGAGTGAGCTTGTCACTTATCAGGCGAAAGCATAGAATGGGCAGAGATAGCTAGTATGAAGGAGAGCCATGTGCGCCACTGAATTGCCACTTCGTTATGGCATGAACCCACATCAGAAACCGGCCCGTGTTTTCAACGAGAATGGCGAGCTTCCCTTTGCTGTACTGGGAGGCGCGCCCGGTTATATCAATCTACTAGATGCATTGAATGCCTGGCAGCTTGTGCGCGAGCTCAAAGAGGCGTTGAGCTTACCCGCAGCGGCATCTTTCAAACATGTCAGCCCGGCAGGCGCTGCAGTGGCTATTCCCCTCAGCATAGCCGAAGCGCAGGCTTGTTTTGTGGATGATCTGGGGCTCTCGCCTTTGGCTACGGCTTATGCGCGGGCCAGGGGAGCAGACCGCATGTCCTCTTTTGGCGATTTCATCGCCCTCTCGGATGTGTGCGACGTGGCTACGGCCAATATCATCCGCCGCGAGGTTTCGGATGGCGTTATTGCTCCGGGGTATGACCCCGAGGCCTTGGAGATGCTGCGCGGCAAACGTGGTGGCAATTATTGCGTGCTGCAGATGGACCCCGATTATGTGCCCGCTCAGATGGAGCAGCGCCAGGTGTTCGGGTTGACGCTGGAGCAAAAGCGCGATGATGCTCGTATCGAAGAGGGGCTTTTTGGCAACATTGTCACGCAGTCCCACGATTTGCCCGACACGGCCGTGCGCGATCTGTTGGTGGCTACCATCGCTCTCAAATACATCCAGTCCAATTCGGTGTGCTTTGCTTACAACGGTCAGATCACCGGTGCTGGCGCCGGCCAGCAATCGCGGGTGCACTGTACCCGACTGGCGGGTGATAAATCGGATCGCTGGTTCTTGCGGCAACACCCGCGCGTACTTGAATTCCAGTTCGCCAAAAAGCTCAAGCGAGCCGACCGCAATAACGCCATCGATTTGTTCTTTGTGGATGATCTGACGCCCTCTGAGCAGGCCGTCTGGGAAACCTGTTTTGAGGTGGTGCCCGAGCGACTGTCTTGGGAAGAAAAACAAGCCTGGCTGAACCGTTCTGCCGAGGTGGCTCTCAGTTCTGACGCCTATTTCCCCTTTCGCGATTCTATCGATCGTGCCTCGCGAAGCGGTGTGCGCTATGTGGCCCAGCCCGGCGGCTCGGTGCAGGATGAGGGCGTCATTGCTGCCGCTGATGAATACGGTATGACCATGTGCTTAACCGGGACGCGGCTGTTTCACCACTAGGAGAGTCAATGGTTTCTTTATTCCAGTCTGAGCGGATTCGCCTGGCTGCGCCGACAAACGCCGATGCGCCGGTCGTCGCTTCTTGGTTCGAAAACGACGAATTCTGTCGTTCTTTTGATGCTCGTGCCGCAATGCCCCGTACCACAGAGCAGATCTTGACCGAGTTTCAAGAGGCCAGTGAAAGCAAGAACGCTTACAAGTTTGCCTTTCGTTTGTGCGGCGATGACGTGTTGATCGGCATTGGCGATATTGAGAGCATTCTTTGGACTCACCGCGTAGGCTGGGTGAGCTTGGCACTGGGGCCAGCGTATTGGGGGCAAGGGTATGGCACTGAGGCCCTGCAATTGCTGTTGCGTTATGCCTTTTGCGAATTGAACCTGTATCGTTTACAGCTTACCGTGTTCGATGATAATGCGCGGGCACTGGCTCTTTATCGCAAGGCGGGCTTTCAAGATGAGGGTGTTTTTCGCAAGTTCTTGCTGCGTGACGGCAAACGCCACAGCATGTTACTGATGGGCCTGCTGGCCGACGAATGGCGTGGCTAGACTTGATGACCGAGTGGATTCGCAATGACGAATGAGGGGGGCGTGTAGCATGCCAGAATTGACTGTGTGTGATATTTGCGCTCAATCGGCAGGACCGTTTGAAGAACGCCGACTATACTCAGCCAGGCGAGAGGAAAAGCGTAAAGATGCCACTTGGTCTACATCAAGGGTGGTGCTGCACCTGGGCGATTTCAAGGCGGAGACGATTCGCGTCTGTCCTGAATGTCGGCGGCGCGCCACATGGTTCTATCTTGGCCCTGTGCTGGTTGCAGTAGCACTACTGGTTCTGGCGGTGTTGTGGTTCTTTATCGCACCGCTTATCGCTTCCAATCTAGATGATGCCCATCGCGTGTGGCCTTTTCTCATTCCTGTCATCGCCATCTTTAGTGTGCGCCCTTACATTCGCCACAAGGCAGGTTCACCGGATGCCAACCTGGCCGAGAATCCTGTCGAGATGTTCTCGCTAGATTTCTACCTGGTCACGCGGTTGATGGAGAAACATCATGATCGTATTTACTGGACGGCCAAGTCGTACAAGCGCTATAAGAAAAAGTTTCAATAGGAGACGGATATTATGCTAAAATCGCCCCTCACGCATCCCGAAATCCTGGAAGCTTTGGGCAAAGCGGGCCACGGCTCGCAGGTGCTTATTGCTGATGGCAACTATCCTTTTTCTACAGGTGCCAACCCGGCGGCGAGGACGGTATTCCTCAATCTGACACGCGGTTTTGCTCCCGTCGACGAGGTGCTGGCTGTGCTGCATCAGGCTATTGTTGTCGAGGCTGCTCACGTGATGCGCCCGGCCGATGGCAACGACGCCCCCATCTTTGATGCCTTTCGTGAGATTCTGGGGTCGGAGCTGCCACTTGAATATTACGAGCGTTTTGATTTCTACGATGCGGCTCGCAAGCCGGATGTGGCTCTAGTCATTGCCACCGGCGAGCAGCGTATCTATGCCAACATTCTGTTGACCCTTGGTGTGGTCATGGAAGAAGGCTGGGATCGCCCCATCAAATAAGAGGATAAAACCAAAGGGGCCGGACATGTGTCCGGCCCCTTTTTCATGCTTGTGCGTTTCCGCTTGCATCCATCAACGCGTTGGGCTGCCGCCAGACAATGCGGGCTAGCCACACGGTGTTATCGCTGCCGTAACGTTCACAACCCAGAGGCTGCATCCACTCGGCATCGAAAATCCAGGTTTCCTGCGGGCTAATGTTACAGACGCCAAAGTTGCCCAGGCGCGCGCCGCGCTCAGGGATGGCGATGCGCTCTGTATCGCGGATGACGCAGAGCCGTTCGGGGTCGACTTGGCCAATGAACAAGGGGGCACGATGGCGAAAGACGTGATCGTTGTTGGCGCCGCGCCGCGTATACAGCAAGAATAGGCCCCCGCTGTGGGTTACCCAGTGGGTTTGGGTGTTATAGTTGCCCAACTCTTGACCATCGTCGAACTGCCAGGGAATCATGGCCTCGTAATGCAGGCCGTCGTTGCTGGCGGATACCCAACTGCCGTCGTCGTCGCGTATGGTCATGTAATAGCGATTGCCAAATCGCGTCATCGAGGGTTCACAGGAGCCGCGCGCAGCTGGGGCGACGAGTTCGTTGCCCAATTCTTCATAGATGAGTTCTTCGCCGTCGAAACTGCAGCGCATCACCGCGGCGGCGTTTTGCAGATTACCCCTACTGTGTAGATAGATCGGCAGCAAAATACGGCCGTCGGGTAGATCGTACCGCTGGGTCGAACCCGCACCGACGCTGAAAAAACGCTCTTCTGTTGGAGTCTCGATGGTGCGCCAGGGAGCCCAGGTGTTACTGGCAGCATCTAACACCGAATAGGCGATTCCTCGGGGGCGTGGTTCAGGCATGACGCGATTATTGACATAATATACAACTTGCCCCGTGCCCAACAGTTTACTGCTGGCAGCGTGCCATTGTGGCGTGAAATCGCAGATACACGAGACGATACCACCACCCTCTTCTCGACGACCTAGTCCGTTTTGCTCGATTGGGGAACTCCATGTGGCCCCCAAGTCGTCCGTCTCTACCTGATTGAGGGCATAGAACACGTCACTTGCTTCAAGCAGCAGTTTTTGCAGGGTCACCACCACGCGCGGTTTGTCCCCGGGGATGATCCCACCACGGGCGTGTACCCAGCAAGTCTCGCCGTCGAATCCACTGCAAACAGGCTCGGTGTGCAGGGTGTAATCCAGCTTGCTCATTGGGCTTTCTCCTCGTGTGGCGAACGGATGCGCAATAGGGCGTGGCAGGGAGAGCCGATGTTGTCGCCTTGCCAGGTGATACAAAAGGGCACCACGGTCGTGCCGGGGACAGCATCATCAGGAATGGAGATCGTGGTGCGCAGGGCAATCTCTCTGTGAGGCGGCACAGTTGCTTCCAGAGTTTGCACTGGTGTCGGCCAGCCCTTGGGCAATTCAGGTCGGGCGATGATGTGTCCTGGCTCAGCGCTGTGGTTCATGATGACCAGCGCTAGATCGACGCTGCTACCTGCAAACGCACGCTGTTCGTAAGGATAGATGTGGGCCCAGGCAGGATCCAACGCGAAATTCGGGTCATCCCAAGGCGTCAAGGCTGCGGCCAGGGTATAGCGTTGGGTCAGATTGCGTTCCAGCCAGTTCAATTGGGTCTCGTCAAAGCGAAAGGCCATCTCCTGGTGCTGATTGACGATGTGCGTGATCTGGTAGTGGCGTACCAACTCCAGGCAACGCGTCATACCTGTGTTTGGGCCCAACCAGTTACGATTGCCGCAACAGTAATCATCCAACCCGGTGGGGGAAAAGGTGTCGCCGCAGAGCAGCAGGCGGGCGCCGTGTCCCTCGACCAACAATCCAGCATCGTAAAGAGTTTGGCCAGGCAGGTCGAGACAAGTGAGCCGATATTCGTGCCAAAGCCAGCTTTCATCATGAGCATAACTGGTAATAGGCGGTGCTGGAGCGTGGCTCTGATAGGGTAAAAACCAAGCCGTTGGATCATTGCTGATCTCGGCGGTGGTACGATTGCTCAATAGCCTGCAATTTTGCTCTATTACCAACTGTCCCAGAGCATCTGTGTGATCATCGTGATAGTGGGTTATCCAGCAGCATTCGACGGCTCCAATCTGCCCTTCCTGTTGCCAGCAGGTCAGTATTTCGCTTACCGTCGGGCTACCGCAATCGATCAGCAGCACCGCACCATCATCGGCACATAGGGCAAAGCTGGTGGTGCGAGGCAGACGGCGCAAATAATCGGGTGGTGGCAGTGTTGGAGCTTCAGGCAAGTATTTGGCTTGCGCTTTGGCAGGCACCAGCAAATCCGGGAAATAGTGATTCAAGGCTGAAGCCCCCACATAGTTATCCCAGAGAGCATCAAGGCGCTCGCTCAACTTGTGAATGGCTGCTGCAGGAGCGTGCACTAGTGGCCCCCGTGAAGGTACGATAATATCCGGTTTTAGGGCGGCAATACGGGCCAGGCTTGCTTGCCAGAGGGGCCTCGCACCCATAAAGCCGTGATAATCTGACACACAGCCAAAGCCCTTTTGCAGCATGTGCAGCGCCCACACTTGGCCGTCGCCGCAGATGAGATCGCCGCAAAAGACAATGCGCTGGCCGTCCACCTCGACTATATAACTGACAGCACCATCGCTGGGGCCGGGCGTATCCGCCACGGTGATGGTTGCTGGCCCGGCACCAAAGCTCTCGCCACCGCGTACTATGTGGCTGATAGCGACGGGATTGGGCAGCGCCTCAGCCCCTGGCCGCTGGTGGTAGGTATGGTAGCGATTGCGCCAGTTGCCCCAGTAGGTAGCTGTTTCCTCAAAAAGGTGGCGTTCGTTTTCGGGGCAGACGATGTCGACGCCAGTGGGAGCGCTTAGTGCACCGCCTACAGCCGAGCGGTTATGGTGTGTGCAATAGATGGTTTGTGGTGCAGGCACACCTGATAATAATTCCTCGTGGCCGCTGCACCAGTTAAAGAGAATGCTGTTTTCACCATTGAGCAAAATGCCCGTGCGCAGGCCATCCTCGTATAGCATAATGTGTTCGGTTAGACGATTGAGCACCACGAACCTCCAAAGTTAGGATTGGTGCAAGGTTATCACGCCTCATATTGCTTTTCAACGGCAAAACCGAGCGAGTATCTGTTGCGTATAGAGAGTGATTCTCAGAGGGATATATTTTGTCACAAGGAGACGAACGTGACTGAGGAACTCAAGAAACTCGATAGTCGCCTGGAAAGCATCGCTTGGGCCGCTTTCCTCATTATGGCCGGCACTTATTTGCTCTTTCGCTGGTTCTTGCCCGACGGCATGTGGGGGCTAGGTATTGGCGTGGTGTTGCTGGGGCTGAATGTGGCGCGTTATTTGAACGGGCTGAGCATGAGTACTTTTACCGTTGTGCTCGGTTTCCTCGCCTTTGGCAGTGGCCTTGGCAGCCTGCTGGGTGTGAACTTGCCCATGCTGCCTATTCTGTTGGTGATCATCGGCCTCTATTTGGTGCTACGGCCCCGCCTGGAAAAAGATCGCAAGCTGTTCAAGTAAGAAAAAAAGGGGAGGATGCTAGCCATTCTCCCCTTTTCAATTTAGTTATTCTGCGACTACACAGCCCCACACCTGAAATTCGCTTAAACAGGCATCCTCGTAGGTTGTGCCTTCGTAAACGCTCTCGATGCGCATACGAACTGTCTGTGTAGTGATGTTCCGGTCAGCCAGATAGATATTTTGCAGTGATAGGTTGTCATCCAACACTACTTCGACACTCGTCGAATCAAAGATCAACTCGACGACGCGTGGCCGTGCGTTGGCACTGTACAGGTCCTTGGGCTCGGTAAAGCCGTTGACAATATTAATGGCGTTGATGCGGATCTCTCCGGGAAAATCGAGTTGCAGCCATTCACCCTCCCCTGATCCTTCGGCCCCTTCTACCCAGCAGCTATTGGCATTGCCGTCGATAGCAAAGACCGGTGAAAAGGTCTTTTTACCCTCGGTCAGCGTCGAAGAGGCACTGGTGGTGGCGAACAGAGACAAGTTACGTGGCGTCGTAGCACCATCCTCTAGAAAATCGATCCGATCGGTGGCAATCTGCCGATTCTGAACATCAGGCACGTTCTCATTCAAGGTGCCCCAGACACGGATGGTTGCGCCAGTCCAAGCAGCCTGTTCCAAGGTCTCGGATGTAGCACTGTCGGCGGTGATGCCGAATTGCTCGTTGTCATCTCGTTGAAAGTAGAGATCGTATTGGTTACCGGGCTCCGTCTTGACGACGATGCCCTCCCAGGCCTCCACCACTGAAGAGACGATCTCTGGTGCCTCCAGGCTGATTTGCATCTCGATGCGCTTGATTTTCAATTGCGGCTGCCCGTCTGCATCGATCAGCTCAGCCCATACGTGAACGGTTTCGCCATTATCGGCGATTTCGGCCAGTTTTTCGGTAATGGCATCACTGGCAGAGATGAGGGGGTAGGTATAGCTGTCATAGATCTGATGCTGGAAAAAGTATTCGTTCTCCGCACCTTCGACGGCGGAAACCGTGCCCCACCAGACGACGGATTCCCCGCATTCACCCACAGCCAGCGTCTTGAGGGCGCGCTCGGCGATGGTGATCAAGTTGGGATCCATATCAAAACTGGCATAATCCTCTGTGCCGTTGCTAGAGAGGCTAATGCCGAATTCCGAACCGCCAGCTGCAAAGCCGCTGGTGCCGCCATAGTAGACTGCTTTGGTGGTTGAACCAGAGACCAGCGGGACGATCAGTACCTCTGTGCCAGCGATTTCAATGCTGCCATTGCTACCCCAATCGCCGGAGCCAGGCGCGTAGCTAAAGATGTTATTGCTGCCCCCCTCACGCACTTGAATAACCAACCTTGCGTCGTCGCCAGCAAACTCGACCGAGGCCGCATAGGTAAAGCCTGCGCCGGGGTCGCCGGCTTCGCGCTCAATGACCTGCCAATCGGCGGGATAGTCGATCGAAAATCCGTATTCCTCGTTGATATAGGTCTTCCACTCGATAGAGTGGGCAGCCCATAGCATGTCATCTACCAAGAGTTGTGTTACTTCGATCTGAAAGCCGTAGGCATCGGGTACCAAGCGTCGCAACGTGCCGCTAACTGTAAACTCTTGATCGCTATCGCGTAACAGGTCGAGCTGAGCATTGATTTCATCGTCGAGCGAGTTGATGCCAAAGCTGGTGGTGCCATAAACGCTAGCTCGGTTATCGCTGAGGGTGAAATAATCGTTGAACTGGACGCCTATCTCGGTCGAATGCAAAGTGCCGGTCCAGTCGCTAATCTCTTCCTCACCATAGGGGACGATAAGCGAGACGATGATCTGCACACCGTTCACATCCAATTGCTCATCGACCAACATGCCGCTGATGCCCACCAGTTGGCCAGTATCGCGCAGGGCATCCATCTGCTCATTGACATCGTTGCTCAGTGCTTCGATGCCGTATTTGTCGCCATTGGGGTTTTCAAAATAGTCATCGTACTGGGCCATAGGTGGCGTGCTATAGATATAGCCCACCCAGCTTTCCACTGGTTCCCCCTCCAACAGTGCC
The DNA here is from genome assembly GCA_963675785.1 of Anaerolineae bacterium. Classification (GTDB taxonomy): domain Bacteria; phylum Chloroflexota; class Anaerolineae; order UBA1429; family UBA1429. The sequence goes on from OY776562.1 coordinate 642,397, forward strand.
GGGCCATTCTCTTCCGATACCGTCGTTGGTATGGGGGTGGATGTCGGCTCTGTTGTTACGGTTGCAGCTTTTGTTGCTGTTTGGGTGGGCTCAGAACTTGCCCGCGTTGCTAGGGGTGTTGCAGTAGGCTCTGCCTCGGGCGTGCAGCCTGCTGCGAGTAGTGCTACTAGGACCAGTGTAATCAGAGCGAGTCGTTGTCTGGACATATTTCTGTGACCTCCCTTTTCGTACAGTCGCACATATGCTACGGCTAGCAGCTATCAGTTGTTCCAGAGAGGCCCAAAGATCATCTAAATGTTGTATAGCGCGTCAAAATCAGTTGATGTCTAGCAGTGTAACACCTGATGCAAGAACTTGCCGGTATAGCTGGCCTCTACCTCACACACCTCTTCTGGCGTGCCCTGGGCGATGATGTTCCCGCCCTCATCGCCGCCCTCTGGCCCCAGATCGATGATCCAGTCTGCCGTCTTGATGACATCCAGGTTGTGTTCGATGACGATCACGGTGTTGCCAGCGTCGGTCAGGCGATGCAGCACGTCCAGCAGTTTCTGGATGTCCGCAAAGTGCAGGCCGGTGGTGGGCTCGTCCAGAATATAGACGGTGTCGCCGGTGCTGACGCGGGCCAGTTCGCGGGCCAGCTTGACGCGCTGAGCTTCGCCGCCCGAGAGGGTGGTGGCGCTCTGCCCCAGTTTGATGTAACCGAGGCCCACATCGGCCAACGTCTGCAAGATGCGGTTGGCTCTGGGCACGTTCTCAAAGAACTCGAGGGCCTGATTTACATCCATGTCCAGCACGTCGGCGATGGTCTTGCCCTTGTAATGGATTTGCAGCGTTTCGCGGTTGAAACGCTTGCTGCCGCAAACGCTGCAGGTCACCCACACATCGGGCAAAAAATGCATCTCCACGCGGCGTTGTCCGTGTCCTTCGCAGGCCTCACAGCGCCCACCTTTGACGTTGAACGAGAATCGCCCGGGCTTGTAACCCCGCATACGCGCCTCGGGCATCGCGGCAAAGAGCTCACGGATGACGCCCATGACGTTGACATAAGTGGCTGGATTTGAGCGCGGTGTGCGGCCAATGGGGTCCTGGGTGATATTGATGACCTTGTCTAGCTGCTCTAGGCCTTCCAGATTGCCATGTTTGCCTACCGTGATCTCGCTGTTGTGCAGATGCTGGGCCAGTGCCGGATAGACGGTCTGTGCCACCAGCGAAGACTTGCCGCTGCCGGACACACCTGTGACGCAGGTAAACAATCCCAGCGGAAAGCGGACATCGATGTGCTTGAGGTTGTTCTGGCAGGCATCGGTAACAGTCAGCCAGTGGCCGTTGGTGGGCCGGCGCTGGCCGGTGGGCGAACTCACCTGTTTTGCGCCGGAGAGATATTGGCCAGTGAGCGATTCGGAGATGGCTGTGATCTGCTCTGGTGTGCCCTGGGCGATAACCTGCCCTCCCAAAATACCGGCCCCCGGCCCCATGTCGATGATCCAGTCGGCATGGCGCATGGTGTCTTCGTCATGTTCTACCACCAACACGCTGTTGCCCATGTCTCTTAGGCGCTCCAATGTGGCCAACAGGCGCTGATTATCGCGCTGATGCAAGCCAATGCTGGGCTCATCGAGGATGTAGAGCACGCCGACAAGGCCGCAACCCACCTGGCTGGCCAGCCGGATGCGCTGGCCCTCCCCCCCCGAAAGAGTGGGGGCGGGGCGATCCAGAGTGAGGTAGTGCAGTCCCACGTTCTCCAGGAACTCGAGCCGTTCGCGGATTTCTTTGAGCACTTCTTGCGAGATTTGCCACGATTCTACATCGAGCACAGCACCTTCTTCGTCGGGTGGTACGCTCACTTGGGTGACCCAAGTGTGAGCATCGCGGATGCTCTCCGAGGTGAGTTGGGGCAAGGATAAACCGCCGACGGTGACTGCCAGAATCTCTGGACGCAGACGGTGGCCGCCGCAGGTAGGACAGACAGTCTGAGACATAAAGTTGCCATAGTAACGACGCATGCCTTCTGAGGTGGTTTGATGGTAGCGTCTCCGATAAGAGGGAATCAATCCCTCACTCATCCACTCACCTTGCCAGGAAGAGTCTTCCCGATCCGATTTCCAATGAATCTTTAGCCCGCCGTAAAGAATGGTGTCCTGACATTCATGGCTTAACTCGTTCCAACGGTTGTCCATCGTAAAGCCATAATGTTCGACAATCTGCTTGGCGACGCTATAGGTTCCCGATCTTTTCTTCTTGGCTAGTTCGCCCCAGGCGCGAATGCCGCCTTCGTTGATCGTTTTTTCTGGATCGACGAATAACGAAGGCTCGAAATCGAGCTTGGTCCCCAATCCGTTACATTCGGGGCACATGCCCATGGGTGAGTTAAAGCTGAACATAGCCGGTGATAGCTTGGGGAAAGAGATACCGCAATCGGGGCAGGCATTGTGTTCCGAATAAACGATCCTCTCTTGGCCTTGCGACTGGATATGTACCAGTCCATCGGCCTCATCTAGGGCAGTCTCGATCGAGTCGGTTAATCGGGTCATGAACTCACTGCGGCTTTCGTCTGCCGGAATGACCAAGCGATCGATAATCAACTCGATATTGTGGCGAATGGTTTTCTTTAGGCTTGGATTCTCGCTCAGTTCGACCTGTTCGCCATCAATAATCGCTCGACTGAAACCGCGAGCCTGTGCTGCTGAGAACACGTCTTCAAAAGTGCCTTTGCGGTTCTGCACAATGGGCGCCAGGATCTGAAAGCGGGTACCTTCTGGCAACTGGCCGATGGCATCGACGATCTCTTGCGCTGACTGGCTCTTTAGCAGGCGCCCACATTGAGGGCAGTGGGGTTGGCCCACGCGGGCATAGAGCACGCGCAAATAGTCATAGATCTCGGTGACGGTGGCTACCGTGGAGCGCGGGTTCTTGCTGACCGCTTTTTGCTCAATGGCAATGGCAGGTGAGAGGCCGCCGATATAATCGACTTGCGGCTTGTCCATCTGTCCGATGAACTGCCGGGCATAGGCCGAGAGCGACTCGACATAACGCCTTTGTCCTTCGGCGTAGAGGGTATCAAAGGCCAGCGATGACTTGCCGCTGCCCGATACACCAGTGATGACCACGAGCTTGAAGCGGGGTATCTCCAGGTCGATATTGGCCAGATTGTGCTGGCGCGCGCCGCGAATTTGAATGACGGGTTGATCCATAGCGTTTGTGGGCTCCCGGGTAATTGCGTATTAGAATATTTGTTCTATATTCTAGCACAACCTTGCGGAGACGCAAGAATAATTTCGTCCCTGCAAGGATTTGGGAGTTTAAACTAGAGCGTGATGCCGCCCTCTTGAGCCACACTGCGGACATAGGCGGCAGCCTGATCATATTGGGCTTTAGCGTGGAGGTGTTCGAGCATCAGAGGTACATCATCGAGCTGGTTCAATTCGCGCAAATAGACGGCATAGTCCAATCCGCCAGTGCCGGCAATGCATTCATCCAAATGTACCGTCAGCTTTTCCGCCAGGCAGATGTCTTTGGCGTGGCAGCTCTTAATATAGGGCCCCAGCTTGGAAAAACAATCGCGCAGCAGAGCGGCATTCTCAAAATAACGCTGTGGACTGTTGATAATGTTGACCGGGTCTAAATGGACGCCGAACTGAGGGCGGGCAATGGCCCGAATCAGTTGCAAATAGCTGTCTGCCGAGTCGGGATAAGCCCAGGGCATGGTCTCCAGGGCATAGTAGGTTCGTGTGGGCTGCACGGTATCAATAATCTCGCGTACCACCTCGACGATTCGCTCAAAGGTTTCTTCCGTCAGGTTGTCGGGGTGGGGACCATCCCACACAGTAGAACGAGAGCCGCTGATGTTCACACAGCAGCGTGCGCCGATACGCTCGGCCAGGCTCAGGCCGTCTACGCATTTGGCTATGGCCCGGGCACTCTCGTCGGCATCATAGCTGATGGGATTTGACCAGGCGCCTACTTCGGCGATAACGATATCGTTCCTTTTGGCAGCTTGGGCATAGGCATGAATGGTCGCCTCGTTGGCATCTAGCTTGAGCGGACAATAGGCGGCGCGATAGCCTTTGGCGCGTACGGCTGCGGCCCATTGTTCGGGGGTTTCAAAGGTACCGAATACAGGTGCGCCCAATCTCATTGTGCTCTCCTTTGCTAACAGGTGGAAGAACACTAGCGCACTTGATAATTGGCGTCAATGGCGCAGGGCAACAAAAAGGCTGCGAGTGGTTGAGACTCGCAGCCTGGCACAACATGTGCTGTATCGGTTATTTGCGATAGGTGGAAGCGAGGGCATTCTCGGCGGCATCAACGAGTTGATACGTAACAGGTGAAGCGGTCAGTTTGGGGTGGGTGCCCGTCTGGAAGGTGGCAATGTCATCTGCGGTCATGCTGCTGTGAATGCAGGCGCTGATGGCGTTGATGAGCTCGCCGCCGCTTTCGGGGCCGCTCACCTGTCCGCCGATGAGAATCTTGGTAGCAGTATCAAAAATCAGCTTGACCTTCATAGGCACCATGCCGGGCAATGAACCGGGATGACGATTGGGCCCCTGAGCTACGCCAACGAGCACTTCATAGCCATTTTCACGGGCACCGGCCTCGGTCATGCCTGCGGCGCAGAATGTCGTGCCGCCTACGATGGTCGAGTACACACCAATGACACCGGTATTGGCGCGGCGCAGATCGTAGAGGTTGGCACCAGCAATGCGGGCTTCCATGGAGGCGATGGAGGCTAACTTGAGTTTGCTGGGTTTGCCATCGTAAAAGGACCACTTTTCGGTGCAGTCGCCACAGGCCAAGATATCTTGGTCACTGGTGCGCATATAGCGGTCGACGGCGATACCTCCACCTTCTCCAATTGCCAACCCGGCTGTTTTAGCCAGCTCGGAGTTGGACCGTGCGCCGATACCCATGATGACCATATCGGCGGGAATGACACGGCCACTCCCCAAACGAACGCCCGTCACTTTGTCTGTACCCAGGATTTCGGCAACGCGCTCAGAACCGAGGATTTCGATGCCCTGATCGCCGAGTTCCTTTTCGACCATCTTGGAAAACTCGACATCATAGGTGAGCTGCAGGCAGTGGTTTAGCATCTCGACGATGGTGAGATGCACGCTTCTCTCTTTGATGCATTCTTCGGCAATCTCGACGCCGATAAAGCCGCAGCCTACAATGACGATATTGGTGGCTGCATCCATAACCTGCACCATGTCATCCAAATAGTTCTGTTCTTTGAGGATGGCATACACGCCTGGCAGGTTGGAGCCAGGAATGGGGGGCACTACGGGCAATGAGCCTGTTGCTAGAATGAGGCGCCCATAGCTGATGACTTTGCCATCTTGCATGATGATCTCATGGGCAGCTCGGTCGAGTTCTTGTACCCCGCCGATGGTGAGATCGATATTATGGGCCTGCAGGCCAGCATCAGAGATCAGGTTATTGGCGCAGGTGTGCAATTCGCCAAAGACATAGGGTATGCCGCAGGGTATAACAGTACGCTCTTCTCTGCGCACAACGAGTATTGTTTTATCAGGATATTGCCGACGAGCTGTAATAGCGGCCGGTAGACCGGCTGCACTGCCCCCGATGACTACCACGTCATATGCTCTCATGCTCTTCCGCTCCTTAGTAGGCTTGTACCCAAATTCATACAAATACAGCTTAGTACAAGTCGGATTTGCAGTCAACGTGTACCCCGTAAGGGTATCAATTCTATTTTGCTTCTTCGTCTTTGGCCTTTGTGTCAATCGTCTGAATAAAGATTGTTTTCCCTGCGGTATAAGCACTTCCATCGTGTGGGTACTGCTTGGCAAGCTGTTGTTTGAGCTCAGCGTACGCTTTTGCTTCGTCAGGATGGGCGCGCAGGTAGGCTACAAAGCGCAGATGGCGAGCAACCTCTGGATGTCCGACATTAAAAGCATGGATATGCGCCTCATGGATATCAACTGTGCCGCGAATATAGTACCGCCGCCCGGCGATACCATTTTCGCCCTTGGGTATATAGCCGTTACGTCGCATCATCTCGTCTAGTGAATCCAGCGCGCATAGATCGTGCACCTCAACCAGTAGATCAATGGTGGGTTTGGCACAGATGGCTTGGATGGCGGTGCTGCCCACATGGTGAACGCGTACAATGCGTTCACCCCATAGCTGATCGAGGTGTTCCTTTTCTTGCTCGTACTGAGTGGCCCATTCAGGTCGGTGTTCAACCAGTGCAATCGTGCGACTCATGTGGCTTCGTTCTTTGAACGGGGTGCCGCATTCATGATGTGGTTCATCCACATGGCTTGCAGCAGAGTCAACAAAAACGTCAGCAGCACCAGCCACCATTTGGAGGCAAAGAAATTGCTGGCTGCCGTGATATAGTGATAGCCGGGTGGCGTAAGCAACAAGTGATGCGCTACGGGAGTGACAAGATAACCAATGGTGACAATGCCAAGATAGAGTGGCCAGGGTGAACGGCAAGCGCCTAGCTTGCGGCAGCTATTACGCAAAAGCCAAGCCCACAGAGGGCCTACGCATAGGCAGGCTACAACCATAATACCAGCTGTTAGCGGCGTAGTTGATCTCCACCCCGGCAGTTCGATGATCTGCCCCACGAGCAGAACGGGAGCAATGCCCACACTCACCAGGGCTTGCCTGAATAGGAGGCGCAGATCACGATAGGCCATAACCGATACTGCCGCGGCAAGGGCGGTTCCACCAAGGGCCAACAGTGTGCAGCCCAGAACATCAACTGGTGGAACTGATGGCTTGCCCCCCAACAAGATGATAGCCGGGATGCCGCCTGCCAGCAGAGGCGTGGCATAGAGCCACATGTGTAGCCAACTAGGACCGGATTTGTTGGGCTGGTTTCGGTGAGCAATGCCCAAAATGGCTAGAGTGAGCGTAGACAGACACAACACCAGCCCAGAGGCCACCAATCCGGCCATCCAGTAACGCCCCCGGGTGATGACATCAAGAGCTCCTGCATTCAGATGTCCCACCAGAAAGACGCGTTCGGGCTCAGCAATAGCAAACCAGTAGGCCACCAGTCCTAAAATGATAGCGTCTGCCGCAACGGCCCAGGTTAGCTCGTTTCTCTTCATCGAGTCGATCCTCCTTGCGCATGCCTGGTCAGGCTGCCCTCACTGGATGCTTTGCCTAGAAATCGGCGTGCGAAACTTGCAGTTGCGTGATCTCCAGACTAACGGGGATATCCAAATCGGCGGCGATCATGTCTCGGGCAGTCTGCGCGCTAGCTTCATCCAAGCTTTCTGATTTTACAATAACAGAGATGACGAGGCCATCGGCAGTTTCTTCCATTTTCCAGCTATCAATACTGCTGTCAGGGACGGTTTGGGAGATGGCGCTTTGCAAACTGGTTTGAACGTGATTTGCAAACACCTCTTTTTGAACTGCATTGATACCAATCGCAGCCAGAATGATAATAACTGTTGCCAAAAGCACCGTGGTGCCCAAAAGACCGCCGCGGAACGTCTTACCATGTTGCCCATCGCCTGAGCGAGGGTGAAAACCCATCCACAAAAAGATGACCACGGCTGCGGATACGATAGCTACGAGGTTAGTAAGGAACAGCAGCAGAGCCTGCACCCCCAGCGTTAACTCGCCAGAGCCTACAAGTAGGCCGACAGTAGCCAAAGGCGGCACCAAGGCCACAGCGATAGCCACACCCGAAAGGGCACCTGCGGCCTCTCGGCGAGAGGTGGCATACGCAGCGGCTGCGCCCGACGCCAGAGCAACGCCCAGGTCCAGCAGAGTGGGTGAGGTTCGCCCCAGCATCTGGTCGGTGATGTTAGACCCCGGCACCAGCCAGCCCAGGAACAAACTAACTCCGAATACCAGCAGGACGCCCTGAACCAGCGTGCGTAACGAGAGCCTTAGCATACGCTGATCTCCCTGTACGACACTGAGACTGGTGCCCAGCAATGAGGACATGAGCGGCGCAATAATCATGGCGCCGATGATGACCGCCGAGCTGTTGAGCAAAAGACCAAGGGAGGCAATGACGGCGGATAGGATTATCATTGTGTTGAAATCGGCGTCTGTACGCGACTGGCGTCGAACGCGGCGATAGATCTCGATGCGTTCTTCGAGAGTAAGTTGTGGCATGAGCTTGAGTAAGCCCCAACGTGCTTGCCGAAGAGCCGCTCGAGAAGCGCTATCTCTGCGACGCACAATAAAGAGCGGTATCTGCGAGCGCTGGGCAAGCTCTTGGGGAAGGTTGCCAAAGAGCAGGCGGTCTACCAAACTCTCGCGGGTGGCACCAATAAGGATGAGTTCGTGTTCGGCTGCTTCTTGAAGAATGCCGTCGATGACACCGCGCGATAACACCACATGAGGATGTAAACGTTCATTTTGGCCAAAGGGTTCTACCACAGAACGAATCAGATCCCACTGGGAAAGCGTAGCTGTGGGGCTTAGGTCCGGATTGGCGATACGCACGGCGCTCATCTCCGCCTGAGGAGCCATATCCAGTCCCAGGCTGATGGCCAGTGAGGCGTTGGGGCCAGCACCGGTTGGTACCAATATCTGCTTGAGGTTGGCCATTCTCTTGGAAAAAGATGCGGCATCTTCGGTCACGCGCAGCACAATTACGTCGCAAGATGCATTTTGGATGAGCGGATCGAGCGTTGTGCCCAGTACGTATGAACCACGCGAAGGCTGGCCGCGCCATACCAGCGAGAGCAGATCGGGCTCTTGATCCCGTACGAAGGAGAGCAAAAGATCTGCGCTGTTTAGGCCAACCAGCACGACAGGTTCTTGCACAACATCATCAAATTCTGAGGGGATGGACAGCCAATCAGGCGGTGCCTCTCGTTCTCCCACATGCACAGGTATGATCGTGCCCTGGCGTGATCGGGCTAGTGGCACCAGGGCGGCTAACTGGATAGACAGGTGTTCGGCAGTCCCGACTGCGGCGATGATGCGGTAGGCAGTCAATTCATCCTGATGTTTCTCAGCCGATAGGCCGTCTGGAATTGGGAGTCTCGAAGAAAATAGAGAGGTCATCTCGATCTGTCATCCTGTGTTAAGGGCCAACTAAAGAGCAGCACCCAAAGCGATAACTATGCTTGCCGCATGTTACACAGTACCATTGTACCATGATTACAGAATAGACTCACAGGGAGGTTCTTCTGATTGATTTTCAGTTGCATAGGCTCCGCGGGGTGTTTTGAACTGAAACCAGAATAGGATGCCACCAACGGTAGAAGCAATGGCCCCCGTCGCGAAAACGGCTCCATAGCTGATCGATGTTGCCAGATATCCGCCGCCAAACGAGACGATCGCATTGCCCACATTAGAAGCTGCTGTAGTAATACCCGAAAGGAACTGCCGCCATTCCGCCCCCAGTATCTCCTGAATGAACACAATGTAGGCCGGCCGAGCGATTTGCCCTGCGGCGTTGACAATGAGAAACCCCAAGCCTGCTCCCAGCTCTGAATGTGTAAAAGCCATAACCACCAACCCTACACCTACACCGATAGCCCCCCAACTGACGGTGGGCACCAATCCCTTCTTTTCGCAGATGCGCGGCGTCATCAGTGCGGCAGGTGCAGCCAAAAGTTGGCCTATGGCGGTGATAACGCCGATGGTGGACGTAGGCGTATGTAGAACAGTATCTAGATAGACGTTCAGGAAGGTTCGTGCGGCGTTTTCGCCTGCCAAACGCAAGATGGAGACAACTGCCATGCCTGCGATGATATTGCGCGCACCAATGGGGAGCACTTTGGGATTTATTGCATCCTTGGTAGATAGCTCACCAATGTCTTGGGTCTTGGCCATGAGGAATAGGGCAGGGATATAGAGAATTGCTCCTGCAACCAAAGCCCAGCGATAGGGACCTGCGTTATCAACTGTAGTGCTCATCAAGCTGGCAAACAGCGCCGGCAGCCAGCCGCCTATAAGACTTCCTATGAAACCGCCAAAGGGTGTAAGAGCTGCGTTTAGACTAAATGCCTGCTGTCGCTGTTTTGTTGGTGTTGTAACGGTAAGAAGAGGATGAAAATTAGGGAAATAAATCCCCGTTGCAATGCCAGAGAGCATGCGCATCAAGATGAACCACCAAGCAGATAATCCCCCCATGAGTTCCCCTAGGGGGAATAGCAGCGAGCTGATCAGCATCAGGTACATGCTTAGCATCACAACGCGTTTCATGCTGTATCGCCTGGATAGTTTATCTACGCTGAGGCTGGCCCCTATCACGGCAATCTGGGTCAATCCCGTTAGGATCCCTATGAAGCGCGCGTCATAGCCCAATCGAAGGAGGTACAGGTTCATCAGCACCGACCAGATGCCCCCCCCAATGGTGATGACACGTAGGGCGCTTGTGCCCAAGAGTCTAAAAGAGGATTTATCCAGGCGATAATCAAGTGAATTTACAGGCCCTTGTTCCATTATTACCTCAATTGGCTTACATTTATCTGTCTAGTCATGAGATAGATTCTACCCGCGTAAACAGCCTAGTACAATCCGCACAGAGGGGAACACATGATTACTGTGCTCTATACCTTGGCAGATTGTTCAAAATCGGTTATAATACCCTTTATAGTTTGCACCTGTGCAACTCTCGCTGGGTCAATGACGATCTGGTTCATGTCCCCGACAACCCTGGGGACGGGCGAAGCCGCCCACTTCTGTTCTATAGTCAGGAAGGGGGACAGCCAGACGGTCATGATGTTTCCTGATGGTTTCAGTCGAAGCAATCAAGTTGATCCAGGAGAGAAATAGTGAAAAAGACATTTGCACTTGTCGTTAGCTTGCTGGTCATTGCAAGCATGGTGCTGTCGGGCTGTTCGCAGCCCACTGCCACCCCCGCTCCCACATCTGCCCCAGATCCGACGGCTACTACGGCCGCTGCGACCGCCGAGCCCGAAGCCACGGCAGTGTCGGAAGTTACTACTGAGCCAGAAGCTACCACAGAGGTCGTATCTGAACTTTTGTGGACTCCTGAGCTCTTGCAGGCTTTCTCTGCCGCAATTGACCGCGAAGAGCTGGTCGATCGCGTTTTTGAAGGCCGTAACACCCCGGCCTATTCCATGGTCCCCGAAGACTATCCGTATGCGACCGAGCCCTTCTTGGATGCCTACGGCGAGCGTGACCTGGATTTGGCCATTGAGCTGTTGACAGACGCCGGTTACACGGCCGATGCCCCGCTCGAGATTGAGCTTTGGTACCCGCCCGAGCACTATGGCACCACCACTGCTGATGTGATGCAGGTCCTCAAAGAGCAGCTCGAAGAGACCGGTCTGATCCTGATTGACCTCTCGAGCCAGAACTGGGCTTCTTACGTCGATGCCTTTGTGGCCGGCGAAATGCCCGTGTTTATGCTTGGTTGGTTCCCCGATTTCGCAGACCCCGACAACTGGCTGACTCCGTTTGCCTCTTGCCTCCAGTCTCCGGATAACGGTGTGAACTTTTGCGACGAGGAAATGGACGCTTTGTTGAACGCTGCTGCTTCTTCTTCGGATGCAGCCGAGCGTGAAGAGCTATATCAGCAGATCGGCGACCTCTATGCTGAACTAGTTCCTACACTTCCGCTGTTCTGGGAATCCGAGTATGTGACCTACCGTGACGGCGTTGAAGGTGTTGATATCGGCTCAACCTTTGAGTTCAACTATAACGTCCTGAGCTTTGCCGAGGACGCCATCCCCGCTTCCGGCAGCACAGATACCATCATCATCGGCACCACCGATGAGGTGCACAGCCTGGATGCAAACGATGCCTACGCCACCCATGACTGGGAAATCATCAAGAACACGGGTCGCCCCTTGTTGACCTATGCTCCTGGCGAGACTGAGCTCATCCCAGGTTTGGCTGAGGCCCTGCCCGAAGTGAGTGATGATGGCCTCACCTATACCTTTAAACTACGCGAAGGTCTGACCTTTGCCGATGGCACGCCCATCACCGCTGATTCCTTTGTATACTCTTGGGATCGTCTCAACTCCCTCGAAGGCGAAGTCTCCGGTTTGGTGCAGGTTTACGTCGAAAGCGTCGAGGCTGTGGATGACCTGACGGTGGCTTATCATCTCACCGGCACCTACGGTTTCTTCTCAGCATTGGCTGCAACTGCGCCGTTCGTTCCTGTAAACCCCAACACCTTCCCGGCTGACGAACTCGTTGGTTATCCTGAGACCATTGAGGGCTGTGGTCCGTACGTTATGACCTCCTTGGTTGCTGGTGAGCAGATGGTGCTTGAGGCGAACCCCGAGTACTTTGGCGACGATGCTGCCTTGATCCCCAACGTCATCATTCGTTACTATGCTGATCCGACGACCATGGCCAACGCTGTGGAAAGCGGCGAGATCGACGTTGCCTGGCGTACGCTTGGCCCCGTTGAGGCAGTCCGCCTCTCTGAGGTCGAGGGTTTGAACGTGATTACGGTTGAAGCACCTTCGCTCCGTTACCTTGTGTTCAACCATACGTACACTGTGCCTGCTGAATAGCGGTTACCTTACCGCACCATTCACTGTTAGGACGTGGGGGGCGGTCGTAAGACTGCCCCCTTGCGTTATGGACTGGAGTTCCTTCTATGTCGGCTTCTCTACGCAAGTTTCTGGTTGTGCGCATCCTTTTAACGATTCCTATGGTGATCATTCTGATCACAATGGTCTTTTTTATCATGCGCGTGTTGCCAGGAGACCCTATACGTTCACAGCTTGGTCCCAAGGTATCAGAAGAGCAAGCAGAGGCGATGCGTGAACGCTTGGGCCTCAATAGGCCTTTATATGAGCAGTACTTTGATTTTCTTTGGGACACGATCCGGCTTGATTTTGGGACAGCGCTGACTTCAGGAGAGCGTCCCATTGCGGATGAACTCGCTGAGCGGCTGCCCGCCACCATTGAACTGACTATTCCGGCCATGCTAATTACGGGTATTGCAGGCATAGGCCTTGGAGCATACGCAGCCAAGCACCGTAAACAGCCACAGGATTACATCATCCGTGCGGGAAGCATCGTTGTATATGCTATCCCCGTATTCTTTATGGGCTTGCTTTTTCAGATTTTGTTCGCGGTAAGAATCCCCATCCTGCCTCTTTCTGGGCGAATGGATACCATGATCCTCACTTCGTTCGAGTCAGTAACCGGCTTTTATGTCATCGATTCCATTATCACCGGAAACTGGCCCGCACTTTGGTCCGCCATCACCCATTTGATTATGCCCTCTGTAACGCTCAGTCTTGCTTTGACGGGGGTGTTTATTCGCCTAACGCGAGTAAACATGCTCGAAATGCTTCAGCAAGATTTCGTTACGGCTGGTCGTGCGCGTGGTATCCCCGAAAGACGCCTGGTGTACAAACACGCTCTGCGTAACACACTCATCCCCATTCTGACCATGTTTGGCATGCAGTTTGCTATTCTGCTTGCGGGTGCCACCCTTACAGAGACTACTTTTTCCTGGCCGGGCATTGGTCGTTATTTGGTTGAGAGAATCGAATTGCGTGACTATACCGCGGTTCAGGCTACGATCGCCGTCTTTGCTATGTTTGTTGCACTCATCAGTTTGTTAATGGATGTGGTCAACGCGTTCGTGGATCCCAGAATTCGCTACTAAGTTGGAATGGATGGCAGAAGATGAACCAGAAAAATAAAGATGCTGCATCTGTTCCCGAGTGGCAGCAAGATCTCGATAAAGTTGGTTTTGTACGCAAGCTGTTTATGGCTCGCAAGTGGTATGGTGGCGATTGGTGGTTTGTCGCCATTAGCGCCGTGTTGCTGTTCGGCGTTATTTTGCTAGGTGTCTTCCCCCAATGGTTCGCTCCATATGACCCCCGTGAAGAGGTTGGTGCTTCGCTCATGGCCCCCGGGCAGGAATCAGAGACATATGTTCTGGTGGTGCCGGAGGATTCCGAAGCCGAGTCTTTACGGGATGTAGGGCTCCGCGAGAATGCTCTGGGTTACACCATGGGTACTCCAGCTAGCCAGTCGTTGCGCGATGCGCTGGATACCGCTACGGACGAAGACCAGGCCGCTGGTTTGGATGTTCGTTATCAGCCGCGCAAGACGCGTTATGAGACGCTCGAAGAGGGACTGGCTGCCTTGGAGGTGGGCGAGTTGGATGGCTATATCGTTTCCAACATCGTCTTTGAAGAGGTTGCAGATAACTATTCGGGGTTACGCATTGTTGGCTCTATTAGCGATGTAGAAACGCCCCATTTTGTCTTGGGCACCAATCAGCTAGGCCAAGATGTTCTCAGTCGCACGATCTGGGGTACCCGTATCGCATTGATCGTGGGACTTTGTTCGGCACTGGCCTCCATCGTTATTGGCGTGCCATTGGGGCTTGTCAGTGGCTTTGTCGGTGGTTGGGTGGATCGGGTACTGACTTTGGTGATGGATAGCCTTTATTCTTTCCCGGGGCTCATTCTGGCCATCGCTATCGCGGCTGTCCTTGGTTCAGGTATTGGCAACATCATTGTGGCTATCTCTGTGGTCTATGTGCCCACTTATTTCAGGGTTGTTCGCGGGCAAACGTTGTCTGTAAAAGAGGAACTCTATGTCGAGGCTGCTAAAAGTCTTGGCGCCACCTCTCGCGAGGTGCTCTGGAAGTATGTGTTCCCTAACGTTATCCCCTCCGTCGTCATCATCTTTAGCGTCAACGTGGCGGATGCGATACTTACAGAGGCAGGCCTGAGCTTCCTGGGATTCGGGTTACCCCCTGATGTTCCCGATTGGGGCATCGATCTGGCTCGTGGACAGGACTATATTCGCCGGGCTTGGTGGCTTATTACAATACCTGGCGCCATGGTTAGCCTGGTGACACTCTCGTTCAGCATGCTCGGAGAAAGCCTCTCAGAGATTCTGAACCCAAGATTGGCGGAGATTTAGGCAATGGCATCAGTCGTTACAGATACGTTGCCCCTTGTGCAGTTGCGCGATCTTTCCGTAACCTATCACACCCGTTTAGGCTCGGTGAGCGCCGTGGATGGTGTCTCTTTTGATATCCATCGCGGCGAGATTCTTGGCCTTGTGGGTGAAAGCGGTTGCGGCAAGAGCACTATGGGCAAGGCAATAATGCGCATGATCATGCCACCGGGAGAAATTTCGAGCGGCGAGATCGTCTTTGATGGTCAAGATATTATGCTCTACAACGACGACCAGATGCGTGATTTTCGTGGTCGACGTATGAGCATGATCTTTCAAGATCCCATGACTTCACTCAACCCCGTACAGCGCATCGATGAGCACCTTGTTGAGGCTTTACAGGTACATGAACCCAAAACGCCGCGCGAAGCGGCTTTGGAACGTGCTCGTGTGCTCGCAGAGCGTCTTGGTATTCGCCGTGACCGCTTGCAGAGTTATCCACATCAATTGTCGGGTGGCATGCGACAGCGTGTGATGGTTTCTTTGGGGTTGCTGCTGAACGCTTCTTTGGTAGTGGCTGATGAAGCGACGACTTCTCTCGATGTGATCGTCGAGGCCAAGCTGATCGATGAATTAGTCCGCCTACGAGATGAGTTTGGTATCTCCATCCTCATGATTACCCATAATATCGCGTTGGTGGCAGAGGCGGCGGATCGTGTTGCTGTGATGTATGCCGGACGCGTGGTTGAGGTGGGCGGCGTGTACGAGGTGTTTGATACACCGCTCCATCCTTATACGAGCGGCCTGCTCTCTTCGGTCCCCAGCATTGCGCTGGATGACACCGAGGAGCTTTACAAAATGCCTGGTGAACCTCCCAATCTTACACATCCTCCTATGGGGTGCCGATTCCATCCGCGCTGCCCCAAGGCGTTACCGATCTGTTCTCAAAAGGCCCCAACACTGTTGGATCAGGGTGGTGGACATCTGGTGAACTGCTGGCTGTATCAATCGATCGAGCAGGAGGGCTAGCAATGACAGTGGATGTTCAAACGGCCACCGTTGACAATCTCGTCGAGGTTGATAACCTTCGGGTCTGGTTCCCAGTTCAGCATGGGATTTTTGAGACGCTCGTATCCGGGCACAAAGACTATGTACATGCTGTGGACGATGTCAGTTTTGATATTCGGCGCGGCGAGGTGTTCGGCCTGGCGGGCGAGAGTGGCAGTGGCAAAAGCACCACGGGTCGCGCCATCATTCGTCTTCTTGATCCAACGGCGGGCAAAATTAGCTTTGACGGGATTGACATGCAGACGCTCTCTGCTGAAGAGCTGCGGCATCTGCGGCGCCGTATGCAAGTGATTTTTCAGGACCCCATGGCCTCGCTAAACCCACGCATGTCTCTTGGTGCATCAATAGCCCACCCGCTCCAAATACATTTTCCCGAGCAAAAGGCCAGGCACCATGAGATGGCCAGCGAAATGATGGAACACGTCGGATTATCGCCTTCTCGTTTTTACTATGACAAGTACCCCCACCAGATATCGGGTGGGCAGCGTCAAAGGGTAGTCATCGCCCGTGCGCTTATCACACACCCCGATCTGGTTATTGCTGATGAACCCATCGCTATGGCTGATGTAAGCGTGCGCGCCCTACTGCTCGACTTGATGATAAAGCTCAAGCAAGAGCTCAACCTCACGTATCTATTCATTACCCATGACCTGGCAACGGCCAAATATATCTGTGACCGGTTGGGTGTCATGTATTTGGGCAAGATGTGTGAGATGGGGAACCTAAAAGATGTGTACGGTGAACCCCTACACCCGTATACGCGGGCATTGTTGGCTGCTGTGCCGGTTCCTGATCCCCATCGACGCCGCACGGAGGCCATGCCAGAGGGTGAGATTCCCAACGCAATTCATCCACCAAAGGGTTGCAGATATCATCCACGCTGCCCGCTGGCACAGCCTATCTGTTCGCAGCAGGATCCAGAGTTGCGTGAGCTGCGCCCCGGCCATTTTGTGGCTTGCCATTTGGCGCGCTAGGGATGGTTTTGAAAAAAAGCCCACTCGTAAAAAAGTTGCAAGAGAAAAAAGAAGGCGTAACGCCTGCGCCGATTCGGGGTTGTCAATAACGAACGCGCTGGACGGGGGATGGGCTCCCTGAATAGCAAACTCTACGACGAGTGCATTGTCTTTCTCCTCAGACAGAGGCCGCGTCTCTCGAGGGATCTTTCCCTAGAGAGAGCGGCCTCTGTCTCTTTGTAGATTTGACCTAGTCGAGAATTTCTAACAGTTCAATGTCAAAATTCAAACGCTTGCCTGCGAGATGATGGTTCGCATCAATATCGACATGTGTATCTGAGACACTGTGAACAGTAACGGGGATAGGTTGCCCCATGGCTGTTTGCATCATCAATTGTTGGCCAATTTCTGGTGAAAGGGTGGGGGGCAGCTGCTTGCGGTCGACCTTTACTATACGGTTTTCGTCCCACTCGCCATAGCCGTCGGCGGGTTCGATGATAACCGAACGTTCATCGCCAACATTCATGCCAGTTACGCCTATGTCAAAACCCTTGATTACTTGGCCGCTTCCGATTTGAAACTCAAAGGGGCCTCGGTCTCGCGATGAGTCTATTTGGGTTCCATCATCTAGCGTCAGGGTGTAATGCACTCGAACGCGGTCGCCATCTTTCGCTGTCGTCATTTCTACTCCTGTTCCAAGTTGTCACAACAGGGCGCTGCAACGTTTCTTTATTATGTCTCAGGAAGGGTATCTCTGCAACCTTGCCCTTGACAGGCGGGCATATATCTGCTACTATACGGGTGTAAGGTAGATTGTGCAATTCGGCACAATATAGAGAACGTGGAGTGTGCTGAGATGCCTTTGATGACGTTTAAAGCAAATTCAGAATGGTCTGGTGAGGGTGTCTATTCGGACGTAACTTCGAGACACTTTAAGATCGCTGCGGATGAGCCGCCTGCGCTGGGCGGATCTGACAAGGCAATGAACCCCGTCGAGCTGTTGTTGGGTGCTCTGGCAAGCTGCCTGACGATTGTGACCGTATTCTATGCCGGTAAGCTGGGCTACAACGTTGAGGATGTGACTGTGGATACCGAGGGTGATTTGGATCCCGCGGGATTCACAGGTCAGGATGAAAGCGTTCGTCCGGGCTTTCAGCAGATAAGGGCCCGTTTGAACATTGTTTCGAGTGAGCCGCGCGAGCACCTTGAGGAACTGGCCAAGATCGCCTTTGGCCATTGCCCCGTGTCTGACACTCTTTCGGGTGTCAAGGTAAAAGAAGAGCTCGTCATTACGAACTGACGTTAAAGAAAACAGGGGCCGCGCACATCGTGCGCGGCCCCTGTTTTAATTGTAGATGAGGGGAAAGCGCATTCTGGGGGGTAACGCGCTGCTAGTGAGTGTGACGCTCCGTTCTTGAGTTGGAGCGAGTGATGACTGAATCGTAAGTGTGCATGTATCAGTATCGCGCCAGTCTGCTGTTGCAGGTACGCTCACACTTACACGAATGATCGTCGATTCACCGGGGGATAGAGGCCCCACCAATGAAGGTGCTGTTACCGACCAGGTGTTTCCGGCAATTGAGATGACATAATAATCGCTCGATTGCCCTGTATTCGTTAATAAAATACTATGAACGGCTGTCTCGCGGACATAGCCTTCTGCGCTATTGGTGCTAGCGCTATTAAAGCTGATACTGCCAGTTGTAGAGGCTACCGTCATGGTGATAGGAACCCACACCTGCGGCTGTAAAGGATCGTTGGTATTGATCGCAATAGCTGCATGATAGGTACCGATTCCCTCTGTCGCAGTGGCATCGAGGGTGAGCGTGACAGTAGCTTCTTCGCCGGGGGCAACCACGCCCGATGTCGGGCTAGCACTGAGCCAATCGCTGTTACTGTCGAAGGCCCCCACATAACAGCGCTCCACCGTACTATAGATAGTTTGTCCATCGGCGCTTTGCCCACCGATGGCATAGAAATAACCGTCGCCAGCGATTGCCCCTTCGAGATACCCCCTGGCCTGGTTCAAAGTTGGTAACGTGGGAGACACCGTCCATGTATTGCTCTCCACAGAGTACAAGGCCATGTCGTCTGACTCTCCCAGACTGCTGCTTCTGGGGCCGCCGGCAAGCCACAGGCCATCTACACCGACCCCATCAGCCATATAGCTCCAACGGGTAAGGGTGCTGCTATCGCTGGGCACCGAGGCGCCATAGCTCCATGAGGAACCATTCCATAGTTCTGTAGTGAGCAGCGGTGCCAAGCTGGAGATGATTCCGGTGACGCCACCGGCTGCAACAAGTGTGTCATCCACCCAACCTGCTGCAAAACCCAAGCGAACGGCAGTCATACTGGAACTTTGAGCCCAGATTCCTGTTGTGGTGTCCAGTATCCATACTTCATTAGTCAGGCTAGAGCCATCCAAACCACCGAGCACATAGACGTTGCTTCCTTTTACGGCGGTGGCATACTCCCATCGCGCACTGTAACCATTGTTCGCCGTAACGATTGTCCAGACATTCTGAAACGTATCATACACACAGGTTGTACCCGAGTCGGCATCTCCGGGGATGTAGATATGCCCGGCAATAACGGCAGCATCTGCTCCGTCAAGGGTGATCGGTGCGGATCCCAACTCTGTCCACGCATTGCTGGCGATATCATAGCAATACGTGGTGTTGGTCTTTTCTCCTGCTGCATTGCTACCACCGATCACATAGACCTTTTGGCCCACGGCGGCGATGGCGGGGCGTGTTCGTCCCTCGGGCAGGGAGGCCACGACTTGCCAGGAATCGCCAGTTTCGGCAATAGTGTTCCCTATTACTTGCGCCTCGGCTGAGGAGAGCGTTTCAATAGCCGCCAGAACATCTTCGGAGAGCGGCTCAGTCAATCGCTCCGTCCGTATGCCGGTACTGGCCAGGCCGTTGCTGCCCAGATCTTGCTCGACGATCTCGTATTCAAGGTTAGTGGTCCCCTCATTGGCGATGCGCAGGGGATAGGTGAGTTGCTGGGATGTTGCGACCACGGCAGTGTAGCTGGTGGCGGTAATGACTGCCCGCGGCGCGCCCAACACAAAGTTGACCTCTTGCGTAGTACCAGTGCTCATGTAGATGGACGAACTAGCGGTGTCATAATAAGGTGACGTAGCCTGGATGGTGGCGCAGCCTGTAGGGGTGAACAAGGTGTAAAAGCCATCATCTATATTCACGTCTGCCGTAGCGGCGGTTACCGTCAGGTAACCGCTCAGGTTACTGACTTTGGCATCGGCTAGGGGGGCGTCGGTGTCGATCGCGTACACTTGGCCCACCACCAAACCACCGCTGGTGCGCTTACAGGCCGAATCTCCAGCAAAGACGTGCACATCGTCGATCTGCCAGTACCAGTCATCATTGGCCCCATAATAGTGAAAACGCACCATCACCTGCGGTTGACCTGCAGCGATGCTGGAAATGTCGATTTCCTGAGCGTTGGGGCCGAGCACATCCTGCCCTTGAAGGCGATAGACGTTGATCCATGTGTATCCATTGTTGATGCTTACATCTACGTCAGCAATTTCGGTTTGCAAGTGCCTGAAGGATTGTTTGAAGGAGAGTGTTACCTTGCTGGTGCTGCTCATGTCATAGACGGGGCTGCGCAAGATAGTGTTGATGGTCGTGGCACCAGCATAGTCACTGTCGATGATGGCAAAGCCACCCGTACCACCCGTTTCGTTATCCCGCTCACCTGGATCATCAAAACGCCAGGTGGCGCCAGTACCGGTTGAGATCCAATTAGAGGGCAGCGTTGTGCTGTCAAAAGTCTCAACGGTATCTTTGAACGAGGTTCCGGGCGCAGTGCACTCAGCGCAGGGGTAAAGGCCATAGGTGACCATGGAATCGGCGCTGGGCGCAGTAAAGCTGGTCGAGTAGGTGCGGTATCCGTCTACATAGGCTTCTATCTGGAAATCACACTCGGCCTGCTCCGGAATGTCAACGGCAAAGGTTCCCTCTACGGGGTCAGTCCAAACGATGTCCGACTGTACAGTACCCTCTTGATCTGTGAACTGGTAGGTAACACGTGTATAAAGTGGCCAGCTTGTCTCTGCATCAATAATTTTTCCTGAAAGGGTATAGGTTTCCAGTGGATCAAGCAGGAAGTTGAGCGTTTCGCTGGCGCCAGCGCCAATGGTTAGCGGATAGGAGATGCTTTCGTAGCCATAAGCAGAAAGCGAAAGGGTGTAGGTCCCCGGCCAAATGGCTAGCGTGTAATTACCGGATGAATTCGTGCGTGCGGAAATGTCATAGTTATCGTTGGTGGCCTGTATTTTGGCCTGCGAGATGGGAGCCCCTGTGGTCTGGTCGGTGATCTGGCCCTGCAATGTGGAATCGCCGCAATAGTCCCGAGCGGCCTCTACGGCGGCGGCGGCATCGATCTCACCCCACCCTGTCGTGTTATTCGGGTATTGGCCGTCCGGGTAAGAAGAACAGGATGCGGGTAAGCCGTTGGTTACGGCGTTTGCCGTCTGCTCCAAGAGATTCTCAGTGGTGGCGTAATCCCCAATCAAACAAGGGGCTGCCTGCCACATCAACGCGATGAGTCCGGACACGTGTGGTGCTGCCATGGAGGTGCCGGTCAAAGAACGTAGCGAGGTATCGTTTAGATAGCTGGCTGAAAGAATGCTCGTACCCGGCGCGACCACCTGTGGCTTGAGATATGGATACCCCGATGGATTGACCGTATCAGCTTGGTCGCTGGGGCCTCGCACAGAGTAGGTAGCATAGATGCTACCGGTCTTGCTGGTGGCCCCTACGGCGGTCACGTTGCCATAGCGCGCTGGGTTCCCCACCGTCTCGCAGGCCTGGGTTGTGGTCGAAGAGCCATTGCCAGCCGAAAACACAGGGTAGATGCCGGCAGCCTGCCAGCTATCTATAGCATTTTGGAACCAATCGTCATAACTGCGCACAGTACCATTGCCATCTCCCCAAGAGTTGTTGACGATGTTCGGTCTGAGGTCCGGGTCAGCATCGAGGCCATCGGTGGTAGTGGGCGCCAGGACGAATTCGGCACATTCCAGCAGATCGGCTTCTTCACAGGTGGTGCCAGTGCAGCCTTTGCAGCCAATCCATTCGGCACCAGTGGCCATACCAATGATGTCTGTATCGCTGCTGCCAACCATAATACCCATGGTGTGTGTACCGTGTCCCTGGGTATCGGTCGGTTCATCATAGCTGGTGGTGGTGGCGTCGTACCAGTCATAGTCATGATCAAAAACACCGTTGCCTTCGTTGCCGCGATAGTTATCGACGAGCGTTTGATGGGTATAGCGTACTCCCGTGTCAATATTGGCCACCACGATGCCGCTACCATCGATGCCTTGAGCCCATACTTCAGGAGCGTTTACCTCATCAAGGTTTGGCTGTACGGTGGCCGTGCTCGATGTACTGATGCTGTCTGCTTCTATTGCCTCTTCTTCTACCTCGGGGATGGTAGCGATGTGCTGCGGCTCGATGGATTCAATCTCGCCGTAACATAGCAGGCCGTCAAAGTTGGTCACACTCATCCCCTCGACATAAATCGAGTTATTGATCCAAAACGAAGTGTGCTCGGTTCCAGTTTGGATGAGGTATTTGATGAGGGTGCTTTGATCGGAAAGGGTTTGAGCGCAAAGTTGTTCATACACATACTCGCCCCTCTCGATCCAGTCCATTTCATAAGCGGCCGAGAGTTCGGCTGTATCACGCATATAAATCATAAAGGAGGGCGAATCGCCAGCGGATACCTCTGCATAGAGTTCAGCATCGACGAGGATACCCGTATCGGTGAGGAGCATGGGTGTAGTGCCATCGTCCGCAAGCGTTTGCGCGACCACGGTGCCGTAGGTGTTGTTGCCAGAAATGACAACACACATGACGGCGATGATGACCAGGCCGATGATCAGACGTCGCAACGATGCCCGCAAGATGAATGCCCTCCCAATTCGGATTTGTGGCTAGACGAGAACGGGCAGCCCCTCGTTCCAGATGACACGCTTTCTGGCAAGGTACCATGATTTGCCCATATCGTTGTTGCCCTGATAAAAGAGGTGGGTGGCATCGTCATCATCGACAAAGACATAAGGGTGACCGGATTCCGAACTGTTCCAATCACTAGGGCCGCCATTTGGCAGGATGGGCTGGTCGGAAAGTCGCTCCCAGTGGACGGCATCGTCGCTTACAGCACAACCGATTTGCTGGGGCATATTGTTATAGGCGCCAGCATAAAACATGTAGAAACGTCCATCGATGACGCAGACCGCTGGTGCTTCAATGCATTCTTGCTCCCAATCCAACTCTGGCTTGAGTATGGGGCCATCACAGAGCTGCGTCCAATTCTCTGCTCGCAGGTCGTCGACCGGAGCAGAAGAAACACCCAGCATCTGAATTTTAAAATCGGGGTCGCGCGTTGCCCAGAACAAATAGAGGATACCGTCACGCTCGGCCACATCGGCGTCGATCGCCCTGCCGCAATTCCAATCGCCTGTGGGCCGCACGATGGGGTTGGTGGGGTTTCGAGCAAAAGTCAGCCCGTCATTAGAGATGGCGTGGCAGATGGCATCTCGACGACCATTGCCGTAGGTCTGGTAGAAAAGATGGAGTTGACCATTGTGCAGCCAGGCCGCGGGAGCACCAATACCTTTTTTCTCCAGATCGCCTTCTAGCTCTAGTTCGCCTACTTTGGTCCAGTTTTCCAGATCGTTGCTAGTAGCGATGCCAATTCCGAGTCCATCAGGTTCTCTACTATCGTTGTAGGGGGTTATGCTGTAATACAACCAGTACTTGCCCAGAAAACGAACAACGGCCGGATCCTTGGCAAAAGGTCGACCGCGTGAGGTGTCTGCAAATAACATTTACTTATTCTCCTTATGTTTTCTCATCTTTTTCCTGCGCTTTTGCACGTTGCATTTGTTCAAGTTCATCAATCTCTGCCATATATTTCGCCGCACAGTCGGGGCACAAGCCGTGTGTAAACTCGGCTTCCGAGTGCTCAGAGAAGTAAAGCTCGACTTCTTGCCAGTATCCGGCATCTGTGCGGATTTTCTTGCACGAGGCACAGATAGGCAAGAGACCACCTAGGGTTCGAACCTGAGTAAGCGCTCTTTGGAGCTCTTCAATAAGGTGACGACGTTCTTCTTCGGCTCGTTTACGGATAATAGCCTCAACAAAGGCTGTCGTCAAGGTTTCAGCATCGCTTTGATCTTGCTCACTATAGGGATCGGGCTTGTTAGCTAGCACCAGTCGCCCAAAGGTAAGCCCTTCATTGCGCAGTTCGAGAGACATGATACGAGCGATGGGCAGCGATTCCTTATTGGATAATTCAACCTGAAGAGTGGGAGATCCAGACACGATTTTCGAGAGTCTATCGCCTGAATCCAGGCCTATACCCTGATCTTGGAGTTGCTGGCAAAAGGCAGCATCGATATACATGCCAGGTTCTTCATCTGCAAAGGCAGTAAGTGCCACCTGACTATCGAGTTGGATACAGGACACTTGGCTGCCAGTAATGCGCAATGCGAGCTGAACAAAGATCTCGGCAATGGCTTGCTCATTATTATCCATAATAGTGCCACGAAAGATCTGGTTGATGGCATCGAGCAGGGCTCGCTGTCGAGCGATTTTTTCGTCGGCGGCATGACGAGCTGTCACATCCTCTACACTGCCTTCGATATGTACGCCCTTGTTACTTTCCGACACTACCGTTGCTGTTGCCCGTATCCAGGCCTGGCTTCCATCGCCGCGTACAAGGCAAAGCTCGCTTTCATCTACGGGTTTTTCAGTCCTGAGAATATTCTGCCAGATTTGTGCCAAGTTACCGATGGCAAAGCGGTAAATCTCTGTGCCAATAAGGTCTTCTCGACTGACGCCGAGTATCTGAGCAAGCGCCTCATTAGCCGATAGAATGACGCCGTCCAGATTGAGGCTGTAAAGGCCGATGGGCATACTTTCGAACAGAGCGCGATACCGGGCTTCAGATACTTCAAGGGCGGCTTCGGCCAGTTGTTTCTCTTTGGCAACGCGCTCAGATTCGAGTACGTGGGCGAGTACTGTGGGGAGCAGATCCAGATATCCACCGTCTACGTCTTTGATGAGATAATCACCGACGCCGAGCTTGAGTGCCTCAACCGCGAGGCTTTCATTGCCACTGCCTGTGATCATCACCATAGGCGGGGGAGCTGTTCCGGCCTTGAGGATTTGAACGACCTCCAGCCCATCTTTGCCGGGCATGTTATGATCAATAGCGACGAGGTCATAGTCACCTTCGCTGTACATGCGGAGGCCTTCATCGCCATTCGACGCAATACTCACCTCATAGCCTGCACGTTTAAGACGCCGTTGCGCAAGTCGCGCAAGGCCGGCATCATCTTCCATGTACAGAACTCGGATGGGTTGTGTCACGGATCTACACTTTCGGAGGGCACCTGAATCACACTGAGAAATAATCCCAGCTTGCGTATTGCCTCTGTAAAAGCAGTATACTCTACGGGCTTGGTAACGTAAACATTACATCCCATTTCGTAGCAGCGTTGAATCTCACGACGCTCATCGGTCGTGGTTAGAACGATGATAGGGATATTATGGGTTAGTGGTTCGCTCTTGAGTTTCTCAATGACATGGTAACCGTCCATAACGGGCATGTTGAGATCCAGCAAGATGAGCAGCTGATTCGCTCGCTTGTGTCCCATAAAATCACCGCGCCCAAAGCAATAGTCCAGGGCCACTTGCCCGTCGGTCGCATGGATGATGTCATTGGCGATTCCCGCTCGGCGCAAGTTTTTCTCAATGAGTCTGGCGTGTCCAGGATCATCTTCGGCTAGCAAAATGGTCACTTGAGAACCTTCCATCACTATCACCTCATGTCCTTTGGAAGCGAGAAACTAAAAGTCGAACCGACATTCAACTCTGACTCAAACCATAACTCGCCCCCATGACGTCTTACCAGGGCCTGAACGTAGGGCAACCCCATGCCTTCACCGGGCACATCTTGGCGCCCTACTCTTCTGAATGGTGCAAAAACGTTAGCAAAGTCTTCCTCGGCAATACCCACCCCGTTGTCGTGAATATGGAATATCCAATATCCATTCTCTTCTTCTGCTGAGATATCGATTTGAGCGGAACGGTCGTCCGAGAGGTACTTGACTGCATTGCCGATCAAATTGCCCAACACTTGCTGCATGGATGTATGATCGGCTTGCACAACTGGCAAATCACCGACAGTAACCTGTCCTTTGTGTTCAGCGATCTGATGACTCACTACAGCAACGGCATCATCCACCGCCAGGCGCATATCCACGGGTTCTATCAAGAGTTCTCGCCGGCCCATTCTGGAAAGCTGAAGGAGTGCGTTGACCATATCATCCATGTTCCCAACAGCCCGCTCGATGAAACTGAGCGATTCAGGAATATCGTCATTCAAAATCGTGGATAGTTCATCTCGTTCTTCTTCATCCAGCTTTGCAAGGGCTTCCTGAACAGCGGGCTCGAGATCATGGATAGAGTATCGCAATTCCTGGGCAAACCCCTTGAGATTCACCAGGGGTGCGCGCAGGTCATGGGAGACAATATATGTGAACTGTCTCAATTCGTCGTTAGCACGTCGAACTTCTTCGGAGGATTGTTCCAACTGTTTGACGAACTCGACACGTTCAGAAATATCGGTGACTGACATGGCTGTGAACAAGGGCTTGCCGTTGTCATCGCGAACCATAGCCCCGTTTAACATAACGGGGAAGGTTGATCCATCTTTGCGCATGTGAACAAGATCGTCTCTTGAAAAGTTGCCTTTGGTGAGGAGCAGCTTTCTGCATTCCTCCAGAGCTTGATGTTGTGTGACAGGGAAATAGGCTTCAACCGAAAGGCCTATTGCCTCCTCAGATGTATAACCATGAATATGCGCACAATATTTGTTGACATAGACAGTATGCCAATCAAGGTCAAGGATGCAGACGCCATAATTTGCTGTTTCTGCCAGCGTTAAAAATTTGAGCAACTCCGCCTCATAGGCATGGCGGCTAAGAGCACTAGAGAGGGTGTCGGCTACGAGTCGGAGGGGTTTGTCTCCATCTATGCCCCACACATAGGGTTCATTGATATTACAGAAGGCGACTATGCCAGATTCGCCGGTTTTGGATTGCAACGGCAAGGCGATAATCGATTCGATGCCATGATCGCCGAGATACTTTTTAAGGCCAGCATCCATTTCAGTTTCGCGCATTCTTTCGATCGTTATCATAGACTGGGATTGTAACTGCCCTCTTAACCAAGAGTTATTGGTTAACACTTGCCCGATATCTGTATGCTGTATTATGTCTCCAGTAGTTACAATCTGGACGCCGATCTTATTTTTACCGTTTAATTGTGCTAAAATCACGGCAGAATCCGCTTTGATGAACTTGGCTACGGTTAGAAGCGTTTCTTTCACGGAGCTTTCAAAGTTCTCGAAAGAACTGCCCAACAGTTTGCCAAATTGCTCACTCCGAATTCGCTCAAACTGCGTATGGTATGCCAGAGCCTGCAGGGTCTCTTTTTCATTGGTGATATCATAAAGAACGCCATTGACTCGGATTTTTTCGTCTTCCCCTGGGGCTTGCTGTCCCATGGCGTGCACCCATCGATACTGGTCTTTGCCATTCCTGACGCGAAACTCTTCTGAATACCAGCTGGAAAGTCCGGTGAGGTGGCATTCCATGGCGTCCAGAATACGTGCCTGATCTTCAGGATGAACAAGGCTAATAAGACTGCGGCCAATCAGGGGATCTTGGACGTATCCCAAAAGTTCGAGCGAATAACTGTCCAGCGTATAAAGACCCGTCTCCGGATCAAACTCCCACGTTCCCAGGTTGGCACCCTGTAATGCCAGGTTCAGTCTTTGTTCGCTTTTCTCTCGGATTCGCTGAGCCTTGCGAAATTCGGTGATATCTCGACCGGATGACAATGTGCCGATGATCGTGCCCTCAGGTCGCCGTACGATGCTGTGCTTCCAGGCAATGAGCCGGTTTTCGCCCGAGCGTGTGGTGATCAGGTTTTCTGTTTCTTGATCTAGTCCGGCCTCTAGGCGTATCGCCGCCTGGAAAATCTGATCAACGGCTCTCACTTGTTCGTCAGGGATGAAACTCATCCAATCCAGACCAACAAGTTCTTGAGGTGAGGCATAACCGAGTATCTGCGCGCCGGTACGATTGATCATGAGAATGTGGTGATTCTGGTCAAGGGCCAGGATGATCTCTGCGGCAACATCGAGGTAGCGCTGAGATCTGTCGCGTTCCTCCTCGATCTGTTCTTCGTAACGGTGTTGTTCTCTCAACGTGACGCTAGATCCTATAGCGAGCAGAAACACCATAACAGCCGAGATGCTAATGCTGATGAGGAGGACACTGCTTGAGGCGCTATCTCCGATGAAATCAAAAGCGGAGGGAATACGCTCACCGATTATGATGAGGTTGGTGCCTTCAATAGGGATGCCAGTAACATGAACTTGAACCTCGTCAGTGCGTGTCAAGTCCAACTGGGCTATATCTCCATCAAGCAAATTTTGGAATGACTCTTGGGACGTATAGCGGTTGTAGAGGGGATTATCTATAGATTCTGTAGATGAAGTGATTAACTCTATTACGGTTTCGCCAGAGTTTGTCGCAATCCAGACGTTTTCAAGATCAGACAGACTGTCACCTAACGGTCCTGTCAGAAAGGCTGGGTCTGCCAGGGCAAAACTTGTTTGATCAGAGGCTAGGTAATCTGTAATGAGTAAATACATGTCCCCATCTACTTCCAGCCCCACTATTTGGTCAGTCGTTTGCCAGGTGATTGCGCTCTGAAGCTCGGCAATCGAGGCTGAGATACCCTGCGGGTCATCCGTTCGGGAGATTTGTTGGATACTCCCGGATACCTGATTGTAAGCGCCCACAACCAGAGCCCAAGGAAGTCGACGCAAAGCTTGGCTCGTGTCTCCAAAGGACAAACTGGCTTCCTGTTCATCAAGTTGGATGACCATAAGTCGAACTTGCAGTTCGACGAGATTGGCCGCAGCTTGAAGCTGAGTTGCTTGCAGTTCATCAGTGCTTTGCGCCTGTTGCGTTTCCAAAGAAGGAACGAGCAATAAAAACTCGAGTGCCAGGGTGATTAACAATACAGCAAGATAGAGCCCAATGAAATTTGGCCGCTTGCTCCTCTTCTTCATGTTAATTCTGCCCTGGTGTTTCTGGTTGTCATAATGTTCTGCATCTGGGTAGTGGGCAACTCAAAGACAAGTCGTGTTCCAAAGAGGGGTGTGATCTGACACCAGACTCTGCCGTGATGAAGTCTCGCCAGCGCACGGGCGCAGGCCAAGCCCTGTTCTACGCGCGTAGCTCCATCTGGTCCGGCAATATGTCTCACGGTGAATAACATTTCCCTCTCATTCTCAGCAATCTGAACATCCTGAGATACCAAAGCTAATTCAATGATATCTCGCCTGTGCACCAATTCTGCACGAACCTCAACCACATGATTTGTGGTATTTCTTTCATAAAATGCGCGCAAAAACTCGTAGAATATTCGCTTTAGCGCTGCCTGGTCTGCAAGAACCGGCCCCAACCTGTCACTGGATACGGCAATGTTCTCATATCCGTTTTCTTCTAGTTTGAGAACGGCGTCTTCCAGTGCCATCTGGGGGGAGATATAGTCCACATCTAGCTGCCGTGTGCTACAAGTCGATAGGTCCAACATGGCGGAAGCGAGCTGAGCAAGGCGCAACGTGGCACTATCTAGCATGTCCAACGATTCCTTAGTGCCCCGAAGAATCGTTTCGTCAGGGACGCGGGGAAGGTCAGTCAAATAGTCGGTTAATCTTTCAGAGAGCTCCCCCACAAAACCTTGCATGGTGAGAACGGGCCCTCTCAAGTCGTGTGCAAAGACATAGCTGTACTCGCGGATCTCGTCAACCGTATTTTCGAGTTCAGAAGCATAGCCAGCCATTTGATCTTCAGCACGTCGTGTCTGGGTAATATCCTCCAATGTATAAAGATAACCGAGACTTGTCCCTTCCCCATCGTCGAGTTTGTCGATGTTGGCACGCACAACCCGAGTTTGTTTTTGAAAGGTGGATTGGACGATGCTGAATGTGCTGCTTTGCCCGTCTTTGACGAGTGCCCCGAGATTGGGGAGCGAGTCGGTTACTCTGGTATTCAAGACGTCCTGTTCTTGTACCAACAAGAGCCGCAGAGCAGCCTTGTTGATATCCAGAACAATACCCTGGTCGTTTGTGACGATGACACCACTAGGCATCTTGTCGATAATGCTGGCACGTGCCAGGGGGATGACTGCCAAAAGGCGGTGCCGATATAATCCCCAGGCCATGATGGCACTGCCAGCACCCAGTGCCATCGGTGTAGGATCAATAAAACCCCAAAGATCCAGATTCAGCAGGTGGGCAACATTGCCACCCCATGCAAAAAGTTGCGCCATCAATACAGAAAGCATACCCTTTTTGATCGATAGATGAGACGAGTAACCTTCTTTGATCAACAAAAGGGTTCCGAGAGCGAGTAGCACGTATGTGTAAGCGGCGTTGATGTAAAACAGAGGTCCGTAATCATAGGTAAATTTGGCTAGTTCTTTGGTCCCGTCCCAATAAAGTGCGGGATAGAACAGATGGTGATATTCGTTCGTCCAGACGATGATAAGTGTTATTACCATGCCAACGATTAAGAAAAAATGCAGGCGCTTGTTACGCGTTTTTGGTTGTTGTGTATATCCGCGAATGGCCAATAGCCAAAAGGGTGGAACCAATGTGATGCCAAAATATTGAAGGCGAGTCCAAAAGTAAGCTGATACCGGAGTGGTTGCAGTCAGTTCCAGGGCATAGGCAATGGTCCACCAGGAGCTTGCCAAGAGCAAGACACCAAAATGGCCGGCAGCAACGAGTCGACGATGTTGCCACAAATAGATTCCAACGGCTGCGCACAGGGCCCCGGCGATGTAGATCGATGCAATCACAGTGTCAACCTTTCAAACAATGGCTGAATTCATGCTTTTCTACCACGATACGACTATATGTGAGTTGTTATATTCACACAATAGGTTTACGAGCGATTTAACAGATAGTTTATGCCCAGGGACTGTGCAAAATCGGTAAGGACGCTTATTTTACCTTGTTTGAGATTTGGATTGAGTGACCTGACTAGGCATATACGAAGTCCCACCAATATGATAAAATACAAGAGTAGTGTATTTACCGTCCTAACAAGGAGGCTGTACATGACAAAGCTACAAACCATCGAGGGAATTGGCGACGAGTACGCGAGGAGATTGGTTGAAGCCAGTATCGATTCAGTCGAGGCGTTATTGCAGGCTGGATCTACGCCTGCTGGCCGGAAGAAGGTCAGTGAGGATGCCGATGTAAGCGGTACACTTGTTCTCGAATGGGTGAATCGTGCTGACTTGTATCGAGTGCCCGGTATTCAGGAAGAATATTCGGATCTGCTCGAAGCGGCCGGTGTGGATACAGTGCCAGAACTCGCTCAGCGTAACCCGGATAACCTTTTTGATACGCTTCAAGTGGTGAATGAGGAAAAGAAGCTCGTTCGTAGATTGCCCAGTCGTGGGCAGGTTGCGAATTGGGTTGCCAGTGCCAAAGAGCTTCCACGTATTGTGACATACTAGGGCCCATACTGAGGAATACACGAGGCAGAACCTAACAGGGTTCTGCCTCCTTTTATTTACCGATAGCTAATCCGAACGTTGCTGTTCTGGAGGGTATCCCTGATCAGAGAAGCGAGTTCAGCCATATGTTGCGGCGATGGGGCTTTTATGTCATCTAGCAAATAGTCTTGCCCAAGTCGGGTGCGTTTCTCTACGCCCAGCTTGTGGTATCCCAATAGTTCGACCGCCTGTACCGCCGGAAGCATATTTTCTTGAACAAAATGGGCAGTCGAAGAGATATTTTCCTCGCTATCATTGATGCCAGGAATGATGGGGATGCGAATCCAGATGCCCTCGTTTTCATCCCGGGCATTAGCCCTCTCGCTGGCTAACCGCGTAGCGTTCTCCAAGATGCTCTTGTTAGAGACGCCCGTATACCGTCTGTGTTGTTCGTCATCCATGTGCTTGAGATCCAACAGCACGAGGTCAGCGCTGGTGCTGACTTGGTGCAAGCGTTCCCAAGGGCCAAAGCCCGTTGTGTCGAGGGCGGTGTGGATACCATTCGCCTGGCACATGATGAGCAGATTTTGGGCAAAGTCAGCCTGATAAAGCGGCTCGCCCCCCGTAATCGTAACACCCCCGCCAGAAGCGGTGTAAAAGGCGCGATCCAGCGCAATCTGGTCAAAAACATGCCGAACGCTCATCTCTTTGCCGACGAATTCCAAGGCTTGTGCATAACATACATCGGCGCAGGCGCCACAACGCTGACATAGGTCGATGTTATAACAACGGCGAATGCTGGCGATTTGCTCACTCTGCACCTGGGCATCGCGCGCCAGGCGTTCCCCATTGGCATCCTCAAACCACAGCGCCTCGGTGGGGCAGGCGCGGTAACAGGCCAGGTCGGCGATACAGCGGCTGGCATAGTACATTAGCTCTGGCCGAGGATCGATGGATTCTGGGTTATGGCACCAGGCGCAATGTAGATAGCAGCCTTTTAAGAAAACTGCCGTACGAATGCCCGGCCCATCATGTGTGGCTGAACGTTCGATATCAAAGACGATGCCCCGCATCTGCGATTGGTAATGGCTTGTCGTCATGCGCTCTTCTCGTCGATGATGCGATCGACAACCAACTGCCTGAAAGCGGGTGAAAGGCTTGCGAAATAAGCCGAGAATCCGGTGACGCGAACCACCAGGTCAGGGTGCAACGAGGGGTCGCGGTGAGCCTCAAGAACTTTGGCCGAGTCCATGATGTTCATATTGATCTGGGTTCCTCCCAAGCGAAAATGGGTGAGGATCAAGTTCATCACATAATCCACACCGCCTTCTTCTCGAGAGAGCATGGGGTCTAGTTCGATCTGCATGGGTGCGGCGTTGCCGTGCCCTGGTTGTACGCCTGCGATAGAGGCAGCCAGTGCTGTGGCGGCGCCGTCCTTACGAAAGCCTGGATCGGGATTGGCACCGTGGGATATGGGTGCACCAGCAGGGCGGCCGTTGGGGGTTGCCCCCAATATTTTGCCCATGGAGATCGTATTCGCCCAGGAAAAGATGCCCGGAATCATCTTGAATCCGTTCGGCGTCGTCTTTTCGGTGATCAATCGAGTCAGCATTTCCGAGACACGCAAGGCGTACTCGTCAGCCAGGGTGCCGCCCATGCCATAGTGCGGCACGCTCTTCATCATCAGCCGCTTTAGCTCGCCCTCGCGACCGGCCCAGTCGTTATCGAGAGATTCGATCAACTCTTGCCAGGAGAGACGTCGTTCTTGAATGATGCGCTGCTCAATGGCGGCCAGGGAATCTACGGCAGTGGCAAAGCCGGCCACATCGAGACAGATGTTATACTCGTCTACGCCGCCATATGAGGCATCCAGCCCCCGCTCGATGGGGCCGTGGCAGAGCAAGTCGAGAACGAGTTCGGGAAAGACCTCGTGCATGTGGGCCATCTGAAAGTCGATGCTCTGAGCGGTGCCGAGTACAGCAGCCCTGAAATGATCTTCCAGATGTTCCCACAGCGGCTGCATACTACCGGCTGTCTCCCAGCCGGTGGGCATATCGTGGATGGCCACATCCAACACGCGGGCAATGTTGATCTTGATGCAGTCGTTCATGGTGTATTCCCGGCCGGGCAGGGCAGACCAGTGGCACCCCGAATAGGCGCGCTGTCGGGCTGTTTCCAGGTCATAGCCATTGCGGCAGTACCCAGCGATGGAGGCGTCGGTGCCCAGGAACTTGGGGATGCCTAACTTGTCTTCAAAGAGAATCTCGACACCCTTGCGCAGTGTGCCCGTGTCACAGCCTTCGGCCACAGCTACAGCGAGGTTGCAAGGTATCTTGAGCCGATGTGTTGCTTCGAGGATGAGGTAAGACAGATGGGTGGTGACATCGCGACCATCTTTGTCCGGCCCGCCGATTTGCAGATAGGCCGTATCCCGCGCGAACAAGCAGGCTAGATAAAAGATGGCTTCCTCGTCGTTCAGCGTGCCCGCTTGCGTTTCGGCATCGTAATAAGGCTGCAAGAGTACGTCCAGCCGCCCCAATGAGCCGCTACCATTGTACATGCGTGCGGCCATCTGAAACCAGAGCATCCACTGGCAGGCTTCGCGAAAGGTGGTTGGCGGTTCGCTGACCAATCGCTCGTTGATCTCAGCCATCTCCAGCAGGTTTTGACGAACGGACGCATTCACTTCCGCGGCAGCCAACCGTCGTGCCTCGGCGGCGTTGTTGGCAATCCAGGCTTGCATACCGATGACCACGTCGGCCAAGCCGTTGTAGAATTCGGCGCTTTCGGGGTGCTGCTGCCGCCCCTCGTCAATGCGCTCTTTGATTTGTCCCCAGCCCTGCGCGAGACCGATGGCTAAATCCTGGCAAAAGTGCTGCTTGGCGCCAATAGCCCCCTCGAGCTGATATTTGGCTCTGACGGGTTTGAGGTCCTCATAGCTGAATTCAGGCTTCCAATCGACAGCGCGATAGGACAAGAAATTGACCATGTAGCCACCAGCCAGCGCGCTCATGGGGTCGATATAGGTGGGATGATTCTCCAACAAACGGCGGTAATTGGCACCAGTCGCCCTGGCTCCATAAAAGCTGCCGTTTTCGTGGTTGGGTATGATCTCGATGCCGTCCAGCAGTACGTCGGTGATGGGCATTCCCGAGCCGCTGATGGTTTCTACCAGCTTGCGCCGCTCTGCTGGGGGCAGGATCAAGGCGTGATCGTCGTGATCCATCGCGCCGACGACCTGTTGCTTTTCTTGTGTCTGGGCCATTTTGGTCTCGCGGATGGCGCGTATTCTGGCGTCATAGCTATAGTCGAGTTTTGATTCTGCCATGTGGATTTTCATGCGCACCTTTCATCGTGCGGTTCGTTCGGATGATGTGACCGTTGAAATAGCACACCCCAGTGGCTGTGTCAATCGACAGGTTGGAGAGTATCTCTCTGGGGGCTGGGCACGTGAATGTCCAGACGGGTCAACGTTTGAGGCGCGGGGATACCCTGGTGATCATAGCCGGCCAAACGGTAGTAGCGATCCAGCATCTTGTCGAGCTTGACGGGCTGCCCTTGGTTAGAACCTTCCGGCGTCTCACTGGTAAGGCGTGCCGGTAGTGTATCGTCCTGGCGGGTAACGCCGCGCTGTGTGTTCAGGTAGCGCTCGAGGGTGTGGATGCGCTCTCCCGCTTCCAGAAACTCGCTCGCGGTCAAGGGAATGCCGGTAATGGCCGTATAGAGCTGGGCGTAGGGGGATACATCAAATAGCTTGACCGTGAGGCTTGGGGCTGCCCACAAAGCGACGGACTTGGCCCAATTGGGGGTTAGACGGATGAGTGGTGCTTGTAGTAGATAAGCATAGGCGGTAAAGAGGCAGGTTTGTAATGAATTGAGCGCCGCATACAGCCGGTTGAAAAAGAAAACCATTTCAGCTTTACCGCGTGTACCTTGGGGGTTCTGAAGCCCAAGAAAGGATTCAAGCACGAATGAAGTGGCTGTGAGGTGGCATCCCCCGCGATTCGATACCGCATAAGCCAGACCTTGTC
This sequence comes from Anaerolineae bacterium, assembly GCA_963675785.1. GTDB lineage: Bacteria > Chloroflexota > Anaerolineae > UBA1429 > UBA1429. Next base: position 677,881 of record OY776562.1, read on the forward strand.
CCCAGGCACTGCGCGGGTCATAAGCGGGCAGTTCCATACCCTTGACCTGGATAGCAAAAGACTCGCCGCCGTACTTGGCCGCTAGCCAACGTGAGCCGTTGGCCAGTTCATCACCTAGGCCGTTACGGTGTGCCGTCTGTTCAATGGCCCTACTCATCTCCTCGGCATTGCCAAAGTGGAGGGGCCAATCGAGGAGCCCTCGTTCGGTTGCCTCGGCAGCGTAAGCCAGCGTACCGCCCATGGAGATAGTGTCCATGCCCAGTTCGTCGCACTGCTCGCCCAATTGGCGCACAGCCTCGCGTTCCAGAATTCCCAGGTTGGGGCCTAGCAGACCAACCGTCTCGTACTCTGGGATTTTCACTCGTCGTCCATCGACTGTTGTACCGCTGTGCCCGCAGAGGATAGCGCAGGTTCGGCAAGCATGGGGTTTGGCATTATAGGCTTGGGCCCACACCGAGCCCGCCAGGCCATCGATATCGGCATTCCCACCCCGGAAATTGCGCACGGGCAAAAGCCCGGCCTCCTGGCAGATGGCCAGATTAGCCAGCGTCCCCTGTTGCCGGTAAAGCCTCCCCGTATATACGTTGTCGTTCAGATAGGTAATGAGCTTGGTGCGGAGTGCCATCAGCATTTCAGGGTCTACCGGGACGATCTTTTCCTTCGTTCCGCGAATGCTGATGGCTTTGACACCCTTGGCTCCCAAGACAGCGCCAAACCCGGCTCGCCCCAGAAAGCGCGTGCCGCAGGCTATGTTGGCATAGCGGACCTGGTTCTCTCCCGCGGGGCCAATGACCAGGGCACTGTCGTTTCGCCCGAGCGCGAGTGCATTTGTCGTCGCTGTGGTCGAGAGGCCCAATAATGAGGAAGCATCATGAAAGGCAACGCCGTTTTCGCTGATTTCGATGTGCAGGGGCACATCTGTTGCCCCCCGAAGAATGAGCCCATCCAATGAAAGCGACTTGAGTGCCAAACCGAAATCACCTCCGCAGGAGGCAGAGGCCACCAGGTTTGTTAGCGGTGAGAGGGATACGGCTGAAAAGCGGCTGGAACAGGGCATGCCGCTGCCAGCGAGAATGCCGGGCATGAGGATAAAGGGATTATCTGGATCCAGGGGCATTGTTTGGGGAGTGACAAGGCGCGAGAGCAGTAACAGGCCCAACCCTTTACCGCCCAGGTAGCGGCGTCGGTCGTCGGGTGCAACCTGCATCGTCGATGTCGATTGTGTTGAAAGGTCGATTGAAAGAACCTGATTGTTTATGGGATTCATGTATATCGCAGACTGCATGACGGATTGATTCGCTCATCATGTCACCGACCAGGGATGCCGTCAACTAGAAGGTTGAATGGCTACCCGGCCGTGCTTTGCGCATTGGACTCTGATATTCAAACACAAAAAGGGGGAGGGTAGATGCGCTACAAGCGCCGATAGTTTGCCAAGTAGGAGAACTGGTGGCGGCGTGGCTGGATCAAAGACGAATTTCACCGCCACCAGAAGGGGCATCTATTGCGCGGTTTGCAGGGTGATGATGGTCTGTTGTTCACTGGGGATCAGAGTGATGCGAGAAACATGGCCGCCTATAGGTGCATGTACGGCTTGATCATCGCTGATGCCGAGGTACTGACCTTTAACCACTTGATGAGAGAGCAATCTGAGTGTCGGGCTATCCACACGAATACACAGGCAATCTGTCAGATGATCCTTCATGTGCGCCTCCTGTTACCTAGTTAATCGCTACTTTGCGGATAACGTCTCCATATTGGGGCTAGGGTCTTGATCTTGTCGTGCTGCTGGTTTGTGTGAGACGAACAAGAACCCGCCGACCAAAGCGGTAAAGGGAGCCACAGTGACCAAGCCAAAACTGCCAACCAGTGTTTTGACGATCTCGGCGGTTACATAATTGGTGTTGATGATAAAGAGTGGGGGAGTGCCCTGGGCCATGAACAACATCAACAGGGCCATGTACCCCGAGATGTAGGCCATCAGCAGCGTTGTTACCATCGTGCTGGTCATTGCTCGGCCTACCTCAAAGCCCGATTTGATCATTTCTCCGCGGGAAAGATCAGGTCGTTTGCGAATCACTTCGGCCATAGAGGCAGAGACATCGATGGCAATATCCATCACACCACCTGATGCCCCCACAAAGACTGCGGCTACAAAGATGGCATTCAAATCTAGATCAGCAAAGCCGGAGTAGAGCAATGTTTCCGAGTAGGGTTGGATCGCGCCGCTCAGTTTGAGTGTGGGCAACATGAGGATGGCCAAAGCGCAGGTTAGGCCTATGCCCAACAGTGCACCCAGAATAGCGACGAGCGCACGCCGGTTTACACCCGATACAAGACATAGCGTCGATACCGAGATCACAGCGACGAGCAGCAACGAAATGATGATGGGGTCCCAACGATCGAGGATGGCTGGCAGCCACAGCCGCCAGATGAGGATGATGGCAAAGGCAAAAGAGAGTAATGCTCGCAGGCCGCCCCAACCGGCAAAGGCAATGAGCGCGCCACCGAACAAAAGGAGCAGAATAAGCTCGGTATCGGCACGGTAGTGGTCATAAGCGGTGACGTTGGTAACGACTCCTCCCGCTTGCTGGATCACCACCAAGCATTCATCGCCTATCTGAAAAATCTTGTCGGTTTCCATCTTACCCAGCAGGATATTGACTGCCTGCAAGATCTGTCCTTTGAGTTCGCCCGTCTCGATGCGCACTTGGACGACCTGTTCGCCCTGTTTGATGATGCCGAACTGTTGAATGTTGCTGTCATCTACTGCGACAACGACTGCGCGCTGCCGATCGACATTTTGGACATAGGCACTCTCAAAGGGGCTGGGAACGACGAGGACGATGGCAGTGAGTAGGATGATCAAAAGTGAGAAGAGAGCCTGTCGATTATTCAAGAGCTTTTTCATACGTTTGCCTTTTGCTGGCAGTTGGGAGAGGAGCTTGAGGCTTTCTCCCAACTGCCATGTGCCAATTGACTAGAGACCGGCGATGTCAGTCATTGTGTAAAAGATGTCGGTCTGGTCATAGTAGCCGTTAAACAAGTCAGCGCCGACGCCAATGGCGGAGGTCTGAACGGGGATGCCTGTGTGAGAGTACGAGGTCCAGGCAATGCCGGCTTTTTGGTTGAGGATGGTGGTGAGCTTCATGGTAAGAGGATCATAGCCACCGTAGAGCAAATAGGTATAGTCGTCGGCAGCACGGAGTTCTTCATCCAGCATGGATTGTTCGAAACCTGCCTGCACCTCTGCGAGTTCGAGCTCGGTCAGGGCCATTGACAATGTGGTCTCGGCGTCAGCATCACCAGCTTCAGCCTGGGCGGTTAGGCTAGCACGCTCTTCTGCAGAGATGATCTTGAGGCCAAAAGCGGCTTCGATTTCATCGGCCAAATCGTTGAGGTCAGCGTTCTCGGGTGTGTGGTTCTCTTTGTAGGCATCGAGAACGGTGCCGAACGTGTCATAGGTCGAGGTCTGGTACTGGATCTTGTCAAAGAAGGTCGAATACTGCGTGCCGGCATAACCGATAGTCATACCGCCGGTCTCATGGTCGGCCGTGGCGATGATGAGGGTTTCATCGGGGTGTTCGAGGTAGAATTGGTAGGCGACGTTGATGGCGTCGTCGAGGGCCAGGGTATCGCCGATGGAGGCAGCAGCATCATTGGCATGGCAGGCCCAGTCGATCTTGCCGCCTTCGACTACCATGATAAAGCCAGTCTCATTGTCGAGAACTTCAATGCCCTTGGAAACGAAATCAGCCAGCGTGAGGCTGTTCTCTTCGTTGAGTATGTCAAAAGGCATAGCCTTGTCGGCATCCAGGACGGGGTTGATGGCCCAAACCTTTTCGTCGTCAGCCGAGATAGCATTGAACTCTTCGATGGTATCGGCAACGGTATAGCCATTCTGTTCGGCCAGTTCGATGACGCTGGACTGGCTGCCGTCATCGCCAAATTCGCGCTTGACGCCGCCGCCCGCGAAATAGTCGAAATCGCTGTTAGCCAGGGTTAGGTCGATGTTGTAATAGTTGCTGCGGCTGGGCTCGTGGGCGTAAAACGCAGCTGGGGTGGCGTGGTCGATAGACACCGTGGAGATGACGCCAACTTCCCAACCAGCTTTCTTGGCTATTTCCGTGATGGTTTCATAGGACTCGGTGCCGTCAGCGTTCATGCCAATGGTGCCAGAGGTTGTTTTGTACCCTGTGGCGATGGCGGTGGCAGTTGAGGCAGAGTCGGGGATGACCGAGGTGAGGTCATAGGTGGTGTTCATACCTTGTGCAGGGAAGGTGTTCATCAAAAGCTGAACGTCCTCGGGGCGTTCTACATCGGACGTAGCCGCCAGGTAGAGCTCAGCGGCATTGCGCTGGGCAACGCCCATGCCGTCGCCAATGAACAAAAAGACATACTTGGCCTGAGCAGACGAGTCGTCGGTGACTGCTGAGGTGGACTCGGGGGTGGTCGTGGCGTCAGGTGTAGCACACCCGATCATTGCGGCAATCACAGCCAGTGTGAGTACCAGAGATAGCCAGAGATGCTTCTTCTGCATGGTTCCCTCCAATGGAAATCAAGCGACTTTGACTAGACAAGTATCCTTGCCCTGTGTTAAGGGGAGGAAACTACAGGCTTAACTGCGGGCAATTGTTTTGTTAAGGTTTAGTTTTTGTTCAGAGGTGGTTTAGGAAACAAAAAACCTGCCCGGAGGGCAGGTAGAGGGAGTGGTGCCTTGGTCATGCGGTTCAGAATGTTCTTTGTAGTGTAAGCTCAACCAATTCTCGAATGTTACTCCAGTGAACATTGGTGATGATACCATCACATGGCGCTTGAACTGTCGCTATGCCTAGGGTTCCTAGCGGTTGTCCGGCACGTACGATCTCGGCGACATAACGATCAAAGGCCGGTCCATCGATGAGTACGTTGATGTGTTGTTCTTGCACAGTCACTTTCAAATCGCTTTCTTTATCACTTCACCCGGGGTGTGCTCACAATATCCCAGGATTTCTACAACCATTCGCCATCGCTGTGTTCATACCAGGAGAGAGTATTACTGGCGAATGGTGTTATGAGTGGTGCGACACGTGCGGAGTGAGGGTTGCCTATACCGGTAGCTGCAGGGGGACCGGAGAGGCTGTGGAGGATGCTGCAAGCGGATCAATGAATAATCTATTCAGTTGTCTCACTCCGCATGGTCATTCACCATCTGTAGGATAAAACACGCCTATTAAGAGAAAACGAATGGCGGGTAAACTGTTTGTTAACGACCAGGAAACAAATACCTTGACGATGGGCTACCCGGCGCTCATAATGAAAATACAATTATATGGATGAAGGGAGCCTCTCATGGGCTGTGGCCTGATCGGGATTCTGACCTCCGGGGGAGATTGCCCCGGACTGAACGCGGCGATCCGGGCTGTTGGTAAAGCCGCCCATTCCATGGACATGGAAGTGATTGGTTTTCGTGATGGGTTCCGCGGCCTCGTGGAAAACCGCACCGTACGTCTCGATAACGCGGCGCTCTCTGGTATTCTCACCACTGGCGGCACTTTGTTGGGTACCAGTCGAGACAAACCTCATCGCTTCCCCGTAGCTAGCAGTGGCACAATGAACATGGTGCCCGTCGCAGTCGAGAACTATTACCGTAATCATCTGGATTGCTTGGTCTGCATGGGGGGCAATGGCACGCAAAAAAACGCTCTTCGCCTGGCCAAAGAGGGCATCAACGTTATCACCCTTCCCAAGACTATCGACAATGATATTTGGGGCACTGATGTGAGTTTTGGTTTTGATACGGCTATGGCTGTTGGGGCTGAAGCAGTAGACCGTCTCCATACGACTGCAGATAGCCATCAGCGCATCATTGTGGTTGAACTGATGGGGCATAGAGCTGGTTGGTTGGCTTTGGGGGCTGGTATTGCCGGTGGCGCAGATGCAATTCTCATCCCCGAGATTCCTTATTCGATCGAGGCAGTAGCTGAGGCTATTCTGGTACGTAGCCGCCATGGCAAGCGTTTTTCCATTGTGGCCCTGGCCGAAGGCGCTCGTCCTGTAGGGTATGATGAGCATGACGACGAAGAAGAGACCAACGATTTTTGGCATGTACACAGCCTTAATTTGGTAAACAAGCTGCAGGAGATCACCAAACTGGAAGCACGGTATACAGCTTTGGGGCACCTACAGCGAGGTGGCACGCCCACGCCCAACGATCGTCTCTTGGCGACGCGTGTAGGTACGCGTTGTGTCGAGATGATCCGCGATGGCGTGACCAATTCACTCGTTGCAGTGCGTGGTGATGACTGCATAGCCCTTCCACTCGAAGAGACTGCTGGTCAGCTCAAGGTAGTGCCAGAGGATCATCCCTGGATTGAGAGCGCCAAGCTGGTGGGCACGACCTTGGGCGAGGGCTAGACCCAGATGCCGGCTATCTGGTGGGCACGTCGCGATCTGCGCTTGGGAGATAATCCTGCGCTGAGTGCCGCCTTGGAAGCTGATCAACTCGTTCTTCCCTTGTTTATCATCGATCCTCAATTGATGAATCGATATGCCACCGCTGAAAGGCGTGTGGCATTTCTTTTGCGTTGCCTAGCCAATATGGATGCCGAACTTTGTGCACGTGGCAGCCGACTATTGGTACGTAGGGGCGAGCCTTTTCAGGTTTTACAAGAACTCGTTCGTGAGACGGGGGCTGAGCACATTTATGCCGAACACGATGTGTGGCCATATGGCAGGCAACGTGACGCTCGCATTGCTCAAGACCTACCGCTTGATCTTGTCGATGGGGTGACACTGCTGCCTTCTGGAAGCGTGCTTAAAGATGACGGTCAGCCTTATACGGTGTACACGCCTTATAGTCGGCGGTGGCATGAAACGCTAGAGACTAGGGGCGGTCTTGCTTCGTTGCCTTCTCGATGCTTCTTATCTCCAGAGCGCTTGCCACCCATTCCGCACGATCTTGATTCAGAATCTTTGGAGCAGGTCTTTGCTGATTTTGATGGTTTCATCCCCAGCGAGGTTGAGGCCAATAGGCGGTTGGAAGCCTGGTTTGAGGGTAACCCTGCTCCTGTGGATAATTATGATATAGAGCGTAATCGCCTCGATCTTGATCGAACTTCGACGCTTTCGCCCTATTTGCGTTGGGGTATGGTTTCGGTTCGACGTTGTTTTGCCAAGGTTGCCGAACGGTGTGCCCAGTTTGCTGGGGTATATCCAACAGGGCTCGATACCTGGGTTGCAGAGTTGGTTTGGCGAGAATTCTTCCAAGATGTGCTCTATCACTTTCCACGCGTCATCACTGAACCTTTCAAGCAAGAATATGGTGCTATTGAGTGGTTGCACTCACCCATGGAGCTGGATGCCTGGAAACACGGCATGACCGGGTATCCGGTGGTGGATGCTTGTATGCGTCAACTTTTGCATACCGGTTGGATGCACAACCGTGGACGCATGATCGTTGCCTCTTTTTTGACCAAAGATTTGCTCATCGATTGGCACGAGGGCGAAGCTTGGTTCATGACGCAACTCTTGGATGCCGACCCTGCTGCCAATAATGGTGGTTGGCAGTGGACTGCTGGTACTGGCACAGACGCTGCTCCTTATTTCCGCATTTTCAACCCCATCTTGCAGGGCAAAAAGTTTGATCCTGAGGGGGTTTTTGTACGTACTTGGGTGCCAGAGCTGGAGAACGTATCCACACGCTATATTCATGAACCTTGGCGTATGTCTGGTGCAGAACAAGAGCGTGTCGGTTGCCATATTGGCAAGGATTATCCTGTGCCCATCGTCGACCACAAAATTGCACGTCAGCGCACTTTGGATGCTTATGCTGCTTCTCGCGAGCATGTTCAACAGCAAAGGGAGGTGGAATCATGAAGTGGATCAGAATCATTGCCTGGATCGGCTTGTTGGCTATGACGGTTGTTTTGCTGAACGGTTTTATTACCGGGGATTTTACAGGCGAGGGGAACGTGCTACTGGGTATGTCCTGGGGCATTGTCTCTCTGGTGGATCTCTATGCTGGGTTTGCTCTCTTTTCCTGCTGGGTGGCCTATCGCGAGAAAAATCTGTTGAGGGCGATTATTTGGATCATCCTGATGATGGTATTAGGCTTTTGGGCAGGGTGTTTGTACACACTGTTGGCCAGCTATCGCGCTGGCGATGACGTCAACAAGCTCTTGCTCGGCAAACATGCCAAATGACGATCCTTGGGTGAAAACGAAAAGGCTGGTTCTGTTATGTGGATAGTGATAGGCATAGTGGCGCTTTTGCTGGGTGGATGGATATGGGCAGAGCATGGGCATCTGCTGTTGGATTCTACGCGCCGTATGATCAAGTTATCTGGGTGGAAACGTTTTTGGAAAGGGACCATTCTCCACGGGTACTTTTACTCGCGCTGGCCGCGCCTCTATGTGTGGCTGGGGGGGCGCAAAGTGGCACCCCACTTGGGGCAACGCGGCGGTCGCTGGCTAGAGAAACACTATCACGGCAAGGTGGTACCCACAGAATTGGCCAAGTCCCTCATTACGGTGAACCAGGATGTCGACCTGCGCAGCATAGAGCATGTGATTCCCTTTCCCATAGCGCGCGATCTCGTTTTGAGCGGTCCGCCGGATATCGCCGTCATTGACTGCCCCTGCCGACTTACCAGCGAACACCCCTGTGAACCCATCCGCGTGTGCATGGTGGTGGGCCAGCCCTTTGTTGATTTTATGTTGGAGCATCATCCCAATAGTTCCGAACGACTGACCACCGAGCAGGCGTTGGAGCTACTAGAAGCTGAACATCAGCGGGGGCACATCCACACGGCCTATTTCAAGGATGCCGCTGCGGACCGTTTCTACGCCATCTGCAACTGCTGCAAGTGTTGTTGTGGTGGCATTGATGTGATGAATAAATACGGCATCAACATGATTATCCCCTCGGGCTTTGTGGCTCGGGTGGATGAGACACTTTGCTTGGGGTGTGGCACCTGCGCAGAGACCTGCGCCTTTGGGGGCATGTCGGTGATCGATGGCATTGCCGCGCTGAATTGGGACAACTGCGTGGGCTGTGGTGCTTGCGAGGCGACCTGCCCGGCTGGGGCTATCATTTTGGCGCGCGATGAGGCCAAGGGTATTCCCCTGGATATCAACGCTCTGCTTGCTGAAAGCAAAGAACCTGCTCAATGAGAGCAGGTTCTTTTTTCCTGATTGGGGTACCTAGGCCATAGTTGCTAGCATATCCAGTGTGACTTCGTAAGGATCCCCTTCGCCCTTGGCCCAATTTGCAAAAGAACTCAGGGCATAGTCGGCCATGCGTATGACCTCATCGTTCAATGAGCCAGCTATGTGCGAGGTGAGGAACACGTTGGGTAGCGTATAGAGTGGTGAACCTTCTACTGGGGGTTCGGGGAAGGTTACGTCCAGCAGGGCGATGATATCCTGGCGTTCTTTGAGCACCCCAACCATCTCCTCCTCGACGATTTGTGCGCCGCGCCCCGTATTGATGAACACCGCATTAGGTCGCATCATCTTGAAATGCTCGCCCTTGATAGAGCCCACGGTGTGGGGGCGGTTGGCCATGTGGTTGCTCACCACATAACAGGTCTTAAAGGCCTCTTCCAAGCTGACACGACGAACACCCATGGCATCTGCTTCTTCTTTCGTCATGTGTGAGGAAACTACGCAAACATCGAGCACGAACGGTTTGAGCAGGTCAATCACCAACTGGCCGATCATGCCCACACCCACAATGGCTATGGATTCACCATAGACGCCGGGCCCTTTGTAGGCCGTACGCCAATCATCGGGCTTGTGCAGATCCTGAATATTCTGAAAGTACCCCTTACTTGCTAACAGAATCTGTGCCACGGTGTATTCGGCAACGGGCACAGCATTGGCCGCCCAGGCGCTAAATACCTTGACGCCTTTGTTGAGAAATGGGCGGGCAAAAGCCTGAACGCTGCCAGCAGCATAAAAAACCGCCTTGAGATTGGGGAGCAGATCAACTTGCTCTTCGGTGAGTTGCGGGAATCCCCAGGTGCCAAAAGCGACATCTACATCTTTTAGCTTGTCGACATGTTCCAAGAGGGTTTCGGAGCTGACAACGTCTGGATAAAGATCAGTGAGCGTGGCCAGATTTTCACGACGCCCTTGGGCCCAAACATAATCGACACGTTCTGTACTGTCGCCGAGGATAACGGATTTGAACATGTGGCAGCTCTCCTGTATGTGAATACGATGCAGTGTCTCACACTATATCTCTAGAAGGGGCTTGGTCAAGTGTCAAAACTCGGACTCATGCCAGCGTTTTGCGTCTTTCCAAGAGCAGGATTTGCGCGTGAATAAAGAGCAACTGCTAATTCGTTCTTACTGGATGCCAAGTTCGTGCAAGCGTGTCAGCAGAGCAACTGATGTTAACGGAGGGTAGAGGATACGTTCTGCGGGCACATCGGGCAAGTCCCTGCTGTGGCCAGCATAGTGGAATAGTTCAAAGTCTGATCGTATTCGTCGGGCAATCTGTTCAAACCATGCAGGGTCTAGGTGACTGATGGATACACTGGATATGACCAGATCGAGGCGATTGGAATGATCGCGAATGATGTTTAGTGCGCTCTCCCAGTTACCTACGCCCCTGGTTACATAACCAACAGCAGACGCAACTTCTATGAGATGCTCCAATTCTTGTAGCTGTGGGGCGATAATCAATGCTTGCGGCAGATTCCGGGTATGTGGCAGACTGTCTGGGGTACCCTCATCTCTCATTGTGCCAAAGGTGCTTTCTGCCAGGGGGATATATAGCTCAAAACAGGCACCTCCGTTAGGCACGTTGGTGACCCGCACAGAACCCTTCATACGAGCGATAAGTCCAGACACTTCGGCCAAGCCCATGCCGGTATGAACGGAAGGGTCTTTTGTAGTGAAAAAAGGCTCAAAGATGAGCTCAAATAACTTTTCGTTGATGCCGGGCCCTGTATCCGTTATGCGTATGCATCCAGAAGCGCTATTCACATAGGGGTTAGTAGCTTGTTCATGGTTTGAGGTGATGGTGATGGTAAGAGTGCCCCCTTGTGGCATGGCCTCACGGGCGTTGACTGCGATATTGACCAGAATCTGGTGGAGTGCCGTAGGATCGGCCTGACAGATAATGGGTTTGGGAGGGGTATTTATGATAATGTTGATATCAGCGCCTAGCGGACCCCGAAGCATACTGATTGTAGACAAGGTGATGCTGATCAAATCGACAGGGTGTGGTGTCAACGATTCTGCGCGGCTAAAGGCAAGGAGCGGCGCGGCGATCTCTCTTGCCTGAGTACAGGCATTAGTAATGGCATTGATCTCGGGGTGAGCAGGGTGGTCTATCGGTAGGGCTTCTCGACAAAAATCGGCATACCCAGATATGACGGTGAGTGCATTTCGTAGATCATGTGTAGCACTGCCGGCCAACTGTCCCAGAGCCGCGAGGCGACTTGATAAGCTCAATGCCCCGATCATTTCTTGACGCAGTGATGAATCTCGGACAAAGAGGCAAGTTCCTAATTGTTCTTTATCAGTATAAAGGGTCCCTTCAGACACCCACACCGGAATACTTTTCCCATCCTCAAGAGAAAGCTGTCCATCACATATTGCCCCCGCACTAGTTCTATCCCATACAAGTAGATCAGAAATGGGACGATCGACGTTCTCCTGTGGATTGATACCTGTCAATCTCTGTGCAGCGAGATTAGTCTCTTGGATTCTCTTGTTCTCATCTAGCAGAAAGACGGCATCCGACATGTTATTGACGATAGCATCGACCGCCGATTTTGCATCGAAAAAGTTGCCCTGCATTCGCATCGCGAGAGGTACTCCCAACAACAACGCAAGAGATAAAAGTGGGCCATTGAGATTCGGCGTAGAGCTTTTAGCTGCTGTTAGAATAAGGTGGGTTGTATTCGCGAGGATCAGGGCTATTGCAAAGGTGTAGAGTGGTAGCGCCACGCGCTTTCTTGTCCCAGGGTTCTCGATGCTAGGTATGATGTTTGCGATTTTTGCGAGAAACCACAAACCAAGCAAGAGCAGCCAGCCGTGTACGCCGTATCGAACGCCCTGCGGCATTTGTGCGAGCTGATTCCCCGCTATAGAAGCGTTTGCATCCAAAATGAGTTTGTAAACGCATGTTCCTATCGTTAAAAGCCCCGTCGAGATCAAGATGATATATCTGTATCGTTTTCCTATCGGTTGTATGCACTGAACGATAGACAGCATTGCTACAATAGCCAAGCCCACGGCATATGGCCCGAATGACACCAGAGAAGCCAGTATGCGAGCGGTTCCAGCATCGACTAGGGCTATGCGCAGAGCAATAACAATATCCAAAAAGCCAATTCCGATACATCCCAAGGCATAAGAGAGGTGTAATCGGCTTTTGGGACGGGAACTGAGGACAAGCGCAGCACAGAATTGCACGGCGACGCCGCAGAATAGGTCAAGAACGACAAGAGCGCTCATGCGTCTTTATCCCTTTTATGCATCAAGGCAACGGCAATAGCCTCTGCAAGCGATTCTCGCGTAAAAGGTTTTTTCAGAAACTGCACTTGGCCCAGTTCTGCGCTGATGATTTCTTGTTCGCGTCCGGTATAACCGGACATGTAGACGACGCCAAAACCATTCCGTCTTTTACCAGCGAGCTGCACAAACTCTGGGCCGCTCACCTCGGGCATAACTACATCGACGAGCAGTACATCAATCTGAAGGGATGTGTCGTTTAAGAATGTCAGGCCCTCTTCCCAGTTTCCGGCCTCCAGTGTTTCATACCCCAGTTTTCTGAGCATGATTGCAGCCAGATCTCTAACAGGTGTTGTGTCATCCAAGATGAGAATAGTTGCTTTGACGGAATTGGTTATGTGAGCCTGTTTGCTCGGCATCGCGATGATGGGGGTATCAGAACAGAGTGGCAAAGCGACTTCAAACGTGGTTCCCGCGTTTTCTATGCTTCTCACATTGACCCATCCATTCATCCGCTCGACTAGAGTTTGTACTGTCGCGAGTCCTAACCCTGTCCCCCCCCCTTGGTCGGCACGCGTGGTGAAAAAAGGATCAAAGATATGTTCCAGTACATCACGGCTCATGCCGAGGCCAGTATCGCGGATAACGATTACTGCAAAGTCTCCATCAACCCCGATTTCACTTTTACTATTTGTGGGCTGAGGCCGATACTCGTCAAGGCTCATGTGCAATTCGCCGCCTTTTGGCATGGCTTCACGAGCATTCGTTACTAAATTCATGATGATGCGTTCTATAACGCCCGGTCGCGTATGGACGGGGAGAGGTTGGGGAGGTAGAGATACTGTGAAGGTTATCGATTTATCCAGTGCTCTTTCGATAGCATGTGCGGTTTCTTGGATCAGCTTGGTGAGATCTAGGACAATTCCTTGATCACCCTGTTCATCATCTATAATGGCCAGCTGTTCGATGATGCTCTGGGCTTTTTCCGTGGCGGCCAAAATTGATTGGGCGTCACTGACAGTTTGAGCATCATTCAGGCTGGTGGTAAGCAACTCTGCAGAGCCATGAATCACAGTGAGTATCTCGCGAAAATCATGCGAGATGCCCTTGATGAGGTGGGCTATGGCACGGAGGTTGCGAGATTTTTCCAACTGGAGTTCTGCGTCTATGTATTCACTGATATTGCGCACAGTAAGGACTTGTCCTTGCGTCCTATCAACAAGGTCAACAAGTTGTGCACTGCTGCAAGAAACAGGAATTGGTTTTCCGTCAGCGTTGACGAGTTCAGCTTGAAAGCCTCTATTTTCGCCAGTCGCTAGTTCTACGGGCTTGATGAGATGGGTATACTCAATAGGACGGGCTAGTTCATTCCATTTTTTTCCGACTATGCTGGTGCTCGGAAAGCCTACGAGCTGCTCAGCAGCGGGGTTGACCCTTCTAATGCGTCCATCTGTATCCAGGATAAAGAGCGCATCGGGCATATTCAGCAACAGGCTTTCAGCAACTGATCTTGAAGTTGGATCAAAAGGACGGTAAGCGGAAAGACGAATTCCCATGCCAATGAGCGTCAAAGAAAAGATCATTGTCGTGATATCTGCTGGGTTCTTTAGCCAGTAAAAGTTCAAGAAAGTGGCGATTCCCCCAGCGAAAAGGCCAACAGCCGACCATCTCAGGACGATGCGCGAGAAATGTTGGTAGACGATATCTTGCGTAGTATGTTGCGTGCGATAGTCAGCCAAGATACAAGCGGCGCATGCTAGAACACCGCTGATGAGGCCGATGATTGCTATGTGCATATTGAGATGAAGCGGAATCCGGGCACCCGGTATGAGTGATGCAGAATTGGGTAATCTCACAAACGCAAGAGTCACGGCGCTGGCCAATCCCAAAATCAAAGCAGTCATTGTTGCAGTTCGTCGGACATGAGCAGGGCAAAGTGAGAAAGGAAGTACAAGGATAAGGCAATAGGCGAGAGGCCAAGCCAAACTGAGGTGAGTAAAGGCTCTGGTGATCTCGATGGATAGAGATCTGTCTGTTCCGGCAAGGACTAGCAGATAGACTGCTAGAAGAGCAGCGGCAAAGGAATACATGCGCCTCAAAACAGGCCGGCCTCCTCGGAAAAAATTCAGGCCGGCAAGAACAGCCAGTATTATGGCGTCTGCAATGCAAAAAAGCACATAAATGCTCAATCTCAGGTGTCCTGTGTGAACTAGGGGATACGAGCCCTGGCGTCCAATACGCGGCGAACCTGACGAGCGAGTGTTTCAAAAGCAAAAGGTTTTTCTAAAAAGGCAAGCCCTGGTTCAATAACCCCTTGGTGAACAATAGCATGATCAGTGTAACCCGAGGTAAATAGAACCGCAAGGTCAGGATAGAGATTGAGCAAAGAGTCAGCCAATTGTTTTCCATTCATACCGGGCATAATGATGTCCGTCAGTACTAGGTCAACCTTGTTTCTGCTTTGACTCATCAACTCGAGAGCATCTTGTCCGTTTGCTGCCTGAATGACTTGATAGCCCAGGCGTTCAAGCAGACTGGCGGTGATAATGCGTACTTCGGCCTCGTCTTCTACAACGAGAATTTTCTCGTGTCCGCCACACAGCTCATGGGTCTCTTCTGTTGTGATGCTGGCGCTGGCCTGAGCCTGATGTGGAAGGTAGATCTTGAAAGTAGAGCCATGTACGAGTTCACTATACACATAGATGCTGCCACCAAACTGCTTGACGATGCCATATACGGTGGCCAGGCCCAGGCCGGTGCCCTTGCCGGGTTCTTTGGTTGTAAAAAAAGGCTCAAAGAGATGTTCCCGAACTTCGGGCGTCATGCCTGTACCAGTATCGCTGACGACAATGCGAACATATTCGCCGGGTTGAAAGTCAATGTGGTTGGCCGCAAAATCTTCGTCTACAACTGCACGGCCCGTTTCAATGATCAGCATACCGCCGTCAGGCATAGCGTCGCGGGCATTCACCGAGAGGTTTAGAATCATCTGCTCTATTTGACCAGGATCTGCTAGAACGAGACCAAGGTCTGGCATTAGAGAGAGATCGATAAGAATATCTTCTCCCAGAATGCGTTCGAGCATGGCTACCATATTCTGGATGACTTGGTTCACGTCCACAAACTGCATTTTGAGCATCTGTCGACGGCTAAATGCCAGCAATTGCCTTGTCAGGCGTGCAGCTCGATCGACAGCGAGATGTATTTCTTCCAGATCGGGCAGAATACAAGCTGCATCCGGAGGTAAATTCATGGCTATGAATTGACTATACCCCTTGATGACGGTGAGTAAGTTGTTAAAGTCGTGTGCAACACCACCCGCCAGCTGCCCAATTGCCTCCATCTTTTGCGATTGCCTGAGCTGTTCCTGCAAAAGTCGTTGCTCGGTGATATCCGTCAAAACAAGCATTGCATCTGACGTCTTGCGGGTTGTAACGAGTGAGCCGATATGCGCAGAAAGCCACTCTGCTCCTCTACCGCCGGCCAGACGGAGTTCAAGGCTCAGATTGCCTGGGTGACTTGTGACAGTCGCCAGAGCGTCTCGAAGTGGTGCGCGTTCGTCACCCCTGAGCAAATCGAACAAGTTCTCGTCTTCCTGAGGAGCAAAGGCACACTCTGATACGGACTTGGAGGCGTACAGTACCTTGCCATCGGCGTCAACGGTGACGATGACGCTGGGTGCATTGACAATGAGACTTTTCCAGCGGGCTTCCGAATCACGCAGTGCCTGTTCGGTTTCCTGGCGACGTTCAATCTCTTGTTTGAGCTCAATGTTGATCTGTTCGAGTTCACGGGTCCTGGCAGCTACGCGTTCTTCCAATTCGGCCTGTGCGGCCACAAGCGATTGCTCGATACGCTTACGCGAGATCAAAGAAGCCACATAGTTTGCCAGGCTGGCCGAAGTGCGGATGAGTTGTTCTCTGAGTTCTATCACCTCGGGATGAGCCAGGGTCAGTGCCCCCACAACTTCTTGGTTGACAATCATCGGAACGATGAGGAGTGTTTTGACACCCAACCGCTCAAGGCTGCGGTTGCCATGTTCCGATTGTCCCCAGACATGGGTTTGTACAAAGGTTTGCCCGGTTCTGATGACGGTTCCCGAGAGGGTTTCATCCATAGGCAGTTCGAGGGCGTTTTCATCTACTGGTGAGGCAAGGCCAAAGGCGGCATCCAGAACCATTTTTCCGGTTCTAGCATCGGGATGTTTGATGAGCACAATAGGGAGACTGGTGGCATTGCTGATTTCTTCAACAAGGTCCTGACATACCTCTCGCAAAGATCCGGGGCGAAGAGATATCTCGGACATGTTGTGCAATGCATGCAGCTCTTGCTCATTCAGACGAAGACTGCGAATGAGCTCGTTTTCATCGCTCCATGTTTCAGCGTTTTCAGGTGCAGAATGTGCCACGTCGGTAGACAAATGACTCCCTTCCCGAAAACCCATAGGCTACAATAGAGGCGATTATACTTTTGACATAATGGGGGGTCAAGTGCTTGTGTGAAAACCGATTGCCTCTTGGCAGAGCCTTCGTGTTCGTGCATAATCTAGTATGTAATATTTGTGGGGAGGATCTCGCTGGTTGCCTCAAATCTTGTAATACTTGGCCTTGGCGGCATTCTGGTGTCTATCATTGCCTATGTTTTGGGCATGATTATTATCTGGGATGATCGCGGTTCACATGATGCATTGCCTTTTGGGGCATTGTTTCTTGTTGCTGCACTTGTGAGTTTGGCATACCTCGGAGAGATGCTCAGTCCGTCCTACGTACTTGCAACTAGTTGGTCCTACGCTCTAGCATCTCTGCAAGCAGTCATTCCTGTGGCCTGGGTTGTTGTTACGATATCGCTGGTGGGTAGCCCTGCTTTGTTGCGCGGTTGGCGCTTGGCTGTACTCATGTTCGTGCCTCTTTTGACTCTTTTAGTGATTGCTGTACCGCCGCTTCGATCGTTCTACTGGCAGAGCCGCGTGTATGTTAGGGTGGGTGGTGCACTGGTTGCCCATCATCATTATAACGGGTGGGCCTGGGTTCAGTTTGGCTATACAGCCCTACTTACACTGGCAGGAGTGAGGTTGTGGCTAAAGGCTCAACATCGAGATAGCCCTGTGAGTATTCGCGTTGGTTTGGGGATTGCGTTTGTTGCGTTGGTCACAGTCATACCCTTCTTTTTACAGCTCTTTGGATTTTCCAATGAGCAACAGATTGCTCTGATTGGCGTGGGAATGGCGATTTCTGCGACGGCAGCAATCTATAGTGTATTGGGAGAATTGGTATCTGGCTTTGCCAGGGTAAACAGAGGGGCAGTTGTTGATACAACCAACATGATCATTGTTGCCCTAGACCAGCAAGGGCACATCCTGGATATGAACCCTGCAGCCGAAGCTTTTTGGGGATGTTCATTGCGCGAATGTATCGGGTTGGATGTTGGCATTCTAGAACAGGGCAGTGACGCAGCGTTTGCACAAAATATTCAGGGCGACCAAGAGCTGCGTCTAGTTGCCCATTGGGATCGTCACCCGGGGCGAGATTTTGAGGTTTTATTTCAACCGATGATAGGAAAACGAGGTGAAAGGCTTGGCCGCCTTCTTGCTGTGACGGATGTAACCGCACGTGTCAGGGCCGAGCAAGAGTTGGCGCACTCACAACGCTGGTATCGGTCCATCCTGGAACAGTCTCCTTCGATGATCATGGTCCTTGATCAGGATGGGCGAATTGAGCTGGTTAACCAGACGCCTCAAGGATTCTCAACGGAATATATGCTGGGGCAGAGTGTTTATGATTTTGTTCCTGGGGATCATGCCGAACGCTTACGATCGGCATTGAAGCAAGTGTTTGAAAAGGGTGAGAACGCCACTTACGAGCACCAGGGAGCTGAGGATGGCACTTGGCACACCAACACACTTGCGCCAATTGCTGTGGATGGTGAGGTCAGCCAGGCTGCTTTGGTTGGTACGGATATCACCGCTTTAATTCAGGCACAACAGGCATTGCTAGAAAGCGAACAACGATATCGGACAATATTTGAGACGGCTGGGACGGGCCTCCTTATCATTGATGAGGATACTACCATCGCCATGGCGAATCAGCTGATTTGCGATATGACGGGCTATTCGCATGAAGAGATTGTCGGTTCGCCGTTTCCCCAGCTTTTTGCAGTCTATGAACACGAACGTATGTTGGGTTATCATTGTGAGAGACGCGAACCAGATGGGAGTGCTCCCTCGACGTACGAGTGTGCCATGCACCAGAAAGATGGCATGGAGCGAATCGTGTTTCTCAATGTTTCGGTAATACCGGGGACGAAGCAATCTGTTGTATCTGTTCTTGATGTGAGCGAGCAACGCAGAACCGAAGAGAGACTTCGCCATGCACTCAAATTGGAAGCCATTGGCCAGCTTGCAGGTGGTGTTGCGCATGACTTTAACAACCTTTTGACGGTAATTAACGGTAGCGCCGAATTTGTAATTGACGCCCTGCAGGAGGGGAGTGCTGAACGAGCAGATGTAGAGGAAATCCTGCGCTCAGGTCAGCGCGCCGCCGAGCTAACACGTCAGCTTCTTGCTTTCAGTCGGCGTCAGGTGCTCGAGATGAACATGTTGAATCTGAATGACGTGCTAAGCAACGTTTCTGAAATGGTGCGGCGTCTTATTGGCGAACATATCGAACTAGAATTGGATTTGGCCCCTGATCTCTGGGGTATTTATGCAGACGATGCACAGCTTGAACAAGTTGTGATCAATTTATGTATCAACGCGCGCGATGCAATGCCGACTGGTGGGCATGTTTATCTATCTACTCGCAATTGCGAACTGCATGAAGAGATGACTGCATCGAATCTGCGGCTTGCAGCCGGCAGGTATGTGGTTCTTACTATACAGGATACGGGCGAGGGCATGTCTCCAGCGGTTTTGGATCACCTTTTTGAGCCCTTTTTCACCACCAAAGAAGTTGGCAAGGGCACAGGCTTGGGCCTTTCATCTGTCTATGGCATTGTTACCCAATCGGGTGGTGAGATCTGCTGTGAGAGTACGGTGGGCGAGGGTACCACTTTTCAGGTTTATCTGCCGGTTTCCGAAATCAATGACAATGACTGTGATACAACCTCAAACGCCAAAGCGGAAGCATCTTTTGCTGGAGAGACGATCCTTGTAGTTGAAGACCAGAATGATGTGCGCCGTCTGACGCGGCGTATGCTGGAAAACAAGGGCTACCATGTGATTGAAGCAACAGACGGCATTAACGCTCTGGACATCGGCGTTTCGTATGACGAACCTATCGACGTGATTCTTACGGATGTAGTTATGCCGCAAATGCTGGGGCCAGAGATGATAGCTCGCTTGCGTCGGGCCCGTCATGATTTCGTGGTCATTTATGCGTCTGGCTATTCTGATCAGGTAGATGAGGTTTGGTCCCAGGCTGAGCGCGATGGCGATTTTTTCCTTTCCAAGCCTTATACAGCTGATGAACTTTTGGGTACAATCGTACGGGCCTTGGCCACAAAAGAGTAAGGGCAATTCATTATGCGAGATCATCGAGCATTGGTTCTGTGCCTGGTTCTTGGTCTAACCGTTGTTTTTGCTCCTCTGCTTGCTGCGGATTCGGTGGTTACGGCGTATGTATTGGTAGGGCAGAGCAGCGATGCCATCCCCAACGGCTATTCTGGTTACGCCGATGTCTCTTACAACGGCCGGTATGTAGCTTTTTATTCCGAAGCCAATAATCTTGTAACAGGAGACACTGCCTGGGGAGATGTTTTTGTATACGATATGGAGACAAAAACATGCGAGCTGGTTAGCGTCGGCATCAATGGCATAGAGGCCAACCAGGCTAGTGGCGAAGAATGGGCTGTGCGGGGACTTTCTATATCTGATAATGGTGAGCTGGTTGCTTTCAACTCTTGGGCCTCCAATCTTGTTGATGGTGATACCCAGTTCGACAGCCTGGATGTGTTTGTGCGAGAACTATCACCCCAGGTAACAACGCGAATCTCGGTGGGGCTGGATGGCGCCGAAGCCAACGGTTCGTCGTGGTCGCCGATTATCTCGGGAGATGGCTCTCGTGTTGTCTTTATCTCTCGCGCCGGGAACCTTGATGAAAATGATGGCAACGGCGCTGCGGATGTTTTTCTGTATGATCTGGATAATGAAGAATTGCAGCTCGTTTCACAGGGGCTCGATGGTAAGGCAGCTGCGGCCGACGTTGGGGGCTTGACGACGATGGGCGGTCTCGACATCTCGGCTGATGGGCGCTATGTGGTGTTTGCTTCGCATAGCAGTGATCTGATAGCGGACGATACGAACGATTCTACCGATGTCTTTTTGTGGGATACAAAAAGAAACGTCATGAGCCGGGTTTCGGTCTCTTCTGATGGCCGCCAGGGCAATGACGACTCTGGAGAGAGTTTGCCCGATGGCGGCGGTGTGGCCATCTCCGATGATGGCCGATATATTGCCTTTGTCTCCTGGGCCAGCAACCTGGTATCCGGTGACACCAATCAACACCCCGACGTATTCTTGCATGATACCGTGAGCGGCATTACCGAGCGCGTCTCTGTGAGTAGCGAGGGCAATCAGGCTCAGTGGAGTGGAGAAGAGCCGCAAGCTTATCAGCAGTTGCCGAGTGTGGATATCAGCGGCGATGGCCGTTATGTGGTTTTTCAGTCGGCGGCGACGAATCTTGATAGCGCAGTTTCGGTTTCTGGTTGGGGGGTGTACATCCACGATAGCCTGACTGGCGTAACCCGGCGCATAGCCGATACCCTGGTGGGGGAGAGCTCCGCTGCGCAGGACGGTGTATCTACGGTGGCGCTTTCCGGGGATGCTAGTACTTTGGTGTTTGGTTCCAATTCGGCCAACATCTTGCCGGCAGGCGCGAGCTCTTTTAGTGATATCTATGCGGCACGCCTTGACTTGGTTGCACTGAACATGGGCCAGGTTGACATAGTTCCCACAGTAACGCTCGTACCGACGGCGCCGGTTGTAGTGCCGACTCTTCCAGTTGAGCCGACACCTCAGGCGACACAACAAGTGGTTACGACGCCCACGCCGATCGAGGGATTTACCGCGACACCTGTTCTCGTTACGCCAACCCCCGAGGCTGCCGATGAGACGGGTAGATTGGGCGGAACGTGGTTCAGTCGAATCGTGACGCAAATCCAAGGAGTATTCCGGGCCTTTTTTGATTGGCTCGTCTCTCTTTCAAAGGGATGACCTTTAGCTGAGCAAGCCCTTCATATTCGCGTGAAGGGCTTCTTTTCTTGTTGTTGACATTAAAATTGAACTATAGTATAAATATAGATAATGGTATAAGAAAAGAGTGAACATGCTCCAGGAAACGGGTTTGAGGGAACGCAAAAAGAGACAGACACGTCGCGATATCGTCTGGGCGGCGACGCAGCTTTTTGAAAAGCAGGGTTATGATGCCACCTCGGTGGAGCAGATTGCCGAAAAGGCCGAGATATCTCGTGGCACATTTTTCAACTATTTTCCGAGCAAAGACGTATTGTTGAATGCCATCGCCGAACAGGAAGTGGATGATTTGCGTGACGTATTCACCCGTGACCTGTCGACAATATCGAGCCCTCTCAAGCGCTTGGAGCGCCTTGTCGAGCTTTATTCACGCGATACACTCGAATACAGGAATGTCACCCGTCTGACGATGCAATCCATCCTTTCAGCGCCAGACTGTCTTCCTAGCGCGGTCAGGTCTTTTCTCAATCTAGTGGGGGACCAACTTATGGATGCACGTGCTGCCGGAGAGATCGACAAGGATGTCGACCCGGAGGAGGCGGTCATTGCTTTTATGGGTATTCATCTTGCCTCGGTTTTCTGGTCGATTGCCCAAGAGGATTCATCCACGTCTCCACAGGAGCGTTTCTATAGCCTGTTGGACTTGCTTTTCCGAGGGATAGCAGGCCCAGCTTATGATGCAAGAGGAAACTAGTATGTTCAGGCAATTGCGACGTGCTGCCGCATACATTCGGCCGTATTGGCGATATATGCTGGTTGGCCAACTGGCTATGCTGGTGGTCACAGCAGCAAGCCTTGCTTTTCCGACACTCATTGGCGACCTGACCGATATGCTGGCTGTTGGTGTGGTTTGGGCCGAAATGAGTCGTACAGCATGGATTCTCGCGGCTATTCTGGGGGTTCAAGCTTTGGCGGACTATGGGCAGACGTTGACGTTGGGCTTTATGAGCCAGCGTATTTTGGGCGATCTTCGCTCGCGCCTTTATGAAAAGCTTTTATCGCTCTCGCTGGATTATTATGCGAATAAAGAGTCAGGAGACCTCGTTTCCAGCATGACCAACGATATTACGGTGTTTCAGCAAGGGCTAACAACTGGCCTGACCTATGTGCTGCAAAAGGGGCTTTTGCTGATCGGCATTGTTGCCTTGCTGCTTACCGTCGATCCCCTCATGACCGCGGCGCTGTTTGCCATTCTCCCCCCCGTGGTTCTCATTGCCACGAAAAAGGGCGGCCAGGCGCGTAAAATCTCTCGCCGTGCCCAGGAATACTTGGGCAAGTTGACCAGTCATATGAGCCAGACCCTGGCCGGCATGACGGTCATCAAGGCTTTTACCCTCGAAAAGCAAGCTGATAGCATGTTCGAACACATCAATTCGGGCGTGTTGGCTGCCTCCAATGACAATGTGCGTGTCAAGGGATCGACCAACCTGATGGTGGGCTTTTTGAGTACGGGGATTATCGTAGGGGTTGTGGCGTTAGGTGCATTCCGTGTCTCCACCGGGGTCATGAGCGTGGGCGAACTGATGTCCTTTCTGCTCTACGCCGAGATGGCGGTAACGCCATTGGCCCTGTTTGCCAGTTTGCAGGTCGAGATCAACCGTGCACTTGCCGCCTTTGACCGCATTACCGATATTTTGGATACCGAACCCGAGATCATTGATGGCCCCAGCTCGATCACGCTGGACAAAGTGAGCGGCCAAATCGAGTTCAGGGATGTAGATTTTTCCTATGACCATGAGCACCTCGTTCTAGAGCACATCAATTTGATCATCAGACCCGGCGAGACGATAGCACTTGTGGGCCCTAGCGGTGTAGGTAAATCCACTTTGGCTAGGTTGATCCCGCGCTTCTATGATCCTACCGGGGGTGAGGTTCTGCTCGATGGCGCAGATATTCGCGGACTCTCATTGCAAGAGCTGCGTTCTTATATTGGCATCGTGCCGCAGGATACCTACCTGTTCGATATGACCATTGCCGAAAATATCGCTTGTGGTAGCCCCAATGCCAACAAGGAAGAGATCATCAAGGCGGCGCAATTGGCCTTTGCTGACGAATTCATCACTATGCTGGATGGAGGTTATGATGCCATGGCTGGTGAGAGAGGAGTGAGGCTTTCAGGTGGGCAAAAGCAGCGCTTGGCCATCGCCAGGGCTTTTCTCAAGGATCCACGAGTGCTTATTCTGGATGAGGCGACTTCTGCACTAGACACGGCCTCAGAAGAGCGCGTGCAACAGGCTTTGGATCACCTTATGAAGGGCCGTACCACGATCATCATTGCCCATCGCCTGTCGACCATTCGTAACGCCGATAAAATCGTCGTGCTGCAAGATCACGGCATTTTGGCTGTGGGTACGCACGAGGAATTGATGCGGGATTGCCCCTTTTACGCGGGGCTCTATCAAAAGCAATTCGCAACTCCGACGGCTCCACTGCAAATTGCTTCTTAACGAAGATGATATTGCGTGCCGGGCAGGTTTCTAGAGGCCCGGTATGTCCATTTTACTCAAGAATCCGCTGACCCAATCTATAGCCGTTTGCAGACCATTGATGATCGAATCTGCAATCTGGGCAGGGGGAAACAAGAGGTACAGTAGCACAAAAAGCACAATGGCGAGGATGCCAGCGGTCAACCAGACGGGGCGGGCAGATTTGAGCTGTATGCCGCATTCCGGGCAAAAACGGTGATGCCCAGCAACCACATGGCCATTGGGGCATACTACCTGGTCTCGAAGGGGCATCTTTTGTCCGCATATCGGGCAATAAACCAACAAACGATCTGTTTCTATATGGTGTCCAGCGGGACAAGTAGGCATTGATTACCTTCTAGGGCTCTATATCGGCTACTGATTCGACGATATGTGTTGGCTGGTAGGCATATTTACCAACCTGTTCGCGCTTGGTAACGCCGCTCAACACAAGGATGGTCTCCAGGCCGGCTTCAACACCAGAGATGATATCGGTCATCATGTTATCGCCGATCATTACCGTCGTCTCTGAATGGACGCCGAGATAGTTTAAAGCGTTCCGCATCATCAGGGGGTTGGGCTTGCCAGCGATGAGGGCCTCTTTGCCGGTGGCTTTTTCTACCAGAGCTACCATGGCACCGCAAGCGGGTACGATACCGCCTTCAGCTGGGCCAACTGGGTCGGGGTTGGTGGCCACAAAGCGTGCCCCAGCGGCAACCAGCCGAATCGCTTTGGTTACTTCGGTCAGGTTATAAGAGTGGGTCTCTCCGAGGATGACATATTCTGGGTCGTGATCAGTGATGATATAGCCAATGTTGTGAATAGCTTCGGTCAATCCGCTTTCGCCAATAACATAGGCTGTGCTGTTGGGGCGCTGAGACCGCAGGAATTGAGCAGTAGCCATGGCTGAAGTGTAGATGTGTTCCGGTGTGACGGGCAGCCCAATAAGGTTGAGCCTGTGCGCTAGGTCGCCGGGGGTATAGATGGGATTGTTGGTGAGAACCAAATAGTGCGCCTGGCGCTCGTGCAGGCGTTCTATAAATTCAGCAGCTCCCGGTATCGGTGTGTTGCCCCGTACCAAGACGCCGTCCATATCGATCAAATAGTTTTTCGGTTCGGGCATTGTTTTCTCCGAGTATTTCTTCATGATTTGATGTTACCAGCGGCAGGCCCGGATGCCAAACCGCTGTTTGGTACACACAGAGAACGGCATTTTGTACAAGACCGTTCCCATCGTTTAGCATTTTTCACAACGCTACTGTAATACCTTCCGGGGCCTCTATCCGCGTCTCTATTTTGCCTGATGCCGCGCGTTCATGGTGTACTTTTACCGGCCCGAGCGGCGTGGGAAAGGTGCCCTCTATCCATTTCAACTCTCCAAGATGCGGCTGTACTTGAATGGCCCTACAACCAGGCTCTAGTGGGCGAACGCCCAGCACATGCCGGCTGAGCCAGGCCGTAGGGCCTGCCGCCCAGCCATGGCACAGACTGTGTCGGTGCCCCACATAGCAATGGTCGCCGTATTCGGCATGGATGTCGTGTTTATCGGGTTCGGGCAGTTCGTCAATGCGTGTGGCGTTTTCGGCCCAGTCCAGATCGAAATGCTCCCAAAAGCTGGTGGCACCCAGGTCTAACATGCCGCCCCAGTAAGTGGAGATGACCTCCAGGGCCTCATCATAACAGCCCAGTTGGGCCAATGCTTCCAGCACGTAATACCCGTAAAAGGTCGACAGGCGATGGGCGCCATCGGCCAGCAGGCATTCGCGTACATCCTGAGCACTATGGGCAGTGTGGCCCAGCAGAGCCAAGGCAGCAGCCTGCTTGTTGACCCCCGTGGGTGGCTGGCTTTGTTGCAAACGCAGCAGTGCCTGTTGGCAAAGCACTGCCAAGCGATATTCGCCCAACGTCTCGCAGAGGAACGACCCCTTGCGTAGAGCCATGGCCATCAGCCCTTGCAGACCCTGATGCACCGCCTCATCGTCACCACAAGAGGGCCAATCGATAAAACGGAATCCGTTCAAGGCTTCGGCGCCGTCTTGCCCAATTCGTTCGATAACCAGCGGCAGCAGACCACGCAGATAATCGCGCTGTTCCTCTAGATAGGCGCGGTTGCCGTGGTGCAGATACCAATCGTGTTGGATGATGATCCACCACAGCGAATAAGAGGAGATGTTGTTCATCCAGCGCGGTAGCGGAAAGTCTCCACGCACCAAATCTAGGCTCTCTTCGACCAGAGGCTGGTGGCCAAAAACTGCCGAAACCACGTCGGTTTCGGGGTGCATGTCACCGATCCACACCAGCCGGTCGCGTTTGATGCCGTCCCATAGCCGGGTTTGCATGTTGAGGTGCACGGTACGGGCGCCGATCTGCCAGATGCGATTGAGGCGTTCGTTATTGCAGGCAAACGAGCCCACCTGTTCGATATCACGGTATACGGCTATAGCTGGCGCAGCCCGCAACTCGATGGAGGCGTCGGGCTCTTCCATATCGATGCGCACAAAGCGAAATCCTGTGGGGCCCAGTTCGGCCATGCCCAATTGCGGCACGCGCACAATGCTATCGCGGATGGCGTGGTCGTTCTTGTGGTCGCGGCCTGGCGTAGTCCCTTGCGAATCGCTCATGGCCTCCGAGGCCGATTCGCCAAAGCGAATGCGCATATGCACGGGCATCTTGGTGGACGACTGGCCGGTAACCAGAATGATGCCGCCGTGAATCTCCTGGCCGTAATCCAGCAGAATGGCCCCTCCCGGCCCCTGGCGGCGCAACACACAACTGTCACCTGCGCCCATGGTGGGCTGAGTGCGGGTGTTGTTCAGCAGTACCTCGGGGTTTTCGGGTTGGGTGTTGCCCAGCGTTTGCCATACCAGGCGCACCGGTGGCAACAGCTCGCGTACGCGTTCGTCGATGATACGTTCACTCACAGTGTGAGGTCCTCCTCGTTGCTGCTGTAGTTGGCAGTATCCGTTCTGGTATATAGGAATGTCGTCCAGGCGTAATCCAGCATTTCCTGGCCGTTGACGTCCGAGATGGCGCCCTTTTTGGGGCAGCCCGCCTCCAGCAACATCAGCAGACGTTCATCGTAGGGCACACTATCCAGCAGAAGCCAGCGATAGGCCCCGACGAGGCCGGCTTTGGCTTCTCCGCCCAGGCCCTGCCGCAGATCGACACAACCGTGAGTGGGTGTGCTCACTGTGCCGCGGGCGTAATAGTAGGCGCAGTTGAAATAATCTTCGGTGCCCGTGCCAATCCATGAAGGATCTTTGTCGCCATCGACGTAGATGTACTCGTTGCCTTCTTGGTTAAAGTAGGGTACTGAGCTGACGGGTGGGAGTTGTTCGGTGGTGAGATAGAGGCCTACCAACCGCCCACCGCCTTGGGCGTTGACCAGTTGGATTACTGTGCCGTAGGGCAGTCTGCGTCGGGTGGTTTTCACTTGCAGACGCAACGGCACAAGTTCGGTTGGTTCACTCAGGCTGTAGGCCCAGCCGAGGGATACGTTCGCATCGCCCTCGTTGCACAGCGTGATGCGGCAGCGTTCAAAGGGCATAGGCAACCCAAGCCAGCCCCGTCCATCGCCAAAACGCGCAAAGAGCGAGTGAACTTTTGCTGCTGCCGTACGCTGATAGAACAAATCCGCCAAGGGCACATCGATGGCTGGCTGTTTGGCGCCATCCCAATAGATGCGCAAGAGCAAGTTGTGTAGGGCGGACACGTTCGTGCTCAGGTCGAAGGCCATCAAGTCGAATCGTCCTGGCTCTTTACGGGTTAGCAGCGTTGTTTCTTGCCCGGCCGGGCAGTTGATGCTCTGCCAGTCGAGCGTCTCAGGCACATCGTTTTGTGTCCAGTGCTCGACGATCGCGGCTAGAGCAGCTTGCTCTGCCTCGCCAAATTCTTTGGGCATGGTTGTGACTTGCATATCGCTGCTATAGCTCAGGGCGTTGATCTGCCAATAAAAGCTATGGGTATCGGATGCGGCGCGAACCACGCAGTGCTTGGCGTAGGGGATGGGCATATAGCTGACACGTCCTTCGCTGGAAGCCGGTGAATCGAGCACCAGGGGCGGCTGAAAATGCTCCAGCCCGCCCCCGAAAAATGCATTGATCGTGGTGCGGTAGCGTGGTGTGGGCTCATCGTCTAGCCAGATTTCCAGCGCGCCATCGAACCGTCCGCCCGTCCAAAAGCGGGTGATACATCCCGGTCCTTCTAAATCGACCAGCACATGCCAAGTCGTATCACCCTCGATTTCGTCCCGCTGAAAATAGTTGCAATCGCGCGGGCCGTTTTTTTGATTGAAACTCGAGGCCATCAGGCAACGTTCTCCGGGCACTGCTGCTTGACAGAGCCACAACGGGTCGGCGAGGCGCGCCAAATAGGCGCACAGGTCGAATCGTTCAATCACGTCAGATGACCTCGGCGGGCGGCAAGTCGCACACCTCTTCCAGCGTGGTGGCGATGGCGTCGATCACTTTGAGGGAGACATCTGGTTCGGCCTCGGCATGCAGCATCAAGCCACCCTCGGGCAAGTAGAGCCCTTCGAATACCTCATGGATGTGATCTTGCACCTCTGCGGGTGAGGCAAAGGGAAACAATTGGCGGTCGAGATCCTGATTCAGTGCTACGCGCCCCATCGCCACTTGTTGCAGACCTTCCAGACCATTGGCCCGAATCTGCGGATTGAGCAGGGTTACGCCCGCTTCGATCAAGTCGGGGATGATCTCCAAAATATGCCCGTCGGTGTGCTGGCTAATTGGGATGCCGCGTTCGCGCATGGGCGCATACAGGTGCATGTAACTAGGCTTGATGTATTTGCGCCACATGCGCGGGCTCATGGGCAGCGATTTCTGCAGACCCAGGTCGCCAGCAAAAGACATATGTTCCGCGCCCATCTCGATGTACTTGTTGATGACCACCTGGTTATAGCCCTCTACCATGTCGATGAGCTTGAAAACGCGCGGGTCGCCGCTGCCTAGGTCCATCATCAGGTTGTCAAAGCCGTGCAGATAAAAGAGGTTCATGTACATGAACCCGTGGGGCAGCCCGGGGCCGGTGGCCAGGTCACCACGCGCTTTGGCGGCTTCTATCTCGGCCTTGGCTTCAGCCCAGGGCCTGCGTGGTCCGAACCAGTCCTGCGTCATGGGGTTGGGCGGCGCATAGCTATCCAGGGCGGCCCAATCTTCCAAGGGGCCGCTGATGGCCATAGAATCGAGGCCGCGTTCACAGTTGTTCCAAACTACACCCCAGCAATCGATGTGTTCACCGAGTTCGTAGAGGGGATTTGTGCCGGGGTCGTCATAATCTTTGGTTCCGGCGGCAAAATCGGGCCACACGCGCGGGTGGGCTAACACAACGGCTTCCAGCTCTGCGCGGTATTTCATCCAGGTGGCCGGCATCAGGCTGAACTGGCATGGTGTCCAGTCAGGGTGGTCGAATTCGACCATCTTGATCCAGTTCAATGTGCGGGCATTGCGGCCCTCTCGGGATATGCTCAGCGGTCGCCGTTCTGTGTCTGACATTCGTTTCTCCTGCATCTTTTTTCAAGTGCTTGTTTGAATGAAATACTAGAACTCGGGTGTTAGGGGAATCACCATATTCCAGGTTCGGCTGGCGTTGCGAAAGCCCCCCGGACCGTCGGCAGTGGCTGCGAACAGGTGCGTCGCCATACCATCCTGGAACAAGAGCTGCGGCCGTTCCAGCGATCCTTGGGTCGTGGTAGTACCGTCATCCCAATGGATGACGCGGGAATAAGCCTTGGCTGGTTTAGAAAGTACCCAGTGGATAGCATCGCTGCTATAGGCATGGATGCCGGCGTGTTTTTCTCCACTGATGCCGCCGGTCATGTCCTTGGCTAGCAGCTCGAAACGCTCGCCAGTCCACCAGATAAAGGGATCCTCGACATAATTGCCGTCTTCAAAGACCAACACTGGGTTGTCAGCAAGCCGTACAAAGGGAGATTCATAGTTGACCGCACGAGCCACGCCCAGGCGAAGCCCCTCTGGTGTGTTGGCGCGATAGAGCATGACGATCGAACCATCATCGAGAATGCAGGGGGCCGGGTTGGTGACGATGCTGCTATCCCATTTGCCGGATCTGGGCCTGAGGATGGGTTCGTCGCGGCGTTCCCAGGGGCCATCGAGGGATTTGCTGGTGGCCAGACCGATTTGGATGTTGGCATAGCTCTCGTTCTGTTTGGACGATTCTGCGGCGTCTTCTGGCGGCACGTGAGGGCCGCTCCAGGTGGAACCGATGTAGAACAAGAGATAGGTATCACCCACTTGATGGATGGTGGGATTGTGGGTCATGCGGCCGTCCCAATAGGCCTCACCACGCGCGGGCAAGGCCACATCTTTAAAAGTGTAGGGGCCTTCTGGCGTGGGCGAGGTGGCGTGTACGATCTCGGAATAGAGTTTATAGCCCTCAAAAAAAGGGTATGTCTTGGGCCAGCGTGCGGCGTAAAGGTGAAAATCACCCTCGGGGCCGGCAATAGCTGAACCGCACCATATCCAATAATCATCCATGTAAAAGCCGCCATCGACGGGGGCCGGCTGTAAGCGCTTGATAAAGTCCATGATATTCTCCAGTCAGGTCGTACCTTCCATCCGTCGACAGATTAGCCCACCCTGTGTCTAGTTTCAAGCCCTTACGGTGACGAATCTCGTGTTTGCCCAAATTAACTGAACGAAGCACACTGTAACGGATTGCTAGAAGGGAGTATGTCTTGCGAACGTTCATGGATTGCTATGCTTGTTTTGTGGGCCAGGCTCTGGATGCTCTGCGTTTGGCTGGGGTCGAGGAATGCGTTCAGAAATCTGCCATGGAGAAGGTTCTGGCGTTGCTGCAGGGCCTGGAATTGACCACCACGCCGCCCGAGATCGGTCGTGACGTCCATGCCATCATCCGTAAAGTGACGGGGGTGGATGACCCTTACCTGAGCATCAAGACCGAAACCACTGGCATCGCCCTGGGGCTTTATCCTGCACTCAAAGAAAAGGTTGCGGTTTCGTCCGATCCGATAGATACGGCTATTCGTCTGGCTGTGGCCGGCAACATTCTCGATTCGGGTATCGCCAATCACACTTATGACATTATGGAGACCATCGAGCGGGCCTTGACGGACGATTTTGCCATTGATGATCGCCTCGCGTTGCGCCAGGCTTTTGATAGGGCCGATTGGCTGCTCTATCTGGGCGATAACACTGGCGAAACGGTCTTTGACCGTATTCTTATCGAGACCTTGGCCATGCGCACCGTCTATGCCGTCAAAAGCGGTCCCATCCTCAATGATGCGACCCTGGCCGAGGCCCGCGATGCTGGGTTGGACGGCTGTGCCGAACTGGTGGAGACAGGGCTGCGCGCCCCTGGTTGCATCCTCGCCGATACTTCGGCAGCATTTCGCGAACTGTATGCTGCTGCGCCTCTGATCATCGCCAAGGGCCAAGGCAATTATGAGACGCTCAGCACTACCAGTGATCCTCGTCTATTTCACTTACTTCAAGCCAAATGCCGCGTTATTGCTGCGGACCTGCGTGTTCCGCAATTCGGTCTTATCGTCGAGAGGTCTTTACGCAACCTTCATTGACATGACCTTTACGCTCACCTAAACTGCAAAAGATAGTTTTCACTGTTAGTTTGCTAACCTCACACAATAGGGAAGAGGCCTTATGCCCAAAAGCCGCGGCATTCGTGTATTCGCTCGTTGTCTACTTGCTATCATCCTTTTCTCGCTGAGCGGTATGTCCGTTATGGCGGCTGGTGAAGAAACTCCTGTTCCCTTGGTAGGATTATCAGGTAGTAACAGCGCTCTCATTGGTGAGAGCACGACTTTTTATGCCACCTTTGATAATACTTCTTCCGATTTGAACGCTGTAGGCTATGGCCCCTTTATCGACATCGTTCTACCGACCAACGGTGCTGATGGCGTGGCGGGCACCGATATCGCCGACGGCCTTTCGTTCGTTAGTGCGACCTATGAGACGACTACTCTTGACCCCATCGTCATCGTGTTCGATGAGCTCGGGCAGGCTGAACACCCCCTGACCGGCGAGATCATTTCGGGCACACCCGGCGATGAGCTTGTGGTCTTTGAACTTCCTTTTGGCAGCTTTGTACCCGATCAGCCTTCTGTGCGCATTGCCATCCGTGCTTTGCTAAGTGAGTTTGCCGATCTGGATACTACACTTTATGTGACTTCTCGCGCCGGTTTCTACCTCGGCGCTGATCCTTTGAACAACCCCTCGACGGATGCACCCATCATCTCCGCCTGGTCTGATCCTGGCTTTGCCATGAGTCCCACCATTATGACCATCCATAAGGACTATATCGGGCCAGAGGACGAAACGGCTACTGGCCCCAACTGGGTGCGCCAGTATGAGATCAGGGTGAACATCGCCGATGGACAGCCGGTCTCGAATATCGAGTTATCTGATATTCTTCCGCCCGAGCTGGCCTATGTCTCGCTGGATACTGTGTCGCCTGCGGATTACACCCTTACGGCTGAACCGCCTTTGGCAGTTCCCTCCGAAAGCCCTACTAGCACCCTTAGCCTGACCTGGGAGGTCATCACCGGCACGGGTTCATCTGCTGATATCACCGCTCGATTCTCTTTCTTTGTGCCCGAATATGACGCCTATGGCGACCCCATTCTGGATCCCCTGACTGGCGGCTGCACGACTATTTCCAATCAGGCGACGGCGAGCGGCACCTGGACGCCCATCGATGAGCGCGATGAAGAGGTTGTCCTCTCACAGCAATCGGCAGAGCATGAAGCCGATTTCGAGGCCTGTGCTTTGGTCATCCAGAAAGATGTCTCCATCGTCAACGACCTTTTCACCAGCGGGGCTACCCCGGGAGACACACTCGGCTATACCCTGCACATTCAGGCCTCGGATTATTACACCGTGGGCGGCGATGTCTCCTTTGTGGTCACCGATACCCTTTCTGACGGTCAGCTGTTTGCGTTTGACAGCCTGAGTGGCGCTGATGCCAGTTATTCCATTGGGGATCGTGACGGCACAGCCACCGGCGTATTCACGGACGGCATCAATCTTGACGTGGATACCTCGCTGAACCCGCTTTATGGCACCAGCGGTGTCTGCGGAGGCGGCGAGACCATCCTTACCTTTGACCTGGGCACAGCTCTGGCCGCCAGTCTGACCCAGCCCGATGCCCTTCTCACCGGTGGTTCTATTGGGCAGAGTGGCGATCCTTCTCAGGATCCGGCGTATCCCGCGCCTTGTGCACCAGCACAGGGTACTATTACCTATCGCACAGTGATTCAAGAACAGTATGGTTGCACTGTGCCCTCTGGTGATCAGAGCATCGACCAGAACGACTATCTCGATAACGATGTCGATATCGTCGGCGGCGTTTACACAGGCGACCCCCTCACACTTACCGGCACCACTGGCGATGATAGCGCTGAACGTGTGGATTTAGTCGATGGCTCTATCTCCAAAGTAGTTTATGCACGTAACGGCGTCATTGGCGATACGGGTCCCTTTGAGGCTGGTGATACCATTACCTATCGTATTCGATACAACCTGCCTACTGCCGATGTGGAAGACCTCTCGCTCATCGACTTTTTGCCGTTACCCACGCTGCAGGTCAATGATTGGGATGCGGATAACACCACGGGCGATGCCGCGACCTGGATGTTTGATGAGGTGGTGGCTATTGATTCTGTGCCTGTCTCGGGCCACGCTTCCTACGGCCCAGCAGACACCTTCCACGAGATGTCGGGCGGCAACCCTTCGCCCGCGCCCGCCCCCGTGCTAACGGCAGATGCCTCGGGCAATAGCCTGACTTTTTACTATGGTAACCACGATATTGATAACGGTATTTCGGCTACCATCGACCTCTTGTTCACCGTTACCGTGCAGGACGATCCCTTTGCAGATGGCATGTACCTGACCAACCAACTGCAGGCAATAGAGCAAAACTCTTTCCTCGACGTGGTTACAACGACCGACATCGTACAGATACAGTTGACTGGCCCCGAGCTCAATATTTACAAGGGCATCGTTTGGGCCAGCAATGGCGAACTCTCGCCTGCGACAGCCGCACCTGTGGCTATGGATGTCGAAGCCTGCCCTGCCTTTAGCGAGGCCATTACTTCCGCGGGTTTGGAAACCAACCCCATTGATAGTGACCTTTCGGGCGTAGATGGTGGCGATACCATTCGCTTTGCCATCGTGTTAGAGAATACCGGCACCGGTCCTTCTGGTGCTTTTGATGTCCAGCTCAGCGATGCCCTGCCGACTGGCATCACGTCTGCTGATGTGCAAAACATCTGTGTCACCGATGGCGCAGGCACACCGCTTGCATATACCGAACTCGGTAGTGGCCTCTTTGATCTTGCTGGCGGTATCGAATTGACGGATGGCGCCGAGACTGGCGCTATCGGACCCTATTCCGAAGACGCCGGCACCAACATCGTCGTCGTTACCTATGATGTGGTCGTGCCAGCCTCTGCTGCTGTGGATTCTCTCTATGAGAACACTGCTTCCCTTGCGAACTATACCAACGTCGAGGGCGGCGAGGACTATATTGACAAATATGGCGTGGTGGAGGAGACGGCTTCTTGGGAGACGACCGATCCAACCGTCTCCAAGTCGTTGCTTTCTACCTCTGAGAGTCAGACATCCGGGAATAATGCGGTCATTGGCGAATTGGTGACTTATCAGGTGCAGATCGATCTGCCTGAAGGTACCACGCCCGATGCTGTGCTGGTGGACACCCTCGAAGCCGGCTTGGCTTTTGTCGATGTGATCACGGTTACAGCGCCCGTGTCGATCACGACCGATTATGCCGGTAGTTGGGATGGCGTGGTCGCTGGTTCCTCTTTGGATAACGTGGGTACGGGAGATGCCAACGTCGACCGTCAACTCACTCTTTCTCTAGGTTCGCTGGTGAACAGCGACACCGACGACGAGACGACGGAATCTGTTACGGTGGAATATCGCGCCGTGGTGCTCAACACTCTGGCTAATGTTCGCGGTGTCTCTCGTGAGAACAGCGCCGTGCTTCAGTGGACCACCGGTTCCGATACGGCCGGCGCAGTCTCTGTAGTGGTGGTCGAGCCGCAATTCACGATTTCCAAGGATATGACGCCATCGACCGCTGATGCAGGCGATCAAGTGGTGATAACGCTTACTATCGCCAATCCCTCGGCCTCCAGCCAGGTCGATGCTTATGATGTCTCTCTGGAGGATATGCTGTCGACCGGCCTGACTTTTGTAGGCTTTGGTGCGCAGACTGGCCTGACGCCAGATAGTTTGACCGAAACAGACGGCCAAATCGATGCGACTTGGTCGGTGTTCCCTCTGAATCAAACGGCTACCGTCGTGTTTACCGCGACGATGGATGCCGATGTCTCTGCCGGCCAAATCATCCAAAACGGTGCGACAGTTGAATGGGCTAGCAAAGCCGATGCTTCGACCGCTGGCGCGAATCCTCTTGGCGTGCGCCGTACTGGCGATACCAGCGATGCGGGTGCTTTGGCGAACGACTATCTTACCACTGCAGCGGACACCACCAGCGTTCCAGTAGCGATCGCCAAAACGCTCATCAGCACCTCTGAGAGCGAGACCACCGGCACCTATGTGGCTGTGGGCGAAATCGCGCGCTATCGCTTGGTAGCCACCATCCCCGAAGGCGAAACGGCTAGCCTAGTCATTCAAGATCGTATTCCCACGGGTCTTGGCTACCTGGATGACGGCACGGCTACGGCCGCCATCATTTCGGATGATGCTATGACCAGCACCCTGGCCGGCTCATTGGAATTGACCAGCATCTATACCACGGGTAGCAGTGTAGTGACGCCGGTGGTCGTATTGCCCGACACCATGGCTTCAAGCTCGCTTTCCGACACCGCTGCTGATACCTATAGTTCGGGCAGCGATGTCTATTTCCACTTTGGTACAGTAACCAACGACGATCGTGATGAAAA
This sequence comes from Anaerolineae bacterium, assembly GCA_963675785.1. Taxonomy (GTDB): domain Bacteria; phylum Chloroflexota; class Anaerolineae; order UBA1429; family UBA1429. The sequence continues at coordinate 713,986 of OY776562.1, forward strand.
CGCCGAATACATCGTCATCGAGTTCAACGCCCAGGTGCTCAACACCAGCACCGCTCAAGAGGGTGTTTCTCTTTCCAATAATGCCCGAATATACACTGGCAGCACCGTTGTGGCTACGTCAGGCAGTGTGGCCGTGCGTGTGGCCGAACCCGTATTGACTGTCAACAAACAAATCATCACTGCTGCACCCTATGATGCGGCCGATGAGCTGGTTTACGAGGTTGTGGTGACCAACAGTTCGACAGCGGGCAACGGCCGCATCGCCCATGAAGTTGTCATCAGCGATACCATCGATGCAGATACCACGTTGGTTTCGGCGGTGATGAGCAATGGCAATCCCGTTTCGGATATGGGCGCCTATGTACAGAGCAGCGTGGATTCGCTCGCTCCGGGTGAGAGCGTGACACTCACGGTGACCGTTGACATCAGTGATGCCGTGGCGCCAGCAACTGCCGTTGCCGATACAGCCACTGCCAGTTGGACCAGCCTGCCTGCTTCTGGAACCACCTCTAACCCTACAGGCTCGGTTGTACTCGGAAGTCAGGGCGCGGCGAATGGCGAGCGCGATGGTTCGGGCGGTGTGAATGACCATATCACCAATGATAGTGTGTCGGTTTCAGTGGACAATGTGGCCCCCACCAAAGTGCTGCTTGGCACTTCGGAAGACGATACCAGCGGCACCAATGTCGCCATCGGCGAATTAGCTACGTTTGAGATCGAGGTGGTGATTCCCGAGGGAGCAACTTCGGTGATGACCATCACCGACGCCATTCCCAATGGCCTGTGGGTTGATCTCTCAACGGTACAGCTCAATTTCGGCACCTCGGTTACGGCTGTGAGCAGCGATGTTTCCGGTGGTGGCAGTAGTGGTGCCGATCTGGTAGTAGCTTTGACGGATTTGGTGGTTGAGGCCAACAATGTGGCCGATGACAACTTGCTGACCATCACCTACACGGCCCATGTGGTGGATGAATCCGGCATTTCTGGCATTACCGTGCCTACGCAAACCGTGCTTAGCAATGGTGTCAGCGTACAAGTGGGTTCTTCGCCTGTGGTGAACGCTACACCCGTCAGCTTGCGTGTGGTTGAACCGCGCCTTCAGATCGTCAAAGAAATGTCACCCGATCCCATTGCCCTCGATGATACCTTGGTCATGACGGTGACGGTTCGTAATACCGGTCTGGCTTCAGCGTATGATCTTGCGGTGAGTGATCAGGTGCCGGGCACCTATGTCGAGAATCTGACCCTGACCAATGTTTCGGCAGGCGCCTCACCTTCCACTTCTGTGGTAGGCGATGATCTGCTGGTGACTTTGACCCAGGATACCCTCGTGGCCGGAGCAGAAATGAGCTTTGTCGTTACCGGCACGGTCAAGGCTGGTGTGCCCTATCAAACGGTGATAACCAACTCGGCCACCGTAACCCAAGCGACGACATTGCCTGGTGACGATCCGCTGGAACGCACTGAACCCGAGGTTAGTGATGCTGAGAACGTAACCGTCGGTCGCCCCGATATCGTGGTGACCAAGACGGATAACGTCACCATTGCGGCACCTGGCGATACCTTGAACTATGTGATCACCGTGCGTAACGCAGGTAATGTTCGCGCCACTGGCATTGTGGTTACTGATACTCTGCCAGCATTGGCGTCTTATGTGGTCGATTCGGCCAGCGATAGCGGCACCTATGATGTAGATGCTCGCCAGCTCAATTGGGCCGTTGCTCTATTGGCCCCCGGTGGGTCGGTCAACTTGACCTACTCTGCGTTGATGGATGCTTATGTCTCCGAGTTTGCCGAGAGTATTACCAATACGGTCTCGGCGGCAGACGATGGCGTTCGCGGCGAAGATCCTAATCCTGATGATAACCATGACACCGACATAGACACTATCAATGCTACGGCTGTGGCTGAGGTCACCAAAGAGGCCCTCACCGAGAGCCCCGTGGCGCCAGGCGACCCCGTGAGCTACTCGGTTGAGGTGACCAATACCGGCGACCGCGAAGCCGAGATGGTGTTGGTTGATGCTTTGGATGATGTCGATCTCTCACTGGTGGTGGGCACCGTTGCGACCACCCAGGGAACGGTGGTGCTGGGCAACACGCCTGGCGATACAACGGTTCGCGTTGAACTGGGCACGGTAGCGCCTACTGATATCATTACGGTGACCTTTGGCGGCCTTACAGCCGATCCAATCACCAAGGCTGTGGCTCAGGTCGAGAACCAAAGCACAGTTTCGGGTAATAGTATCACCACGGTTGATTCGGACGATCCCACCACGCCTGCGGCAGATGATCCTACCATAGTGCCGGTGAACGCTTTGGCCCAGGTGGAAAGCACCAAGGCCGACCTGCTCTTGCTCGACGGCAACTCGGACGGCATCGTCAATCCGGGCGATACGCTACGCTACACGGTCATCATCAGCAGTACCGGCAACATGCCGGCGAACGGCGTGATCTTCAGCGACACGCCTGATAGCAACACAGCCCTTGTGGTTGGCAGCGTTACCACGACGCAGGGTTCGGTGACTATGGGCAACAATGCAGGGAATAGCACAGTTTCTGTTGCGCTGGGGCAACTGCCTGCTGGTTCTACCGCCACCATCACCTTTGATGTGATCGTCGATAATCCGCTTCCTGCGGACATCGAGTCCGTGGCCAATCAGGGCCTCGTCTCGGGGGACAACATCACCCCGGTTTCTACCGATGATCCCGACACGCCTGATGAGGGCGACGAGACCGTGACGCCTGTGGTAACTACCCATACATTGGTTAGCACCAAGACTGTAGCTCTGTTGACCGACTCGGACAGCGACGCTCAGGTCTCGCCGGGCGACGTGCTCGAATACACCGTGGTAGTCACCAATACAGGCGATATTGCCGTGACCTCATTGGTCATCAGTGATGTGCTTGATAGCAACCTGGCGTTGGTGGTGGGCAGTGTTGCCACGACGCAGGGCACGGTGACCAATGGGAACACCTTGGGGGATACCGATATCGAGGTGACTTTGGGGGAACTAGCCGGCGGCAATGCTTTTGCTACGGTCACCTTTGCGGCAACGATCGTGAATCCGCTGCCTGAGGGAGTGGACACGGTGACCAACCAGGCTTTGGTGCAATCCAACGAGGTCGCTGATGTGCTTACCGACGATCCGACTACGGATATGCCGGATGATCCCAATGTGACGCCTGTAACAGCCGCACCGGAAATCATGGTAACAAAGGATGATGGTGTGAGTCTCGACGATACCCTTGTACCCGGTGATGTCTTTACTTATACGCTAACTGTTGAGAACGTGGGTAACCAAGATATTGCCCTAGTTCTGGACGATGATATAGAAGATACCAACCTGTCTTTGGTGGCTGGCACTGTAACGACTACTCGAGGCACGGTGCTGTTGGGCAACAGTTCAGATGACGCAGTGCAGGTCGATTTGGGGACGATGTCGCCGAGCACTGGCATCATCACCGTTACTTTCCAGGTGCAGGTGAATGATCCTATCGTCGGTGGTGTGGATTCCGTGGCTAACCAGGCCTTGGTGTCTGGTGAGGGTGTTGAGGAATCCTCGAATGATCCCGAAACGCTCGCCGAGGACGACCCAACCGTGACCTATGTCGATGCGGCGCCGGCAGTGGATATGCTCAAATCAGCGGCCTTGCTCAATGATGTCGATACTAACGGTGTGGTCTCGCCGGGCGATGTGCTGCGCTATACCCTCCTTACCGAGAACAGTGGTAACGCCAGCGCCATGAACCTTACGCTGGAGGACACACCGGATGCGAATTCGACGCTGATCACGGGTACCGTGACCGCCACACAGGGAACCGTAACCACAGGGAACGGTGCTGGCGATGTGACAGTGGCCGTGAGCGTGCCCGAGTTAATGGGCAGCGAATCCTTTACGGTGACCTATGATGTGATGGTTAACTATGCCTTTACCGAGGCCATCACGCTAACCAACCAAGCTCTGATCGATTTCGATGAGACCACCGAGCCTATACCCAGCGATGATCCCGGAACGCCCGAAGAGGATGATCCCACGTTGGTGCCGGTGGATATCACACCAGCGCTGATGCTTACCAAGACGGATAGCCTTCTTCTCGACGAGAACGAGGATGCCGCCTTGAACCCCGGCGAGACGCTGGTCTATACCATCGTCCTGACCAACAAAGGTTTTCAACCCGCCTCGGCGGTGGTTTTGACCGACACCATCGATTCGGGTGCTGTGCTGGTAACAGGTACGGTGACAAGCACGCTGGGTACTGTAGTTGAGGGCAATGGCGCCGAGGATACGGCTGTGCGCGTCGAGTTGGATACACTAGAGGCCCAAGCCGTTGTGACGGTGAGCTTTCAGGTGACGCTACCCTTCGATTGGCCGTTGGATGTGACCGAAATCGCCAACCAAACAGTGCTAACTAGTGCTGAGACAGAGCCGCTTGTTAGCGATGACCCCGAAACCGACGAGGCCGATGATCCAACGGTAACGCCGATAGTGGCCCAGCCGGATGTGTTGGCTTTCAAAGTAGATGAACTGCTCGATGATGTCGCTCAGGATGGGGCGATCAGCGCGGGTGATGCCCTACGCTACACCATCACACTGAACAATGTGGGCACTGGGCCAGCGAGCAGCGTGGTTTTGAGTGATACATTGGATACCAATACCTCACTCATTGCGGGTTCGGTAACGACGACCCAGGGTATGATCAATATTGGCAATGGCCAGGCTGATACGGCAGTGCAAGTGACTATCGATGAGCTTTTGCCAGGAACAGTGGTTACCGTTACTTATGATGCGCGTATTGCCAGCGAACTTGCGCCGGGCACGGTGCTGAGCAACCAGGCCGTGATCTCGAGCCCTGATTTTCTCACAAAGTACAGCGATGATCCTGCGGCAGGTGGCGATGAAGATCCGACCGAGACGCCGGTGGTGCCACCTACAGCAATCGACTTGCTCTCTTTTGGGATCACAGGGGTGCATGGTAGCCAGGTCGATCTGGCCTGGACGACGGCTACTGAAGTGGACAACCAGCGTTTTGAGATCTGGCGGGCCGATTCATCTTCGTTCTCCGAGGCCACACAGGTGGGCACGGTGATGGCTCAAGCCGCCGCAGCGAATGGTGCCAGCTATGCCTGGAGCGATACGGACGTGCCCGATGGTGCCTGGTGGTACTGGCTTGTTGATGTCGATTCTGAGGGTGCCAGCCAGGTACATTATGATAGAGTCCGAGTGGCTGTTGTGGGACGCCAGTTTTACCTGCCCTTGTTGTTCAACTAGTACGCAGCTCATCATAGAAGGAAGCAAACCATGAAGCGTATGATTCTGATACTGTCGATACTAGTAGGGATGCTCATTGCGGCACAGCCGGTAGCAGCTGGCTTTACGCCGACGCCCGTTGCTCCCACTGTGGCGCCAACGGTTACACCAATCCCCACTGGCGTCGTTTCCGATTCTTCCGAGAATTGCGCGGCGCAACTGGTGGTTGAGTTGCTTGGCGATGTTCCTGAGGGTCTGGTGGTTTCGGGCTGGCTGGGTAGCGACAGCAGCAATCAGTCCGAACCGACTGGCTCTATGGCTTTTGAGAGGCCCTGGTTGGGGCAGATTTTGGGTATCCCCATCTCACCCAAAACAACCTACCAAGTTTGGGGTTGGACAGAACAGGGTGGGTGGATATACTTTTTCGAGGTGACTGCTGGTGGTTGTGTGGATGTGTTGGGGCAGCACGCGTTCTACACTGCTACGTCAACGGCCACGCCCGTTCTTGCGCCAACGCCAGCCGAATTGCCCGAGACAGGTGGTATGGCACCATCTATCCCCTGGGGGCAAATTGCTTTGGCTGTGACGGGTGTAGGTGTGCTCTGGCAGGGTATTGCTTCTGGTACGCTCCTACCCAACCGGCGCTCCAAGCGCTCAGAACGTTATCGCGATCAATAACGCGGGATTGCAGAGAGGCTCTCTGTGCTCTCTGTTTCTAGTGTATGGCCAGGGGGGACAGCAATTCTCGCGGATTGCCATGGCCTGCACAATTGGGCGAGCCGTCGGATTGTCTGACGGCTCGCCTTTGCTATAGGGAGATACGTTGAAAAGACTTGTAGTCATCCTCTTGTTGATGCTTGTCAACGGGAGTGCCCTGGTGAGTGCTGCTGTGCCTGTCGCACAGCCAGCTTCAGCGGGACGCACGGTAATCGTATACCAGGATGGCCTGACGGTCTCTTGGAGCACCCCCGATCTTGCCATTGCTGCCGAAGAAGATAGCATAGTAAGCGTCCATGCTGGCGAATGGGCAGTGGATACCGTTGAGAATAGCAGTGTATCCTTGCCCTACGATGCCCTCCTTATCGCCCTTCCTCCCAATATAGAGCCTCAATTGACGATAATCTATCCCGATGCGCAGTATGTTACTTCCCTAGCGCTCTCTGCATCAACTGACACGAGTTCCCCCGTTACTTTTGTCGAATTAGGCACCTCGGCGGGCGTGCGGCTGGCTTCGCTGCGCTTTGATTGTGCCACTGTACAAGAGGGAGAACTATTCTACTGGCCCTCGGCCTCGGTGGAGATATCCTGGAATACTGCTGTGGTGGATGAAGGGCAGCCTGCGCCTGCCTGGGTGGCCGATTCGGTGGTAAATCCCCAACATGCGCTTGTTGCGCGTGAGGCCAATATCATTCAAACGGCCATGCCCAGTGTTGAGGGCGATCTCTATGCCCAGGTGGACGAGGCCGGCTTGTACAGCCTGGATGCAGCCCTTTTGGTTGCGCAAGGTTGGGAGAGCGTCGATCTGCGTCAGGTCTGTGTTTTCCATGGCGACGAGCAGGTGGCGACCCTCATCGAGGACGATGGCGATATCATGCTGGAGAGCGGTGAACGTATCCTCTTTTATGCCGAACCCGAACACAATCGCTATGCACTGGATGACGCCTATCGCATCACGCTGGATGCCAGCGCCTTGGCAATGGACACACGCTCCGCCTCATTGGGCACACTGCCAGAGGCATCATTACGGCGTAGCGTGCTCTTGGAGCAGGATTTACTCTATACCCCGGACTGCCTGTGCGGCAGCTTGCCCGCTGGCCATGATGGTGATATGTGGGCCTGGGCCTATTTGCGCGTGCCCGATGCGACCGCTTTCGAGACATCGGTCGATCTCGATGATGTGGCTGTAAATGCCTCCGGTGTCGTGACGGCCTGGTTCATCGGTGGCACCTCGGTGCTCGATTACCCTGATCATATGGTGGAATTGTGGATCAATGGCGTGCGCGTAGGGCAGGGTAGCTTTGATGGCAAGACTCTCTACGCACTGGAAGTAGACATCCCCTCTGGCGTATTGGTACAGGGTGAGAACACCTTGCGCGTGGTGCTGCCCGGGAGTGGTGCTTCGGTTGAGGCTTGCTGGCTGGACGCCATCCAGCTCTCTTACAGTTGCGATGCTTTCTCTGTTGGTGGACAGCTCATCGTCGAGGGGGAAGAGTCAGTCTCTACCTATCAGGTAATCCTTGGTTCCGGCGATCTTTTATTTGACATAACAGATGTATTCACGCCTGTTCAATTGGATACAGGCGCATCTTCAGGAAGCGTGTACTTGACCGATACAACCGGCGGGCAGCGTTATCTGTTGGTGGATGAGGATGCGTTTCTTACGCCTGTGCTACGTCAAGCGCAGCAGGTGGAGGATGAATCGGGGAACTGCCTCATCATCACTCAGGCAGAGCTAATGCCCGCTGCACAGCGTTTGGCGGCTTGGCGAACTGCACAAGGCTATGGGGTGGTGCTAGTCAACGTGCAGGCTATCTATGATACCTTTGGCAGCGGTGTTGCCGAGCCAGAGGCCATCCGCGCTTATTTGCAGTATGCCTATGAAGAATGGCCTGCTGACATAGCTGGCGTCACACTGTTTGGTGGGGGCACCAGTGATCCCCGCCAGAACGTGACGGACATTGAGACTTTTATCCCAATCTATCTAGCAGATGTCGACCCCTGGGCTGGCGAGACCGCGGCGGATAACCGTTATGCTTGTGTGGATGGTGCTGACAGTCTTCCTGATCTGGCTTTGGGGCGCCTGCCGGCCTGGTCGTTGGCTGAGGCGCAGACAATGGTGGATACGCTCGTCGCTTACGAGAGTGATGGAGACCGTCAGCCATGGCATGGTTCGGCCGTGCTGGTTTCCGATGATCAAGATACAGCCGGAGACTTTGAGGCTATCTCTGAACAGTCGGCGGCGCAGCTGCCACAGGGAACTGTGGCGCAAACACTTGTGCTAGAGGGGGCCAGTGCCTCATATTCTGATGGCACTGAGGCGGATGCGGCCTCTATTCGGCAAGCGCTGGTTGCGGCCTGGCAGCAGGGGATTGCCTTTGTGCAATTTTCCGGGCACTCTTCCTGGCAACAGTGGGCTATCGAATCGGTGCTGCACCTGGATAATTTGCCCTGGCCTAATACTATTGGTCAGGTGCCCGTAGTGTTGGAGCTCACTTGCTTTACGGGGGCGTTTCAGCGCCCCGAAGCCACGCTGGATCGAACCCTGGTCTCCAGCGGGAAAGCCATAGCGGTTTTTGGCCCTTCGGGTTTAGGCATCAACACCGGTCATGACCAACTGGCGCAGGGTTTTGTGGCGGCTCTGTACGACCAAGAGCAGATGTTGACGCTGGGCCAGATAGCCAATGCCGCCCGGTTGCAATTGGCTGCTTCCGGACGGCATCTAGAGTTATTGGATACCTATACTTTACTAGGTGATCCGCTGGTGGTTCCCCATACAGGTGCGGGTAGTCTACCCTATGCTTGTTACCTTCCTCTGAATTTGCGCTAGTCCATTACTCCATAGCCAAGAGCACAGCGCTGGTTGCTGCAATACCGCAAGCAGTTCCCCCGATCAGCTCGCTCTTTGTATGGCGCCCCATGCGCAGCCGTGCCCAATATACGGCAGGCAATAGAATCAGCGTTCCCCAGGCGGCGTTCCCCACCAAGTAGGCCAATAGCAGCACTGGCCCGACTGTGCCGGCCGCGTGGGCTGAGGCCTTAAAGTGGAGCAGCACATTCACGGCCATGATCAGCGCGACGTTCACGCAATAGGTGATGAACACCATTTTGATGAATGACGGGGCATCGGCCGCGTAACTGGTTATCAATCCGCCAAACCAGCCGATTGTCGCCATGATAAAGGCCATACCCCGCTCTGCATGGCGTCCCTGCTTTTTGAGCGCAGGCACCAACCAGGCAATAGGGTAGGCCAGCAACGGAAACGCGGTAAGGCACAGCAGGGTGAAAAGATACCACAACCAGGGATGGTCGATCGTGCTGCCTCGTTCAGCGAATACCCAGGTAAATGAGAGCAATGCCAGTGTTGGGGCCGTGGTGATGATGCTGATCCCTTTGGCCAGATAATCCAGCCAGGAATCCTTGCGGGCCTTGTCGGCCGCAGGAGAGGGTTCTGGAGCGTTCATTGTGACTTCTTTCTATTTGATATCCGAGGGGATAAGGGAAAAGGAAATCGCATCGTGCGGCGCGTTGTGCAGCCGCAAGCGATTGCGCAGTGAGGCTTCATATCGCGCACCAGCGCGTTGTGCTGCGCCTTGGCTGGCCGTATTGCCCTGGGCGGCAATGATCTGGCAGCGCGTCAGTTCCAGATATTCAAAGGCATAGGCTGCTGCCAGGCGAATGGCCGTGCTGGCTGCGCCTTGACCGGTCCGGTCACTACGTATCCAGTAGCCCATCTCGGCGTAGCGATGCAGTTTGTGGATGCTGAGTGCGCAGTTGCCAACGAATTGCCCGTCACGCGTATCGGTTACTGCAAACGTGTAGCGTGTGCCTGCTTGCCAATCGTCCACGCACCGCTGACAATAGTCCGTCGCTTCTTGCAGGGAATAGGCCTCATGACACCAGGGCATCCAGCGCAACAACTCTGGCATTGATTTGCATACGCCCTCATAGTGAGTGAGCGCATCGTTCAGGGTGTAGGGGCGCAGTGTAAAGGGTCCTGCGGCAAAAGGAGCGGTTTCCTGGGGAACAAAGGTGGCCGGCTGTCGCATCTCACCGGTCAAATCGGTGGAGATAAGCGAAAAGACCACAGCATCATGCAGTTTGCCGTTTATCAACAGGCGATTACGCAGCAGACCTTCTTTGGTGGCACCAGCGCGTTCGGCGGTACGCTGGCTGCCAATATTCTCAGTGGCTGCCACGATCTCACAGCGTTGCAGGTCAAGTTCATCAAAACCGAATTGAGCGATCAGGGGGACAGCAGAACTTGCCGCCCCCTGGCGCATACGGTTGGTGCGCACCCAGTAGCCCAGATTTGCCCAGCCATTCTGCCAGTCGATGTTGTTTAGACCAATGCCGCCTACGAACTCGCCCGTATCCACGTCATAGATGACCACAGAATAATCGGTGCGTTCTAGCCGAGCCTGTTCTCTGGCTGCGACCCATTGTTCGGCATCGGCATAGCCATAGTTTGGTGAACACCATGGCAGCCATTGGCCGACCTCATTGATCGATTCAGTTGCCGCCTCATAGAGCGAGTTCGTATCGCTGATTTTATAGGGACGAATAGAAAACCTTGTCATCACGTGTTACTCTAGTTTGCTTCTTCGATGATCAGATGGTATCCGCCGGTCTCGTATTGCGTTGCATCCTCGACCACCACATAGAATATGCCAGTCTGCGGGGCTGTATATTCTAGACTGGCGTTCAGTGCAAACAGACCATAGCCAGAATCGTCATCCCATTCGATCTCATTCTCGGTGGCACCCTGATAATCCACGGTTACATAACCATCGATTGCTATCGAGTCCACGGTGATGGTTACTGTCTGACCGCGTTCGAGCGAGAGCAGAAAGACATCCATATCACCCGGATAATCGATGTTGCCGATCGTATCCGTGCCGGGCACAATCGTTAATACATCGTCAGGATCGTTCAGCGGGATGAGAGGTACATTTGATTCGAGACTAAAAGTCCCGCTGTCTTCAGTATACTGCTCGACGATCAGGAAATAAGGCCCAGACCAGTCGATGGTGCCTACCAGTGTCTCAGTACCACGGATGCCCTCATCGGCGGTAACCCCCACATCGCCATAGGAATCTAAAAGAGTCATGGCGACATCATTTCGTCCGTCGACGCTGATCTGTACTTCGGTGTCCAACGGCTGGTCAATGACATAAGTCTGTGAATCCCAATAGTTGTCGAGCTCGATGGTGTCGCGATAAAGCGATGCACCCGTGAGAATGTTGTTTCGTGCAGCGAGTCCGGAAGGATCGCCGCCGGCAATCAACGCATCGATGTTATCCACAAGATCCTGAGTGGCGGCTACCAGTGCAAACACATCGGAAAAGCTAAAGCCCGATATACCGATGATCTGGCCTGAGGAAGAGACGAGTGCTCCACCGCTCTGACCGCCGGCAATAGCTGCATCGGACTGGATATAGGTAATGCCCTCTTTTTCCCAAAAGCGCAGCAGTGATACAAGCCCTTGGGTTAGGGCGGGCTGTGGGAATGCATCTCCCTCACCGGGGTAACCAATCAGGTAAACCGTGTCGCCAATCTGTAAATCGTCCAGGTTTGCAAACGAAGCGCCCGGAACGATTGTATCAATGGGACCAATGACAGCCAGGTCCACCATCAAGTCGGTGCCAACGACGGGTGTGTCAATGTATTCCGAACCATCAGGCAAGACGACGCGGACGGTCTCGAATGGCCAAACGACGTGGGCGTTCGTCACCACATACCCACCTGCATAGACGATGCCGCTGCCCGTCCCTGTAGGGGTATCAATATAGGCTATAGAAGGTGCAAGATACTGGTAGATTTCTCCAGCAGTAGTCTTCGATTGAAAAGCAAGGGGTTCGAGAGTCGCTGTGCCGACAACGGCAGTGGCCTTGGTAGGCGTACTAGTGGCAGAAGCCGCAGCACCGGTTTCAAGGGTGGCTTTTGTCGTCAGTCCATTGGTAGATTCTCCAAGATCGCAACCGCTCAATAATGTGGCCACGGCGACGAGCACCAACAGTACGACAAAGATTTTTTTCTTCATAGGGCCTCCGAGTTCTCTAGCCGTTAACGGCATAGAGATTGGCTATTGCCAGTGCAGGCGCATCGGTGGATTCAAAGTCGATCCACACCTTGGCTGTTCTGACGGGCGGAAAGTGGCAGATGCGGCGTATGCCGATGTGATTGCCTTCAGTGAGCGTGATAGGCATATGTGAGTTGAGCGACTCGCAATAAATTGCAAAGTGTTTGACGTGTTCGCCCAATGCCACATCCTCGCTGAGAAAAACGCGGTCTACCAGGGCGGGGGTAGGCAATTCCCAAGAGAGCTTTTTTGCCGAGGAGAGTGCATCAGAGATGCAGGACAGCGGATGCCCGTATTGTCGCGTTATCTCTTGGCCAAAAGCGACGAGTCTTTGCGAGTCGGCTTCTGGCAACAGACCACGACGATCGGGTCCGATGTTGAGCAAGAGGTTGCATCCTCGTCCACAGGAGAGCTGATAGATTCCCATGAGCTCTTTTACCGATTTAATAGTATTTACGTCCTCGTCGCTGTAGAACCAATTGTGCTCGCGCATTCGCATGTCGCATTCGGCAGGTAGCCATACCTGTCGTCCATCCCGGGTTGTTATAGAGCTAATGTCCAGAGGTGCCAAACCATCCTCGTTGCCAACCCAGCGAAAATCAGGATCACCCTGTTCGAATAACAAAATATCGGGCTGCATACGCCGTATTTCGCCAACAATGCGTTTCCAATCATAGGTATGTTCTTCAGAGCCGCAGCCATCGAACCAGAGAATGTCGATTGGGCCATAGGGCTCTAATAGCTCCGCTACCTGAGTGATGAAATAGTCATCATAGGCAGTGGGGTTGTCGTAAACCGGGCAAGATGCATCGTAAGGCGAATAATAAAGGCCAAAGGCCAGACCGTGCTTTCTGCAAGCCTGCACAAACTCACGCACCACATCCCCTTGTCCATTGCGCCAGGGGCTGCTGGCTACGCTAAAATGAGTAGTCGCTGAGGGCCATAGGGCAAAGCCATCATGATGCTTGGCCGTCATCACTACATACCGGAACCCTGCTTTTTTGATGGTACGGGCCCATTGTTCGCAGTCCAGCGCTTGCGGATCAAAACGTGTAGGGTCCATGGCGCGCGGGTCAAAATCTACCCAGCCTTCATAGAATGTGCGCAGACCAAAATGCAAAAAGACCCCACGTTCCCAGAGCTGGTATTCTAGTTGACGCGCCGATGGCGTGGCGTTCATGGTAACCTCCGAGCTGGATTAGCTCTGCAGATGGTAGACGATCAATGCAATAACGACGATGATAATGATCCAGATTGCCGCTTGACGGATGACTGCTCTAGTATCTCGCCTGACCTGTTTCTTATTCAGTACGTGCTGAGATACAAGCGTGACAAATCGATTCCAATCCGCTTCAGAGTGAAAAAGACTGCGTGTCAAGATAGAAAAAGCCGTTCGATTTTGGTACAAAAGCACCGAGTTTTCGGTCGACTTGAAATAAATAACTTCTTCCCAGGGCAGTTTTTCCTCTTGCTCCTGATCGTAAAAACTGATCATTGTCTCATTGACGCGACCTCTAATAGTCTGCCCCAAAGCCGAATTCTTTCTCCATTGCTGGCTGGTGATGAATTGAGGCAGCCACAGGTGGGTATTGATCATGGCGACAAAAAAGAGGATGCCTATGCCATTGGGCCATAGATCGGGATTTGTAAAGACGGAGACCAATGCAAAAATCACAAAAAGTATACCGGCGCCGAGGCGGATCTGTTGCCCTAATGCCGATGGCATGTAATGCTGGCGCACGCCTTCTTCGTATTCTTCTCGATCTATTATGCCGCTGTAGACAATTTCTTCAGAATCTGGATTGGAGGCCATTTCCCCTCTTCCATTCGTTAGTTTGATTTATTTCAGAGGTATTGGAATGAGCGTTTCATCCACAACATAGCTCAATTCGAGTTCTCCATAAACCCATACAGTATCTCCCAAGGTGGTATCTTCCCAGGTGATGGACTCTGGCAAACTGCTGTTGAGAGGGAACCAAAGGTCAACCTGAATGGTATCGTCGGCATCTCCTTGCAAATTCGGTAGCATATCTCCGGTGCCTATGAGCGTATACTGCGTCATCTCTGTGTTGTCATGGAGGGCCGTACCTTGCAGGGTAGCTACACCAGAGAGGCAGGGGCCGAAAATGAGCTCTTGATTGAAATTGTCGGTTTCAAAACAGGCGGTTGGCCAAGTTACCAGGCCGTCAGCTCGCTCATCCCAGGCACCATTGGCAGTTGTTCGTTGCCAAATCTTGCCGTCGCGTTCCACCATCTCCAAATAGGTTAACTCTTGCCCACTGGCATGTGTAATGAGTTGCACATAGTGTGCATCGCTGGCTGCAATCTCTTCCAAGCGGGTGATCGTTGTGCTTTCGCCCATACTCAGAACAACAATACCCTGTGCGCTATGCTCAATCGCTGCGATGGATGCCAGCAGCTCTTTAGTATCGATTTCACTCTGGGAAGCACTGGAATCGGATAGCGAAAACGCAGGGTTCAGTTCACTTGGCTCTAGCAGGCCTCGACCATCCAGAACATTCATGAGCACAGCAAGGATGATCGCCAGAACGGCGAGTGCAAGTAACCCCAGAATAATTATGCGTGTACCTGCCTGATCTGTCATTCAAGTACCCCTTTTCGATGATAGTGCCGTGGCTTGCACGTGTCAACGGGAAATGTCGATGCCTTTGCACTCACCCTGGCACAAGGGTAGAATGTATATTATACCGTGGAGGTCGAATATGGACGAAAAGAACATACTTGAATCGTGCCAGGCAAGGGCGACTACGGATGGTTTCCTCGCCTGTGCCGTTGCACATGATCTAGCCCAGGAGATCGGCGTTAGCCCGCTGGAGCTTGGACAGGTTGTCAACAATGCCTCTACGCTTCGCTTCTATCGCTGCCAGCTAGGATTGTTTGGGTATGGAAAAAAGAGCAAAGGAACCCATCGCATCATTGTGCCCGCAGCCTATATTCCACCTGACTTGCGTCAGGCCATCTTAGATGAACTTGTGGATGGTCGTATCTCTTGCCTGAGCATTTGGCACATAGCGGATCGTTTTGTCTATCCGCGTCTGCAAGTAGCCAATATTGTGGAGGCGATGCAAATCTCCATCAAACCTTGTCAACTGGGATGTTTCTAGATTGACAGGCACTTGCGCCGGTGTTAATATCGCGCGGATAATAGCAGGAGGCCATCTATGGGGCAGCTTATACCCGGTGAGCACCCGCGTTTTGTAAAATCAGGGTTTGGTAAAAGTGGGCACAGCCTGGAGGGTTTGCCCCATATGTTGTTGACCAAACGACTTGAAGAACAACTCGATCTGGTCGATGATCAACTCTTTAGGCAGCTCTATAGCTTTTCAACTAGATCAGATACTGCTTCTTTGCCGTTTTCCCGTTCCGCCATGACCGCGGATGACTGGGATGATTTGATCATGTTAGGTTATCTTGTGGCGCAGCGTGAGGCTATCGTCAGCGCGTTGCAGGGGGTCTTGGAGGGGTAGCGCATTATGGGTGAAAGGCGCAGATCACAGAGAAATGCTGATGGGCACCGCCTGCGTTCGGCGGCGCTTTTCATCGGTGTAACCCTCATTTTGTTGCTATATGCACTGGGTGCCCTTGGCCTTTATATCCGTAAGCATTACATGTTCGAGGGGATAGGGAACATGGCGGTTGTGCAGCAATATGCTTACCCCGATGATGTAACCTACAGTGTGATAATTCGCTGAGAGGAGCGATTGCATGGATACAGCAGCTTTGCTGCAAGAGTTTTCAGATGCTCACGGCGTCTCTGGTTATGAGGATGCCCCTAGGGCCATCGCCCAGCGGGTTCTTGAACCCCTGGTGGATTCAATGCGTGTGGACGCCCTCGGCAACCTGATTACCTTTAAAAAGGGTACAGGCGATGCCAATGGCAAACACCGCACCATGATGCTTGCGGCCCACATGGACGAAATCGGCATGATGGTAACGGGTTATTCTGGCGGTTTTTTGCGCGTATTCCGCGTAGGCGGCTCAGACCCTCGCACGCTGGTCGGCCAAGAAGTGGTGGTGCATGGCGTTCGCGATTTCCCCGGTGTTATCGCCAGTCGTCCGCCCCATGTGCTTTCTGCCGAGGACCGCAAAAAGACGCCCGATTGGAATGATCTCTATATTGATATCGGCGCCACAGCCGATGAGATTGAGGGACTTGTGACCATCGGCGATACCATCACCCTGCGTTCGTCCTTCGTCAAGCTAAGCGGCGGTTATGCTGCAGGCAAGGCCATGGATGACCGTGCTAGCGTGGTGACGATTGCCCTCTGTATGCAAGAGCTTGCGGGTGTGACTCACGAATGGGACATAGCCGCTGTAGCCACCACGCAAGAAGAAGTGGGACTCCGTGGCGCTATCGTGAGCGCTTTTGGCGTTGCACCGGATGCGGCTATCGCTATCGACGTGGGTTTTGGCGCTCAGGTGGGCGTTGATCCCAATATCAGCATCAAGATGGATGGTGGGCCTTGCCTGTCGATCGGTCCCAATTTCCATCCAACCATGTATCAGGGTCTCATAGATGTCGCCCAAAAGCGCGAGATCAAAATACAGAGCGAAGTCATCCCCGGAGCCAGCGGTACCGATGCTTGGGGTATCCAGATAGCTCGCGAGGGTGTACCTACCGCGTTGCTTGGCTTGCCCCTGCGCTACATGCACTCTAGTGTCGAGACTGTTGCCATTGCCGATGTCGAGCGCACTGGGCGTCTGATGGCGGCGTTCATCCAGTCGCTCAAGGGCGATATTGAGCTCGACGCGCAGGCAAAGGAGTAATAACGTGCTGCTAGAAAAAATCTCGAATGCCCGCGGCGTATCGGGCAATGAAAAAGGGGTACGCCAGGTACTGCGCGAGGCTGTGGCCGAGTATTGCGATGACATAAAAGTGGATGCCCTCGGCAACCTCATCTGCTACAAAAAGGCTCGCACGGCCACCACCGACAAGCCACTTCGCCTCATGGTCTCGGCGCACATGGATGAAGTCGGCCTCATCGTAACGGGTTTTAACGGCGATGGCACCCTGCGCTTTGGCTGTGTAGGCGGCATCGATGGCCGCGTGTTGGTGGCTCGCACCGTGTTGATTGGCGATACAGAGGTGCCCGGCGTTATTGGCTGCTCACCTATTCACTTGGTGCCTGCCGAAGCGCGCACCAAGGCCGTAGATGCAGACAAGCTGGTGATCGACATCGGGGCTACTGACGAGGCTTCAGCCCGTAAATTGGTCAGCTTGGGCGATTATGCCTGTTTTGCCGTTACCTACGAGCCCTTGCTCGATGGTCAATTGCGGGCCGTCAAAGGCAAGGCCTTTGACGATCGCGCTGGTTGCACCGTCTTGGTCGAACTACTCAAAGAGGACTTGCCCGTCGATCTCTACGCTTGCTTCACCTCTCAAGAAGAGGTCGGTTTGCGTGGCGCTAGGGTAGCGGCTTATGCCGTCGATCCCGATGCGGCCATCGCTCTCGAGGGCACCATCTGTGATGATCTGCCCAAGGAACAAGACAAGACGCCCGTTACCGAGGTGGGCAAGGGACCGGCAATTACCTTTATGGATCGCTCCTTTATTGCTGATCAGCGTTTGGTCAAACTGTTGACCAGTACAGCAAAAGCTGAGGGCATTCCTTGCCAGTTCAAGCGGGCCGCGGCTGGTGGCACCGATGCTGGCGCTATCCATCTGGCGCGTGAGGGTGTTCCTTCGGTAACTGTTGCTGTGCCCTGTCGCTATATTCACGCTCCGGCGAGCGTACTCAGTTTGAATGACTTGGAAAACACCGTCCAGCTCCTGGCTGCGGCGATCAAGAGAATGAACGGAGGCCTGGCATGAAAGAAATGATCAAGGAGCTGGTCAGCGCTTATGGTCCCTCGGGCAACGAGGGACAGGTGAGGGCTATTATTGAGAGCCTCGCCGTCAAGGCGACCGATGATATCCGTACCGACAGCATGGGCAACTTGATTGTCCTGAAAAAAGGTACCGGTGGCGGCAAGCGTGTTATGGTGGCTGCCCATATGGACGAGATCGGCCTGGTGGTTTCCTATATCGACAAAAATGGGTTTGCGCGAGTGAACCCTGTGGGTGGCGTACGTATCCCCAGCATTATGGGTACCCTGGCCCGCTTTGCCGATGGCACCGTGGCGACCATTAACCGCGAAAAAGCCATGACCAAGGGCAACGAAGTAGCCACCTGGGATGAGATATTTCTTGATTTTGGCGTAGATAGCGCTGAGGATTGCCCCGTGGGCATCGGCGATATGGCCTGTCTCGATTGCGCCTATGCAGATTTGGGCAAGCGCTTGGTTGGCAAGGCCATGGACGATCGCATTAGTTGCGCCGTCGAACTTCAAGCCCTGTTGGAAATGGGCGAGTCCCCCAACGACATCTACTTTGTCTTTACTGTGCAGGAAGAAGTGGGTACTCGTGGCGCTATGGTTTCGGCCTTTGGCGTCGAGCCGGATCTGGGCATCGCGATCGATGTAACGCTCTCTGGCGATACGCCAGAAGATGATCCCTTTGCGGTTGTTTTGGGCAAGGGCCCGGCTATCAAGGTGATGGATTCTGGTTCTATTGCTCATCCGGGTGTCAAGAATTGGATGATCAAGGGGGCTCAGGAAATGGAGCTGCCTTACCAGCTCGAAGTACTAAAGTTTGGCGGCACCGACGCTCGCGCTATCCAGATGTCACGCGGTGGCGTGCCCTCTGGTTGTATCTCTGTCCCTACTCGCTATGTACACACCTCGGTCGAGATGGTAGACATGGACGATGTGGAGAACTCGGTCAAGCTGCTCAAGGGCCTGCTGAGCAAGCCCATCGCCTTCTAAAATCAAAGAGTAGAGCGCCTGCAGGATTCATTCTGCAGGCGCTCTATTGTTTCAGGGGGTGATGACAGTGCCATCCAATCGGCGCACTTCAGGCCAGGCGCCGTTATAGCGATCCTCGGGAAAGGGGAATTCGGCGGCCAGCTTTTCGTCGATATCCACGCCCAAACCTGGTTTTTCGTTGCACCACAGGCAGCCATCGCGCACCTCGGGGCAGCCGGGGAAAACCGCCTTGGTGTTCTCTTTGAACAGGGCCAGCTCCTGAATGCCAAAGTTGGGGACGGCCAAATCCAGGTGCATGTTGGCGGCGTGCCCCACCGGGGAAACATCCCCGGGGCCGTGGAAGGCAGTGCGCACGCCCATGAACTCGCCCAAGGTAGCTAGCTTGCGCGCCTCTGAGAGGCCGCCGATATCCGAGATGTGCACACGGATGAAATCGATGAGCCGCTCGCGCACCAGGGGTACGTATTCGTTGCGATTGACGAACAGCTCGCCCATGGCGATGGGTGTGGCCGTCTGCTGGCGCACCATGCGGAAATAGTCGATCTGGTCGGGTGCGAACAAATCCTCCAAGAAGAACAGCCGGTACTGCTCCAGTTCTTTGGCCAGCCAAACGCCCTGAATGGCCGGGATGCGCTCGTGCACGTCGTGCAACAGTTCTACCTCGTCGCCCAGTGCCAGACGCAAGTGCTCGATCAGCTTGGGCACAGCAATGACATAGGGCGTGGGCTCCCATGTGCGGGTTTGTGCCGGATTCAGTGCCGGGATGATCTTGCCGCTCTGGCTGCCGTAGGTGCTCAGCCCCTGAATATTCATCTGCACGCGAATATAGCGGAACCCCTGGGCCATGTAACCTCGGGCCTGCTCTTCGACCTCTTCGGGTGAGTTGCCGCTGGCATGAGTATAAACGGGCACTGCTTCGCGGCATTTGCCGCCAAAGAGTTGGTATACGGGCATGTTGGCTCTCTTACCCTTGATGTCCCACAAAGCCTCGTCTACACCGCTGAGGGCGTTGTTCAGCACCGGGCCGCTACGCCAGTAAGAACTGACATAGGCTGCCTGATAGATATCCTCGATGCGATCCACGTCACGGCCAATGAGGAAAGGCTTGAGATACTCGTCGATGGCCGCTGCCACGGCCATGGGCCGCTGGGTAAAAGTAGCGCAGCCCAGGCCGTACAGGCCGGGCTCACTGGTAACAATCTTGACCACCACCAGGCGAATGCCATCTGGCGCGGTGAGGATCGTTTGTACGTCTTGGATGGTGACGGGTTGGCTCATAGCGAGATTGCTCCTCTCACGTTAGGCGATTGCTGCATACGCTTTCGAGCGGTATAATGGCCCCCATACGATGATGAGTCAAGCGGAGAACGCCATGAATCGATATTCTCACGTAACTGAAACCCACGCCGACACGGGCTTGGAGCTCGTCCGCCTCACTTGTGAGGCCGATGCCAGCCGAACTGAGATTGCTTTTGCCCCCGCCATGGGCTGCAACATCATGAGCTTTGTGGTGGATGGTCGCGAGTACTTGGTAGCTTCGGGTGACGGCCGCGTACTGGGCACGCCCATTCTCTACCCCATGCCTAACCGCGTGCGCAACGCCCATTTCGAGTTCGACGGACACAGCTTTGATTTTGAGCCCAACAACACGGGCAACTTTATCCATGGCCTGGTGCGCGAACGCCCTTGGGCAGTGGATGAGCCCGTGATTACCAACGAGGGCATTGCTTGTACCATGCGCTTTGTCTTTGCGCCGGGCTGCGAGGCCTATGACCTGTTCCCCATCAGCAATACGCTGACGCTCAAGTTGACCCTCTCGCCGCACAAGCTGCGCTTCGATTGGACCATTGAGAACCAGGACGAGAGCCGTCGGTTGCCTTTTGGCCTGGCCATTCATCCCTACTTTGCCATTCAGGGAGAGCGTGCACGGGTGCGCCTGCAGGTGCCTGCGCAAAAGGCCATGGAGGCTGTCGATCTGCTGCCCACCGGCAAGCTCATCGATATTGAAGACACACCCTTGGGCGAGGAGCCGGTGCGCCTCTCCGAGCTCGACTTGGACGACGTTTTCTTGGGCATGGCTGAGGACAGGCCGCAGGTGATTTATTACGATGCCCTGGGCAAGAAAATCACCCTTACCGCCTCGGACTTTTTCACGCACACGGTCGTATTCACGCCGCAAGGCAAGCCCTTTTTCTGCATCGAGAACCAATCCTGCTCGACCGATGCTCACAACTTTTATGCTCGTGGCCTGCAGGATGTGGCCCATCTGACCATCCTCGACCCTGGCCAGCAGCAACGTGAGTGGATCGAGTTCCAATTGACAGATTTCTAGTATGGTTCCTCGCTCCCGTACCTTGAGCAGGAGAGTGAGGTTATCCTTTTGTAGAGTTTGGCGGGCTGTAATTGACATGATCAGCCCGTCATTCTTATACTGCATTCATGTTCTGCCTGAGTAGCTTTTCCCGACTATGTGAGGTCGTACAATGTATTACGGTGCCGATTATTACCCCGAACACTGGCCCCAAGAGCGTTGGGCTTTGGATGCCCGTCTCATGCGCGAGGCTCATATCAATGTAGTGCGTTTGGCCGAGTTCGCCTGGGCCCTGCTGGAACCGAGCGAAGGCACCTACGATTTCTCCTGGCTCGATTTGGCCATAGAAACCTTGGCTCGTGAGGGCATCAAGGTGGTGATGTGCACCCCCACAGCGGCGCCGCCAGCCTGGCTGTGTACGGCTCATCCCGAGATCATGCGGGTCACCCGCGATGGTCGCCGGGTTTCCTTTGGTATGCGTCGCCAGTATTGCGCCACCAGTGCCCTTTATCGCCGTTATTCGGCCAACATCAACCGCAAACTCGTAGAGCATTATGCGCACAACGAGAATGTGGTACTCTGGCAGCTCGATAACGAGTTTGGCTGTCATGATTCCACTCGCTGCTATTGCCCGGAATGCCAGGCTGCTTTTCAAGCTTGGTGTCGTCAGCGCTATGGCAGCTTGCAGGCGCTCAATGAAGCTTGGGGTACGTCCTTTTGGAGCCACGTCTATACCGCCTGGGAGCAGATTCCCCTGCCTACCGATAGTGTAGCCATCTCCAACCCCTGCCTTGAGCTGGATTACGATCGTTTTAGCTCGGATCAGATGATCAGCTATGCTCGTGAGCAGGTGGACGTCATCAAAGAGTTCTCGATTGCTCCCATTACCACCAATCTCATGGGGATCGGGTTCGATACCATCGATTATCATCGCCTGGCTCAGGATCTTGATCTAGTCTCTTGGGATAACTATCCCAGCTTTGCTGGTGGCACACCTTCTCGTGTGTCCTTTTCCCATGATCTCATGCGTGGCCTCAAAGGGCAGCCTTTCTGGGTGATGGAGGAGCAGTCGGGTCCGGCGGGTGGTGCGGTGGCTACGCCCACGCCCATGCCCGGCCAAATTCGCCTTTGGTCTTATCAAGCCATGGCTCATGGCGCCGATGGTATTGTCTATTTCCGCTGGCGCACCTGTTCTTTCAACAGCGAGGAATATTGGCACGGCATTCTCGATCATCATGGCGAGCCTGACCGACGCTATCGCGAGGTGCAAGCCATGGGAGAGGAAGTAGAGCGGCTTGGAGCGCGTTTAGAGGGGGCTGCCTCGCCTCGTTCGGTGGCTCTGCTCTATAGTTATCCCGATGGGTGGGCGGTCACCCTGCAACCTACGGCCGAGGGATTGAGCTACAGTGGATTGATGCTAGCTTATTACAATGCGTTGCGCACCGCTGGCGCTTCGGTAGACATCATCTCGCCCTGGGACGAACTGGACGGTTACGAGTTGGTGGTGGCCCCCATGCTCCATGTGGTCACGCCAGAGCTTGTCGATCATCTGGCGGCCTATGTCGAGGCTGGCGGTAGTCTCTATCTTGGCACGCGTAGCGGTGTCAAGGATGCCTCCAATCGTGTGGTCACGCAGCGTTTGCCGGGATTGCTGGCACCTTTGGTGGGGGCCACTGTGGCCGAATATGACCCTATCGGTGCGGGTCAGACGCGCCAGTTCATGTTGCGTGGCGCGCACGAGGTGCAAACTTGTACGTTGTGGGTGGATGTTCTTAGGCCCACTATCGCCGAGACGATAGCTACCTATGCCTCTGGTTACTATGCTGGTGAAACCGCCCTTTGTCGCAATCGTGTGAAGCAGGGACAAGTGTGGTATTGTGGCACCATCCCCGAAGAGGCGTCGCTGGCCATGCTCATGGGGTGGCTCTTGGGTGAGCTTGGGGTCGAGCTGCATCCCATGCCCAAGGGTATCGAACGGGTGGTGCGTCTGCAGGGCGGGTGCCAGCAGGTGTATTATCTTAACCACACGTCCGAGGCAGTGACGTTGGTTGGGGCGGGTACTGACCTGCTGTCGGGTGCTGTGAACACCATCACCCTCGAACCGTTTGGCGTAGCAATTACAGAGAAAGAATCATGACAGAATTTTTGATGTCCCTTTTGCCCTGGGGTGCTCAGGCCGTGGCCTCTGTTCAAGGGGCGCTCTATGATCTCTGCCCCTGGCTGTGGATTGCTATCACGCGCCTGGGCAATGAAGTGGCCT
Source organism: Anaerolineae bacterium (assembly GCA_963675785.1). Lineage (GTDB taxonomy): Bacteria > Chloroflexota > Anaerolineae > UBA1429 > UBA1429. The sequence continues at coordinate 737,432 of OY776562.1, forward strand.
ATATTGTGTTTATCGCCCTGATCTTTTGGTGCATTGACCGCAAGACGGGCACCAAGGTGGCTCTGGCTTTTACCATCAGTGCCTTGCTGAACACCATTCTCAAGAGCGTGTTCACTATCCCGCGTCCCTTTGTCTATGATTCGACGCTGACACCCGGCCTTTATTATAGCGGCTATTCATTCCCCAGCGGCCATGCCCAATTGGCCTCAGCGGTCTGGTTGACCTTTGCTCTCTCGGTGCGCAAGCGCTGGGTCACCTGGGTCACGTTGGCTTTTACGCTGCTCATTGGGCTGTCTCGCGTGGTGTTGGCCGTACATTATCCGCAAGATGTGCTCATAGGATTGCTGTTAGGCTGGGTCGTTGCCCTGTGGGTTGTGCATATGCGCCTCGACGTTGCTCCGACCGGCAAAACGCGTCTGGTTTGGCCCATCGTGCTGTTAATCGTTGGGTTGGTGTCTGCCATTGTGCTGGGCGAGAGTGCGGCCATCATCGCCGCTGGGCTAGGAGGTCTTTGGGCAGGCTATTTGATGCAGCCGGCACTGGTTATCTCGGGTGAGAATAGCGAATTGGGCCCGCGCCTCTTGCGCGGGTTGATTGCTCTGACGCTGCTGGGACTGGTTTGGCTGCTGCACCTGGCCCTCATCACTTGGACGACAGGCACTTTGCAAGAAATATTGCTCGCATTGACTTATGCGCTGATGGGTTTTGCCCTGACAGGTCTGCTGGGGCGTGTGTATCTACGGCTTGGCTTGGCTGCGCTTGGGAAGGATTCCGGAACGGTTTCGGTTTGAGCTGCGTCCAACGTTCGGGCGATTGATGATTGGCTGCCTCCCTGCTCGGTGTTATAATGGCGGCTGCCCTGAATGTACGAGATTGCGCTTATACCAGAGGGGAATGTACGGACTATGCGAATTGCAATTACGGGCGCCAAAGGACAGCTAGGCCATGCACTGCAAGCGGTATTGATCAACGATGACCTGCTGCTGCTCGATCTACCCGAATATGACATAACGAATCTGGACGCCATTGTCTCCACTCTCACCGATTTTGGCCCCGAGGTCATCATTCATGGTGCGGCCATAACCAATGTGGATGGCTGTGAGGCCGATCGCGATCTTGCTTTCCGTGTTAACGTGGTGGGCACACGCAATATCGCCGTGGCAGCCCAACAGGTAGCCGCTTCCTTGGTCTATATCAGTACCGATTACGTTTTCCCCGGTCGCGATGAACCCTATGGCGAGTACGACGCCTGCCAGCCCCTCAGCTATTACGGCCTCACCAAATGGTACGGCGAACAAATAGTCCGTGATCTTTGCTCGCGCTTTTACATCGCACGTACGGCTTGGCTTTATGGCGATAGCCCCCGCAACTTTTGCGAGACGGTGCTGCGCCTTGCCGCCGAGCGTGACCATATCTCCATGGTCACCGATGAGGTCGGTTCACCCACCCATGCCATGGATTTGGCCGCCGCCTTGGACAGGCTCATCCGTATGCCTGCCTATGGCATCTACCAGTTCTCCAGCGAGGGCACGTGCTCTCGCTATGAGTGGGCTCAAGAGATTCTCAAGCTAGCTGGCGTCGAGGGCTATGATCTGCGTCCTTCATCCAATTATCAGCGGGCGGCACGCGTGCCTACTCATGTGGATATGCTGAATCAGATGGGTGCGGCGGTGGGCATCGAGATGCCCGATTGGCGCCAGGCCCTGGTTAACTATTTCGCTTGGAGGGCTGCCCGTTGAGCCAGAGGGCCCTGAAAGCCTCCGTCATCATCCCTAACTGGAATGGGCTCGCTCTCCTTCGCCCTTGCCTCGATACCCTGCGCCAGCAGACGCTGGATGCTTATGAGGTCATTGTGGTGGATAACGCCTCCAGCGATGACTCTGTGGCGGTGCTCCAACGCGATTACCCCGAGGTGCGTACCATTGCCTTGAGCGAAAACCTCGGCTATTCGGGGGGTTGTAATGCCGGTATCCGTGCGGCCCGTGGTGAGATCGTGGTGCTCCTCAATAACGATATCGAAGCCGAACCCGATTGGCTGGCCGAGTTGGTGGCCGCGCTCGATCGCCACCCTGAGGCGGGCTTTGCCGCCTCTCGCATGATGATCCACACTGATCGTCAACGTCTCAACGCCGCCGGCGACATCTATCGGCGTAACGGCACACCCGATTCGCGCGGCGTGCGCGAGCTCTACGGCTCGCCGTATGATGAAGAAGTGCTGGTATTTGGTGCTTGCGGTGGGGCGGCGGCCTATCGTGCATCCATGCTGGAGGATATCGGTCTCCTCGATGAGCGTTTTTTCATGTATTGTGAGGATGTCGATCTGAGTTGGCGCGCTCAGTTGGCCGGTTATCGCTGTGTGTATGCACCCAAGGCAGTCGTCTACCATCATATGAGTGCTACCGGTGGGGGGGCGCTTTCCAGTTATTATGTGGGGCGGAACACCCTTTGGGTGATCGCCCTCAATTATCCCGGCAAGTTGCTGCGGCATAACCTGGGCGCCATCTGCGGCGAACAGTGGCATATCTCATCGGACGCTCTCAAAGCCTGGCGCGGCGCGTCGGCGCGGGCTCGCCTGCGTGGTCAGTTTGTCGGTTTCTTTACCCAATTACGCTGGTGCGCTGAGAGACGCCGACGTTTGCGTTCTCGCCGCGTTGATGATGCCTATATCGCCAGTATCTTGGATTAAGGCCCAAATAGGAGAGTAGATGGATTCTCCCTATCTTTCAATCGTTGTGCCCTGCTACAACGAATCCGCCAATCTGGCGCGTGGCGTGCTGCAAGAGATGCAAAACTATCTGGATGGGCAATCGTGGCATTATGAGGTCATCATCTCCGATGATGGCAGCGCCGACGACAGCCTGGCGCGTGTTCGCGCCTTTGCAGCAGAGCATCCCGCCTTTCGTATCGTGGAGAACCCTCATGGCGGCAAGCCCTCGGCGGTGTGGGGAGGTATTCGCGCCGCCCGTGGTGAGCTGATCCTCTTTACCGACATGGATCAATCGACGCCGCTGAGCGAGTTGGACAAGCTGCTGCCCCTCTTCAACCAAGGCTACGACGTGGTCATTGGCTCGCGCGGCCTAGGGCGAGAGAATTTCCCCTTTTACCGCCGGCTGGGCTCGGCCGTGTTTGCTGGCTTTCGGCGGCTCATGCTGCTGCGCAACATCAAGGATACACAGTGTGGGTTCAAAGCTATGCGTACCGAGATTGCCCGGCAACTCTTTCCGTACCTCACCGAGATCAAACGTACTGGCGAGATCAAGGGGCGCCGTGTTACTGCTTTCGATGTCGAACTGCTCTTTTTGGCCGAGTTTGCCGGCTATCGCGTGGGCGAAGTTGGCGTCGAGTGGGTCAATCGCGATGTGGTCAAGGGGGGTATTTCTACCTATTTCCGTGAATCGGGTGAGATGGCTGGCCAAATCTTTCATATCAAGTGGAAGCAGCTTCGCGGTGACTATGCCGAGGTCAGGGGTACGGCACATAGTTGACGATATACCTTTGAAGCTATAACATAGTGAAATAGACTAGCAGGAGCAACGCATGTACGCACGATATATCAGCATACAGTGTTTGGGCCGCAAACATCGCGGTCCGTTTGGCGTTGCCTATTCTCTCCGCGATTACCGCGCCGCCAAGGGCCGTATGGGGGGCTCCCCCCGATAAATCTTCTCTTGATCTGTTCCTAACCTCGATGTTTCATGCAACTACTTGACGACAGAATCATTCAGCCTAGAGCTGCTTTGGAGAATAAAATGAACGAGAGAATTCTTGTTGGCGTGGCTTGGCCTTATGCCAACTCACCCCTGCACTTGGGCCATTTGGCCGGAGCATATATTCCCCCCGATATTTTTGCGCGCTACCACCGCCTGCGCGGTGACAAGGTGCTCATGGTTTCGGGTTCTGATACTCACGGCACGCCTATTACTGTCACGGCGGAAAAAGAAGGCGTCGAGCCCATTGATGTCGTTAACAAGTACCACGCCAGCTTTGTCGAATCCCTCAAGGGGCTTGGTATTGCTTTCGATCTGTTCACCCATACCGACACCGAAAATCATTACGCCGTAACGACCGATTTTTTCCTGACGCTCCTCGAGAAAAAATACATCTACAAAGAGGCTATGACCTCTCTCTATTGCGAGACCTGCGAGCGCTTTTTGCCCGATCGCTATGTAGAGGGTACTTGTCCCCATTGCCACTTTGAAGATGCTCGTGGTGATCAGTGCGATAACTGTGGCAAGCCGTTGGATGCCTTGGAACTCATCAACCCACATTGCAAGTTTTGCGGCGGTACGCCAGTGCCCCGCGAGACTGAGCACTTTTTCCTTGACTTGGCTCAGTTCAACGAACCGCTCAAAGAGTGGGCAGGTGACAAGGATTATTGGCGAGCCAACGTGCGCAATTTCACGTTCAATCTGCTTAACGAGGGCCTCCATGGCCGTGCGATCTCACGCGATATGAGTTGGGGTATCCCTGTGCCCGTCGAGGGTTATGAAGACAAGTGTATCTATGTCTGGTTCGATGCTGTCATCGGTTATCTCTCTGCTGCCAAGGAATGGTCGGTGGCTCAGGGCACGCCCGAGGCTTGGCACGACTGGTGGGATGCTGACGCCGATGTTCGTACCTACAATTTCATCGGTAAGGACAACATCGTCTTTCACACGCTCATCTGGCCGGCCATGCTTATGGGTTATGGTGGATTGCAGTTGCCCTACGATGTGCCGGCTAACGAGTATCTCACCCTGGAAGGGCGCAAAATCTCTTCTAGCCGCAATTGGGCTGTATGGGCGCCGGACTATTTGGAGCGCTATGATCCCGATCCGCTGCGCTATTGTCTGACGGTACATGCTCCAGAGGGCTCGGATTCGGACTTTTCCTGGCAGGATTTTCTGGATCGCAACAACAATGAATTGGTGGGCACCTGGGGTAACCTGGCTCACCGCATGTTGAGCTTTGCTTTCAAGAACTTTGGTTGCGTGCCCACACCCGGCGAATTGCTGCCTGAGGATCTAGAGATCATCCAAACGATAGAAAGCGCCTTTGGCCCGGTGGCCGAGGATTTGGAAGCTTGCCGCTTCCGCGTGGCTCTGATGAAGGTTATGGCCGTGGCTCGCAGTGCCAACCAGTATCTGGATGCGGCTGCGCCCTGGAAGGCCCTCAAGACCGACCGCGAACGCGCGGCGACAGTCACTTTTGTGGCGCTCAAAGTCATCGATTCGCTCAAGATCCTCTTTGCGCCTTTCTTGCCGTTCTCTTCGCAGCAGCTTCATGAGACCTTTGGCTACCAAGCCAACCTTTTTGGCGTTCAAGAAGTGGTCGTACACGAGGAAGAGACCCGCTCGCATACGGCCCTCACTTATCATTATGATCTAGAGGGCGATAGTTGGGTGCCTAGCGACTTGCAGCCGGGCCACGAGCTCAGCAAACCTGAACCTCTGTTTACCAAACTCGACCCAGAAATTGTTGAGGAAGAGTTAAGCAGGCTCGGAGAATAGCACTTGATGGCCGTGCGGAGGAACCTTATCCGCACGGCCTCGTCTATAGGAATATGGTGCAGAACAGATCCTATCCGCTCTCAAAGAACGCGCGATGGTTGCTGCTAGCAATCGTCGCGGTTTATGTGTTGCTAGGCTCTCTCTATGCAATCGAAACGCCTGCCTGGCAATCCCCTGATGAACCTGCGCATTACAACTATGTGGCCTATATCGCCACCACAGGTCAGCTCCCCGTGTTGCAACTGGGGGATTACCCTGCCGAATACCTGGAAGAGCTCAAGGCTGCTCGCTTTCCCGCAGAGTTGTCGGTGGACAGCATCCGCTACGAATCGCACCAACCGCCGCTTTATTACCTTGTCGCTTCGCCTGTCTTTCTCTTGGCGCGTGCTTTCGATCTGAACGAGCTCTTGGTCCTGCGGCTCTTTTCTGTCCTGCTCGAAAGTATTGCTCTGGCACTTGGCTATCTGGCTTTGTACACCCTGCTCAAGGGACGCACACTACTGACCACATTGGCTATGGGGCTGGTGGCTTTGATCCCCATGCATGTGGCCCTAACGGCTGCCGTCAATAGTGATGTCATGGCTGAATTGATGATCGCCCTGGTCGCCTTTTACGTTATCCGTGGCCGTGGGAGCTGGTCGACTCGCCGTATTGTCGGCCTGGGGCTCTTGCTTGGTCTTTGTGCTCTTACCAAACTGCAAACCTACACGGCCGGCGCCTTTGCAGCTTTTGCTCTCTATGACGAGGCCACCGAGGGGTCTTTTAGGCTCAAGCATATCTCCAAGCGTTGGTGGGCCTGGTTTGCCTTGACCATCGTTGTGGCTTTGGCTGTGCTGGCGCCTTGGTTGGTGCACAACGGACTAACCTATGGCTGGAATGATTTACTGGGTCTCCATCGCCACGATACTGTGGTATTGGGCCAGCTTACCACCGCCGACTATTTGGCGGCGAACGGTGGGTGGGCGTTGTTGAGAGCCTTTTGCACCACAACCTTTCATAGTTTTTGGGGCCAATTTGGTTGGATGGGCGTGGTGCTGGATCGGCGTATCTATCAGCTATTCGGGCTCTTTTGTCTTATTGCCCTGAGCGGCATGATTCTAGGCTGGCGGCGTAAACGGCGTGCGGGAACCCATTTCGATGGTTACGCGTTAGGATTACTGTCTGTATGGCTTCTGGTGACCACGCTAGGTTATTTGTGGTGGAATCTCTCCTATGTACAACATCAGGGGCGCTATCTGTTTCCTGCACTGTTGCCCATTTGCGTCGGCCTGGCCTGGGGATGGGAACAAGCACTTGTTGTAGTTGAAGAGACTCAGCGGCGCGGGGCCTATGGCAAAGTTATACAGGGGTTTATTTGCGGGGCCATTTCGGGCTTATTCTCTTGGCTAGCGAACGTTCTATCGCGCTTTGACATTGCCCTACTGGCTGGCTCGATGGTGGGGCTTCCCACATTGGCCTATCTTCGCCGTCGCCTGGGCGCGATGATCTGGGGAGTCGTTTGGGCGGGCTTGGCACTGCTCGATATCTATATTCTCTATCGGCAAATACTGCCGGCGTTGATCTGAGGTTGAGGTTGTTTTAGCAGGATGTATATCGCTAAATCAAGAGCAATTGAACATCGAGCAATTCTTAACCTTGTCCAAAGGCTGTGGTTTCCTCTGGCTTTGGCAGGTGTCATATTGGGGTTTTACTGGGCCAGTCTCTCCTTTCCCTTGATATGGGACGATCCTCAGTGGTACCAACAGGGAGCAGGTCGTTCTCTCTGGGAACTCTTGGGCCCCACGCCTAGCTATCAGTTCTATCGCCCCTTGGCGCTCTTTTGGAGCAATTGTTTCCTTGTTGATGGTACCGTGGATGTACAAGCGGCTCATATCGTTCAGCTCTTGGTGCATCTTGCCAATACGTTGCTGGCCCTAAAATTAGCCCTTTCACTGGGCCTGAATCATCGCACGTCTCGTTTAGCCGCGCTCGTTTTTGCCCTACATCCCTTCTCTTACCAAGCCGTCTCTTGGCAGGCCGCCCATCAACCTTTTTCGCTGTTGTTCATCCTTCTGGCGGTTGATCTTGCTCTGATCTATGGCCGTGACAAGAAATGGTGGATACTGACTGCTAGCGCCTTTACTTATGCGTGCGCCCTTCTTTTCCATGAGAGCGCGGCTGCCTTTGTCTGGGTGTTCTTTGGCATTGCCTTGGTCCCGGCGCTTAAAAACGCTCAGTGGCGTTCATGGAGATGGCTAAAAAAGAATCTTTGGCCCTTGATCTTTGTGGCTCTGGTGGGCATCTATGTTTGGATCTGGTGGAGTATTCCTCGACTGGATGCCTATACTGTATTCTCCCCCGAGATGATATCGCTTGTTTATCTCTTGCAGTCCATCGTGGCTCCTCTGGCTGCTTTGGTGCAGCTCTGCGGACTGAATCTTTCTACCATCGCTCTGTTCATCGTGCTATTGATTGGCATCACTGGACTGTTCGTCTGGGTGGGCAAGAGCAAGGGGTGGTTTGTCTCATCAGTGGCCCTTCTTTGGGCGCTAGTGGGTCTTGCCCCTGTGTGGGTCGGCCTCGATTGGGGCTATATCCAGCTGGGACCTCGCTTGGTCTATCAATCATTGCCTGGTACGGCGCTTCTGTGGGCTCTCGCCATGGATGCTCTCTGTGTTCATCACCGCTTGGCTGTTCGCTTATTGGGAATCGTCACCATAGTTTTTGTCTTCGGGGTAGCCATCTGGCAACTTTATCAGCAAGATGGACTGAGTCGGGTGGCTTCGCGTTTGCAGAGTGATTTATTGGCGACCATGCCCGATGATGGCGAAAAATACCTTTTTGTGAACTATCCCGACCGTTTATCGCTAGAGCAAACGCCATTCCCTCTCGGATATTGGGGGATCATTATTTCACCAGCTGCAGCTCAGATCGATGTTTCGGACTTTGCCTACATGACCAGTGGCGTACAAGTAGAGACTACCAATGTCTCGGTGCCTGCCTTGGAATTGGATGAGCGTGAAGAATTCGATTTCAAGATTGATTTGCGGGGAGTTCCTGTTGGCTCCGCCGAGTTCTCAAAGCTTGCCCTGAGCGCTGATCATGTGTATGTGACGCGCTATCAAGACGGACGCATCTTTCTTCAAGATGAGACCAAAGATTCGGCGCTTTACGAAGAGATAGAAGCGATATTCGGCGATTTCCTGCTTCTCAGGAATTACAACCTAGAAGTAGTCAATCATAGTCTATCAATCAATTTGGTGTGGGAAGCGTTGGACCAAGGGGTTGTTGGCGATACGATTTTCGTCCATCTCCTGTCGCCTGAGGGTGTCTATCTGGCCGGAGCGGACGGCGATCTCATGTTGGGTATCCTGCCCCTTTTCGAATGCCCCATAGGTGAACTCATCACAGATAAACGTTCGATTGATGTGGGCGATCTTGTAGGACAAGAGTGTGTCGTGACTGTGGGGATTTACAATCGCGATTCGGGGATTCGCGCAACCGTGCAGACTTCAGATTTGGGCATTACTAACGACGAAGCCATTCTCGGTAGCGTTTTTATTCCCTAGAAGGTAAATTCCTACTCGTCGTCATCGTCTGCTGCTTGCTGCGGAAAGATGATCTCTAGTACATGGCCGTGCACATCAACCACAACACGAAACCCCATGAGTCGTAGCCAAGGTATCCACTGGTCGCGATCTACTGTGCGAATGTTCTTATCCAAGTTCCGTATCGAAGCATCGATGGCTGCCTTGGTAAAGATATCGTCCTTACCCATCATCTCTAGCATAGAACGCACAACTTCGTCCTGCACAGATGTGATCTGCTCTTTGATACCCTCTAGCACAACCTGGTCGATGTCTTCGGCGATGACATGCCGCAAAAAACCGTCATCGGGAATAGCATAGTGAGCAACCCCACCAATATAGGCAACCTCGGCAGGCTCACCTAGCTCGTTATAGATCAGACCTTCGAACAGCGGCAGAGTGGATGTGATCTGATCGCTCATTTCATCATTCCTCGGCTTTCTCGCCGTTATTGACTGGCTCCTCATAGGCAATCTTTAGCGCTTGTTGCGATACCGTACTATACACTTTTGCAAGCCTTGCCATCAAGCTGCTGTCATTGATGAATCCCGGGCGCCCAAGTAGTTTGATGATCTGCATTCTAATCTCGGGCCCGTGTACGCGAATGTGCACATCTGTGCCTTCAGGGCCCATCTCCCAATACGAGTCAATACATTCTTCGAGCGGAGGTTCGTAGGCCATGTCCGTCAAAGCGGCGCGTGCCTCTGATTTCTCCCCGTCGTTGGTCCCCCGCAATTCGCGCAGTGCCGCAATGATCTGTTCGCGGTTTCTGCCCCGCAGTTTGAACAAGAGATATGGGTCTTCGTCGAGCAAGTCACCAAAGGCGATACATGCTGCGGCTACATGCCGGCAGGGCACTGACCAGTTCGGCCCGCTGCATTCAGAGCCAATGTCACTCCGTTCAGAGGGTAACAACGAGACGCCCTGCGCCTCAAAAATATCTTCAATATCGCGCGGTATCTCACCGTTCAGCAGGTGAGCAGAAAAACTGGCCTCTTCGGACATGGCTGCAATGGCTTGTTCCCACACGTTGTCCCGAAAGGTCTGTACGCTGATGATGACGTGAAAGGTTTCTTCGTTCGGTTCGCTCACATCGGCTTCAAAGCGGCCGACGTCCACAACTAGATTCTTGACACGTCCGGCGCGAACATAGCGCATGCGCCCTGTGGATAGCAGGCTATTGCTAACCCATCCTTGCAGGGCTTGAAGCCACTTGCCAGACCACAATGTTTTATAATGCGTTCTGCCCATGTCCATGCTTGGCATTAGTCGTCTCCCAGCTCGTCGTCGATCGATTCTGAGCGCAGCAAGATAACATCCTTGAGCTCATCCGTCGACAGTTCTGTGAGCCAGCCTTCGCCCGAGCCAACTACATTCTCGGCCAATTCGCGCTTGCTTTCGATGAGTGTATCAATGCGTTCTTCAAGCGTGCCCGGGCAAATGAACTTGTGTACCTGTACATTTTGTGTTTGACCGATGCGGTAGGCGCGGTCAGTAGCTTGGTTCTCTACGGCCGGGTTCCACCAGCGATCATAATGGAATACGTGGTTGGCACGCATCAAGTTCAATCCCAAGCCGCCTGCTTTGAGCGAGAGCACAAAAATGGAAGGGGCGCGTTCATCTTCTTGGAATCGCTCCAGCATGTGGTCACGCTGGCGTTGCGGCGTGCCCCCGTGTAAAAAGAGCACCTCTTGGCCAAAATGTTCCTGCAAATGGCGTTGCAAGACAAAGCCCATCTGGGCAAATTGGGTAAATACCAGCGCTCGATCGCCAACGGCCAGTACTTCTTCCAGCATCTCGGTCAGGCGGTTGAGCTTGCCTGACCGACTGGCCGATGCCGAACCGTCCGCCAGATAGAGCGCAGGATGATCGCAAATCTGCTTGAGCCGGGTGAGCATGGTAAGCACCATGCCCCGTCTCCTGATGCCCGACATATCCTTGCTGTCCTGATTGAGTTGGCTCAAGCCGTTTTGCACCACTGCCTGGTAAAGGCTAGCCTGCTCGCGCGTCAGGTTGCAATACACCTTGTACTCGAACTTTTCTGGCAAGTCTTGGATGACTTGCGGATCGGTTTTCACGCGGCGCAGCACAAAGGGGCGCACCAGTATCCGTAGTTTCTCGGATGCTGCCTCATCCTGGAAGCGCTCGATGGGCACAGCGAATTCGCGTCTAAAGCTCTCCAGCGAACCCAAATAACCGGGGAGCAAAAAGCTGATGATGGACCACAGCTCTGAAAGGCGGTTCTCGATGGGTGTGCCAGTGAGGGCGATGCGATAGTCAGAATCCAACAGGCGTACGGCCCGTGCTTGTTTGGTATAAGGGTTCTTGATGTTCTGAGCTTCATCAAGGATAACGTTGGCCCAGCGCACTTGCCGCAAATCCTCGAGGTCACGACGCACCAAACCATACGTACTTACCACAATATCATTGCTCAGGCTCTGCTGAATAAAGTTCTCGCCTTCGGCGCGGCCGGTACCGTGATGTACCATCACGTTGAGATCGGGCGCAAAACGTTGAATTTCACGCTTCCAGTTGCCCACCAACGATGTGGGGCACACCAATAGCGTGGGGTTTTCTCCGCCGCCGTTCTTTCGCTCGTGCAGAACAAGGGCAATAGCCTGGATGGTCTTGCCCAGACCCATGTCATCGGCTAGGCAGGCACCCAAATGCCAGTGCCGCAAAAAAGCCAACCACGAGAGGCCCCGTTTTTGGTAGGGACGCAACTCGCCCACAAAGTCTTCGGGTGTGTTGAGCTCGGGCAATTCCTGCCCGGAATCCAGTTGGCTCAAGAGACTGGCCAGCCAGCCATCTACTTCGATGGCGGATACTGTGAGCCCATCTAACTCGTCTTCAACACCCAGAGCCAACCCCAGAGCTTCGTGCAGCTCAATGCTTGACCGTTGCTGCTGTTTTTCCCAAAAGGCGATGGCTGCTTCCACTTGGTCCGGTTGCAGCAATACCCATCGCCCACGAACCTGGACCAGCGGCGTCTTGAGCTGAGCCAGGCGCTCAAACTCTTCTTTCGTCAGCACCTCGTCGCCCAGAGCCAGTTCCCAGTCATATTCGACCAGGCTGTCCATGCTCAACATGCCCTTTTGTTGCGGCTCGATCATATTGCCTTTGAGCTTGGCGCGTACGCTCAGGCGGGCGTCCGACCGATTCCACCAGGGCGGAACCATGACCGCAAACCCCTTTTCCTGCAAGAGCTGGGCGGTTTCGCGCAAAAAGCGAAAGGCCTCTTGGGCCGATAGTGTCGCCGATTCGGGTTTTTCTTTACGAAGGCTGCGCTGAATTGCCGTGCTGTATTGCGCGGCAATGCCCAGACCGGCCAGCAATCGTTCTTGTGCGTTCTCAAAGCTGTGATCGAGAAAACCGCCCGGGGCGATTTGTCCTTGCCACACGTCATGGACGGGTACGAGCAGGCTGGGGTCTTTGACGGACTGGAACAGATATTCCAGTCGCCAATGTGCCTCAGAGCTCTCCAGGTCATAATCAGGAGCTTCCAGTCGGAAACAGAGCTTAAAGTCGAAATGCTCGACTTGCTGTGATGGGTATGTCCAACTTCGCCAGGATTGCTGAAAGCGGTCGAGTTCGCCCCGTTTCGCTTCTGGCACGGCCATGGTGTTATCGTCGGCGTAAAGCGCCTGCCACCAGGCACTGTCGACACGCGATGTTCGCACCCGCCGGGTTCGCTGCGCCAGGCCAAACTCTGCCGCATTGGGCGAGGCATAGGCCCAGTCTCGCACGGCCGAATCGACGAGGTTCTCGATAAAGCTAGACAGAACCGTATACGGGCGTGGCACCACTTCGCGCGCGTCATTCGCCGTTTCGCGAACTACGGCACGACATACGGGCGGCATGGCCTTCATCAGTAGGGTAAAGCGCTCGCGATCGTTCTCATCATTGATATAGGGCAACCAAATGGCGCCATAAGCATCGCCGTTTTTTTGCATACCGGGCAAAAAGCGTTCGCGAGCCAGCAACTCTAGGCCGAATTTGGCCACCAGACCCCAGTAACGCAAATCCTCGCCCAATTTATGGTCGTTCTGGCTGCCGTTCTGCATGGCAGGCAGCACCGTAAGCACGCGCAGCATATCGAGCACCGAAACGCCAATACCTTCAACACGCCAGGGAGCCAGAATAGGCTCGGTATCTGGGTCAGGAGAGGCGTTATCCGCGGCTAACCAACCGGGTACAATAGGAGATTGCTCGCGCGATGGAAGCAGAGCAACGCGCGTGAGGCGCTGGGCACCCTGCCAGGCAATGCTCGGCACATAGTGCGACAGCAGATCCGCAATCTCGATAGTCGTCGCGCCGTACGGATGACGTAGAATGCGAGGTGTTTTGTTGTGTTGTGCGGGCAGCTCACGCCGAGCCCGCTCTGTCCAAACAAAGAAAAGGCCATCGGTTTGGCCGTCTCTGTCAGTTACCCAGGTTCCATGCAATACAGCTCGCATCGATAAGGTGTTACTCCATTTGACAAGAGGCTAACAACTGGCTCATTATTGTACAACGCTTTGAGAACAGCGTCCAGAATCCAAGAGCCCCAATTTGTACTTGCACAATGAAAGAAGAAGATATATGACTACTGTTTCTAATGATGTTGTAAGTCAAGTTATTGCTTTCCACGGTCATTTCTGCCCCGGTTTAGCCACTGGCATTCGCGTTTCGGAAATAGCTCTCCGCATCTTGGGCCCTCGTGCTGCTGACGAAGAGATGATTGCCGTTGCCGAAACGCTCAACTGTGCGGTCGATGCCATCCAGTATCTTACAGGATGTAGCATTGGCAAGGGAAATCTGTTTCACCTTGATTATGGCAAAAACGCGTTTACGCTGGCCCGACGCAGTGATGGAAAGGCCGTACGCATTGCCAGCAAACCTCGCAAGAGCCAGATGACCGACAAAGAGCAACAACTCGTCTCCCGTGTCCGCAGCGGTGAGGCGACGACTGAAGAGCGAGCGGCTTACCAAGTATTATGGCGGCGCCGTGGCCAAGAAGTGCTGGATACCCCCGAGGACGAACTCTTTGTGATAACAGAATTGAACGATTACGAGTTTCCACCTGAGGCCGTCATCGTGCCCTCGGTCAAGTGCGACAAGTGTGGTGAACTCACCATGTCGATCCGCATGACTCGCCTGGATGGTGCTAACCTCTGCCCGGCTTGCTTTGGCGTGGCTCCGCAGCTCACGCTGACGCAGGTGGGTACGGTGGAAAACGACCTTATCTATCCCGAGGTGGCGCCGCGCGTCAAGAGCGACCGTTCCGTCATTCATATTTTGCCGCAGTACATGCCAGCTTTGCAGGGCATTGAAGTGGGTGATTCTATCGAGCTGTACTTTATCTTTGATCGCGCTCCTGGCGAACTTTCACTGCTTCAACACCCTCGTGGTGATCAGAGCGTCCCACGCAAAGGCGTCTTTGCCTTACGCAGCCCGCATCGGCCGTCGCCCCTCGGCGTAACCGTGGTCGAAGTGTTGGAGCTGCTGCCGGACGGCATGGCTGTCAAAGGCTTGGATGCCTGGAGTGGCAGCCCCATAGTTGACATCAAGCCCAAACCGAAACATTATAGCGCCTGAATGGCCGCGTTGGCCTGGCATTCGATGGAGGAAACGATGGGGAAAAAGATTCGCGTTACAGTGTGGAACGAGTACCGCCACGAGAAGAAGGATAAAGCCGTTTCGGACGTCTATCCTGAGGGCATTCACGGCCAGATCGCCGCATTCCTTGGTGAGAACGCTGATTTGCAGATTCGCACCGCCACGCTCGATGAGCCCGATAATGGCCTGCCGCAGTCAGTCTTGGATGAGACCGATGTATTGATTTGGTGGGGACATATGGCTCACGCCGACGTGCTGGATGAAACTGTAGATCGCGTACAAGCCCGCATTTTGCAAGGCATGGGCCTCATCGTGCTGCACTCGGGCCATTATTCCAAGATATTCAAGCGCATGATGGGCCAAACCTGCAATTTGAAATGGCGTGAAGTGGGCGAGCGCGAGCGCATTTGGTGTGTGCGCCCCGGTCATCCCATCGCCAAAGACGTGCCTGAAAAGTTTGTGATCCCTCACGCCGAGATGTATGGCGAGCCCTTTGATATTCCTCAACCCGACGAGCTTGTTTTCATCAGCTGGTTCCAGGGCGGCGAAGTGTTCCGCAGCGGCTGCTGCTACCATCGCGGCAAGGGCAAGATCTTTTATTTCTGCCCCGGCCACGAAACCTTCCCCATTTACTATCAAAAAGAAGTTCAGACCGTCATCAAGAACGCTGTTCATTGGGCAGCGCCGGTGGATGGTCCCACCATTACTTGGGATAACGTCAAGGCTCAGGAAGAATTTGAGATTTCTGACTGACCGGGCTTGGACAGACCAAAAAGGGTGTCCCTACAAGGGGCACCCTTTTTTCTATGGGCGAGTGCTCAATGTGCTGACTGGAGCCGATTGACGATGGCGAGCAGGTGGCCGTTTGCACGCCCCTTTTTATGGGTTTGGCGTTGTACTCAATCTGCCTTTTTACGGTCTTGTTCAAACACGTATTTCCAGAGAGTGTGATTCTGTTTACGTTCTACGATGTCAGGCCTAAAATTAGGTGGGGTCGGCTTGAAAGTATCGTCATCGTGCTGCAATTCGTATTCTTTCCGCTGAAACTCGCGCAGTGCGTCAATATCGATCTCATCAACTAGTATGGCGCTGTTTTTACCGCCCTTCGTCTTAATGAGGTCACGTTTCTCTGTAGGCGATGGTGATGTGACTCTACTGTCGCCGTAATCTGACGAGTTCGCCTGAATACAGAAGCAATGAAGGTCACGGCACAGTGATTCGATGATGCTACTAAAATAGTTGGTATCTCTATTCCACTCTACTGCTACCGTAAGGTCAGCATAAGATTGAAACAGCGCACGGTCTTGAATAGACGCTAACTCGTAGCAACAATATACAGAAAACCATACATCTCGCCAATAGAACAAGTGATAGGCGTTCCCCTCTATAGGAACAAATCGATATCCCTTAATTATCCGTTTTTCCTCTGGCGAATAATGTACCTTTTGATGATAGGTGATATAAGCATATTCATAGTTTTCTTGACGATAAGGCAAGATGATAGCTGTTAGATTATATACTTTTCGTTGTTTTTTATTTTCTCCTTCATGTGCTGGAGAAACTATGTGCTCAATACCTGTGATGAGCCCCATCTGATTTCTGGCACACAGCCTAGCAATGTCTGGGACCCATTCCCAGGGCAGATAGCTTTCGGGCAACACCAAAAGATCGACCTTCTCTTTGATTGCTGCACGGAGTAGATCTGAAAGCTGTTGGTATCGCTCAAAACTACGGTTTGCTTTCCCTGTAAGAGCCCCATAAAAATCCTTATCAGTGAGTCTGGCGTTTCCAATGGAGACTTTGAGTTTCTTGCAAGAATCATCTCCAATGGATATGGCATAACATCCTCTGTTTATAGTATCTTTTTTGAACTTTTCTGGACGAGTTCTCTCTGAAGTAGAGCTATTTTTGTTATCACTTTTGTTCTCATCATCGCTCGCTATGCCACAGTGATCTTCATCAGCAGAGCAATCCCTAAATATTCCCACTTTTATTTTATCAAGAGCAAATTTCTTCCCATCTTCTTCCGATGTTGAGTTTCTTAAATTCGGATAATTCCACTCTCTATATAGAGTTTCTATTTTTTCTCGTTGTTTTATTGGATCTGGCAGATCAACAGCACTGCTTATAGCCTGGCAGGTAAGGGCGAAAGAAAGCTCTTGTGGGGTCACCATATATGGATAATAGTGATATTCTTGATCTTCCCATTTCGCGTCCAAGTATCCTACCACATCCTCAAGTTTATAAAGACATACGTCGAAAGATAATTCATCAGAGAAAATAACCCCCAAAAGGCAATCTATTGGAAGAGGTATTACATACTTGTTAATCATCCGTGTGGTACAGTAGTTCTTTCTAGTTTTCAAAAGAGAATCATAGGAGAAATCGATACAGAATTCATCCAAAGCTCCTGCTCCAACTCTAGGAACAGTCAGAGTTTTCATCGCTGCTTCCTCAATATTTTTGAGGGTTTTTTTGATGTTTGGTCCCCAACGTAACGCGGCTGTGCGACATATGGCCGCACGAAGCGTTCTCAGGAGCGCTTCGTCTGACTCTTTGCTCGTTTTGACCTTTTCGTCCGGTACATGAAATTCGACGATGGTCTCCAAAATGTTGGTTATTAGCTTTTGGTAATTAGTCAAACGATCATTGACAATCATGATTTCCAACAGACGTTCCCACAAAGTGTGATTCTCTATAAGGGCATGCCGATCCAGAATGGTCAGAAGATCTCTATCAAAGACTGTCTCTTTTTTATCTCTAATCATGCCGCTGGCTTGGCGGTACTTGCCGAGAAACTTGGAGAGTGAGAATTTATCCAATTCAACTCCGGCAACGCCTCGCAACTTATGGATACTGTCCTCTCTCTGCAAGTGGAATATTTCACTGTAATCATTTTTGTTGAGGAGAGTGTCCATTTCCGGCAAATAGTTGAATCCACTTGCATTTTGAGCGATCTGTGTGTGGAAACAATCTAATAAAGCTCTACTTGCGCCTTTGCGAAAGTAGAATACCCTGACTTTGCTATCTTGTATTTGAATATCAGGATTTCCTTTTGTACTAAAGATAGCTGGGTTAATCTTATATGCTGAGGGAAAGTTTCGAGCTTGGGAACTCTCATCTGTGACTTGCGTTTTGTCTTGTTCCTTTGATGGTGTTTTCTTATCCTCTGATGGAGTCTCTCTGTTGCTTGTGATTCCTATAAACAGTTCTTGTTCATTCGGGCAGTCTGTTCGACTCGCAGGGCATGAACAAAAGTAATAGTTTATCACAAATTCTCTCGTTAGCCGCTCTGTTTGTTCTGTAATTTTCTCGCCATTCTTATATTTTTTCGATACTTCGTTTGCTTTTTTCTGTAACGGGCTATTTTTCTCTACTTTATCGACGATGATAATGTCATCCACATAGCGCCCATAGTAGACGGGGTTCCAGCGTTTGATGATAGCGTCATCAAACGGCGTAAGAGCCCAATTAGATAGGATTTTGGAGGGTAGGAAACCGATGGGCAGGATTGTACGCTTTCCAATCTGCAATTCCATATCAGTACTTATTTCCCTTATTTTGTCCGAATAGGCACAAAGGACAGCATAGACAAACGCATGGATACGTTTGTAAACGCGCTCCTGCCACGGTTCGAGAGTCTTGACATATTTAAACAGTTTTTCGAACTCTTCCTCCTGAATGTCGACGCTGTAATAGAAACTCTTGAAATCCAGAGTCAGAATCAGAGCATCTTGCTTATCATCAAGCCTACTCTTGGCGTATTGCAAAGCTTTGTCACGCCAGCTCTCATACTGAATAAAATAGGGCTCGAATAGATTGGGCGAGTAGGTAATATCTTCAGAATCG
Source organism: Anaerolineae bacterium (assembly GCA_963675785.1). Taxonomy (GTDB): domain Bacteria; phylum Chloroflexota; class Anaerolineae; order UBA1429; family UBA1429. The sequence continues at coordinate 755,934 of OY776562.1, forward strand.
GGATTGATCAAGGTTTTTCTTAGTCGATTACCGTAAGAATGCTCATACATAAGTGCACCATCTGGGTTATTGGGATTATCTAGAGCCAAACCAACAGACAGCACCCACAAAACTCCTAGGATATGTCCAGTGATGGGTAGATCAATAAAGTATTGAGCTTTTTCGAGCTGGACAGGCTCACCATCTGTGTTAAAAATGATTCCATTTTTGTCCCTATCTTCTAATTTTTTTGGTAATACCAGCACATTAACTTTATTTTTTATCTGTTCTTCATATTCTTTCCATATACTTTCTTCTGCCAAAAGTGCGGTACATAGAGTGGAAAAACTGTCGTCGACTTGATCTGTTTCAAACTCAACTATCTTGTCTCGCAATGGGGGCATATATTTATCAAAGTAAACACTAGCCTTTAGTTTTTTGTAGGCGATGCAAATACGCTTTAATAGTTCATTAAATCCTTGACTTTCATTGTTTTGTTCTTTTTGCATAATCTTATGCCTTTGTAAAGTGAGTTCTGGCGATCAAATCTCTACCGAGTCTTGCAAAAAAAGCTCTTGTGTAACTATTATCATGGACTTTTCACTAAACAGTGTGCTCTCTTGGTATTATTCAGGGAAAACATCAACTTACAGAGATAGAGAAGATTCTCAACTATTGAAACTGCTAATAGATATCTTATGAAGCTATAATACACTTTTTTGCGTTAAAAGTCTGCTGTATCACTATAAATCACCAACGCGTAAGCCAACATTGCACTTTTGGCTCTTGTTGGCTATTCTGGTGAGGTACAAGCAAAGGGGAATCTATGACGACTGATATCTATCCACTGACTTTTGAGCCTGTTTTTCGCGACTATATATGGGGTGGCCGTAATCTGGAGACGCTCTTCGGGCGCCACTTGCCAGAGGGGCGCATCGCCGAAAGCTGGGAGATCTCGGGGCACCCGAGTTCGCCAACTGTGGTGAGCAACGGCCCTTTGGCCGGCAAGACGCTACCGGAACTCGTCACCGAGATGGGCGTCGATTTGGTGGGCACCGCTTCAGCCGAGATGCTGGCTCGGGGCAAATTCCCACTGTTGGTCAAGCTGCTGGATGCCAACCGAGACCTTTCGGTGCAGGTGCACCCCAACGATGCCTATGCTGGCGAATATGAGAACGGCGAACTGGGCAAGACAGAGATGTGGTACATCCTCTGGGCTGCGCCTAATGCCGAACTCATCTACGGTGTGGCGGAAGGGGTCACCAGGGAATCCTTCAAAAAGGCCATCGAGAGCAACACGTTGGAGACTCAATTGAACCGCATCCCCATCAAGGCGGGTGATACGGTTTTCGTGCCTTCGGGGACGGTGCACGCGTTGCTAGCGGGTACGGTGGCGGCTGAGATTCAGCAAAATTCGGATACCACCTACCGTGTATATGACTGGGGTCGAGTAGGTGACGACGGCAAGCCACGTCCGCTGCACATCGACAAGGCCTTGGATGTCATCGATTTCGACCGAGCGGCGCCGCCTTTGGTTGAACCCGTTCAGGTGTGGTCGGGCGAAGGTTTGGAGATGGACTCGCTGGTGGCCTGCCCACAGTTCAGGATCGACAGGGTTACAATGGAGCAGGGTCTGGCCATCGAGGGCTATTGCTCGGGCGTCACTTTTGAGATATGGGGCTGCATCAAGGGGCAAGTCAGGATAGAGCATGATGACGAGCTTTGGCCGGCGGTCGATATCTCTGCCGTAGGTTGGGTGTTGTTACCTGCTACTCTGGGGGATTTCACTGTTCGGGCCAGTGAGGACAGCGTTTTATTACGGGCACGAATTCCCAAGCCCGAAAAAGGCAAGTAAAAGAGGGGCGGTCTTGACCGCCCCTCTTTCTCTAGCAGCTTTTGGTAGACAGATGTTCCGCAGCCAGTCGCAAACTGCCGCAGTCGCAAACTGCCACTATTCGGCGATTACGTGGTTGGTGAGTACACCGATGCCTTCTATCTCAATGTCTACGACATCGCCTGCATGTAGGAATACCGGCGGTTTGCGCGCAAAGCCTACGCCAGAGGGTGTCCCCGTCATGATGACGGTGCCCGGAAGCAGCGTCAGGTTTTCTGAGAGGTAGGAAACCAATTTGGCGCAGGAAAAGATCAAGTCATTGGTGTTGGAATCCTGCATGGTTTTGCCATTGACTCGCGAAGTGACGCGTGCATTATCGGGGTCGAGATCGGTTTCGATCCAGGGGCCTAGTGGGCAAAAATTATCAAACGATTTTCCGCGTGCCCATTGGCGGTCAATTTCCAGTTGGCAATCGCGCGCGCTGACGTCGTTGCCGCAGGTATAACCCAGCACGTAATCCAAAGCATCTTCTTCAGAAACATGTTTGGCTTTTTGGCCGATGATGATAGCCAATTCGCATTCATAATCCACATGATCCGGCGCAATGCGCGGTAGTACGATGGGATCGCTGGGGCCGCAGACCGTAGTGGTGGCCTTGATGAACAGCAAGGGCCGTTCGGGCAGCGTTTCGCCGCCTTCCATGGCGTGGGCCCGATAGTTAAGCCCGATGGCCAGCACATTGGGAGGATCGACGGGCGCCAACAGGCGAGAATCTATAGGCAGGGTGGTGCTGCTGTCCACCGACCAATCTCCAAAGACACATCCTTTGATGGGGTGGTACCCCTTGTCGCCGATGACGACATGTACCGGTTTGCCGTCTGGGCCGCTGATACGGGCGATTCTGGTCATCGCTGGTCCTTTCGTTCTTACAATGGATGATGAGCTATCGTTTGTCAGTTCAAAGATTGGCTGACGAGCGCCGCGCCGCCGAGCACCCCGGCATCGTTTTCAAGTACGCTTTCCACAACCTCTATCTCACGGGGCATCTCGATAGAGGATTCTCGCTGGATAATATTGCTCACTACATTGATGCTTTCGGGCCAGGCTTTGACTACGCCGCCACCCAATACCAAGAGTTGGGGACTAAGCAGGTTGACGAGATTGGCTAAAGCGACCCCCATATATTCAAAAGCCTCTATCATCGCAGCGCGCGCGCCTTGATGACCGGAATTGGCCTGATCGATCACTAGGGCAGCGCCAGCATAGCGTGTGCCTAGCTGAAAGAGCTCTCGTGGATCAAAGAGAGTTTGAGCAGTGCGTTCCAATGCCTTGGCCGAGCAATACATTTCCACACAGCCATGTCCACCGCAGGTGCACAGGCGTCCACCCGGCACTACTTTGGTATGGCCGAACTCACCGGCCATGCCGTTACTGCTGTGGTAAACCTGGCCGTTCAGAATGAGGCCCGAACCGACACCAGAGCCCACAAATACCGCTGCCATATCATCGACTTTGCGACCTACACCAGCAGTATGTTCACCAAGAGCGATCAGGTTGGTGTTGTTGTCCAAAAAGGCGGGAATGGAGAGGTCATTCTGCAAGTCGTCAACGATAGATGCACCATCTAACACGCTCAGGTTGGGGCAGACGATGACATTGCGTCGTTCCACGTCTACGACGCCGGGCACGCCCACCCCAATGCCACAGATATCAGCGAGGGGGATATGCTTGTCATCGAGAAAGCGCCGTGTTGCACTGGCCAGTGCGGCTCCCCCCGGCCTTTCGCCTGTGAAGATGACACTGCTCATGGGCCTGTCTCGCGTTACAATGCGTGGCATATCACGTTCTACTATGGCAAAGTGCGTCCGCGTTGCGCCAATGTCAACTGCCATTCTATAGCTCATACTTGCACTCCTCGCGCCACTGCGTCAAACGGCAATTTCAGCCGCCCGGATGTGATGGATATCCCGTTATATCCCTGATCTCTTCATAGAGTGCCCGCAATCTGCGGTACATTTGCAAATAGACGCGGGTGTAAAGCTCTTCATATATTTCTGCATTATCTTTGTTGGGTTCAAAAACACGCCCCAACCTGCACATCGATGTGACCGCTGTCTCATGGTCGGGATACCAGCCGAGGCCAACGGCAGCATTGATGGCGGCACCGAGCGAAGATGTTTCATAGATATGCGGTCTGGCTGTGGGTAGGTTGAACACGTCGGCAGTGATTTGCAGGGCCTGATCGGATTGTGAACCACCGCCAGATACGCGCAGCTCATGCACGGGTTTATGGGAAGCTCGTTCGGAGCGTTCTTTGCCTTCGCGCAAGGCGTAGCATAGCCCTTCAATAATAGCACGATAAACGTGCGCGCGCGTATGAACATCGCCAAATCCGATCATCGCCCCCTTGGCCTCTGGGCCGGGCAGCTTGACCCCTGGCGCCCAGTAGGGCTGAACTAGCAAGCCCATCGAACCAGGCGGCACTTCGGCAGCCAGCTCATCGAACAGTGATTCTGGTTCAATGCCCAAACCGGCAGCCAGGTTTTCTTCGCGCAGGCCAAACTCCTGTCGGAACCAACTTACCATCCAATAGCCGCGGTAGATCTGCGTCTCCAGGCTGTAATGATCGGGCACAGCCGCCGGATAGGGCGGTATGAGTGGAATCGTCTCGACATAACGCTTGTGGGTGGTGTTAAAGGTGGCTGTCGTGCCGTAACTCAGGCAACCAATATGTGGGTCCAGCGCACCAGCGCCAATGACTTCGCAGGCTTTATCTCCGCCGGCGGCGAACATGGGTAAGCCCTCGGGGATGCCGGTAGCCAGGCTGGCCTCATGGGTGATATGGCCCAGTATGCCGCTGGGGGGCACAAGGTCGGGCAATATCGATTCAGGCATGGGAACAGCCTTCCACTTCCAGCTGCCTTTACTGGCCCAGACTAGTTTTTTATAGTCAAATGGCACATAACCCACTTGCGAAGCCACTGAATCGACTGTTTCACCAGTGAGAAGGCGCGTCAGGTATCCCGACAAAAACAGATATTTGTCCGTCTTGTCCCATATCTCTGGCTGATGCTTTTGGATCCAGTTGCTTTCGGCCTCTGCCTGAAAGTAGGCGACGGTCTCTCTCATGCCGGATAGCGCAAAGAGCAGCCCCCACAAACCGCCCACGGGGGGCAAGCCTTCGGCTCGCCGCTGATCCAACCAGACAATAGCCGGGCGCAGTGGCTTGCCTTCGCGGTCGATGTTGACTACTGTGGCACGCTGTGTGGTGAGCGAAACACCTTTGATTGCCTCTTTGGGGATAGAGGTTGTATCCCAAAGCTTGTTGCAAACGCAACATAGCTGCCGCCAAAAATACTCGGGATCCTGCTCTGCCCAACCAGGATTTACAGAATAGTAAGGATCGAGGATGACCCGCGCCATTTCGACGAGGTTGCCCTGAGCATCAATGATTGTTGCCCGAACGCTCTGGGTGCCGTTATCGATGGCCAGCACATAGGGCCCGCCCCGTGAGGAGGATGGACTAGTCGTAATTGCCCTCCTCGCGCCAGATTTTGAGCATCATTTCATAGCGTTCCAACGGCATTCCGGTGAATACGCAGTTACTGGTAGAGAAAACATAGCCACCGCCGGGCATGCCGTTGCGCAGCGCATACCGCACCGATTCGATGACTTCTTCATCGGTGCCGGTGGTGAGCAGCCCGCAGTTGACGTTGCCAATCAGGGCTACCTTATCGCCAACTAGTCGCTTGATCTCGGCAATATCCACGCCGCCCTGCGGGTCCAGGCTATGCAGTGCGTGGGGGCCGGCATCTACTAACTCATTTAGGATGGGCATGATGTTGCCATCGGTGTGTTTGATGGTGTAAAAGCCTAATTCGCGTTCCCCTTGTACCACCCGTTTAAGAAACGGGGCGACGGCCTTGCGGAACATGCGCGGGCTGAGAAACGGACCTGTGTTAAAGCAGTAATCGGAACAGAGGGCAAAGCCATCCAATCCGCCGTGGGCGGCCAGCTTGGCGGCTTTTTCCAGTTGGGCATCCACGCGACGGTCGGCTTCGGCCAGGGCTTCATCGGTCTTGTTATAGAGCCAGGCGCACCATTCGGTCATCTTGTCACCGTTGGGGATGGAATACGTGGCGTCGCCGTGCATCATCAAAAAGTAGGTGTCACCGCTCTTTTCCCGAATCGCGTCGATGAGGCGGTAGGTCTCTTCCAGCGTGTTGGGGTTGGGGTGGATAAAGATGGCATCGTGTTCGAATCGTTGTGCCGTGCGGATATATAGATCGGCCATATCTTGCCGATGCAGTTCGCGTTCTGTCTCCGTCATCTGGTCCCACTGATGGTAGCTGCGATGGCTAGGATGCACTTGCCCAAAGGCCTCCATCGTGAGGAAAAAGACGAGTTCGAAATGGGGCACGCGACCGTGGATAGGCTTTCTATCGAGCGCTGCGGCAAAGCGTTCGCGTGGGGTCGGATCTATCAAGGCGGCCTCCGTGTTAGATGAAAACGACCAGGCTGATACCGGTAGCTAAGATTAGCGATGAGAGCGTCTTGTGTCAACCCAGGGTGCTTGCCAGCGGCGCAGATAAGACTACTATTTAGGGATGGAACTGGAGGGGGATTATGGAAAATGAGCGCGCCATCGAGACAAAAGATCTCACTGTATCTTATGGCAAACACAGGGGAATCACCGATGTCGATCTTGCCGTAGAGTCTGGCGAGGTTTACGGCTTTCTTGGGCCTAATGGTGCTGGTAAAACAACAACCATGCGTACGTTGCTCGACTTGATTAGGCCAGTATCGGGCACGGCGACGATCTTTGGCTTGGATTGCCAACGCCAGGGAGCTCATGCTCGCGAATATGTGGGCTATATGCCGGGCGATCTCAACATGTATTCTCAGCTCTCTGGCAAAGACTATTTGGCCATGATCACTTATTTGCGTGGCAATCATATCGACAAACGCTATACCGAGATGCTCTGTCAACGGTTGGATTTGAACGTGAATCGGCGCATCGGTGAATACTCGACCGGCAATCGACGCAAGCTGGGTCTGGTAGCCGCCTTTATGCCCCAACCGCAGTTGCTCATGCTGGATGAGCCGACCTCGGGCCTCGACCCCTTGGTGCAAGAGACGGTGCTCGATATGGTGCGTGAGGCTGTAGACGGAGGTAGCACTGTTTTCTTCTCCACCCATGTGCTCTCAGAGGCTGAGACGATCTGCGACCGCGTCGCTCTCATTCGCGAAGGTCGTGTGATCACGGTGGAAAGCGTCAAGAGCCTTACTGCCAAGCGCTTAACAACGTTATCACTAGAGCTGGCTCATGCTGTTTCGGCGGAGGCTATTGAACGCAAAGGTGTTGAGGTGTTGAGCATCGAGGGCAACCTCATTCGTGTTCAGATCACCAGTGGTTTGCCCGAGTTTATGCGCCAGATGTCGTTGTTGGGCATCGAGTCCATCACCACTGAGCCGGTCACTCTCGAATCTGTCTTTCTCTCATACTACCGAGGTGAGGAGGCCCCCCGTGTATAGCATCCTACGCAAAGAACTCCGTTTTCGCCTGAGCGGCATGTTCTGGTGGTTTATTGGCGGATTGAGCTTGGCACTGATGGAGGTAGCGATCTTTCCCTCTATGGCCTCGCAATTGAGCGGCATGGATTTTCCCGCCTTTTTCGAGTTGTTTGGCCCTGTTGCTCAAATGTATACGATCGAAGGATTCTTATCCGTCGAGATGTTCGGATTCATGGTGCCGCTGGTGGTATGCATTTACGGCGTGGTGTTGGGCGCCAACCTTTTGGGTGGCGAAGAAGACGAGGGCACGCTTGAAATCCTGGCAGCTTTGCCCGTTCGTCGTTGGAAGATCGTGGTAGGCAAGGCTATCGCCTTGGCTGTTCTGGTTCTCATCCCTTTAGTGGGCATGTTGTTGGGCACGATTTTGGGTCTGGAATATATTCAAGACCAATTGACAAGTACTATCGAGATGCGCCTGTTGCTGCTCAATACGTTGTTTTCCTGGCCGCTCGCGCTCGCATTTGCTTATCTGGGGTTGTGGTTGGGGGCCTATTTGCCAACGCGCTCGATCGCATCTTCGTTTGGCACTTCGCTGGCGGTCATCGCTTATTTTATGGATACGCTCGGTGGAATGGTGCCAGCCTTACAGGATTACCGCCTGTATTCCCCCATGTATTACTACAGAAGCCTCGATGTGCTTCATGGAGAGTTGGATTGGGGCGCGCCAGCGCTGTTGCTGGGGCTTGCAGCAATCCTTTTGCTGTTTGCTCTGGCCAGCTTTGCCCGGCGCAACATCACCGTCCATGCCTGGCCCTGGCAACGCAATCGTCAGCTTGATGCGGAATAAAAAAAAGAGGCGCTCACAAGAGCGCCTCTTTTTTTATAGTTCGCCCGGTGCAACATTGACCGGCCCAATAAAGGCTTGGCCATCCTCCAGGACGATTCGCGTAACAGCGCCAAAATCGAGAGGCGGACATTCGTCCAGCGAGCGCCAGTCTTTGCCATGCCAGGCCAGCATCATCATCTGGATCACATCCTCATGGGCCACAATAAGAACTCGCTCAAAGCCATAGTTGTCCATGAATATCTCGATGCGTGGCATAACGGCCGTAACACGAATCCAGGCTCGTTTTTGCCCGGTAATAACTTGGTCTTCCGTCCATTGAGCCATCACCGGGTGCCCAAAGGGATCGAGCATGAGGTCATCAACATTCACGGCCTGAAACTCTTCCAAATCCCAGCGGGTCATATCAGGAATCTCCGCCAAAATGATGTTGGCCGTCTCTTCGGCGCGAATCATGGTGCTAGAGATCAAAAAACGAATATCCAGTCGCTTGCACATCTCGGCCAACTGGAGGCTCTGCGTTTGGCCTAGCTCAGTCAAGCTTGCGGCAAACAAATCGATGCTATGGTCGTAATCCACATGTCCGTGGCGTGCCAGATAAAGCTCCATTGCGCTCCTCATTAGCTTGCAAACCCCCTAATTCTAGGCTGGGCCAGAGTCAGGGTCAAAATGTCATCGGGCAGCTTATGAGATATTCACGCCCTGTGCCCCCAATGGGGCTATGCTATAGACGTATCAACAAAGGAGTGCTCATGATGCGCGGTTTTACCTTGATAGAGACATTGATTGTGCTAGCCATTCTGGCCGTACTAGTGGCCATGGTTTCTCTTGCTGTTGGCCCGGTCATTGCCCAGGCCAACACTGAGGCAGCGCAGGCCGAGTTCGAGGCTGTCTCTACGGCGCTGGTAGCTTTCAAAACGCTGGACGGAATCGAGGGCGCAGTGCTCCCTGAGCGTGAGGCGCCCGCAGTCATCACCGAGGCCGATAGCGATGCGCCATTCAAGGTCTATCTCAACTATCTGCCGACGCGGTTTGCCTATGCCTGGACTTTAGATGGAGTGCTAACCCAACTCGCCAATGATACGGTACAGGCGCTTACACCATTGGGCAGCACGCCCCAAGAGATATCCACCAGCATTCTTGCCCTCATGACAGCTCTCTACGATGAGACCGGCCATTGGGCGCGCAGTTGGTCGCCCTACAGCTACACTGATCTCGGCCTGGATGCTGACGTGTGGGGAGAGGCCATCGGCGGCATTCGCTATGGCCCCAACAGCGCCTATCTAGGCCTGGCCAACGTGTCGGGCGATGAGTACCAGGTGTATGTGCAGACGATCGATGGCGTAGAGATGCACCTCATCGATAGCTGGAACATCTGGATTAGTGCTTTGGATGGCCGCGCCTACTATCATCTCAAGCCAGAGGGGCAGGATCCAGAGGATATTATTGAGGTGGACCCCAGCACCATTGAGGTACGTAGCGAATAAGAACTGGTAGACGAAAAGCAGAACGGGGGGACAGTTTAGACTGTCCCCCCGTCGTTGTTTTGGTTCTGAAGCGTCTCGATCTTTGACCGAAGGTCTTACAGACCCTTGGCTTCTGCGCCCAGCGTGATCAGGGCGATGAAATCTTCAGCCTTGAGGCTGGCACCGCCGATGAGCCCGCCGTCGATATTTGGCTTGGCCATCAGTTCGCTCACGTTAGAGGGCTTCATGCTGCCGCCGTACTGAATCCGCACGGCTTCAGCGGTCTTGTCGCAGTAGAGCTTGGCTACAGTAGCGCGTACCACGGCGCCGCAAACTTCTTCAGCGTCCTCGGCAGTGGCGGCTAGGCCGGTGCCGATGGCCCAAATGGGCTCATAGGCGATGACTAGAGAGGCCACCTGCTCGGCTGAGAGGCCCTTGAGCGCGCCTTCAACTTGCCCAGAGACCCAGTCGTTGGTCTCACCGTTCTGGCGCTGTTCCAGCGTTTCTCCCACGCATACGATGGGGGTCAGGCCATAGGCGAACGCCGCATGGATCTTTTTGTTGACGGTTTCATCGGTCTCGCCGAAATAAGCGCGGCGTTCCGAGTGACCGATAATCACATAACTAGCGACTTCTTTGACCATGCCCGGGGCTACTTCGCCGGTAAAGGCGCCGTTGGCCTCCCAGTACATGTCCTGTACACCCACGCCCAGCTCGGTGCCTTTGCATAGTTCGGCCACGGCCGGAACGGCCAGAAACGGCGGGCAGAACACTTTGTCGATACCATCGACAGCCAGTAGCTCGTCCTTCATCGCCGATACCAGCTCCACCGCTTCGGCGATGGTCTTGTTCATCTTCCAGTTGCCAGCAATAATTGGCTTGCGCATGTCACATCCCTTTTTTCATATCTTTAGGCCTGAGCCCTGAATAACCGAATTACTTTAGCTTTTCCAACTCTTGCATGAGCGCTTCTCGGGCTACATGGGGGTTGGCGCTGCCCTTGGTGGCTTTCATCACCTGGCCCACCAAAAAGCCCAACACCTGGGTCTTGCCCTCCAAGAACTGCCCCACCGGGCCGGGGTTATCGGCCAGCACCTGGCGCACAATGGTTGCTACCGCGTTGCCATCACTAATCTGTTCCAACCCCTTGCGCTTGACGATGATCTCGGGATCGTCGCCGCAGGAGAACATCTCGGTCAGCACGTCTTTGGCGGCACTGTTGCTGATGGCGCCGTCGGCAACCAACTTGAGCAAAGCTCCCAGCTGGGCCGGCTGTACGTTACAGGCATTGATACTGCTGCTGGTTTCGTTCAGTAGACGGAACAGCTCGCCGGTCATCCAGATAGCAATCGTCTGCGACTCGGCACCGTCGCTGGCTTTGACCGTTTCTTCGAAATAGGCGGCGATCTCTTGATCTTCGACTAGCAGTCCGGCTTCTTCGGCGCGTACGCCCAGTTCCTGCTGAAAACGCTGCTTTTTGGCATAGGGCAGCTCGGGGATGGCCGCTTTCAGACCGGCAACCCACGCCCTATCCGGGAACAGAGGGGGCAAATCTGGCTCTGGGAAATAACGATAATCATCGGCCGCTTCTTTGCTGCGCTGGAAAACCGTCTTGTGGGCCGATTCGTCCCAACCCATGGTGACCTGCACAACCTCGCCGCCGCTCTCGATGACGGCGATTTGCCGCGCAATTTCGTAATCGATGGCCTGCCGCACTGAGCGGAACGAGTTAATGTTCTTGACCTCAACTTTGGTGCCAAAGGGCTCGGTGCCTACGGGCCGAACAGAGATGTTGGCCTCGCAGCGCATGGCGCCCTCTTCCATATTGCCCGTACACACACCCAGGTAACGCAAAACGCTGCGCAGACGCGTCACGTATAGCCAAGCCTCTTCTGCTGTGCGCATATCGGCCTCGGTCACGATTTCCATGAGGGGTACACCAGCACGGTTGAAATCGATGAGGCTCTGTCCGTCAATGTGCACCAACTTGGCGGTGTCCTCTTCCAAGTGCACGCGCCGAATTCCGATGCGCTTGGGCTCAACGCCGCTTGGCTCAACCCAAAGCTCACCGTTCACGCAAAAGGGCAGATCGTATTGTGAGATCTGATACCCTTTGGGCAGGTCGGGATAGTTGTAATTCTTGCGGTCGAACTTGCAGTATTCGGGGATCTCGCAGTTTAGCGCCAGACCGGTGCGGATAGTGGCCTCCACAGCGGCCTCGTTGATGACGGGCAAAACGCCGGGCATCGCGAGGCACACCGGGCAGGTGTGGGTGTTTGGGGGTGTCGAGGCGTAATCGGCCGAACACCCGCAAAACATCTTGGACCGCGTCAGAATCTGCGCATGGACTTCCATGCCAATGACTGCTTCATAGTCCATGGCCATGCTATCTCCTTTCCAGAACTACCTCGCGCATTATAGCAGAGAGGAACCCGTCTGAAAAGGTGAGGGTATTGGGCATTATGGCAGAGACCAGATGCCCAGTTTTTGTTCACGTGCGGCATCTTCGGCAGCATTGAGGGTGTCCTGTCGAGCCGTATCGGGGTTGTAATAGCGGGCATCGGCCAGGCCTTGGCGCACGAGTTCCTCGTTCACCAGTGTGTCGCCCAACCAGACATAACGAAGCAGTCGGCCGTATTGGTCGGTGTCTGAGGTATCGCGTTCCAGCACTATCGTCTGGTCCTCAACCAGCTCGGCGTTGTATTCGGCGGCTTCCTCGGCATAATCCTCGGCGGAGCGGCTGTTGTTAGCTAGTTCGGGGGAGTTGATGCCGATATAGCGCACGCGGTATTCCTCGCCGTCGATCTCGGCGATGATGGTGTCGCCATCGACGACGCGTACGACTGTGGCATAGGTGGCATCCTCGGCGTCAACGCCGGAGGGCAGACGAAGCGGAGTGGCGCTCGGTTCTGGCGTGCGCGTGACCGTCAATGGGTCGCAACCTGCGGTCAGGATGAGGAGCAAGCTGACTGCAATCAGTCGCAGGCTTCTCATTCCCCTCAAACAATCACGCGCACGTGTCAGCATCTATTACTTGGTGCGGATGGCGGAGGTAAATTCGGGAACGCCCTTGATGCCCAGATTCAGGTGGAACAGGGCACCAGCGTCCTTGCCGTCCTCATCCTTTTTGTGGCCGCCGGCAGTGGTGATGTACATGTCCGTGTAATCCGGCCCGGCAAAGATCACGCTGGACACCTTTTTCGCCGGGAAGGTGATGCGCATGACTTCTTTGCCCTCGGGGGTGTAGCGCACCAGGCAAGAGCCATCCCAGCGTGCCGACCAGACATAGCCCTCGGCGTCTACCGTCATGCCGTCGGGCGTGCCCTCTTCATTCTCCAAGGAGACGAAATCACGGCGATTACTGATTTCGCCGGTGACCTCGTCGTAATCGTACAGGTAGATCATCTTGGCCTTGGAGTCGGTGTGGTACATGCCCTTACCATCGGGCGTAAAGCCCATGCCGTTAGATGTGCCCACATTCTTCACCACCGGACGGATGCTTTCGTCGGTATCCAGGCGGTAAAGGATGCCCATCTGCTCACCGGTAGACATGGTGCCGCAGAACACGCGACCCTTGGGGTCGGCGATGACATCGTTGAACCGCGAGGTCTCTTCGCGTTCGATGGATTCAATGACTGTCTCGGTCTTACCGTCCCGCAGCACACGCACGGCGCCTTTGCCCATGAACAGCGCAAGGCTGCCATCGCACTGTACGGTAAAGCCGCCGATGGGGTCGTCATCCTCAGACTGCCAGTAGAGCTCGTGTTCGCCTGTGGCCGGATCGTAACGGAACAGTTTGCCGGTGGGAATATCGCACCAGTAAAGGCGCTGCTCGGCTTCATGCCAAAAGGGGCCTTCGCCAGTGGCGCAGGCATAATCGGCGATCAGTTTCGGTGTCGTATTCATATCTGTCTCCTCGTTACAGCGTTCGTTCGGCACGCAAAGATACAGGCCCCAGGATACCGGAGGGCAGTTGCACCCCTTCGTATTCGTTGGCCATGCTGTTGGTTACTTTGATGCAGAGCTGGTGCTCGCCCGCTTTAATGCTCCCCAGTTTGAACACATAAGGCGTCCAGGAACATGCCCCCACTTTCTTCCCATCCAGGCTGACCTCGGCGATGTCGCCCACTTGGCCCAGATCGAGGTACAGTGGTTGTCCGACTAGGTCTGACGCCAGATTCAAGATCGCCTCAAAGCTCACGCTGCCGGTGAATAGCTCCCAGCCAGCCACCTGAGCCCAATCACCGGGGCAGGGCAGTTCGACCGCTTTGCCGCAGCAAGAGGCTTTCCAAGCTAGCGTCAACTCGCTCAACACGTCGCCGGCGGTTACCGGGCGTGGTGCGTCGGCTGATGGTACCCCGGCGGGATCGACGGCCAGCACCGCGATCTGTCGTCGCTCGATGTGCAGGTCCAGTTCCAGTCCGCGTGTTGTGATCTCGGCAGGGCAAGGGGCAGTGGTGTTCTCATAGGGCAACCACAGCTCCACTTTGCCGGTAGCGCGCAGGCACAGGTGCGTGTCGATGGCTGCCTCGCCCTCATTAAAGAGAATATAATACTCAAGGCTGTCTTTGCGATAGTGTTCCATGCGCAAGTCGGGGGCATTCTCGGCGGCCAAATCAGCGCCAGCAAAGGCCACTATGGCTTTTGCCAGGGTCTCTTCCTGCCAGTTTTCGATGACCAATAGGCCGGCAGCGCTCAGTTCGTCCAGTCTGGCGCGCAGGGCTGGCGTCATGGGGGCGCCGTCTACGATGATGACGCGAAAGGCCATGTCGCCGATGAGTGCGCGCCCGTTGGCCAGAGTCGTCGCCTTCAGGGCAGTCTCATCCACATAGCAAAAGTCGATCTGTGACTGGTAAAGCGCCTTGGCTGCTTCCCAGCCCAGATGGTTGCTATCCCCCAGGATGGCCACATCGGTGATCATCTTGCCGCCGCTGGTCAGCCAACAAAGCCGGCGTACATGGTCGGCGATGGGCTCCCAGTAGGGCCACCAGACATTGTTGCGCCCCAGGGCCGGTTCGGATTCCCAGGCGCGGCGGTCGCGGATGGTGTAGAAAAAGGCGTGCGGGTAAAAGAGGTTGTTGCCGCGGATGATGTGCCAATCGAACAGCCACTTGGCTTCGTCCAGGGTTAGCTTCCAGCCGTAGGCGCCCAACACTTCGCTGGTGTTGCGCTCACAAGAAGCGAGGGCAGCGGCGCTGCTGGCGCCTTTGGGGGCGATGCTGTGAATGCCCTCCAACCCCGAGCCGTTATTCGGCTCGACATAATTCCAAACCATATCCTGCCCCGGCCACTGGAAGAGCCGCAATGAGCCCAACTCGTTGCTCTCGGCGGGGTGCCCCGTTAGGGCGATGCCGTGGGCCACGCACCACTCGCTTTGAGCCTTGTAGAACACACGCTCCAATCGGTCGTAAACGGCGCGGTCATAGGCGGCGCGCAACTCTTCTGTCTTGGGGCCGCAATCGTACCACATCACCGGCAGCCACTTGGCTGCGTCCTCGCCCCACACCGCTTTGATGTCCTCCATAAAACCGGTGGTGAACGGTTGAGCCATGCGCCCATAACGGGTGCCCCTGCCCATCACGCCGGGTTCATCGGTGAACATGGCCAACACGGTCGTGCCGAAATACTCTTTGAGGTTCTCGTAATAAGCGTCGTGGGTGATGCGGATAAAGGCGGCGACGGCTTCTGGGCTGAGGATGTCGCCTGCTGCGGGTGCGGTGGCGTGGGCATCCTCTTGTTCAGCATGAACGCCGCGAATGGTCGCCCCTGAGAAGACCTGCCAGGCCGATAAAAGCAGCCAGCGACCCTCGGGCACGTCGTAATGCAAAATATCGTGCTCCAAGATGGGCAGCTCAGTCAGAGAATCGGGATCGAGGGTATTATCATCCAACAGACGACCTTGCACCACAGCGATGAGCTTGTTGCACAGCGCTCGGCTCGAATTTGGCCGCCAATAGCCAGAAGCCGGCCCTTCGATCTCGCGTTTGACCGGGATGAGGCACTTGTTGGCATAGTCGGGGTTTTCGGCCACCACTTGGCCCACCGCCGAACCGGAGGGATAACCTCCCTCATCATACAGTACCACTTTCATACCCAACTCGCTGGCCCGTTTGACGCAGGTCTTGACCAGCTTGAAAAACTCTTCTGATAGATAGCCAACGCGGTGGGTGAGGCCCGTGCGGGCGTGGGGAATAAAACCGCCAAACCCCCACTCATAGAATTCTTCTAGCTGTTCGAGGAGACCCTCTTCGGTGATGTCATCGTTCCAAAACCAAAAGGGGATCAGACCGTTTTCACGCGGTGGATCGGCGAAAAGTGCTCTGGCAGTATCGAGTGCATCGGGTTTGACAGTCATCGGGTTATCCTCCTGCCGTGCGGCTATCCAAAAACAGACTGGCGACGCCAAAAACGTCGCCAGTCTCTTTCATAGCATGTTGTCTCTAGCGATCGCTTTTGGCGATCAGATTCTTGAGCATCGCTTCGTAAGCGGCGCCATCCAACGGAAGGTCAATGGGACGCTTTTCAAATGAAGACATGATCATGGCGCAGGCCATTTCGACGGCACTCAGGCCTTCTTCGGCGGGAGCGATGAGGGGTACGCCGTCAAGGATGGCATCCACAAAGTTCTGGGTGATCTCGACATGCTGTCCGCCGTGACCAGAGGTCGGGATATCGCAGTTCCATATGTCGATGTGACCAAACTTTTCGTCGGTCGTGCGACTGTATTCATCACTGGGGATCTCGTTACGTGTAAACGTGGTCTTGCCGTTCTCGCTGACCACTTTGCCGCGTGTACCCACGATCTCTAGGCGGTTGGTGCCCGGGGCTTCGCCGGTGGTGGTCACAAAGATGCCCGTTGCGCCGTTGGGATACTCAAAGAAGGCTGTGACCTCGTCCTCAACCTCGATGTCGTGGTACTTGCCGAGGTAGCAATTTGCCTGAATGCGTGAGGGCTTGCCGCACAGCCACTGGAACAGGTCCAGGTTGTGAGGGCATTGGTTCAAGAGCACGCCGCCGCCTTCACCCTTCCAGGTGGCACGCCAGCCGCCGTGGCGATAATAGGCTTCGGTGCGGAACCAGTTGGTGATGATCCAGTTCGTGCGGGTGATCTCGCCCAGTTCGCCGTCTTCGATGAGCTTCTTGACGCGGGTATAGTTGGGATCGGTGCGCTGGTTGAACATGGCCGCGAAAACCAGGCTCTTGTCGGTGTGGGCGGCAATCAGACGTTCGGCGTCAGCCTTGTGTACCGAGAGCGGCTTTTCTACTAACACATGCAGCCCGTTTTGCAGGGCGTCGATGCCGATGGTGGTATGGCCATAGTGCGGCGTGGCAATGAATACGGCGTCCACATCACCAGAACGAATCAGCTCGGCGCTGTCGGCATAGGTCTTGACACCCCATGCTTCCTCAGCCTTGGCGCGTACTTTTGGGTCGATATCACAAAGTGCGGCCAGCTCGGCACGCTTGATCTTGCCTGTGGCAAAAAACTCGGCCTCACCCCATCCGCGGATGCCAGCACCAATGACGCCAACTCTTACTTTTTCCATACTGTACTTCTCCTATAAATTGAATGCGCCTCATAAGGAGGTTGCCGTTGCTCAGAGGCCCTGTTTCACACTAGGCCAAGTGCTTTTAGAATACCACCGCTTGCCATTTGGTCAAGCGCGATAGCTACTAGATATGCTCCGACCAGCCTAGTCGCGCAAATTCTGGCATTTTGCGCCAAAAGACTGAGGATGCAAAAGATTTCCTCCGCGCCTGAGAGTGGCAATTATTTCGGGCTCAATCGAGTCATCCGCGACTGAGCCATCACGTGGTCTAGGGTGATCCTTTAAATCATGATATGATGATCTTGTAAATTCATGTCGTAACGTAGATGATTCTAGAAAAGATGCTAAAAGGAGATGAGAAATGGTTGATCTGAGGGCCAAGCCTTTTTACCTCGATGATGAAGGTCTCCAGTGGGTTGAGGATACTATTGCTGACATGTCACTGGACGAAAAAATCGGCCAGCTATTCATGCTGATGCGCAAATCACTGGATTCGCAGGATATCAAGAATACACTTGATACTTACCATCAGGCCGGCCTGCGCTATCGGAACGAAGATCGGAAAACCATTTGGCAGCAGAATAAAGATTATCAAGAGAACTCTAGAATCCCCTTGTTTATTGCTGCCAACTGTGACAATGGTGGTGATGGTGCTATGAGCGATGGCACGTTCATCGCCACCGCCGCTGAAGCTGCCGCCAGCGATTCGACTGAGACAGCCTATAACATTGGTTTGGTTTCCGGTCGAGAGGCCGCTGCCGTGGGCTGCAATTGGACGTTCAACCCTTGCTGCGACATCTTTATGAACTGGCGTAACACCATTGTCAACACCCGCTGTTTCGGCGATAACGCTGATCAGGTTATCAATAATATCCGTGCCTTTATCGAGGGTGTGCATCAAAGTGGCGTGGCGTGTTGCTGTAAGCATTTTCCTGGCGATGGTGTAGAAGAGCGTGACCAGCACCTCGTCTTGGGTGTGAACGATCTGTCTGTAGAGGAATGGGACGTCTCTTTTCGCCAGGTGTATCAGACCATGATCGACGAGGGTCTGGAGAGCATTATGGTGGGTCACATCGCTCTGCCTGAGATGAGCCGCAAGCTCCGGCCTGGCATCAAGGACAGCGAGATCATGCCAGCAACACTCGCCCCCGAGCTTCTCACCGATTTGCTGCGTGGCGAGATGGGCTTCAATGGACTGATCATCACCGATGCTTCTCACATGGCGGGCATCGCCTGCATGGAGAGGCGTGAGATCGCTGTACCTAGTGCCATTGCCAGTGGCTGTGATTTATTCCTCTATACCAATGATGAGGAAGAAGATTTTGGCTATATGAAGGCTGGCCTCGAGAACGGCACCATCACTGCTGAGCGCCTCTCGGATGCATTGCATCGCATTCTGGGTCTCAAAGCCCGATTGCATCTGTACAAGCGCGAAAGGCTATTCCCTCCGGAGAGTGGTCTGGCAGTTGTTGGTTGTGAGGAGCACCTCAAGTTGGCCGAAAAAGCGGCCGAGGATTGCATTACCCTGGTTAAAGACACTCGGAACAATCTGCCCATAGATCCCGAGAAGCAAAAGCGTGCCCGTTTGGTTTATATCCAGTCCACGCCCAACAGCAAATCTTACAAAGGCGACCCCGTGCGGGATGTGGTGGTAGAAGAGTTGGAAGCTGCTGGCTTTGAGGTGGACATCGCCCCCAACTTTCACGACCTAGAAGTGGAATACGGTCCGCGTATGGAGAACATGCGCATCATGATGGAATGCGGCAAAATGGAGGATTTTCGTGCTCGCTATGATGTCGTTTTCCTGGTGCTTAACATCAAAGGCTATGCTCAAGAAAATGACGTGCGTGTGCGCTGGAGCGCCAACCACTCCAATGAACTGCCCTGGTATGTTACCGAGGTGCCTACAGTGGGCATTAGTTTGAACTATACCAACCATCTGATTGATGTCCCCCAAGTTCACGCTTTTGTGAATGCTTATGACAGCACCCGCACTAGCATTCGCAGTGCTATCGCCAAGATTATTGGCAAAAGCGAATTCAAGGGCATTCCTAGCGAAACTGTTTTTTGCGGCAAATGGGATACTCGTTTGTAGTAGGGTTTTCTACAAAAGGAAAGAGGCCCTTTGCTAGACATTGCAAGGGCCTCTTTTTACCTAGAGCTGGAACGGCGGCTGACTAAAGATCATATCCGAGATATTTTGTCCCAGAATCTCGTAACCATCGCCATCGGGATGCAGTTCATCGGGCAAATGGCTGACCTGCGCTTTGCCAAAGGCATCCAACCCCGAGAAATAATAGAGGTTGCTGTCGCCGGCCTCGCGCAAGCGCTGCACGGCTTCTTCCACTTGCTCGCGCATCAAGCGCAACGACATGCCCACTAGGTTGGGTGTGTTCTCTCGCGGTGGCGAGATGATGGGTGAGATGACACCGATGGGCGTGTTGGGGTGCTTTTCGCGAATGATACGCACAAAGCCGATGATCGCCGCCCGAAAAGTACGGTCCGAGAGGGACGAGGCCCCCTGCACGTTGATGCCCAGTTTCAGGGTGATCACATCAGCGGGCAGATCGCGGATCATCATGGCTACCATAGGTTCCAGGTGGCAGTTTCCGCCATAGCCCAGGCAAGTCAGGTTCAAGTCCTGTTCGCGAGCCACGGTAGCCGGCCAGGTACGCGCCGGGCTGTGGGCCGCGCGGCAGTGGGTGATCGAGCTGCCGTAGGCAATCCAACGCGGACGCTCATCCTGCACGGGAGCCACGTTGGTGTCATCAGCCACGCGCAGCTTTTTCAACACACAGGGGAAAAACTGCGGCAGCCAAATCTCCACCGGACGCATTTCCTCGCCCAGGTTCTCAAAGCGCACCACGTCTTTGCCGTCCGGCAGGCGCCTGCTCTGTACCAATTCCGAACCCACGGTCAGGTCAAAGATGCGCTTGTCGCCCTCGACGCTGCTTTCGGGTTGCACCGTCAACTCGATGATCGGTGAATCGGTGGCAAAGATCAGCCGCACGCCGGCTAGCTGCTCTGCTTTGAGAGGCAAAGCGTCGTCTGGCGGATAAAGGGCCAGCTCCTTGTAAGGCAATCGCCAGGGCTTTAATCCGTCGCGAACCGTCTCGATAGAGACAGCGCCCTGAATCATCTGGTGGGTAATGAGGATATCTTGCATATTCTTCTTTCTATTTGGTGGGCACGTGCTACATAGGATTAAGGGTAACCTCATTTTAGCCAGTGTACAAGCATATGCAATGGCACCTTGGACCACTTAAAAAGACATGGCTGATGTGATACTAGACTCTAGCCATGTCTTTTGGGGGTTGGGTTGCTAAAAGGCTTTGCGGGCTGGCACGTTGCTATCCATCACTTTCTTTGATGGCAGCATTGGCGGCCGTGCCAGTCAGACGCTTGTAGAGAATCTACATCTCCTGGTTGATTAGTTTTGTATCTCTCTGACGGGGTGTAATTCGATGTATCCTCTTGTCCCGATTGGTTCGAGCTGAATTCTGGGATTGGATTCATCCCAGTAGTAGCCAATGAGGGATGGATCATACTTTTGGATCGCATTCCAAATCTCTTCGATTGCCTGAACATAGTCCTCTTCGGCAAAAGGTTCCCCTCTAAACAAGAGGTACTTGGCGGCAGGCAGTTCAATCAAGTCCAAGTCTTCTGGAATCACCCCGTCATAATCCAGAGGCACTTCTACACCTTGCACATATTCCGAAGTCCCCGATTTGATATAAGCAGGCGGAAGCCAAAGGCTGACGGGTTCGCCACTGATAGACTTGATGCTAGTAAGCAGTCCCCAAATGTCACATCCAACTTCTTCACAATAAGCGAGGTAATTGGTAGCTTTTATTCCACGCTTGATGAGGACCTTTCGTGGTTGTTTTTCAACCAATTGAACAAAAACTGTTTTTGTGCTCTCCATTTGTTTTCCCTTTCGTTTAACTTGAGATGTGACTCTGTAGGGTGTGAAAAGATACAAAGGAACGGGACTGTTGGCGTATTCTCGAGGGTTACATCCAAACTCACGAAAGAACGCACGTTGATAACCGTCCACACTGCCAAAGCCAAGTTCTAGGGCAATATCTATGATTTTGCATGGATCATCTCGTAACCTGAGTGCGGATTTCGACAAGCGAAGCCGTCGAATATAGACAGCCGGCGTCATGTTTGTCCATCGAGAAAATAGCCGGTGAGAATACCACGGAGAGAAAAATGACGCTTCGGACAAGTCGGCAAGTGTGATATTTTCAGCTAGATGCGCCTCGATATAATCTTGCATTCGCTGAACGGCTTGAATCTGTTCTTTCATCTATCCTCCTTGTAGCTTCATTATACGGTCACAAACAAGGAATTTCTCGACTATTTTTGCTCTTGGCAGAGAAGATGATCTATCTTTTCTCCTTGTGCAGCGTTGCCAGGATACTCCGTATGACAAAAAACAGAGCGAATCCTTTAAATGGATTCGCTCTGCTCAATGAACATGATTCTGAGAGAGTATTTGCAGAGAACAGGTTTTCGATTTGACGCTTGTCTTAAGCTGTCTTTTTATTCAGAGTACGCGGTAATGGTACAAGCAATAGCTAAAAGGTTCTGGCAGGGCGAATATGCAGGTGCCCAGTGTGCCGGTCTCGCATTCAAAACTCTTGCCCTGTCCGATGATCGCATCGAGGTGCAGATGCTGATTCGCCAAGCCCCACAGCGCCAACTGAGCCTTGTTCTGTGCATTGCTCTCGCGGTATACGGCGATATAGCCCTCGCCATCGCCCATGGATTGCAGGCCGGTCCAACTAAACCCGCTGGGTTCATCGCCGATGGGCAGAATATGCCCGGCGTGAATGCGCGCCATGTGTTGTCGGTAGGTTTTGATGGCCGGCGCAGCCTCAAATGCTTCCTCTGGCAGGCTGCTGGCCTCGAACCAGGCCAAGGGTTGGGCCATCACGGTTGCCGCAAAGGCGTATTCAAAGGGCACTTGCCCTGGTGCTAGGGTGTCGTCTGCGGCGTACTTGTCGCGGTTGCGCCACACGTTGAGAAACTCGAACTGCATGAATTGGGTGGGCACATAGCGCGAGAGCATCCACAGGTTACGCAGGGTAGTGTGCGGGTAATAATTGGCCCAGTCGGTATAGCGGTTTTCCACAAACAGGTTGCCATAGCGCGTCAGGTAGTGGTAACCAAAACGCCGTCGCGCCGTGCAATCCAGATTGAAAGAAACCTCTCCTGCAGTGGCCTCGGTTACGGTGTCCAACATTCGCCGAAAGTTGATGTCGGCCTGCTTGTCGGGGATGTCCACACCATCGATTTTGAAGGTACGAATGCCATACTCGCGATAAATGCGGATTAACTGCTCGGCATCTTGCTGCCAATGGGCGCAGCTATCGTCCATCGAGGGATTGAACCACAGGCACAACTCGATACCCTTGTCCACGGCATGTTGCCGCACGGGTTCTAGCCCCTCGGGGAAACGTTCGGGATGCGGTGCCCAATAATCGTCGCGCTCCCAAATGTTTTGCAGGCTGCCGCCGGTAAAAGCCGAGTTGCTCGTCTGCCCGCTCTGCCAGCCATCATCCAACTGGAAATGGGTGACGCCCAGTCGTGCGCCGGCCTCTATTTCGGCATGGGCAAAAGACTCGCGGATGCGCGTATCCTGCCCACGGTCGCCCCAGGTGTTGAGCATGATCATCTCATCACGATCGCCAGGGGCCGTGCGCTGCAGGCGCTGGTAACTGTGCAGGGCGTTCAACTGCGAGAGTTCATCGGCGGCAGAGATGCTCGTCACAAAGCCATAGCCACGAACCCAATCCTCGTCCAGATCGCCCGGTTCCAAGCCCAGGCCGGCCACCTCGATGAGGTTATGCCGGGCACTGAAATCGTACCCCGGCCAGGCCAGCTGCACGTCTGAGCAAGGGGCTTCTTTGAGGATGAACAACCCCAGGTCGCGTTGGACATCACTAATGAACAGCAAATTGCCATTGAGATGCGCTGGCGAGCGGTAGGGGAGAACGCTACGTTCGCTTACCAGATTGTTGCGCCGGTCGGTCACGTCGTAAAACTGGACGGCTTTGAGGCGCAGATGCCGCTCTGCTAAACAAAGGCGCTCCATCACGGGTGCTGGTCCTCCTTCGATAACCGCTGCCGTCCACGCTTCAATGTTCTCCAGCGAGGCGGGGTCGGCAGAGTCAGTCAGCCAACTTTTGGCACGAGCCACACCACGCAAATACAGATCACAGGCGATGGCCGGGCACCCCTCGTAGAGACGAAACATGCGCCGTACGCCCAATTCGCCCAATTGGCAGGTTACGATGGCCTTTAAGTGGGCCGGGTGGGTGGAGGTAGCTTTTACCCAACAGCTCTCGAACTGACCCTCACTGGTGGTTTCCCAGCTTTCGCCGGGCAGCATCAAGTCGGGTTCGCTGCCCACCAGTTCCACGGTCAATCCCCGCGTTACGTCGCTCAAACTGCGGCTAATCAGGTTGCCTCTGTTCCACTGGTAGGTGCGTCTGATGCCGCCGGTATCTAGGATCAGCAAGTCATTCTCCAAGACAGCGTTGCAGTTTGTATTGGGCATTTGTTCTCCCTCGCAAAGGGGGCCCTGCTATACAACAGGGCCCCTTGTCTTGTTTACTCGGCCGGCACGATCTCTGGTGCGGCTTCGCCGGCTTTGGTCATCTGCTGCACGAGCTTCTCTGCTAGCTCGGCTCGCACGCCAATGTAAGCTGGGTCAGACACCAGGTTGTCGCGCTCGTTGGGATCGGCTTCTAGATCGTACAGGAATTGCTCGACATAACGATCGCTATCCGCATCCTGTGAGCCGCTCTTATCCGGCGCGTACACCGAGTACTTCCATTTCTTGGTGCGGATGGCCCGTCCCACCTGGCTCTCGCTGATCTGGATGAACACCTCTTCCGGCCAGTCCGCAGCGCTGCCGTCCACCAAGCCCTGTAGGGCGTTGCCCTGCATGGTGTCCAGCTTTTTCAGGCCGGCTGCAGCGGTAATGGTGGGGGGCAGGTCGATGAGGCTGATCAGATTATCGCTGATGACCTTGCCGCCCTCAAAGCCGGGGCCACAGGCGATGAGCGGTGTGCGCACACAACCGTCGTGGCAAGAGCGCTTGTATTCGTTGTTACGGGTGCGGAAATGCGAGCCGTGATCGCTGGTATAGATCACCACGGTGTTATCGGCCACGCCCATCTCTTCCAATGTTTCACGTATGCGGCCCACGTTGCGGTCCAGCGCGTTGCAGCAGCCCAGGTAATCGGGATAGTTGGCCCGCCAGTCGCCCTCGGTGCCTACCAGGTCGCCCGGCACCTCGTAATCGTTCCACTGCTCCCAGGAACCATGTGGTCCTTCGTAACAGTCATGATCGTTCTGGTGATGGGGCTCAATCCAGGAGACAAACAGGAAGAATGGCTTGTCCAGCGTACGGCTCTTTAGATAGTCGATCGTCCAGTCGCCGAGCACATCGGCGCGAAAGCGCCCCTCAGGAAATTCGACGCGGTTGCCGTCGCCATCGAACATGTGCCCGTCATAGCTGTGGGAGGTGAATTCTAACGTGTCGGAGGCCAACCAATAATCCTTATAGCCGCCGCGGCGCTCGGGCGGTACGGGCAGCGTGCGGTAGTTATCCGGCCCATCTTTGGGACCGAAAGAAGCCAAGTGCCACTTGCCGATATAGCCCACTTCATAGCCCACGTTGCTGAGCTGTTGAGCAATGGTTACTTCATCCAGAGGCAGCATGCGGTGGTTGGTAAAGACGCCCATCTCGGTGGCGTATTTGCCGGTTTGCAGACAGGCCCTGGCCGGGCCGCACACGGGCTGGCAGGTAAAGTTGTACTCAAAACGCACGCCATCCTCGGCCATCTTGTCCAAATTGGGCGTGAGGTTTAATGATTGACCATAGCAGCCGCAGGTATCCCATCGCTGTTGGTCGGAGAAAAGGAATACGATATTGGGTTTGGGCATGTCGTCCCTCCGTCTATTGGCCGGCTAGCAGGGCTTGGGCCAGAATTGTATCAGCGGCGTGCATGGTCTTGAACGCATCGCCAAAGTGGGATTGCGGCAAGGTGCGAGTGCGCAGGCAGTCCAGAAATTCGCGGTGTTTGGCCTGGAATCCCCCATAGATATACAGCTCGTCACTGCCCGCTACCTCACGGGTATCATACGTCATGCCTTGCGCATCACCATCGGCGTAAAGCACACCCTGGCCCTCGTGTTCGGCCTCGGCGCAGATGCCGGGGGCGTGCATTTCTACGTCAAAGATGCGTCGTCCGCTGGACCAGCTATTGATCATGAACCCGGTAGCGCCGCTATCGAACTGAAAAGTGGCCGAGATGAAATTGATATCGGGCACTTTGATGCGTTTACAAATGCTGTGAATCTCGCTGATCTCTCCGCCGCACATCCAACGCAGCGTGTCGATGGCATGTACGCCGTCATCCATCATATGATCGCGTGCGTCGTAACGTGGGAGCATCTCGCACTTGTAAAAGCGGCATACGGCGTGAATGATGGGGCCGCGAGCCAGGCATTGATCATGGAGCTGCACAACCATGGGACAACTGCGCCGCTGAAAGCTCACCTGGGTGATGCAGCCGTGTTTTTCGGCGAGATCGGCCAATACCGCTGCCTGGTGCACGCTCAAGCCCAGCGGTTTCTCTACATACAGGTTCAAGCCCTGTTGCAGGCACCACAGCCAGATATCGTACATGATATGCGGTTGGCCGATGGCATATACTGCGTCGGGGGCCGTTTCTTCTACCATCTGGCGATAATCGCTGTATTGCCCTGTGATGCCGTATTGCTGGGCCACGGCCGCCCGCCTGGTGGCGTTTAGTTCGCAGAGGGCGGCGATTTCCACGTCAGCGAACGAAGCCAGCGAGGGATAGTGTACTTTTTGGGCCATCTCTCCCGCGCCGATGATGGCCACACGCAGTTTGTCAGCCATTGCTTATTCTTGTTCCTTATCGGTGCATTCGGCTTTTGGGCAAGCGCCATCCGTCTTGTCCGCATGCCAGGTTTTGAATAGCTCGCGGTAAACGTCGGTATGTGCTTCGCAATCGAGATAGTGGCAAAAGTTTTGGAGCAGGCGAGGGTCGCTGGGGTCGGCATATGCTTTGGCAACAGTCGCAATATAGGTTGGCGCCACGCTGTCGCAGAATTCTCGCCAGCCTTCGACCCAGGTGCCGTCCTGCAAAGACTCGCTTCTCGACCAGAAACCGTCCATGATCGCCTTTCCAGACGCTTCATCGGCGAGATCGGCACCCGTATCGAACTGCACGGTTGGGATGAACCGGATATCGAGAGTGTCTGCGATGTCCAAGCCAACAACAAGTCCTTCAGACCAGGATTGTTGGTCGCGGTACTTGACGAAATGAAAGTTGCCAGTGCCATAGACGATGTGCCCGTCGTTGTAATGCTCATAGCAGCCAACAATGTGGCTGTGCTGACAAACGACGACGTCTGCACCCAGGTTGACCATGCCACGACAGGCCTTTAGGAGTCGTGGAGAGGGATAACGGCAGTGTTCTTTGCCGCCGTGGTAAACGACGATCACATAATCATTGTTCTTTTTGGCATTATAGATGTCGGTTAGGGAATCGAACGGATCAAAAGGCGTGGCGCCGGGCTGATCGGGCAGGGCGTAATTGTATTCATGCTCGGCTAAGGCTAGAATCGCAGTCTTTTTGCCATCGGCCTCGATGATCAGCGGCTTTCTGGAATCGATTTCGTTTTCACCAGCGCCAACCCAATGGACACCGGCGGCATCGAGGGCGGCGATGGTGGAGCGCATACCATTCACGCCAAAGTCCAGCATGTGGTTGTTGGCCAGGCCACAATCGGTAACACCCGCAGCCTTTAGGGTTTGAGCAGTAGCGATCGGTCCTTTGAGGTTTGGGCCGAACTTGTTGATTCGCTCCTCGCTGTCGGTGAGGGCGCATTCGAGGTTGCAGAACACACGGTCATAGGAGGCAAAGACGCCGAGAATCTTGCCAAAGAGACCGTCGATATCGCCGGAGGCGAAAAGCGGAGCACTGGCCTCGGTCGGGACGGTATCGCCGCAGAGCAAAAGTTTCATAGCTCTCCTCTGGCGTTGACTTTTTGGGTTATTTCACCCACGCCGATGATGGCCGCGCGCAGTTTATCAGCCATCGGCTTCTCCCTCGGCAAAAAGCGCCTTGGCCACCGCCAAATCCTGGGCAATGAGCGTTTCTACTCGCTCCTCATCGCTGTATTCGGCGGTCAGGCAAACCACGCCGTCATAGTTGCGGCGTTTTAGCTCGGCAATGAACCGCGGCCAAGAGGCTAGCCCATGACGGGCGTCGGTCCAATAGGGCTTCCATGTGGCGAACTCGGCCTCGGGGCCTTGCTCAGGGCGCCAATAGGCACTCTTGAGGTTGGCCATGCCCAGGCGCGGCCAGACGATATCCAGGGCCATCTCTGGCTCACAGCCGCACAGTGCCTGGTGCGAGGGATCGAGCACGGCACAGTAGCAGGCGGCATCGAGCGGCAACAATAGATGATGCAGCCCCATGGCATTGGAGATATAGCGCCCAAAGTGGTTCTGCACGCCGATCTTGACGCCCATTTCCTTCAACAGCGGCTGCAGCGCCTTGTAGCTGTTTTGCAGGTCAGATACGGCGGCCATATACCCTTGCCCGGCCGGGATAGCGGCCATGGTGCGGATCATGGGTACGCCAGCCTCTGCACAGGCGCGAATAGTGGCCTCGTCGGTGTTGCCTGCCACGCTAAAGATGCTCACGCCGTATTTGGCAAAGGTCTCGGCAGCGGCGGGAAGGTCCTTGCGAATAGCCTGAGGCTCCACCTGAAAGCCGGGCCGCACCGGAAACTCGACGCCGTCAAAGCCGGTTTCATGCACAAACTGGGCCAGCTCGTCTAAGGGCAATGTCTTCCATGGCTTGGTAAAGACCGAGTACTGGACCATGATGCTCTCCTATTCCTGGTCGAACTCAACCTTGTCGTCGGTGCGTTGTTGCCAACCACGAATGAGTTCGCGCATGGCGGCGATGCGCTCTTTGTGTTCGGGGCGTTTCACCAGATTGATGGTCTCTCCAGAGTCCACAGCGATGTGATAGAGCTCGCTTTCACCGAGGGGGCTCCAATTGTACTTCCAACCGTCGGGGGTGATGACCGTACGCACCGGATCGCCCAGGGCGGCGATAATCTCTTCTTCAGTGGCCATCTCTTTCCAGCAATCGAGCAAACTGGCCTGACCGACGATATCGCCAAAGCCGTTGTTCAGTCCGCTCCACTCGATAAAGATGTTCTCTTCAGCAGGGGAGGCGCCTTGCAGCACCGGCAACAAGCTATTGCCCTGCATGGTATCGGGTATGGCTTGGCCCATGGCATCCAGCAGCGTGGGGATGACGTCGATCTGGCTGACCGGCGCTGCTACGTGTTTGCCACCGCTGGCCAACCCCGGAATGCGAATCATAAAGGGCACTTGTACGGCCTCTTGGAACATGGTGCACTTGGCCAGTAGCCGATGGCTGCCCATCATATCGCCGTGGTCGCTGGTGTAAACGATGATGGTGTTATCCATCAGCCCCTGCTTTTCCAGCTCTTGGAGAATGCGACCCATGTGGGTATCCACCAGGCTGTTCAGCCCCCAGTAATGAGCGATCATGCGCTTCCAGTCGGCTTCAGAACGTAGTGGCAGGCCGCTGTGTCCCTCCTCGTAATAAGCCTGACGGAACAGGCGCGTCTTGAGCGGGTTGGCTTCATCGAGGACATGGTAAAAGTTACGTGGTACTGGCATGTCTTCGGGCGGGTACTGGTCATCGCGACAAGAGAAAAAGGGCATGTGTGGCTCTAAAAAGTTCACCCACAGTGCAAAGGGCTGCTCGGCGTTATCGCGGATGAACTGCGTGGCCTCGTTAGCGATATAGGCCGGTTTGCTAAAGGCTTCTGGCAATCGGGCAGACATGCCGCGGCTAAAGGTTTTGTGGCCACTGGCCGATTCGCGGTCAGGCTCAAACCCGGCATCGAGCAAAAAATCATGATAGGTCGAATGGGCTGACTTGTCGCGCTTGTCACTGTAATACTTGCCGTATTCGTCTTCAACGCTGCGCCAGTCGTCAAAACCATGCTGACGGAATATTTCGTCACCCAAGTGCCATTTGCCGTAATAGGCGGTGCGGTATGCGCTCCAATCCGCCAATTCGGGGAAACAGGGCACCTCGTCGGGCAGGGCAACATTGTTCTCAGTGCAGCCGTTGGTATGGGGATACAATCCGGTGAGCAGCGTGGAGCGCGAGGGTGTGCAAACGGGCTGGGTCACATAGGTATTGTCAAAGATGACCGAGTCCTCGGCCAGTCGGTTCAGGTTAGGCATACGGATCTGTGTATTGCCATAGGCAGCTAGTGTAGCAGTAGCCTGTTCATCTGTGAAAAGAAAGAGCAAATTAGGTCTCGTGGCCATACAAAACAACCTCCTTATAGCGTTCATGCCGTCAGATTACCCGCACACGCTTTTTGTCGCAAGTGTCATTCAGGTAAATGCCGGGCAATTCTCTCAAACAAGGCAATAGATTGCTCCATCACATAGCGATCTCGCCAGGCATAGGTCTCCTGGCTCTTGCGTGAGGCAGTTTGCATAGCTACACCCTGCATACGGATGCGTTCCTTGGCCGAAGAGGGATACTGATAGCCCACATAACTGTCGGCCACACTGAGCAGATTTTGCAGCGATTCCGCTTCTTGCGGGTGCGAAGCATAGTGGCTGCACAGCCAAACTAATAGTTTGGGGAACACGTTGGCGGCCGTGCCGCTATAGCCGCTGCCACCAGCGCGCAATGAGGCTAGCAGAGTGGCGGTGTGAGCATTGTAAAAGCCCAATCCGCTTCCCTCAATGGCTTCCAGCTTTTGCAGGATCGTTGGCAGATGAGCGCAGGTGTCTTTGGTAAAGACGAATCTGCCCGTGCTGGCTACCCATCCCAAAAGCTCTGGTGAGAGCAAGCGGTGGTAAGGCACAGGACATTCGTAAACGCCCAGACGCACGTCATTTGGCATGAGTGAGAGGTACTGTTCCATGGCAGCCTGCCATTGGCATTCGTCGGCCTCGGGCCCTACCAGTTGGTTGGCGATGACCACCACCGTATTGACACCCGTATCCGCCATGCACCGCGCAAACTCAGCCTGCTGGGTGATACTGCCTGCATACACTGCGCCAGCCGCGACGGGCACTCGTCCTCCTGAGGCCTTGACGACGGCATCGGCCAATTGCAGTCGCTCCTCGGGTGTTAGTTCGTACATCTCACTGGAGAGACACACGGTAAATAAACCCGCCACGCCCTGTTCGATGAACCACTCGGTCAACCGAGCGGCACCATCCAAATCGAGGCGTCCATCGTCATAAAAAGGGGTAACCATGGTGGGCCATACGCCCCGCCATGATGAGTCAATCTCCATCGCGAACCCTCCATTGATGCGCTTGCCCGGCAGGGTGGCAGTGTATATCATGAGGATTGTTGGGTCAATGCGATCAGGCCCTTTGGGGTCGTCAGATAGGAGTTGATTCCTCATGAAGATAGTTGTGCTTGATGGTTATGGCATGAATCCCGGCGATATGAGCTGGCAGGGTTTGCAAGACTTGGGCGATCTGACGGTGTACGATCGCACTGCTGCGCAGGATACCCTGGCGCGTTCGGCAGGCGCTAATATTCTTTTAACGAACAAGACCGTGCTGACGCGCGAAATCATGGCGCAGTTGCCCAATCTCAAGCTCGTGAGTGTGTTGGCTACAGGCTATAACGTGGTAGATGTTGTCGCCGCTCGCGAATTGGGCATTGATGTGTGCAACGTGCCGGCTTATAGCACGCAATCTGTCGCTCAAACCGTCTTTGCGCACGTGCTAAATCTCACCCAGCATGTGGGGCATCATGCTGACACCGTGCGTGACGGCAAGTGGTGCACCAGCCCGGATTTCGTCTACTGGGATTACCCCCTCATCGAACTGGACAACCTGACTATGGGCATCGTCGGCTTTGGTCGCATTGGCCAGGAGACGGCTAAATTGGCCCTCGCTTTTGGCATGAAGGTGCTGGCTGCCAATCGCTCCGAGGTCGTGAATCCACCCAAGGGCGTCACCATGGTCGATCTAGAGACGGTGTTCCGTGAGAGCGACATTATCAGCTTGCACACACCACTCACACCGCAAACCGAGGGCATGGTGAACAAGGCGTTGCTGGCTACCATGAAGCCGACGGCTTTTCTAATCAACACCAGTCGCGGCCCCGTCATTGTGGAACAGGACCTGGCCGATGCCCTCAATGAAGGCGTTATCGCCGGTGCTGGTCTGGATGTGCTCTGCAAAGAGCCGGCGGATTCGGCCAATCCTCTGCTCGGGGCCCAAAATTGCTATATTACCCCACATGTGGCCTGGGCGACTACTGCAGCGCGTCGACGATTGATGGATGTGAGTATAGCCAACGTCAGGGCCTTTATTGCGGGTAACCCCATTAATCTGGTGAACTAGTATCACAAAAAGGACCTGCTCCATTTTGGGAGCAGGTCCTTTCTCTTTGCCTGGGCTTTAACGGTTCACCAGGGCAGCATACTTGTGAGGATGGCCGGATTGGCGATATACGCAATCAGCCAGATCGCCACTTCGACGCCCATGGCGAGACCAAAGCGCTTGAAAAGCTGCCCTACAGTCTTGCTCTTTTCAAGATAGTTGTTACCCCAGATCGACATGCCGAGCCATGCTGCACCAAAGATGATGGCTCCGAACTGGCGTGTGGTTACCAGACGGTATTTGTCAGTAACACTCTCAGTGGCTTCGCCAGATTGAATAGCTATGCCGATCACAGAGAATATGGTGTCGACTGGAATGAGAAGCGTAAAGGCACCGACTGAGGCAAAGACCCAGAGGAATGTTGCGAGTATGGACAACCATGTGTTCTTATCTTCTGACATATCTCGATAACTCCTATTGATAGATTGGTTCAGGAATGAATCCTGTGTTCTATTCTCGCGTTCCCAGCCGTAGTGCTTCGAATACGCGTGTCTTGATGAGACGATAAAGGATGAATCCTTCGATAGCCAGCAGGCTGACGGCCATAATCACAGCCATCCAGGTTGTCGCGCTCCAATCAACATACGGTGTAAATGGTGGAATGGGCAGGGTAGTGCCCTCGCTTAATGGGAAATAAGGCACATACAGTGTGGCGCCCGCAATACCTACAAAGGCACCAACTAGCATACCATATAACAAGGTAATCACATATTCAATCGATACCATGGCTACAACTTCGCGCCGTTTTAGCCCCATAGCTTGAAGTACGGCAAACCGATAGGTTCGTCCTGCCATAGAGGCTGTGTTATAGATCAATAATCCGCCGCCAGCAAGAACAGCACTGGCAATAAAGCTGATGCTAAACAACCCAAAGAGACCTACGCGCTCGAGTCGGTCTTTGTCTTCTACCAATAGCGAGTTGAGCTCTTTCGCCTTGAGCGGCTCGATACCCATCGCACGAACTTCTGCCAGCACTGTTTCTGGATCTGCCCCCGGTTCCAAGTCTAGCCAGATATTATGGGGGAACTCTCCACCTGTGATCATTATCATATAATCCAGGCTGGCAATCAAAGTGTAGCTGTTGTCTTCAGGATAGACGGTTGGCCAATAATCATAGGTGCCGATGATGGTAAAGGGTATCTCGATATAAAAGTCATCGATGAGGACGTTAATAGTGATCTCGTCCCCTTCTTCGAGTCCCAATAGCTCGGCGGGTTCGCTGGGCAAGATCACGCCATCTGATTGAATGGCCAGCGCATTCATCATTTCGCCCAGTGATTGCTCGGCATAGTCATCTCGGAAGTAAATGACGCTTGGCAGTGTGTACCGCTCGACAGCCATGATCTCAAGGTTGACTCGGTCGCCGGTTACCAGCGTGGTGCTGGCTGTATACTGGCCGACGCGCGATGCACTTTCAACACCTTCGAGAGCCGCATAGTCAGAGGCAGGGAAAAGCCAGGCCATATCGCTTTGGGTAATGCCGAGACTGCCTTCGCTGTCTTCTTCTTCCTCAATACCGGGCTCAAAGGTCAAATCGGCGCCTACCTGATATTGCAGCCGGTCTTCCAGCCAAATATCGGCGCTCATGGCCAAAGAGGCATAAAAGACGCCCAATCCCATACAGAGCACCAGCAGGTAAATAGGTGTTCGATATTGACCGCCTTCACGCCCGAGGCTCAGGCAGCCGAGATATGCAGTGATGGATTTGAACCCCTTGCCCAAAAGCGCCAGAGGACGCATCAAAAGAGCAAAGAGCTCCGAAGCCCATAGCGGCGCGACGAACAAAAAGAGTGTTGGTGCTAATAAAAGGAGTGGGTCGGCCAGGGGATCATCGCTTTGCCACCCAGTGATGCCGATCATACCGCGCTGTACCAGTTGTCGGTAGGCGTAGGCTGTAACCAGCGTGATGAACAGCATCCCCAGTATCTTGCCGACATTTTTGAGCCCTTTGCGTCTGGCAGTGGATTGCTCAAAGGCCACAATGCTGTAATTGGCCGAGATAAACGAGGGAATGATTCGCGCAAGCAGGTTGATGCCTACGGCTGCCGCAACGAGTTCCCAATTAACCGAAGCAAGGTGCACCTGTAGCGGATCTCGTTGGATAAAAGCCATAAAGCCCTGAGAGTAACCGAGAAGGCGTGCTAAAAGAAGCCCAAGCAAAATGCCTAACGGCACAGCAATCACTAGAACGATAAGCGTCTCGATCAGCGTAATCCAGATGATCTGCGTTCGGCTCGTTCCTCGGCTTACTAGCACAGCCGTCTCCTGAGCTTGGAACCGAACAACCATCGTCGATATGGCTGCAATGAACAGGATTAGAATGCCTACCAGCGGGACGCTAAAGCCCAGCAGAAACACGGAAAGCGAACTTTTGCGCTCTTGGCCAGAAAGGAGCTCGTCAGTTGGCGCATAGTCCATCTTGCCACTTGGCAGCCGGGTAATGACTTCTTCTTCGATCAGAGCAAGGCCATCGAGATACTGTTGTGCCTTGTCCAGTGTCATTCGGGAATCATCCAGAACATAATACCAGAAATCAAAGCCTGTGCCTTCGGGGGCAATCGGCAGAATGAACTGATTGTACTGATCGTTGGTTGTCGAAAGAGCCTGCCTAAAAAGTTCGTTCGGGTTTCGATACCAAAAGGCATCAGCCTCATCAAGAGGTTCC
The DNA here is from genome assembly GCA_963675785.1 of Anaerolineae bacterium. GTDB lineage: Bacteria > Chloroflexota > Anaerolineae > UBA1429 > UBA1429. The sequence goes on from OY776562.1 coordinate 790,319, forward strand.
CAGAATCCAGCAATGATGATACGTGTCGGCGTCTCGTTGGCACTAAAGAAATAAGCCAACTCATAGTACTCGCCGACATTGATACCGATGCTGTTAGCCAAAGAGGGCAGAATCCACACGTTTAACGCGTTTGGATCCATCACCTCACCAAAATCATTGCCTTCTACAATCTGGATATAGTCGGCAAAGTCGTCGGTCACCACCACCTGTGTCGTAGCCAGATCTGTACCAGTGTAGTGAATGTCATCCTGAGTGGGGCGCATGTGCAGTGTGGGACTTTCGCTCTGAGCATAGATCATGGTAACGGGAAGCCCCACTTCACGCTCGAGCATGTCGGCCAACCAGTCCCTGGTATAGTCGGCATCATCCAGTGTTATGGGCTGACGAGACCGTGGCAAACAATAGTAGCGCACCGAAAAGGGTGGTCGATTTAGTTCCTTGGTCTTTTCGGCCAGCTCTTGCTGCATGATACGCATACTGACCGCGCCTGAAAATGCGGGAATACACACCATGACGCCCACGGTCAGGGCCATAGCGAGAATGAGTACGATGTTCAAAAATGCCTTGTTGCGAAGCCGCTTGAGGGCAACGCCAAGAAATGCGGTTCCCTTCATGCTGAAAACTTGCCTTTCTCGCTATGGCACTCGACAGTTGTTATTTTGCTATCCTAGCGTTCGAGAATAACTGAGCAGACAGAGCCTGCTGGCATTGTCACAACCCAATTATCGCCATCCGTGGTTGCCTTGGTACATGCTGGTTTGACGCTCTCGGGATTCTCAAAGCTGTTGTAAGCGTGAATATCACCGGTGCCCAACATAGTCGCGGTGGCTTTATTGAATTCGCCAAGGCTAACCGAGCTCAGTTTGACATCGACGGCTTCGGTGGCGCTGAGGTTTGCCAGCGTTACCAGCAGACGCTCACCCTTGATAGAGGCCGAAGCAGATACGAGTTCGATATCGCCCGGCTCAGCCTTGGTGGCGCAGCCAGCCATGGGCGAATCCACCAGAGCTCTCAGGCTTTTGGCGCCTTGATGGCCGGTGTACATAGCATACACGTGATAGGTGGGCGTCAGTAGCATCTTGGCGCCTTGCGTCAGAATCATCGCTTGGAGCACGTTAACAATCTGGGCAATGTTGGTCATCACCACTTTGTCAGCGTGGCGATTGAATGTATTCAAAGAAAGTGCAGCCACTATGGCGTCGCGCATGGTGTTCTGCTGATAGAGGCCGTAATCAGGAGCCCCCTCTTCAACGGGATGCCATGTGCCCCACTCATCGATGATCAGGCCGATTTCACGCTTGGGGTCATAGCCGTCCAATACGGCACGCTGCTGAATGATCAGGTCCTCGATGACGGTGGCCCGTTTGACCAGCTGATACCACTGGGCCTCATCGTACTCGGTGGCTGTTCCGGCTGTCCCGCAGTAATAGTGAGCAGCAAAGCCGTTGACGCGCGGGTGATGCCACACAGAAGAAAGGTTGTCCATAAACCGGCGGGTCCAATCGGGGTTATTGCCGTTGGGGCCGCAGGCAATGAGGAATAACTTGGTGTCGCTCATGTCATGCATAAAGGTGGAATACTGCCGGTATTTGGCAGCATATTCGTCGGGGGTCATGTTTCCGCCGCAGCCCCAGTTCTCGTTTCCCACACCCCAGTACTCGACGTCAAAAGGCTCCGAAGAACCGTTTTCTGCACGTGTTTCTGCCAGAGTAGAGTCACCGGGATAGTTGCAATACTCGAGCCATTCGCGCATCTCTTGGGGAGTAGCGCTGCCCATATTGCCGCACAGATAGGGCTTGGCGCCAATCAGTTCGCACAGACGAATGAACTCATGTGTCCCTACGGCATTATCATCGATAACCTTGCCCCACCAGAGGTTAATTGTCTTGGGGCGATCTTCTGCTGGCCCAATGCCATTACGCCAATGATAATCATCCGCATAGCAGCCACCCGGCCAACGCAGCACCGGCGGCTTGATCTTGCGCAGCGCTTCAACGATATCCGTTCGCCATCCATCGATATTGGGAATCGGCGATTCGGGCCCTACCCACATACCATCGTAAATGCAACGCCCCAGATGCTCAGCAAAGTGGCTGTAGATTTCAGGGCGGATCGTTGCGATGGGCTCATTGCCCAGAACCGTAACTGTAGCTTGCGCCATATATTTTAGACCTCCAAGATACGCATAATGGCGGCATCCTATCACGGTAGTTTGTCGGTGTCAATCACAGCAGTTGAGCCTAACTTACGATGAAAAATCTTAACATTCTAGCATCACTCGGATGTCAACCAGGGCCCGGTGATCACAGATGTTTACATGTGATGTCCGGATGACAAAATTTACTGGTATCAGTCGATCCCTTAACTTCATGCTTGTAAGCTCCTTGTTCAAGAAAACCTTGCCTCACTTTAACATTGGGCATACAATGTGCCAATCAATAGAATACGCATAACGGAATTAACGTATACAGAGGAGTTCGCCATGGCCGAAATACAGGACTCTCCCGAGCGTATGACCCGCCAGCAAGAGGCCTATGATTTTATGCGTGACAAAATCACCAGCCTCATGCTCAGGCCTGGCGAATATGTGACCGACATAGAAGTCGCTGACGAACTGGGCATGAGCCGCACGCCAGTACGTGAGGCCTTTCACCGCCTCGAGAACGAGGGCCTGCTCATCAACGAGGCCCGACGAGGTTGGCGCGTCTATTCACTCAGCCTAAAAGACATCCACGAGATATTTGATGTCAAGATCGCCATCGAATGTATGATATCGCGTCGCGCAGCCGAGTGTGCCGCTACTCAGCGATGCACGGGAATGGACGAGGCCGTGGAACTCATGCGCCTGGCCGCTTCCACTGATGATGTGAACGCTTGGGTCGAGGCCGATGTAGCTTTTCATACCACCATATTTCGTATGGCAGGCAACGAACGCGCCGAACGCATCGTCGCCAATCTCAATGACCAGTGGCACAGATTGCGCGTGCGCTACAGTTCTCTGCATCGGCGCATGGGTGGTTCAGTGGTCGAGCACGAGCGCATCGGTGAGGCCATAAAGGCCGGGGATGTTGAAGCCGCCGAAGAGCGTACGCGTGAGCACCTCACCAACGTGCGCGACGATCTGCTCGACTTGGTGTCCAACTTGTTGTTGCCCTTTGCCCAGAACGGGGTATAACTGGCGCCTTTGTAAGGAGACGGGGTGAGAACATGCCTAACAGAGCGCAACGAGTGTTTGCCCAGGCCCAACAGAGGCTGGATACTGATTCTTGTTCGGCCTTGATCAGCGCAATCGGTTTACCGGAGGACAAGGCGTCGCCTGCTAAACAGGCGAGCTATGTACGTTTGCTGTTGCTCAATCTGCAAGAGACACGGGGCAAGGATGTGTGCGCGACTGTCATGCGGCCTTGTGGCCATATTTGCATCTCTAACCACACAATCAAACAGGCCCAAGCTCTATATATCTCCTGTGGGGGCGACATGAACCTGTTGCTCGACAAACTAAACGAGCGAAACATCGGCGGTGGACATCTCTATCTCGATGACCATCGTATCATGGCGAGCTATGATCGATGTTATTGCGGCATTGCTAGGGCAGCCCAAGATATGCCAGTGGTCTATTGCGAGTGTTCAGCAGGGTGGTACGAGCGGCTCTTTTCCTCTGTTTTTGAACGAGAGGTGCGAGTCAATATCCTGCAAACGATTCTGGCAGGTCAAGATAAATGTGCCTTTGAGATCTTGCTCTAGCTACTTGGTATTTTACATAAAAGGCTCCGCTTGGTTTTGCCAGGTGGAGCCTTTCTGTACAAACAAGAATTGGGCTATTCCTTGCTGACGGCTAGGGTGGCAATGCCATGAGATCTCAGCGTCAGGCGCACCACATTGCCCTCCACGCTGACCTCTCCCGCCACAGGATTCCCTTCGAAATCCACCAGCTGCACACTTGCGCCTTGCAGTAGCCGTTCATCCAGGGTGAGAATCTCCTCGGCAACCGCATCCTCGGGGTTGAACAGGCGAATCTCGGCGGCATCCTGGTGGATGCGCACACTGGTGATAACCCCCGCCCCCTCTGCTTCGTAGAGGCTGTCCTTTGCAGCCAGGTTGCCCTCGCTCGGGCTATCCTGCATATCCGCCCACTGAAGCTGCGCCGTGCGCAGGCCGTTGGCCAGACGCTGGCCGCTCTTGCACAGGGCGTTGCGTTCGATGTTCTGGATGGGCATGATCCAATAGTGGAAAGCCAGATCTTGCAGCAGTTCGCCATCGGGTTCACCATTGGTGCCCACTGTGCGTTGCGTGCTGCGGTATAGGGTGAGAGCGATGGGACGCTGGGGCAGGTCGCGCACTGAGGCCTCATAGAGTCCCGTAGAAAGGATGGCTAGGCCGCCTTGCTCGTCGCATACTGCCGTCCAACTGCGTTGTGGGTGGGTCTCTGGCTCTGCTTCTCGCCAGGTGTGCCGTTGCGGGTTCAGGGCGATGGATCGTCGCACCACGTCAAAGGGAGAATCTGCCTCGTACTCGCTGGCTGCACGGGCGCCGCTGTCGAACAGCACGCAAAGGCGGTGGTCGCGAATGGTGTTGTGTACCCGCGTCTCCACCTCCAGATGGTCGGCATTGGCATACAGGGTGATGCGCGAATCAATGACCAACGATTGCCAGTTCTCTTCGCGTGTCATGCACTCGAAATTCAAGGCCGCGGGCAGGTTGAGGCGGGTACGTACCCTTAGCGTGGCGCAATAAGGGCCATCCTGTACCAAGGCCACATCGGCGGCGCAGGCGCAGGAGGTGAATATCTGCTCGTTCACGGCTTCGCCATGATACCAGCCGTCGCCGATGTCGGCTCGATCCTCATAGCTCATCAGGTTGCTGTAAACCTTGCCGCTGCGTTTGTCGGTAACCGTTAGCGTGCCGTTACTGGCCACCGTTACGCTCAGATGGGCATTCTCCAGGCTGCTGTTAGAGGTAGCCAACTCCGGCGTCTCTGGATGACGTGTTGGTAACCCCTGCTCTCCGGCGCGCACGGTCAGCGTGGTATAACCGGCGGCGGGGATGTCCAGCGGCAAGCAAACGCCCACGTTATTGCTCTGGTACGATTCGGGCGTGCGGTCATAGTGGATGCGCATGTGCTGGCGCCCCATGGTTTGGCTCAACCGCTGGTAAGGTATCTCCTGGCCGTCAGGCCCATAGATGCGAAAGGCCGGCTTGGGTTCAAAGCCAAAGCGCTCGTTAAAGGTGGGCCATTCGGCGGGGATTTCCAGCGCCAATTCGACCGGCTCCTGCTGCGCCGTCGAGGCGGCATTGAACACGCAGACACGCAGTTCGTTAGGGGCGATTTCGCCCCGCACGTTGGCTGCGATCTTGCGCGTGGCTTCGATGGTCAACCGCTCGGCGATGCCCTCTGCTTGCTGAAAGCGGTAAACCATATCACGGTGCACAGCATCGATGCTGCAACCGCAGATCGAATCGTGCGGATGGTTCTTGAGCAGCCAATCCCAGGCCACGTTCAAATAGCCCTGTGGGTAGCGCTCGTCCAGCCAGTTGCTAGCCATCAACGAAAAGGGTTCGGCCCAACTGCACAGGGCAGCCTCGCAAGCGGCGTTCCATTGCTTGATCCACACGCGGCTAGAAAGCACGCCGGGGATGAGCCACTGGCTGTCCACATCACCCGGATAGATGGCTGGTTCGCGCAGTTCGCCCCGAACACGCGTGGTGATGCGCTCTCGCTGGGCGTACAGTTCGCTGGCAAAAGCATCCAGTGTGCTGTGCATATAGCGCAAATCGCCGTCGGGGGCGTTGATGCGTTCTTGAATTACCGTATAGCAATCCTTGTCCCAACCCTGGTGGTCGCAACCGTCGAACAGCAGCAACGGCGAGGCATCGGCGGCCGCTTTTTGTTCCTCGATAAAGGTATTCAGCGTCTGATTCAGTTCTTCTTGGGTCAGGCGGGGCAGGTGCTGGCCTGCTTTGCGCACTTGCAGCGCAAAGGAACAGTAGCCCACGCGGCCAAAGCGGTAGCAGACCATCTCGGTGCCGTCGGCGCCCTCCCAGATCACGTGGCGATTCTCGGGCAGGTTGACCCCTCGCCAGATAAAGCCGGTGTGGATGCCAAAGCCGGCCATGATCTGCGGAAGCTGGCTGTTGTGCCCAAAGATGTCGCATACAAATCCCGTGCGCGATGAGGCACCTCCCAGTGCTTTGGATACGGCCAGGCCCCGCTCCAGGTTGCGCACCATAGATTCGCCCGAGACCAGGAACTCGTCAGGCAGCACATACCAGGGGCCCAAAAGCAGCAGGCCGCGTTGTACATAATCGGCCACCATCTCGCGCCTCTCGGGGCGTACTTCGAGGTAATCCTCAATGGGCAGCGCTTGCCCGTCCATCTGAAAAGGCCCGGCCAGCGAACCGTCGCCGAGGCCATCCAGCACGTCATCAAGCAGTGTCACCAGTCGGTAGCGATAATCCTGAAAGGTCTGGTACCATTCGCGATCCCAGTGAGACGACAACACGTAATACACGTTCCGTTGGGGCATGCCAGCCTCCTATTTATACGTTTCGGGTGTTGTGGGGCCGCTCACCGTCAGCCGTGGTTTGCCTTCCCATACGGCAGTGAGAATACCATCTGCTACGACAGTCATCGGTTCGGCGCTGCCAAGGGGCTCATCGACGCCCACAATCTCGACGCTACCGGCCAGTTCGATGTCCGCCAGTTCGTTAAAACGGAATTTGCGCACGGGGCCGCGATAGCAAACGGCCTGAACCCAACAGGTGTCGCCGTCACAGCCGCACTCCCAATAGATGGGCTCGCCGGCAAAGCGCCCGGGCAGGGTGTGCACCACAGCGCGATAGGGTGGGGCGATCAAAGCATAGCGACCCTCGCCGAGATCCTCCACGGTCGCTCCCTGCGCCTGGAGCTGGTAGCGCAATGTGAATTCAGAGGTCTCAAAGGTGGCATCCTTCGGCCTGTCCAACGAGCAATGCCAATCGCCGCGGTCGGTCAGCAGGTTACAGGCTGTCAGCACACGGTTTTCGTGCTGGGCGCTGCGCAAATAGGCCGACGCGAACTCAACGCCGTTCTTCAAAAAGACCAGCCGCAAACAAGCCGCCGGGTCGTTTGCGGCCTTCCAATAGCCGATGAGCGGGCGGCGCTGTACCCAGGTATCGTCGTGGTTGGTGCTGCCCAGGCTTACCTCACGCGACATCCAGGTGGTGCCCATGCGCGAATCGAGAGGGTCTTCCTCCCTCACCAACACGTTACTGAACTGCACCGGGCAGGGCGAGAGCTCGTCAAAACGCGCCCGCAAGTCCTCAGGGCAGGGCAGCGGCTCCACCGGCGAAAAGAACACATCCATCTCGTGTTCCATGCTGGGGTGGATGGGGATATCAACACCCGTGCGCACGCCAAGCTCGTACACCGTGTTGGCTCGCAGTAAATCAGAGTAGGCGCGGCTGTGCGGCCCCGACCACTGGTTCGTGCCGGGGTGATAGTGGCGACAGATGGTTTCCCAGGCCACGCGGCGCAGTGTTTCGGCGCAGTCGCGGGCGATGGGATCTTTAGCCAGTTGCAGGGTGCGTTCGCATTCGTGCAGGGCGGTGATGGTATAGGTGGGGCTGTTATACTCGTTGAATCCGCCGTGGTATTCGGTATGCGCTACAAAGCGCTCCAACCGTCGACGACCGTAGGTGACCAGTCGCTTATCACTCAATATCTCGCCGGCGATGACGGTGACGGCGCCGCCCATAATGCCAATGTTCGTGTATCCCGGCCCCACGTTCCGCCTAAAGATAGACCACCCGGCATGGCCCAGGGCTTGCAATATACCCTGCTCCACGTCAGCCTCTAGCTGATCGCGCTGCTCGATGATCATGTGTTCTAACAGGGCGCCGTTGAAATCGGCCCAGTTCCAGTCTGGCGGCGACATTTGTGCCAGGGGTTCTTCATAGAGATAGGGCCAAATGCCGTAGGTGGCCTCGCAGGGGTCTGTTTCCTGCAGGGTGAGCATCACTCGCACCACTTTGTTAGCGCGGACGGTGGCTTGTTCTTCTTTCAACCGTAGTAGGGCTAGCGCATAATTGAGGTTATCGCGTGTGCCGTGAACCCAGGTGTCTGCTGGCACGGTGCTGTGGTAGCCGCTGCTGTGGAATGGCCCACCAAACAAGTGCAGTTTGGCGTCATAGTTTTCTTCTTGCGCTTGAACGTATCGTCTGGCAAGTTCGACTTGCTCCATCGCCGATCCTTTTCTGCTAGGATGCTATGGCGTGCAGGCTAGCCTTGTTGCAGGGGCAAGTCAAGGGGGCGAGAGATATTTCTCTCGCCCCCAGTTTGTGCAGTTGATTCAGTTTTATGATTAACGGCGCCACATAGAGCGTAGGCTGTGTACGGCCAGCTTGGGCTTGCGGTCGCGTGTAAACAGGCCGCGATAGTCAGTGCTGGCTGGGCTGGTGATGGACTGTGTGGCTTTGTAATCACACAATGCGCCGGTGATCTGCCCCACCACGAATTCCTTGCCCTGCATAATCTTGATGGCCCCGGCCAGTTCCTCGGCCTGGTACTCTTCCGAGAACATCTCCGAGGGCATGGCGTGGTTGCCGGGAATTGCCGGGCAGGCGAACTGGGTCACGATGATCGGCTTGGCGAATTTCTCATAGAGAGCATCCAGACCGGTGGCGAACTCGGTCAATCCATCCTTGAGCTGTCCCGGATGTGTATCCCAGCCAGGACGATAGTTCAGGCAGACCACGTCCAGGTCAGAAAAGGCTGTTTCCAGCAGTCCAGTTTCGCTAATAGTGGTCAGCAGTCGACTGTCGTCCACGCTGCGTAGGTCATCAGCAAACCTTTTCTGTGCCACCCTGGCTGCGCCGCGCCGCGAGAATCCTTCCGTCACCAGCGAATACATGATCACGCTGGGGTGGTTGCGGTGGGCTGTGCCAAACTCTTTGATAACCTCGCGGGCGCGCAAATAACGCTTTTCCAACCCTGGGCCGCCATAAGCAAAGCCCGCCAACGGCGATTCATCGATCACCACAAAGCCAAGGCGGTCGGCCATATCCAGCAGTGTTTCTGAAGCGGGTAGTCCATAACTGCGGATGCAGTTGGCACCCATCCAGCGCATCACCGAGAAATCGCGAACCAGGGCCGCATCGAGCGGGCCGCGACCAACGGCAGCGAAATCAGCGGGCAAACCAAAGCCCTTGATGCTGAGGGGCTCGCCGTTCAACAGAACCTGGTCACCCTCGACCTTGATGCTGCGAACGCCTATGGGCAGAGTGTACTTGTCAAAAATACCCAGGCCGGTGCGCAACTCAATGGTGAGCTCGTACAAATTGGGCGCTTGGGGGCTCCACAAAGTAGCATGTGGTACACGCAGGGCCAATTTGCCCTCCTGGCCCACACCCTCGGCCTCGGCGCTGTACTCGGCGCCAAAACCATTGAGAATGATGCGCACTTCAGCAGCACTGGCGGCGTCACGTGTAACGCTAACTTCGATAATACCATCGGCGCCCATAATATCCGTGCGTACAAAGACGTCCTTCAAGGCGCCGTTGGGCCGCGTATAGATGAATACCGGCTGATCAATGCCGCAGTAGGGGTAGGTATTAAAGTTGCTATCCGGATAGCTGGGATGAGCATAGGTATCGTCGGGATGGTATGTAACCTTTCCAGGCGGCACGCGATACTCAGAAAGGGTCGCATCCACGCGAACGACGAGTTTGTTCTCGCCTCGCTTGATAAAAGAGGTCGCATCAAACTCGAATGGCAAACCGGGGCCCTCGTGCTCGCCCAGCTTGCTGCCGTTCAACCACGCCTCAGCCAGATAATTGGCAGAGCCAAAGCGCACCAGAACGCGTTGTTGCTCCCAGCTCCAGGGAAGGCAAAAGGAAGTTTGATACCAGCCATCTCCGAAAAAATCTTGAGCATCTTCGAACTGTTCATTCCAACTGGCGGGCACGGCGATGGGGCGTCCGCCTTCGAACCCGTTGGCCCAACCTTCGTTTACTCCGGTTTGGGACGGGTCCATACGAAACTCCCAGATTCCATTCAGCTCTCTCGCCTGGCGATATTCGTTGCTTTTGGGGTACAGCATCGTACGCTACTCCATTCCAGATGTGATCTGCCGAATCAGAAAAGTATAGCAACCAAAAGACTACTCACCTTGTCCGACATCGTCAAGTTGGGCAGGTTCTACTTAGGCCGTTCTAGTTACCTTGGGCGCTGTTATCGGCAATTCGGTGATTCTCAAGTTGGTGCAAGTAGCTTTATTCGCTCCTTACCGTTGCGGTCGAAATCAATTCTTCTAGCGGTATAGCCGCAACGACATCGACATGGAGATAGTAATGACCTTCTGGCAAATCACTGGCTGATAAGATAGCAGTGCCGCTACAGGTTCCCCAAGCGTCAACCGAAAGTAAACAGCCATTACAACTAGTATCCCAAATACGTGCACCATTGGTACAATTGCCACTATTGTAACAGTCACAGTTATCTGTCTGACCAGTAAGTTGTGCTCCTGCATACACATTGTCACTGACTATTTCACAGCAAGTTTTACACCAGCCACCAGTAGTACAGCCACCGGTGTCACAAATACCGGCGTAAACTTTTTCTGAACCAGTTCCAATGCAGCGGTCAGCGGCGGAACAATTCTGATATTGCCATGCCCAAGAACAATCTATTTTTTGATCGACATAGTTAATGCTTCTTAACGCACATTGGGCGTTATAAGCGTAATCCCAAGTTTGGAAAGTATGGCTGCTGCTAACTGGCCAAGAACTAGTATTATTAGTGGTGCAGCAAATGTTTTCTGGTTGCTGAGGAGGCTCACAGAGTTCACTATAACAAACATCCCCTTCTCCACAATCAGCAATAAAATCATCCCAACTACAATCAGTATAGTCTTCTGGAGATGAACAAATTCCATCGCCACAAGGACTTTGGGCAAAAGTAGGTTTGGTTTTAACAATTAAACTCATTCCAATAATGAGTGAAATAAGGCAGATAATTTTTTTTGTTTAGAAATTGGCATTTAGTTAAAGTCGCTCGGTTTTAGTTCGATAATATTTCCATTTTGGCTGACAGTGATTAATAAATTAACTCCATAATCATTAATATCACCACTTTGGGTAGTGGCCATCGTTTCGCTTTGATCAAAATTAGATTTAATCTCTAGAGAATCATTAATCCTAATGTAATTAGCTACATATTCATTGTTTAAAGAATTTAACTCTATTCCAGCGTAGTGATCCCAACCAGTTTCAGTTTTATAGTTACTGCCAAAACTACTAGCTTGGCCAGCAAAAATAGCAATAATAGGTGTGCCCTCAGGAAGTTGGTAGCCAATGCCCAGATAATTGCCTTTTGAGGTGATAATCTTGCCTGAATCACAGTATTCTGCCGGCACAGGGCAAACAAAGTTATAAGTAAAATGATTCTCAATAGAAGAATAGCGATAAATTAAGTATGAGCTAGTTAATAGTAGTAATAAAACAATAAACACTACACTAATTATTAAATATCGTTTTTTTATCTAGATTCAGTGTAGAAAAAAACCTTTAAGTGATCAATAGGTTAATTATTTATTTAAAGTAAAGATAAAAGAGTTATCTATGGTTAAAAATTTTGATAAACCTATATTAAGTACACTAGTTATAGTATTACTTGCTCCAGAAATACCAATTTGGCAATTATCGATACTTGATAACTGTGACTCTCCAATATTATAAAATAGTCTTTCATTAAATCCAACAACTTGACCAGAATTACTAATATCAACGGTCTCAGCGTAAGGAAAAGAAAAATTCACCGCATAATTTAAATCTCTTTGTGAATCTAAGAGTAAGTCATCTGGGACATCAATGCTTATATGAAGTTTATCTGATGATTTAGAAAAATAAGTTGCTAATGTATTTTCTAAAAATGGTGACCTAAAATTTATATTAGCATTGAGACCATTAATTGCTACACTAGCTACAGATCCAAGAGGATAAGTTTTATTAACTTGTCTGATACTTATTTTTTCTCCCTGCGGATCAAAACTAAACGCCATTTGCCAGTTACCATTTTGAATATTTTCTTCTGTATTGGCTTGAGTTAATAAATTTTTCACTACTTGTGGATCTAACACTAATCCTTTATTAGAATAAGTTTCTGCGTCACTTTCTAAGTTGAGTTCAAATAAATATCCAGCATACTCCCCTGCTTCTAATCCATACGGATTGTCTGCTTCGGCCTGATAAACCAACCTATCCTTTTCCCACGCAGGCTTTAGCCCCTCAATTTGGGGTGGTGCTGGTGTGGGCGTTAGCGTCGGGGTATTCGTCGCAGTCGCCGTAGGCGTAGCCGTCAAAGTGGGCGTTGTAGTCGATGTAGGTGTCAGGGTAGGCGTTGCGGTTAGGGTAGGCAAAGGCGTAACAGTCGGTTCAGGCGTAGGCGTAGCGCGGCAAGCGCTCAGCAGAGCACCCGCGCCAAACGCCAGACTGCTACGTAAAAAATGTCGTCTATCTATTCGCCCTTTTTTGCCCATAAGAAACTCTTTCCCTCTTTTGTATCGCTTGATTAGATTTTAGTCTATTACCTCTCATTGTCCACTTTGCTGGGGAGTGAATGCTCCCTACATAACACACAACCTCCGCAGGAGGTCTATCCTGGACCGGAGATGTCAGCGCATAAAGCGGACCATCGCCGGGACGACGCGTTCGTTCCCCGCGGTCTCTTGGTATTGGCTGAGAGCCTTGAGCGTTACAAACACCGGCCAGGGATTGTGGGCCTAATAGCGGTCGTAACGCTCGTCCTGCACCGGGCGTAGCCATCCTTCGGGACGTACTACACCCGGTGCGAGTGGAATGAACTTTAGCGGAGATAAGCTTGCCAAGGATAACCTCCTGTTTGTCGTCACTCATGCGGTCAGTATACCGCACATCATGGCGGAATCACGCCGGAACGATTGTCACCTCTCGTGCGTTTTCCCAACTGGACAGATGCCAGCAATGGGGTAAGCTTGTCGAGCTTATTTTTTCAGGAGGATAGAAATTGCACGAGATTCTTGATTGCACGGGCACTTGGTACAAGGGAAACCTGCATACACATACCCATCTCTCGGACGGAAAACTAGCGCCCAGTGATGCTATTGCGGTTTACCGAGATGCTGGGTACGATTTCATCGCTTTGACGGATCATTGGGTGCAAAGCGCTAATGGGTACGAAAGCGGTTTACTGACTCTCTCGGGCTGTGAGTTTGATATGGGCAACATGATCGACAGCCCTATATTTCACATCGTCGGCATTGGCATGGATTCGCCTGTAGCGCTGGAACGCGCTCAGCCCGATTCTCCCCAACAGATCATCGACGCCATCAAAGCCGCCGGAGGATTGGCAATCCTAGCCCACCCGGCTTGGTCGGTGACCGTTCCTGCCGATTGTATGGCTTGGGAGGGACTGAACGGCATCGAGATTTACAATACCGTATCGGGGATGCCTTGGAATTCGCGTGCTGATTCCAGTGTCTATGTCGATATTTGGGCGACACAGGGCAAATTATTCCCCTGCATTGCGGCGGACGATTGCCACTATTATGCGGGCGACGAGACGCGCTCGTTCATCATGGTGAATGCGCCCCGACTAGAGTGTGGCGCTATCAAAAAAGCCATAGCCAACGGTAATTTCTATGCGAGCCAGGGGCCGCGTTTTGAGTCGATCGCTTGTGATGAGTCACGAATCGAAATCGTTTGCTCAGAGGTTGAGACCATCATCTTTTACAGCAATACGGTCTGGTGTGGTGATCGGGTGGCTATGGGACAGTTGACCGGTGCGTCGTACGAGATCAAGCCGACCGACACCTATGTGCGCGTCGAGTTGATCGATCATCAGGGCGATCACGCCTGGTCTTCACCCTTTGCAGTAGGAGGGGCACCTAAATAGGGCCCCTCCTTATTGATCAATCCAGACGTTTCAGCCAGTCTACGTGGTTTACGCCGCCCAAACCGTTGACGGGATTGGCGCGCCACAACTTGCCCACAATATCCAGTTTGCCGCGGCCATAGTCCGCCACGGCAGCACAATGGGTCCCCATGTTCTTGTCCAGGATGCAGTGCGGTTCCCAAGTGCCCTCAGCGTTGCGATCCAGCAACCACCAGCGTGGTTTGGCCTCGATGCCGTCTGTCTTGCCATTCTCCATCTCGCCGTAGAAAATCTCGATCTCGCCATCTTCATCGAGATCGGCCAATTGCAAGCTGTGTAACGCTCGCAGATCGAGGTGGCGTCCCAGAAGGACCTCTGTCTTCCAGGGGTGATCGGCGTCTACATAGGTGAGAATAGCCAAACGTGCTGGCCCAATCTCTGATTCGGTAATGACCACTTGCGGCTTGTTATTGAGCGTTGTGGTATAAACCAAACGCGTCTCGGGGTGCCAGTTCAGCGAAGAGTCTATCACGGGGTGTTGTACCCATTCTGAGCCATCGCCTTGTACATTCTCGAACCAGCCGCCGCTGGTGATGATATCCAAGGCGCCGTTGCCGGTCAGGTCTCCCGTGTCGCTGCCATCACCCTCTACCATTTCGGCAATCAACTGCCGTTCCCAGGGTTCGTTGGGATCAACGGGCACGTGGTAAATGGCCAAGACCCCATCCTTTTCCCGAGAGATGATCTCATCGCGGCTGTTTCCGGTCAGGTCAGCAGCCAACATGTCGTGGGGATTCTCCAACCCACCGCCTACGATGTGATCGCTCCACCCATCGAGGCCTTGCGCCGGCGGGGTCAACCAGTGCAAGTGTTCTCCCCACTCTCCACAAACGATCTCTAGCCTGCCGTCACCATCCAAATCGCTGAATGCTGCGCCAACATTGGGCTCGAATTCTTTGGTGATGGTATGGCGCTGCCATACGCCATTCTTTTGCAGGTCATACAGGTAATAAAAGCCACCACCTTTGCCGCCAGTGGCGAATTCTGCTGCGCCATCTCCGTCCAGATCAGCGGCAATAACAGCTCCCCAGCCATCATACCCCGCGTCTTGATCGATAATGTGATGCTCATACTTGTGTTCCACAGGCTATTCCTCAGATTTTTGGGCAGCTTGTACCTCTGCTAATTCGATATGAGCCGATGTGGTTGAATCGATGCTTCTCAAGATCACCAACTAAGGCTAATCGTCCTGACAACTTGTGTCAAAGCGCAGGTTTGCCCTAGAGGTTTTGCTGTGTAGAATAAGAGTCACATCACTTACAGGAATGGAATACAATGATAAAAAACCCAGAGTATTTGCTGCAAGCGGCTTGTCCGCGACTACTGGTTTTGACGGATATTAGTACCATGGCCGCTGGTCACGGCGAGCCTGATGATACCGAATCCATGGTTCGCCTCATGCTCTACAGCAACGATTTTGACATTCAGGGCCTCATTGCCAGCAGCAACATGCAGCACGGCCGAGCCTGCCACCCTGATTATATTGAAAATGTTGTTCGTGCTTACGGTCGGGTCCAAAAGCAGCTGGCCAAACATGACGCGCGTTATCCGCAGATGAAAGAATTGCTCTCGGTCATCAAGGCGGGCAATCCTATTGCCGGGCTTGAGAGTGTTGGCCCAGGGAAAGATACCGATGCCTCACGCTGGATTATCACCGTGGGAGATGATCCAGATCCCCGCCCATTGTGGATTACCGTGTGGGGCGGAACGACTGATTTGGCCCAGGCTCTGTGGCGGATACGTGAAGAACGCGGTGAAGAGGGGGCTTGCCAGTTTGTGCGCCATCTCCGCGTACATGCTATCGGCGACCAGGATGACACCGGCCCTTGGATTCGTGAGCAGTTTCCCGATCTATTCTACATCACCAACTACAAAGCCTTTCGCGGCATGTATCGTACCGGCGACGAGTCTCTCTGCAGCAGCGATTGGGTGGAAGAGAATGTTCGCCAGGGGCACGGACCTTTGGGCGCAATCTATCCCAATTACGCTGGCGGAGACCCTTGGGGCAAAGTGAACGGCGTCAAAGAGGGGGATACGCCTTCTTACCTCTACTTACTGCCCGTTGGGCTCAGTAACCCGGAAGAACCGAGTTGGGGAAACTGGGGTGGTCGTTATCAAAAGGTCGAGGATAAGCATTACAGTGATGTTTGCGATACCGTTGGCGAAGAGACTGGTGCGGCCGTGACAGTTGGTCGTTGGAGGCCGGCTTTTCAGAATGACATGGCCGCCCGTATGGATTGGTGTGTTCAGGAACCTGAAGCCTGCAACCATCCTCCTGTCGTTATTGTGGATGGGCCTCATGAGCGCAGCCTTATTCTGGGCGACGAGCTACTACTAGATGCCAGTCGCTCTTACGACCCCGATGGCCGTGCCCTCTCTTTTCACTGGTGGATTTATCCCGAAGCTGGCGACCCGGGTCTAGCGATTGAACTCGACAACGCCGACCAGCCTACGGTACGGGTAAAAACGCCGAAAGAGGGCCAGCAGACTCGGCTGCATCTCATCGTCAGTGTCACCGATTCTGGCACACCAGCGTTGACACGCTATGAGCGCCTGGTTCTGCGCGTCTATACCGATTGATGAACGAATCGCAATTGCCCCTCTACTGTTGCCACAAGGTTACTATGCCTCCAATCATTGACGGAGTTTTGGGTTCTGCGTGGGATGCAGCTGAGCGCACATCGCTATGGGAGAATTGCTCTGGCGAGGCGCCCGTTCAGTCCACCTGGTTTCGTGCTCTCTGGGATGAACAGGCGCTCTATGTGGCTTTCGAGTGCGAGGATAATGACATCTGGGGGGACATGACCGAGCATGATGCGCCTATTTACGAGCAAGAGGTGGTCGAAGTCTTTATCGATGCCAATTCCGATGGTATCGGTTATATGGAGCTTGAAGTTAGCCCCTTGAACACCGTCTTTGATCTCTATATGTTGCTTTACAACGGCCGTCGCAAGGGTCTGTTGGATTGGGACTGTCAGGGTCTGCAAACCGCCGTGAGCGTGGAGGGTGATGCTACTCGTCGTGGCAGCATCGACAAGTGTTGGGTTGTAGAGATGGCCATTCCCTTGGCCGAGCTTTTGACGGCGCCCCATATTCCGCCCCAATCGGGCGATGTCTGGCGGACTAACTTTTACCGCATCGACCGGCCTGCCGAGAGCGGCTGGGAGTTGTCGGCTTGGTCGCCCACGGGGCATGAGGATTTTCACATGCCCGAACGATTCGGCCGCTTTATGTTCGTCCTCTAGTTCTCTCCAGAATCCGTTATTCCACCAGATGTCGACGCAGGCCCCGGATTGTAGCGCTTGCCTACAATTGATCCAGCCATTGCCAGCCAGATCGGTCAACAGGCAAACTCGTTGTGTATTCCGGCGTTTCTTTGGCAATGCGCTCATGCATAAAAAAAAGATTTCATGCGTCATCTTTGCCAGCTGCTGCCCAGTGGATCAGGTCTTTGGACCGCGCGAGCCCCAGGACATTCCATCCTCGTCCCCACTTGGCATCGCCTTTAAAGGTCTCACACTCCGTGGTGCCAGCGTAGAGTAGGTAATAATGATCGTCGTAGGCTCGCCAGTCGTACAGCGTTGAGGCATTAGCTAGATCAAAAGTGTTGAAATACTCTTCAGGAAGATGCAGGGTTCGTACCTCGTACCAGTTCAGCCAATCGGTTGCTGTTCCTTGTCTATAGAGCACAGGCAGATGCCCTGCGGCGAAACAGGTGGTGAGTAAATGTGGGGTACCGTCTATGGTCAAGAATTGATAGTTCTCGTGGCCGACGTGCGTACAGCTGCCATCTAGATGGCAGAATGTCACCAGGCCATCGTCAATATAATCGAAATCATCTGTGATGTCCTTGGCAAAAGCTATGGTGGTCTGGTGTCCGTGCCCTTTCCACATCAGGCGCCAGCCATCGTCATAATGCCCCAGTGCTGCATCAATGGCACGCTCTTCCCTCGTAAGGTTCTGCGCCAGTGGGTTTAAAGAATCCCAGTTTGCCAGGTCAGTCGAAGAGGTGAACCACAGTTGATTGGGTTGACCCCCTACATCTCCCCAAGTGTTCAGCGTCAAATAAAAGGTGTCGCCAACCCGGCTGATATCGGGAGAGCAGTATCCTTTGAACTCGTTCGTTGGCCCCAACCACAACAAGGGTTCGCTGAAACAGAGAAAATCCTCGGTTTGAATCTCACACACAGCACAATAGAGCTTGCCTTGCTCTTCATAAAAAGCCGAGTAAAAGATGAAAAAGGAATCGCCCAATCGAGCGCAGCAAAAATCCTTGATGGACTCACCAACCACACTGTGAACGGGATTCTTGAGTTTATGCCAGTCGAACATGACGCCTCCTATGAACGCTTGTACTACTTTATGGATTGCTGACTGCTAATGCAAGCACAATTTGCTGCCTAGCCACGAAACAGCTAGTCTGTCGTAAACATTGATTGGAGATTGTCTTGAAATATCTGATCATCGCTGACGTGCACGGTAATCTACCCGCATTGGACGCTGTTCTGGCTGCCCACACTGACGTGGACGGCATCCTTTTTCTGGGTGATGCCCCCAGTGACGGTCCCCATCCGAATGCCGTCATCCAACGTCTGGTAGAGGTAGGTGCTCTCTGCATCCGCGGCAACCACGATACAGAGCTACTTAACATGGATCTATCACAACCACCAGCTACTCCCGATCAGGCCTGGAGGCATTGGTGCCGAAAGCAGCTCTCTGAGGAAAGCCTGGCCGTCATGACCTCTTGGCCAGAGATGCGCCATCTCGATATTGATGGACGCCCGCTATGCATGATCCACGGTTTGCTGCCTCCCCAATATGGCAAACGCCTTTGGCCCGATTCTTCTGATGAGGCCTATGCCTATCTGGCTGCCCAATGCAGCGAGGACACCATCTTGGTGGGTCACTCTCACATACAAAGCATTGTGCAGCAGGTGGGCCGCATCTTTTGCAACCCGGGCAGCATCGGTCAGCAACGTTTGGGCGTTCCTCAGGCTTGTTACGCTCTTTTGGAGGATGGCCAATTGCGCCTGGATGCAGAACCTTATGATGTCGAATCTGTGGCCCGAGACATGGCTACCCTGCCTATCGATGCGGATTGGCTGGCTGAGCGCATTGCTGCCTTTGTACAGGGACGCCTGCCTGATACAGATAACATCGGGCGCCTTGCCCGCCTGGAGACGGGCGAATATCGCTGATTCTGTGCCAGCGCTTGACCCCACTATGGTGTTTTACTAGACTTGCCCAGTCCTATTGTGAAAGGTAGAGAGACGTGAATCCAATCATCGAGAAAATGGCAGCGGGTGAGGCGGCTCTGGGCCTCTTTATGAACTGTAGCTATGCCGCCTTTACTGAAATCGCCGGTCGCGCAGGATTCGATTACGCCATTGCCGATACCGAGCATGGCCCGCTCTCCATCGAGACGGCCGAGGATCTCTGCCGCGCTGGTCAATGCGGTGGTTTGGCGCCTATCGTGCGTGTGCGCGAGAACGAGCCAACCCTCATTCAACGCGCTCTTGACATTGGTTCCGCCGGTGTGCAGGTGCCCCAAATCTCTACGGCGGCTGACGCCGAACGTGCTGTGCATTCGGCCAAGTACTGGCCCTACGGTCAACGCGGCTTTTCTCCTGCCACCCGCGCCGGTGACTATTTCCTCTCTGGCTCGGTGGGTCTCACCGACCGCCTCAACGAGGAGCAGATGCTCATTGTGCACATCGAGGGCAAAGAGGGCGTCGACAATCTGGATGCTATCCTCGCCGTGCCCCATATCGATGTCATCTTCCTTGGGCCATATGATCTCAGCCAGTCGTTGGGCATCCCCGGCCAGGTCAACGATCCTCTGATCACCAGCACCATGATCGATGCTGCCCATCGCATCCGCGAGGCGGGCAAATTCGCCGGCACCTTCTGCGGTACCGCTGAATCGGCACAGTTCTGGTATCGTCAGGGGATTCAGTATCTCACCATGGGCGTCGATATCGCGCTCTTTGGCAATGCTTGCCGTAACCTGGTCAATGAGGTACGCGCCGGTCTTTAGAGTCTTTGCTTTGAACCTGTAATGCCAAACTCGTGTAGCTGCTTGCCCCAAGGAGGAGGTATCCAGCATGACGATAATATCCAGAAACTACCGACTGCTTCAAGATTTCGACGCAGTGAGCCGTTTTTTGACGGCTGAATACAAGAAAAGCGGTTGGGGGCAGTGTATGCTCCAGCCCCGCTTTGAATATGCCCATACGCATCCGGCTTTCAATTACAATCGGGCTCATCGCTTCAAGCTGTGGCAAGACGATGGCGAGATCGTAGCCTTGGTTTGTTTTGAGGGTGATCTGGGTGAAGCTTTAATCTCCGCCGCTCACGGGTACGAGTTTCTCTATGATGAAATGCTCACCTATGCGGAAAAAGAACTTGCCAAAGTCGAGAATGGACAGCACTCACTAGAGGTTTCCGCCAATGATACTCAGACGGCTTTGCGGCGTGTGCTAGAGACTCGCGGCTATACGCCTCGTTGGTCTCACCCCATCCTCCACTACGATTACGCCAAGGGATTCCTGCAGCGCGAATCGCCAAAAGGTTTTACCTTGCACACGCTGCAAGAGGAAGACGATTTTCGCAAAATCCACACTTGCCTCTGGAAGGGCTTTGACCACAGTGATGAGCCCGACGACGATTGGGATTGTCGTCGCCAGATGCAATCCGGGCCCCATTTTCGCCAAGACCTGACTTTCGTCATCGTGGCACCCGATGGTGAGTACGCTTGTTTCGCTGGTATGTGGCTCGATCAGGACAACGATTACGCCTATCTAGAACCTCTTGCCACGGTTCCCGAACACAGGCGCAAGGGTTTGGCGACCGTCATCCTGATGGAGGCCATGAAGCGTACGCAAGCCTTTGGGGCGACGTATTGCATCGGTGGCAGTCGCGAGTTCTACGAGGCCATCGGTTTTGAACGTCGAGGGACTGATTCTGGCTGGTACAAGACCTGGTAGATCCTGTATAGCGGAGGACTGGGCCCATGAGCTATCGTATTGGTATGGATTGCCTCAACCTGCGACCGACGCCGCGTCTGGCTCACACTGAATACTGCGACCACGGCCCTCTGATGCGCTATGTGACCGGCCTGGATGAAGCGGATCCTGCCCTCGCCCGTTCCTTTTACGCCAAGTGGCAGTACGATTTTCTCTGGTCGACCACCGATGACCCTGTCCCCTGGGAACAGCGCGGACGTGTGACCGACATGGGGCACGCCGAGTATATGGAGAACGGCTCTGACCGTCATGATTCGACGGAATGCCCCTTTCACACAGTCGAAGAGGTGCTTGCCTTTGATGCTGTGGCCGAATACGGCCTGACTGACATGAGAACCCTGGTCAATACCTACCAGATGCTCTACCAGCAGGCCCGGCATGATTATCCCGAACAGGTGTGGACCGGCGGCTATTACCGCACCCTGATCTCTGGAGCCATCGCCATCTTGGGCTGGGATATGCTTCTCATGGGCGCCGCCCAGCGCGATCGTTTTACGCGCGTGCTCGATTCTATCTATCAGCAAACACTGCGGCACTGCCAGGCCTGGGCCCAAACCAGTTGCGAGGTCTATATGTGCCATGATGACATGGTTTGGAGCAGCGGCCCCTTTATGCGTCCTGATTACTATCGCGCCGAGATATTCCCCCGCTACAAGGCTCTATGGCAGGTACTGCACGACGCCGGCAAAAAGGTGATCTTTACATCTGATGGCGACTGGCGCATGTTCGTGGATGATATCGTCGAGGCCGGTGCCGATGCCCTTTGCTTTGAGCCCATGGTGCCCTTGGCAGAGGTTAGCCGAAAATACGGCCGCACCCACTGCCTGCTGGGCAGCTCGGTCGATGCCCGTACCCTCACCTTTGGCACGCAAGATGACATTCGTCGTCAGGTAGATGAAACATTAGAGGCCGCCCAAAACTGCAGCGGCCTCATGGTAGCGGTGGGCAATCATCTTCCAGCAAACATACCATTGGAGAACGCTCTGTATTACTATGAATATCTCTCCAGCCATTGGAAATCCGAGTCCTAGCCCAACGAAGAAGGTTCCCCCTTGTCGGCTGATTCGATGATGGCGCAGGTGATGCAAGTTTGGATCAGCCCGTCTTCGTGGTTGGGCAGAGAACCCAGCCCCTGCCAGGAGGTAGGCTCGTTCGTGCCTTGTAAAATGCCGTCGATCAAATGATCAGGCATGGCCATGAACTCGCCATAGCCCAGGCCATTGTATTCTAGGGCAGGTACGCCGGCCTGATTCTCCGTGCTGAGCACGCCCGTACTGGGCTCTGGTTGATTCATCATCGCCTTGAGGTGCACATCCCAACCCAACAGCGCCTTTTGATGGGCCAACAATTCCTCAAAGGTAATCTCTGTCGAGAGGTTGGCCCTCCAGCCGGGCTGTGTGCCAAATCCGCCGCGTTTGTTGTAGATGAGCGTGCCCTTGGCTCCAGAAAAGCACATATAGAACTCGACCAGCTCGTCGATGTGCTTGATCCATTCTGCTTTGACACGTATTTTCATCCCCGTATCAAAGGTCAGGTAGGCATCATACAAGTCGGGCGTATAGCCCAACACGCACTCTTGTTTGATAGCATAAACGTCCGTAACCTCGGCAGGGCTAAAGTAAAAGCGTAGCAGATCCACCACGTGGCTCAGCAAAAAGTGCGCCGTCGATGATCCTGCTGCCCAATCTTTGCTGCGATTTCCCCACAATTGCGTTGGCACCGAGATGTTATCATCCAGTCGTGATTCGCCATAGACCACATCCCCCAACAATCCCTGCTGTGCCACATAGCGTGTGGCGATGTCTAGCGGGGTGGCACGGTTAGCGTAGTTGACATAAAACTTGCATCCGCTTTTTTCGATGGCCTCATACAGCTTGGTAGCATCTTCTAGTTTGGTAGCAAAGGGCTTTTCTTGAATGATAGCCGGGACGCCAACTTTGATGGCAGCCAAACTCGGCGCCAGGTGCAAGGGGTCGGGCGTGGCCACCACCACCAGGTCGAGATGCTCGGCTTTGAGCATCTCCTCATAGGCGGTGTACGCCGTAGCGCCTGTTGAGGCGGCTGTAGCTTGGGCTGTCTCTTCCCGTAGATCGGCTACGGCAGCTAGCGTTATGTCTGCGCGTTTATGCAATAGGGTGGCGTATTGGCTGCCCAGAATACCCAGTCCAATGACGCCTGCTCGGCATGTTGCGGTCATTTTCCCTCCTTTTTCTGTGCGGCCTATTCTAGGTAGGCAACAACACAACGTCAATGGCTATGCTCTTTCTTGACCACTGACTGTACTGGTTCGATAATAGAGTCACTTACAACAAAGGAGGTTGTTCGTGCGGAGGCTTGTTGCATTTTCGCTTGTGTGTCTGGGGTTGATTGTCGTTCTGTCTGGTTGTGGTCTCTTGCGCGATACGGCTACACTTTCTGCTCGTTTGCAGGGACACTGGTTCTCCGATGATGCCATAGACTATTACTTTGGCCCCCTTGATGCAACGACGGGTCAAGGCAGCCTGATCATTGTCGATGCTGATGGCGTACGTACCGATCAGTACTATAGCATTGTGGAAGAAAACGCTGATGAGAGCTTGTTAACCCTTCTCTATCAGGGCGATGAGGAACGCGAAATCACTTTTTACATCCCTGAGGATGGCATTTTCATGCAGGAGAGGGAAGCGGGTGTCGATCCCGAAAACGCCATGGATTACACTTTTATCGATACGGCTATCGAACCTCTTGAATACGAAGAGTAAAGAAAAAGGGCGGCTCCAGCCGCCCTTTTTTTGTATCTGCCCAAAAACCTAGTCCAAACCGAGATACTGCCCAAAGAAACTTGCTGACTTGTTGCCCCCCCAGCCATGTTCGCCGTTGTGTAGATCCAGCCACAGGTCGTCGCGAGCGCCCGCAGCTTCATAGATATTCTCTACCTGGTGGAAACAAGCCGTGGCATTATCCACCACAAAACAACTGTCATACACACCAATATCCACCAAGAGCGGACGCGGCGCTAACAGACCCTGCACATCGGGCAGGTCTACCAGTTTGAACAGACCCGGTGCGACTTGCATGCCACAATAGTTGAGGTCGTTAAAACCGAACTTGGCCCACAGGTCGCTGTAGCAGATGATCTCTGTAGCGCCAAAACGCTCGTCGCATAGACTAGACCACAACGTCATGGTACCACCGCCGCTCAAGCCCATCACGCCCAACCGGTCGGCATCCACAAAGGGCTGCTCTTGGATAAAATCTGTCGCCGCTTTGCCGTGGGTCACATTGATGGATAGCGAAGTCATGCCCAACATGGTAGCATGGAGATAATATAGGTTGCACCAGTCCTTGTTGCCGTTGGTTCGCAAAAAGTGGGGCTTGTTGTTGTCGTTGCGTTCGCCCAAACCGATCCAATCAATGGCATAGGTGATATACCCCGCCTCAGCCATTTGTCGGCCGTAATCGTAATTGCAACTGGCGATTTCGGCACGGCGCTCGGGCGAAGAGGCGTTGCCCATCACCGAGTCTTTGCCAAAAAGGCCGTGGCCATGCCAGCACATAATCGCCGGTCGCCGTTCTCCAGGGTGCAAGTCGGCGGGTATGTTGATTTGCAGTGTAGCCGAGATAAACTCGGATACATCGATGACCCAACGCTGCTTGTGTAGGGCGCCTTCGTCCCATTCGACCAACAGCTCGGGATTGAGCGGCACGCGTGCCGGTGCTTCACCCAGCGTGGCGAGTACTTGAGGCAGCGTGTCTTTTTTCCATTCCGTAAACCCCGTTGCGCCATCGAAACGGCATAGAGGTGGGTGCGCTTGAGCCAGTTTTTTGAACATGACTTGCGGGCTTAGATTTCGATCCGTCATGGTTTACCCCCTGCAGCGAACGTTGCTGATGGCGGCAGTGTAACCTACCTGTTCCCAGAGTTCAACGGTTTCAAGGAGGCAAAATGTCCGATCCGACTATCATTCTGGACGAACTATTTGCGCGCATGGCTTCTGAGGCGGATGAAACCCGTGTGGAGGCCGCCCTTCGTTTCTTCCCCAGCAAACCGTCAATTCTGGGTTTGCCCAGTGGCCTATCCAACCAATTGGGCAAAGAATTGGCTGTTACGCTCAAAGGCGAGGACCTCGACACGATCATTCAGGTGGGCACGGGCCTCTATGCCACGGGGGTAATGGAACATGCTGCTGTGGCCAATGAAATGCTGGGCCGCTTTTGGCGGCGCTTTGGATCCGAGCACTGGGATCTGTTCGACCATTGGATTGGCCTCTTCACTTGCTGGGGCACCACCGATAGCTTTTGCCTCAAGGTACTCTCACACGTCATCGAGCGCCATGGCTTGGATTGGCCCCGTGTTCAGGATTGGGCCCATCGAGAGGGGCTTTGGTATCGCCGTGCTTCACTGGTCTGCCTGACACGGGGGCTGCGCAAGGGCGAAGAAACGGACGAGTTCTTTCAACTTGCTGATGAGCTCTTGAGTGATAAGGAGCCAATGATTCAAAAAGCCATCGGCTGGATGCTCAAAGAGCTTTCTGGGGGCGACGCAAAAGCCACCATCGGTTATTTACAAACGCGTTCTGAGCGTATGAGCAAACTGGCTTTTCGTTATGCACAAGAAAAGCTGACGCCCGAACAAAAAGCTCGGGTCGCCAGCTCTAATTATCTTGCAGAGATGATGCTTAGCGCGCTTTGGCCATGATCACCAGAACGGGGCGGCGTTGCGTCTCGTCGTGGAAGAATCGCTCCAACTGCTTGCGAAGATTCAGCGTCAGTTGTTCTGTATTGCCGTCTTTGCTGGCAGGTGTATGCTCTGCTACGTTGCGGATGATCTCCATCGTCTCTTCGACGAATTCCGTCGATTCAGGGAGATAGATGAACCCTTGTGTAATAACCTCGGGGTCGTCGATCAGGTTGCCCGTCTCCGCATCAATGTCGGCGCGAATTACCACAAAACCATCGCGAGCCAATGAAGCTCGATCTCGTAGAATGGTCTGTCCCACGTCGCCAACACCTAGCCCATCTACAAGCACAGTGCGCATTTCCAAGGGCTCACCTCGCCAGGCCGACGTTCTATTTAGCTCCAGTGGTTCACCGTTGGTAAGGATAAACACGTGTTCGTTATCCATGTTCATTTCCCGAGCCATAGCAGCATGTCGATGCAGCATACGGTAATCACCGTGAATGGGCACAAAATAATCGGGCCGCAGCAGGTTGATCATCAGCTTTTGCTCTTCGCTGGCGGCGTGTCCAGATACGTGAATGCCGGCTTGTGTGCCGTAAATCACATTGGCCCCCTGACGAAACAGCTTGTCGATATTGCTGTAAATACGCGTCTCATTGCCCGGAATGGCCTTGGATGAGAGCAATACTGTATCGCCCTCTTGAATGGTAATTCCCCTAAAGCGTCCGGTGGCCATGCGCGCCAAAGCGGCATTAGGCTCTCCCTGGGTGCCAGTAGCCAGAATACAAACCTGATCATCTGGCATCGAATTTGCCGTGTTCAGGTCAATCATTGTATTGGGCGGTATCTTCAAGAGACCCAGTTTCTCGGCGATGGCCACATTGTCGATCATGCTTCGCCCTGCCAGTGCAACCTTGCGCCCCATGGTATGTGCCGTCTCGACAACGAGCTGCGAGCGCGACAAAAGCGAGGCAAATGTAGCAATGATGATTCGCCCCTTTGCCGAGGAAAAAGCGCGTTCGAACGTATCACGCAGGGCGCTTTCCGAAATGGTATACCCCGCCGATTCAGCATTGGTCGAGTCGGATAGCAGCAGGCGCACACCCTCTGCCGATAGTCTGGCCAGTTCAGCCAGATCGGTCGGCTCACCCTCAATGGGCGTATGATCGATCTTGAAATCACCAGTATGAACGACAAGTCCCACAGGGGTTTCAATGGCCAATCCCACCGAATCGGGGATTGAGTGGTTCACGTGGAAAGGCCGAATCGTAAATGGCCCTTCATCAATAATGTCGCCAGGATGCATCTCCCACAGTTCGGTCAGTTCAAGCAGATTGCGCCGCTTGAGCCTGCTCTCGACAAGACCGAGCGTCAGGGGTGTGCCATAAACGGGTACAGGCACCTCGTTCAGCAGGTAAGAGAGCCCGCCAATGTGATCTTCATGGCCGTGTGTCAATACCACAGCACGAACCTTGGTCTGGTTCTCGATGAGGTACGTGTAGTCGGGGATGACCAGGTCAATACCCAGCATATCATCGGTCGGGAACATGAGCCCCGCATCGACCACGATGATCTGATCATCGTATTCGTAAGCGGTGCAGTTGCGCCCAATCTCGCCCAGTCCTCCTAATGGAGTAATCTTTAAAACAGAACTCATTCAAAAAATCCTTATCTTTTACGCAAAATACCGCCCCTGCAAACGCCGGGGCGGTTTAGTTTAAACACTCAAGCATCCTCCACATTATAGCGGTTGAATGTCTTATGGTCAATATTACACCTATAGCTCGTCATAATCAAGACTCAGTGATGGTGATAATATCCAATTCGATGCGCTCAGTGCCGTTTTCAGTCCACAAAGTATGTGTTTTTATCATGCCCGACATGCTCAACGTTGTTGCCAGGGTTACGCAGTTTTCAGGCGCCCTCTCCCCGGGAGTCAGTTGTCCTAAAAGTGTGTCATCCATGTAGAGCGTGATGGGGTCTGTGGCAGCATCAGGTGTGCGCCGCCAGTAAACGGTAATCTCTGTTGTTATCTCATCCGAGATGGCTTTATAACCCAGATAGGTAATGCCCGGCGCCGCGGTTATTGCCTCGCTCTCATTTGCAATGGGGAGAGTCGTCACATCAATTACAGCTAATTCATCCAGCCATACCGCATCGTTCTCGTTCGGCAATAACACCTTGCCACATGCAGTCGAAAAGGCCTCCAGCGTAATTTGTCGATCTGGCGCTGCAAGAACGAGGGCTGTGTCGTCCAATGCGACCGGCGTGGTGTACTCGTCGGCCAGCACCAGCACGATATCGGGCGCCTCGTAGGCAATGATCTCGGGAATCAGCAGCGAATCGCCCCTTGCACTGCCCAAAATCCACACGCGGTCGCTGGTCGATTCTCCAACGCAACGCTCCGCCATGCCTGCTACCTGCTTCCAATAGCGCAAGGGCATGCCCTTGGCCTCGATGGCAGCTTCCGTGTTAGCTTGTTCGTAAAAGGCGAGCGTCGTATACAATTGCAAGCCGAATAATACCATCAGGGCTATCAGAAGCAGCATACCTGCATTGAGATGGGCAGGTCTGGCAAAGGTTAACTGCGGCATCAGTGCGTCGATCATCAGAGCTGCGCCAACTACATTGGCCGAAAGAAGGCCGCAATAGAGCGTAGGGTCAGCCGATGCAGGCAGCAGCATGAGGCCGACGACAGTAAATGTGCCAATCAGGGCTATGGCAGCGAAATTGCTGGCATCCAGTTTTTTGCGCCAGTGCGCCCAGGCCCACAGTGATAGGTAGGCTGTTACGGGCAGGGCTACCATGGCAAGCCAACCCCATACTTGCAGGCTGGTTTGCAGTGCAGGGGATAAACTGATTGCACCAGCGCCCTCGAAAAAGGCCTGCAGTAAGCCGCCTCCGCCGATTGCCTGGACCCAGGCGTATAGCCGTTCCGTCACAGCCGTTTGATCGCTCACTAGGCCGTTTTGTGCCCAACCCACCGCATTCAGGGCATAAAAGGGAGGAATGGCAAGCAGCAATCCCCACAAAAAACCCACGCCCGCGTGCCGCCACGATACGCGTCTGGCGAATACCAGGCATATCAGCAGGCAAACTGCAGGCAGAATCAGTCCTGCAGCGTGAACACCGCAAGCCAGGCCGCTGGCACCTAATGCCAATACCCAGCCCCCCTGCTTTTTCTCAGAGAGTGCCAGTTCCAAGCCCCATAACATCAGAACGCCTGCGGGCAGTAATAGCGCTGCTGGGCCGATGGTGCGGCTGGCCATTATGCCCCAGGGATTAAAGCACAGCAGCAGGCCGGCAACAGCCCCGGTACGCACCCCAAACCAGCGACTTGTCGTCCGGGTTACCAGGGCTACGCTAAGGCTGTTCAGCAAACCCAGAATGACCAGGGTGCCGGTGAGGCTGCCCATCGCTGTTGAGATCAAGCCCAGCAACAACTGAGAGGTTGCGGTTGTCCAGGGGCTAGAGGTCAGTGTTTCTCGAAGAAACCCCAAGTATGGGGCACTGCTTTCGCCAATGAGGGCAGCATCGAGTTGATAGAGCCGCATAAAAAGAGCCAGGGCAAACAAAGATAACGTCACGCAGCGTTCTGGTGTGGCTATGGCTGCTGTGACGAGTTTGTTGAATCTTTTGCAAATGCTCTGCCAGATGATCTGCAGTCGAGAAAGAAAAGAATGCACGTCGTTGCCCTCGGCTGAATGACTGCGGGCATTGTACCACGTCAATGGATGTGCATCAACGGCAAATCAGCGTGAATTGTGGGGGATCAGGATCCCTGAGCCTGTACGCCAAAATAACCCAGCAGATCCGCAAAGCGCGAGAGCACGATCACGCACTCGGGCTGCTCAATGGGTTCCAGCTCGGCTACCCAGCTGGCCGGATGGGGGATATAGATAGCACTCAGGCCAGCCCGTACCGCTGGATTGATGTCCGAGCGGGGGCTATTGCCGATCATCCATGTATTGGCCCAATCTAGTGTTTCTTTCCTGGCGATCTCGACATAGGTCTGGTCATGCTTTTCGGGGACAATGTACTGAGCATCGAACAGGTGACTCAAGCCCGAATGGTCTACCTTGCTTTGTTGGTGATTTTGATCGCCCTTGGTCACCAACACCAGCTTGCTGCTCGGCTTGAGCGAGGCCAGCGTCTCCTGCACGTGATCGAGCAGCACCATGCGCGGCTTGAGCACCACCTCGGCATATTCGGCGATCCGGGTAATCTCAGCTGGATTGGCGTTCAGGCCAGCTTGTTGTGCCAGCCGTTCGTAGGTTAGTTCGAGCGAGCGCACGTAACCCTCTGGTGAATAGCCGTACTCACTAATGACCTCCAGTTCGGCTACGGATTGAATCGTCCGGGCTTGCTCGATGTCAAAATCCAGTGAGGCCATGTGCTCGCCAAAATCGTGGGTGCATTGGCTGTAATAGATATTGCATTCCCACAATGTGTCGTCGGCATCCACCAGCAGTGTGCGTTCGATGCGGCGCTCCAAACTCATGTTTTCACCCCTTACAATAATGCCCATCACTATAACATTTCCCTCCCGCTCTTCCAAGATGGACTAGTTATGTGATTTGACACATCTCTCTCGCCATGTTATGCTCGTTGCTATTGATGCGATCGCGTTTGACGCGAATGAGGTGCTAGATTGTCTCCTGACAACAACGCCACATCCGAGAGGTCTTATTGGCTCAATGCCGACCTCTCCAAGAAAAGCAAGTCGAAGAAGCCGGACCCCTGGTCTGGATAGGCTTGCTCGCATCAGAAAAAGGAATCGAGCGGCTCTCCCCGGATCAGGGGAGGGCCGCTTTTGTTGTGTAGCCCTGTGCTACCTGCAATGCACCTAACCCCTGCCGGTGAGAGTCCCACTCAACAAGGAGCTGAGACTCATGACCGCAACGTGCCCCGAATGTGCCGCCGAATTTGACGTTACCGACGTGATGGAAGGCGAAATCCTCGACTGCCCCGATTGTGGGGTGGAACTCGAGGTAGTCTCCCTCGATCCGCTCACACTTGACCTCGCACCTGAGGAAGAAGAGGACTGGGGTGAG
The DNA here is from genome assembly GCA_963675785.1 of Anaerolineae bacterium. Classification (GTDB taxonomy): domain Bacteria; phylum Chloroflexota; class Anaerolineae; order UBA1429; family UBA1429. The sequence goes on from OY776562.1 coordinate 821,003, forward strand.
TAGCCTGATGCCTATTGGAAACTATGGCATCATCGAATCGACCCTTCGTGAAGGTGAACAGTTCGTCGGTGCCAACTTTTCCACTGCTCAAAAAGTAGAGATCGCCCGAGCTCTCGATGCTTTTGGTGTCGAGTACATCGAGGTGACCTCTCCCGCAGCCTCGGACCAGTCTCGCGAGGACTGTGAGGCCATCGCAGCACTTGGCCTCAAGGCACGTGTGCTCACCCATACACGCTGCACCCTTGCTGATGCCCAGCTCGCTGTCGGCACCGGCGTCGATGGCGTCGATGTAGTCATCGGCACCTCCTCTCTGCTGCGCCAGTTCAGCCACGGCAAATCCATGGAAGAGATCATCGTCATGGCTCGCGAGGTGGTCAGTTATATCAAAGGGCAAGGCCTGGAGGTGCGCTTTAGCACCGAGGATTCTTTTCGTAGCAACCTAAATGACATTCTCATGGCTTACGAGGCCGTGGATCAGCTTGGCGTCACCCGTGTGGGCGTCGCCGATACCGTCGGTGTAGCCACGCCTTCGCAGGTGCGCGAGGTGGTCAGTGCTATCAAATCCCGCGTCTCTTGCGATATCGAGTTCCACGGTCATAACGATTCGGGCTGTGCCATCGCCAACGCCTACACCGCCCTTGAGGCCGGTGCGACCCATATCGATACCAGTGTACTGGGCATCGGCGAGCGCAACGGCATCCCGCCTTTGGGCGGCTTGATTGCTCGTCTCTATGCTACTGACCCCGCTCTGGTGGCTCGCTATGATCTCACCATGATCCGCGAATTGGACAGCATGGTTGCCTCCATGGTCGGTGTGGATATCCCTTTCAACAACTATATCACCGGCATCACCGCCTTTACCCACAAGGCTGGCATTCACGCCAAAGCCGTGCTCAACAACCCCGAAACCTACGAGATTCTCAATCCCCAGGCTTTTGGCATGTCTCGCTATATCAGCATTGCCCACCGCCTGACGGGCTGGAATGCCATCAAGTCTCGTGTCGAGCAGCTCAACCTGGACATGACCGACGACGACATCAAAGCCGCTACGGTGCACATCAAGCATCTGGCTGATGACAAAACGCTGACTCTCGATGACGTGGATGCCGTGCTGCGCGACTGGCAGGCTGGCCGAATGGAGCGTGTGTGATGACCCATCAGACTATGGCGGAACAGATTTTGTCCCATGCCGTGGGACATCCCGTCACCCCGGGAGAGCTGGTTATCGTCGATGTGGATTGCTGCATGAGCCACGATTCGTTGACCCCCGAGGTCATCGGCGTGCTGCGCGATATCCTTCACGTCGAGCGCATCCATGATCCCTCGCGGGTGGCTGTCATCATGGATCACGTGGCCCCGGCGGCCACAGTGGCTACCGCCAATGCTCAGGTGTTAGTGCGCGAATGGGTTGCCGAGCAGGGCATCACCTCCTTTTACGATGTGGGCTGCGGCGTTTGCCATCAGGTCATGATCGAAGAAGACCTGGTCGAGCCCGGCCAAATCGCCTTGGGCACCGATTCCCACGCCACCTCTTACGGCTCGGTGGGTGCCTTTGGCACTGGCGTGGGCACTCGCGATATGGCTCTGGCGCTGGCCAGCGGTCAAATCTGGCTGCGCGTGCCCACCACCATCCTGGTACGCGTCAGCGGACGTTTTAATCCCGGCGTCAGTCCCAAGGATCTCAGCCTCTATCTCTGCGGTCTGCTGGGTTTGGATGGCGCCACCTACGAGGCCGTCGAGTTCCACGGCTTGGATTGGCTGCCCCTGGATGGCCGCGAGACCCTGGCTTCCATGACCACCGAACTGGGCGCCAAAGTTGGTCTGGTGCCGCCCTTTGGTCCTGCTGCCGCCCATCTCAATGTGCCCGAATGGCTCCACGTCGATGAAGAGGCCATCTACAGCCGCATCATCGATATCGATCTCGCCACGCTAGAGCCGCAAGTGTCCATCCCGCCCGAGGTCGACCATGTGCGTCTGGCCTCCGAGTTGGGCGATGTGGCCGTCAATCAGGTCTTTATCGGCACCTGCACCAACGGCCGCCTCACTGATCTGCGCGCTGCCGCAGACATTCTGCGTGGGCAGCATGTGGCTGCTGGCGTGCGTCTGCTGGTGATTCCCGCTTCTCACCGCATTCTCCAAGATGCCATCGCTGAGGGCGTCCTGCAAGACCTGCTGGCTGCTGGAGCCACCATTGGCACGCCGGGTTGCGGTCCCTGCATCGGTCGCCACATGGGCGTCATCGGTGCTGGCGAAGTTTGCCTTTCTACCGCCAACCGCAATTTCCGCGGGCGTATGGGCGATCCTGAAGGGCTCATCTATCTCAGCTCGCCCGAGACGGCGGCTGCTTCGGCCCTTACCGGCCGCATCACCGATCCGCGAACCCTCCGGGGAGGGGAATGACATGACCAGAATATGGATGTTTGGTGATGATGTGGACACCGACCAGATTCTGCCCGGTCGTTACGCCCCTTATATGACCTCCGAGGCCGAGCTGTCCAAGTATCCCTTTATCGAGGCTCGTCCCGAGTTCGCCGGCCAGGTGGTCCGTGGCGATGTGATCGTGGCTGGCAAGAACTTTGGCTGTGGTTCCAGCCGCGAATACGCCCCGCGAGCCCTCTACATGGTGGGCCTGGGTGCCGTGATTGCCCCCAGTTTCTCCCGTATCTTTTACCGCAACGCTCTGAACCTGGGCTTGCCCCTCTTTGAGGCTGACCTGACTGACCAGGTCAGCGATGGCGATGAAGCCGTTCTCATCTTGGATCGTTTCGAGCTGTTGGTTGGCGATCGCTGCATTGCCCTGCCTGCGCCTGCCCCCTGGGTGCGCGAGGTCTGGGAGAATGGCGGTATCCTGGCCTATTACGCCCGTTATGGTCGTTTCCCCGTGGGAGAACGCACATGTCACACCACATCTGCTTGATCCCCGGCGACGGTATCGGTCTGGAGGTCATCCCTGCCGCCCGCGAGGTGCTGGAGGCCATGAACTTGGACCTGACCTTCTCCAACGCCGAGGCTGGCTGGGCTACCTTTGAGCGTCTGGGCACGGCCCTCCCCGAGGAGACCGTTGAGGCTGTACGCACGTCCGATGCTTGCCTCTTTGGCGCCGTTTCTTCGCCCCTCAGCCCGGTGCAGGGTTATTCCAGCCCCATCGTGGGCTTGCGTCGCCGTTTGGATCTCTACGCCAACCTGCGCCCGGTGCTCTCTCAGCCCCTGCCCGGCTCTTGTGTGGGCATCGACATGCTCATTGTTCGCGAGAACAGCGAGGGGCTTTACGGTGGTGCTGAGACCCGCACGTCCGAGCGCGCTACCACCGAACGGGTCATCACGCGTGCTGCTTCTGAGCGCATCGTCGATCTCGCCTTCCAGCAGGCTGCTCAGCGTCGCGGCCTGGTTACCATCGTACACAAGGCCAACGTGCTTCGTGCTACCTGCGGCCTTTTCCGCGAGACCGCCTTTGAGGTAGCCGCCCGCTATCCCCACATCCAGGTCGAAGAGATGCTGGTCGATGCCGCTGCCATGCGTCTCATCACCTATCCCCAGCGTTTCGATGTCATCGTCACCACCAATTTGTTTGGCGACATTCTCTCCGACGAGGCCGCGGCTCTGGTGGGCGGATTGGGATTAGCCCCCTCGGGCAACGTGGGCTTGAACGCGGCGGTGTTCGAACCTGTGCACGGCTCTGCGCCCGATATCGCTGGTCAGGGCATCGCCAATCCCTGCGCGGCGCTGTCTGCTGCTGCCATGATGTTGGATCATCTGCACGAAATCGAGGCGGCCGCGCGTTTGCGTGCTGCTTTGCATCAGGTCATCGAGAACGGCCCCCGCACGCCCGATCTGGGTGGCGAGGCCACCACATGTCAGGTTGTGGATGCTGTACTGCGTTCTCTGGAAGAGAGGGAATCATGAGAGTCGGAATGCTGCTGTCCCGGGTGCGTGTAGAGGAAAAGCTGCTCATTCAGGCTTTTGCCGATCGCGGTATCGAATTGGACTTGATCGACGATCGCGAATTGATACTCGATGTGGGCGATCCCACACCATTTACCAGTTATGACGTCGTCGTCGAGCGCTGCATCACCCATTCACGCGCTCTGTACACCCTGGAAGTGCTGAACAGCTGGGGCATTCCCACTGTCAATACCTTTGAGGTAGCCAACGTCTGCGGTAACAAGCTCTCTACCACGCGGGCCCTGTTCGCCAATGGCGTGCCTTCACCACGCACCATGCTGGCCTACACGCCCGAATCGGCCCTCGTGGCCATCGAGCAGATGGGCTATCCCGTGGTGCTCAAGCCGGCTGTGGGTTCTTGGGGGCGGCTCATCGCCAAAGTCAACGATCGCGAGGCCGCTGAGGCTATTCTGGAGCACAAAGCCACTTTGGGCTCTTATCAGCACTCGATCTTTTACATCCAGGAGTATATCGACAAGCCGCAGCGCGATATCCGCACCTTTGTGGTGGGTGATGAGACCATCGCCGGTATCTATCGCCATTCCGAGCACTGGATTACCAACACGGCGCGCGGTGGTCGGGCTGAGAACTGCCCCATCACCCCCGAAATCGACGATCTCTCGCGTCGGGCGGCTGAGGCCGTGGGGGGCGGTGTGGTTGCTATCGACATTCTCGAACGGGCTTCGGGTGAGCTGCTGGTCAACGAGGTCAATTACACCATGGAGTTCCGCAACAGCATCGATACAACCGGTGTCAACATCCCCGCCCGGGTGGTGGATTACGTCCTGGCTGTGGGAAGGAGAGAAGCATGAGTCCTATCACTGCTTCCATCGTTGGTGCTTCTGGTTATGTCGGCGGAGAGCTGTTGCGGTTGCTTTTGTCTCACCCCGAGGTCGAGATCAGGCAGGCCACTTCCGAGCGTCAGGCTGGGCGCTATGTCTATGCCACCCATCCCAATCTGCGCGGTCACACGGCGCTCAAATACGTCACCATGGCCGAGCTAGAGCCTTGCAATGTGCTCTTTTGCGCGCTGCCCCACGGTCAAACCATGCGTCGCATCGCTCAATTGGACACCCTGGCTGACTATATCGTCGATCTCTCGGCTGATTTTCGTCTGCACGATACCGCCCTCTATGAGCGCTGGTACGGCGAGCCCCATGCCGCGCCCGAATGGTTGGATCGTTTCGTCTATGGCCTGCCCGAGATCAATCGCGAGCGCATTCGCGGCGCTCACTATGTTAGCGGTGTGGGTTGTAACGCCACTGCCACGAACTTGGCCCTCTGGCCTCTCTTTCAGCAGGGGGTGGTCGATACAGAGCGCGGTGTGATTGTCGAGGTCAAGGCGGGTTCTTCTGAAAGCGGTGCGGAGACCACGCCTTCTTCCCATCATCCCGATCGTAGCGGGGCCGTGCGTTCTTTTGCCCCCACCGGCCACCGCCACACCGCCGAAGTGGTGCAGGCTCTTTCGGCAGAGGGTCAGGTGCCCGTGCACATGTCCGTGACGGCCATCGAAATGGTGCGTGGTGTGCTGGCCACGGCTCACGTCTTTGTTCGCCCCCAGGCTTTGGCCGAGGGCTTTGCCCTCAAGGATCTCTGGAAGGCTTATCGTGGCGTTTATGGTGATGAGCCTTTTGTGCGCCTGGTGCGCGAACGCCAGGGCGTCTATCGCTACCCCGAACCCAAGATATTGGCCGGCAGTAATCACGCCGACGTGGGCTTTGATTATGATGAGACCACTGGCCGCATCGTCGCTATCTGCGCCATCGACAATCTGATGAAGGGCGCTGCGGGTACGGCGGTGCAGTGCATGAATTTGATGCTGAGCCTGCCAGAGACTGCTGGCCTCGGTTTTTCCGGCCTTCATCCGGCCTAGGAGGTAAATATGCTGGTTATCAAAGTGGGCGGCAGCGAGGGCATTGATCTGGATGCCGTATGTGATGATGTGGCCGCGCTGGTGAATGCTGGCCAGGAACTGGTGTTGGTGCACGGCGGCAGCCATCGCACCAACGTGGTTTCCGAACAGCTGGGTCATCCGGCCGAATTTGTCACATCAGAGAGCGGGTTTACCAGTCGACGTACCGATAGGGGTACCATTCGGATCTTTGAAATGGTATACTGCGGCGAGGTAAACAAAGGCATCGTTGAGCGCCTTCAAGGTAGGGGCGTCAATGCGGTGGGCTTGTCGGGTCTCGACGGCCGCCTGCTCGAAGGGAATCGCAAGGCTGCGATTCGTATCGTGCAGAACGGCCGTCGTCGCGTTTTAAGGGACGATTACACCGGTACCGTTGAGACGGTGAACGTCGATCTCTTGCGCTTGTTGATGGGTGCTGGCTATACACCGGTGGTAACCCCGCCGGCTATCAGCACGGAGAACGAGGCCATCAACGTCGATGGTGATCGCGCTGCTGCACGCATTGCTGCTGCGTTGCGGGCCGATACGCTGGTCATTCTCTCCAACGTGCCTGGCTTGTTGGCCAACTATCCCGACGAGGACAGCCTGATAGCTCATGTGGACGCGGCACGCGCCGAGCAGGCTATGGAACATGCTCAGGGGCGTATGCGCATCAAGGTATTGGGAGCTGCTGAGGCCATCCGTGACGGCGTAGGCCGGGTGATATTTGGCGATGCACGAATCAAAGAGCCGGTGCAGCGGGCATTGGCCGGACGTGGTACTGTAATAGAGTAGTGGGAGAGCGGCATGAGTGAGTTCAACACAGTTGCCATCGAGGATCAGTATAGCAGCGGCGTAACCGCCCATCACCCCATCACCATCGCTCGGGGTAGCGGTCCCTATTTGTGGGATGACCAGGGCAACCGCTATATCGACTGCGTGGCCGGCTATGGCACGGCCAACGTCGGGCATTGTCATCCCAAGGTCACGGCGGCCATTCAAAAGCAAGCGGCTGAACTCGTGGTTTGCCCCGGCTGTCAATACAACGAAACCAGGGCCAGGTTGCTTGAAAAGCTGGTCGAGTTGGCCCCGGGAGATATCGACCGTGTCTATCTTGGCAACTCGGGCACCGAGTCGGTTGAGGCGGCGCTAAAGTTCGCCCGTCTTTCTACCGGTCGCCAGGGTATCATCGCCACCAAGCGGGCCTTCCACGGCCGTTCTATGGGTTCGCTTTCCGCCACCTGGGAAGCCAAATATCGTGATCCCTATCTCCCGCTGGTGCCCGGCTTTTCCCATGTCACCTATAACGACATCGAGGCCATGGATGCGGCCATTACCGATGAGACCGCGGGTGTCATCCTTGAGATAGTGCAGGGCGAGGGCGGTATTTATCTCGGTGATGGCGATTATTTGCGCGCTGTGCAGCAAATGTGCCGTGACCGCGGTGCCATGTTCATCGTCGATGAAGTACAGACTGGCTGTGGTCGCACTGGCCGTTTCTTCGCCTCTGAGCACTACGACCTGGAGCCGGATATGATCTGTCTGGCCAAGTCCTTGGCTGGCGGCGTGCCCATTGGTGCCACCCTTGTTGGTCCTCGTGTCGAGAACCTGAGCCCCAGTGTGCACGGCACCACCTTTGGCGGCAACCCCTTGGCGGCTGCGGCGGCCTTGGCGGCCATTGAGGTCATCGAGGAAGAGCATCTGGCTGAGCGTGCTGAAAAGTTGGGAGTCATGGCTGTAGCGCGTCTCCAGCAAATCGAATCGCCCTTGATTCGTGAGGTGCGCGGTCTGGGCCTGATGGTAGGTGTCGATTTGCGTGTGCGCCCTGGCAAGTTCGTCAATGCCTTGCTCGATGAGGGCGTCATGGCCCTTACCGCTGGTCACACCGTGCTCCGCCTGCTGCCCACCCTGGTCATCGGTGAGGATGACCTCATGACGGCCTGCGATGCCGTTGAGCGCGTGCTCATGGCTGAGGAATAGCATGATTTTCGACGACGGTCAGGCGGTCTTGCTGCTGCAAGAGTTGGTGGGTACACCCAGCATCTCGGGTGATGAGGCCGCGGCCGTCGCCGTAGCGGTGCGTTGGATGTGCGAACTGGGCTTTGTCGCTGATGCCGATGGTGTCGGCAATGCCGTCGGTTCTCTGGGCGATGGCCCCCGTGAATTGCTTCTCTTGGGCCACATTGATACCGTGCCTGGTCAGGTACCCATCCGTCGTGAGGGCGATCTGTTCTATGGTCGTGGTTCGGTGGATGCCAAGGGCCCTCTATCCGCCTTTATCGCTGCCGTGGGGCGTCTCGGTGCCTTGCCTGGATTGCGTCTCACCGTGGTGGGTGCTGTTGAAGAGGAAGCGGCCACTTCGCGTGGTGCCCGTTATCTGCTGGATCGCCACCAGCCCGAGTTCGTCATCATTGGCGAACCCAGCGGTTGGGAGAGTGTCACCCTGGGTTACAAGGGCCGTCTGCTCATCGATTACGAGCTGACGCGCGGCCTTACCCACACCGCTGGTCAGGACGTGTCTGCGGCCGAGCAGGCTTTTGCCTTTTGGCAATCCCTTTCCGCCTGGTGCGAGTCGCGCAACGCTGGTCTGGACAAGGCCTTTGACCGTATTCTGCCTTCCATTCGCACCATTACCGCTGCACCACAGGGCTTGTATGATGCGACCCATATGACCCTCAGTCTGCGCCTGCCCCCGGTCTTTGACCGCGAGGATTTTGAGGTTGCGGCTCGGGGCTGGGCTGGTGATGCTCAATTGAGTTATCGTGGTTACGAGGCGGCCTATCGCGCCAGTGCGCGCACGCCGCTAGCCAGCGCTTTTAGGGCGGCCATTCGCCAGCAGGGGGGCAGGGCTGGCACCCTGGTCAAAACCGGCACCTCGGATATGAACGTGGTTGGCCCCGTCTGGCAGTGCCCCATTCTGGCCTACGGCCCCGGTGATTCTAGCTTGGATCACACCCCCGACGAACACATCGATCTGCGTGAGTACCTCCGCGCCATCGCCGTGCTGCAGGACGCTATCACTCGCCTCTGTTCTTGAGATTTCTAGCTTTGGGTATCAGGCACAAGAGTGAATCAGGTCGTTCAAGTCGATCTTGCTCGCGTTTCGCCCCAGTGAATCAAAATCTTTGTTATACAGGATCGAAGCCCATCTCACGGCGGCGTCAATAATCTCAGTCTCTACCCCCAATCGCTTGCCCAAATGGCTCACTGGGACGCATCCCGTCTGAATGTCCTCAAAAATATAGCGCGTGTCGATATCCGTTGGCGCCAGCACGTTTTTATAAGCCTGCGTGCTCTGAATGCGTTCATAGAGGGTATTTCCCGTCGAACCATACCTCTCCTGCAGCCACTCTTTGGCGCTGGGTACCTCCACGCCTATCGCGTTGGCCACAGCCATTCGCTCTGTGTCCATCCGCTCCAGCACATTGGCAACCAGTGGTGATATGCCCTCTATGTAGAACAAAAAATCTTCTTTTGCCTCGATGCGCGTAATGTTCATCAGGATCGGCAGGGGGTGAAAGATCATGCCGATGTTGGTCAGCCCCGTCTGCAATACGCTGTTGGCTGCTTGGATATCCCCAAAACATTCTGCCAGTAAATCTCTCAGGTAGGGCGTATCCTTGCTATTGTGCCCGGCAACACGCACCCCTTTTTTGATCTCATAGATGATCGGTTTCCCTACCTCGGTGCAACGGCAGGTAAAGATAAAGGTATCGGTCTCGCCCAAGATGATCTTCGCCTCACAGCCTTTTCCCTTCAGCACTTGGGCAAATTCGCAGGTGCCAAAGGTACGCCCCGGGTTCAAAACGACCACCTGCCCGTCCCGCAAAAACGGAGCCATGGTCTCGGCCACTGCTGCATGGTATTGAGCTGGCGTGGTGACCATGATCAGATAGGCATCACGCACCACCTCTCCCATGTCGCAGCTGATCAGATCGATATCGGCCGTACAGCTCACTTTGCCGCTCAGCTCAAAGCGGTTGCTCAGGAACATATCCACTCGTTCCTGCTGTCTGGCGTACAGCGAGACCGAATATCCCTCGTTTGCCAGAAACGCGGCCATGGATTGGCCGCCGTTACCCGTACTAATGACCGCTATTTTCCTCTTCAAGGGTATCCATCCTTTCTACAAGTCTTTGTAGCCGTTCGGCCTCGTTTAGGGGGCGCTTGGCTTTGACGTCATAGGCCAGGCATTTGCCATCGATGACTCGGGTGTGCAGCGCCCCGCGAAATTCGGCGTTTTTGACGATGTGGGGTGCATCAAGGTAGCCGCGTTTGATACAATCGGACAGGACATGGGCATCTCCCAGCGGGTCCTTGCTCACGTCTGCATAGCGATCTTTGATGAAATCGAGCAGCACCTTGGCCTCTTGCAGCAGTTCTGCTTTTCGCTCTTGCACCTTGGGATCGGCTGTGGCATCCGCATTGCCCTGCAGCACCGAACGAATCACGCCGCGCACGATCTTGCAGCTTTCGATCACCACCTCCGGTGTGGCCGCGTGCTCTGCCTCGCTATAGCCCACCACGTGGATGATATGGGGTCTGATGGCCATGGAAAGGCTGGTCGAGGCGGCCAACTGTCCCTTGGCAATATCCGGGTCTCCGCTCAAAAAAGGCAGCCCTGCCCGCACCTCGCGATACACACGGAAATCTTGCGCCGCCAGCGATTCCGTTAGCTCTACCTGCGCCAACACCTTGGCCAAATCCATCGAAAAGCTCAGCGAATTGGGAATGTTGAACATATACTGCGAGACATAATCCCGCGCACCGAACTTTTTGGCGTTATAGGCGCTGATGTACGACATCACCACCGAGATGGCGTCGTGCGCATCGCGCAGTCCCCAGTGGTGCGGCTCGTTCATCTCCACCGGAATCCCCCGCGAACCGTGCCAGTCGATCATCTGTTGGGCTTCACGCATAGACTCGACGAGCTTTCTCGTGCCGCGGCCATCCAGCTCGTTGTACCAACAGAGCGGCACGGCGCACCAGGCATTGTCAATCGTCTCTACCAGAACTTGTGCCAGGCGCATCACCTCCGCTGTGCCGCTGTAGCAGCGCATCAGTGGGTAATTGCCGCTTTTGGACGCACCCTTGAGCAATTCAAACTGCTCGGCATTACGCACTGGCACGCCGCCAGCGCCGTCCATCTCGGGGTCGCGCTGCTCTGGGTGAAAGAAAAATTGTTGCGTGTTCTGATCGATCCCTAACGAAATCACATCCAGCACGCGTGACTCGGCGATCTCGCGCACGCCGCTCAGCGTGTTCTCGAAAGAAGGCAGCCCAAAGTGGTGTCGCAAGAGGGGATAGGGCCGCTTTTGCGCAATGCGCCCCACGAGGTCTTGCGCGTTGTTCTCGGCATTCGCTTCGCCATAGCGCGAACCGCTGCGCAAAAAAGCGATACAGTCGTCAATGTCTTCCGTCCCGTCAAAGATAGTGTCAAAAAAGTCCGTCTCGCGCACTTGATCTGCCACCGGCCGCGTTCCCCCAAACACCCAGGTGGGGGCATAATCCAATCCTCGGCTCTTTTGCTCTAATTCGCGGATGATGGGGAGCACGTTGCTGGGCGTCAGCCGGTATCCCAGCGCCACCATCACCGGCTTGTGCTCTTGCACACTGGCGATAATGCTATCCACGCTGATCGCCGGCCCCAGGAATATCGTGCTGTAGCCCTCGTCCTCTGCCAGGTTCAAAAAGTGAATCACGCCTGCCACATGGACGCAGTTGCCCATCGAGGCGCCAATGATGAGGCCTTTTTTCATAAAAGCACTTCCTTAATCATGTTGGTACGAGGTTGTACTTGTTCCGAGAAGGCGTTACTTTCGATAGAACAATGGGGTGTGGGGCATTGCTGGCTAACAAAAAAAAGCCGCACAAACCAACCAATCCTGCTGCAGCAAAGCACGTACATCTGCCCGGAATCGGAGGGTCATGCGACCATTCGAGATCATAATGACATTTGTTAAGGCACTCTAGTTGCTTGCGCCTGCTCCGTCCGGTGAAAAACATACGAGTATCACCGAGAGTCTAGCATCATCTGTGTATAATCGTATCACAAGGTGCACCAACTGGCAAGAGAGATCGGGCAAAAAGGCAAAAGAGTACTGAATATGGCAAGGGATACATCTTTAGGCATAGAAAAAGGGTCGAAGCATTTCGCTCCGACCCTCTAGTCTTACTCTTGCATCGCCGGTTTATCCGGTGGGCACTCGGGCACCAGCTTGAGCAGTTCTCTGGCTACTGGCATGAACTCTTCTGCTGCGTATTCCTCCAACCGCCCAGCGTCGGCCAGCTCAGCAATTTCGGGGTTGATGGGCAACTGGCCCAGTAGCGGCACGCCCATTTCCTCAGCTACTCGCCCAGCGTTGCTCGGTCCAAACAGATTGACCTCTCTGCCGCAATCCGGGCACTTGTAGTAACTCATATTCTCAACCAGTCCCAAAATGGGGATGTTGAGCTGGTCGGCCATCGAAGAGGCCTTGCGCACCACCATGCCGGCCAAGGCCTGTGGGGTGGTCACCATCACAATGCCGTTCAGCGGCATAGACTGCATCACCGTCAGCGAGGCGTCCGAAGTTCCCGGCGGCAAATCCACCACCAGATAATCGAGTTCACCCCAGGCTACATCGCCCCAGAACTGCTTGATGGCCCCACTGATCAGCGGCCCGCGCCAGATCACGGCCTGGTTGGGGTCGGCCAGCAACAGATTGATGGACATCACCTTAATGCCGCCCTCAGTCTGCACCGGCATAATGCCCAATGGGCCGCCCACTGGGTGCTGAATCTCTTTGAGCAGCATCTTGGGGATACTCGGCCCGGTAATGTCGGCATCCAGCACGCCTACTTTGAACCCTTCGCGGCGCAGGGCCACGGCCAGCAGGGCCGCCACAGAGCTCTTGCCCACGCCGCCCTTGCCGCTCACCACGGCAATCACGTGCTTGATCTTGTTGTAACGTTCCGCCTGGCCTTCCTTGGGCTCGCCAAAGATGGCCTTTTTCTCGGCGTCAGTCATCTCACGTAGGTTGATCTCCACGTTCTCCACGCCATCCAGCGCCAGCAGCGCTTCCTTGGCGTCGTTTTGCATCTCGCCTTTTAACGGGCAAGATATTGTGGTCAGCGCAAACGTAAACGACACCGTATCACCATTCACCACGATGTCGTGTACCATGTCCAGTTCGACGATGCTCTTGTGGAGCTCGGGATCCATGACGGCGTTGAGCGCCTGTCTTACACTACTCTCGTCAACCACGAGCGGCTCCTCTCTTCTTATCCCCGTGCCGTCCTCAACAACGGCGCTCCCTATTATACACCCGGCTCAAAACCCGACAATTGTTGCTCTTGACCACCATCTGTTATAACCGCATAATGCCGCCGGATGCACTCTATCCGCCGGATGCACTTTATCCGCCGGATGCTTTCTGTTCCATGTCACAACAGGCTGTTTGGCATGGACGCAAGTCTTGAGACAGGAGACGACGATGGGTGGCGAACTGCGCATTGGCATCATCGGCATGGATACCTCCCACATACCGGCTTTTACCCGGCTGCTTAATGACCCTCACGATCCCTATCACGTTCCAGGTGGGCGGGTTGTGGCGGCGTTGCCCACCTTTAGCGCCGATCTGCCCAAGAGTTGTTCACGTGTAGAGGGCTTTAAGACCGATGTGGCCCCTTATGACGTGCGCCTTGTCAATACGATGGCTGAACTGCTCGACCATGTAGACGCCGTACTGCTGGAGAGCGTTGACGGACGTCGCCATCTACCCGAGGCCCAGCCTGTCATCGAAGCGGGTTTGCCGCTTTTTATCGATAAACCCCTGGCACATAACTATGCTGATGCTTGTGAGATTGCTCGCTTGGCTGAGCAACACAATGTGCGCATCATGTCTTCCTCGTCCCTGCGCTTTGCTGCCGGTATTGCCGACGTCGTAGCCGCGGCTGTCTATGGTCAACCGCTGGCCTGTGATGCCTATTCCCCCGCTGAATTGGAGCCCACCAACCCCGGCTTGTTCTGGTATGGCGTGCATGCCTGTGAGATTCTCTACACCGTCATGGGCTCTGGCTGTCGCTCAGTGCATTGCCAGCAGACGCCCCAGTACACCCTGGTGACGGCAGATTGGGGAGATGATCGCCTTTGCACTTTGCGCGGCTCGCGTTGCGGCACCCATTCTTATGGCGCCACCATTCATGGCACCGAGGGCGTGGCCCATGTGCAGCCTGCGAGCGAACCGCCCATGTACGCCCAGCTTCTCAAAAAGGTTATCCCCTTTCTCGCTGGCGCCCCTTCACCTGTGCCAATGAGCGAAACACTAGAGATGATGGCTTTTATGCAGGCTGCCTTGCTCTCTTTAAATGAGCAGCGGCCTGTCGAATTGACTGAAATCAAGGAGCAGTAAGCATGACTCAATGTATACGCATCACCATCGACCGCGATATCTTTCCAGAATCTATCGATCATGCCAACTACAGCGCTCATCGTGAAACCGCTCAGTGGATTTGGGCGCCCAAGCCTCATTTGGATGAGCCTTCGGTGGTCTTTTTCCGTTGCGTGTTCACAGTTGCGGATGCCCAAAGCCTGATCTTCCATGTCAGCGCCGATAACCGCTTTGAGCTTTTCCTCGATGGCCAGCGCATTGGCCGCGGTCCCAGCCGTGGAGATCGTTTCCATTGGTGTTTTGAGACCTATGAGGCCTCTCTTGAAGCGGGGGATCATGTGCTCGCTGCCCGCGCTTGGTACTTGCCCGACCAGGGTTCGCCCATGGCCCAGTTTTTGGTGCGTCCCGGTTTTGTGGTGTTGGCTGAAGGGCCACTTCACGAGAGTCTTACCACAGGCCACGGCCCTTGGCGCTGCCTGCCCACCTCGGCCTACACCGATAATGGTGCCGTACCTGGGGAGTGCTACTTTACAGGCTGGTCCTTTATTCTCGATGGTAACCAGTATCCCTGGAATTGGAAAGAGGGTCAGGGCGATTGGCTGGAGCCAGTTGTTACTGAACGTGCCACCGGTCTGGAGCGCAGCCCATATTCTGGTGAGGAGGCTGCTAGCCGATGGGGCCTGCATCATCTCATTGCGGATACCCTTCCCCCCATGATGGAAGTAGAACGGCGTGTGGGGTGTGTACGTTTTGCTTCTACTACTGTCGATGTGAACATGCCCGTGGTTGAGGCCCAGCACGATCCTACATTGGCTGCTGGTTTGCAGGCCATGTTGGATGGCCAGGCTCCCTTTGTCGTGCCGGCACATACGGCCTATCGCGCGATTATAGATCTTGACGAGTACTATTGCGCCTTCCCCGAATTGCACGTATCTGGCGGGCAGGGCGGTGTGCTGGACTTGGCCTGGGCCGAGAGCCTTTTCGAGGATGCAGCGCCCCATTCTTGGGTCAAAGGTGATCGCTCCGCCATCTGGAACAAGTGGTTCAGGGGTCACAACCCCGATCGCTTTGTGCTAGAGGGTGGCAACCGTATGTACGATACGCTCTGGTGGCGCGACGGGCGTTATCTTCAGCTCGTGGTCTGTGCCAGCGATGAGCCTTTGACCATCGATGCGCTGTTGCTGCGCGAGACGCGTTATCCGCTAGAGCGAGAATCCACCTTTGTCGCGGATGACGCTCGTTTGGCCCTCATCGAGCCCATCATGTTGCGCGCCCTGCAGATGTGTTCTCACGAGACGTTCATGGATTGCCCCTATTATGAGCAGCTCATGTACGTCGGTGATACCCGCCTTGAAGTGTTGACGACCTACGTCACCACGTTTGATACGCGCCTTCCCAAGAGAGCTATTCAGCTCTTTGACTGGTCTCGCGCTGTGGATGGCCTGACCAAGAGCCGCTACCCCTCGCAAGTCTTGCAGGTCATCCCGCCTTTTTCACTTTGGTGGGTAGCCATGGTTCACGATTATTTCATGTGGCGCGATGCCGATGTCTCGACCTCTCTGCCTGCTATCAATACCATCCTGGGGGCTTTTGAGGGGTATCTGAACGATGCTGGCCTGGTCGATGATCCCAAAGGCTGGAACTTTTGTGACTGGGTGCCCGCTTGGGCTGGCGGCGTGCCGCCCAACGGCCACGGCGGTGTCTCTTGCTTGCTAAACCTGCAATTCTTGTACTCACTTGATCGCGGCGCCGAGATGCTGGCCTATAACGGCAAAACCCATCAGGCTGCTCATTGGTCAGCCGTTGCCGATGCACTGCGCCCAGCCATTCTTTCTGCCTTTTGGGATGAGGAACGCGGTATGTTGGCCGATGACCTCGGCAAGACGCTCTATTCTGAGCATTGCCAGGTGTTGGCTATCCTTTGCGATTTGATAGAGGGCAAGCAAAAAGAGCGCTTGATCAATGGGTTGCTCCATGCCCCCGATTTGGCACGTTGTACCATCTATTTCTCGCATTATTTGTTCGAGGCTTGCGCCAAAATCGACAGTATGGATGCCCTTTGGGATAGACTGGGCACCTGGTTCGAGCTGCACGAGCTGGGCTTTAAAACCACGCGCGAGATGCCCGAACCCTCTCGTTCGGATTGCCACGCCTGGGGCGCTTATCCCCTTTATCACTATTACGCTACCATGGCAGGTATTCGTCCTGCTGCACCAGGCTTTTCGGCGGTCAACGTCGAGCCTCATTTCGGACCGCTTGCGCATATTCAGGGCACATTGCCTCACCCATCTGGCGAATTCATCACTTTTGACCTTAACGCCAATGCTGACGCCAGTGATCAGCGCATCAGCCTTCCTCGGGGTGTTACGGGTTCTTTGCTTTGGCAAGGCAAGCACATCGACCTCTGAACGTACGATTACAAGAACTAAAAGTACTACAAGAACTGGGGGCGGTCTGGAACTCGCCCCCAGTTCTTGATAATGATACTCCAATCTGGTATAATAATAATGTAAAATGGTTGAGCTGTGGGGCATACGCACCATGGTCGAGACTGTGATAATAATTTCCGACATTGTTTTCCCCTGCTCACGATTCTTGCCACGGGCGGTCTTTCACTCAGATTTCTTGCGGGTCGTTCTCGTTTTGTTCTCCTCGTGATTGTGTATGCGGCAGACTGGCCTCCGAAAGGAGCACTCCGCGCAGCAATCTATCGCCGCAACAATGAATCAGTCGTCTGCATGGCAGATACTTGGAAGAGCGCAGGAGGATGTAATCCTCAGGATTACATCCTCTCAATAACACGCAGGAGCACAAGCTAGTCCATCCGAGCTGCGCAAGAAAAACGTAATACAAAAACTGGCTAAAAGCCGCAAAATCACGCACAAGTTTAGCTAGTCCCTTTGATTCGCGCTTATGGAAGGAGCGAAAATGACGGCAGAGTTTGCAGTGGGTGCCAAAGTAGTTCATCCTCATCATGGTGCTGGGACTGTGATCTGTATCTCGCAAAAGGGACTGGGAGAAAGGCGCCGAACCTACTATGTCATCGAAACCCTGGTGCCCGAGATGACTCTCATGGTTCCCGTGGGGCGTGCCGACGATTGTGGATTGCGCCTTGCAGAATCGACCGGCATGCTTTTGGACATGTTAACTACTTGTGCAGACAGTGACGTAAAATTGCAGCACGATTTTCGCAAGCGCCGTGATGCAATCGGCATCCAAATTTGTTCCGGAGAGTTTGAAACTGTGGCTGAGGCCGTTCACCATCTTCGTTGCCTGCGTGAGGAACGTCGGCTCTCGGAGACGGATCGCCGCATGTTGGATCGTGGTACGGATCTTCTTGTTTCCGAATTTGCTATTTCGTCGGGGATAGGGATTTCAGCTGCTGAAAAACGTGTTGATGATGTGTTGAGTGGTGGGGCTGTTGCCGCCTAATATGATCTTGATAAATTTGCGCTCGATGCTGAAATAGCTATACTATAGAAGGTTTGTCTCGGAGGCTAGAGTATCGAGCGCAAGCGGTAGAATTGTTTCCACTAAAGGGCAGCTCCCAGTGCAAGGATTGCCAGGCGCCAGTGGGGATGTCCTTTTTTGTTGTGTCTCGAACATAGTGTCCGGGATCAGGTATAAAAGGTTTCAGGTGTAAACATGAGCACATTCGACCTATCTAAAATTCGCAATATCGGAATCATTGCCCACATTGATGCGGGTAAAACCACAACAACTGAGCGGATTCTATTCCATACAGGTCTTACACATCGCTTGGGGAATGTCGATGACGGCAATACGACGACTGACTTTATGGACCAGGAGCGTGAGCGCGGCATTACCATTCAGTCTGCGGCGATAACCTGCACCTGGGACGGACATCAGATCAACATTATTGATACCCCAGGCCATATCGACTTTACTGCTGAGGTTCAGCGTGCGCTTCGTGTGCTGGATGGCGGTGTAGTCGCTTTTGACGGTGTTTCTGGCGTCGAACCTCAATCCGAGACGGTGTGGCATCAGGCGGATCGTTATAACGTTCCCCGCATGTGCTTTGTAAACAAAATGGACCGCATAGGCGCCGATATGGACAAGACGGTCAAGATGATCAAGGATCGCCTGGGCGCGCATCCCGTCGTTCTACAGATGCCTATTGGCACCGAGAATGACCTGAATGGCGTGGTCGATTTTATTGATATGGTGGCCTATTATTATGATCCCGAGGATCCCTCGGTGGAAAAAAAGGCCGAGATTCCTGCCAATCTGCTCGATGAGGCGCATGCCCGCCGAGACAAGATGCTCGAAGCCATTGCCGACGTGGATGATGAAATCGCCATGGCATACCTCGATGGCGAAGAGATTGACCGTGACACCATTATCTCCGCATTGCGGGCAGTTACCATCGCCAACAAGGCCGTTCCTGTGTTGTGCGGCACGGCGCTACGCAATGTGGGCATTCAACCTTTGCTTCGTGCTGTGGTCGATTTGCTGCCTTCACCGTTGGACTTGGAACCCATGAAGGGTGAATCCGTACTGACGGGTGAAGAGGTCGAGTGTTTGCCAGATGTGAACGAGCCTTTTGCCGGCCTCGTCTTTAAAATCATGAGCGATCCCTTTGTGGGCAAGCTCGCCTTTGTGCGCGTCTATTCCGGCGTGCTGCGTCGCGGTGAAACCATCGTTGATGCGAACACGGGCAAAAAGGAACGCATTGGGCGCTTGGTGCGCATGCACGCCGATCACCGTGAAGAGGTTGAAGAGATTTTTGCCGGCGATATCGGTGCTGTTCTTGGCCTCAAGAACGCCGTAACTGGTCATAGCATCACTGATGAATCGTTGCCCGTAGTGATGGAGAACATCACCTTCCCCAATCCGGTCATCGAGGTTTCGATTGCTCCGCGCAAGCGTGAGGATCAGGACAGGCTTGGTATCGCTTTGCAGCGCCTTTCTGAGGAAGACCCCACTTTGCAGGTACATACGGATGAGCGTACCGATGAGACGGTCATTGCTGGCATGGGTGAACTTCACCTGGATGTGGTTGTTGACCGCATCCGCCGCGAATTCAAAGTAGAAGTCGACTGCGGCGCTCCCAAGGTAGCTTATTTCGAGACGATCACTCGCGCTGTAAGTGTTGAAGGGCGTTTGGTCAAGCAGACCGGCGGCCACGGACAATTTGCAGTGGTTCAAATTGAGTTTGAGCCTGGAGAACCGGGAACAGGTCTCGTGTATGAGAGCAAGATCTTTGGTGGCGCGATTCCCAAGGAATATATCCCCGCGGTCGAAAAGGGCCTGCGTAGTGCGCTGGCTGAAGGTCCCCTGGCTGGCCAGCCTATTACTGACATCAAAGCGACTCTTGTTGATGGCAAGTTCCACGAAGTGGACTCGTCAGAGCGGGCCTTTGAGGGTGCTGGCGCTATCGCCTTGCGTAATGCCATGGGGCGCGGTGCAGCCGTGCTGCTAGAGCCCATTATGTCTGTTGATGTCGTGGCTCCTGCTGACTTTACCGGTGATGTCATTGGTGAACTCAGTGGGCGAGCCGGTACCATATCGGGCATCGAACCGCGGAGCACGGGCGTACAGACCGTTCGAGCCGAAGTGCCTTTGGCGCGTATGTTTGGCTTTGCTACCAGCCTTCGTTCTGCAACGCAAGGGCGCGGCACATTTACCATGGAGTTCACTCGCTACCAGCAGGTCAGTGAGGAAACTCGCAAGGAAATGGCCAAGAACGTCGCCTGATTCAATTTTGCCAATATCCTCTTCGGGACAGACAAAGATGTCTGTCCCGTTTTTTTATCCCATTGACCCCAATGGCAGGGGCATCTAGAATCATGGGAGAAAGATACAGGAGGGTGGTATGTCGCGGTTTGCAGTGCTCCAGCTATCGGGCTGTGCCGGATGCGAGGTCTCTTTGCTCAATGCCGAAGCCTGGGTGGGCCGTAGAGAGCTGACCTATATGCCTTTGGTGATGACCGAAGAGTCTTTGCCTGACGTGGATACGTTGCTGGTGAGTGGGGCGGTGCGTACCGATGAGGACCATTACCGCCTTTTGGAGGCCGTTGAACATGCTGGCGAAGTAATCGCTGTGGGCACATGCGCTATATCCGGCGGTGTTGCCAACCTGGGTGATCGCGATGAGGTGCGTAATCGCTTTTTCGCTCAAACAGAGCGCCGCCATGTTCCCCGATTGCTGCCATGTCCTCATCCGGTGGATTCTACGGTCGCAGTGGATCGCTACTTGCCGGGCTGCCCGCCAACACCACGCCTGTTTATGGCCGCATTGTTCGAATCTGAGGCCTTTGTCCCCGCCAAGACCGTTTGCATCGATTGTGGCCGCACCAAGACCCGCGACCGTCCCAGTAAACTCGTGCCTTTTCAGGCGGGTACCGTCATCGATCCCGATGTTTGCCTCATCAATCAGGGCTTTCTTTGCATAGGTTCTTCGACGCGAGGTGGTTGCGGCGCGCCTTGTACCCGGGCTGGCCATCCTTGCGTCGGTTGCCGGGGCCCCTCAGATGGTTTTATCTCACGTTCTTCTGAAGAGTGGTTCCAGGCTATTCAGCGCGTGTTTGCCAAGATGACTGACATCGACGCCTTTGTCATCGACAGGGCTTTGCGCTCGCCGCAGTTGGCACTGTTTGTGTTCCAGTTTGCGGACTACACCGGCACCCTAAGAGACAAGGAGAAGGTACTCTAATGCCATCTATCACTTTCCCCTTGAGTCGAATCGAAGGCCATGCGCAGGTGCGAGTA
The DNA here is from genome assembly GCA_963675785.1 of Anaerolineae bacterium. Classification (GTDB taxonomy): domain Bacteria; phylum Chloroflexota; class Anaerolineae; order UBA1429; family UBA1429. The sequence continues at coordinate 841,940 of OY776562.1, forward strand.
ACCTATACTGGCGGTGTGGTGCATTCCGCGCATTTTCAATCAACCGAGTTGCGCGGGTTCGAATTTTTCTGTCAGGGTGCCCCGGCTGAGCAAATGCCGGTGATCGTACCGCGCATTTGCGGGGTTTGCTCTACGGCACACCATGTGGCTTCTGTCAAGGCCCTGGAGAGCGTCTATGGCGTCATTCCGCCAGAAAAGGCCATCCGCATTCGCGAGCTAATGATGCTGGGCCAGCTCATCCAGAATCAGGCCACTTCGTTGTTTCTGTTCACCATGCCTGATCTGGGTGGTGACGTGGGCATTCCCAGCATGTTCCACTTTGGTGCCGAAGACGCCGAGTTGGCCCCCAAAGCGCTGACTGTGCGCAAAGCGGGCACCGATCTGATTACCCTGGCTGGCGGGCAGTTTATCCATCCTGTGCGTGCAGTGATAGGTGGCGTTACCAGCGGTATTCCCCATGTCGCCGCCGATGCTTTGCGTCAGCAATTGCTGGCCGCGCTGCCCATGGCTCAGGAACTCGTGGAGCGTTACTGGGAGCTTTTTATCAAGCTCAAAGACCGCATCCACACGTTGGGCGATGATACGCCCACCAGCTATTTGGCGGCGGTGAACCCCGGCCACGGCTTTTACGGTGACACGATTTACGTCTTTGATCGCGATGGCTCCCAGAGTGTGGCCTTTGCCCCCTGTGAATATCAGAAACACTTGGACATTGTGCCCATCTCGATGAGCTATGCCGACGGCACGCTCTATCACGGCGAGATGCTTCGGGCCAACTCGCTGGCGCGCATGAACATTCTGCCGTACCCCGGCACGCCTTTGGCCGATGCCTACACGAAACGCTTTTTGGAGGAATGGGGGTACCCGGCACACGCCATACTGCTGTTCGACCTGGCCCGCTGCATTGAGCTGGTGTACAGCCTGGAAAAGGCCTGCGAGCTGCTGGAGCTCGATCTCGAAAGGGGTGACCTCAAGGCGCCGTACACTCCGGTTGATGGACAGGGCTGCGGCTGCGTAGAAGCCCCGCGCGGCCCACTCATCCACCATTACGAGGTGCAAGATGGGCTCATCACCAAGTCCAAGTTCCTCATCCCCACGCAGCACAACATTTTTGCCATCGAGCACGCACTCAAGATAGCGGCCCAGCGCTACATCTCGGAGGAGGGCATCAGCCCCGAGCTGGAACGGGCTGTGGGCAGGGTGGTACGCGCCTTTGACCCCTGCATTGCCTGCGCTACTCATTAGAGAGTATAGACTTGTTATAGAGTATATTGATTAGGGGATAGTGAGGATACTCGCTATCCCCTGTTTTTATGGGCCTATTTTGTCCCCACCGATGTTATAGTGGATATACTCACTATAACAAGTTACGCTTGAGCAGGAGGCCAACAGTCTCGGCGCTGCCGTACATGTCGTGGGAGAACTCTTTGCCATGGCCGGGTCCGGGTTCGGGGGCCTGCAGCAGCCTCTCGAATTTGGCGCGCCAACCGATGTTGAGAATGCGCAAGTGTTCCTCATCCTGGGCGATGGTAGCGCCGTTGACTTCGGCCATGAGCAGAACGCCCAGTTGACGGATGGCCTGAGATGCCGGACAGGATGTGTAACGCCAGTCTTGCCATTCTTCTCGCCAGGTGTCGTTGTTGAGGAAGGTAACAGCCTTGCCGATGGCCTCGGGCAGACGCTTGTCGCCAGTGATGCGGTAGTACTGGGCGATGCCATTGATCATGATGGAAGTGATGAACCCTGCCATGCCGGTGTGTTTGACATGCTTGCAGGTGCAATGATCGGGGGCCATGGGCTGACGCAGCCAACCACCGCAGACGGGATCCTGGTCGTCGAGAGCATCTTGGACGAGCACACCAGCGGCAGCCAAATAGGAGGGATTCTGATCGAGTTCATAGGCGCAGACCAGCGCCAACAAGGGCCAGCCCACAATACGACCGGCGTGGGTGCCGCCGATGAAACTGTACTTGCGATCCATGACCAACTCGGTGAGGTTATCGGCGATTTGCTGCACGGTTTCCTTGACATAAGGATCACCAGTCAAAAAGTAGTGCTGCACCATACCGCGGGTAAAGACGTGGCCGAGATCAAAAGGGCCAAGGCAGAGATAAGGATGGGGGTTTGCGCCAGCATCTTCAACGCGCTTGGAAATGAACAAATCCTCGATCGTCTTGTAAGAGTAAAAGCTGCCCACGTGGCCCACTGAGTGTTCCTGCACCATGCCGGGGCGCGAGACATAGCCCTTGGGGCGGAACTGTTCGAACCAGTCATCCAGCTCTTGAGTCAGGCTGTGCACGGTATCGACCTGGGCTGAGTGGTGGGCGGCAGCATTCGCCGTGTAGAAATACTTGGGGTCGCCTGTGCGAGCGTACATGACCAATAGCTCGTAGGTGGTGTCGTATTCGTGGTTGCCCCAGTTGACGATGCGCTCGCCGAACCAGTCTCCCCAGTTCATGGCACCGTAATCGCGCTGGATTTCGATGGAACGCATATAGCCCTTGTATTGGGTCTCGGCCCAGGCATCATAAGGCTCAGCACCGGGGGTTCCAGCAGGAACGATCTCTCCCCAAACGCCAGTGGCCACCGCCTCGGCAGGGTCGGCAATGACTATCAAGGGGGCATCGGCGTGTTTAGCCAGATCCTGACCATTGCCTTTCAGGTTCAGCCACACTTCCCATCCGCGAGCCTGGCCTGCGCGCAAACGATAGCAATTTTCTTTGATAAGGTACAGGTATTTGTACCAGGGTTCCATGTGATCATAATCGCCCTTGGTAAAGGCGGGGAACAAGCCCAGGGCAACGCCATTGGCACGGGTTTCGATGCTCTTGGGCCACTGCTGCCACATTTCTTGCAGGGCGATGCCCAGTGTGCCGCTGGAAGAAGCCAACTCGACCCACCCGGGTGCTTTGGCACCCTTGCCCTCGGCGCCCTCAAAGCGATAGCTCTCATCATCGACCTGGAAGAGGCGTACTTTGTCCTCAGTGGTGCCGCTCCAGGCGGGGTCTCCACCGATGGTTATCTTCGCGCCGTCACTGAGTGAGGTGAGCACCAGGGCAAGCTGCCTGATGTTGCACATCATGCCCTCCTCTATATCTACCACGACGAGGGGCTCTACTTTTAACAGGGGGCTGTTGGCGTAGGCGGATACGCGGAGACGAAAGCCGAATACACGCTTGCGGTCGGGCCGGTAGAAATTGCCCTGCAGGACAATGGTGGTGCGCTGACTACCAGCCGTCTCGACGCGCGTCCACTCGGCAGAGGCCAAGCAGGGCGTGCCATCGTCCAGGATGAGGGTCAGCATGACGTCGTAGCGATCATCGATGCGCAGCAGGGCATTTTGGTGAGGGGCGATGGATAGGCGATCGGCCAGGACGGGGATATCCTGGTCATTTTCCTTTTGCCCAGCATTGAGCTGTACCAGCTTGAACTCGGTGGTGGTATTTGCGGCGGGTGCGGCCTCAAAATCCAGCAAAACCCATTTGCTGCTGCCATCGGGCCACTGACCGAGGACGGTGGTTTGCAGCTCTACAGGCTTGCCTTGGGCATCCTGCAAGCCAAAGATAGCATCTGCGCGTGCTTCTCCCTGTGAAAAAGGGATACCGCCGGATACGGGGCGGGCCATAGAGAGGCCGGCGGCCTCAACGATCCGTACAGTGCGTGAATTCATGATACCTCCATCAATGCCATAAGATAGTTAGGAGCCGTGAATATAGGTGGCTATAACGCGCGCCAAATAAATGGTGTGCTGTTCTTCAAGGGGCCAGGAGTTAAAAGGTTCGGCCAAAAAGCCGTGGGGTGGGCGAATACGGTTATAGATGGTGCATTCGATATTGACCGGACATTCGAGGATGGCCGGTGCAGCGCAGTGTATGCCTGGAACAGGCGTCAAATTGGCACTCTGGAATTTGTCTTCATTGCGGCCCGAGTGTGTTCCGCAAATGCGCAGCGCCTCGCCCATCAACTCGGTGGGAATGGCGATACAAAAATCGTTGGTTTCTTCCAAGAGCTGCCAGGAAAATCGGCGCGGCGATACGGCGATGGCGATAATGGGGTCGGTGCCGTAATGTGGGCCGAGCAGGCACCAACCGAGGGTTAGGGCGTTGGGGCGACCGTGGGTATCCTCGTTGCCATCCATGGTGCAGAGTATACCGCCGTGGCGTGCTCGATCGAGCAGATCGGGAACGTGGTCCCAAAAATCAGACAATATCATTTCACTCAAGGCCTATCTCCTTACGAACGCCGCTCGGGGACGCGTTCGGGCAGAGTATAGTGCCATGCAAAAAGGTTGTCTATGCTGTCAAGGCAGCGGATTCTCCGGCAAGGGCGCCAGAGGCAAAGCAGAATTGGAGGTTGTAGCCGCCACAGGGGCCGATGACATCGAGAATTTCACCAGCGAGATAGAGATGAGTGACCCGCTGGGAGGTATAGGTGGCCGGATCCATCTCGGATAAGGGCACGCCGCCAGAGGAGAGCTGGGCCTGTTTGAAGGAACCGACACCGGTGATGGGCAGGGTGAGATTGTGCAGGCGACGGAGGGTGCGACGCAACTGTCTAGGGGTGAGGGCGCTCATCGGCACGGTCTCATCCAGACCTTCGAGCTGGAGGATGAGGGGCGGCACGCGCGGGGGCAGCGCGGTGAGCAGCATGGTGGCCAGCGGCAGGGGCGTGTGGGCGCGCGACAGAACATAGTTCTCGAATTCGTCGGACTGGTCGGGCAGCAGGTCAATGACGGCGCGCAGATTGGCGCCCTGGTTAGCGGTGACATGATGGGAGAGGTTCATGGCGGCGGGGCCGTTGAGGCCATAGCGCGAAAAGATCATGTTGCCGTATTCAGCGGCGAGCTGCTGGTCATCCCGCCAGATGGAGAGGTTGACATCGAGGCGCACGCCCAGCAGGGCTTTGACAATACCATAGTCAACCTGAATGGGGGCCAGGGCCGGGCGAACCTCGTGGATGGTGTGCCCCAAGCGGGCCAGCTCACTGAGCAGGCTGCCCCGCGAGCCCAGAGCAGGGTAGGCTTTGCCGCCGGGGCAAAGGATGACGCGGTCGAAGGCATACTGGGCGTTTCGATCTGGCGTGAACAGGGTAAATCCCTCAGATTGGGGTTGCAGCCCCATAACCTGCGTGTTGGGACAAAAGATAACGCCCGCTTCGTCCAGGGCGGCTTCCAAGAGACTCACCACCGATGCCGCCGAATCGGAGAGCGGGTAGCACCAACCATCGGCGGTGGCGTGGGTGAGGATGCCCCATTGAGCCATCTTTTCCAGGAGCCAGGCGGGGCCGTGTTCGGCAAAAAGGGGCTCCAAAAGGGCCTGATCCTCACAGGTGTAGGCAGCGGGACTGGCGTTGGTGTTGGAGAGGTTGCAGCGCCCATTGCCGGTAACGAGCAGTTTACGGCCGATGCGTTCGTTGGTATCGAATAAGGTAACACGAGCACCGCGTTCGGCAGCCGCAAGGGCGGCAGCAATACCGGCCGGGCCAGCGCCGACTATGCCGATGGTTGGCGTAGGGCTCACGAGGCGTCTCCTTCCAGCGGGTGCACCAACTGTACAAAACGGCAGGCATCGCGGGCGCAGGTCATGATGCCGCCGGCGTAACCGGCACCTTCGCCCAGCACATACAAACCGGACAGCGATTCGGCGCAGCAGGTTTCATCGCGGGGGATGCGCAAAGGGCTACTGGTGCGGCTTTCCAGGCCAATGAGCAGGCCCTCCCTGGCAAAGCCGGGTATGGCTCGATCCCATTGAGCCAGGGCCCCTTGCAACACGGCGGCAATACGTTCGGGCAAGAGCTGATCCAACCGAGCAGAAGCGATGCCGGGCCGATAGGTAGCTACTGGCAGGTCTCGAGAGGCCCTGCTGCCAAAATCGACGGCCCGTTGAGCGGGAGCCACATAACCACCGCCACCGGCCCGATAGAAAAGACGTTCCAGATCGCGTTGGGCCTCGACGGCGGCATCGGCATCATGACCGAGAACCTGAGGATCGATGCCAACGACGAGGGCGGCGTTAGAATAGGCGCCATCACGCTGGTGGTAGCTCATACCATTGCTCACCTGACCCTCGGGTTCGCTGGAGGCGCAGACCACCTGACCGCCGGGACACATGCAAAAGCTAAAGGCCGAACCCAGCTCGCTATGGTAGGTCAGTTTATAATCAGCGGCGGGCAACACGTCGGCATCGGCGCCAAATTGAGCCCGATCGATGAGCTCGGCAGGATGTTCGATGCGGGTACCGAGAGCGTAAGGCTTGGGCTCCATGACGACGCCAGCCTGCCGCAGCATACGCACCGTATCGCGGGCGCTATGACCGATGGCCAGAATGAGGGAAGTGGCCTCGTAGCGGGTACCATTGACGACGATGGCGCGCAGGGCGCCGGAGGTGGTTTCGATACCCTCCAGACGTTGGCCAAAGAGCACCTGACCGCCGAGACGTTCGATTTCCTGACGGAGGTTGACGACTACCTGGCGCAGTTTATCGGTGCCGATGTGGGGTTTGTTACGGTAGAGCGTCTCGGGCGGGGCGCCAAACTCGACAAAGGTCTCCAGAATGCGGTGATCCAGGGGGTGGGCCTTGCCGGTGGTGAGCTTGCCATCGGAAAAAGTGCCAGCGCCGCCTTCACCAAACTGCATGTTGGCTTCGGGATCGAGCGTGCCTTTGGACCAGAGGTCTTCAATGGCCTCCAGACGTTGGCGTACCATTGGTCCGCGCTCGAAAACGATGGGGCGGTAGCCCTTGCGGGCCAGTTCCAGGGCGGCGAACATGCCAGCAGGGCCAAAGCCAACGATGAGGGGCTGGGCATCGAGGTGAATGACAGGTTCGACGAACAGCTCTGGCTTGAGGCGGTATTCGGTGATCTTGCCGCTGCGGAGCAGCTTTTTCAGGGCAGGGTTGTTGGGTTCGGATTCAAAGATAAGATGGTAGACATAACGTATGGCCGATTTACGACGCGCATCAATGGCCTGACGCTCGATATATACGCGATGGGTGGCGATACCCAGCTCGTCGTAGATGAGCTGTTCAAAGGGCCGCTCGTCGTGCACTGAGACGGCCAGATTCTTGATGAGGTATTTCATCGTCGGTCAGCTCCCCGTCGAATGATAATGGCGTTCGCCGTAGCGCCAGATGCGCAGCGATACGAGCATGAACACTACGCCGATGAGCGGCGAGACCCACTGAAACCAGGCTGGCATACCCAGCGGATCAGCTTTGCTCAGGATGGCCAACCCCGGAAAATAGTTGACTGCTGCCAGAGGGATGACAAAGATGAAAATGGCCCGGAACCAGGGGCGGTAAACGGAAAGAGGGTACTGGGCCGTCTCGACGCCGCCATAGGTGACGGCGTTCACGACCTCTAGCGTGCCAGCGGTGATCCACCAAAAGGAGAGGGTGGCCTGCAGCACAAACACGCCGCAAAACAGGCAGGCGCCGCAGCACACTGCTCCGATGAGGAGCAAGACTTTGGGGATCGTCCATATCACGTCCAGGGCAAAGGCAGCCCAAAGCAGGATAAAGAGGCCCTGGGCAAAGCGGCCCACGCGGCGAATTTGAAATTCGCTGCCGGCCACCTGCAAGGCGGTGCCCTGGGGACGCAGCATCATGCGGTCGAATTCACCGTGGCGCACCATGCTATCGAAATTATCAAAGCCTCGGGCGGCAGCTTCCGAGATGGCAAAGGACATGTTGATCATGCCGTAATAGAGGGCGATTTCGGGCAGCGTCCAGCCGATGATGGTGCCAAAGCGGTCGAAGAGAGCCCAAACGCCCACGAATTCCAGGCCGATGCGAAAAATCATGCCGATGGTATCCATGATGAACGAGGCGCGGTACTGCATTTGCGCCCGAATAGAGGCCGCCACATAGTGGCCGTAGAGGCTGAGCGTTTGACGCATGAGAGACTCCTCTGGTTTGGACCGGAAATAGAGTTTAGCACAAAATAGTGTCAGTATGTAACCCCTAGTGACCTATGAGCCCCGTCGGCGGTATATGGCGTATGCTACGGCTTGACAGATAGGCCGAATCTGACAGAATCAGTATGCTAGATTTTAGCTTGCCAGGCCCTGGTATTACAGGCCATGTGCGAATAGCCCAAATGGAGGTGGACGTGCTCGAACCTTCCAAGCAGAAGAACGCAGTGACGATCCCCGCGTACCTGAATTATTGGCTTGGTTTGCCCAAGGATTACAGCGAGGCATGCAAGTGGCCGCTCATCCTATTTTTGCACGGCGCGGGTGAGCGAGGCGACGATTTGGAAAAGGTCAAGGTGCACGGCGTACCCCACGAGGTGGCGGCCGGACGCGATCTGCCCTTTATCACGGTTTCGCCACAGTGCCCGAAGAACACCTGGTGGCCCGATCATGGGCGGATGTTGATGGCGATATTGGATGAGGTATCGGCAAAATATGCTGTGGACCCGGACCGCATCTATTTGACTGGCCTGAGCATGGGGGGATTTGGCAGCTGGTATTTGGGCTGTTGCTATCCCGAGCGTTTTGCGGCAGTCGCACCGATTTGTGGTGGCGGCATGTGGGGGCACGGATTCCCCGATCGTGTGGTGGATTTGGCTGGTGTGCCGGTATGGGCTTTTCATGGGGCCCGCGACCCGGTAGTGCCGATTACGATGACGGTGGAACTGGTTGACCGGCTCAAGGCAGTCGGTGGTGACGTACGTCTTTCGGTATTCCCCGATGCAGAACACGACGCCTGGACGCGCGTGTATGCAGGTGATGCACTTTACGAATGGTTTCTCTCAAACAGTCGCTCCAACGAGTGACCTTACTGGCAAAGGAGCAAGTCATGAAGTTTGGTATTTTTACTGTTAGCATGCCCGATTATGAGCCGGTCGACTGCCTGGCCAAGGCTGGTGAACTGGGTTATGACGGCGTAGAGTGGCGTGTGACCGTGGACAAGGGCGACAAGGCGCATCCGTCGTTCTGGTTTGGTAACCGTACGTCGATGAGCGCCGAAGAAGTCATCGCTCAGGCGGATGTGCTCAAGGCCAAGGCGGCCGAGGTGGGCGTAACGATGCCCTCATTGGCGACGTACATCGATTGCTTTGGGCTGAACTCTTGGTCTACCGAGGCTGTGGACGCCGAAAAGGGCCTGGATGTCGTGCGTCAGCATATGGAAGCGGCGGTGGCCGTGGGCGCCAAGAGCCTGCGCATCGGCTCGGGCAAGTACGAGCCTTCTGTGCCTTATCTGGAGCAGGTGGCCAAGGCCAACGCGCAGTACGCCAAGGTGGCTGAGATGGCCGCCGAGTACGGCGTGCGCGCGCTGATTGAGACGCACATGGGCCTGCTAACGCCGACTGTCACCAAGACGCTGGCGGTGCTCAAAGGGCTCGACCCCAAGTACGTGGGCATTATGTGGGATCCAGGCAACCAGGTGCTGGAAGGCGCCGAGGTTGCAGAGATGGCCCTTTCAGAGGCTGGTGCGTATTTGGGTGAGGTGCATGCCAAGAACATGCAGTTTGAGCCCATTACCACCCAGCGCGGGCAGATCATTTGGCGTTCCAAGTGGTGCGGGCTGGAGGCTGGTATCGTCAATTGGCCGGCCGTTATGGATGTACTCAAGGCGATTGGCTATGATGGTTGGGTGATGTTTGAGGATTTTTCGACGGCATTGCCGCTTGATGAGCGTCTGGCGTCCAACCTGGCCTGGTTCAAGAGCCTGGCTGAGTAACGGGCTTTGCCCGGCTATCGGTTGCCATTGAAGCGCAAATTTGGTGATGTGTCTCCGAATCATTGTACCTAAAGCGTGAGCCAAGGTGCTTTGATCGCGCCCCTGGATGGGGCAAACGGTGTGGCTGGAAACGGCCACGCCCCCCGTGTTTGGAAAGGAGAGCGGCACATTTGTGCCGTGTATATCATCGGAGGCTTTGTATGGCAAGAAAAGTATCTACCCTGTCCCTTGTGATGTTGTGTCTGGTTGTGGTGCTGGCGGGCTGCGGCAGTGACGAGGTTGAAAAGACCGGCACTGTGCTGACCATCAATGGCACGGAATACTACCAGAGTGAAATCGAAGCGATGGACCAGGTGACAATTACTGCAACTCATCCCAAATCGGGCGAGGTCGCTGACTATACGGGCGTGAGCCTGTTGAACCTACTCGACGACGCCGGGCTTGCAGCGGATACCATCACCGCGGTGGCATCGGATGGCTATGAGGTAGAGATTGTGATGGCAGATATCCCTGACACGGCGTTGTTGGTGATCGAGGATGGCACCTACCGTCTGATCATGCCTGATATGTCTAGTTCGGCCTGGGCTAAAGAGGTCGTCGAGATTCGTTAGTGAATTTGCAGTGGCAACCGAAGAGCAAATGCATACCGGGGAGCCTGGCTCCCCGGCTTGCTATTTGTGGGCAAGTGACTAGGATGCACTGTAAAACAGCGTGAAAGAGTTCAAGCTTCTGGCTGTTGCGGGTTTGCGGCGTGTTGCATCGTTTCTGTTGGCGGAGGTTTGCATGGCGAGAAAAGCGGCTGCTCTGTCTTTTGTGATTTTGGGCCTGATGGTGATGCTGGCGGGTTGTGGTGGTGACGCGGTTGAAAAGACGGGTTCTGTGTTGACCGTTAATGGCCGCGGATTCTATGAGAGCGAGCTCGAAGCGATGGAGCAGGTGACGGTGACGGCGACACACCCCAGATCGGGGGAGACGGCCGAGTATATGGGCGTGAGCTTGTTGGCACTGCTGGACGATGCCGATTTTGTAGGGGACACCATCACGGTGGTGGCGGCGGATGGCTATGAGACGGAGATCGTAGTGGCGGAGATTCCGGATACGGCGCTGGTGGTGATTGAGAAGGGGGACTATAGCGTGCTGGGCTATACGCCAGAGCCGGACAAGCCGGCAAGTGTGGTGGTAGGCGTTGAAGAGGACACGTTCCGCTTGATTATGCCGGATATGGGCAGTTCGGCCTGGGTGAAAGACGTGTTCGAGATTCGCTAAGGCGCGAATAGGGCACAGAGGCTGGGGGGCTTGGCTCCCCAGCTTGCCATTTGGCGGTAAAGCGATTAGGATGCGCCGCAGCAGGACTGGAGGGTTTGATGAGCAGGGAGCCGCTGACGGCGATTGTGGTAGGAGCGGGACATCGGGCGCAGTTGTATGCATCTTATGCGCAAGAGCACCCGGAGGAGTTGCGCATTGTGGGCGTGGCCGATCCCTCGGATTTGCGGCGCGAGCTGATGCAGCAGACCTATGGGTTTGATGCGGTGCATTGTTGGGAATCGGCGGGGGAGCTGGCGCAACTAGAGCAACAGGCCGATGTGATCATCAATGGCACAATGGACGATCAGCATGTGCCGACGACGGTTCCGCTGCTGAAACGGGGCTATGATGTGCTGCTGGAAAAGCCCTTTGCCACCGGAGAAGAAGAGATGTGGGAACTGGTGGAGACGGCAGAGGCGCATGATTCTCATGTGGTGATTTGCCATGTGCTGCGCTATGCGCCCTTTTATGCGGCGGTTCGGCAGCATGTGGCGGCGGGCGAGATTGGTGAGCTGCTGAACGTGCAGACGACGGAGCATGTATCGTATCACCACATGGCGGTGGCCTTTGTGCGGGGCAAGTGGGCCCGCAGGGATTGCGGCTCTCCCATGTTGATGGCCAAGTGCTGCCACGACCTGGACTTGATGGTTTGGATGAAGAGCGGCATTGCGCCGGCGTATGTGAGTAGTTTTGGCGCCTTGAGCTATTTCCGCCCGGAAAAGGCACCGCAGGGCGCTGGCGAGCGCTGCCTGGTGGATTGCCCCATTGAGGCGGATTGCCCCTATTCGGCGCGCAAACATTATCTCGATCACCCCGAGCGCTGGGCCTTTTACGTTTGGGCCGGGCTGGAGGGAATCGAGAACCCCACCGACGCCGACAGATTGGCGCACTTGCGCACCAGCCCTTTTGGGCGCTGTGTGTGGCATTCGGATAACGACGTGGTGGATCACCAGTCGGTGATGGTAGAGTTCAGTGACGGGGCCACGGCCACGCATAACATGATCGGCGGGGCGTCGCGGCCTTCACGTTCCATCCATTTGCTGGGCACAGAGGGCGAGATTCAGGGCTGCTTTGAGGAGCAATCGTTTGTGATTCGGCATCCCGACCCACGACCGGGCCATGAATACAGTGAGCGCAAAGTGGATTTGAGCGTGGGCGGCGATATGCACGGCGCCTTTGGCGGACATGGCGGCGGCGATATGCGCCTGGTGGGCGATTTTCTGAGGGTAGTACGCGGCAAAGAACCGTCACTATCGACAACGACACTGACGGATTCGGTTGCAGGGCATTTGGTTGGTTTTCGAGCCGATGTGGCGATGAGAGAGAGGCGTGTGGTGAGCCTCGAGCGAGGGAAAGAACGTGTTTAGGGGAATTGTAATCAATGCGGATCAAGAAGTGGTGGATGGTTCGCCAGAAAAGCTCAAGCAGCTCTTGCAGGGATGGGAGCCGCTTGGTTTTGATGCGGTCGAGCTTTCGACGGGGTGTTTCAACATCATTCGCAACGGCCGCGTGGACCAGCGGGAGTTGGACGAGGCCAAGCAGTTGCTGACACCCTATCCCTTTAGCTGGACAATGCACGGGCCCTGCGGATTATCGCTCATTCGGGAGCCCAAGCAGGCGGAAAAGGTGATGAAGGCTTGCCTGCAGGTGACGGCAGAGCTGGGCGCCGAGGTATTTGTCTATCACAGCGCGCAGATTGCTTTGCATGAGGTACACAAGGGTTTGGAACCGCTGCCCGATGATGCGGCTCTGGCAACTATGTGGGAACAAGAGACAGAAGCGCTACGGACCATTGCTCCCTTTGCCGAGAGCCTGGGCGTGACGGTTGTGGTGGAGAATCGCGATCCCCATCAGTGGGAGTTTGCTACCATCAAGGCGGCTGGCGGAAATCCGGCAGAGATCACCAAGTACCATCAGGGAATGCGGCTCGATCTATTGACCCAGCAGTTGGATGCGGTGAATTCGCCCAATGTGGGCATGTGCCTGGATGTGGGCCACGCTTTTTTGGCGGCGCCGTATTGGGATGTGAGCTTTGAAGAGGGTGTTCGCGCGGCGGCACCTTTTGTGCGCCATCTGCACCTACATGATAACTTTGGGCGTTTGGATGACCGTGTGGACAGCCTGGCTGACCGACTGATATTTGGCGAGGCCGATAACCACATGCCGCCCGGTTGGGGAGCTATTCCGCTGGTGCAGGTATTGAAAGATTTTTATGAGGTCGATTACAAAGGCTGGATTCTGGCCGAGGTTCGGCCTCGGTATCGCCGCTATGATCATAGAACGCTTCAGAATTTGCGTACGATCATTGCAGCGGCGACTGCCGAAAGAATGTAAAGAAAGTGGAACAAATGAGAGAGACAGCACACTGTCTCTCTCATTTGCTCCTATACGTCGTAACGATCGAGCACAAAGATGGTCGCACTCAAACCGAGGAGGGTCATGGATTGTTCTCGCTGGATGTACAGGCCGGGCACATCCTTGATGACCTGACGGAACAGTTTGAAGGCGGCGGTGAGCAGTACAGCTCGCCCGCCCGGACGCAGCACGCGTGAAAACTCGTTGAGCGCTTGCGTGTATAGTGCTTCGAGATCGGTGCCGGCCGCTACCTTGCGCCCAAAGGGCAAGTTGGTGACGATGCGGTCTGCGCTGGCGGTTTCCAGGGGCAGTTGGCGAGCATCCCACAGCAGGATCTCGCGCGGCTTGTGCTTGCGGCCGATGTTTTCGCGGGTAGCGCTGATCGATTCGGGCGACGAATCCCCAGCGATGAGTAGCGTGTGGCGCTCTATGAGAGCGCGTTCCAAGATGATGGTGCCAGCGCCGCACATGGGATCGACGAAAACATCATCCGGCTTGGGTTGGGAGAGAAAAACCATGGCCGCTGCCACCGAAGGACGTAACGAGGCCTCGATTTGCTGCTGCTTGTAATCGCGCTGGCGCATACTGGCATCTGACAAACGGATACCCAGCAAAAAGTCCATGCCGATCAAGTTGGCCCACACTTCAACGCGGCCGCCATCTTCTACGGATTGCCAGCTCTTGCCCAGGTTACGCTTGAGGGCTTTATCCAGTGAGCGCTGCATGTCTACACGTCGGTAAGGCTGGTTTTTGCCCGCGATGCGTACGATGATGCGAAAGGTTTTGAAGGTATCTTTGCGGTCTTTGCGCTGTTCACCTATCTGGTTCATCACTTGCTTGTAGGTTTTGTCCATCAACACTTGTTTGAAGATTTGATCAAGACCTTCATAACCCCAGGCTACGTGGGGGATTCGGTTGATGATTAAAAAGACATCCTCCACAGTACGCAATTCAAGCAGAGGCTCTACGGGGCCGGCATAGTTGAACAACACAAGCCCGTTTTTGCCCGGAATGGTTTTGTAGGTTTCTAGCTCGGCGTCTGGCGCAAGGCGGTGTATCTCTTGCCAGGCGATGCGCTCCAGGCCGGGCATGGTATGCGCGCTATATAGTTTCGTCTGTTTCATATTATCCCCTCGGGCTTAGCCGCCCTGTATCACCATGCGTTTCAGGCCGTGTTTCAATATCAATTGGCTGATGAATGCAATTGCCAGCGTCCAGATGAGCTGCTGCCCCAGTAGTGCGAACACCTCAGAGGCAGCCAGGTCCCCAATCCAGAGCCGAAAAGGCACATCGGCAATGCCCCGGAAGGGCAAAAAGTTGAGGATACCCTGGGCCCAATCGGGCATTAGCGGCAGCGGTACAAGGCTGCCGGAAAACAAGGCTACGCTGCCCAGCAGCAGCATGGATATGCCATTGCCCGAAATCGTCCAGACGCTGACAGTCGAAGCCAGTGTGGTTAGTGCGGCCGAGAGCAGGGCGGCACCGACAATGGAGAGCATAAAGGCACCGAACGCCGCCCACGAAACTGGCAGTTCCAGGCCAAAGAATGGAATCGTAATGAGGAACATGGGCAGGGCTCGCAATAGCGTGGGGGCTGTGCGCAAGGCCAACCCTCGGGCGAACCAGCTCCAATAGACGCTGACGGGCCGAAGCATCTGATAGACGACATCGCCGCTGCGTATGCTCTGCACCAGTTCGTTATCCAGGCGATAGGGCGTCAGGTGAAAGAGAGCCTGCCCCAACCACACATAGCTTACTGTTTGTTCAAAGGTCAAAGGCTGCGCGGCGGTGGTGGTGCGATAAAAGGCATCAAAGATCAT
Organism: Anaerolineae bacterium; assembly: GCA_963675785.1. GTDB lineage: Bacteria > Chloroflexota > Anaerolineae > UBA1429 > UBA1429. The sequence continues at coordinate 857,103 of OY776562.1, forward strand.
GATGCGGATAACACCCCAAAAGAACTGGGTGGCCAGGCCAGCCAGAGCCGCCTCCCGATATTGCAAGAGCATACGAAACTGGGCGCTGAATCGGGCAAGGTAGGGTCTCATTGCCCTTCACCCTCGTAGAATCGCGCAATGATCTCTTCGATGGGTGGGTTTTCGACGTATAGATCACTTACGGCGTGTTCTGAGGTTACACGGGCGATCATTTCAGCGGTGGGCACATGCGTCGGATCAAAAGCCAGGATGACCTGTCCGTCGTCCTGGCGCACCACGCGCAAGTCGGGATCAGCGAAAATCTCTTCCGAATGGGTCAGCGTTAATCTCAGATGGCGTTCTGAGGAGACCTGCTTGCGCAGACCATCTAGCTTGCCATCGAACAAGAGCTGCCCGTTGTTAATGAGCATGATTCGCCTGCAGAGCGCCTCAATATCATCCATGTCGTGTGTGGTGAGGATGACGGTTACGTTGCGGCGTTCGTTCAATTCGCGAATAAAATCACGCACGGCGAGCTTGGACACGGCATCTAGGCCGATGGTGGGCTCGTCCAGAAAAAGAATGCTCGGTTTGTGCAAAAGCGAAGCGGCCAGATCACAGCGCATACGTTGACCCAGCGAGAGCTGCCGGACTGGCGTATCGAGAAGGCTTTGCAGCGAGAGCAGCTCGACTAATTCGTCGAGGCTGTCGCGATAAGTAGTCTCGGATACGCGATAGATCTCTTTGAGCAGTTGAAAGGACTCGACGACTGGCAGGTCCCACCAGAGCTGGGTACGCTGACCAAACACCACACCAATCCTGGAGACATGGCTCCTTCTGGATTCCCAGGGCACCAGATCATCGACAATGCAAGCGCCAGAAGTTGGCACGAGAATCCCCGAGAGGATCTTGATGGTGGTAGATTTGCCGGCGCCGTTGGGGCCAATATAGCCAACGAGCTCGCCGCGCTCGATGTCAAAAGAGAGGTTCCGCAAGGCCTGAATATCTTTGTATTCGCGCTTGAATACGCCGCGGACTGCTCCCCAGGCGCCCGAGTCGCGCTTGGCAATGCGGTAGGTTTTGCAGAGGTCAGAGACGTGAACAAAGGCCATCGAGTTTCTCACAGGGTAAACGGTTGTTTGCAGGCTGTTGATATTACTCGATGAAGTCACAAGAGGCAAGCCCGCGCTAGAATCGCGCGGGCTTGATTTGATTAGTCACCTGGGAGGGCCCTTTTTAGGGCCACAGAGAGATCGCTGATGGAAAAAGGCTTGCTCAGCAGGGCGTTAGCTCCCAGTTCTTTCAATTGTGCCGGGGTGATGGAATCTCCCCAGCCGGTAGACAGGATGATGGGGATGCCCGGTTGCAATTCGCGAGCTACTTGAACGACGCGCCGGCCAGAGACGTCAGGCATACCCAGGTCGGTGATGACGAGATCAAACGTCTCTTTGGCCAGGGTTTCGAGCGCCTGGCGCCCATCGCCGGCATGAACGACATGGTGTCCTCGCGTTAGTAGAAAGCGCGTCATGATGGTGCGAATAGAAGGGTCGTCATCAACGACGAGGACCCGAAGCTGTGATGTTGTAACTGCCATATCCGGCTCGATCAAAACGCTCGGTAGAGCGCTACGGCTCGCATCAGTAGGCAGCGTGATCGTAAACGTTGTGCCCTGTCCCGGTATCCCATCGACAGCGATTTTGCCGCCGTGCCGCTCGATGATTCGCTTGGACATGGTTAGGCCCAAGCCACTACCTGCAAGGCCCTTGGTGGTGTAAAAAGGCTCAAAAACGTGTTCAAGCTGCTCTTTTGTCATACCGCAGCCCGTATCTGCAAAGATGACGAAGCACTGGTCGTCCTTGGCCTCTGCTTTGACGAGGATACTGCCGCCCTCGGGCATGGCGTCAATGGCGTTGATGATCAGGTTGCCAAAGACACGACGCAGCTCGCTACCATTACCCCTCATGGGGGGTATCTCACCGATTTCCGTGCTGATATGGATTGTCTTGCCCTGTTGTTGGTATTCGTCTTTCCAACGCGGCGAGTTGAGATCAATGGCATCGGAGATAATCTCGGTCAGATCAATCGGTCCAAAGTCACTTTGGTCATCGGCTTTGCGGTAGAGCGATTGAAGACGGCGTACAGCTTCGGCAGCATCATCACTGGCCTTGAGCACGCGCTCTAGATCGGCCAGAGCTGATTGGGGATCCTCGGTGAGTTCTGAGGTTGCCAGGCTGGTAAAGCCCTGAATGACGTGCAGCAGGTTGTTAAAGTCATGGGCTACGCCACCGGCCATCTGGCCCAGTGCGCGAAGCTTTTCCGAGTGCATGAGCGCCTTTTCGGATTCGATGCGCTCGGTGATATCTCGAATTGTAAGCAGCAACCCAGGTCGATCTTGAACAAAGAACAGCGTACCATCGATTTCTACTTCGAGGGTTTTGCCGATTCTTTGGATTATACGCGACTGGACCTTGAAAGGTTCGGGCATTGGCTGGTCAAGGGCCTGTGAGATAGCGGCCACAGCTTTTTCATCAAAGAAATCGAGGGCATCCAGCCGAATTAACTCGTTCTGCCCATAACCAAAGAGCAGGCAGGCAGCGTGGTTTGCGCTGGAGATGCGACCCCGACTATCGATTAGCACGAGGCCTTCGGTTACGGCCTCGAAAATTCTACGATAGCGTTGTTCGCTATCGGCCAGCTGCGAGATGAGTTCGGCATTCTCCAGAGCTATAGCCGTCTGGTTTGCAAATGCAGCAATAGCCGGAGCAGAACGGCTGTTGAGGTGGTTACTCAACACACAGAGGATGCCGTGAACGATGTCTCCAGTGACCATGGGCGCGCAGATGGCGTGCTTTTCGGTCAACATGCCAGACAAAGCGCCAGCCCAGCGCCTCTTTTCGGGGTTCAGGATGGCGCGAACAACATCAATGGTTACCTCAAAGTATTGGGCTTTGCGGGTGCGTATCGCATCCTGGATTGGCCGCAGTTGTGAGAGATTAACAGTCCGCGAGAGCTGCCCCAAAAGGCTTTGAACAGCCGTGACGTAGCTCGTCGACATGGAAAAGGCTTCGACTTGGAACAGGCCTTCGGGTTTGATAAAAGCTACAACCGAGTTCATCTCAATGGCGCGCAGCTCGTCGGTAACGATATGCAGGACGCCCTCTTGCGACAAGCCTGGTTGGCGAATTCGGCTGGCCGCTTTGTTGAGTGTATCCATCAGTTGAGCGTACTGATGATTCTCGGTAATATCACGCGCTACGCCCGAATAGAGGGGAGTCGATGCTGTGGCATCGGTGCGGTGCAGTGAGATTTCCAACCAACGGTATTCGTCAGCCTGGTCGCGAACGCGGACTCTCAGGGGCTGGTTGTTTTTGTGAAAGGCGGGCAAGTCGGCGATGGCTTGCTTTAAAACAGCGCGGTCGTCGATGGCGAAATAGGCTAGCCACTGTTCGGGGGAGACAGGGCGATGGATCTGCGGCACTGTGCCCAGAATACCAATGACATTGCCAGCTATGCGGCAAAGGTTCCCCTTGCCATCGAGGAAGAACACGATGTCAAGCAGATTTTCTGTAAGCGCATCCAGCTCGTCGTTCGCCAGCGCCATCTGACTTTTGAGCAAGGTATTCTCTTGCTCAATCTTGATGAGGCGTTTCTCAAGTTCTGCTAAGCGTTCTCTATCGGGACCGCTCTCATTAGCCGAAGGTGTAGCTTCTGGATTCAATGCCAGCATGATGCCTCCGCAAACTGCACGCTCTTATAGCATGTCGGCGGCAACTGTTGATGCTGCCGCCTGGTGGCGATTTGTGATCTGGACGAGTTCTCCCGTGCCTTCACGGATGTCTCTCCAATCAGAAACCTGAAAATCTATATGTGCGATACAGCTGGTAGTCATGGCGACAACGTTTCCGGTTAGCATAATGATCAACTGTTCGAGATCTGGATTATGCCCAACAACCAAAGCGCACTCGGCATCGTCAGCAATTTCTTGAACGACTTGCATATAGCCGAGTACGCTGTGTCCGTAAAGCTCTTCCGCGATAGAAACTGGACAGTCTCCGAGCTGTTTGCGTACACGTTTAACCGTGGCACGGGCTCGTTTGGCCGGCGAAACCGAAATAATCTGCGGTTTGTGATCCTGCGCCGCCAACCATTTTCCCACGGCCTTGGCATCCTCTTTGCCCTGCTTGGAAAGCGGGCGGTTGAGGTCCTCGACAATGGAATCGGGCCAAGCTGATTTTGCGTGACGCATAATCCACAAATGCTTTGCCATGGAATTGTCCAACGATGATGTTACAGTATCTTAATCTTTTTAGCAATTTTTAATAAATCTGCAGTGAGATCACCTGTCATGCCAATGCGCATAACCCGGCGTCCTACTGATTCGAGCGCCTGCCAGTCGCCAATGGCCTGTGCTTCTTTGAGCACCCCAAAGCTATAGCCCAGCCCGGGGATTTCGAGGTCTGGTTGGTTCAACTGGGTGAGCTGTACAAACAGGCCGTGGTTTCCATCACCCTTGTGGAGCTGACCGGTGCTGTGCAAGAATCTGGGCCCAAAGCCGATGGTTACGGGGATGCCATAGCGTTCTGTTAGGGCAGTGGCCTGCTGGGCCAACAGGTCGGCATTCTCATCATTGCGTTCGACGTAGGCCATGATGGCGCCATAGTCGCCGGGCTGGGATTGGGCAAAGAATTCGGCCAGGTAAGCCTCTAGGCTTTGCGCAGCCAAGTGGGGGCCATAGATGGTGAGTGTTTCGTCTACAAGTACTGGCGTGAGCACGGGCAGCGTTTGGGTTTGCTCGTAGGCTTGTAGGGCCTGCCGGGCCGAATTCTTGGCCGATTCGACGTTGGGTTGGTCAAAGGGGTTTAGCTCCATGATGACCCCGGCGACGGCGGTGGCATATTCCCAGACAAAGAACTGGCTGCCAAGATCGAGGCGATTACGCAGGGTGAGCGCTACCAGCGGCTGACCGGCATCGATAAGGGCCTGAGCCTGAGCATCGAGGGCGGCGTTGTCGTCGTCCAGGCGAAGATAGACAAAGAGCCTATCGCTGCCATAAAGGGATACTTCTAACAAGGGCTCATCGACGACGGGCAGGATGCCTTTGCCTTCTTTGCCGGTGCTTTCGGCGATGAGCTGTTCTACCCAAGCGCCAACGGAGCGCAATGCCGGCGAGGTCAAGAGGGTTAGCTTGTCACGGCCGACGCGGGTGGCGGCGCCAAGCAGCGTACCCAGCGTGGAGCCGGGATTGGTTTTGCTGTTGTGCAGGGCGCCGCATTGAACGGCCATTTGCCGGGCGCCTTCCAGCAGTTTTTCGAGATCGGCACCAATGAGCGCCGCAGGAAGAAGGCCAAAGAGCGACAGGGCGGAAAAACGTCCGCCGATATCGGGTGGGTTTTGGTAGATGGCGCGGAAGCCCGCTTTCTCGGCGAGTTCGATGAGGGGCGTGCCGGGGTCGGTGATGGCGACAAAGTGTTCGGGCCACTCGTCGCCCAGGTCGTTCTGACAACGTGCCTGAAAATACTGGTAGAGGGACAACATTTCGGCGGTGGTGCCCGATTTGCTGGCGGTGATGAACAAGGTTTCGGCCAAGGGGAGCTGGCTCGTTTGCGTGAGAATTTGCGCCGAATCGGTGGTATCAAGGACGCGTAGATCGGGATAGCCGGGGGCGTTGCCCAACACACGGGCAATGACCTCGGGGGCGAGACTGCTGCCGCCCATGCCGAGCAGGACAATATGCTTGTAGCCGGAGGCGACGATCTCATCACGAAGGGCCTCTAAGCGGGCGATTTCAATGGGCATGACAGCGGGCATATCCAGCCAGCCCAGGCGGTGCTGAATATCGCGGACCTGCGCGGGGTCTTGTTTCCAGAGGCGGCCGTCTCGGGCCCAGATGGAGGCATCGACGTTACGGCTATCAATCTCGGCCAGCGTCGCGGTATAGACATCTTCTAGCGAGCCCAACCACAGGGCAGGCATTGGGAAAGCCTCTTGAGTTCGAGATGCGATACTATCCATACCAACGCTCCATTCATGTGCCGATTTTTACGTGTCGCTGACGTAACGAATATAGATGGAGCATGATGGCGTGTCAACAATCTGGCGTTGACCACAAGGTTCTGGTGCATTAATCTGGGATGTAAATTGCGGCTTTGAAGAAAACCGAGGGTTGCATGACGTGTGGTGGGTGTAACCCAGACTAGAGGGAACATGACGCAAAGTGTCAGGCTTTTTGAACCTGTTACCATTGGTGGACTAGAACTGCGGAACCGTTTGATGCGTTCGGCGACGGCGGAACGGGCGGCGGGCCCAGAGAAGGGCGAGCCGACGGAGCTGATGACGCGGATGTACGAAGAATTGGCGCTGGGGGGCGTGGGCCTGATTGTGACGGGGCACGCCTATGTGCGGCGCGACGGCAAGGCGCATTATCGGCAGGCGGCGATAGACGATGACGGGTTGGTGGAAGCATGGCGACGGGTGGTGGAACCTGCTCAGGCAGCGGGGGCGCGGGTGATGATGCAGATTAACCACTGCGGGGCTGGCACCACGGCTGAAGTGACGCCAGAGCCGGTATCGCCAGGGGGTGTGGCAGCGCCTGGGGGGATGGCATCGCGGGCATTGAGAGCCGAGGAGATCCCAGAGCTGGCGGCGGCTTTCGGTCGAGCGGCGGGAAGGGCCAAGGCTGCGGGTTTGGATGGCGTGCAGATTCACGGCGCACACGGCTATTTGGTATCGCAATTCTTGACGCCGTTCACGAATACGCGCATCGACTGCTGGGGCGGTACGGAAGAAAAGCGTTTGGCTTTTTTGCGGGCGGTGAACGAGGCGATCCGGGCGGAGGTGGGGCCAGAGTACCCGGTGTGGATCAAGCTGGGCACGGCCGGGGCGGCGTTTTCTGGCTTGACGGCGGAGATGGGGGCGCGGTACGCCGCGGCCTGCGCTGAGATGGGCATGGGCTGTGTGGAGATCAGCCACGCGGTGGGGGAGATGGAAGGTTTGCCCGCGGGCGAAGGGGCGTTCATGCCGATGGCGCGGGTGGTGCGCCGGGCGATGCCGGCGAATACTGAACTGGCGCTGGTGAAGGGCTTTGCTACGCTAGAAGGGATGGAGGCGGCGCTGAGCGAGGGCGTGGTGCAGATGATCAGCATGTGCCAACCGCTGATTGCCGAGCCGGACCTGCCGAACAAGCTGATGCGGGGCGAGACGACCAAGGCGGCCTGCGTGCGCTGTAAACAGTGCTGGCCCAAGGACCCGTTGGGGACGGTGGGGTGCCGGAATGCGGGCGTGCGGCGCAAGCTGGGATTGGCGCCTTTGAAAGAAACGTAAGCATCTGGCTGGAGGGGCTTGTGTGAGCGAACAGTATACTGAGAATACTTGTTGCTATAAAGTTAGTATATCAAGTATTTTGCTCATTGGAATTGACAAGGGATATGTTGAGTAGGGTGGGACGACTTTGAAGCACACCATGAGCTTGTACGCCGAGCCTTTTGAGCGGGTGAAGCGCGGCGAGAAGACAAGGGAATACCGGCTGTATGACGAAAAGCGGCAGAAAGTCAGGGTTGGCGATACGATCACGTTTTATAGGCTGCCGGACAAGGCGGAGAGCGTGACGGTGGTGGTAAAGGGGCTGCGGCGTTATGCGGACTGGCACAGTTGCTATGCCGAGTTCTTTGAGGCGGATTTGAGCGAGTGCTATGGAAGCATCGAGGAGGCGGTGCAGGCCACTTACGACCATTGGTGGCCCAAGGAGAAGGAAGAAGAGTACGGCTGCCTGGTGATGGAGATCGAGAGGGTGGGGGCGTGAGGCAAGAGGGGAAGGTCATCGCTGTGTTGGACAAGCGCGGCGAAAGGAATCGTACAAGGGCCTGCTGAGGGGCGCGGTGGGCGTGTAAGGAAAGCATCGGGCTGGACCCGCGCCAGTAGACTGGCGTTGGCTATGGCTGCAAACCTTATCCTACGGGCAAGCTCGGTAGGTGTAGGTGGGTTGCGTTTGTGGTTTAGGTGCTGTTGTGCGCCTGGAGTTCAGAGCGGGCTTCCGGCATACGCTGTGGAACGTAGCGCCATAGAGCATCAGGCTGGACCCGCGCCAGCAGACTGGCGTTGGCTATGGTTGCAAACCTTGCCCTGCGGGCAAGCTCGGTAGGTGTAGGTGGACGCTTTAGGTGGCATAGTTTGCGCGGTGTGGCGACGGTTAGATTTGAACTAGTGATCAAGGGTGTAAGGCTTGCTTTGGTTTGCAGATGAGTAGAGAAAATAGCAACGTCTCTGACCAAGCTGATAATGCTTAAACTGACACTAGTGCTGTTTCTACCTAAGCTCTAGTCGGAATCCAGGGATGGCACTTGATCTATCCTTGTGTACAGTTTGATCATTTGGAATATGGAGTTCAAAGTCTTTTTCGTACGTTCTCCCAAGAGTCACGATTATTATTTTGCCACTGTGCTTAGAATGTTTGAGCTCTAAATCATAGTGATACTCATCCATATACGGCTGATCACCTAAATATACAGACATCCTATCATTCCAGAGATAGTATTCATCCTTCTTTTTATCTTGTTTATCATTGTCTGATTCGTTCTTGTCGTAGGGCTGTACAGCCACGTATACAGTGCGAGTAACCCCTTGTGGAATATCTATCTCGTGCTGAATGAAACTAAAACGAAAGTCATGGCGTTCCCCCGGAATCCTGTCAGGGTCGTTAATTTGTGGTGCTACAGCCCCATTCCATCGTCCGGGAATCCCCTCCTTATCAGAATAGTCCTGATAGGATTTAACGCCGTCTTTTTTCTTAGGGCCAGTGTCGTTGCGTTTTTCAGAAAGAGTGTCATCAAACTGAAAATACACGCGACAAGACATGGCTGGCTCACGATCAAAGAATAGGGCCAGAAAATCACCCATCTTGGGATTACTTACTTGAAAACCGACGTAGATGGAACCTGATTCTTGATCAAGATACTGCCGAAGTTCCTTTGGCTCTAGTGCTCCTGATAGCTCCAGTGGCTCGATCTTTAGTTTTGCTTTCCGTTTTCTTTCTACAAGCCAAAGCACGATAAAACTGCCAACGAGACCGCCACCTACCTGCATAATCACATCGTATATTACGCTATCATACAACTGTATAAGGTGCATAAGCCATATTATTGCCATTTGCAGCCTCCTTTTAGACGGTCTAGGGTGATATTTTTGGTAATGGTTACATATCTCCTACTCATTGAGCTTGTTGAGATCATAACGACTATAGCTCAATCGCACCTTATTCGAACTGCTCAAAAAACAACATCTATAGGTAGTATTATCTGTTTACAATAATACTAGAATCTTGGTCGTTCATCAATGAAAAACAAGATAAAAGCTCTGCCGAACTGATAACAAGAAGGGATCAGACGCAGGTTAAAGCTTGCGTTGAAGTTGGCCTTTTCAAGGCATCAGGCTGAACCCGCGCCAGCAGACGGCGTTGGCTACGGTGCAAAACTTGTCCTATGGGCAAACTTGGAGGGCTAGGTGTGAGTTAATGTGGTTTGATCTAGTCCGCCAACTCGCGGTCGAGGGCAGAGATGCTGGTCGTTAGTTCCTGCGACCACCAATCGCCGCCCTCGATGGTGTCGGCAATGGCGAGAGCTTGCTGATAGGCCTCTCTGGCTTGCTTGTAGCTGTACTGGGCGCTGTACACATAGCCCATACCGCTGAGCGCAATCATCTCGCCCTCCTGATAGCCCACCTCGCGGGCGATTTCCAGCGCCTGCTGGTAGGTTTCCAGGGCATCGGTGTATTTGCTAGAACTGCTGAATGCTCCGGCGGTGCTGTTGAGGATTATCGCCTCGCCAACCCTGTCATCCTCTTGGCGGGCAATGGCGAGGGCCTGGTCGTAGGCTTCGAGGGCCCTGCGATACTGGCTCTGGCGTTGATAAGTAATGCCGATGGCGGTGAGAATGCGCCCCTCGGTCGCTGGAGGGTAAACCTCGCGGACGATAGTGAGGATCTGTTTGTAGCTTTCCAGGGCCTCGTCAAGCTTGTCTTGCATCTCGTACACAGAGGCAGTGTTCAAAAGCGCTGTTGCCTCGTCCATCTGGTTTTCTGACTCGCGAGCAAGGGTTAGGGCACTTTGGTAGTAGGCTAGGGCTAGGCGGTAGTGTTCTTGTTCATAGGCGTCATAGCCCTGGATCATGATATCCGCAAAGGTGTCGTTTGTTGTGGTGATGGAGATGGTGAAGGTGATGAGTTGGTCGAGCCTATCGCTTATCCAGTCCAAAGGGTGGAGGTGGAGATCTGCGGCCATCAATCCCAGGAACATAAGTGCGCAAATGGCACCGTTAATGATGATTCTTTTAAGAATCTCTGACTTGTGGCTCCAGCAGAATCTCCCTAACAGGGCTCGTTTTTGGCATCTATCGCCATTGCTGGTTACGTGCTGGCATTGAGCCATTATCTACCTCTGGGTGTATTGCCGTTGAGGTTCGGGCAATCTTTGTACTATGCGGCCATAATACCAGAGGTCTGTTCATTCATCAACAAAAAACGAGAAAAAGATATGCTGGCTTGTAGGGGGCTCGAAGAGAGCCCCTTTCTAGTAAGAAAGGGGCTTGGGGGTGAATTAGGATTTGGCTCTCATCAAACTCGGGCTTTGTCGTCCTCCAATTGGCGGATGTGACGGTTGCGGTACCAAAAGATGCCTGCCGTGGACCCCAGAATGCTGGTGCAGAGGAACATGACGGCCATGCCGCTGCCGGATCCGGTGCCGACTAGTTTATGCAAAAAGGCGACAATGGGCGAGGCACTGTTGGCCATGAGGGGCTCAAAGACGTAATCGGCGAGGGCGCCGCCGAGCAGGATGCCGAGGGGAATGGTGAAATACTGCAGGGCGTTGCGCACGGCAAAGACGCGGCCCTGCATTTCTTGGGGGATGGTGTTATACATCAACACATTTAGACCTGCGCTGATAAAGGGGATGGGGATACTCGCCGCCAGCGCGGCCACGATCCACACGAAAGTGCTTTGCCCCAGGCCCATGAGCAGGTCGCCAAACAGAAAGGAAATGGCCGCCGAGGCATAGATGAGCTTGACCTTGCTGCGAGGCAGGCGTCCCGTGGAGACGATGAGGCCGCCGAGGACGCCGCCCAAGCCGAGAACGCCGCTGACGATGCCCAGCACGGTATCCTGCCCGCCGCTACGAGCGAGGATCATGGCGGGGAGGATGTTCTCGTAGGTGAGACGAGAAAAGAAATTCAGCATGGCCATGCTGAGCATGAGATAAAGCAAGCCCTTGTGCTGGCCGAGAAAGGCAAAGCCCTCTTTGCAACCACGCAGAACGCCCGAAGGCTTGCTCTCACGAGGCTTGCGAGACTCGGGAATCTTGATGAGCAAAAGCAGGGCGGTAAAGGCAAAGACAAAGGTGGCCATATCGATGAAAAGAACGCCCCTGAGCCCCCAAAAGGAACTGACAAAAGCTGCCAGCATGGGTGTGACGACTGCAATCAGCGAGCTGGAAAAGGAGTTCAAGCCGCTTACCCGGGCGTATTTTTCTTTGGGCACCATCATGCCGACGGATACGGCGGCGGCAGGGGATTGAAAGGCGTTCATCAAGCCGGTGATGGTGTTGACGATATAGATGTGCCAGATCTCTAGCCTGCCAGAGGCGAGTAGAATGAGAACTGCGATGGAACAAACAGCGGCAATGGAATCTGCCCAGAGCATGATGGGCTTTTTGCGGTGGGCATCGACAAATGATCCGGCAAAGAGGCTGACCAGAATGAACGGCAGGTAGGAGAAGAAGGTAAGCAGCGATACCGCCATAGCGGAATTTGTCTGCTTGTAGGCCCAGATGATCAAAGCAAAGCTGGTCATGGAGCTGCCGAGCTGCGAGACGGACTGGCTGAGCCAAAAGAGGATATAGTTTTTGTTGTTAACCATTCTCATAGGTTTCTCCCTTGATAGTTTCGTTTAGCGAGGGGACTATCAAGTACAAAACCTAATGCGGACGATGGTGTGGTTTACTCTCTGTAAGGGCATCGCCCAGGCATTAGGCCCTGTACAGAGAATGATTGGCGTAGATGCGGATAAGAACTGGTGCTGGCATGGTGATTACCTCCTTTCGTTGACTGGTGCGTACAGTATGGCAACAAAGGCGACATCTGCCAAAATGGGGAGATAACGACGGGGCCGATCTGTATAGATCGGCCCCGTGAAGGTGTTGACGATGAGTGTACTAATCCACCTGACCGATGACCAAGAGCCAATCCTCACCCGTGGGTGCGGAGAGGGTGTCTTGGGTGATCCACTCGCCGGTGCGGGGATCGACGCGGTGAATGCGAGCACCAGCCGGGGCGGCGGTTGCGACGAGTTCCAGCTGGCCGCCGAGGGGCAGATAGGCGACGAGCAAGCCAGCAGGCGTACGGGCCAGGGATACCCAGGTTTCCAAAGCACTCTCACCTGGTTGGAGGGCGAGCAGCTCTGGCGCGGGGCGCAACTGCGGCCAGGGCAGCTTGTCCATGATGTCTACCATGACCGACATGGAGGCGATGCCGGGCGTTTCTAGGCCTTGGCGCCATTGGGGTGCCACCCAAAAGTCGCTGTGGCCCTCGGCGTGTTCGCCTTCGGTCGCGGCCCACACCCAGATGGCGTTGTTGCCATAGGTGATGCCGGCGGTGGGTGCTTGCAGCAGCGACCAATAGGAAGCGCGACGGACTGCATAATCTGTGAACTGGCGACCACCACCATAGCCATAGGCGAACTCGTAGTTGGGTTCCAGGTTGATAAAGGGTTTGGCGATGCGGCGCCAGGCCGAGCTGTAATCGCCCTGCAACAGGAACTCGAGGTCTTGGGGACGGCTGCCGTGGCCGCTCTGGATGCCCACAAAGGAATACCAGGGCTCGGCGGCGAAACTATCGCCCACCCAACTGAGGCCGCAGGGGTGCATGGTGACGATCTGCTCGGGGGCATCGGCAAAGATGCCGCGGCCGATGGCCGACCAGCGCTCGACTGCCTCGGGGGATTCGTAATTGCCATCGCCTGCGAGAATCCAAACGATCTCGCCATCGCCCCAGCGCTGGAGCATGTGGCGGCCCAGGGTGATGCAGTGTTCCTCAGAGAGGGTCTGGCCCGGGCAGGTTGGCGTGTTGGCCCAGAGCATGACCGGCGCCGGGACCATGCCGTATTCACGGATCAGCGCTATCCAGCGATCGAGATGGGCCAGCGCAGCCTCATTGATGATCAGTTCGCCATCTTTGATGCTGTAGGTGACCCCAGCGAGCGGTGCACTACAACCCCGCCATTGGGTGGCCACGAACTGGATGACGGTAAAGCCCTGACGGGCGCGCAGAGACAGGTAATCGTGCCAGGCGGGTTCATCAGCGCGAAGGGCGGTGTTCCAGGCGGTATCGGCCAACCAGAAGAGAGGCTTGCCGTCGTCTCGCGTGAAAAAGGTGTCGGCTATGCGCATGGCTTATTCGGCCCCGTAGCGTTCAAAGAAGGAAGCCACCGATTTAACGATCTTGTCCATGTACATGAGCGGTGTATGGGGAGCGCCCTCCAGGGTGAGCAGCTCGCAAGGCACGCCGAGTTGTTCCAGACGGGCTAACAAGCGGGTGCTGTTGGCATAATCGACCAGTTGATCGGCGGTGCCGTGCACGGTAAAGGTGGGCGGATAGGACGAGGTGATTTCGCCTACCATAAAGCCAGGTGCCGGGCTGCCCCACAAGTTGGCTATGGCAGCGATATCTTGCTCAAGGGCGCCAAGGCTGACGGCGGTCATACCACCGGCCGAGCCACCGCCGACATAGATGCGCTGGGGATCGACGTGCAGGCGCTCGGCGTTCTTGCGCAGCCAGGCCAAGGCCGCACGGCAATCGGTTACGGCGTCTTTGAGGGCCTCGAAACGCACAATGTCGGTCTGTTCACGCACGCGGTAATCGGGGGCGACGCAGACATAGCCCAGCTTGGCAAAATCGCCGCAGAGCCAGGGGACATAGATTTGATGGCGGTCGTTGCCATAAGCAAAGCCACCACCGTGAATCCACATGACGGCGGGGCGCAGGGCGTCGGTCTCTTTTTCGGGCAGATAGACATCGAGATGCAGCGTCTCTTGTTCACCTTTAAAGTTGGTGACAGTGCTAAAAGGAATGGCTGCCTCGGAGGGTTCATGGTGCGGCGGTTGGATTCGTGGGTCCATAGCAGATGCTCCTTTCAGGCCATGCGCTGCCAGCCCATACGTCCCGGTTCTCGGGGAGGCAGGCCCAGCAGTTCACGTCCCAAGTCTACATAATACCGATAGTTTTCAATGGGTACGCCATTGGGAATGCGATGATCGAGGCCAAAGACCATGCCGCCATGCTGCATGAGCGGCTGTGTTTTGTATTCCAGCTCACGGCGGATGTCTTCGCGCGTGCCGCGCAGGGCCATCTTGTCGAGGCCCCCTTTGAAGGCGATGGTTTGGCCGTAACGCTGGCGAAGCTGTACCACGTCCATACCGGCGGCGGGCTCGCAGGGGTAAAAGACGGTGACACCACCAGCGATAAAGGCATCGATGACGGGAGCCATATTGCCGTCGGAATCCTGTTGAAAGATGCGCGTGCCTCGGCTGGAGAGCAGATCCCAAATGGCCCGGTAATAGGGGACGATCCAACGGTTGACCTGCCTGGGGCCCACGAGCGGCCCGGACTTGCCGGCCATATCCTCGTGCACGGCCAGTTGATCGATGGTGACGACCTCTGATATCTGCTCGAGCACGCGCAACGAAGTTTCGGTCAGGGTTTGCATGATGTCGGCCATGAGTTCGGGCTGTTCGTAATAAGAAAGGCAGGCGACCACTTCGCCCATCAGCTCTCGGGGGATATCAAAGCCACCGGGGATATCGGCTGTGACCATGACCCCGTGCTTTTGAGCCTCGCGCGCCTTTTCCACCCGCTCCCAATCGATGCGCTCATCACGATACGTAAAATAGGGCTTGATCTCGAGCCAGCTATCCATGTCTGTGACAGGAAAATCTTGCGGAAGCGCAATGGTGGCGCGGCCTTTGGGCAGTTTTGTGGTTCGACCCAGGTGGTCACGGATGAGTTGGTATTCGGCGGTATCCTCCAAGGTAACGGGATCGGGTGTGCCAAAGGGGCCGGTATCGCCA
Organism: Anaerolineae bacterium; assembly: GCA_963675785.1. Classification (GTDB taxonomy): domain Bacteria; phylum Chloroflexota; class Anaerolineae; order UBA1429; family UBA1429. Next base: position 872,188 of record OY776562.1, read on the forward strand.
CCACAAGCGATGCGCGGCACGTAATCCCAATCAAAGGCGATCATGTCGATCTCGTCTTGCGAGGCACCCTGAGCGCGCCATTCTTCGGGCAAGCCGATTAGAGGGCCAAAGAGTTCGACAAACATCTGCCGCTCGCTGCCGCCAAAGGTCATCAGGCTGATATATTCTTCGCGCGTCCAACGCACGTCAGGTCTCCTTGTTCATTGACACTGCCAGTATACGCATTCCTACGGATGAATGCGAGAGCATATGCATCGTGCTCTTCCATTGACAGTAAGGGGGGCGGCAATCTATTATAGGAGTAGCATCATCGAGAGATGGAGGTCAATCATGGTCGGTCGTGTTATCAAGCCGGATAGCAAGTACGGCACCAAGATGATTATCAACACCCTGTTGATTTTCGTCTTTTTCGTGTTCCCCTGGGCATTGATGGGGCTGATCCCAGATCTCGGCTGGATCTTTTTCATCATCTATGCCATTTGCTCTTTTGTTGTGATGCTCATGTGCTTTGCGCTCATCTATTTTTACGTGCCGACGATCTCGTACGAGATTGGCGACCAGGATGTCATCGTGCGCAAAGGGTTGATCACACGCACAGAGCAGGTGGTGCCCTATCGCACCATCACTAATGTGGACGTCAAGCGGGGGCTCATCGAACGCTGGATGGGACTAGGGTCGATTGTGCTGCATACGGCGGGCTACAGCCAGACGGCGGAAGCCGAAGGACGCCTGGCGGGCCTGGCCAACTATGAAGAAGTTCGCGCCGGCGTGCTGGAAGCCCTGCGTCAGTACCGGGGTGGTGTTGAGGGGGCTATTTCGCCCACTGTGGGAATGTCTGCCTCGGGCGGTGCCACGCTGGACGACGTGGTGGCCGAGTTGCAGGCGCTACGTGCGTTGTTGGAAAAACAAAGTAAGTGAAGCACACGAATGATACGGAGCATCTGTGGATATAGAACGCACTAGACTCGATCTACCAAACGGGCAGCTCAGGCTGCCCGCTTTTCTTCCCGATGCAACCCATGGGGTGGTGCGAGCGACCGACGCCGCCGACATGCGCGCCTGCGGGATTCAGGCGCTGGTGATGAACGTCTTTCACCTGATGCAGAAGCCAGGGTCTACCACCATCAAGGCGTTGGGGGGGCTGCACGCCATGAGCGGCTGGGATGGCCCCATCATGACGGATTCGGGCGGTTTTCAGGCCTATTCGATGATTCGTGAGAATGCCAAGTATGGCAGCCTGACCGACAAGGGGCTCATTTTTCGGCCAGACGGCGCCCGAGACAGAATCCTGTTGACTCCTGAAAAGAGTATCCAACTGCAAATGCAGTTTGGGGCCGATATCGTGGTTTGTTTGGATGATTGTACCCATGCGGATGACCCTTATGAGGTTCAGCGCAAGTCTGTCGACCGCACGGTGGCTTGGGCCAAACGCTGTAAGGACGAATTCGAGCGGCGCCTGGACAAGCATCAGGAGGGCTTGCGCCCACTGCTGTTTGGGGTAGTGCAAGGCGGTGGCGATTTAGCCTTGCGCCAAGAGTGCGCCGAAAAGTTGCTGGAAATCGGTTTTGACGGCTATGGCCTGGGCGGTTGGCCCCTCGATGGCGAGGGCAAACTGCTGACGGAGGTGATCGCCTTTTTGCGGCGCATCATCCCCGCGGAGTACCCCATGCACGCCCTGGGGGTGGGGCATCCGAATCACATCGTCTCGCTTTGTCGCATGGGCTATGAACTTTTTGACTGCACCCTGCCGACGCGAGATGCCCGCCAGGGGCGGCTATACACCTATAACAGCGCTTTGGAGGGCATTGACCCCGATGCCGAGCGTTGGTTCTCTTTTATCTATATCAAGGACGACGTTCACAAACGCGATGGTCGTCCCCTCGATCCGAGCTGCGATTGCCCCGTATGCCAGCGTTATTCTCGCGGTTTTTTGCACCATCTCCATGATATCGGTGATGTGGCTTACCAGCGATTGGCGACTATCCACAACCTGCGCTTTATGACCCGCCTGACCGAGTACATGCGGACAGAGGGGCGTGCTGGTGGCTGAGGCCGAGGCTAGAATCCAAGGCCTGACTGAGCAAGTGCGGCAGGGCAGAAACTATGCCGATATCGCCGAGGATGTGGCGCGCCATGCGGTGGAGCGTGAGCTGCCCCGACGCAAGAACGATCGCGAGGTGGTACGTGCGGCCCGTTCGCGGTTGCACCAGATTGCCGGTGCGTATATCGCTGGTGTGGATTGGCAGGAACGTACGGCTCAACTGGTGCAGGCGGCGGCAGAGGGCGAGGAACCATTACGTGCGGCCTGTCTGCGCCTCATGGCCGAACACGCCTCGACCCGCGAGCGGCTGGGCGAGCTAGAAGCCTATTATGCGGCGGTGTTCGCCGGGTTGGGGCCGGTGCAGAGCGTGCTGGATGTGGGCTGCGGCCTGAATCCGTTGGCTATTCCCTGGATGGCGCTGGCCGCGAATGCGCGCTATATGGCCTGGGATGTTTACGAGGGCCTGGCGGAGATGCTCAACACCTACTTTCCGCTGGTGGGCGTGGCGGGACAGGCCCTGGCCTGCGACATGACGACAGCATCCGCCGGAGATAGCTTTGACCTGGTGCTGATGCTCAAGGTACTCAACAATGCCGAGCAATTGCAGAGCGGCAGCGCGAAGGATATGCTGACCCGCATCAATGCGCGCCATGTGGTGGTTTCTTTTCCGCGCAAGAGCCTGGGCGGCAGGGACGTAGGGATGAGCGAAAATTATCGCCGCCAGCTCGATGAATTGGCCGACGGCGATGATTGGATTGTAAAAGAACTGCCCTTGAAGTGTGAGTTGGTCTTTCGATTGAGCCGCAGTTAGACGTCGAACTCGGCTACCACAAAAGTGTGATCCGAGGGGCGTTCGGCACGACGGGCGTCTTTGTCGATCCAGGCCCTGGTGCAGGCTTTGGCCATTGGGTCGGTCGCCAGTATCAGGTCGATGCGCCAGCCAACACCCCGGTCGATGGGGTTACGCGCCCGATAATCCCAGTAGGAATAATGCCCCGGTTCGTCAGGGTACTGCTGGCGGTAGACATCCGTCAGCCCCCAGGATAGTGTCTCCTGAAGCGCCTCACGCACGCGCGGGTGAAAGTCTACGTGTTCGGCCAATGCCTTGGGGTCATAGATGTCGATGGGTTGAGGGGCGACGTTGATATCGCCAGTCCAGATGAGCTTGTCGCTGGGTTCGAAATGCCTCTCCATGTAGCTACGCAGACGCTTGAACCACTCGAGCTTGTATTCGAACATCTCGTGTTCGATATCGCGGCCCTGGGGCACGTAGGTGTTCAGAATCCAAGTATCGCCGACGCGCAGGCGAATGAGACGGGGCTCGTCGGGTTCACCGCCGTCATCCAGGCCAAAGGCCACATCCTGCGGCTCTGCTTTGGTAAGGGTGGCGACACCGGCATGTGATTTCTGCCCCTTGAAGGTAACGTGATAGCCGCTATCGGCAAAGGCGTCGAGGGGGAAATCCTGATCCTGCACTTTGGTTTCTTGCACACAGAGCACATCCGGCTGATTCTCCGCCAGCCAGCCAACGATCTGATCCAGCCTGGCGCGAATCGAGTTGGCGTTAAACGTGGCCAATTTGAACATATAGGGGCTCCTTTTAGGTTTTGTTGGCAGTATTGAACCCAGTTTAGCGGGCTAGAGACGAGGCGTCAATGGTCTTGCTTGTGGGCTGGGGCAGGTCTACAATGCGTTTATGCTGCCCTTTGCGATGATAGACCATGACAAAAGAAACGAACTGGCACAGGAGATTGTCACCCGAATCGCCGACCGGCTGGGAACGGCGCTGCTGTTAGGCGGCGTGTATGGTTCCACAGCGCGCGGCAGTGACACGCCCTGGTCGGATTTGGAGTTGCTGTTCATCACTCGCCCCGAAGCGCCGCTGAAGAAGCGGTGTTTTATGGAGGCGGGCGTTTGTGTGGGCACCACGGTGATGGCGGAGCCCGAACTATTGACCTTGCTCTCTCAACCCTCGGACGATTGGGCCTTTTGGATGGGTGTACTGGAGGCGACGCGAGTTTTACACGGCGAGGCGGGGCAGATCGACCGCTGGATGACGATAGGCAAAACAGTGCCTATCGCGGCCTTTGCGGATTATGTTCAGGCCCACTGGCCGGGGTATGTGGTGGAATCCTACGGACGCATCCATTCCTGCTTGCACCGGGGAAACACCGACGACCTTTATTGTGCCGTCATTGAGGTGTTGATGGAGATGCAGCAGGTGATCTGCCTGCTGAACCAACGCTGGGTGACCCACGATTACGCGCAGGGTTTGGCCGATACCTTTGATTACGAAAGCTTGCCCGAGCTGTGGCGCGAACTGGCGCTGTCGCTGTGGCGTGAGCGGGATCCCCAGGTTGCCGCCCCGAACGCCGACAAGCTGGTAACGGCCTATTGGCACTGGCTGGGCGAGCGGGGTATCGATATGAGCGCATCTGCGGCGTCTGACATCTACGATGTTGGACGTTCTGACCAACCACAGATATGGAGAAGTTGATATGAAAGAACGAATCGAGATCAGCGCGCAGTATCCGGCATACTGGGCCTATGATTGTCAGCCGCTCATGTTGTTGGGCGGCAGTGTGGAAGACAACCTCTTTCAGATTCCCAATTTGGAAGAGCAGCTCGATTTGCTGCAAAAGTGCGGCGGCAATTACGTGCGTTGCACGATGTCTAGCCGAGATGATGGCAACGTGTGGCCCTTTGAACGACTCGACAGTGACCTGTACGATTTACGCGTGCCCTCGCAGCAATTCTGGGGGCGGTTTGACCGGTTTATGCAGCTCACTGCCGAGCGCGATATCATCGTGCAGTTCGAGGTGTGGGCTACGTTCGACTTTTACCGCGACAACTGGGATGTGAACCCCTTTAACCCCAAGAACAATGTGAACTATGACGAGGTTGAATCGGGGCTGCCGTTGGAAGTGACTACGCATCCCACCAAGACGGAGAATCCCTTTTTCTGGTCGGTGCCGAACGAGGCCAACAACACGGTGGTGCTCCAGTATCAGCAGGCCTTTGTGGATGAACTCATGGCACATTCACTGGAATGCCCCAACGCGCTGTATTGCATGGATAACGAAACTTCGGTGACACCGGAATGGGGCTGGTATTGGGCCAGGTACATTCGCGAGGCAGCCGAAGCCCGAGGCCTGAAGGTACAGACCACAGAGATGTGGGATGCCCATGACCTGGCTGGTGTGCAGCATACCTATACCTTTGACCATCCCGAGGTCTATACGTTTGTGGATATTAGCCAGAACAATCACCAGGTGGGCCAGGTACACTGGGATAACGCGCAAAAGCAACGGGCGCGCATCAGCGGGCAGGTGCGGCCGCTGAACAATGTCAAAATCTATGGCTCGGATGCCTACAGCTATGGCACCGATGTGGACGGACAAGAGCGTTTTTGGCGCAATGTGATGGGCGGCATGGCTTCGGCGCGTTTCCACCGACCGCCGGCGGGGTTGGGTATCTCGGAAAAAGCGCAGGCCAACATTCGCAGCGCGCGCATGTTGTGCGAGGCGATGAGCTATTTTTACGAGGCTGAGCCGCACAATGAGCTGTTGAGCGGTAACCAGGAAAACCTGGCTTACTGCAAGGCCTGTCCCGGCCAGGAGGTGGCAGTGTACTTTGCCAGATCAGGCAGCATCCAGCTCGATGCCAGCTCGATGGCGGGCGATTTGTTGGTACGCTGGCTGGATATCACGCAAGCCAATTGGCATCAGGCCGAGTTGGTAGAAGGCTGTCCCAGGATCGAACTGGTTACCCCCGCCGAGGGCCCACAGGTGGCCCTGGTTCAAAGGAGCTCGTGATAGCCGTATGGAAAACGAAGGTCGTATTGTGCGCATCGGTCTCATCAAGGCGATGCCGAAAAAGTGGGATTTGACCTACAATTGGACGCTGTTCGCCGAGTTGTTCGATCGTGCTGTAGAACGCGGCGCGCAACTCGTTTGTACCCCCGAGTGTTTCCTGGATGGCTATGTGAGTACGGATGAAGCGGGTTGGCCCGAGCCGGGGTTCCGCGATGTGGCCCAGACGCTGGATGCGGGTTATGTGGCCAAAGCGCGGGAGCGAGCGGCAAAGGCTGGGGTGCATCTGGTGTTTGGCTTTACCGAGCGGGCGGAGGCGGGCTGCTATAACGCTGCGGCGCTCATCGGGCCAAGCGGCGAGGTGATCGGTTGTTACCACAAGACGCACCTGTTGGACCACGATACACGCTATTTGCCGGGGGACAACCTAGGGGTCTATGATACTGCGCTGGGGCGCATTGGCATGATGATCTGTGCCGACCGGCGCTGGCCGGAGACGGCGCGCACGTTGCGGGTTCGCGGGGCTGAGCTAATCATGAATCCCACCTATGGGATGTGTCATCTCGAAAACGAATGGTGGATGCGCACGCGCAGTTATGAGAACGAGACGTGGATTTGCTTTGACCATCCGCAGGTGGCTTTTATGACCGATCCGCGCGGCGGGATACCGGCCAAGCTCGAATCCAATATCCCCGACGTGCTGGTGCACGATGTGGATCTGGGCCAGACGCGCGAGGTGATGTTCTCACATCGTCGGCCCGAACTGTATGATTTGGGGATGCCCCAATAATCGACGCCTCAACGGCGTTTTTGCCGCATGACTCGTTTTGTACACAATAGTCCGGTGTGTCCAACGCAATCAGGAGGGTGGAACATGAGCTACAAGATTAGTGAGCGTTGCCTCTATGCCGATTCCCACGAGTGGGTTCGGGCAGAAGGGAACACTGCGGTTGTAGGTATCAGCGATTATGCACAAAATGAGCTGAGCGATGTGGTTTTTGTGGACTTGCCCGATGAAGGCGACACCTTCAAGGCGGGTGAGGCTTTTGGCGTGCTCGAATCGGTCAAGGCTGCTTCGGACGTCTATCTGCCCATTAGCGGCACCATTATTGCGGTCAATAGCGCATTGGAAGATTCGCCAGAGCTGGTCAACGAGGACTGCTACGGCAAGGGCTGGCTGGTCAAGATCGAGATCAAAAAGCAGGCCGAGCTGGACGAACTGATGGATTCTAGCGAGTACGAAGAGAGCCTTGAAGAAGAGGACTAGATTGGAGCGGTCATTATGACCTTTGTGCCGCATACGCGGGCGCAGGTCGACGAGATGCTCGAAACAGTGGGCGTCGAAAGCGTCGAGGCGCTCTTTGAGGCTGTGCCTGCGGCCGTGCGCTTTCCTGCGCTGGACCTGCCGCCGGCTCTATCCGAGCTGGAGCTGCGCAACGAGCTGAACGCTCTCAGCAAGGCTAATGAGAATCTGGACGATACGCCGAGCTTTTTGGGGGCAGGCAGCTATAACCATTTTGTGCCCAGTCTGGTCGATGCCATTATCAGCCGCTCCGAGTTCTATACGGCCTATACGCCCTATCAACCCGAGATCAGCCAGGGCACATTGCAGGCCATGTTCGAGTACCAATCGATGATTGCGGCGTTGACGGGCATGGAGGTGAGCAATGCCTCTATGTACGACGGGGCCACGTCTCTGGCCGAGGCGGTGCTGATGGCCTGGCGCATGGCTAAGGGCAAGCGTTCTCAGGTGGTGCTGGCTGGGGCTATTCATCCCGAATACGTCGAGGTGGTGCGCACCTATATTCAGGGGATGCCGCTCGAACTGGTATCGGCGGAGATGGACGCGTTGACTGTGGACACCCACACGGCTGCGGTGGTAGTGCAATACCCAGATTTTCGCGGCGAGATACAAGATATTGCTACGCTGGCTGAGGCTGCCCATGCGGCGGGGGCCAGTTTGATTGTGGTGGCCTATCCCATTGCTCTGGGGATGCTCAAATCGCCGGGCGAATTGGGCGCTGACATTGTGGTGGGAGAGGGGCAGCCGCTGGGCAATGCCCTCGCTTATGGCGGGCCCTATTTGGGCTTTTTCGCTTGCCGTAAAAAAGATGTGCGCCGGATGGCCGGGCGTGTGGTGGGACAAACCACGGACGTGCACGATGAGCGCGGTTTTGTGCTGACCCTCTCGACGCGAGAGCAGCACATTCGTCGGGAAAAGGCCACCAGCAACATTTGCAGCAACGAAGGCCTCAACGCGCTGGCGGCGGCGGTGTACCTGTCGGCTATGGGCGAGTGCGGCCTGCGACAGGTGGCTCAATTGTGTTATCACAAGGCGCACTATGCGGCACAGGAAGTTGCCAAGATTCCGGGGCTCTCGGTGGTGAACGAGCGGCCCTTTTTCAACGAGTTCGTGGTGCATTCGACGCGGCCAGCGGCAGAGATGCTGGAGGCGGTGCGAGCGCGTTCGGGCATTCTGGCGGGCTGCGATATGGCCCGTTGGGGCATGGATGCACACGAACTGTTGGTATGTGTGACCGAGATGAACACCCGTGAGCAGATCGACCGCCTTGTGGATGTGCTCGGGGAGGTGTTGGCGTGATAGAACCGCTCATTTATGCATTCTCAGCGCCAGGACGCTGTGGCGCCTCGCTACCGGCCCTGGATGTGCCCACGGCGGAGACGCTTGATCCGGCGCTGTGCAGGGAAGAGATTGGCCTGCCGCAGGTGAGCGAAGTGGACGTGATGCGCCATTTCGTGCGCCTCTCGCAGATGAATTACGGCGTGGATACGGGTATGTACCCCTTGGGGTCGTGTACGATGAAGTACAATCCCAAGGTGAACGAGGCGGCAGCACGGCTGCCGGGCATGAGCAGGGTGCATCCCTATCAGCCGCTAGACACGGTGCAGGGCTGTTTGCAGGTGATGTACGAGACCCAGCGCATGTTGGCAGAGATCGCTGGTATGGCGGCGGTGAGCTTGCAGCCTTCGGCGGGAGCCCACGGTGAACTGAGCGGCGTGTTGATGATCCGCGCCTACCACTTGGCCCAAGGGGACACCAAGCGCAAGGTGATACTCATCCCCGATTCGGCCCACGGCACCAACCCGGCTTCAACGGCTATGGCGGGGTACGAGGTCAAGCAGGTGGCCACCGATACCCGCGGCAACGTGGACTTGGATGACCTGCGACGGTTCATGAACGATGAATTGGCCGGCATGATGCTCACCAACCCCAATACCCTGGGGTTGTTCGATGAGCAGGTGATGCAAGTAGCGCGATTGGTGCACGCGGCCGGCGGTTTGATGTACGGCGATGGCGCCAACATGAACGCCCTGTTGGGCATTGCCAAGCCGGGCGAACTCGGCTTTGACGTAATGCACTATAACCTGCACAAGACTTTTTCCACGCCTCACGGCGGTGGCGGGCCCGGCTCGGGGCCGGTGGCCTGCACGGCGCAGTTGGCGGATTTTCTGCCCGGCCCGCTGGTGGTATGTGACGAGAAGGTGAAGGATTGCGCGTACCGCTTTGAGATGCCGGTGCGATCGATTGGTCGGGTCAAGGCCTTTTACGGCAATTTCGGCGTCATTGTGCGGGCGTATGCTTATCTGCGCATGATTGGCGCCGACGGCCTGCGCGAGGTCAGCGAGATCGCTGTGCTTAATGCCAACTATGTGGCGGCACGCCTCAAGGAGACCTACAGACTGGCTTTTGAGCGCACCTGTATGCACGAGTGCGTGCTAGAGGGCCTTGTCGAGGGGGCAGAGGGTGTGCACGCGCTGGATATTGCCAAGCGCCTCATCGATTACGGCGTGCATCCGCCGACCAACTATTTCCCGCTCATTGTGCCCGAGGCACTGATGATCGAGCCGACGGAGACGGAGAGCAAGGAAAGCGTGGATTATTTCTGCGAGGTGATGCTGACTATTGCCCAGGAGGCGCGGGAGAACCCCGAACTGCTGCATGGCGCGCCGCACAAAGCGCCGTTGGGCAGGCTGGACGAGGTTAAGGCAGCCCGCGACTTGATCCTGACCTATCAAGACAACGCCTGATTCATCACCATAGCAAAACAACACGGCTCGCCAATCGGCGAGCCGCCTGTAAGGGGGCATTCTTGCTTTATCTTGTGGCCACACCTATTGGTAACCTCGGCGACATGACCCTGCGCGCCATTGAGGTGCTCAAGGCGGTGAATATCATCGCCAGTGAGGACACGCGCAACACCGGCAGGCTGCTCAAACACTATGGCATCGAGACATCGCAGACGCCCTTTCATGAGCACAACAAGGATGCTGCCGCGCCGCGATTGGTGGCGCGTATGCTGCAAGGCCAAGATGTGGCCCTGGTGACCGATGCGGGCACACCGGGCATCTCGGACCCGGCGTTTTCGCTGGTACGTGCTGCTTTGGATGCGGGCATTGAAGTAACGGCCATACCGGGGGCTACTGCCTTTGTGGCAGCTCTGGTTATCTCGGGGCTGCCGGTGCACAGTTTTTGCTTTCGCGGATTTCCGCCGCGCAAGTCCGGCAAGCGGCGTCACTTTATCGAAGCGGATATGGCTATTCCCTATACCCTCATCTATTATGAGAGCCCCCATCGCCTGGCGGCCTTTTTGCAGGACCTGTACGCGGTGCTGGGCGACCGGCGGGTGGTGCTGGCCAACGACCTGACCAAGATGTACGAGCAGGTGGAACGGGGCACGTTAGCTGAGATATCGGCCTCGGTGGGTGAGCGAGACAAGCTATTGGGCGAGTATGTGGTGCTAGTTGAAGGGGCAGAAGCAGCAGAAAAGGATTGACCCACAGCCCACAGCGGGTAAAATGGCTGTAGCGGATTTGTGTGAGGAGGATGGCGTATGCCAGAGCAGCCGGATTACGAGCTGGTCTTGCAGCTAGTAGAGGGTGACGAGCCCCGCTTTATTGAGGCAATGAAGGCTTTGGGCGTTCTGTCTCAGGTTCGGGTGAATGAACTTGCCTTTGCCGCCCTGTTGACTGCGCCCCTCGATCGCCATCCCCATTTGTATGCCGTATTGAACGGCGCTACCAGTGATGGCTTGATCGAGCGCCTGCGTGAGGGCATGCGCAGCGAGGACCAGGACGTGCGCTTTGAAGCTGCGCTGGCTGCGGCGCGTATGGCCGTTTATTCCGATTCTACGCAGCGCCTCAAGCTGTTGACGCTTCTCTCTGTGCTTCCTCTGGACGATATTTCCGCGCTGCTGACCCTGGGCCTCTCTCGTTTGGAAATGGTGGCCTATACCCTGTTTTGGGATGCCCTCTTTGTGACGGCTCCGGTGCAGGCGGCGCGCAGTCTAGCCGACGCCATGGACACCCATCGCGATGCCGGGGCGGCGGCCTATGTGTTGTACCGCGAGACCAGCATGGAGCTGATGATCTCGGCGTTGGCCGAATCCCAAGCTATTTCCCTTGCGCCCATCTTGGGCCTGGTGGCACGCTACTTGTTCGATGAGGGTACGATTGCGATTGGCCCGGCGGCTGGCCTGTGGGAGCGCAGCATCGAGGCTTTTATCCAGGCATATATTGTCAGCAGCACTGCTGAGGAACGCGCTTTGCTGGTTAGTGGGTTGGAGATCATGGGCCAGGAGGCCCTGGATTATCTAGCGGTGCAGTTGGAGTTGGCCGATGATGAACGTGCCAACTGGCTCTCGCAGATATTGGCTGACCTGCATTGGGAACCGGAAGCCAATTTGGCAGGCATCCGTTACTGGATTCATCAGGATGACTTTGATGCCTGTGTGGCCGCGGGATCGCTAGCCATCGAGCCGTTGCGCCAGGTTTTTGCAGGCACCGATCTCAAACGGCGTGATGCTGCTGCCCGGACGTTGGATCATCTCGGTTGGGCACCCTCGGATGAGGAGCAAGTGCTGCCCTTTCTCGCTGCTCTTGGTCGTTGGGATCAACTCTCACTGGTGACCAGCCGTGCGGGGCAGGTTTTTGAAGAGATGATGACCACTGAGCGCCGGGCTGCCCTCGAGCGCAACCCCGCTTACCGGCAGGGTATCCGTCGGGAGATGATCGCTCGTTCCCAGACCTTGCTTTCCAAAGCAGCACGCCTGCGCTTGTTGCGCGATGCCCTGCTGGCCGATCCTTCGCCGTTGGTGCGTACAGATGCGCTGGATGCGATTGGCGAGGAGGGCTTGACGGTCGAGTTGGTACGGCAGAGTCTTTCCCATGAGCTATGGTTGGCCGTGAACGGCGCAGAAGCGCTGGCCGACGTGGATATTCGCGCTCGATTGGTTGACTGGCTCATTGAACAAGTCAAAGCCCTGCAGGATGTGGCCAGTCTGGAGGCTTTGCTGCAGGTTGCCGTGGATGATCCTGAGGAAAGCTTGCGCGAAAGGGTGACCGATTCGCTGCTTTCCATGTACAGCGCCAATACAGAGACCCTGTGGCCCGCCATACGGCGGGTGCTCTCTCGCAAAGAATGGCGCAACGCAGGCTATTTGCTGATGGCCATCGGTGACGAGGCCCGCGAACGCCTGATCAAAGATATTACCGACGAAGCGGCAGAAGCCAACCGCACAGCCCTGGGGTTGGCGGCGGGCATATTGGCCGGCTGTGATTGGCTGCTCTCGGTAGACAAGTTGTGGTTCTCGGATCACCCCCTGCGCTGGGAAGTGGCGGCACGGGTCTATGATCTATGTGAGCGCTACCCGCTGGAGCCAGAGATGCTGGCGGCTTATTGGATTACGCGGGGCGACCTGGACGAGTGTAAGCGTATCGGTTCGGCTGCCGTGCCTGCGCTGCTGCGGGCTCTGGCGATGGCGGAGCCCCTCGATCGTGGGCGCATCGCTGCAGTGATGGTGGAGATGGGCAAGGCACCGGGGCGCAAGGTGTTGGATGACATTTGCACCGATCTTCAAGTTCTGGCCGAGATGCCGGATGAATCGGTTGAACAGGTTGTGGATGCGGCACCCGAACATCACGTGACGCTGACGGTGAGCCGCGAGCAAGATCGTTTGCAGGCGCGTAAACTGTTGGCGCGTTTAAGGCACGAGGAGTAGAACATGCCCGAGCTTCCCGAAGCCTGTACCATTGCCAGCCAGCTCAATGAAGCTGTCGTGGGGGCGCGCATCGTCTCGGTGGAGCTGGGTCAGCCCAAATGCCTGAACCTGGAACCGCAAGTGTGGGAAGAGCGCATCGTGGGCCAGCGCATTACGGGTGTAGTTTCACACGGCAAGTGGATTCGGTTCACGCTGGAGCGCGATTACTGGTACGTGAGCCTGGGCATGGGTGGCGAATTGCTGCTGCTCGATGAAGGAGACGAACTGCCGGAAAAGCGGCAGGCGGTGGTGCGATTGGACGATGGGCGTAAGCTCTGCATCCATTTCTGGTGGTTTGGCTATTTGCATCTGGTGGACATGGCCGATCCCGAAGCACATGCCATGACGGCGACGCTGGGGCCGGATGTGATGTCTGACGCGTTCGATCTGGATTTTTTGACCCAGTTATTGCAGGGCAGCCGGGCAGGCGTGAAGAACATTTTGCTGGACCAAAAGCGATTGGCGGGGATCGGCAACATGTACTCGCACGACATCCTGTGGACGGCGGGCATTCATCCGTTGCGGGCGGCGAATACGCTCAGCGAGGAAGAGATCAAGGCGCTATACGCGAGCATTCGCGACCGCTTTGAAAAGGCTATTGCCTTGGGCGGGAGCTATTGGGAGGTCGATATTCACGGGCAGCATGGCGGCTATGACAAATCGCACATGCAGATTGGCTACCGCAGTGAACACCCCTGTCCGCGGTGCGGCGGGCCGATTGAGGAGATTCGCACGGGGAGTAGGTCGGCATTTGTGTGCCCGATATGCCAGCCGCTGGAATGACCAGCGACTGGCTTTTTTTGTTATTACAGACGTGAACGGGCTTGTTCCCAGGTGGGTTGACCGTTGAAACCGCCCAATTGTTCGGTCGTGGCCCCGCCGCAGATGGTCCCCAGACGCAGGCACTGTTCCAGCGGTAGCTCGCGCAGCCAGCCAGAAATGAACCCCGCATCAAAGGTATCCCCAGCACCAGTGGTATCGACTACCTTGGCCGGGCAGGCTGGCACCTGAACGGTGCGACCAGCGGCCACGCCAGTGGCCCCTTTTGCACCACGCTTGACGACCAGTACGGAAACCCGTCTGGACATGGCGGCAATGGCTGTATCCAAATCCTTTTCACCGCTGATGGCCAACAACTCGTTCTCGTTGGGCAGCAAGATGTCAGTTTCGGCTATGAGGTCATCCACCTGCCAGGCCTCATCGGGGTCCCAGTTGGTATCCAACGAGACGGTCATGCCGTGGGCGCGGGCCTTGTGCATCAGTTCGGGCAGCGCCGGGCGCAGCCTGGTCAGCAAAAAGGGGCTGGCGACGTGAAGGTGCTGGCACTGGTCGAACCAGGCCTCGTCGATGATCTCGGGGCCGATTTCGGCCATGGAGCCCAGATAGGTGAGGCCAGCACGATCCTGGCCGCGAGAGAGCATGACGGTAACGCCGGTTTTGATGGCGGGATCCACGATGATGTGCTCGATCGAGCCGCCGACGTCCTCCAGGCGTTGCAGCAGGAAACGGCCATAGAGGTCATCGCCGACAATACTGGCGAAGAGGGGATTCAACCCTTGCCGACTGCAACCCGCCGCGAAAATGCCACAGGAGCCGCCGGCCAGCAGGGCAATGTCGTCGATGATTTTTTCCACCTGGCCGAACTCGGGCGTTACGTCACCGGTCAGGATGATGTCGACGTTGTATTCGCCAATGATCAGCACGCCATGGGGCCGCTTCATGAGGTCATCTCCGTCCCGTTCAGCTTGATGGCCATGACCACGTTGCGCGGGCGATCGGGGTTGAGGCCCTTGGCCAGGGAGCGGTAATAGGCCATGAGTTGCACAAAGGGCAGATAAAGCACCGGGAGAGCGTCCTCGCTGACGGGGGCTTGCAGGTCAAAGCTATCGTAGGCCCCGACGCCGGTTGTGTCGTTGGCGATGACGGCAATGGCAGCCTGACGCTGGGTCAGGTCGTCAAGGACGGCCAGCTCGTAATCGCGGGTACGCTCAGAGAGCAGGCCCACCACCAGATGTTGCGGATCTACCAGTGACATGGGGCCGTGCCTGAACTCCATGAAACGGTAGGGTTCGGCAAGTGTAAGCGACATCTCTTTCATCTTGACGGTGGATTCGGCGGCTAGGCCATAGTTGACGCCGGAACCGAGATAGGTGATGCGCTGGTAGTCCAGATTGCTGCCCAGCTTTTTGGCCAATGGTTCGGCGCGAGCGATGAGGTCGCCGGCCATATCTGGCAGAGACTCTAGCTCGGCAAGCAACTGCTCGTTGCCAGCCAGATGGGCGGCCATGGCCTGTACAGCTATGAGCATACCGGCGAAGGAGCGCGTTTGGGCAAAGCTCTCTTCGCGGCCTTGCACGATCTCGACGGTGATATCCGAAGCATCGGAAAGGCCGGTTTCGCTATAGCAACTGACGGTGATGACCCGAGCGCCGCGTTCTTGAAGGTGCTTGACGGCCAAGATGGTCTCGGTGGTATCACCCGAGCGAGACAGGGCAATGACGAGAGGTTTTTCATCGGCAGTGAGCAGGGTGTCGGTTTGCAGCAACAGTTCGGACGAGGCGACGCCACGGCAACTGCGTCCGGTGATGCGCTGAAAATAGGGCGCCGCAAATTGGGCTAGATAATGGGTCGAGCCACAGCCGCAAAAGATGTGCGGGGCGCCCTCGAATTCGGCGAACAGCCTGGCCAGCTTGGGCCACTGCTCTTCCACGTTTGCCAGGGCGCAGCGCCAGCTGGCAGCCTGTGTGGTGATCTCACGATAGGAAAACACACCTGCTTGTGTCACGAATGCCTCCTCAATGCCTATTTACTACAACCCGCTTATCGGGCCTTATCGGGCCTTATCGGGCGTCTTGCCAACTCTCCAAAGGAGAGAGGATTTCCACATGGGCCTGTGGGCAGCGCACGCCCACTTGTCTGGTCAGATCGTCGGTATCAGCCTCTTGCCCGGGGAAGGTGTTATAGTGGCCGGGGATCAACACCTCGGCGCCGAGCAACTCCATGGCATAGGCAGCCTCGCGCACGCCCATGGTGTACTTGCCGCCGATGGGCAGCACAGCCACCATCGGCTTGTATAGCTTACCAATGAGGGCCATATCGCCAAATACGCCGGTATCACCCGCAAAATAGATGGTGGGGCCGGCCTCCTGCTCAATGACCATACCGCAGGTGCCGGAGCCTGGTGTTACCTGGCCGCTCTCGGCGTATTCACGCCCCATGATATCCGAGCTATGCAGGGCAAAGACGGCATTGATGCGCACATCCAACTGTTTGATGCTGCCACCGGTGTGCAGGGTGCCGCCATTGTGGTCATAAGGGATGCCGTGGCGCTCGCAGTAGGTGGCAATCTCGGGCAGGGTGACCAGTGTGGCGCCGGTTTGGGCCACAATCTCGATGGCGTTGCCCAGGTGGTCGTTATGGCCATGGGTGACGCAAACGAGGTCGGCGTCATCGATTTCTTCAAGAGTGATGGGGCAAGCCGGGTTGTCGGTGATCCAGGGATCGAGGTAGATGATGGTGCCCTTGCCGGTGATCATTTTCCAGGAGCCGTGGCCGAGCCAGGTGATGGTGGTCATATTATCAGGCCTCCTTGTGCGGCGCTGATTGCGGCGTGGAATGCGGCGCCAGGCCGCGGCGATAGTCTTTTTCCGTCCAGATGCCCAAACCGCTATTGACATAATCTTTACAGGCGGTTACTGAATCCAGCGGGCGATACCCCGTGAAATCGAGATCGTCGACGATCCAACCATCATAGCCGGCCTCACGCAGGATGGCGGTTACGGCGGGGAAATCGACACAACCGCGACCGAGTTCCACCCAACGCCCGCGCGAATCGACGCCGTAGGCGCCCTCGTCGCTGGGCACGGCTGGACCGTTGGCCCATAGCGGCGCCGTGGGGCGCCCGGCAAAGGTGACATCCTTGTAATGTACATAGGCAATGCGCGGCGCGTATTTGCGAATGGTGGCGTTCACGTCGAAATCGCCCAGCACGAGTTGGCCGATATCGGGACAGAACTTTAGCAGGGCCGGGTCGGTGCGGGCCATGAGCTGGTCAAAGGTGGCGGAGATCTCGAAAATGCTGCCCCAATGCTGATGCCAGGCCGTGGTCAGGCCCAGTTTGGCAGCATAGTCAGCCAGTTCGTTGGCGGTATCGGCTACGCGCCCAATGTGAGCGTCGAGGGTATCGGGCGGCAATTCGGGGTGCTTGCGGCCGCCGTCCAGTAGCATGACCTGCATACCCAGCTCGGCGCAAAAGCGGCAGCGCTCACGAAAATGCTGCATCCCGGCCAGGCGGGGTTCGTCGTACCAGTAATCCATGGAGGTGTAATAGGTGGAAAGCTCCAGATCGTGCATGCGCAGCAGGGTGGCGAGTTCGCCCACCCGATTGCTGTAGGCATCATATAAAAAGGCAAAACACATCTCGAATCCGTCAAGGCCAGCGAGGGACATCTCGTCTAGCATACGATGCCAGTTCTCAAGGTGGTTATCTCTGAGCCACAGTTGCGTGCCGAATCCAAACTTCACTTGTTACCCCCTCTCATTATGATGATGGCATGGTGCCACGCTCTATTGGGCATGTCAAACAAAAGTTGTATTGACAAGAGGCCCTCAGACTAGTATATTTACACAAAATACAGGCGAAGACGCCAATGGCGGCGTGTTCGCCTGCTTTTTTATACCCGTGAACAAGGCCGAAGTTTGATCTACTTTGATAAAGACATGTGGTGCGGTTGGGCAGATGTCACTTTGGTGACAGGAGTGTGGGTCGTATGTTAGAGTTCAACAAGAGAAGTAATACGCTGGAAGAGAACGAGTACGAGTTTGAGCTGCAAGATGTTGAGAATCCCCATCTTTACAGGCTCTTGTACACCTATGACCAAGTGCCCAAGATCCCCTTCAACCATCGCCATGTGCCCATGCGTACTCCTGATGAACTCTGGATCACGGATACGACCTTTCGCGATGGCCAGCAGGCTCGCGAACCTTATTCCACCGGGCAGATCGTGCAGTTGTTCGAGTATTTGCATGCTCTCAGCGGCCCCAAAGGCATCATCCGCCAGAGCGAGTTCTTTTTGTACAGCAAGCGCGACCGCGACGCCGTAGAGGCTTGCCGCGCCTTGGGTTACGAGTTCCCCGAGATTACCGCCTGGATTCGGGCGCGTAAAGAGGATTTCGAGCTAGTCAAGAGCATGGGCATTGCCGAGACGGGCATTTTGGCAAGCTGTTCGGACTATCACATTTTCAAGAAATTGCACATGACTCGCCGCCAGGCCATGGATCAGTTCCTGGGGGTGATCAAGGATGCGCTTTCGGTGGGGGTGCGGCCGCGCGTCCATTTCGAGGATATCACTCGCGCCGATTACTATGGCTTTGTACTGCCCTTTGCCAGTGCCATCCGTAAACTAGGCGAAGAGGCGGGCGTACCCATCAAGATTCGCGCCTGTGACACGCTGGGCTACGGTGTCAGTTATCCGGGTGCGGCGCTGCCACGCAGTGTGCCGGGTATTGCCTACGGGTTGTGGCACCATGCCCGCATTCCCAGCGAGCAGCTCGAATGGCACGGCCACAACGATTTTTTCAAGTCGGTTACCAACTCGGGTACAGCCTGGCTGTATGGCATGTCGGCTGTGAACTGCACTCTGTTGGGCATCGGCGAACGCACGGGCAACACGCCCACTGAGGCGATGGTGTTCGAGTATGCGGCACTGCGTGGCACCACGGACGGCATGGATACGACGGTGATTACCGACATTGCTGATTATTACCGCAAAGAGCTGCATTACGAGGTACCGCCGATGTCGCCATTGGTTGGTGAGGATTTTAACACCACGCGCGCGGGCATTCACGCCGACGGCCTGGCCAAGGATGAAGAAATTTACAATATCTTTGATACGACGGCACTGCTCAAGCGCCCAGTGCGCGTGCTGGTCAATCAGTCTTCGGGCGCTGCCGGCGTATCTCACTGGATCAACACCTACTTTGGATTGCTCGAAGCCGAGCGCATCGACAAACGGGATAATCGGCTGGCGCCGTTGATTGATTGGGTGGCCCAGGCCTATGAAGAAGGGCGTGAGACGGCTTTTAACGATCACGAGATGACTCTGGCGCTGCAAATGATTTGCCCGGATGTGTATGCTGAGGTAGCAGTAGAGTAGTAGGCGGATAGTTCCGCGAATACATGGCTGCATGGCGATGTGTCAAGATAATCAATATGCTTTACAATTACACTGATATGGAGTATGATATCAGTGTAATTGTATTATTGGGAGAATGTGGCCATGAATATGACAACGGAACTGAGCCAATTAATAAAAGACAATAATGGCATTCTGCTTGCTTCTGATGCAGAACAGGCTGGGGTGTCGAGAACTCGTCTCTCCAAGTTAGTAGAACAGGGCTTACTTGAACGTACATCCTGGGGGGTCTATGTGCTCGCTGGTGCCATGGATGATGAACTATTTTCTATGCAACAACGGGCTCCAAAGGTTGTCTATTCGCATGAGACAGCACTATTTTTGCATGGATTGAGTGATCGGACCCCGTTTCATCATTCCATTACGGTGCCCAGTGCGTACAAACCCTCTCAATTGCTGCGAGAGAGGTGCAAGGTCTATTACATCAAACGTGGCTTGATTGATTTGGGCAAGACCATTGCCAAGACTAACTTGGGCAACACAGTCACTGTGTACGATATAGAACGGACCATTTGCGATGTTGTCAGGAGTCGCAATAGGATGGATGCGCAAATTGTTAGTGAGGCGCTAAGGCGGAGCGCCGACTCTCTTGATCTGAACAGGCTCTATAGCTACTCGAAAGAGTTTGGTGTAACGGACATGCTTCGCTGCTACTTGGGGGTGCTGTTGTGAGCTCCAAGGCGATGAGCTTGAAAGCAAAGATCCGCAACTTGGCTGCCAAGCAGCATATCACTGCTCAAGTCGTTTTGCAGAACTATATGTTCGAACGCTTGCTAGAGCGTATTTCTGTTTCGCCATATAAGGATAACTTTATTCTCAAGGGTGGCATACTGATTGCAGCAATGGTTGGCCTAGATACTCGATCTACTATGGATATGGATGTGACGATCAAGGCCTACCCTTTGGATGAAGAACGGATTCGAGGCTTGTTGGAAAGAGTCTGCGCAATTCGATTGAATGATGACGTGAGTTTTCGTGTGCTCAGCCTTGAATCCACCCGAAAAGACGATGAATACGGTGGATTTCGCGCTAGCCTGGAGGCAAGGTACGATACCTTGATCACGCCGCTATCACTAGATATCTCGACAGGCGATATCATTACACCTCGAGAAATTTTGTACCCATTCAAAGCGATTTTTGATGAGGGGAAGCAAGTCGAATTGTGGGCCTATAATGTCGAAACGATTTTGGCGGAGAAAATAGAGACTATACTTCGCCGAGGCGTGTTTAACACTCGTCTCAGAGATTTTTATGATGTTTATATTCTGTCCGAAACCCAGCAGTTCGATATGGAATTGTTTGTTCAAGCGTTTGCAGCAACAGCAGCGCACCGGGGAACTAGCGAGCAAATTGCCGATGTCTCGATGATTTTAGAAATGATTGAGAACAGCGCTGACTTGCAAGTGATGTGGGCAAGATATCAACAGGAATACGAATATGCATATGGTATCACCTATGGAGATACTGTGGCGGCAGTTTTGGGATTGGTGAGTATAAAATAGTTCGTACAGGGTTGCCTTTACAAGAAGGCAGTTTATGGGTTGCTGAAAGCCCGATAAGGGGAAGGGTCAACCGACCTTTCCCCCTGTCGTTTTGTGCCGATTATGCATGTGGCACAGTGCTGGCTGATGTGGTATCTTACGGCTAATGGCAGATTACTTGGAGAGATCATGAAAATGTTTCCCGCATTTCTCGATAGTCCTGTTTCACCCGCATTTGTTGCAGCAGGCAAGCGTTTGGGGTGTGTAACCTGGTCGCCAGATGGTCGGCATCTTGGCTGGCTGGAGACGCGTTCCGGGAAGGGTATCGTCGTGGTGGGGGACGGCAGTGCCGATGCGCCGCGCGATTTGAACTCGGACATTTCTGTGCGGGCTCGCGTGGGTTACGGCGGGGGTGATTTGACGTTGACCAACGAGGCCGCCATTTACGCGGCTGATGGGCAGCTTTGGGTACAGCCGCTGGAGTATGGTTGCCGTTCACTGCTCTGTGCCGAATCAGGCAACGGGGCCTCGGTTGCTGTTTCTCCTGATGGCCGCTATGCCATCTATGTGCAATCCGATGGTGTTGTGGACCGTCTGATGAGCCTTAGCCTCACAAAGGGCGCTTCAGCCACTCCTCGTGTTCTCGCAAAGGGCGCCGATTTCTATATGCAGCCGGTTTGGCATCCTACGGGCAATCGCATTGCCTGGGTACAGTGGAATCACCCCAACATGCCCTGGGATGGTGCCGAGTTGCATCTTGCTGATGTTTCTGTACGTGACGACGGTCTGCACATCGATAAGGATCGCGTTGTTGCCGGTGGCGCGCATGTAATGACTCTACAGCCCGAGTTCTCACCCGATGGGCGTATGATAAGCTATATCAGTGACGAAACCGGTTGGAGCGGCCTGTATGTGATGGACCCGGATAACGGCCTGAGCCAACCCCTTTTGGTGGGTGAGTTTGAGGTGGGCGTGCCGGCTTGGAGTCAGGGTGTTCGTACTACCGGTTGGAGCCCCGACAGCAAGGGACTTTATGCCATCATCAACGATAAAGGCGTCATGCGCATCGTCTATGCCGATCTTCCCTCGGGAGAGACGCATCCTGTAGAATCGCTAGCGCAATATACGTTTGCTTCGGGCTTGACAGTCTCGTCTCGCGGAGAGCTGGCTTTTGTGGGCGGCAGCGAGACTATTCCTAACCGCGTCGTTACGTATGCCCCGGCTACTGGCAAAGTAAGGATTCGCGCCCGGTCCGAGGGCGAAACACTGCCACCAGAAATCCTCTCTCGTGCCGAACCCATTACCTGGCAAACTGCGGATGGCAGTGATGTCTATGGCCTCTTGTACAGACCTGCACGCCTTCCGAGCGGCATTTTGCCGCCACTGCTGGTGCATGTGCATGGAGGGCCCACGGGCCAGGCTTTGGCATCCTACAGCGCGGGCAATCAGTTCTTTACGACGCGGGGTTTTGTGGTGCTGGAGGTCAACTATCGCGGCAGCTCTGGCTATGGACGCGAATACCTACAAAAGCTGCGCGGCCAGTGGGGAGTGGCAGATGCCCAGGATGCCATGACAGGGGCGCGTTATGTGGTAGAGCGCGGCTGGGCGAATAAAGATCAGGTGATGATTATGGGCGGCAGCGCTGGCGGCCTGACGGTGCTGCAGTCGCTCATTCTCTATCCGGGGTTCTATGCTGCAGGGCTTTGCCTCTATGGCGTTACTGACCTGGAATCCCTCACTCGCGATACCCACAAATTCGAGCTGCATTACACAAATTCGCTGGTTGGTGTGCTACCTGGCGCTCAACAAGTCTATCGCGATCGTTCACCGCGGTACCACGCCGACCAGATTCATGACCCGGTGGCCATCTTCCAGGGTGCGGACGATGTGGTTGTTCCCCCCTCGCAGGCTGAGGCGATTGTGCAAGCACTGCAAGAGAACGATGTGCCCCACATCTACCACGTGTATGAAGGCGAAGGGCACGGTTGGCGCAAGTTCGAGACCATTGTGGCCTTTTACGAGACGGCACTGGACTTTATCGCCGAATACGCTATGGATAACTATGCGGAGCCTGATCCGGCGGCAGAAGGGGTGGATTAGCCAGATATGCTGCACAGGCGACTAGAGGAGATTGGCCCGGATGATTTAGCGCTTTACGGGGGCAGGGCTTACCATCTTGCTGAAGCACGGCGGCTGGGTTGTCCTGTTCCCGATGCGATGGTGCTCTCGACACAATTGTACACTCGGTTTCTGGAGCAGGGCGGACTGGATGGAGAGATACTCTCCATTCTCTCGACCATGCAACCCAGCGCCATGCACCAGTTTCGTGCAGTAGAATGGGCTATCAACTCTGCCTTTGCCGTGCGCAGGCTTCCCAAGAGTGTACGCGAAGCGATTTTGGATCTGGCGCCTTTGTTGGATGATGGCCCAGTGGTGGTGCGTTCTTCGGCTACCACCGAAAGCGGATCAGCGCACAGCTTTGTGGGTCAGCATAGCAGTTATACGGATATCCACACGCCGGAGGAGCTTGTTCAGGCCGTTGTGGACTGCTGGCAATCGATGTACAGCGCTCGTGCCCTGCATTACGCACACCATTTTGGGGTAAATCTCTCACGTTCGGCTATGGCAGTTATGGTTCAGCGCCAAGTTGAGATTGTGAACAAGGGAGCACTCTTTACAGTCAACCCGATCTCGGGCAATCCTGATGAATTCGTGATGCAATCGTTAGAGGATGGAGCATCTACTGTTCGTACATTGAATCCATATGATCCCAGCTCTTGCGAAAGCTTTCTCGAACGCCAGATGTTGCGTTACGGCCTCTTGTTGGACGAACATTTGAAGCAGTATCAAGTGGTCGAGTGGACAGTGGATGCATCTCAGATTTGGATATTGGGGGTGCGGCCGATTACCGGGGTGCCGCCTTATCTGCCAGCCCGGCCGGATGCACATGAGGCGGTTGCCCAGTGGAACTTGGTCAACCCCCACGGCTGGGATGGGCGTGAGCTTCCGCCTTATTCGTGGTATCATCGCAGCCGGGCGCGCGATATTCGCTATGCTTTGGAAGAGGGACTATCGCGGCAGCAGGTGCGAGCTGCCGATGACAGATTTTTGAGGGGATATCGTTATTTGCCTGCGAATGCTGCAAAGCGGGCGCAGGGAAGCAGCAGGATTTCACGCTCGGTACCAGCGGTGGTTCGACAACTGGCGATGACCACGCGCACAGAACGGGATTATGTGAGCCAACGGCATGTGCATGACCCGATTTTGGATGAGGTGTGGAATCGCGATTGGACGCTGCTCGAAAATCGCGAATTGGGCGAGCAGCTGCACAAGGCAGTTTTCCTCAGCCACGCCTATATCAGTGCAGGGTCTTTTATTTCCACCGATACGGCAATGATCTGGAATCTTTTTATGCGCGTGCACACCGAATGGATTGGTGGAGACATCAATCCGCAGGAGCTTGTGGCCTCTCCATCTCGTTCCATGCTCGAACTCGATCGCAAGGCGGCGGCTTTATGTGCCAGAACAGACGATGACGAGGATTTGGACAGGCTGTTGGTTGAATCCTTTTGGGATAAACGCTACCTGATGATTGATCCGGCGCTGATCGAACAGACGTGGGATATCGCGTTGTTACACCCCGATTGGGTTGGTTTCAAGCAGCGTATTCAGGCGTACGCTCGGTCGGGTGATCATACCCCCGAGGCTATCAAAAAAGACAGCGAAAGGCGCCAGAAACAAAAAAAGACAGCTCTGACTCGAGTTCGCGGCTTGCAAAAGCTGTTGTATGATAGGTTGCTGAACAGAACACAATCCCTGCTGCGACTGGATGCGTCTCGTCTTGAACCGGCTGCCTGCTCTATGCTTGTTGAACACGAGATTTTGGAAGAAGTGGGGACACGGCTAGCGCGCAAAGGGTTGGCCAGAAACAGGCAAGAGGCAGCACTGCTGGAATACCGCGAGGTGCAGGACTGGCTGCGTGGCCGATTGGGCGCGGAAGTTAAGGATCGTATTGCGGACCGGCGCGAACTCTATCGGCAATGGTGGCGTTACCGCCCGCCTCAGGTGCTGGTTATTGAACCAGCGCACGAGGCAGTTAGTGAGGATGCCGAGGAAAGCGCGCCAGGCGTGGCGGGACTTGCGGTTTCTCCTGGTGAAGTGATGGGACGGGTTCGTGTGCTGCATGGGCCGGGTGAGGGTACCAGTTTGTTGGCGGGAGAAGTGCTGGTTGTTGATGACCCACTATCAGAATACAGCCCGTTATTCAGTATCGCCTCTGCTATCATCAGTCGACAGGGCAGTCTGTTGGATCATGCTGCGACATTGGCGCGAGAATACGGCGTGCCGGCAGTGTTTTCGCTGCCCAACGCCACTACTGTTTTCAAGACGGGGGATATTGTCCATGTGAATGCCCACGACGGCATCGTTACCTCTCCACATCGGGCAGTCTCGTGGGATTCCTAGTTAGGAAGGGCATGTTAAATGAGTTTGTTATACGGCGGTATTGAGGCTGGCGGCACCAAATTCGTTTGTGCGATTGGCTCTGGCCCTGATGATATCCGCGCGGAGACGCGCTTTGCGACGACCACGCCGGAAGAGACAATTGGTCGCGCCGTCGAGTTCTTTGTGCGGAACAAACGTCTGGGGACGCTGAGCGGCCTTGGCATCGCTTCTTTTGGTCCGGTCGACCCCGACCCGGATTCGGATACGTTCGGCTATATCACCACGACCCCAAAAGAAGGCTGGGAAAACACGGATTTTGTCGGTCAGATGAAAAAGGCCATTTATGTGCCAATTGGCTTTGATACGGATGTCAATGGTGCAGCTCTGGGCGAATTTCGTTGGGGAGCGGCCGTGGGACTGGATACGTTCGTCTATCTGACGATTGGCACGGGCATCGGCGGAGGCGGCATGGCCAATGGCCAGCTACTTCATGGTATGATGCATCCTGAGATGGGCCATCTGATGCTGCCTCGCTCATCACAAGAAGAGGCTTTTTCGGGCGTGTGCCCCTATCATGGTAGCTGCCTGGAGGGCCTGGCTTCGGGGCCGGCCATCGAGGCGCGCTGGGGCGCTCCGGCCCACGAATTGCCGGCTGAGCATGAGGTCTGGCAGTTGGAGGCTCACTATCTGGCGCTGGGCATCTCTTCTATCGTGCTGGTCCTTTCGCCGCAGCGAGTCATCCTCGGCGGCGGTGTGATGGGACAGGCACAGCTTTACCCGATGATACGCCGTGAGCTTCAAGATGTTCTAGCTGGCTATGTGCGTACGCCCGAGATTACGGTGGGCCTGGATGATTACATCGTTGCGCCTAAATTGGGCCCCCGTACTGGCGTTTTGGGGGCCATTGCCCTGGCTCAACGTGCGGCGGCCAGTGTCTGAACAGATGGGTAACGACGCTCTGCTTGGCCGGCTTGTGACTGAAGGGCGTATGATCGTCTATGAAGGGGACATCACCCGTCTTGAGGTGGATGCCATTGTGAATGCGGCCAATTCGTCGCTGTTGGGCGGCGGAGGCGTCGATGGTGCCATCCATCGTGCGGCGGGGCCTGAACTGTTGGCAGAGTGCCAAACACTGGGCGGTTGCCCACTCGGCGAGGCCCGTGTTACAAAGGGGTATCGGCTGCCA
This sequence comes from Anaerolineae bacterium, assembly GCA_963675785.1. Taxonomy (GTDB): domain Bacteria; phylum Chloroflexota; class Anaerolineae; order UBA1429; family UBA1429. The sequence continues at coordinate 898,403 of OY776562.1, forward strand.
GCGAGGCATGTCATCCACACGGTGGGGCCGATCTGGCACGGTGGCACGCACGGTGAGGACGAGACGCTGGTGCGCTGTTGTCGAAATAGCCTGAGGGTCTGTGAATTGGATGAGCTGGATACGGTAGCGTTTCCGTCCATTAGCACAGGGGCATACGGTTTTCCGATAGAGAGAGCAGCAAGCATCGCTGTGAGAACGGTGGCAGCTTATCTGGCCGAGCATGAACATCCGAGGCAGGTGATCTTTGTGACATTTGGTCACCTGGCGACAGAGATATATTGTGAGCTTTGTGAAAAAGATAGAGGAGCGAATTGTGAGTGAACGCATAGCATATATCGAGGCCTTTTCCGGCGCGAGCGGTGACATGTTGCTGGGGGCCATGATCGATGCTGGTCTCAAGTTGGACGAACTAGAGGAAGCTATCAGCAAGCTGGGCCTTGCTGATGTGGAACTGGTTGCCAAGCCCGTCGTCAGCCACGGCATATCTGGCACGCATCTTGACGTGATCGATAACGGACACGACCGACCAGCGCATAATCTACCGGCTATCCGCAAGATTATTGGTGAGGCTGATCTGGATGCTGACGTCAAGCATGATGCGTTGCATGTCTTTGAACTGATCGGCGTGGCCGAGGCGGCAGTTCACGGGGTTTCCATCGATCAAGTGCACTTTCACGAAGTTGGGGCCGTGGATTCCTTGGTGGATATTGTGGGATTCTGCTGGGCGCGTTTGCATCTAGGAATCAAAAAGGTGTATTGTTCAGCGTTGCCACTGGGCAATGGCACGATTCGCACCGAGCACGGCCTTTTGCCGGTGCCAGCGCCGGCTACTCTGGCCATCCTCACGGCGGCTCGGGTGCCAACAGTGCGCTCGGATGGGCAGAGCGAGATGGTTACCCCTACAGGCGCGGCTCTGGTGGCTTATCACGCCGAGTTTGTTCGTCCTTCCATGCGCGGCGAGTCGGTAGGCTATGGCTTTGGTACGCGCGAGATGCCCTGGGCCAACATGCTGCGTATCACCATCGGCGAGGCCCTGGATGAAACCTGGTGGGCCGCGGGGCAGGGAGCAGATGCTCATGTACACGAGCACAGTCATACCCATGAGCACGAAGAACATAACCACACCCATGATCATGATCATGGCCATACGCATAGCCATACCCATGAGAGCGAATCGGTCTGAATAACGACGTGGGGTATGGCGTCATTGATGCATTTTCTGGAGAAAAAGATGATTATTAGAGAATATCGTGAAACCGATAAAGAAGCCGCTCACCGCATCTGGAAAGAGGTTGGCTGGCTCGATGAAGGCGAAGAAGCCGTCATCGATTTTATGCTGGGCATTGGCCATAACATGGTGGCTGATTTTGACGGCACGGCCGAGTGCCTGGTTTTGAGCATTCCTGGCGATTTGGACTATTTGGGCGAGCGTCTGCCTTTTTGCGGTATCAATGGCGTGACGACGAGTCAAATCATTCGCAAACGTGGTGCAGCCGGGCGCGTTTTGGCACAGAACCTGGCCTGGAACGCTCAGCAGGGCGCGTTGGTGGCCGGTTTGGGCATTTTTGATCAGGGTTTTTACGACAAGCTAGGCTTTGGTACGGGGCCCATGGTGCACAGCACATCGTTTGATCCACGTGATTTGAATGTACCCATCACTGAGCGCTTGCCTGTTCGCCTGTTGGCTGAGAACTGGCAAGAAGTGCATGATGCACGGGTGGCCAGGCTGCGGGGACACGGCAGTGTGAGCTTTAAGGATGCTGATTTCACGCGTTCTGGGGTGGCTGAGGGCAAGAAAAAGGCTTACGGTCTAGGATATCGCAACGACGAGGGTGTGCTGACGCATTACCTCTGGATGAAGCCTGCGGCTGAGCATGGGCCGACGGATATATGGTTCGTCGTCTACCAGACTACTGAGCAGCTCATGGAGTTGTTGGGGTTGATCAAGAGCCTGGGGGATCAATACTATACGGTGAACTTGCAGGATCCTACAGGCGTGCAGCTTCAGGATCTGATCAGGCAACCCTTCCGCAGGGCACGTATTGGTGACAAGGCCAAGCACAGCACGGGAACGCACGCTGCTGCCTGGTGGCAGATGCGTATGCTGGATGTGCCGGGCTGCTTGGCTGAGACCCACTTGCCGACAGGAAAAGTTTCTTTCAACCTCGAGTTGACCGACCCCATCGAGCGTTATCTCGAAGAGTCAGAATGGAAGGGCGTTGGCGGCCAATATGTGGTAACACTGGGCACGGATTCCAGTGCTGAGCCTGGATGTGATGCGACATTGCCCACGCTCAAGGCATCGGTGAATGCCTTTACGCGGATGTGGCTTGGCGTGCTGCCAGCTACGTCTCTGGCCATCACTGATGATCTGACTGGTCCGAAAGAGCTGCTAGAGGCATTGGATTGGCAGTTGCGATTGCCCAAGCCCAGCCTTGAGTGGGGGTTCTAGCAAGTTATAGGGTATGGAGGAGTGCCGGTAGGCCCGAGAGAGCCTACCGGCACTCTTTTTGTTGCATCAAAAGGAGGTGATTGACAGATACACGTCAGGCTGTATAATAAGGTGAACCTAAAAATTGGAGCGTCATACGATGGCTTGCCAAAAGAAACAACAAGAGAGTCTTTCCGCCAGCAGCGAGATGTACCTGGTGCATCTGGCGCGGCTCGAGGAAAAAGGCAATCCGGTGCCCATTCGACTGTTATCCGAGGCACTGGAGGTCTCGCCGGTCTCTGCCAACGAGATGTGCAGGCGCCTGGAACAACTGGGCATGCTCGAATATATTCCCTACCGTGGGGCACGACTGCTCGAAAAGGGACGTGACATTGCCGACTATGTAGAGCGGCGCCATCGGCTGTGGGAGGTCTTTTTGGTAGACCGTTTGGGCCTGGAACCCGCCAGGGCGGATGCCATTGCCTGCGACCTGGAGCATGTAACTACCGATGAGCTGGAGGACCGCCTGGATGCCTTTTTGGGGCGCCCGGCGCATACGCCTGCGGGTTTGCCTATCCCTCCGGCAGAGCGTCAGCTTCGTACACTGCCGCTTTCGGCGTTGGCTGTGGGCACGCGCGCTGTGGTGGCGAATATAGGTGGCGGGGCTGGCATTCGCGAGTATTTGGCGCAGGCTGAGCTATCCGCCGGCGCCGAGATAGAGATTCGAGCGCGCTGTAACCACGGCACTTTGTTGATGGTGGGCGATACTTTTATTACGGTAATGCCAGAGATTGAAGAGAGCGTTCGTGTAACGGTGAGCGAGGAAGGGCGATATGTTGCAGCTTGATGCGCTTCTTGCTGCTCTTGCGCATGGCGAGACCCAAGCCGATATTCTTATTGATAGCCAGATTACACCCGATCTACTGGACCAAATGATGCTCGACCTGGTTCGCGGCGGCTATCTGGAACGGTTTGAGGCTGGTTGTGCATCCGGAGGCTGTTCGGGTTGCAGCCTCGCCGGTAGTTGCAAGGGCATTGTTGGTTGGAGCTTGACCGAGCGTGGCAAGTCCGTGGTTCAGGCTCGATTGCATAAATAGGAGGTGGTTATGGATACCACTTTGGAAGTACGGCATCTATCCGTCAAGGTTGGGAATGACCTACTTCTCAATGATGTGAATATGTTGATCCCTTCGGGCGAAGTACATGCCCTTTTGGGGCCGAATGGCAGCGGCAAAACAACGTTGCTGATGACCATTATGGGCTACCCTTCCTACAATGTTGTCGAGGGGCAGATATTATTCGGTGGACAGGATATTACTCACCTGGATTCCACAGAGCGGGCTCGGCTGGGCATTCGCATCAGCCAACAGCGACCGCCTACAATTGCGGGCGTCAAGCAACGCCAACTACTCGACTATATGGTCGGCGGCGACGCCATGGCCAAGCCTGAAGTGGCCAGGCTGGTCGAGATGACCGGCATGACCTCTTTTCTCGATCGTGACCTGAACGCCGGCCTTTCCGGCGGAGAGATCAAGCGATCCGAACTGTTGCACCTCCTCGTGGCAGATCCGAGTTTTGTCATGCTGGACGAGCCCGAATCGGGCGTGGATGTGGGTTCAATGAAGATTGTGGGGCAGCTCATCAATAAGCTGTTCACGCGCGATACGGAGCATCCAGCTTTGCGGCGCACCGGCCTGGTTATCACCCACACCGGCCAAATACTGGACTATATTGAGGCGGACAAGGGGCACGTGATGTTGGGCACCACCATTGCCTGCTCTGGCAACCCGCGCATCATTCTCGCCGAAGCCGGAGAATCTGGCTATGAGGCCTGTGTGCGCTGTCTCGCCGAAGGAGCCTGTCGATGAGCACAACATACAAAGCTGAAACCAACGTTACGGGCTCACCGGTACAAGTAACGCCTGAAGAGGCCCGGGAATTGGAACAGGTCGGCGTGGTTGTGGATTCCCAAGAGCGGTCGGGAACCTACATTCTTAACGATGACCACAGCCAGTGTTCGCCCATTGTGGTAGGCGGCCTGGAGCTGTTGCCCATTGCCTATGCTCTCAAAAAGTATGATTGGCTATCCGAGTACTTTTGGCAGCTCGTTTCACCCGACAAGGATGAGATCACCCGTGAAATTGCCGCCCAACCAGAGCCGCAGGGATTCTTCTTACGCGTGCGCAAAGGCTCCAAGATTACTATGCCTTTTCAGGCGGCCCTGCACATGACCAGTCCGGATTCGACCCAGGCAGTACACAACCTGGTCATTGTTGAAGAGGACGGCGAACTCAACTTTATTACTGGTTGCGTCAGTGGGCATCATGTGCACCGCGGATTGCATTTGGCTGTAACTGAAACTTTTGTGGGGCGTAGTGCTACGGTCACAAACTCGATGGTCCATAATTGGGGACCGGGGATCAAGGTGCGTCCGCGCGCGGCGACACTGGTTGAAGAAAACGGCACGTTTGTGAGCAACTATGTCTCTTTGGAGCCGGCCGGCGATATCCAAATGGATCCGTTGACCATTCTCAAGGGGGATAACGCGACGGCACGCTTTTATACGGTGATTCTCGGTTCAGCCGACTCTCTCATTGATACGGGCGGCACCATATTGTTACAAGGCAAGAACACCAGCGCAGAGGTGGTGCAGCGCGCCGTATCTGTTGGGGGGCATATGATTCAGCGCGGTCTCATTGTGGGTGAAAACGCCAGCAAGGGCCATGTCGATTGTTCGGGTATGCTTATGGGTAAGGCAGGGGCAGGGTCGATCAAGGCAGTGCCTGGCATAGAATCGAAACACGCAGATGCGCAGCTCAGTCATGAGGCCAGCATCGGCAAGATTGCGCAGGAGCAGATATCTTATTTACAGGCACATGGTATGGACGAGGCCGAAGCAGTATCGATGATCCTTCGAGGTTTTTTGACACAGGGTGTTGTTGGCCTGGGAGAGGATTTGGACGCTCGGATACGAGATATTACTGACCTGGCTCTTCAGGCCGAAGGCTAATTTGCAGATTTTCGAGGCGCATCCGCTGGATGCGCCTCGTTATATTTTACAGCTTGGTAAAGACAGGTGACGGGGTTATACTCTGCCTGTTCTGATTAAAGGAGGAATCGAGTGGGCGCTAGCATTCAAGACGGGGACCTAAAACGGTTTAGTGACGCATTCGAGTCGACCCCTGCAGGCCGGCTGGCAATGAACGCGGTAACACAGAACGGCGTTTCGGCAGTAGCAATCAATCGCAAGGTTGTTGTTTCAACGGACCATACCTATTCGGTTCTGGTAGAAACTCCGGAAGCAACCAATCAAATGCGTTCGGGGCGCTGTTGGCTTTTCTCGGGCCTGAACACGTTGCGGCTCGAAGCCATGAAGAAGATGAAATTGGATAGTTTCGAGCTCTCTCAGGCCTATCTGATGTTCTGGGACAAGCTGGAAAAGGCCAATTTCTTTTTCGAAAACATCATCGAGACGCGCGACGAGCCTTTGAACGGCCGATTGGTGATGTGGCTGCTAATGGCTCCTTTGGGCGACGGCGGCCAGTGGGATATGTTCGTTAACCTGGTGGAAAAGTATGGCGTGGTGCCCAAGAGCGTCATGCCAGAAAGTTTTGCCAGCAGCGAGACCCGCATGATGAACGCGCTGCTGACGGCTCGCCTACGCGAGGATGCAGCGATTTTGCGCGATATGAACGAATCCGGCGCTTCTGTTGATGCGCTGCGAGAGAAAAAAGATGAGATGCTCAGCCGGTTTTACCGTATGCTGGTGACGCACGTAGGCGAGCCGCCCCGCGAATTTGCCTGGGAGTGGCGCGATAAGGACAAGAAATTCCATCGCCACGAGGGCCTCATTACGCCGCGCGAATTCTTGGACAAGTATGTGGACGTCGATATGTCCAAAAAGGCTTGTGTGATCAATGCGCCCACGGCCGACAAGCCCTATAATCATATGTTCACCGTACAGTATCTGGGCAACGTGGTGGGGGGGTACCCCGTGCGTTATTTGAACGTCGAGATCGAGACGCTCAAGCAGGCCGCTGTGGATCAACTGGTTGCCGGAAAAGTTGTCTGGTTTGGTTGTGATGTGGGCAAGATGCTGGAGCGCAAATTGGGCATCATGGACCTCGACCTTTACGATTACGAACTGGTATACGGTACCCCCTTTGAACAGGACAAGGCGGGAAGGCTGGATTACGGCCAGAGCGTGATGACTCATGCCATGGTGTTAACGGGTGTCGATTTGGATGCCGATGGCAAGCCAACCAAGTGGCGTGTCGAGAATAGCTGGGGCACCGAGATTGGAGACAAGGGCTACATGGTCATGTCTGATGCCTGGTTTGACGAGTATCTTTACGAGATCACGGTGGATAAGAAATATCTGCCTGCCAAGTTGCTGCCCGTGCTAGAGACCGAACCCATCGTGCTGCCGCCGTGGGATCCCATGGGCTCACTCGCCCGTTCGTGAAGCGAATGAAAGAAATGCCGTGGACCAAGATGCGCAACTATAGATGGCTGATGTCGTGTATGCTGGTGGCCGTCACTTTGTTGGTGATAGCTCCAGCTGTACATGCTGATAGCGAAACTGCCTTCAAGGCCGTCGTTGAGCAGATTCTGGACGAGCGCGAGAGCAACTCAAGCGGTGTGCCGCAGGTCTATCAGCAGTTGCGTATCCGGGCGCTTTCTGGCGAGCTCAAGGGCACAGCCCTGACTGTAGAGCAGACCTATTATCAAAATGGCCCGCAGAGTGCATATGAAGTTGGTGACCGCATATGGGTAACGGTGCAAGAGGGGATAAGCGGGCAACCGGTCTATCTCATCTCGGGTCCAGAGCGGTCATCGACGCTGTATCTGGTTGCTCTGGTGTTTGTGGCCCTGGTAGTTTTTGTGGCTCAAGGACGCGGCATTCAATCTCTTTTGGGGCTGGCGATTTCTTTTGCGGTAGTGCTTCTCTATGTGATGCCCAAACTGAGCGAGGGAGCTAGCCCGATTGGCACAGCGCTAGTGGGTGGGCTCTTGTCTATGCCCATTAACTATTACCTCTCTCACGGGTTCAACCGCAAAACAACGATTGCCCTGATGGGGTCGCTATTGGGCTTGGGGCTTACGGCCGTTCTGGCAGAAAACCTCATCTCTGCGACACACTTGACGGGGTTGGCCAGCGATGAAGCGGGCTTTTTGCTCACCTCCAGTCCGGGCTCATATGACCTGGTGGGCATTCTACTGGCCGGTGTGCTTGTGAGCATGATCGGCGTGTTGGATGACGTGACTGTGGCACAATCGGCTGTGGTGGAACAGTTGGCCTCTACTGCTTCCAACGAAACGTGGCGTTCGCTTTACTGGCGGGCCATGTCGGTGGGTAAAGATCACATCACCTCTATGGTGAACACGCTGATGCTGGTGTATGCTGGCGCTTCGCTACCACTGTTGCTGTTGATCAGCGATCAGGCACTGCCGTTGGGTTATGTGCTCAGCCAAGAGATCGTCGCCGAAGAGGTGATGCGTATGTTGGTGAGCAGTATTGGCGTGATTGCTGTGGTGCCGGTTACGACGGTGATTGCTGCGCTGTTCTTTGGGCGACAAAACGAACGCCTCGAAGAGGAATAAAGAGGATTACAAAGGGCCAGCCTGCGGGCTGGCCCTTTTTTTGATGATATCTACAGCACAGGCACGATTTCTATGCCCAGACCGAGCTCTTGATCCGCCTTTTCGATGGCCTCTCGCGGGCCGACGATGACGGTGTGGGCGTTCTGAATAGCTTGTTTGAGCGCGCGGCCCATGGCCTGAAAATCGCTCTTGCTAGTGGCCAAAACCTGGTTGCGGCGGGCCTGTCGTGCCTCTAGCGTATCCCCACTCAGATGGCGGATAAGCGACGTATAGCCGCGCGCATCGGGCAGCATGTAGTGATCAATGCCGCCGATGGCCCCGATGATGTTTTTCACTAATTCTTGCTCATCTATCTCGGTATTGATCAAATAGTCAGCTGTTCGGTCATATACATCCAGGGTGCGCACAATATTGGGATCACGGTAGGAAAGCTGTGTCACAGCCCCGGAATATCTATCAAAGAGGAAAAACGCGCCGTATGCGCCGCCCTGAACGCGGACTTGATCCCATAGCCAGGTGCTTCGCAAATAGTTCGAGATGACCGCCGAAGCGCCACTGTAGGTATAGCCGGAATCATAGATGTTGACTGCGCGCCCCACATAGTTGACTGTACTGGGAACGGTGAGTCCTTCATTCGTGGAATCTATGCTGGAGACCCAATCAAGCAGAGGAGCATCTACCAAGGGCATCTGATCAATGGTCTTTTCGACCAGGGGACGAATGATCTGCCAGTTGTCCGAATCCAGCGTCACGTTGCAAAACATGCGGTTGCCATTGATGACGAGCCGTCGGATGGTCTCCAGCCGTTCGAGTACGGTGGGCCAGGCATCTACCACTTCTTGAGCCAACTTGCGAATCACAAACAAGTTGCTGAGCCCTGAGGTCTGTTCAGCGATCCAGCCAGCCTGGTTATAATTGGCTCGCAGGCGTGTGTTAACCAGAGCATGCCCTGCAGGGATGGCACCGGCTTCCTGATCGGCCTTTTCTTCCATTACCATCTGGCGAAAGCGCTCGCGATTGTCGAGTTTCACCCTGGTAAGCACATCGCGCATGATGTCCAGCATGTCTGCAGTTTGCTCAACCGTGGCCTTGCCGCGCAGTACGAACCATGTTTCACAGGTATCACGGCCTTCTACCGGCGTTACCAACATACTCTCATCAATGCCACCGGTTTTGCGGCCAATGCGCTGGGTCAGCTCGACATAATCTTCATCTTCTGTACCCATTTCCAACAAGGCCTGACCAAAGAGCGGCACATAGGGCAGCAGTTCCTGGGGGAGCGCCCGCAAGTCAAAGCCTAAATCCAGGTAGACGATGCCGTTGGTGAACAAGTCGTGATGGAGAACCCTGGCCTGTCTGTGGGTGTAAACCTCGATAGGGATATCGTCCGTCTCTTTTTTCAGATCATCAATGGAGAGAGAGGGGATGGTGGCCAGATTTTCGGGCGCATCGGGCGCCTGCTGCCTCTTTTCGAGTATGGCCGTCTCTTGGATAATACGCTGCAATTCTTGAGGCGATAGAGAGGCTTTGACATCAGCCAGTTCTTGCTGATAGCGTGCTTCGGTTTTTGCTGCCAGTTCGGTATCTGGGCGCATGATGAGCGAGACCCGATGCGGGTTGTCGAGCATGTAGCGCTGAATACGTTTTTCAAAAAAACGCCCGTCGGCGGCGATGGCCTGTTTGAGGGCGCCGAGCGGTGCCTCAAAGGCGATAGTCGCTAAAGGGTTCTCGTTATAGAGCCAACTGCGCAATGAGCGCAGCAGCAGGGCCAGGCCACGCGGAAAACGCCCGGTATTGTTCTCGCGATAGGTGAATTCGGCTGTATTGACGGCAGCTTCGAGCATACCCGGGGCAATGCCCTGGGTCACAATGTCCTGGATGGACTGGATGACCAATTCTTGAATGGCGTCAAGATTTTCGATCTGTACGCCCTTTAATCCTGTGGAGAAATACATCTGCCGCAGATCGGTCTCAAGCCCAACGCCAGCCAAGTCTTCGCCCAGGTCGGAATCGATAAGCGCTTTGCGCAGCGGAGAGGCCGGGGTGCCCAAGAGGATGTAACCGAGGATGACCAGCGCGATGCGCTCCATGGGCTCTGTCACCTCGGGCAGGAGCCAGCTGACAATGGCCATACCCTTTTCGGCATCGGCGCTGCCCGGCGTAACCGGATAGACGGTCTCTTCATAGGTGGGTTCAGTGAACAGGGGCTGTAGCGGTATCGCCGAATCGACATCGAGCTTGTCAAAGCCCTCGAGATAGGCGTCTACCTTGATCAGGCGCTGCTCTGGGTCATCGTCGCCATAAAAATAGATAAAGCTGTTTGAGGGATGGTAAAAGCGCCAGTGAAAGTCGATGAACTGCTCATAACTGAGTTCGGGAATATGATCTGGGTGTCCACCTGATTCGACGCCATAGGGCGTATCTGGGAATAGGAGATGCTGGCATTCACGCGTCAGGATGGTATCTGGCGAGGAGAAGGCACCCTTCATCTCGTTATAGACCACGCCCTTGATGGAGAGCGGATCAGCGGCGTCCTTGAGCTCATAGTGCCAACCTTCCTGCTGCCATGTTTCTTTGGAGATCAGCGGATGCAGGACGGCGTCCATATAGACGTCGATGAGATTGTAGAAATCCTGTGTGTTGGTGCTAGCAACGGGGTAGCAGGTCTTGTCAGGATAGGTAAAGGCGTTCAAGAAAGTGTTCAGCGACCCCTTGGCCAGTTCGATAAAGGGTTCTTTGACCGGATATTTGCTTGAACCGCATAGCACAGAATGTTCCATGATATGGGCGACGCCGGTCGAATCTTGCGGAGGGGTGCGGAAGGTGATGGTGAACACCTTGTTCTCGTCAGCGTTTTCCAGCGACAAGAGTTCAGCTCCGGTCCTGATGTGGCGCCAAAGCCGGGCACGAGTTTTCAACTCTTCGATCTGCTCGTCTCGTACGAGTTCGAATCCGTGTAACGTGGTCATTTGATCTCCGTTCATGGGTTAGCGCACAATGACTCGGTAGCCGGTGCGGAAATAGAAATGAGGAGCTAGCGGCGCCTGCAGCAGGCAGCGCACAAAGCCCTCTTTATCGTAGGTGGGCGTCAGGCTCATGGAAATGGGTTCGCCCATATCGATGGTTAGAACGGCCTTGCCACGCCGCTCGATGGTGAGATAGCGGGTAACAATGCCGAGCAACCGCTCGCTCATGCTTTCTGCACGGCAGCGTCCGTAATCCATCACCAGTTCGTCGGTGGCACGCAGCAGCAAGGGGATGCATTCCAATAACATGCGTCCGTCAGACGAAGCCTGGCCCTGAATCTGTACGTCGATGCCATCTGGCCGTACGATATAGGCTTTGCCAACCCCCAATTCGCTATAATGCAGCCACATCTCGATGCCGCCGCGGCCTTCTCTGGTTTCGGCGTTGGCCAAAGCCTTGCCCGTACCCAGCTCACTGTTCATCAAGCGCGTTTCCCAGGCCGGGCCCTCGCCGTTGTGGGCCAAGATGATTGTGCCAGCGTCGGGGGTCCACAAATGAGCCGGACCGTACTGAGCTGCGGTGCGCTTTTGGCCAAAGGCAAAGGCTGTGGTGTAACGGGCACCGTTGTAAAAGACGTATTGATTGCCGCGATCATCGTCGAATAGCTCTGCCTGTCCGTTGGGATTGTTGCAGGGCAGTGAGGCTCGAGCTCGAGCCAATTCGTCGGTGGTTGGAGCATAGATCGGACAAGCCGATTCAGTGGATACGGGCGGATAGCCCAGCGAGCGGGTATCTTCCAGCACCTGAGCAAGGGCCTGCTGTGGGTTGGCCGCGATGGCGTTCTGGTATGATTCGATCTTTTCTTGGCTGAGGAGCATGAGCCGCAGCGGATCGGCCAGGTGCCCCGCTGCCTCGACTAGAGAGGATGCGCCTTTTTGAGCCGCCTGTTGTGAGCCCAGAAAAGAACGCGCATGGCCTACGCCAAGGCGTCCAGGATCGACCAGATAGGCGCCCTTGCTGGCGGTACGCGTCTGGTGGGAGGCCGAAAGGAGAATGTGGTCGCTGTCGGGCTCGGTCAGCATCCAGCGGCTCATCCATTCACAGTGTCGGGTAAAGGCTTCGAGCACGCGCTTGTCGGGCCACTCTTCATAGAGCGGCGCCAGCCGCTTGAGCGAGACAAAGAAATAGGAAAAGGTCTCGGGGCCATCGGCCTCGTATAAAAAGCCCATGGGCGAGATGAAATCCTGCACCAGGGCATCACCTGCCGCTGTCACCATGTCCATCAGCTCGTCATCATCGGTCAAGCGTGCCAAGCGAGCACCACCGGCCATGGCCCCCAGAAACTGGTTGGTGTACGAACGGGCGTGTTCCCAGGATTCATCCGAGGTGAGCACATAGACCGCTGCTTTGCGAGCATATTCACAGAGCCGACTCTTGAGTGGTTCTGGCAGCACAGGGCCCGCTGCCTCCAGCGCGGCGCTCATATACTCCATGCCAAAACTGCTGGGAGCCAGCATGGGTGTATCGAGTTCGGCCGGGGCGTATTCGGGGATGGCGCCGTTTTCAGCCATACGGGCAAAGGTGTATTCCAGCGTCAGTTCGAGGCGCTTGAGCACCTCCGCATTGCGATAGTAGGGATTCCAGGGGGCGTTGTACCCGTAAAAAAAGGCCAGCGAGAAATAGTTTTCCATGACGCGGCAGTTAAAGGGGGCATACGAATAATGCCGCCACAATGCTTCTTTGAACCAACCCTGCAGGGGGCCGGGCTCTACCTCAACTGCGTTGGCCATTCTGGCAAAGTTGGCCAGGTGAAACAAGAGATCATATTCCTCGGGATTCCACTGGTTTATATCGATGTGCGAGACGGGAGTAATGGCAGCTGACATGGTCTATCCTCCGCGAGTAGGGGCCGATAGGGCAATATATCATCGCATTATACTATTTCTTGCTTGGGATGCCATCTCTTTTGCATCTCGTGTGGGCAGGGGGTTGTCAGGCACTCGGCAATGAAGCATAATGGACACGTCGACATACAAGGCGGGCGGGCAACATGAGCGATTCCGGAATGTCGTTGGCTATGCGCGAACAAGCGCGCGAAGATTGGCTACGCCTAATCAGCGAGTTCAGGGGCGAGAGTGATCGGGCAGCAGCCCTGGTTGGTGCTGCGCTGCTGGATGACAATCTTGAACGACTGCTCAAGCTTTATTTGGTGGATGACGACTTTCAGGTGGAGCGCATGTTGGGATCGGGATTGCGCACTTTGGGCGCGCGCATTCGTGCCTGTTATTGCCTGGGGCTCATCAGCCGGGACGAACGCGCCGATATGGCCTGTATTCAAGCCATTCGCAATTACTTTGCGCACAATCTTCATGTCTCGTTTGAGGACGAAGGTGTAAATGATAGTTGCCGCCGCTTGAAGATGATTACACCGCTACTGCATGGGCGAGAGGTGAGCAAGCGCGTTCGTTTTGAGCGAACGGTTTGTATGCTCTCGATGTTGATTGTGCAGCGGCAAGAGATTGCGGCTCAATCGCGGCTGCAGGTTCGCCCAAACCTTGCGCCAGAGCTGCTCTCGATGCAGTGCCCATTGTGGGATGATAATGATATTGTCTAGCCGGAGGTTGAGTTGAGCACCCTTGATCAAGGTCTGCCGATCGTCATTTTGATTCTGGTCGGCGTTTTTATCCGTGTTGCTGGTATTGTTGGCAGAGATGAACGTCTTGCGATTACCCGGTTGGTGCTTTATATCACCGTCCCCGCGGCGTTGTTTAATTCTTTGGCTCATTCCGACCTTACATCGAATATGGCCGGACTCTCGATAATAGGTTTTGTGCTACCGTGGGTTCTGGCAGGGGTCATGTATCTGGTTACGCCCGATCTAAAGGAGCGCCCCGAGCAGCGCGGTGTGATGCTTACCGGCATGGTGGTGCTGGGGGTGTTTGCTTATCCATTCTTTGAGGCCTTTTGGGGATCCGAGGGGTTGACTCATATCGGGATGTACGACGTTGGCAATGCCCTCTTTGCGGGGTCGGGGGCTGTGTTGTTCTCTGGGGCCTGCGGTGCACGGCGTCAAAAGGGTATCACCTGGGAGAGCGTCAAGCGCATGATAACCTCTCCCGTGCTGTTGGGGGCGATGGCAGGGCTGGCCGTATCCTTGTTGAACATCCAACTTCCTTTGATTATCTCTACCAGTATCGATAAACTGGCGGCAGCCAACACTCCCATGGCCATGATTGGGGTGGGCCTCTTTTTGGAGCCCAAGGCAGCGCATTGGAGCCTCATTGGGCGTTATGCTGCGGTGCGCATGTTGCTGGGTGGCCTGCTCGGGTGGGCGGGCGCCCTCTTGTTGGGCCTGACCGGCCTGGAAATCGTCACGGCGGTCATCGCTTCGTCGCTGCCAGCGGGAACAATAGCCCTGGTGTATGCCGGTAAAGAGGGCATGGATACAGAATTCGCCGCCTCGATGATCTCGATGACCATTCTGATCGGCATCGTTGCCATCAATGTGTTGCCGCTCATTTTAGGGCCCATCTATCTCTAGCAAAGCAAAGGTGTATTCACCGTGTTCAAAAGGGGCACGATCAGATTAGGTAAAATTCAGGGTGTACCGGTCACGGTGCACTATTCGTGGCTATTTGTCATCATTCTGTTTATCTGGACATTTGGCGCCAATTTGTTCCCTGGTCTCTTTCCGGAATGGTCCGAGTCGCTAACCTGGGGCATGTCGGTGGTGGTGACAGTGTTGTTTGTGGGCTCTGTATTCGTCCATGAATTGGCCCACACATTGGTCGCCTCGCGCAAGGGCCTTGTCGTTAAAGAAATTACCCTTTATCTCTTTGGGGGGCTTTCTCAACTCGAACAAGAGCCGAAAAAGCCAGGCGATGATTTCTGGGTGGCTTTTGCAGGGCCGGCGGCCAGTCTCATTCTGGGCGGCGTGTTTATGCTACTGGGCTTTTTGCTACCCTGGGAGCCGTTGGCTGCTGCGTTGGGTATTGCGGCAAGCCTTTCGCTAACCTTGGGGGCGTTTAATCTGTTGCCGGGCTTTCCACTGGATGGTGGACGTGTTTTGCGTGCCGCTATTTGGGCTGCAAAAGGCGACCGCGAGTTGGCAACACGCTGGGCGTCGCGTGTGGGCGAGTTTATCGCCATGGGCATGATGCTTTTAGGTATTGTGTTCATTGTTACGGGCCAATGGATAGACGGCTTTTGGCTGATGGGGCTATCAGCAATCCTTAGTCGATCGTCTCGAACGGCGCGGGCACGCTCGTCGCTCGAGACCCTGCTCGAAGGCCACTCGGTACTCGAAGTAATGGAAGATGGCGGCGTTGCTGTGCCGCCTCAGCTCACCCTCGACGTGCTCATTGAGCAGTATATGTATCAAGGCAGCCCAGAATTTGCTGTCGGCCGAATCGATGAAGTTATCGGTTCGATCAATGTCAACCAGATACAGCAGGTGCCTCATGCAACATGGAAGACGTCGCGCGTTAAGGACGTTATGACGGAGTTGGGTGGCGGCACCATCATTGCGCCGGAGACGTCGTTATGGCAAGCCCTGCAATATCTGGCTCAAAATAACCTTTCCGGATTGCCCGTCATTCAAGAAACGCGGTTGGTGGGCACGCTCGATCGGGAACGCTTATTGCGGATGCTCAATCGGTTGCAAATTACGCGAGAATTCCCCTCCATGGAGAATGAATAGGCGCGTCACTAGCCCGCAGGGCTAGCGGGATAAGTAGGCCATGATTTTGTAGAGTCGCTGGAGGGATCACAAAGCACTAGATTTATATTCAGCTGCAGGCGAGAGGAGGTTGTATGAGCGGTGCGTTCGAGTTCAATGACCCTCTGTTTGATGTGCCCGCGTCGGCTCTGGAAGCGGACCCGGAAGCACAGATCCGCGAGCTGCTCTATCGTGTCAGCCAGCTAGAGGCGACATTAGCCGAGGAGCGGATGCAGAATGAGCAGGATATCAAAGAGTTGTTGCTCACGCATATCGCTGTGGCGGATGACGTGCGTGCGCTGCTGGAGCGTGTCGGCGTGCCGACAACAGCCTCTGAGGCCTTCCTTTCGCGCAACCTGAGTGCTCTTGGTTCCAAGGCGGCTGCTATTCTCAAGCGTTTTGGCGTAGAGCCGATCCACCTAACCGGGCAGCCTGCTGACCCCGATCTGTGTGATGTTGTGGGGGAGCGGGTTTCTGACTTTCCGGCTGGTATGGTGTTGCGAGAGGACATGGCGGGGTATCGTTGGAGGCGCGGCGTTCTGCGCAAGGGCCATGTTACTGTATCGCGGGGGAGGGATGGTTGATGGCCGGTCCCGTGATTCAGATCAAGTGTCCCTATTGCTCTAGCCTGTTACCTGCGGGCGAGACCATTTGCCCTGCTTGTCAGGAGGATCTGTCTGCCTTGGTCAAGCTGGCTTATGAGCATGTCATTCTTTATAATGAGGGCCTGGTATTTGCGCGTCAGGGCCGATTGACTGCGGCTCGCGACAGTTTGTTACAAGCCATGGCGCTGATGCCCAGTTTCGCGCCGGCTCATATCGTGTTAGCCAAGGTATATGTTCATTTGGGGGATTGGCCTTCTGCGCTAGAGATGGCCGAGCGAGCCTATGCGCTGGCGCCGGGGGCGGATACGAACGGGTTACGCCAGGCTATTGCGGCCCATATCTTGACGCCCAGCGTTAGAACTGAACCGGTACAAGAGACAGAGCATCACGACGCTCAGTGGTGGAAGCGCAAACTTAGAGGTGAAGTGTAACGAGGGAGCCGTTAAGGCTCCCTCGTTTTATTATCTGGCGATAGCTTTCCAGGCTCCTCGGATGAGGCCGATGAGCAGCCCGATGACGCTGGTTATTGAATAGGCTGCCACAACGAGCCCAATCCAGGCAGCCGGAGGTGAGGCACCGGCAACGAGGATGCGCTCCAGATGAGCGATGAGCGGTTCTGCGGCCAGGGTAATGCCAAACAGCGATAGTACTTGATCGGCCTGGGTGGGTAGCATATAAGCGCCGTATAAAAGCAACCCAGAGAGTACAATCCAAAGAATGGCAACCAGCCAAGGGCGGTTATCAAAAGGCTTGTGCACCCTGGCAATGGCGGTTGTGATCGCTTTTTGGCCCGTGCGCATGGTCGACCAGGCACCGGGCACAGCGCCAGAGATGAGGCGTTTGAGCAGGCGCAAGGCTTCTCGCCAGAGGCTTACCGTTGCCGTAACTGGCACCCGAACGGGATCGCGATCATCAGTCTCGATGATGACATTGCCTATCTGTTCTTTGCGAAAGGGCAAGTCTTCGGCATGAACGTGTGCGGTGATGTTGGTGGGGATCCCCTTCCAAATGTGAAGCGTTGCTGGCTGCACCTCAAGCCAGGGCACATCAGCACTGAGCCGAGCAACAGTATAGCCTCGGGTGGCATTATGCAGGGTAGTATGGCGAATCAGTGCCGATTCGCGTGCAACTTTGCCCAACTCGATTTTCTCTGGGCGAGCGAGGATACGCGGCGTGGTCAAACCCATATCTACCCGGCGCAGGAATTGCTCCAAGCCAGCATCATGGTTCTTTTCCGAAGTGATGATCTCATCGCCGGCGATGACCAGGTCGAGACGGTTGATATCGCGCAGCCAGCGCTGCAGGTCGCCTTTGTAAAGGAACGACTTGGCAGCATCCCAATGATCGTCGCAGAGGGAAGGCAGTGCCGAGACACTGCGTATTTGCGTGCCGCCGGGAAAGGTAAAGGATTGCAGCTGGCGTTGAGGCATGGTCAGCGCTTCGAGCGCTTCACGCAGTTCTCGCACGGTGCTGCGCCGCGTTGGATCGGTGCGCAGGGCACGCTGCAGGGCCACAGAAAGTTCACGCGGCAACTGAGACAGGCGTGGCCACTTGAAAGGGTGATTGGTCGGATCGTCATCGGTAAGTAGATGGTAAGCAGTAGCGGCCAGGCCAAAGACATCCGAGGCGGCTTGCGGCATAGAGCGGTATTGTTCTGGTGCAGCATAGCCGCTGGTGCCATAGTTGTCTTCGCTGCCGTTGGCGGGTGTTGCAGCGTTGGCAGCTGCATCGGCTGTATGAGCCAGACGGGCTTTGGTAGCGCTTACTTTGGCGGTGCCAAAGTCTACCAGGCGGGAAAAGCCAAGCTGCTGTTCGACAATGATGTTGGCAGGTTTTACGTCGCCGTGGATGACCGGACGAGGACGCGAATGCAGGTATTCGAGAATCTGGCAGACCTCGATGATATAGCGAAGCGCTTCCTCCATGGGCAAGGATTGCGCCAGTACATGTTGTCCTTGTGAATCGGCATGGGTTACAAAAGATTCCAGGGTTTCGCCCTGAATGTACTCCATGACAAGATAGTAACGGCCATCTTCTTGGAAAAAGGTATAGATTTCGGGGATGCCAGGATGGGCCAGGCCGGCCAGGGTTCGTCCCTCTTCTTCAAAACGTTCACGCGCCGCCTCCTTTTCCTCAAGGTCGGCAGCGTCATAATATTCGAGCATCTGCTTGATGACGCAAAGCCGCTCAAAAGCCCGTTGATCTCGGGCAAGATAAACTGCACCCATGCCGCCGCGGGTAAGGCTGCGAACAATGACATAACTACCGTTTTGCAGCGCAGACCCCGAAGGGAGCCGCGCATCGAGGCGGCTCCCGCAGACTGGGCAAAATCTGGCCTCCGGACGTGCCGGTTGGCTGCAAACAGGGCAAAGACGCGTCACTAGTTTATCCTAAAGATGAATTTGACCCGGCCAGCCTGGATCTCGTCACCATCCTGCAGAGGCATACGCACGCCGGGCTGCAGCCTGGTCTGATTGACGATGGTCAGGTTGGTGCTGTTCAGGTCCTCGATGGTGTACTGGTTGCCGATACCGTTGATTTTAAAGTGTCGGCGGGAAACGCCGCCATCTTCTCCGCCGTGCGGGGTCAGGTCGATATCGGGATAGATGCCGCTATAAGGGTCCTCACGGCCCACAACTGTCTCTGAACCAGCGGCAAGTGGCAGCTCTGTATTGTTGGCAACGACTACCAGCCGTGCGCTGCTCACTGTGGGAGCGGCGGTTAAGGGCTCGGCAAAGGCTTCTTGCGGTGCGCCAATGACGGCAGCACCACAGAACGGGCAAAAGGCCTGACCTTCAGGAACCTGGGCACCACAGGCTGCACAAATGGGGCTGGGTTGCGCTACAGCATCTACTGGCTCAACAGCCTGAATTGGTGCAGGCGCGGGAATCGGTTTGGTGGCTGGGGCAGCGGGTTGAGCGATCGTTGCGCCACCTGCAAGTTGTGCGCCGCAGGCATAGCAGAATTCGTCTTTGGGATTGGCTGCCGCACCACAGAACGGACACTGACCTTTTGATGCAGTTGCGACTGTTACAGGTTCAGGTGTCGCAACAGGTTCAGGTGCTGCGACAGGCTCGGGGGTTGGGGCAGCCAACCGAGAGCCGCACTCTGAACAAAACATCTCGCCAGGTGTTACAGATGCGCCGCACGAGGGACAGAGGTCAGCCTGAGACTGCATTGGTTGTGGCATGGGCATAGGTTGTGGCGCTGCCGGTGGTGCCACTGGCGGTGTCACCGCAGGGGCGGCAGGTATTGGCGCGACTGCAGCAGGTTGAGCTGCCGGTGCCTGTTGTTCCGAAAGGCGTGCGCCGCACTGATCGCAAAAAACTGCATCATCTGGAGACTTGTTTCCGCAGCGACTGCAGATAATCATGGTGAGCTCCTTGTGTTCTATTCGTCTTCCAGGGGAAGATCAACGAGTTTTTGAGTCAACTTGCGCGTTTCGTAACGAAGCCGCTTGGTGCCGCCCTGAGACATCTGGCCGCTCTGTTCGAGATTATCGGCCTCCTGACTGGCAGCCTGGGCCAGGTCATCTTCGCCGAGTTCGAGCAGACGTGTAGCTGCGGCACGTAGTTTCATGGTGGCGCCAGCCACGTTGCCCAGTTTGGCTTCTTCAAGCGCCCGCGTTTGCAGGCGGTAGACAGTAACCTTTTCTACAATATTCATGATGCGCGAATCGTATTGACTCGTCAATGCCGGGTTACCGGTGTATTCGATGACGATATCATTGCGCACAGATTCACCTGTGCGCTGCTGAAGCGGCGCATCATAGGTGATCTCGCCTTGGGCGACGCGATAACGCCCTTCGGGGCGGGCGGGCAGCAGCAACTCAATGAGCACCGACTTGCCATCTTCGGCATCCAGATCGCCAAGCTGTACTTGCACGTCATGTTCGCCAAGGGGTGTATAGCCCAGGTTTGAGATGACGGGTGTGACCTGCCAGACCTGGCGGGGCACTACGCCCGATACGAGTCGCAGAGTCATGTAGGCATTGCGCATTACGGCCTTTTGCGAGCGTTCGACGGTCTGCGTAAAGAAAGGAACGATGTCATCGGCGGTCGAAACCATGTCTGAGCTGCCTCCGCTGAGGCGGCCGATCTCGTCCAGCAGGTTTTCGTTCCACTGTTCACCCAGGCCAAGTGCCTGAATTTGAATGCGGTGCTCGCCAGCCTCTTTTGCCAGACGCAAACACTGCGCCTCATCGCCATAGGTTTGGCCGTCGGTCATCAGCAACACCTGATTAGAGCGCGTCTCATCCCACTGGCGGTACACTTGGCGCAGCCCAAGTGACAAGCCGCGGGACATTTGTGTGCCACCACCGGCTCGCAGTTCGCGAATGGTGTTGTTTAGGGCACTCTGCCGCTGCAATGGTGAGTTGGAGGCTACGACTTTGGCTGCGTCGTTAAAGATGGTGACCGAAACGAGATCTTCGGGGGCCATCTTGGAGACAGCCATTAGCATAGCCTCTTTGAGGCGGTCGATCTTGGCGCCGCGCATCGAGCCGCTATGATCCAGCACAAAGCCAAAGTTTAGCGGCATGCGCTTTTGGGCAATCACCTGTGTGGGGCGCGCCTCAACCAGGACATAGACGAGCTGCTGTGTGCTCGAAACCGGGATATGCAATTTGTTTAGTGAAATGCCGAGTTCCAGTTCTCCGGACATTGCGATCTCCTTACAAAATAGGTGCTAGGCTCTGGAAAGACGCACCACAATAACCGATATATTGTCTTCTCCACCGGCGAGGTTGGCCAGACGGATTAGTTCGTTGGCGGCTCGCGTAGGATCCATCTCTGTCAGCATGATGCGCTCAATGCCATCATCGCGAACCATCTCCCACAAGCCATCAGAACAGAGAATTAACCGATCTCCATCTTGCAGAATTTGCTCAAAGGTATCGGGCTTGATGTTGGGCCCATCGCCAATGCTCTGGTAGATCAGATTGCGTTGCGGATGGGAATAGGCATCTTCGCGGCTGATTTGCTTGGCATCGATGAGCTGCTGAACCAACGAGTGGTCGTGAGAAATCTGGCGCAGCCCCGATGCGTTCCACAGATAGGTACGGCTGTCGCCGACATTCGCCACAAAAGCTCGCGAGTTGGAGATGAGCGCCATGGTGACTGTGGTGCTCATGGATGATCCGGCTTCAGTACGTTCGCTCAACACGGCATCGTTTGCCGCGATGACGCTCTCGGACAAAGATTTTTCAAGTTGTTCGTTGTCCAGCGTTTGTCCGGCCAGCAGCGGCTCCCATACGGCCTGGCGCATCGACTTCCAGATCGTCGTTGTGGTCAGTTTGCTGGCCACTTCTCCCGAATCCTGGCCGCCGAGGCCATCGGCTACGATGAAAAGGCCCAGACTGGCGCCGGCAGAGTCCGTGTAAAGGTGCCCCTCGACATAATCCTCATTGTGGTCGCGTGTGATGCCCTTGTCTGTAGCCCAACCCCAGGTGATCTTGAGCGGAAGCAGTTCATTGATCTGCTCTTGCTCAACTCGCTCGATTTGATCAAGGGTCAAATAGTATTCGCGGTTGCCCACAGTAAAGGACAGATCAAAGCTATCGGGGGTGGAGGGCACTTTTTCGACAAGGGTGGCATAGACCGGCTCGTTGAGATCCGCGCCGCAATCCAGGCAAAAGCGGTCGCCGCGCGTATTATCATCATAGCCGCAGTGCGGGCATCGGCACCAGTCGCGCACGCGATACGTGTTGAGGTTGTTCGTCTGCTCGATCACTTCTAACACTTCAAAGCGTTCGCCCAGCATATTGCCAGGTTCTAATGACGCAGTCTGCGCCTCGGAGGTTAAAGGCACCTCGGGGCTTTCCTGAGCCTCTTGGCTTTTCGTTTCTATGGCTTGTGGGTTGTCTTTGCTGGCATCAGGTTCAGGTGATGCTGGCAAGGGTGAGCCGCAGAATGCGCAAAATGCTGCACTCTGGCGATTCTCACTCTGGCAGGCTGGACACTTCATGCTGGCCTCTTTTCTATTTCGGGCAAAAAGCCGAGTTATCATCTTGTTTCAAACACCACGAGCACGCGGCCCATACGGACGCGATCGCCCGATTGCAGGGGGTAGGGTTGCCGCGGCTCTAGTTTTTTTCCGTTTATATAGGTGCCATTTGTATCTGGTAGGGCAATCAAGTAATAACGATCATTGTATACGATTCGACAGTGATTACGCGATATATAACCATGCGGATCATGGGTACCCAGGTCAATATCGACGGGCAGATCACCGCCGCGCCGACCGACAAGGGTGAACTTGTCTTGAAGCGGGTATTCGCGAGCCATGGTGCCAGTAGCTTCGGTCTGCAAGATGCGAAGCAAGCCCCGTACTCGCTCAGCCAACACCCGTCCGCAGTTCATACAATACTGCGCGTTTGCACGATTGGCTGCCCTGCATACTGGACAAAGGATCATTTGTATCGGTTTGGCCAATCCTGGCTCGGTCACTGTATTGGGTGCAGCAGGTGGGATTGTTGCTGTGGGTTCAGGTATAAACTGGCCCATCCGTCTGGCCTGGGCCTGCACTGTCCGCGTTCGCCGCTCGCAACGCTGTCTCTCAATCCAGGGAAGACAGGCGAGCAGGTCGGCTCGCATAGCCTGTGCCGATTGATAGCGGTGGGCTCGCTGCGGCTCCATGGCCTTTTCGATGACGCTGGCCATCTCTTCGGAGATGGCTGGATTGTAGGTGCGGGCGGGCACAGGGGTTTCGGGCACAAAAGCTGGCAATGGTGCTATGTTAGCCAGTAAATGGTACAATGTGGCCCCCAGGCTGTAAATATCTGCACGAGGATCGGTCTGAGTTTTACCCCATTGCTCAGGGGCGGCATAGTTTTCCGAGCCCATGGTTACCGTATCCTGGCGTTTGCCCGCTTTGTAGGTTCGGGCAATGCCAAAATCGATGAGTTTGACGATGCCTTGCGGGGTTACCATGATGTTGCTCGGCTTGAGATCTCGAAAGATGACCGGTTGTGATCGTGTGTGCAAGTACTCGAGTACATCGCACACCTGAACGGCCCAATCGATGACGGTGTCTTCCAAGAGAGGGGCCTGGGCTTTTTCCAGGCTCTTTTGCAAGGATTCGCCAGTTACAAATTCCATGACCAAGTAGCTGCGTCCCCGCTCTTGAAAATAGGCGGCTACGCGCGGCAGGTTGGGATGGGCGAGCCGCACCAGGATGTTGGCCTCTTGCTCAAAGAGATCCTGGGCTTCGTCTACCTGATTCTGCGTGCCGTCTTGGGCGCGCAACTCTTTGAGTGCCCAGATATGCGAATTGCCATCGGGCAGTACTTCACGAATTTGGTAGATCCAGGCCATACCGCCGCCAGCAACGAGCCGCATGATGCGGTACTTTTCTCGGAGCAGCGTGCCTTCTGTGAGTGGCCCTGTGGTACCGGAATGTATGGCTGCCATGCACTTCTCTTGCTGTTTTCCTCGAATCAGTAATCACTTTACGTATTCGCTGCGCCCGGGGTTGCAGCATTCGCAAATTTGAAGCATTCTATTGGCACGTAAATTCGCGTCGTGGAGGGAATGCGCAAATGAGCTACTGGGATAGCGCACTGCGGCTAATCGTTGCAGCATTATTGGGCGGAATTATTGGCTATGAACGTGAGACAGCTGGAAAACCTGCGGGGCTTCGTACGCAGTTGCTGGTGTCCATGGCTTCGGCGCTCTATGTGGTTTCTTCTCAATATGCTGCTGAGATGGCTGGAGAGATGCTTGATCCGGTACGGGCTATGACCGGTGTGGCCGGGGGCGTAGGGTTTCTGGGTGGCGGTGTCATTCTCAAAGCGCGTCGTGAGATCCATTGGCTCACCACAGCAGCTGCATTATGGGCATCTGCTGCTGTAGGAATGTGTGCCGGTTTTGGCTTGTACGCTCTTGGTGCTACAGCCACGGTTTTGATCTTTGTTACGCTGCACTGGTTGCCGGCTCTTAGCGATTATCTGGGCGCACATCCCGAACCTCGCGTGCCCAAGGACAAGAAAAAGAACGGCGCTAGTCCTCGTCCTCCGGATCCAGATAAGAGTTGAGCCGGGCATAAAGCCGGCTTGCATCATCCTGTAGCATGGGCTTTTGTGTGGCGGAAAACCGCTGCATGCAGGCCTTGTGGATTGCAGTGCCAGCCAGCCGAACTATATCAATGGCGCGTAGCGTGTATTCGTCGTCGAGTTCTCGCTTGTCCCCGATTTCATAACCCATTTTGGGGGCGGTGCTGATGTACTGACGATTGATGATGCCGCCATTGTGCACCAGAATGTTGCGAGTCGCGTAGAGCTCGTTGATATCCGCCTTGGAATACCCTTTGCCTGTAAAGGTAATATTTAGGGTTTTCTGCAGGAATTTGATCTTGTTTTGGATGGAACGAAATGCCAGGTCGTCCATCTGGCGGTCGACAAGGCTGATGATGAGCTCATCGAGGTTTGCGCGGTATTCGGCTGGTTCTCGCTGAGCTTCCTGTTCGGTTTCATTCACTTCTGTAATGATGGACATCATGACACTGCGCGCTATATCGACGAGATAGGCCTCAAAAAGAGTGGTGACATAAATCAGGATCATGTTGTTGCCAATGTGGGTGTAATTGTGCTCGATCTCCATGCCCATTCGTGCTGTACGCACCAGGTTCTGCGCCTCTGTTACCGAGAGTTCGATGGGCGTGTCTACATCTTCTACCTGGATGACAATCTGACTATCGACGTTTTCCTGGATGATCTGTTCTATCTTACTGATGGCCTCGTCTGAAAGCCGCGATTCCTGGATCAATTCTTCAGAGACTCGATTGGTAAGGCCATGAAAGCGCTCGAGTTGCATGCAGCCCACAACGAGTTCTTCCAAGCGGCTGTTCAGTTCATCTGCCAGTGAATAGAGCCTGGCTTCTCTTTCCATACGTTATTTCCTTTATGTGCTGGGGTGAATGATTTGTCTCCAACACAGTATCTATTTTACAAGTGGGAACTACTCGAAACTAGAGTATACCACGATCTTGATTCAGCAGAGTAAACGGTAAAACAAGGGAGGGGGCGCTTAGGCGCCCCCTCCCATTTGTTGCGACCAGAATCGGTTTAGTGATTCTCGGGGTCGTCATAGTAGAACGTGGCGCAGTTGAGCACGGAGATACCGTGGGTCAACCATCCTTCAGGGTAACCAGCGACATAGTTGTGCAGATGCTTGTTCTTGATGACAGGAGTCGGTGCCTCACCCAGGTAGCCCTGCATGGGCATTTCTTCCTTCCAGACGTCGAGGATCTGATGGAACATGCTGGTGCGGGTGGCTTCGTCACCCTCGACCTTGATCTGATCCCAGAGGTCCCACATGGTGCGAATCCAGTGATCCGCAGGGGGCTCTTCGGCATTCGGCTGGGTTGGGTCATTGCGCCACTGACCCCAGGCGTCAGCCCACGGACGTTGGGTGTTGGTGCCGATAAAGATACCCGGGTCCAGCAGCGGCATGACCGTACGGTCGGCGCTCCAGGTGCCGCAGAGCATATCGTTAGCCTGCTGATGCTCTTCGTAGAGGGAGCGCTCAGAGTACTTGTAGACAGCCTTGATGCCGATGGCTCCCCAGTACTGGGAGACGAGGATCATGGCATCTTCATAGGGTGAGCCAGAAGGCTCGAGGCCTTCCATCTCAAAGGAGATGATCTCGCCGGTCTCGGGGAAGAGGCGGTAGCCGTCAGCGCTCTTTTCACTATAGCCAGCAGCATCCAGCAGATCGTTGGCCTTGTCCGGATCGTACTCGAGGTTGGAATAGGCCTGCTCTGGGTAGAAGAGCGGGTCAACGCTCAAGGGGCTGTACTGCATGGGCGTGTAGAGGCCGTCATAGATGAGTTCGTTCATCTCATCGCGGTTGACGGCATAGTTCATGGCGAAACGGACGTCACGGGTGTTAAAGAAGGTGCGCAGCTCTTCCTGCTTGCAGGTGAGGTTGGGCTGCACGGCGATGATGCCTGAGCCAAGAGCGATGAGTACGTCATATCCGCCAGCGTCTTCATTCTCTTTGAAGAGGGTAAAGTTGGCCGAGTCGACGTGACGGGCCTGCATGTCGATTTCACCATTGACAATCCACATGTTGTAGACGTCAACTGTCTCAAACAGGCGGTAGGTGATGTAGTCGATATAGGGGAGCTGATTGCCCTCTTCGTCGACCATCCAGCAGTAGTAGTTGCGCTCGGTGATGACCAGTTCGTTGGCTGCTTCGTTGGTATAGAGCCAAACGTCGAGTCGGGGCACTTCAGGGTTGAGATGCTCCTGGCGCTTTTCTGTAAAGAGGGCAGCCCAGTCAGCGTACTGACCATCAGCGACCATAGCAGCCAGGGCAGTGGCGTCAGCAAAGTCGGCATGGTACTGTTCGAGATAAAAGCCCGGCATCATGGGGAACTCACGCCAGATGACGGAGTAACCAAAGAGCGGGTTGGGGTCGGCAAAGGTGAGGATGAAGGTAAAGTCGTCGACTACTTCAAGGGTGCACATCTGCAGTGTGTCGCCCGAGCCGGTTTTGTAGGCGCCGATGCCGGAAGGGTTGAGTACCGTGTTCATGGCATAGTTATCCCACCACCACTGGACGTCTTCGGTGGTCAGGGGGGTGCCATCAGACCAGCAAGTGCCAGCACGGAGGTGCCAGGTCCAGGTGGTGGCGTCGGCGCTCATCTCCCATGATTCGGCCAACATAGCAGTGATGGTCAGATCCGGGTTGAAGCGGGTGAGGCTGTTCCAGTTCATGTAGGTCTGGCCGGTGACGTCAGAGACGCCCTTGAATCCGCAGCGCCAGGTTCCGCCGTATAGACCGATGCTCTCTGCCACGGGGAGCACGGCCGGGTTTTCAGGGATACGATCTTCAACAGCAGGGATCTCTCCAGCTGCGACTTTATCTGCCAGCATGGGGGCTTCGTTGAAGCGAGATACGGCGGTAACTTCGGTGGGGACTGCGGTTGCTTCACCGCCGCTGGCGGCAGTGGTTGCCGTTGGGGCGGTAGTCGCGGCAGCTTCGGGGGTGGCAGTAGGCTGTGCACAGGCTGCAGCTACGGTTGCTGCTGTTGCGAGAGCAGATACACGAACAAATTCTCTACGCGAAAGCTTTTCCATGTCTCTCCTTCTATTCTGCGAAACCTTTGTCTTGCTCTACCGCCGTTTAGGCGACGGCTTGCGGCAGAGATACGCAGTTTTACCCGCATATTGCATCCTCCAACCACGCAGAGCATCTAAATTATAAAGCCTACTAGAAACTCTGTCAACTAGGTATGATGGCCTAGTTAGCAGTAGGCGATGCGCACGGGCTTTGCTGGGGTTTAGGACGGAGTTTTATTTTATCTAGTTTATTACATATTTGGTCTTTTAATGATACTGTTCAAATTGTGATATGGCTTACTATGTGTAGAAAAACCATTGAATTTGAGAATAGAAAACGGATGTGCACATTGGATATTGCGCACATCCGTTTCTTTTACCTTGTTCGGTGGAACTCGTTTGTAGTAAACGACCTGATTGCGATAAAGGTTAGCTACATGCCGGCCTCCAGAACTTTGAGGAGGCCGGCTTTTGCTTACCGTTTACAAGGGTTTAGTGATTCTCAGGGTCGTCATAGTAGAAGGTGGGGCAGTTGAGCACGGAGATACCGTGGGTCAACCAGCCTTCAGGGTAACCGCCAACATAGTTGTGCATGTGCTTGTTCTTGATGACGGGATAAGGTGCCTCACCCAGGTAGCCCTGCATGGGCATTTCTTCCTTCCAGACATCGAGGATCTGATGGAACATGCTGGTACGGGTAGCTTCGTCACCCTCGACCTTGATCTGATCCCAGAGGTCCCAAATAGTGCGAATCCAGTGATCCGCAGGGGGCTCTTCGGCATTCGGCTGGGTTGGGTCATTGTACCATTGGCCCCAAGCGTCAGCCCAGGGGCGTTGGGTGTTGTTGCCAATAAAGATGTTGTCCGGGGCGAGCAGCGTCATGACCGTACGGTCGGCGCTCCAGGTGCCGCAGAGCATTTCGTTGGCCTGCTGATGCTCTTCGTAGAGGGAGCGCTCAGAGTACTTGTAGACAGCCTTGATGCCGATGGCTTGCCAGTACTGGGAGACAAGGATCATGGCATCTTCATAGGGTGAGCCAGAAGGCTCGAGGCCTTCCATCTCAAAGGAGATGATCTCGCCAGTCTCGGGGAAGAGGCGGTAGCCGTCAGCGCTCTTTTCACTATAGCCAGCAGCATCCAGCAGATCGTTGGCCTTGTCCGGATCGTACTCTAGGTTTGCGTAGGCCTGCTCAGGATAAGCGAGCGGGTCAACGCTCAAGGGGCTGTACTGCATGGGTACCTGGAGGCCGTCATAGATGAGTTCGTTCATTTCATCGCGGTTGACGGCAAAGTTCAGGGCGAAACGAACGTCGCGGACGTTAAAGAAGGTGCGCAGTTCTGGCTGCTTGCAGGTTAGGTTGGGCTGCACGGCGATAATGCTGGCACTAAGAGCAAGGAGCACGTCATATCCGCCAGCGTCTTCATTCTCTTTGAAGAGGGTAAAGTTGGCCGAGTCGATGTGACGGGCCTGCATGTCGATTTCACCATTGACGACCCACATGTTAAAGACATCAATCGTCTCAAACAGGCGGTAATTGATATAGTCAACGTAGGGGAGCTGGTTGCCCTCTTCGTCGACCATCCAGCAGTAGGCATTGCGCTCGGTGATGACCAGTTCGTTGGCCGCTTCGTTGGTATAGAGCCAAACGTCGAGTCGGGGCACTTCAGGGTTGAGGTGCTCCTGGCGCTTTTCTGTAAAGAGGGCAGCCCAGTCGGCGTACTGACCATCAGCGACCATGGCAGCCAGTGCAGTGGCGTCAGCAAAGTCGGCATGGTACTGTTCGAGATAGTAGCCCGGCATCATGGGGAACTCACGCCAGATGACGAGATAGCCAAAGAGCGGGTTGGGATGGGCAAAGGTAAGGATGAAAGTAAAGTCGTCAACGACCTCAAGAGCGCACATCTGTGAATCGTCGCCCGAGCCGGTCTTGAAGGCGCTAATGCCGGAAGGGTTAAGGACCGTGTTCATGGCATAGTTATCGTACCACCACTGGACGTCTTCGGTGGTCAGGGGGGTGCCGTCAGACCAGCAAGTACCAGCACGGAGGTGCCAGGTCCAGGTGGTGGCGTCGGCGCTCATCTCCCATGATTCGGCCAACATAGCAGTGATGGTCAGATCCGGGTTGAAGCGGGTGAGGCTGTTCCAGTTCATGTAGGTCTGGCCGGTGACGTCGGAGACGCCCTTGAATCCGCAACGCCAGGTGCCGCCGTACTGGCCAATGCTTTCTGCTACGGG
This sequence comes from Anaerolineae bacterium, assembly GCA_963675785.1. GTDB lineage: Bacteria > Chloroflexota > Anaerolineae > UBA1429 > UBA1429. The sequence goes on from OY776562.1 coordinate 928,024, forward strand.
AAGCACGGCCGGGTTTTCAGGGATACGATCTTCAACAGGAGGAAGCGCTCCAGCAGCGACTTTTTCTGCTAGCATGGGGGCTTCGTTGAAGCGAGATACGGCGGTAACTTCGGTGGGGACTGCGGTTGCTTCACCGCCGCTGGCGGCAGTGGTTGCCGTTGGGGCGGTAGTCGCGGCAGCTTCGGGGGTGGCAGTAGGCTGCGCACAGGCTGCAGCTACGGTTGCTGCTGTTGCAAGAGCGGACACACGAACAAATTCTCTACGCGAAAGCTTTTCCATTTTTCTCCTTGTATCAAACTTGCCAATTTTACTCTATCTACATGTAGGTAGGGTACTCCTTATGACCATCCGTATCATAAGGAACAAGTAGAGTATAGTGCCTACATGAACAATGTCAACTGAATATTAAGGCCTATCCGGGTGTGGCTGTTTACCTTGCTTTTTATTGTCAAGATGGGTCATCTGGCCATTTGGGGTTGTTGATTCTAAAAGAGGTTGCAGGCGCAGATTCTGAGGGGGAACAGGGGGATATGCGGGATGTGGACAGCGAGTAGTAACAACATGCAAAAACACGGGTGCTCAACATTGTGAGCACCCGTGTTGGTTTAGATGGTAGGGCGAGTATCAGCCTTTGTAGACGATTTGCCCGTCTACGATGGTGGCTAGCACGCCAGCATCCAGAATCTCCATGGGATCTATTTCATAGATGTCGCGCTTGAAAATCGAAATATCGGCCAGTTTTCCTGGTTCAAGGGAGCCCAGCTTGTTTGACATGCCTGCTGCTGCGGCGGCGCCCTGGGTAAAGCCCTGCACGGCTTGATCTACGGTAAGACGCTCGTCAGGATGCCAGCCTTCTGCGTTGGGCGTGCCGTCTGCTCGGCGGCGGGTTACGGTAGCATGAATGCCTACAAGCGGATCAATAACCTCGACGGGGCAGTCCGAGCCAAAGGCCAGGGTGGTACCCATATCCAGCAGGGTTTTAAAGGCATAAGCGCCGTAAGAGCGTGAGCCCAGATGTTTGTCCGAGATATACATATCTGAGGTGGCGTGGATGGGCTGCATGGAAGCGATGACGCCGTTTTCAACCAATCGAGGCAGGTCTTCAGGGCTGAGGATCTGGGCGTGCTCGAGGCGATTGATCACCTGATCACCATAGGCTGCATGTGCCTCTGCAAAGACATCGATCATCTCGCGGCAAGCGCGGTCGCCGATGGCGTGCACCGCAGCGCCCAAACCATTCGCATTGGCCTTGAGTACGGATTCGCGCAGTATTTCGATGGGGGTGGTGGCAATGCCGGTGTTATCCGGTGCGTCTTCAAAACCCTTGAGCATCCAGGCTGTACGCGAACCAATGGCGCCATCAGCAAACATCTTTACCTGGCCGATATGAAGCATATCATCGCCCAAGCCGCTACGAACGCCCGTTGCGATGGCAGCATCAAGTTTCTCCAGGGGAATACTCTTGGTGATGCGCATCTGGAGATCGCCGCGCTGATGCAGCACTTGCAGTGCCTCGAACGACTCGGTGGGATCCATATCATGCAGCCCCGTCAATCCTTTGCTGTGGCACAGGGCGATGGCGCCGTGAATGGCCTCGGCGGCCTGATTCAGGTCGGGAAGAGGAATCAGACTGTTGACCAAGTCAATAGCTGTATCTTCCAGCAGGATGCCTGAAGGGTTGCCGTCGGCGTCATGGACAATCTCGCCACCATCCGGATCGGGCGTCAAAGCGTCGATACAGGCCAGTTTGAGGGCAGCGCTGTTTACCCAAACGGCGTGACCGCTCTTGTGTGTGAGCAGGACGGGATGATTTGGCGCAACGGCATCGAGATCGGCAGCGGTGGGGAATATGCCATCCCAGGCATTATGGTTCCAGCCGCGACCCAGTACCCAACCACCTGTCGGTGTGTTGGCAGCCGTCTCGGCAACGCGATCCAGCAGTTCCTGCTTGGTCGGTGTTTCGGCCTCGATGCGTTTGAGTGAAAGTGCCAACCACAGCAAGTGCATGTGGCAATCCTGTAGGCCGGGGACAGCACAACCACCTTGAAGGTCGATGCGTTCTGTGTTGGGGCTGGCCATGGCCAAGATGGTGGCATCATCACCTACGGCCAAGATTTTGTTGCCGGATATTGCCAGAGCCGACACCTCGCTCAAGGCGGCGTCGAGGGTATGAATACGGCCATTGAAAAGGATGATATCTGCAGTCACGATTATCTCCACATTTCTAACGGGCAACGCCCAGATAGCTTTCGCGTACGCGTGGGTCGTTTAACAAGTCGGAACCTTTGCCGGACATGATGATCTCTCCGGTGCGCAGCACATAGGCGCGATGGGAGAGCCTGAGGGCCATGGAAGCATTTTGTTCGACGAGCAGAACGGTCAATCCCTGCTCTTTGTTCAACTGAACGATGGTTTTGAAGAGATCCTGGATGATGAGCGGTGCGAGACCCAGCGATGGTTCATCCAAAAGCAATACACGCGGATTGGTCATCAGGGCGCGGCCCACAGCGAGCATCTGTTGTTCACCGCCAGACAGCGTGCCACCGAGTTGGTCAATACGCTCTTTGAGGATGGGAAATAACTGAAAGACCAATTCCAGATTCTGCTCACGCTCTTCATGGTCGCGACGTGTATAGGCGCCGAGCCTGAGGTTTTCTCGTACAGAAAGCGGCGCAAAGATACGGCGTCCCTCGGGCACCAGTGTAATGCCAGTTGTAACGACCTCGTCTGCATGCTTGGGGAGTTCTTGGCCTTCCAGCGAAACCATACCGGCAGAGCGGGTTACAACACCAGAAATGGCATTGAGCAGGGTGGATTTACCGGCGCCATTGGCCCCGATCACCGAAATGATCTCTCCACGGTTGACATAAAGAGAAACATCCCGAAGGGCGTGAATGCCGCCGTAATGTACATCCAGGTGATCTATCAGGAGGAAAGGGCTGCTATCAGACATACGATTCGTCCTTTTCACCGAGATAGGCCTTGATGACGTGGGGATTACCCTGTACTTCTTGCGGGGTGCCCGCAGTCAGGATCTGTCCCAGGTTCAAGACATAGAGACGTGAGCCTTCGCAGAGTTCCATCACTACGTTCATGTGATGCTCAATGAGCATAATCGCATAGCCCATTTCGGTATGGATGTTGCGAATGGTTCGGATGAGGTCGTCGCATTCGTCTTCGTTCATGCCAGCAGCCGGCTCATCCAGCAGCAGCAATTCAGGCGAGGTGGCCATTGCGCGGGCCAGTTCCAGGCGGCGCTGCAAGCCATAAGGCAGGCTATTGGCTCGTTCAAGGGCCAGACTCTTGAGCCCTACCATGTCGAGCAGTTCATACACGGCTATGCTGCTCTGTTCCTCGGTGCGAACGGCGGCTGGTGTTCTGACGAATGCCTCGATCAAAGAATACTGTGGTCTGGCATGCAGCCCCAGGGCTACGTTCTCATACGCTGTCATCTCGGGAAACAAGCGGATGTTCTGAAAAGTGCGGGAAATGCCCAAGTGGCAAAGTTGATCAGACCGTTTGCCGGCTATCGATTGTCCCTTGAAGAGGATTTTTCCTTCAGTGGGGGGGATAGAGCCGGTTATCAGGTTAAAGATGGTCGTTTTACCGGCACCGTTGGGGCCGATGATCCCTACAAACTCTCCGGGATCGATGTAGATGCTCACGTCATTGACAGCCCGAAGACCGCCAAATTGCACCGTTACATTCTGAAGATCAAGGATATGATCACTCATGCCGCATCCACCTTGGCCTTGCGCCGAATGCCCAGGCGAGCATAGGCTGCTCTGATGGGAGCCAGATAGCGGCCGAGTTCAAGTTCATAGTATCCGAGTAAACCCTGCGGACGAAAGACCATGATAATGACGAACAAGGAACCGTACATGATCAGACGCCAGCTTTCCAGCGGCCTCAGGATCTCGGGTAGGGCGATGAGAACAAAACCGGCAATGGCCGGGCCAACCAGAGATTGCATACCGCCAAAAACGACAGCAGCCAGCAGATCGGATGATTTTGTGACCGTGAACATGGCCGGTGTGAGATAGGCCATGTAAAAAGCCAACAATCCACCAGCAAGGCCGCAGTAAACCGCGCTGACAAAGAGGGCTGTCATCTGGGTCTTGAGCACGTTAACGCCCATCATTTGTGCTGCGGTAGCATCCTGTTTGACGGCCAGGCAGTTGCGCCCCCATTGGGATTTGGTAAAGCTGTGGGCCAGAACAAAGGCCAGAAGCATGGCGATCAGTACCAACCAAGGAGAGGTGAGTTTGGGGATGCCCAGGTAGCCAATGGCGCCATTGATGATCTTGTAGGTATTATTGAGCACCAAACGCACAGCCTCGGCAAAACCAAGGGTGGCAATGGCGAAATAGTCACCACGCAGCTGGCTGCGAAATGTGGGATAGCCGATGATCATGCTACAGAGTCCGGCAAAGAGAGCACCGAGGATCAAGGCTAGAATAAAGGGGACGCCGAGTTCCATATAGAGCACGGCGGCGGCGTATCCGCCAAGGGCCATATAAACCGAATGCCCCATGGAAAAGAGGCCAGTGTATCCGGTTAGAATCGCCAAGCCCAAAGCGGCAATGACCTGGATACCCCCGAGCACGAGAATGGTATTGAGATAACCCATATTGTGTCTCTTTCGTTCCTGTGCTGCTTAGAGCTTGTCGGCGTTCTTTTTGCCAAACAGGCCATTGGGGAGAAACAGCAAGATAATAATCAATAGAGAAAATGAAAATAGATCACGATAGATCGAAGAAGCATAGCCAGAGATCATGGTCTCGATAATGCCAAGCATCAAGCTGGCCACTACGGCCCCCTCCAGGCTGCCCAAGCCGCCGATGATGCTGGCGATCATGGCTTTGATGGTGACCATAGAGCCGAGATAGGGATAAACGGCGTATTTGATGCCATAGAATACGCCGCTGATGGCGGAAAGTCCGCCTGTTACACCAAAAATGAGAAATGCTACTTTGTCATTATCGATGCCCATGAGGCTGGCAGTGGTCATATCGATGGCACTTGCACGAATGCCCAAACCGGCCTTGGTGCGATACAGGAACAGATATAGCCCGACCAGTGCTGCAAAGGACAAGACTGCTGCCAGCAGGTCCATCTTGCCGATAGCCACGCCACCCAGTTGGAACGAACCGGTGGTTACTTCGGGAAAGCTGCGAAAGGCGCCGCCAAAAGCTTTGTTCATGATGTTGATAAGAGCGATATTAGCGCCCATAGCAGAGATCATCATGAAAAGGCGGGGGGCATTGCGGTTTCGCAGAGGCCGGTAGGCGATGCGTTCAACCGCTACAGAAAATAGCACTGTGGCGATGATTGCTACGAGGGTAGCCAACCAAAAAGGCAGATGGGCTAGTGAGATGGTGTAAAAGCCCGCAAAGGCTCCTACAACCATGAATGCATCAAAGGCCCAGTTCGTAAAGTTGTATACGCTATAGACTAGCGCATAACCAACTGCGAGAAGCGCATAAACTGAGCCGATAGAGATTCCGCTAACGAGTTGCTGGAAGAAAAGCGTCATTTAGGCAGGACCTTTTTCTTGCTGGGTCTGCCAGGGATGGCCTAAACACACCCCTGGCAGACTGGTTAAAGCCTAAGCCTCGGGCTCGTAGGTCTTGACGAGTTGCCACTGTGAATCTGTAATCTGCATCAGAATGATGGGCTTGTTGTACGGATTGTGGGTAGAAGGCTCAACGGTGATGTTGCTGGAGAAGCAAGGCACATCCACCATATTCTCTAGCGCATCGCGGATAGCAACGGAATCGCCGCTGCCGGCTTCGCCGATGGCGTATTCGAGCATGTAGAGCGCATCGAGGGCATAGTAGGCATAAACAGTGGCCTTCATGTCGTGCTTGGCTTCAAAGGCCTCGTTGTAAGCCTGGAATTCGGGAGCATCGGTGGAGAGGCCACTGGAGAGATAGGCCCCTTCGAGTTCTGGGCCGGCCATGTCGAGCAGTTCATCAGCGACCCAACCATCAACGCCCAGGAACTGGATGTCGAGGCCCAGAGCATCGGCCTGCTTGGCAATGAGTGCGGCATCGCGGTAGGTGGCAGTGGGAACAACCAGCAAGTCGGCGCCAGAATCGGCGACGGTGCTGAGCTGTGCACGGAATTCCTGGTCGCCAGACTGGTAACCTTCGAGTGTAGCCACAGAGCCACCGAGTTCGGTAAAGTGCTCGACAAAGTACTCTTGAATGGCCACGGAATAGGCAGCTGTCACGTCGGTGATAAAGGCAACGCTACGCTTGCCTAATTCATTGTAGGCAAAGTCAGCCAAAGCATAGCCCTGATAGGGGTCGATGAAACAGGCGCGGAACATGTAGGGGTGAAGGTTTCCATCTTCGTCTACGGTTACGTTGATGTTGGAGGCAGTGGTGGTGATGATGGGCACCTGGGCCGCGTCAGCGATGGTAGCCAGAGCAATACCTGCGCCAGACCATTCGGGGCCGATGATGGCAGAAACCTTGTCCTGCTCGATCAAGCGGTTGGCTGCGGTAACGGCGTCGGTTACTTCGGAGCGGGTGTCATAGATGACGAGTTCGATCGTTTTGCCGTTGATGCCGCCAGCAGCATTAATCTCGTCAACGCGATCCTGAAGGGCCAGTTCAGCAGCCTGACCGACATAGGCATCGGCACCGGTTAGCTGAGCAAGTACGCCAATCTTGATTACATCCTGGCTGCCGCAGCCAGAAAGCACCATGGGCAAAACAAGGACGAGTACAAGAACGATGGAAACAATTCGGCGGGTTTTCATGGGGTAGGTCTCCTCTTGATCCCATTCGGAAAGCGTGAGGTCGTCTAGGTCGGAAACATCCAAGCTGCAAAGCAGTCCAGATATTCTGGCAAATACAACACTCTTCCGTGAGATAGAGGCCCCCCAGCCTCTCACCGAATCTTCGCCGACGAAGAACTCGATGTCAGAGCATGCGGGCAAGTATATCATACCCACCTTGTCTGCGCAAGGTATTGGAATGACGGTATGTGTGAAATACTCGCAAAACTATTGGGCACCTTGCACGATTCTAGATCGAGCGTCTTGGATCACGTCAGGCGCGTTTGTGAGAACACCAGACAATCCCAACTCTGCCCAGTACTCTAGTTCCGGGCCATCATCCACCCAGAACATGTTGAGTGGCATATTGGCGGCATTAGCACATCGGCACAGTTCTGGGGTGACCTCGTTTCTGCGCGGCTGGCAGGCCACACAGCCGTAGGCGACATGCCTTTCGATGTTCGAGCGTTCTTGGAGGACGCAGACGGCCACATCTTTATCTATTGAACGCACCAGATCGGCCACGGCAAAATCGTCCAGTGTGAGGTAGCTCGTCTTGTAGAGATTGTAGCGGGCGTACAGTGCGCAGACGCGCTCTAGGAAGGCAGGTGTTTTCTCTTTGATCTGGATGTTCATGCCGATGCGCCCGGACAGAGCCTTTAGGACTGCTTCGAAAGTGGGGATGGGGCAGTTGGCATAGGTGGGCGTCTCTCGGCGATGGCCACTGTGATGGGAACCCTGCCAATAGCTGGCGTTGAGCATGGTCAATTGCTGCAGGGTGTAATCATGCGGAGAGCCGCAACCATCGGTGGTGCGGTCAAGTACGGCATCGTGCAGTAGAATGGGATCACCCTCAAGGGTGGCCCTGAGGTCGAACTCGATGAGATCGACACTGAGACCGGCTGCGGCGGTCAACGCCATGAGCGTATTCTCAGGGAATCTGACCGACCAGCCCCTGTGGGCGGTGATCACCAGGCTTTTTTGATCAAAGACCTCTTGCAGTGCTCGCACGGGCATAACTTGCTCCTCTGTTGGAATAACGTGACGTTAGCGCAACGAGTTTGGCAGGTCAACTGCTAGACCAAGGGAGCAGACCATGGTATCGTATGTATAGAAAGGTAATCTATGGCAGAAAACACGATTCTGGCTTCTTCCCGATTGTTTGCAGGTGTCTCAGCTCAGGCGCTGGCTGCATTGGAGGGCGTTTGTGTACAGCGGGTTTTTGCAGTAGGAGCCGTCATTATTAACGAGGGCGATCCCTCTCCGCCCGTTGACCTTATCTTTGAAGGGCATGTACGCGTGTTTCGCTCGGGCAATGATGGTCGCGAGCAGAGTTTTCACGTGTTGGGCCCCGGTGAAGCGCTGAATCTGGTGCCTGCCTTTGATGGTGTTGCTGTCTCTGCATCTACTGTGACAGCACTGACTGACGCCCGGCTGGGGCGCATATCGGGCACTACCTTTCGCCGGGTAGTGAGCCAGAACCCCGAGCTATCGCTAGCGGTCATGCACTATATGGCCGAACGGCTGCGCCATGTTTCTGGTTTAGCCGCTGAACTGGCCCTCGCCAGCGTACCTTCCAGACTGGCCAGTTTCTTGCTAAGCCAGTTTTCTGAAGAGGCCGATGGCGAGGTTCGCTGGACCCGCGAGCAGATGGCGGCACGCATCGGCTCGGTACGTGAAGTGGTTAGTCGCACTCTCTCCGAATTCAAATCCGCCGGACTCATTGACATCGACCGTGATCGCATCATCCTCCTGGATACCGAACGCCTCGCTCTGCTCGCAAAAGTGTGACTTGAATCACAGCGCATCACGTTCTCCCGTTGTAAGTTGATAGCAGAATAGGAGATGCGGTGATGACAACGGTTTTGCTTCCCTGGATTGATAAGGCTCGCTGCACAGGTTGTGGCTCTTGCGCCGAACAATGTCCTGACAAGATTGTAACCATGATGGATGACACTCCCTCGTTTGGGGATGTTCGGGCGTGCAGCTATTGCGGCCTGTGTGAGGACATTTGCCCCACGGGGGCTATTGCGCTGTCGTTCCGTATCATCGGCTTTTCAGAGAACCAATAACCACACGGTAAGATGAAGGTCTGCCCAGTTAGGGAGATCGCAAAACCATGAGACTCTTGAGTAACTAGATTACATAAACATCTTGGTACATATTTCTATTCCGTTTTTTGTTCGGAAAATGTGATTCAGAACGGATTCGCAGGTTGTTCTTGGCTGATCTCCTTCAAAGAGATTCACAAGAAAATCAGCTTCTACAAGGATCTGATAGTCGATACCGTCGATCTGGGAATAGGTATGGTGATGGCCAACTAGGTAGCATACACGTTCGATTACGTCTTGGTCATAGCTCAACCGTTCAAGCAGGCCTTGTGCTATGGCGGGGCCCTCAGCTTCTTGCAGCTTGCCATTGCAGTCGCCGTATTTTTCCTCACATACCTTGATACCGATATCGTGGACAACAGCGGCGGTTTCTAGTGTGAACAGGGTACCCTCGTCCAGCTTTTCAAGCGTACCGATGAGAGATGCAAAGCTATGAACCTTGATGAAATGCTGAATACGCTGAGGATCACCTGCGTAATAATCGATCATTTCTAGCAGCAGTTTATCGGTGGAATTCGTCATCGTTTACCTCGTCACAGTCGTGGCATTCTATTCTGCTATTGAGATTCATTATTCTACCATGGAGGTATGAAATGGGCATGTTTTGTTACCAGTGTCAGGAAACAGCCAAGAACGAAGGCTGCACGGTACGCGGTGTGTGTGGTAAATCGCCTGAGGTGGCCATGCTGCAGGATCTGTTGATTTGGACGCTGAAAGGGATATCGTGGTGGGGTATCAATGGCCGCGGCATGGGCGTATCGGATTCGCGCACGAATCTCTTTGTGGCCGAAGCACTGTTTGCGACCATCACCAACGCCAATTTCGACGATGAACGTTTTGTCAGCCTGATCCAAGAATCGATCGAGTTGCGCGATGCCCTTAAACAGAGAGCCCAGGCTGCGTGTGAATCGCTGCACGGCAAGCCCTGTTTCCATGCCCTGCCCGAGGCTGCCACCTGGCATCCCGAGAATTGGGAGCAGAGCACGTTGTTGGCCAAGGCGGCTCGGGTGGGCATCATGGCTGATCCCGACCTCGATGAGGATATTCGCTCGCTCCGCGAGATGCTGGTCATCGGCTTGAAGGGGATGGCTGCCTATTTGGACCACGCCTATGTGCTAGATCACCACAACGAGGATGTGTTGACCTTTTTGCAAGAAGGGCTGTTGGCCACCATCAACGATAATCTTTCGGTAGAGGACATGGTGGGCTGGGTGGTGCGCTGCGGCAAGATGGGTGCTAAAGCCATGGCCCTGCTAGACGAGGCCAACACCAATACCTATGGCCATCCCGAACCAACCGATGTGCGTACCGGCGTGGTACCCGGCAAGGCGATTTTGATCAGCGGCCACGATTTGCGCGACCTGCACGACCTGCTGGAGCAAACCCGGGGTACGGGCATCAATGTTTATACCCACGGTGAGATGCTGCCGGCCCATGCTTATCCGGCCTTTAAAGAGTACGATAACCTCATTGGCAATTATGGCGGATCATGGTGGCACCAGGCCAGCGAGTTCGAATCGTTCGGCGGCGCCATTCTGATGACCACTAACTGTTTGATCAAGCCTCGTGACAGCTATGTGGATCGCCTGTTCACTACTGGTATGGCTGGCTGGCCTGGCGTGACCCACATTGCCAATCGGGTGAAGGGCGGCCAAAAGGATTTCTCGGCGGTGATTGCGGCAGCCAGGGCTGCGGGTGAGCCGGTCCAGATCGAGGATGGCTTGATCCCCATCGGCTATGCCCATAACACGGTGGTCAGCAATGCCGGGGCTGTGCTAGATGCCGTGCAGGCCGGTGCAGTGAAGCGTTTTGTGGTGATGGCAGGCTGCGATGCTCGCAGCAAGAGTCGCGATTATTACACCCAGGTGGCTCAGGCTCTGCCGGAGGATACCATTATCCTGACGGCGGGCTGCGCCAAATACCGTTACAACAAGCTGAACCTGGGCAAGATCGGGCCCTTTCCGCGGGTGCTGGATGCCGGCCAGTGCAACGATTCGTACTCGCTGGTGGTTATTGCAATGAAGCTAGCCGAGGCCCTAGGGCTGGATGATGTGAACGACCTGCCTATCTCGTACGATATTGCCTGGTACGAGCAAAAGGCGGTCATCGTCTTGTTGGCTCTGTTGGCCCTGGGCGTGAAAAAGATTCGCTTGGGGCCCACGCTGCCAGCTTTTGCCTCTCCCAATGTGCGCAAGGTACTGGTAGAGCAGTTTGGGTTGATGACCACGGACGGTGTGGAAGAAGATGTAGCTGCCATGATGCGCGGCGAATAGGGGGGAGAAAGCGGGTGGGCCAACTGGCCCACCCGCTTTTCTTTTATTATTCGACCAAGTCAATCCATTCTTGCAGTGTCTTGGCATCGCGGACGTAATTCTCGGGCTCGTCGTTTTGGACGAACTCGACGCAGAGATAGTGATCGCGACCCGTGGCGGCCAGCTCTTTGAGGTAGGGCAGCCACATGTCCTTGCCATCGGCCAGTGCAAAACGAGTCTGATAGTTCTCCCAGAAAAAGACGTGGGCGTTGACTACCTGGTCGATGATGGCCTTGAGGCCGGCCATGCGCGTGGGGTCGTCGTCCTCGTTGTGGGGCTGCCAAAAGGTGCCCACATTGGGATGATTGATCTCGGCTAGCAACTCTAGCGCCGATTCATCCACATCGGTGAGGGTGTTGCCGTGGTATTCATAAGCGATTTTGATGCCTTTGGCTGCGGCCATATCACCAATGCGCCGCGAATCCTCAATAACGGCTTGGCGATAGGCTGCATCGGCCTCGGCGGAACCTTTGTTGCCCGCCCAAACGCGGATGATCGGTGCACCCAAGGCTACAGCGCTGGCCAGTACGTCGTCAAAGGCCAGGCCATCGGCTTCACTGACGGCGGTGCGATAGTAAGAACCATAGGCGCTGATGGCCAGCCCGGCCTCGCGGGTCAGCTTGCCGACTTTTTCAGCGGTGACTACATCGCCGTGGGGCACGTGTACGTCGCCGCCCCATTCAATGGCTTTGCCGCCAGCGCGTGCGACCAGAGTGATGATCTCCTCTGGCGTGAGCTGCCGAAAGGTGATGGATACCAATCCTGGAATTAACATGTTGTGTTCTCCAATCTTGTGCTAACGCGCGTCGATATAATTATCTTTGATATCGGCGTACCACTCGTCGGGATAAAGCACGCCGGTTTCTCGGTTAAAACGGCTGATCAGTTTTTGGGACCGCGCTATACATTCGGTGTATTCCCGAACGGTCTCGCCATCCCAAACACCCCACAGTTCGGCGAGCAGCAGGGTGCGAATGCGCTCCAAGGCAGGGTCGTCGCCAAGATCGTTGGTTTCGGCGGGATCGTCGTCCAGATTAAAGAGCTGCACGGACTCGTAGCCGGTGTGTTGAACCAGCTTCCAAGGGCCTTTACGCACCATGGCGGAGGGTTGATCCCCTTTGATATCTCCGCAAAAGCTAAGGATGGTGCGATCCAGTCGGGCGGGTTGCTGACCGCTGAGAGCAGGCCAGAGGTTTTCTCCGTCATAGCAAGGTAGATCGGGCGCATCAGCCAGGTTGATGAGTGTGGGCGCAAGATCCAGCAGGCTAGTCAACTCGCTGAGGCGTGTTCCCTCGGGTAGATAGCTGGGCATACTCCAGATGGCGGGCACGCGCACCGAACCTTCATAGTGATTGCTCTTCCAGAACAAACCGTGCTCACCGGCCATGTCGCCGTGGTCGGAGGCATAGATAAAGAGGGTGTTCTCTAACCCCAAGGTTTCAGCGACGGTGTCGTAGATGCGGCCCAGATATTGATCCATGAGCTCGACCAGACCATAGTAGGCGGCCCGAGCACGGTGTTCGATGACTGGATCAACCTCAGTAATACGGCGGTTCTCGAACCAACGGCGCACGGCGGGATGGGCCGTGGCTTTGAAAGCATCACTTGGCGGCAGGGACGACAGAGCCTGGTCGTAATAGTCGAACAGTTCAGGAGGGCACACGTAGGGGCAATGCGGCCCATAGAGGCCCACGGTGAGAAAGAGCGGTTCGCTGGTATCGCCGTGTTCCTGCAAAATGCTGCAGGCCGAATTGACCACCTCAGCATCGTACTGGAGCACCGCCGAGCTGCCTGGCCCCGACCTCTCCATGGCGGTGATGCTCTGCCCGCTGGTGCCAGCCAGCAGGGGGCCATACACGTCTTTGCCACTGCCGGTGGTGTTCAGGGTGATATCGCCCACGGTGCGGCGCATATAGCCATGACGTTGATCGGATCCTACAAAGTGCATCCGTCCAGCCAGGACGGTCTCATAGCCAGCCAGAGCCAGGGCATGTGCAAAGGTGGGCTGCTCTGAAGGAATGGACTGGAAATTGGTATAGATGTTTGTGTGGTGCGGGCTGAGGCCGGTGAGCATGGCGCTGCGGCTGGGCACGCACAAGGGCGAGGCGCAATAGCAGTTATCCAGCACGACGCCACGGGCTGCCAGTTGTTCCAGGTTGGGCGTGCGCACGATGGCATCGCCAGCATAACCGGCGATGTGCGGGTTGTGCTGATCGGAGAGAACAAAGACGATATGCGGCTTGTTGGGAGCCGCCTTTTCACTCAGCTTTCTCAGCTCAGTATCAATGGCCGTCAGCGTATCTGGATTGGCACCAGTGATATAGCGGCAGGCCACAGCCAGAGAGAGCTGACCGACTTGGGCCGGCAGTTCATCGTTGACAGCATCGCCGAAATAGCGCTGCAGGATCAAGCGAGTTTGCGGCTCACGCAGCAGATCGGCCAGCATCGTGTTGATGGAAAAGGCCATTGAGACTCCTTTGCGCTAGGCGATGACGCGGTATACGGCCGCGCTACGCCGGGGCAGATGCAGGGTACGTCCCATCTCACCTGTGGCCAGATGCTCGAGCTGTTCGCTCTCTTCTAGCAGCATGTTCAGTGAGGTGAGACTGAGGACAGCAGCAAAGCCCCAGTTGGCGGCAACCACATAATCAAAACCGTCCTGGCCTGTCACGCGCGCCCAGCGAATGGTGCCCTCGCTGCCGCTGCTGGTGTTTTGTGATACTGCCCGGGTCTGCGTCGCATCCACCGAGCTGATGGCCAGCCAGGCAGCATCAATGAGCACACTGTTGGCATCCCAGGCGATGGTCTCGTTTACACAGGGGCAGCAGATTTCCTCGACATGCAGCGAGTTGTATTTGCCGCCGCGTCGGTTTGCCGAGCGCGACATCACCAGTCCCTCGGCGCCGTCGATGACGGCTGCGCCCAGCACGCCGTCTACATTCACCCAGCTGCTGTTCAGGTCCAACACCAGATCGCTCTCGGGGCGGCCCAGGGTCAATTCACCCGATTCGGCAGTCAGGTTGCGCTCAAAGCCGTTATAGAGATCGTTGGGGATGTTCAGATGCATACCCTTGACTTCGGCTGTATAGCAGCGCCTGGGGCCCGCCTGGCAGGATTCGAGACCCACCACGGTATGGTCGTCTGGCAGAGCGGCAAAGCAAATCTGATGTTCAGCTGAATCGGTGCCGCGCCAGCCTTCGGCCAACTCGATGTCGACCCCCTCCATGATGGCGCCGATGGTAACAAAGCCACCCTCAAAGGTGGTGATGTGCTGGTCGAGCAATCGCCGATGTTGGGTTTGGCCCCCCGGAACCTTGCCATCATCGCCCAAAAAGCGGACGTAACCAGCCAGGTTATAGGCCCACTCGGCCAGGTGGCCATCAGTGGGGGGCAAACACATACCCTGCCCAAGGCCAAAGGCCCGCCAGGAGAAGGAAGCCAAGCGTGTGGGAGAACGGTGAATGACGGCGCCGTGTTCTGGTTCGCACCAACTGCCGGCTACGCTGGCTTCCCAACGCCGCAGGCGTTCTTCCCTGTCGAGAGATTCATCTACTGCCGTGCCCCTGGCGCGCAGGGTGTGGGCAAACGCAGCTGCCATGCCCAGGGCATCAGCGCGGTCGCCTTCCAGACGCGTGTAATAGTAGGGGCTATAATCGATAAGCGGCGCCAGACGCTGGTCGAGGAAAGAGCCATCCTCGTTATAAGCGGCCTCGTGCTGCACCCAGTCGAGCTGCTCCTCGGCCAGGTTGAGGGCCAGGTCGTCGTTCAGGCAATCAGCGGCATAAATCAGGCTGGGCAGCAGGTAATCCTGGCAGTAACAATAGCGAATACGGCTGTCTCCACCGATGCGCGCCAGGCGGCCATCGGCAAAGATCATACGCCGTACAGTATCCCACAGGTCGGCACTGTGGTGATAGAGCGAATCGGGCACCTCGAATCCGGCTGACTGCATGTCAAAGTGCAGCATGGCTGCGTTGGAGAGGGTGATTACGGAATAGCCCATGTTGAAGTAGCCGTGGTGATCGAGGGCATAATTGGGAAAGAAATTGGCGCCCACAAAACGCTCGCGCACCGGTTTGCCGCCTACCATATCCTGATTGGTCTCATCAGCGGGAACGCTGATGGCATTGACCAGAAAGCGGTGAGCCTGCTCGATCCATTCATCGGCGTGAGTCTGATAGGGGTACATTTGGGCAGCCCGCCAGAGCAGTGTGCCTTCCCACATGTTGGATTCAGGGCCGTTTTTACCGTCGCTGTTCCACAGGCCAGCCACCACATCGTGATATTGACCGCGGGTATACTGGCGCAGGGCCCAATCGGCCTCACTCACGATAACGCGTTCCAGATCGGCCTGATCCTGTTCTGTCAGGTAGGGCATCAGCAGCTGGACACCGTACATCATGCGCTCAATGCCCAGCGCCGAGAGCCAGTAATGGCCCCAGGGCACGTTATCCAGGCAGGGCATACTGCCGGTGATATGGCTGGCTAGATTGTAACGTAGGGCGGCCAGAGCCCGCTCCAGAGCCAGGTCGCACAAAGCATCGGAGATGCTGTCATCTTGTTGCCCCAGTACGGCCAGGGCCCCCATGGCGCCGATGTACTTTTGCAGTGTTTGTACGCCCCACCAGTTGTAACCGGTGCCGTAGCAGCCCATGGTATCCTCGTGGCCGGGAATGGCGTACCAGTACTCCTCAGAGGCTGGCAGCCACCGAGCGAGCATATCCAATGAGTGATGGACGATTCGATCGAGCTGTGTGGTATGTTCAGAGGTCATCGGTGTCCTCCCATCTTTAATACGTTACTGTGTCGACTCGCCAGCCCTCATCCGTCATTTGCAGGGTGATGGAGACACTCACAACTTTTTGGCTATCATCCGTATTGAAACGTCTGAAATATAGTTTGCATTCTCGTTCTGTTTCGTGATCTGTGTGATCGTATTCGTAATGGGTGCCCGGATCCTCTGCATGTTCTCGGCCTGTTTCCCACCAGAGGTGGGCCATCTTGCCACTCACCGAGGGCTGTTGACGATAGCGCGGCAGCAGAGTTGCGCTCCACAATTCTTTGTTTCCAGCGCAGAGAGCATCATAGTGGACAGTGGCTACCATCAGCGGTGTCTCTTCGAGCTGCGCCTTTTCATGTGAAGCCGGTGCACAGGTGTTAATCTCGGGAATACGACTGGGCAGGGGTTCCAGTCCCAGCAATCCCCGGTAATACCAGATGCGGCGCAACTGGGCCGAGACGTAATCCAGGGCATATAGATATGCCTCAAGGGAAGCAACTTCTTGAGAGGGCGCATACAACGAAGGCTTGAGCAGGTCAATGGCCGGTAAATTGGTGAGATGGGCTGTATTGATGTCGCCGATGCGCTCAGCGATGGCAATGATCTCATCGATGGTGGGCCATGCCTCAGAGTCATCCTCCGAAGGAGGCGCATCCCAGGTAATAACTCTTTCTCCCGCCTGGCAATAACAGGTGCGGGTATCCAACACTTGTAGGCAGAGTATGGCCATCTGGCCGATGGACATTTCGCCTTCTACAACGTGGAGAACCTGTTGTTCAGAAGTAAGGCCGCCCAAGGCTTCGATGAGGTCAGCGATGCACTGTTGGACGACATGGTTGAGTCGTTCTGGAAGAACCATGATGGTTACCTCTCTTCTGTTGCTGCCTGGGCCATGGCGACGATATTCTCGGGCGGTACGTTGGGCAATAGCGCTTCATGGCTGGGGCTCACTACAAGCCGCGGTCCCAGTAATCGTTTGACGCGACGCACATCGTCGGCGACCTGCTGCGGCGTGCCATTGACCAATAAATCCTGCGTATCGATGCCGCCCACAAAGACAATGCGTCCACCGAAATCATGGGCCAATGTCTCGGCGTCCATATTGGCGGCTTTGGCCTGCAATGGATGGAGGCAGTCTACGCCAATGTCGATGAGCTTGTCGATGACTTTGTAGATCGAGCCGCAGGAATGCAGCCAGACATGTTTGCCGTGGCGCTTGGCCTGGTCGGTGAATTGTTTCATCCAGGGCAGGATAAAGGCATCGAACTGAGCTGGCCCGCAGATCAGGTCGAGTTGGGTGCCAAAGTCGTTGCCAAAGAAAAAGCCATCCATCAGATCGCCAGCCTC
This sequence comes from Anaerolineae bacterium, assembly GCA_963675785.1. Taxonomy (GTDB): domain Bacteria; phylum Chloroflexota; class Anaerolineae; order UBA1429; family UBA1429. The sequence goes on from OY776562.1 coordinate 945,361, forward strand.
GGCGTAAAAGCGTTCGTTGGCCTGATAGTAAAAATCACAGACGTGGTCGGTGACGGCGTGGACGATATCAGGATGGAGGTACATGTTCATCATGTAATTTTCCATACCAAATAAATCCATGACATCATGATAAAAGCAAGACCACATGCCCGAAAGACGATAGCGATCCGAGGTCTCGCGCAATTCTTGGATGGCTGGGCCAAAATCCATCAAGTCGGGATCGGGCCAGGGGTGCTCATCTACTTGGGGCACATCGGTTACGCTGCCCATGGGGCCGGCGGTGCCGTGGGCTTTTTTTGCGGCGACCTGAAAGGGACCCAAGCCGTAAGGGTTGTTGTATTTATTGGGATGAACCCAGGCCACATCATCACCGAGCTGACGGCGGATGGCTTGCTGGTCGGTGGTGCCAAAGAACTCGTAATAGATGGGCCAGGAATCGGCGTGGGGATTGCCCAGCCAAAAGCCAGTACGATCCACAGGTTCGTTGTTGATCATGGCATAGATGCGTTCGATGGCATTCATCCGCTTCAATGTCTCTCCTCAGAGTCCGTGAGCTTCAATATAGTCACTATAGCCACCCTCGTATTCCGTCAGGCAGGCCTGGTCTATTTCGACCACGCGGTCTACCGTGCGATCTAGAAAGTAGCGATCATGAGAGATGACCACAATGGTGCCCTCAAACCCCTCCAGGGCCTCTTCCAGATGCTCGGCGGCCTGGATATCCAGGTTGTTGGTCGGTTCGTCGAGCAGCAGCAGGTTGGCGTTAGAGAGCATGAGTAGAGCCAACTGCAGGCGACTGCGTTCGCCGCCAGAGAGCTCACTGACGCGGTTGGCGCACTGTTCGTAGGTAAAGCCAAAGCCCGTCAAAAAGCTGACGGCCTGATTCTCAGCCATATGCGCTGCCTGACGTATAGTGTCCAACACCGTGGTCGCATAGTCAAGCGTTTCGTGTTGCTGAGCGTAATAGCCTGGTTCAATACTGGGCCCGATTTTGATCAGGCCACTATCAGGTTCCAGACTACCCAGGATGAGGCGGAACAGCACGGATTTTCCAGCGCCGTTGGGGCCAACGATACCCACGCGCTGGCCATGCCACAAGAGCAAATCGATGTTATCGAGGATCTCGTTCTTGCTGCCATCGGGCGCCTCAAATGCTTTGCTCAAACCTACGAGTTCTAGCACCTTGTTCGAGCCGCGCCAGCCGGTCAGTTCGAGTTTGAGCGGCTTGGTGGTAGTAACGGGTTTTTCCACCTTGTCCATATGCTCGATGCGTTTCAGCAGGGACTTGCCACTTTTGGCCAGGGCGGGGTTGTCATACACTTTGCCCCACATGATCAGGCGTTTTGCGGCCTGTTGGAGGCGGGTGATAACACGCTGCTGCACGTCGTACATGGTTTGTTGGCGAGCGAGGCGGGTCTCTTTTTCGGCGGCGTATTCGGAATAGTTGCCCACGTATACGTCAATATGCCCCTGATCCAGCTCGGCAATCTCGTCGGCTACCAGGTCGAGCAGGTAGCGGTCGTGGGAGACGATGACCACGCCGCCGCTGAACTCGCGAATGAGGCGTTCCAGCAGCATTTTGGCGCGGATATCCAGGTGGTTATCCGGCTCGTCCAACAGCAATACGTCGGGTTGAGCAACCAACAACCGAGCCAATTCGACCAGCTTGCGCTCGCCGCCGCTGAGGTGTTCAAGGTCGCGCTGCCAGGCTTCCTGAGGGATGCCGATCGTCTTGAGGATGCCCTGGATACGGCTCTCAAAGGTGGGGCCGCCCAGGTCGTCATAGTCTTTGAGCAAACGTTCCTGACGGGCCAAGGCTGCCTGCAGATGCTCTTCAACGCCATAGACCTCGGGTTCGCCAAGGCTGGCCTCTATTTTGCCGAGTTCGCGTTCTACCTGGTGCAGTTCGACGGCAGCATCGGAAACGCGCTGCCAGATGGTGGTATTGGGGATGTGCGGCGGTTCTTGAGCCAGATAGCCCAGGCGTGCGCCTTTGGCTATGACGATGATGCCAGCGTCCTGCTTGTATTCGCCCAGGATGAGCTTGAGCAGCGTTGACTTGCCGCAGCCGTTGATACCAATGAGGCCCACGGTGCGGTCGTTATGGATACGCCAGGAAAGATCACTGAGCAGCGGTCTTCCCGAATAGGTAAAGTTCACATGATCAAGGGTTACAGCAATCACCCGTTTTTACTCCAACAAGTAATAGGTTTTCAGGCAAGCCCCGGCTGGGGTAAGGTTCCCAGTCTTGCGGGGCCTCGCCGAATTCCTCAAAAATAGTCAGGTTTAGGCCAGCATGCCACAGGGCATGGACATAGTCAGCCACCGTCCAGTGGAACTCGTGGCTGATCAAGGGGCCGGAATCGAGCTCCGGTGTGTCTTCCGCGCGATCATAGGTAATGGGCCCACGATCGAAATAGGGATACAAGAGTCGATAAGGTTCTTCTCCATCGGCCCAAAGGCGGCGGAAGGGATGATATTCGCAAACGATGAGGCGACCACCGGGCACTAGAATGCGCGCGGCCTCGGCATAGTAGCGGTTCAGATCTGATACCCATACGGCCACGTGCCCGCCCGTGTACACCATGTCAAAGGAGGCATCAGCCAGTTCGCTCAGGTCGGTCACATCGGCCCTCATAAAACGAATATTCAAGCCGATTTCGGCGGCACGGCGTGCGGCAATGTCCAATTGGGCCTGTGAGATATCCACTGAGGTGAGCTGTGCGCCCATGCCAGCCAGAGCAAAAACGGCAAAGTTGTTGCCGCTACCCAATACGCAGATGCGTTTGCCGGCCACGGAACCTATGGCCTGAAGCTGCTCGGGCTCAAAGTAGAGTGTGGGATCATGAACCATCTGCCGCCAGGGCTGTGAATGTTCCAGACCAGCCTGCCACTGGGCGGCCACGGCGTCCCATCCCCGTCGATTTGCCTCGTGTAGTTCGTTCATCCTTGAGCCTTTCTACCAAACACGCGAAGCATAATGTAACACGGCGCCGAGGCTGTCGCAACCATCGGCGCCGTGTTACCTGTTGGCTTAGCTAGCTAGAGATGCTGGAAAATTGGTTTGCTCGTGTTTGAGCAGAATGCCACTGGTCAAGAGAGCAAGCTTGCTACGCCTGTCAAGTGTCAAGGGTAGCAGCCAAAGTCGCTTCATATGGAAGTTCAGCCAGTGCTTGCCAAGTTCATCCTCGGTGTGTCCTTGGAGGCGCCCGTCGGTCTGATTGATAATCAGCCGTTGAATAGGCAAGGTGTAGATGATAGGAAGAGCCCGATCTATTTCAAAATGTTGTGCTTCAAAGATCACCGCATGTAATTTGCGGGATGACATCTTCCAATTTACCGCGTATGCCAAACTCGCAAGTCATGGGAGAGATCTCTACATTGACATAATCATCATTTCTGGGAAGTGATATCGCTCACAAAGAAAGCCGTTTTATCGCGCGGCAAAATAGATTCTCTCACGCGGCAGCTACAGAGCGTAAACGCCCGGTTACGGGATATAGAGGGAAACTCTCCCAGTTAGTGATAGTACGCGAGATTTCAAGGAAGCCATGCGGTTAACGCCAGAAAGAGTTCAGGCAGTCTTCGCGGAGATATTCACGCGAGACCGAGAGGAACACAAAACACGGCGTTATTTGCGCCGCGGTGCGAAACATCGCTATGAGCGCAAAAGATGATCTTTGACAATTACATATTGTGGTTAAACCTGTATGCAGTAGTACAAAGAAGCGGGCATCATGTCCGTTGACAAGCATTTACCCAACATCCCCGATGAGTTGATACAACCTTTGGCACGGACGATACTTTCGTCGATTCAGACGTATTCTGAAAGAGAGAAGGGACAGCGAGAGTTTATGGAGTAGGAGAAGAAAAAAGGAAATGAACGGATGGCAGCGAACGCTGTTAACCCCAAATAACATGAGCGGGAGAGCCAAATTCGGTTCTCCCGCTTTTTAATTATTGGTTTAGGCTTTATATGAATCATTGCACATTTCAGAACTGCACCTGTTTCTGTCTCCTCCGTCTCCTTATGATCAACAACAGAAGAATCACCAATCCTCCGGAAGCAATGCAAACAATCCAGATCCACGGGCTTGAAGCTGCCTGCTCTACGCTGACGACCTGGAACCGGCTGAATTTGCTGATATCAAACCGGATGCCGGTTGGTATATTGTCCGTATATACCAACATTCCATAGGCCAACTCCGTCGTTCCATCGTCGTGCTCCACATAAACGCATAGTGTCTTGAGGAACTCCTCATCTGCAAGCTGCTCCTCGCTTAAGCCTTCTAGCGGTAGCGTAATGGTCGTCGCAAAACTTTCCATGTTTGTCTGTATCGTTTTGGGCGTGCCAAACACCTGCCCCGCAACATTTGAGAGAGAAAATATCGCACTATCACCGAAGAACGCTTCCTCTGCTTCCTCTGCTTCCTCCGACACCGGTACAATACGGAAGTACAGCGATGCTCCGCTCTGGGCCGCCTGCTCTAGCGCATCGGCAGAAAGTGTAACGGTTCCCGCAGGAGATTCCAGAATTACCCCCAGTCCGTTCTGAGCCAGCGTCAGCACCGTATTCGACGAGATTTCAAAGGCGAACTCATCCGCCGGATCATCTACGTCATTCTCAACAGTTATTACAAAATGCTCTACCGGATAACCCAGATCAATTAACGCCTGCACCGTATCGCTTGTCACCATGATGTAATCAATATTCGTGCCATCGTTCAGTGTCGTCCGATAGATCGTTTCGTTTCCGGCATTGTCTCCAGCCTGCACAGAGGCGGTGCGTTCCGTGGCATCGCGTGTTTCGTCCTTCGACGCTCCTTCCTGCTTGACGATCAACAGGAACGTCTCGGAGACGGTATCGCCATTCTTTGTTATCGTCGCCGTGATTACGATGCTAGCGTCATTGTTCTGCGGACGTGTGATTACGCCTGTCGCGCTGCTGCCGTTTTGTTCGATACGAACCACATTCGCATTAGAGGACGTCCATGTGATCTGCGCGCCGGAATTGGCGTCGCCGAGCAGTACAAAGCTGCTGGTCACGCATTCCCACGTATCGCCCTCTGCGAATTTGAACGCTGTTTCCAGTGTCAGTGACTGTGCTACCTTTTGCGCGGTATCTGCGACTTCCGTCCATTTGGCATACAGCGTGATATTCGCCGTGACCTTTGCGGCAAAGTTATACGCATTGCCAAAGTTGCTGTCCGAATACCAGCCGTCGAACACATACCCATCCTTAGTCGGGTCTTGCGGTTGTGTCACGTTACTGCCGTACTTGATGTTCTGGCGGGACACAATGCTTCCGCCATTCGTATTGAACGTGACTGCAAAAGTGTTTATGGTGTACTGCGCTGTCACGGTCATGTTATATGTGATCTCATCGAAATCTTTATTCCAGCTGGCAAACGTGTATCCGACGCGTTGTGGATGCTCTGGGGCGGTTGCCGCATTGCTATACTTGACCGTTTGGGTCTTTAATACAGTGCCGTCCCAGTCCTCAAACGTTACGGTATAGGTGTTTATCGTCCACTTGGCATACAGATAAGCGTTCGCCGTTAACGTATCGGTATCGAAATTCCACCTGTTCGTACATGCTGCTTCTTTGTACCATCCGCCAAAGGTATAACCGGCTCGTGTCGGATCATCAGGCGCGACGATTTTCATGCTGCTGTTTGCACTGGTGACCGTATGAACGAGGCCATCGTTCATAAATGTCACCATATAAGTATTCATCGTCCATTTGGCGTACAGCGTGATATTCGCCGTGACCTTTGCGGCAAAGTTATACGCATTGTTAAAATTGCTGTCCGAATACCAGCCGTCGAACACATACCCATCCTTAGTCGGGTCTTGCGGTTGTGTCACGTTACTGCCGTACTTGATGTTCTGGCTGGACACAATGCTTCCGCCATTCGTATTAAACATGACTGCAAAAGTGTTTATGGTGTACTGCGCTGTCACGGTCATGTTATATGTGATCTCATCGAAATCTTTATTCCAGCTGGCAAACGTGTATCCGACGCGTTGTGGATGTTCTGGGGCGGTTGCCGCATTGCTATACTTGACCGTTTGGGTCTTTAATACAGTGCCGTCCCAGTCCTCAAACGTTACGGTATAGGTGTTTATCGTCCACTTGGCATACAGATAAGCGTTCGCCGTTAACGTATCGGTATCGAAATTCCACCTGTTCGTACATGCTGCCTCTTTGTACCATCCGCCAAAGGTATAACCGGCTCGTGTCGGATCATCAGGCGCGACGAGTTTCGTGCCGCTGTTTGCACTGGTGATCGTATAAACGAGGCCATCGTTCATAAATGTCACCATATAAGTATCCATCGTCCATTTGGCGTACAGCATGATATTCGCCGTGACCTTTGCGGCAAAGTTATACGCATTGTTAAAGTTGCTGTCCGAATACCAGCCGTCGAACACATACCCATCCTTAGTCGGGTCTTGCGGTTGTGTCACGTTACTGCCGTACTTGATATTCTGGCTGGACACAATGCTTCCGCCATTCGTATTAAACATGACTGCAAAAGTGTTTATGGTGTACTGCGCTGTCACGGTCATGTTATATGTGATCTCATCGAAATCTTTATTCCAGCCGGCAAACGTGTATCCGACGCGTTGTGGATGCTCTGGGGCGGTTGCCGCATTGCTGTACTTGACCGTTTGGGTCTTTAATACAGTGCCGTCCCAGTCCTCAAACGTTACGGTATAGGTGTTTATCGTCCATTTGGCATACAGATAAACGTTCGCCGTTATCGTATCCGTATCAAAATTCCACTTGTTCGTACATGCTGCCTCTTTGTACCATCCGCCAAAGGTATAACCGGCTCGTGTCGGATCATCAGGCGCGACGATTTTCGTGCCGCTGTTTGCGCTGGTGACCGTATAAACGAGGTCATCGTTCATAAATGTCACCATATAAGTATCCATCGTCCATTTGGCGTACAGCGTCGTATCCTTGGTAATGGTATACGGGAACGTCACTGGCGTAGTCAGTGATGCATCGCTGTACCAGCCGGAAAAGGTATAATTGGCTTTGGTTGTACTCGGCGAAGAATTGATTGTAGTATCGTAGGCCTGTGTGACAGCGTCCACCGCACTCCCGCCGTTGGCATTGAACGTTATCGTACATAAATTCGCCGTCCATTTCGCATACAGCGTATGGCTCGACGCATTGGTAACAGGTGTAGAATCGGTAATCTCGCTGCCTGTGCCGTTATCCCCAGTCCACCAGCCATCGAACGTATAGCCTGTTTTGGTGGGGGTGGGCAACGCGTCGTCCGTCGTTCCATCTGAAGCTTTGCCGTACGCACTACCATACTGCTTAGACTGAGAGGATGGCGTAACAGCCCCGCCCTCCGCGTCGAACGTCACCGTGACCAGTGTAGTTCCTGTCACGGTACACGTTGCGTTAACTTTGCTACTCAACGACGTAATACTCAGCGTGGCGGTCGTTTCGCTGCTCGTGCCCTCACCCGACCACGCGTATGTATACGTCGTCGCACCCGCTCCATCCACGGTGATAACGACCGTCTTCCCGGCCAGTACCGCTGCACCGCTCGCTATCGCAGAACCATTTGCGGTTGCTGATATGGTACTGCCTGATGCTGTTCCAAGGTTCGATACTGCAAAGCTCACCGTATAGTAATTGACCGATGCGCTGCCATTTGCATCGTTAATCGTGATATTCGATCCCGTATCCGAACCGCCGATATAGATATCATATGTTCCGTTCAGCACAGACGCCGAATATGCACCTGTTACGCCGGTAGAAGCTGCGGTGGCGATTGTACTGCCGCTTTGCCATAGTTCAACGTTGCCTGATGCAGATGTGGAAGTCCCGTCTTTATAGACATGAATTGTTGCCGTATACGGTATAACAAAGGCAGCGGAATTTTGAGCGTCGCCAACCGCAGCAATAGCTTTGAGCGTATGATGACCTTCTGCCAAACTAGACGGCATAGAATATGTATAGATGCCGGTTGATGCGCTGGTCGTATACGTGCCGACACTTGTATTATCTATGAATAGCTCAAATTCCTGCGAGAACATGACATTGTCGGACGCGTCTTTCAGCACGACATCAGCCGTTGTGGGGCTGACGCTGCTGTCAAGAGTGATTTCGACTAAGGCTGCCGCCGTCCTGCTTAGGGATACCGCATAGTATCTTGCAATTGCAGTATCCTGTGCGGTTACAAGAATGTATGCGGACGTGTTACTTCCAGCTGTGAGCGGAATAGTGTCTGTCCCTGTGACTTCTACTGTATAGTCACTATCCGAAAACAACTTGAAGGATGCGTTGCTCGCCACGATAATATCGGAGCGCCCTAGTTCATCTTTGGATTGGTCGACCACCATTCCCCAGCTTGTAGCATTCCCCTTGCTTGTGCCGTCGCCGCCAGAAGGGGTGTTGTCCGTTTGAAGGCATACGCTTGTCAACCCCGCATCGTCCGATAGAGTATTCAACTCTATCTCCGATCCGTAAACTATCCCTGCATTATTTGCAGCGTATGCTCTGACATAATAGGTCGCGCTCGCGCTAAGTGTATCTATGGTACCCGAAAATGCACCTGTACCGGTACCCATACTGACTTTGGTTACGCCAACCCCGTCAATAGCAGGATCATGATCGGCAGAATAAACAATTCCTCTCTCTATATTTGAATCGTTGCCGTCATTTGTCACATTGCCGCCCAAAACTGCTGACTTTGACGTAATAGCTAAAGCCGCAGCGGTTGTTACCGCAGGCTTATCAATAACCTTTAGCGTACGAGAAACCTGCGGGGCAGCGCTATAGGTCTCATTCCCCGCTTGATTTGCAGCGATTTCCGCCGTTCCAGCACTGTGTAGCGTGACCGTCGAACCTGAAACCGTTGCAACATCAGTATTAGAGGATGTATAAGTAATAGGAAGGCCGGAGCTTGTGGTTGCCGCGAGCTCAAAACTTGCGCTTTCCAGCGTTTTAATGGGCAGCTCGGGAAAAGTAATAACCTGGGTCTCTTTTGAGATTTCGCCACCAGACTGAGCGTTTGAATAGAAAATAAAATCGTCGATCAACCCCGTATAGCCGTACCAGACGGATACTTGATTGGGAAGGCCCATTTCCGATCTAGACCATGCGGCATTCGTCCCAATCTGGTTGTATCTCATAGAAAGATGCCGCGGCACACCAGTTGCTTCTCCGATAACTGAACCGTCTAAATATACTTTTATCGAGTTTTCCCCCGAAGTCATGACGACTCTGTGCCAATTTCCATCGTTGACCGCACTGCTGGATACAACAGTCATGGAAGAGCCGATCCACATCTCCGCATACAGTCTTCCGTCAGGAAGTATGCATAATATTGGAACGAACTCTGTTGGTGTGGTTTGTGCTGCCGACGTATTCTGATACCCAAATAGGCCGCCATATTCCGAACCCGTTGCCTTGAATCTCATCGAGACAGTGAAAGAGGTGTTGTTCAATATCATGTTTTCAGGAAGGCTGACCCAGCCGTTGCCGTTTAAACGTATCGCCTGTCCCGTGTAACCCGTGTCATATGTAACCGTCCCGCCGGTGCTTCCGTTATTGCCATTTCCACTTGCATCCAGGACATTTCCATCAAAGTTATAGTAAATAAGAATGTTGTCATCAGCAGCGAGGGCCGGAATAGGAGTCATCGATATCAGCAGGGCAATGCCCACTATGACAGCAAGCATTCCTGGCTTCCACATATGTGTCTTTCTTTTTGTGTTCACGATTGGTTCCCTTCGTATTTAGTTTTGGTCAAGAGGTAAAGGCGTATCTGGCGCTTAAATCTATAAAGACACACTTAATGGAAAGTTGTCTTTAAAAACGCCATATACTTGATAACATCACCTTATTCAATTCCTTTACTTGCATATTTAAAAGTTACCCTTTCAAAACATAAAAAGGGTACGAGCCAATACTATCAATCCGTGCACACCAAAAGCACACCAATCGGTGTCGAAAAAAACGTTGAATCGTATATTTATCGTCTATTTATTTTATTGCTTAAATAGCCTGTAATCATTTCTGCCCAGCTGTAGTTACTCATAAACTCACCCATATATGCATTCACAGCGGCAGCATCCCCTTTTAAAAACCGGTAATAATCACAATTCACCTTTGTAACGTTTACAGAAATACTGTTGCGTTGTTTGACGATGATATCCTCGACTCCGGCCTTTCTCAATGTTTTCATCATGTCGGATATCACCGTTTGCACCTGGTTTTGAAGAGAACGGTTGTACTCCCTTGTTTCCCATATGGCCGCAGCTAGCTCCGCGACGGTTACACTGCTGCCGTTTTTGCTGACAATATACGCAAGCGCCTCTTTTGTTTTCTTACGAAGAAAAACAAGTGGCGTATTGTCCACAAAGATGTCAAAGTTGCCAAAGGTTTGTATACGTACACGGAAGGATGAAGTTTTTACCGGCGTACGCAGGTCATCTAGTTCTCTGCTGATATCTTCTGCCAGAACAGGCTTCATCAGATAACCGCTGGCGTGCAGGCTGTGGGCATCCAACGCATATTGGGAGTAGCTTGTCACAAAAATGATATTGGTTTTGGGGCAGGCATCTTTGAATCTTTTCGCTAGAGAAATGCCATCTATGCCCGGCATCTCGATATCCAGAAACGCCACATCAGGTATAAAGCCATCGTCGCTCAGCATTATGAGCGCCTCAGAAGAGTTGGTAAAACTGGCTATGTCACATTCCGGCAGTATCTTTTTGATTTCCTGAACCATTCCGCTCATCGCCAGCGGTTCATCATCAACTACAATAATCTTCATTATCCCTTCTTATTTGGAATATGCATCCGTACAGTTGTCCCTTTTCCTAGACGGCTCATGATCTCCACATTGCCACCGCACATGGTACGAACCCTCATGCGAACATTTTCTATTCCTGTGTGACCTTTTCCATCATGGATATCTGACGGGTCGAATCCTGCGCCATCGTCGCTGATCTCGATCGTAACGCCATGAGTACTCTCATATGTTCGAATCGTCACGGTTCCTCCTTCGGGCTTTTTGGCAACACCATGGCGAATCGCATTCTCAACCAATGGCTGTACGGACAGCACCGGAACAAAGCACTGTGCATGGCCGATGTCATAAACCACTTTCAGTCTGTTACCAAATCGCATCTTTTCGATATCCACATAGTTTTGGACATGCCTCAGCTCATGGTCAAAAGGAATCAAGTTGGATTGGTTTAAAGAGTCCATATTGCCGCGAAGATACCGTGTAAAACTGACTAGCGCCTCTTCAGCCCTATCGGGTGATTCTCGGTACAAGAAGCGAATATCATTTAGCGTGTTGAAAAGAAAATGCGGTTGAATTTGACTGAGCATGACTACCAACCGGTTTTGCAGCAACTCGTACTTGAGCGCCATGTTTTCTTCATGTTTTCTTACATTCGTCCGTATCACGCGAACAAACTGATAAAACTGCAGCAAAATCGATAGTGAAAAACCATACTTTACGATTGACCGCTCTGGTATATGGATTAATAACCCATTTATATTATCAATAAATGAAGATGTAAATAACGGCAGCCACGAAAGCAGCATCAGCAGTGCTTGCCTGTTTTTTAAAAACAGCCCCTCATAGCCCATCAGGAGTATCACCGCTATCACAGCGACAGTGCTCCATACAACCGCCAGATTCTGCATATCGTACAGATCATATGCGCCAGATATTTGTATGAGGATGGCCGCTAATAAAAACAGCAACGATATACAGCTCAAAAAACATGCCAACCTTTTTTCCGCGTTATTTTCCAGAAAAGTACAAGTATAAAAAAGAAACACAGATGGTATGATATATATCAGAATAATATCCATCATATTGAAAAGAAGCGGATTCTTAAACAACAGCGTTAAATACGGATAACCTCCATCAAATAGTATCCACAGTCCTCCCAAAATGGTTACACCAGAAAGCCCTACGCCACGTTCCATGCCAGGTGTTTTATAGCATTTGGCAGCAACGCTGAAAATCAGCATGGCAATTCCAATTATAAAAAAGGCCCCCCCTAAAATAATTAAGGGTATCTTATCCAGCAGTAATTCATATAGCTCATACCCATGCCCGAGGTATATGCAATGGATAAAATCGTCAAAGACGTTTGATGCTCTGCCCTCATATATATTTTCAAGAACGATCTCGATATCATCAAGCTGGCTGATTCCAGGCGAAACATAATGCCCCCACGTCATTCCAGCCGTTTTAGACGAATCCAGTAGGGACTCTTCGTCGCCAAAGCTATATACTTTCTCGCCATTGATGTGAATTGTCGCCCGTATATTATCAAGGCGCAGCATAAGAACCCATCCTTTGGGAACATCCATAGAAAAGTGTCCGTTGATGGTTACGGTATGAAGCTGTTGACTTTCTATTACCGAATCTTCCGTCAGCTCTATAGGCTCTTGCCCATCCACGCTGTAGCTGCCAACAATGCGAACCTGCATAACAGCTTCGGCTGATTCATTATCGCCGCCGTGTATAGTTAGGTAAATCAATGACGCGATACTGATCACACATAAAATCGCAAGTATATGGTAAAGATATTTGAAGCGCATGATGTTCTTTTTATTTCCTCTCCATATAGCAATACTATTTTAGTATTTATTGAATGACTGCCAGCGTCAACTCAAGCTTGAGATTTATCTGAATGCAATTGATTTTATCGTTCTACGGCGTTATGAATTGCCCCTAGCAGGGCATAACTGTATTGCCCGAGGTGACAGGATAAAATAAAACTAGAGGCATTATGCGCGTTTACGAAAGTAAACGACAAATCCGAACGCCTCTCCAACAACCAAGAGAGGGTTCGGATTTAATCACTGTGGTGGCCAGTCGATGTGATTGACAACGAGCCAAGTGCTCAGGGCTTTTGCGGTGCCAGATTCAGGCAGATGGATATGGGTGTGGCCTTGGGCGTGGCGTTGGATGATGGCCTTGATGATACTGGGCAAGCCTGAGGCGTGATTTTCGTGCATGTGGGTAATAAAACAGCCCGAATGCGAGAAGATCGATGTTTTGCCGTTCTAGCAAAGCGTTGATGCCCAAACTGACGTCAATGAGTTAGTGGTTATCTTGGGTAGTAACCAGAATAGAAGAAAAAGTGCTCAAGTTAACTGTGGATGTCACAACTGCCAGATGTAGTAGTCTCATGCGTCTCCTCCGCTCAAAAGGGCGAATACGGCGACGAGGGACTGTATAAAAAGGTGGGCGCAATGATCCTCCCCCGATCGCTGTCGGCTTGTGCTCGCAATCCAGAGTTTTCTACTTATTATAGCAAGATGCCACTTGACTATGGGCAGCCAAGTGGCATCTTGGGATGTTTAGCTAGACGATAAAGATGGCGCCGACTACACCGGCAAGGAGAACCAACAGGATCGGACTGACCTTGAAGCGGATATTGGCTACTGCGGCAGCAACAAAAATGGCCACAGCGGTGAGTGACAGGGTTCCCAGGGGATCACTCAGCAGGGTGGAGACACTCATGCCAGGGGTCAACAAGACGCCGGAGGCAATGGTCACGGTGGCCACACCGATGAGACCTACGGCTGCTGGCCTAACACCTGCCAAAAAGCCCTTGAGCAAGGGGCTATCCTGGTAGCGGGCAACTAGATGCGCAAAGAGCGATACATAGATGAAGGAGGGAATCGTTACGCCAATAGTGGCGGCTAGTGCGCCCCAAAAGCCCGAATCGAGAAAGCCCACATAGGTAGCGGCATTGATGGCAATGGGGCCGGGTACCAACAGATCAAGCGCGTTCAAATCGGCCAACTGCTCAATGGTGACGGCGTATTTGAGCGACTCTGTCATAATCATGGAGAGCATTGCATAACCGCCGCCAAAGCCCACCATGCCGATCTTGAAAAAGGTATAGAACAGCTTGAGGCATTGCAAAATGATCATGCGGCTTGCTCCGTGCGGGTGCTCTTGAACCACTGGTATGCCAGACCCGTCAGGCCGGCTAACAGGATGGCCAGAGGTGCGCTCCAACTGGTGAACAGAACTAGCGCAAAGGTGGCTGCTGCGATCACGATGGCTAGGGCGTTCTTGAGGTTATGCCGACCGAGGGTAAAGGCGGCGGATAGAATCATGGCTGCCGAGGCAGCGCGAATACCACGAAAGGCACCCACCATGCGACCTTCCTGGGGGACGAACTGCAAAAGAACGGTCGCCAGGATCATCAAGATAAAGGCGGAAGAGATCGCACCCAGCGTGGCTACTAACATGCCAATAAAGCCTGCTGTACTGCGCCCTACAAACGAGGCACAGTTGACGGCAATGATGCCAGGTAGTGTTTGGGCGAGGGTGGCATATTCTACAAAGTCCTCGCGCGGCATGAGCTTGTATTTTTCGACCACGTCCTTTTCGATCAAAGGCAACATGGCCAATCCGCCGGCAAAGGTAAACGTGCCTGCCTTGAAAAAGGTGGCGAACAGCGCCCACAATTTCTTGATATCGACTTGCATGAAATCCTCTCTCTTTTTGGACCAACAAGAGATATAGAATGTCCGAACAGATTCCTGCAGTGCGTCCACATTCTATACTCGGGTATCATATCTGCGTATACGATCTGGGCCAAATCGAGTAAGGGGTGACGAAAGTTCAAGCCACGAACAAATCGCTACGACACTTGTACCCTCAGCACCGGATAGTTACGGTAGGTAATAGTTTGTATTTGTAAACTATTGCATTAACTCGAACTAGACGGTATGCTTACCAAGAAGAGAAGGGTATGCGTTTTTCTGGGGGAAAAAGAATCGCATGCAAGAATATACGTGTTCTACGCGTCTGCTCGATTATGAGAACAGTGCCATCGAGGTGTTGATCGTACAGCAGGGCTGGCGTGAGCTGCCCGTTGGTGAGCGCATTGAGGCTGTACGCCGCTATATCATTGAGAATGTCGTGTTTACGTTTTGCGGCGGGGGAATTCGCCCGGTTTCGACGGTACTTGTCAGCAGAGGCGGCAACTCGATGGAACGCTGCGCTGCGGCCATGGCGCTGCTCCGGGCTGTGGGGATTTCCTGCCGCTTGCGCGCTTATCTGGTTGATGAAGAGGCTTTGTACCACTTGTTGGGCGATTCCTCGGGCCATCAGGGGCAGAGTGTGCTGCTGGGCGTTACTGAGGCTTTTGGGGAGACAGCCTGGAATCACCTGGAAGGGCTCTCTCTGGATTCCTTGTTGATGGGGAAGCGCGGATTCGTCAAGCTTGCAGATATCTCCGGTCATGAATTGGGTGTGTTTACTTGCCCAGAGGATGCGTTGGCCAGGTATCGGAAGGCATATTCCTGGGGCCAGCGTATACGCCTCCGGTTACTGCTATCCAGGCTAGAGCGCTCGCTAAAAGTGCTGCGGGAACGTTCTGATCAAGTCGTTTCAGAATAACTCAACAAATATACCCCCATAGGGTACTTGAATTCTCTCTTGCAATGTGCTATACATAATATGTAATTGTATGGTTTTGCAGGAGGTTGACATGAAAATCATCAAAGATGAGAGTGAATGGCGTAAGGAACTGTCTGCTCAGGCCTACCATGTGTTGTTCGAAAACGGCACTGAGCCTGCTTTCTATAACGAATATCATGATTTAGAAGCCGATGGCGAGTACCATTGTCGGGCATGTGGTGAACTGCTGTTCGATTCAAAACAAAAGTATCATTCCGGCACAGGTTGGCCCTCTTTCTATGATGCGGCTGACAAGGGCGCTATAGAGACCCATCGGGATCATACGTTTGGTATGGCACGTACGGCAGTGCGCTGTTCAACGTGCGGCGGCCACCTGGGGCATCTCTTTAAGGATGGCCCCAAGCCTACGGGGAAACGTTATTGCGTGAACTCGGCGGCACTCGAGTTTGTGCCAAGAGAAGATTGACCGTTAGAGCAGCGGGCTCGCACGATTGTGCGGGCCCGTTTTTGCTATCTGCATTATGAGCAGCAGGGACGTGCCACATTTGGGCTTGACAAGAGGCCCCTGCGCGGTCAAGAATACATCCAGTTCGATGGAAAAGAGGGTGATGGAATGGAACGAATCGGTTTCTTGCTCAAGGTCAAAGAAGATATGGTGGACGAATACAAACGGCGCCATGCCGAAGTTTGGCCAGAGATGCGCGCCGCTTTGAGCGAGACGGGTTGGCATAATTACTCGTTGTTCATGCGTCCCGACGGACTCATTGTGGGCTATTTGGAGACGCCTGATTTTGCCGCTGCGCAGGAGGGCATGGCTAAACTCGAGGTCAATACGCGCTGGCAAACCCAGATGTCCGAGTTCTTTGAGGCGTTGGACGGGCAAATGCCTGACGAGGCCATGGTTCCTTTAGAAGAAGTATTCCATCTCGACTAGAGAATCACAGGAGGTGGCTTATGTCTGCCATATCACACGCTGCCAATGCCGCCAGGCTCGATCGGCTGATGCTCTATGATTACAAACCGGGGAGTGCGGGCATGCGTGTGTTTATCACAAGTGATGGGCGATGTGCGGTTTCGCTGATAGACGCCGAAGGAAACGAAGCGCGCTATATGTATCGGCTAGACCATGCCGAGGTACGACGGTTCGAATCGACTCTCGAATCGTGCCAATACTCTGGCGCCACGACAGGCACTGCTGAACAACATGCCCATGAGCAGACACCCTTTATCGTTGTCTGTTTTGTCTCTGGCGTGTCGCATTTTGTTTTGGGACGCGATGACCCCCAGTCTGCCTGGCATGTTCTCTGGCGTGGTCTCAATGGTCTGGCGCAGGACCTTGACCCTGATAGCAGGGTGTATTCAGGGCCTTATCAGCCAAATTGGATGCCGGTAGCCTGCCCGTAGCAGGCAGGGGAGACAACTAGGAGGACACTATGGAACTGAATCTCTGGGCAGTGTTGGTAGCAGCCATCGCGTACGTGGCAGTGGGCGTGTTCTGGTATTCTAGGGCCTTGTTTGCTGAATCATGGATGAAGCTGGTTGGATTTACAGAGGAAGACACACAGCGTGAGTACACGCCGTGGATGATGGTGGCGAATACCGTGGTGGCGCTTGTGGGTGCCTTTGTTTTGGCGTTGATCGTCGATTGGATGAATGCCACCAATATCTTGCAGGGCCTTTTTGTGGGTGCACTTGTTGGTGTGGGCGTTTCGGCAGCAACGCGTTTGCCTGAGTATATGTATGAAGGGCGTCCGTTTCGCCTGTTCCTCATCAACAGCGGCCATGATATAGTTGGATTCTTGCTCATGGGTGCCATCCTGGGGCTCTGGCAATAGCGCCTTTCTGCGAGGAGTTGTGGCAATCTCGCTTGTTGCAAGTTGTGTGTTCATCTCTTATAATGATAAAGATTCTCAAAAAGAGACTTGTCGATAGGAGAGATTGCCATGAGAAACATTTCTAGATTGGCCCTTGTTTTGGTGATGGCCTTTGTATTGGTCGCTTGTAATACACCTTCGGCTGAGCAAGATTCGAGCACCCTCAATATTACGGTGAGCATTGTTCCGCAGCAGTATTTTGTGGAAAAGGTTGCTGGGGATCGTGCCGTGGTGACGGTGATGGTAGACCCCGGTGCGAGCCCGGCGACCTATGAACCGCGCGCTGAGCAGTTGGTGGCCCTTGCAAATGCCGATGCCTACATGACGATTGGCGTCGCCTATGAGGACACGTGGTTGGATCGTATTACGGCGGCCAATGCGGATATGC
Organism: Anaerolineae bacterium; assembly: GCA_963675785.1. Taxonomy (GTDB): domain Bacteria; phylum Chloroflexota; class Anaerolineae; order UBA1429; family UBA1429. Next base: position 963,069 of record OY776562.1, read on the forward strand.
TGGTCGTCGATACGACTGTGGGCATACAAAAACGCACCATGGAGGAACACAGCCACGATGGTGAAGTAGTTCAAGTGAATGCCGAAGGGGAGTTGCTTGATCCTCATATCTGGCTTTCTCCGGAACTCGTCAAGGTACAAGCAGCTAACATCCGTGATGCCCTGGTAGCGCTCGATCCTGCCGGGCAACAGGCCTATGAGGCCAACTATGAGGTCTTTATTGGCGAGATTGAGACCTTGCAGCAGCAGATCACTGATTCACTTGCGGGGGTAGAGAACTGCAAGTTCATCGTTTTTCACCCCTCTTGGGGATACTTTGCCGATGAGTTTGGCTTGGAGATGATCTCCATCGAGGTGGATGGTCAAGAGCCCAGCCCGCAGGAGATGGCTGCGGTCATCGATGAGGCATTGGCTGAAGATATCCGCGTGATCTTTGCCCAGCCCGAGTTTAGCACACAGTCTGCCAGCGCCATTGCCGAACAGATTGATGGCGAAGTGGTGTTGATCAATCCCTTGGCCTATGATTGGGAAGAGAACCTAGCCAGTGTTGCTGAGACAATGGCCGGGATCCTCCAATAACGCCTAATCGGATAAGGAATGACTGGATGACACCCCCTTCTTTTGTAGATGGCCAGGTAAGAAACGTACGGCGATTGCGCCAAGTTCAATCGACGCTGTTTCGTTATGGCTTTGATATTGCTGTGGACTCGAGCGGTGTGTACCGCGTCGGTCAACTGTTCCGCCGCAGATCCGTACGCAAGAGTGAGATCGTTCGAAAGCATACGACGGCCGAACGACTTCGCCTGCTCCTTGAAGAATTGGGGCCTACCTACATCAAGCTGGGGCAGATTTTGGCGAGTAGGACGGACATGCTTCCCGCAGATTGGACGCGTGAGTTGGCCAATCTGCGGGATAGTGTAGCCACTTTTCCCGCAGAGCAGGTTCTTGAGGTTCTACATCGGGAACTGGGAGAGAATGCCACAGCGTTGTTTGCGGATTTTGATCCGGCTGCTCCCGTTGCTGCAGCCTCAATAGGCCAGGTGCATGCGGCCAAGGCGGCTGTTGGAAGGCAACCCGTGGTCATCAAGATACAGCGGCCAGATGTGGAAAACCAGGTTTATGCGGATATCGAGATCATCCGCGATCTCGCTCGAATCCTCGAAGATCAATTCGCCATCGCTCGTGATAACGGGCTGCTAGAAATCGTTGATGAAGTTGCCCAGGCCTTGAAGGAAGAACTGGACTATCACATTGAGGCGCGCAACGCGATGCAGCTGGCTGCCAACATGGCGCGATTCCCCGGCATTCATGTACCCCATATCTATCAAAATCTCAGTACCAGGCGTGTACTCACCATGGAACGCATCAACGGCATCAAGATTACAGATGTGGACGCCCTCGATGCCGCCGGTGTGGATCGCGTCGAGCTGGCGGAGCGCTTTGTACGGGTCATGTTCCATCAGGTGTTGGCGGATGGCTTTTTCCATGCAGATCCTCATCCGGGTAACTTTTTTGTAGATCCTCAGACAGGCGTGATCAGTATCATTGATCTGGGTATGATGGGTTACCTTGGCAAGCAGCAGCGCGAAGCCATTGGCAGCATGGTGCTAGCTATTCAGGGCAGAGATGCTGCGCAGGCGACGCGGATTACACTCAAGATCGGGCTGCCTTACCATGATGTCAATAAGGAGCGATTACAAACCGATATTGATAGGCTCATGCAGCGTTATCTTTCCCAATCACTGGCAGGGTTTTCCTTTAGTGAGGCAATAACGGACATTATGAGTATTGCCCAAAAGCATGGTTTGAGGATGCCGGCCAGTTTTTCTCTGGCAGGTAAAGCCGCCAGTCAGGCTGAAGAGATTGCGCGGATACTCAATCCCGATATCGAGATTCAGACTATTGTGCGCAGTGTGGCCGAGACGGTCATAAAGGATCGACTCAAGCCGCCCGAAGTCGCCCGAGAGCTATTCTCTGACGGCATGGAAGCCGTTCGCCTGGTGCGAGAAATGCCGGTCGTTGCCGAAGATGTTCTCAAGCAAATGCAAGAAGGGCGTTTGCGTCTGCGGCTCTATATTCCAGGTCTCGATGGGGGGGCTTTGGATTTCCGCATCATCGCCTCTCGTCTGACGGCGGGGCTGATTGTGGCGGGGATGGCCATCGGTTCGGCGACGGCCATGTCGGCTTCTCCTGCCGATACGCAACCCTTTATCCCCGTGATCGGTACGATAGGATTCGTTCTTTCCATGGTTCTAGGCGGCCTTATGGTGGTAATGGTGTTTTGGGATCTATGGCGCGCGAATCGCTTGATGCGTCGTGAAAGGCGAAATCAACGATGAGGCGGTTTATGCAGATCATCGAAGGTATAGTGTGGGCCACAGGCGGCATCTACCTCAACATGGCCGGAGCATTGTGGGTAAGTCGTTTATATTTACCAGGCATCATTTTGTCTATGGGGGGATTGTTGATGATGACGTTGGCCCTATCCGCTGGTCATCGGGATGAGGATGGCGTTTTGGGCACCTCTCGGGACGGCCAGACCTTTTGGGCGCTACGACTGGCAGGGATCTCCTCGTTGATCATGGGCGCGGCCGGATTTGGTGTGCTGTTCGATTTTGCCGTTGCTGCGCAAATGGATGTGGCCCTTCTTGCTCTCGGAGGGGTAGGGTTGTTGGTGAGCGGCTATTTGCTGATACGGCTGTTCCGGCGTTAATCAGCTAGAAAAGAGCCCGGATGTGAATGTCCGGGCTCTTTTTGCGTTTGACAGAAACCAAGTATTACCTATAGTTGTTGTTGCAAGGCCTTGCAATAAGCGAAAGGAACTACTATGTGTTGTGAGCAAAAGTTTCGTGACATGCTAAAGGAACGAGGACTGCGGCTTACACCCCAGCGCGATATGGTGCTTTGGGCCATGCACCAGCTTTCTGGCCATGCCACCGTGGAAGAGATTTATGCACTAGTCAGCTCCAAGAGTGCTGCTGTGGACGCTTCGACAGTGTATCGCAGTCTTGAGCTTTTGACAGAGTTCGGTCTTGTTTCGGTGATCGACTTGGGCGACGGCCAACATCGTTATGAGCTTCTTTCTATTCATGGTGAGCATCATCATTTTTACTGCACAGTTTGCGGCAAGCTAGAGCGCATTGAGGATTCTGAGTTGCTACCAGCACTGGGCCAGTTTGAAAGGCGTTTTGGCTATGGCATCGAGTTGGAACATGTGATCAAAGGCGTATGTGATGTCTGCCGCGCCCAAGGAATTGAGGAGATTGCTTAGTTATGCGACGTGTGGGTCTTGTCTTGTTACTTGTTAGTACACTCTTGTTAGCGGGCTGTTCTGCCACTGCAACACCGATATCTGAACCGGCGCCGACAGAAACGACAACGTCGGGCAATGCAGAGGTTCTAGCTACAGCAACGTCTGACTCTGAGGAACAACAGACGGCAGAACCTGTAATATTGTATTATCCCGGCAGCGATTGGGGATATCCCTCTCCCTTTGGTGCTTATCTACGTGGACCGGGCTACACCCAGATGTCGTTTCTTTTTGATACGCTTGTGTGGCGAAACGAAACCGAGGAAATCGGATTGATTGCCACTAAGTGGTCTTCTAGCGAAGATGGGCTCGAATGGACCTTTGTCATTCGGCCGGATGTCAGTTTTCATGATGGCGAAGCATTGACGATCGAGGATGTTGTCTTTAGCTATACTTTTATTGCTGAGCATTCTACCGAGTTTGGCTGGAGCGTGGATCTCGCCAATATTGCCTCGGTTGAGGCTGTTTCAGAGGATACGGTCAAGTTTGTGCTGACCAACCCCTCCCCCGATTTCGATGTGGTTACCGCTGGTGTCGTGCCTATCATTCCCGAGCATGTATGGTCTGCTGTCGATAATCCTGAGGAATACCGTGAGGATGATGCACTGATTGGTTCGGGCCCCTATACGCTGGAGAGCTATTCGGCTGAAGAGGGCAGCTATGTCTATGTGGCCAATGAGAGCTATTTTTGGGGGAGCCCTGTCGTAGATCGTTTGATCTTTACACCCGTTCAGGATTCAGCGTTGGCGCTCGAAACCGGTACTGTTGATGCGGCTTCGTTCAGCGGCAAAGAGGTCTCTGCGGTGAACGAGTTGCTCCAGGATACGGATCGTTCGGTCATCGAGGGGATGGACTATTGGGTCTTGCAGATTGTCTTTAATACACAGAGCGGGGTCTTTGCAGACTTAGCGGCCCGCCAAACTGCTGCTATCAGTGTTGACCGCCAGTCCCTGGTCGATCAGGTGGCACCGGATGGGGCTGTTGTGGCCAACACTGGCATCATCGCTCCCAACTGCGGCTGGTATGCCGAATCTGAGAATGTACCCGAGTACGATCCTGACGCCGCAGCGGCTGCTGTACAGGAATTGGGCTTGGATGATCAGGAGGTTTTGCTGATTACCACCAGCACTTATGCGCGCGAGGCCGAGCTGATTAAGGCTGATTTGGAAACCGCAGGTTTTGCTGTGACGCTACAGACTGGTGATACCGCTACTGTGGATACACTGCTTTCAGAAGGTTCGTTTGATCTGGCTATAAACGGCCATGGCGGCAATGCCCGTACCACCACACTGCGTGTGCCCGACTGGCCGGCGGGGATCTATGAATCTGCGGCCTATGACGAGCTTTACGCAAAACAAGCCTCAGAGCTGGATGCCGAGCTTCGTGCACAGTATGTAGCCGAGCTTCAGCAGATGGTGACAGATGACCTGCCTGTGCTCACCCTGTACCATCCGCGTATGTGGTGCATCTATGATGCCACCGTTTTTGACGGCTGGTTCTTTACTGAAGATGGTTACTCTATGGGCATTCCCATGGTCCTAAACAAGATGATCTTTATCGAGCAAGAGTAGCAATGCGCGTTGTGCAGTACATCATCACGGTGGTCATTATCCTTTGCCTGAACTTTTTTCTGCCGCGGTTGATGCCTGGTGATCCCATATCAACTATTCTCAACGAAGCAGGGGCAGATTCGGGGTTGATGCTGACCGAAGAAGCTCGTGCCGAGCTTCTTGCCCATTACGGGCTGGATTTACCGCTCGATCAACAGCTGCTCCAGTACGTGGAGCAGCTGTTGCATGGCGATTTGGGCTGGTCGATACGGTATCGTGCGCCTGTCGCTGATCTATTGGCTAGCCGAGTTCTGTGGACAGTGGGGTTGGTGATGAGCGCCACGCTCATTGCTGCGCTGTTGGGCACGCTTTTGGGGGTCACGACGGCCACGCACCACGGACGATGGCAGGATTCCACAACAATATCATGCGTAATGGCTCTAGGCTCCTGGCCTAGCTTTGTCGTGGGAGTTTTGCTTATTCTGGTGTTTGCGGTTTGGCTGGGATGGCTGCCAATCGGGGGCGGGAGCACTTCTGGCGCCTACTATGAGACTGATTTTCAGGCAGCAGGTGACATAATCAAGCATGGTCTGTTGCCCTGTCTTTCCCTGATTATCGTTTCTTTGCCTGGCTTTTTCATGGTTGCGCGTACTGCCGCTTTGCGTGCCTTGCAAGGGGAGTACATTCAAGTTGCAAGGGCCAAAGGACTTGCGGAGCGCCGTATCGTTTGGCGCCACATTTTCCCCAATGCACTGCTGCCAGTGGTTACGGCCTTGGCTATGCGGCTTGGCTATGCACTTACGGGTGCCATGGCGGTCGAGGTGGTCTTTCAATATCCGGGGATGGGCACGTTGATTTATGAAGCCGCCCATGCCAGAGACTATGCCCTTCTCCAAGGCACGTTTTTGCTCATTATGCTGACTGTGCTCACCTTTAACTTGTTGGCCGAGATGCTTTATCATCGTTTGGATCCCCGGTTGCGGCGCTCATGAAAGAGCATACATGGCCTTCTCGCATTGCTTTGGCAGTGCTCGTTATCATAGTTCTGTTCTCACTTGTAGGCCCCTTGTTTCTCCCTTGGGCGCCTGACGAGCTTGATACACCCTTGTTGGGTCCTACGTCAGATCATCCGCTGGGTACTGATGACGTTGGCGCCGATGTATTGGTGACTTTGATGACCAGTGCAAGGTTGTCACTGCTCATTGCTGGCGCTTCTTCAATTCTTGGTACATCGCTTGGTACGCTGCTTGGTGTGATTTCGGGCTACTGGCGGGGTATGGGCATGGTGATCATGCGATTGGTGGACATCTTTATGGCATTGCCGCGTCTGCCGCTCATCATCATGCTTTCGGCTTTTGTACAGCCTGGGGTTGGTACGCTCGTTGTGTTCTTTGTGCTTTTTGGCTGGCCACAAACAGCGCGGCTGGTGCGTTCGATGACGCTTTCTGAGCGGGAGGCTGGCTATATCGAGTCAGCCCGTGTGGTGGGGGCGAGGGATAGCCGCATTTTGTTCAGGCATTTGCTGCCGCAGGTTGTGCCGCTGGCTACTACACGTTTTGTGCTCGAGTTTCAACACGTCATGATTGCAGAATCGAGCTTGAGTTTCTTGGGGTTGAGCGATCCATCGGTAGCAACTTGGGGACGGATGATTCACTATGCCTTTGAGTGTCCGTCACTCTACATTTCGGATGTTTGGTGGCGGTGGTTGCTGCCTCCGGCAGCGGCTATTATGCTTGTCGCGCTTTCGCTCAGCCTGTTAAATATGCAGGTTGAGCGACGATTTCAGCCCTGGTTACAGCGTTGAGGCCACCTGACGGAATGCCCAGAGCTTTTGGGCGATAGGGTTGCTGGTTCGGCTGTTCCAGTATTACTCAACAAGAAAAGGGCCAACCTCGTTAGAGGCTGGCCCTTGCAACGAGGAGAGGATTAGGCTGTGAAGTTGAGAGAACCTGAGCCGAGATCAGCACGGATGATGATTTGCCGTTCGGCCGAATCAAAATTGGCCGATTCCCAAGCCCCGGTTTTGGCTTTGTCTCCGCCTGCAGTTCGTATGAGCCCACTCGGTAGGTGAACACCACCTGATCCCCGATGTCCAATGATAATCCGAATGCCGGGATTGCCTGCAACCACGATCTTGGTCGAGCCAGAACCACCATCCAACGTAATGTCTGCAGAAGTGTTTTCTGAGAGCTTGATGTTCCCGGATCCCGAGCCGGCATCAACGACGAGTTTTAGCGTGGCCGGTGTATCTACCGTCAGCTTGTAGCTGCCAGAGCTTCCATCTAGGGTTATATGATGATCCCCACCGTTTGGTAGACTGATGCGCAGTGAGCCAGAGCCCCCGTCGATATGACTTGTCAGGGTTTCTCCCGAATTGGCAGGCAACACAAGTTTTGACGAGCCCGATCCACCATCGTACTTGAAGGAAGCTAACTGCAATTCACTGAGGTTGGCTGACACAGAGCCCGAGCCGCCATTGAGTATCAAAGCAATTGGCAAGTCGGGTGAAATTGCGAATTGCCACCTGGCGTCCTGATTGAACATCTGGGCCAACGAAAAATCTTTATGGTGCCGAAGCGTGACTTTTGCCACACCCCCGGTTTGGGATGTCTGCCAATCTAGTGTGCCCGTATAGTCCAATGAGGCTGTTATCAGATTCTCAGAATCCTGCAGGGTGTTGATTTCCACCGGCCAGGATGAAAGATTCAGATCAATACGGGCTGATTCGGCACCATCTTTGGCTGCTACGAAATCCTGGTGCTTGAGTTCTGAAGTAAAGTTCAAGATATTGCCTCCTAGAAACCCGATTGATTGCAGATTCGGGCTTTGCTTAAGGCTTCCTGGGACATGGCTGTAGCCATTATCCCAAGACAAAGCTGAAAGTGTCGTGCTACACTGCAAACGGGTCGCCTTCTTCTTGCTCGCTTACATTGTCGCGATCGACGCCATGGCTGCGCAGCCAAGCATCCAGATCGACTTTGCGCAAATCTGCGCCAGACACCTTTAGACCTTCAGCACGAATATTGTTGAGGTCGATGCCCCGCAAGTCACTGCCCCAAAAGGCGCATTTGTGAAGCACAGCATGGTCCATCTTGATGCCGCGCAAATCTGCGCCAGTAAAGCTGGATTTCTGCAGATCAGCGTTGCGCATTTTGGCATTTCGCAGATCGGTCCCCATGAAACGTGCCTTGCGCAGGTCGGCACCACGTAAATCTGCGTCGCGCAAATCGCAGCCCATAAACAGGGCTCCCTCAAAGCGGGCTCCAGCCAGCTTGGCACCATTGAGATCGCATCCCATGAAGGGGAAGAGATTCTTAATCTTCACGCTTTGACGAATTCCTTCTGCGACCGTGGCACCAAGTCCAGAAAGTGTCTCACCAATGTTGGTGCCGAGCTCCTCGCCCAAATCCTCAAAGCCCTCACCAAAGGAATTACCTTGGAAATCTTCGTTTAGGCCGAAAGGTTCGTCATCAGACGTGTACTCTTCTTCTGGATCGAGCCGTGATGTCTTTTGATAGGAAGGTTCGTCATCGCCGTCCATTTTGGAAAGCAATTCATTGGCTTCTTCAGGCGAAATACTACCCTCTTGAACCATTTTCAAGATACGCATTGTCTGGTCATCCATCTGTTTTTTCCTCCTCGTGTGTGTGGGGTTCTAGAGACTCAAATTCGGCAGCGGCTTCTTCGGCATCGATCTCCCCACTACGTAGGCGATCGAGGATGTCCATGCGAGCTTGTTTTCTCATGTCAGCTTCAGCTTCGTCTTGACCAAAACCCATCTCTGCGATAACCTCATTAAGACGAGCTCGAAGCGTCCAATAAGACATGTTGTACTCGCGTTCCATCTCTTTGAGATTGCCCCGATGCCGTATAAAGGCTGTGATGAAATTCTGGCTCTGCGTCGATAACTTGCAGAATTCGCAGGGTTCATAGCGCGCCAGAATGACGGTTTCACAGTTCGTACAGGCAAGCCGGGTCACCTCAAGATCACCACCACAATTTGGGCAACGTCCTAGTATTTTTGCCATAAGTGCCTCCTTTGTTGATTATATTAGCAAAATACCATCAAATTGTCAAGCATTTGCTTGAATTATTTTGGCATTCACTAAAGAGGATTAGGCATTCATGAACAAAAAGCAAGAGCTCTTGTTGGTAGCTCTAGTTCTAATCCTGGCTGTGGGCATCAGAGTCTGGGGTCTGGATTATGGACTGCCTCATCTCTATGATCCAGATGAACCTGTCTTTGTAGAACATGCCTTGCAGATTTTGCAGACGGGTGATTGGAATCCTCACTGGTTTGGGCATCCGGGTACTACCACGATCTATATGAATGCCTTTCTCTATCGCGTTATCGGTGGCGTTGGTACGGCGCTAGGCTATTACGAGAATTGGGGGGAATTCTGCTACACCTATTATGTGGATCCCACTGCGTTCTACTATAGCGGCCGATTATTGATTGCCTTGTTTGGCGTGCTTTCGGTCTTGTTGACCTACTTGATCGGGCGGCGTGCTCTCAATAAGCGTGCTGGGCTCATAGCTGCTCTGCTTTTGGCCATCAGCCCGCTTCACGTCTATTTCTCGCGGCTCATTCGTACTGACGTGGAGATGGGCTTTTTCAGCCTCCTCTGTATCTGGTTTTGCCTGGGCGTCGTCAAAGAAGGGCGCTGGCGCGACTATATTCTGGCTGGTGTGTTTGCTGGCGTTGCCTTTTGTACAAAGTACCCGGCGGCGATGGCCGTTCTGGTGATCGCCCTGGCGCATTTTTACCGCACCAAACGGGATGGGCTTGTGGACGAAGCCAAGGAGCATCTCAAGCTGGTAGGGGCGGCGGGTTCATGGTTTGTCGGCGCCTTTGCGGCCTCCCCTTACTTTTTCTTGGATTTTGGGACAGCGTTTGAATACGTCAAAGCAGAGGCACGGCCTACACACCTCAGCGCTACAGGCGGAGGGCTCTGGTCTAACCTGAGTTGGTATTTACAGGAGCCTTTGACTAAGGCTTTGACGACTGCGGGTGTGGTGTTAGCTATTGGCGGGCTGATCTACCTTTTCATCCGCAAGCGCGAAGGCAAGGATCGGGGAACTGGGGCGGTGCTGGCACTCTATCCGGTTGTGTTTACGCTATTTATCTCCAGCCTGAGCCTACGCTGGGATCGTTGGGTGGTGCCGGCAGTGGCCTTCCTATGTCTTGCCATTGCGGCTTTTGTAGATGCACTGGCGGAGAGTTTGCAGGCCAGGGCGCCCAAATGGGGTTTTGCTCTTGCTGCTCTGGTGGTGCTTGGGTTGGCTATCCCCATGGGCATCAATTCGGCTGTCGAAGCTCGTGAATTTGCAGGTGATGATACACGCACCATCGCTATGAACTGGATGCTCGAGAATGTGCCGGCTGGTACCAGGATTCTCTCTGAGGTCTACACGCCCGAGTTCTCGTCTACCCAGTATGAATATTATGGGCCAACCGGGGACGGAACTATCTATTACAAGAGTGCGGCTTCCATTGGGCTCGATTACTATATTCCCCAGGGCCACCTTGGTACGGTATCGGATACACAGGCGATCCTGGATCAGGATATCGAATATGTGCTGTTCAGCAACATCTATGACCGGTATCTTGCAGAAGGGACAACCTATGCAGATAGGGTGGCAAACTATGAGGCTCTGTTCGCAATGGGAGACATTGTTTTTGAGACCGAGGCAATAGAAGGAAAAAGCCGCGGGCCGATCATTCGCATACTCGAAATACGCCAGTAGGCTTGAAACTGGAATCGATTTTGCTACTTGTTAACGACAGGTTTTGGAGGAAGGCATGTTCAAGACTAGACGCGCACGCGCCATAGGCTGGTTTTCTTTTTACTCGGTTATCGTGCTTTTGCCACTATTATCTATGATTTTATTTCCATTGGATGAACCCGAAGAATGGATACGTGAGTTTGCCATAGCCGTCGGCTTTGCCGGGGTTGCTATGTTGGGCTTACAGCTCATCCTGACGGCACGGTTCCCCTTTCTCGATGAGCCCTTTGGAGCTGATATTATCTATAGGTTCCATCATCAGATCTCGATTGCTACCCTGGGCATGATGCTGTTACACCCCATCCTGATTTTTGGTAAAGATGTTTACAAATTTTTCTTTCTACTCAACTTTTTCGATGTTTCTCTGAAAACAAAGGCTGCCGAGATTTCTATCCTGGCGGCGGTTGTTTTAGTGGTGATATCCGTATGGCGCAAAAAACTCAGAATCACCAACTATGTGGCCTGGCGCATCTGGCACGGCTCGTTGGGGATCGTGGCCTATGTGGCGGTAATGATCCACATACTCCTTGTGAATAATTACATGGCTCAGGCTCCCATTCGTTGGCTCATCCTGATTTATGCTGGCATAACTCTGGCCGTGCTCATCTACACGCGGATCGTTCGTCCTATTCAACTGCATCGCAATCCTTGGGAGGTTGTCTCAGTAGAGCAGGAAAGAGGCTCTGCCTATTCGCTCAATCTTTCTCCGTTGGGCAAGGGCATCCGTTTTGAGCCAGGTCAGTACGCTTGGATTACAGCTTGGCGTGGGCCCTTTGCCAATGCTCAACATCCTTTTTCCTTTTCATCCAGTGCCGAGGATTCGGATGTCATTAGTTTTGGCATCAAGGAATTGGGCGACTTTACGGCAACCATCAAGGAACTCAAGCCGGGCGACAAGATCTATGTGGAAGGGCCGTATGGCGGGTTTAGCCCCGATCGTTGGCCGGATGCGACCTCGTTGATTCTTGTACCTGGCGGTATTGGCGTTTCTCCGATGATGAGCATTTTGCGTACGATGGCGGATCGTGGCGACAAACGGCCGATCGTCCTTTTGTATGGCAACTATGACTCGGCGACCGCGGCCTATTATGAAGAAATCCTCGATCTGAAAGAAAAACTCAATCTTACTGTGCGCTATGTGCTGGAAGCTCCTCAAGAGGGCGAAGATTCTGAAAAGGGCTATATCACACAACAAGTGCTGGAACGCTATCTACCACCGGAAGATGCTCGGGATGGTTGCCATGTGTTCATTTGCGGCCCTGGTATTATGATGAATTTCGTCGAGGCGTCTTGTCTGAATTTGGGATTGCCAATTTCTCAGATTCACTCTGAGCGCTTTGATTTGGTATAGGGAGGTAAAAGATGAGAAGGAGGCAATCGAGACTCTTGGCGTTCTGTACAACACTCGCAGTGCTAGCAGTTGCAGCATTTGTGGCCTGGCTTCAAGCTGGCTGAACTAGATTTCTAGCCAATAGGCAATCTTTTAGGCGTATCCTGGGAAAGGAGAACTCCTTTTCAAGGATACGCCTTTTTGCTATTTGACAAATCTTATACAGCGTATAAGATATACATTGTATAACAAATACATTGTATATCTTATATAATTCTGAGATACACTATTGCCGTAAAGCAGAAAGGAAATGTATATGCCAAGACCACGCCTGACCGAAGAAGAGAGGCAGGCTATGCGAAATCGAATTTTAGATGCTGCCGATGCAGTTGCTCTTGAAAGCGGCCCGCGCGCTGTGAGCAGCCGTTCCATCGCCGAAAAGATGGGTACATCTCATATGGTTCTCTATACCTACTTTGAGAATCTCGAGCAGGTGTACGAGGCCATGCAAACACGGCGTGTAGAACAGCTCGGGCAGACGCTCGGTCAGCTTACTGAGCGTGCTCGAAGCGAAGGTGCCGACAAGGTACTGTATGAGGCACTGCTTTCTTTATTAGAGAACACCAAAGTGCATCCCCGGATGGCAGATATGCCCATCATCATAGCTGCCCATCACAAGCGTGAAGGCTCCCCGGATCATCAACGAGTTCCACATAAAAAGGGGAGACACTCTTTTATCAAAGGAATAATCCAAAAGGATCTTGTTTCCTGGGGTAAAGAAGTGATCGTCATTGGGCAGGAGCAGGGTGTTTTCTGCCAGGGTGATGCAACCGACATGACTGAGACCGTTGTCGCCATCGTCTATGGCGTGATCCTCTCCTGGCGTGTACGTTTTGTTCACGATGAGAAAATTGACGAGCTCTATGGAAGAGCGGTAGATATGGTAATGAGCTATTTGGTAGACGGAGATCACTTTGATATTGGTGCCTCCCGTCGGCCACTCTTGATGGTTGATGATGGAGAAAAGGAATGAAATCGATATTTAGACTGTTTAGGCACCTCAAGCCTTATTGGAAGATGGCCGGGTTGGCTCTCTTGTTTTTACTCTTCCAGGTGGCTCTCGACCTTTTGGTGCCGCGATTACTGCAGAACATTGTTGATGTGGGCATAGCCAATCAAGATCTGAGCTATGTTGTGAATCAGTCCTTGATGATGATTGGATTGGCGCTTGTTGCGGCTGGAGCCGCTATCGCGAACACGATCTATTCTGTTCGTGCTTCGCAGAATTTTGGTGCGGACTTGCGGAATATCCTGTTTCGCAAGGTTCAGACACTATCGTTCGTCAATCTGGATTCCCTCGATACGGGCAAATTGGTCACCCGTCTAACCAGCGACGTGGATATGGTGCAGCGAATCAGCGCCATGTCGCTTCGCATCATGACGCGTGCCCCGATTCTGTTGCTCGGCAGCTTGATCATGCTGGTTATCACAGCTCCTTCTCTTGTTTGGATCCCACTGGTGGTCTTTCCTGTCGCTGTGGTCATTCTTGCTATTGTCATCGGTCGGGGCAGCAAACTGTTCCAGGTACAGCAAGAGCGACTGGACGGCGTCAATACGGTGATGCAAGAGAGTCTTTCCGGCGTACGGGTGGTTAAGGCCTTTGTGCGTGAGGATTATGAGAACGAGCGTTTTGGCGCGGCTAACTCCAAACTGCGTGACTCGGCCATCAAGGTGGGCCAACTCTTGGCTTTTGTGCCGCCGATCATCATGATCGTTATGAACCTGGCCTTGATCGCTGTCTTTTGGTTTGGCGGTTTACATGTCATCCAGGGCACTTTGACGCTGGGCGAACTCACGGCCTTTCTCAATTATTTGAGCATGACTCTCAACTCTTTGATGATGTTGAGCATGTTGCTCATGGCTATTTCTAGGGGTGAGGCTTCGGCGCAGCGTATCTGCAAGGTGTTGGACGAGGTACCGACGGTAGTTGACCCCGAAAAGCCCATTACAAAGCTTTTGGGCAAGGGCCGCGTAGAGTTTGATCATGTTACCTTTAACTATGATGGTGACGAGGCAGAGCCGGCACTCAAGGATGTCAGTTTTGTTGCCGAACCAGGACAAATGGTTGCCATACTGGGAGCGACCGGATCCGGTAAATCGACGCTGGTACACCTTATCCCGCGTTTTTATGATGTAACGGGTGGAGCGGTGCTGCTAGATGGCACGGACATCCGCGATGTCTCTCAAAAGACGCTTCGTGCACAGATTAGTATGTCATTGCAAGAGGCAATCTTATTTTCGGGAACCATTCGCGACAACATCCGCTATGGCCGGCGTGACGCCAGCGAGAAAGAGATCGTCGCTGCCGCTCAGGCAGCTCAGGCTGATGACTTTATCATGAGTTTGCCCGACGGATATGATACCCTGGTTGGGCAGCGCGGTGTAAACCTTTCTGGTGGGCAAAAGCAACGTCTGGCTATTGCCCGGGCTATTTTGGCCAATCCGACTGTTTTAATACTGGATGATTCGACCAGCGCGGTTGATGTGGATACAGAAGCCAAGATTCAAGATGCTTTGGCCAAGATTATGAAAGATCGTACAAGTTTTGTAGTGGCCCAGCGAATCAGCACGGTTTTGGCTGCTGATAAAATTCTAGTGCTCGATGAGGGGCGCTTGGTCGCCGAAGGCACCCATAGCGAACTGATGGCATCGAGCCAGGTGTATCGTGAGATCTATGAATCTCAGCTGGGGAATGGAGTGTCTGTTAATGCCTAATACATCAAATAATAGTGAAAAACCTCAGCCAACATTTGGTGCTCCGAGCGGACCGGGTTTGCCGCGTCCCGGTGGCATGGGTGGCGCTGGTCGTGGTCCGTATCAGGGTGGAGTTGTTCACGCCAAAGATGTCAAGGGAACCCTTGCGCGGCTCTGGTATTACCTGCGAGCCAACAAGCGCATGCTTATTATCGTCATCCTCCTGGTTGCTGTGAGCACCGGATTGCAACTGATAGGCCCCTATCTGCAAGGCGTGGCTATCGATCAATTCATCTCGGTGGGCAATAGCGATGGTCTGGCTCGTTTGGTGCTGATCATGTTTGCGGCTTATGTCGGCGCTGCCATCGCAACCTGGGGAAACACCTATCTTGTGACAGTTTTAGCACAGCAGACAGTTTTTCAGATCCGTGGCGAATTGTTTGCACACTTGCAGCAGTTGTCTTTGCGCTACTTTGATTCCAGCGCCCACGGCGATCTGATGAGCCGTGTGACCAACGATGTGCAGCTTATTTCCGATACATTGGGTACTTCGGTAACACAGCTTGTGCAGGCCGTGCTTCAGGTTGTGGGTACTGCCATCATGATGTTCATCATCGAGCCTCTTCTGGCCGTGGTGGCTCTGCTTGTGGTGCCTATGATGTTGGGTGTAACGGTGTATATTGCCCGCCATACTAAAACACGTTTTCGCGATCAACAATCGACCATGGGCGTGATGAATGGCCTTATCGAAGAGACGCTCTCTGGCGAGCAGGTGGTCAAGGCCTTTAGTAAAGAGGAAGAAGTCATAGCAGACTTTGAGGTTCGCAATGTGGCCTATCGCGAAGCTGCCATCAAGGCACAGACCTTTTCACTGTTGATGATGCCTTTGATGACCGTGATCACCAATCTGGGATTGGCTCTTGTAGCTGGAACCGGCGGATACATGGTTGTGATGGGCCTTTCTACTGTGGGTACCATTGTGGCTTTTGTGACCTACGCCCGGCAGCTCTCAGAGCCCTTGCGTCAGGTGGCGAACCTGTGGAACCAGGTGCAATCGGCCATTGCCGGTGCTGAGCGTGTGTTTGAAGTGATGGACGAAGATCCCGATCTCAAGGATTCGGCTGATGCCCGAGAGATGGGTCAGGTAGAGGGTGAAGTAATCTTTGATAATGTCTGCTTTGCCTATAAGAAGGGTGTGCCAATCCTTAAGAATGTCAGCCTTCATGCAGAACCCGGCCAAACAGTTGCGCTTGTGGGCCCAACCGGTGCCGGTAAAACGACGATCATTAACCTGCTTACACGGTTCTATGATATCGATTCGGGCAGCATTACCATCGATGGTGTTGAGTTATGCGATTTGAAAAAGGCCGATCTCAGGCGTAAATTGGGCATTGTACTGCAAGATACCTTCTTATTCTCTGATACAGTGATGGCCAATATCCGTTATGGGCGCCTGGATGCTACAGATGAAGAGGTGTACGCAGCGGCCCAGTTGGCGAATGCAGATGCCTTTATCCGACACCTTCCTGAGGGGTACAACACGGTGCTTTCAGAGCGTGGTGGAAACCTGAGCCAGGGCCAGCGGCAGTTGTTGGCAATTGCGCGGGCTATGCTGGCCAATCCCAGCATTCTCATCCTCGACGAGGCCACCAGCAGCGTCGATACGCGTACAGAGGCCAACATCCAAGAAGCGCTGCTAAAGCTCATGAAGGGGCGAACGAGTTTTGTCATTGCCCACCGATTGAGCACCATTCGAGATGCCGACCAAGTTTTGGTGATCAATGATGGGCGCATCATCGAAAAGGGAAACCATCAACAGTTGTTGGCTGCACAGGGTTTTTACTACAACCTGTATATGAGCCAGTTCAAGGGGAGAAAAGAAGCCTTTACCGTCTAGTTTTGGACCCAGATAAAAAAACAGGGGCACTCAAACGAGTGCCCCTGTTTTTTATTGCGCGGTTGTATTGGCGGGTTCTTTGGGTCTGAGTGGAAATAGGAAGAACATCCCGGCCCCGAGAAGTCGCAGAACGCCACTGACGATGATGGTGTTCAAAAGGCCGATTTCGTCGGCCAACCACACGCCGAGCATTGGGCCAATAAAGGCGCCGGCGTTCATCACCATGCTATAGACGGCTGTTGCCGAATACTTTTTCTCTGGCGGCATGAGGTCGAACCAGATCATGGAATGGCTGAGATTCACGCCAGACCCCAACAGGTTTAGCAGAAAGCTAATGAACAAAATAAAGCCCAGGTTTGGCCACAAGGCCATCAAGAATGCTTGCAGGCACATGAGCGGTGCCGCGATGAGCAAGGTGCGATTCTCGCCGAATTTGCGCATGATGCGCTGCCAGATGAAATAGCCCAGCAGTACACCAATGTTAGAAATCATACCATTGACTCCTACCCACCCATCTGATGCGCCAAGTTCTCGAACGCAAAAGATGGTGAACAGGGGTCCCAACATCCAGGCGCCAATGTTGAAAAACAAGGTGTCCAGGATGATGGTAGAGAACCCATGGCTCTTAAAGGTGATCTCTTTGATGCTAACCCAGATGGACTCACGCTTCTCGTGGGTGGGCACATTTTTCTTTTCAGGAGGAGTTTCTATTAGGCCAATCATATAGGTGCTAACACCGCCAAGAAGCGCTCCGGCAAGATACATCCACTGATAGTTACCAGGGAAGGCATGTGCATCGAGCCACAGGCCAGCCAGATAGATACCCAGGGCCACCACGCCACTGCTAAAGATGTTACGCCAGGAGATCACGATGCTGCGCTTGTTACGGGGTATCACATCCGCTAACAACGGACTCCATGCGGTAGAAAAGACAACGTTTGGAACTTGGCCCAACACCAGGATTGCAACGGCGGCTTCGGCAGCATGGTTGGGGAATAGCCAGGGGAGTACCGGCAGCACGAAATAGGGCAAGCGTGCCAACAGTACGCTCCAGACAACGCACGATTTGATCTCTTTGAGACGTTCTAGTAGCCGAGCACTGGGCATAAAAGCAAGCACAGCTACCAATGCCGGAAGAGAGGACAGCAAACCGACCAGCGTATTTGAGCCGCCGAGGCGGATGATGAAGGTGCTGTTAAAGTTTGCTGCGGCCGATAGCAGTGAGGCAAAAATAACTTCCATATACAGAAAATAGGTATTGCGTTCATCTCGTGTGCTCGGAGGAACGAGCACAGAGCGAATTGCACTATTCGTATGATTCCAGACAGCCCTGGCGTTGGGTTTTCTGATGGCGTGCAGCCTACTCAAAATACATACTCCTGCATATGTTCTGACAGACAATGCCGGGATAGCGCTATTGCTATCCCGGACGTAATGGGCCGTACTATATCATAAATGAATCGCTTGTCGAATCAGACCGTGTCAAATTCGAGTGCTTTTATAACGGGCTCCAGGGCTTTTGGTTCCAATTCCTCGACACCGCTCAAAAGGGGATCATTTTTGGTCAAGACCTTGAGCAGGGGGCCAAAGACGGGAATATAAGATCGGCGCATCTGCCCTAGTAGGTGGATGTGCTCGGTGCTTGCCAGCATATCGGCCGGGAGCGATTCCTTCAACCACCCCGGTATCTCTGGATCATCCTCAGCTGCTGCGGATACCGTAACCAGGATCACTTGCTTGTCCTGTACGCGGCGCCACAGCGCAGCCAGTGCGTTGGCTCCCTTGAGCTTGCCGATGTAGAATGGTCCCGCTAGAACAATTCTATCATAAATATCGAGATCGGGGGGCAAAAGATCGCCCGTTGCATAAATATCCGAATCAATGCGTTCGTGCAGCATTTCGGCATATTGCCGGGTGGTGCCGTGGCGGGATTTATAATAGATGAGGGTTTTCATGTTAGGCTCCATTCGCTTTATATGCTCCTAACAATACGCGTCTTGGTGTAAAAAGGTTGCCTCCCTTTGACATTGGCTTGCGGTACAGCTAGAATCGTACATCAGGATAGGAGGATCGAGGATATGGATTATTATTATGGAGTTCGAGGCTGGATGGAACTCTCCTGGCCAGAAGCTGACATAGAAGGCGTAGAAGAGTCTGAAGAGGCACATGCGGAAAAGGTCGATAAAATCCGCGAGTTACTTTGTTGCCCTCTCTCTGACGAGGATCTGGATGAAGCCGAGGGCGATACGGATGAATCCGTCCGAGCCGGGTGGTGTTTTCCGCAATCGACACTGGGCGGCACTGAGTATGTGATGTTTGGGGCGGATGTAACCGAGCCGGATATCGTGCTGGAGCAGGTTCGTCAGCTTTTGGCGATTGATGCCTTTGCCGATGGCTTTTTCTCTATCGAAGGCGAGGATGGCGATTCAGCCTGGCAGTGGCTGATTGTTTCCGGAAAGCTTTATCAACGTGACACTCTTTTCCCCGATTTTGAGAGTGAGGGCGTACCGGGCGGATATCGCGCCATCTAGTCCAAACAGATATAGAACAACAGGACGGCTTATTCAAGCCGTCCTGTTTTAGATTATCAGATGCCCACAGCGTCATTGCAGATGCTCTGGCGAAACTGTATTTTGGGTCGTTGCAGCTTGAGCAGCTTTTTCTTCTGCTTGATACTGTTGTTCGGCGATAAAACGCTCGGCTTCCATAGCTGCTGCAGCGCCAGTTCCAGCAGCGATTACAGTCTGCCTAAAGTTCGGATCCTGCACGTCGCCGGCGGCATAGATGCCTGGCAAAGTAGTCCGTTGGCGTTTGTCGGTTAGAATATAACCATCGGGCGTGAGCTCTAATTTGCCATCAATGAGGGCAACGTTGGGGCGAAAGCCGATGTAAACAAATATGCCGTCTGCCGGAATAACCTGCGTCTCGTCCGTCTTGTTATTGCGCACGCGTATCCCAGTTACGGTATCATCCCCCAATACTTCTTCAACTTCGGAATCCCAGACGAACTCCATTTTGGGATTGGCAAAGGCGCGTTGTTGCAGCAAAGCATTAGCTCGCAATGTGTCGCGGCGATGCACGACGGTTACCTTGCTGGCAAAGCGGGTGAGGTAAAGACCTTCGTCGATTGCACTGTCTCCGCCGCCTACCACAACAATGGGGCGATCGCGGTAGAAATAACCATCGCAGGTGGCACAGAAGGATACACCACGTCCGATGAATTGGGATTCGCCGGGTACGCCCAACTTGCGTGGCGCGGCACCGGTGCACAGGATGATCGCCTTGGTGCGGTAGGTTGCACCATAAGTTCTGACGATGTACGGGTAGACCGTTTCGTCGATTTCGGTGACAACCTCATAGACAAGCTCGGCACCAAATTTGATGGCCTGTTTGGCAATGGATTCTGCCAGAGCCATGCCGTTAATGCCATCAGCGAACCCTGGATAGTTTTCCATCTCGTTACTGGTAGCTGCCTGCCCACCAAACGCTTGCCCAAGAAGCACAAGTGGCTTAAGCTGAGCACGACCACCATAAATGGCCGCCGTGAGTCCCGCCGGTCCGCCGCCGATAATGATGAGCTCACGATCGATAATGCGTTCTTTTGGCTCTTCAGCACTTTCCGTATCTGCCAGGTTGAGTGATAGTGTGATTTCGTCCATAAAAGCCTCCCGGTGGAATAAGAGTTATCTATATACCCATAGGGGGTACCCTTATCCATGGCTATTGTAACACCCCCTAATCATTCTGTCAATGTTAACACAAATGTGCTTGGAGGGTCTACCTTGCGAGAGATACTACTGGTGGAAGATAACGCCCAACTTGCCTCGACCATTCTCGATCAGCTGAGCAAAGAGGGCTATGCTGCGCGTTGGGCTGCCGACGGGCTGGAGGCCTTGGCGATGTTTCGCCGCGCCGAACCAGACCTGATCCTTTTGGATTGGATGTTACCCAAACTAAGCGGGCTAGATGTGCTCAAGCAAATTCGGACGATCTCTCCGGTTCCTGTATTGATGTTGACGGCTCGAACCGACGAAACTGACAGGGTGGTGGGCCTAGAACTGGGTGCCGATGACTATGTGGCCAAGCCCTTTGGCATGCGCGAACTATTGGCCCGGATCCGGGCTCTGTTTCGCCGATTGGAGCATGTGCAGCAGATCGTTGCCGGAGATCGCTTGGGGGTTTTTCAGACGGTTGAATACCAAGGCCGATTACGCCTTGAACCCGATGGGTATGAAGCATACTTGGATAGCGAACGGCTCGATCTGACACGTACCGAGTTTGATTTGCTGGTATTGTTAGCCAGCAATCCGGGAAGGGCCTTTAGCCGGGATTATTTGATCGAAGTGGTTTGGGGTGAGACGCGTGTGACGGGCGATCGCTCCGTTGATAACGCCATGTCGCGCTTGCGGCGCAAGCTCGGCGATCTTGGCGAGGCAATCGAGGCGGTTTGGGGCGTTGGGTACAGATTAAGGCGGGAGCTGTGACGAAGAAACAGAATTGGGTCTCTCGGGTTTCAAGTGCTCTCTTGTTGCGAGTTAGCCCACTCCAGGCGCTTTTGGAGGGGGTTGCTTTTCTTGTATTGGCACTGACACTCTTGGTGCTGGGCTATGAGACTCTTGGCGAACATACCTACTCACAGATGGCGCTTTTTAGTGGCTGTGTTGCGGCTGCCTGGAGCGCATTACGCCTGCGGTTGCACAATGCGAGATTTTGGCGGCTTGTGTGGCGAGAGATTTTTATTGCCGGCGGTCTCACGCTCCTGATGCTCATGAGCTATGCACTCGTCGCCAAATATGATGCGGGCTTGAATTCTGGTGCGACCCTTAGCTCGGATGGTGTGTTCGCTGTTATCCTCTCTATTATGGTCTACAGTGGCTTGCGCGTGCTGCTTTATGTGGTGATGGCGCTCAAGCGCGGCGTCGAATCTCGGCTCTTTTGGTCTTTGGTCAGTGTGCAACTCGAGATCGTGGTGGTTGCTGCACTCGCTGTGGCTGTTTTTGTGGGTATCGGGGGCATTCTAGTCTCAGGCGACGATTTCTTTGATGCTTTTCTATTTACATCCCTACCTTCTGCAGGGATCATCATCGTACTAGCAGGTGGTTTGATGGTGTGCCTGTTGCCATTTGCCGCCTTGGTTTCCGCGCTCAGTGTAAGGCGCATTGTAGGCCGTATAGAAGGCTTGGCCGTTGTTGCCAGGCAAATGAGTGAAGGGGACCTCTCAGTACGTGTAGATGTTATCGGAACGGATGAGATTGCTTCTATGCAGCAGAGCTTTAACGATATGGCTGCAAAGCTGGAACAGGCCATGCATGATCTGGCTGATGAACGGGATCATGTGAGTACCCTGTTGGAAACCCGACGTGATCTCTATGCAAAGGTCTCTCACGAGCTGCGAACGCCAGTTACCATTATTCGCAGTAAACTCGAGGCACTTCAGACTGGTGCACCTTCCGAAGAGACATATCGCGAATCAGTGGAACAGCTTTTGACGGAGACGTTGCGTTTACAGCGTTTGATCGACGATGTGTTCGATCTTTCTCGTTCTCAAGCGAACGGGCTTTTACTCCAAATGAGAGAACTTGACATAAATGATATTCTTCAGGAGCGCTGCCAAACGTTAGGCACGATGGCCTGGGAACGTTACAAAGTTACCCTAAATTGTAGTGGTGAATTGGGGCTGCAGGCCCGATTGGACAAGCAGCGTTTCGAACAAATACTGGTCAACCTCATCATGAATGCGTTGCGCCATACATCACCCGGCGGCATTGTCTCTTTGAGTGTAGAACGGCAAGGGGAGCAGATTGTCGTGCGCGTTGCTGATACTGGCGACGGCATACCCCCTGATGAGCTGAACAGGGTGTGGAAGCCTTTTTATCGCGGAATATCGGACGAGGATGTTGAAACTGGCTCTGGGCTTGGGCTTGCTATTGTGCACGAGATGACTCTGGCTATGCAGGGTTCAGTTAGTGTGACCAGTGAGGTGGGCAAGGGCACAGAGTTCACCTTGGCTTTTCCAGCTATTTAGCATTTTCCAGAGGGCCGCAAGCAGATTCTGCTTGCGGCCCTCTTTTGTTGCGACAGTTTTGACACAGTTTCTACAAACTTTTGCGATATGCCTGTTCTATTCTTAATCTGTTGATTCGATGCAGGAGGTTCGATATGTACGAACAGGCAATTGTTACCAACCATCTTTGTAAATGGTTTGGTGATGTGGTCGCCGTGGATAATGTCTCACTCAATGTGCCCGCCGGCAGTGTTTATGCTTTTCTGGGCCCCAATGGCGCTGGCAAGACAACGACGATCCGCATGTTACTGGGTCTCATCAAGCCAACGGGCGGCGACGTAAGTATGCTGGGCGAGATCAGACCTTCTCGCCCACGGCGGGGTTTGGCCAGAGTGGGCTCTCTTGTCGAGTCGCCCTCTATCTATGGCCATCTGACAGGGCGCGAGAACATAGAAGTCCTGCGCCGTCTTGCGGATTATCCGGTAGGGGATGTCGATCGCGTACTGACTACTGTTGGGTTGCAGGATGTCGCTGACCGTAAGGCTAAAACCTATTCCTTGGGTATGAAACAGCGCTTGGGCGTGGCTGAGGCCTTGCTGGGGGATCCTGTGCTGTTGCTTTTGGATGAACCTTCGAATGGCCTGGACCCGGCTGGTATGCGTGAGATACGCGATCTGATTCGTCAATTGGCTCGTGAGCAGGGCATCACTGTCTTTCTTAGTACCCATTTGCTTACCGAAGTCGAGCAGGTAGCAACGGATGTGGCGGTTATTCGTCAAGGAAGTCTCTTGTACCAGGGTACGCTGGCTGATTTGCGAAATCAATCGACCAGCATGTTGGCCATACGTTGTGGCAATGTGCCAAAGGCTAAACAAGTCCTGGACGCACTGGGTTGGAATGTACAAGCAGATGAAACAGGCAAGTTGCTTGTCGAGGCACATTCACCTTCTGATGCAGCTCTTGTGAACCGCCAACTCGTTCAGGCTGATGTCGCCGTTTGGGAGTTGGAACTTCAAGTCCCTGATCTGGAGCACGTTTTCATGTCGCTGGTTGGGGATCAGCCTGAACCAGTTACCACTCGTCGTGTTCATCTGCCCGCACCAAGTTTCAATTAGGAGAATATCATGCAAGATATGTTACGCGCTTTACGTTCTGAACTCTTAAAGACCAAAAACTCGCTAGCTCTGTGGATGTCTTTTATCGCCCCTCTTGCTATTGTAGGTTTGGTATTCTTGGTCGAATGGAATCAGCCGTCATCGCGGGGGGCTGAGTCATGGATGTGGCATGGACAATCGGTGATGACTTATTGGACCTTGCTTTTGCTGACGATGTTCATTTCCTTGGAATGTGCTTTGCTTGCCGGTTTGGATCACCAGAGTGACCATTGGAAGACGCTGTTTTCATTGCCGGTATCGCGCAAGGCCATCTATTGGGCAAAAATCGTCACCGTCGCCTTACTCGTTGGGATTGCCACGGTTGTATTGGTAGCGGGGACAATTGTCTCTGGTGTTTTGTTGCGCCTGCTTACACCGGGCATGGGGTTTGAATCTATGCCACCGATAAGTACCTTTGCGCTCTATGGCGCTTATATATACGTGGCTGCTTTGTTGATCATGGCCATTCATACTTGGATCGCTATTCGTTGGAGTAGTTTTGTCGTCAATATGGGCGTAGGGATCGTCATGATGGTCGCGGCGGCTTTTGTCATTATGAGTGAATATGCTCCCTATTTCCCCTGGAGCATGCCCTTTCTGTTTGGCAACGGGATGATATCGGGTGACGTTTACCCCAATCTCTTGTGGGTTAGTTCGATCGGGTTTGTAGTTCTCGGTCTGTTGGGCAGTATGCACGTCGCCCATCGCGATGTGAACTAACAGTTTTTGAAGAGCCCCCGCACAACGTGCGAGGGCTTTTTTTAGTTGATAAGCAACTCAGTTTCGTTTACCATGTTTGTGTGATAGCTATTCGGGAGCTTTTAGTTGCGAGGCCCGGCAAGCTCTGGTTGTTAGCCAAGTGTGAATCTGCGAGAGAGGATGTTTGAGGCATTTTGCAGTTTCTCTTATTTTGCCAGATCCAAGAACCCCAAAACCCTGTTCGTATATGGCTGAAAGGCTGGATGGGTTGGAAGTGATTCTCAGAAACACAAATGATCAAGAGATCAAAGATGAGCTTCAATGGGAACTCGACGTGCAGCGGGCTATCTCTGCTTTGGCTCATGCTGCGCTAGAGCTACACCTTGATCTCCGAGCGTTGGGCGAAATGACTGCAACAGCTATGCGCGAGCTTACGGATGGGCAGGTTGATCTTTTGGTGATGCCACTTGTTTGCGGAATGGGCCAAGTTCCCGATTTAACACCCTCTTGTCCTGGTAATTGTAATTTCAATGTTTGTTTGCGTGCGGCAGAAACTATGAAACCTGCCAGTTCATTTTCCTTTGATGATAAAAACTGTGATCATGTGTGCTTGTGTGTGCCATCTGTGGCCAAAGGAAGAGAACTCGTTGCCATCTTTCGGGTACTAGGCTCATCCGTTTTTTCAGAACGTCAGATAAATGCCTGCGAAAGCCTCGCAGATATCTATGCACTTGGCACTCAACGAGTTCAAGCAGAACAAGCGGCAGAATTGGAACAAAGCCGTTCTCGTGCTTATTTTGACACGGCCGCTTTGATTATGGTCGTTCTAGATTGCGATATGCGCATCTTGGCGCTTAATCGCTATGCCGCGCATCTCTTGGGAGTGAGTGAAGCTGACGTTTTGGGGGAGAATTGGGTAGAGCGCTTTGTGCCTCAAGCCGAGCAGCAGATCGTTCAAGAGGCTATCTCTGCGTTTATATCGGGCGTTTCTGGCGAGGCCGCTTATCGAGCTAACTCGCTAATCTCTGCAGATGGGCAGATTCGAAAGATCGCTTGGCACAATGCGCGTTTCTATGATTCTGAAGGCCAAGTGCTTTATCTAGTTGCTTCTGGCAATGATGTTACCGATCAGATCTTGGCTGAAGATGCACTGAGGGATTCCGAGTTCAAATTCCGTTCCTTGTTTGAACAGAGTCGTGATGGCTTGTTGACGATGGATGCAAACCAACGTATTGAAACTGCCAACGATGCTTTTTTATCGATGGTGGCACTTGATTCTGATCAAGTTCTCGATCGCGTTTTAACAGATTTGATTCCACCATCTTGGAGGCAGACCCACAAGAGGCATTTTGATCAAGTTCTTTCAGGTATAGATCGTATCGAACCTTATGAGATAGAGCTGCTCAGAAATCAGGGTACAACAATTCCGGTCTCTATGACACTGTGGTCAGAAAAGGACGCGACTGGCCATATCGTGCGTTTTGTGGCAAGCGCACGCGATATTTCGGTAAGACAGCGGCTCGAGCGGCAGTTGCGAGAATCTTCACGTATGGAAGCAATTGGTCGCCTGGCTGGTGGTATTGCTCACGATTTCAACAATCTCTTGATGATCATCAACAACTGCGCTGCCTTTGTTGCAGAAAGAACCGGTGAAGATGATCCCGTTATGCGTGATGTGCTGGATATTCTGCAGGCTGGCCAGCGTGCCGCTGATTTAACCCAACAGCTACTTGCTTTTGGCAGGCAGCAGGTGTTGGAGATGACCCCACTGCAGATCAACAATATCGTGCTCGATACCATAAGGATGCTTGAGCGCGTACTGGGTGAAGATGTATCTTTGCAGGTGGAATTGGATGAAGACGTCCCCACAGTCCTGTCTGATCGCGGCCAGATAAGCGAGATTCTGATCAATCTGGCCATTAACGCACGTGAGGCTATGCCGCGCGGCGGCAAACTAATTATCAAAACAGGCATGGCTGAAATTCAGCCTGAATCACGGTTATGCGCTCAGGGCGTTAAACCGGGCGGCTATGTCTATCTATCTATGGCTGATACAGGTGTGGGCATGCTCCCCGAAATTCGGGAGCATATCTTTGAGCCTTTCTTTACGACAAAACAAACCGGCACAGGCCTCGGGCTGGCCACCGTCTATGGCATCGTCACGCAAATGGGTGGGGCGGTTGATGTACAAAGCACCGTTGGTGAAGGAACCATTATTACACTGCATTTGCCAGTCCATCGCGGAGAGATTGAAGAGACCCTGCCAGATGCGCCAGTGTCTGTTAGATCACATGAGGGCCGGGTTATCCTTCTGGTAGAAGACAGCCCTTCGGTTCGTACGATAACAACACGCATGCTGCGCTCGGTTGGGTATGTGGTTATTGAAAAGCAGAGTCCTCAAGAAGCCTTGCGGATTGTCAAAGGCGGGCTGGTTGATATCGATCTGGTATTGACTGATGTTGTCATGCCGGATCTTGATGGGACCGAGTTTGCGATCCAGTTGGCAGAGATTGAGCCGAGATTGCCGATTTTGTTCATGTCAGGGTATACAGATTCAGCGCTAAAGCGGTACGGGGCTGAATTCAGACATACGAGTCTCATCAACAAACCTTTTACGCGCACTTCTCTCATAGAACACATTGAGCGCGCTATTTCCCAATTAGAAATTGAAAAAGACATTGAGAGATAGGTTTTGCTGCGGTATAATGGGGTTGAGGGTACGGCGTAGTATCCCACCAACAAGACGTCGTCGATGATGATCGAATGGCAAGGAGAGAGCCATGGTAGAAGACTTGAAAGCTTGGAGCGACGACCGCGATGAGATAGGGCACGAGAGCCAGTGGGAAAGAATGGGAGGCTCGATCTCTCAGGAGATCCGGCTCTTTGTCCATGTTCACTATTTGCAAAAGTATCTGAAGGGGAATGAGCGCGTTCTCGAAATTGGAGCAGGTCGCGGCCGCTTTACTGGCGAACTTGCCCATCTCTGCAGTGAGCTGACTGTTGCGGACATTTCTTCTGAAAAGCTCGAGTTGAACAAGCGTAACGCTTTGGCACTTGGCTATGTTGACAAGGTCAAAGAGTGGGTGCAGAGCGATGTGTTGGATCTATCAGCTTTTGCGGACGAGAGTTTTGATGCGGTTGTCTGTTACGGGGGCCCAATCAGTTATGTAACGGATCGGCGCGACAAGGCGCTCAAAGAGTTACGGCGCGTCACTCGGCGCGGTGGATTGCTCTTTATCAGTGTGATGAGCCTGTGGGGGCGCTTGCATGCGCATTTCCCCGAGATTCTTCAGGATGATCCTCGACTGCTCAGGGAGATCATAGCCACAGGTGATATTGGCCCGGATGCGGTGGCAGTAGCCAGCAATTTCTACCACGCATTCCGCCCAGAAGAGCTTGAGAAGTTCATAAATACTCATGGGCTCGTTACAAAAGAGATGGCAGCAAGTGATTGTTTGACCAGCACGTGGGTGAATATGCTCAAAGCCTGGCGAGGGGAGCCCAAAGCATGGGATATCCTTTTGGAGATGGAGCTACAGGCCGCATCTCAACCTGGATGCGTGGGCATGGGTAGCCGAATCATTGCTGTGGCGGCTCGTCCCGAATAGGTCACCAGATACGAATGAACCATCAGCTCCGCGCCAAGATCGCTTTCGGCGCGGAGCTTTATTCTGTCTCGGATTCCTGGCGCAACTTTTCAAAGGCTTTGCGCATTGCAGGCGTATCGAACTGCTTCCACAGGGAGGGGAAGGTTTTGACGCGCTGAGATACCTCATCACGGCATATTTTGCGAAAAGTGCTGCACGCCCGCCAGACAGCGGGCTGGTTTTCCTGATCAATGTCTTGCTCTTGCACAAAGGAATCGACCAGGGCAATGGATACACTGGCATCGTGCATCTCACCAAGGTGATCCTGCAGAGTCGTGAGTCTTGGTATTGCCGCGGCAACCTTGGCCGGGAGTATCTCTTGATAGAATTCAAGCGCATAACGCAGCTTTTTGCAATCGATCCGTAAGGCGTGCAAAAGGGGAATTGTCGCGTTATCCAGAACCTCTGAATATCTTTGGACAGTGCCATAGTGGATATAGATAAATGGCGTGACCATCTGAAGACCAGTTGGCCCCTCTAGTTCGGCAGTCTTGTTGAGCGCTGCAAGCAGCGAATCTATTGCCTCAAGTGTTTCTGCAAAGGCAGGAGAATCGAGATGCGCTAAAAGGCGTTCTCGCGCTTGTTGCCGGGCTGTGTACAAGTTACTGAGGAGCGTAGCCAAGTCCTGCGCCTCGGTGGAATCCTGAGCTGTGTGATGCAGCAGTCGTTCCAGCGCCACGTCCAGATCTCGCACATCGCCGAGCACGCGCGCCGTATTGTAAAGCGCCGCAGAAGTTCTAACGGTTTCCGGGCAATCGATGATTCCGCCGAACAATTGCAGGAATGAGCGCATACGGCGTGTGGCGACGCGCATATTATGCAAGTTCTCTGGATCTGTTCCTTCTCGTGTCCCCGGTTCGTTGGCTACCATGACCTCTCTGTAAAATCCCAAAATGTGGCACGCCGTCGTAGCAAAAGTGTCTTCGGGCGATAGACCAAGGCTACGAAGATTCGCATCACGCAATATCTTCCAGTGCAGATCAAGATTGGTAACCTCACTCCAGAGATCAGACTTTTTCCTTGCTTTTCGCACAGCTTCGATTGCCCCAGGGCCAGAGAGATAGATTTCCACCGGGCGAGAGTCTCTGGTGTGACTTACCCTTTCGATGGCTGGCATCTTGTCGCCCAGTTTAGCGATTGGCAGGGCAATGCGCAGCAGCGAAGCAATGAGCAGAGACTCGAGCCGATTTTGGTCAGAGAGTTTTTTAGGCAGGGCTTTTGAAACATGGCCGTGATCAATACGCCTGCCAGTCAGCATCATGATACTGGCAAGCATGGTTTGATCAGTCTCTGAAAGAATTGCAAAACGCCTCTGGCTTGCCAATCGATAGGCGGGTTTCCAGGGGCGTTTATAATCTATGCATTCACCTGCGCAATAGAGCAATGCGGCAGCGTTGGCCAACGATCGATGCCAGGGGGGGAGAGCATGTAGTGGTTGCAACCCATTGTAGAGCTGTTGCATGAGACTGGTTATGCTTACCTCTAGGAGTTCGGCGACGCCTACTTGCCTTGCAGTCTCTTCAATTGAGATTCTTGCAGGTCCGTCGGGCCCTTCCAACAGCTCGATAGCGGCCAACAAATCCAGCCCGTGCCTGAGCTTTGATGCGGGATGTGGCTTGACAGCATATTGTTGAACGAGAAGCTCTTCTATCGAATCGAGATCGTCTGGATTGCCATCAGGGAGCAGCTCACATTCGATAAAATGGGCCTTGTTGCGCAGGCGGCGTCCCCGGGTGATGACCGTATCAAAGGACATTTCAGCAACACGACGGATGCCGTCTAAAACGAGGGCATAATGCCTCTTTTGTCTTGTATCGAGCAGGGGAACGAGTTCCTGTTTGTGGATTAGGGATTCTACTATGGCGGCAACATCCGGGTTGCCCCAATCTTGTGGCGCAATCGCTTTTGCGGGAACAGCGAATTCCCATTCCTCACGCGCACTGAATTTACTAGAGGCATCAGATGGGCTTTTAACGGTGACGAATCTTTTGTCGGCTATTTGACGAATTCGACAGGACCAACCTGCGCGGGTCAGATCACGATCAAGCGTATCGAGATACGTGTCATGCAGGCATTTGGTGGGCCGTGTGATCAGATGATAGCGGCCGATATTGGTGAGACTTTGAATGGAGCGAAATCTACCTACATCCGGAACAAGATAGCGGGACTCTATCTCCATCATTTCCTCCCACACGATACGCTTATTTCATTATACCGCACAATTCGGCCTGCTCAACACAAAAAAGGGCCAGCCTCGATCGAGGCTGGCCCTTGCCAAGAGATTTAGTTTGTTAGTGTAAAAGAGCCTGAGGCGAGATCAGCACGGATGATGATCTGCTGCTCGGCCGAATCAAAGTTTGCCGATTCCCAGGTTCCTTCTTCCTCATCATCCCCATACACAGTTCGCGTAAGGCCGCTTGGTAATTGAACACTGCCCGATCCCCGATTCTCAACGATGAGCCGAATACCGGGGTTGCCTTCGAGCACGATCTTGGTTGAGCCAGAGCCGCCGTCTAGCATAATGTCTGCTGAGGTGTTTTCTGCGAGCTTGATGTATCCGGAACCCGAGGCAGTATCCAGGTTGAGGTTCAGCGTGGTGGGCGCATCTACCGTCAGGTTATAGCTGCCAGAGCCTCCCTCCAGAATCATCTGATGATCGCCACCATTTGGCAAACTGATGCGCAACGAGCCAGATCCTCCGTTGATGTAACTTGTCAGGGTGTCCCCAAAATCAGCAGGTAATACAAGATTTGTCGGCCCCGAACCGCCCTCATATCCGAATGAGGTCAACTGCAATTCACTGAGATTGGCCGCCACAGACCCCGAGCCGCCGTCGAGGGTCAATTCCATGGGCAAGTCGGGCGAGATTGCGAATTGCCACTTGGCATCCTGATTGAAAATCTGGGCAAAGGAGAATACTTGTTGATGCTGAAGTATGACTTCTGCTACGCTGCCTGTTCGAGATGCCTTCCAGTTCAGCGTGCCCGAATAGTCCAGAGAAGCTGTTATCAGGTCCTCAGAATCCTGCAGCGTGTTGATTTCTACTGGCCAGGATGAAAGGCTCAGATCAATACGAGCTGATTCGGCACCATCTTTAGGTGCTGAGAGATCTTGGTGCTTGAGTTCTGAGGAAAGATTCAAGGTATTGCCTCCTAGAACCCCGCTTGTTTGTAGGTCTGGGCTTATTATGAGAATTCCCACGACAATGGCCATAGCCAAGAAACCCAAAACAAGCCCGACGAAAGGTCTTCCCCTGCCCAGCAACAAGTCCAGGCCTATGAAGATAAGGACGAGAGGCCAAAAGGCAGTCAGTGTCTCAGCGGCCGAGATCGTTACGATGCCTGCGGCAATGAGCAACCATAGGACACCAACACCAATAAGAATGATAGGCCAGAACAAAGAGTGCCCGTGGCGGTGATGTTTTTCTGGTAATTCTTGAAAGTCGTCCATATCAGTCGTCCTTGCCGGGTGTTGGCGTGCCACTATCTTTGTTGTTTGTCTGTACGCCATAGCGTACCAGCAAATAAGCTCCAGCGCCGATCAAGGCGATCGCCCAGAGGAACTGATTGACAGCGACACCAAAAATATGCCAGCCCGATACGCCGATGATCAATTCAAAAAAGGCGAATCCTGCGGCAAGAATCAACAATCCTATCTTGACAAAATGGGTACCGGTTTCAAGCGCTTTGGGATGATTGCCCCAACTACCATGGATGACCATACCGAGGCCTACGCTGATGGGCCAAATGAATGCCCAGGCGTATGCCCAGGTAGCCCAGACGTTGAACAGGTTCTGTACGAATATAAGCAATCCTGTCGTAGTGATGATGGCACCGGGAATGGCCAGACCGGAGACCTTTTTGCCACCAAAGAACATGCCTACAAAAAAGGCTAAACCGGGGACGATGATAAAGAGCGGCCACAGATAGTTTCCTACTCTGATATCAAAGATTTGCAGGATAACAGCCATTCCGCCGACTAAAACGAGCATTGCTCCCAAGGCAATGTTTGCCCAACGTTTGTTGTCTGTATTCATAAGATTCTTTCCTCCACATGGTTGTACTCACTATACGAGAGGATTCGGATAGAGTTGCGAGTTTTTGCAGACAAGGTTGAAACGATCACTCAAGAGATAGCTCAAGAGGATTAGATATCGAATGGAATTAATCTTTTTATGCACTTTTAATCCAAGGTAACGTTTCGCTTGCGTGATCAGGCCTACTGCGTTAGGATGAATCTCGTTGGTGTCTGGGCCAGAGGGACTTGATCAATGCCTTGGCCTGAGTTTATGTTGATTTTCTATTTCTTAAAGGAGTGACCTTGCAGACAAGGACGATTGTGGCGAATCGTGCCGCACGATGGTGGTTTACGCCGCTTGTTGGCATGGTACTCGTTGCTCTTATAGGAATTTTTGTTGGTTTTGTTCACGATGATGTTTCTATCGGTCTCTCATCCGATGAACTCGTTACGGCTCTCTCTGGCGGCATTGCCTGTGCGGTACTTTTGGGCATCAACTGCTATAGCACACGTGCAAGTGCTCAAATCAATTCAAGATCCGATTCTACATCAACCGTGGCACCCCTTGGAGTTCCGTCTTTGTTGCTGTTTGGCGAGCGACTGACTTTTGAGTTGTCCGAGGCGATTGCCAATGAGAGTGTGGGCACATTCTACGGTCGGGCTGCCGAGATACTTGTACAAGTGTTTGAGGCAGATGCTGTGGCCTTGTATCGCAAGGATGAGAACGGCACCATTTCCCTCGTCACATCCGTTCCAGAATCCAGTGGATTTGCGCCGATCGTTGAGAATTGGCCTGGGAATGATTCCGAATCGCTTGATCTTTCCGCTTTGGGCCTGGCCGATAAGGGTTTGTGGATTTTTTTCGCGGACCATTGGCTGGCTGTGACGAAATTGCCTTGCGATCGTGGATGCAACGATTCTTTAGCCTATGTGCAAGCTCAACTTGATGCAGCATTCCGTTTTGCAGAGCAAGCAGCTTATTCTATCGAAACAACCTCTGAAACGATTTCTCGCTACGTACGACAGTTTTTTAGCTTGACAGAGAACCCCATGTGCCTTGTTGGCCCCGATGGATTCAGTATCAAGTTGAGCAATCAGGCCTTCCAGAACAAGTATGTCATTGAATCCCCAACAGAAACCGGGGATTCTCTGTTTTTGGATAATACGAGTTGCCGAGACCATTTAGAGCATTTCTATCACCTCGCCTTGGGCAAGGATGGGAGAGTAACCGAGCAGCTAGAGTTGTTGTGTTGTGATGGTGTGAGACGTGTTACTCAGATAGAAGCATTGCGTATTGTAGGTGCTCGCGGGCAGATCAATGGACATGTGATTATGTTCTTTCTAGATCTATCAGAGAGGCAGAGCCTGGAGACGCGACTTGCACGGGCGGCTCGTATGGAAGGCATTGGTCAACTCGCCGGAGGCGTAGCCCACGACTTTAACAATATTTTGACGGTCATCAACGGCTCTGCTGAGTTTGCCTTGGAGAACCTCGACGCAGGTATGGATGTTACCAGTGACTTGGAAGAGATACTCAAGGCCGGGAGGCGTGCTGCTACGCTCACTCGCCAGCTGCTTGCGTTTAGCCGCAAGCAAGCTATGGTCATCGAGTCCTTGAACTTTAACGACCTTGTTCGCGAAATCTCCAACATGCTTCAGCGGCTCATTCAGGAAGACATCGAGTTGCGGATGCAGCTGGCGCCTGATATTGGCCTAGTGCATGCCGACACCGGGCAGATGCAGCAAGTCTTGATGAATCTGGTGGTTAATGCTCGCGATGCCATTGGCTCTTCGGGCATCATTACCATTGAAACCGCTAATGTCGTGATCGACCAGGCTTTTTGTGAGGCACATGCTGGCGCTGAGGCAGGCCCTGCGGTGCGTTTGAGCGTTCGCGATACGGGCTGTGGCATGTCCAAAGAAGTATTGGAACATATGTTTGAACCCTTTTTTACCACCAAGGGGCCAGAAAAAGGCACAGGGTTGGGACTTGCTTCTGTTTTTGGCATTGTCAAGCAGCTTGGTGGAAACATTTATGCCTCTAGTGTCGAAGGGGTGGGCACCTGTTTTGATGTCTATCTGCCACGCGTTGTGCAGAATATTGGACCAAGCGTCGAGGGCATACAGGCAGAGCTTTTAGATGACCTGCGGGGCGCCAGGATCATCGTGGTGGAGGATCAACAGCAGGTCCGGGACTTGACTGTCCACATGTTGCGTTCCCTTGGCTATATCGCCATAGGCGCGGAGAGTGGTAATGCGGCTCTTGCCTTTCTTACTGCACCCAGCCGGGCGGGTACTATCGATTCTCCACATTGCCCTGTTGATCTGCTTATCACGGATGTGGTTATGCCAGGGATGGGCGGCGTAGAGCTCGTCGAGCAGGTACAACAGATGTTTCCTTCTGTTGCTGTGATGTTCATGTCTGGCCATAGCAAAGAACTCGTCACACGCGAGATGGGTGAATCTTCCGATGTCGTCCTTTTGCGCAAACCCTTTACGTTGAACGATCTTCGCAAGTGCGTCCAGGTGTGCCTCAGAGCCAGAAAGAACTAAGGGCCAAGGCAAGCCAATTGCAGATGTTCTCATACCTTTTTTCTTACAGAATCTTGAAAAGAGGCCCGGAATTTGCTTGACATAGATAGGGCCTTATGCTAACATAATGTTGCAGGGTCCAGAGAGATTGATGGAACTCGGACAACGACCTAGGGATCAATGAAGCGGAAGCGGGGACAGGTAAAACTGGAACCGTGAGCCAGAGGTAAATCCAGCGCAAACTGGTGGGAAACTGGCAGGCGAAACCCGAATTCAAGGAATAAGGAATCGCAACCGTAGAAGGAATTTTAGGTGAGTGACGAGATAACAGGTCACTTTGGATCCTGCCCTTTTGTGCAAAAAAACGGGGCCGACGAAAGTCGGCCCCGTTGTCGTTTACGCTATATTTTGTTGGTCAAATCGTGAATCGCAGTTTTTCGATCGCTGATGAAGCGTTCTGCCAGCAGGTCCATGCGTTGAGCAAGGGCTTTGTCTATGGCGCAGTGTTTGGATTGAGCATCATGCCAGGCAACGGATTGGCGGATGCCCTCTGCAAAGGGAATCCGCGACTCGAAATCAGGAACCAAACTGTGCAGTTTGCTCATGTCAAAGATAAGGCTGTAGGACTTTTCACCCAGGATACGCTCACCCCAGTCGGGGTAGATGGCATCAATGTAATCCGAGGGGATATGCAGTAGCTCAATACCACAGCCAGCGGCCTCAGCCAGAGTGGTGTAGACTTGATCCCAAGTGAGATACTCGTTTGACATAATGTGCACGGCTTCACCTATAGCATGTGCATTGCCTGCAAGCCCCATAAAGGCCGCCGCAAAGTCACTGTTGTGGGTTAGGGTTATCAATCCCAAACCATCGCCATGAGAAATGACCGGTTTACCCTCGCGGATGCGGTGCAGCACAGCACAGTTATGCCCACCGACGGCGGCCGGAATCCAAGTCTCGCCATAGGTATAGCCGGGGCGCACAACGGTGGTAGGTAAGCCGGCCTGAGTGTAGGTAGCCAGGCGCGCCTCGCAATCGGCTTTGTCCTGGGCGTAGGGCCAGACAGGGTTGCGCAGCGGTCTATCCTCGGTGACAAAAGGTGTGCTCCCCGGTCTTTCATAGGCAGCGACACTGCTGATAAAGATGTACTGACTGGTGTGGCTCATAAAGGCGCTGGCCGCCATGTCGACGTCATTGGGTTTGTAAGCGCAAAAATCAGCCACCAAGTCATAGTTGTTATTGGCGGCGGAGGCGAGATCTGCGGCGCTAAAACGGTCCCCCAGGATTTCGTGGATGCGTGGATCGGGCGCTGTTTGCGATTTGCCGCGATGAAACACCGTGACATGGTGTCCAAGGTCGAGGGCACGGGCTACGCAGGCTGTGCTGATGTTGCCGGTGCCGCCAATGAACAAGATTCTCACGTTACTCTACCTCTCTGCCTTTTCGATGAGTTGAATGCGCATGCGCTCGGGGCCTTCTACAAAGATGGCGCGCGTCCCGGCAAATTCTTCGGATTCTCCCCAAAAGATGCAGCCCTTGGCGGTCAATGTCTCGATTTCGGCTGCCAGGTCGTCCACATACAAGGCCAGGCTGTCGACGCCGTAGCGGGGCTGAATACAAGCGGGAAGGGCAAGTTCTCCATCCCAGGAACCGCAAACTGTTAGTGGCACCCCACCGAGTTCGAGCTCGATGGCCGGGGCGTTGCCCAAAATTGCTTCACCCAGGCGTTGTGCACCTAGAATGTAGACGAACCACTCTGCGGTATCTCGTGGATCTTCTGATTTGACATAAATAGTGGCAAACATAGAACGACTCATTGTTTATCTCCCAACGTTTCTCCTAGTGGGATGATACACTTGATGCGAGAGAGCGTCTACTGCGCTTTGTTTACCAGACTGGTACGTAGGTCGCATCACACGGGCGCCCGTCGGCCACTC
Organism: Anaerolineae bacterium; assembly: GCA_963675785.1. GTDB lineage: Bacteria > Chloroflexota > Anaerolineae > UBA1429 > UBA1429. Next base: position 999,686 of record OY776562.1, read on the forward strand.
GGAAACGGCGTTTAGCCGGTTCGGCGATGATCGACATCCTCGTCTTGGAAGTATCTCCCTCGTCGATGGGGCGGCATAGCCCCCCTTTGGGGCCGTAGGAAGAGAGCAGGGCCTGCATCTGCGCTATGGTATGGGGCACGTGTTCTTGAAAGAGCTTATGCTGCAAATAAGCGTAACGGAGCTCCGAGTATTCTTTGCCTTGAGGGGTGCGCAGGTCGGCATTCAGCAGGGCAGGCAGCTTGTAGGTATTGGCACAAAAAACGGCATCCTCGCCATTTTGAGGGCGCCGTACTTGTACCAGAGGGCAGGCGCATTCCAGCACTGCACCCTCGCCGCTGGCGTCTAGCACCACAAAGTTGTAGCCTTTGCCCACCCAGGCGTGTTTACGCATAAAAGTGATGGCTTCAGGCGTCGTTTGGCAAGAACAGAGCATGGCATACAGGCCCGCCTCGATGGGCGGATTCTGCAAGGTTTGCTCAAATACACTGCCTACCGAACTGCCGCCAAAGGTGAGGCCGCTGCCGTTCATGCAAGTGTCACGCGCAGTGAGTTCTCCTACCACCACCGCATGAACGATACGCAGGCCGTCCTCATAGGTCACATCGCGAATGGCGCATTGGCGGTCCGGATTGGGTTCGAGGTCTAGATTTTTACCAAAGAGGGGAGCCTCAGGATCCAAAAAGGCGATGTTGGTGCAGCAGGGTCGATAGAGCGTACCAACGGAGAGAAAGAGACGATGGTTGAGCAGTACGTCATCTAGGCTCAGGTTGGCTCCTTGGGCCATGCCAGCCATCTCTTGCAGGACGCGAGGAAAGAGCTCGGCGATGCTGCTCTGCATCAGATGGATATCGCTAAACCAGCGCTCGTCACGGCTGGCTGTTTCTCGGGCCAGAGCGCTCAGTCGCTGAAATTCGTCTCGACAGGCTTCGCCGTACTGATGGCCTACTTCTTGGGGCGTTCCCTTGAGCTGTAAAATAAGCATGAGTGTCTCCAAATGGTGTATATGATCGCTGGCGGCATTATAGCGGCTATGCCTTCCCTCGCAAGGCGGTGTGTGCCAAATACAAACACTTGCGTATGTCGCTGTTTGCCATAGAATGACCCTAATAACCGGGGATGATTATGGAGTTGCTGATGGCACAGACGATGGACATGTTCACTTTTCTCCAACAACTGCTCAATACGCCCAGCCCCACGGGGTATCATCAAGAGGCCATCGCTTTTGTGGCCGAGGCCATTGGCGCGCTTGAATTACCCGGCCTGACCATGGAGACCACGCCCAAAGGCGCCCTGGTGGTGACGGTGCCTGGCGCATCCGAGGATGCGCCGCGAGCTTTGTCCGGGCATATCGACACGTTGGGGGCCATGGTACGCAATGTCAAGAGCAATGGTCGGCTCATGCTCACTCAGCTTGGCGGCTATGCCTGGCAGGCAGTGGAGGGCGAGAATGTCACCGTCCTCTCAGAGGCGACACTGGCGCGTTTTCGCGGCACTATCCAGACCGTGCATCCCAGCGTGCACACCAGCGATCAGATGAGCGACGGCAAGCGCACCGACGAGAACATCGAAGTGCGTTTGGATGTGCGCGTCAGTAGCGAAAAAGAGACGCGCGACCTGGGCATAGAGGTGGGCGATTGGGTTTTCCTCGATCCCCGGGTAGAGATGACCGAGACTGGCTATGTGAAGAGCAGGCATCTGGATGATAAGGCTGGTGTGGCGGTGATGTATGGCGTGTTGTTGGAATTGGCCAAGAGCGGCAAGATGCCTGCTCAGCGCGTCACCTTCTTTTTTTCCAATTACGAAGAGGTGGGCCACGGTGCCTCGGCAGGTATTCCTGAGGATGTCGCTGAGTTGGTGGTGATTGATATGGCCGCCAGCACCACCGGCGAGAACCAAAACTCGGACGAGTATTCGGTGGGCATTTGCGCCAAAGATAGCTCTGGCCCTTATGATCGTGAGCTGCGCCGCAAGCTAGTAGCACTCTGCGGTGAGCATGACATCCCTTACCGCATCGACACCTACCCGCGTTACGGGTCTGATGGCAGTGCTTTGCTGCGTGCTGGTGGCAATCTACGGGTGGGCCTCATTGGCCCCGGCGTTGATGCTAGCCATGCCTACGAACGCACCCACACTGATAGCTTGATCGCCTCTCGCGACCTTGCTCTAGCCTTTGTCATGGATCGCTGATTCAGGGGGATAGCGATGAAGATAGTTGCAGCACAGTTGGATCCAATTGTTGGTGATGTGGCCGGCAACACCAAACGCTTACTCGATACCGTCTTCCAGCATCTTGATGAGGGAGACCTCTTTTGTTTTCCCGAGCTGTTTTTATGCGGCTATCCGCCCAAGGACTTGCTTGAGCGCCGTTGGTTTGTCGAGCAGGTTGAGCAAGCCGTACGGGATATCGTCGAATATTCGCGTAAATGCGCAGGTAAGGGCATTCTGTTTGGGGCGCCCGTCTCCACGGCCCGCTCGGCCGGCAAAGGCCTCTACAATGCCGCTGTACTCGTATCTGAAGGCCGAATTTTAAGCATTGTCCCCAAGGCTTTGCTACCCACCTATGACGTGTTCGATGAGCTTCGCTATTTTGACTCTGCGGAGGATGTGCAGGTTGTAGAGTTTGGCGGCGAATGCTTGGGCATTAGTGTTTGTGAGGACGCCTGGACGGATCCCACGGCCTGGCCTGGGCGCCTGCCATATGCCCAGGATCCTATTGCGGCTCTTGCTGTACAAGGGGCCACGGTGATGATCAACATCTCGGCCTCCCCCTTCAATGTGGGCAAAGAAAACATCCGCTACAACCTCATTAGCCGACATGCAGCGCGCCACGGTGTGCCCTTTATCTATGTGAATCAGGTGGGCGGCAACGACGAACTCATCTTTGATGGGCGCAGCCTGGCTGTAGACAGCAAGGGCGCTCCTGTCGCTGTGTTTCCCTCGTTTACCGAAAGTGTTCAAGTGATCGACACTGAGGCAGTGGGCGAGAAAGGCTCGTACAGGGCTGAGGAAGAGATTGCCACCGTCTGCAAGGCGCTTGAATTGGGCCTGCGCGATTATGCCAGCAAGACGGGTTTTACGCAGGCGGTGATCGGCCTCTCTGGCGGCATCGATTCTTCTGTGACTTGCGCGGTGGCGGCACGAGCCCTGGGGCCAGAGAATATTCTGGGCATCAGCCTGCCTTCGCGCTATTCGTCACAGGGTAGTTTGGATGACGCTCGCGGCCTGGCCGAGAACTTGGGCATTGACTATCGCGTGGTCAACATAGACGATATTTATGCAGCTTATCTTACTGAGCTGGCGCCGCATTTTGCTGGCACCCAACCCGATACCGCCGAGGAAAACATCCAGGCGCGCATTCGCGGCAATATCTGGATGGCTTTTTCCAACAAGTTCGGCTATCTGCCGCTTTCGGCGGGCAACAAGAGCGAACTGGCTGTTGGCTATTGCACGCTCTATGGCGACATGAGCGGTGGCTTGGGCGTCATTGCCGATGTGCCCAAGATGATGGTCTATGAGCTGGCGCGGTACATCAACCGCGAAGGCGAGATCATTCCGGAGAACTGTCTGAAAAAGGCGCCATCTGCCGAACTCAGACCTGATCAGACCGACCAGGATACCCTGCCGCCATATCCCATTTTGGATGCTATTCTTGAGCTCTACGTCGAAGATGCGCTTTGTATCGAAGAGATTGCCGAGCGCGGTTACGATATGGAGACGGTCAAGTGGGTTGCCCGACGTGTGGATCGCAACGAATTCAAGCGTCAGCAGGCGGCCCCCGGCCTTCGTGTTACCAGCAAAGCTTTTGGCTTTGGCCGACGCATGCCCATTGCCGCGCGCTTCAGGGCTTAGAGGAAGAGATACAATGTCGGACGTTTATCATAGTTTGACCCGTGACGAGGTGGCTGCGGCCATCGAACGCAAGAATCCACCGCGTGTGCCCATGATTCGTTGCAAGTGGTGGGGCGAAGGGCTACGCGAACAGTACGGCAGTGATTTGGATGAACTGGAAAAGTATCCTGAGGATTGCGGCTGGCTGTGGCTGGACCCCATCGATTACAAGGCTATGAACCTGCCCTGGGACTGGGAGGCTTCTGGCGCTCACGACAGCCGGGTGGTTCTGGATGACTGGAATAAGCTGGACGCGTTTATCGAGCGTTTGCCTGATCCCTGGACGGATTCGCGTTTTGGCGACCTCGTGACTCTCGCCGAACAATATCGCGCTGAGGATCGCTATATCATGTTCGGCTGGTGGCGACTCTTTTTCGAACGCCCTTGGGCCATCCGTGGCATGAGCTCTTTGATGATGGACTATTACCTGGAGCCGGATAACGTCCACCGCCTGCACGAGGCGCTCTGCAAGGTTTATTGCGGCTATATCGAGCGGGCTGCCGCCGAGCTTCACCCCGATGGTTTTTGGACCAGTGATGACCTGGGGCATCAGACGCAGTTGATGATGCCGCCCAAGGTGTTCCGCAAGTTTCTCAAGCCCTATTACCAGCGGGTAGGTGAGGTGGTGCATAACCACAATTTGCATTGGTGGCTGCATTCTTGCGGCAATAACACGGAAATCCTTGGCGATCTCATTGAGGTGGGATTGAACGTATTTCACCCCGTGCAAAAGGGAACCATGGATATGGTTGCTGTGGTCGCCGAATACGGCGACCGACTGACCTTTTTGGCTGGCCTGGATGTTCAACATGCCCTTCAAGAACTCGATCCGGAGGGTGTTCGGGCTGAGGTGCGCTGGCTCGTCGATACCTTTGATCGGCCCGATGGCGGCATGTGCATCGCGGCAGGGAACGGCATTGTGGCCGGCACGCCCTTGGAGAACATTCGAGCTTTTCTCGATGAGGCTTTTTACTATGGCGCCCGTAACGGTTTGCGTAACGAGCGCATTAGCAAGTAATCGGGGTGACGCTTTGAGCGAGTGGATCACAGAAAACATGGGCATTAGCCACGACGTGCAGATGAGTATTCTGGCGACGGTCATTATCCTGATCGTGCTGTTTTTGCTGCGCAGGGCGGCCAAGCGTCTGGTGATGAACAAAGTAGAGGATGCTCGTTTGCGCTATCGCTGGTTCAAGGGCGTTAGCTATGCGGCTTATGCCCTGGCCTTTATCGGCATTGGCAGTGTCTGGCTCAAGGGCATTGGTTCTTTGGCTACCTATTTAGGACTGGCTTCGGCTGGTTTAGCCATTGCTCTGCAAAACCTGGTGCTCGATCTGGCCGGCTGGTTCTACCTGGTGTCGCGTCGGCCATTTGAAGTGGGCGATCGCATTCAGGTGGGAGAGCATATCGGGGATGTGGTCGACATCGGTGCCTTTACATTCACCTTGCTCGAAGTAGGTCACTGGGTACAGGCTGATCAGAGCAGCGGTCGCGTCATCCATGTGCCCAATGGGGTTGTCTTTGATTCGCCCGTAACCAGCTACACCAAGGGATTTCGCTATTTGTGGGATGAACTGCCCGTGCTGGTAACCTTTGAGAGCAACTGGCAGGCTGCCAAGGAAATCTTGATGGATATTGTCTGCGAAAAGGCGCGGGAGGTCAGCGAGCAGGCCCGCGTGCGTTCTTACGAGCGACAGGCTGACATGATGATCTATTATGGCACATTCGATCCGACCGTCTATACCAGCGTGGCCGATAGCGGTGTTGTGTTGACCATGCGCTTTCTCTGCGAGCCGCGCCGCCGCCGCGACTTGGAGCAGAGCATCTGGGAGGCGGTGTTGATCGCCTTTGCCGATAGGGATGATATCGACTTTGCTTATCCCACAGTGCGGCACTATGACAATCAGTCCGAAGGCAAGCTCGGAGCACGGGCCGATTCCGAATTCGCCATGGGCGATCTGCCATTCTAGCCCTATCCGCGACAGCATTCAGACAAGGGAGGCAGCATGCAAGTCCTTGAGGCCATTTTCAATCGCCGTAGTGTGCGCAAGTTTACCGAGGAACCAGTCAGTACGACAGATATCCGTATGCTCATGGAGGCGGCCATGGCGGCGCCCTCTGCCATGAATCGCCAGCCCTGGGAATTTGTGGTAATCACCGAAGCCGACCAACTCAAGGCCTTGCGCCACAAGCTGCGTTTGGGGCGTTACGAAGCCCCTTTGGGCATTGTAGTTTGCGGTAATATGCGCCGTACAGTGCCGGGGCCTCCTCGCGATTTCTGGATTCAGGATGTTAGCGCGGCGGCTGAGAATGTTCTGTTGGCAGCCGTAGAACTGGGCCTAGGTGGTGTGTGGATTGGCGTGCATCCTATCGGTCTCTTTAGCAAGGGGGTCAGCGAGGTGCTCGATTTGCCTAAACATATCGAGCCTCTGGGGTTGTTGTGGCTGGGGCATCCTGCTGAGAGCCCCGAGCCGCGAACGCAGTACAAAGAAGAATACGTACACTGGCAGCGCTACAAGGGCGAAGTAGATGTAGATGGCACCCCAGAGATTTGACGCCCAAAGGCTGCTGTGTTATAGTTTCCCTCGTCATTGTGGCCCCATCGTCTAGTGGCCTAGGACACAGCCCTTTCAAGGCTGCGGCCGGGATTCGAATTCCCGTGGGGCTACCAAGAAAAGAGCCAGGCATTTGCCTGGCTCTTTTTGTTTACATGACTATTTTGCGCTGCTATCAGGAAAGAAGCACAAGCGTTTGCCCGTACTATCGGCAGCAATAACCTCTTCGCCCCGCCAGGTGAAGCGCAGCTTGTGCCCACGAAACGTATAGGTGCGAACTTGCTCCTCAAAGGGTAAGGCGATATCGATGGTGTTGCCTGGTTGCGTGCCTACCAGGTACAGCCATTCCCCTGCTTGGTAGCTCTCACAACCATTGACTCGGATGCCCTCTCTGTTGGTGTTGCCAGGGATGCGCATACGGATGTGGCAGGGTTGCTGCACGGTGATAGAGGCTTGGCCGTCGCGATCGTAAGGGTTGCGGAATCGAAGGAACTCGTTCTCGCAATCAAACAACAAATTGATACTCACTCCATCTGGGCCCCATTGGGTGAGGCTGCGGCGTAGAACCTCGCACAATCCCCCCACAGCGCCGCCCGTGATATCCCAGTTGAAAGAGATTCTGCTGCCTGGCGAATCCTCGTGGCCCAACGGTGTGGGAAAGCCAAAGGCACCATATACCCTCCAGGCCATGCGCGAAGTGCGCTCATCAGGGCCATCGTCGTTGGGGATAAAGCTAGTGTCCAACGCTTGAGAAGGTAAAAAATGCCCGCGCAGAATGCGCTCCGCACGAGCGTAATATCCCTCAAAACCAACCCCGCCCAAGCATAAGCAGGCTTCCATGATGTCGCTGGTGTTGTTGACCTCGCCGACCAGATCTTGGCGCTGGTCTCCTTCAAGGCACCAACCGAAATCGAGGGCTATCTCTTGAAGGCCATTCTCCATAAAGGCAACGAGCCGCTGCATGATGGCCTCGTCATGCACTACCTCGCCCAATTGCGCCAGAGATGAGAGCATGGCCGTAACCGAGTGGGTATGGGCTCCCAGTCTTGCGGCCGTGTAGGAATTGTCTGCGGGAAGGACCTGTGTAATACAGGCTTCTTTCAGCTGCAGAGCCTGTTGCAATGCCGGCTCATAACTGGTGGCACGGTACAGTTTGACCAACGGGCCAATATAGCGACCAAAGGTGCGAGCGAACAAGGGAACGCCCATGCGCTTTTGAACTTCTTGTTGGGGCAGATCAGGATCGATCCCCATACTGCGCCGCATAGAGCTATTGGGTGTATAGTATTGTTCCTCAGCCCCTGTGTCAGCGTGAAAGGTATCATAACGAAAAGCACAGGTTTGCGGGTCAAAGTAGCGGTTCACGCTGTCGATCAGTGTCTTGGCGAGTTCAAAGGCGTGTTCGTCCTGGCGATAAGCGACAAGGGCGAACAGGGCGTGCATACTCTCACGCATGTTGTGCAGGTCAATGCGGCGGATAGGTTGGAGGGTTTGTAAATCTAGCATAGCTGGAAAGCCGAGATTCTCGCTTTCGTAAGAGCGATAGGTCCAGGTACGCAGGGCCTCGATGCAAGCCTCGTCGACTTTCACATCCAGTACATCTTGAGCGTTCAGCAAGGCGTTGAGCCAACGCCCTGGCACATGCGACATGCTATAGCTCGCATGGTGTGCGTCCCCAAAATCTTGAGGCGATACGATGTTCTGAAAGTAGGGCAGATTGTCGTGAGCGCTATCGTAATTCCGCTGCATTGGCAGCACACCGGCTTGGATAGCTTTTTTAGGATCGCGTTGATTGACAGTAACGTATTTGCTGTACTCGGTCATGGACGTGTAGGCTCCTTGGATGAGATCATTTTCATAGGTTGCCACGCTTTTGTGCGTCTGTAAAGAGAAGCGGAAGAGAATCTGCGGCTGACAGAGCAAAGTGGACTTGCCTAAACTCATGACTTCTGGCACATATTTTGGGGACGTTTGGCACTGGCCAAGCATATAATTGAAGAGTACGTTAACGAAGCTGGCTATAGGGCTAAGTAGATGTAGGGCTGAGTAGATGTGGGTCGCAGCGCTTACTTGGCTTTTTTGTATGGCGTCACAGGGGAAAAAGCGGATTCTCAAGGAGAGTAGGATGCAAATTGTAACAGACAGTGGGACTGATGTAACGCTGCCTCCTGATCAAATAGCCGCACTAGATATTCACATAGTGCCTCTTGTTGTAACTCTTGAAGGCAAATCCTATCGCGAAGGAATAGATATTCGCCCGGAAGAGTTTTACAAACTGCTGGTTGAAACGAACAGCCTGCCCATTACCTCACAGCCGTCGGTTGGAGATTTTGCCGAGGTGTATCGCCAACTCGCAGTCACCGATCCAGACATACTATCCATCCATATCTCTTCAGGCTTGAGCGGCACCTATAATTCTGCGCGAGCGGCGGCCGAGATGGTACCTGAGGCGAACATCACACATGTGGACACCAAAACTCTGTCGGTAGTGGCAGGATGGCAAGTTGAGGCAGCGGCTCGTGCAGTAAAGGCGGGATGGCCCAAAGAGCAGATATTGGCGTTGGTTGAACGTATTAGCGCCGCCAGCGAGACCATGTACACACTGGACGAGCTCAAGTATTTGATAAATGGTGGACGCATCAGCCATATGAAAGGGCTGGTTGCCTCGGTGTTGCGGCTCAAGCCGCTCATTGGGGTGGAAAAAGTGAATGGGACCTATGTGCAGCTTAGCCTGATGCGTACGTTCCGGGGAGCGATCAAGGGATTGGTGGAGCAGATAACACGCCAACATGCGCCGGGTAGCGCTTTGCGTGTTCAAATAGTCCATGGACAAAATCCCGAGGGCGCAGCTCTGCTGCGTGAGCAGATTGCCCAGCAATTCAAGTGTACTTGGTTGCCTACGAGTCCCTTGTCATTGGTATTAGGCGCCCATACTGGCCCAAGCATGATAGGCGTTGCTTTTGCGCCGGTAGCGGCTTTTTCGGACTTGCCATAGGCGAGCTCGTGCTCATATCCTGTATGATGTGCGAGGCAGATGCACCTCTCGGTTTGCGTACGTGGATTGAGCCAGCCTGAGCAGTGAATCGTCGCTCACTGCGTATGCGGCGGGCCCTCTGATACATGGATATATATGGTGATGTGGACATGCAGCGTTGCATGAAGCACATCACCATTTGCTTTTCCCCTTGACACATCCCCCTCCAACTCTTAACCTCTACTGCGGAGGTGACCATGACACGTTGGGAGATTGTGCCATTTCAACAGCCAGATAAAGCTCTGATTGATGTTGCGGGCGGTAGTTTGTTGGTGGCGATGCTGTTGCAGCAAAAGGGCATTACTACGCCTGCGCAAGCCGCTGCCTATTTGAACCCCGCGTCGTATGCTTTGGCTGTTCCAGAGGAACTCCCCGGCGTTTTGCAGGCTGCCGAACTTTTGAGAGAAACCCAGCGTGCGGGTGGTCGAGTTCGCGTCTTTGGCGATCTCGATACTGACGGCCAAACTTCTACTGCTATTCTCTATTCGGCGCTGAACCAACTGGGCTATGTTTGCGATTACGAGCTGCTCTCTCATGGTCAGGGGCGTGGATTGCCGGTCAGTGTGGTAGAGAAAGCGGCGGCAGATGGCGTGGCCCTGTTGATGACTTGCGATACCGGCACTACCGACCTAGAGGCGGTGTCTCGCGCTCGAGAGCTTGGCTTGTGTATTATCGTTACTGACCATCACGATATCCTCGATGCACTCCCCGATGCGGATGCTTTTGTATCCCCCAAATTGTTGGATGCGAACCATCCCCTGGTGGGTCTTTCAGGGGCCGGTGTAGCCTGGGAGCTGGCTGCCTACTTGTTGAGCATCACCGGGCGAGACCAAGAGGCGCTGTCTCTGTTGGATATTGCGGCCATTGGTCTGATAGCCGACATGGCCCCCTTGCAGAATGATGTTCGCTGCCTGGTGCAGCGGGGCATAGAGGTTTTGCGCTTTGGTGAGCGGGTGGGGCTTGCCGCTATCTATAAAACCGCCAATGTTGATGTTTCCCTGCTCAATGAGGAAGCCGCGGGATACCACCTGGCCCCGCGTTTCAATGCCCTGGGGCGCCTGGGTGAGCCGCAATTGGGCGTGGAATTGTTATTGACGGATGACGACGAGCGTGCCGCTACCATTGTGGGCCGTATGGATAGCCTCAATCAGGAGAGACGGGCGCATATTGAGGCCGCGACAAATCGCGCGATGGCTCTCATCGAGTCTGATCCGAGCGCTACCAGCCGACCGGTTCTCGTGGTGCAGGATCGCGAATGGCCTACTGGTGTATTGGGTGCCGTGGCACGCAGGTTGGTGGGCCTGTATGACCGTCCGGTGATTGTTGTTGCCGATGCAGGCGATCGGTTCGTTGCCAGCGGACGTTCTGTGGAGGGGGTTGATCTCCACGAAGCGATTTTCTCACAGGTCGATCTGCTAGAGCGGCAGGGAGGGCATCCCCAAGCAGCGGGATTCACTGTCTCAGCAGCCAACTGGATGCGGGTTCGTGAAGGTATTCAACATGCGCTCGAGGCAGAGATGGCTCAGCGTACTGAGCCCGTGCTTTCGATTAATCTAGAGTTAGGTTGGGCGGATGCAAACTTGGAAGCAGCCAGAGCGCTGGATATGCTGAGACCCTTTGGCTCGGGCAATGCCAAGCCGGTTTTTGCCCTGGGCGGCGCTCATTTTCTGCGTGCCGAGGATGTCAGTTGGAATCATGAGACGGCTCATCGCCGCCTTTATGTGGCAGGGCCAGAAGGCGAGCGATTGCAGCTCACTTGGTTCAACGCAGGCGTTTTACCTGATACTGACCAGACTGTGGATGTGGCACTAGAGCTTTCTCGCGGTTTTTATCGTGGTGAAGAGAGGCTAGAAGCTTCACTGGTTGAATGGCGGCCTGTCGAACAGATGGCTGCAGTGTCCTCTCTATTGCACACCGGACCAGAGGTCATTGATTTGCGCCGTCTATCGCGTGAGCAAGCTCTGGATGCACTTGATTCCCTGGGGATACAAGGCGTCGTATGGGAAGAGAGATTGCATTCTCGCATAGATGGTGCCAGAACGCGTAGTGAGATAAACAGTGGTGAGAGTGCCTTGCTTGGCCGCGATTTGGTGATTGCCTTTGTGCCGCCTGATCCGGCGACGGCTCGCCATGTGTTGGATGTGGTTTCACCGACGCGCATTGTCCTTTTGCCTGATACGAATGAATCACCTCTGGATGCCGACCGCCTGGTCGAACTCGTCTTGCAGATGGTGCGCTCTGCCTTGAACAAGCACGAGCCCTTGGATTTATCGCGAATGGCGGCCCGTGTGGGTACTTTAGAAGGGGCGATACTGGCGGCATTAAGGTTGCTTCAGGCGCGTGGCTTGATTGAGTTGATACGCCTGGATGAGCAGCGTTTCTCTGTTCAGCGAGGAGGCGCTGTCGAGCGCCTGGCCATGCTCGACCGAGCCAGGGAGAATGTCCTCCTACAGCTCAAAGAGATTGCGGCTTTTCGGCGTATCTGGGAGCGCGATGAGCCTGCGGCGTTGTTATCCGCTCTTGGCTCTGTCGAAGTAGGTTCTGTCCCACAGTAGCGGTCCCGTATGCTATACTCAAGACAGTCACGTTGCAGAAGGGGAGAACTATGAAGCGAATACGCCTACTGTCCATCCTCGTTCTCATCGTCCTGTTGGTTACTTCATGTTCAGCGCCAGAGACGCAGGCAGTTGCAGAACCCACTGTAGGAATTACCCTGGCATCCTCTTGTACGCCAGAACCCATCGTTGTGCCAACGCCCGCCGATACGCCAGGTTATGCCCAGCTCGATGAAACAACGGGACTGCATTATACCGGCATCTATGAGGATTTTGATTTTGATAGCTGGTCACTGATCGTTGAGGGAGAGGTCTATCGCCCTTTGGCACTCACTTATGACGAGATTCGTTGCATGGAAAAGGTCGAGGATGATCCGGTTTTGGTGTGCCCCGGATTCTTTGAGGATCATTTTACCTGGGGGGGGGTGCGTCTGGCCGACGTCTTGGAGTTGGCCGGCCCTACCGAAAGCGCCACGAGTATTCGCATCTTTGGCCGTGACGGGTATTCGCAAAAAATCGATCTGGCGACGGCTATGGATGAGTCGAACCTATTAGCCTGGGAGTGGGAAGGCGAGGTACTTCCTGCTATTCACGGCTTTCCGCTGCGGGCGATTTTCCCAGACGAACAGGGCAACAAGTGGGTCAAGTGGATCGAGCGCATTCTGGTGGAATAACTCAAATCGAACTGTTCGCTTTTTCGATCTCTGCCGGGTGTTGCGTGGCTGGCCTGAGATTGAGTTCGCGGTCGATTGCTGAGCAGAGATGGGCACCAAACAAGATGATGATGCAGCAGGTATATATCCAGACCATCAGACCGATGATCGTCCCGAGGGATCCATAGACGAGACTATATCGCGAAAGGCCGCTGTTGAGATACCAACGGTAGATGACCGTTGTGCCAAAGATGGCGGCCGAGACCAGGACTGTGCTGGTTAACACAGCGGTCCAGGTAGGGCGCTGTCGTGGCACCCAATGATAGAGTGAAGCCATTGCCAGAACGAGTATGATGATCTGTAGCACGCGCGAAAATAGGGCTTTCCAAAGGGGCGACATTTCCTTCAACTGATCTATTCCAGGAATATTCAGCCCGCTGATGAGGTTGAGTATGGTACTCCCCATCATCATCAAGTAGAGCACCAGCCCGAGTGCGACGATGCCAACAACAGCTACCAGACGACTCCTGATGATCGACCTTCGCTTGACACCATCCCAGGCGCGTTCGACATTGCGCATCAATCCCACAAAAAAGCCCGTCGCCGACCATAGCAAAGACAATACTGCGGCGATACTCACGGCTCCACGCGATTCCAATACTTGCTGAATATTTTGTGCTACGAGGTCTCCGGCTGTCGGGATGAGTTCAACGACAAGAGACACGATCTGTGTTTGAACGTCTTCGGTTTTGAGAAAGACAGAGCCAAGCGAGATTAACACGAGCAGCAGGGGGAAGAGCGAAAACAAGGCATAATAGGCGAGGCTTGCAGAGGCTTGGGTGGCGCGCTTATCGATATAGGTGATATAGGCTCTTCTCAAGACCCTGAAAACGCGGTGCAACCTTGCGGGCATGCGTTCGCTGATCCTTTTCAAGAGCACGAGAGCCTTTTCTCCGGCATCATAGGCCGTCTGTGTACATTGTTGATAGAACGTGCGCAGACGCTGTAATAATTGTGGCGTGTCGTTGTCAGTCATTCAGTTGTTCAAAGGCTTTCAATGCAGCTTGCTGAACGTGCTCCAGTGGCAGGCCATAGGCACGAGCCAGTGCAGCGCAATCCTCGAATTCAGGCTTGATAGAAACGCGTTCACCATTGACGCGCTTGACCTTGATATGCACGGTTCCCCAGGAGGTTTCTACCGACGTGACCTCGCGTTCGGCAATGATTCTCTCGACCATACGCCGACGGATGCCCAGAGTGGTGGTCTCGCGCAGCATGGCTTCTGCTAGCTTGTCAGCCTCTTCTGGGCGGCACAACACCGAGAGCAGCGTCCCAGGGCGATTCTTTTTCATCTGTATGGCCGTGAACCAGGCATCCAGGGCACCCGCCTCAAAGAGGCGCTCCATGGCATACCCCAGCGCTTCTCCGGTCATGTCGTCAATATTGCACTCGAGCAAAACCACCTGTCGGGGTGTTTCACACATCTATTCGGCTTGACCTTTTCTGGCGGCTGCGCAACGATTGGCGATGATACCCGCCGTCGCACCAGCGCCGATGCCATTGTCGATATTCACCACGGTAAGGCCTGGCACACAGGTTTGAAGCATCGAAAGCAGGGCAGCTTCACCGCGCCCGCCCATGCCATAACCTACCGAAGTGGGCAGGCCGATAACTGGCACTTGCACAAGGCCGGTAACCACTGAAGGCAGAGCGCCATCCATCCCCGCCGCCACGATAAGCACATCAATGCCCTCGATCATCATCTCTTCGAGCGGATCGAACAGGCGGTGCAACCCAGCGACGCCCACATCATAGACTGTCTTGACTTCGCAGCCCATCTCCAGGGCAATGAGTGTGGCTTCCTCGGCGACGGGTTGGTCGGATGTACCTGCTGTTAAAACGCCAACGCGCCCGCCCGTGGGTTCGGCACGATGTCCGTTTTCGCGGACAATGGCTACGCGACTGACCGGGTGCCATTCCAGATGGCCGCCAGTGCCGTATTCGGCCTCCAGCGCCTGATACAAGGCATCAGAGACGCGGCTCAAGATGGCCCGCTGTGTTCTTGCCAAGAAGGAAGCGGCAATAGCCATGGATTGTTCGACTGTTTTGGTATCCGTCAGTATGACTTCGGGAACGCCTTTGCGCCGGGCTCGCTCGAAATCGGGCCGGGCTATGGGCGAATGCTTTGCATCATGAAGGGTTGTTGGCTGTGGTGTCATCAAAACTCCCACTCTTAAAGCCCTGCAAATCCAGGGTGACATAACGATAACCAAGTGCTGTGAGACGTGCGACAAGCTCAAAGCGCAGATCTGGCTGCACCGCTTGAACCATGTTCTGGGGATCGAGTTCTATCCGGGCTATGGGGTAGTGGTCACGCACACGCAACTGCACATCACCCAGTAGTTCTCGCACGGTGTTCTCTGCTGCTTCGACGCGCTCCAGCCCCTCCTGAGTGAGGGGGGTATCGTACGGGAAACGCGTGGCCAGGCAAGCTGCCGAGGGCCGTGCATAGTTGGGCACGCCGCGTTCCTGAGCCAGCGCGCGGATATCCGCCTTGGTGAGCTTGGCTTCAGCTAGGGGGGCGCGAGTGCCAAGTTCAGCTGCCGCACGACTGCCGGGGCGATAGACGTGCAGGTCATCGAGGTTCTCGCCATGCACAACCACACTATCCGCTTTGGCGGCAATATGCATCAAGGCACTGAAACGCGCACGCTTGCAATGATAGCAGCGGTCACGCGGATTGGCTGCAACCAAAGGGTTGGCCAGATCGTCCATCTCTAGGATTGTATGTTCTACGCCAGCCCAATCTGCAATCTGGCGGGCAACCGCGTCCTCTTCTGCGGGGAACAAGGGTGAACGCACCGTGACGGCACGAACGCTTTCTACACCCAACACATCCACGCAGGCCGAAAGGAGATAACTGCTATCGGTGCCGCCGGAGAGAGCCACAACGACACGCCCCAGCTTGTTGATGATATCAAACAGCGCTTGTTTGCGCTGCATCAGGTTTTCCATGTATTTTTGAACCTCTTTACATGCGGCCAAGGGTTGGTCTGACCACCTGCGATGGTATAATATCCTATATATTATAGAGACGGGCCGAGGCATCGTCAATCAGGGCTAGTTGCCTCCAATTGCTTTGTTGAGCGAGGGGAAGATGTTTCGCATTTTGGTGTTCGGGCATGCCGATTTTGCAGAAGGCTTGACCTGTGCCGCTATGCAGATTAGCGGCGGCCATGCCGCGCTATGGGCCATCAATACGTTGCCAGATGACAGCCTGGCCCAATTGAGCACGCGGCTGCAAGTCGTTCTGGGCGAAACAGAGGACGCTGTCATCGTCCTTTGTGATATGGCCGGCGGTGCTCCGTGGCGGGCAGCTATGGAGACCATGCGTTCGCGTTCGGGCGGCGTTTTGGCCGGAGCGAACTTACCCATGCTGCTAGAGCTGTTAGCTTTGTGCGATGGCGATGTTGCCTTGGACATGGCACTGGAGCGCGGCCGACAGGCTGGTATTGAAGGCATTCAGTGACGGCGGATTGGTTATGGGCGCGTGTAGATGACCGCTTGCTTCATGGCCAGGTTCTGGTGGCCTGGCTGCCTTATTTAAAGCCCCATACTGTGGCCTGTGTGCCTGCACCAGAGACCGATACCGTTTTTTTGCGCACGCTCTATCGCTCGGTTCTGCCGCCCAAAGTAGATCTATGGGTTGGCCGTGCTGAGCAGCTTGTGGAGGCAGTCGAAGAGGGTTTGCTTGATCCAACGCAGACACTGCTGGTATTGGCTCGTTTGGGTGATGCAGCACGGCTCTTCCAAGGAGGCATGTTGGGTGCAGCCTTGAATCTCGGCTGTATGGCCCCCACAGAACAGATTTCCCGGCTTTCTTCGCAGGTAGCGGTTGACGCAGAGGATGAGGCTTTGTTGCAAGTGATGGCGAACGAAAGCGTGCGCATCGTTGTACAAGCCCTACCTGACGAGCAGCCCCACATTTGGCCAAAGGATTACGCATGATTAAAGATGGCGCCACTATAGCGGTCTGGCAGGCTTTGTTGATCGCTGCCTTTTATTATCTCTCGCAAAGCTGCTGGCTTGGCGGCTTGGGCTATTGGACATTGTATCGGCCGCTCATCGGTGGTGCGCTGGTAGGCCTGGTGCTGGGGAATCCTGCGGCCGGTTTGGCGGCTGGGGCAGTCATCAATCTGGCCTATATCGGGCAAAGCGGTGTGGGTGGCACCCTGCCCGCTGATATGGCGTTGGCGGGCTATGTGGGCTCGGCCTTGGTGGTTGCGGGTGGCCTAGACACAGAGACAGCTCTGGCTTTGATGCTGCCCGTGGGCCTATTGGGGGTGGTGCTATACCAGCTGCGCATGACCCTCTCGGCGGCTTTTGTTCGTGGCGTGGATCGGCAGGCGGCTGTGGGTAATACCAGAGGCCTTGTTCTGGCGAATGTGCTACCGTCCCAACTTTTGCTGGCGGCGCTGACCATCCCGGTGTGTTTTGCGGCCGTTTACTGGGGACCGTCTGCTTTGGATAGCGTGTTGGCTGTGGTGCCGGGATGGCTGTTGCGTGCACTAACGCTCATGGGCGGCCTGCTTCCGGCTGTGGGGTTGGCTCAGTTGATGGCCTATCTGTGGAAAGGCGACACTCTGGCGGCCTTTGCCCTGGGCTTTGTGGCCGCTGCTCTGGCTGGAATGCCCATTCTGGGGGTTTCAGTAGTCATTGCTGCGCTGGCCTGGCTGGTGACGCGACCTTTACCACAGAACGCACCTTCTCCACCTACGGCAGAGGGTGTGCTTTCTGAGGAGCAGCCCGTAGATCTGCTCAAACGCGGTGATGTTTTTCGTTCCTGGCTGCACTGGCTGTTTTTCTCACACGCGTGTTACAACTGGGAACGTATGCAGGGCACCGGGTTCGCTCAGGCCATGGTTCCCCTCGCTCGCCGCATCCCCGATACGCACGAGCGAGCCGAACTGTTGCAGCGCCACACGGCCTTTTTCAATACTGAACCCAACCTGGGTGGGTTTATCGTCGGTGTGACTCTGGGCATGGAGGAACAGCGCCTCGCGTTGGGTGGAGATGGGAACGCAACTGAGATAACTGCCATCAAGTCGGCGCTGATGGGGCCCGTCTCGGGCATTGGCGATAGCTTGTTACAAGCGGCGTTGGGCTCGGCGCTCATCTCTGCGGCTGTCGGCGGAGCCCTTGAGGGAACCTGGTCTGCGCCGGTGCTCTATGTGCTGGCCATGATCGCCATCATCTGGGGGGGCGGCTGGCTCTTTTTCCGCTATGGCTATCGGGCAGGCGCTGAGGGTTTGCCTCGTCTTATGGAAGGTGTCAACTATCACCGGGTTCTTGCAATCGTCGAGATGACAGGTGCCGGTGTGTTGGGGGCGCTCTCTGCCCTCTATGTATCGCTCGGTTCTCTCTCGACTGAGGGCGGTATTGTCGCCTGGTTGGGGCCACTTTTGGTGTTGTTCATCGCCTGGCTGCGGCGGCATAAGGTATCTATTCATTACATCCTGATGGGAGTTATTTTGGTGGCGTTTGTATTGGCTCTGGCTGGGATATAGCGAGATGGCGCAGGTTTGGGCCACGGCCACTATCGGCGATTCGCGGGGATTGCATGCGCGCCTGGCCTGGCAGGTTCGACAGGCCGCGTTGGCTTCTGGCTGTCGGATCGTACTTACATGGCAGGGGCGTACTGCCGAGGCCGATTCTTTTGCCGAACTCCTGGCACTGGGCGCTGGATGTGGAGATGCAGTGGGTATCGCAGTGGACGGCGAGGATGCCGAGAGAGTTGCCGCTGAGCTTTGCTTTCTAGTGGAGCGCTCTGAGGAGGCAGCAGCCCTAGCTCCTATGGCCGAGAGCGTGCTGGCCCCCGGCCGGGCTAGCGGCGCGATCTATCGGGTGATTCCCGATGAAGATACGCTTCAAAGCCGTCTCCATGATGCGACCTGGCGCGATCGTGCAGCCCAAGCTTTGGCAACTGAGATTACTAGCCAAACCTGGGATGAGGATATTCGCGCTATTCTGGAAGCCTCTCTGGCTGTGCTCATCTGTACGAATGTGGATTTGCCCGAGATGTTGCGCTCGGTCCCAGTAGAGGTTCGTCGTGACGTGCTGCGTCGTGTTCAGCATTACCACAAGCCCCGTACATCCGATTCGCGTGAGTTGGTGATTGTGGGTGAGTACCTCTTGCCAGCGGACCTGCTGCCGCCGTCTGGTTGTCGCGTGGTAGGCGCCTGTTGCGTAGCTAACGGCTGGCTTTCTCATGCAGCAGTGTATGCCAGGTCGTTGGGCATCCCCATGATCGCCGTCAGTTCAGGCGAACTGGCTGCGTTGTATGACGGTCAAGATATGACTATCGGTGAGGATTTGCCGGTAAAGGCAGAGGCAATGCCACTGTGGCCTGGCTTAAACTCGAACATAGCCTTATGGTTGGATTCGGCATCTCCCGAGGAGGTGCGTGCTGGTCTGGCTAGAGGAGCAGTCGGGGTGGGTCTTGTGCGTAGCGAGTTTTTGGCGGCACAAGCTTGTGGTTGGCAGGCCAAGGGACTGACACGCGCTATATCCGAGTTGCTCGATGCTGCGGGTGATCGTCCAGTGGTGCTGCGGCTACCGCAATCTGATGGGCTGTATGGCAGCATCACAGACGAGAACTGGTTGATGCGGCATCCTGGCATTTTGCAGATGTTGCTGGAGGTATTCTCTCAGACTGCCCCCGGACATGATGTCCGCCTTGCCGTGTCGCGCGTGACCTCGCAGGAGAGTTGGCAGGCCGTTATCACCATAGTGCGCGAAGCGGGTCTGTCCTTGCCGGTTTATGCCTGCATCGAGAGTGAGCAAGGACTGTCTGTCCTATCCTCTCTTGTGCCGCGCCCCGCTGGTTTGTTGTTGGGTACGGGAGATTTGGCTGCTGATCTGGCCGGCTTGAATCGCGAGACTGCCCCTATAAAAGATGTCTTTTACTCTATGGATTTCGTTCAGGCCGTGCGTATGCTGGTTCTTCGGGCGCAAGAGTTGGAATTACCCCTCATTGGCTGTGGGGCGGCGGCCTACCAATTACCCGAGGCAGCGTTACTGGTGGCCTTGGGGATGGGCGATCTGGCTGTGCCAGCAACGGGCGTTATTGCGTTGCGCAGCGGCTTGGCACATCTCACTCCGCACAGTGCTAATGCACTCGGCAAAGAGCTGCTCAATTGCACATCTGCGCAGCAAATACAGACAAGGGTTCAGCGCTGGCTGAAGGAGACAGGAGCTCAAGTGTGATGAAACAGGTGTTGGTCGTGGGCATCGCTGGTTGGCATAATTCGGGTAAAACGACTTTTATCGAGGCCTTGGTGCATGAACTCGTGAGCCGAGACATGCATGTAGGCGTTATTAAGCATACTCGCCAAGAGGTAGAACTCGATACTGAGGGTACGGATTCGTGGCGCATGGGGCAGGCAGGCGCCGAGCGTGTCGCCCTGGTTGGGCCAGCGGGTATGGCCTTGTACGAGTACGGCCCTGAACCTGATTTCGACGAGGTGTTGACCAGATTCTCGCCCGGTCTCGATATTGTACTCGTCGAGGGCTACAAATCAGTGCCCATGCCGAGGATCGAAGTGCGCCGGACGGCGAGCGATGAAGCCTTGCCCTTGGATAGCGAAAGGCTCGCCATTGTTTGCAGCGAGCCTTTCAAAGCCGATGTTCCTGTATTATCCCCAGATGACATTGAAGGGATACTCGCTCTCCTGAAAGAGCGCGGCTTATGATTCTTCGGTAGTCTTGAGGGGCTTGCTGGCCACATAGATGAGCAGGCTAAGGATCAGCAGTCCGGCGGCGACGAGTACAGTGAACTTGAGCAGTCGAGAAGAAATGAGCAGCGCAGCGGCACCCAAGAGTGCCGTGATGCCATAGTACATTAGCACGATGCGGCTTTGTGGCCATCCCAGATCCTGCAGGCGAAGATGTAAATGTCCCCGTCCAGCAGTGGTAGCTCGGACTCCGCTCTTCCATCGCGAATAAACCTGCCAGATTAGATCGACGATGGGTAACCACAGCACCAACAGTGCGGTAGCCACTTTGGCGCCAGCCACAATAGACAGTGCCCCCAGGCCAAAACCGAGTACGTAGGCGCCGCCCCCCAGGAAGATCTTGGCGGGGTGAAAATTATAAGGTAGGAACCCCACACAGCAGCCCAACAGGGCCAGTGGCAACAGTGATACGCTGTACTGCTCCAACCTGAGCATGTGGATAAAGAGGATCAATGAGGAGATGGCTGTCACGCCTGCCACTAGGCCGTCTAGGCCATCCAGTACGTTCAAGGTAATGGGAAAGCCAACTAGCCAGACCAGAGTGATAGGGATCATGATATACCAATCCACCACGACTTGGGCATCAGTAAAGGGATTGTTGAAGCGTTCGATGAATACCTGGCAGATCATTGCTACAGCAGCGGCTAGCACCAGGCCGATGAGCTGCTTCCAGCCGGGCCAATGGTAGCGATCGTCAAGCAGGCCCATGCACCAAACGATGATCATACCTGCCAGTACGCCAAAGAGTCGCGTCAATTCGAGAGAATCGATGCGAGGCAGCGGCACGGTAATCAATGCCGCTGCAGCAAAGGCTGGTAAGAGGCCAAGGCCGCCGATGCGCACCACGCGTCCCTTGTGCTTGCGCCGTCCCCCGGGCTCATCAACCAGACCAAGCTGGTCGCCAATGCGTATGGACAGTGGTGTGAGCAGGTAAACGCCCAATGCGCTGATAGCAAAGACAGCAATATACCAGAGTGCGCTCATCGACTACCTCGAATTCAGTATGTTCTGCTGGTTGGCAGAACGTTGAATAAGGTTAGGCGGTTCCGAACTGACGATCGCCTGCATCACCGAGACCCGGAAGGATATAGCCTTGCGGCGGATCGTCTGGGCTGGTAGGTGCTGGTGTCAATCGTTCATCAATCGCGGCAATGTGAATATCGACATCAGGATGGGCGGTAGCCAGTGCTCTGATGCCTTCAGGCGCGGCGATAATCCCCATATACTTGATGCGCTTGGCGCCCCATTTTTTGAGGATGTCGATGGTTGCGGTGGCAGAACCACCCGTTGCCAGCATGGGATCCAACACCAGGCAAACTTGCACAGTGGGGTTCACCGGCAGTTTGTTATAATACTGCACGGGTTCCAGGGTCTGATGGTCGCGGTACAGGCCAATGTGCCAGACTTCAGCGCCCGGCAGCAGATTCCACATACCCTCGACCATACCCAGGCCGGCACGCAGAACGGGCACCAGGCCGACTTTTTCAGCGAGACGAACGCCCGTTGTAACAGCCAAAGGCGTTTGTACGGTTCTGGGTTCGAGTTCCAAATCACGTGTAGCCTCGTATCCGAGCAACACCGAGATCTCGTTGATCAGCTCACGAAACTTTTTCGGTTCGGTCTCTACACTGCGCAGCAGCGTTACCTTGTGTTTCACGAGGGGGTGCTGTGATTCGAACACCCTGTCGCCCAAGCTCATGGCTTTCTCCTTTGCTTGCAAAGAGGGGTAGCGCTCTCAAAAACGCTACCCCTCTCTTTAACGATCCACTGCTACTTGGAGCACTCTTCTTCGTGCAACAAGCGCTCCCATTCCCAATCCGTACGCTCCTGAATTTCCTGGAGGAGCTGGGCATTGGCGGGGCGGAAGAGGTGACGGAACCGACCCTGCGTATTGAGCCACTCAGCGACGGGCTGTTTTTCGCGGGGCTTGTAGTTGACGATGGTCTTGCCATTTTCAACTTCGTACAGCGGCCAGTAGCAAGTATCAGCTGCTAGCTGGCAGATGTTCATGGCCTGATCTGAAGCATGGCGCCAGCCACGAGGGCAGGGAGCCAGGATATTCAGCACGGCCGGACCATCGGCTGCAAAAGCCTTCTTGACCTTGGTCATCAGGTCACGATAGTTGTGCGGTGCTGCCTGGGCGACGTAGGGAATGTCGTGGGCGGCCATAATGCGCGTGAACGGCTTGCGCCACTGGGGCTTGCCGGGCATCACCTTGCCAACTGGCGTGGTGGTGGTGTTAGCGCCGCGCGGCGTTGCACCAGAACGCTGAATGCCGGTGTTCATATAAGCTTCGTTGTTCAAGCACACATATACAAACTTGTGGCCGCGCTCCAAAGCGCCCGAGATGAACTGCAAGCCGATGTCATAGCTGGCGCCGTCGCCGCCGATGGCCATGAACTTGATCTCGGCATCTTCTGCGATCTTGCCAGTGCGCTTGAGCGCTTTATAAGCCGCCTCGACGCCAGAGATGGTGGTAGCAGCGTTTTCAAAGGCGGTGTGAATCCAGGGCACCTCCCACGCAGTGGTGGGGTATACCGTGGTAGATACTTCCATACAACCAGTCGCGTTGGCGATGATGACTGGGCCATCGATAGCATGTAGGATCTGGCGCATGACGGTTGGCTCTGCGCAACCAGCGCAAAGACGGTGACCGGAAGCGAGACGCTCGGGGTCTTCAGCCATGTCGCGCAGACGAATGCGAATGTTCTCTGCCATATTATGCACTCCTCTTCTCTTGCTGTCCGATCACTCACGCAGGCCGAGGTAGCGAACCATGTCGCCGCGCTCGCCAGAGGAGGCAATCTCCTGGAGATCGGTATAGACCGACTCGATCATTGGCGGAACGGTATCACGGCCACCAAGACCAAAGACATAGTTGACCAGTGGTAGGCCAGTCACACCCTCGTTGTAAAGAGCCGCTGCAACGTCGAGGAAGAGCGGACCGCAGCCCATAGGCGAGCCAAAGGAAATGGCGCGGTCAAGAACGGCTACAGCCTTGCAACCCTTGATGGCGTCGATGATTGCCGTATAAGGGAAGGGGCGGAAGAGCCGCGGCTTGACGAGGCCGACCTTGAGACCCTTGGCGCGAAGGTCACGGCATACTGTGCGGGTGGTACCTGCGGTAGAACTGAGTACGATGATCGCCACATCGGCGTCATCCATCCCAAAGGTATCGAGGATGGGCTGGGGTCGGCCAGAGAGCGCGGCGTATTCGGCACTAACCTGCTCGATAACGGGCAGGGCCTTTTCGAGGGCCTCGGTCTGCTGGCGCTTGTGTTCAAAGTAATAGTCAGTAAAGTCCCAGGCGCCCATGGTGACCGGACGTTCTACATCCAGCAGCCAATTGGTGGGGGCATAGGTGCCGACGAATTCCTTGACGGCCTCATCGGGCAGCATACCTACGCGCTCGACACCGTGACCGGTGATAAAACCGTCCTGGCAGGACATGACCGGGGTCAACACATCGGGATGCTCGGCAACGCGCATAGACTTGATGGTGTTATCGTAGGCTTCTTGTCCAGATTCGGCATAGAACTGAATCCAGCCGCTATCGCGGGCAGACATGGAATCGGAATGATCGCAGTGGATGTTCAAGGGGCTGGAGAGGGCACGGTTCACCACGCTCATCACGATGGGCAAACGCATACCAGAAGCGGCGTAGAGCATCTCAAACATGAGTGCAAGGCCGTTGGCGGCAGTAGCCGTCATAACACGGGCACCAGCAGCTGAAGCGCCAACTGAGGCACTCATTGCGGCGTGCTCGCTCTCAACCGGCACAAACTCGGTGTGGACGATACCATCTGCGACAAACTGCGAAAAATTCTGTACAATTGCCGTCTGCGGGGTGATAGGATACGCCGCAACGACATCTGGCTCTATTTGGCGCATGGCCTGCGCGACCGAGTTGGCTCCGTCGAGCGGCATGTACTTGCTTTCTACCATTTTGTTCCTCCGTTGCAGGCTAGTCCTGGGTGGCGTCGGACTCGGGGATCATCTGGAGCACCTTGCCAAGCTCACCAGTGACGGCGTGGGGCTCTTTGATGTCCTTGGGACAAACCGTGGTGCAAATGCCGCAACCCTTGCAGTGGATGTAATCAATGCCGACGACTTTGCCATTTTCAACAAGAATCGACGAGTCGGGGCAGGCGATCCAACATGCGAGGCAGTGGATGCACTGATCAGCATCGTGTACAGGGCGGAATGTACGCCACGTACCCGTCTGATAGGTCTCGGAAATGCCTGGTGTGGTGACAACGCCACCAGGGTTTGCTTCGGTCCAGGGCAGATCCAGACGCGGAGCTTCATATCTTGCCATGAGTAAATCCTCCTGGATTAGGTGGTATTCAGGATGCTCTAGGGCTTAGCCCTGTATGCATTCATCATAGGCCCGCTGAAGGGCGCGGACGTTAGCCTCGACGACTTCGGGGCGGAGCTTGTTGCCCAGTGTTTCCCGGGTAACTTCAATAGCACATTCGATCGTGATCAGGCCGGTCGCCTTGGCGATAACACCCAACATCATCGTCGAGGGGATATCTCTTTTGAGCTCTTCGAGTGCGATATTCGATGCGGGAACTGTCCACAGTTTGCCAGTTGCGAACTTGATCCGCTTGCGCATATCTTCGGGGGGCTCGGTGGTGTTGATGATGATGAGGCCATCTTTTTTCAGGCCTTCGGTAATGTCGACAATACCGAGAAGGTTGGGATTCACTACAACTACGATGTCTGGTTCAAGAACGGGGCAGTGCATCTCGATCGGCTCATTGTCGATGCGCGTGTAGCACTTGATGGGAGCGCCCATACGCTCGGAGCCGTACTCTGGAAAGGCCTGGAAGAACTTGCCCCCCTTCATAGCGACTTCGGCCAGGAGCTCGCTTGCCGTGACCACGCCTTGCCCGGCGCGTCCGTGCCACCGGAATTCGGTCATCTGGCTCATCCTTTGATACCTCCTGCGAAAACTTAAGGGCGCTACCACGAGGTACGCCCGGAGCATTTTTGACATGGCAAGCGCTGCGCAGTGGGCACTAAATATCATGCTGCCGCGCAGTGTGTCACGCCTCTCTAGAGTCCGAGCTATTGTAAGGCTCAGGCGGGCGTGTGTCAAGATGAGAGATAGACCGTGCAAGGCTTCACAAAGTTCAGGGAGCTGGCATGGAACTGGAATGCAAGAGCGATCGTTAGTATCTATAATGGCAAGATTGATTCTCAGACACGGGAGAAGCAGATGAGATCATTGCAGATTGTCGAGTTCATTCTGCGTAGCAGAGACCAGTTCTTTGTTGAGGTGAGGGAGGGCAAGCAGCTTGGCCAAAAACTAAAATCCATGATCATTGCCAGCCTTTTATGTTTGCTGGTGTACGGCGCTGTTCTGGGGTCTTCGCACAGCGCACTACAGGCCCTCAGTTCGGCCATAAAGTTACCGATTCTTTTCTTGGTCACATTGGTGCTGACCGGACCGACCCTCTATTTCTTCAGTGTCCTCTTTGGTTCCAACCAGACTCTGACGCAAAGCTTGGTTCTGCTGATGACGGCCATAACCGTCACGTCGGTGCTTTTGCTCAGTTTTGCGCCAATCACCCTCTTTTTTCTCCTATCCACCAGTAGTTATCAACTCTTTAAACTGCTGAATGTGCTGTTCTTTATCATAGCGGGCTTTCGGGGTGTGCGCTTTTTGGGGTATGGCATGCGCATTGTCTCGCAGGATGAGCAAGGGTTGGGCCAACGCCATCGCCTGCTGTGGTTCTGGGTGGCGCTCTATGGTTTGGTGGGCAGTCAACTGGCTTGGACGCTGCGACCCTTTGTGGGTGCCCCGGGATTACCCTTTGAGCTATTCCGCGGCTTTGGCGGCACCTTTTTTGCCAACATACTCGTAAGCTTTGGTGAATTGCTGGGCCTTTAGACGCTGGTGATATAAGGAGAAGGCGATGGCTGACGAAAACAAGCGCCACGATATCACCGAGCAATTCCTCGATGTGTTGCTGGACGCTTTGATTGAGCGGAACAACGAACGAAAACGCGTTGGGTATTCGAGTGCCCGCAAGGCTGAGACGAATACGGCACAGGCTTCTACTGAGACATCTATTGGTGGTCAAGCTGCTGTAGCGCTCACGAATCGTATGGCTGTTTCGGCGCGAGCTGCTGGTCCTGGTGAAGCGGGGTGGATTCCAGCCCCTGCTGCCACTTCTATTGGGGTGGGGCGCACTTTGTGGCGGTTACTCCTGCTGGTTGTCATACTAGCTGTGGTGATCAACATTCCGGTGACATCCCACGGCGTGAGTTTGGCCAGACTTTTGCCCGATAGAGAGGCGCTGATCATCCGCGATGGGCTCTTGCTCAAGACCGAGGGCGACGCGATTTACGTGCTGATGGACAACGAACTGCATTGGATTCCCACGATCTCGGCCTTTGGGAAGATGGGCTATAGATGGGACGACGTACATGTGGTGGACGAAGACTTTATGAGCCAGTTTGTGATGGGTGACCCCATGCCCCAGCTCATCAAGTGCGAGGATGAACCTCATGTGTATCGCGTTAATGCCGACGGTACACGCAGTTGGATTGTGGACATCAATACCTTTGTGGCCGAGGGGTACGTGTGGGATGATGTGATGGAATTGCCCTGTGACGAGGTAGAGGTGATTCCGCTGGGAGAGAGTATTCCAGCGGGTAACGGGGCTCCGCCAAATCAGTGATGACTGGATTTAGGAGATTTTGCGGATTCATTGTGTAAGGCTTGACATTCAGCAGCTGCTGTGATATTGTCACTGTGGTTGAATATGACAGTTGATTACAACAGAAAAGTATATGCGTCGCCTAATGCAAACAGCATTACCGTTCAATGACGAACGACTGACTGTCTGCAGCGGGGGAACCAGAATTGGGGCGAATCGTTTTCGGAACGTAGGGGCTTTCCTCTTTCTTCCCGAGCCCGTCAGCTAACCTCGCCGGCGTAGAAAAGGACACCGCACGTATTTGTACGGGCGGTGGCCTTTTTTGTTGCGTCAAACTGTCTATCGTCCGCCCTATATCCGTCCATGTATGAAAAAAAGGGAGGAACCGGAATGAAGGCGGAAAGCAAAGAGAACGATGATACGGCACTGATTGCAGAACAGGTGCCAACGCCAGTATTGCGATGTCTGGAGACGGAAGGTGGCAGCCCCTTCCGATTGACACTTGTATGCAAGTCCGATCTCGCACCCAACGGTGAATTTGGTGAACAATGGCTGCTCCTCGATGAAGAGACATTCTATGTGGTGAGCCGTTCCGTAGATGGGGCGGACCTTCGCTATAAATATGACCTTGCTCGTATTTCTGATGCGCACATTGAGCGCTGTGTCGGCAATGGGCTCTTGAGTTTGACTGTCGATGACGAACCGCAGGTTGTGCTTCACTTTTCCAACGAGCTTGGCAAAGAGTTTGGGGCTATCGCCCAATACCTTCATATGCGCGCATCAGAAGGTGTGGATGTGGATATCCCCGATATTCATGCTGACGCCAACCGTTGTATCTATTGTGGACGTCCTCTTCTCGATTCTACGAGTAGAGTTTGCCCGAGGTGCATCCAAAAGAGTCAGGTGTTCAAGCGACTCATGTCACTAGCTAGCCCACACAGGGGTGCTATAGTCCTGATCACCGTGCTGCTTTTGGGCATTGTGGCGATTGACCTGACGCCGCCGTACTTGCAGCGAATCCTTATCGACCAAGTTTTGGTTCAAGGCGGCAGTTACAAGCTGTTACTGTGGCTTGTTTTGGGGCTGTTGGGCTTGCGCATGGTGCGCGTAGGCGTGGTGATCTGGAAGAACCGCCTAACCATCGGCGTGGGCAGCCGCTTTACGGCCGAAATGCGTGAGAAACTGTTTGATCACGTCAAAGATCTACCCGTCGAGTACTTTGAAAAGGCCCAGACTGGCCGCTTGATGACCAGAATCAATACAGATACGGATGAGCTTCAAGGGCTGATATCCGAGTTGACCATGGCGCTTATGCGCATCATGACGGTCATTGGCATCAGTGTCGTCCTGTTCAGCATGTCGCCATCCTTAGGTTGGTATGGGCTGATCCCGACGCCATTGGTGATGCTGGCTGCATATCTCTACTATCGGCGAATGCGTCCGCATTTTCGCAGGCGCTGGATGGCGCGCCGCCGCTTTAACGCCATGCTAAATACTTTTTTGAGCGGCGTTCGCGTTGTCAAGGCGTTTGGCCAGGAGCAACTGGAAGAGCGGCGTTACAAGGCTCATAACGACGCTTATCTGAATAGTATCTTACAGGTCGATTTAGCCTGGTCGCGCTTTTTCCCTATTGCTTCATTTGCTTTTGGGGCTGGCGGCTTGATTATTTGGTACGTGGGCGGGCGCTCCGTCATGGCCGGGCAGATTACTGTAGGCACCCTGATCGCCTTTCTGGGTTACCTGGGTATGTTTTACGGCCCGCTCTCAGAGCTCACCAACGTCTCGCAATCGCTCAACCGCTTTGTGACGATTGCGCAGGGGCTTTTCGATCTGTTGGATGAAGAAGCTCAGCCGCAGCCGGTGCGACCGGTGCGTCGCGAGTTGTTGAATGGCGGCATCGTGTTCGATAACGTGAGCTTTGGCTACGATCCCTACAATCCAGTGATCCGCGATCTCTCGATGAAAATCGAGCCGGGCGAACTGATTGGTGTGGTCGGTCACAGCGGCGCTGGCAAATCGACGCTTATCAACCTACTGTGCCGCTTTTATGATGTGACCAATGGCTCTATTCGCATCGACGGTATCGACTTGCGCGATATGTCGATGGACGATATCCGCCGGAATATTGGCGTCGTGCTCCAGCAGCCTTACCTATTTGCCGGCACTGTTGCCGAGAACCTGGCATACGGTATGCCCAATGCCAAGCGAATTGACATAATTCGAGCGGCCAAGGCTGCAAACGCGCATGATTTTATCACGATGATGCCAGAAGGTTATGACACCATGGTTGGTGAGGGCGGCGGTGGTCTTTCGGGTGGAGAGCGGCAGCGCGTTTCCATCGCTCGAGCCATCTTGAACGACCCGCGCATCCTGATACTGGATGAAGCAACTTCATCGGTAGATACCAAGACCGAGCGGCAGATTCAGGAAGCGTTGGACCATCTGGTGCAGGGGCGTACCACCATTGCCATTGCCCACCGTCTTTCGACGCTTTCGAACGCGAATCGCATTGTGGTGATGAATCACGGGCGCATTGAAGAAGAGGGCGAACCGCAGGCACTTCTTGATAAGAAGGGGGCCTTCTATGACCTGGTGCAGTTGCAGAACCGTTTCAGCCGTTACCAGGAGCATGCGGAACTACTAGGAGCAGCGAAATGACAGCAAGTTATGAGATTCGCGAGCTGACCCCTTTTGAGGTCCGTTTTGCCAAGAATAGAGATAACCTGACATTGACCCTCTCAGACGGCACGTTTTACGGCCGTACCGAGCTTCGGCGCTGCTTTCCAATGTCTGAAGGCACACAGTTTATCTCGGTTCGTGATCCCAATACTGATGATCATGATGAGATTGGGGTCATCATGGATTATGGTCTGCTTAGCGAGGCGGATCGGGAGTTGGTGGAAGAGGCACTGGAGCTTTTTTACTTTGTGCCCAAGATCACCCAGGTGCGCAGCGTCAAAGAAGAGTTCGGCTTTTTGTACTGGCAAGTGTTGACAGACAAAGGCGAACTAGAATTTGTTATGCGAGACAGCATCATGTCGTATGTGCGTGAGGTCAGTGCTACGCGGTATGTAGTGATTGACATCAACAAAACGCGCTACGAGATACCAGATCTACTGGCTCTTGATTCCCACAGTCAGGGGCTAGTTAGACGGATGCTGTGCATATAAACCGGAGTTAATCCGGCACAACCCTCCACAGTGCAAGAGGGGCTGGCCTTATGGCCAGCCCCTCTTGCCGTTTATGATGGTTCAGATGCCAGACGATGTCGTCTGATCGATGTTTCCATCTTGGAGGCACAATTGACACACAATGCCGCCTCGGGAATCAGTTCTAGCCGGGCTTCAGGAATCTCTACGCCGCACATCTCACATGTGCCATATGTGCCATCTTCAACACGCTGAATTGCGTGTTCGACGTTGAGAAGACGTTCTCGTAGATTATTGATTAGCGATAACGTCTTGCCGCGCTCGTAAATTGCATCGGCGACATCTGCTTGATCATCATCGCCCGGTTGTGCTGTCTCGATCTCATCATGCAATGAATCTTCTTTTCGATCAATCTCTCGCACAATCTTTTCTTGCAGTGCTTGAAGCATCTGCAACGTGCTTTCGGTGTCCACCATAGCTTTTACTCCTATGGCTAATATTGTATGACGCTGAACACGTCATAATCGGCCAGCTTTTCGCGGCCGTGAAGGAACAACAGCTCTACAACGAACGCTGCTCCCACGACTTGGCCGCCCAGTTGTTCAACCAGGCGGATGCTTGCCTCCGCAGAACCCCCAGTGGCAAGCAGATCATCTACGACAAGCACACGCTGCCCTGGCTTGATGGCATCTGTATGCATCTCCAGGGAATTGGTACCATATTCCAAACTGTATTCTATGGATATGGATTCGGCAGGCAGCTTGCCTGGTTTTCGCACCGGCACAAAACCAGCACCGAGAGCTAAGGCTAGGGGTGCGCCAAAGATAAACCCTCGTGATTCGATGGCAGCCACGGCATCGATCTTTTCACTCTGATAGTGTTCGACGAGTGCATCTACAGCGGCTTTGAACCCATCCGGATCTTGAAGAAGGGTGGTGATATCTTTAAAGAGCACGCCTTCTGCAGGAAAGTCCGGAATATCACGGATGAGTGCGGCCAGGTCCATCGATCATTTCTCCCTTCAGACACCGGCGTCAATACAAGAAACGACACCCGGACGCTTCAACGCGCAAGGGTGACGTACTGGGTGCCCCAATAACTATGAATGCGGCTCGGGCAAATGCCGCGAGTCGCTTGACGTTCTGTACATTTGATTGTCGCAAATTATAGCACCGCACAGAGCCAGAGTCAAGGGTTTTCGCTGCATGGAATCGAACTCGTGCAGGCTCCTTTGCTTGATGCACAAGTACTTTTCCTGTTAAACTGCGCACGCTGTGGATCAGATCAGTTTAGCCTTGGGAGAAATCATGTCAGAGCGTCCGAATATTCTGTTTTTGCAGAGCGATCAACATCGTTGGGATGCCCTCGGTTGTGTTAATCCAATCGTGCAAACCCCGAATCTGGATGCGCTGGCGGCACGCGGCATCCGTTTCGATCAAGCGGTATGCAATATTCCCATGTGTGTGCCCAGCCGCTATTCCATGATGATGGGACTCTATGGCTCGCTGGTTGGCTATCGCCATAACACTACTTGGTCATATGCTGATGCCGATCTGCCAGCACCCGTGCTGCCCCAGATGATGGCGAATGCTGGTTATCAGACGGCAGGTTTTGGCAAGACGCACTGGTATATCGGTTATCGCATGATGCCCGAGATCGAGCCAGAGCATTCGACGCGCGGGTTTCAACACCGAGTATTGCAGAGTTATCTACGCCCTGAGAATGGCGATCATGAGGAGCCGGCTATTCTTCAGTGGGATGAGGAACGTGAGTGGGTTCAGGAACTGGAGGCAGAGCGCATGATTGATGGTGTCAATCATGGCGGAGAGTCGGTCATTGGCTACAAGGGCTTTACCAGCGGCGTCCCTGGCCAGCATCATGCTGAAGGATATCTCACGCGCAAATGCCTGGATTGGCTCGACAAGGGTCGTGATCCCCAGCGGCCCTTCTTTCTCTACCTTTCTTTTGACAAACCCCACGCTGCCAATATTGTTCCCCCAGGTTATGAGGAGCGTTACAATTTGGCTGATATTCCCGAGCGTCTGTTACCACCCTGGGGGCGTCCAGACGAGTTTCATGTACCCATGGATAGGCGGGCCGAGGACTGGAGCGGCCAGAGTTCTGAAGCACAGCGCCTGTGTACGTTGCGTTATTATGCCCTTTGTACTTATGTTGATGAACTCTATGGTCATGTATTGGCCGAGTTAGAGCAGCTGGGTGAGTTGGATAACACCATGATCCTTTTTACAGCGGATCATGGGGAGATGCTAGGCGATCGTGGACACCGCTTTAGCAAGTATAGCCTCTATGATGATTCAATTCGTGTTCCGCTCATTGTGGCCGGGCCGCAGGTGCCCTACGCGTCACGCGGCACGGTGGATCATCGACCTGCTGAACTGGTAGACGTGGTGCCCACGCTAATGCACGCTGTTGGGGAAGATCACGATCCCACCAGTTCGGGGATCAGTTTGTTTCGCAAACCAGAAAAGCGCGGAACTTTTACAGAAATGCATGGTTCAGGTTATGAAACTTTGCAACATGCACCGGCCTATTGCTGGCGGAGTGATGGTTGGAAACTCATCGTTTATATGGACGGCGATCTTGAGGGAGCTTTCTCTCGGGTTGGCGAGGCATCGGGTGAGCTTTACAATCTGGATGCTGATCCTGAAGAGTGGACTAACCTGTGGAATATTCAAGAATACGCGCCTCGGCGCGAGCAGCTATTGCGCGAATTGTTGATGCATCTGGCAGTGGCCAGCGCACGCTACCCTCAGTGCTGCTCACGAGCCCACATTGCTTCGCAAGGCTGTTAGGATGACTGTTTTGGTCGAGACTCCCATTTTATATGGCGAGCGTGTGTTGCTTCGGCGCGCCGTGCTGCGTGATGCCCAGGATCGCCTAGCTTGTGGCGCCGATCCCGAGCTGACTCGCCTCTACGGCGGCGATCCCTCGCAGGTTCATGCTATGACGGCGGACGATGCTGAAGGCTGGGCGCAAAAGATGATCGATAGCGATAACCCCTATTCTTGGGTGATTGCCGTGAACGCTGGCGAGGCTGACCCGGTAGGCAAGTGCGTGGGCACAGTCCGGCTGCATTCACTCGATGCCCACGACCATCGGGCACGTTATGCCATCGGCATTTTTGATGCACACTATCGCGGCAAGGGCTATGGCCGCGAGGTAACCAAGCTCGTGTTGGATTACGCGTTTGGCGTTTTGAACCTGCATCGTGTGGATTTACGCGTTCTTGAATTCAACAGTGTGGCCATCGCCTGCTATCAAGCCTGCGGCTTTGCAGTAGAGGGGAGAGAACGGGAGAGCTGCTGCATCCAGGGCGAGTGGTATGACGATATCATGATGAGTATTCTACAAGAGGAGTGGCAACAGCTTGATAAGCGCTATATCCATGGCCAAGATTCTATTCGGTCATATGTGTGATGCGGCTATCGACATTTGGGGATATAACTATGGCTACAGCGAGAGCGGTTTTCGATTGATCGATTGGTCTTGGACACACACAAAGGTATTGACATAATTATGGCAAATGTGCTTTTCGTACTCAAAAAACTCGTTTCACGATTGCTATTCCCGGCACCAGTCATTGCTATTGTGTTGCTGGTTGGCGTGCTGCTGCTCTGGTTCAGCAAGCGCCGTCAAAAGTTGGGCAAAATCCTAGTTTCTGTATCGTTGGTTTTGTTTTTGTTGGGTACCAACGGGACGGTGGTGGCCTATATATGCGCACCGCTAGACCGCATGTATGATGCTTATGGTGTGACTGACAATCCTGTGCCGGTGGATTACGTGGTAGTGTTGGGCGGTGGGCATTCCGATGATGAGACACTCTCGCCCATGGGCAAACTTGCGACGGAAACCGCGGTCAGGGTGGCTGAGGGAATTCGCGTTTACCTGATGAATCCAGGCAGTAAACTTGTCCTGGCGGGCGGCACAGTGTGGGAGCCCACGCCTGAAGCGGTCAACATGCAGGCTATGGCCATTGCCCTGGGTGTTCCTGAAGAGGATATCATTCTAGAGACGGAATCACGCGATACTGACGATCAGGCCAGGCTCATTGGTGCTATTGTGGGCGATAGTCCGTTTGCACTGGTTACTTCAGGGCTGCACATGGTGCGTTCGATGAAACTGTTTGAGGCTCAGGGCCTGGATCCGATTCCTGCACCTACGGCACAGCGCGTCAAGGGCGGCGGAGGCTTTGATCCGACGGGACTCTATCCCGATGCCAGCAAGCTGGCCGATTTGCGCATTGCCGTGTATGAATACATTGGTTTGGCCTGGGGCTGGGTTAGGGGGCTGTACTAGGAAGCGGATGCTACCAGTTCTTCTGTCTCGTCAGGGTCTTCTTCAGTATGAGCTTGAGGCAGTACGATGGCGAGGAGAAGCGCTGGAATGCCGACAAGCGCGCCGAGCAAAAAGAACTGTTGGTAGCCTGCGTTATCGATGAGCACGCCACCACCTTGAGCAATGAGGACAAAGGCAGCGCCTGCAGAAGCACACCATATGCCTGACATGCGGGGGCGTTCATGCGGCTTGATGAGCCGCATCTGATACTCTGAGCTTGCGGCAAAGAACAGGGCAGCGATGCTTGTTTCAGCCACAATGCTGACGACGGCGGCAATGGGCGTTCTGAACAGACCGATTGGTAGGGCGAATAAACCCATTAGTGTGACTGAGAGAACGATGCTTGTCTTTGAGCCGACGCGTTCTGTGATCGACGAAGCCGAAAACGCGGCTATTACCGCCACTGCGATGGCGGTGGCATTGATCATACTGATGGTCGGCGTGGATAGGGCGAGTTGGCTGTCTAGATATGCGTTGCCGAATATCTGTACAGCTGCCTGCGACATCACGCCAAGAAATCCGAGCAGACCAACCAAAATAAATGGTTTTCGCGTTGTGGGGGGCAGTGTCTTTTGTTGATTACTGCTAAAAGTGGGCGATTCCAACGGTCCTAATTTCAGCAGTGGCCATAACGTCAAGGCTATAATTCCAAAGGATATCCACAATCCAAAGCTGTAAGCCGCGGCAGAATTTGCCCTAATACCGGGCAGTAACAGTGCAATCCCCGGGAGCGCCCCGGCCATTAGGACGCCGATAAGGCGGCCGATGTTGCGCACGCCGATATTCATACCAAGTGCCCGTCCGCGCTGTCGCGGTCTAGCTGATGCAGAGTAGGCTGGTGGTTCCAGCGATGTGACCAAACCCCAACCGAGACTGGCGCTTCCGTTGATCAGGGCCATCCAGAGCGTAGGCCAGGGACCACCCAGGAATTGTGCAAAGGGAAGCAAACCCATGCCCAGGGCGATGGTCATGGCACCGAGGATAAGCGTTTTCTGCAATCCCAAGCGCTTGGCTATTTTTGCGGAGAAAAGACTGCTGAGGGCATAGCAGGCTGAGCCAGTGGCGGATACGGCGCCAATAGCGCTGGCCGAAAGTCCTAATCGTAATTGAAACAGCACACCGAGCACGCCGTTGATACCGATCAATGAGGTGCCGTAAAGTGTGGATGCTGTCAGGAGAAGATACACCTGCCTGGAGAAAGGAGGCACGAACCGCTGAAAACGCCTTATCATGAATCCCTCATCAATCTATATACATGCAGGATCAAGCGCAACGTCAGAGGAAGAGCCGCGCATCAGAGGCAGGTAATTCACTCGTAGGGCCGTGATGCGCTTTTTGTCTGCCCCACGATGGACATACTTTATATTGTCATCTAAAATCGGCACGCCCTGCGCAAAGCAGGACATATACACGAGTCTATGGTCTAGTTGAATCCTGTCAACTTGCTATGAAGGAGTTCTATGCCATTTGTGCGTACGCAGGCTGAACATTTCTCCCAGTCAATGGTGCATTGTCGTCGTGACTTTCATCAACACCCCGAGATGGGCTGGACCGAGTTCCGCACCGCTTCGCTGGTTGCGGAACGTCTTGATTCCCTTGGCTGGCAAGTTCATATTGGCTCTGAGGTGGTTGATTCAGCTTCACGAATGGGACTGCCAGACGAGGATGTGCTCGAGACGTGCTGGCAGCGGGCCAAACAAGAGGGCGCGCCAGAGTTCTGGCTGGATCGCGTGCGCGGTGGATTTACAGGCGTGGTAGGTATTCTTGATTGTGGCCCTGGGCCGACTCTGGCCATGCGTTTTGATATGGATGCGTTGGGTGTGCAAGAGAGTTTGGATGACGCCCATCGCCCGACGAGGGAAGGGTTTGCTTCACAGCATGACGGCGTCATGCATGCTTGCGGCCATGATGCCCACACATCGGTTGGACTGGCCGTGGCCGAGGCTTTGTACGCACTCAAGGATGATCTGCATGGACAAATTCGACTAGTGTTTCAGCCGGCAGAAGAAGGCGTGCGTGGCGCTCTCTCGATGGTCAAGGCGGGGGTTTTGGATGGGGTCGACTATTTTGTCGGGCATCACGTAACAACGAGCCGAGCCTGCAAAGAGATGATTGCGGGCATGGGCGGCTGGACGGCAACCCAAAAGTTCGATGTTTTTTTCCGCGGTGAGCCAGCACATGCCGGTGGAAATCCACAGGGTGGGCACAATGCTCTGCTAGCTGCTGCCGCGGCTGTAACCGGCTTGTATGCCATTCCTCGTCATAGTGATGGCCCTACACGCGTCAATGTAGGTCAACTGTTCGCGGGCACGGGGCGTAATGTCATTCCTGATCGGGCGCAAATGCTCTGTGAGGTGCGCGGCGTCGATACCGAGCTCTGTGCCTATATGTATGAAAAAGCTTTGTGCGTGGTGGCTGCTGCCGCCGACATGTATGGGTGTTCTGCCGAGGTCAAGGAAATGGGCAGTGCGCCGTCCGCTTCCAGTTCGCCCGAGTTGGCCGAGCGCGTGGTGAGTTTAGCAGCGCAGGCAATGCCTTATATCGCCTTCTTCCCGGCTGTAGCTTCTGGTGGCAGCGAGGATGCCACCTATATGATGCGGGCGGTGCAAGAAAGCAAGGGACAGGCTGTGATGATAGGCATAGGAGCAGACTATGCCATTGCTGATTATCCAGGGGCAGCGGAAAAGCCTCCTCTTGCGGCGCATACTTCGACCTTTGATATCAACGAAGGGGCTATGGTTGAAGCGCTGGATCTGTTGTGTAACCTGGCGCTAGATCTTCTGGCCTAAAATGAGAGGATGCAGTTTGTCTTCTGCATCCTCCAATGTGGTTCTCTCTACTCGGAGACGATGGCTCTATAGATCGTCTGAGCATAAAATGCGTGCCCCCAGTCTCCCGGGTGGTTGAGTCCGTTGGCATACAGACTGATGGGGCGTTTGCGCGCCAGTAACTCTTGCCAGGGTGTGGTCAGATCGGCCAGAGCACACCCTTCACCGCAGAGCGCCGCCAGGGCGTCGCGGTAATCCTCATAGAGTTCGATGCCGCTTTCGGCGCGGTTTGGGTTGCCCCACATGGTCGCTAGCAACACAAACTCGCATTCTGGCGAGACCTCACGAATGCGCCGCATTTGTTCGGCAATGTTGTCGGCATAAGTTGCCGGCGGCGTTTTGTGGAACCCATCGTTCATGCCAAAGGCGATGATGCACAAACTGGGATGCGTGGGGAGTACGTTGTGGACGTTCTCTAGCCCCCAAACTGAAGTTGTACCCGGCACAGCGATGTTGGTCAGTGTGCAGTCCAGGTCATGATTTCTTTCCAGCATCAGGCAGAGACGCTCTGGGTAGGCGGGCTGCCAGGGAGAGCGCTGGATATACGCTGAGGCGTTACCCCCCGCAGAAATACTGTCGCCCCACACAGTAATGCGCAGATCGCGTTTCTGTTCAAGGGCCTGTCTGGTACGCGGCAAAAAGCCAGCTTTATGGGCTGTGGGAATATCCCACCCGTGATGCGTATAGCTGACAAGCAGTTGCCGGCTCCGAATATAGTTCTGCTCATCCCACAAAAGCCAGCGATTCGAGCCACGCTGAGTTCCTTTGGCCATAGGAGCTTTTGCCTCTGGATAGAGCACATCGCTGGTGAAAAAGGGGATTCGGCTCTCTGATGTGAGAATCAGCCGTTTACCATCAAGCTCAAAATCGATGCCGCGATCATAATGAAGCGTGCCATCACTGTTGCATACCGCCAGCAACTCTTGAGGTTGTAAGAGCAATTGTCCATTGGCTGGCTGGTTATTCTCAGAAATCGGCAAGAGGGGTTCTTCGTAGGCTACCGTGCTTTCGCTATAGAGCTTTTCCACGTTGTCTTACCTTCAATTGATATCGAGAATCTGGCCGAATCCATTTACGGTTAGCAGGTATTCCTGATCGGGCTCAAAGGTCAGATACTCTTCCAAGCTATCGGGAGTATAAGCATAGTCTGTATCGCCATCGCTAAATACCACGGCATAAGTTTCGTAAGATTCACCCAAGCGCTGGTTAGCGACTAGAGAAGGAGTGGGCCAACCTGTGGGCGTACCGTTGCCAGAGTTGCTCACTGTGTCGATGACGCCCCACGCTGTCGTTTCATAAGTACACCAGGGCGCATAAATTTCATAGACGCAATCCTGAACGACCTGACCTACGCCGGTGCCCGTATCGACCACATAGGGCGTGCCACAAACTTCAACCGCTCCCTGCACCGGCTCTTCGGACGTACTCTGCAGGCGATCCTCACAAGAGAGCACCTTGGCACCAGTGGGGATCTCTTCCTCCCAATTTGCGGATTGTACAGGGACGAGACCTTCGATATCGATCGAGTAGCTCCAAGAAGTGCTGGTGACCGTGGCATTGATCTCGTCGCTCTTGTTGCATTGCGCCACGAATATGGAAATGATCAAGACGATTGCAGCCAGGATAGCAAAGATAAGGATAGGGCGGCTTTTTTTCTGGGGTGTTCCTGCTTTTGGGGAGACACTCGGCTTGGCTAGTTTTCGCACTTCGGCCAGGCTGGCCCCACACTGAGAGCAGTTGTTGGCATTGGCAGGGTTTTCGGCACCACAGGCTGGGCAGGTGATGGATTCCGCCGTACCCTCTTCAAAGGCACCGAGCACTTGGCCCGATGCGAGCCGCTCCGCATCACTGAAATCGCCGCTACATTGCTTGCATTTGTCGGCCCCAGCGGGATTACGTGTGCCGCAGTATGGGCAAATGATATCAGCTCCGGCATTGGCGCGCGCTGCTGTTTCTGCAGAGGTATCGAGTTTGGCGCCCTGGCGCAGCTCAAAGGCGATGTCTTCAGGCATGGCTGCACCGCAGGCTTGGCATTTCGCATCGGTGCCCTTGTTTACCGTGCCGCAAGCGGGGCAAGTCCATTCTAAATTCACATAACCAACAGTTTTGCGTACCATATTTTCTCCCCGGCCCTACTTGGCTTCCTCAAGATGCGAGGTGCATGCAGGACAGCGAACGGCTTCCAAAGGGATTTCTGTCTTGCAGAAAGGACAGGTTTTGGTTGTCGGCGTTTCCTCAGGTGTGGCGGGTTCTGGTTTGGCCTTGAGTCGGTTCAATTGCTTGACTATCACGAAAACAACCCAGGCGATGATCAAGAAACTAATAACGGTGTTGATAAAAACGCCATAGTTCATTGTGGGAGCGCCTGCTTCTTGAGCGGCGGCCAGCGAAGCGTAATCGCCGCCATCGAGCGCCCAAAAAAGGTTGCTAAAATCCACCTTGCCCAGTAACAGTCCGATGGGCGGCATGACGATATCATTGACCAACGAGGTGATAATATCTTTGAATGCTGCACCGATAATGATGCCAACGGCCAAATCAATGACGTTGCCTTTGACAGCAAAGTCTTTGAACTCTTGTAGTAGTCCCTTTTTCTCGGCCATTTTGGCCTCCTGTCACTGAATCTCTGCGGGAGCGATATCGACAACAGCCATACTTTTGCGATCATAGGTATAGGCGATGTGGATAGTGCCATCCTGACCCTGGATGACAGCCGGGTAGGAATAGCGCCCCGGCTGATCCTCGAGCACCATGAAATCGCGCCATGTCTGGCCATCCACAGAAACTGCGGCCAGCAGTGGTGTGCGCGGGCCTCCCCATTGCCCTGGCTCGGGCCGGGTGGGATTGTAGATGAGCACGTGGCGCCCATCCGCCAGTGTGACGGCATCAACGCCCGAATTGGGATTGGGCATGTTTGTGGGCGCGGCGACAGACCAGCTCTGCCCCTCATCACGGCTCCAACTTTGGTATAGCACACCCTGTTTGCTGCGCAAGAGTATTTGCAGAGCACCATGATGAACCAACACTGTGGGTTGGATCAGATCTGCCGGGGACGCGGCATCTGTCGGCACGGGAGTCTGCATCCACTGAGCCTGTGCCGGTGAATCCAGCAGTGCTTGCAACTCGACGCGTTCCATCACGGTGGTCCATGCAGAACTGGTTTCGAGGCTGGATGGACAGAGCAGTATGCCGTCGTCCAGCAAGATGGGTTTGTTTTTGATGGGCCCCAAAGCCTGAACAAGGCGAGTTGGGGTGGTCCACGTGCGTCCCCCGTCCCACAAAGTCATAACGTACGACCACCACTCGCGCGGGTTTGGCCCCGCACGGTAGAACAAGAGGAGTCCGTTACCCTTCAGAGCCAGGGCAACCGGATTGTAGCAGGCATAGGTATCGTGTGCTGCGATTTGCCAGGGTTGAGCCCAAACGCCGTTCCGGCGTACAGATCCCCAGATAGTCACATCCGGGTTGCCTTCGCGTGTGCCTGCAAACCAGGCGCAAAACAATCCCCCGTCACTTAGTTCTGCCAACGTGACGGCATGAACCTCCCCCCAAGTGCCAACCTCGAAAACCAGTTCGCGATTCATCTACTCTGCCTTGGCCAAACGAGCAGCACGAGCTACCTTGTACAAGGCCAAAAGCGCCGCAATCAGCATAACGCAGCCGCTGACCAAGGCCACAGTGACCACAGACGCAGGCGTTGTCGAGCGGGCAGCGATACCGGTAAACGCCCATGAGAAAACCAGACCAAAGGCAGCATCCTTATTCCGAAAGACCGTGATAAGCCCAATGGCTGTGGCAATGATGAGCATGAGGATAGTCCAAACTTCTGGCGTAATGCCCCAGCCGCTCCAGCCTGCATCGACGAGGAAGAGAGCCGCGTTAGCGATGAGCGCCACCGAAATCCAGCCAGTATAGATACTAAAGGGGATATGGCACATCCAGCGATCGCGAATAGAAGCTCCCTGACGCATGGCAGCGAGTCGGATAAAGATGATCAGCAGGCTGGCAAACAGTGCGACCATCAGAATGAGGGACAGCCAAAATGTCTCTGTGTGCCAGGCAAAAATCCAAGCGGCGTTAAAGGCGCAACTCAGCACATAGGGGAGCCAAATGGCCTCGACGCGCTTTTGTGCCTCTTCCTCATTGCGATAGGCGTATACCACAAAGGCAACCAATCCCAGATAAATAAGGCCCCAGATGGAAAAGACATAACCTGCCGGTGCAAAAAGGTTATTGATCGAGTCTGAGACCTCGCCTGTAGTAACGCCAGCAATAGGCAAGATGTTGGCGAGTGCGTTTACTACAAGGACAACAAGTGTAGCAATCAGGATGACAAAACTGCGCGAATTCTTTTTCATCGCTACCTCCCAGTGTCATAGATTCCAACATTAACCATGATACCCTACCTGAAGACACTTCTCAATAGAAAAAGGGGTGACTCACAAAAGTGAGCCACCCTATCAAAAAGAGAAAAGAGCGCACATTCAACAATCTGGCGTCTATTGTCTTTCGTACATCAGCCAGGCGCGATTGCCGCAAACGTCGTTCAGAGGCAGCTTTTCAACAGCATCCCATAGATTGGCCTTGGGGAAGAGGCGGTTGACTTGCAAGAGGAGGGGCAGCAAATCGCCACGGTCCATCTCGGTAATCTGAGGGTATTCCCAGGGCACAGCAGGGTCGCTGAATTGAGCCAGCCACTGCATGGCCTTGAGAATAGAGCCGCCGGCCTTGTTTTCATAGTGCCACAGATCAACGCCTGCCTGCTCTCCTTGTACGGCCAGGGTGATAAGGCCGCGCAGGTTGAATTTGCTGTAACTAAAGGCGCGTGTGCGAGCCAACTCTTCAGGCTGTCGGCCATCGGCAGTGATGTGCGGCTCAAAATGCAATACGATGGCCTGTTCCAACAGGTCTTTGGCCAAGGCCTGGTTACCCGTAAACAAGGCCATGCCCGCCATTTGTGCCGAGCACCAGGTGCCATGATTGTTGGGATGGAGGTGCTCTTGCTGACCCTTTTCGCTATCGCAGAGCCAATGCAAATAGGAGGCAAACCAGGCTTTGACGGCCCGGAAATCCTCGCTGGACAACGTGCCCAGTTCGGCGAGGACGATGGCACAATCGATGACGGGCAGCAGGCGATTGGTATCGATGATGCCAATATTACGCCCCTCACAAATGCCGGGGATGGCCTGGCCGTATTCGAGGTGCGGATTCATCCGTGTTTCCGGGCTAATGAACCAGGTTCGCAAGAGCAGCGCGGCGTGCTGGGCGTGACGATGTCCGCCGCCATAATAGGCAGCCAGGGTCAATATGAGCACATCTTCGCTCAGATCATGGAGGGCGTCCGTGTCGCTGGCATTCCCCAAAAAGTCTGGGTTGCGCTCGCCATCGCGTCGTACATAGGGCAGGTGATCCGCTGTGTCCGGGTTTGGCCACCAGTATGTGCCATAGCTGAGATAATCGTGCTTGTCACCCGAAGGCGGCAGGTTGGTCTTGTCCATCACGCTGTAGGGGCCGCGTTCCAGTGCCGCATTGGCCTCTCGGATCAGTACGCCATAGGCTGCGATATGACAGGGCGAGCCCGCCTCTAGCTTTTTCTTGATGGTTTCCAGTTGCTCAGTTCGAAACAACAAAGGCTGCATAACTCAGTCCTCACAATTTTGCGGTGCGTACCAACACGGCGGCACCATAAGGTGAAAGGTGGATGGTATCTGTTACACTTGAATCGCTCACCAGATCGACATAATGTCCATCCAGCGTGATCTCTTGCGGGCAATCGCCATAGTTGCCCAAGAATACATAATCAGTCTCGCCATCGGTGCGCAACTGCGCCGTAACGCCCT
Source organism: Anaerolineae bacterium (assembly GCA_963675785.1). GTDB lineage: Bacteria > Chloroflexota > Anaerolineae > UBA1429 > UBA1429. The sequence goes on from OY776562.1 coordinate 1,043,008, forward strand.
CGGGCAGCGCGGCAGATAGTACAGGCTTGATGCCCAGCTTTTGGCAAAGGCCTCTGGCAAAATCGGTGTGGAAATCGGCCCCGAAACGTGCAGCCACGTAATAGGCGCGTCCCTGGCCGTATTTGTGTACCGTTAGGGCAGGGGTATCTGCGTAAAAGTCAGAAGCATAGGTGCCCAGCACGCGCGCATCATCGGTATGGATGATGTCACAATAAAGGCTGCAAGTATAGTTTTCGGCCAATCCCAGTCCGTCGTCATCTACCAGGTTCATGGTGTTGGTCTCGCCTTCGTAAAGAGCATCTGTGTCCTCATCACGGATGTCCACAACATCGGCCAGCGGTCCGGGCCGAAAGGCCATATAACAGCGGTCGTACTCGTCGACGATCCCGCTCCAGTAGGTGAGCACCAGCGTGCCGCCCTGGCGTACGAAATCAGCAATACGATCTGCGGTTTCCTGCCGCACCATGTACAGCATGGGTGCGATGAGCAGTTTGTACTGGCTCAGGTCATGGTCGTGAGCGATCACATCTATGGGCACGCCCATATCCCAGAATGGACGATAGTGGGCCAGTGCAGTTTCCTCATAATCCTTGTGCTCTCTGCGAGGTCCCTGGGCGGCTTCCAATGCCCAGCGGTTGTCCACGTCGAACATCACCGCCACCTGAGGTTCGACGCTGGTACCGACGATGCCGTCCATCCGTTTGAGCACCTCACCAACCTCGGCCACGCCGCGGAATATGCGGGTATGCTCAGTGCCGTCGTGGTTCACCACAGCGCTGTGGAACTTTTCGCTGCCGCCGCGCCCAGCTCGCCACTGAAAATACTGCACAGTGTCGGAACCATGGGCTATGGCTTGCATTGATGCCAACATGTGCATACCGGGGCGCTTGTGTTTGGCCACTGGTGTCCAGTTGGTCACGCTGGGCGCCGATTCCATCAGCATCCAGGGCTTGCCGTTCTTCATGGCCCGAAAGCGATCATACTGAAAGGCGACAGAGGCACCAATATTGGCATTGCCCGCGGGGTTGTGCCACAGGGGGTAAACGTCCAGCGACAGCACATCCAGATGGGGTGCCCAGGCGGCATAATCCAGGCCGTCAAAATAGGGCATCATGTTGGTGGTGATGGGCACGTTGGGTGTAATCTTGCGCAGGGGGGCCGATTCGGTCAGATAAAAGTCCAGCATCTGCTCGTTGCGAAAGCGGCGCCAATCCAACATCATACCGTGGATGGATTCGTCCACCGGATTGATCTGCTCCCAGTCAGTAAAAGTGTGGCTCCAAAAGCGGGACCACCAACAGTCGTTCAGGTTCTCGATGGTGCCATAGCGCGCTTTAAGCCACTGGCGAAACGCCGAGAGGCACAACTCGCAGTGGCAGGGTCCACCGTTGTACTCGTTACTCACATGCCACACCAGCAAAGCGGGATGATCTTTGTAACGTTCAGCGAGGTGTGTGTTCATTTCTACGCATTTGCTGCGATAGACGGGAGAAGTGGGGCAGTGGTTATGCCGGCCGCGTTGAGGCTCGCGCTGGCCATCCTGGCGGACTCGGCAAATCTCGGGGTACTTGTCCGCCATCCATACTGGCTTGGCACCGCTGGGCGTGGCCAGCACCGCATACATGCCATTTTTCGCCAGGCGATCCATGGTACTGTCGAGCCAATCCCAGTGATATTCACCTTCATGTGGTTCCAGGGCCATCCAGCTAAAGATGGCTACGCTGGGAGCGTTGATGCCAGCCAATTTCATGAGGCGGATATCCTCTTGGAGTACCTCGGGATAGCTCTGCCACTGGTCGGGATTGTAATCACCACCGTGGATCATGTGGGGAAATTTGGGATTGATGGGATCATATTTCAATGCCATAAGCTCCTCCTCATCTACGGAGAAAAGTACAACTGCAAGCTGCATGTTATTCGTTTAAGATGATTTTGTCGAGCTAATCTTGGATTACTCGAACAAATTTTCGTGTGCACTAGGCCATTTGACAGATATCTGGTGAGAGTGTAGGATGGGGTCATGAAAAAGGAGGTATACGGCTATGTTGATTAACCAAGCACTTTTGACTGTCGGAGCTGCGCGTTTGCGTAGCGCCGTCGTCGTGCGCGTTAGCAACAGGAGAGGTGTGCCTCGTGACGGTGGGGGTCCAGTCTACATTTAACCCCATCAACCAAGACTGATAACCGGTCGCGAAGCACGAAAAGCGACCGGTTTTTTGTGTCTTTGGTTTTTGGGTTACCCCCTTGACGAAAACCCGATTAACAGGAAACAGAGAGAATGGAAAAGACAAGAGACATTCAAGTATCACAATATGGCAGAATCTTGTGGCAGTATCTCCGGCCTCACTGGCATCGGAGTTTGGGCCTAGCTGTCCTGCTTTTTGCCAGTATCGGGTTGCAGATTTATGTGCCCCAGATTCTGCAAAAGTTCATCGATTCGGCTGTGCCTGGTGTTGATGCCAATGTACTGCTGGTAGCGGCGGCTGGTTTTGTGGGGCTGAGTCTGGCCCAGCGTGTGTTTGGTATCGGCGCGACGCTCATCGGTACCGATCTGGGATGGCGCGCCACCAACGAATTGCGAGAGGATCTTGCTGAGCACTGTTTGCGGTTGGATATGACCTTTCACAAACAGTACACGCCGGGCAAACTCATTGAGCGCATCGATGGTGACGTGCTGGCCTTGGCCAACTTTTTCTCCCAGTTCGCTGTGCAGATGTTGGGCGGGGTCCTTCTTTTGGTGGGCATCTTGGCCGCACTGTATCTGGAAGATTGGCGTATTGGCCTGGCAATGACGGGATTTGCACTGGTTAGTTTGCTCCTGCTTTCAGTGCTGCGAAACTATGCGGTTAAAGAGTCCGAGGCAGAGCGTGAGACCAGCGCTAATCTCTATGGTTTTATCGAAGAACGTCTTAGCTGCCGTGAGGACATCCGCGCTAATGGTGGTGCGCCCTATACGCTCAAGCGGTTCTATGAGACGAACAGCACCTATACCATCACCGGCGTCAATGCCTGGGTACGGCGTTCAACGCTATGGCAACTATCGATTCTGCTCTTTTCACTGGGCTTTGTGTTTGCTCTGGCAGTGGGTGGCGTGCTCTATTCACGGGGCATCATCTCCCTGGGCACGGCTTATATCATCAGTCAGTACACGTCGCTCCTTTTTGGCCCCATCGAGCGCCTGACCGCCCAGTTCCAGGATCTACAAAAGGCGGCAGCCAGTATTGGACGTGTTACCGACCTGATGGCGATCAAGAGCAAGTTGACGAACGAAGGCTCTGATAAACTAACCGAAGGCCCTTTATCGCTCGAGTTTGATCATGTGTCTTTTACATATGACGATGGCGACGAACGAGTTTTGCAGGACATCTCCTTTTCACTGGCACCTGGCAAGACGATGGGTGTGCTTGGGCGCACGGGTTGCGGCAAAACAACCCTCACCCGGCTGATCTTTCGCCTCTACGATGTGAGCGAGGGAGCAATCCGTGTGGATGGGCATGAACTGAGTCATCTGCCGATGGATCATCTTCGCCAGAGAGTGGGCATTGTCACACAGGATGTACAGCTTTTTGAGGGGACCGTTCGCGATAACATTACCCTTTTTGATCATAATGTGCCTGATGACAGGTTGACTGGCTTGCTCTATCAGTTGGGATTGGGAACCTGGTTCGATTCGTTGGACAAGGGTCTGGATAGTGAACTCAGTGCCGGAGGCGGCGGCCTTTCGGCGGGCGAAGCTCAGTTACTGGCTTTTGCGCGCGTCTTTTTGCAGGATCCAGGCGTGGTCATTCTTGATGAGCCTTCTTCAAGGTTGGACCCCGCCACTGAGCAGAAACTGGATCGCGCCATGGCCGACTTGCTAAAGGGGAGAACGGCCATCATCATCGCCCACCGTTTGGGCACTGTGGAACGTGTGGATGATATTCTGGTCATGGCCAATGGCCGCGTTGAAGAACAGGGCGATCGCCAAACACTGGCGCATGATCCCAACTCTCACTTTTACCGACTGCTCAACACGAGCATGGAGGGTGCATTAGCATGAATTCTGTAGGGAAACAGACCGTAAAGTTGGCCAAGGCCAACAAGAGTCTGTTCATCGTAAATATCCTTGTCTGGGGAGTCTTTCACGTCTTGCCCGTACTTACAGGTTGGCTCTCCAAGGTCTTTTTTGATGCACTGACTGGACAGGCAGAAGTGGGTTTTAACGCCTGGACTGCACTGACCATTCTGGCGGTGGCTAACATCGCTCGGGTAGGCGCGTTCCGTTATGGGTTTCGTATCTTTATGGACTTGCTGTATCGCAACGGCGGCATCCTGAGGGCCAATCTGTTTGAATGGATCATCGGCGGCAAGGGGGCCAGGCCCCTGAGCGAATCAGCCAGCCAGTCTGTGGCTCGTTTTCGTGATGATGTGTATGACATCAATGACTATGTTGAAGCCTGGGTAGATCTGATTGGCGTGCTCGTCTATGCCATTGTTGCCATGTTCATTATGCTGCGCATTGATTGGCAGGTAACCATGGCGGTGTTCGTGCCGCTGGTTGTCGTGGTGGTGGCCAGCGACCTGCTTTCTGGCAAGCTGCGTGTCTATCGCCGGGCCCACCGTGTAGCTTCGGCGCGCGTCACCGGGTTGATTGGCGAAATCCTGGGTGCTGCTCAGGTCATCAAAGTCAACAACGCCGAAGACAACGTCATGCATCACTTTCACGATCTCAACGTGGTTCGCCGCAAGACGGCCATCAAAGACGTACTGGTGCACCAGATGATCCACGGTGTGAACAGTGTTGCGGTGGCTGTGGGTATGGGCGGTATTCTGGTGCTGAGCGGCTCAAGATTGCAGGCCGGAACCTTTACGGTGGGTGACCTGGCCCTCTTTACAACCTATCTGTTTCAACTCACCGACCTGCTGCACTATGTGGGTGAGATGATTGCCCGTCACAAGCGCGTTTTTGTGGCTTTTGATCGTCTAAACACCTTTATGGACGGCGCGCCGGAAGGCGCTTTGGTAGAGGCGCGCGAGCTTCATATCGGTGAGGAGTATGCTGAGGTTCAGCAGGCGCAGTGCACAGAAGCAGACCGTTTGCAATTGCTTGAAGTGAATGACCTGTCGTACCACTATGGCGACAATGAGCGTGGTGTGCAGGATTTGACCTTTAGTCTACCACGGGGATCCTTTACCGTCGTAACGGGTGAGGTTGGCTCAGGCAAGACAACGCTTGTCAAAGCATTGTTGGGCCTGGTGCCGTTCCAGTCGGGAGAGATACGTTGGAATGGCGAAGCGGTGGCGGTGTTGGATGCGCATTTTCAGCCGCCTCGCAGTGCCTACACGCCGCAGGTGCCCATGCTGTTTAGCGAATCACTGCGTGATAACATCCTGATGGGCCTAAAGACTTCGGATGATTCTGTCCAGGAGGCCATTGCTCATGCAGTCATGGAGCCTGATCTGGAAGAAATGCCCGAAGGTCTGGAGACGATTGTGGGAACACGGGGCGTGCGCCTTTCTGGCGGACAGGTGCAGCGCACTGCTGCAGCGCGCATGTTTGTGCGTGGCTCTGAGCTGTTGGTCTTTGATGATATATCCAGCCGTTTGGATGTCGAGACCGAGCAGCAGCTCTGGGAGCGCCTGTTGGATGCACCTGGTGAGCGGCCCACCTGCCTGGTGGTCTCGCATCGTCGGCCAGCGCTGTTACGTGCCGATCAGATCATCGTGATGGAACAGGGCCACATCGTGGCCCGAGGCACGCTGGAAGAGCTCTTGGAGAGCAGCCCGCAAATGCGCGCCCTGTGGGAGACGACAGCCGTTGTAACCGAAGAGGTCTAGGATCTATCGTTGTCTCATAAAAAAGGCGGCGCTCAGAGGGTAACCTCCGAGCGCCGCCTTTAGCTTATGCGTCTGGTGCGGCGCCGGGCTGCCCGGTGCGTTCGCGGTAGCCCGCCAGTATCTGATCCATCACCCAGCTCGTCCTCGCGCCCGATTCGCCCGTAGAGGGGCAGACTCCCTTACCCAACAAGTCATTGACTACTGTTTGAATGAGGGGCAGTTGCACATGAATCGGCGTCTCTTCGGCATAGCACTCTACCTGGTCATCGGTGTATAGCTGCACCGGCTCTGTGCCAAAGCACGACCAGCGCACACTGGCTTTGGAGCCAATAATCTCGATGATGTCCTCTTCGCGGTCGGCGCAAAAGCACCACTGTCCCGAGCCCATCACGCCGGAATGATGTTGCCAGCTGGCCGAGACAATGTCCTCGGGTGTGTAGCGCCCTTCGAGATTGTCGGCAAGTCCGTATACTGACTGAATGGGACCTAGTATATAGTCCAGCGCATCGAGGAGGTGGGAGGCGAGGTCCAAAAAGAGGCCCGCGCCGGCGATCTCTGGTACGAGCCGCCAGGGCACGGTGTCGTGAATTTCGGGCGGGCGCAGCATACTCACGCGAACCATGCGGACGTCACCCAGGGCACCCTCGCGGATGAGCTGCTCTACTCTGAGAAACCGGGGTAGACGCCGGCGGTAATAAGCAGCGAATAACTTGACTCCTGCTTGCTCGCAGGCCTCGATCATTTGCAGGCATTCGTCATGGGTGCGTGCCATGGGTTTTTCTACATAGACGGGCTTGCCAGCTGCTGCGGCCATGCGGGTATAGGCCAGGTGAGATGAGGGCGGCGTGGCGATATAGACCGCATTGACCTGGGGATCATCGACCAGTGCCTGTGCATCATCATACCAATTGGATACGCCGTGGCGCTGAGCATAGTCCTGTGCCAATTTCCCATTGCGCCGCATCACGGCGACCAACTCTGAGCCCTGCACTTTTTGCAGAGCAGGCCCGCTTTTTACCTCGGTTACGTTGCCGCAACCAATAATGCCCCATCGAACGACGTTCTGCATGGATGAGTCCTCCTGTATGTATGGTGTATGTATGCTAGGCGCGCTTTTCTCAAGCGTCAAGGGAATGTTTGCAAGCAGGTGATAATCCACGGTTTGACGCTTTTACTCTGCAAGTGTATGATTTAGTGTTGGGCCTCGGGCCTTTTTTATGTAGTGATAGGAATGAGTGCATGCTTCAAACACGCAATGACCTGCGCAATATCGCCATTATCGCCCACGTTGACCACGGCAAGACAACCCTGGTTGATGGTATGCTCAAACAGGCGCGCGTTTTTCGAGAAAACCAGGATGTCGTCGAGCGCGTGCTCGATTCTAATGATTTGGAACGCGAGCGGGGCATTACCATTTTGGCCAAGAATACGGCCATTTCTTTGCTGCATCCCGAAACGGGTGAGCCGGTCAAGATCAATATTGTCGATACGCCAGGTCATGCTGATTTTGGCGGTGAGGTTGAACGCGTGCTCAATATGGTCGACGGCGTACTGCTGTTGGTAGATGCCGCCGAAGGCCCTATGCCGCAGACGCGCTTTGTACTGCGCAAGGCGCTCGAGATGGGCCATAAAGCTGTTGTCGTAATCAACAAGGTTGATCGCAAGGGCGCTGATCCCGACGAAGCCCTGAATAAGACCTTTGATCTTTTTATCGAGTTGGGTGCGACGGACGAGCAGGCCGATTTTGCAGTCGTCTATGCGAACGCACTGTTGGGCCATGCTGGCGATACATACGAAGTTGGCGATGACCTCGAACCGCTATTTCGCGCCATCCTCAACGAGTTGCCTGCGCCTGTGTGTGATGACGAAGGACCACTGCAATTGTTGGTCACCACCCTCGGGTATGATGAATATCGCGGCGTAACGGCTGTTGGCCGTGTGCATCGTGGGCATATCTCAGTGGGCGATCGTGTTGTACGTATCAAGGCAGACGGCACTGTCATACCGGATACTGCCCAGTATCTCTATGTTTTTGATGGCTTGGCGCCTCGGGAGATAACCGAAGCTCGCGCAGGCGATATTGTCATGGTGGCCGGATTACAGGACATCGGCATTGGCGAAACCCTGGCCGATCCGGAGAACCCCGAAGCCTTGCCGACCATTCATGTGGAAGAGCCGACGGTCAAGATGACTTTTGGCGTCAATACCTCACCTTTTGCTGGTCGAGAAGGTCGCTGGGGCACATCGCGGCATTTGCGCGAGCGGCTCTATCGTGAGCTGCGCAGCAATGTGGCGTTGCGTGTAGAGGATACTGAAAGCCCCGACCAGTTTGTGGTCTCAGGGCGTGGCGAGCTACATTTGGCCATTCTTATTGAAACCATGCGGCGAGAAGGGTACGAGTTTCAGGTTTCGCGGCCGGAGGTGCTTTATCATCGCGATGAAGATGGTAACCTTCTCGAACCCTTTGAAGATCTCCATGTTGAGACGACTTCTGAGACAGTGGGCGTGGTGATGGAAATGTTGGGTACACGCCGCGGCAAATTACAGGATATGTACGAGACGGACCGTGGTGCGACGCATTTGACTTATTTGGTGCCCACGCGTGGTCTGCTTGGCTTTCGCTACCAGTTTTTGACGGCAACACGCGGAATGGGAACCTTACAGCCCATCTTCCACGGCTATCTGCCCCTTGCAGGGGATATTCCTACTCGAGCCACCGGTTCGCTGGTCTCCTGGGAACCCGGTTTGGCCAGTACATTTGGCCTCAAGAATGCTGAGGAACGGGGTATGTTGTTCTATGGGGCTGGCGTGGAAGTATATGAAGGCATGGTCATCGGCGAAAGAACCCGCCCTGGTGATCTATCCATCAACGTCTGCAAGAAAAAGCACCTTACCAACATGCGCTCCTCGACGCGTGATATCGAAGTACGACTCAAATCTCCACGATCCCTCAGTCTTGATGAGGCCATCGAGTATCTTGCTGCAGATGAACTGCTCGAGGTAACGCCGGTTGCTTGCCGTGTCCGCAAAAAGATTTTGGATACGCGTGAGCGCGGCAAAGATTTCAAGCGTGGCGTCAAAGCCACCGAGGACGAATAAAAACAAGGGGTTGGTCAGTTATGACCAACCCCTTTGAATTATGGGCCTACAGAATTAGCTCTTTCTGGCAATGGCGATAGCTTTGAACAGGGTTATGCCCATTGCAGCCACTGTAGTAACAATGGCAATACCAATACGGGTCTTGTCGATAATGGGCTCGACCCACACTTCGTTTTCGCCAATGATGATAACGCCGACCGGACGAGAAATACCGCCTGTGCCTCCCCCTACGCCTTCACCGCCGCCCCAGGCCTCTACTTTATCGAGATCCTGAGCATCTGCTTCTTCCTCATCTTCTGAGGCATCCGCTTCGCAGCATTCGCAACACTCATCCATCTCGATTCTGGCTGGTCCCTCGCCACCGCCGATGCCCAGGCCACCTGCAACTTCGGCAGCTGTGATGAGGGTATAGTTACCTACGGTCAAAGGTTTGCCAAAAACGGCCTCGACACCGGTAAATTGTTTCAGTTCTTTGAGTAGATCCTGAAGCTGGCTGATGCTTTGAGCCATGAGATTATCTCCTTGTGACGGCGCGCTCGATGAGCGCAGACAAAAGGGCCGCTGCGCACAGGCCGCAGCAGGCCATCACAACGGTTCGCGTCGGGTCAGGTATGGGGACAACACGCGTAGATTCGGGCGTTTCGATGACGACATCCATCGGACGTGCCCAGAAAAATCCTCTGAAACGGTCGATCTGTTGTATGGCGCGTGCCCTGGGAATGATGCGCATGTCGCCAATCTGTATGGGGCTGGCTTCGACTGTCTTTAGCATGGGAATCCTCGTCAAACGACACAAAAATGTCAGACATCGTTTGATGTCTGACATCATCATAATCAAGTGTAAAAGAGAATGCAAGGCTCAAAGGATAAACTTAGAGTGGTGTACCAAAATCGATGGTCCAATACGTTCCATAGAGGCTGCCGGATTCATAAGCCCAACCAGCGCCAAAATCGACATACGCTGTATTGAGAATGATGGCCCGATGCCCATCGCTGTTCATCCATGCTTCTACAACCGCATCGGCATCCATATAGCCGGCGGCGATGATCTCACCGCAACGACACCATGTGTAGCCACTTGCTGTTTCTCTATCTCCAACGCTAGAACCGTCGAGGCAACCCGTATGGCTAAAGCAACCGTTTTGCGCCATATCCACGCTGTGACTTTGTGCAGCCTGGGATAGATTTGGGTTGATAATCAATGCGGGCAGATCGTGCTCGGCGCGGACAGCGTTGATGGCGTCAAGAACCGCTCGTTCGAACTCGGCTTGCGTCTCAGTAGTAGTTCCCAGGTCAGTGTCAGGTGTGGGTTCCAAGCCGTCAAACGCCAGGGGCACAAAAAGAATATGACCGGCATCTTGCGCGCGAACAGGGGAAAGAGTTAAGAGAAGGATGGCAACAGCAATGAATACGATTATGTATCGTAAAACCTTCATTTTACAGCACATCGCCTGAGTATAGGGTTTGATGGTAACGGTGCAAATCATCTTATAGTATAGTTGACACAGGCGTTACAGATGTATATGTGCCGTAAATAGCATCTGGATCGCTTAGGCTTCAGATGGGTTCCATTGGGGGAGCGTAAACCAGAAATCGCTTCCTTCACCAAGCACACTACTGGCGCCTACTTCACCACCGTGGGCTTGCACAAGTTGCTTGACGATGGTAAGGCCTAGACCAGTTCCTCCAGTAGCCCTTGCTCGGGCCGAATCTGTGCGATAAAGCCTGTCGAACACGCGTATCAATTCCTGTTCCTCAAGGCCAACTCCCGTATCTCTGACGATAAAGCGTACCATGTCATCCTCGGCATTCGCTGATACGGTTACCTGGCCGCCATCCGGTGTATAGCGAAGCGCATTGCTCAGCAGATTGCGCAATATCTCCGCCATACGCAGAGGATCGACGCGCACTGTAGGCAGATTGGGGTCGATGGTAGATACCAGTGTGATGTCTTTTTCCCGAGACTGTGCACCAAAGGCCTGTAAGGCTTCCTCCGTTGCCTCAAAGGGGATTACTTCAGCAGGCTCAATGGCTAACTGACCGGTTTCGGCCAATGATAGCTTTTGTAGATCCTGAACAAGGCGACTCAAGAGATGAGCTTCATCGGACAACAGCGTCACGAGGCCATCGTCAGTGGGGACAACGCCATCTTGGGCGGCCTCGAGATAGCCCTGAATATTGGTAAGCGGCGTCCGCAACTCGTGGGCTATATCTGTAATCATGTTGCGTTGAACTTTTTGGTCTGTTTCGAGGCTTTCGGCCATGGCATTAAAGGCCTGTCCCAATTCGCCCAACTCATCCCGGCTGCTGATCTCGACACGTTGGTTGAGATTCCCGCCGGCCATGGCACGTGCAGCCGCCGTAAGGTCTTTGACGGGGTGCAAAAGATACTGAAATAAGGCAGCTACGAGGGCAATACTGACTGCCGCTGCGAGGACGCCACCTACAATAAGAAGCGAGCCAGAGTCAGAACTTCGGCTTAGCTTTTGCAGCCAGCCGCCCTGAGCCCAGCCCGGAGTCTGTTGGACGTACACCAGACCAACGGTACGCCCGGCGCGTGAAAGCACTGCGCTGGGCGGCGAAGTTGGCGTATCCATCTGTTCACCGACCATCGTGCTCTTGGAATCGGCCAAGATGATGCCTTCTGGCGAGGTAATATAGACGCGATAGTTCTCCTCGGCGTAATTCTCTACAAGCCAGTCTCCGAGATCGGTGATCGTAGCACCTTCGCCAATTCTTTGTTTGAGCGCATCTTCGAGCTGAGAAAAGGCTTCAGAAGAACGCTGCTGAATGCTCGATTCGACTTGTCGCTTGGCAGAATCATAGGCCACGAGGGTGACAAAAGTGGCCGTAGCCAGCACCATGAGGGCTGCAATGATTAGCAAGCGGGTTCGAATACTATGCATCCAGTTCGTCATTCAGTTTATATCCCACACCATAAATCGTAAGCACATATTCGGGATCAGAAGGATCCCTTTCAAGTTTGCGCCGCAGATTAAGAACGTGAACGTCAACGGTCCTCGGAGCGCGTTCATACATATCATCAAAAGCAAGATCCATGAGTTGGTCTCGTGAATAGACCTGCCCTGGATGGCGACTAAGCACTTCGAGTAGTGCAAACTCGCGTGGCGTCAGATCGACAAGCTCATTGCCGCGAATGACACGATGACGCTGCAAATCAATCGACAAATCCCCGACAAGTCGGGTCGCAGCTTCATCTTGACGCTCTTCCATACGGCGCAGCAAAGCACGAATACGCGCCATCAGCTCGCGTGGGCTGAATGGCTTGGTCAGATAATCATCTGCGCCAGTATCAAGGCCCAACAGCTTGTCGGTCTCGGTGCTTCTTGCAGTGAGCATGATAATGCCAGCTTCGCTCTCGCCGCGGACAATGCGGCAGATATCTAGCCCGTCAATCTGTGGCAACATGAGGTCGAGAACGATGACATCTGGCTTGAATGAGCGTGTGGCAGACAGGGCCTGCAGGCCATCGTGAACCTGCATAACCGTGTGGCCTTCCCGTTCGGCATACATCGCGACAAGGTTCGATGTTTTGAGATCGTCCTCAACAATGAGCAACTTGGTCATTTTCGTGCCCTCTACTAGTCATCCACTTTAATTATAGTAGATAATAAAGCACCGCGCATATAGCGGTGCCCTTGGCCTGACAAAAAGACTGGCTGCGCCGCAGCTTGGCGCCAAGTACAGTATAATGTCAAAGCCTGATGGTGTTGGACAGCGCAAGGATATGCGCACGTTTTTCATCACCATCTTAACAATATCAGGACACTGTTCAGCACTTGTTAAGACCCGGCTGAGAAGCCGTTAGCTTGGCGTCAGCGTTTGACGCCCTGAGGCATCATTGCTACCATGCCCTGCAACTTGGGCATGGGTGAAAGGAAACACACCGTTGGTGATACCCTTGGATTCTATCCAGACTGTCACATCTTCCGATTCGGCAAAGTGGATCGGAATGCACTGGCGCGCATACGAGAGTACTGACACGACCCGTGCGATAGCCTTTCGGCATGATGTCGTGCTAGATAGCATACCACAACGTGCCTTTATAAAAATTACGGCACGAGACCGGTATGTGCTGTGGGTCAATGGAGTTTGGGCTGCTGACGGTCCTGCCATTTCGCCGGCTGACTTGGCACTGGTGGACACAATTGATGTGGCTGGCATGCTTTGTGAGGGCAATAACAGCCTGGCGTTTGTTGTATACAGCAACAAGAGCGAGCCTATGCTATTCGCTGATGGACTGATTCATACGGCCATCAACGAGGTACGCATTCTTTCGGATTCCACCTGGCATGTTCGGCGAGCAGATTGGCTGGGGCCGTTGTCCGCTCAGGACGACGCGTCTGTCGTCTATTCTGCGCCCGCTGAGCCGCCCGATTGGCGTATGCTAGCCCCGCGTCATGGCTGGCAGCCGGCTCAGGCGCTGCGGAGTAATCATGGAGCAGACATCCCCGCATTGGCCGACCGCCCGATCGGCCGACTCTACGAAGAAGACGTGGTTGCTCAGCTGGCCTGGTTGGGGCGTGGCCCCCGTACCATTCATGCGCGTGGGGGCGCTGTGGTGGATTGGTTTAATCAGTCGGCGGTAGAAGGCGATGGCGTCTATCGGCTCAAGGCAACGCCCGGTCATTACGAATTGACTTGGGATAACGTCCTTACGTTTGATCTTGGGCGCGCCTGTTTTTGCCGACCCTGCCTATCTGTTCATACTGAAGCTGATGGCGGCGTCATGGCGATCTATTACCATGCTACCCTGAGTGAACGCCCTCTGGCCAGCACTTCTCTGACTGCGAAGGGTACCCAAACTTGTGATGTAATCGAGTTGGGAAAAGGTCAGACAGACTGGACCCGGCAAGAGCCTCGCGGAACCCGCTACGTTACCATCCATTATGGCGGAACGATCGCTTGCGAGATAGACACAAGATTCTCGCGGATTCGCTATCCGTTTGCTAGCAAGTCGTCATTTACTTCAGGTGATGCCTTGTTGGAAAAGACCTGGCATACCGCCGCCGAAACGCTCGATGCGGCAACGGCCGACGTTTATGGGCATAGCACTATAGAAGATAGCAGGCTGTGGCCTTCTGATCTCCTGGCAAGCGGACGTGCTGCATTCTATAGTTTTGGCGAGACGGCGCTCTGGCGGCGTTGCCTTTTACATATCCCCCGTGGGTTGGGTATTCTGGATGCCAACAACCCCTTGGATATCGTTGATACGCTCGTGCAGCGGATGTACTGGGCGCGATCCTGCTGGGACTATCAGATGCTTTCTGGGGATCGGACGCTTCTTCCTGAGGTGGCACAGTCCGTCAGTGAATTGCTCGATGATTGCGCCGAGTATATGACGGAAGAGGATTTGTTTGCACCTTCGCGCACCTCGCGAGAATTGGATGCGCTTTCTGACGAGCCCTATTCATTGGAACTCAACGCGCTCTTGTATATGACGGCCAAGAGTGTGCAGCGCATCGCTCAGGCTGTATCCGATGATGGTATGGAGCAGCTTGCCATGCAATTTGTGGATGCGCTTGGCGTAGAGGCTGCGCGGTTCTATGACATTCAGGAACGTCGCTATCTTCTTACCTTGCCCAGAAGCAGAGAAGCGGCATCCCGTCGCGATATAAATGACAGTCGATGGCTCATACCGAACGCGATGATCTGCCTGGCGGGGTTGGGTCCAAATGCCCAACGCAAGGCGGTTGCTTCTTCCATCGCAGAGGTGTGTGTGCCCCCCATGGGGCGAGAGAACCGGGTGTCTCCGGTACATGTCAGCGATATTGGGCGTGTTCTGAGTGACTATGGCTATGCAGATAGTGCACTGCGCTTTTTTCAAACCGTATATGCCGAAAAGCTGTACGGTGGGGCCGTTACCTTTGGCGCCAATCTCGGCGGTACGGTTAGCGGTGATGCTTGTTCAGCAGCAGCTTCAATCAATACGTATTTGGCCGAAGATGTAATTGGCCTGCGACCGGTGGTAGCCGGCTGGCGGCGTATTCTTTTACGCCCTTCTTTTCTTGTCAAAGAGCTTACCTATGCGTTTCATTCGCCCGCGGGGCGTATTGCCATCCAGATTGAGGGCGCACGCATTATCGCTTCACATCCCGAAGGGGTTCAGCTTGAATGCGCTGGCAAGAACTTTGCCGGAACCGGTGAACCGCAAGTTGTGTTTGAGCTTAATAAGTAAATATCCTCAGGTGTTGCGTATGGCGCGCTAAAAATACTAGTTGGTCCACTGGCTGACATCGATCCCGTATATTTGTCGGGAACCTTCGTGAACAGAGTCAACGGTGATGATGCGTCCATCACCGCGCCACCGGGGATGCAGATCGCAACGAATATCGCCGACAAATTGCGCATTGTGCGCTGGGCGTGCCAGTATGATTTTCGTGTTTTCGTGCGGATTGTAGATGAACAGCTCGGCGGCCCTTCCGGCCTCTGTTTTTGGCGGTCCCGCAAGATCAAGGATGTTTTTTGGCGAGTCTGTAGAGACCGCTGTGTTGCCCGGATAGGTATCGCAGGCTATCCACTGCCCATTGGGCGCAAGACAGGCGTGACCATCTTGCGGCATGTAGCCATCTCCCCAGGGCTCACAATGTCCGTCCAGAATATTGATGCAGGTGAACTGCATGGTGCCGCAGGCATCATCGCTGCAGAGCAAGTGACTTTCATCCAGCCAGCAAAAATGCGAGATGCGATAGCGGTAATCCAACAGGCATTTCAACTCGCTGCCGTCACTATTCATCACCCAAAGCGAATCCAATCGTCCCCGATCCCGTTCTGCTGAAATGACCCTCGTAAGGAATACCAGTTTTTCACCAGCTGGGCTGTAGAGAAGGTGATTGAACCAGAGGGCGCCATGCTCAGGTTGGGGCCATCCCTCCAATGCGGCACTCTCGGATTCGACTTGGGCGAGGGACACGATCAGCTCTTTATGCCCGGATTCGAGATCTATTTGCCAAATGCCATCATCCTGGGGCGCTATCTCCAGTTCGCTTGAGGAGGAGAGATCGTATCCTACAACAGGGCGACATTTCCACATGCGGGCATAGTTTAGGCTGACTGCGCGATAGTGTGTGTTATCTACAGCTGCCAGAGCGCCGCTGAACGTACGACGCTTGAGATTGACAGGATCAATTGCCTGACTCACCAACTGACCGTTTTGCCAATCGTTGTAGGTAAACTCTGTGCGCCCCCCCGTTTTGATCCAGAACATCATCGAGCCTTGTTGAAGGTTAAAGGCGGGTGTTGTCCCGAATGGCTGAAAGTCACCTGCTACGGCATCAAGCAAGCCTACGCGAGCTATGTCGGCGCCAGTTGGCCGTCGCTCATGAAATGTCGTTTCCAGTGCGAGATGCCGCGTTCCTGATGGATCCCATGCAGAAACGCCATAATAGCCGAAAAAGTGATGCAGCGGTCCTCTGGAAAGAGGGATCAAAAACTGTGTTGCATCTGCCATAGATTCCCTCCGGATGCGTATTATTGGGTCAAAAGAGTTTTTCTAATCAAAAGACACCAGTTTGGATCACGCGGCCATTCCTCAAAGCTCGTAATATCCTTCAAGAGCTCACTGTCTCGGTCGATGCCGAGGGTTTGCAACAAGCAGTAATCTTGCAGCGATTCCCCCAGAATCTCCCACCGTATCGAGTCTACAGGGCCATCGGGTCCCGGATAGACAACAAAAGGATCGCCATACACCCAACCGTCTTGCCAGGCATGGGCATCCTGAATGGTATAGGGATCGATCAGTTCCTGAGTTTGCCGCTTGAACCAATAGTTATAGCCCCAATGCAAGAAACCTTTGAATGGCCAGCGGTAGAACAACAAGCCGTGCATGGCAATCTTGGTTAAAGGGGTATCGATGAGGCGATTGATGTAGCGACCGCGCGGCCCGCAGCAATAATAACATCCTGATTCGATGCCGGCATTCAAAAAATCGAGAGCGGCACGCGTGCTGGGGAAGGGCAGATCGACCAGATGCTCCAGGCCGTATTCTAGGTGGCTGGTGGCATCACACGTCTTGATCCATGGCGCCAGTTCGTGGATGAGCTGCCTGTCAGCGCGATAGTTGGCCACATCCTTTTCGTTGGGCTCGTCCGATATGTGAAAGAGTGAGGCGGCCAGAAGGCCTTCGCGCTCCAAAAAGGCATGCAGCTCGGGCAGATACTGACTCAAAAAGTTGCGGTATACCGTTCCAGTTGCCGGGGTCTCTGGCGGCCATAGCAGGTTGCCATCCTTGCCCTGGCCATGATAGATGCGGATGGCATTGGCCGCGCCCCATTGCGTGAAAAAGTGTGTCCATTCGAACTTGGTCAGGCCACAGGCACGCGCCAAGTCGACATAACGTTTGACATCGCGCCAATCAAAAACGTACTGCCCAGGGGTGGTCTCTTGCACGATGAGTAACTGGCTGGGCAGCTTAACTCCATCCAGGGGCGGGGTAAAGACGGGCACATAAATCACGTTTTGCCCGTGTTCAGCAAGATTCTTGAGGTAAGCGGGCAGAATGCTCCAAAAGCGCTCGTCGAACTGATCCGTGCCGTAATAGGCAAAGAGCGAATCTACATAGAACCAGTTGGTGATGTCAAAGCCTTGCCGCGGGTTGATGGTCACATCATACAAGGTGATGGGAATAGTGCAGTGGCGGGTGGTTCCATCGGCTGCGGTGAGTGTGATGGTAAGCGTATGCTGGCCAGGCTCGGCGTTCGTTGTAGGGGTGATGCTCAACCAAAAAGCATGTGTTTCTTGCTCGGGGAGCAAGAGCTCACGCTCATCAAACAAAGGATCAGGCACAAAACCTGGAATGTGGCCACGCCCCTCGACATCACTTTCGTCATCGTTAGGAAGCATGTTCAGGTGCCTGATGGGCACATAGCCAACGCGTCGGACACGGACCTGGAAGGCCTTGTTCGGCTCGATAGTTGCTGTGATAGTGGTACGCTCAGAAAGAGAGTTGAGCCGCACGGCCACCTGGATGCTGTGCGTTTCATTCAGGGCACTCTCGATCCTCGGGCAATAGGGCTGGAGTGGCGTATCGGGATAGATTCTTGTAGTAGAAGAAACCAACCATGCTTCAAAGGACATATCACTCCTCTGGCACGTGCGCCTGGATGTTCACATAATCTTGCAAGTATACCATTCGTGGATGCCAAGCTCAAGGCTATTGTCTGGAATAGAACAATATCTAGCAAAGTAGAATAGATATTGCAGATAGTTCATCACGAAATCTGAGTTTCGCCCATTCGTTGCGTCTTTGCAAGTGAGAGAAACTATATATTTAAGCTTGTTCGTTTTCAGAACGTCAATAACCTTTACGACCAGATTTGGAGCATTGGGTAACGTACGCATACAGGGGGATGATGAAACTTGATCAGCGCTGGGAAGACCTCGTCTTTTCGACACTTGTGTCGGCAGGCATGTCTTTTGTTATTTCAACGATGACAGCAGTTCTTTACTACATATTGGGCTTGTGGGATAATTTCTGGGCTCCGTATTTGCGAGGCATGTCCATAGGCTTTGTCATCGGTATCCCCGCAGCCATGGTGCTTGTGCCGCTGGTTCGTCGCCTCGTTAAGCGTCTTGTATCTTCAGAAACAGACCAAGCGCCGCACAAAAAGCGACGCCTTTTGTGTATGCCTACCAGGTCATGGGCACATAGCCCTCACGAATGGCCTCTGATACCGGTTGACCGATACCTCGTACGACACAGCCCAAATTCCGCAAAAGATCGCTGACGTTATGCTTGTCTGAGCACCAGGAGCAAGCTTCAGGAACAACACCAGCTTCAATGAGGCTCTTTACGCGTTCGGCCAGTTCGGGATGGGTGGCGATGGTTATTTCAGAGGGGCCGAACAGGTAGACGCGCAGATTTGGGATCCATTGGCGATTGGCAGCATTGACGGCATAAACGAGTCCCATCTCCAATACATCAGGATCACCACTAACGAGAATGACAGCTAACTTTTCGCTCACTGTATTTCCTTTCGACTTGTCGAGTTTCAACCAGGCCCTATAATGCCAGTCTATGACGGTGTCATGATGCCGCCATCATACCACAGGCAAAGATGCCCTGATATGTGCAGAGACTGCTCTGGCAGCCAGGAGGTTGACTTGGTCGAAAAGAATGGGTTACGCCGCGAAACCGTCATACTCATCCTACTCTTTGCCATTTTCGCTGCCTTTCAAGGTTCCCTTCAGGCCTTAGTGCCGCTCAAAATGGTCTCCCTGGGCATGTCCGATTCAGAGATTGGCCTTTTGCAGGCCGTCCCTGGTATTCTTGCCATGGCTTTTGGGGCGCCGCTTGCTCGTCTGGCTACCACGCGCTATCGCAAGGCCGCTTTGGCCGGCATTTTCCTTGCCAGCATTCTGGCATGTTTGATCTACCTCGTCGCCGAGACGCCTGCTGCCATGATCCCTGCACAAATTCTCTTTGGAGCCAGCAGCCCCGGCTTTTGGGCCTTGGCCCTTTTCACCTCTTTTCAGATGGTCGGTGACGGCAACCACAATCGCCTTCAAGGCAACATTGGTGTTGCTCAGGGCATTGGTTTTTGCACCGGTCCCATTCTGGGGGGCTTTATCGGGCGTTCGGTGATCAACCTGGGATTTTTCGGTGGGGTGGGGCTCGGTGTGTTGGGTTTTTTAGGGGTCATGTTGCTTTCGCCTACACCCCAGCTTGAGGAGGGCGAGGGCCTTTGGCGAGGCTTTGTGGGGTCATACGTCCGATTGTTCCGCGTGGCCACACGGCGTCCGGCTGTGATTCTGGCGATGGCGCTGGCTATGGCCAGTGGCTTTATCATTCAGGTTTACGGCGGCAGTTTTATGCTGGTCCATGCTTCCGGCATTGGCATCGCTACGCTGGTTTGCACCATTGCCATGGGTTCTCGTGATCTAATGGCGGGCGTCGTCAGATCGTGGCAAAGCCAGGCTGTAGAGCGTGTTGGCCTTGTTCGGCTGCTCTTTCTCAGCCTGGGGACGGCATTGTTGATTACTTCCCTCGTGCCCATAACCACGGGGCCTTGGGGGCTTGGTCTGGTGATGGTTTCAAGTGGTGCCGCAATCGCCTTTGTCATTCCTGGGTTGAACGTGCTGGCGGGGGCCTCGTCCACGTTGACCGAGCAAGCATTTGGCATCGTCAGTACCACCATCGCCAACTTTGCTGCGCAGCTCTTTTTCGCGCCTGTAACAGGCGTGGTGCTAGAATCTATAGGCTATAACGCCGGTTACCCTCTCATCGGTGGGGCGGCGCTCCTGGCTCTTTTGGCGGTATACCTATGGAGCCGCCGCGCTGTTCCTCGCTCGGCTGGCAAAGCGACTGAATAGCGATCGTGGTGAGTGAATGCCCCGATAGTCACCGAGATCAAAGGAGATGTATGGAACTCCGAGAGATTCTCATAACCAATCTGAATGAATTGCCCACCAAACACGTCTGCAATCATGGGCCTTACGAGTACATCAAATCAACCGTCGTACCCAAAGATGACGAGAACGATTGCTGCGTGGCTTTTTACCAGATTCCACCGGGCAAATCGAATTATCCCTACCATTATCACACCAGTGCGACCGAGGTTTTTTACATCATCAGTGGCACCGGCATTCTGGAGACGCCTTCTGGGCAGAAAGCGGTGACAGCTGGTGACATCATCGTCTTTCCAGCCACTGAAGAGGGCGCACACAAACTCAGCAATCCCTCTGAATCCGAGATACTCACCTACCTCGATTTCGATACCCTCGATTTCCCCGATGTGATTTTCTACCCCGATTCCAACAAAGTGGGCGTGGCCGTCAGCAGCAAGAATGCCATGTTCTACAAGCGGGATTCGGACGTGGATTATTTCGACGGCGAATAAGACTCAACAAGTCGGTATATAAAAAGGGCGATAGGAGGATTCTCCTATCGCCCTTAGCTTTTACTGTATGTCCAGCTCAAACTGGCTGAAGCGTGCCGGCAAAGAT
Organism: Anaerolineae bacterium; assembly: GCA_963675785.1. Lineage (GTDB taxonomy): Bacteria > Chloroflexota > Anaerolineae > UBA1429 > UBA1429. The sequence goes on from OY776562.1 coordinate 1,063,888, forward strand.
TTGCCAGGCCAGGGCGCTCTTGGCCAGGAGGCTCAAGAGAATATAGACAGCCTCACCAAACACATAGTTCTTCCAGGGCCCTACTTTTTTATATTGCAGCACCATGTTGACGGGAAAAATGTTGAATGTCGCAAAGATGGTGATGAGGATGGCATACACAAAACCGGGTATATCGGCGTTATTGCCAGAAGCAGAGCCGACCATCTGTAATACCAGAATGCCCCAGGGAACAATGCCCGCCAGACAGCCAAATGTGAACGAAGTCCAGTCGGTGCGCTCGGTGGTCTGGTTATGCAGCTCCATCATATAGCCAAAGAGGTTCATTGAGGCGTTCACGGCAAATATGGCAATGAGAGCCACCAGATCATAAATGCCGGTGAGCATGGCGATGAGGATGATCATCAGCGACGAGCTAAAAGCGTACTCGATCCAGCGCGCCTTGTTGATCCCCTTCTTCAGATTTTTGATGTACCACGGATAAATACCGGGCAGCGTCAGCAAAAGATGGGCCAGGGCAGAGAGGAACAGAAAACAGGCTACGGCAATGCCGAACTTCAGGTTGAACGCAGTTTGGGTGTCCGTAACCAGTTTGCGTGTGGAGGTATCGAACAAGAGATAATTGGTGCGAATGGGCAGGGTGAAATCGTTGCTCAGCCAGACCATCAGAATACCCTGGGCGGCATGAAAAATGCCCATCACGAGGTTGTAAATGCGCAAGCGGCGGAAGGTAGTCTCTTGATCCATGGTGGGGTCCTCCTTGAACACTGCTTTGTGCGAAAGGCTATTGCTGCCAGGATAATTGACATAAAGATAAATGTCAAGGCCTCGTTCCCTTATTAGCTGGATTAGCTTGTGTTCCACATGATTTTCACTGTGCCATCCTTTCCCTGCTTTTTTTGGGATGCTTTGGCACTTGCCTAGCTGGATACTGTTAGAATAGTATAAAACTTGTTGAGTACTCTTCTTATTAATAGACCGACAATATTTTAATTAGAGTGTCCTGGTATAATCCTTTCTGGTATGCCACATTATTCTGCCGCGATAGGGGTAACATATGGACAATCTGTTAGATCTCTGGGGGAAAACCGCACCGCAAGGTTATCATCCTGCAGTATTCCACATGATGGATGCAGGTAACGTTGCGTTGGTTATGCTGGAGGCCAATACACAATGGCGTAGCGCCATCGACACACTATTCCAAGGTATGCGTGATTCCGCCGGCCTCGTTGCCTATATTGTAGCACTACACGACCTGGGTAAGATCAGCGCCGCCTTTCAAGGGCAGGTGGATGATCAAAAGGAACGCTTGAAGGCTTTGGGCTGGGATTTTGGCGGATGGCGTATGCTTTACAACAAGCCTCATCCTATCATCGGTCAGGCGACGCTCGCCTCTGAAGAGAATTCGGTCAGCCTGCACCTTGGCACCCATCTTTCTGAAGTTGTCAGCGAGGTAATTGGAGGACATCATGGCACTTGGCAGCCCAAGAGTGCTGTGCAAACCGCAGTAGATGATCTGGAGCTAGACGAACCGCTTTGTTTTGCTACGGCTCGCCAGCAAGTGACGGATTTCTTGTTTGCCTATTATGGCCTGGATGACAAGGTGGCCCTAGTACAACCCGCCAACATTTCCACGACCAGCATGTTGCTTACGGGCTTCTCTATCCTCTGTGATTGGATCGCTTCGGATACGCGCTTTTTCCCAGCATCCCCCAGTACCCCGCTGGAGCATTATGCCGAGAGGAGCAGGTCGAGAGCGAATAAGGCCGTTGAGACGTTGGGGTTCTCACAACCGAACCTCAGTGGTGCGCCGAGCAAATTTTCTGCTCTCTTTGGCTTCTCTGAGCCACGCCCGTTGCAATTGGCCATCGATGCTATTCCTGCGGCGTTGCTCGAACAGCCCTCTCTGACGATCATCGAGGCACCTACAGGCGAAGGCAAGACAGAAGCCGCGCTGGCTCTAGCTCATCGCATCGGTTTGCTGCGCGGCTCGGACGCCTTTTATTATGCCCTTCCTACCATGGCCACTTCCAATCAGATGTACGCCCGGGTGAGCCAGTACTTGAAGAACGAATTGGACCTGCAGATGGGCGTTCGTTTAGTACACGGACAGGCGGCATTAGCCCAGGACCTCATCGATCTGACGGGTCTTGAAACGCACTGTGAAAGTGCTGACATCGCCCAGTGGTTTGCCCCACGCAAGCGGGCTCTTCTGGCCCCCTTTGGTGTGTGGGCACCATCGATCAAGCCGAGCTGGCCGCTTTGAACACGCGTCATGCGGCACTGCGCATGCTTAGTCTTGCGGGCCAAACGCTTGTCGTGGACGAGGTTCATGCTTGCGACATGTATATGACGACCATCATCGAGCGCCTGCTGCGTTGGCTTTCTGAACTCAACGCCTCAGTCATTCTTATGTCGGCCACCTTACCCCAGGAGCGTATGCGGTGTCTGCAAAGTGCCTGGGCTGGCGGAAAGCATCTGGTGGTGAACGGAAGTTATCCCCACATTGCTGTGGTTACATGCCAGGGAGATGCATGGAATGTTCAAGTTGCCAGCAGCCAGTCCGAACGGCGTATCACTGTTGAGCAAATCTCTCTATCAGAAAAAGAAACTGAGGCCAAAGCGAATTTGTTGCTCGACCTGGTGGCGGAGGGAGGCTGTGCCGTGTGGATCACCAATACTGTCGGTCGTGCCCAAGAGCTCTATCGGCAGCTCAAAATTTCGCCTCGCACTCGTGATGTGCAATTCGATCTGCTCCACGCCCGATTTCCTTTGGAGCAGCGTCTTGCTCTTGAATCGCGTATCGCTGGTTTGTACGGCAAAGAGGGGAAACGCCCGCAACGGGGTATCGTCATAGGAACGCAAGTTTTGGAGCAAAGCCTCGATCTGGACTTTGATGTGATGGTCAGTGACTTGGCCCCCATCGATCTCTTGTTGCAGCGCGCTGGACGTATGCACCGCCATCAGCGCCCCAGACCCACAGTGCATACTGCGCCGCGTCTCATTGTGAATATGCCTTCCGTCGAGATTCCTATTGATGAAACAGTGGATGCCAAGATTTATGATGCTTACCTGTTGGCGCGGACTCGCCAGCTCCTCGATGATCGCAATCTGCTTGTCCTTCCCGATGACTATCGCCCACTCATCGAGGGCGTGTATAGTGCTGAGTTGATCTTGGACGCCGAGATGCAAGCATTGCGCGACCAGCTCGATCAGAAAGAGTGGAACGCTGCCAAAGAGGCTGAAGAACGTTTGTTGCCCGAACCCGATGCTGAGTTTTGTTTCTGCCGCCTGGCTGCACAAAAAACCTTTCGAGAGGACGAGGATAGCGCCGCCTGGATGGTGGCCCGCACACGTCTTGGTCCACCTTCTGTAACCGTGCTGCCGTTGGAGCGAGATGCCTATGAAGCCTGGATTCCCGGCAAGGCAGAGCGCGGCTTTGACCTCAATCGTGAACCCTCGCGCGAAGATCAACTGCTGCTCTTGCGCCAACAGGTTCGCCTTTCTGGCGCCTGGCTGAGTCGGCTGATTGCCGAACAGGCGGGTGAGCCTTGCTCTTTGATGCGTGCCCCGCTTTTGCGCTATGTAATGCCCCTTTGGTTGGAGGATGGCCGTGCCGACCTAGGCTCAGGTGCAGCCACCTTGCAGCTCAATGATGAATTGGGTTTGACGATTGACTGGAATGGAGGGAAGGATGAATCAGCCTGAGACGATTCCGCGATTTAATCTTTGGTACGAGCCCTGGATTACCGTCGAGACCAGGGAAGGCACCACGATGGAGGTGTCCATCTCGGAGGCGTTGCGCAGCGCCCACGTCTACCGTGGGCTTGTTGAGCCCTCTCCGCTTGTAGTAGTGGGCATTCACCGCTTGCTTACCGCTATCCTACAGGATATCTATGACCCGCAGACGCCGACCGACTTGAAGGCGCTATGCAGGGCTGAGGCTTTTGATGAGGGGCGACTGACAGCCTTTGGTGACGAATTTGCCACTCGATTCGACCTGTTCTCGGAGAAAGCACCCTTTTACCAGAGCGCTGACTTGCCGCTTTTCCCAGATCCGCGTGACAAGACTTGGCCCGCCAGCAGTATTGCTCCAGAGCTGCCCAAGGGCACCGAAGTAACCCACTATCGTCATGGCGCTGAAGATGAGAGCCTCTTTTGCCCAGCGTGCTGCGTTGGTGGATTACTACATCTGTCGGCTTTTGCAACGTCCGGAGGACCAGGCATCAAGCCCTCTATCAATGGCGTGCCGCCCATCTATGTGCTGCCAATGGGAGAGACACTGCTGCAAAGTCTGACTCGTTCTCTCGTTACTCCAGGCTATCAGCCAACGGCCTGCGACGACGCCAAGCGGGATTATTGGTGGCGACGGGAGCCATTGGTGGGCAAGAAGGATGAGCTCAAAACAGTTGGCTACGGCGGCAGCCTGACTTTTGTGCCGCGACGGATGCGCTTACATCCACTTGTTGCCCATAAGCCATGTACTCGCTGTGGTCGTTCGATGACCTGGGGTGTGTACACGATGGTCTTTGAGATGGGAGAATCTCGCCCAAAGGATGCCCCGTTCTGGTTCGATCCTTTTGCCTCCTACCGTCTACGGGATGAAAAAACACCTTTGCCTGTTCGGCCAAGGGATGGACGAGCCCTTTGGCGTGACTTTGGCGAACTTTTTCTCACCGATGAAGAAAAAACTGTCACTTACCGGCGCCCTAGTGTGATTACCCAACTCACCGAACTCGAACTAGTGCGCTCGCGTGATGTGGCCTACCGTTGCATCGGCATGCGCACTGATATGAAGGCCAAGATTTTTGAATGGGTTGACGATGGTTTTGAGGTTCCCTTGGCTGTACTTGGCGGCAAACGAGGCACGCGTGCCGTCAAAGCGGATTTGGGCTATGCCGAAGATGTTGGTAGCGCCCTGGGAAAAGCCTGGCGTAACGCGTTCCGTAAGCGTAGCGATACTCGGCTGGAGGCGGTGAGAGCACGAATGCTCTCTTCTTATTGGCAAAATCTGGCGATCCCTTTTGGGCAGATGGTGACCCAGGCAGCTCAAGTATCTAGTGCTGAGAATGAAAAGATACTAATTGAGTCATGGCAGAAGCAGGTCGTGCATGCTGCACGCTGGGAGCTGGACAAAGCCCTGGAAGGTCTCTCCACAGATGCCGAGACACTCAGATGCCGTGTGACCGCACAGGATAATTTGTTTTTTGAATTGGCCAAGATCAACAAGAGACAAGGAGGTAACGAATGAGCGAGCAAACGATTGGCCCCAACTTGGTGGAGCAGTTTTGCCGAGTGCTCGAAGGGCTAGATGCAGCCGACAGGGCACGGTTGCGGCGAGCGGCGGGTCATTCTCTAGCTGAAGCGGGAGATGCCTTGGCCGTGTTCTACCGCATTCTGCCTCATGGCGTGCCCCAGCGGCAAGAGGAGACCTACTTTATGGTGGCCTCGCTTTATCCGTTGGGAACCGATGGCAACCACGGAGATTTTGGCGCCTTGCTCAAACGCGCCCGTATCGCAGGCGGCGAAAAGGGCACAGATAGCCGCATGCGCTATTTGCTGGATGCTGACGAAGCCCAGCTTGCCTTTCGGCTTCGTCAGGCCGTGCACTATGTCAAATCCTGTGGGGTAGCCGTGGATTGGCCGACCCTTCTGCAGGATTTGCTCTACTGGGATCACCCCGACCGATTCGTACAAAAGAAATGGGCGCGCAGCTATTATGGCCAAACCCGAACACAAACTCAGGAGGCTTGAAATGCTCGTACAAATTCACATGCTCCAGAACTATGCCCCTTCCAACCTAAATCGCGATGATACGGGGGCTCCCAAAGATGCTATCTTTGGTGGCGTGCGCCGCGGTCGCATCTCCAGCCAGTGTCTCAAGCGCAGCATTCGCAAATCTGGCAGCTTTGTAGAGGCCTTTGCTGAACGGGGCTTGCTGGCCTCACGCACTCGTCGGTTACCGGCTTTGATCGAAAAGGAACTCAAGAGCAGGGGACTGGACGAGGAATCGATTCAGGCTATCGTGAACAAAGTGCCCCTGATTGGACGAGAATCGGCCAAAGCGACAGCGGCGACTGCCGAAGATGAGGACAAGATTACAGCCCAGTTGATTTTCATCGGCCTGGATGAAGTGCCGCTTTTGACAGACCAGCTACTGGCTTCTTACGAGGCGATGGGCGCTGTGAAATGGGCCAAGGCTAAAGGCGACGACCTGGCCAAGGAATTGCAAGGGCTCACCCCACGCTCAGTGGATGTGGCCATGTTCGGTCGTATGACCACTTCGGCGGCCTTTGAGAACGTCGAGGCGGCCGTGCAGGTTGCCCATGCCCTCTCTACCAATGCTTTAGTGCAAGAATTCGACTATTTTACGGCAGTGGATGACTTGCAGACGGATGAGCCAGGGGCTGGCATGATTGGGGATGTGGAATTCAATAGCAACAGTTATTACCGCTACATCAATGTGCATTGGGAAGGGCTGCTGGATAACCTGGGTGGGGATGTAGAACTGGCCAAGGAAGCCGTGGGGGCCTTGTTGGTGGCTGCGACCGAGGCTCAGCCCAGCGGCAAGCAAAACACCTTTGCCGCCCAAAACCTACCCGACCTGGTGCTGGTGGAGGTGCGCCAGCAGAATGTGGCTGTGAGTTATGCCAATGCTTTTCTCAAGCCGGCCCGTGCTGGACGCGATGGTTCTCCTACCGTCATGGAAGTCTCGGCCCAACAGCTTGCTGACTATCGTACACGGCTGAATACCATGTATACCGCTCCCGAGGCTTCGGCCTATGCCGCAACTTTTGAGGTGGCTCTGGATGACGCCGAGAACAAACAGTCGCTTTATGCTTTGCGACCTTGGATAGAATCCCTCCTCGGGGAGGAGGTGTAAGGCATGGATAACACCCTTTTGCTGGTGCTCGATGGGCCGCTGCAGTCTTGGGGAGAGCGTGCTCGTTGGTCGGTACGCGATACAAACCTCGAACCGACGCATTCGGGTATAGCAGGCTTGTTGGCCTGCGCTTGTGGTATTTCCTCTGGCCCCGATCTCGATGCTCTGGCTGGCCGCTTTACCATGGGGGTACGCTGTGATCGCCCTGGTGTGCTGCTGCGCGACTATCACACCGTGGTTGGCGGGGTGCTCTCAGCTGCTGGCAAAGTCAAGCTCAATGCTTCTACCAAACAACCTGAAACAGTCGTCTCTGAGCGCTATTACATGGCCGATGCTTGCTATCTTGTGGCACTCTGGGGTGATCCGCCCGACATAGCCGAGTGGGCACGGGCCTTACAGCAGCCAGTTTGGCCCCCCTATCTGGGGCGCAAGGCCTGTGTGCCCTCTCGCCCCATATATGGGGGGAAGGGGGAATTTTCCTCACTGGCCAAAGCTCTGGCTGTTTGGCCTCGTGTAGATGGAGATGGAAGAGAGCAGAATGCTCCGGATAGCGCCCGTGCCATCGTCGAGACCAATGCAGGGGCCGGTTTGCGTCGGCGTGATGCCGTGGTGGATTCGCGTGCACGTGTTTTTGGAACGCGCTATGTCAGAGAATATATGGTCAAACTGCCATAGGAGGTGTGGCGTGTACCTTTCACAATTGACACTCGATGATTCGCGACGTTCGGTGCTTTGGCGGCAACAACGCTATCGTGTGCATCAGCGGCTCATGATGGGGTGTGGCGATGACGCGCGCATGCTTTACCGCCTGCATGAGACGCCTACTGCAACTTTGTTGGTGCAAACGACAAGTGAACCGGATTGGCTCGCGGCTTTTGGCGAGTTCCCTGTGTTGGCCATTCCACCTGAGGTAAAACCCTTCGAACCGCGGTTCTTTGACGGTGAAATGCTGGCCTTTCGGGTCTTAGCCAATCCCACCGTCAAGCGCGATGGCAAGAGACTGGGGTTATACAAAATCGAAGAGCAGCTCGAGTGGCTCAAACGCAAGGCAGAGATGGGTGGCTTTGCTGTGGTTAGCGTGAATGTCCAACCTGCTGGTAACATGACAGCATGGAAGGGTACTCAAGATAGCGTTAGAGCCATGCAAATGCGCTTTTGCGCCGTACAATATGATGGTTCGCTGCAAGTACGAGACGCTGGGGCCTTTACTGAAACCTTTTGTTCTGGCCTGGGCAGTGCCAAAGGATTTGGGTTTGGCCTACTATCTGTTGCTCGAGTACTGGTCAGCGAGGTCTAGTATCATGCCCAAAGATCTACAAGAACTACCGCGCTTGGATGACAGCCTGACATATCTCTATGCCGAATGCTGCCGGATTGAACAAGAAGAATTCAGTATCGCCTTGGTGGATGAGAACGGACGCACGCCAGTGCCGGTGGCCTCACTTTCTGTGCTCATGCTGGGGCCCGGCACCACCGTAACCCACGCCGCCATGCGCGCTCTAGCCGAGAATGGTTGCACAGTGTTATGGACCGGTCAGGATGGGGTGCGCATGTACGCTGCAGGCACTGGCGAAACCCGCAAAGCCTATCGTCTGGAGCATCAGGCTCGCCTGGTAAGCGATGAGGAGAGTCGTACTGAAGTAGCTTGGCGCATGTACGAGCTGCGTTTTGGCGAACGATTGGATAGGAGTGGCAGCCTATCAACAGTTCGTGGGGCAGAGGGCGTGCGCATGAAACAGCTCTATCGTGAGACGGCGCGCCAGTACGGTGTACCTTGGGGCGGTCGCAAGTACGATCTAAATAACTGGGACAAGAGCGACCCACTCAACAAAGCACTCTCGGCAGCAAATTCCTGCTTGTATGGGCTATGCCATGCGGCCATCGTTTCTGGTGGATATAGCACTGGTCTGGGATTTCTGCACGCTGGCAAGCAGCTCTCTTTTGTTTATGACATTGCCGATCTTTTCAAAGCTGAAACGACCATTCCAACAGCTTTCTTGGTGGTGGGCGAATCCTTCCATGATATCGAATCGCGCGCCCGGCAAACCTGTCGGCGGCTTTTTCGTGAGGAGCGTTTGATCCAAAAGATATTGCCCACTATCGATGCTCTGCTGGATGTGCCGGATCCTGACCCGCGCTTGAGGGGAGTGGACACCAAGATTGACAGGCCGACCCCTCTTTGGGAAAAGCTCTGGGAGACGGCGGAGGCGCGCTAGAAATGGTCGTCATGGTTTTGGAAACTGTGCCGGAGGGCTTGCGTGGAGAACTGACGCGTTGGCTTATCGAAGTCAAAACAGGGGTGTTTGTGGGCACATGCAGTGCTCGAGTGCGCGACAAGCTCTGGGAGAAATGTTGCGAAAGGCGTCGCGGCGGGGGAGTGGCGCAGATATGGAGTACGAATACCGAACAGGGTTTCGCCATGCGTATGCATGGCGAAACCAGCCGCGAGATTGTCGAGATGGAAGGGCTACAACTAGTGCGCAAACCGGCTGCAACTATCTAGCGAAGGCTGCTGTGAGAAAGACGCAGAAACGCATGATAAGGCTAATGGCAAAAATTGCAAGATCGAGTTGTGGTGGCATACTAAAGCAAGGTTTGTAGTGTCAAGTCGTAGCAGCAGGGTCATGCAGTGTTTGCTGCATGACCCTGCAAGGTTGCAGTTTTAGGGTTTTCCCCACACCCGTGGGGATGGACCGGCCTCTACGATACTCGACTTGCCCGCGCCGTTGTTTTCCCCACACCCGTGGGGATGGACCGCGCATTGGTCTCGAATTGCAGGCAGATATAACGTTTTCCCCACACCCGTGGGGATGGACCGGTTGATCTCCTGAGTCGGCCTTGGCCTCATCGGTTTTCCCCACACCCGTGGGGATGGACCGCTACCATCGATCTGACAACGGGAACAGCAGCTGTTTTCCCCACACCCGTGGGGATGGACCGACAGTAGGTACGGCTTATCAGTGGCGTATGCAGTTTTCCCCACACCCGTGGGGATGGACCGGTAGATCGGTATGCCGCGCATTAACGTATCTCGTTTTCCCCACACCCGTGGGGATGGACCGATGGCTGCCGCCGCCTGCGCCGCAATATACAGTTTTCCCCACACCCGTGGGGATGGACCGATGGACTCATTGCCTGGCTTAGGGGCACTCCTGTTTTCCCCACACCCGTGGGGATGGACCGATTACTTCCCATTCGCCACCAGTAGAGCCATTGTTTTCCCCACACCCGTGGGGATGGACCGGAATCTCTTCCCCTTTGTCCTCGGGCTCAACAGTTTTCCCCACACCCGTGGGGATGGACCGACCGCCAAGGCTACGATGAGGCGGTGCGCAAGCGTTTTCCCCACACCCGTGGGGATGGACCGATATAGTCCATGCTTTCGTGCAGTGCGTCAATGTTTTCCCCACACCCGTGGGGATGGACCGATGCCCGTTCTGAGGCTCAGCGCGAGCGATACGTTTTCCCCACACCCGTGGGGATGGACCGCCGGTGATCGATGCGATGGCTTCCTATGACTAGTTTTCCCCACACCCGTGGGGATGGACCGACAACAGGGTCTGGATTTACACCAGACAAGGTGTTTTCCCCACACCCGTGGGGATGGACCGATGAATTGCAGGGTTTTTTCGATACGGAGATCGTTTTCCCCACACCCGTGGGGATGGACCGAGGAGGGACAAGCGGAGGAACATCACTGCATGGTTTTCCCCACACCCGTGGGGATGGACCGTATTCCGACGCCTTGCTTCTAGAGTTCTCTTGGTTTTCCCCACACCCGTGGGGATGGACCGGTGCATCTGGCTGTCTATTCGATTGGCTTGCCGTTTTCCCCACACCCGTGGGGATGGACCGTTGTGGGAAATTTCGAGGAAGCTCTCCCAGAAGTTTTCCCCACACCCGTGGGGATGGACCGACATTGGCGGCGGGGACGCGGCTCTACTGGGAGTTTTCCCCACACCCGTGGGGATGGACCGGTGACGCTGGGTAACAACAGCGAGATCCAGGAGTTTTCCCCACACCCGTGGGGATGGACCGGATTCCTACCGCCACCAGTTGAGCAATAGTCCGTTTTCCCCACACCCGTGGGGATGGACCGGTAGAGCTCGTGTAGATCAGCCCCTCGAAGGTGTTTTCCCCACACCCGTGGGGATGGACCATAGATAGGTGCCATTATCTGTTGGCATTGTCAGTTTTCCCCACACCCGTGGGGATGGACCGGATGCGTTCAGCCAGCTCGCCGATCGGTACTAGTTTTCCCCACACCCGTGGGGATGGACCGAGGACAGGGTTATCCTCGTGGCGTGAATAGAAGTTTTCCCCACACCCGTGGGGATGGACCGCAGAGGGCGAGAGTAAGCGTGGCAACGGGTAAGTTTTCCCCACACCCGTGGGGATGGACCGTTCGCCGACGGAACATCTTATTACCCCATGATGTTTTCCCCACACCCGTGGGGATGGACCGGGAGAGCGGCTTGGGATGAGGAAAACGGAGAAGTTTTCCCCACACCCGTGGGGATGGACCTGAGGTCAGAGCCACACACCATCATCCGCCGAAGTTTTCCCCACACCCGTGGGGATGGACCGGATCTATCTGCGTATACTGGTGTGATTGATGAGTTTTCCCCACACCCGTGGGGATGGACCGGAATAGAATCATACAAACCATCATGAGTACCCGTTTTCCCCACACCCGTGGGGATGGACCGCCGTTGCTGGGTGCAATTGCGGGTGCGTTTTTCGTTTTCCCCACACCCGTGGGGATGGACCGCGGCGGCACTGCTGGGTTAGCTGATACGTGGGGTTTTCCCCACACCCGTGGGGATGGACCGGCTTCGTACCAGAGTAGCAACCGAACCAAAAGTTTTCCCCACACCCGTGGGGATGGACCGGCTTCGTACCAGAGTAGCAACCGAACCAAAAAGTTTTCCCCACACCCGTGGGGATGGACCGCAATTGCTCGGCTACCGCCGATGAGCCGACGGGTTTTCCCCACACCCGTGGGGATGGACCGTCAATTGGTTCGTCAGATATGGCAAGAGAGAAGTTTTCCCCACACCCGTGGGGATGGACCCGCGTACGCTGGACACTTGACCAACTGGCCATACCGTTTTCCCCACACCCGTGGGGATGGACCGATTGTGTGAGTCGCTAGGTTGTTTAGCGCCAGGTTTTCCCCACACCCGTGGGGATGGACCGCCGCCTTCATGTTCTTGCCAGAGTCAAGGGTCGTTTTCCCCACACCCGTGGGGATGGACCGGTAGTTGTTTCTTTCGTGCCCAAAACCGCCAAGTTTTCCCCACACCCGTGGGGATGGACCGTGCGCTGGGAAATTGTCGACTTACCTCTTGGTGTTTTCCCCACACCCGTGGGGATGGACCGTACATGTGAGCAGCCAGACGGCCATCGCGAGCGTTTTCCCCACACCCGTGGGGATGGACCGGTGTCCCTTCCCATTCGCCATCCTTGGCTATCGTTTTCCCCACACCCGTGGGGATGGACCGGATTTTGAGTTTTCCACAATCTCTTATGCCTTGTTTTCCCCACACCCGTGGGGATGGACCGCAATACCAACAACCCCGCTAACCAACGACACGGTTTTCCCCACACCCGTGGGGATGGACCGGGTACGAGCTGATGCTTGCTGTAGCTGCTCCTGTTTTCCCCACACCCGTGGGGATGGACCGCGCTAGACTGTGCAGTAAAAGAAGCCGTAAAGTTTTCCCCACACCCGTGGGGATGGACCGGTTTATCGCTGGATTGTCGAGGCCCTAACGATGTTTTCCCCACACCCGTGGGGATGGACCGGCCCTGTCGGACGCTGGTGCCAACTTGCCCTAGTTTTCCCCACACCCGTGGGGATGGACCGGCGAGCGTAATCGTTCATGCGCAAGGGCAGGCGTTTTCCCCACACCCGTGGGGATGGACCGGACGAAGTTGAAGAAAAAGTTGCGAATGCAAGGTTTTCCCCACACCCGTGGGGATGGACCGCCTTTGCAGCGATCTCACAGGCGCCTGGCGCAGTTTTCCCCACACCCGTGGGGATGGACCGCCACGGGGTACAACATGAAATACTGGCTCGTGGTTTTCCCCACACCCGTGGGGATGGACCGCCTGCTCGTGCCTGGAAAGAGCACGGTCTTGAGTTTTCCCCACACCCGTGGGGATGGACCGGCAGGCTCTCCCTGGGCGGGGCGCCTACAAACGTTTTCCCCACACCCGTGGGGATGGACCGCTCAGCAGGGTGCGCTTTCGATACGCAGTTACGTTTTCCCCACACCCGTGGGGATGGACCGTGGGTCGGCGTATGCTGGTTATGCCGACAAAGGTTTTCCCCACACCCGTGGGGATGGACCGTATCCGAGCATCTTCCTCACAATGAACAACCAGTTTTCCCCACACCCGTGGGGATGGACCGCCAATAGCCCAGCTACACATACAATTGCATATAGTTTTCCCCACACCCGTGGGGATGGACCGCTTTAGTCAGATGTCGGGCGGCGAACAGATGTGTTTTCCCCACACCCGTGGGGATGGACCGTAAAACGATACGGGAGACAGTGACGGTGATACGTTTTCCCCACACCCGTGGGGATGGACCGACTGGAAACCGGCCAACACGGGGATCATGGACGTTTTCCCCACACCCGTGGGGATGGACCGGCTGGCGGACAAAGCCCGCTAAACGACAGTTGGTTTTCCCCACACCCGTGGGGATGGACCGGCGTAGACGTGCAGGGCGATGCTCTACGACTGGTTTTCCCCACACCCGTGGGGATGGACCGACAAGATTGTGCGAATCGCTGGGTTGTTTGGCGTTTTCCCCACACCCGTGGGGATGGACCGCAACAAACTCTTGAGTGTGTTCCTCGACATACGTTTTCCCCACACCCGTGGGGATGGACCGCACCTTCATCCCGCCCTCAACCACAACCCCGTGTTTTCCCCACACCCGTGGGGATGGACCGGCGATAACCGTTTTCGCTGGGGCAAAGGGAACGTTTTCCCCACACCCGTGGGGATGGACCGGGCAATCAGTCCGCAAACGGCGGTGGCCACCGTTTTCCCCACACCCGTGGGGATGGACCGGGCTGGGTACTGATTGTCGAGGGCGAGAGCGAGTTTTCCCCACACCCGTGGGGATGGACCGTAGCTGTACGCTATGCGTTCTCTGGCAATCTTGTTTTCCCCACACCCGTGGGGATGGACCGCTTATTGACTACGCCGTTATGTAGTCCGTTAAGTTTTCCCCACACCCGTGGGGATGGACCGAAATATTTTCATCTCTTACTCCTGGCTTCTTGGTTTTCCCCACACCCGTGGGGATGGACCGGCAGAATTTGGCCGCGTCTCTCATATTCTCTAGTTTTCCCCACACCCGTGGGGATGGACCAGCGATTCATCTGAAATACCATCATATAATACGTTTTCCCCACACCCGTGGGGATGGACCGAAGCCTTTTACTCAAAACATAACTGCTATGAAGTTTTCCCCACACCCGTGGGGATGGACCGGCGTGAACAGCTTGACTTGGGCGACGGCCTTCGTTTTCCCCACACCCGTGGGGATGGACCGGCACTGTGGTTTCCTCTTTTTGCGCTGACAGTGTTTTCCCCACACCCGTGGGGATGGACCGGTCCGAACTGCTTGTTTTCTAGGGCTAGACTTGTTTTCCCCACACCCGTGGGGATGGACCGAGCTGTCGATGGATGGTAGCTTTTCGCCATTAGTTTTCCCCACACCCGTGGGGATGGACCGATAAGGGCGCGGCGATCAGGGAGGCCATTGATGTTTTCCCCACACCCGTGGGGATGGACCGCAAAGGCCCTGGCCGAACTAGACATACTACAAGTTTTCCCCACACCCGTGGGGATGGACCGTACAGCGGTGGTGACTATCCACTTTTCTCTGTGTTTTCCCCACACCCGTGGGGATGGACCGTATACGTAATAATACGGGGATAAAATGTCGGGGTTTTCCCCACACCCGTGGGGATGGACCGGATTTGGATGTGTGATTCAACGGCGTCTACGTTTTCCCCACACCCGTGGGGATGGACCGTTCCCAATCACGCCGAATCTCAGCACGACGACGTTTTCCCCACACCCGTGGGGATGGACCGGAAAACCATGAAACGAGCATCAGAACTCATAGGTTTTCCCCACACCCGTGGGGATGGACCGCACGACCGAGAACCGAGACAACCCCCACGGAAGTTTTCCCCACACCCGTGGGGATGGACCGGCTATCAACTTGAGCCTCCAACATATACATCTGTTTTCCCCACACCCGTGGGGATGGACCGATCCATACCAACCTCCATCAGTGCCCCCTACCGTTTTCCCCACACCCGTGGGGATGGACCGCCTTCTGGATGTCCATTGGCCCAAGTTTCACGGTTTTCCCCACACCCGTGGGGATGGACCGGAAGGTACCTCTGAGGGCTGGGTAAGCGTCGTGTTTTCCCCACACCCGTGGGGATGGACCTGTACCTCCTCAGTTGTTTGCGAATCAATTGGCGTTTTCCCCACACCCGTGGGGATGGACCGCCTTGCTGATGTGTGGAATGCGGTCGAGCCATGGTTTTCCCCACACCCGTGGGGATGGACCGACGCGTCATACGCCGGAAAATGCCGCTCATCGTTTTCCCCACACCCGTGGGGATGGACCGGCTCAGTGCGAGCAATACAGCGCGCTAGCTCGTTTTCCCCACACCCGTGGGGATGGACCCTATCATAGCCGGATAAAGATGCGCCCCACTTGGTTTTCCCCACACCCGTGGGGATGGACCGTATTGCGAGGTCAGACTCGTCTTTCTCTTGATGTTTTCCCCACACCCGTGGGGATGGACCGGCCCTAGGCTGCGATACGGGCTCATTTTATAAGTTTTCCCCACACCCGTGGGGATGGACCGTATAGTGCTCGACCTCTTCCGAATTGATGATAGTTTTCCCCACACCCGTGGGGATGGACCGTCCAACCATGACACAATTATATGTTGCTGAATGTTTTCCCCACACCCGTGGGGATGGACCGTCCAACCATGACACAATTATATGTTGCTGAATGTTTTCCCCACACCCGTGGGGATGGACCGTCAATGCGGAGTTTGTAACCAGAGCCGCCCAGTTTTCCCCACACCCGTGGGGATGGACCGGCGCGTTGTGTTACAGCCATGGTACTTGGGTTGTTTTCCCCACACCCGTGGGGATGGACCGAACTTGAACAAATACTGGAGCAGCACCAATTGGTTTTCCCCACACCCGTGGGGATGGACCGGGATAGCGGCTTGGGATGAGACCAACGGAGAAGTTTTCCCCACACCCGTGGGGATGGACCGTGCTGAGTGGGGGGGGCAGATCAACGAAAACGTTTTCCCCACACCCGTGGGGATGGACCGCAATAATGAAACTTGGAGGGTTTAACAATGACGTTTTCCCCACACCCGTGGGGATGGACCAGTACCAAGAAAAGTTCTTTTCACGCCAAAGTCGTTTTCCCCACACCCGTGGGGATGGACCGGTGCGCCTTGAGAACGAGGTGCGCCGCGCTGAGTTTTCCCCACACCCGTGGGGATGGACCGAGCAAATTACTATGGATATGGACGCCAAGATTGTTTTCCCCACACCCGTGGGGATGGACCGTCTGACACTGCTGCTAGTGCGTTGGTATTGAGGTTTTCCCCACACCCGTGGGGATGGACCGGAGATCGTGCGTCTAGAGAAAGATATTTCGGAGTTTTCCCCACACCCGTGGGGATGGACCGGTCTGCAGCATTAATGAGAGGGCGCCGGCTAAGTTTTCCCCACACCCGTGGGGATGGACCGTCTGACACTGCTGCTAGTGCGTTGGTATTGAGGTTTTCCCCACACCCGTGGGGATGGACCGTTCGCTGAAGCGGAATACAATCGGCTAGCAGAGTTTTCCCCACACCCGTGGGGATGGACCGAGCGCTCACGATATTTATCTCTCTTTCCAGCGTTTTCCCCACACCCGTGGGGATGGACCGGGATTCGCATTGAGCTCGGCCTTGCTAATGAGGTTTTCCCCACACCCGTGGGGATGGACCGACCGCGATACCAAACTGAAAATCGCCGATACTGTTTTCCCCACACCCGTGGGGATGGACCGAGAGTGGGGAATGAGCAATAAGCATGATAACTGTTTTCCCCACACCCGTGGGGATGGACCGGGATGGGTGTTGATTGTCGAGGGCGAGAGCGAGTTTTCCCCACACCCGTGGGGATGGACCGCGCACTCACCATCGTATACGACCCTCCAGACCGTTTTCCCCACACCCGTGGGGATGGACCGGCGTAAATGCTAATACCTGTTTGGGGATCAGCGTTTTCCCCACACCCGTGGGGATGGACCGCCTCTTTAAAAGCATTTTCGCCAACTTTTTCGTTTTCCCCACACCCGTGGGGATGGACCGAGTTTACGGCGGTGAGCCTCGTTCGTCTCTTGGTTTTCCCCACACCCGTGGGGATGGACCGGCTGTCCAGGCGTCGCTGTCCAGCGCATAGAGGTTTTCCCCACACCCGTGGGGATGGACCTGCACATCTTTGTGCCGCGGCCGCGTGATACACGTTTTCCCCACACCCGTGGGGATGGACCGTTACGAAAGGCTATCAAGGTCGTTATGTCGACGTTTTCCCCACACCCGTGGGGATGGACCGTAGCTGTACGCTACGCGTTCCCGAGCAATTTTGTTTTCCCCACACCCGTGGGGATGGACCGTTACGGATGTTTTACAGTCGCCACGAAGACAAGTTTTCCCCACACCCGTGGGGATGGACCGGCAGGCATTGAGTGGTTGATTGGGCTGTTGCCGTTTTCCCCACACCCGTGGGGATGGACCGACGTGCGTGGGAGCGTTACCCATTCAGCTCAGTTTTCCCCACACCCGTGGGGATGGACCGGCATATCTTTTGAATGCGTGGACAAGAGCAAAGTTTTCCCCACACCCGTGGGGATGGACCGCTGATTGGCAATGCGTTACAGCCTGATAGCCGTTTTCCCCACACCCGTGGGGATGGACCGGATGGCCCCGGTAAGGTCGCAGCTGGCAAGGTGTTTTCCCCACACCCGTGGGGATGGACCGATTATGCCCGTCTTTTGGTAGCACGAGCATAAGTTTTCCCCACACCCGTGGGGATGGACCAAAAACGGCCGGCCAGAACCACTTGATGAACTCGTTTTCCCCACACCCGTGGGGATGGACCGCCGCCCTTTGATGTGGCCTGCTGGTGCTGAATGTTTTCCCCACACCCGTGGGGATGGACCGTGTACATCACTGCAAAGGCAAATGCAACCGTTATGCGTTATGCCAGTATGCTACACCAAGAACCCCAACGATCGCAGAATCGGGTTGCTATCTTTCATCACCTGTTGTAGTTTATCCCACAACACTTGTTGGTCGGCACGTAGTTCATGTATGGCTACATATTCCCGAATCTCACTAAGATGCGAGAGCTCGGAGCCAAAATCGGCGATCATTGATGACTGTGCTTCCGAATGGTAACTATCCCATTCATCAGCCAGTTCGTGGGCGCCTTCCCACGTTGCAATAAGCATGGGCACAAGCCGATCAAACTCCTCACCCGAGAAATCTGGAAAACTTACCTTATCCACACTGCACCTTCTGGTACTGCAACCGAGCCTTTTGTTTGGAAACCCGTAATAATTGTACCATAGTCGGCATTGTAAACAACCCACAAGAATGCCTTTCGACCTCTCCCCAATCGATTCCTTGATATCGTGTTTGGAGCCAATACCCCCAATACATAGCGTCCATCCTCCATTCGGTAGATAGCTAGCTTGCTCTCGACCTGCTCAATCGCTGTATGAAGATCGGCTACATACTCTTCAATAGTTGTACTCGATAGCCGTTTTCCCCACACCCGTGGGGATGGACCCACAACATGGAACTTTGCGGCGATTACTGTTTCGTTTTCCCCACACCCGTGGGGATGGACCGTTGACATATCCCAACCCTAACATGTACTCAAAGTTTTCCCCACACCCGTGGGGATGGACCGGCATGCACCATGCCGCCCTGCAAAGGACCCGGGTTTTCCCCATACCCGTGGGGATGGACTGTGGGTGGCTAGTTTGCTAATCGAAGCGGCCGAGTTCTTCCCACACCCGGGGGCAATTGGAAAGATGCTGAAGAGTGGTATTCTCCGTTATAATATACAGAATGGGATAAATCAGTTTGTTGATTCTTTCTGCAAAGCCTCAGGTTCCGTGGGGATGAACCTTGAAATTGTGGTGCATCACGTCTTTGAAATTCGTTTCCTCACATAAGTGGGGATAGACCTCCATGGGGTCGTGATTATGTACGACGCATTGACTATGCCCTGACATCTGAGTCCGCCTATCCCTGGGAGAAACGTGAATCATGCGATATCACCACATTCTGTTCGACTTGGACGGCACCCTTACGGACCCGGCTCAGGGAATCTGTGGTAGTGTCATGTATGCCCTTCAAAAGGGAGGCTATCCTGCTGGGGAACTATCTGATTATTATCGTTTTATCGGTCCGCCTCTTTTAGAATCCCTGCAGAACCACTGCCACACCACGCAGAAAAAAGCCCTAGTACTCCTTGAGTACTACCGCGAACGTTACGCCGCTGTCGGTCTGTTTGAAAATCGTGTTTACCCCGGCATCCCTGAGCTCTTATCCGCACTGCATGGCGCTGGTGCCGAACTCATCCTTGCCACCAGCAAGCCGGAAAACTTTGCCAAACAGATCCTGGAGCATTTTGAATTGGCGCAGTATTTTGACTGCATAACCGGCAGCGATTTATCGGGTCTGCGGGATAAAAAGGCCCTGGTCATCGCTGAGGCGCTCAAGCGACGCAGCCTTACCGAGCTTGCCGATTGCATCATGGTGGGCGATCGCCTGCACGATGTCTTGGGGGCGAGGGAATGCGGCCTCGATAGCGTGGGTGTGCTTTATGGCTATGGCAGTGTCGAAGAACTCGAAAAGGCGGGTGCGACCTTTGTCGTTGATACCGTGGAGGACCTTTGTCAATTCCTTTTGGAGTGATTGATTAGCTTACGTAGGAAAGAATGTCTCCCGCATGAGCTTTTTTTCACTCTGCTGTTGCGCCACGATCACAAAGCGGTGCTCTGTCCCCTCGATGTATCCCTTTTCCTCGATCTCTTCCTGGCACCGAACGAGCTTGTCATAATATTTCTCGACCGAAAACCCCGGGAACTCCTATTCGATGATCTTGCAAAAGTAGACCAGCGCGCCCACATCAAAAAAGCGGATGGGCGTGAAAACCTCTTCAGCTCGCAGGATTTCGAAATGCTCCGCCCGCAAAGCGGCCACGTTATTCTCCAGCGTGTGCTGCGGAAAGGGCGGTTCCAAGCCGTCAATCAGCCTCATGGCCAAGTCCATGTCGTTCTTGCCGCCGACCTGCTGCGTTACGAAATGGCCGCCGCCTTTTAGAATGCGGCCAATCTCTCTGGCATCGAACGCCTCATGGCGGTTGATGATCATGTCAAAGCCGTCATTTTCGAATGGCAAGATGGCGTCGTCAAAGACCTGTTCCACAGTAATACCCAAGGGCGCGAGTTTCTCTTTGCACAGGAGCACGTTGCGGGGATATGCCTCTGTCACCGAGGTCAGCTCGTAAGGGTGCCCCAACGAGAGCAGGAATTCGCCGCCGCCCGTGCCCATGTCCAACAGCTTGTCCGTGCTCTTCAGATAGGTTTGGAGGATGATCTTGTAATCCCAGGGGATATCCTCACCCTCCCACCTTCCGTCAAGGTGCGAGAAATCCCAACCCTGAAAGGCATGTTTCTCTTCGGCTTGCCATATCTCCCTGGCGTTTTGCAGTTTCATGAATCCCTTGCTCCTTGGTGGTGAAAAAGCTAGGCCTCCCAAACCACCTCGTCGTTGAAATCGTAAACCACGGTCTTGCCGCTGGCGCGGACATAGACGATGCCACTGTCCCACTTGGATTGCAGGTAGGGGGAATCATAGGTGTCGTAATGCGCGTCCATCAGTTCACCGTTTACATAGCGGCCTTTCTTGGTGATGCGCAGGTTGGCATAGGCCAGCGTCATAGTCTGGGCGTCGAACTGGGGGCGCTGGGCGCGCATGGCTTGGCAAAACGCGGCAAAGGAGCCGTTCTCGGCCTCGGTGCCCACCTGGCAAACCAGAGCATTCTGCCTTCCCCGGCTAATGACCTCGTTGCCCGCGTACTGGTCCTCGCGCATGATCTCGTATCCCTTGGGGAAATGCAGAGCCACGTACACCTTGTCGCGGCGCAGCAACAGCAGGTTGTCCTCTTCCAGCACCTCCTCAAAGGCGGCCAAGGGCACTCGCGCGTGGATGAAATCGTGCTCCTCTTCCTTTTGGATGTCGTACATCGAGAGGACCACGTTCTTTTGGCAGTAAAAAGTGCCGCAGCAGCAGCCCAGGTCGCCCGTCCAATAGCCGTGCTGGTTGAAATAACTGCTATGCCCGGGGTGATGCCCGAATATTTTGATGCCCGTATCGCCGGCTAGGGTCAAATCCCACTCGTGCTGCTGATGGTGGGCGTACCAGGCGTCGCCGTCCTGCAATCGGTAGTCATCCTGCTGATTCACCGCGCCGATGGCGTAATCGTCGGTCAGATAGGTGTATTTGCTAATGCGGCCGTTGGTGATGAATAGTTCCTTCCAAAGGATATCGTGGCCCTGCATCCAGGCGCTCATGATGTGCAGGTTCTTGGCCTCGCGATTCTCATAGGGAAAGGTGCGCCCCATGGCCATCTCATAGACGATGTCGCTGGGCACATAGGTGGTCAGGCAGGCAGACGACTTGGGCGGGGCCACCTTCTCGCTGGCATAGCGCCCGCCAAAGTAGAGCACATAGTAGGAAAAGAGGGGGCTACCCAGATTGTCCATAGCGGCTGGCTCGTAAATACGCCCGTGAGCGCCGCCCAGCAATCCGCCGTCCAGGCAATCCGCGGCCATGTCCATCAGCATCAGGTCGATCATCATGTGGGTCATGTGCTTGAGCTTTTCATCGGTACAGAAATCGTACAGCGTCTCCATGGCCAACAGCACTTCAGCGCCATAACCGCAGGAATCGAACTCGCCCCAGCCCCGTCGCGCCCGAAAGCGGATGAACTCGCGCAAATACGCCTGATCCTCGTTCAGCAGCTCTTGGGTGGCTTTGCCATACTGGCTAAAGGTCTCCCCGGCGTAAAACTGGGCGGCTAGGTATCGCGAGACGTAGAACAGCAGGGAATGGTTTTCCGAACCGTGCATGCTGGAGAAATCCTGGGTAAGAAAGAACCGCTTGACCGCCTTACGCACCGGTTCGGTCAGCAGGTCCTCGCTTTGATAGAGGGTGCGCATCAGCCGAATCGCCGTAAAGTCCACCTCGCCCCGATGGTCGCGGCCCGTGGGGTGGGGCAGCTCGTACCAGCGCGCCGCCCGTAACAACGCCTCGTTGGCTCGATCGATATCCTGATTGAAATAGAGGTGCAGCATGGCATCGTCGCCATAGATATCCCAATCGCCTTGCTTGGCGAGCAATTGGCGGGCGTTGGCCTCTTTGCGTTGGGCTAGCTGGCTCTTGGCTTCAATCATCTGCTGGTTCATGCGGTGCACTCCTTTTTCCATGTAAGCAGCACCATCATGGCCATTTGTGGGGCGCTGTCAAGCGGAGGAAAGGGGGACGGTGCTCGGCCGGGACTTGCGGTCTGCGACCGCTGGGGTCTCCGGCCTAGGGTTAGGTGTCCTTCGGACATTGACCTCTTGAAAAGGGAGTCCGTAGGACGTCTATTCTTAGCCAGGAGACGTCAGACGCCGTCTGCGGCGTCCAGTCCCTGGCGGAACGGGTAGGCGAGATATCCCTGGGGCTGAAGCCCCAGGCTCAGCAAGGTCTGCCCTGCGGGCAGGTGCTTTTGGGTGAGGTGGGTTTGTAAGGTTGGCGAGTGGCCGGGACTGGCGGTCTGTGACCGCTGAGGTCACGCCGCATCTATGATGCGGACGCACCTATGATGCGGACGCACCTTGGGTGCGGGGCCTAATACAAGGTGTCTTACGGACATTAACTTCTTGAAAAAAGGTCCGAAGGACGTCTATTCCTAGCAACGCGTCGCTTGCGACGCGCGAGACCTCAGACGCCGTCTGCGGCGTCCAGTCCCTGGCGATCCTTTTGATCTGTAACCTACGCTTTTGAGTCTCCCGTTAGGGAGGGTTTGCTGGCCTAGCACCCAGTCTTGCAAAACAAGGCAGTTCAACCCGATGCACTTTCCTCGAAATACACCGGATTCGAGATCATCGCCACCATGGGCGGCAGGCCGGGGGCATAAACGCGAGTTACTTCAAAGCGGCAGAACTTATATCCCGCAAAGGTACGCGTAAGGCACCTCTCTACGGTGTCTGGCTTACAAGTAATCTCCTCCACACCCAGGTCGGTGATCAGCCGCAACACATCGCCGCCGTGCAGGTTGAAAAAGCGTAGCTCTAGCTCTGAACCCTGTTTCACCGTGTCGCCCAAACCCAGCTTGTCGCACTGCACCTCGATGCCCGGCCCCTTGGGCACATAGCTGATATAGCTGTGTCCGGCGCGCAGGGCGGCCATCAGGTCCTCGGGTTCGCGCGAGAGGGCGTACAGGCAGGTGCTGGGCGTGCCCATATCCCCCAGCAGGTCCGGTCGATGAAAGTCGCTGCCGCCCGTTACCGGCAGGTGCCGCCCCTCGCAGAGCTGTCCATGCCACCAGGCCAGGGCGCGCAGGTTGCGCTCCGACATGACCCCGTTCCACACCTCGATGGCGTCATAGGGAATGTCCTCGAAACCCCAAAGCCAGGGGCACAGGGGGCAAAAGGGGTGATCCAGCACTACCATAGCGCCGCGCTCCCGCGCCTCGCCCAGGATGACCGCCGTCTCTTGCAGCGTGTTGGCCACAAAGCCCCTCGCAAAGGGCTGGGCCACGCCCAGCAGCCCCGCGTGGCCCTTGTAGTGCGTCCACTCACAGCCGGGCAGCACCGTCAGCCCCTCCACCTCCACGCGTTGCGCGTTGTGGGCATAGTTGTTGTGGTCGGTGACGGCGATATAGTCGAGTCCCATGGCCCGCGCCAGCTTGGCAGTCTCGGCCAGCGGCATAAAGCCATCCGAGCCCTGGGTGTGCACGTGCGTATCCCCGATGAAAAGGCGTTGCTCCTTTAGGGTAAAGATGAGGGTGTAAGTAACCTCTACCCCCTCTGGGGCGACATGATAGGCGCCCACGCCTATGGCCCATTCACCCGGCTTGACCGCGACCGACGCATAACCCTGCGCCGAGCCGTAAGCGCAAACCCAAATGTGGCTGCGATCCGAGCCAGAGGAGCCGATATAGCTCCCCTCTGGCCCGTACAGAAACAGGTCGATGGTGTTGATGGCCTCTTCCATGATGGCGCCATCCGCCTCGTTGCGCTTGGTTTTGGCATAGCTGTAGCTGAGATCAAGGCGCTCGATTAGCGGTTCAACCGTAAAGGGCAGGGTGAAATAGCTCCCTTCCTCCTCTTTGCGCACTGTGCGCGTGATGATCACGACCTTTTGCATCGCTTTTCCTTCTAGCTTACCGATTGGGATGGACGTGCTTGTTCTGGCTAAAGGCCTCTCTCCAGGAGACGAGCTTGATTCCCTCTCGGGCCGCCAGCTCTTGCAGGTCGCCGCTCAGCAGGAATTGCAGCTCCCACTCGCGTTTCTGCCATTCCGGCGTATAGCGCGAGATTTCGGGGTCGGCATAGGCGGGGTGTAAAAAGAGCTCGGTGATGCCTTCGCCCATGTTGTTTACTTGGCGTAGGTAAAAGTTACGCAGGTCCTCATAGCCATTGATGTCTTTTACCGGCAGGGGATTGGTGATCATGTCGTCGATCAGGGCCACGCCCATGATGTTCGCCAGCCCCACAATGGCGCGATGTGCGACGCGCACCACGCCCGGCACCTGGCCGCGAAATTGGCGGTCGAGAAAAACGCCGCGTCGGGGCATTCGAAAGGGCAGGCGGTAGCGGCGGCAGAGCCGGAAGGCGTTGATAAAGAACAGACGCCCGTTCATGCCGTAAAGCGTGCCGCCGTGGCTGTCGGCGTGGTCGGGTGGACAGCCGTGCTGCTGCATGAACGCCACCTGAGCTGTGAGTTCGCGCGTCACCTCGGCGCTCTTGGCCTGCTTGGCCATCAGGCCGGCATCGGCGAACAGGCCCTGCTCATCGCGTAGCGAGGCCACCTCTTTTGCGGGGGCGGCACTATGCCAGCGGCTGTACGCAAAGTCCGAATGCAGCGTCCAGTGGACGCCCACGGCGAGCTTTTTCTCCGCCGCTGCGTCCGCCGCTTGCCCGGCAAGAGGGGCCGGTACCATCAACGAGGTAGAGGTGATGAGCCCCTCTTGAAAGAGCTGCAGGATCGCCCGGTCGGCACTCTCACAAATACCAAAATCATCGGCGTTGATGATCAGATAACGTTCGCCCATGGCTACTTGACCAGCTCTGCCATCTGCTTGGGCCCGGCGTCTTCGGGTTTTTCAAAGCGCATGGCTAGGGCAAACAGCGCACTGGCGATCATGGCGGCAATGGGGAACAGAACGAGCAAAAAGCGCGAGGCACCACCAGGGTTAGAGCCCGGAACGTCGCCGCTCTCAAAACCGTAAACCGTGTTGACTAGCAAAAAGGCCAGGCTGACGAACAGACCGTTGAGTCGGTTCATAAAGCCCAGCATCGAGGAATAGATACCTTCGCGGCGTAGGCCATACTTGCGGGTATCCTCGTCCATGATGCGCGCGGCAATGAGGTCCATGGTGGTAATGACGCCAGCCATGCCAAAGCCGATGAGTGCGCTGCCCACGATGGCAGTCCCCAGCGAAGTGACGAAATACATAGGAACAAAGGCGACGGTTAGGGTTATCAGGGCCGTGCGCCAGATGGGCAACAGCCTGTAGCGCCTGACAAAAAAGGCCCACACCGCAACAGAGGCAATGGCGATCAGCAACACGGCCCCCAACAAAAAGGTCGTATCGCCGGAATCCAGGTGCAAGCTGTATTTGACGAAAAAGGGCACGGCTTGCATCACCAGCGACATTGCCGCGCTGTAAAAGGCGTTGGCCAGACCAAAGATCCAGAACTTGCGGTTGGTAAGCAGCACCTTGAGCGTGCTGAGAAACTTTGGCTTTTCGGTTTCGATGGCCTGCGGGCTTTCATGGCAGCCAAAGGTGCAGTAGAGAATGACAGCGAGTGCCAGGATGCCATAGACGATCGAGGTGTTGGCGTAACCGATTTGCTCGGTCACCATGGGGGTCAGGGCAATGCTGATGACCATGGCCACCAGTTGGAATGCCTGGCGCATGGCGTTGGTTTTGGCGCGTACCGCGTCATCCTTAAAGAGTTCGGGGAACAGCGCGCCATAGTTGGCGTTGACTAGCGAGTCTAGTGTACCGGTCATGATGTACATGAGCAGCACGTAGACGAAAATGGCGTTCTCAGAGCCAAATGCGGGTGGGTTGTAGAATAAAATAAAGAATAGCACCAGAAGCGGTGTGCCGATCACCAGCCAGGGGCGCCTGCGCCCCCAACGTGTGCGCGTGCGATCGGATAAAAAGCCATAGACGGGGTTATCGATTGCATCAATAAAGGTGTAGATAAAGAGGATCAACGAATAGTACTTGGTGTTCAAGCCTAGCCCGTCCACATAGAACACGGCGGCATAGGTCTTGAACATGTTGATGGGGATGGATGTGCCAAACATACCGATGGCATAGCGGAAAGAACTGGTCACTTTGGTAGCGATACTGGACTTTTCCTCCATGGGGTCACTCCATTGTGTAATAGGCGGCAGTACGAAGGCGATGTTTCAATATAGAATGGGTTCGATGCGCTGTAAACGCGCATTTGACCATTTTGTGGGGCAATGTGTTAAGGCTCTGTAATCACCCTGTTATATAGAACCAGGAGGGTATGCGCAGAGTTACGCCCTAAATCTTGCTTCCGCTTACAACCTCATCTCAAACTCGAATTCATGCAGGATGGGGATATCGTCCATGCCTATCAACGGAATCTGCGGCTTGAGCTTGCGAGACGCTTCGATGGCGTTCAGATAAATAGCCGCCAACGTGAATCCTCTCTTCTGGTAAAAGCGAATGGCTTGGGTGTTGTCGTTGGTGGTGATGAGCCAAGCTCGTGTACAGCCTTGCGCTTTTGCTTCCTCGATCACGCGCTGGATGAGCTTCGTGCCGATGCCCTGCCTCTCCACTAGGCTATCTAGCGAAGTAATCTCGCATTCGCCGTACTCGATGCAATAGGTGACGAGTCCCACCATCTGTCCCTCGACCATGGCCACAAAGCCGGGGAGATTCTCTGCAGAATGGACTCTGCCTCGTGTGATGATGAGTGGCCCAGCCCAGTTATCACGTATCAGATCGATGGCGGCTGGCCGTGTGGTGTCATCCAATGGTATTATGCTAAACACAAAGGTTCTCCTGACGATGTGCTTGTTGATCCCGCGATATGCGTACTCGCAAGACAGGCATTTGCTTTTAGTCATCAAGCGTGCTTCTATATCCGAATAGTCGAATTATACTGTTGCAAGTTTTGCTAGTCATGCGGCAGCGGAGATATTAAAGGCCTGGACAGAGATGAAATACGAACACGAATCCATCGAGAAAAAATGGCAAGATGCTTGGGCGGCTCAAGGTGTGTATCGAACGCCAGAGGATCCCACAAAGCCCAAGTATTACGCCCTTGTCGAGTTTCCCTATCCTTCCGGCCATGGCTTGCACGTAGGGCATGCCCGCCCTTATACGGCCATGGATGTCGTCGCTCGCAAGCGGCGTATGCAGGGTTACAACGTACTGTTTCCCATTGGCTGGGATGCCTTTGGTCTGCCCACCGAGAACTATGCCATTGCTAACCATATTCATCCTGCCAAGGTAACACATGACAATATCGCCTTTTTCCGCGATCAAACCAAGCTCTTGGGCTATTCCTTTGATTATTCCCGCGAGGTCGATACCACCGACCCTGCCTTTTATAAATGGACGCAGTGGATCTTTTTGCGGCTCTTTGAGCACGGTTTGGCTTACAAAGCCCAGATGCCCGTGAATTGGTGCACCTCCTGCAAATGTGTGTTGGCCAACGAAGAGGTTGTCGACGGTGTGTGCGAGCGTTGCGGCAGCTCGGTGGTGCGCCGCGAAAAGAGCCAGTGGATGCTGCGTATTACCGCTTATGCCCAGCGTCTGCTTGACGGGCTGGATGAGGTGGATTTCCCCGATCGCGTCAAGGTGCAGCAGCGCAACTGGATTGGCCGCTCGACCGGCGCCGAGGTGGATTTTAGAACGACCACTGGCGATACCCTGTGCGTCTTTACCACCCGGCCAGATACGCTCTTTGGGGCAACCTACATGGTCATGTCTCCGGAACACCCCAACCTCGGGCGTTGGCGTGAGCGAATCACCAACTGGGCCGAGGTAAAAGCCTATCAGGACCTCTCTGCGCAAAAATCCGATATCGAGCGCAGTGAGATGCAGCGCGACAAGACGGGCGTCGAATTAAAAGGCGTGCGTGCCATCAACCCGGTGAACGACGCCGAAATTCCCATCTATGTCTCGGATTATGTGCTGATGAATTATGGCACGGGCGCCATCATGGCCGTGCCCGGCCACGATACGCGCGACTGGGAATTCGCCACCAAATTTGGTTTGCCCATCGTCGAGGTGGTAGCGGGTGGCAACGTTCAGGAGCAAGCCTTTACCGATGTTCAAAACGGTGTCATGGTCAATTCTGGCTTTCTCAGCGGCATGCAAACCTCAGATGCCATCGTGGCCATGATAGCCTGGTTGGAAGAAAAAGGTCTGGGGCATGCTTCCATAAATTTCAAGCTGCGCGATTGGGTGTTTTCTCGCCAGCGCTATTGGGGTGAGCCCATTCCTATTGTTCATTGCCCCAAATGTGGTTATGTGCCGCTGCCCGAATCTGAGCTGCCCTTGAAATTGCCCAATGTGGAGAGCTACGAGCCAACCGATACGGGTGAATCGCCTTTGGCCAAGATGCGCGATTGGGTCGAGACCTCCTGTCCGCGTTGTGGTGGCCCCGCTGAGCGTGAGACCGACACCATGCCCCAGTGGGCCGGCTCTTCTTGGTATTTCTTGCGCTATACCGATCCATATAACGACGCTGCTCTGGCCTCGCCTGAGGCGTTGGCCTATTGGACGCCCGTGGATTGGTACAACGGCGGCATGGAGCATACCACACTCCACTTGCTCTACTCTCGCTTTTGGAACTTGTTCCTCTACGATATTGGCGTGGTACCCACATCCGAGCCTTATCGCAAACGCACCAGCCACGGCATGATTCTGGGCGAGGGCGGCGAGAAAATGTCCAAGTCGAGAGGCAATGTCGTCAACCCCAACGATATCGTGAGCGAGTACGGCGCCGATACCATGCGGCTCTATATCCTCTTCCTGGGTGACTTTGAAAAGGCCGCTTCCTGGCAGCAGAATGATGTCAAAGGGTGCCGTCGTTTCTTGGAGCGCCTTTGGACATTGTGTGAAAATCTCAACGATGATGCCGCTTATTCGCCAGCGAACATCACCCTGATTCACAAGACCATCAAAAAGGTGACCGAGGATATCGAAAACCTCAAATTCAATACGGCCATCGCTGCCATGATGACCTTGCTGAACGAGATGACTTCCAATGGTGCCAGCAAGGGTGATCTCAAGACCTTCTTAACGCTGCTGGCGC
The DNA here is from genome assembly GCA_963675785.1 of Anaerolineae bacterium. Taxonomy (GTDB): domain Bacteria; phylum Chloroflexota; class Anaerolineae; order UBA1429; family UBA1429. The sequence continues at coordinate 1,093,494 of OY776562.1, forward strand.
CTTTTGCCCCGCACAGTTGCGAAGAACTGTGGCATCAGCTTGGTTTTGAGAGCTTTGTGGTTTGCCAGTCCTGGCCTGCCTACGACCCGGCGCTGTGTATTGATCAAGAAGTAGAGATCGCTGTGCAGATCAACGGCAAGTTTCGGGGAACCGTGTGGGTCCCCGCCGACTGTCCCGACGAAGAGCTGGTAAAAGCAGCCACTGCCGAAGAGCGCATTCAGAGAAACCTAGAAGGGATGCGCATCGTAAAGACCATCGTAGTAAAGAATAAACTGATCAACCTTCTGGTCAAGCCATAAAAAGCGCGTTGATATGTATTGGGGAGGGCCAGAGACTCTTGACTCTGGCCCTCCCTTCGCTATGCTGTTAGTATTACATTGTAGGAGCTAAATGTGGACATAAACGAAGAACCCCAGAAAACTTGGCCCCCACGCATTTGGTCGCTGAAAAGCGTCATCATTGTGGCCTTGGTATTTATCGGCATCTATATCGTTATGTCGGTTGTCGAAGCCCTGTTGATGATAGGTTCCGACTCGCTTTCATTTGGGGTGAGCGTACTGGCAGTCGTCGCGGGGATCATCGCTGCAGTCTTGGCGGTTCTGACCGGCAAAGCCATTGGGCACTTTTCCTGGCAAGAGTTTGGGTTTCGCCGTACAGAAAAACGCTGGTACTGGTTGGCTCTTCTCATTGCCCCTGGCTTGGTGATCCTGCGCCTTTTAGTGGCCGGGCTTTTACTGTCTCTTTTCCCCGATTTGGGCGAAGGCATTGATGAGCTGAGTAACATTCTCGTTGGCGACTATAGCACACTGCAAACGCTGGTGTTGGCACTCTTGGCCTCTTTGGTGGCACCCATATCAGAAGAGATGTTCTTCCGTGGCTATGTATATGGTGCACTCCGCATGAAACTGCCCGCTTGGGCTAGCATTTTGATTGGCTCGGCTATATTTGCAGCTATTCATCTATTGCCCCTGCAGATGGTCACGGCGTTCGTCATCGCCCTGGTCTTGGCTTGGCTCTACGAAAAAAGTCAATCATTAGTACCCTGTATCATTCTGCACATAACCAATAACGCATTGGCTCTGATTCTGACTGTTGCAGTAACTTGGCTTGTGGAGCAATTCCCAGACCTGACGGTGTTAGGTCTCTTATTGGGGGGAGCGTAAACCATGGACTTTGGCAACCTGATCGTTAATCTGTTTGACGGAGAAACCAAAGGGCTGCCCATGGACATACTACACGATCTACCCGGCAGCCCCAGCCAGTGGGCGGGTTTGCTCATGACCCAGGGCGATGTGCAGGAAATGCGTGCGCTTTTGAATCAGCCTCTTGTACGCGATTCGAGTACGGCGGCTGTTTTTCTGCCTGGCATTATGGGCTCCCTGTTGGGCAGTACAGCTGGCATAGGCGGCTTGCTCTGGTTGAACGGTACTGTTATCGCAGGCGGTAGTATCAATCTGCTTGATCTCGACGAGACCGGTGAGCAGGATGCTTCACCTGATGTCAGCATCGTACCCGTGGGCTTGGAAAAATCGACCTATGTGAAGGCTGTGCTGCGCCTGTCGCGTACCTGCTGTCTGTACGAGTTCCCCTATGATTGGCGTAGACGCCTGGAGACCAGCGCTGCTCAGCTAGCAACCGCCATTGAGCGCTGGTCGGCAGCACGTCCGCATCAACGCTTTACTTTGATCGGTCACAGCATGGGTGGTCTGCTTGCCCGCACTTTTGTGGTTCTGTACCCCGAGCTGGCCGAGCGTGTTGTTGAGCGTATCGTCTTGCTGGCATCGCCCCTTTATGGCGCTGCCGCAGTACCGCAGATATTCACTGGCGAGACGATGCAGGTGCAGTTGATCAAGAGTCTTTCTGAAAAGAACGATGTGGTCAGAATGTGTGCCAGTTTCCCAACTTGTTATGAACTTTTGCCTCCTCCCCCTGCTCTCTTTCCTTCTGGCACTGCCTATCCCTTTGACTGGGATCTCTATGATGCGCGTGACTGGAATATACCTGCCTTGAGACAAGATCTGCTGGATGAGGCAGCGGTTTTTCACCGTATGATCCTTGGTGCGGATCCACAGGTAGAAACCTGGCAATTTGCGGGTTGTAACCTCAAAACGGTGGTGGGGCTGTCGCGGATTCTGGGCAAAGATCAAGACGAAGAAAAGCATGCTTTTTCACCCATCTCGATGTCGGTAGGGGAGACAAGCGGAGATGGAACCGTGCCGTTGTGGTCGGCCAGGGGTAAGGCCGTACACCATATGCATTATGTGCAAGCTGGCCATCAAACGATCCCTTCAGACAAAGCCGTACTGGATGATGTGGTTAGACTGCTGCATGGCGAGAAACTGACTCTTCCCAGTGTTGTTCCTCTGCCTTTGCCAGAGAGGCACGAAAATGCCTATGTGGGCACCTTGACTAATATGGTCAATGACATCCAGCATAGTCTAAGAAGGGGAGGCCTTTCTGTGCTGGACATGCGCAATCTGTTGTTCCGTGGCGATATAGTTGAATAAGATAGATATCGACGCAATAAATCCGAACTTGGCAAAGGGAAAAGCATTGGACGTCGCAAGATTTGAAAAGCAACTTGATTTCTTACGTGAAATCGATCAAGTCAAATCGGTGTTTCGAAACACCATTTTGCTGGATGGTTCCAGGCGAGAGAATGATGCTGAACATATGTGGCATATGGCAGTCTGCGCCATGCTGTTTAGAGAGTATGTTGACGCCGAGCAGATCGACATGTTCAAGACGCTAAAAATGATTCTGCTTCACGATGTCATCGAGATTTATGCCGGAGATACCTTTGCCTACGATGCCGTCGGTAAGACGACTCAGGCGCAAAGGGAGTACGAGGCTGCAGATCGTCTCTTTGCTCTTCTTCCAGATGACCAAAATGCAGAGTTCCGAGCGCTTTGGGATGAGTTTGATGCGCAGGCAACGGACGAAGCAAAATACGCACATCTTGTGGATGCGTTCATGCCCTTGTTACACAACTATACGACCGAGGGCCTCAAGTGGCGAGAACTCGGCGTGAAGAAGGATATGGTGCTCGAAAGAAATGAGATCAAGATAGAGCCTTCTTCCGCCGAGATATGGCGTTACGTCCAGGATATGATTGAGGATGCCGTTACCAAAGGATATTTGCCTGAAAAATAAGCGCAAACACCCGTAGGGGCCTAACGCTCCCTTGTGTGTTTGCGTTATAGCACCACAATGCCTCTGCTCGTGAATATCTCGGTGGCCTCTTGCAGCGTTTGCTCGCTGGGGGGCTTGATGTCTTGACCCATGTACACCAACCCCAGGCTCTCGTATTTCTTTTCGGCCATATTGTGATAGGGCATGAGCTCGACCGCCCGAATACCCTCTGTCTTGACGAAATCCGCGATCGTCTCCATGTCCTCGATGCCAGTGTTGACGCCTGGGATATAGGGGATGCGTATGATGATTTCGATCCCCTTTTGTGTGAGGCTGTGAATGTTCTGCAAAATCAGCCTATTAGATGTCCCCGTCGTTTGGCGATGCCTGGCTTCATCCATCAGTTTGATGTCGACCAGGAACAGGTCTACCTGGTCGCTAATCTGCGCTACTGTTTCCCAGGGCAGGTTCAACGAGCTCTCGACGGCCGTGTGATACCCCTTGGCTTGGCAAGAGGTAAGCAGTTCGTGGACGAAATCCGGTTGCAGGAGGGGTTCGCCGCCGGAAAAGGTGACGCCGCCGTTGGAATTCCTGTAAAAAGGCGCGTCTCGCTCGATTTGATCCATGATCTGTTCGCTGTCTATCTCTTGTCCGGCCTGTACCAGCGCTCCGGCTGGGCAGTTTTGGGCGCATAAACCACAACCGAGGCAGCGATCGCGGTCAAACCCCGTTTTCACCCCGACGAAATCTTGTGCATGAACGGGGCAAACGCTCATGCAATGCCCGCACCCAATACACAGATTGCTAAAAAACTGGATCTCGATACATCGTTCCCAGGATTCCGGGTTGTGGCACCAAAAACACCGCAAACCGCAGCCCTTGAGAAAGACGGTGGTTCTGATTCCGGGACCGTCATCTGTGCAAAATCTCTGGATGTTTAGAATGGTGCCCTTCATAACCCGCCCTATCTATGCGTTGAAATCGTATCCCATAGCAGTGGAAAGCTCATGCGCTGCTTCCATAATGAGCTGTGCAGCCTGTTCCATTTTCTCGTGCCCAAATCGGTAGGCTGGCGCCATGACGCCAATAGCGGCAATGCCTTCACCCATCAGGCTGTGCACCGGTGCTCCCACGCACCTTACACCTTCCAGATATTCTTCCATATCTGCTGCCCAGCCGGTGCTTCTAATCCTCTTTAACTCTACATAAAGTTTCTCGGCATCAACGATGGTATTGGCCGTAAGTGGTGAGGGAATATCCTTGATATAGTTCTCTAAAAAGTCGTTGCCGCAATAGGCCAAGAGACATTTTCCAAAGGCTGAGGCGTGCGGGTAGAGCAGCGAACCTGTTTCGACATAGATACGCACGGGCTGCTTGGTCTCTACCTGATCCAAAAGCACCATCCAATTGCTGCGCAGAACGGTGAGGTGAACCGTCTCGTCAAGCTCGCTCCGCAGGGTTTTCATGAACGGCAGTGCTCTCGATCGCAGTTCGATGCGGCTGCCAGCAATCTGCCCGATGGTAAAAAAGCGTCCACTGATATAATAGAGGCCATCCGAGGCGTTCTTTTCAAGATAGGTGCGATCTTCCATCTCTTTACAGATACGGTAGACGGTGTTCACCGGATAATCGAGTAACCTGGCTATTTCGTTAATGGAAAACCCCCGATTTTCTGCAGCCATCAATTCGATGATATCGAACAGTCGGGCGACAGCCGGTGCAGAATATTTCTTTTCCACGGTTTGCCTCTTTTCTGGCTGATCTCCAAGGCAAGCGAATGTGACCACTAAAGGGCATGCCCGGTACGCGCGATGACTTCTTCTTGCATGGCAGGGGAGAGGTGAATGAAATAGTCGCTGTATCCGCCTACGCGCACCACAAGGTCACGGTATTCCTCTGGATTCTCGCGGGCCTTGAGTAGTGTCTCTCTATCCACCACGTTTACTTGCAGTTCAAAGCCGCCTCGCTCCATAAATGTTTTGACGAGTGCGTGCATATTCTCTTGCGACTTTTTGCCCAGCAGCGCTTTGGAGAATTTCAGGTTGACAGCAATGCCTCCAATAAAGGGACTATGCTTCCATTTGGTAGATGACAGAATCGAGGCTGTGGGACCATTGGCTTCTCTGCCCTGTGCGGGTCCAGAACCATCGCCGAGTGGAAAACCGCTTCTTCTACCATCTGGCGTGGCGGCCGTGTTGGTTCCCAGGCGCTCATGCATCACCCAACAGAACAGACTGGGGATAAAGCGATCTCCCCGGTATGTTTCCAGTTTCCCAGTTTCCTCAGTGATCCATGAGGTGATTTCCATCAGCATACTGTCGACATTGTCATCATCGTTGCCATACTTGGCGACGTGGTTACGAATTTGTAGATACAACTGCGGATTGCTGCCAAAGTCATCCCTGAGCGAGTCGACAAGTTCGCTCAGGGTGGTCCTACGTTCTTCAAAGACGAGTTGTTTTATCGTCATGAACGAATCCGCGAGATTCGAAAGACCCACAAAAGACGGCATGATCCAGTTGTATCTTGCACCGCCGCAATCGATATCCTTGCCGCGGCTTAGGCAGTCGTTCACAAAGCAGGAAACCAGCGGGTCTCCGCCCATGTAATAGCGATTCATCTGCCAATGGTTCTGCTCAATGGCGTTCCGCTTGATCTTTTCTCCAAGCCGTCTGCGGTATTCGGCCTTAAAAGTCTCCCAATCGGCGAATTGCTGCGGGGCAGTGATGGGCGCATTAGGTTCATCCAGAGAGGGAATTCCCAACATATCTAGCAAGAGTTGCACTAGATTGAGATAAGGGCTGGCCACCCATACCGCCGAGTTCGCTATCGGGGTAATCTCTACACACGTGCTGTGAATGTACTGGCATGCATCCTGAATCGGCAGGCCGTACCCCTTTAGCCCCTCGGTAATCACCTCGTCGTTGAACAGAGCCGGATGGGAGAGCCCTTCCGAAAGCAGGCTGTAACTGCGTTCGAGGATGTCGCGCGGTGTGTCTGGGGTGCAGCACATGCCAATGCCCGGATAGGATAGGCGCGTATGGCCAATGCTTTCAATGAACAGATACGAAAGTTCGTTGGTGATGTCATTACCCTGGGAATCTCGCCCGCCAACCATCAATCCTACCGCCAAGCCGATACGCGTGTATTCGTTAAAGAGGACGCACAAGCAGTCGATCAGCTCCTGGGCTGATTCTGGCGTGATCCTGCCTTGCGCCAGGTCGCGTCGGTAGAACTCAATCAGGTATCTGTCTGGCCGTCCCAACTGATAGAGGCCTTCGAGGCAAAAGGTGACGAACTGGATGGACTGCAAGGCCTGCCGAAACGTTTGCGCCGGCTTTTGGGGCACAACCTGTAGCGTCTCGCCGATCTCTAGCAATTCTCTTTTGCGTGTTGCGTCAGTACAAGAGGCGGCTTGTTCCAAGGCTAGTTCGGCATAGTGTTGGGCGTAAGCAAGGACGCCATCGAGCGAGATCAGGCAGGCTTGATAGAAATCATCCTTTTCCATGTCCTCGGGGTCTTCAAGGGTTAACCCTTGGCGGTAGTGAACGATTTCTTCCTTTACGCCGTCTATTCCCAGGGCGAGCAGCTTCTCATAGTCGATCGCCATGTGGGAGGCCTGTCCCGTAAGGAGAGGCCCCATATCCGCGTACCCGCGTTTGTAATCGGCGAGCTGTTCTTGCTCTGCATCAGAGAGCGTTCTGTAGCAGGGCTTACCGACGAGCAGTTCGTCAGCGTCGATCACAGGGGTAGAGTGGCTGTGCATATAGGCTTTAGCTGCGGCTCGACGCACCATGTTCGAACTGGCGTTCCTGTTTTCGCGCCAGCCTTCCAGCCATGATAGCTCTCCTTCAACGCTTCTGGAGCCCATGACGTTGGCATCTAGGGCGTGTTGACGCAATCTCTCGATGCGTGGACTGGCTGCAACCATGAGAACCTCCGCTATCAAAGTTATCTTTATTCTATATATAGTATACCATATGAAAACATAGGTGGCATCGTACCAATACCGCAGCTAGATGTCAACTGAAAAACTGTGTGTGGAGCGTATCAGCAACTAGATGGTAGAAATTCTCACTTTTCCCACATATAATACCAATAACTTTGACCCCACAAATGAAAGCTTTGTCTATGCCAACCACCAGACCCGACTACACCCAGCTCTTGGACGACTCTCAGTATGAGGTGTTGGCGCAATTTGGGCTCGATGAACTGATTCCTTTCGTAGTGGCCTGTTACCGTGAATCTTCACCCGTCAAAACGTTATACTATATCCCGCTCGTGCTCTTGTGTGGCGTATTGGGCTACCAAACCGCTCTTACGGGGATGACAGTCCTGGGTTCGTCCGTTTTCCTGTGGCTGGGTGCAGGAGTTCTGTTCATGCTCACAGTAGGGGCGGTACTGCATGAATTGCTCCATGCGGCTGTATACTATCTACTGGGTGCACGGCGCATCCATTTTGGCGCAGAATGGCGCTATTATGCTTTTTACGCCATTGCCGATGGTTTTTCCGTGAACTGGCGTGAGTACGTATTCGTCGCACTCACACCGCTCGTTGTACTCACGGCAGTTCCCTTGATTCTTGCTTTGCTTGGAACCGGCGGTTGGAGCGTAGCTGCAACTGCTGCCGCCGTGATGAGTATGCTAATGGCCTCTGGCGACGTGGCCTTACTGAATGGCTTTTGGAAGGATCGCCACAGGGGATTCTGGACGTGTGATGCATGGCAAACGTCGTCATCGGTTTTCGCTGTAGAAGGTCGTGATAGTTGATAGACTCTGGAAGGAGCCTCGGAATTTTATGAGCAGGCGCTGGTTGGTACGATGTGCCTTGTTGGTGCTTGGAGTCGCGGCGGTGCTGGTGGGGTGTCAGCAAGAATATGATACCCTGGTCCTCGTCTCCGACGCCACCTTTGTCTATGGCCCGACAGCAACAGCGATCGAAGAAGCAGACTTGGCGGATAGTCTCTCTGCTTCCGAATGTGCGGCCGTGTTAGAGGATGTCAGCCGGTATTATTCTGTCAATCCCCGCGTATTAGCCACGCTTTATCGCCTTACGGGGGACCGCAGCGTCGCTTCGACTGATGCTTTGGCAGAGGCCCTTACCGAAATGGCTGGAGAGGCCAACGCAGCCTATTACGATGTCCTTTATGGTGTTCAAGCTGAGAGCGATACCCCTACTGTTTTTGCATTGACTGACGGCACCACAATCAGTATGGCCTCTGGCCTCAATGCTGGAACGGTTGGCGTGTTGGCGGTACTTGCCGTTCGTTCGGATCAATCTGCCTGGGTCGAACGCGTCTTTGGCGAGGACCCGAAAGCCAGTTTTGCAGCTGCCTACGAGCAAGAGTACGAAGAACCGGCCACTGTTTCAACCAACAGCGTTGTACCAGAAAGCTTGCCACCGGATGCGCTCCTTTCTCTCCCCTGGACCTTTGGCGACACCTGGAAATTCAGCAGCGGTCCCCACGATTATTCTGGTACGGGGACAAAGGGGCTTCCACTCTCGTCGCTGGATTTCGCACCTGAGAGTGGTCTCACCCAGCCCGCGTATGATCGTTGGATTACGGCGCCTGCTGATGGGGTAGTGATCTCTGTGGCCTGTGGCGGCTGCCAGGTAGATATTCGATATGCCAATGGCTGGGAAACGCGTTTTTACCATGTGTACGGTTGTCTGGTTTCGGTTGGACAGACGGTTACACGAGGTCAACGCATCGGCAACCCCTCGTCACGCCCCACGGTGGGTGAGGCCTGTGGCTATTGCAGTGGCTATGCCACGGGCACGCATGTGCACCAGGATTTGATGTACAACGGCGCCTTCTATCCGATTGAGGGCGCTACCTTGGGCGGCTGGACAGTACACGGTACCACTTTCCGCGAGGGCTACCTAGAAAAAGATGGCACGGTCAAGTGGGTAGATTCCTGGGTCACGTCGGAGGATCAATCCGTGCCTGCGACGCCTACAGCCATCATTGTCCCTGTGACCCCTCCTGCTGCTGGAGATGGCCTGGTAGCACTCATCCGCTATCGTATGCCCGACACAAACTATTACTATTTAACCTCCAACTGGGACGAGTTCGAATCTGGTGGCTATGGCTGGGTGTACGATGATTGGGTGGGCTCCTTGTCGGCGACTTCTCAGAATGGGGCTACCTCTTTGTTGCACTATTACGTCTCGGGAGAGCACCGCCACTATTACACCATTGAGGATGTTGTTCCTCTCGATGATACCTGGACCTATGGTGGGGATGTGGGCTATATCTGGACAACCTCTGGCGCAGGACGTGTAGCTCTCTATGCCTTCAAGAATAGCGACAGCACTTTGTACTGGTATGGCGTAGAAAGCAGTGGCCCAGACGGTTCAGGATGGATCAGCTTGGGCATCCTGGGGTGGGTTGTGCCTGCGGGCGGCGTACCCACGGTGACCCCTACGGCCTCAATAACAAGCACACCAACACCAACCTGGACGCCTGCACCTACGCGTACACCTACTGCAACGTCCTTGCCCACGGCCACACCCACGCCCACACCCTGCGGTCAGGGATTGAGTGCTTCAGCTGAGGTGGCCTACGCTTACAGCGTTAACACAACCCTCGATGGTGCACCTGTTTCAGCAGGCGTTTGTATTGGCGCCAGCGATATCAATGGTGTTGCCTGCGGATCCGTGTTGGCATCCGGCAGCGGTGAATGGGGCCCCATGACAATTCGTGGCGATAATCCTGATACACCACTGGATGAAGGGCCGCTCTCTGGAGAACGCGTCTATTTCTCCGTTGACGGGCATTCTTCAGGGGTGAGCATCGTCTGGACGCCCGGTACCACGGCTATGGTCGATCTTGCAGTTGAAAGTACAACCCAACTCGTGCTTGAATTAGACCAGGGTTGGAATGCGGTAGCCATCTCGGTCGCTCCTGGTGGGGTGGTATCCCAGCCCATAGCGAATGTACTGGGGACGACCAATTCAGCCATTACGCGTGTTGTGGATACGAGTACGGGCAGTGCGCGGGTCTACTATCCCGAAATGGCTCCGGCTTATAGTGATCTCGATACGCTCTCTGCTGGGCAAGCTTATCTGATTGAAGCCGTACGAGATACAACCCTCACCATCGAAGGTGCCGTGCTTTCTGCTACCACAGCGGTGAAACTAGATACAGGCTGGCAGCTCATGCCCTATCTGGGGATGACAGACAGTTCTCCTTCAGTGGTCTTTGCCGGATTAACGGATGTATTCGACCTTGTGCGTGCGGCAAATGGTCGTTTATACGATCCGACGGTCTCCATCGAAAAGAACACACTAACCTGCCTGGAGGTTGGTTCAGCATATTGGGTCAAAGCGACTGAAGCGATGACGTTGGCACCTCTTGGAGAAGCGGGTACATGCCCTTCAGTGGATGCAATATCAGCGTCTACGGATACGGGTCCCGTGGTTTCTGGGTTGGATTGGTGTGATCTCTATGGCGATGTTCAGATCAATGGTGAAACAAAGACCAGCCAGATGATCATTTCGGTGTTTGATCCGGATGGAACGTTGTGTGGTTCTGGTATGGCGCATCAGGATGGTACATGGGGTGTTCTCCACATTCAGGGCGATGATCCCGAAACCAGTGGGGATGAAGGTGCCGAGGAAGGTGATATACTCACAATCAGGGTGAATGGGGTGCTTGCTTCTACAGCAGAACCTGTTGAATGGACTGCTTTGGGACTAACCGAGTTAACGCTTCGGGTTAACGCCTGGCTCTCGTTGGAGGTTCCCCTGATTAGCCGATAGTAGCCTGGATTTTTCGAGTAACAGTTATGCGGGGGAGCCCTTGCAGAGCTCCCCCGTATTTTGCTATAGTAGCGTAATAAGTTTTTGTCGACTGGGGCAACGAATGTATTTACAATCTCCTCTAGTTTTGCCAGGCCTGTTCGCTTTGACGGTTGGTTTCATTGGCCTTGTTGTGACCTTTGTAAAAAAGACAAAACGTTATAGTAGACGCATGGCGATAGCTGCTGCCGTGACCTGCGTGTGGGGATTCCTACTCTACGCCTATGTTGACTCGGCAACACTTGATCAGGCCCGCATTTTTTCATTTCTCTTGTTCATTTTTTCGTGCCTGGTTCCAACAATTTGGCTTGTCGCAATCTGGAATCCCTATGTTTTAGTAGTCATTTCAGACTGGCATTCCTGGCAAATTTTGCCCGTATTACCACATATCTTTTCTATCTTTTTCATATTTCTCCCTGAATCATTGAGTTCCCTTGTCGTACAGGTTGACAGCTTTGTGCCCTTTATCAATGGTTACTTACTTCCGCATGTTGCGATTGGCTCAATTGGTGCAGCCCTCTTTGGCTACGCGATACTCTCTCTGGCCGGTGCCATTGGTGGAATGCTGTGGCGTCTGTTACAGCTTCCGCGTTCCTACATCTCTCATATCGCCTGGCTTTTGACCCTGCCCTTGCTAGTTATCCTGACGACCGCTTTTGTGGCTGTAAGCGGGTTTGTAGATCTATCTCTTTATGTCGTAGTAGTGCTGGGCCTGTTTCTTCATCTCGCCATGATAGCGCTGTCGATGGCTACGCGCGTTTTTTCGATCAAGCCCATCCCCAGAAGCATTGTCTTCCATGGTATGCGCGATGCTGCCCTTATTTATGGTGCCGCTGGAGAGATCATCGCCAGCAACCGCAACGCTGATGCATTGTTCCCATTTGGAACAACGCTGGCCAAACGCCTATCTAGATTTGATGAGTTACATGCTCTCGCGCTGCAGCGGGTTCCCATAGAACAGGTCATGGAAATCAAGACCAATGGGGATGTATCGTCGTGGTGGCGTATACGTATCGACGAGGTAAGTGGTGATTCACCCCGCCAGTTGGGATGGGTGTTACTAGTTTCGGATGTCACCTCAGAGTATCATGCAGCAAACGATCTCAAGGTTAGCCTTGCCCAACTTGAGGGACTTGTGGCAGAAACACGTGATGGCGTGGCGTTTATCGAACCTTCTGGACGCGTCATCCTTTGGAATGCTTCTCTGAGTCAGCTGACGGGGATACCTGCCCGAGATGCGGTGGATCACTTTGTTGTTGACGTGCATCCGCTGCTTGCAAGCATGGCAGGATTTGATGTTGCGCCGGATGAAAGCTGTTGGCATTTGAATGGGATGAGTACAGGATATACGCAGAATCTGCGGCTTGGCCAGAATGATGAACACGAGTGTCGTAGTTCGGTGTTTCCCATCCGTGTATCTCAGGATTATGTGATTTTTGGTATGCTTTGTCGGGATATGACAGCAATTCGTGAGGCAGAACGCCAGCGCGAACAAACGATCGACGTGCTTGAAGGAAAACTTGCCGAAGTGCGCGCTTTGAGCGGTCTTTTACCTGTTTGTGGCTGGTGTGGCAAATTGCGCAGCGATACCGGATATTGGGAAAAACTGGATCTCTACCTTGCCAACCATGCTGGTGCACAAGTGTCTCACGGTATCTGTCCCTCCTGCGCGCGCAATCTAGAGTTGGATTCCAGACGAAACCGAATCAGGAGTGGTGACTGATATGTTTTCGGCGGATCAACTGGTTGTTTGGCTACCCATAGCTGTTGCTCTCTTGTTGATTAATGGCATGATGTTCTTTCAGGTATGGCGCTCCCGTTCTCTGTGCTGGCGCTATGCGGGGGGGCGTCGGTTACTTGTCGACGTTCTTTTGGCGGATATTTGGGCGATGTGTGAACTGGGCATGTTATATGCCCATACGCTGACAACCGCCTTGTTTTTCTATCGATTGAATCTATGTATTGTTGCCATCATCCCCATCATATGGCTCTCGACACTTCTTCCAGGCGAAAAATGGACCTTGAACAAATACCAGATATTGGTGCTTGTTAGCCTGGTGCCGATGACCACAGTTGTGCTGGCTCTTACGAGCGATTATCACGATATGCTTATTGTCACCAGTACCTTTGCGCACATCAGCAGTCGTGCTAGTCTGGTGATTTCGCACGGCCCTTGGTTTCAAATCCACACAATTTACACATACCTGATATCTGCCTGGGTACTCGTACTCTCAGTAGTGCGTGCCCGTTCAAAAAACCATCTTCCCAAGGGAGTTCCGCTAGCCATCCAGGTTGCTGGCTTGATTTTGTTGGCTTTGTCCATCCCCTTTGTCGCTTCTGTTAGCGGCGTCCTCCCCCCTCTTACGGTTTCACTTTGTGTGATCGCCTTTTGGTTTATTGCGTATGCATCATACGCTATGCAATCTGGTGATATACGACGTGCTGCCGAGGATGTTCTGGTTTCTGCGCTCCCTGATGCCCTTTTGGCAATCGACCAGGATGGACTTGTGCTTGATATGAACGCCAATGCGGAAGCCATTACAGGAGTCAGATTGGCTTATGCTCTGGGACGACCAGCTACGCAGGTGTTTTCCATACAGCCCGAACTTGTTGCTGCGATAAAGGACGGTACTTTTTCCCGTGGAAGGCGCCTTGCGTTGGGCAGTGCCTATTATGAGATTGCCTTTGTAGGCAAAGAGGAATTAGGGCCTGATTGCACTCTATATGCACTGACTGACGTAACGAACCAGGTTCATATTCAGCAAGAGCAACGGCAATCCCAGGCCATGCTGCGAGCCTTTCTCGATCAATCGAGCGAAGCGATTGCCATTCTCGATGAGACGGCTACAGTCATTAGTTGGAACCCCGCCATGGCACTTCTAACGGGCATCAGTGTGGTCAGTGCTTGCGGGCAACCTTTTGGTCTCATCTATGCTGATCTTGTGGCCACAGCTCACTCAGGTGGCCAGGAATATCAAGAACTCTTGGCCTCTCTCAAGGGGCAGAATGCCGATGCTTTGCAAGTTGAACACGAGATTCGAGGCGCCGATGGGCGCATCCATTTCTTACAGACAGGCGTGTTCCGTTTCGATACCCCGGTGGGTGTGCGCATAGCGCACATTAGTATCGATATTACGGATATCCGGGCTGCACAAAAGCACCGCGAAATTCTATTACAGGATTTGGAGCGGGCCAGTCATGAGCTAGACCGCTTGCGCAAGATGTTGCCGGTGTGTGCGTGGTGTGGGAACGTGCGTGATGACGAAGGTTATTGGAAAAGCGTTGAGGAATACGTATCCAGCCGATTTGGTGCAACGGTAAGCCTGAGCATTTGTCCCGAGTGCCAGGCGGCTATCCGTAAGGCGCTGGAAAAGAACGATGATGGCAACATTGAGCAGGCTCTGTTGGCAGCCGACATTCACCCACGCTTTGAAATCACCGAATCTGCACTGACCGATGCACTGACCTTGGCTGGATTATTGCCACGGAAAGATCCTACTTCCTAAAGGCGACAATCTCTCCCTTTTCCTTAACTCCGAGTGCTATTATACTGATGGCAAGGATAGTTTTCGGGGAGGACGCACATGGAGCTTGAGGGCAAAGCAATTACCCTGGGAACACTTGAGCGCCAGGACTGCCAAGAACTCTGGCGTTCGTACGAACCGCTCGACCCTCCTACTGAACCCTTTAGGATGGGGTTGTCTTGCGAGTGCGCGAACGATTGGTTTGATGACATTCAGCAAAAGCAGGGCACGGCGCAGCTCTACCTCGGCATATTTGTCAAAGAGAGGGCGGTGGGTGATATTCAACTGGCTGAAATCAACTGGGTGAATCGTTCTGCGTCTTTGGGAATGAGTATCGCGCGCCATCAGGATCGTCGACAGGGCTATGGGACAGAAGCAGCTCGCCTGATTCTCAAATATGGCTTTGATCACCTTGGCCTTTATCGCGTTACTGCATCCATCGTCGAATTCAACATGGGCATGGAACACGTTCTTTTGCGTTGTGGATTCACACGAGAGGGGCGCCAGCGCCAAGAAATATGGCGCAGTGGACGACGCTGGGACCGCTTGCTCTATGGCTTGATTTGTTCCGAGTTTCGGATGACTGACTAGAGAGCTAACTCGCCGGGGACAAAGTACACCCCGATACACATGTCGAACACCCATCTATTCGTTGTTGATTTGGAGAAGACTATGGTAAAGAGAAGTGAGTATCCCCGTCCGCAATTCGTTCGTGAGAACTGGCTGAATTTGAACGGCACCTGGGAGTTTGAGATTGATCACGGGGCTTCTGGCGAAGAGCGCCAGCTTTTTTCCGCCGATCACCTCGACGACCATATTGAGGTGCCTTTTTGCCCCGAGAGCAAACTTTCGGGCGTAGGCTATACGGATTTCATGGCTTCGGTATGGTATCGTCGGACCTTCGAGATTCCCGAAGAATGGGCTGGCAAGCGCGTCTTGTTGCATTTTGGCGCTGTAGACTATGACTGCTCTGCCTGGATCAACGGTATCAAGATAGGCACACATCAGGGGGGCTCTTCTTCGTTTACATTCGAAATCACTCAGGCACTTCAAGCGGGCAAGAATGTTATCGTTGTCAATGCCTTGGATGATACCCGTTCCATGCTTCAGCCCCTGGGTAAACAATCCTTTGATTATTCTTCCCACAACTGCAATTACACACGCACAACAGGCATTTGGCAGACGGTTTGGTTGGAGGCTGTTCCTGCAACGTACATGGAAAGACCTCGCCTTACGCCAGATCTGGACAACGGTAGCCTGCACATTGAGCAGCGTATCACTGGGCCGGCAGACGGGCTTAGGCTAGAGGCCCGTGCCTTTGCAGATGGCAAACTGGTTGCTACGGGAATTTGCTGGGTGAGTGGCGGCTGGGGACGACTGACACTCAAGATCGAGGAGATCCGTGCCTGGTCTCCCCAGGACCCCTTCCTCTATGATCTTAATCTCAAGCTAGTGCGCGACACTGGAGACGAGCAGGCTTTGCTGGATTCGGCCTATGCCTACTTTGGTCTGCGTTCGGTAGATATCAGAGGATTGGCCGTCCTGTTGAACGGTGAACCGGTTTTCCAGCGGCTTGTGCTGGATCAGGGTTTTTATCCTGATGGCATTTGGACCGCCCCGAGCGATGATGAATTGCGTCTTGATGTAGAGCGTGGCCTGGCTATGGGCTTTAACGGCGCTCGCCTTCACCAAAAGGTATTTGAGGAGCGTTATTTGTACTGGTGTGATTGCCTGGGGTATCTGGTGTGGGGAGAATATCCCTCTTGGGGAGTTGACGTCACGCTGCCCGAGGCCACGTTACGTTATGCCACCGAGTGGCAGGACATCATGGAGCGCGATTATAACCATCCTGCAATCGTGGGGTGGTGCCCGTTCAACGAGACCATCGATCGGCGAATTCACTATGTGGATATGAACCCCCATGATGCGCGCTCAGTGCGGCTCCTTTATGAGATGACCAAACGCTATGACATGACTCGCCCGGTTGTGGACGCATCGGGCTATACCCATGTGATTACCGACCTCTTTGATGTGCACGATTATGACCAGAATCCGGCTACCTTTGCCGAGCGGTATCGTCCACTGGCTGAAGGTGGGGAAGCATTTGTGCGCTTCCCGGAGGTTTCTTCTCCCTATATGGGGCAGCCTTATTGGGTCAGTGAATACGGCGGAATTTGGTGGGACCCCGCGCAGGCGGCAGAGGGCTGGGGTTACGGCGAACGACCAACTAGTGAGACAGAGTTTATCGAGCGCTACCGTGGATTGACAGAGGCCTTGCTCAACCATCCGGCGATGTGTGCCTTTTGCTATACACAGCTTACTGATGTAGAGCAAGAGGTGAACGGCCTCTATACTTATGATCGCAAGCCCAAGTTCGATCCAGAAATCATTCGTGCGATCAATGCACAGCCAGCAGCCATAGAGAAGAAAGCGTAATAGTGACGAGCGGAACGCATGTCTGTGTTCCGCTCTCTATTTTTCGAGGTGAGACGTGGCCAAAAGTTCTGATTTGCTGCGTCGAGAGTATTTCAAGCACAAAAGCAGGCGTAGAACCAGGCAATTTCGAACCCGCGATGCGCTTGGCACACAGTTCGATTATGAAGCCGAGCTCCTCTTGCGTCAGCTTGCCGAAGCTACGCCTGTTTTGCTGTGGATACGGCGCGTGGACCAGGAGCGCGTGCTCTATGTGAATGATGCTTACGAGCGCGTAACGGGACTTGCAGCCGACGATCTCTACAGCGACCAGTCGGCCTGTTTGGCTGCTATCCTACCGGAAGATCGCGATATCGCACGTGTTGCCCTTGTGACGCCCAGCACTGCAGGCATACAGGGTAGTATGCGGGTGTTGACTGTCGATAACGGCGTGTGCTGGTATTCGGTGAACGTATATCGCGTCATGGATCCCGACGATGGGGTTGAGCTGGATATAGGTCTCGCCATTGATGTCACCCAAGTGCACGAACAAGAAGAAAAAGTTAAACTACGAAATCGTGAACTCTCTCTGCTCAACGAGGTGGCGGCACATTTGGGTGGGCTCATCAGTGCTGAGGAGGTCTACAGCGCTATCGAAAACCTCGTGCGGGATCAGATGGACATCTCTTCCGGCCTGGTACTGCGGTGCGTCTATCCTGATCTTCTCGAGTTGGCCTATCAGTGGGGTTTTTCACAAGTTGAGACAACCCAGATACACACTCAAATTGATTCGGTTGATGCAGAACTGGCGCGCGAGTTTTTGATGGATCCCAATCCCATAACCTTACGCGTTGCCGAGCATCAGTTTCTTCGCAATCTAGTCCCAAGCCATAACACGGCTACTCGCGATATTGTCACGGCAGTGCCCATCATCGCGCCAAGCAATGAACTGGCTGGTTTGATTATGTTCTTCAGCGATCAAGAGATCGACAATGATCATTCGCCCACTCCCTTTTACGAGCTTTTGGGGCGCCAAATGGGCGTAGCACTGGAGACTGCCTCTCTCTTTGATAATGTTCGTCAGCAGCGCTCGCGCTTGCAGACGCTTTCGCGCAAGCTGGTGAATATTCAGGAGAGCGAAAGGCGTGTCATCGCTTTAGAGCTGCATGATGAGGCCGGGCAGGCGCTTACGGCTATTCGGGTCAAGCTCTCACTGTTGCAAGAAGAACTGGATCATGAGCAAGACAAGCAGCGGGTGCAAGAAGTGATTGATTTGACCTATGATGTGTTGGAATCGCTTCGTAGCCTCGCGACTGGTTTGCGCCCCGCTGCATTGGATAGGGCCGGCCTGGCGCCTGTGCTGCGTGAGTATGTCGAATCCTTTGCCGAACGCGAACGGATTGTTGGCGGTTTCGATTCCAGTTTGGGTGATGCTGTGCTTCCGTCCATAACAGAGATCGTGCTTTATCGCATCGCACAAGAGGCGCTAACGAATGTTTCCCGCCATGCCCGCGCGCGGCGTGTCGATGTTCTACTTCGTGCCCGTAAAGGATCCATTGTGCTCATAATCGAGGATGACGGCGTAGGTTTTGACCCTTCCTCTATACAGCAGGAAGGACACTTGGGCTTGTTGAGCATGCAAGAACGGGCCGAGATGGTGGGCGGCAGGCTCAAGATAGAAACGCAACCCGGTGCGGGGACGACGATCATAGCGGAGGTTCCCATTGCCGATTCAAGTAGTTCTGGCTGATGACCATGGCGTACTCCGTGCGGGGCTAAAGGCTTTGCTCGAGGCTCACCCGGATATTGATGTTGTGGGCGAAGCTTCTACAACGGATGAGGCTTTCAACGAGATCATACGAACTCAGCCAGATATCGCCCTGGTTGATATCGGCATGCCCGGAGAAGGAGGCATTGCCCTGACTCGTCGTGTCGTCGAGTCAGGCATCGATACGCGCGTATTGATACTAACTTTGCATGAAGATGTAACGCTGATGAAAGCAGCTCTATCTGCTGGCGCCAAGGGCTATATCGTCAAACGGGCTGTGGATTCCGAGCTTTTGGATGCGATCCGCGCTGTAGATTGCGGCCAGATTTACGTACATCCCCTTATGACCAGCGCTCTGCTAGAGTTCATGGATGTGCCCATCGGAGGAACCAGCAATTGTCAAGAACCAGTCGAGAGCCTGACACCGCGCGAAGAAAAGATACTTGGTTTGATCGCCGAGGGCTATACGAATCGGGAGATTGCCGAGATTCTGGACATCAGTGTGAGGACTGTGGAAACCCACCGAGCAAACCTGTGTGACAAGCTGGGGACGAATAGC
The DNA here is from genome assembly GCA_963675785.1 of Anaerolineae bacterium. GTDB lineage: Bacteria > Chloroflexota > Anaerolineae > UBA1429 > UBA1429. The sequence continues at coordinate 1,112,693 of OY776562.1, forward strand.
CGGGTTGAGCTGGTGCGCTACGCTCGGGAGCACGGGTTGATAACCTAGCAACTCTTGTACAAAGAGGGCATACGTAGTTTCTACGTATGCCCTCTTTGTTGTTCTACGTACTCAATCTCATTATTCTTGATGAAATTTTGCAGTGAACTACCCTTATGCCCATTCTGCCGTGCTGCTATATTAGTGACAATGGGAATGGATGTGCGAATGCCGGGCTCAAAGAGTTTAGAAGAACGCGTTCAGGAACAACTAGAGATTTGGGAACAAGAGATTGCGCAGCTCCGATCTCATCAGTTGCCTTCTGAACCTCTGGCAACGCGATACATGCAAACATGGCGCATTCGTCGCTCAACACTTTTTAGGCATGTGTTGCTTTGTATCGGCCGATGGTTTGTGCATCTATACGGCGTTGTATTTCCAGGACGAAGAAGGAGAAGGTTACATGGCAGCCTCTAAGGTTACAGAGCTGGTACGAACAGGCAATGCGATCATTATCGATGGGGAGGAGATGCTTCCACGACAGCGTCCCCAGCTCTCCAAGCGTGATATGGGGTTGTTGAATTATGCAGCAGAGCACGCCGTATCACTTGCCCATAACAGGCGTTTACGAACGATTGTTTTGAACAATGTCAAAGAGCGTCTTGCGAATCCAGCGCAGCCTTCTCCACGTTCTCAAGGTGTCACAGAAGATCGACAGGCATTCAGTCAAGCCATTATGGCCACCGTCGAGCGAGCGCTTGAGAATGAGCGCCTTTCGGATGCCTATATCGATCGTCTTGCCAGCGTGCTCCTGATTGAACAATTGGTCAAAGGTGGAGACTGGGAGGCGCGAGAGAAATTCCAGCAAGAACGTGGTTGCAACCCTCCTGGTTTTATGGTGATTAGCCCTTGTAAGCAGTGCAATTTGCAGTGCGCGGGTTGTTATGCCAGTTCGACCGCTCCTGACAAGAACAAATTGAGCTGGGATGTGTTTGATCGGGCTCTGACCGAAATCCACGATCTCTGGGGTATAAAATTCGTGGTCGTCAGTGGTGGTGAACCCATGATGTATCGTGACCAGGGGCGTGATCTGATTGATATGGCTCAGGCCCATCCCGGACTGTTCTTTATGTTCTATACCAATGGAACGTTGATAGGCGATGAAGAGGCAAAAAGAATGGCCTCTGTTGGAAACCTGATACCCTGCATCTCGATTGAAGGCTTTGAAGAAGCGACGGATGCTCGCCGTGGTAAAGGCACCTGGGCCAAGATCATGGCGGCCACCGATCGTCTCAATAGCGCCAAGGTTCCCTTTGGTGTCTCGATGACAGCCACCAACCAAAACTATCAAGAACTGCTCTCTGACGAGTTACTGGATCTCTTCTTTACTGAAAAGGGCGCCATTATCGGCTGGATATTCCAGTTGATGCCCATTGGCCGAGCGGTTTCGCTAGACTTGATGCTAACGCCGGAACAGCGCCTGTGGATGTGGCAGCGAACCTGGGAGCAGATTCGCAAGCGCGGCATCTTCTTGGCAGACTTTTGGAACAGCGCGACCGTTTGCGAGGGTTGTGTGTCGGCGGGGCGGCCTGGTGGATACCTGTATATTGACTGGGATGGAAAAGTGGCCCCGTGCGTGTTCAATCCCTATTCGCCGATCAATATCAACGACGTGTACGCCAAAGAGGGCACCACCATTACCGATGCCTGGGCTGATCCCTTCTTTGAAGCCATTCGCACGTGGCAATATCGTTATGGATTCCGTGACGGCGGCAACAAGGAACCAAAGAACCTGCTGATGCCGTGTCCCATTCGCGACCACCATGCCGAAATGGTGCAGATGATCCGCGAGTATGAGCCAGACCCGGTTGATGAAGCCGCAACGGTGGCTCTTGAAGACCCAGACTATCACCGAGGTTTGGAAGAGTTTGACCGTGAGCTGGCTGCCAAGTCTGAGCCGATCTGGCGAGAAAAGTACGTTGATTAATTAGCTATCTTCCCCCCCTTGAGCGGGGCTGAAGGCAATGGTGCCTTCAGCCCCGCCGTCCCCTTGAACTTGGCACAAGCAGGCACGCCATACATTTGTTCACATACTGTTAACATAACCCCTCTTGACCCCCTTTGCATTCAGATGCTATGCTTCTTGCTAATAAACTGGTCTGGGAGAATAGCGATGCTCAAAAGGCTACTTGTTCCTATCCTGCTCTTTGTCATTTTCTTAACCCTTGGCATAGTAGCCTGGCAGTCCACAGGCATGATCCTGGGACTGGTGAATTTTGGCTATCTGGGCCTGTCGTTAGGGCTCGGATTGGGACTCTATGCAACCCTGCCGCGAGAAAAAAAGCCCATTGGTCGCCGTGTTGCCCTCTTCATGGTGGGCATCTATCTGCTGGTATTCATGGGCGTCGTCGGCCGCGAGAATATCCAGATCGAAGGCTTTTGGTTTGCCTTGATGACGGGGGTGGTGCAGGCGGGCATCATGCACTATCTCATCGCCAAGATCATTGGCCCCTTGATTTTTGGGCGGCTATGGTGCGGTTGGGCCTGCTGGACGGCCATGGTACTGGATCTGCTGCCCTTCAAACGTCCGCAGGGGCGAGTTCGCAATCGAGGCTGGATTCGTTACGCCCATTTTGCTCTGGGCCTCGTCTTGGCTCTGGGGCTCTACTATGGCGCGGGGTTTGCGGCGGCCGCCAATAACTTGGCGGCTGTCATTTGGTTCATTGCTGGTAACGTGCTCTATTACGCTTTGGGAATTGGCCTTGCCTATGCGCTCAAGGACAATCGTGCCTTTTGCAAGTACGTTTGCCCCATCACCGCCTTGCTCAAGGTGGGCACGCACGTCTCGCTCTTGCGCGTGGGCACCGACCAGGATGCCTGCACGCAATGTGGTGCCTGTTCTCGCTCCTGCCCGATGGGTATCAATATTCCCCAGTATGTGGCTGAGGGCACGCGCGTCATGTCCACCGAATGCACCCTTTGCCAGACCTGTGTAACCACCTGTCCCCACGATGCCCTCAAGCTGAACCTGGGCCTGGATATCACCCGCAGTGAAAAACTGATCTACCGCGACTGACGCCGACACGGGGTTTAGATCATAACAAAGAGCAGAGCCGTTCTGGCCCTGCTCTTTTGTGGTATAGGGCGATGCGCCTAGAGCCAGCGAGCTTCCAGTTCTTCCATTGAAGGCTCGACTGGATCGGCCAGCAGGCCCGGCAGGTAACGGCAGGCTTCGAGCAAAATCTCGCCATAATGGCCGTGAATGCCTGCAACATGGTGAATGTAGGGGCCTTGCACCAGCTTGTGCTCCCACAGCGGCCAATTCTTGACCTTGAACCAGACGTATGTACCGCCGGTCATGGGGCCATCGGTGCCCACGCCCTCACCGATAAGCAGTTGATATTTGCCGTGGTCGCCATCGAACCGGGCTACGGTGATGTCTCCGCCGACGATTTCCCATTCGCAAGTGCCGTAGGCTTTGCTGGGCAGAATCCAGTGCTCGCCTGCGCGGGCTTTGGTCTTGTCCTTGGCCAGCGAATAGGGGAACGGTCCGCAGTGCCACAGCAGCTCAGCGTTGTCGTCTTCGGGATGGCGCACAGTGACGTCGGCAAAGAAATGTGCTTTGGCGTTCATGGCCGCCGCGCTCAGCATCACGGCGGTGACGGCGCCGTGGACATCGGTCTCACAGGCCACAGGCAGTCCTTCATCGGCAAGCAGGGCATTGGCCAGGCAGGGCATAATGCCGGTCACATCCTGAAGTGCGTTCCAACACTGGATGGCGATAGCCCGACAGCCGTATTCTTCTGCCTTGAGGCGCATAGCTACCTTGAGTGCCGCCATTTTCTCGATCTGCGCCATGGGGCTATCGGGGCTCATGTTCTCGTGAATAAAGGCCGCGGTATCCAAAACAGCCTGATCGCGGTCTCTGAGCAGCTCGTCCATTTTCAGCGTTATTTCTGGCAAGGGAATGGGATAGATCTGGATGCCGAACCGTTCCAGCAGTTCGTTCTCGTTATACATCACGCTCCAGAACGGCTGGGGGCGGGTGGATATCTGCAAGATGCGCAGATTCTTGACTGCTTTGACCACGCTGGCCACAGCCAGGAACTTTTCGACCCCCTCTTTTAAGTCCTCGCTATCCACCCACGAGTTGGTCAGGTAGGTGAAAGGTACGTTGAACCGTCTGAGTACTTTGCCAGTGGCAAAAAGGCCGCATTGGCTGTCGCGTTGGCGCATGCCGTTAGGCTCTGGCGCGTCGTCGCGTGGGCCCCACAGTAGTACCGGCACCTGCAGCGCCGCGGCCACCTGAGCCACAAGCCCCTCGGAGCCAAAGTTGCAGTGGGGGAAGAACACGGCATCTACATGGGCATCCTTAAAGCGGGTAATGATGGCCTCGAGGTCGCAATCCTGAAAGAGCAACTGCTCATCATTGATGCCAGCCAGATCGACATAGTCGACATCCCACGCTGTCAGCAGATCTTTGACCAGCCCTGCAAAGTGCATGGCTGCCTCGCGGCTGAATACGTCTCTTCGCGTGGGGCAGTAACCAAGTTTAATGCGCGTCTTTTCCATCATTCGTACTCCTACTTTTTTCAATGAGGCTTATTCAGCGAGGCGGGCGTAACCCAGAATGTCCAGCACGCCTTCCATAATCTCGGCGGCTTTTTCGATGCTATCATCAAGATACTGCCGGGACTCGGCAGCCTCAAAATCACCCTGTTCTATCAAGCTGCTTCTTTTTTGCAGTTGGCGTGCTGCGTATTGGCCGCTTTCTCGTGCAATTCGTGTCCACATATTCACGCGAATAATGCCATCGCTGAATAGCGAGCGCATCTGCTCGTCAGATAGGCTAGAAGTGCCGTGCAGCACCAGCATGGGCTTGCCTAAACGTCCGCTCAACTCTCGGGCGCGTTCGCCCAGATAGACGCAATCGCCCACGTGGCTGGATTGCTGCTCAGTGCCCAGATCGGCCACCAAAAAATCGATCCCGGTTTCGTTGACATAATCATAAGCCTTGTCCACATAGGCATCGGTTTGCTTGGCGCGAGGGCCGCCTTCTACAGCGAGTTGCTCCATGATCCCTTCGATCAAAATATCCTTACCGTGGGCCCGGACGTATTCGCTGGTCATCTGGCGATTTTCCTGTTCGGGGTAGCGTTGGGCGTCGAACATGACGCTGGCCAGGTAGGGCAACCCCTCGGTGAGTGCCCAGCCATCGCGAGCGGGATCAGCGTGGTCCAGATGAGGCAGCACCTCGACGTTGGCGTAAGGCGAATCTGGCGCTGCGCAGAGGGCATCCAAATGCCTCATGATGGAGATAAAGCCGGTTTTGGCGTCGCGCGAGTGCGTAATGCGCTCCGCCTGCTTCATGTGTGGGTAGCAGTAGGTCATGGCCACAGCCAACGGAATGTTGGCAATTCCCCGCTTTTCGGCATAGCGTTGGGCGGCCAGCAGAATCGCCTCGGTGTTCCAGTGGCTCGCCGTGCAAAAGATGGCCATGCTGACATCGTTGGAACGCAGTCTCTCGATGGTTTCCAACGCACACGAACGTTCAGTCTTGATCGACATCAATCATCCTCATTCCCAGATATCTCGAACAGCCGGATAAAGCTTTTTGTAACGCTGATAGTTCTCTTCGTAACGCTCGATCCTGCTTGGATCGGGCTCGAAATGGTGCTTTTCGTTTACCAGAAGGCGGCAGGCCTCATCGGCGTCACGGTAGATTCCCGCGGCAATGCCCGCTAGCATCACCACGCCCAGGGTTCCCGCCTCATTGATGGCCAGCGTGGACACAGGGCGGTTCATAATATCAGCCTTGATCTGTAGCCAGACATCAGACTTGGCACCGCCGCCTACAGCGCGTAGGGAATCCACAAAGATGCCGGCGCCTTCCAAGCATTCGAGATTGTACCTCATCTCGTAGGTAATGCTTTCGAGCATGGCTCTATAGATGTCATAGGTGGTGGTGCGGCTGTTCAAGCCCAGAATGGCGCCAGTGGCGTTTGGATCAAGATAGGGCGTGCCGCTTCCACCAAAGTGGGGCAGCACCAAAAGGCCACTGGGTTCTGGGCTGATGCGGCTATCCAGCAGAGCGTAGGCACTCATGCCGCAGGCTTGGGCTTCGGCCCGTTCACTACGCCCGATGGTATCGCGGAACCATTGCAAGAGGGCTCCTGCCGATAGGGTATAGGCAAAGGTAATGTAGCGATTGGGCACGACGTGTGGGCCGCAGTGATAGTTGCTAGCAAACAGCTCGGGGCTGAACACGGGCTTTTCCAGGCAGGTGGTGATGCACTCGGCTGTGCCCATGCCATCCACGGCCAGTCCGGCGGATATCACACCGCTTCCCAGGGCGGCGCAAGGTTGATCATGCCCACCGGTAACCACCAGGGTATCATTTGGCAGGCCGAGTTCTACGGCCACTGTATGCTGCACCAACCCGACAGGCGTTCCGCTGGGCAGAGTGTGGGCAAAGAGGTCTGGTGACAAGTTAGCGCCAGCGAGTATCTCCTCATCCCACACCTTATCGACGGCATGAAAGGCCATGGTGCGGTCGGCAAGGGAATAATCAGTGGCGAATTCACCGCTCAGCTTGTAGATAAGGTAATCCTCGAATTGCAAGAATTTGACCACACGGCTGAAAATCTCGGGTTGGTTATCGCGTAGCCACATGGCCCGAAAGATAGTGTACATGGGGTGCAGGGGGACGCCGGTACGCTGCATCAGAGTTTGTGCTCCCAGGCGCTCTGCCAGCGTGGCCATCTGTTCTTGGCCGCGGGGATCAGTTAGCAGAATACCGTTGTAAAGCACCCGGCCGGCCGAATCGATGGGCACAGCGGCCTCGCCAAAGGAAGAGATGGACAGCGCTTGCACGCGATCGTTGGGGCAAGCAGCCACACTCTCGCGTATGCAGGCGGCTACGCTCAGCCACACATTCTCCGGGGCTATCTCGGAACACCCGACTTTGCACGGGGTGGGTGGGTATTCGCGGTAGGCTGAGGATAGCACCTTGCCGAATTCGTTCAGGATGGTTGTTTTGCAGCCGGAGGTGCCTGCATCGATGCCAAGCAGTGCCATCTATCTTGTTCTCCAATATATAGCGTCCGCCCATCAGTTGTTCTTGGCGCGGCACAACAAACTACTGATGCTGCCTATGACGTCCGCATCAGCATGGATGTAGCGCTATGTTAATGATCTCACGCGAGAGGTCAAGCCCGCCAAGGGCATTGTCAATTCGGAACGGTTGTTTTTATTTATTTCTGCACTGTAGGCGTTGCAGGCCTTGTAATTGTTATGTTATAATCGATACCTATAGGCGATATAAGTACTGTCTCATAATGCAAGGAGACGTATTTGGACACAGAAAACAGCAACCCACGCGATCAGGCCCGAACGCTACTGCGCTTGGGTATCTCGGCAGCAGAACGTGGGGATAATGAACGAGGCCTCCGCTATGTAAAGGGAGCCCTGGCCGTTGATCCGGATTCTGAACCGGCGCTATTGTGGCAGCAGGCTCTTGAAGATGATGATCCCGCTGCTTGTCGTCCGGCAGTAGAAGAGGCCCTAGCGCGACACCCCGAAGATGCCTTGCTCATCGGCCTCTCGTCCTGGCTGGATGCGCATCCTGCCGTCTCGGAAGAAGACATTCACCCCAAAGGATTCAAGGCGCCCTGGGCTCATCTCATGCCCGCCTCGACGGACGATGTGGATCCGCTGGCTCACGCTGAAAGCGCAGGCGAGCCGGTTTCTATGGTGGTGCCTTCAACCGAAGAGGGAGACGGGGAGGAAGAGACAACACCTCCTGAGAAGACCCGACTGGCAATCAACTGGAAGCGCATCCTGGGATCTACCCTGATGGTGCTCATGCTGCTCTATATTCTGGCAGGCGTCGGTATGCTGATAGCCAGCCTGGTGGACGAAGGTGCACACACCTGGTTGCAGGATTGGCTGGGTGGCGCACCGGTGGATGCTCTAGAATTGGTCATCTTTGTGCCTACGGCTACAGCTACCTTGACCCCTACAGCGACGGCTCTGCCTACAAATACCCCTACCATTACACCAACTGCCACCGCCACCTCAACCCCTACGCTCACGCCGACACCAGAATGGGTGACGGACGTTTATGCGCCGTTGCCGCTGGACGAAAACTGGATAGAGGTTGATCTCTCGGACCAGATGCTCTACGCCTACGAGGGTAGCGTGCAGGTCTTTTCATCGTTGGTCTCTACCGGCAAAGAGGCCACCCCCACGCGTCAGGGGCGTTTTCGTATCCAAACCAAGTATCTCTCACAGGATATGGGCGGCAGTGGCTATTACCTGCCCAATGTCCAATGGGTGCAGTATTTCTATATCAATTTCGCCCTGCACGGCGCCTACTGGCATGATTCCTGGGGAACAACCACAAGTCACGGCTGTGTGAATATCACCAACGAGGACGCAGAATGGCTCTTTAACTGGACGGATCCTGTGTTGCCGGAAGATGCGTCAATGGTTAGCGCAACGACGGATAATCCGGGTACCTGGGTGCTGGTTCACGAATAATCGTATTCTGCAAACCGTTTGCTATGGGGGAAGCATGGTCAAAATTGCAATGATTGGCGCGGGTAGCCTGACGTTTACCAAGCACCTGGTGACGGATGTGCTGGCGGTTCCAGAGCTGCACGACACCGAATTTCGGCTCATGGACATCTCGGCGGAGAACCTCGATATGTCTGCCCAGATGGTCAACAAGATCATCGCCGATAATGACCTGGATGCCACCGTGGTGCAGACGTTGGATCGTCGCGAGGCCATCCGCGGCGCCGATTACGTGGTTTCCTTAGCGCGTGTAGGTGGCCTGGATGCCTTTGCCCAGGATATCGAGATCCCACTAAAGTACGGCGTCGATCAGTGTGTGGGCGATACGCTGGGCCCGGGCGGCATCTTTTATGCCATGCGCACCATCCCCGTGCTGCTGGATATTGCCGCCGATATGCGCGAACTGGCCCCCGATGCGCTGCTTCTCAACTATTCCAACCCCATGGCCATGAACAGCTGGGCGGTACGCCGCGCTGGCGGCGTGCGTTATATGGGGCTGTGTCACGGCGTGCAGGGCGGCCATGAACTCATCGCCAAGGCGTTGGGCTTGCCCAAGGAAGAGGTCGACTATATTTGCGCGGGCATCAACCACCAGACCTGGTACATTCAGGTGACCCACAAAGGGCAGGACATGTTGCCGTTCTTGCTAGAGGCCATGGAGAGCAATCCCGAGATTGCCGCTGCCGAGCCCTGCCGTATCGACATTCTCAAGCGCTTTGGCTATTTTTCTACCGAGTCCAACGGCCACCTTTCCGAGTATTTGCCCTGGTATCGCAAACGCCCGCAAGAGATCGACCGTTGGATCAATCCCAAGGTGTGGATTGGTGGGCGCACCGCCGGCTATCTGAACGATTGCCGCGACACCCGCAACGAATACAGCCACACCTTCCCCGAGATGATGAGCGGCAACCCCATCGAGGCTACGCCCGCAAAGCGCTCCACCGAGCATTTCTCGCACATCATCGAGGCGTTGGAGACAGGGCGCGTTTACCGCGGCCATTTCAACATCGGCAATACCGGCATCATTAGCAACTTGCCTGAAGGCTGCACCATCGAGGTACCCTGCTATGTGGATGGCAACGGCATTAGTCCGGCATGGGTGGGCGATCTGCCCCTGCCCTGCGCCGCCGCTTGCCGTGTCTCTATCAACGTGCAAGAGATGGCTGTGGAGGCTGCGCTTACCGGCAATCGCGAGTTGGTCAAGCTGGCTGTACTGCATGATCCCTTGACCGGTGCCGTGTGCAACACTAAAGAAGTGTGGGCCATGTGCGAAGAGATGTTTGACGCGCTGGCCCCCTGGATGCCCCAGTTCAACGGTGAGGGCCGCACCTGGGCTGACCTGCCGGCCTATGGTGATGGCACGCTGCGCAAGCCCAAAGTGGCAACCGAGCTGCCGCCTTCTCTGCGCTAGGCATAGGTATCGCATCGCCATACAATTCACTAAACAAGCAAACTGCCTGGCGATACCTTTTGGCATCAACCAGGCAGTTTGAGTTCTATACTGCTTTATTGGGGGGAGTGACGCTAAAACCCTATTTCTTTTCGCGGCGGAAGCACATGAACCAATCGAGGCAGTACTGATCCTCGTCTTTGCTTTCCATGCGCTCTTTGGCAGTGCCGCAAGAACCAGCTGTGGGCACGATCACGTCATCACCCGGACGCCAATCGGCTGGCGTGGCCACATTATCGGCGTCGGCCTTTTGCAGTGCCAGGATGATTCGCTTGATCTCATCAAAGTTGCGCCCTGTGCTGAGCGGATAGTAGAGAATGGTGCGAATCTTGCCCTTGGGGTCGACGATAAAGACCGCACGCACGGCCTGCGTGTTGGACTGGCCCGGTTGGATCATGCCGTACTTGTTGGACACTTCCATGCGAATGTCTTCGATGAGCGGGAAGGTAATCTCAATGTTCTTCTTGCCGTTCCACTCGAGCTCTTGAATCTTGCGCAGCCAGGCGATGTGGGCATACAGCGAATCCACCGACAGACCTACGAGCTCGGTATTCAACGCCTTGAACTCGCCGATCATCGAGCCAAAGGTCATGAACTCGGTGGTGCAAACGGGTGTAAAGTCGGCCGGGTGTGAAAAGAGGATTACCCACTTGCCCTTGTAATCTTGGGGAAAATTGATGGGGCCCTGGGTTGTTACGGCTTTGAAACTGGGGGCGTCATCGCCAATTAGCGGCATTCTGTTGAACTCTTCCATTGTTCTTTTCCTTTGCTATTTATAGCGCTCTGCGGCGCGCTTTCTTGCCTACAGATACCAGTGTATCAGCATGTGACTCTTGGTTCTGTAACAAAGTCACACTCAGGGCGATTTTTTAAGGTTTGCCCCAAAATTAATAGGCCCGGTTTTACATCTGCCCCGTTTGTTCATTGAAAGAGGTTCAGCATGAAGCAATCTGCGAGGAGGCTGGACGAGGTCTTGCCCTTTTGGCGAGATCTGACTGTCGATCAGCAAGGGGTGCTTCAGTTCACGATGATTGAGCGCCGCTTTAGATTGGGCACAACTATTCAGAGTGATTCTGAAGATTGCCCCGGCCTTTTGGTTGTGACAGCAGGGCAGCTTCGTGTGTTTCTCATCTCTCCTACGGGTAAAGAAATTACGTTGTATCGCGTATTTGGTGGGGAAATCTGCCTTTTTTCAGCTTCCTGTATTATCCGCGGTGCCAATTTTGATGTATACGTGCAGACTGAGCGCGAAACGACGGCGTTGGTTATTCCAACGTCTGTCTATCAGGAATTGATGGATCAGTCCACGTGTGTCGCTAACTTTACCAATATGCTCATGGCCTCACGCCTGACGAATGTCATTCAGTTGATGGAAGATGTGCTGTTTTCCAGCTTTGACAGTCGCCTGGCAGCCTTCTTGCTCGAACAAAGCGCTATTGAGCGTAGCGCGACATTGCGTATGACCCATGAACAGATTGCTCGCAACTTGGGGACAGCTCGCGAGGTAGTGAGCCGAATGCTGGGTTATTTCCAAACAGAGGGTTTGATTGTCATGTCACGGGGGTGTATTACCATCACCAATGGCCCCAAGCTGCGTGCACTCGTTCAGTAATTAATCGTATAGTTGGGGCAGCAAACATAGCAAAATCGGGGTACAGAATCTTTCTGTACCCCGATTTTTTTTTTGTACAAGGCTACGTTATGAGCGGCATGCTCAGAGGAAATCGAGCCCTTCACACTCCTTCTTGGCTTGCCGCAGCATCAAGATCACATCACTGGCCAGCGCCAAAAAAGTAAATCCCTGTGCCACACGCATATTGACCTCGGCGGCCGTCTGGCAGTGATATCCTGCTGCCACACCGTTCTTTTTCGCCGCTTGTAGAATGTGTTGTACGGCATCTTCTCGCTCTGGCCCTGGTGCAGAAGGGCTCATGCCCATGCTAAGCGCCAGGTCAGTGGGACCAATGAAACAGCCATCTACACCCGGCACCGAGAGAATGTCCTCGGCACGTTCGGCGGCGGTGATCGTCTCGATCATTACAATGGTGCACAGTTCGCGTTGCGCAAACTCGCGGTACTCTCCTTCGACATAGAGGTTCATCCTACCGCCGCCGCAACTACGAACGCCTTCTTGGGCGTATTTGCAGTTGGCTACGGCGCGTTCGGCCTCTTCTCGCGAGTTGATCATGGGAATAACCAGCCCGAGCGCCCCTGCATCTAGGGTGCGCTGAATCCAAACGGTGTCCAGCCAGGGTACGCGCGCCATAGGTACGGCGCCCCCCAGCTGAATGGCCCGAAAGGAATTGACCATGGTGTCAAAGCCAACCGGGCTGTGCTGCGCGTCGATCACCAGCCAATCCCAACCAACAGAGGTCATATGCTCGGCTGATGCCGCAGAGCAAAGCGATATCCAACTGCCGATAGCCGGTCGGCCCTCTTTCAAAGCCTTTTTCACCGGGTTATGCGTGAGCAATTGAGCAGGTCCAGAACGCATATTGTGGCCTCCTGGTCTTTACCACTGATCTGTGTGAACGCGGCTCTCCATGTACTTTGTACTGGGGTCTTTGCTCTCAGCGGGATAGCCCACCGGGATGAGACAGAAGGGCATGATGTCATCGGGAATGTCGAGGATGCTGCGCACCTTGGCCATACGCCCTTCGTCGGGATACATGCCGCACCATACGGCGCCCAACCCTAGGCCTGCAACGGCAATGAGCAAGTTTTCGGTGGCGGCGGCCATATCCTGAACCCAGAACGGCGGGCCGGGATTGATAGCTGGGTCGCCGCAGGGGATGATGATCACACTGGCCTGGCGGGCCATATCCTCGCGTGGACTGCCAGCATAGAGAGCCAACCGCTTGGCCGGATCTTTGACTACTACAAAATGCCAGGGCTGGCTGTTGCGTGCTGAGGGGGCGGCCATCGCCGCTTCGAGCAGAGTCGTGACCTGTTCGTCGCTGAGCGGCTGGCCGGTAAAGGCGCGAATGCTGCGCCGGGCAAACAGGTTGTCGATTTTCAATTCGGGCATTGTGTGCCTCCTATAAGGATGACATGACCGATTTTTCAAGAACGAGGTGTTTGCAGTGGGTAGTGTAAATGCTTGTGCCAGGAGCGGGCGTCGATTACCACTTTTTCAGATGGACGCGGCTTTCCTGATACTGCGTGCGCGCTTCTTTTTCCTCGTTAGGATAGCCGACGGGGATGAGGCAGAAGGGCATGATATCCTCGGGGATGCTCAGCACCTTACGTACCGCCGTCACACGTTCGTTGTTAGAGTAAACGCCGCACCAAACTGCGCCCAGGCCCAAACCTACTGCTGCCAACAGAATGTTCTCCGTCGCAGCGGCTAAATCCTGCACCCAATAGGACGAATTGTTGCTGAGTGCGGGCTCACCACATGGGATGATGACGGCGCTGGCTTCACGCGACATGCGCGCATAGGGATGGGCCTCCACAAGTGCTTCGCGGTCCGCCTGGTCGCGCACAACGATGAAATGCCAGGGCTGCTTGTTGTTGGCCGAGGGTGCAGCCATAGCCGCCTCGAGCAGTGTTTTAATCTGCTCGTCACTGACTTGCTGATCGGTAAAAGACCGGATGCTGCGTCGGGCAAAAATGTTATCGATTTTCAGTTCGGGCATTTTTACAACTCCTCTATGATTCATTACGCCTTGGTCCTATGGGCTGTAAGATAACAAGAGGGAGTACCCTTGTCAACGCTTGATGTGGTGTAGCACGCGCCCTGGAAGCGGAGTTCGTATGACAATCGCCTTGTAAGGGCACAGTTCCTGGCAGCAATAACAGCGAATGCAGCGCATGTAATCGTGGTGGGCAATATCGCCGTTTACCGTAACCGCTGGTGGATCGATGGGGCATACTTGTTCGCAGATGCCGCATCGCTTGCAGACATCGGCCAGCACAGTGGGGCGGGGGGTGATGAACTGCCGGAAAAAGGTGCGCAGGCTGCTGTTATTCAATGAGGATGTTCCCGACTGCGCGCCGCGATTGATGACGAAATCAGCCTGAATGAGCGGTTCGATGGGATCGCCTACTAGTTCGATGTTGGACATGGTTCCCAGGCCGCTGGCTTCGCCGGCGGTGTTGGTGGGTACCAGCGCCGGGTCGAGGTTGACCAACCGGCAGGCCGTGCTGTCCAGTGCAATGGGGTCGGTTGAAAAGAGCAGCACGCCCATGTTACGCGGGGTACCGTTGCGCGGGCCGTTCCCTTCCATGGCGATAATGCCGTCCATCACATAGAGACGCGGCCTGATCAGCGTATTCAAGTCCACCAGCATTTGCGCAAAACGGCTGATTTCCGGCAGACGGGCGTGAAACTCGGCCTTGAGCAGCCCTGGAATGCAACCAAACTGGTTTTTCACCGCGCCAGTAAAGCGGGTCAGACCGTGGGATTTGAGTTTGGAGATAGAGATGAGCCCGTCTGCATCGACCACGCCTTTGGCCAGCGTAAAGCGCTTGATGAGTACACCGCCGGGGTGATTCAACTCGCGTTGAGTGCTCATATCGGCGGGTTCAAGTCCCAATGCTTCGGCTGCCTCTTGGATGCCGGATTTGCGGGCAGCGGCGCCCTCACGAGACTCGAACCCCGGGCTGTCACCATAGGTCAACGTAGCATGGGTTTCAGCCAGTACCTGTGCCACAGCCGAAAACACAGCAGGATGAGTGACTGCCATGGATTCGGGCGGCAGGCTGACCAGCAAATTGGGTTTGAGCAACAATGTCTCGCCAGGGGCAGCAAATTGCTCAGCGCCGCCCAGCAAACGGATGCCCTCGGCCACACAGGTGAGCACATCATCGGGTGCATAGCTGTTACAACTGACGACGGCGACGCGGGAAGGGTGGGATAGACTGTTCAAGGTATTCTCCGACAAAAAAGGGCAGCGGACTGTTGAGCCCGCTGCCCTTTCGTATGGCTAGATCTTGGCAACCAGGCTTGTAAGGTCAAACACTTCAATGGCCCCCGGGTTGCTCGAACACTCGATCTCGTATTCGACGCCCGGCTCCATGTTGAGGCAGTTGCCTCCCATATCGACATCGTTCTCTGGCTCGATAAACACGCCAAAAGCGGGCACATCGCTGATGAGGGTAATGATGTCGTCTTCTACACTCACCGCAATGTTGGGCTTGGCCAGGTTCATCGAGCGGAAGCGTTGGAACACCTTGTAATTGGTGTAAATGTCCCCGTCCAAATCCAACTCGACATAAACAACCGTGTCGAAGAGGTCGCCGTTCAACTCGTGCGGGTTGGTGGTAGAAGGCTGATCTACCGGCATGACCCGTATCTTGTGTCCGATGCCCAAATCCTCCAGCGCCAGATGCTTGAGCACTGTCGTGCTGTTGGGTTGCAGTGTCACCGGAAAGCTCAGTTCCGCGCGTAGCTCGCCAGCTAGGGTGTATGATGTCAGTCGTACTGTACCAGCAGTTTCTCCTATACGATCCGAGGCCGCCTTGAGTATCAATTCGCCATTCTCTTCCACCAATACGGGCAGTACATCCGCAAAAAAGTCCCCGGTATAGTGGTAAAGTGCCTTTTTTCGCCCGTAATAGTCGATAGAGGCCCAACTGGCTACTGGCCAACAGTCGTTGATCTGCCAATAGAGTGCTCCGGCTGTGTTGAACATGCGTAGCCGCCAGTGCTCAACAGCCGTCTTGACGGCCTCAGCCTGGTTGAACTGGGTGAGGTACACAAAGCTGCGGAAATCCTTGGGGAATCCCACGCGCCCCACCAGGAACCGGACCAGCCGCTCGGTGCCCTCTTTCATCTTGTTGTGCGAACGCACCACATCGCTCAGGATGGTGCGGTCTTCGGGCTCGGTATAGCTGAGTACTGTCTTCCAGTTGGGCATGGCCTGAAAGCCGAATTCGCTCAGGAAGCGACCGTTATCGGCCAAATATCCCGAGTAATCCTGCCAGTTGCTCCACACCGACCACTGATGGCGGTCGCCGGCCTTTTCGCTGTTGGGTGTGTCTCCGCCATAAGGGCTCGATACCCAGTAAGGGCGAGAAGGATCGACCTCGCCGCATACCTCGGGCAGAATCTGGCGGTAAATGGTGTTGCCCAAATACTCGGGCACGCCGTTGCCCCACCAATCCGCAAAGCCCCAGTTGTTCTCATTGTTGCCGCACCATAGCACGATGCTGGGATAGTTGCGCAACCGTGAGACCACCTCGATGGCTTCTTCGCGGGCGCTATCGCGGAACCATTCGAACTCATCGGGATACTGGGCGCAGGCGTACATAAAGTCCTGCCAAACCATAATACCCAGGCGGTCGCAGGCCTCATAGAAAGCGGGGTCTTCGTACAATCCGCCGCCCCAGATGCGCAGCATGTTCATGTTCGCTTCTGCCGCCATCTCGATCAGGCTCTCATAGCGCTCTGCGTCGAGGCGCGGCAGCAGGTTGTCTGCCGGAATCCAGTTGGCACCCTTGCAGAACACGCGTCGGCCGTTGATCTCGATGATAAAGCTCTTGCCTTCGACATCTTCTTCCTGGATAAGGCGCACCGTGCGGATGCCGGTCTTGATCCGGGCAGTGTCGAGAGTCGCTTTGCTGGCTAGCAGGGTGATCTCGACATCATAGAGGGGTTGGACACCCAGGCCATTAGGCCACCACAACTGGGCGTCATCGATGGTCATGGTAGTCTCAAAGCCTAGCGTGCCGCGCAGATTATCCACGCTCACGGTCTTTTCCACCACGGGTTCACCATCTAGTGAGATGGCGATGCGAGCCTGGAGAGGCACAACGTCATATTGGCGAATGGCCGCTTCGACGTGCAGCGCCGCCGTCCCGTCTTCGTTGATGGACTTGGTATAAGCATAGGGATTGCTCAGCTCAGCGGTGCGGATGACGCGCACCTGAACGGGCCGCCAAATGCCTACCTGGGCGATCCGTGGTCCCCAGTCCCAGCCATAGGCATATTGGGCCTTGCGGATATAGGGTCGCGCAGATTCACAGCCGCCCTTGAGATCGAGGTCGCTGTTGCGTTCCATATCCTTGATGGTGTTTAGCGGAGAATGGAGGTAAACCGTGAGCGTGTTCTCGGTCTCAGCAAACTGGGTGATATCGAACCAGTAACGCATGAACATGTTGTCGGCACTGCCGATAAACACGTCATTGACATAAATATCGGCATAGGTATCCAACCCCTCGAAAAGCAGGTCGATCTGGTCGGCTTCCAGGTCTTCTTCACCCAGTTCGAAGGATCGTCGATAGACCCATTCCTTCGGTTCGAGTTTTACGGCCTCGACCTCGTTCATGCGGTAAAACGGATCGGGCAGGTCACCGAGGTTCATCAAATCCAGTTGTACACAACCGGGCACAGTGGCTGCGCGCCAATCATCGCCGGCCACGTCCCTGAATTGCCATTCGCCGTCAAGGCTGTAGGTCTTGATCATCGTGCCTCCTCATAAGGCCGTTCAATTAGGTGTTGCGATAATAGTCTCGCCTGCAATTCGGGTCAAACGCTGCTCAACCTGGCCCGGAGCTGTGTGATCTCGACCGGGTTCCCCCGGAAGGTCTTTACGGCAATGCGCTCTTGCTGATACGTCTCCATGCCATTTAATAGCTGAGCTAATCGTTCTTCGCTGTGATGGCGCATCACTACCCCTGGCTCGATCTCAAAACAGCCATAGGTACCCAGTTCTGGTGCCCAGCGTGCGTAGCGTTCCTGATTCCGCGCGTCATCCTGCAGCCCGTAATCCGAGAGATAGAGTACGCCGTCGGGCCGCAGAATGCGGCGTACATCAGCCATCACCGCATCTTGCGATGCATCATCGGCGATGCAGGTGAGCACGGCGAACAACAGCACGGCATCCACCGAGCCATCGGGCAGGGGGGCGTGTCCTGCTGGCATGGTGCGCAGGTCGAGCTGTGGATATAGCTGTTGGCCTCGGTGGATCATCTCGGCTGAGGTGTCTAGCCCGATGGGCGAGAGGCCGGCCTCTGCCAGGACAGTACAGGTGCGGCCATAGCCGCAACCGTAATCCACCACAGTTGCCCCTATGCCCAGCTCTTCCACCAGGGCGACAGCGTCAACAGGGTGAGTAAAGGTGACCGAATCTGCCACGCGATCCCAATAGTCAGCCTGAGAGGTTGGGGTGTCTGGCGTTTGCATGAGAAGGGACTCTCCAATCCGGGATAAGATACGATAACGACCACACAGTTGGTCTCTAGCTCATTTTATCTTAACAATCCTACTCTTGTCGGAACAGCAGGTCAACGCGTTTTACACGTACCGCGTGAGAGGCGTATGATGGATGCACCTATAGATAGAAAAGGACGAAACCGATGGCAGATAAGGCTTTTGAGACACTGGTTGTACACGCAGGGAAAGAGTTTGCCGTACCAACTCCAGGAGGCCGCCCCGTTACGGTGCCCATCGACATGAGCGTGGGCTATGCTCAGCAGAGCATGAAAGCGCTGGATGACGTCTTTGCTACTGGAGAGGGCTATGTTTATGTTCGTTACGGTACACCCACCGTCGCCGCCTTTGAACATGCCGTCGCAGCGCTAGAGGCTGCGCCCGAAGCCGTGGCCTATGGCAGCGGCATGGCTGCCCTCACCGGTGCTATTCTGGGTGCTGGCGCCAAACAGGGCTCGACCGTGGTTTGCGCCAGAGACGTGTATGGCGCCACCATCGCCTTGCTGCGCGATGTGTTGGGTACGATGGGTGTTGAGATGGTATTGGTGGATATCACCGACCATAAAGTCGTTGCCGAGGCGCTTGCTGCGCCGGCTGCCTGCACCCTGGTATGTGAAACGGTCTCCAATCCTCTGCTGGTGGTGGCTGATGTGCCCGCGCTGGCTGAAATCGCCCATCAGCAGGGGGCCACGCTCATTGTGGATAGCACCTTTGCCACGCCCTATCTCTACCGGCCTTACTTGGACGGCGTGGATTATGTGGTGCATTCGGCCACCAAGTACATCTCTGGCCACGGCGATGTCATGGCCGGCGTCATTGCCTGTAATTCAGCTCGTGCTACCGATCTGCGCAACCGCCAAAAGAGCTTGGGCGCTAATCTGGGCCCCATGGAGGCCTGGTTGGCTCTGCGCGGCATCCGAACGCTGGCCCTGCGCATGAAGCAGCAGTGTGCCAGCGCGGCACGGGTGGCCGCCTGGCTCGACGCCGATCCGCGCGTTGCCCACGTCAATTATCCGGGCCTGGCGCATCATGCCCAACACGAACTGACGGCTCGCCTGTTCGCTGGTAAGGGCTTTGGCGCCATGATCAGCTTTGACCTGCGCAATGCTGGCCGTGCCGAGGTCTTTGCCCTCATGGAGGCGCTGCAACTCATTGCCCCGGTCACCACCCTCGGTGATGTCTATTCCCTCATGCTCTATCCGGCCATGGCCTCGCATCGGGGCTTGCCCGCCGAACAGCGCAAAGCCATTGGCATTGGCGATGGTCTAGTGCGCTTGAGCGTGGGCATTGAGGCGCCGGAGGACATTATCGCCGATCTCGACCAGGCTCTTGACTCGGCCCAGGGCGCGAAATAATCACTGTTTCGTGCATATGCTAAAGGGCGACCGATTCACGAATCGGTCGCCCTTTGTGATTTGCGCCAAGCTATCCCTATCTAGGCCTTTGGAACTTGCTCCTTAGTTGGACTCCACAACAAGGGTGTCGCAATCGGCACTCTCTAGTCGGTACTTGAGGATTTCCTGATACGCGTCGGATTGATACCACGCCATGAGCGCTCTTTTATCGGGAAACTCGATCAGCACCAGCCGCGTGTAGGGCCAATTGCCTTCCAAAACGGTTGGGTTGTTATCGACAGTGAGGTACTTGCCTTTGTACTGGGCAAAGACGCGATCGCTGTTCGCCACATATTTGGCATAGGCAGCCTCGTCTTTGATGCGAATGTTGGCGATAAAATAGACGCTCATCTAGGCACTTTCTTTATACCTTGATCTCACCAGCTAGATACAACACAGCTCTACCAGCGATCTTGACTCGCTCGTCACAATATTCGCACTGTAGTGAACCGCCGCGTTCGGATAACTGCCTTGCCACCATCTGCGTTTTGCCAAGTCGTTCTGCCCAAAAGGGAATCAGGGTCGTATGCGAGGAGCCCGTAACTGGATCCTCAGGTATTCCTGCGTTGGGGGCAAAGAAACGTGAGACAAAATCTACCTCGTTCCCTTGGGCCGTAACGATCACTGCAAAACAATCGGGAATTCTCGCGAGTAATTCCATATTGAGTTGCAGGTTCTGTACCGTTTCTTCATCTTTTACCAGCAGCAACAGATCACGCGCCTGATGCGCTTCCAACACGGGGCATCCCAGAGCTTGTTCCATCAATGGCGTGACTTTTGCTTCGACCGGTGCCCTGCTGGGAAAATCCATCTCGAACAAGTCGCCTTTTGGGATGACACATAGAATCCCGCTCTGTGTTGTGAAACGTATAGTCTCTAGATCGGGGTTTACGAATTTGGAAATGATGAATGCGCTCGCCAAAGTAGCATGGCCACACAAATCGATCTCTACTTTTGGTGTAAACCAACGCAAATCAAAATCGGTGCCGTTAGGGAGGATAAACGCAGTTTCTGCCAGGTTGTTCTCCGCCGCTATTTTCTGCAGGGTATCGTCATCTAGCGGCGTCTCTAAAAGACACACGCCAGCTTGATTTCCTTGAAACAATCTGTCGGCAAACGCATCTACCACAAAATACTTTATATTCATCGTCCCTCAAACTTGCTATGTAACGGATCAAACCCAAATCAGCTTTTGCCAAGCTCGCCATTTATAATATCAAAAGGCACTCTGCTATCACAGATCACTTGTCATTGCGGGATCATAGTGAAAGCTGATTTTACTCTTCAAAATTACATTTTGTGGTGGCCAGAAGCTGGAGGGATTCCGGAGTGACCTTGTAGAATGGCTCGTGCTTGTTGAGGGTGGCAATGAGAGCCATTTCTTCATCGGTAAGGCTGAAATCGAATATCTCCACGTTCTCCTTGATATGATCGTGAGACTTGCTGCCGGGAACAAGACCGAAGCCCATCTGGATATGCCAGCGAAGAATGACCTGAACAGTGCTCTTGCCGTACTTCTCAGCAAGGGAGATGAAGACCGGGTCATTTATAAGATCAGCATTGCCGTGACCCAGCGGATACCAGGCCTGCAGCTTGATCCCCTTCTCGTCGCAGAACGATTTGACAGCCTCGGCAGGGTAATATGGGTGACACTCCACCTGCATGAGGGCAGGTGTGATCTCGCATTTTTCAACGACTTCCCTGATCTTCTCGACTGGGAAGTTGGAGATGCCAATGGCGCGAATCTTGCCGGCTTTACAGGCCTTCTCCAGCATCTTATAGGCGTAGATGTAGTTGTTGACCGGGTGATGAAGGATCATAACATCGATGTAATCCACGCCAAGGCGCTTTAATGTGCCATCAATAGCATCGTCTTTTTCATACAGAGTAGGTCCGAGCTTTGTTTCAAGAAAGTACTCCTCTCTTTTCAGGCCGGACTTCTTGAGTCCTTTGCCGACCTCCACTTCATTTCCGTAGCGGTTGGCAGTGTCAATGAGCTTGTAGCCGTTGTTAAGGGCAAATGCAACATTGTCAGTGATCTGTTCTCCGTATTGCCCGATCGTGCCGAATCCAAGCTGCGGCAGTTCAATTCCGTTGTCAAGTTTTATTTTCATTTGGTTTTATCCTCCCGAATGTGTATTTCGCTGATCAATCGTGTATGTTTCTCTGGCAGCACATCCGCACAAAGTCTGGGTCAAAATGCTTGACAGCCGTCCCCTCGTATCCCATATCCAGCGAAGCGACCTGCTGCATTTCTTCGTCCGTCAACGAGAAATCCCAGATGTTGAAATTCTCCACTATGCGCTCTTTGTGGGTAGACTTCGGAATGACCGTCACACCGCGCTGAACGTTCCAGCGGAGTATCACCTGCGCTATGTTCTTTCCATGTGCTTCGGCAATACCTTTCAACATCTCGTTTTCAAACGGATTATACCGTCCGCCACCCAGTGGGGCCCACGCTTCGGGATGCACGCCATAATGTCGCATAGTGTCAAGAGCGCTCTCTTGTGTAAAATATGGATGCAGCTCTACCTGATTTACGACGGGTTTGATCTCCACGGTCTCGCAGAAGTTTGTCAGCACGAAGGGATAGAAGTTGGAGACACCAATAGCACGCAGCTTTCCTTCTTTATAGGCATCCTCCATGGCACGCCACGCGCTAAAGTAGTCCTTCATCGCCTGATGCAGCAGATAGAGGTCGATATAATCAAGTCCCATGGCATTTAAAGACGCGTCGATAGCCTTCTTTGCCATGTCATAGTTCTGCATATCCTGTACCCACATCTTGGAGGTGATGAAGAGCTCCTCGCGGGTGCAGATGCCTTCGGCAATAGCCTCACGGACTGCCTCACCTACAGCGTCCTCGTTGGTGTAGGAAGCGGCAGTGTCAATAAGGCGATAGCTGGCACGGATGGCATCCAATACAGATCGCTTGCACTCTTCCTTATCGCGCACCTGAAAGACGCCCAAGCCCTCCATGGGCATTTTGATTCCGTTGGATAATGTTTTGAATTCCACTGTTTTTTCCTTCTCAATATAGTTATCAGTATACCAAAGCTGTAAAGCTGAACTGAATGAGTTTCCACTCGCTGTCTGTGAGGGTGTAGACCTCAGTTACTGCAAAGTGATGGGTGGTTGGCTTGCCGTCAAGGAGCAAACCGTAATCGCAGTCTGTGATCACAACGGCGATATCACCGTATATTCTGGCTTTCTTGTCGTGGAAAACGAGTTCTGTTGGTTTGAAAAGGTCGCTGGTGTAACATTCGATCTCTTTTTCGAGTTCACAGGTCATTCCGGTGCGAACGAAACAGCAATCAGAAACAGCAATCTCGCGCATACCGTTCTCATCGGCTGTTTCCATGGCTTTTCAGAATTTTCCCGATATACTTAAAATCTGATCTTTCATAAAATGTCACCCTTCATTATAGCTTGGCTGCAAGGGCAGCAGATTCCTCTTTTGTGGTTGCCATGCCCTGATAGGATAGGCCGTAAAGGGCACCAAATCGTGCTATGGTAAATTCGCCAGCCTCCATCATCCACTTTTCCGGAGATGCTCCCTGAAACAGGAAGAAAAGCTTGCCGTTGAGTGAACCCGGCTCTACAGTACCGTAGCATCTGTCAAGGAATGTTCTGACGGATCCGCAGATATTGTGCCAGTATAAGGGAGAACCAATGACCAGAATATCCGCAGAGAAAACTTTTTCAAGCACTTTGTCAAACTGATCTCCGTGGATATTCTGACCGTATACATTGATCTGATAATCGATCAGGTTGAGTGTCTCATAATCATGGCCGGCCAGCAGTGTTTCTGCCAGTGCGACTGTATTGCCGTTTGGGTTGGGACTTCCGTTAAGAAATAAAATCTTCATAGTATCGTCTTACTCCTGACTATCAAGGTCGATCACAAAGCCGGCATATCTTTCGACCATTTCGTCTGTGGCGTTGTAGTATCTGACATTCTTGTTGATCTTTGCGATGTTTGCCATCTCCTCTTCGGTGAGCTGGAAGTCGAAAATGTCGAGGTTTGCTTTGATATGCTCGGGATTGTTGGAACCCGGGATGACCTGGTTGCCGAACTGAACGTGCCATCTCAGGATGATCTGTGCTGTAGTTTTGCCGTATTTCCTGGCAAGCTTTACAAAGACCGGTTCTTCCATCAGTGCCTTATCGCCGTGCCCCAGAGGATACCAGGCCATGACACGACAGCCGCACTCAGCAAGACGATTTGTTGTTTCTGTGTCAATGAAATACGGATGA
Organism: Anaerolineae bacterium; assembly: GCA_963675785.1. Classification (GTDB taxonomy): domain Bacteria; phylum Chloroflexota; class Anaerolineae; order UBA1429; family UBA1429. The sequence goes on from OY776562.1 coordinate 1,136,505, forward strand.
GCCTCCATCTGGATCACATGGGGTTTGATCTCACATTCGTTAAGGAGCTTCTCAAGCTTTTCACTCTTGAAATTGGAGATGCCGATGGATTTGATCTTTCCGGACTTGTAGGCTCCCTCCAGCTTTCTGTAGCCGGCCATAAAGTCGCCGGAAGGCTGGTGAATGAACATCAGGTCGATGTAGTCTGTGTCCAGCAGTTCAAGGCTCTTTTCAACAGTACCCTCAGTGTTGTACTGGCTGGCCCAGATCTTGGTTGAGAGGAAAATCTCCTCGCGGGCTACACCTGATTTCTTGATGGCGCGGCCAACAGCACGTTCATTCATGTAAGCCTGAGCGGTATCGATCATTCGATATCCATTGGAAAGAGCACACAGAACAGCGGCTTCTGCCTGCGCCGGTGTCATAGTAAAGGTGCCGATGCCGACTGCCGGCATGGTAACTCCATTGCTGAGTGTAAAATTCATCTTTGTTGTCCTCCCTGTCTATATTTATTTACTGTATTTTCAAGATACAGTTCTGCGCTATAAGAATCACTGTAAGCATAACACCCGGTAGTTACAACCGGTCAAGTTGAAATTCTGTTTTAAGGAGATTTTCATGTATAAAATGAAGGAAGTGTGCCGTGAGACCGGCATGACCTATGAAGCATTAAAGTTTTACTGCAATGAAGGACTCGTTCCCAACGTAAAACGCGACGCCAACAACCACCGCGTGTTTGATGATCGCGACATCGCATGGATCAAGAGCCTGACCTGCCTGAAAAACTGCGGCATGAGTATTCAGGAGATGAAGGTTTATATTGATTTTTGCCTACAGGGCGAGAGTTCGATTCCTGAAAGAAAGGTTATCCTTGCACAGAAGCGCGGGGATCTGCTTGGACGGATAGCCGAGTTGCAGGCAAGCATTGAATTTATTGACGGGAAGCAGAAATTCTATGATGATGTTCTTTCGGGAAAGACAAAGTATCACAGCAATTTAATCGTGGTTGATAGTAATGATTGAAAAAAGATATCGAGGGTACATATAGCTACATAAGTTGATTTTGTTCTGTTAGGGGGAAATTGCCCTTGACAAATAGCGTCTCACAAGGCGATTTTTCCATTTTCGGTAGTGGCTTTTCCTATGGGTACAGCGATGAAACAAGAGGGCGCCCATCAGACGCCCTCGTCTGTATCTAGATGACAAACTTGCCGTCTTTGTAGAGCAGCTCGCCGTCCACCCGAATCTCGCTCTCTTGCCGCATGTCGCAGATGAGGTCGAGGTGGATGCTTGAGTCGTTCGTGCCGCCAGTCTCCGGGAATCCCCTCCCCAAAGCGATGTGAATGGTGCCGCCGATTTTCTCATCGAACAGGATGCTGTGGGTGAACTGCTGAATCCCATAGTTGGTGCCAATGGCAAACTCGCCCAACTGTGAGGAGCCCTTATCTGTTTCCAGCAGACTGCGCATGAAATCCTCGTTCCGGGTCGCCGTCATCTTAGTGACTACGCCATCGCTGAACTCAAGGCGTACCCCTTCGATGGCTCGCCCCGCCGTTACCGCGGGAAAGCTCGTCTCGTACCAGCCATTTACCGAGCCAGCCACGGGCGTAGTGTACACTTCACCGCTGGGCATGTTCTTTTGTCCGTCCGAATTGATGAACGCGCGCCCCTCAATGGATAGCGTCAGGTCGCAGTGCGGCCCCATGGCGTGTATCGCCTTGTGCCCCCGCAGCCAATCTACAGCCTTTTGCTGCTCCCGCGAGATGCGCTTCCACTCTGCAATGGGATCTTCTTTGTCGGCATAGGTGGCGCCAAACAAAAAGTCTTCAAACTCACCAAGGCTCATCGAGGCATCCTGGGCCAACGCCTGCGTGGGGAATTGGGTAATCACCCATCGAAATTTTCCCGAGGCGCTCCGCTCGCTCCAAATGCGCCCCAATTCCATGCGAGCAACTTGTCGAACTTGATGCTTTTTCGGATCAAGACTGGTGAGCGCACGCGTGTTATCGGGTGCATCCAAGCGGATCATACAATCCGCCTTTTCCACCAATATCTCTTCAACGGGCGTTATATAGGTCAACTGTTCTTTGTTGGCATGGCGCATGAATGTTTCCTGCAGGCCAGCATCTTCGATCGTGATCAAGGGGTTACCGCCAGCAGCCAGCACGGCCTTGACCACCTCATTGGCCAGAGGAATGGCTGGTGTGCTAGCATTGATGATCACCAGATCTCCTGGTTGAACGCGTGTCGAATAATTGACCAGGACGTTTGCCAAGCGTGTATGACGGATGTCTGCCATAGGGTCTGCTCCTTTATTATAAGTGATTGTATTCTAGTCGGATATAGAAGGCCCTACAACCAAGAAACCCACGGCATATGCCGTGGGTTTCTTAACTCAGGTATTGTGAAGCTATTCCTTGACGGAACCTTCTGCAGAACCTTCATTCATATCGGCTAGATCAGCCTCGATGGCTTCTAGCTCTTGTCGCAGAGCATTGGCTCTGTTCTCCAGCATCTCTTTGTGAGAGGGTCTGCTTTCAAAACCTGCCTCTGGGCCCATAGGGCCGTATCCGGGGCCCGCAGGCACCCAATAGCCTTCGTACCCCCAACTGTGGTGCATGCCCATGCCGCGGCCGAAACCCCGGCGGCCTCTGCTCCAAAATCTCCGGTGTCTACGGCCGCAGTGGGCCATATTTGCATAGCCGGGATGCTCATATCCTGCGCAGTAACCTGCGCCTCTGCCTGTCATTGGGCCCATCTCTTCGGGCCCTGTACCATCTCCAAATGGCATATTGCTACTCCTTGCTTATTTCTGAATTGCGATTGCTTAGAAGCGTCGCCCTCGGCCACGCCCGCGCCCCCAAAGCCGTCCGAGCCAACGTCTCTTGCCAAGTCGGCGACGGGGATTGTCAAAACGTTCATCCATGTATCCTGGTTGGTCATATCCTGCACAGTAACCTGCACCTCTGCCTGTCATGGCACCCTTTCCTTCGGGCCCTGTTTTATCTCCTGCTGGCATTGTGTACCTCCTTTGCCTGCTTGCGCGATAACTTGATAATCGAGCGATTCCTTTTCTACAAACGACCTACTCTCAAAAGATGGCCCCCTACTTCTCAGGGTGCTCCAGTTGTTCATAGGCCCTGAGAAAGTCGTTCAACACATTCACCGTATCTTCAAGCTGCTCTGCCCAATCTTGCAAGATCATGAGGCCATCGGCTGTGATGCGGTAAACGCGCCTGGCAGGGCCGGCCGCCGTATCCGTATCCCAATCAGAAAGTACCAGATCATCCATCTCGAACTGGCGCATCATGCGATAAACCAGGCTTGGGGCCACGCCCGGCATACCCATTTCACCCAACTCTTGGATCAGCTCGTAACCATACGAGGGTTTGCGGGCTACAAGTAGCAACAAAAAGGGCTCCATGTGGCGCCTGGCTGGCAAGTGTCGGCCGTGCCCTCGTCCACCCCATCCGTGTCTTCCCGGCATGGTCTCTCCTTACATCTATGTACTAAATGTACATAGTGACTAAATAATACTATATGCTAACGCATTTGTCAAGTCTTTTTCAAACATACGCTTGACACGTTTACCTGTTGTGCGTATGCTCACGCTGTCTAATGAATGGCAGGGGTGCTCCCGAGCCCGGATGTGACGGAGCACAATGGGGGAAGCCGGTGAAAGACCGGCGCTGTCCCGCAACTGTAAGGCGCTAACGCGCCAAGCCAGGATGCCCGCCTCTGCTATCCGCCCAGCAACCTTCGTGGAGAAAGGGGTGCTCGCATGTCTAGGTGTATCTATCTTTCCGTCGCGACACTATTACCAAGAGGCCATCCAGGCTTTGTGGTAATGGGGTCGTTTTCTTTTTGTGTAAAAAAGGATGGACGGAATGAATAAGCGAACGCGTGCTAGATGGTTATCGATAATCTTGAGTGTTGTGATGCTGGCCAATCTATTCGTGGGCAGTGTCAGTGCAATGCCAAGTCTATCTGAGACGGCAGAAGCTCCGTCAGATAAAGCCATCGCTTATCTGGCAGATCAGCAGCAAACCGATGGTGGCCTGTCGGGCTTTGGCGGTGATTCGGATGTGGCGACGAGTGCTCTGGGGCTTGTGGCTCTGGGGCTCGCAGGCGTAGATCCCGAGTACATGTCTACAGATTCAACGGACATCAGCTTGCTCGATTTTGTGGTGAATAATGCCATTACCTACACCCACGAAATCACCGGAACGAGCGCAGCAAACCTCTTCCCCGGGCGCGCTGGTTTGGTGCTCACCGGCATGGCATCTGTGTACCCTACATTTGACGAGATGTACACGGCTGAAGGCTTTGCGGATGCTTACAGTGTCATATCCCAGCTTAGTTCACAGCTAAGGCAAGCCTATGATTCCGAAACTGGTGCTTACGCGACCGACGCTCTGGAAGGATGGACGAGCGGGGCTGCCAGTATTTCTAATCAGGCTTGGAGCATCTTGGGGTTGACTTCGTTGACCGGCTCAGTACCAGTAACAGCGACCAATTGGTTGATCGATCAGCAAGATGTGGACGGCTCTTTCAACTATGCAGATCCTGATACGACGGCCTTGGTTGGTGTGGCCTTGTTGATGTCGGGCAATGTCGGTGCAGATGATGCTGCAATTCAGGCCATCGTCGATTACTTTCAGGATACTCAATTGGAATCTGGCGGTTGGCGCCCCTCTTGGGATACCGATGCCCTCAATGCGGATACCACGGGCTGGGTACTCCAGTTCTTGCTCATGGCTGGCCATGATCCTGCCTCTCCCATGTGGAATGGCCCTTATGAGGCTTTGGCTAGTCTCCAGGGAGAGAGTGGCATTATCGGCGGTACCTATGCCAATGTCTATTCGACCGTAGAAGCCCTCTTTGGACTTTACGAGCGTCCTCTAACGCAGATCACTGCGCAAAACCTTCCCACGAGCATTCGCCCAATCCTTGCTGAGATGAACACCACTGGCGATGATGCCGGCTCTTGGAATGGTTATAGTGGTACGGCTGATGTGGGCTCTACTTGTGATGCAGTCATGGCCATTGCTTCTACTTATGTGGATCCTTCTACGATCGGTACGGTTGATCATTCTCCTATGGATTATTTGGCGAGTCAGGCAGACACCGTTGCGACGACGGGTGGAGCTTCTCTTGTGGGCAAGCTTGCTGTCACGGTGAAGGCTGCTGGTTTGGATACCACCTCTTTCGGTGGTCAAAACTTACCTGAAGTGTTGCTCAACGATTGGTACTCATCTACGGCTCGAGCTTTTTTGGATGAATATGGCGCTGTCGGTGACAGCTGGGTCCAATCCTATGCCATTTTGGGCATGGCAACCATCACAGATACTAGCACAATTCCTGGCGCGGCGATTCAAACGCTTGAGAATATGCAGCAGGATGATGGTTCCTGGCTGGATGGCTGGGGTTATTCACCCATCGACAGTACAGGCCTTGTCTTGCAGGCCCTTGTCGCTGCTGATGGCACGCCCAGTGTTATCGCTGATGGTGTAGCCTATCTCAAGAGCGTGCAAGAATCGGATGGGGGTTGGGGTAACGCCAACTCCACCTCTTTTGCTGTGCTCGGCCTCATCGCAGCCGGCGAGGATTTGCACAGTTCAGATTGGCTCGTCGATGGCAAAGGGCCTATTCAAGCCCTTTATAGCTTTGCCAAGGGCGATGGCGCTTTTGTCTGGATGTGGGAGAGCGAATGGTCTGCTCCTGTAGATAACCTTTATGCTCTTGAGCAATCGGTGCTGGCGCTAAGAGGTTGGGTAATGCCCTTTACAGGTGCCTCTATCCCCTTGATGACTGCTGAGCAGATGAATAGCTCGCTCAAGTCGGCTCTTCCCGATCCTGACCGTCTAGTGATTGATGGGGTGGATGTCCCGCGTTCTGCCTCGGGGCTGGATATCAACGTGCCTTTCGGCTCTGATCTGGACGAGGATGCGACAGTGTCTGCCGAGCTACTGCCTTATGGCAGCACCGAATGGCTTTCTGTCGGCAGCTTGACCCGTGATACGGGTGTCTATAGCCTACATCTGTCCTCTTTGGATGCCGCGACAGCTTCCAGTGTGCGCGTAACAGTCGCTGATCCCGATACCGTACAGGATAAAACTGATGTGGGTTCATCTTTGGTCTACACAGTGACCCTGGAAGAGTATTACCTTACCATTCCTTGGGTTACCAACTACGTTACTGATTGATTCATGCTAATATACAGAGAGCAGACGTAATGTGCGTCTGCTCTCCGTGGAGATTGCGATGTTCAAGTTTCGCTTGCGAATTGCTGTCACCTTGCTCTTGCTCTTTACCTGTGTCGGCATAGCTTCCCCTGTTGCTGCCGACTCTTCCAATCACGTAGGGCTGGTCGTTCAAAAGAGCGATGGCACCATCGTCACCCGCTGTGTCGAATTCACTGAATCCGAGATCAGTGGCTTGGACGTGCTGCTGCGCTCAGGTTTAGAGATCAAGTACGCTGCTTCTTCACAGGGGACGACCGTGTGCTCCATTGATGGCGAAGGTTGTCCCTCCGGTGATTGTTTCTGTGATTTTCCGGAACGTTATTGGTCATATTGGCTGTGGGCGGACGGCACCTGGCAATACTCACCAGTCGGTGCCTCGCAGTTCAAGGTGCAGGATGGTGATATTCAGGGTTGGGCCTATACGGAGAATGCGCAGGCACCTTCGTTCACGCCGGATCTGGGTTCTATCTGCCAGCTACAGCCTACAGCAGTACCTGCAACCGCGACATCCACAGTAGCTCCAGCCACTGCGACACCTATACCTCCAACGGCTACTCTGGCGCCAACCGTTGTACCCACGCCTGATGTCTGGTTCCGTTTGGACGAGAATCCAATCAATGCAGGTGATTGCACCACTTTGCGCTGGGATACCGAGAGCGCCTGGGAGGTTTATCTCGATGATGCAGGCCAGGCCCTGGATTCCAGTGTAAAAGTTTGCCCCACTGAGGCAACCGTCTATCAGTTGCGTGTTATCAGCGCTGCCGGTGAACAGACCTACGAGTTAACGCTTGGCGTAACAGGCGTTTCCCCCACTATGACGACTTTGCCTACCGTTGCGCTAACCACTGCTAAAACCAGTACGCCAGCAATGACTGAAATTGCGACATCAACGCCCATTGCGCAGCAGTTGGATCAACCCGTAGCAACATTGACTCGAACGGCGACGGTAGTACGAACGAGTACAATAGCGGCTACAGTTACCTCGATAGCTGCAAATAGTTCCAGTACTGTACCTTCGGCTACTGAAACGCAGTCGGCAGTCCCGACTTCTGAGGCCTCTGATACAGAGGTGGCTCAAGAACCCAACGAAACGACTGGCTATGTCATCCTGAGCGTGCTGGTCATTGCACTAGCTTCTTCCTTCTTTGTTGCTCGCCGAAAGCACAAGTAATGATCAAACGTCTGGCGCGGCGCCTTGTCATCGTCCTCAGCTTGGCGATGGGGCTGCTCGCTTTTGCCTATCCTTTTGTGGATGTGGCCGCAGGAGCTCCTCACGGTAGCGGTACCACTACTTCTACTGCGGGAGCCCTATTCATTACTGTGGCCTTGGTTGCCATGCTCTTGGAGCTTCAATCCGATGGCATGGACGCGCGTTCTAGCGCCATGATCGGTGTTCTTGTCGCCATTACCAGCATCCTTCGCTTTATCGAAATCGCTGTACCGCTGCCGGGCGGCTTTTCGCCCATCTTTGCGCCCATTCTCATTGTGGGCTGGGTATTTGGTGGGCAGTTTGGTTTTCTCATGGGCAGCCTTACCATGCTCGTATCAGGTCTCATTACCGGCGGTATTGGCCCGTGGCTGCCTTACCAAATGTTCGCGGCGGGTTGGGTGGGTATGGGGGCTGGTGTGGCCCGTGGATTGAGGGATGTCTTGCGCCCACGTCAAACCTCCTTTGATCGCTGGGATCTGGCTGTTCTGGTGGCGATGGGGATTCTCTGGGGGCTGCTCTATGGCGCTATCATCAACCTCTACTTTTGGCCCTATGCCGTGGGCTCGGCAGATCAAACCTGGTCTGTGGGCATAGGCCTGGGGCAAACGCTCAAGCGCTACGCCCTGTTTTATGCGGCCTCTTCCTTCTTGTGGGATTTGGCTCGCTCCGCAGGAAATGCCGCCTTGCTGTTGGCTGTGGGCATGCCAGCCGCCAAGGCCTTGGAGCGTTTTGAGCGCCGCTTTTCCCATGAAATAGTACGTGAGGTTGCGCCCCATGCTTAATGCTGCAACCTGGTTGGTATGGGCTTTGGTTGTGCTGATTGTCTCTTCGGCGACACGCAATCCACTTTACATAACAGAACTAATCGCTGTTTTGCTAATCGTTGATGCTACCACGGCTCGTTCTGACGATGCCCATGCTTGGATTTCCAGTTGGCGTTTTGCGGCAATTGCTGTGCCTGCTGCGGCCATCTTTAACGGCCTGACTGTGCACCTGGGCAACACCGTGCTGTTTCGTCTGCCAGATTGGCTGCCTTTGTTGGGCGGCATCGTTACCCTTGAGGGAATATGTTATGGCGCTCTCAACGGCCTCTTGTTGACCACCATTTTTTTAGGGTTTACCATCATGACCCGCCGCACCTACACCCATGATCTCGTGCGTCTCATACCTCGTGCGTTTTATCAGCTTGGGGTGGTGCTGGCCATCGCCATGACATATTTGCCGCAGACGCGCCAGAACCTTTCCCGCATTCGCGAGGCTCAAACCATTCGCGGTCTCAGCTCTACCAAAGTGCGCGATACGGCGCCTATCATAGTGCCCTTGTTGGTGGGGGGGCTAGAGCGTTCCATCGGCCTTTCTGAGGCGATGATGGCCCGTGGCTATGCCAGCAACGAGGTTGCTAAAACGGCACGTTGGCAACAGGCGTGGCTCATTGCAGCTTTGATCTTCTTACTTGGTGGTTGGGTTGGCCAGCTTCTGGTGGGAGGCCTATTCTATGTTGTGCTCATGGTCGCTGGAGGTAGCCTTTTCTTGTTGCTTATCTGGCTCAGGGGCCGCTCGGTGGAGGCCACCCGCTATCGCCAACATCATTTTTCCGCCGTCGATTGGTTCTGTCTGGCAGGGAGCGCCATCGCTCTGGCAGTCGTCACTCTGTTACCAGAGGCTCAATCTGCTTCACTCTATTACTCGCCCTATCCGATCTTGGCAATGCCCCCTTTCAATGTGTGGCTTGGCATTGGCCTGCTGGGGCTGTCCATCCCCGCTCTAGTCGCTCCTTGGATAGCGCCAACAGAGGCCCGATATGAAGATTAGTCTGAGCCATGTCACCTACACCTATCCTTCGGCTGCACGCCCGGCCTTGGTAGATTGCAGCTTGGATATCCCTTCCGGCACGTTTTGTTTGGTTATCGGCCCTTCCGGTGCTGGCAAATCCACCCTTTTGCGCACCCTCAATGGCCTGGTGCCCCATTTTAGCGGTGGGCGCATCGCCGGTTCTGTCCACGTCGGCGATCACGACCCTTTGCAAGAAGGGCCGCGCGTGCTGGCCCACCACATAGGCTTTGTCTTTCAAGATCCTGAATCCCAGTGCATCATGGATCGCGTCGAAGATGACATCGCTTTTGTGTTAGAGAATCAGGCTGTTCCTCCCTCGCTCATGCACGAACGTGTGCAGCATGTGCTTGATCTGTTGAGTGTTGCCCATCTGCGAGATCGCCGCATCGAAACCCTTTCCGGTGGCGAACGTCAGCGTGTGGCTCTGGCTGCTGCTTTGGTACAAGAGCCAAGTGTGTTAGTGCTAGATGAACCCACATCCCAACTCGATCCCGAGTCCGCTGCTGATGTCCTCGATGCTATAGTCGAGCTGCATCGCCGTCTGGGGCTCACCGTCATTCTCTCTGAGCATCGCCTGGAGCGCGTGCTCGATTTGGCCGATCAAGTTGTGCTGGTTCATGCCGATGGCACGGTCTCTTCGGGTGCTCCCCGTGCCATGCTCAGTCAGGCGGCATCGGTGCCTCCTGTGTTTGATCTGGGTCAGCGTTTGGGTTGGGAGCCCTTGCCGCTCACCTTGCCCCAGGCCCGAGAGCATTTTGTGGGTAGGCATCTGGCATTAGCTGAAGCACAAATACCCACACAGCCCAAATCGGCGTCTGTTCTTGAGGTGTGCGGCTTGTACGCTGACTATGGCGGAGAGCCTGTGCTGCAGGGCGCATCTCTACAATTGGCTGCTGGCCAGATCACGGCGCTCATGGGGCGTAACGGCACTGGCAAAACCACCTTGCTGCGCTCGATTGTGGGCCTTCACCAGCGCCGCAGTGGCGATATTTCGCTCAATGGGCAATCTATCAACGAACGCCCGGCTAGTGAGATTTGCCGTGAGATCGGTTATCTTCCCCAACGCCCTGATGATCTCCTCTTTGCCGATACCGTGGCAGAAGAACTGCAAGTGACCCTGCGTAACCACGGCTTGACCGAGAGCCCGCCACTGGATTGCGAGGCTCTGCTTGCTTCATTGGGGCTCGAAACGTTAGCTTCGCTCTATCCTCGCGATTTATCAGTGGGGCAGAGGCAGCGCGTGGCTTTGGCGGCAATCATGGTCACCAAGCCGCAAGTGCTGCTGCTTGATGAGCCAACCCGCGGTCTGGATGCGGCCCTCAAGCGCGCTTTGCTCTCGCTCTTGCGTCAGTGGTGTCGCGATGGCATCGCCGTGCTCATCTCTACCCACGATGTCGAGCTGGTGGCCGAAGCTGCCGATGCCGTTCTGTTGCTTGAGGGCGGCCATATTGCCGCGAGCGGTTGCCCAGAGGATGTTTTGCCCCTTCTTGGAGACAACGGTCCCCAGATGGCCCAGTTGCTTCCGGGTGCGCACTGCGTGACGGTCGATCAGGCTGTGCGTTTGCTCAACTAACCCCTTTCTGAGCCTTGTTTTCCCCTTCTTGCTGTGTTAGCTTTCACTCGGCATAACAAGGGAGGTTACTGTGAGCGAGGCAAATCCGACGCTTCTCGTTGTTGGTGCGCACCCCGATGATTGCGACTTTTCAACCGGCGGCACCGCTGCCCTCTGGGCTCGCGCGGGCCGTCAAGTGCATTTCCTTTCCCTGACCAATGGTGACGCAGGCCACCATATCACCTGGGGCTCTGAATTGGCTGCTCGCCGTAAGGCTGAGGCCGCCCACGCCGCTGCCGTTTTGGGCGTGCATTATGATGTCTGGGATGTCCACGATGGCTATCTCGAAGCGACCATTCCCCTCCGCTTGGAGCTCATCCGCGCCATCCATCGCTTGAACCCCGACGTGGTCATCTGTCCCCGCCTGTGGGACTATCACCCCGATCATCGCGCCGCCTCTCAGCTCGTACAGGATGCTTCTTATTTGCTCATGGTGCCTGCCGTAGCGAACGATGTGCCGCCACTTACTCGCATGCCCATCATCCTCAACTGCTGGGATCATTTTCGTGAGCCCTCTCCTTTTCGCTGTGATGTCATAGTTGATATCGAATCCGTGCTGAATACCAAGGTCGAGGCTTTGGCCTGTCACGAATCGCAAGTATTCGAGTGGTTGCCCCATGTGGATGGTCATGATAACGCCGTTCCCACAGACCGGACTGGGCGCATCGCTATGCTTCGGGCTGTTCTGGAAGCGCGTGCCCATGCCCTCGCTAATGATTGTCTTCCCACTGAAAAGCAGGGCTGCTTGCGCTTTGCCGAGGCATTTCAGTTGTCCGAATATGGGCGTCAGGTTTCTTTCGAGGAGTTGGGCGATCTTTTTGGCCTGGCTGTAAGCCAATAGCCGTGTTTGCAAGAGTGTCTTGGAGGAGGAGATATGTTTGAGCATCGTGATGCAGAAAAGACGATCTTTCAGGATCCAGTAACTGGGCGCGAGATCTGGCGGCTGACCAACGGCCCTTTGGATGACCGCCACACTTACTTTGACGTATTCCCTTGGAGCCCGGATGGTCGTCATATCGTGTTTTCCTCAGCCCGGCCTGAGGATACGACAGTGCCTCTGGGTGACCTGTTGACTACGCAGCATGGGCAAATCTATTTGATGGACACCGAGACATTCGCCTTTGAAAAGCTCGCCGATGGTGCCTTTTTCGATACCCATACAGGCTCTTTTACCGCTTGGCATCCCACTGGGCAGGGAGTTTTCTTCCGCTACTCCCCACGAGAGATCGGCTATGTCGATATCGACACCAAAGAGGTCTCGCGTTTCCCTGGCCAAATGCGCCAAATCAGCCCCGATGGCACCACCTTTGTCTACACCGTAACACCACCTGCGCCCATGGCCGAACGCGGCGTCTATCTGATGGACATCGATGGCAGCAATGCCCGCCGTGTCATCACCACCAAAGAAATCTATGACCTCACGCCCAATCGCGACCAATTCACCCTAGATGACATCCGCACCGGCAATACCAAGTGGTCTCCAGACGGTGAACACATCTTGCTGACCATCTGGATCAAGCTGGATTTGCAAGCACGCAAATACAGCGAAAAGGGTATCCGCCGCAGCCTCTACATCTGTGATAAAGATGGCGGCAACCTCCGTTGGCTCTCTTACACGGGGCATCACCATTCTTGGCTGCCCGATGGCTCCGGTGTTATGTTCTGCGAATGGCTCGATCCCATCGCCCAGACGGGCCCGCGTGTCTATCTGGTTGATTTTGACGGCTGTAACAGGCGCTTGCTTATCGATGATGACCTGGGCGGGCATCCGGGCATGGATCCTACCATGAAGCGCGTGGCCACTTGGGATGAAAAGGGCGTCATTGTCGTAGATGTGGACGCGCAAAAGCTCGGTTATGTAGCTATATTTGGGCCATCTGGCTTTGATATGAGCCATGAAGGCTGTCATCCACATCCCATCTGGAGCGCTGATGGCTCACAGCTTTTGTACAACGACGCTCAGTTTGGCCGCAGCCAGCTTTGTCTGATGCCTTTCTAGGTTTTATAGGAAAAGTGGCTTGTGCAACATGCACGAATATTTGGAAATCTTTATATTTTAGGTTGCTAACCCGGATTATGTTACTTATACTGACGCCGCATCTAGGTCATCTGCACATGTGCGAATGGCGGGTGTATCCGGGGGGGAGGATGGCTCCCACTTGTGTGCGCAAATAGAGGAGGATTAGCGCATGAAAGTTTCACGTAGAGAGTTTGTACGCGTGTCAGCCCTGGCAGCAGCAGGAACTGTGGCAGCGGCTTGTTCTCAACCAACTGCTACTCCTGCACCAGTGGCGACGACCGCACCGACCACTGCACCAACTGTTGCCGCAACTGCGACAACTGCCGCCGCTGTTCCACCAACAGCAGTTCCAGAGCCCACAACTGTATTAAGTCTTTACAACGAGGCCCCTGCATTGGCCGAGTTGGTTGCCAGCGGCGCATTGCCGCCGGTAGAAGATCGTCTCCCAGTGAATCCGCTGATCTTGCAGGTACTGGAAGAGACCGGCCAGTATGGCGGCATCATTCGCCGTGGTTTCAAGGGTGTCTCGGACGGCACCGGCCCCTGGAAGATGGTTGTGCAGTTCATGGTTTTTTATACCTATGATTTGGCTCTGCGCCCCAATATTGCCGAATCGTGGGAATCAAACGAAGACGCCAGCGAGTGGACTTTCCATCTTCGCGAGGGTATGAACTGGTCTGATGGTACGCCCTATACTGCCGACGCCTTTACCTGGTGGTGGGAATATCGTCAGAACAACAAGGATATCCAGACTAGCCCTTCCGTTTGGATGACGACGGGCTCTGAAAAGACGCCTGCTGTGCTTACTGCACCCGATGACTATACCGTGGTCTTTAGTTTTGCCGACCCCAACCCTTTGTTTATCTACCAGATTGCGCAGTATGAGTGCGGTCTCCCTGGCCATTATTTGGCCCAGTACCATATGGATCTGACCGACGATCAAGATGCGCTTCAGGCTATGGTGACAGAAAAGGGTTACGAGACCTGGGTGGACGTCTTCACAGAGAAGGAAACCTTCCGCCTCAACAATGAGTGCCCCACCATCTATGCATGGACCGGCACAGATACCACCTTGCAGGACGAGATCTTTATCCTGGAGCGGAATCCTTATTTCTGGCAGGTCGATGTCGATGGCAATCAGTTGCCTTATATCGACAAACTTCAACACCGGTTGTTCGAGACCACCGATGTCTTTAACATGTGGATCTTGAACGGCGAAATCGACTTTCAGGCACGCCATGTCAGTGTGGCCGACTGGGTGCTGCTCAAAGAAAGCGAAGCTGCGGGTGGCTACAAGGTGCACTATGCAGCCGACGATGCGACCTGGACGCTCTTCCCGAACCAAACCACGCCCGATCCAGATGTGCGTGCCTTCCTGGATGATAAGAATGTGCGCAAGGCCCTTTCTTACGCCATGAACCGCGAAGAAATCAACGAGCTGGTGTTTGACGGCCTCTATACGCCGCGTCAGTTCAGCCCGCCATCGGCATCGCCGCAGTACTATGAGCCTCTGACCAACGCCTATATCGAGTATGACCCCGATATGGCCAACCAATTGCTGGATGAGGCTGGCTACACAGCCAAAGACGCAGAAGGTTATCGTCTGACATTGGATGGCAGCAAGACGTTGAGCTTTGTCATCGAGTCCTCAGATACTGGTCATGACGACGAGATGGAAATGATGACGACCTACCTGACTGCTGTGGGCGTCAAGTGCTCGTACAACATTCCCGAACGTTCGTTGGTTGAGGAGCACTGCTCCAGCAACCAGATCCAGATTCGCTACACTCTGGCCAGCCGCGCCATGCTGCCGTTGGTAGACCCGGCCTTCTTCCTAGGCCTCGCTATCGACAAATGCTTTGGGGCAGCTTGGAAGCTATGGTACGATGATCCGACCGGACCTTTGGCTGAAGAGCCGCCTGCGGATGGTTTCGCCAAGGAGATGTGGGCGCTCTGGGAAGAGATCAAGGTCGAGCCGGAAGCAGCGCAGCAGACTGCCAAGTTCCTGGACATCCTGGATATCGCCCGCGAAGAGCTGCCGTACATCGGCATCGTGGGTGTCGGCCCGGCGCCGATCATTGTGCGCAATGGTTTGCGCAACCTGCCCATCGATTATCACATGCCTTACTCAAACCCCATCATTCACGATGGCTTTGTACCTCTTGCCACCTACTGGTGGGAAGAATAAGCCAAGCACGGCTGCTCGTTTCAACAAGAGGGAGATGGTCAACGACCATCTCCCTCTCTTTTGTTTGCCTTTTTTCACAGAAAACACATGGCACAGGAGTGAGGAGCGTACTATACTAAAATCGTTGGTTAAAAAGATGGGGCACTGGTAGAGTTAGTAGAGTGCACGAAGAGCATAGTGGTTTTGTGACATGCAATTAAAACGCGCGCGCGTTTTGCGCACCATACGTGTGGTAGCAAAATCTGGGAGGAATGATCGGATGAGCATAACATTTTCTTGGCCTGAAGAATCGGAGCGAAGCAAGGATGCGCTAAAGCGTCCGGATGGCGTCGATCAGTTCAGGGTACTCCCCGGTCAAGAGGTAGACTTGGATGAATACCCGACTCGCTACGAGGGAGAGATTACCAAGAAAAAGGCGCTCAAAGAGCTTGAGCAAAGCAAGAAACGCCTCAACCTTTTGCAGCAGCTTCTTTATGCTACCGAAAAACGGTCTCTTCTCGTGGTGTTGCAGGGTATGGATACTTCAGGCAAAGACGGCACCATCAAGCATGTGATGGATGCGTTCAATCCCCAGGGATGCCAGGTATCTGGCTTTAAGGCACCTACATCCGAAGAGCTGCGCCACGACTTTCTCTGGCGCGTTCACAAAGTGGTGCCTGCGCGGGGTATGGTGGGCATCTTTAACCGCTCTCATTATGAGGATGTGCTTATCCAACGCGTTGAGGAAATGGTGCCCAAAGCTGTATGGCGCGGCCGCTATGAATCAATTCGCGAATTTGAAGAGTCTATTACAGAGGCAGGCACTATTGTCGTCAAGTTCTTTCTCCATATCTCGCCGGATGAGCAAAAGAAACGGCTGGAGGATCGCCTGGCCGACCCAACGGCCCAGTGGAAGTTCAAAGTAGGCGATCTGCGGGTTAGGGCCAAGTGGGATGAATACCAGACTGCTTATGAGGATGCCCTGACTGAATGCTCCACAGAGATTGCTCCCTGGTACATTGTGCCGGCCGACCGCAAATGGTATCGCAATTTGGTGGTCTCTCGGGTGTTGGAAAAGACGCTGAGTGATCTCGATTTGGAATGGCCTCCGCTAGAAGAGGAAGCCAAAGGCATCGAAATCGAATAACCAGAGGCCTTGCTTTGGTTAGGGTGTCAAACGCCTGTAGACGCGCTCCATTCTCGGCAGAATGGTGGTCCAGTCATAGTTCTCGCGTACAAAAGTCTGCCCAGCCTGTCCGAGGGCTTCACGGCGTTTGGCATCAGAGAACAGCAACAAAATGCTGTTGGCAAACCCATCCTCTGTATCCGCCAGCAGCGCATGTTTTCCGTTCTCCAGCTCGATTCCTTCGCTTCCCAGAATAGTAGATACCAGCGCTTTGCCTGCGGCCAGTGCTTCCAGAACTTTGAGCCGGGTTCCACCACCAATACGCATGGGCACCGTACAAACGGTGGCCTGTTTCAAGTAGGGCAGCATGTCATCTACAAATCCGGTAACAACCACACGATCCATGCTGCGCAATCTGTCCAAGCGGGCATGGGGGTTCTTACCCACAATATATACTCGGGCCTCGGGTTCCTTTTGCCAGACATACGGCATAACCTGGTCGACCAACCACAAGGCCGCATCCACATTGGGGCGATAGTCCATCTTGCCGGCAAAAAGAATCGCTGGCTCTTGCATTACATGTGGGAACTCAGCTTGCTGTTCATAGTGGCTTACGTCTACCGCGTTCGGAACAGTCACAACTTCGACCAGGGCCAGTTCAGCTAGTGCTCGAGCATCCAAACGTGAGACGCAACTAACTGCATCAGCCGCCTGGCAAACCAGCCTTTCAAAATGCCGCAATCTTTCAGCCTGAAGCCGTGAATAAACGGCAGTATGCGCATGTCGCAGCTCCGTGATATCCGTCTCAAAGGCGCGAAGCTGCAAGACATATTCGGCATTGTGATCGTCGAATAACAAGCGGGGAGCATAAGGCCGACGTTCAGCAATCTTGAGCAAATACGTGCCCAACTCTAGCCCTTCAAACTGAATGATGTCGGGCTTGAATGACGCGATCATTCTATCCAGCGCTTTTGCCATCTCTGAAGACGCATAGCGATAGACCATATCCGGCAGTGTCGAAGCAATCAATCCGCGCAGCCGGGTTTTGTTTGAGTGTAGGGGAGGCGCAACAATTTGAAGATCTTCACAAAGCGAGCTGAGGTGCTCATAGTCCAGGGATGGATCACCGAAACACAAAAGGGCGACGGCGCCTCTTTGGGCAGCCCCCGCCAACAAATGATAGTTTCGCAGAGCACTCCCTTGTTGCGGTGGATAGGGCACATTGGGAATAACAAAAAGGATGCGTCGCGCCTGTTCTGCTGGCATCTCCAACCCATTCCTTACTCTAGGCAAGTTGATGATAGAGCTCTAGGGTCTGTCGCGCTGCCTTTTCCCAAGAAAAAGTAGCGGCCCTTTTGAGTCCCTTGGTTTGAAGCTTGGTTCTTAATTCGGAATCATGAAGAACGCGCGAGAGTGCTACCGTCAATTCTTCCGCATCCGTCGGATCAAAAGTGAGGCCGGCATCGCCGACCACTTCGGGCAGTGAAGAAACATTGGATACGACAACCGGCGTTCCGCAAGCCATTGCTTCCAGTGGTGTCAAACCAAAGCCCTCATACAGCGAAGGCAGAACAAGCGCTTCGGCGGCGTTATAGAGCGCAACCAGCTCCTGGTTTGAGACGCGTCCAACAAAGAGCACATTCTCAGTCAGGTCCAGCCGCTCGGTAAGATCGAATACTTCATCAAACAACCAACCGCGAGAGCCCGCTACTACCAGCTTGACACTGGAATCGTAGGAATCGAGAAGCTGCCTAAAGGCTCTAAGCAGAGTGGGGAGGTTTTTGCGGGGTTCGATGGTGCTGACAAAGAGTAAGAAATCACCTGTTACGCCGAGATTGCCCTGAATCTGTTGTTTGGCCTTTTCTTTGTTCATTGGCCTGAACGCAGCGCTGGCCGCTTCATGAATCACCGTCACCTTTTGCTCGGGGACGCCCAAAAGGCTCATGACATCTCGTTTAGTGGCTTGCGATACAGCAATAATTCCATCTGCTCGGCGCACCGCCTGGTCGATCTGGCCATAATACCTCGCCGAGGCCTTAGTCAAAAAATGTGGGTACATCATAAAAACGAGATCGTGAATAGTGATGACAGACTTGACGCCTGCCTTGAGAGGTGGAATAAAATCGGGGCTGTGCAAAAGCTCGATCCGGGTGGCGGCAATTTCCAGAGGTAACAAGTATTGCTCAAGCCGGTGATGGCTTGGCGTTATGAGGTGTCGCGTGCTAAAGCGATCACGGTCGATGATAGGTGCTTTATCATGCACGCTCTGGAATATGGTGAATTCGTCATCGCCCGGCAAAAGGGCCAGGGCTTGCATAAGTTGGACCGTATATTGGCTGATGCCAGCCTTTTGATAGTGCACGAGCCGGGCATCGATTCCGATCCGCATAACCGCTCCTGTTATTAAGCTAGATAATAATACCCCCTCGGCGGCCTTGGCCGGCACAAGGGGGCGACGGCGCATCCCTATCCACGCCTACAATCATATCATGCCTGTAAGTACACGTCAAAGCCATTGTCCGTCTAGTCTTTTTGGGATGCTCGGAGTTGGGCTTTGTACTCTTGCATATCAATCACACGGCCCGTCCGGCGTGCTTCTTCTGCTGCAAACGACATCAGGTGGCTCTCCAAAGAAGCTCTGGCTGATGTTAGCGGCTCTGTATCCTCCCCCCGAACGGCCGCAATAAATGCCTTCATGACGCCAGCATCACCACCGCCGTGTCCGCTCTCAGAGCGCCCGGGCTCCAAACGATTCACATTGCCCGTCAGGTAATCGTGTGTCTCAATCAGCCAGGCCGATTCACTGGCCCGCAGGGTAGCCTTGGTGGCATCGTAACGCATGGTGCGCACATTCTCATGTGAATGCCCTTGCATCACAAAATCAACGGTCGTTCCGTTTTCCAGTTCCATGGCCACAACCTGATGATCCACTGCCGAGTTATCGCAATGATAGACGCAACGCCCATAGGGGCCGTGTTGTAGCGCCTGCAGGCGTCCCTCGTACGAAAGATCTTCGGTAATGGCGCTTACTGGCCAGCCTGTGCTCTCTGTAAGGTACTGGCGAGGTGCATAATAGGGGCAAGAATCGGCTGCAGGGCAGCCATCCATACAGCGCTCGGGTGCTCCTGCCGGGGCATTCTCAGCTCCAAAGTGCGTCAACGCACCAAAAGAGGACAGTCGCTTGACCGGGCTTCCCAGCAGCCAATAGAGGATATCCATATCATGGCAACACTTGGCCAGGATCATGGGAGAAGTCCGTTCTGTGTTCCCCCAGTTTCCTCGAACGAAAGAATGGGCCATGTGCCAGTAGGCAACGTTCTCACGGTGAGACACGTTAATGATCTCGCCGAGCTGATCTGAAGAAACGATCTGCTTGAGGGCCTGCCAGAACGGGGCATAACGCATCACGTGGCATATCTGCAAAATCTGCCCAGCCTGCTCGGCAGCATCGACCAATCGCACGCAATCCTCGGGTCTGGTGGCCATGGGCTTTTCCAACAGGACATGGTATCCCTTTTGAAGGGCAGCCAGTGTCGATGCCAAATGCATCTGGTCCATCGTGGTATTCAGCAACCCTTCGCAGAGTTGCGGCACTGCTAAAAGCGCTTGCCAAGAATCAAAACATCTCTCCGCGGGTATGTCATGAGCCCTTGCGAAACGTTCTCTGCGAACAAGGTCAGGTTCAGCAACCGCTGTAAAACGAACAAGCTGAGGATGCTGCAGCGCAAATTCACCATAGGCATAATAACCGCGGCCCCCGGCGCCTAGCAAGGCCAGCTCAACAGGTCTAGACATACTCATCACCCTCCTCATGCGGACTGCGCCATGCTACTCAATAGCCGTGGCTGTGTCAACAGTTGGAAAGAGCTATTCGCTAGTGCCGTACCTTCTAGGGAGACCTTTGCCTTTATGGTGGTTGCGCCTAGTGGCGATCGTTTCGCGATTTTGGGGTGGCAGGTTTTACGCGTAGTGTTCGGCCGCCAAATTGGGTGCCGTCAAGCTCAACAATCGCGGTGTTTGCTGCTTGTTCTGTCTCCATTGTCACAAATCCAAAACCACGAGCGCGGCCTGTCTCGCGATCGTATATCAAGGCGACTTCGCTTACAGGACCGATTGCAGTAAAGACAGCGGCAAGGTCTTTTTCTGTAACTTCATACGGCAAGTTACCTACATAGATTCGCGATCCCATCTCCATCAAATAACCTCCTTCAAGGCTCAAACTTAGCGCGATGGTTAGAACTCTCATTCATGCGCTCTTTGTCCATTGTATTTTGTCATGCGTCCTCAGTCAAGCTAATTTTCCTTTTATTAGCGTTCTTTAAGATTTTGTTATGTATGAAAAGCGAATTGCCTCTGCGGGGCAGGCAATTCGCCGTTTTTCAAATCCTTGTATATACTGGCGGAATGATAGAGGAGGAATGTCCATGATAGTGGATGCTAGAACGCAGGTTGCTCATGCTTTGGAGGCAGCTGGCGTAGAGACAGAGATCATCATCTTTGAGGATTCAACCGCCACGTCGCAAGAGGCAGCAGATTGCCTTGGCGTGCCTGTGGGCGCTATTGCCAAAAGCCTCTGCTTTATGGTCGTGGGTGAGCCCATTCTGGTTATCGCTTCGGGCGATACCCGCATTGATGATCGCAAGTTGGGCCAAGAGTTCGGGGTGAGCCGCAAAAAAGTTAAAATTGCCACGGCTGATCAAGTGCAAGCGGCAACGGGATTTGCTCCGGGTGGGGTGGCGCCTGTTGGCCACACCTCCCAGCTCACCATCCTGGTCGATCAGGCACTTGGCCGTTTTGATACAGTCTATGCTGCGGCAGGCACGCCTCACGCCGTGTTCGAGATTGCCTTTAAAGAACTTGTCCGCGTAACAAAGGCGCGCGTGGTTGATCTGACACAGGGTTTATGATGCCCTTGTTCTTCTACTGAACGCGCATAATTCCGTTGATTTGTTGACAATAAAGACACGTGGTAGTACTATTTTTATTGCGAGGTTCGAGAGGTTGATGGGTCAAAGGAACGACCGCTGGGTGATTGGGCACATGGCTTAGGATCCCTGGTCAGATTCAGAGTGTGTACTCGATTACATGAACCGGCGGAAACGCTTCCGACTACAGGTCACTTGATCTCGCCCCTTTTCCGAAAGTGGGGGACATGTATATGTCCCCCACTTTTTTTGTTCCTAAAAATTACTCGTGGCGCAGGGCTTCGATGGGTTCCATCTGCGCGGCACGCCTGGCCGGATAGATACCAAAGAACAGGCCCACAGCTGCCGAAAAGGCTACGGACAAGAACACAGAGCTGCTCGTTACAGCCGTGGGGAATACATCCAGGCTGTTGACGATGGCCGAAACCAACCATCCAAAGCCAATCCCCAGCAAGCCGCCGACGAGAGAAAGCACAATTGACTCAATCAAGAACTGCCACAAGATGTCCGATTCTCTGGCCCCCACGGCCTTACGGATGCCGATCTCTCGTGTGCGCTCGGTGACAGAGACCAGCATGATGTTCATAATGCCAATGCCGCCAACGAGAAGTGAGATAGCCGCTACGGCCCCCAGGAAAATCGTAAACATATTGGTTACCTGATCAAACACGCCGGCGATACTCTCTTGCGAAGTCAGGGTAAAGTCATCCTCACCATAGTTGACATCATGCTCTTCGCGAAGTATCAAACGAATCTCTTCCATGGCTTCATCGCTCATGCCTTCATCGGCAGAGACACTGATGTAATCCACCACGTCGCCATAGCGCGAGTTATACGTATCAGCAAAGAGTCTGTCTTGGGCGGTTGTAAGCGGAACAATGGCCAGCTCATCGGACGAGAACATGGGGAGGGCACTGCCGCCTTTGGATTCGAGAACCCCCACCACTTCAAATGGAATGCTGTTGATGCGTACAGTCTCACCCAAGGCCGATTCTGCGTCGCCAAAGAGGCTCTCGGCTGTATCGGCGCCTAGCACCACAACCCGCGAGCTACTCTGTTCATCACTATCTGTGATAAACGCGCCGTATTCCACCACATAGTTTCTGACATAGAGATAATCAGATGTGGTGCCCGTCACACTGAGGCTGACACTCTCACCATCATAGGTGATTGTGCCAGAGCGGCTTACTTCAGGGGCTACGCCCGCCACATAGGTGGTCCGTGTTGTATCTGCGATTGCCTCGGCATCCTGTCGTGTGAGCGGGATGATTTTATCAGGTTCTTCCGAGTCATCAGCGAAACTAACGCCCGACATGACATAAATCAAGTTGGAACCTACCGACGATATCTCGGCCTGGATGGCGTCCTGGGCGCCGGCTCCCACAGAGAGAATAGCAATGACGGCACCCGTGCCAATGATGATGCCCAACATCGTCAGGATTGAGCGTGTCTTGTTTGCCAAGAGGTTGCGAAAAGCCTGCTTGATGCTTTCGAGGGTGCTCATGCGCGCACCTCTTCGAACTCGGGCTCTGACAAAGATTCTGCAAGTTTGATATGATCTACTTGATAATCGCCTTCAA
The DNA here is from genome assembly GCA_963675785.1 of Anaerolineae bacterium. Taxonomy (GTDB): domain Bacteria; phylum Chloroflexota; class Anaerolineae; order UBA1429; family UBA1429. Next base: position 1,159,202 of record OY776562.1, read on the forward strand.
TCAGCCCATCCCGAATCCGAATAATGCGCTGTGTATATTCGGCTACTTCAGGGTCATGGGTTACAAAGATGACAGTGATACCCTTTTCGCGTTGAAGCTTTTGGAACAGGGCAATGATCTCTTGCCCTGTCTTTGTATCCAGGTTACCAGTTGGCTCATCAGCCAGAATGATGCTGGGACTGTTCACAAGCGCTCGGGCTATGGCAACTCGCTGCTGCTGACCGCCGGATAGTTCGGTAGGTTTGTGGTGCATCCGACCTTCCAGGCCCACTGTTTCGAGTGCCTTCATCGCCAGCTTGCGCCGGTTGGGTTTTCCCGAGTAAAGCAAGGGCAGCTCGACATTTTCGATAGCTGTTGTTCGGGCAAGCAGGTTGTACTGCTGAAAGACAAAGCCAATTTTCTGATTGCGGATGGCGGCAAGCCGGTCGCTCGAAAGTTTGGCAACATCTGTGCCTTCGAGTTTGTAGGTTCCACCACTGGGCACATCCAGGCAGCCCAGAATGTTCATCAGGGTGCTTTTGCCAGACCCTGAGGGCCCCATAATGGCTGTCAGTTCACCTTCTCGCAGTTCAAGAGAGATATCGCGCAAGGCGTGAACCTGAACGTCGCCCATGGTATATACTTTTGTGACATGCTCAAGTTCAATTAACATTGATCACTCCAAATGGTCCTTCAAATGTGAAACTCTCAGGACGCGATACGATGTACTCGTCACCTTCGTCGAGACCCGAGATAATCTCGGTATAGTCATCTCCTACGAGGCCCGTTTCAAGATAGATCGCATCCACGCTCGTTGTACCCAACACTTCGACGTATTTCCCATCAGAATCGCGCCGCAAGGCGCGATTTGATACGAGCAATACGTCATCTTTGGTGGACGTAATGATATAGACGGATGATGTAAGTTGAGGGCGCAAGGCCAAGTCGGTTGACTCGAGATTGACGCGTACGCCATAGGTAACAATGCCCTGAGCGCTCGTGCCCACCAGGTCAATGCTCTCGACTATGCCTTTGATGATCTGGCCTGAGAATGAATCAACTTCGATGTTGGCGTTTTGCCCTGCGGCAATCTGTCCAATTTCGCTTTCATCAATATAGACATTGATATGATAAGCCGAGTTATCGATCAGGGTGGCCAAAGGAACAGATGGTGTTACCAGATCGCCTACATTCACATCCCAACCCTCAACGTAACCGTCAAAAGCCGCTGTGAGTTCGAGGTCATCGAGCTGGTTCTCCAAGAGCTGCACGCTGATGCGCGCTTGCTCGACGCTTGCCTCAGCAATCTGGATCTCTTCTGCAGATGGGGAGGATAGCAGAGAAGATAGATTGGCCCGAGCCTGTGCAACTTGCAGTTCAGCACTCTTGATTGTTGTCTCGTTGGGCTCTGTAAATAGCTGGTCGTACTGCAACTGGGCAAGTTCCACGCCAACTTCAGCATTCAGCACTTGAGCCTCTGCCTGATCAATCGAGGACGAACTGGCTAGCGGATTCCCCGCTGCGGCATCTCGTGCAGCTTGTGCTGCCCAAAGCGAGTTCTTGGCCTGGTCGATCTGAAGCTCTGCCGAATGGATCTGTTCATCGGTTGGTCCTTCATAGAGGGCGTTCAGTGTGGCCTGTGCTGCGGCAAGCGAAGCCTGCGCCGCAGTAATGCTATCGTCTGATGCGCCTTCAATTGTACGTGCTAACTGGGCCTCTGCTGAGCTCAGTGCGACTCTTGCACTGGCCAGATTAAGTTCCAATGTGGAATCATCTAGTGTCGCCAGAACCTGACCTTCTGTGACAAAAGCACCATCTTCTATCAGAACAGATGCTACGGTGCCGCTTGTCGAAAAAGTGATGGATTCGCTGCGCTCGGGGGCCAAACTACCTGTGGCTACTACCACAGCCTCTACCGAGCCGCGTTCGACAGTGGCTAGAACAACTTGGCTGTCTTCGCTGGCCTGGGTAGCAGCATTTCTTTGTTGCACAATGTAGTATCCGCCTGCGATGGCGGCAACAACGACGACGATGATAATAACATTACGGAGTTTCTTACTCATTCAAATTTTCCTCGAATAGTGGGAGTGACGACAAAGAGGGGTTCGCCCTGTACCCATTCCTCAATGCCAAATGCCGATGATAGAATTCTCATTGCTGCGATGACAGTCTCAGAATCAGCGGGGCTCAGTCCTTCCAATTCTTGGCTCAGTGCCTCATGGAGAATGCGTCCCCATTTCTCAATCTCGTTTATCCCTGCGGGGGTAAGCACAATCTCAACAACTCGTCGATCGTCTGGCTCCTGTTGTCGACTGACCAAACCGCGTTTGACAAGCGCCTGTACACAGGCCGTCATGGCCGGGCGGCTCATATGAAATCGCTCCGCCAGATCGCTCATCCGGCATCCTTCATGTGTCCTTAGCCACATGAGCGTCCGAAATTGAAGTTGTGGAAAAGGACGTGCATCCATTTTGGTTTTGCTGCCAATAATCTGCATGAGATTAGGCAGCGCGTGTAAAACGCTCGACGCAACGTCTTGCGATGTAAAAGTCATATATAATTTCTCCCTTAAATAGTTCCAAGACTTAATTATATTGAGAATAAATATTTTAGCAAGTGACATTTTGGCCTATGTCGTGGTTATAGCACAGCATAAAGGCCGGTCTGCAAGACCGGCCTTTCAGGATTAGCAGCAGGGAAATCTAGGATGTGGCAGGTTCGCCCATAAAAGCGTGAATCGCTTCGATATAGCGTGGCCAGTTATCGCGGTGGATGTTGTGCCCCGCCTCGACCTGCACATGAGTTGCCTGCGGCAGGAGGGTCATGACTCCGCGAGCAATCTCGGGGGTAACGATAACGCCTCGCTCATTCAAACCCGTGAGAAGCAGACAGCGACAGCGCATACTGGCGGCCATGGCACGCCAGTCGGGGTACACCGACGACCTCATTTGGCTGACCTGTGGCCTCACGCTCTGCTGAGCAGTTACCCAGGCCGCAACCTCCTGAGGGTGCCAGTCAGGCTTAGCTCGGCTCATCTCGTAAAACAACTCATCTGCCCCGGCCTGACGGTGTTTTTCGATTTTGACCCGCATGTCCTCTGCGCGTTCGAGCGAATCATCTCGCCCGTGCGAATCTCGCCAGGGGGGATCTTCCAATACAACCGCTCCAATCAGATCCGGGTAGTTGGCAGCGGTCAACGCGGCAGTTTCTGCCCCCATAGAATGGCCAATGAGGGTGGGTTTCTCCAACTTGAGCGCTTTGATGAGCCGGGCCAGGTCGCGTGCCAGGGTTGGGTAATCATAACCATCTTCTGGAGTAGACGATCTGCCATGCCCGCGCGCATCTGGAATGATCAGCTCATGCTCGGTTTCCAACTCGTCGCTCAGACGCCACCAACAGCCGCTGTCGTCGGTGAGTCCGTGTAGTAACACCACAGACGGTCCGGTTGGCGCCGTACGTAGAAAAGCCAATGAGACATCGCCGAGATCCAGTCTGTTGGATGGCATGTTCATTCAATCTCTCCTGCGGCCCATAGAATGCCGTTATGGAGCAAAGTCTGGAATCCTTCATTGGCATAGGCGACGGCATCGTGCCCCAGCGTGCAGCAGAACACCCGGGCCAGGCCGTGCATCCGTGTCCAGGCAATCGTGGGCAGGCTCTTGGGATCGTCCGTCGTCACCAGGATGTCGGCAGAGGCATCGACGTTCTGGTGCAGCAAATAGGTCTCATCGACAGTGGTCCAATGGCTCAGGCCGCGTGTGATGGGATGGTTAGGATTCGTTACTGTAAGCGAGATGGTGCGATCGTGATAATACTCAAAGGGCTCGTTTACCAGGCCCATGAGGTCGATCCACGACTGCCAACCGGGGTAGCCAAGCACGGCATGATGTAACACCACAATGCCTTGATCGCGCTGCGACAGACTTTCCAAAAAGGCCTTTTCTTTGTCCTCTGGCTTGTACATGGGCATACCGTAAAACACCAATGCGGCATAATCATCCAGGCAGTCGCCTCGGTCAGCCACCAGATCCTCGATGGTTTGTGGATAAAAGCGAAATGGCTCAAATGTAGCCAGTGTATCTTGCAGGGCGGGCACATCATAGGTATGGCCGCCAACGATGAAAGCAACTTTTCTCTGTTCCATAAACGCACGCCTCCTTTTACCGCGGATATTATGCAGCGACTTGTTCACATTGTCTACACCTCTTGAGGGCTTGACCTTCTTTCTGAGATGGTTATGCTTCTGTCGAGATGACATTATTGCGCAGGAGGACAACCGTGCAGACGTTCGATCAGCAAGTATTATACCGCGCAGGTGCAGGTGGGTATGCGAGTTATCGCATTCCTGCGCTCATTATGACCGCCTCAGGCACCGTCCTGGCCTTTTGCGAGGCGCGCAAGTATTCATCCAGTGACACGGATCAGATCGACACCTATGTGCGTCGCAGCACCGATAACGGCTGCACCTTTGGTCCGCCTATCTTGGTGGCTACCGAAGAGGACATGGTTTGTGGCAACCCTGCACCTGTTATCGACCAGCGTACCGGGCGTATTGTGCTGCCCCTCACCAAAAACAGCCGTTGGACCGATGAGAACGCCATTCATCGCCGTGAAGGAACGCGTACCGCTTGGTTGACCTATAGCGATGATGATGGTCTGACTTGGACCGAACCGCGCGAAATTACGGTCCAGGTTTCCAAGCCAGAATGGACCTGGTATGCCACCGGACCGGGCCATGCTGTTCAGCTCACCCATGGCCCTCACACCGGCAGACTGGTTGTGCCTTGTGATCATGTCGTCTATGGCGATGGTACCCGTAATGATGCTTCCTATTCCCACCTCATCTACAGCGATGACGGCGGTGATACCTGGGCCATAGGAGCCATCAGTGACAAAGGTGCCAATGAATCCATCCTTGCTGAGACCAGCTCAGGGTTGTTATACTGGAATTGTCGTAACCAGCGTACGTATATGGCTGATCTCAATTTCTTCTTCCGCCGTGTGGCCTGGAGCTCTGATAGTGGTGAGACGGCCTCGCCGCTCATTCGCGACGCGGCCCTTCCTGAATCGATCTGTCAGGCCAGTGCGCTGCCTGTCGTCGTCAATGGGGAACCTGCCTTGCTCTTTGCCAATCAGGCCAATCCTCAAGAGCGCTCTCAGATGACCGCCCGTTTATCCTGGGATGAGGGTCGTACTTGGCCGGTGAGTCGTATGCTTCATTCAGGCTTTTCGGCCTATTGTGATCTCGCCGCGGCTCCCGATGGCACCTTCTTGTGCTTATACGAGTGGGGCGACTCCCAAAAATATGAGGCCATCGTGTTGGCGCGCTTCAACCTGGACTGGCTGCTTGATGCGCTCTAGGCAATGGCATTAGGAGGAACTCGAATGGCCCAAAAACCGAATATCCTCTTCTTTTTCACCGATGACCAGCGTTTCGATACGTTGCATGGTCTGGGCAATCCCGAGATTCAGACACCCAATATGGATCGATTAGTCCATGAGGGCACGTCCTTCTCTGATGCCTACATCATGGGCGGTTCCTGTCCCGCCGTCTGTATGCCCAGCCGGGCCATGCTTATGACCGGGCGCACCCTCTATCATTTGGATGATTGCGGGCAAGGGATCCCGCCCGAGCATGAACTATTGGGCGAGACACTGCGCCGTGCTGGCTATCGCACCTTTGGCACCGGCAAGTGGCACAATGGCACGGCTAGCTATGCGCGTTCCTTTACCGATGGCGCCAGCATCTTTTTCGGTGGCATGAACGATCATTGGCGTGTTCCCGTGGCTGATTACGATCCCTCAGGCGAATACCCCGAATCGGCCCGTTACCAGCATGAGGGTGTGCATTCCAGCGATTTGTTCTGTGGCGAGGCGGCGCGTTTCATCCGTGAATACGATGATGAGCGTCCTTTCTTTGCCTATGTGTCCTTCATGGCGCCTCATGATCCTCGCGAGACCCATCAACGCTACCATGATCTCTATGATCCGGAGCATATTGAACTGCCGCCCAACTTCTTGTCCGAGCATCCCTTTGACAATGGTGAGTTGCGTGTGCGCGACGAGCTGTTGGCTGGCTTTCCCCGTGATCCAGAAGAGATCAAACACCACATCGCCGAATACTATGCCATGATCACCCATGCCGATGCCCAAATGGGCGTGGTAATGGATGCCTTGCGTGAACGCGGTCTTTACGAGAATACGATCATTCTCTTTGCCGGTGATAACGGCCTGGCTCTGGGTCAGCACGGTCTCATGGGCAAGCAAAGCTGCTATGACCATAGCGTGCATGTGCCCTTGGTGATGGCGGGTCCTGGCATTCCGGTAGGCCAATCGTGCGATGTGCTCTGCTATCTGTTGGATATCTATCCCACGCTGTGCGACCTGGTCGATGTAGCCATTCCCATGAGTGTGGAAGGGATGAGCTTATTGCCAGCCATAGAGTCCTGCGAATCGGGGCGTGAGAGCTTGTTCTTTGGCTATCGCGATCTGCACCGGGCTGTGCGTGAGCGCCGTTGGAAGCTCATCGAGTACGTTGTGCAGGGGCAGCGCACCACGCAGTTATTCGATCTGGAGAATGACCCTTACGAGATGGATAATCTCGCCGATAAACCAGAGCAGCAGAGAACACTCAAGCGTTTGCGCACAAGGCTGATGAACTGGCGTAGAGACTTGGGCGATGACAGGGAACGCGAAGCCGCCTTTTGGCACGGCTATACGGATTAGAGATATTGTTGGAGGAAGCAAAGTGAGTCCATTTATCGAGGCACAAAAGATTCGGGTGGGTACGCTGGTACGATGTAACGACCCCATGCCGGCTGACCGTTACATCGCGCAGATCATGCCTCACGGCTTTGAGTGCTTTGGGCTCTTTTTCTGGGCAACTTGCGAGGGTTTTGACTGGGATGGCCAGGCTGAGGCCGTTACGCGCACGCTAGAGGGCACAGGAACGGTGATTTCGTCCCTCGGCTTTTACGGCAATCCTGTGGCCGATCCCTCTCAGATTGCCTATGTGCAAGCCTGCATCGATAACGCCCGCCGCTTTGGCACCGATTTGATCACCGGCTTTACCGGTCGCCCGGTGGATGTGCCCATCGACAAGGGTATGCCCGAGATAGCCCGCGTTTGGAAGCCGTTGCTTCAGCGCGCCGCCGATCAGGGCGTGCGCATTGCCTTTGAGAATTGCCAAATGGGTGGCGATTGGAACCGAGGCGATTGGAACGCGGCCCACTCACCGGACGCCTGGGAGCTCTTGTTTGAGGCCTTGCCCTACGAGAACATGGGCCTCTGCTGGGAGCCTTGCCATCAGATGGTGGCCCTCATCGACCCCCTGGAAGAACTCAAAGAATGGGTGCCTCGGGTGTTCTCTGTTCATGGCAAAGATGCCACCATTCACTGGGATATCATTCGGAAATACGGCATCTACGGCCCCAGGCAGTTTGTCTATCATCGCACGCCCGGCTTTGGCGATTCCAACTGGACCGACATCATCAGCGTGCTCCGTGCCAGTGGTTTTGAGGGCAACATCGAGATCGAGGGCTGGCACGATCCCGTCTATCGCGACGAACTAGAGATGACCGGGCAGGTCCATGCCCTCAATTACCTCAAGCAGTGTCGCGGCGGTGATTTTGTCGCCAATCCTAGTTAAGCCTTTTCTACAAAAGAAAACAGGGAGAGCATCTGCTCTCCCTGTTTCATGATAACGAACTGACTATTGAAGACTACCGCGCAATCGTATAGCATAAGAATCAGCTGACGATACCGGGGGAAAAATCATACCTAAATTCGAACTAGCTCCGTACAAGGGCGCTGAACATGGCAATTTTCAACAAGAGTGGGGACTTCACAGAGGCTGTTCGGATTGGTGGTATGCCACTGGGTATCTGCACGACGAGGCCGGGCACCTGTATTCATTCCAGCTTACGGTTTTCCGTGTCAAGGCATACTTGATCTATCCCTACGTCGTCATGCTGTCACTGACGGATTTTACCAAGGACAAGCACTACTTTTTCCACGATTTTCAACTCCGCGCCAAGGGCATTGTCATTGAGCCAGATACCATCGAGTTTCGCAATCTAGTCCGGATACACAAGGGGGAAAAGGAAATGACCCTTGCTGTTCGGCACAAGCATTTTTCTCTTGATCTAAAGCTCGACTATGGCAAAGGTGCTGTCTGGCACTGCGATGACGGACTGTTGCAGATGGGTATCCCGCACAAAAAAGAGACGACGATCTACTATTCCTATCCCAATATGCAAACCTCCGGTGCCATGACCCTGAACGATAAAACGCTTCCTGTTTCTGGCAAGGCCTGGTTTGATAGGCAGGGTGGTCCTTACAACATGTTCAAAACCTTAACCCATTGGGAGTGGTTCTCACTTCGCTTCTTTGATGATGAAGAAATGATGCTCTTTTCTTTTCCCCAGACAGGACATCAGGATGGAACCTATATCGACAAGTACGGACAATCCACACGCCTGACGGACTATACTCTTACCCCCAGGGAGTTCATGATGAGCCCCGAGCCGCTCCGATATTCGTCCAAATGGGAACTCACCATTCCTGGGTTCAAAGAAGAACATTACACCATCCTTCCTCTCTCCAACCTGCAGTTCAATCTCAACTACTATGAGCTGTTGGCGGGCATACATAACCGCAACAACGAACGGGTAGGAATGTGTTTTGTTGAACTGCTCCCCGGTGCGCGCAACAAAAGGTATTCGATAACCATCTAGCGCTCTACTAGAAGCTTGCTATGATGCAAGCAGTTCGTGGCAGCGTTGCATCGTTAGTCTAGCTAGTGGCACGCTAGCAAAAAAAGAGCAAGGTGCATCATTTGATGCACCTTGCTTTCTGCAATCTTGCAAGTCTGCTTCATTCGCAAGAGTTAATTCACTCTCAGCAGGTTTCTAGAGTCCGAATCTTATCAAGTTTCATCTACCCGCCCATATAAATAAGCCTTGCCCCGTTTCCCCACGCGCTCCAGGGCCCCTGCCTTATACAGCGTATAAGCCATGCGCCCTGCCAGCCGATTGCGAATGCCCGCGGCTTTGGCCAGTGCACTCACAGAAAAGGGATCGTCCAGCGTGGGGGGTAGTAGGGAAGCCAGATCGTTTGGAGAGGCAAAACGCCGCGATTCGAGCACTTGAACGAGTTCCTGCCCAACGATGCTGATGCCCTTGCGCCGCCAGCTTCCCTGGCCGTCGTTGCACCGCAGTTCGCGCCTTTCCACCAGCACCAGCTCTAGCTCGAAATTAGGATGTTTGAGCAATTTGGGGATGTAAACCAACTCGCCAAAGGCATCGAGATAACTTTCCTTTTTAGGCGAACGTCGCTCCCACAAGATTTCATCGCCTTCGGCGGCATAACAGCGCAGCCACTTTCGCGCCGAACGCGGATGTACCAGGCGCACCGGGTGCTCCTCCACCAATCGCTCCAGCTTGGGCCGTATTGCGCCCAACGAGCTCGTCTGCACCTCGATCAGCGTCTCGCCGCGCACCGCATCGATCACGCTGCCGTCCATCTCCACCTCGATGCGTCCCGTATCGCCAGCGGCCCATGCCACCAGTGCCCGATGCAAGTCGGTCTGCGCTCGCGTGCCAATGCCCACAGTCTCCACGCGCTCTTGGTAACCGGTTCGCGTCCCTTGATCGCTATTCTGCGGTTCTGGGCAGCTAGCTTGCGGCTCGGGCTCAATACGGTAGCTCAAAACAGTCTCCCGTCCAGTGTTTTGTCCTATACTCAGTATGCTTTCTTAACAATCGCAAAAAATGGGCGCTTTTGCCCTTCCAAAATGCTCTTTTGTCAGTATACTCTCTGCTGCTTTTAGCGCCACAAACACAGCGACTCGACATAATCCTTTGAGCCGTCGCGGTACCACCCATCGCGTTGGGCCTGCTCTTTGAGCTGCTGCCCCCTGTTGCGATCGACGTGCAAGTAAAGCGGCTGTACCTCAGGCAAGCCGGTCATGTCACCCCAGAGCTTTTCATACTGCGCCACCGGATACACATCCTCCTGGCCGTGCCCCCAACGTTTCTTCACATCCTTGAGGGTGATGTAGGTAGGCACGCGGCGGGCCATAGTGCGCACAGCCCGGCGCACCAGCTGGGCGTCACCCAGGGTTTCGCGATCAAGGCCAAACAGCCTGAGCAAGGCATCAACATTCAGCCAAAAGGTGTTGGTGTTGTAATAGGTGAGCTGGAACTCGACCTCTTCACGGGGCATGGCCAATCCCTCGACCAGGCGCAGCTTGCCGTTTACGCGAGCCAAACCGCCGCCGCGGTCGTGCACCAGCCGTGGAATGACCTCCACGGCCCAATCGGCTTGCTGCTCCAGCAGTGTACCTACAATCTCGGCGTCGACGTTGGTGCCCACCGTGTCGATGTTGTGCACCATGAGGTACTGCACCGTGGGGTGTTCCTGCAAAAGCTGGTTGAGCGTGCCGCTGAGCAGCAGATTGGGCACTTCGTACCAGTGGCCCACGGGATTGATGCATTGCAGCGGCAGGTTATCCTGATAGTCCGTGCCTTCCCCCATGGCACGGGCCCAGGCAATAAGGGCGTTATGCTGGCTATCACGTACTTTTTGGGCCTGCTCGTCCAAGAGCTGCTGGGGCATCTCTTCCCAGGCAAAGCGCAAATCGCGCGTCATGGGGATGAGCCGCAGCCCCACCGATTGCCCCCGCGAGAGGTAGAGGGGGCCGTCATAACCATAGTTCTGCTCACGCTCGAGGGTGGCACTGATAGCCGGGTGGGTGAGATAGCTGGTGGTGATGATATGCGGCACAGCACAGGCGGCCAGTTCAGCCGTTTGGCGGCTTTTAGCCAAATGCACCTCGATAAAGGAGCGGTGCCGCGAAGCATCTTCACTACTGCCAAAGCGGCAGAACGGCGAAAGTGCCTTGACCACACCTGCCCCCTGGGTCCAGCGGCTGCCCACGCCACCCGCCAGGGTTACCACGGCGACGGACTGGTTATGCAGGGCTTGTAGGCCAAGCGCCCTGAGCGAAGCAGACTTTTCGCCGCCGATTTCTAGAACATCGCCCTCACGTACATCGGTGATCTGAGTGTTCACAGGCAATCGATTCTGGGCCAGGCCAATGCGCCCCTGCTGCAGGTCTTGCCTCAGAACGCGATGTCCTTCTTCATCAAAGCCCAATTCGTGCAACAGGTTGTCGAGTTCTCCGGGATGTTGGCCCTGGTTGGCCGCTGGTTTGTATGATTCGGCCAAAGACTGCATCATGGCGGCCAGTTTTTCCTGCGGAGCCTTGTGGCGCGCGTAATAAGCCAGCTCGTTACGGCGGACATCGGTAGCGGCTTCACGACCACTAAGCACGCCGGGGCTGGTAATGTCATAGTAGCGATTGGGCAGCAGAGCCTGTTGGCCACGATAGATCTCGCCCATGGTGCCATAGTCGTTGATGCTCATATCATAGACCACGGGATCCATGGCAAAAGACAGGGCCTGCTCCAATTCTCTCTTGAGCCCCAGCATGATGCCGCCCAGCTCTTCCTGGGCTTGCAGGCGCACTTTGGGATCGACGATAAAGCCCATGCCACCGCCAGACATACCGCCGAGCATCCAGAATCCCCAGTAATCGGCGCCAAAACGCGCTTTGACGCGGGCGATCAACTCTTCGGTGTAGAGGTTGGAGGCCCAGGGGATGATATCCTGAATAGGGCTGGCAAAGTTGTGCGCAGTCGCCTGGCCCAGGCCGCGGATGTCACCGCGTTCGAGGTGACCGACGATGCTATCAAAGAGGGACATGGCTTGCTGACGTGCTTTCCACTCTTTATGGCTGCGCAGCAAATAGCGTTCGGTAACCATCTCTAAAATGGGGCCAACATTCTGTGCCATGCCGCCGTGCACCAGCACCAGGCTGTCTTGCAGGGCTTGGCGAGCGGATTCTGGCACGCGATCGCGCCCTAGAATGGTGTGTTGAGGCAACAAGCAACCACGACTGGTGCCATACTCGGGATCACCCTCGGCTGCACGCACGCCCTCGATAAGTTTAATGCCCGGCCAGACGCCACCGGAATCCTGCCAACCGCCACCGGAGCCGCCTAACCATTCGCCCAGAATGGCCCGAGCAGCTACTGTGCGACGCTCGCCATCTTGCAGGCCGCCGCGCAGATTGACGGTTTGGCCCGTGGCGCGCATACAGGTGGTGATAATGGCCGCCAACAAGTTGGTGGAGACGGCCAAGCGTGAGCCTTTGGGGATATCGCGGACGCGCGAAACCAGCTCGATGCCCTTTCCGGGGCCGACCAGTTGCACCAGTAACTCGGAGAGAGGCTGTTCAGCGCCCTCGATGCCGGGAGGTACGATGCCAGCGGCGATGATGCCTGCCTTGAGCAGGCCCAAATAGTCGCGTGCATAATCAAATATCTCGTCCAGACTGGTGATGTCGGCGCGTGCACCCAGATCTACGCAGCACAGGCGGATGAGGGGTTCATCAATGACGCGCAAATAAGCCTCGACGGGCGGTGCGGCAATGGGGTCGCGGCCGTGCACGCCAAGATCGATGGAGACGTTGAGCACCCGGGCACCTTCAGGATAATCCATGCCCAGGAAAAAGATGTCGCTCCAACCACTGTGACTCAGATCCATGCGTACTGGTGTGCGCTCTACCAACAGCGGATAGAGGCCCGTTTCTGCATCGCGCTGGAGCATCTCGGGGCGAAAGCGGAGAGGATGATCGAGCGGGTGGCCCATGCGAAATATCCACTGATTGCCGCGTACCGAGCGCACGCTCTTTTTCACCTGATTGGCCAGATGCTGAAAACCGAGAGCGTGATAGGCCTCGGCCAGCGCACTGGAGAGCGCGTCCGAAGGGCCATTGGCCGCTTGAGCCGCCAGCAGCGTATCAATGGATTCTTCAAAGCGCCGCTCGAGAAGATAGGTATAACTATCAAAGGGAATGTGGGTGGTCGCATTGCCCAGTGTTCCCTCCAAGCGAAAGCGATGCAGCGCATAGAGGAAAAAGCAGGCGCGAACCCGCTCGTACAGGTTGCTTGCTTGACGGCGAAAGGCGTCCAGGGCAGCGCATTCTGCTAAAAGCTGCTTCGTCGTCAGACCCTGACAGACTTGTTCCAGGGGAGTGTTACGCACAGCAGGGTTTTGCGCAGTGATGATTTCGACGAGGCGGCTGGTCATGGGGTCGTTTCCTCGCCGTTTCGTCCCGTTTCGGCCAGCAATTCGACCAATTTGGTGAGCACCTGATCTCTTTGCGAGCCGCTGAGGGCCAGAGCTAGGCGAGCGACGAGCATACCATAGCGCACGCCCACGTCGTAGCGGGTGCCATCAGCGATGAGTGCGAGGTAGCGTTCGCGCCGGGCCAGTTCATCGAGAGCGCCAGAGAGGTTGATGGAGGCTCCCGGGCGACTGTCGAGCTGCTCTGCCAGGATGCCGTGAATGCTGGCTGGCAGCACGTGCATGCCAAAGAAGCAGAGATAGCGCCCAGCCCGTAAGCCAGGAACCACCAACTCTTGCTCGGCCACCGTGGGCGTTGGTTTTTCTAACACACGTTCGATCTCGTACATGCCGCGGGCACCGGCCACACGGCGGCCACCCACACAGCCATAATAGGGCAACTGGCTCTCGCGGGTGGGCTGCACAGCTGAAACGGCGCAATCGTTGGCCTGAGCCACTTGCACAAGTCGCGAGGCGCAGCTTTGGGCTCCTGTGGAGACGAACAAGTGATCGCCAACGATGTGCAAAAAGGCTTCGTCGCCGGTATATTCACGGGCGCAATAAATGGCGTGACCATACCCCCGCGGGTCGTGCTGTTCGATAAAGGTAATGTGCTGGGCCAGCTCACCGGCAGCTTCGCGATAACGTTCGCGTTCGCCTGGGCAAATGACAACACCGATGTCCTTGATGCCTGCGTTCAGCGCCTCCTGGGCCAAAAGGTAGAGCAACGAGCGCTCGTCGCCATTCTGGTCCTCCAGAGTCTGAATGGGCAGATGGCGCTGTGCGCGTAAAGCCGCGGTGATTAACGCTTTGCGAACCTGCATGTGACCTCCAGAATCATCAGATGAAAATGGTTAGCCAGGCAGCCAGACCGCCAATCAAGGAGACACCAGCGAGAATCCAAAAGGCGCGCCCGGTGGCAGGACTTGGCCAAAGTTGCGTGTATTTGAGCACCAAGGCCTGGACGTTCTCCCAGGCTTTATCCGAGGCGAAAATACGCTGCGGCAGGACATTGTAGACGTGCTGCTCGTGGTAGAGAAGTAGGGTTCTACTATTGGCGCGAAAACCGAGGATCTTGCTCCAGGGAATTTTGCTCTGCCCGGCGCTGGTTTTGATGGTCAGGCCCGTGTCGTCGATCTTGCCTTCAATAATGCCCCGTACGACGGGCTGCCGCTGCCATTGCGCAGAGGCTTGCAAGCGGGCAAAGATGCTGCGTGCGTTCCAAAGGATAACCCAAAAGGGGATGAGCACGATGGCCAAAACCATATACTCGTCATAGTTCAAGGCGACAGCAGCGAGAGTGATTGTGCCAAACACAGCGATAGAAGCTTGTGCAAGGGTGGTAGTGCGATTCTGGCGGGCATGCAGCGTCGCTGCGCCCATGAACTCGTTGCGAGTCAGCCGTCCTTTGAATTCAGCTTTCACAGCATACTCCTGGTTCTGAAGGGCTTGCGCCAAAGTTTCATAGAACGCCTCTAGTTTATGCTTTGCGGACGCTTTTGCCAAGGTTACGCACTTGCTTGACAGGCCTAGCACACCCCCATACCATTCTCTTGGTAGATTGATAGCTATATCATGGGGGAATAGGCTTGATGGAGATCAAACTGGCGATTATCGGCGGGGGCAGTGTCAACTGGATGCGCGGTTTGATGCGCGATGTGTATTTGATGGATGACATCGATGGTGGTGAGATTCGCCTCGTCGATCCCCAAACCGGGACGGTGCAAGCTGTCGCCGATATGCTCAGTGCCTTTAACGTGATGCGCGACAAGCACTATGCTATATCCGTCGTCGATGATCGTAAAGAGGCATTGGATGGCGTGGATTTTTGCCTGACGACGTTTAGCCCTGGCACCATGGATGCCTTTTATAACGATCTTGAAATCCCTATTCGCTATGGCATACGCCAGCCCGTTTCTATGACAGTTGGCCCCTGCGGTATCTCGGCGGCGTTGCGCACGGCGCCCGTTGCTTACGAGATCGTCGAGGACATGGAAGAGATGTGCCCCGGCGCCTGGTTGCTCAATGTTACCAACCCCATGAGCGTGGTTACCCGCGCCATGAACGTAGCGGCGCGAACGATCAAGGTGGTGGGCATGTGTCACGAATTCCACGCCTTTTCGCACTATATCGGCGAGTTGATTGGTCTGCCTAAACCCGAGGGGATGCACACGCTGGATTATCTCTATCGCTGGCTGCCCGAACAGGGCCTGGATTACACTGTGGCTGGCGTGAACCACTTTGTCTGGCTCACCCAGGCGGCGCTCAACGGCGAGGACATGATCCCTGTGATTCGGAACTATTGCGATGAGCACTGGGATCGTATGCCAGAGGGTCAGGTCAACAATCTCAGCGCCTGGGAGAACAAGACGCAGGCAGTCAAGATGGCCTACTGCCGCCAGTTTGGCTATATGCCCTTGGCAGGAGATCGCCATCTCATCGAGTTTTGGCCTCACTTTTGCAATGCCCGTAACGGCTGGGGCATGAAATACAATGTCATCAAGACTACGGTGGATTCCCGGCGTTCTGACAAGGAGCATCAACTGTCCACTATCCGCGGCATTGCTGCTGGGACTGAAACAGTGGATTGGACACAAAGCCCGGAAGAGATGACCGAAATCATCAAGGCAGTGACCTATAACCGCGAGACAACGGCTATTGTCAACATGCCCAACCAGGGGCAGATCAGCAACATGCCAGAAGGCGTGGTGGTAGAGACTTTGGCCACAGTGTCATCCCAGGGCGTGGCGCCCAAACCATCAGGAGATTTGCCAGGTGCTGTAGGCTCGCTGTGCAGGCTACATGCGGATGTTCACGCGTTGACCTACGCCGCCGCCATTGAAGGCAGCCGTGACAAGTTCATTCAGGCGCTGTCGTTGGATCCGTTGTCGGCCGGTGCTGATTTTACTGAACTCCCCGATCTGGCAGATGAACTACTCGAGGCGAATCGTCAGTGGTTGCCCCGTTTCTTTGATTAACGATTGAGAGGAGAATCATCATGCCCGAGTACCGACGAAACCCGCGGCTTTTGAACAGAATGCTTCCCGTAGAGTTTGTGTTTGCACCCGCGTGGTGGCGGGCTAATACGGGCATGCGTTTTGATGTTGACTTTTTCTACGACCCCACGCGACGCGTAGCTGCGGAACAGCAGATGGAGCAGGCGCTGTTCGAAAGATGGGGTGCGTTCGGTCTGGGAGAGTACGCCAATCTACCCCGTCCCGAAGTAGGGCCGGTGCACCTGGCGGCAGGCTATCTCATTCAAGAGATGCTGGGTTGCAAGGTGGTTTATGCCGAGGAGCACCCGCCCGAGGTGTTGCCTCTCAATGGCAAATTAGAACCCGTGGATGTAGGCGCGGCCTTTAGCAGCCCTGCTTTTGTGCGGTTTACAGCACTGGTGGAAGCGCTCAAGAGTGAGTATGGCTATGTCTGCGGTGATGTGAACTGGTCGGGCGTGCTCAATGTGGCGCTGGATCTGCGCGGTCAGGCGCTGCTCATGGATATGATGGATCAGCCGGGCAAAGTGGGCATGTTTTTTGAGAGTATTGCCGATGTCATCGAGCGGTTTGTGGACTATGTAGAGGGCCAGACGGGCACCAGTTCGATCTCGGTGAACCGCATCGTCCGACATATTGAACCGTCAATCGCGCTGCATTCCGAGTGCTCTCACACCATGATTGCCACACGCGATTACGATACCCTGCTCAAAGCATATGACGAACGCTGGTGCACATCGTGGCCCGGTTATGGCATACACTATTGCGGCAAAGATCCACACCGCTATGCCAAGACCTTTGCCTCACTGCCACGCCTCGACTTTCTCGACCTTGGCTGGGGAGGTGACGTGGCTGCTATCAGGGCTGCCTTGCCCGAGACCTTTTTGAGCATCCGCATGAGTCCAGTTTGGCTCATCGATGCCAGCGTTGAGGCGGTCAAGGAGACGGTTCATCGCCTTGTTCGGGAGAGCGGTAACCCCTGGTTGACGGGCGTTTGCTGCATCAACATGGATGAAAAGGTATCGGACGACAAAGTAACGGCGATACTGGAGACCGTGCAGGCGTTACGAACAGAGTACGAGGAATAAATCAGGAAGAGCTCGTGGATACGAGCAGAGACCAAAACTCTACCAACTCAGAACAAAGATTGTCAAGGGGTTAAATGGTATTTTTGAAAATAACGCGGTTTTCTATCCTGTTCCCCATTTTCGGCGGCGCAATGGTACGGCAAAAATCCAGATGGTCAAGGGTTTAAGAGTGGAGATTTTTTCGCGCACTTTGCGAAAAAATACTACCCGCTCCTTGACAGTCTGGATAGGCGGAACGGGCGGAATGGCGGTAGGCAAGAACGGGTGATATGCTCATTGTCTCTCGCGGGTGGGTATGGTGTAAATTTTTCGATCCGGAGCGATAAATGGGAAAATTTCTTTTTAAAGCTTGAATGTTAATATGCGTTGCTTGTAGCAACGGGCAGTTCCTCATACATTAGGGGTAACGACAGAAAGAAAGGAGTTTATCCCTAATGTTAAATGAAAACATTAGAACAATCAGAAAATCAAAAGGACTTTCGCAAGAAGAACTTGCTATCAAGCTGAATGTAGTGCGACAAACAATCTCTAAATGGGAGAAAGGTTTGTCAGTTCCGGATTCTGAGATGCTGCTTTTCATAGCGGAAGTGCTTGAAACACCCGTAAGCACTTTGCTTGGGGAAACTGTTATTGAGTCGAAGGTTGATGACTTAAAAGCGATTTCCGAAAAACTGGAGGTTATAAACTTGCAGCTCGCACAAAGGAAGAACACAAGACGAAAAATATTTCATTGGCTATTTATCTTGTTGTGTGCGGTCATCGTAACAATTTCTGCCGTCATAATAATATTGGACAGTCCTTACTTAGGTTGGGATTATAGTGACCCTGAAACTGCCGTTGTAGGAGTAGCTTTTCACGCATTTGAATGGCTGTTTGTTAGGTTAGCACCGTTTATCCTTATAGGGATAGGGGCAAGTATTGGAATTTTTTTGACACGGAAGAAAGTATAAAACTGCCCTGCTTTTCGGGGTACAGTTCAGACTTCAAAATCCTCAGTCTGTCGGACTGATTAAACGCTCCATAGTGCTCAAATAAATGTCGGCGGGCAGATAGAACTGCCCGCCGATTTGCCTTTTTGCAACTCCTTGTCCTGCGTCCTGCGCGGTGCTTGCTCCCGCTGTTCCCGCCGCAAGATATTGTAAACGCTCTTTCGGAGTTGCTCGGCTTCCTTTACCTCGTCTTTGAGGGCAAGATACCTCTGATTGAGCGTTTTCCTCTCGGCGGTCAGCTTGGCATATTCCACTCTAATGCCGTGAAACTCCTGAAAATGAGCCGCTTGCCATGCTGTTTTAGTGGCGGTATTATTACCACCCTTTACAGCATACATTCCAGGTTGGTGGAGTTTTCTGTAAAATCTAGCTCGTATTTGGTTCCGTGATGGAAAAGCACGCCATCCGTCAAACGGATACGGAGAATGCAGGTGTTCGGGTCATTTTCGTTGGTGTGGCCGTTTGAATACCATTCTGCAAACACTTGACGGAGCTTTTTCATGAGCATCGTGTTTTTGTCATCGAGCGGATGCCCGATGTTTTCCCCGATGCCATGTGCGGTAAACCATTCACCACAGATAGCGACTGTTGGGTTCTGTTCAATTTGTTTCATCTTGTTGGAAAGCGCATAAGTAACCGTATAAAATGCGCCGTCCTCGTAGTAGCTGTTCACGATACGCACAGAGGGGCGATTCCCATCCAAGGTCGCAATTGAGATGAGCGTATCATGGCCAAAGCGTTCCGCTAAAAGTGATAATGCTCTAGTGTCCTTCTGATTCATAGTTTTGCCTTTATTTCTATCAAACCATTCTTTTACTGTGCAGTATGAAGAGTATACTACAATTAGGGACGCACTTGTGTACAACGCTTTGCTGATAAACGCGAAAACAGGAACAGCTTTGAGCTGTTCCTGTTTCATAACGAGGAGCTCTTGTTGTTATTCAGCAGGCGCTGCCAGGAAGCGTCCGGCAATCCAGCCCGTACCGCCGCGCTCCAATTCGACGTTGATCCAGGCATAGTTATCAGCGTAGACGGGGCCTTCCAACACGGTAACGGCCATACCCTCTTCTTCAGAATAGCTGACAGCGTAACTGAGCCCTGGCCCAGTGCGCAAATTAGCACCTCTGCCGCCAGTTCCTGCAATAAGGGCCTGATCACCAGCGGAAAGACCGAACACAATAGTGGGTCCTGGCGTGACGGTAGGCTCTTCTGTTGGTGTAGGTTCGGGCGTGTTGGTTGGAACCAACGTCGCAGTAGGCTTGGGTGTTGCTGTCACCAGCGGTGTAAAGGTGGGCACCGGCGAAGAGACAACGATGACTTGTGTGGGAGCTGTGGTCGGTTTGACTGTGGCTGTTGGTGCTGCTGTTGGTTGGGCAAAAGGCGACGTAATGCCCGCCCAGCTGAGCATGTTTGTCTCCCACAGAGCCAAAAAAGCCAAACAGAGGATGAGGAAAATCGTGCCTACCCAGCGCCAGGGCCTTTTCTTGGGGCGAACCTCGTCCAATGGTTCCCAGGTTGCAGTGCCCAGAGGATCGCGCGTTCGATCTGCTTGTACTGGTGCAATCTCGTCATCAGGTATCGGCTCTGACATCTCGGGCTCTGAGAGATCGTCCGGTGCATCGAGCCCTTCTACCTCTGGGGTCTGATCGTCAATTTCATCAGGCTCCATCGCTTCCGGTTCCTTCTCTTGCATGTTTTCGTTCTCTGTCACTTGAGGCTCCTTGAATGTTGAGGGCAAGACGTCTTCTTGAAGCGAGTTGAGAATCTGCAACAGCTCTTGTGCTGTTTGGGGTCTCTTCCATGGATCGGAAGACAGACATCTTGCGACGAGTCCATCCAGGGTTGGCGCAATACCCGTCACAAGTTGACCGGGGCGCGTCCCAGGGGGGTGCTCTTTATAGAGTTGCAGCGTCAACATCTCAAACAACACGACACCCACAGCATAAAGATCTGCCGAGGGAGATACAATCCCATCGCCCGATAGCTGTTCAGGGGCCACATAAAGGGGCGTTCCGGCGCGCAAAAGCCCGGGGCTGCCCTCGGTCTCGCTGGCGCGCCCAAATTGGGCCAGCCCAAAATCTCCGAGATGGGCATCGCCGTTGGCATCAAAGAGAATGTTCGACGGTTTGACGTCGCGATGGACGATCCTCAACGGATGCTCGTGAGCGGCCTGGAGCGCCAGCAGCACCCGTCGCGTGATGGCAATAGCGCGAGAGTGAGGCAGTGGACGTTTGCGCTGCTCAAGCAGATCGCCCAAAGAACCGCCGGGCATGTATTCCATGACCAACAATATCCGGCCATTGAGCCGCTCAGTCGTTAGCGCACGGACGATAGCGGGCGCCTGTACGGCCTCCAGTTCGGCGCAAACCTGTAACTCACGGGCGTAACGGGCGTTCATCTCGTTACCCTGGAAGGGAAGCAGGTCTTCGCGAGGCACTTTGATGGCCACCTTGCGATCGTGCATATCCGGTTCGTGAGCAGCCCAGACACTCGCCATACTGCCCTGGCCAATGAGCGCATCGAGCACATATTTATCAACTAGCGAAAGGCCTGCCCGAAAATGGACATGCGGCGCGACGGCTGGAGCCGACGCAGTAGGTTTGACGATACTTGCATCTTTGTTGGCGCGTGTGCCAATGGCTGTAGCACAGAGCTGAAAACCGTTAGCCGCCCGTTCACGCATGCTGGAAAGCGGGATCAGGTCCATAGCCTGTTCGTAATCATCCCTGGCCATAGCCAGATGACCCAGGTGTCGATAGCCCTCGGCTCGCTCCAGATAAAGCTGTCCGGCCTCGGGGTAGATTCGGAGAAGCCGCTCAAACTCTTCTTCGCCACGCGACAGATCGGCAAGCATGATGCGATAAGCTCGCTGAGCAAGGTAACGCAGGTCTCGTTTGTCGGTTGGGGGCGTCTCAGGCATAGCTTCTCCGCAAAATTCATGCAGCCTGTACATTATATCGCTCGATTCTACTTGTGCAACAGCATTGGGGCACTTTTGTGGACATTGGATGTGTGCCCGTTTACAATGGGATACGTGTTTTGGAGTGGAGAGGATATGAATGTAGACCAGCAAGAGCAGCTTTTGCGATTAACACCTGTGCAGCAAGTCTGTGTCGATCACGATTCTGGCAGCCTTTGGGTGCATGGTCCGGTAGGCACTGGCAAGACCGTTGCTTTGCAGCAACGGTTGGTGCGCATGCTGGGCGAAGGGATCTATCCACAGAGCATTTTGATGCTCTTGACCAATCGCGCCCAGGTGCAGCTTTGCGAAGAGGTGCTCTACAGTAGCCCTGCAGCAGTGCGCGGCCAGGCCTGGCTAACGACATTCCCCAGTTTGTGCCGTAAGATGGTGGCTCTCTATTGGCCCGAGATTGCCAATGCAGCTGGATTGGATGGACAGCAAGAGCCTTGTTTCTTGAGCATTGAGGCGACGCAATATCATCTTTGGCAGATTGTAGAGCCGTTGATACAGCAAAAGGGCTATTTTGCAGAGTTGGCCATTCGGCGTGAACGGCTGCTTTCGCAGCTCATCGACAACCTTAACAAGTCGGCGCAGGTTGGTTTTGCCCACACTGAGATTGAGGAACGACTGACCTCGGCCTGGGCGGGTAGCCCCGAACGAATTACCTCTTATCGCCAAGCCCAGCATTGCGCTTTGCTCTTTCGGCAGTATTGTCTGGAGCACAACCTGGTCGATTACTCGTTGACTATCGAGCTGTTCAATCACTTTGTACGGCCCCTGGCGGCTCAGGGAGGCCCGCTGGCCGATGTGCAGCATGTGCTGGTGGACAACTTGGAGGAGAATGTGCCGGTCGCGCTGGACTGGTTGGATAGCCTAAAGACTCGATGTACAACGATGGTGTTGGCCAGTGATGATTGGGGCGGTTATCGAAGCTTTTTGGGTGCCGATCCGGAGTCAGCGACGGCGGTGGGACAGAGTTGTGAGCAGGAGCTGGCTTTTGAGGCACTCTTGCGACCTGTGGGCAACACACGAGCCCTTACTGAGGCAGTGTGTACGGCATTGGGCTGCCCCTCCGAAGATAAAGATTCCTGCGCACAACCATCGGCGGCTGAGGCGCTCTCGGCAATACGAGGCCAGGGCGGCGCCGAGTTTTGGATTGGCCAGGTGCGCTGGGTGGCAGATACGGTGGCTGAGCTGGTGACGGAGCGAGGTGTGGCTCCCGAACGAATCGCCCTTATTGCCCCTTATGTCAGCGAGGTCATGCGCTTTACACTGAGTGAAGAGTTGGCTCAACGTGGACTGCATCTGGCGCTGCTGCGGCCCTCGATGCCGCTCAACGAGCATCCCGTGGTGCGGGCGGCGTTGACGTTGACACGATTGGCCCATCCCGATTACAGCGTGCGCATCTTTGGTACACCGCTGGTACTGGGCGAAGAGGATGTTGCCCTGGCGCTGGAATACGCCCTGGCCGGCCTGGACAAGGTGCGGGCTTTGGTACTGGCGCGAGCAGCCTATGATCCACAAACCACCAGCCTGCGGCCACTTTCTGGCGAGCTCAGCGATCGTCAGCAGGCTGACGCGGCTCGCACCTGGCAGCGGTTGGGCTATCGCTACCAGGCGCCTTATGAGCGTTTGCAGGGCTGGCTGGCGGCTTATCGCACGGGCATCCCCAATGCTTTGGATGAATTTCTGGGCCGCCTGTTTGGCGAGGTGCTCTCTCAGCAGGATATGGCGCTGCATAGCGATGCGGCCGGTATTCGCGCCTATGCGCGGTTGGTAGAAGCTGCCCAAGGGTTGTATGAATCGGGTTTGGGCATGAGCGGCAGTGATCCTCTGGAGACGGGGCAGGCTTTTATGAATCTGGTGCTGGGGGGTATGGCCAGCGCTGAGTATCTGCTGGATTGGCAGCAGACCGAGGATGATGCCGTGCTGTTGACGCCAGCCTATGCATACCTGACGCGTGAGCAATCGTCGGATTACCAGTTTTGGATGGACCTGGGGGCCAATGGCTGGTGGACGCGGCCCAACCAACCGCTGACGCACCCGTATGTGCTTTCGCGTAACTGGCTGCTAGGTGCCAAGTGGAGCGATCGCGAGGAGAACGAGGCTCGGCGAACGGCTTTGGCCCGTGTGCTGCGCGGCCTGGCTTCTCGCTGTACCGGCGGCATTTATTTGGCCTCAAGCCGGCTGGGAATGAATGGTGAAGAACAAAGCGGGCCGCTGTTGCGGGCTGTGCTGGTGGCGATGACGAGGTTGAGGGCCAATGGCTGAGCGCATCACAGAGCTTTTCGGTTATCGCCTGCGCGATGCCCAACAAGAGATTATGGCTTACCAGGGCGGCAAGCTCGCCGTCTCAGCGGTGCCGGGCAGTGGAAAAACGCTCACGCTGGCCCTGCTGGCAGCCCAGCTCATCGTTGATGGCAAGATTGGCGACCAGGGAGAAGTGTTGGTGGTAACCGTACAGAATTCGGCTGTGACCAACATCTCGGCACGCATTCGCCAAATATTGGAGAGTGAGCACCTGCCGCCGGTAGGCTTTCGGGTGTGCACACTGCACCGACTGGCGGCAGATATTCTGCGGCGGCGTTATGACCTGGCCGGCATGGAAGAGACTCTGCTCATCGTTGATGATGGCGAGGCCGGGCGGCTTATCGATCGCGCCATCGATACCTGGCTGGCAACCCACAGCGCCTGGTGGGAGAGCTTTTTGGGCGAGAACGCTGGCAAGAGCAGTGTGGTGCAGGCCTGGCGTCGTGAAACAGAAAAGATTGCGCACGAGGTTATCAAAGAGTGCAAGCACTTGCGGCTGCATCCCTCTGAGGCGCGCCAGATGCTGGGCTCACGCGGCGCTCAGGAATCGCCTTTTTTACTGATGGGCATTGAGATATACGAGCTGTATGCCCGTTACTTGCAGACACGCGGCGGACTCGATTTCGATGATCTCATCTGGCGGGCGATCGAGGCTCTGAAACAGGACAGTTCATTCCTGACGAGTTTGCGAGAAGCCTGGCCCTATATTCTGGAGGATGAAGCCCAGGATAGTTCACCGCTGCAGGAGAATATCCTGGCGGCATTGGCCGGTGCGGAAGGCAACTGGGTACGCGTGGGTGATCCCAATCAGTCTATCAACAGCACTTTTACGGCGGCTGATCCCCGCTATTTCAGGCGTTTTGCCGAACGATCGGATGTGGCTTCGCTGACACTGCCGCAAACGGGCCGCTGCGCACAGCCCATCATGGATTTGGCCAACAATCTGGTGGATTGGACTACTGCGTCTCATCCTGATGCAGTGATACGCAGCATGGCCTTTCAGCACCAGCATATGCTACCCACCGATGCAGGAGACCCTCAGCCGAACCCATCTGCCAATGACGCCAAGATCAGTATCCGACCAGAGCCCTTTGAGACCGAACAGCAAGAGACCACCTGGGTGGCGACCTGGGCGGGAAAGTATGTGAGTATGCACCCCGAACGCACCTGTGCCATCCTTTGCCCCACGCAGATCAGCGGCTCGAACTATGTACAGCAACTGCAAAACGCCACGCCACCGGTGCCCTGTGAAGACTTGTTACGTTCAACGCCGCAAACACGGGCGATTAGCGCTGTTTTGGCGGATATCCTGCGCTTTTTGGAGCGGCGCGCCATATCTCGTGAGGCAGGGCGGCTCTTTACCCGACTGGCCAAGGGGAATCGCCTAGCCTGCGGCGGGCAGCATATCGACACCAGCGAACTATCGCCGGATATCGTACGACATGTAGATACTGTGCTCTCTAGCATTCCCACAGAAAACCTGTTGTTCCCTATGGGCTATGCTACATTGGAGGATTTGCTGCCCTCGGGGTTGACACTTGCTGATGATGAACTCGCGCTCGTCAATCTGTATGTGCGCGGCGTACGGCGCTGGGTACGGGCCTCTTCGTTGCCGACGGAGGATTTGGTGCTGACCATCGCCCAGGATATTTTCGATACAGAGACAGAGCTGGCCATCGTGCACGTGGTGGCTTCTTCGCTGAGCTCTATGGCGATGCTGCACCCCGAATGGCATATCGGCGACCTGGCTCACGAACTCGACCTTATCGCCCGCAACCGACGCGCATTGGGTTCGCTTTCGCTGGCGGATAGCGGCTATATCGCCAAACCCGGTGCTGTGGTGGTGACCACTATGCACAAGGCCAAAGGATTAGAGTGGGACCTGGTTTTTGTTACTGGCCTGAACAGCCTGGACTTTCCTACAGCGTTGGATGATCGTTTTCGGGACGAGCCTTTTTTCATGCCCGGGCGGGCACCAGCCATCGAAGCGCGCAAAGAGCTGGAGATGTTGGTGGGCACGGATTTCGCCCCTCAGGCGGGCGCTGATCTGGTGATCGAATCGCACCGCGAGTACATTTGTGAGCGCCTACGCCTGTTGTATGTGGCCCTAACGCGCGCTCGATCCAACCTGATCATTACGTGCAGCCGCTCTTTGGGCGAGCGTCAACGCCCCGTCCAGCCTTCGCGTCTATACACGCTGCTGCTCGAATTCACACAGGGGAGCATGCCATGAAAGAGACGCATTTCGAGGAGGGGCATGTTTTCAGCCAACATGGGCTCAACACCTATGTGCGCTGTCCACGGCGTTTTTACTGGCACTATGTGGTAGAGCAACCCTGGCCCACGGCAGAAGGTGAACAGGCCGCCTTACAGCGCCAGGCGTTGGCGCGAGGAAGGATCTTTCATCAGTGGATGGCTCGACGCTATACAGGTATCTCGATGGATGCGCTGGCCCAAGCCAGCACTGATCCCAATTTGGTGCGCTGGTGGAAGGCAGCAGAAACACTTGACATAAACAATTATGAGGTAGGGAAATGGCTGCCTGAGGTGCCGCTGGTGGTGCCTATCGGCCGATTCAATCTCTATGCCCGCTTTGATCTTGTCTCTGCAGGGCAGGAGGGCGCGGTGACCGTGGTGGACTGGAAAACACTGGAACGTCGACCTACTGACGAGGTGATGCAGCGCCGCATGCAAACCCGTGTTTACCTGTATGCCGCAGCTCAGGCTGGCCAGGCCCTGCTAAGCGGTGATGGGGTGGTGCTGCCCGAGAAGACGCGCATGGTCTATTGGTTTACCAATGCGCCGGATGAGTTGTGCGTGGTGGATTATTCACGCGAGCAGATGCAAAAGGATGGCGCCTGGTTTACTGCCCTGGCAGAAGAGATTGCCAGCAGGGGGGCGGGCGAGTTTGAAAAGACGGAGGACCTTCGCCAGTGTGCCCGCTGTATGTTCAAACCCTTGTGCGATCGTGATGATATTGTGCTAGCACCGGATGAGCAAGCCAGCAGTTGGACGGAAGAAGAGTTAGACCTTTCGCTCGATGCCGAAGGCGGAGAAGAGTTAGAGTTCTAGAGAAGTTAAGGATAAGCAGCGAGCCTAAGGGATTCTCTTTAGGCTCGTTATTTTTGCAAGCAAAAGCTATTGGAACTAGATGGCCAACTCAGCCAATGAAGCGGCTGTCTTGGTGTAGGAACAAGGGCCAGTCTGCTCAAAACCGCGCTTGATATAGAATTCGGGATCGGCGCTATCACGCAGAACGACCTCTTGCACATAAGGGGGGCCGGCGAGAACAAAGGGAACAATATTTGCCGAGTTGGCAGTTGCCTGGGATGCTGCTGCCCGAATCAGCCTGCAAGCATCCGCTGGTGCCAGATGGACGGCAAGCTGAGGCGCAATACCGCGTTTGACGCGCGCACAAGAGATATTGGGTATCAGGGCATGGGCTTCGCGATACATGGCATCATCGCCACTTACAAATACAGTGGGGATACCAAAGGAACCAGCCAGGGCTGCGCGACAGCCAAACTCACCTAGCTCAAGGCCATTGAGTTTGTAGTACTCGATGTCACGCGCATAGGTATGGGGGAGATTGGCGTCAGGGGTGTTTGACATGGTGTGCTGCCCCAAAAAGAAGAGGCCGTCGAACTGCTCGAGATTCATACAATATGGCGGATCGATGGGGGCATTGTTGAGCAATCGGGCCCCTTTGGGGAATCTGGTCAGGTCAAGGGAGCCATGATAATGGCCATCCCATACCCAGATTTCTGCGTCAGGGGCGGCTTGCAGAATACCTTCTACGCAGGCCGCCAATTCTTGGGTACACAGTTTAACGGCAGCTAGAAACTCGGGCGTGTTGCCCTCAATGCCCAACTGATCCCAGCGGGCAACACCAGCGACTCCTTCGAGATCAACAATGACGTAAAAACGTTTCATGGCTTGGCGTTAGTATCTGGCAAATTGGTCGACATCCAGGACAAAGACTGTTGCCCGATGGGGCGGATGGGTACTGGGAGCGAGTTCAGGATCGATTTCGGGGCCAGCGTTGTCATCGATGATCGTTAGAACCTTTTCAATCTCATCCTCTTCAACGCCAATGAGCATGGTCACATAACCTTTGCGCCAGAAACCGCCCGTTGAGGCAATGCGTGTGCACTGCAAATCGGCGGCGTTTAGTCGTGAGCTTACATCAAGAGCATATTCATCTCGGACAATGGCTGTGAGAAGCTTCATTGGTGGCTCCTTTCGGTCTGCCCGGCCATCTTGGTCCGGGCGTTCACTCGGGTCGTGTGACAGGCACTGTCAGTGTCTTTTCATCTCCTACAATGCGGATAACCGCTCGTTCCGGGTCCCAGTCGGCCTCACCCTGCCAGTGTATAGCAATGCGGACGCGTTTGCCCGGTTTGACATCGCAAAAAGTGCGGGTAACCACCAATTGAGGCATCCCCGGGATTAGCTCAACGTGTGCAGAGTCCAACCCTTGATTCAAGAGTATCAAACGCCCTGTAAGGTCGCCGCTAGCGAGATCCATTACCAAGTCTACTCTATTATCCACTACTATGAGGTCAGGTTCAAGCATAACATTTACCGCGGCAGATAGTTCCATATCGCCGCCATTGCTTTCCACTTGGATTTTGGCCGTTTCATAGAGCGAATCAGCAGGGAATTCGTCCATATCAGTGGTGGCGGTGATGATCACCGAGCGGCCTGTAGAGGCTTCAAAGGATACGTGATCCAACACCAGCCAACGCTGGTCCGAGCGCACGGTGCCTGTGAGTGTGCCCATGCCATAGTTAAAGAGCCTCAACGTTGCGCTAACCGGAACACGGTTGATACTCTCTCCCAGGTCCAGGAAGGCGGTGTGGCAAGCAAGTCGCGGATTTGCTACCCCGACAATCAAGGGAACCTTGGCGCGTCCACCGTCGCTGTTGATGATCAAGGTATTTTCGGTGCTATCGACGCCTTTTTCCAAGCCCATGCCGTAGGCAGTGGCGGTGATGGTTACAGATTCGCCAGAAAGCAAGCGTCCTTCGGTCTGCGAGAATTCGACCCACAGCGCATCGATCAGAGCCTGCCAGCTGAGCGCCCCGGTACCACTATTCGTAAGCACCAGTTCGCGCTGCACGGGCGTGGCCAGATCGACATAACCAAAATCGATCGTCTCTGGTTCGACGGTAAGCTGCGGTCGTTGGACAATGACACTCGCTCGCACAACGAACGATGCGGTACCCGCCTTGACCAACAGAGCATCGACCAAAGAGAACTCGGCGTTAGCCTCGAATGCTGTGGGATCCAGATGCACCACGAGATGTGCATTTTGCCCAGGCTCAATCTGTATGGTCTGTTTGTTGGGCTGCAGCCAGGGCACCAGTGGGGTAATCTGAACGGACAGAGGGGCCCTTCCCGTGTTGGCAATATCCACGGGCTGTTCGGCGGTTTGACCGAATGGCAGTGTACCAAAGTCAATGTGTGATGTACGCAGTGCAAGCCGAGGCTTGAGCACATCCAGATGCAGTGCAATATCCTGCGTGCCGCCATTGCTCTCGATCAGTAAGGCCCGGTTGGCGTGGTTGGGGCCGTCCAGGTTCTTGATGTCAATAAACAGATTAATGGTGGCTGCCTCGCCGGGGCCGAGAGCAAATTCAGAAGGACTGGCATGAAGCCAATCATCGTGAGCACGTATTGTTCCGGTGAGCAAGGCATTGCCTTTGTTGGCCAACATAAAAGTCAGCTCGGGCGCATCTCCCTCGTGCAGTGCACCAAGGTCAAAAATCGTATTCTCGACGTAAAGCACTGGGCTGCGCCGTGAGACCCTGGCGGCAATTTTGTCCTGTCCGGCATCGCTATCCAGCAAGATAGCGTCGGCCAGATCATAGCGGCCGCTTTCGAGGCGTTCGGGCAGCAATTTAACTGGGATGGCCAGCATCTCGTTTTCGCCCAATGTAAACTGTTTTTGGGCGATGGTCAGCCAGGGCACGCGTGAGCCGACAGTGCCAGTGAGCGTTGCCCCACCTGCATTGCGAATGACGATGTCGCGTTCGTACTCAGAATCCCCCGTGATTGCACCAAAATCCAGCAGCGGTGTTTCAACCTGCAGTCGGGCTTGCGCCGGGACAAAGGCGTGCACATCGATTTTGAGCGGTGCTCCCTCCCAGGTTACGACGACATTGCCTTGCTGGCTCATATCGCCCGGAGGTAGCATCGCCGAGTTCACCGCAAAGATGAGCTGGGCGGTTTTGCCCTGTTTGAGGGTAAAGGTTTTGTCTGGCACATGCAGCCAGGGTGCCGTGCTTTTGCAGGACACACGAGCTGGAGCAGTGCCGATATTCCGTATCTTGATATTTTCGCGGTGTTCTTCCAGGCCATCGAGCACCAGACTAAAGCGCCCCGGCGTTACCGAGAGTTCTGCCTTGCCAATTGCAACGGGCTTGGCAGGTGTGGGCATCTGCTGAACAGGTGCTGTCATAGAGATCGGCTCCCTGCTCTGGCCAAAACGGGGATCGGGATCGAACCCCAGCGTGGCCATGCTCATGCCCCTGGATGAAGTACGCCCTGCGCTGCTTCCATTCGATGTTCCACCTGATTGCTCCCAAGCGTTATCCATCTGCCGCGCCTGAGCAAGCTGAACCCAACCATTTACAGGCACCAATTCGCCATCCATGCCACTCCACAACTCTCGCGTCAGGTCATCAATTGTGGCAAAGCGAGCTTCGGGTTCGCGCCGGGCTGCCCGGGCGATCGTTTTGACCAGTTGTTGCGAGATGCCAGGAACTGCACGTTGCAGAGGAACGGGTTTACTGCCCATCTCTAAAAGGCGCTCTGTCAGCAGGGCATAGAGAATACGTCCAACGGCAAACTGGTCAGTTTCGGCTGATGGTTTGCCCGTTTTGAGTTCAGGGGCGGCATAACCAGTGACACTGCCATAGGGGCCAAAAGTACGTGGCATGAACAGTGCTGTGAGTCCCAGATCGATGATTTTGACCTCGCCTGCGGCCGAAACCATGATGTGCTGCGGTGCCAGAAAAGGTACATGCAAGCCAGGGTTTGAGGTGTAGAGTGCCGAGAGAGAGGTACAAAGCTGAGCCGCCCAGTTTCGTGCCAGATCAGGTGTCGTACGAATGCGCTGCTCTTCGATGATGCGCTTCATACTCCAGCCATCGATGTATTCAGAGACCACATAATAGCGCTCGCGTTCGGCAAAAACGTCGACAATGCGGGCAATGCCCTGGTTGTCTATGGTACGCCAGGTATCACAGAGGGCATGAAACTGCCGATCCAACTCGCGTTTTTCATCAGCGCGGAACATCGCCACGGGAAACAGTTCTTTGATGGCATAGTCGACGGTGGGATTTGCCGTATCTACGCCTCTGTAGACGCGGGAAACCGCGCCAGAAGCCAGTCGAACGCGCAGCTCGTAGCGTTCACCAACGATGTTGCGGGTCTTTTCGCCAAAGGCCTCATGAAAAAGAGCCGTATCCTTGGGGATAGCAGCGCAATGAGGGCAATCTGCGACGAACCAGGGGCGGATAGTTCCGCACTTGGGGCATGTAAGCGTCAGCGGTGCGCCACAATTGGCGCAGTTAACAGCATCCGAGGTGTTAGGATGCCCACATTTGGGGCATCGACGTTTAACTGGCATATATTTATCGCCTCGCGTGGTCGCAATCAAGAGTTAGCTGCAGGGGCGGCACCGATGGGGTAGTGGAGCATGTACGCATGAACAATGGTGTGCGCACGAAGAAGTCGTTCGCTCCGCGGGCTTTTACCCTGCAAGGATAGGTTATTATAGTCGCGTTATGTGCAGTTTGTCAAAGCTATTAAGCCGTCTGGCTGAATTCTGCATCCATAATAGTCTCATCGAGACTATTAGTCCAGCATGGACTATGCTCTCTTGCCCTAACATAGACGCTTGCTTTTAGAGGAGGGGCAATAAGTGTATCTATTTACATAATCATGTACCTTAACGTGTCTGGTGGGGGAGTGCCCGAAAAGGCGCTGTTTTCAATCAAGGCTGGTCTTGTCAGGGGGAAGGACATGACCTCGTTGCTGTGTGAGCGTGTAGTTTATGGGTGCAGCGTTATGCGGATTGACTTGTGTTCAGCAAGCGCGCTGGCTTGTATAAACTGTGCACTGGATGTGATGGCAATGCGTAGATAAACCAAGAGACAGATGGTGAGAGGTTCTGGCAAATATGTGCTGTGTACGAGGTTATACTGTCGGGAGAGGCCGAGGCTTTTGAATGGAGCGTTCGTGGTAGAGGACTTGGAATTCAGATAGATGTGCGCACATTTTACCTGTAAATGAAAAGACACCTTTCGAGAGCATTTCGGGGCGGCAGCGGCATGTTTTGGCCCATCAGGGCTTGACAAAGATCATTTTAGATAATATGATTTATTGCAGATTAACTAAAATACTCAAAGAAGAAATCACATGGCTGATTCCAAGTTAAGCTCCCCTGCTGCTGGTGCAACTACAGGCGACGTTGCGACGCTAAACGACGCTGCGGCACTCATGCTGTCTGATCTCGAGCTGAGCCCCCTCTCTCAGCGTACCTATGGGTTTGGGCTTGATGCTCTGGTGCGCTGCCTTCATGTGCTGCACAACGAGTTTGAGGCTGCCGATGCATTGGCCCCCTGCCCTCTTACATATGTCACCGAGGAGACATTGGCAGAGTTTAACCGCTGGCTACGTGAGGCCTATCCCGACGAGCGCTATGACTCGCCCGATGCTGCGGTTACGCGTACCGCCCGCACCTATATGGTGGCCGCCCGCCGCCTGATGAACTGGCTCGACTTGCGGGATTTGCTGCCTGAGGGCGTCTCGTACGAGCGTATGGTTCGTCGGATTGATCAGGGCCGCGGGCAGCGGCGTAGCGGCTACAAGCGCCGCCCCACCGATCCTGATGTGATTCGCGTATTGTCGCACTATATGCGGCAGACGCTGCCCGAGAAAAAGGGTGCGCGGAGGCTGGCTTTGCTGCGCAATCGGGCGCTGATGGCTTTTCTGTATGATACGGGAACGCGCATCAGCGAGGCACTGGCGCTATCTCGTTCTGATGTACTAGATGGTCGTGCACGTAAGATACGGCTGGTGCGCACAAAGAACGGCAAGCCGCGAACAGTTTTTCTCTCTGATGAGACGCGTGAACTGCTGCGTGCCTATACCCGTGAACGCGCAGATGGCCCTTTTGCACCGCTCTTTGCCTCTCACGGAAGGGGAAAAGGTACTCCCATTACACCGGCACATGCCTGGAATCTGGTCAAGCAAGCTGCGCTTGCCGAGGGCCTTTATGAGAATACCTCGCCGCACTCGCTACGGCACCGCCGCGCCCAGGATTTGTTGGACGAAGGTATGCCCCTCGAATGGGTTGCGGCGCTGCTGGGCCATGAGCATTCTGATACGACCCGCATTGTCTATGCTTATGAGACGGACGAAGATCGTCTGTCCGATATGGTGGGCACCTACGGCCTGAGTTTGAAAGATGCCCAATCCAGGGCAAAGCCGGAAGACATGCTGGGCGCGAATATCGATCCGGACTATGACGAGACAGAACCATAAGATGAATGGGTGGCGGCTAGTGTGGCCGCACCAATAGCACCTGAGAGATCCCCCAGTGCGGCTTTGGCAATCGTAAAGCCCTCCATGTCACGCTTGTTGAGGATATGCTGATAGGCAGAGAGTGCCACAGCATCCACGTATTCCTGCCCGATGCGGTCGATGATTCCCCCGCCCAAAACCACAATTTCGGGATCAAACATATTGACGCAATTGGCGACAAGCAGCCCCAGATAATGCTGTGCACTGCGTAAGGCTTCGATTGTTACCTCATCCCCTGCTCGGTAGGCCTCATCGATAACACTGGAAGTCATCATTGTCTTGTTACGACTGGTGAGAATCTCTTGCGCAATACTAGGACGTCCGCCGGCAATTGATTCTTGAATATAGCGTTCCACAGCCCGGCGGCTGGCGAGTGCTTCGGCGTGTCCCCGCTGCCCACAACTGCATAACGGTCCATCAGCCAGCAGCGTGGTATGGCCCACTTCACCAGCGCCAAAGCGTGCGCCGGCGCGCAGTTTGTTATCGAGGATCAAACCTCCACCAATACCCGTTCCTACAAAAATCACCAGGGCATCACGATAGCCGCGCGCCGCCCCGTAGGTATGCTCCCCCACGGCAGCCACGTTGACATCGTTTTCAATGTATGGGCGAACGCCGATGCGTTCCTGTAGTACATCAGCCAAGTCGAGGTCGGTCCAGCTTTCACCGAGGTTAGCACAGAGGAATACGTGGCCTGTACTAGGATCAACTGGGCCGGGAATGCCGATTCCCACCCCACCGAGGTCGTCATCAGTTAGCAGTGCTGAGACCAGTACTTTTCTGATGAGTGATACGATACGGTTCGCCACGCCTTTGGCACCCAGCTCAGCCCTGGCCTTGCGTCCGGCAGACTTTAGAACAGTCCCCTGCTCATCCATCACGATGGCAAGCATGCTTGTTCCACCGAGATCGACCCCAACATAATACTTGCCTGTCATGTTTGTCCTCACACTTTTGATAGATAATGTTATCACGCGCAACAGGCAGTGGTCAAACATCTTTGGGTTGAACCGTCCCTCGGTGTATAATGTCAACTCAGATGCACATGGCAGAGAACACGCTGAGCAGAACACGGGATTGGGCTAATATATAGCCTAAAATACGGGGAAAAGATAGTGGAAGAGTCCAAGAACACCAACAAACACAGCTTGCGCGTTCTTTTGATTATAGTTGCGTTTCTTTTTACTTTTATCCTTGGTGGTTTTGCTGGAGCCGGTTCCTTTTGGTTAATTGATAGCTATTACCCACTTTCATCGCTTCGCGCTGCTTTGTCGGCAACAGACGGCAATACGGATTCGTCGGAAGTGATCCAAACACGCGATGACCTGGTTTCTATTCTATGGGAAGCCTGGGACATTATCGAGTCTGACTATCTAGAAGCCGACTCTCTCGACACGACCGAGCTGATGCGTGGCGCCGTGCGGGGCATGGTAGACGCGGTCGGCGATTCGCACACCCTCGTTCTCGACCCTGTAGCCGCCTCGATTGTCTCCGAAGACATGAGCGGCGAGTTTCAGGGAATAGGCGTTACAGTGGGTATGCCCGACACTGCTGATCGCCTGGTGGCTGTCGATATTCTCGATGGCTCTCCTGCAGAAGAAGTGGGTATGCAGGTCGGTGATGCGATCATTGCCGTGGATGGTACTCTCATCGAGGGACTATCGATGAACGATGCCATTACTCTGATTCGAGGACCGGAGGGCACCGACGTTTTACTGACGATTGAACGTGACGAAGAGACCTTTGATCTGACGGTGACACGACGCGCTATCGAATATCCCAGTGTGTCGTTTGAGATGCTTGATGATAATATCGGTTATGTCGCCTTGACAGAGTTCAACGCCAATGCTGATGATCAGCTTGTCGAGGCGCTGACTGAGCTGCAGGATAAAGGCGCTGAGGCGCTTGTGCTCGATTTGCGCGGAAACCCCGGCGGTCTGCTTGATCAAGCCGTACAGATATCTGGCGAGTTCCTGCCCGACGAGACGTTGGTGGTTACCGAACACGGGCGTAATGAGACCGTCAACTCTTATCGTGTGAACGGCGAGGGAGCCGCCCTGAATGTTCCCATGGTCGTGTTGATTGATGGAAATTCTGCCAGTGCCTCTGAGATTGTGGCGGGCGCATTGCAGGATTTGGGGCGCGCAGAACTGCTGGGTACCCAGAGTTATGGCAAGGGGTCTGTGCAAACACTGCACACTCTGAGCGACGGTTCGCAACTGCGCGTTACCATCGCCAAATACGCCTTGCCCAGTGGTACCTTTATCGACGGGATAGGGTTGACCCCCGATTATGTGGTTGAATTGGATGAAGACGCCTGGTACGAAGGGGTCGATACACAACTGGATGCGGCTATCGAGCTGCTTCTGAACGGAGAAATTACGAGCAATGCCGAGTGACAAAGAGCGCGGCGGCGACCGTACCATAGCGACAAATCGCAAAGCGTTCCATGATTATACCATTGAGGACACGCTCGAGGCGGGTATCGTGCTGGTCGGTTCCGAGATCAAGTCAATCCGAGACAGCAAAGTGAATCTGGGTGACAGCTATGTCACCATTCGCCATGGTGAGGTTTGGCTCATTGGCACACATATCAGCGGTTACAAAGAGGCTAGCTATCAGGATCACGATCCTCGCCGCGACCGCAAGTTGTTGCTGCACAAACGAGAGATCTGGCGTTGGGTGGCTCGTGCCGAGCAAAAGGGTTATACCATCGTGCCACTCAAGATATATCTCAAGGACAACCGTGCCAAGGTAGAAATAGGCCTTGCCAAGGGCAAGCATCAGCACGACAAACGAGATGCGATCGCTGAGCGTGAATCTCAGCGGGATATTGCCCGGGCGCTGAAACAGAGCCGTTACGACGAGTAGTATGAGTAAAACATAAACGAGCAGGTGTCGAGCCTGCTCGTTTCTCATTCCCCTACCCTGCTCTCACGGCGGGAAAATCGAGTGTTGGAAGTGGAGGCTCAAGAATGAGCAAGCAGAGATTCGCAAGGATTTGTAGGGTAATTGGCATTGTATTGATCTTTGTCATGATAGGCCATGTCACAATAGCGTGGTATCATCATTTGCAGCATCCGGAATACAGTGCCCCCGCCTGGATCAATCTGAGCATTTCTCTCTATTATCTGATTCCTATAGCGGCATTGTTTGTTGGATCACGGATGTTGGACAAGCAAACAGACCGTACCTAGCGCAATGCCTTTTGGCCCACAGCGAGAAAATATCAGCATCGTGGATTTGGAGAGGGGTAGGAAATGAACAAGGCCCTGGTACTGGTGGACATTCAAAACGACTATTTCATGCGTGTACAATCTCGCCTTGATGCTCCTGAAAAAGCCGCGGCTCAGGCCAAGCAGGCTCTGGAGTATTTCAGAAAGAACAACTGGCCTGTCATTTTTGTGCAGCATATCAGTTTGAAGGAGAACGCCCAATCTTTCGCACCCGGAACCCCAGGTGCAGAGATCTATGAGGGCGTTGCACCCCTGCCCGAAGAGAAGATTATCATCAAACATGAGCCGAGCAGCTTTTACGAGACCGAGCTCAAGGATGCGTTATACGCCAAGGGTGTTGGTCACATTGTGGTTTGCGGCATGATGAGCCATATGTGCATCGATACGACGGTGAGAGCTGCCAAGGATCTCGGATTTGCGGTCACGTTGTTGGAGGATGCCTGCACCACCAGGAATCTCCTCTGGCATGACACCGTTATTCCGGCCACGACGGTCCATCAGGCCTTTATGGCCTCGCTGGATGGCACTTTTGCCACTGTGAAAACGACGGCAGAATTTATCGCCGAGTCCTGAGGATAGAGCTAAATGTTACCTCCCCACTGTGCTCATTAGGGGCATTTGTGGGGAGGTTTGTTTTCTCGGTAGTGCAGCAAGTCCTACTTGTCGAGAAACAAAGCGAGCTGGCGGCGTTTGTTCTCGGGGTAGCGATCAGGGGCGGTCATGATGGCGCCTTCCAGCGCATGGCGGCAGGCACAATCCGTGTCAATATCCTGTGTCAGCTTGGGCACAGCCAGTCGAATGATCTCGCGGGCATTGGCCACATTGGCATTCACGTTGGCTACCACCATGTCTACAGTAACTGCCTCTTCTTCCTCATGCCAACAGTCATAGTCGGTTACCATGGCCACGGTGGCATAGCATATCTCGGCCTCACGAGCGAGCTTGGCCTCGGGCAGCGCTGTCATGCCGATCACATCACCGCCAATCTGACGGTAGAAAAGGGATTCGGCCTTGGTGGAGAACTGCGGGCCTTCCATTACGACCATCGTCCCCGTTTCATGAACGGTCACACCAACCTGACGAGCGGCCTCGGCAGCGATTTTTGATACATGGGAGCAATAGGGTTCGCCAAAGGCCACATGGGCTACGATGCCGTCGCCAAAGAAACTAGCCGGGCGGATTCCCTTGGTCCTGTCCAGAATCTGATCAGGTATGACGAAATCTCGCGGTATCAGTCCTTCACGCAGGCTGCCCACAGCACTAAAGGATAGCAGGCTTTTGACGCCCAGGCTCTTTAATGCCCAAATGTTGGCCCGAACAGGGAGTTCACTGGGGCTAATGCGGTGCCCCTTGCCATGGCGTGGCAAAAAGGCAACACGCACGCCATCCAGACTTCCGACAAGGAGATCATCACTCGTAGCCCCAAAGGGTGTCTCGATGGTCAATTCTTGTATATCTGCCAGGCCATCAATCTCGTATAGCCCACTTCCACCAATGACACCAATCTGGACTGGTTTATCAACAGGTTGATACATAGCTGCCTCCGTTATTTGATATCGCAAGGTTTGCTGATAGCCGTGATTGCTGCCGCGAATTTCTATCTAGTTTCTGTTATTCTGGCAGTGTATGCTGCCACACCTGTACAGCATACGCGACGGCGTTCAGAGGGTCAAACTTGTGCCGGGGTATGGCAGCTTGCATCAAAGATATGGACTATGATATAATTCTGTTTGCAGGGGATGACTGGCTTCGACAGGGACGGCTGGTCAGAGATTGCAGGTCGGGGCGCCTGGACCTCGTTATTAACTGGGCAAAATTTAGGTGCCAACAACACTTTTGAACCGGAATATGCTTTCGCCGCGTAGGCGATAGCCTCTGTTCCATTGACTGACTCAAGTCAGTCACGTTTGACCCGAGCTTTGTCCGAGAGGTCGGTGTCAGGCGTCGAACAATTCGGATTGCTGCCAACCAGGACGCCGCTAGCGGTTGGCTCAAGACAAGGCGGCTGGTGTCGATAGACCTGTCTATTGGTAACATCGACGCGAGATAACATAGATAGACTAAACCTGTAGTATATCGCTGGTCGAACTCTTTGGACGCGGGTTCGATTCCCGCCATCTCCACAGAACTTTGCTCGCGGGTTCGCCTATTGATGGTGATCCGCGGGCAATGTTTTTTCCACGTTTGCATTTACTCAAGTCAGGGAGGGACACAATTATGAATCGCCGACGACTGGTGCTTTTGCTATGCTTGCTCATAGCCTCCGCATTACTGCTGGCATCGTGCAAGCCGCAGGAAGCAACCCCAGCCGCTTCAGGTGCTACCGGTGACAGTACTTCTGTTGCCGCGAATTCCACAGCTACATCTGCACCAACTGTTGAGCCGACGGCGACAGAGTCAGTGGAGACTGCCAGTTTGGCAGATGTTCCGGGCTACCGTGCTGAATTTACAAGTGAATACAGTATGGGTGAAGAGGGTTATAGCTCAACAACGACCATGGCCTATGTGGCTGATCCTCTGGCTTGGAGCATGACCAGCGATTCGGGCGATGGTGTCACGAGCGAAACTCGCTATGTTGACGGAACGATGTACACCCGTGTTAGCGATACATGGACAGCTATCGTTCTATCTCCTGAAGATGCCGAAGATTATACTGGCCTCCTATTGGAAGATGATCTTGGCCTCGACGAGATGGACGATGCCTGTGACGACATGGGCAAAGAGGTTATCAACGGTTTCGATACTCGCCATTACAGCTGCGATGCCGTCGCACTTGACGAGTTGGCCGCTATGGCCGGGGAATTGGATGATGATAGTGCCCAGATCAAAGAGGGAACCTATGAACTTTGGGTTTCTGAAGAGTATGGTGTAGCGATCAAGATGATCATGTCCATGACTTATGAAGACCCTGATGAGGGGACATTCACCTGGAACTATAGCCAAACAATCCTCGAGATTGGGGATGATGTCGTGATTGAAGCGCCCGAGGACGTTGAATCGACCTACG
Organism: Anaerolineae bacterium; assembly: GCA_963675785.1. GTDB lineage: Bacteria > Chloroflexota > Anaerolineae > UBA1429 > UBA1429. The sequence goes on from OY776562.1 coordinate 1,198,551, forward strand.
ACTTTAGTGGCGTGGTATCTGAAGAGTTTGAGTTGCCGGTTATGGATGGCGCTACTGAGTTTTACACCATGATGGGCATGTCGGGATATGATGTTGTGGCTACTGCGGACGAGGTTAGCGAGTTTTACATGAACGCCATGGAAGCAGATGGTTGGACGTACGACACGACTAGCTCTGCGCCAGAGTATGGCTCTTATATGTGGACTCGTGGCACCCAGACGACGACCTTGATGGTTTCTGAAGATGAGGGGACGTCATCCGTTATGCTCGTGCTGGATGATGGCTCTGGTAGCTAGTTTGCTCTATCGATAAAGGAAGGACGGTGCAGCTTGAGCTGCACCGTCCTTTTTGTTTTACGTCTCTGTCACTTGATCATGATGGCGTTGATTTCTAATTATTCAAAACCAACGGCAAGTACTGGAAGGCCTGACCGGAAATTACCTTGCTCAGCTCAAAAGTGCCCCCATCCATAGTAACACTGGCCTGGGTCGTAAGCGACGTGCCGTCAGGATACGTACTCCCCAGTTGGAATGTCAGGCGCAGAGTTTTTGTCTGCCCCTCTGCCAGTGTGCCGCTCCAGCTCAAGTGGCCGCTAGCATAAGTGCCGCCATCTGAGGAGACATAGATGGCGTCATCGGGCAAGGGTAGATCGCCCTCGGCAGTAACAGTGGTTGCTGCAGCGTGTCGCAACGTCAGTAGGAGTGTTACTGTCTCCCCGGCTCGAGCCGGACCGCCAGAAGATGTAAAGGTTGAGGAACCTCCCAGAACTGGGTTCACCGTACATGTGTTGATGGCCGAATGCCCCAAAGAATCGTTGACTTGGACGGTAACAGTGATTGGCCGCCCGTTTTCCTCTGGAATCAGCGAGATAGAAGACCCTGTGGTTTCTACAATTCGTGTAGAGAGGCCATCATCAATCTGCCAGCGATAGCCCGAGAGGTTGCCATACGATGACGCCGCAGAACAGGAAACCTGCACTGGTTCGTTGGCCTCTGCTGTCAGGTCATTACAGGTAACGTTTACCTGATCGTTCAGCCAATCGATAAGGCCCCCAAGCAATTCGGAGGCGCTTGTTGGCGAATTGCTGGCGATACCTTCGAGGCCAAAGCCAAGATAGGCCGTGCGGTAGGGTAAATCGAGATCGGGGTACTCGATGGAAGGTTCAGCGGACTTGGCCACAGCTACCCCCCCATCCCCCACTGTGCTGTTCGAGGCTACACCCAACAAGGGAGAAACCAACATGGCGTCCGAGCCATCGGATAATCCGCCGAGTCCCAGTTCATCGACGGATGCCTGGTTTACCAGCGTGAGCTGCATATCTTGCAATGCGCCATTTGCTATGCCAAAAGCGGTCCCCGAGCTTGCGTCGAGAGCATCATTAGTCAAGAGATGTGCACCTAAATAGGTGTGAACCAGCGTCGAGAATCCCCACATTGTGTCTTCGTCACTGTTGACATCGCTGGCAGCCGCCAGATTCTGTCCAATAGCCAGCAGGTGCCCTCCTGATTCCAGGTATCTAGCTAACAGAGCCTGATCTGCCGAGGTAAGCGGCGTGGATACCAAATAATAGCCATCAGGATTGATGTTGTCGCCTGTAAGCCATACAACCGTCTCAAAAGCCAGCAGCTCGTCCAGATCGGGTATGGTGGTTTCTCCGCCATAGTTGATGTCGGCATCCCAATAGGTGACGCTATAGCCCGCGGCCTCCAAAGCCTGAAGAGTCAATTCACCATAGTCGGCATTACTCTCAAAGTGCGAGAAGTCGTTGTCGATGAGCAGCACATCCGCAGCAGCTGTCGGATTACGCAAGCTTGCCCAGAGCGGCACTGCGGTAACGTGAGTTCCATCACTTATCAGCAGCCTGGCACTGGCGTCGCCCGGGGTAGCACTACTGTAGGTAGAAACACTCAAGCTGACGACTGTTTCTTGGCCAGGACTCATCGTAATGTCCGAAGGAAGCTGCAGGCGCAGTCGGCTATCGGCGCTGGCTGAAAAGGCATATGTCTGCGCTACCCCCGTGGTGCGGATGTCTCTTAGGGTGATATTGATCGTGGTCTGTTGGCCTGTGACCAGATTGGGAATGGCGATAGCGGATGGTTCTGCTATCAGGGTCAATGTATTTGAGGTTGCTATGTTGACATAGCCCGCACCAGCATCCAAGGCTGAGGCAGTGGTGAGTGCACCATCCTCTTCTAGCGTAGCAGATGAAGCACCACCTTTGAGTGCTGCTTCCAGCGTCTCAGCTGACCAAGTTGAATGGGTAGACCACAGGTCCGCAGCAATGCCAGCGGCAGAAGCCGCTGCAGCAAGACTACTGGACATGACGCCGTAGGTGTTGCTGGGCAAAGCCGCAAGCACGTTGACGCCAGATGAGACCAGATCCGGCGCACTGAGACTGGAAAAGGCTGGTCCGCGCCCACTGAAATCGGCTACGGTACCTGCGGTAGTGTCTACCTCTCGTGCCCGAGGGTCGATCACCACAGCGGCGGTGCTATAAAGCGTAGCCCAGGCTTTTAAGCGTTCGCCATCACCCTGGCCGACGGCAATAACGGGAATCGTGACACTGCTGCAAAGATCACCAGTGCAAGCCATCTCCAACTCGTCATCATCGCTGTTGATGATAATCACTGCCAAAGCACCGGCATCCTGGGCGTTTATCGCTTTTTCGACAAAGGTACAGCCGCCGCGCTCGATCAAAACGGCCGCCCCACTCAGATTTGCATTGATGGCAGAACACGCCTGGGCGTTATCGGATTCCAGGTTTTCCAGATCTAGCAACTTGAGTTGAGCAGTAGGAAGACTAAGACGTTGTCCGAACAAAGCTGGGTACGTTTGGATATTCTGCAGAGAATCAGGCACGCTACCAGAAGGTGCGGTAACATCCATCAAGTTTTGGAGTATCGCGGTTTCCCCAGAGGCCGCACCGACAACCAACACATCATCGACACTGGAAGCCGCATCTGTGGCAGTGCCAGCAGCGGGCCCTTCATCACCAGAGGGAACGACAACAAGAACACCCGCTGCAGTAGCCGCTGCCAACGCTTGCGAAACAGGATCATTGCTGATACCCAAGGCGGCGGGACGAGTCCAGGGAGCCAGAATGATGTCGGCGCCATCGGCGACTGCGTCGTCAATCGCTTGAACCAATTCAACCGAGCTGGCAGAGGTACCATCCGGATCAAGACTGCCCGGGTAAAAGGCGCGATAGTTCATCAGCCAGGCCAAGGGGGCAAGCCCTTCTGTGGTGATGCTCGAACCCTGATATGAGGCAGTTACAGCATCACCGGCTGCCAGCGAGGCGGCAAAAGTGCCCAAGCCAGAATCATTATCGCCGGGGGAAGCATAACCTTCGCCGGTGATGGGAGTATTGCCGGGTTGTAGGTACATTCGTGCTACGATGACACGTTCGGTTGTGAAACGAGAATCGCCCCGAGGATAACCCGAAGGGGCCGACCAGCCATCTGCATCCAGCATGGGATGGGTCTCGTCGATGCCGCTGCTGATGACAGCGATCTTGATCCCCTGCCCTTCTGACGTCGCTTGCAGGGTCTGCTCGCTGCTGGTTTCACTAACCCAGTTTTCCAGTTCGACGGGGAGAGATGCGCTATCAAGAGTGTAGGTTGCTTCAGGGTAGACGGCCTGTACGCCGGGTGCAGCCAAGAGAGCAGCAGTAACTTGGTCAACCTGGTCATTGAAAACAGTGAGCACCGCCCCACTGAATACCGTGCCGCCCAGAGATTCGAGCGCTTGGTCCGAATAGGTTTGTACTGCGTCAATCTGCGAGGCCAAACTTTCGGCAGCGTTGATCGACGTAGCATCCGATGAGGAAGAGGTAAACTCGACAATCAGACGAACCTGGCTTCTGTCCTCTGCGGCGCTTGCAGCCCGGTATACTGGCAGACATAGCGTGAGGACAAAGAGGATAGACAGCAGACTGCGAGTAAGGCGCGATTGTATCAAGCGCATGGGCCCTCCACAAGATGCTATAATTATGTAAACTATGGGACTATCTTGACGATAGCCCCATTCTTTGCCAATGCTCTATCACATGCGTTTGGCGGTGTCAGTAGGTGTCGTCATCAATCCATAATTGGTGACTGTTCCACAACTGTACAAGCTGGGGTTTTTTGCTGCCAAACACCGAAGCAATATCCTCGATGAGGTCGTCCCGAGATACGGCAGTAACCTCTCTGAGCTGTCGTATGTAGGCGGCGGTACGTGCATAATAGATTGGTAAGAGCGATTCAGCTACACGATCTGGATCGCCATCTCCCTGATTGAACACAACAGCGAATTCGGTGACAATTTGGGCCCATAGGTCGACGGGAAAAGCGAATTCGGTAGTAGGCTGGTCGCGCAGCTCGATGAGGTGTTCATAAACGCCGGCGGATAGAATCTGCTGCCAACGATCCCCCTGCTCTTCACATCCTTGGCTAAAAGCTGTCAATAGCCTGGGGATATAGCGGTAACTCTTGTCGGTTTTGAGCTGTCGAGCTCCCTTGATGACAGGAATTGTGGTTAAGGGATTATTCTGTTGCCAAATTTCATAGTGTACAGAAAGAAAACGGAAAAGTGTGCTTGCCAGATGCATAAAACGCATATCGCTGAGATCGCCAGGATCACAATGCGCGTCTCCTCTGAACCCCAACTCTACCTGGACGATCTCTGCACCAGAGACCATGGCTTCACTGCTCACCCAGGCACCAACCCCAAATCGGGCAATATCTGTTTCCCAAACATCCTGAGCTACCAATCCTCGGGTCAGTCTGTCAGAGACACAGAACTCGGTACAGATAGGTTGGCGGAAGACCACATTACCAAAGAGACGAAACAATGGCGAAGCAAGATTGTCAGCTAGAGAAGAAGTAAACGTACTTTGAGAATAAGCTCCCACAGTAAGGTCGCTGCCTTCTAGCACTGGTTCAATCAGAGCCTGTACCCACTCGGGTTTGATTCCGGGCGCCTGAGCCTCAAATATGGCACAAGCCTTGGCCTGGGCCAGATAGGCAGCTTCGAGGATGGCAAGAATGCCCCGCCCTTTGCCTTGGCCGTCCTGATAAGTTGTAACGAGCCGTGTTGTATTCGGTGGAAGTTTGGTCTCTGATACAACGCGGGTGGTGTTATCGGATGATCCGCCGTCGGCATTGATCAAGAGCACGCTGTAATCGGAGAGGTACATTGTGATGCCCTGACAGATAGCTCCCACCACTTCGCCAATTGTGCGACCGTTCCGGTGGCTTGGTATGCCAATGACGATATCGGGCTTTTGCCGCGAGAGCATCCGGTGAGCTTCTCTATTGAGAGCTGGTTCCAAATAGATCCCAAGTGAACTCATACAACCTCACTTGATCCGTTTTAGACGAATGGGCCGAGCACATCCCGGCTGATTATACCATAGAAAATGACTAACAGTCACCCTGATGAGCCTAGAATCCCATTTTTTTCTTACGGCCAGTTTTTCTGTTCTGCGATGTCGTGTGTCAAAGTGAATAAAAAAGGGTGCCCATAGGCACCCTTCACTGGTATCGTTTACTTTTCGGCGAGAACTTCTTCAGCCACGGGCCTTACGATAATGGACAAACTGTCTTCGATCTGCCGTAGACCTTCTTTATAATCTACATTGCTGGCCAGAGCGTATTCTGCTGCCATAAGCTCTTTGCCTAGTTCATACAGGCTACGATCCACAGTGCCGAGCGGGCGAGAGACGCTTAAAAAGCAAAGATGTCGTACAACGTCGGTAACCACCTCAAAATCGCCGCTCTTGAGAAGCTCGCGCATGTCCTTTTGTCGATCTTTGTGATCCTGACTGATGGTTTCCTCGTCAAGAGCCTCGAATGGGGCATCTAGAATCTCTTCGATACTGGATCGCTCGCCGACCGGATGGATTCCAATCTCTTCGGCCTTGTCGACAGGAACAAAAAGCCGTCTTCCCTTGGCTGCGGTATCAATGACGTAATAGAGGCAAACCGTATCTCCCAGACTCTTTTCCTGAATCCGAGTGATGGTTCCGGCTCCGCAAGAAGGATGTACTACCTTGTGGCCGATACAATAATCCATGGAGATTCTCCCCCCTTGCTGTGGCGCACAAATAAATCGCAACTCTCATTGCTGATTTGTTGCGGTATGCACCACGACGGTGTGCTGCTCTTGTGGGTTGGATTTCTGGCGGATTGCCCACTGTTCGGAGATGTACCCTGTTTGAGGAATGTGTAGCCTGTAATACATACAAGATATGTCCAAACTAGCACATATAATACCACAGAAAGTGTTCTTCTGCAATGCCCTCCGCACAGGTCGCAAATCAAAAGAGCAACACATCTTGCTCATGAATGATGTGCTGCTCTTTATTCAGCGCTGCCTACGCTTCCAGTTCGGACACCTCACGATGGGCCTCATCAAGCCAGGTTTGCTTGATGGTGACACCCCATCCAGGCGTGTCGCTCAAAGCGCAGACGCCATCATGTACCTCTAGCAGTGGTTCGTATATGCTGCCACCGACATTGTGCGGCTCGATAGAGAACTCAAAGTGGGGACCAGCGTTAGGTATACCTGCCAGCAGATGAGCAGAGAATACCTGTACCAGTGAGTTGTTTGACGCGTGCGGTACGATGGGACGATTATATTCGGCCGCCATGCGGGCAACGGTCAGAGCACGGGTCATACCGCCGACATAGCAGATATCTGGCTGAGCGATATCGACTGCACCAGTAGTTAGGATCCGCCGCCATTGCATGAGGTCATAGTCCTGTTCGCCTGCTGCCACTGCGATATCCAGTGTTTCGGCAACTGTAGCCAGTGCTTCGATATCCCAATAGGGACAGGGTTCCTCATAGTGAGCGTATCCCTGATCTTCGAGCATGTGCCCCACCTGAATGGCCCGCCCAACACTGAACCCGCTATTCGCATCCACCATGAGCCGCACGTCTGGCCCCAGCGCTTGACGGATAAGCGGAATAATCTCTTCGGTTCTGCCAGGGCGCTCGTCCACGTCATGCCCCATGCGTTTGCCGACACGCACCTTGAAGGCCTCAAAGCCGTTCTGTTCACGACAAAGTACCATACGTGCGGCTTCGTCGCGTGGCTCAATAATGCGTGAAGTACTGGATGCATAGGCAGGCGCGATCAGTTCTCGGGCACCTATCAGTCGTGCAACTGGCTGACCTTCCAGCTTGCCGTAGAGATCCCACAGCGCTGTATCGATGCCTGCCAGTGCCCGGCAGATATAGGTTCCAGGAAACTTGTAAGAGGTCTCGATGACGTGTTGGCTGATGCTATCACGATCCAGCGCATCCTGACCGAGCACGAGCGAGGTGACCTGGCGATGCAGCACCATCTGTGAGATATCCGCGTTCGTGGGGGCCATTTGCCCCCACCCACTAGCCCCCGATTCGGTGACGACACGAACGAGCCCCAAGCGATTATTGTTCTGGACGTAAGATTCAATACGTTTAATCGTCAATTCCGCCATCATCGCGCCTCCTGTTGGCTCCAAAGATTGCCCTCATCAACCATGGCCAAATAGCTATCGAGGGGCACATAATTTGCCACCGAATTGCCAGTGCCAAGGCAGTACCCACCCCCGACATGGCAGGCCTCGAGAGTTTCGCGCACGCGTTGTCGGATTGCCTGTTCTGGAGCGCGGCACAAAAAGTCGACATCAATACCGCCCAACAGTGTCAATCGATCGCCATAGCGTTTCTTGGTCTCACGTACGTCTTTGATGGTGTCTTCAAAGGAATGCAGTGCATCGATGCCCACGTCTTCCAACAGATCAGGCATGATCGCATCGAGTTTGCCGCAGGAATGAAGCAGATAGGGACGACCAGCATCGTGGGCCATTTCGGCCAGGGCCTTGTGCGCGGGAAGCACAAACTCACGCAGGTCGTTGGGGCCGATAAGGGTGCCAGAGCGAAAGCCCATGTCATCACTGGCCCAAACTGCCTTGACGCAGTCAAAGGAGAGCACATGCTCCAAGGCACGCTTGGAGATATCCAAGAGCTTTTCTGAAACTGCGGCAACCAGATTACGATTATCAAAGAGTGCGTAACAGAGCGGCTCATAGCCAAAGAGCCAACTTAGGTGCTCACAGAAATGGCCAAAGCCTCCCTGGGCAACAATGCACATATCGGCGGCCAAGTACTTTTCATACCATTCCAACTGCCGTGTAACGCCGAGCACATCTGGGTCGGGCCAGATGTAAGCATCAAAAGAAGCTTTATCTGAGATGGGGCCACTATGCTCATCTTGATAGGCGCGACCGCCAGAGCGGCGAAGGTCGGCAGTGTCTTCTGCCTCGACGCGGTTAAAGTGGTGATCGACCTTTTCCAGGCAGCCGCGCACATAATCATAACCCATAAAACGCTGTAGAGCCTGCTCCCGCTCCAGATCAGCAAAGGGTGTATCGGCGGCAATATTGTCCCAGACGCCGAAGCGTGCCGCGACGGCCTCTTTCATCTCATCGTCTAGAAAGAGTTCACAATGATGGACCCGCTGCGGCGTGCCTCCCTGGCGGGTAAGGCAGTCGATAAAAGCCTGGGCGTTCGGACGAACAGCATCATCAAAGTACTCTGACATTGGGTCTCCCCCTAGTTTGTAGGACAGGAAATGCTTATTGGGCACTACCTATGGATGACTGTGAATTATGATGGTTTTCGAGAGCCATGATCGCCTGGCGATCCACTGTAATGACCGGGAATCCCACCCCAATCAGTGTTTCTGGATCTGGAATCAGCCGGGCAAGATCACCCACCATCGGATGTATCGCGTTGTTGTAACTGCTCTGCAATGGCCTGGGCTACAAGCAGAGTATTCCTGGTGTTCCCCGTGCCAAAAAGACGTAAATCTGAGCCCTTTTGAACATGTGCTGTTCTCCAATCCTTATCATATTGCAGCAGGGCGTATTATGAGACGGCTATATCAGTTTGACAAGGGTGTGTACCGCATCTAACATCAACTAAATTAGCCAGTGAGGCAAGCATGGGATCGAGGACATTTTACGGCCTGTTGGGGGCGCTCTTGGCCCTCGCTATCATCGTTATTGCTGTTGGGCTGATGTTGAACAATACCTCAGTGGATGAGACGTTCAGCAACATTGAGCGGGCACAGCAGACGGCGACCGCAGTTGCAAAATCTACTCTTCCCGTGACCTTGCCAAGTGCGACGGCCGAACCCACTACAAGTGCTAGTAACTCTGTATCAGCAGCGCTTTTGCTACCCTACGATGAGCTGGACCTTTTGGGCTCTCATACCCTGTCATCTGAGTTGGTTTCTTCTGGGCCGATAACGACGACCACTATCTCGACGGTGTGGGAGACGAATATAGATACTGCCCTGAGACGTGTCGTAGTCACGATCACAGAAGCATCGGCGGCAAACACACTCACCTTTGTAACTGAAACGATCTACTTGGCTGATACTGCCTATCAGCGACAGGATGACGGCCCCTGGACGATGCGCTCCACCACTATGACAGAACTCGATACCTATGCACGCGATTGGCTGGGCGGCTATGACACTGAATTGCTGGATTGTCCTCTAACGCTCGTTGGGCGCGAGACGTTGCAAGGGATTCAGGTGAACCGCTACGCTGTGTCGCCCGACTGCATCAAAGAGATTGAATCTGGCGCTGTACTCTGGACTGTCGAAGCCAGCTTGTGGGCTACTGAAAGCGAGGGGCTGATCATTCAGGCTAGCATCTATCTTGAAGGTGTTGACAGCGAGGGCCAGCCTTTTGGTTATGAGATTGATGCCGAGGTTCAGAGTATCGGTGTCAACCCTGCCATTACGGTGCCAACTCTTTAACTCCCTTTTTATCTTTTCGCGCTTGCGCAGTATAGAGATGCTCTCTAGTATTCAGATATCCACCCCATCGCATTAGGAGAACTCGATGAAAGAACGGATTAGCTGGCATATAGCGGCCGTGCTCTTGGCCGCTTTTGTGTGTGCTTCGCCGCTGGCAGGCTGCAAAGCGCCTGCGCCGGAGGCTACCTCTACGCCACAACCCTCAACAAAGGCAACTGCTACTCCGACGATCGATACCGCAAGCACCGAAGTTCCTTCGGTATCCAAAGATGACCTGGATGAGATGCTGGACAGTTATGTGCTCAATATTCGTTTTAACATCTCTGACCCGGAGACCGAAGACGTGGCTCTCGATATTGAGCTTCAGCATCAATCTGAGCCGATGCGTGAATTGATGGATATTGTGGGGGCCAGCGCAGAGGAAGAGCAGCATCTCAAGATCTATAACGATGACGATTTGACAGCCATCATGGATCTGACAGCGCAATCGGCTGAATGGGAGGAAGACGAATCGGCTTATTGGATGATTAATACCTATGCGAGCATCGTCTCAATGACTATCGATCCGATGGTAACCGTTGCCGAACCCGCTTATAAGGGGACAGAAGCCATCGATGGACGTCAGGCTTATCATTATGCACTCGACGAGGATGCTCTTCGTGCTGCAATGGCCAACGATGACGCCGGCATTGTACTAACCAGCGCCTCATGCGAGCTGTGGGTTGATACTCAATTGGGCGTGGTGCTCAAGGCTGAATTGCAGGGTGAAGGTAAGGATAATGCAGACGCCGAGTACTTGGTCGACATCGTTTGGGAAGTGAGCGATATCAACACTGACCTTGGTTTGATGATGCCAGATATTGCGGAAGCTTTATCGCAAACTGGCGACATCATCCCCTTTCTTTCGGTCGAAGCTGCAAATTCTTTCCAGCTACAGACTTTTGTCACCCTCACCAATGATGATGACACGCTGTACTATGAAGCCCGATATGATTTTTGCCAAGAGGGGCCGACGCTCGTGCGGATGTTTGATTTCTCATTTGACGAGCCTGATGGCCTAACCACACTCTCGATCTATGCAGAAGATGATAATGCCTGGATAAGTGTCAATGGCGGAGATTACGCGGTCGCCGATGGGAATTATTCTTATGTGTTGGATTATATTAACGGCTGGTGGCTTGTTGTTCCGGCTGGTCTTGTAAGTGATGCTCTAGGTGAGGTGTCGGGTACCGGCAATATCAATGGATTCGACGCTATGTACTATATAGCGGACACATCGACTATTGCAGAGCATCCAGATATTTCAACTGCCGAATCAGATGGCACGCTGGAGTATTGGATCAGTGATGACGCGACCCCATATTTGCTTCAGGTCGTGATGAATGTTGTGGCAACGCCTGCGGTTTTCTCCAAAACCAACACCTTTGAGATTGACTATGAATCCGAGGTGTTCAATATCGACGAATTGGAGGATATCGAAAGGCCAGCAAATCTCCCCGAGATCGAGACCAGTGCAGAGACATCTTTTGTTGAGACATCATCGAGCCTTATGGTGGGAGGCGTTGCTCCTGAAGAGTTCTGGATTGACGATCTGGTGATGCCAGAGGATTTGAACTCATATCGCCTCTATCAGTACATGTTCGACGATAGTCAAGACTCTAGCCCTGACGTTATCATGGAGAGTATCGAGGAGACGAATTGCCGCGAGGGCGAGCGCCATGTTGCTCTGTGCACCAGGACCGGCAGCACGCAATGGGAAGAATACATCCAAACGGCGGATGGAACCTGGTTTTGTGATAATGACGTGTTCGAAACGAGCGACGTAAATATTCTCGATGACGATTCACTGAGTGACCCCTGGATTGATACAGATTGGGACTTGCTGGCTGATGAGGCGGGAACTCTGGTCGGCGTTGATAAATTTATGGGGCGTGACGCGTGTTGCTATGCCTGGCAGATCGATGATTTTGGCGATGTTGGCCCGGTCGAAGCTGTGCTGTGGGTGGATGCCTACGAGTGGACACCACTGCTTCTTTCCATTGCTGACACTTCAGAGGGTTTGTATTTTCGTTATGAATACAGCTTGACCAATGCCAATGAGACCGTTCGCATTGATACACCAGACGAGCTCCCATCTGCTGATGCGCCCTACTTTACCAATGACATGAACCTGTATACAACTGTCGATACGGAAAGTACCTGGTTCAAGCTAATCGTCAAGCCCTACGAATTATTGGATACGCACCTGGGTCCAGATGATTCCACTCAGGATTTGGTATTGACTGTGTATGACAGCGCAGGCAACGAACTTGCTTGGGGCGATGATAGCCCCGAGAACTATATGCCATGGGTCGTTTATCGCCCCAAGAATGCTGGCATTGTTTTCTTGGAAGTGGAAGTTTATGATCAGGATTCTGCGGGAACCTTTGAACTGAGACAGCGAACATTCGAGGGCAGTATCCTGCAGGATGCTCCTGAGCTCGAAACGGACAGCGTTGAAGGGGTCATCACTGCGAACGACTATGTCGGAATCGAGTATTATAACGAGGTTTGTTACGGCCATGCTTGGTATGTATATCTCGATAGAGGGGACACTATTGATATCACCTGCCTCGCTGATATGATGGGTTCTCCACTCGATCCAGGCGTGCATCTGCTGGATTCTGAAGGTGTGGCCCTGGTCAGCGATGATGACAGCTATGGGGATGGCAGTTCGCTGGATTCTCACCTGGTGTATGAGATTGAAGAGACGGGGCGCTACTATATTCTTGTTCAGTCTGTGAACATGCCGCCCTATGGCGATGACTATACGTTCAACTTGATTGTGGATGGAATCAACTGAGTAGATAGGAGAGTTAGCATGGACGTTTTTGAAGCCATTGAAAAAAGATACAGCCACAAGGTGGCCTTTGATCCCCAAAGTGCGCCTTCACGTAAAGAGCTGGAGCAGATTGTACAGGCGGGCATCGTTGCGCCTTCGGGCATGAATGCTCAGTCTTGCGAATTCATCATCGTTACCGACAAAGAGCAGTTGAAGAAGATCGCCGAGATCGTCAAGGGGACTCCCCTCAAAACGGCTCCAGCGATGATTGCCGTTGTGAGCGACACCTCACCGAGGTTTGGGGATATTTCTTTTTACAAAGAGGATTATTCAGCGGCCATCGAGAATATGTTACTTGCGGCTATTGCTCTGGGCTACTCGGCTGGTTGGATCGACGCCATCTTTCATGATGATGCCGTACGCCTGCCAGTAAGCGAGGTGTTGGGTCTGCCTGCGGATCGCCTGCTTACCGTCATCATGCCCATTGGCAAGCCTGGTGAGGCGCCCACACGGCGCGGCAAAAAGCCCTTTGAGCAGAGGGCCAGCTGGGATCGTTATAGCGTCAAGCGCTGATTGTAACAATGCAAAATAAGCGAACAGGCCCCAGATATCATTCATCTGGGGCCTGTTTTGATCTGGATCTATTCGACCTCTATCCGAACAAAGATACGTTTGCGCCAGATGATGGCCAGGATGATGGTCAAAATGGCGGCCATGAGGGCGCAGGCGCCATACATGTTGCGTACACCGATGGTATCATACAGGCTGCCAGCAAATGACGTAAGCGCGCTACGGCCGAGCATACTGATCAGCCCTGTCACTAATGCCTGGGAAGTGGCTTCGAGTCCCTTGGGGGCATAGCGCGCTGCACAATCTACTGCTGCAAGAAAAGCGGGTGGAAAGGTGATCATGGTCAGAATGTTGATGATGCCGGCTACCGCTACCGAAGGAGCCAAGGTCCATCCGGCAAAGCGCAGTGCGAAAAAGAACACAGCCAGTACCAGCAGGCGCTCACTTCCCCATTTTTGAATGCGCCCCGGCAGGATGAAACTCATCATCAGCACGTTTCCCATAGAAGGGATGGCTTGCCACAGGCCGATCATTGCCTCCGAAGCGCCTAGTTCATCCATATACAGCGTAAAGTAACTAAAGGCCACTCCCTGCAACCCCATGGTAAAGAAAACACCGATCATCAGCGTAATCCATCCGGGAGCCCGAACAAGTTTCCCCAGTCCCCGGCCGATGCTGGTTCGTAATACGACATCCTCTGTTTGCAATCGAGTAGATATCAACGCCGCAAGGGCAGCAAAAGCACCGCAGGCAATAAAGATAAAGCGAATATCCCAGTATGAAAGCAGTAATCCCGTGGCATAGGCAGTGATGCCAAAAGAGAGAGAGCCAAAGGAACGTATGGTGCCATATTTGTGTTTATCCTGGCCAAGCAAGTCCATGGTTACGCTGTCCATCAGAGGCTGAATAGGGCCACCGATGAGCGATCCCAACGCTGTGAGGAAAATCAGCCAGCCAAATTCGCTGGTTGTGCCCAGTAAAAGCGTTGGGATGACAGAGCAGGCCAGTAGCACAGAAAGCAACCGCTTGCGAATACCAAGGCGATCGGCCAGTAGACTCCAGGCTGGCCCGGCGATAAGAGATAGAATAGGCTGCAAACCGATCAAAAGCCCAATCTCAGCGTTACTTAGCCCTACGCGCCGAAAATAAAGCAGCTGATAGGCCCCAGTGAAACCAAAAGAGGCAAACAGTGTGAAATAGAGCAATCTGGCCCAGGTTAAGGATGTTACTTTGTCCAAAAAGGACACATACGCTTTGTTTGGCTCTTTATCTGCCGTCATCGTCTAGCTCCACGGTCATGCTGTCAAGGGCAAAGCGCGCCCAGGGTGGTAGATTCGGCTCTTCTGTAATAAAGTCGATATCGTGAGCCAGGTGCGTGAAAAGGCACCGCCGGGGGGCGATACGCTCGGCATAGGTCAGGCTCTCTTGCAAGGAGAGGTGAGTATGATGCGGCCGATAACGCAAGCAATTGAGAATGAGCAAATCCAAGCCCTCTAGCAAAGGGAAGGTACTCTCGGGGATTGCTTTGACATCAGGGATATAGGCCACGTTGCCCACACGGTAGCCATGAGCTCCTTTCAAAGAGCCATGAATTACGGGTAAGGGGGTAATCGCGGTTTTACCAATACAGAAGGCACCATCGACTGTATGAGTAAGCAATGTAGGAATCCCCCCACCAGCGTCCCCATGGGGCCTAAAGATATAAGAAAAACTTTCGATTAGGGCATCAATCGTTTCTTGAGAACCATATACATCGATAGGGCCGCCCTGATGATGACAATAGGAGCGAATATCCGGCAGGCCAAAGATGTGATCAGCGTGAGCATGGGTGAACAACACAGCATCAATGCGACGCACCTGATTGGCAAACATCTGCTGGCGGAAATCCTGGGAAGTATCGATCAGGAGTGACAATCCCTCCGTCTCGACGAGGATTGAGGAGCGCGTTCGCCGATAGCGGGGATCACTCTGAGCCTTGAGGCAGACACCATTGGGGCAGCGAACATAGTCCGAAAGCATGCAATCTAGCATGGGTACACCGTGAGATGTGCCAGTTCCAAGGAACGTGATCCGCATGAATTGCTCACTTTACAGGTTGCAGGATATCGTAGGGGTGATAGTAGACGCAAAGCGTCTTTCGCGCAACAGCACTGTGCTTGCCGCTCAGGTGATTGCCTTGCCAGCAGGCCAGGCCCGAATTAGTATAAGTTAGGTGACGCTATACACAGGAGGGAATGACGTGGAGTTCGAGGAATTGATTCGATCGCGCTACAGCGTCCGCCGGTATACCGACCGCGCTGTGCCCGATGACGTTCTAGAGCGCATCATCGAGGCTTTTGTTCTGGCGCCTACGGCAGCCAACCGCCAACCTCTAGGTTTGGTAGTGATTAAAACAGCGGGCCGCGAGGACGACCTTCGCCGCATCTACAACTCTGATTGGTTTGCTGCCCAGCCGCCCTATGTACTGGCTGTGTGTGCAGATAAAGAACAGGCTTGGGTAAGACGCTCTGATCACAAGAGCTTTGCCGATGTGGATGCCGCCATTGCTATGGATCATCTAGTGCTCGCTGCTGCCAATGAAGGCCTGGGAACTTGCTGGATTGGCGCCTTTGATCCCGAGGCTGCACGGCAGGTATTGGCCTTACCCGATACAGTCGAGTGTATTACTCTGACACCATTGGGATATCCGGCGGATATAGCAGGTGAGAAACGGCGCAAAAGCCCGGATCAGCTCGTTCATCGTGAGCGCTGGTAGACAAAAAGAACCGATGCTGGAGATGTATTCCAGCATCGGTCTTGAACAGGAGGCTGCTATCGTCACACTGACTGCACATGTTGCAGATTTCACTGCGCGCCGTTGGACGTCTGTTTCCTGTGTCTCGCCTACTCAAGGACCACAGACCGCCATGTGATGGATAACTCGCCGCTTGCCATCGCTTGGTCGATTATGCCGCTCTTGCCAAATCCAACTGTCGCGTTACGTGCCTGCCAAGCGTTCGATCAGTCAGTCCCCTGTACTTATACTATAGCGGAAAATATCATATTATGTCAATAGTCATAAGCTTTTCTTAACCCTTGCCAATGCTTTGCGACCTCTGACTAGGCTAGATTGGCCACATCCAACCCCTCGTTTTCCAGCATCAGGTTCAATTGCCGGGCATTCTGAATAGCATAATCTGCAGCGTTATTGTTAAACAACAGATGCAGCTCATCTACGCCCTGCGCAGCCAATTCGTGAATTCGCGGAACCCACTCTCCTAGCTCCTTGCCGCTGTAGAGATAGTCAAAGCGCTCGCCAGTGGTTTTGACCTTGGCATACCACATCTGAGCATTGCGTCCATGAAAACGAACTAGGGTTGTTGCAGGATTGGTCACCGCCAATACAGTGGGCACACTGCCCATGCCCAACTGAGGCTCATCCACAATGGTGAGTCCCAATCTGGCCGAGTGCAATTGGCTCACCAATTCCGGAACATGGTCGCCAACAAGCCAACTGCGATGGCGGAATTCAACCGAGAGTTGGTCGTCGGGAAAAGCTTGACGCAATCCTAGAATGTAGGACACATTCTCCGGTCGATAAACATACCAGGGCGGGAACTGACAATTGATCACACCCAGCTTGTCAGCTTCTCGTAGTGGTCCGATGCTCTTGGAAAAAGCGGCCGTATTGGCCGCCTCTGGTGGGTTCTGGCGGTCGTGCCAGGTGATCTGTTTGTAGGGTTTGATATCAAAGACGAACCTGGGTGGCGTGCGTTCTGCCCACAGTGCATAATTGCGCTCAGGCATCATACGGTAATAGCTGCTATTGATCTCGACCAGGCTAAAATGCTGTGCATAATACCCGATTTGTTGATTCGATGGCAGCCCCGGTGGGTAAAAGCC
Source organism: Anaerolineae bacterium (assembly GCA_963675785.1). Lineage (GTDB taxonomy): Bacteria > Chloroflexota > Anaerolineae > UBA1429 > UBA1429. Next base: position 1,215,625 of record OY776562.1, read on the forward strand.
GGTATGGTCGCTCCAACTACAGGTGCCCACATAGATGCGCATGGCTACGCCTGACCTCCATTTCCTGCAGGCATTTTCATCTCCTGCAAGAGCTTCCAGCAGCGCAGCAGTGCACGGGGAACGTGAAAGGGGCCTTTCCACATCGAGCCTTTCAGTTGCAGGGCTACCGAACCGTCGCGATGGAGATAGCCGTACCACTCGCCATATTCTGGATCGGGGAAATGGCCCCAGGCATAGTTGTGGATGCGCTCATACCACATCTCATAAGCCTCATTGCTAGTGAGTTGGTAAGCTAGCAACAACGCATAGAGAGCCTCTGTGTGGGGCCACCACAGCTTCATATCCCACTCTAGCTGCTCTGGCGGGTAGCCTTTGGTGTCTACAAAGGAGAATAGCCCACCGTACTCCTTATCCCAGCCCCACTCTAGCGACCATTCGAGGATTTGTAGCGCATTCAATAGCATGTGGTCATCATGACTGCGGCGCGCTTCTTCCATGAGAAACCAGGATGTCTCGATAGCATGGCCTGGGTTGATGCAGCGCCCCAGTGGCCCCTCCAGCAGAGCGCCCTCGGGTGAGACTGTCTCAAACAGTGCGTGTTCTTCCGGATGCACAAAGTGGGACACGATCTCATCAGCACATTCGCGGATAACCTGTTCATAAAGTGGATCAGGATCAACCCGTAAAAGCTCTTGGCTGGTGGCAATGAGAATCATGGGCATAGCGTGGCCCTTGGTGGGCCTGACTTCAGGATTGATCTTTGGATCCAACAAGCCCGGAACACGGTGGTAACGCAACACAAGGCGGTAGAGCTTGCGAGCGCGGTCAAGTGCCTCCTCATCGCCAGCGGCCAAAGCATATTCGCAGCAAGCGATGGTGGCAAAGGATTCGGTGAACAAGTAGCGGCGTTTGCGCAGAGGTTGCCCCTTGCGCGTCATCCAAAAGAACAGGCGGCCGTCTTCATCGAAACCATGCTGTGTCAAAAAACGATAACCGCTGGCCGCCGCCTCGAACCATTCGGACCGCTGTTCGACGCTGTTATACAATCGGGCGTACAGCCAGGTGCCGCGACCCTGCATCCACATGGCCTTGTCGGTGCCGTAACGTGTCCCATCGCGATCTAGTTGGGTGATGAACCCGTCATACTCACGATCCAGGCCGTATTTTAACCAGAATGGAGCAACATCATCCAGCAAAGCAGCCTTATAAAGTTGGCTCAATTCGTTGAGGCGTTCGTCTCGCATGAAATCATTCCTTCTCTATCTCTCATACCAGTAGATCTCGTGTCATCGCCTTGATAGGCTATCCTTCGTACTGCCGTTTCAAAATCCGCATTGCTCTAAGCGTAATCCATTTGCTCTGTTCGCTTTTTTGCCCCATGGGTATTAAAAGCCGATCGCTATTGTAGGTATTCTCGATTCTCCATCTGCCCATGTTATCCTGTTTAGACCTGACGAGGTCTAGGGCCTCGCCCATGCGGCTATCATTTATGCCGAGCCCGGTCAAGATATCCAGTATTTCCAGCACATCGGTTTGATACATCAAGGGAAAACCGAATTTGAGCCAACCGGGCTTTGAAGTCCGATTTAGATTATGACTGCGCCTATAAATATGGTGGATTAGCATAAACTCTGCGGCTTTGGCTATTGTATCTTTGACCGCTTGTGTCCTTCTCTCCTCCGGTATGGCGCTTGATGCTTTGAGCACCTTGACCACGCCCATATGACAAGTATGTTTGCCCCAACACATTTCGTAGCGGTCATACGGCGGGGCCTGAAGCACGTCCTCAACACCGTCGTTAAAGCGCATATAATGGGTGATCCAGTCAATACCTTTTTGCACTCTTGGATCATCGAGATAACCAAAGCGTATCAGACTCCATACCATATTCCCGGTTAGGCATGGGATGACTTCGGTTTTCCTTCCGCCGCCCTTTTTCACGGCAGTATGCATGGAAAATCCGCCGTCCTCGGTTTCCTGCGAATTGCTGAGTATGTACTCACATTGCTCTCGAATTTGTGGATTGGTCTCAGCGCCCAACTCTGCGAGCACGATCAACGACCACACAAGCCCTTTGTACTTGTATGTGTAAAATCGAGGATAGGCCTGAAGGTACGCAAGTTCCTTTTGTTTTCCAAGAATATCGGGCACATTGCCGGATTGCATGATCTCATATTTGGCTTGTTGTACTGCTGGATCGTGTTCGGGTTTGTCCAAAATATCCGTTAACGTAAAATACCGCACCGAAGGGTTTTCTTCTTCCAACAACCAATTCGTGGGGTCTGCTTTGAGCATAGCTTTCCAATCGCTCATCTTTTCTCCTTTAGGCGATGAACATGGAATGATGCTGATGCAGTTATCCGTATGTACAAGAGTATAGAATTGCCTGGGGTATGCTGCAACCGCTTGAACCGCAACCGGGATTCGCCTAGAATGGCGCCCATACTTGATTGCCAAATGTGGAGATAAAGCACGTAAATGAAAACAACCACTGAAATGCATCCCATGCATACAATACCGGGTTATTATTCGAGCATGCCAGGCATTCAAATCGGCACCCAGCTTGCTGAGGACGCAGACGAAGAACAGTTGGCTCTGGCCAGGCAGTTGGGCATTGAATGGGTGATGACTACGGTACACCGCCTGGAAGATCAGAATGCGGCACACTATCGGCAGGTTGTAGAACGCTTTGCTTCATACGGGCTCAAGATCTATCGATTGGCTAACCATAGCTGCCACAACATGGAGGCCATTACGCTCAAGCTGCCCAATCGTCAGGAGAAAATGGACGAGTATCTGGCGTATATTCGCAATCTGGGTGAAGCAGGCATCCATTATTCCACCTATGCCCACATGGCTAACGGCATCTGGAGCACAGAAGCTGAGGAAATTCGCGGCGGAGCCATGGCCCGTGCTTTGCGGTTGGACAAGGCCGATTCGGGGTATTGGATCGACAAGACCTGGCATACACCATTGAGCCACGGCCGCCTTTATACTTGTGAAGAGTTGTGGGACAATTATCGCTGGTTCATGGAACGCGTGGTGCCTGTCGCTGAGGATGCTGGTGTCTACATTGGCGTGCATCCCGATGATCCGCCAGTTTATCCCCTAGCTGGTATTCCCCGCTGTATATTTGGTAGTTTTGAGGGGTATCGGCAGGCGCTGGAATTCGCCGATAGCCCCAACATCGGCATGTGCCTGTGCGTGGGCTGCTGGTTGGAAGGGGGTGAACAGATGGGCAAGAGCGTGACCGAAACCATCCGCTACTTTGGTTCTCGCAACAGGTTATTCAAAGTGCATTTTCGTAATGTTACCGCCCCACTGCCTGAAGGATTTCGTGAGACCTTTCTTGACAATGGTTATTGTGACATGGTTGACGTCATGACAGCCCTGCATGAGGTAGGATTTGATGGGGCTGTGATTTCGGATCACCTGCCTCGCCAGATGGCCGGTGGAAGAACTGCTGCAGAATCCTACAGCATCGGTTATATTCGCGGACTGCTGCAATCTATCGAACGCCGTACGGACACCCGTCCCTGCTAGTCATTGCAGCTACTTTTACGTTCTATGGAGAAGAGAGACATGAATATCGAAATACGTAGATTGGCTCCTGCGTTAATCAATGATTATCTATACTTTTTTGAAAATGTGGCTTATTCAGACAACAAAGAATGGGATCGCTGTTATTGTGTGGGTTATTGCAGTGATGCTAATGCAGGAAATGATTTCTCATCTGCTCAAGTACGAAGAGATTATGCTATCCAGTACGTGGAGTCTGGGAAAATACAAGGATACTTGGCATATTGCGATGGTCAGGTTGTTGGATGGTGCAATGCCAATCGCAAATCGGACTGTTTGAAATGCGGCGGATGGAAATTCACTGTGGGAAATGTTGAGTGGCTCGATGTCGGTCAAGTAAAATCCATATTCTGCTTTACAGTCGCTCCCGCTATGCGAAGGCAGGGCATTGCTACACAACTTTTGAGCCGTGTCTGTCAGGATGCGGCAGACGAAGGCTTTGACTATATTGAGGCTTATCCCAACAAAGTCTACACCAATATGTATTATGACTATGTAGGACCTTTGGGGCTATATAAGAAATTCGGATTCGTTTTGAGCGGGGAAACAGAACAAAGATTAGTCATGCAAAAGCATCTAAAATGACTTTTCTATGATCCGCAGTTTGGCAAAAAGCAAGCTGTTACGTAAACTCGGCGCATCACGTATCGAGCAGGCCAGCGAGAAGAGCGGTCTGCATCTTTGGAGGAGAAACCATTGTGAATGCCTTGCTTATCTGCAGCGAGCCAGATGAATCTGCTCTGCTTAGCTATGCATTACACAGAACAGGCCTCTCTACCACCACCATTGACACTTTGGACCACGCCCCCGAAACGCTGCGTTCTGCTCGTTTCGATATGGTGCTTTCAGCAGCCAATCTGGATCCTGCTGAGGTTTGTCAGATCGTGCGAAAAGCGTCCGAAGCAGCCCTGGTGTTGTTGGTCTATACCCATCAAGAAGATAGCGCCGTGCATGCCCTGGAGGATGGCGCCGATCTGATTGTGATGCGCCCCTACAACATGCGTTTGTTGATAGCCCAGTTCAAGGCGCTGCTACGTTGTTCACGATTGAGCACGGCCGCCGATCTTCCCCGATACAGTGTCGGCGCGCTTTCTCTCGATCCGACGACGCGCATGGTGCAAATTGAGGGACGCCAGCCGCGCCGCCTCACGCAGCTCGAGTTTCGCCTCTTGCATACGTTGATGATGGAGGAAGGCCGGACAGTAACTAGCGGTTCTATCGTAGAACGCGTTTGGGGATTTGATGGCGCTGGTGGTATGGAGCTGGTTCGAGGATTGGTGCGCCGGCTGCGAGCCAAGGTCGAGGCCGATCCGCGACATCCCAGGCTTGTTCTAACCGAGCCGGGCATTGGCTATCGCTTGGATACATCCAGCCTGCGTCCGCCTCAATAAACTGAATATTATGTCAATTATTGGCAATTTGACACATATTTGCCACGCAGAATTGCAAATTGGTACGCCCGGCGTCACGAAAATTGCACCGATTTTGCACACAATCATGCTATTCTTCCAGCGTCGATGCCAGTTGTTACTGGTGCCTTTGTGCGTTTGGAGGAAACGCAATGCCTACCACTATTTGTCCGGGTTGTGATTACGAGTTTTCGATTTCGAGGCCCCGCCTCGGCCAGAAGGTACGCTGCCCTGGCTGTGATGCACAGCTTGAAGTCGTGTATCTGGACCCGCTTGAGGTCGACTGGATTGAGGATGAGTACGAAGATTGGGACGAAGACGAAGACGAATAGTCCTGTGAAGCGTGCCGGGTTATAGCACACATAGAGGAACCGGATGAGACAATCGCCTCATCCGGTTCTTTCTTTATAGTTTTGCGAGAGGCTATAAAAGGTCAACCAAATACTTGTGTATCAATTGCTGAAAGACCACCAGACCCATTACACCAGCCACCGCAGTGAGGGCGTGCAGCCAGGTTTCTGCCTGAATGACTGCGCCACCACCAAGTACAAGAGATAGCGCCATGCCGGCTGCGGGCGGATGCTCAAGGTTCAGCACAGCCATGCCCAAGACGGCAGCTGAAACGCCTATGCCACCAAAAACTGCCGACACCCAGCCGCCTTCCCAGGCATCGGCGCTGAATGGAAGAGAATCGGCGACAAGCAGAGCTAACATGCCTGAAAGAATGCCAATCGCATAGCCCCCCAGCACGTTTTGCGGCCGAGCTACCTGGCGCGATGGCATGACAAACAGGATAAAGGCACTAGCCCCTAATGAGGCAACTACGGCAGGATCACCGATTACATCCAGCGCAAGTATAACCGCCATGACCGAAAGACCGGCCAGCAAACTCTGCAATACATAGCGTTTACCATGGCCTTTTAAAACACTATCAAACCGCTTCAAAACGCGCCTCCGCTAGTCCATTTCGGCAGCCGCTTCGCGCTGTCGCGTTTCTTTGTCTTGTTCAGACCTCAGGGCCCACAGACGGCTTGCCTCTGGCTCTTCAACCATGCTGTAGGTCAACCGATCACCTTCGCGAACATCGACAATCAGGCGCACATTCTCCGCTAGCGAAGCTGGCAAGAGGTCTTCTTCCAAGGCTGCCGATGCTTCAACCAGTTCGCCGCGTATGCCAAGGCTGCCCATTCCTTCGAGGATACTTCCTGCTTCAAGGTCGGTCTTGGCAACAGCGATGACATCGGCGCAACGCACATCACGCGGTGCACCGGTGGCTGTGCCACAAAGCGCTGCCTTGATGACAGACATGTTGGCTTCGCCTCCACAGAGATGATGCGGCCGATACAGCACACCATACGCGTGGTCTTCAGTTGTAAAAGTCATGTAGCGCTTCATATAATCACGATCTGCTTCAGGCAAGGCCACAACGATCCATGTGCCGTTTACCAGGCGCGATTCGATAAGGGTGATGCCGTCTGCATCAAGGCAATCAACAGCATCGATAACGCCTTCGCGATGCAGCGATCCTCCCTCTGTTTGGGGGCGAAAATACCCCGGAATCTCTGAGAGGGACGCTGTTGGCAGATGAGGACCACCGATATCTGGGCGTAGACCGGTGGCATTAGCCACAGAGCACAGTTCCACGTAGGTCTTGGTTCCATCATCATATTCCCGGTCTTGTCGCCGTTCGCTGGGCTGCTCTTGCATGCGTACAGCGCGGTGATGCGGGTAAAAACGTGTACCCTTGCCAGCCGCCATCACCCTAAAGCCAAGGGTGCGAGCCCAGGCGATGAATTCGGTGAGATTGCCCGGCTGGTCACCATCAGCAATGGTGTATACGACGCCGGCTCGGTCTGCACGTTGGCGCAGTACTGTCCCAACGGTGCAATCTGTCTCGACAGTAACCATGACAATATGTTTGCCATAGTCGATAGCCATCTCTGCCACGCGTGCAGCAGTCTCGGGCAGACCAGTGGCTTCTACAACAACATCTACACTGGATTGGCAAGCAACACTCAGATACTCGGTAACGACGGCTTTGCCCTGGCAGATAGCTGCATTGGCCTCTTCAACTGTACTAACGACTACAATATCGGCACTGTCTCTTCCTGCAGCAAGAAAGGTTTGTGCGGCCCGTTCAGTATTCAGATCAGAGATGATCGCAGGATACAATCCGCGAATGCGGTGCGCACGGAGCTGCATACCACGGCCAAAATCGCCCGAACCTACCCAACTGATACGAACTGGTTGGCCAGACAAGTCGCGTTCGGCGAGCTCGTCGCAGAGAATCATTGGGGTCCCTCCATCAATCGTAAGGCTCACTAATGCAAGATAGTTAATCATTGATCTGTTGGCATTATAAGCTACATGGTGCAAAGGTTCTAGAGCGGCATTCCCTTCCTTCGCAGATGTTAGGAAATTGTAATAGCACGCAGCTGCGCATTTCTTATACCTGTGTAGCCCCTGCCCCGGCCTGGCGCACCTGATCCAGGCTCAACATCACTAGCGCAGGACCGGGGCGTAAGAAACAGAGCCAGGCCTCCACATCCTGATCAAGCAGATATGCTGCTGCTGCAGCATAGGCGTCGAGTTTGGCGCAATAGTCGTTCCTGGAACTCGCCAACAGGCTTTCATAGGTCTCTCCCGGCGCGAGTCGGTCGGTTTTGAACTCGACGATGTGCCAGCGCCCATCCTCTTGGAACATCAAGTCAACAATGCCCAATTCATGATCACCTTTACCAGTCATTGTTGATGGTATAGCATAGGCAACTTCATGCTCTCGGCGCGAGGCCATGGATACCCGGTGATGCAGTTCAGAGGACAAATAGGCATCAAGAATGGCACGAGCCTGACTGGCCAATTTGCTAATTGCACTATTGTCGATGACGCCATAGGTATGCGCACGCTGCTCAATAAAGGTCGACATATCCGGACGATTGTTTGGTAATTCATAGACCCAGCCAGCGATGGCATCATGCACAATAGCTCCCAGAGCCCAGGCGTTGGGCTTTTCGCCTCTTTCATAGACCACTCGCCAAGTTTTAGGCGGTGGACTTTGCTCTTCCTCGGCGCTCTTTTCGTCAATCTGAGGTACAACGCCATGGATCGAGCCCAGCAGCGGTGGTTTTCCACGGCAAATAGCAGGATTGGCTGCAGATTTGTGCGCTGGCAACCGCAAGACGCACTCGCTACCATAGAGCGTGACCAACACCTCTGTTCCGCGGCATACAAGGGTCTCTGAGCGCATGCCCTCAGGAGCATCCTTGGCTTCTTTGAAGAGGTCACTCAAGCCGTCGAGTTCGGCCGTCAACATGCCAAACCAGCATTTGTTGTTGATAGAGACAGTTGCCCCATTGACGATGAGCAGCTCACGGGCGCGTGTGGCTGCTACATACAAAAGTCGCTGGCTTTCGGCTGCATCCATATCACTCTGACGCTGGCATGCCGCCTCCCAAACAGCCCCATTTTTCTTGGCATCTTGCTCATCAGAGAGTTTGATTACTGGGCCAAAGCGATCGTCTATCAAAGGAGAGCGAATGCGGGTGTTGCTGTATCCTGCATCGCCGATGGCTACGACGGGGAACTCGAGTCCCTTGGCGCCATGCACGCTCATCAATGTAATAGAGCCTTCCTCAATGGCTCGGGCTTCACCTTCGCGGGTGTCACTCTGTTTCAATTGATCGATGTGGCGCAGAAATCGCGAAAGATTAGTCAGGCCGCTGCTTTGAGCGTCACGCACCAACTTTTGCAGATTCCGTGCGCTACGTGCGCCGCCTGCCCGTTCCAACGCAGCAAGATAACCGGTCTCTGCCAGAAAACGGCTGATCAGTTGATCGACCGGTACACGCCCTGCTTCCTGATGCAACGCATTGGTCAGCGCTAGACCATATTCCACGGCCGCACGATCGGCTGGTGAGAGCGGCGCCAGCAGTTCCTCGCGCCCCTTTACTTTTGCAAAGATTGTGATCAGAGGAACGCGAGGCTGGCTGTGAGTTGTATCCTTGTGCTTTCCATAGAGCCAAAACAGGGCCGCATCACTGGCGCCGATGGCCGGAGAGCGCAGCAGACCGCACAACGCTAGATCATCTGTTGGATCAGCAATGGCCGCCAGCGCATTCAAAAGGTCGCGAACTTCGGCGCGATCGTAAAAGCCTTTGCCCGCTACGGTGTAGAAAGGCAAGCCGGCCCGTTCAAAGGCATCCTCATAGGCCTCAAAGGCGTTGCCCGAACGGCAAAGTACGGCGATATCGCCATAGTTGAGAGGGCGCTCTTGGCCGTCTTCCTGAATGGTATGATGGTCATCGTTCACCAGCTCGCTCAGTCGCAAAGCCAATGCATCAGCCGCGCGCGAATCGGCACCGCCACTCTTGGGGCCCACAACGATCTCCAGTTCAATATGTGGCGCATCAAAGCCTCCACCTGGTTCTTGACGATGGGCTATCAGGCCAGCAAAGGGCTCACGCCAGGGTCTGGCGGCATCGGCAGTCGTGCCAAGCACAGGCTCCAGCAAGGTATTGAGCGCTTTAACCAACGGTTGGTGGCCGCGATAGGACTCATTGAGGTCAACGACAAGACTGTTGCCATTGCTGGTCTGCCCGACAATGCTCTGGCGCAGTCCGCGGAATACGGCGACATCGGCGCCCCGAAAGGCATAGATGGACTGCTTGGCGTCTCCTACACAAAAGAGGCTGGTTCTTGGGCCGCAAAGCGCCTCTACCAGAGCTAACTGCGTGGCATTGGTATCCTGAAACTCGTCTACCAGCAGTGCCTTCACCTGATCCTGCCAACGGACAGCTACAGTCTCGCTGTTCATGAGCAGGCGCAATGCATATTGTTCCAGATCGTCATAGTCGATAGCTCGCTGGCGTTCTTTGGTTGTGTTATACAATTGGGCTGCCGTGCGATAAGCTTTGCGCAGGGCCGGCATGTGTTCAGCGAGCTGTCGATCCAGTTCGTTGAACTCTAGCGTCTCGATACTGGCTGTTCTGGCGATCTCGCGCATCGTTTTAAGTGCTTCTTTAATGGCGGAACAACTTTCTTTGCCGCCCCAGTTACCCTGACTTCCCCCCTGCAGGTTCACACTGGTGAGTGTCTCAAAGAGGCGAGACAGCATTTCTATATCATCGGGAAGATTGCCAGTGCAGGCCCGAGCAGCTACCCAAGCGGGGTAGAGTTTGTCGCCGGCATTGCTCGGTTCGATAGACCGCACCGTTTGGGCTGCCTCGTGCCACGCCGAAAGTGCGAGAATGCCCCTGACGCGCTCTTGCAACACGTTAGCCAGTGCCTCTTGCCAGGCTGTCTCGATTTCGGCAGTAGATTCGGGGAGACGATCGAAGGCATCGCGCACGCACTGTCCGCCGGTGAGCAAATCTTGAAGCAGTTGCAAAAGTACTCTCTCGCTCAACAGGGTAAACAGATTGCTGCCCAGATCGTCATCGGCCATTAACCCCAGGGTTTGCTCGATTGCATCCGCCCGTGCCAGCACACCCTGGGCATCGTCCAGTACCTCAAAAAGAGGATCGAGTCCTGTCTCAGCAGGACTGCTGCGCAGAATCATGCCGCACAGTGCATGAATGGTGCCGATGTGCGCGCCATCGATTTCACGATAGTGAGCCATCCATGTAGAACGTTCGACAGCGTCCTCTTGCGGATCGAGGGAGGCGACATAGTTCCCGATTTCGTGGCGCACGCGATTGCGCATCTCGCGTGCCGCCTTGCGGGTAAAGGTTATAGCGACGATGCTGCGCATGGGCACGCCATTGGCAAGCAGTGCCAAGTAACGGGCCACCAGTGTGCGCGTTTTGCCAGTGCCTGCGCCAGCTGTCACGATGATGCGAGAAGCATCCGAAAGCACGGCGGGGAGTTGTTCTTTGCTGGGCGGTGTGAGCTTTAGGATCGGTTTATATTGCATGACTATTGCCCCCATCCCCCTCGATAATGGCTGCAAAAACCCGCGGCAGGGCAATAACTTGGGCACCCTTTTGAGGGAGGTGACGGCACGAACTGCCCGGCCATAATGCCTTCAATGGCCTTCCAGGCGTTGCACATGGCTGTTACAGAAGCAGGTTCGGCGTGCTTGGTATCATAGTCAGCGAGGTTTAGTGCGCTGGCTTGAGCCGCGAGGATATGCCAGTAAAAGCCATCGCGCACCTTGCCCAGCTCAAAGATTTGCTCAGCAGCGAGGGCATACAGGGGCATCTGCAACAGTTCGCCATCCTCTACACGCTTGTTGGTATAACTCGATGCTCCTCCGGTCTTGTAATCGATGATACGCACATGTCCTTGTTCGTCACGATCGACTCTGTCGATGACGCCGCGCAGGTATAGTTGGAGCGTTTCGCCGTTTACCTCCACCGAAACGGGCTTTTGTCCGGCAAAATAAGCCTCTAGCCTTTCAGCATGCCAACCTTCATCTTGTTCGATGGTTCGTATAGTGCGCTCCAGTGCCTCGCGCAACTGCTGCCGGGTTTGTTCCCACCAGGCAGTCTCACGAAAGCCCTCTGTATAGGGCGCGGCCACCAATTCCTCTTCACATACGGTATCGAGATAATTAAGCAGATTCTCCGTGGAGACATCGTCCTGCTCTAGCGCCGCTCTGTAAGTTTTTTCCAGGATGCGGTGCAAAAGGCTACCGAGTTGTCTGGCATCTGGTCCAAGCCGGGGCTCCTCACGGGGTTCAAGGCGCAACACATCGTTCACAAAGAACCAAAACGGGCAGGCAGTGTAACGCTCTAGCCGTGTGGGAGACCACACCGTTTCGGCATTGAATCGCTGCTGCAACGTTTCTGCGAGATCAGCCAGATAGCCGTCGCATTCATCACCCTGATATCCCGCAGTACGGGAATGCAGTATGCTGACACTGGCATTCACATGATCGAGCTTTTGTTCGAGCTCTTGATTCTGCCATTCAATCCGACCGCGTGATGCTGCCAGCACAACCTCGTCCCACGAGGCGCAGGACTCCCAGGCCGTCAGGCTCGAAGATGTCAATTGCGTTGGGGAAGTTGCGCACAGGCTGGCCAATTCCTCCCAATATGGTGAGGGCGCCCATTCTGCGCCATCTGCGGTCAATCGCGGACGTGTACACAGCAACTTGTCGCGGGCGCAAGCTGTAACCTTGTATAGCAGTGCCTGTTCCATGCTGCGCAATGGTTGCCTTAGTGGCAGGCCCTGTAAGCGTAGCTTGTGCCGCACAGCCTCTGGCAAAAGAATGTCATCACGTAGTGTTTGGGGAAATTCGCCCTCTGCCAGGCCAACCAGGGCAACAGCAGAAAAGCTTAATCCTTGGCATCGCGGTGCCGAAAGCACTTGCACGGCGGGCTCATAACCACGGGTCTCTGGCAAATAGGTGGCAGCGCGGGTTGCCGCGCGCAACTCGTCCAAAAAAGCTGGATAACCCAACAGCTCTGCTCCCAAGGTGGCTTCTGCCTCGACCAGCGCACGCAGAATGTCTTTTAGAGCAAGCAGTGCGCCACGGTCACGGCTAGCGCGCAAGGGATCCTGAACGATGAGCCGGGCAATGCCCAGCGAGTTCTGCTCCATCGGCGTCTCTGCCTCGTCACCGATGAGATTCTCAAACCAGCCCACCCAATCTCGGTAGCTGGCCATGACGGGCGGTGCTAGGCGTTCAACCATACGCTCAAAGCGTTCGCTGATTTGCCTGGCATTTGTAAAAGGGGGACGCTGTGTATCATCTAAATCATCGTCAAACGACGCGGTGTTCTCTCTTGTCTCTCCCTGGCTGGCCATATCAAGTGCCTCGCGCCATTGGGTGAGCCCTTGAATGACAACGCCATCGCGAGCAATACGGTCGAGCTGATGGGTATCCTGCAAAAGCCAGCCCAAAGGCGCACCGTCAGCGCCAATTGCGTGTTGGAAATCCATATAAGGGCTGGCCAGTACCTCGATGAGCTCTCGAGGGGGCAGCGCCATTGGCTCGTTAACCAGGGGCGAAAGCGCCTCGAGCAGCATTAGCATGATGGCAATGCAGGGGTTTTGTCCGAGAGGCTGCCCTTGCTCTATGCGCACAGGCAACTCGAATTCCTGGGCCAACTGTTCAATCATGGGAATGCGATCGCCCAAACTGCGCATCACCAGTGCCGTGTCCTCTGGCGCGACGCCATCCAACATGATGCGCGCCTTGAGCCAACGCAAGGCTTCACGGATTTCATGCTCAGTGTTGGGTGCTGCCAGCAGCTCGAGTTCTGCGATAGGGGACACTTGGTTGCCCGAAAAAAGGTTAGTGCTGATAGCCCCCAGGGGATTGGCGTAAAAATCTTGGGGTAGAAATACTGGCCAAGTACCAAGTTTTTCGCTGATGAGCGCCAAATCCTCGGTCAAGGGACTGCCGATCCTATCGCTTGTGGCATCAGCGGGTTCGCAGTCCAACAGAACGATCATGCGGCCCACACGGGGTGCTAATTCTTGCAGCAGGCAGGCTTGAACAACCGTATAATCGCTCAGACCGTCGATAATGAGCAGGTCACAGATGGTTCTCGTATTTGTTTCGGAAAGGCTCTTGATTGCCTGCCAGGCCAAACCGGCTGAATCGATCTTGTCGAGTCTGGCCAGTTCGTGGATGTAAGTATCATAGATCAGCGCCAACTCGCAGACGCCTGCCAGATCAAGGGAATGGGCTGCCGCGTCGAGTTCTGCTGGAGTGATCATGGCGTGCTCTAGTTCATTCAGCAGACGCGTCAACTCGACCGCAAAGCCGGGTTGAGCTTGTATAGCGCTGTAATAAGAAAGCTCCAGGTTAACAAGCAACGAACGCAAGAGTCTGTATTGCAGGTTATCATCCAAAACGTCGGGCGATTGCCCTGAACGGGAAAGACAAAGCCGCGCCAGACCCTGGAAAGTTAGTACCTGCACGCCAATGGCGCCCCCCTGCTTTGCGATGCGCCGCTGCCACTCTCGTCGCTGCAGCGCATTTTCGACACACACGACGGGGCGCATGACAAGATTGCGAGATTCCTGCAGTGCTTGCTCAACCGCCCAATGGGTTTTCCCGGTTCCAGGGGGTGCTTTGTAAAGTTCAACGGGCATCAGGCGCCTCCGCCATAAAGGAATGAAAGGCAAAGCACTAACATACTAGACAATAGCTGGCTCAACATCAAGCCTGTGTGCCACTTGCCCTCTGACCATTTTAGGGTAATCTTGGACACTGGAATTCGTCGCAAGGACTGGTCACGATGCAGATTAAGCTTGTAGATCCATCCAATCCCAAAGATTGCCGCGCCTTTGCCCAATTTCCTTTTGCTCTTTATCGCAACGATCGACAATGGGTTCCGCCGCTCTTGTCAGGCGAGCTCACTGTACTCGATCCCCAAAAACACCCTTTCTATGAGCATTCACAAGCGGCTTTTTTCACCGCGGTGGATGGCGGCCATGTTGTTGGCCGTATCGGCGTTATGGACAACCGCAATTATAATGCCTGGCACAAATCCGACACGGCTTTTTTCAACTTTTTTGAATGCATCGATGATCAGGTAACCGCTTCTGCACTTGTTGATGCTGCCGCAAACTGGGCCCGCAACCGTAGCCTGAATCGCATTATTGGCCCCAAAGGGATGACCCGCGCAGATGCCATGGGTCTGCTGATTTCGGGTCATCAGGAGCATATGGTGGTTGGTCGTCCCTATCACCCGCCCTACTACAAAGAGCTGATCGAAGGGGCGGGATTCACCAAAGAAATCGACTATATGTCTGGCAACGTTCTCTATGAACAGGGGTTCGATCCTCGCTATATTGAGTTAGGCGATCGGGTGCAAGAACGGCGCGGCTTTCGTGTGCGTTCCTTCAAGGATATCGATGATCTGCGCACGGCAATTCCGTATATTAAGCGTGTTTTCAACGAAGCTTTTACCGGCATTTGGGGTTACTATCCCATGACCGCCGCTGAAATTGACATGGCTGCCAACGATTTAACGACCATTGCGCAACCCGGATTGGTCAAGCTGGTATTTAAGGGAGATGAACTGGCCGGGTTCGCCATGGGTTTTCCGGATGTCAGTGAGGGCTTACGCCGTGCCAAAGGAAAACTACTTCCCCTGGGATGGTACCACCTCTTGCACGCCAAGACCCATTCACAGTGTATCACGTTTCAGGGGGTAGGCATGCTGCCCGCTTATCAGGGCGTTGGCGCTAGTGCCCTGCTTTATAGTGAGATCGCCAAAACAGTCTTGTCATCATCTTTCAGACTGGCTGATTTTGGCCAGGTTGCCGAAACCAACCCTCGCAGCCTGGCTGATATGGAAGCCATTGGCGTTCGGTGGAATCGCATTCATCGCATTTATCAGATGAGCATTTCGGTTTAGCATCCTGCAGGAGGCGCCGCATTATGGCCACAACAACCAATACTGAGAAACGGCCGGGGTTGCCCCTCTGGCTCAAGTCGCTTTACGGCACTTGTGAGTTAGGCATTGCCGGCTTTAACACGCTCCGCCAGATTTTTTATGCCATCTTTGTGACCGATGTCGTCGGCCTCGCACCGGGATTGGCCTCGATTGCCATTGTAATCGGCGTCGTTTGGGATGCTATCAACGATCCGCTTGTGGGCACCCTAAGCGATCGACTTAATACTCGCTGGGGTAAACGCCGTCCCTTTATGGCCCTGTTTGCCATACCCTTTGGGCTGGTTTTTCTGGCACTATGGTGGGCGCCTCCTATCGAACAACAAGGCTGGTTGATGGTCTATGTGCTCGCATCCTATATGCTGAGCGATACCATGCAGACTCTGGTAACTGTGCCCTATTATTCCCTTACGCCCGCCATGACATCCGATTATGACGAACGCACCGCCCTAACCAGTTTTCGTATGGGTTTTAACCTCTTTGCCTCATTGGCCACAGCAGTAGCGGCGCCGATGATCGTTGACAGCGTAGCTGCAGCAGGTGGCACACAGCAGCAGGGCTATCTTTTGATGGCCGGTATTTTCGGCTTGATTGGTGCGGTTCCTTTTCTCACCACGGCCATCTTTGCCCGTGAGACGGTTCAAGAAGACCAAGTGGGAGAAGAGCGTTCCGTTCGAGAAACTCTTAAAACCGCCAAGGACAATGTGCCCTTTCGTTACGCCACAGCCATCTATGTGCTCAACTGGATCACCGTGGACCTCGTTTCGTTGATGTTGCCCTATTTCCTGACCTACTGGGTAGCCAGGGGGCAGCTCCAGGCGCAGATGACTATCGCTGGTATGAACATCGCGATCGAGTCTGTCATACTGGGCGTGCTGCTGCTTACGGCATTTCTTGCGCTGCCTTTGTGGACTTGGCTTTCACGCCGATTGGACAAACGGATTGCCTATATAATAGGCATGAGTTCATGGTTCGTTGTGCAATTACTGTTGATCACCGTACAGCCCCAGCAGACAAACCTGATCCTTATTTTCACAGCACTTGCCGGTATTGGTGTCAGCGCAGCGCATGTGCTGCCTGATGCGATATTCCCCGACGTTATCGAGTGGGACGAACTGCACACAGGCCATCGTAACGAGGGCATCTACTATGGAACCAAGAACTTTTTGCGCAAAGCTACCAGTGCTATTGCCACGTTCATAGCCCTGCAGGCATTGGGTGCAGCTGGCTATCAAGCTCCTCCGGATGGCGCTGCTGTATTCATGCAAAGTGACACCACTTTGGCCGTCATTCGAATGCTGACCGGACCAGCTGGAGCCGTATTGCTTGTTGGTGCCATCGCCACTGCTTGGATCTATCCCTTGAACCGCAGAAAGCATGCGCGAATGCAAATGCTCCTCCAACGCCGCCGTGAGAGACGGGCCAGGCGTCGTAGCGAGCGCCTAAAGAGCGCCTGATTCGAGCCAATAGAGGGATATCCTTTGAGAGTTTAGACCTTGAAGGATGTCCCTTTAACATATACAATGTTAAGATACTTGGCTTGGGCTTGGCAATTTGTTTTCAATATCCCCACTCTCTCGAGTACGGCTCAAACCTTGTGTGGTTCTCCTCTTCTACTTGCCAGTTACTGCAAGAAACTATGGAGGCTAGATATGCTCAAACTTGGGATTCCTGCCCCCCGTTTTCGCCTCTTGGATACCAGCGACCATGATGCCAGTTTGGCTGATTATCAGGGCTCCAAGAATCTGGTGCTCGTGTTTTTACGAGGATTCTCTTGACCCTATGCTCGTGCGCACCTGGAGCGGTTGCGCAATGATTATGACAAGTTTATCGAGCAGGATACGGAGATACTGGTTATTGGACCTGATAACCACCAGGCATTCAAAGAGTACTGGGCAAAGAATGATTTGCCGTTCCCTGGGCTTGCCGATCCTAAACACCATGTGGCTCGCGCTTACCATCAGCAAGTAAAGATCCTTAGCCTTGGTCGAATGCCGGCCCTGGTAGTCGTCGACAAGTTAAGCATGGTGCGTTACGTGCACTATGGCCAGAGTATGAAAGATATTCCGAGCAATGAGGACGTGTGGGCAGTACTTGATGGACTCGACTAGAAAGTATGCTCAGAAATCAGTGGTATAGCATATCGAATTAGCAATTGTTTCGCCGTGACCGTGTTTTTTGCGCCAATTGACGAAGAGAATACACTGCTCTATGTTCGTTTCTGGCAGCATCTGGCCACTTGGCCTGTCATTGGCAAAGTAATGTGCGAATTGGCAAATCTATTCAACCGGATCATTGTTCGTCAGGACAAGCGCGTAGTGATCACACAACAACCCCTCAAGAGCGCGCTACGTATGGGCGAAAAACTAGTTTTGGGTGACAGCCCGATTATTGCCTATCGTCGACGGCGTGCCGCGCTCAAAGCGGCTACCAGCAATCCAGAGGAGGCTCTTTCATCATGATCTATGAACTTCGCACCTATATTATCGTCCCCGGCCGCATTCAGGATATCAAGGCGCGTTTTCGCGACCACACAATCGGCCTCTTTGAAAAGCATGGCATGCAAGTTGTAGGTTTCTGGCAGACGGTGGAGAGCGAGGAACCGGCCGATGAGCTGGTTTATCTGCTTGCTTTTGAGGATATGAAAGCCCGCAACGCCGCTTTTGATGCTTTCCGCAATGATCCAGAATGGCAAGCTGTCTACAAAGCCAGTCGGATTAACGGCCCTTTGGTAGCACGGGTTACCAGCAAGTTCTTGCAGCCCACTGATTTCTCTGCGTTGAAATGAAAAAGGATCGAACAGAGGCAGCGGACGAACCATTCAACATTCTCACGCTCGATATCGAAGATTGGCAACAGAGCGCACCGGATACCTTTTCGCATGATGTACCCGGGCATCGTAAACCTGTACGTCCGTCTCGTCGCATTATCGGCAACGTGCAACATCTGCTAGAGATATTGAATGCCTGCGAGGTCCATGCAACCTGCTTTATTTTGGGTTCTGTGGCCGAGGACTTTCCTGCGCTGGTGCGTGAAATAGCCGCAGCCGGTCACGAGATCGGCACCCACGGATACGGGCATCGCCCCGTATATACGCTGGAGCGCGAGGAATTTCAAAAAGATGTTCGCCGCTCTGTACAACTTTTAGAGGATGCAGCCGGTGTACCCGTGATCGCGCATCGGGCACCTTATTTTTCTATCACGTCGCAGAATGATTGGGCCTTTGACGCACTAGCCGAGATTGGTATCCAAGTCGATGCCAGTACATTCCCACTAAAGTCTCGTTTCTACCGAGTTCCGGGATGGATCGGATGTCCTGACTGGCCGAGATACCCACATATTCTCGAAACGGAACATGGTCCACTGCTGGAATTGCCCTCCACGACCGTTCGCCTTGCGGGGAATAACTTGCCTCTGGCGGGAGGAGCCTATCTTCGGATGGTCCCCTTGGGGTTTTTTCATGCAGCAGTACGCTCAGCAAATCGACATGGAGCACCGGCGGTCTTTTACCTGCATCCGCACGATCTCGATACAGATGAGTTGCACATACCGATGCCTGGCGAAACCATTCGCGATGCGATGCTTCGCAGGTTCTTGAGATTAGGGCGAGGTCGCAACCCTAAACGTCTCACCAAGCTGCTTCGAGCGCACAAGTTTGGCCCGATTGCGGAATGGCATAAGCAAAGCAACATGTAAAAAGAGGGGACGCATTAGCGTCCCCTCTTTTGTTTCTATGAAGCGTCCCCCGCAATTGATTTGCTGTAGAGTTCTAGTAATCGCTCTTTGCTTATCCACATTGGGCGAACACCAAACGCTTTAGGCGGTCTATCTATGGCACTCGCCGGGTTGAAGGCCTTGCGCAAAAGCCATGTCCAGATACGGCGTACCCATACGGCAGCTCGGTCATACAGGCTGCGGGCCTTTAGTGGTGGCAACACTTCCAGCCCAAGCCTATCGAGCAAGCGAATAGTTGCTTTTGAAAACGGCAATGCACTGATATTGCCAACCGCTCGGATTGATTCGAAAGCAGGTGATTGGCTTACGTAATTGGCAAGTAGATGCATAGAATATTCCAGCATACACCGCATCTTTCTCGCCCAGACCAGGTCAGCCCCATCGCTGGGCATGGAAGGTACGTGATCGCTCCAGAGATGCAGCAGCAAAACCTTTTCTCCCTTTTTCAGCTTGACGCCGTCATTCAGCGTAAAATCTGCAGGGCATTCACCCCTCTCAAGTCGGAATATACACTGCGGATCATCCGTGAACTCGTAGATGCCAAGTTTGCGCCGCTGTCGCCGATCAAAGGAGCGGACGAGTCGGCCAAGTGATCCTGTTTTGTCTGCCTCTTTTTCCTTGTCCCAGGCTCGGCGTTCTCGTCGAATGCGCCGTACCATCTTGAGAAAACGGCGCGTATCACGGACGGGTTTGAACCCACTTTTCCGTTCGGGCAGATAGATGGTTTTGACAGGAACCCAGGCAATGGGTAAATCATGTTTGACAGCCTGCCAGATCATCTCAACTTCCATCTCGAAACCATCTGTTTCCAATGAAATCGTTTCGATGCAGTGGCGAGTCAATAAACGGTAACCGCATTGATTATCGGTCACTTTGATGCCGAGAGCGCGAGAAAGCAGCCAGGCGCCTGTTGGCGTCGTAATCCAACGCGGAAACGGCATGTGCTCAAATGTGCGCTGGCCGATGATCATCTCGCCCACACCCGCAGCATACGCCTCACAGAACAGGGGTATCTCGTCGGGATCGTGCTGTCCATCAGCATCGAGAGCAAGTACGGCGTCGTAACCCATAGCCAAAGCCTGACTATAGCCGGTTTTGAGCGCCTTTCCTTTGCCCTGATTGGCAACATGCGAGATAACTGTCGCTCCTGCCGCGGCAGCCAATTTGGCTGTATCATCGGTTGATCCATCATCAACGACCAGCACAGGCAGATATTGAGAAATGTGTGTCACAACTGCGCTGATGGTCGCAGACTCATTCCATGCAGGAACAAGCGCTATGATTTTTTGCCAAGCTTCTGACGGGGTGTTTTGAGTCATCTTTGCACCTCTATCTATGCATCAAGTGTGCCATCCATGAGACTCCGTGCACGTTTGACTGCTCCAAAGAAGCGGAACGAATCCCAAATCGGATCAAAATAACTGGTCTTGTCGATACCATAGATGGTTTTGACAGGAACCCACTCGATAGGGATCTGCCTGGCGACTGCTTGGGCGATCACTTCGACTTCGAATTCAAAACCGGCTGTAGTCATATGCATACGTGCCAAAAAGCTGTCAGGATACAAACGAAATCCACACTGATTATCGTGGATACGCGTTTTTAGGGCAATGGAAACCATCTCTGAACCGATCGCATTTGCGATTCGACGCGTCAAGGGCATCTGCCGTCGGTTGCGACGGCCAATAATGAGGGCATCAGGTTTCTGATCGAAAACTGCCAAAAAAGCGGGAATATCAGCCGGATCATGTTGACCATCGGCATCAAGTGTTACAACAGCTTTGTAGCCATTACGTCGAGCCCAGTAAAAACCTGTTTTGAGTGCCGTTCCTTTGCCGCAATTGGCCACATGTTTGATTACAGTAGCTCCAGATTGCAGCGCTACATCGCCAGTTCCGTCAGATGAACCATCATCAACCACAGCGACAGGTAAAAAAGCGGAGGCGGTTTGAATAACGGGGCTTATTCTTGATGCCTCATTATAGGCAGGTATAAGGGCCACAATATCACTTCTCACAATACTAAACTCCCTCATATATCATCAAGTCTGCGCACTATCATAACACATCTGGCGCCCGTTCGAAATGGCCTCTTTCGATTTGACCTTTGAAGCCTGAGCGCATAGTCTACATACTCAAATATGGAGCTGCAGACCATGCAAATGAAAAATCACATTCCCGGATTGACGCTTACCGATCACGTTTTTGAGCTGCCACTTGACTACAGCCATCCCTCTAGCGCGGCCATCAAGGTCTTTGCACGGGAGTGCGTCGACCCTGAAAAAGCAGATCATGATCTGCCCTGGTTGCTTTTTTTGCAAGGAGGCCCGGGCTTTGGTTCTCCCCGCCCCACTGGGCGTAACGGCTGGCTCAAGCGCGCCTTGCAGGAATACCGTGTGCTACTGCTGGACCAGCGTGGTACTGGTAACAGTACGCCTGTTCATGCCCGTACGTTGCGGGGAATGTCACCAAAAGTTCAGGCCGAGTATTTGGCACACATGCGTGCTGACAATATCGTTCGTGACGCTGAAGCCATTCGAAAACAACTAGCCGGAGACAAACCTTGGGCGGTGCTGGGACAAAGTTTTGGGGGCTTTTGCGCTCTACGGTATCTCTCAGCTGCTCCAGATGGCCTTTCTGCCTGTTATTTCACTGGCGGTTTGCCCTCTATCTGGCGAAACATCGATGATGTTTACGAAAAGACCTATGCCACCTGCCTGAAAAAGAATCAAGCCTACTATGATCGATATCCTCAGGATGTAGAAATCGTGCACGACATTGTCAATTATCTGACCAAGCACGAGGTTTATCTTCCTGAGGGGGATCCGCTGACGGTGCGTCGTTTTCAACAGATGGGTATGGGATTCGGTGCTACCGATGGCTATGAGAACACACATTATGCTCTGGAGGGAGCTTTTGTCCAGGGGCCAGCCGGATTAGAACTAGGCTATGGTTTCTTGGCGGATTGCAGTGACGCGTCGCGATTCGATACCAATCCCATCTATGCCGTCTTGCATGAAGCTATCTATTGCCAGGGATTCGCATCCAATTGGTCAGCACAACGCATCCGTGAATGCCACCCCGAATTCGACGACATTTCGGGAGAGCGCGTGCTTTTCACTGGCGAGATGATCTACCCATGGATGTTCGATGACATGGCCGAACTCACACCTCTCAAACAGGTCGCAGAGATATTGGCTGCTAAAGAGGACTGGCCCACCTTGTACGATGCTGATGCACTGGCACAAAATGTAGTGCCCTGTGCTGCCGCCGTCTATTTCAACGATCTCTATGTTCCGGTCGAATTCTCTCTGGAGACGGCTGCCGCTGTACCGAATCTGCGCCCCTGGGTAACCAGTGAATATGAGCACAATGCCTTGCGCGCCGATGGCGAACATGTACTGGATCGCCTTATTGGTATGACGCGTGGACAGGTATACTGCTAACTTTTCCTATTAAAACACTCCCGAATCTTGAATTCGGGAGTGTTTTTTTGTACGCGTGTGCCGAGAAAAGCTCGTATTTATTCTGCGACGTCAGTTATGGTGATGGTCCACGTATGGGTTGTGCTTAACTCACCGGTGTCAGTAGATTGCACCGTCAGGCTATAGCTTGGCGTAGTTTCAAAGTCCAATGCGGCGTTTACGCGCAGCTCATTCCCGACGATAGTAAAGGCAGCTTGGGCCGCAGCGGTACCCGTGATGGTATAGATGTGCGTATCTCCCGCATCCTGGTCTGTTGTGCTGAGTGTGCCCACTACTGTTCCAATGGCGGCATCTTCAGCGATTGACGTGTTTGTCAGCGCAATGGCAGTGGGTGCCTCATTGACATTCGTTACTGTAATGGTCCAAGTCTCTGTCGTACTCTGGCTAGGGGTACCATTATCTGTGGAACGTATGGTGATGCTGTAACTGGGTGTTGTCTCAAAGTCCAATGCGGCGTTTACGCGCAGCTCATTCCCGACGATGGTAAATGCAGCTTGAGCGGCAGCACCGGCCGTGATGGTATAGGTGTGCGCATCTCCCGCATCCTGATCCGTTGTGCTGAGCGTCCCTACTACTGTTCCAACTGTTGCATTCTCTGCCACAGTAGTGGCACTCAGCGCAATGGCCGTGGGAGCGTCGTTGGCGTCCGTTACAGTAATAGTCCAAGTATGGGTTGTGGTCAGACCACCACTGTCGGTAGATCTCACTGTCAAACTATAGCTCGGTGTGGTTTCGTAATCCAGCGCAGCAGCCACACGCAGTTCGTTCCCGACTATGGTAAAAGCCGCCTGGGCCGCGGCGCTAGCTGTGATGGTATAGGTGTGCGTATCATTCGTATCAGGATCGGTTGTGCTAAGCGTGCCCACTACCGTCCCCACCGTTGCACTTTCGGCTACAGTTGTAGCGCTCAGGGCGATAGCCGTGGGTGCTTCGTTCACATTGGTGATAGTAACCTGCAGGGCCTGCTCAAACGTATTGCTAGCCGAATCCGTCACACGTACGCGAATGCTGTAGGAGCTTTTAACCTCATAGTTAAAGGAGGCAGCGGTCAGAAGGTTACTGCCGCTAATCTGGAAACTGGCGTTATTCGTATCACCTGTTCCAGCAACCAGAGCATAGGTGAAAGTCTCATCATCGATGTCATCTGCCGAAAGTGCTCCTACGATAGTATCAGAAGGCTGATTTTCTGCAACCGAAGAAGGATCCAAGTTAATCGCAGTAGGTGCATCATTGGTATCTGTTACCTGAATCGTAAAGGCTCGCTCGTAGAAATCTCCATCACTGTCAACGACGCGCACACGGATGCTGCGAGTTGCTCCGGCCTCATAGTCGAGGATAGCGGCGGTTTTTAATTGATTCCCGCTTGCCACCTGGAACTCGGCATTATCATCATCGCCGGTGCCAGAAACCAACGAGAAAGTGAATGTCTCCCCAGCATCTTGGTCAGTAGCAGATAACGTACCAACAAGCGTGCCGCTCGGTTCGTTTTCAGCAATGCTGGAATTGGAAAGAGCAATCGCTGTTGGCGGATCGTTTTGATCGAGTGCGGTGATGGTAAAGGCTTGTTCAACCGTGCCGCCATCTGCGTCTGAGCCACGAACGCGGATGCTAAAGCTGGATTGGGCTTCATAGTTGATGGCAACTGCTGTCTCGAGACTATCGCCGTCGATGGAGAACTTGGCATTATCGCCAGACCCTGTACCGCTTACCAACACAAAGCTGTATGGCGTAGGACCATCCACATCGGTCAGGTCAAGAGTTCCTACGGCTGTACCAATCGCCACATTTTCGTTGATTGTACTGCTCGACAGAGTCACCGCGGTTGGATAGTCATTGATGTCAACCACCGTGATGACAAAGTTTCGCTCGAACGTCCCACCATCCAGGTCATCTACCGCAACGTGAATGTTGTAGGAAGATTTGGTCTCATAGTCAAAGACTGCGGCCGTACGTAGGATGTTTCCATCAATCGTGAATTTGTTGTTATCAGCATCACCATCTCCAGGAGTGCTTTCCAGGGAGTATGTGAAGGTGTCGCTATCTACGTCAGTTGCCAAGAAGGAGCCAACGGGGGAACCGATGGGCATGTTTTCATCTACATCAGTAGACGACAAATCCAAAGCAGTAGGTGCATCGTTAACCGGCGTTACGGTGATGGACACACGAGCAATCGCGCTAGCACCGAGGGCATCTACAACACGATAGTAGAATCTATCACTCGTTGTCTCACTGCCATCGTGCACATAGGTAAACGTACCATTGGCGTAGAGTGTAAGATCACCGTGCAGCGTATCAGTCACAGGTGTCGTCACAACAGTCAGGGCATCGCCTTCACTGTCATAGTCGTTAGCCAATACACCTTCCGATGTCTTGGTGATACTCAAAGTCTCGCCTTCATCAACTGTATAGCTGTCGGCAACAGCATCAGGTGGATCGTTAACGGCAATCGTAGCCGAATCCAAATTGTTCGTTAGGTCGGTGTCTCGGAAGTCACTCGACAGCGATCCAATTGCGAATTCGAGATCAGTGCCACCTGTTCCTTCATCGGGAGAGGCCTTAATTTCTATTTCAACGCTTTGACCAACTAGCAGAGTTCCAAGCTCCCAAACATCATCAGCAAATGTTCCTTGATCTGCGACATAATCGCTTATTGTCAATCCATCAGGCACGTCTAGTTCTGCGATAGCATTTGGCGCGTCACCAGGCCCGAGGTTATTGACTGTCAAGGTAAAGACGACATCTTCGTCTTCATTCACTCGAGTAGCAGAAGCGTTGATTCTACCGCGAAGGTCAGCTTGACCATCAATCGCTGTTTCGATGGTCAGTATTTCATTGGGAGGCAGACTGTCGATTACTGCACTAGATACAGTTGCAGTAATCGGCATAGTCACTGTCACTGTCTGCGAAGTCGCGAGATCGCCTGTCACATAAACTGTTACAGACTGCCCTGCAGCGAGATCAAAGTCTTGGTCGAATGCGTAGGTAGTGCCAGTATAGACTGTGCTGCCTACCACATATTCCCAACTTGCATCCAAAAGGCAGGTTGGGATGTTGAACTTGAGTTCAGTGCCACTAGCAATGCTAGGCCCGACATTACCCAGTATTACTTCATACCCCGCTGAAAGACCAGGTACAAATGGATCGGGTATGGCTGTGGCTTCCACCGAAACATCCACACGAGGGACTATGCCAGAGTAAAGATATCGATCAACGTAAAAGGCTACCACTGTGCCTTCACCACTCAAGGCAAGATCGTGCACATTTAAACTACTCTTGTAGATATTTGTCAGAACGTTTCCGGCTGTATCATAGACATAGAGATTGTTATCATTCTCGATAAAAGCAACGCGTAACCCATCGGCACAAATCCGAACCTCAGAGTATTCGCTACCCCCAGTCGCTTCGATCACACTTAGGGAATACTGGCTACCCTGCCAAGAGGCTAACACTATAGAATTTCCCGAAAGGAAAGCCAGATGTTCTCCAGAGGCATCGATTTGCACACCATGGACTGCAATAGAAGAATCCGGCGTAGTGATATTGGTTACCTGAGTCCATGTTCCACTGGCAATATCGCATACAAATATCTCGGCGCTGTGGTCTGCATTGCCCACGGATGTATCCCAGTTTCCGGTAGATACAACGGCCAGTTTTTGACCATCGCTACTCAAAACAGGGCCATCGTTGACCACGCCTGCAACACTGGTGCTCAAGCGCCTGATCTCACCAGTAGTGGTGTCGAGCAAAAAGACATCTTGCACACCCTCGGCAACTTTTTGCCCTTCCACAAGTTGACGATCCGACAAGAACGCAACCAGCGTACCATCCTCGTTGAGGCTTGGCTGCATATTGACGCCGCCAGTTGTATGTGTCCGTTGGGTAAGTATGCCGGCGCTCCAGGTAAATATCTCAAAGTTAGCATCGGCGTTCTCTCCAACAAGGTCCCGGTCAGAGAAGAAAGCCAGAGAACTTCCATCGGCACTTTCGACAGGAGATAGGTTGAACCCTCCCAAAACGCTGCCGGCAGATTCAGATACCTGACTGAGTGTCCAACTTGTGCCCGACTTTTTGGCGCTATAGACTTCGATACTGCCATCACTATTCCGGTTGGTGGGGTTGATGGTAGACCAAAATGCCAATTTGGTTCCATCATAGTTCAGCGACGTATTAGCCCCTACACCCCAATACGCTGCCACGTAGGAGGTAGTCATTGCGTAAGGCGTTCCTACTGTTACAGTGATGACATCCCCTACGGAATTGATCGAAATATCCGAGTTCTCAACCAATATGCTCTCAACAGCAAGGTTCAAGTTTTGCTGCTCTACCCACAATGGTGCTGCGGCAACTTGTGCAACATTTTGGCTTTGTGTTGCCAATGATACAGTTGACTCGGCGCTCTGTATAGATGAAGCTAGGTCAATATTTTCTGTGGATTCGCCCTGGCCATTAACTACAAGGGGAATATCTACTGTCAGACCGTCATTAACTGAACTTCCGAAAGAGATAGTGTAAAAAGTGCTGACTTCACGGACCACTGGTGTGGCCTCGCTTTGAACAGTCAGCGTCACCACATAAACACCGTTTTCAGTGTAGGTATGCTCGACAGTTTGACCCTGATCAGTGGAACCATCACCAAAGTCCCAAATGAAGCTCAAAACACCTGTGCCGTGTCCCACACTACCTTCGAAACTAATCGCAGTACCCACTGAGAATTCGGTTTGCTCAATAGTTATAGAGGGATCCTCAGGCCAAACTTCAGTGACACCTCTGACCCGGAACGAGGGGCTTGTTCCAGAGACACTTGAACGATTCGTGCCTTCCGAGTTATCACTAACGACTGTAACACGAAACAGCGCTTGATCACTGATTGCCTCATCAGCAACCGCATCCCAGAGGAATGTGCCCTCTTGTCCAAGACGACTCGTGGTGGTGATTGGCTCAGGTGATGAGGTCGCAGGTGTAGCTATCTGCCAAGTTCCACCATCATCTAGTGAAAACTCAAAGGTAGTCGAAAGAATTAGGTCGCCTACCGCATCGCTTTCTAAATCAGGACGGCGCGAACCATCAGGATCGTAAACGGTATAATGAATAGTCACTTCAGGGTCATCTGGACCAGAAAGAACCTCAGACGATGTCATTCCATATGCACTATCTGTCGTGCCAGGTTTTTCTACTGCGACATAGGTCGAGTTATTGGGCAAAGTCATGCCAGCCTCGTAGCCGGTGGCCATATGTGCAGGCACGATATAATTGTTCTCATAATAGCCCGAGTTTCCATCTGATGCAGAGACAGCCAAGTCAAGATCGCCGTCTTCATCCACATCACCCCAGGCTAGATCAGTTGTTCCATAAGCAGGTGAAGTCCATGCCCAATGCAAACGTGGTTCACTGTCGGCCTGAGTGCCATTGTTGAGATATACCTGATCTCCCTCTCCAGAGTTGCCTACGGCGAGATCGGGGTAACTATCATTGTTACAATCTCCCCAAGCTATAGAAACTGTATTAGCAGTATCCTCCGAAACCCAAGAAGGGGCTGCCTCTAGTTCTCCGTCTATATTGAGATAGATGGTGTTGGCTTGCCCATAATTGCCAAAGGAAAGGTCCATATCACCATCAGCATCTACATCAATCCAAGCTACAGAAGTCGTACTAGAGATAAACGTCGAAC
Source organism: Anaerolineae bacterium (assembly GCA_963675785.1). Classification (GTDB taxonomy): domain Bacteria; phylum Chloroflexota; class Anaerolineae; order UBA1429; family UBA1429. The sequence continues at coordinate 1,243,852 of OY776562.1, forward strand.
TCCAAATAAGGGTCATGCCAGTACCGTCATTGCGATAGACACGGTTGGGTTGATTGTAGTTGGCGACGGCTAGATCCAGATCGAGGTCGCCATCTATATCCGCCCAAGCTAGAGCTCTACTGTCATCAGTCTCTTCTGAAGTCCAGAAGGCTGAATCCTGTAACATCCCCTCATCGTTGAGATAGACGGCATTGGCTCCCTTGTTGGCGACTGACAAGTCCAACCAGCCGTCCATATCGAAATCGACCCAAGCACAGCTTTTGGAGGCAGAACCAGCTGATGACATCTCCCAATCTGGTAAACTATCGAGCTCCCTGATATAGACTTGTACGCCAGAACGGGTACCCAAGGCGATAGCAACATCCAAACTCCCATCGCCATCCATATCTCCGAAAGACGCTTCTTGAGGACCAAAACCGCTGGACAGATAGGATGTAGAGTAAGATGCGTTGAAAACGGCACTACGATTTAAATAGGCACGGCTAGCTACGGTACCGCTGCCTGCTCCAAAGAGTAGATCTACGTCTTCATCGCCATCAACATCTCCCCAAGCAACACTGCTCAACGCCGTAGTACCGAGTCCCGTCACCTTGGTGAGTTCAGTAGTCAGCATGGCTACAGCCGAACTGAAGGTCATACTAGCGCCATCACGATTTGTCATGGCAATATCGAGATCTCCATCACCATCCGCATCGGCGGCCTCAAGAGACCAGATTTGACCTTGCACCGCCGAGCTGGGCAAGGTCATGATCTCGTTCCAATCCGTTCCGTCAAAGCCGTAGACGCGAGGAGGTTGGTCAGCCAGGATGAGATCGAGCATGCCATCGCCATCCATATCGCCCCAATCGAGGGCTAATGGCGTTCGGAACACATTTGTGCGAATTTCGTACGCTTCCGTCAGCGAACCATTGGCAGAGGCATGATAGATACGTGCACAACGTTCGAGAGGATATGCCGCAGCCAGGTCCAAGAGACCATCGGCGTCATAGTCGCCCCAGGCAAAATCATAGGGGAGAAATTGTGGCGTGGTATCGTAAGATCCCCATGTAAATTGATCCAAGGTCGATCCCAAAAAGGTCAGCATATAGTTGGGGAATAGACCCAAGGCCAGATCCAAGTCACCATCCTGATTTAGGTCGTAGGAACTAAGTGCAGCTGTGGCATATGACCAATCCGTGCTGTAGTACTGCAGCGGCGTAGATCCTCCATCAAACCAGTGTTCAGCCACTCCCGAGTTTTTATAAACCAGTATGGGATCATCTGCATTTACTGCATTTGTAGAGACGATCAAGTCCTGATCGCCATCCTCGTCATAGTCTCCCGGGGCAACACGGACGAGCTGCAAATCCGAAGCGAACGAAATAGAACGGAACGTTTCGCCATCCGGAATGTAGATATAGTTAGAACCTGCCGTACTGGGTGTGCCATCAGCAGATTCGCCCACGGCGACTAATGCCAGGGTGCCATCCTGCATCAGGTCAAACCAGGCAACGCCAAAGGTTAATAGCTCGTTGTTCCATACGGGGATGAGGTCGCCGTCATCATTGCGATAGATATAGGTACCCACGGTCGAAGCAATGGCCATGTCCTGGTCACCGTCACCGTCATAGTCACCCCAGTCAAGCGTCAAGCTGCCACCCAGGTCATCTGAGAGCCAGGTAGGAGCCGATGAAAAGGACGCTTCGCCGTCTTCTTCATACGAGACATTGACAATAGTCCTGATCTTGTTGCTCATGCCCGAGTTACGTTCGCCATCTTGCGTGTACTCGATAAAAGCCACGTTGGTCAAAACTGTGCCATCCGTCTGACCAACGATTCTTCCAGAAAAAGTGGTTGTGACAGAAGAATTCGGCGCCACTTCTGTCAATTCCCAACGTATTTGTCGAGTACGCGTCACGGTGATGCTCTCGCCCAAAGGATCGGGGACAGTCTGAGACTCGTAATCAGCTTCACACTCTGGCGGCAGAACAAAGTCCTCTAGCGCATCCTCAGGCAGTAGGTCAATCACTGTGACATCAATCAAGGGAATATCAGTGCTGTTTGAAATAGTCAAAGTATAGGTGATGGCTTCACCGTTGATGGCAGAAGTGCTGCTGCCAGTCGTGCTGACAGCAGTTTTGATCAGAGTGACTTGATCGTCAGCTTGTATGGACACATCATTTGTCAACAGCGTCTCTGCCCAATCGGGTAGCTCAGCTGTTGAATCAGCCGAAACTTGCCACGGCGAGACAACGAAAGTCAAGCCCATAAGGAGCAAGCCCAGGCTAATGGGCAAAAGCATGTGGCGAGCTCGCAATACAGTCATATCTACTCCCATAAGTGGATCAAGGACAGCTCGGGCTATACCAGCTCGTTGTGCTGGCCCCTGTCTCTTTTTCTGTCTCAGTGACAATATCGTCATAGACTGCAACCACATAATACGCCGTGTCGCAAGGGCTGGCTTCTTCATCAGTCCAACCTGTAGCACTCGGATCGTATTCGGTCCAAACAGCTATAAAGATACCGTCTGTGGCTAAATTGGCACGATAGATGCGGAACCCGGTGATACCAGCTCGGTCTGTAGTGCGATACGACCAACTCAGCACTGCCTGGCTGTCCACTACCTTCCCCGTTACGTTAAAGGGTGCTGGAGGTGGATCTGGAGCTTCGACATTAAAGCGCAGATATGATTTGGTAGAGACGCCGCTGGCATTGGTTGCCGTAAGAGTCAATGTGGTAGACTTGACCACTGCATTAGGAATCTCGAACGTGCTGGAGGCAGGTTGTGGCCCATAACCCTCTAGCTCAACTGTCTCTGCATTTGCAGCGTCCCAACTGAGTTCGACCATGGCCCCCGCTTCTATAGTATAAGCATATATGGGGCCGCTCGATGTAGATGTAGTTCCACTAAATGTTACTTTGCTAGCGTCAGCATCAATTCCCGCTGCCTTGAAAAAGCTGATGATTGCAGGTAAAGGCGTAGGTGTAGCAGTCGCAGTTGGTTCGGGTGTGGGGGTTGGGTCTTCACCGCCTACTTCCAATGGCGTACTGGCACTGAGGTCGCCATTCTTGGCCGTGAGCACAAAGAGTGTCACATCACTCACCGTCATTGTAATGCTATCTGTTGCTGAAAGACCGGTCAGCGTGGCCGATGGCGACGTAATTTGGATGTCTGTTGTAGCGCCTGTTACCGACCAGGTCAGCATAATCTCGGTCGCATCACCTTTGACGAGCTCATTAGGAGTTGCTGCAAACAGCTCAATGACCGGGGCTACAGGAACAGGTGTGGCTGTAGGCGCAGGATTTACGATAATTTCGCGCAACAGTGATTCGGCGCTGGCCTGGGTACCGTCTGGTCCAGTGAATGTGGCCGAAAGTCGGTACGTCGTTAAGGCCTGAGGCTGAGCGCTCATCTGGCCCTTGAGCGGCAATCCTGTGCCAAGCGGATCAATATCGACTGAATCTGCCCCCTCGACTTCCCAGACGATCGTTATAGTGTCACCTTGGGTAATCTCAAGAGGCGACACATCAAACTGTACGATAACTGGTTCCGGAACCTCAACAGTGATCTGCAGAGGTTTGCGCACCTCTTCATCCCAAGAGGGGTTAGTAGCCACGAGCTCGATGGTACTCGTACGATCGAGCGTTAGTTCGCGCGTTCCGCGAGATAGCTCATCGCCCTGCAAACTTTCTTCGGAGCCGTTCACAATCAATGAGAGTGTATCCGCGTCCTGTACTACCCAGCGAATGGACACAGTTTCACCCAAAGAGACTGTAGCGGGAGCCGCCTCAAAGATTTGTACATCGGGCTGCACGGGGGTTATGTAAACAGGAATTTCGCTGCTAAAAGTAGACAGCGACGGCACCATGCTAGAAACGAACGATTCTACACGCAGGCGATAGCGTCCATTGCTGATAGGTACAGTTTTGAGCTGACCATTAATTGCCTCAAAATCGGCAGGCCCAAGGACAGTCTGCCAGTCATCATTTTCACCCTTGAATTCCAAATAGAGATTGACTGCAAATCCAGCCAAGCGATTGATCGGATTGACAGAACTCAAACCACTAAAGCGATTGGCATCATAAGTCAATTCAACGGCTTCTTCTGGTAGCACAGAAGCTTCAGCAATCGTCAAGATTGGCGTAGGGGTGGGGCGTAAATAGTAGATCAATCCACCACCGGTCAACAGCAGAATCAACAAAATGATCAAGGGGCCAATCAAGGGCTTGGCCTTGAGACGTCCCATGACCGTGCGCGGTGTGCTCGTACCAGCGGTCAAGGTAGCTGTGATATTGAACGCATACTCTTTGCTGCGCAGGCCGATTACTTTGCGATTGAATGGAGAAACATAAATTGGCGCTGTGTATTGGGTTTCTGGTTCAAGATCGAACTCGGCTTGTTTGGCCAGGCGTGCTTCCCGACCGGGCACCTCAAATTCAAAGAAACAGCCATTCTCATCATCTTTGCCATCCAGGCGAATGCCTACAGTGCTATTGCCCAAGTTGGTGATGGCTACTGTTGAAAAAGCTGTATTGTTCCGATAGCTTACAGATTGTTGACGGGGGTCAATATCCCCCATGTCAAAAGCGTAATATGGGCCGACTGTCAGAGCACAGCGATGAACGGCCTGTCTACCGGAGAACGTTTCAGAGCGGACAATGATGGCGAAAGGATGAACGCCTGCACGGCTGGCAGGTTCGCGCGGCGGCGTAATGCTGATAGTAACCTGCGTACTGGCAGCTTCGTTCAGATTAACTTGCGCTGGGCTGATGCGCACCCAATCGGGGTTCAATCCCTGCACAATAACCTCAAAAGCAGCTACCACATCGCTGCCATTGACCAGCGTCATCTCACAGGTAGCTGTTTGTTCTACATCAATGCTCCACTCGCGCAAATCGAGCTGGGTCAGAATCCACTCGTCTGTGGTTTCACGCGGCAAAACTCCTGTAAAGGCAGGGATAGATGCTCCAGGGACGGCTGTAACGCCTGTAGTTAGTAAAGCTGTAACTGGCCCGGGTTCACCAGTCGTTTCAGCAGCTTCTTCCCCCTCCTTGAGTTTGGCAGTCTCATCAGAAGAAGTCTCTTCTGGAAGAAGCACCAGCGTGTATCCGCTAGCGGTGAACTCTTGCCAGAGCTTTACGAGACCGGTGGCTTCGGGTCTCAGGGGTTCTCCCTCAATCCTGACCATGCCGCCATCGTGGAGTGGAATCACATGGGCGCCGTCGATATCCAGCGAAACGATAGCCAGGAACTCGGGGACGTTATCGCCCAAGAGGACAATGTCATTGGACGGATCGCGTCCCACATCAAGAGGACGCGCAGCAGTAATTGGTACGAACTGCACTTCGCCACTTGGAGCAATAATCTCAAGGAGCGCACTCATTCAGTCGTTTCCCTCAGATGCCGTATGTTAGCAGCCAATACAGTGCATAGCCGCCCCAGATAATGCCCAGTGCTGCCAAAACAATGGTCCATAGCCTCAATGAGGCCGCCCGACTGCCATCAAAGACGCCTTCGAGCACAGCCTCATCGGTTGAATGATCCGACGCAACAGACACAATGCGGTACTCTATCTGCTTTTGACGGACACGCATTGGCGAATTGATTGAGCAAGACACCTGAAGCCGGCTCCCCGGTTCGAGGACGGGCGTTTGCCCCAGATCATAAGTGATAGCGGCCTCTGCCGTCTGGTCAGGCTGAAAATCAGTTTCTGTCGGTACAGTCAAAGTGGCTGCGGATTGGGTTTTACTTGAGGGGATAGCGTGAGTAGCACGTCCCGCTACACCCTCAACACGACGCTCTGTGTTTTCAACTTTTTGCACTTTGCCTTCAGCACGCTGCACTTGGCTGGTTGCGCTCGTCACCGATTTACGCATGTCAGAAGGTAAAAACCGGGCAAACTTGTTCACGCTACTCGCTGTCCTCGACGCCGATTTGAGCCCTTTGCGGCCGGCTTTAACCTTGCTCGTGCTTTCACTCACATGCGATGATGCTGCTTTTTGCTTGGTTGTGGACGGTCTTTTTTCAGTTGGCTTGGTCGCGCGAATCATCTGTATTGGGCGTACGTCGCTGCTGAATGTATAACGCAACCCTACCAGGTCTTCGCCATGCAGCTTGTAGCGTGTAGCAACATTGCCGGTATTAGCCAGGATCATTGCGGCGCCGCGTGCCAGCGAACGCCTGTAAACGAGATAGAGCACTACCGCAGTAATAATAGCGGCAATGCCTACCACTGCCAGCACAATAATCCAGGGATGATCAGTCATGTGTAGTACCTCCCTCTGCGCTGGTAGCCCACGCTAAAGTGTGCTGATAGCGTGGGGTAATATCTACATCGATTGCGACTTGCGCCAGTTCACCCGGATAAGCAGCAGGCGCTGCCGCATGAACTTCCAGACGGTGTCGACCGGCCTTTAAGGAGCTTGTCTCAGGCACCTCGATCTTGAGTGCTACATTTCGAGATGCTCCAGGGAAGAGAATCGGGCCAGGAGCAATGTCACAGCAATCCTGCAAGCCACTAACATTTAACTGTATCTGCACCGCCTGCGCTGAGCCCAGGTTTTTAACCGTAACGATGCCCGCTACATTTTGACCAGGGCGTATCTCAGTAGAGGCAAGGGCCACATCGAGACCGATATTCGCACCAGCCTGCGCGCTAGAAGCCGTTGCGGCTTCTGTACGAGCAACCTGAAGCGCCGCACCTGAAAGATCGCCCGTTGGTGCAGCCGCGATACCAAAAGCAGCCGTTTTGGGCGATGGCGTTGCATTCAAATCACTAGAAATCATTGCATCGCTTCCGCCGTCTTCGAACAACAGCGCAAAATCGCCAATCTGAATGCGCTCTCCGCCTCGCAATTCTACAGCGCCCCGGGGAGGAACAGGAGCAATCCCCCCTATTCGCACCTCAGCGGCGGAGAGATTGATCATTCTGCAGGGGCCGTTCGCAGGCAAAATGAGCTGCAAATGAGCCGGCGCAACGCCTGCTCCCCGGGCCGGGCTGAGAACAATGTCACTCCCGGCAGCGCTGCCCACCCGCATAATGCGGCGGGTCAGCTCGAATCGCTTTTCCCAACCATCTCGATCGACGACCTGAATGTAGCTCATTCAGTCCTGTCTCCCTTGCTGGCACGGCGCCGCGCGGCAGCAGCCAATAGATTCGCTCCCAATTCATGCGCAGAGCGAATGTCTGCTCGTCCCGGCTTGGCACCGCTCACTTCTTTGGCAGCCCATAGGGCAATCCATGGCGCTGAGCAGCTCAATACCCCATCACCACTCAACGCATCGCCATTGACCATTGGCAGCTCGGCAAAAAGATAGGGTTGCCGTAATAGTTCATCATCTGCTGCTAGAGGCTCTAGCTGTACCGCCAGAGAATCCATTAGGTTCTTGATGCTCGCATCAGCCTCGGATACAGCAAGTTTGCTTGCAGGTATTGAAATCTGGGGTTCGCCCTCAGGTTTCCCCTCTGCAGGGGGCACTGCCTCTTGTACAGGAGCCTCTTTGACTTGATCCTGAGCACTGCTCAGAAGGACCATACTGCCACCACCCTGCAGATAGCGGTAAAGAGCACTCATCTGCTCAGCGGTAAGCTCAAACGCCTCACTCGCCAGCAGAATCAGCACATCGTAGCGGTCTAGCTGGCTATCCAATTGCAGTACCCGGTCAGCCCAAACGCTGCGCCCCATAGCCCGCAAACCACGGGCCAGTTCGCGTACTCCAGCAGCACAGGCGGCTGCTTCTTTGCCACCCAGCGCATAGCCACCAACAAGTGCTGGCTCTACGATCGTTTGCACCGGCACGGCGCGAAAGCGCAGATCGATCTCGTTGATACCGGGCATTTCCGGGTCCTGAGCATTGCGCAGTGCTGCGCTTTGGCCGTGACGCTCAAACATGGCCAAAGCGACAAAACCCTCTTCCTCCACCTCTCCCTGTACGGCATCCAGGCTGTACTGAGCATGGATATAAAGAGGGCCGTCTTCCTGGTCAGTACCACGCCCTGCCTGGCTTTCTACATAGCTCAAAACCAGAGAGAGCCTACCTTCGGACGCACCCAGATGGTAGGTCATGGGCTCTGGAACCACAATGCGCCGACCGAGGGCATCTACTGCGACACCAGGCCGCACATAGACGGTAGCATCCGCTGGTTCAGCAGCTACTACTTCTAATCCCTCAAGGATGCCAGCACAGTGCGCATAACGACGGTGCAGCCTCATCTCAGCGCGATGATAGCCGTGGGCTTCTTCCCACAGCTGTGCAGTAACGGCGGTACCATCGATGGCCTTGATGCGGCGCATCGGGTAATCGGACAGCAGGTCTGGTTGCTTCATATGTCTACGCCTCTTCCAGAACGAGCGAATACTGCGTATGTGCCGGCTTTTCTCTTTCGAGGAGGTCTGCCAGCACGTTTTCCCAATCCAAAATATCCTGCAACTCGGCGGGGATACGCGCATAAACAGTGAACGAATGCGGAACATTCCCTCGGCCAAGCGCCGTCTCGTGTCCCATAAAAGCACCAGGGCCTAACACAAGATCAGCCGAACGATGTTCTTCGATGCGCACCTGTCCGCCTGTAACCAGCTCTAGGAACCGCTTCAAGCCTGGTCGCGTCCCCCTCTTGCGGTATAACTCAACCGCATGTTTGACCAGCGCACGCTTACGGTCATCTGGCAGGGCAGACTCTGGTATCATGCCCACCCAGCTCCCTATAAAATCGACCATGCGATCGGTGGTCAGATCCACTTCAAAGTATTCAGAAATGTTGTTGACTTGTCTATCGAGGGGTTGCCAAAAACTTTCAAACAACATCAAAAAGCGGCTGAGCAGACGATCTCTTTCGTACATTTCGGGCATGTAGCGTAGATAGCGCGCATATTCGCTCACTTCAATGCCCACAGTCGCAGTCTCGAGTGGTTGGCCTTCCATTGACAGCAAGACAATGTCGATTTCATAGCGACCCGGCTGGCAGTTCTCAGAAACCGCGCAAATGAGCGTCTGTTTGATATTGATCTCTGCTGGCAGTCGCCAGTATACCTCAGTTTCGCCGTCAGATGTAGTGACAAAGGGCTCAAAGAGACCAGCATCGTCAACTTTATCGAAAAAGATACCGGTAGGTAATGCTACTGCCAGAGTACACGGCTCTGCACAACTAGCCGAGAGGAAGAAACGTTCTTGCTCACCGGGGTAGCGGCGCATCTCGTCCACTGCCAGATCGACGTGGTTTATTTGTGCCATAACCTCGTCGGTTTGTTCAGGCATGGGCGTTTTCCTCCATATCCACAGCTTTGATCTGATGATCCAATGAGCAAAGCAAGGTGCGATCGGGCACGCGTAATACACGCCCCTCAAAAGGTATCAATTCGGCACCATCAGCAGGAGGCTCCCCCGGCCGCTCATTTCTGGGTATTACGGTACGCGTGTACAGTTCGACATCCAGCACATGCTGGACGCCCGGCACTCTTTGGATCAAAGAATATATCTCGGCCGAGTAAAGTGGGCGCTCGTATGGCCATCCATCCCAATGCTCGGGAAGCATATCATCTTGTTCACCGCCAATGGCCAGCGGCGTCAAGAACGATCGCAATCTGGCGACGACACGCGCCTCGACGGTGTGGGGATCAAGATAGGGATCGGGCACAATCTGTGCATGAACTTCGACGCCCAAATAATCCGGTTGGCTCACGCGTACGGATGTGCTCACCAGTCGGTACTCGTCGAGAAAGCGTTCGATCTCGCGAGCCAGCTCTTCATCAACTTGGAGACGTGAGAGATCGCCAACCTCAAGCGAATCTACGGCAGAGGGCACGATTACAAGCTGGACAGTGCCCACCGAACGCCTGTCTGTACCGCCATCGGTTGCTAGACAGCGCACTCGAGCTACCCGCCTGGAGGCGCTGCGCGCTAGCTCTTCATAGTCTTCGGCAGTAACAGCGCGGCTCTGGGCACGAAGCTGACGCTGCGCCCGCAACTTGAGTTCATCCAGTGTTTCGGGATCACGTCCACCCGAAGCACGTACCAGGTTGTTCACACGCGAAACATAAGCCAGCGATGTTGTAAGAGTCTGTAGACTACTGACAGGCACATTGCCAACCACGCCGCCGCCAGTGCGATAACGAGCTATTGCTATGGTGGCTCTGGCCTCGGGAATTCGCCCATACTGCTGCACGGTGCCATCAGGCTGGCGAATGGCTGGCCCAAAGAACACCTCGCCCGTAGCGGTGTCCAGCATTGCATGGCGATCGAACTGATTAGAGCCAGAAAAATCATCAACAACCTGCCAGGGCACAGGAACACGTTCCCCCGCCCTGCTTTCCACAACCGTAATCTGCTCGTCTTCAGTCAGATTCAATATGGGGGCATGTTCCAACTGGAAGGTCTGCCCCGGGTCACCAGAACTCTCGCCAATAACCTCATTGCGCACAACCACCGCGTGGCTAGAAGGAACAGTAGCACCAATACTATAAGCCCTGAGACCCCTCACACGAGGAGATTCGTTGTACATACCTTGTTCGGGGCGTCGCTGCTCAATACGGCAGCGAACCCAATAAGCCTCACGTCCACGCACTGCTGTAGGAGCAAGATCCAAGGGCAGATAAAGCACCAGTCTGCCTTCGGGGTTATTCAAGCCGCCTGTCGTGTCTCGTTCACCAACTCTTGTGCTAGGTGGTAATTCGATCCATTCTCCGCTCGCTGTGGCACATTCCCACACCCATGGCGGGTCTTCACGGCGAATACCGACGGCCTGTGTCTGGGCACAGGTGAACTGAAGTTGCAACAAGTGGCCGCGAATATCGCGGTCTGTATCAAAGCCCAGGTAAAAAGTATTGCCTGGCTTGGTTTTATCATCAAAGACCAGGCAGGGTGACAAGGCCAGCCGCGGATAATAGTTCTTTTCGAAATCAGATTCGCGACGCAGCTGAGTCAGATGAGGAGCAACAATGGTAAGATCTCGGTCGGTAGAAAAAGTCACCGGCTCAGATTCGCTGGCCGCATCCGCCATGATCTCGGTGCTGTATGGTACCAGCACTCGACCCTCTTCTTCTTCACTGAGCGGCAGCGATGTAGATAGCCAAATAGTCAGTTCAGTATGCGCACTACTGGCAGGGCGCCTTTGCACGCCCAACAGCTCTAGAAACTTGATGTACGCCCGTTCCGGAATTTGGTTCATCCGGTAGACCATGAGCTCTGTCATCCAGCTAAATAGCTCGATGAGAGTAATGCCAGGATCGCTCAGGTTATAATCGGTCCAGTCAGGGCAGTAGGTAATGATGCGCCGACGCGCTTCATCCACCAGATCACGCTGGAATCTCAGATCATCCAGGTTAGGCGATGGCAATGACATGAGCTACTCCTCTACCGCCAAGAATGTTATCACCAGTCCTCGGCCCCTTCGATGAAGAATGGATAGACGATACTCCGTTCATCGTGTGTGGCTTTGATCTGGTATTCGACTTCAACGTACAGGCCTCCATCAAGGCCATCTTCCATGCTAACATTTACTGCGAGTACATCAATACGCGGTTCCCACATCGCCAAAGCTTCTGCCACATATTGCTGCATGAGAGCTTCAGTTTGGGCGTTGCGCGGTGCGAACAACAGATCATGGGCACGACAGCCAAACTCGGGACGCATCACACGCTCGCCTGGCCGTGTACTCAGGATAATGCGAATAGACTCGGCAATATCCTGTTCCGGGGAGGTCAAGGCAAGTCCACCGCGAGGATCCAGCCGCAATGGAAAGCCGATTCCCCGACCCAAAAAGGCCTGTCTGTCGGTTGTGTTGCTCATATCAACCACCAATCAGCACAGTGGCTGCAGGCGTAGGCGCAACCACCGTTGTGAGCGGAACACCGGTAATAGTGTTAACGCCAGTACACTGACTGGTTGTTCTGGCCGCCGGACGACCACCAATGAGCACGGTCATACTGCCCATGGTGATGGCTCCTGTAAAAACTGCACCCGCAATCATATCACCCACGACACTAGCGGGCATGTTAGCAATGAGCACTGTTGGTACACCGGGGCCGCTAATCGCATCGCCTGTTACTGTGAGATCGCCTACACGTGCTGCTGGAAACATGGTTTCTCCTAATTGATCTTTACCAAGGTACCTTGGAGTTGAGCGATGCCCGAACTCTTGAGTGCCAGCATACCTTGAGCCGCTATTTCAGCCTGAGCCTGTGCTGCTATCTTGACTTGAACACTCTTGATCTCGACCTTGGTGCTACCCTCCAAAGCCAGTTGCATACCTTTGAGTGAGGCATTGCTCGTTGCCTCCATGGTCAACTTGCTTTGTGCCTTGATCGTAGCATTGGCTCCCGTTTCCATGGAAACATCGCCTTTGGCTTTGAGAATGAGCTTCCCGCCAGCGTCGAGTGTCAGATCGCCGTCGGAGACAATAGTCACCGAGTTATCGCTGCAATTCAAAGTGATGCTGTTCTTGCCCGTTTTGTCCTTGATGACGATGTTCTCTTTGCCGTCGGTATCATCCAGCACAATGAGATGTCCAGTACGTGAGCGAATAATGCGTTGGGCCACCGTCTTTTTGTCTGAACCAAGCGGTGAGCTAGTGGTACCCTCAGGCGGCTTGTCTTTATTATTCCAAAGCACCCCCACGATATAGGGGCAGTTCACATCACCATGCTCAAAAGCCACAAGTACTTCGTCATCTATTTCGGGCAAAAAGTAAATGCCGCGTTCCTTGCCCCCCATACCTGTGGCCAGCCGTGCCCAGTTGCTGGCCAATTCGGCATCCTTGTATTTTGGTAGCCAGCCAAACGCAACCCGCACTCTGCCCAGATTCTCCGGATCCTCAATGCTGGTTACCTTGGCAGTTACGACGCCATCTATTCCTTGCTCAGTAGGAGTCCCCCCATTCAAAAGAAAGCTCAGCGTCTCGGGATTACGACCCGTTACAGCAAAGGAGACTTTATACGAACCTCTGCTCCAAAGATGTCGTGCATGAGTCACATAGTAGGTGCCAGCAAAACGAGAACCAACCCCCGCGATCTCTACTTGCCGCCCGGCAATCAATCGAGGATCTCCCTGGCGACAAGCACCATCTGCACGAATATACTCGCTCTCGGCGCGGGCCAAGAGTGCTAGAGCCATAGCCTTGGCCTCGTCAATCGAACTGACCGGTGTAGCTACTTCTACAGATTCCGCTTCGCTGGAAAAGGCTGTTTTTGCTGCTGCACTGCCTTTAGCTGTCCAGCCCGTAGTAGGAATTGTGTTGCTGCTATCGCTCGTGGCAGTTCCCTGAATGGCAGACTTTTTGCTCGCATCCCACCCATAGACGTTGCCTTTTTGCACTTGATCCATTAATGAAAGCCGTGGATTGAATTCACTCAGATTAATTGGCCAAGTAAGAGTTCCAGGTTTATCGGATGCGGTGCCGCGATGAGCATCGGCTTTATGAAAATAGATTTTCTTTTCGTCGACATAGATTTGGTAACCAACTGCTCTAGCACGCGCCCATAGGAATTCATAATCCGTTTGGTTGTACTGCATCACATAATGATACTTGATGCTCGATATCCCACTGGTATCAATGTCGCTGCTGAGACCATCTTCACCAGCGATCGTTTTTACGATCTGATCTAAACCGACCCCCGAACCATTAGGGTTGCCATCGCCATATGTGCGCGTCTTTTGGCCTTGCGTTAATCGGTGCGCCAGGTCATACCCACGAACCTGCAAGATCGGTACCCCATCGGCAGAAAAGCTGGGTTCGATGGCCGTAATCTCACCAAAAATGATCTGTGCTGAGATGGCCGAATCGACATCAGGAAGCTGGTCGGTCTCGATCTCTATCTTGCACTCGGTGCCCAGCTTGATGACCTCATCCGAATCGGCGTATTTGAGCTTGCCACTTTCAGGATCCAATTCATCCTTGACCAGCAAGCTGAACATGGCCGGCATGTACAAGTCGGTATCTACCACTGCCTCGATCAAATCGATTTCAAGGTCATCCGCACGTTTTTTATTAATTGTAATACTGATGTTTTCGGGCACTTGAACCTTCTCCCGCCTTTAAGGCAGTTTCGGTACAACCAACACCTGACCCGGCGTTAGCGTAAAGGGATCGATGATACCGTTTTGTTCTGCCAGAAACCGCCAGTGCGAAGGATGACCGTATTCCTCGTAAGCGATCTGATCCAGACGATCCCCGGCCAGCACAACGCGTGTACGGCGTGCCTCAGTTCGCGACGTTGGGTTCTGTCGCCTAGTAAAATCGTCGTTATCGTCGAACTGCTGCAGGCTAACATCGGCCTGAGCGCGAACTGGCGTGCCATCGGCCAGAAATAGGGTGTACGAAATCTCGACCGACGTAACCACCGCCAGGAACATAAAGAACTTGCCCCACTGCAACTGCACCCGTGGGGGTGGCAGTCGCTGAGCGATGGGCCCTTGCAGCATAACCAGTTTGAGGAGCTGTTGCGTGTAACCTCGCACATCTTTACTGCCGGTCGTTTCGCGTGTTGTATCAAAGTAGAGTGTCAGACTGTACTCGGCCGGCTTGCCTCCGCCAAAGTCCAGGTCAGGCGAGTTGCGTGCGGGAACTAGTTTGTCTGGCGTAGACCAGTCCACCTCTTTTTTGACCTTGACCTCGCTTGGATTGAACTGGCAATCCAAGCTCACATACCTGGCGTCGGATGTGGGTAGCGGATCACCATTGGCTTTGACGGTGATCAATTTGGCAGCTACCTGACTAGTAGGCAATTTTGATGCAAAGGGATCTAGCATTTCTTACCTCATCTACCGCCCGGACGGCGTTCCTTCTCAATGACCAACATCCGCTTCAAGTGTGGATAGACGCGCCGGGCCAGATCTGCATAATCGATCTCTTCTTCAACGGCATCAGCAACAGAAACAGCGGCTGCTTTGCGCTGTATGACTTGCTGTGCGGCATGTGCCGGCAATCTGTGAGTTACGCTTCCAGATTTAGGTTCGGAACGTTCCTGATCTTCTTTGTTGAGCTTGGGCAACCGAACCAGTGGCATGGGTTCTGCCGTTCGCCCGGGGCGAGCGGCGCTTTTTCGCGAGCGTAGGCGATTCGTACTCGCGGTTCTGCCCCCCAAACCTGGCTTTTCAGAGCCGGTATCTTGCGATATGCTCTTGTGGCGGCCCGTAATACGCTGCACCAGCTCTTCAGTTGGCGAAAAGCTTTCTCTATCGGGAGTCTCCTTGATGTTGGCAGGAGTCACCATCGCCGATATCTTGTGGGCCTGTTCTCTGGCGCGGCGGCTGGTGCGAGGTACAAATGGAACGGCGGCCGCTGCTTCTACCTCTTGCCCCCCCGGTCGAGCAACCTTTTCCTTTGGTTGCTCTTGACGGGCCGAATCGGCAACGCTCTTTTCGGATTCAGGATGCTCTGACGCCCGCGTCAGTGGTGGTTGTGATGCTAACGCCCTATCAGATGGCGTTGTGCTGGCAGACGTAGACTGTGCTGTTGTTGGTGTCTCGCCAGTGCCTGGTTTGTTCACTTTTGGTATGCCAGGAACCTCGGCGGCACTCTTGGCAGCCTCAATCCGATCCGGAGCAGATGCACTCTCGACCGACGGTGTGGCTTCCTTGCGCTGAACGGGCTGTTGTTCCGTCGAGCCCACAGGTTCGGGTGCCGTCTGTGGCAGCCATCGCTGCCGACTTGATGGCTTATGCACCAGCGGCAAAGCTGGTCGAATAGATGAGACGCTCTCCGAAGGTGGCTGCTTTTCAACGAGAGGTGGTGTTTTTTTCTTGGGTGGCAGCAAAAGTTCCTCGCCAACTTGAGATGCCGCTGACTTGGGTTCAACTGCCGATTCTGTTGGAGCTTGCTCTGGGGTGCTCTTAGGTGCAGCCTGCGTCGAGTCCTCTGTAGTTGCCTTGCGCTGAATTGCCAAAGGCATCTCGGAGGAATCTGCTTCGATGGGCGCTTTTTCACTATCGGGAGTAGTTGGCACCGCAGGCCGAATTGCTTTGCCTGGTTGTGCTGCGTCTATACCAGATTGTGCTGTGCTATCTTCTGATACCTTACGCTGAATGGGGGCATCCGCCATGGACGGCCCTGTACCAGCGGGCTTTGGTGCAGGAATTACCGGTTGGGTCATTTCACCTGTTCCTGCAGAATCCGAAGCAGATTGCATCGGAATCTCTTTCGCAGGCTTGCGCTGAATTGGTAAATCAACCGTAGGCGATTTCGCTGCTGCGTCGCTAGCAGATGGCGTCCGTTGAGTCTCTATTCTGCTAATTGGTGTGCCTGTCCCAGCAGACTCGGGCTGGCTTGCATCTGGATGTGATACGTCCGGGCGCGTCTGGCGAAGCGGCATATCTTTATCACCTGCAACAGAGGGAACGTCTGCAGGTGCTTTATCGGCCGGTTCGGCTCGATAGTCCGCTGATAGCGCAGAAACCGCATCTTTAGCAGGTGTCGCTGTGCGGCGATCCGCCTTGGTAGGTTCTTCAGAAGGGGTGCGATCTGATATGCGAGAACTCTCGACAGCAGGCTGCTGTTCTGGCGCATCATGCTTTGCTGGTGCAGCCTTGCGCTGAATGACTGTTTCAGCCGCAGCATTCGGCGCCTTATCCGGGACAGGTATGCTGGCAGGCGCTTCAACCCGACTTGTCGTCGATCGCTCTTGTCTGTCAGATACCGGCGTCTCGCTCTCTTTGGTCAATGTTGGTTGCGCCGACCGCGATGACACAGGCTCAACGGCAGGAGAGGGCGTTAAAGCGGCTTCATGTGCCGCTGAACGCTCGTCGGCGCGGCTTCTTTTGGCCTGTACTATCGGCATATCCGTTGGTTCAATAGCAGAGGGCTCGGACAAAGCGGCGGGCTTATCCAGCGCAACTGAGCGCTCTGCAGCAGTTTTGCTATCAGTAATGAGCTGCCTGAGCCGCTTAGGCGCATTAGTAGGCGCCTCAGGAACTATACGAGCCGGTTGCGAGGTTGCTGAATCCTCAGCACGCTTGGGTTCCGTCTCAGCAGGTATCTCTGCAGACACACGTGACTGTGTAGTCTCAGAAGACTGTCGCGGCGTGTGCAGTGGCAAAGTTTCGGGCATCTCTGAAAAAGGCTCGGCGGGCGTGCCCGATATTCTGCTGGACTCTTCTTTGCGCTGTATCGGCTCTTGAGAAACTGGGCTAGCTGGCGGTGACGTAACAGACTGTGAAGCTGTTTGTGTTGGCCTCGCCGGCGCGGGGGTTGTTTCAGAAGCCGGTACAGCGCGTCGGTCGGGCACAGAATCTCTTGCTGCCAGGGCCGCAGTTTCTCGTGATTGATGCTCTTCTTGCGCAGACGTCGTGCTAGCATCCCGCGGCATTGGTGCGGGCATTGGTTTTGCGGTAGATGATAGCTCCGTGTCAGCAGCTTCTGTAGGTGCAGGCCTGACTGGAGATGCCTCGTGTTGCTCGACTCGTCGCTGTACAGACGCGTCGACCTTACGCTGAGCTACATCGGGCTGGCTGGTCGTATCCGCCACCGGCTCGCTTGGCGTTTGCGGCGTTGCAGTCTTGGGCTTGGCAGGCGCATCATCTTTTACAGAAACCTGCGGCGGAGGTGCAGATGTTTCCCTGCTTGCCCGCGATACAGAAGATGCCGCCTCAGAACCAGCGGCTCCTTCCTGCACACGTGAAAACACTCGCGAACCAGGACGGTGTACCGGCCGATGCTGCGCCGCTTGACGTTTTGATCCCTGTGGATTTTTCGACATGGGCAGAATAATGGTGCCGGGGCCCATGGCTCCCTGTGTCGAAGACGGTGTGCTTGGGGGAGACGCTACCGGTGGTTCGGCATGAGGAAGTGTGCCCCCAACAGGCGGAATGGCTTGCCCGGATGCAAAAATGCTGGGGCCCCGCATTATATTCTCTTGCGAGGGGGCAGCATCCAACGCACTCTGCGCCAGTGTGAGGTCTGCCTGACCAGTAGGACGCTGTTGTTCAGCACTCCGTCCCTTGTGCCGCATCCTGACGCGGCGAGCCAGATCATGCGAGTGTTCTACACGCTGCCTCAAGGCCGCGCTCTTTGCTGAAGAGCGGCGAAGCGGCGAATTCCCTGTACCCACCATCGTACGATCCGCCGCCGTCTGCAATCGGCGCACGATTTTTTGAGTGGCAGGTGCAGCCAAACCGCCAACATGCTGAAGGGAGCGCGGTTTCCATGGTTTTAGATTGTCAGTGGTGCGCGTCTCGTCGTCTGCCATGTTCTACTATCATCTCGAGCTACATGAACAAATCTGTAGCGCCTGCTGTCAAACTCATGGGTGTACCCGCCTCATAGCTCAGCGTTATGCCATGATGTGCGATTTCGAGGGTCTCGATGGCCACGGCCTCACGCTCGGACGAACTGAGGGCAGACATCTCCCATTTAATGGGATAGGCATCCTCCACGTCCCAATGCTTGGCTTTGCCATACCCCTTGACGTATCCCCCCAAGGCTCCCCCCGAGACAGCGTTGATCGCTGCCGCAGCGGCATTATGCCCAGGAGCCCCCTGGATAATGGAAAAGTTGAGACGTTTGACGTCGAACTCATCCACGCCAGTCTGAAACCAATCCCACAGCACGCGCGATACAGATACCCCGCGAGAAAGGGTGATGTTCGAATAGGTGACGCGGCCTGGTAATTTGGTAAGATTCTGATTCTGGCCGCCAACGGTAATTTCTTGAACGTCACGCGAGACACTGAGCCCACTGCACTCGGTAAAGAGCCCGACGATTAGGCCGGAGAGCTCGACATAGAATAGGTAGGCCGGTGCAGGATCCAGGCGGATGCCCGTTGCAGCCTGCAACACACGCAGAGCAGCTAATCCAGCTGAACTCGTCGCGGAAGCGGCCAGGCTATCCAATAGTGAAGCACTCTTCTTTTGCGTGGGCCCGTTTTTGGCCTGTATCTGCTTGTCAATCAGTCCTAAACTCACGTTATTTCTCCTGCGTGCCTCTTACGGCGCCGCGTTCGCGCTCTTGCAACGCTTCTGCCACCATTAGCTGATAGAGCTCGTCGGCCAAACGATCCAAATCAACGCCATCCAATTCCGGTTGTGATTCCAGAATACGTCCCTGGCGATTGACACGATCGGCTGTCAAGGGAACCTTGTCTGTTGTCTCACTCATCGTTGGCCAATCCAGTTAACCATCAGCTTGTGCCAGCATTTAGCCTGCGGTTGATCTTGGCGATCTCTTCCACCCATCTGCGCCGCTGCCGGTGTTCGAGCGTAAGAATATCCATGAGCGGCCAGTGAAAGTAATAAGCGATATAGGCTACCTCTTCGTGCAGGCGTTCTAGGGGGTAGCCTGTCATTCCCCCGATGATTCGGCAAGATCAATTTCTACTTGGCCTCCACAATGGGGGCATTTGACGATTCGAAGCGTACTTCCGCTCTCATTGATCTGCTGGTAAAACTCTTGTAGATAGGCGAGATCGGCAGCGAAAAGTCCTTCGATGACGCCGGTATTGATCTGCTGCAAGGTGCCCAGCCTGGTAATCACCCGCGCCAGGAGGACGATGACGAGATAAGCCTCGTTCGCCTGTACACGCATGTCGTTCAGCGGTGTGATCTCATCCAGGGCTGTGGCCAGGCGCATTGCGCCTCTTTTGTGAACATTGCCCTCGCGATCTACGAAACCGACCGGAAGGGTGAACTCGAACTCTGTTTGCAAACTCATCGTGTGGTCTCCAGCCCAATATTAGATGCGCTCAAGCTCAATACTCTCGGCTTGCAAGGTAAGTGTCACCGAGGCTAACTGAATTGAGCTTCCCTGAACCTGCTCAAAGCTAAAACCCGAAATCGCCGAAGGCCAGGCATCGAAAAAGTTCCAGCGCAACACGGCATTACCGTTCTTGCGCATCTCGATGGTCCCATTTCGACGTGACAGAATGGTATCACCTGCACTGGCCTGCTGAAACCATGTATAAAGCTCTTCATAGTTGGCATAGCCACCTGACAGCTCGATGGCGGAATAGCTCGTCACCCCCGGGATAATCAGGTCAGTGCCCAGGCCGCTTTCATAGGTTACTGGGTGTTTGATCGTCGTAATCGACATCTCACCGCCCGATACCGAATCAAAGCCACCGGTCAGTTTGCCGTCGACATAGAGATAATAGTCGCACTGCAGCAAGGCATTCAGCAGTACCTGTTTGTCATCGGAACTAGCCATAATCTAGTGCCTCCGGTGCGCCAGCTGGCACCGCCCAAAACCACGGTGCCAGCCGGTTTGGTCAATCATTAGGAAACGCGGGTCATGCCCTCATGGACGATGGTCACTTCTTCGACCATATAGTCCTGACTGGCCGAATCCATCTGCGGACCGGTCACCTTGCTGGGCCAAGAGCTCTCTAGGTTCCAGCGGGCGATCTCTTCGTTGGCCTGGTTGTAGGCAACCACAGAACAGTTCGTGCGGGCTTCTTCAACTGCACCGTCTACGATCTGCTGACGCCATTCCCAGATATCGATCGTGCTGGTGACGCCGCGCTTGAGCACGACATCGGTCCAGGCCATACGACCGGGAATCTTTTGGATGATTGTCTCACCCGTCTCAGGATTGACGATCTTGTGCTCTACAACTTCGCTCTCGGAGCCAATTCCCTCGACCGAGGTGAAAAAGCCCGACAACTTGCCTTCGATTTCGAGGCCAAATTTAAATGCTACAAGCGGATCTTCTCTTTCTGGCATGGTTCTAATCCTCCAAGGACCTGTGTCTTAACTCGGGCTTATTCGGCTCCAGGGCCTGCCCACTGGCTAATACGGAAGATAACGAACTCGGCTGGCTTGACAGGGCACATTCCGATCTCGATGATCAGTTGGCCAAGATCGCGTGTTTCAGGCGGGTTGAGCTCGTCGTCGCATCGGACATAGAACGCCTCTGTAGGTGAACTACCAAAGAGTGCACCCGAGCGCCACACTGTCTTGAGGAAGGCATTGATATCGCGACGCACACGAGCCCACAGCTTGCGGTCGTTCGGTTCAAAGACTACCCACTGTGTGCCGCCCTCGATGGATGTTTCGACATAGTTGAACAAACGGCGTACGTTGATATAGCGCCATGAAGGATCACTGGAGAGTGTACGTGCGCCCCAAACTCGGATACCTGCACCCGGGAAGGCGCGAATGCAGTTGATGCCATTCGGGTTGAGGGTATCCTGCTCACCCTTTGTGGTCTGGTAAGCCAGGCCGGTTGCACCCATCACTACTTCGTTGGCCGGAGCCTTGTGAACACCGCGGGTGTTGTCCGTGCGGGCCCAAAGACCAGCTAGATAACCCGAGGGCGGGCAGTAGATAGACTTGTCTGTAGCCAAGTCCATAACCTGAATCCAGGGGTAGTACATGGTTGCGTAGCTGCTGTCAAAGCCGGTTACGTTCATGCGCCAATCTTTGACTTCCATCGGCGTGAGATCAGGCGGCGTATCCAGAACTGCCACGCGATTGCCTAGACGCTCACAATGCGCAATGATGGCTGTCTGAACTGCCTTGACCATTCCCAGATCCAATTTGCCGCCAGCTGGTGGGGTCATCAGGTCGGGCACACATACAATGGTAACGTCGTCGAGTACCTCAAGGCCCTCAACGCCGCTACGGGCCATCACATCGCCCTGAAACTCGGAAGCGCTAGGCGCCGGAAGCTGCGCAGGGGCAATTCTTAGCGACTGCTCTTGGACCTTGGGCCACAAAGAAACCAGATCGGCCTTTTCTGTAGCGATCAAGAGATCGATGAGGGATGGGCCCCTATTGTTCTTGTAGGCCACTTTGACCGTGGGGCCAGTCTCGACCTCGACCTCTTGAAGCGTGACGCCTTCAAAAGTCTCGATAGGACGATAGCCGCCATCGGCCGTCTCTTTTTCCACGATCAGCTTGAATGTAGCATCGCCGCCCACTTCTTCTTCGGGCTTTTTGGCATCACCCTCGGCAGGCTTGCCTGCTGTAGCAGGTTTCTTGGCTGCGCCGGGGTTTCCGACTACATCCTCAACGCGAACGCGCAGTTTGCCACCCTCAAGACCCGCCTGCGCTGAACGAACCAGCAAGCCTGGCTTGCCAGCCGTGTTGAGCAGGGATACCTCGGCGGTAGGCATAGTGCGGACGCTCACCACGTAACAGCGTGACCCTCCATTCTGGAAGAAACCATAGATGGATTGCGGTAGATAGGCACCCGGCACGAAACCGCCAAAACGCTGCACATACTGCGACCAGTTGGTCACTAGCTGTGGTTTGTTCAGCAGGTTTTCGGTGACGACTTCACCATCCACCACTCGAACGAGTTCGGCTTTTTCGGTAAAACCGACAAACGCCGCGGTCGATGTGCCAGCGCCCTCAATAGGCTTGGGTCCGGCGTCGACCTCTTCTACATAGACTCCCGGTGATAGATACTCTGGCACGAGACCCTCCTCATGATCTCACGCGAACTTGGCCGTCATACGTTTATGAACGACCCTTAGACGCTGCTAGATTTGTATGGTAACATCGGGACCAGGAACCTCGGCACGCGAGGAAGCGATGACTTGGTCATCACGTACTACCTCGAGTTCCACGGCTCCGGCCCGTAGTCCCCCGATCGCAAAACGTCCTTCTACCAGATCACTCGCTACTCCTGTGCGAGCGTCGCGGACGATAATCCCTTGTTCCTCTTTGATTCCTGTTACAGTCCCGCCAAGTGTCCAGAATACATCGGGCTGCGTAGCAACCTCGTCCATACGTCGAAACAGTATTTCGCGAGAACGAACCAGCGGCGCAGTAAGCGGTTTGTAAGGATCGAGTGCTATAGTCACAGTGAGCGATATGGCGGGGCGCGCCTCGTTATCCAAGGCATTCCAGATACGCGAATGTTCACCTAAATGCGCTGGCCCCACGCTCTGAGCCACCTGTAGCGGAATAGGATTCTTTTGATCACTCAATGAAGGCGGAAGCAATTCCTCTGGCAAAGAAGGGGCTCGCATCAATACCATCAAGGCCCGAGCGAGCAGTGTATGCTCGTCCTCAGGATCATTGGCCCAAGCAGTAACCAGATAATGCAAATCCACGCGGGCCGGCGAGCGCCGCATGACTGCCGTGCCGTCATCGCGTTTTTCCGTATACCACACCTCAGAATGGCGCAGGCGAACATTCTCTTCGATGCCATAGAGAAAAATGTTCAGTGTTGGGCGAGAGAGACGCCCCGACCATTCTCTCACCGGCTGGTGAAAGTCCAGGTCGATCTCATTCTTTTTGATGGGCATGTCACGTCTGAGCAATTCAGCGATGACTTCATCTACATCTCGAAACACAGTCTGCTCCCAGGTCTATGGGTCTAGCTTCCGCCCTTGCCTGCTTCTAAACGACGAATGCGCTCCTGAAGTTTGATAACTTCTGCCTTGAGCGATTCAATGAGCTCTTGACGCTTTTGGTCGTCAAGCTGCTCATCTTCTTTCTCTTCCTCAGATTTCTTCTCATCTTCGGGTTTTTGCTCTTCGTCTTTTTTATCTGGAGAGGATTGATCGTCCTCTTTTTCATTCTCGGGTTTCTTTTCGTCTTCGGACTTGTTCTCTTCCTCGTCCTTTTTCTCCTCCTCTTGCTTCCCCTCCTCTTTCTTTTCTTCTTCTTGTTCTTGCTGCTCTTCCTGCTTTTCCTCTTCCTCAGAACCTTCTTCTTGCGGGGTTCCACCGAGGCGTTCCAAGAGTTTAGCAAACAACTCAGCCATAAGGCCGCCGCCTAATTTATCTTCCATTGTCTCTTCGGGAGCGCTTGTAGCAAGGAAATTGCCACCAATATGGCCGGTATCATCAAGCTTTTGCTCCGAAGGATCATAATCGAGTTCCTCACGCATACGACGCTGCTGCTCGCCTGGGTCAAGTGCATCCCAGGCTTCCTTTGTCAGGTTCAAGCGAGCCCAAACGGTATTGGGATCAGAGGTTTGCTGCTGATTAGGATCAGTAGGTTTGTTTTCATCCTGCTTTTTCTGCTCATCCTCTGGTTTTTTAGCTGGCCCGTTCTCATCCTTCTTGTCATCAGGCTTCTTATCATCAGATTTTTTATCGTCGTCAGGTTTCTTGTCATCAGACTTTTTAGGATCACCCTTCTCATCATCCTTTTTGGGCGGATCCTGCTTTTTCTCATCGTCCGTTTTCTTGGGCGTAGAGGGGTTGGACGGCTTGTCCTCGGGCTTCTTTTGGGGATCATCCGTCTTTTTATCTTCTCCACCCTCAAGCTGCTTGATGCGATCTTGCACTGTCCCCTTGGGGATTACGTCTTGTGCTTCCTGAGCGCCTTTAGAAGGCCCACTAGGCTTTTGCTGACCGCCGCTCTCGAATTGCTTGATACGGTCTTGCACTGTCCCCTTGGGAATCACGTTTTGCGCTTCCTGCGCACCTTTAGAAGGCCCACTAGGCTTTTGCTGACCGCCGCTCTCGAATTGCTTGATACGGTCTTGCACAGTCCCCTTGGGGATTACACTCTGCGCGTCTCGTGCCCCTCTGGAGGGAACGGGGGGCTTTTGCTGGCCGCCGCTCTCGAATTGCTTGATACGGTCTTGCACTGTCCCCTTGGGGATTACACTCTGCGCATCCTGCGTCCCCTTGGAGGGAACGGGGGGCTTTTGCTGACCGCCGCTCTCGAATTGCTTGATGCGATCTTGCACTGTCCCCTTGGGGATTACGTCTTGTGCTTCCTGGGCACCTTTGGAAGGTCCACTAGGCTCTTGCTGACCGCCACCCTGAAGCTGCTTGATGCGATCTTGCACTGTCCCCTTGGGAATCACGTTTTGCGCTTCCTGCGCACCTTTAGAAGGCCCACTAGGCTTTTGCTGACCGCCGCTCTCGAATTGCTTGATACGGTCTTGCACTGTCCCCTTGGGGATCACACTCTGTGCATCCTGCGTCCCCTTGGAGGGGCCTGTGTTAGAGCCACCAGAACCACCCTCAAAACGCTCGCGCAATTTGGCAACACGCCCACCAGACTGGCTCTTGAGGCCTTCACGGCGTTGGCGATCGTATTCAGTGCGGCGTTCAACCACCTTACGGCGGCGCTCTGTCTCTGACTCATCCATGGCGGTAGAGGAATGCCATTGCGGCTTGTTCGTCGGCGCCTTACTGCCTGTAGATTGCGAGCTTCCACCGCCCTCAAAGCGCTGGCGCAGTTTACTCACACGCTCTTGCGAGACGGGCTCTTTACTTGAGCTGCCTGTGGGTTGGGAACCGGTGCCGCCACCTTCAAAGCGTTGACGCAACTTGGAGACACGTTCTTGGGAAGTTGGTTTGGGGGCAGAAGTGGTCTTGGGTTCAGAGCTAGACCCGCCCTCATATCGCTGCCGCAGTTTGGCAACGCGGTCTTGAGAGACTTCCTGAGGAGCAGAACTACTCTTCGGTTGCGAACTTTGGCCTTTTTCAAACTGCTGAGTCAAGCGAGCGACTCGCCCCGTTTGAGATTTGCGCTTGCGCAAATCTTCTTCAGAGACCTTGCGCTGAATCGTTGGCTTTACTTTGCCCTCGCGCTGTTGCACAACGTGGGCCAGTTCGTGCGCCAACAGCTCACGCCCTGCGGGGCTTTCCGGGCGATACTGCCCCGGTGCCATGTGGATATCCGTTCCCTGCGTATAGGCAAGAGCGCCAAGGGCAGGCGCATTGCCACTGTTATCATGCACACGAACATCCGAGAAATCGGCGCCAAGCGCATGTTCCATATCAGCTTTGAGGCCATCCGGCATACCCGTTTGGTTTCCGTCACTTTTGGCCTGAACGATATCAGCATCGGGCGCACTAGTCGATGCACCACTTGCCGAACCGCGTACAGCCTGCCTGGCAGTGCGGTCAGCAGCGGCTTCCAATGGATCATTCGCTGGCATCACCACAGCTTTGGCCTGCAAAGGAATATTGCTCTGGATAGCAGAAAGAGTTGCCCTATTACCGGCAGTTTGCTGCAGCGCAGCATAATCAGCAGGTTGTGCAAGCTCTGGGGTGGTCAGGGCTCTACCTGCTACGCCGGTCTTATCTAGCTTGGTTTTGGGCTGCTCATCTCGATTTCGCGATTGAGCCTGCCCCTTTTGGAGCCTTTCGCGCTGAGCCATGCATTCTTCCTCGTTAGCGTGCTGTCGTACTCGTATGTAGCAAATCTTGTTCGTTAACCAGGCGTCCCATCTTTTGCAATTCGCGCCGTGTGCCGTGTAATAGATATTTCATCGTTACACTACCATCAATAGCCGCTGCTTGGTATACAGCAGACACGATAATGTTACGAATGTTGCCGCCTGCTAATTTGAATCTTTTGGCCAAGAAAGGCAGATCTACATCATCGTCGCGCGGCACACTGGATGGGAAAAGCGTTTCCCAGATCCTGAGCCGATGCTCTTCATCGGGCATATAGAAATCGATGGCAAACTGCACTCGCCGTGTAAAAGCCTCATCAACATTAGCACGCAAGTTGGTGGCCAAAATCGTGATACCGTCATACGAATCCATGCGCTGCAGCAGATAGCTAGTTTCGATGTTAGCATAGCGATCGTTAGCTTCCTTGACTTCCGAGCGCTTGCCAAAGATCGCATCCGCCTCATCAAAGAACAACACCGCATTACTGGTTTGCGCTTCGCTAAATATCTGTTCGAGATTCTTTTCAGTTTCGCCGATATACTTTGAGACAACAGTAGAGAGGTCAATCTTGTAGAGGTCAAGGCCCAGTTCGCCAGCGATGACCTCAGCAGCCATCGTCTTACCTGTTCCTGGAGGCCCGGCAAAAAGCACTGTTATGCCCTGGCTCGAGACCAGCTTTTTGCCAACGCCCCATACTTCCATCACACGCGCTTTGCCGCGTACCGCTGAAACAACCTCACGGAGCATATCACGCTGCTCGTTAGGCAGAATGATATCTTCCCACGAATACCGCGGATCAATGTGCCGTGCCAGCTTGGCCAGGTGATGATGTGAATGCGCCCGAGCAGCCGAAAACAAGTCGGGGCGAGTAATTTGCTCCCCCCTTGCTCTGGCTAGATCCTGAGCAGTGCGGGCTGCATCCCGAATCTGACCACTGCTAAGCACAAACTGTGCTGCCGCCTGATCCAAAATGTCGTCATCTTTGTCGACATCTAGTGCCTCTTGCCACAGCTGCAAACGCTGTTGGTAGCCGGGTAAATCAAACTCAACATGCAAGATAGGGCGTACATGCATTGATCCCGAAGGATACCAGCGCTCACGCCCCGATGTAACGATGATTTCTTCAAAGAAAGCCAGCGCATTACCAGCCCAAACAGCTGGTCGGTCATCCTCAAAACACGCATCCAGATTCTCTATCAATGGAAGCGTGTTCAACATACGTGCATCACGAAGCGCACGTTTGAGCAATTCTCCCGGATCTATCGCCTGGGCCAAAAGGTCCATGTCGATAGACAATACGCCCATCCCTTGATTTGCTGCCAGTACTATTGCAGACTCCCGTTGCGCACTCGTATCGTCGCCATAAAACACCAGCAGCGGGGAAGAACCGGCGCCATTGTGCAAATTTTTCAGCGCTGTGTCAAGCGAAATAGAGACTTTAGCACCTGTCTTTGCGTCAGTTTTTAAACATTCAACAATCTCGCCAATTGCCTCATCTGGGCGATAGTTGCCTAACAACCATGTGCGCACGGATGCTGGAACACGGTAGGCAGCATCAAGACGATCGCCGCCATCCTTTTCTCCTAGTTGATCCAATAACCTGTATCGAATCAACCGGGCCTCGGGGGCAAAATATCCGAGCAACCCCAAACGCTCAGGGCCTTCAGCGCCTTTGAGGGTGAGCAATAGATCGACGTTAGGATACCGCTTGGTCACATCATCTTGCAGAAACCCATACAGTCGTTGATAGCGAAGATCGAGATCCGGCAAAAGGCATAACAAAAACGCATCCGCTTCAAAATCGTCCAGTGCGAACGTTTCGAGCAGATGCGCCCAATTGGATTGTCCTTCTCCTGCAACCTGATGCCCCACCGCGATCTCGCGGGCCAGAACGTCAACGAACACGTTCTCTTCCTCATCCGTAAGCGACGGGGCAAAAGCGCCTCCCGTACCCAACGGACGCTCTATGAGTGCTTCAGCCTCCTGAGCCGAGACAGCCAATCCATGATACCGATCTTCATCGCTTGCTGTATTTGCTGTCAACCGCAAAACGGCACGTTGTACAAGCAAATCCACCCGTCGCCATTGCGACATGAGCAGATCATCACAAAAGGCGCTAAACGCGTCCGTATGAGAGGTTTGTTGTACTGGCAGCATTGATGAGGACCTTAGGCTTGTGTGCTTTAGAACTATCTACGAATAACTCTGATTCCAACTTAACACATCAGGAATCGGTACGCAATCGTTTAAGCCTTTCATACGTTAAGCAGAGATTAAAATAATTGACGCTCTTTCAGCTATGTTACGCTGAAAGACCAAAGCTCAGCAGTACCGGCACACCATCCTCGCCAAAGGCAAAACGGGTTACGCTGGCTGAGCCAAAACTAAACTGGCGTCGGTGCGAGATATCCTGTCCCAGCAAAAGACATGTTGCGATTTGAAGGGTGCCGCCGTGACTCACCAACACCGTGCTTTTGCCGCTTGCCGCCACCTCTTGCAACAGTGTAGTCACCCGTTCCGCTACTTGTTCCGTCGTCTCAGCATTATCAGGTCGCCCAATGGGGGCATCAATGGTCGGATCAATACCATCTCCGGATAGCGCCGCGGCTTCTTCTACCATAAGTCCCTGCCAGTCGCCCAACATCAACTCGCGCAGACGGCTGTCCAGCATTACTGGCAAGCCCAGGGCAGCCGCGGCATGTTCAGCGGTCTCGCTGGCTCGACAGAGATCGGAAGAGATGAGCACTTCGGGCTTGCTGGCCCACTCGATCGTTTTGAGCAGACGGCCACAATCCGCAGCTTGCGTTTTGCCCGTTTCGTTCAGGGGAATATCGAGCTGGCCTTGCATACGCCGTTCCAGGTTGTAGGCAGTCTGTCCGTGTCGAATGAACACCAACTCACGCCTGATCCAGCTTTCGTTCATACTATCTCCTAGTATTCGATGCCTTTTGTCGCTCGAATGCCCTCTTCATACCCATGTTTGATCATGACAATATCACTAACGGTGTCGGCCAAATCACACAATTCCTGTGGCGCCTCTCGACCGGTTATGACCACCGAGATCTGCTGAGAGCTAGCCTGACGGATGACCCCAAGTACATCTTCCATATCGAGCCAACCAAAAGTAACAGGATAAGTAAATTCATCCAACACAACAAGGCCATAACGGCCACTCCGTAGCAGTTCAGCGGCCGTCCTCCAGGCATCCATGGCAACTTGGCGATCGTCCTCCGCATTCGCTGAATCACGAATGAAACCGCGCCCGCTCACATAGCACTCGATGCCCAATTCTTGCAAAGCCGTGCGCTCACCGCTCTCCCACTGGGCAGATTTAATGAACTGCACCACACAGACCTTTATACCATGACCATGAGCACGTAGTGCCATGCCCAACGCTGCCGTTGTTTTTCCCTTGCCGTCACCCGTTATTACGAGAACGCGCCCCCTGGGGGGCGCGTCATATGCCTGTTCCACGTTCATACCTATCTGCCCGCTGCACGGGCTACTGCCGCGATATGTTCCGGGGTGGTTCCGCAACAACCGCCCACAACATTGGCCCCGGCCTCAATAATTGCAGGGATACCCGCAGCCAAATCCTCCGCAGACTGGGAAAAGACTGTTTTGCCATCAATGATCTGGGGTACACCAGCATTGGGCTCGATCACCACATAGGGGGCGCCGCCCTCTTTGAGCTCAGTAACCACTTCTGGCATATCCTGCGACAGGATATTGCCGCAGTTCGCGCCGATGACTTGCACACCCGCATCTACCAGTAATTTGGCGCAATCGAGGGGGCTATTGCCCATCATCGTCCGATTGCCCTTGCCTCGGCGCCCTTTGTTATAACTCATCGAGGCCCATACCAGCGCATCACTGCTAGCCTTGTAGCAGCCTTTGACAGCAGCCACAGCCTCGTTGATGTCCATCATGGTCTCGATAAAGATGAAATCGGTACCCGCTTTGAGCAGCGCCTCAGCCTGCTCAGCAAAGATGTCGATCATCTGCTCTTCGGTCATTGTTCCCAAGGGAGCCATGAATTCCCCCGTGGTGCCCATATCAGAAGCCACATAGATAGGGCGATCTGCTGCGGCAGCCACTTCCAAAGCTATGGCCACATTACCCGCATTCAGCTCGGTCAACCTGTCATCCAAGTTGTACTTGGCGCTCTTGGGACGATTGCCGCCAAGGGTATTGGCAATGATGATATCTGCACCTGCATCGATGTACTCTTGATGGATACCCCTTAGAACATCGGGATTGTTGAGCGTCCAGATCTCGGGAGCCTCACCAGGATTATATCCGCGCGATTGCAGCATGGTGCCCATGGCGCCGTCAATCACCAGAATCTCACCCTGTGCCAGACGTGTCATGAGATCACTCATTTTTATTCCTCCTGCAACGCAAACCCGATGCTATATTCAATGTTTTAGAATGTCTATCGCATTATAACGCCAAGCACCTTGCACGCAAATGCCTTGCACTGCCCCATTTTTCACACTAGACTGTGTTCAACGGAGGTCAATGTGCTCAAAGAGGGAAAAAGAAGCTTTTTCGGATGCATCGTACTGCTTGTTTTGGGTTGTAGCCTTGGCGCACTGTTCCTTGGTCTTGTCTTTGAATGGGCCAGTGTAGTCATGCTGGGAGCCATTGGATCTGTGTTGGCTGGCATTCCCGCTGTATTGATGTTGGCCGTAGAGCTATGGGAGACAAACACAACTAGCTCCACACCTACAGCAGGAACGCCCCTTGAAAGCTCGATCACTAAATTACTCGACACTGACGAACGCGAACCTGGTTTGCCCAAGCACTTGCCAGGTTGGTTGGATGACCTGTCTGACGAAGAGAGCTGGGACTATATAGACGACACCGACGTGGATGAAGACGAGGACGAACAGCCCGACTTTTTCTAAGGTGCTTGCTTTTGTAGGGGGCGTGTCGGTTGACAGCTCTGAATATCGGCCCTAGACTGGGCAACAGCCGCGCATCATTGTTTGGAGGACCAGTATGATCAACTATGGCATTGTTGGCGTGGGCGGATTTGCCCGCGTGTGGGTTCACAGCCTCGAATTCCTCGAAGACGAAAAGGGTGTGGCGCGATTGGCTGCCGCCGTCATCCGTAATCCGGAAAAATATGCACAAGAAGTCGAGCGACTTCAGGCTCGTAATGTCATCATCTATGCTACGCTTGAAGAGATGCTTGACGCCGGACATGATTATCTTGATCTCATCGGTGTGCCTACTGGCATCCCCTACCACGAACCCATGGCTGTACAGGCCATGGAAGCTGGTTACAATGTCCTCATCGAAAAGCCAGCTGCTGGTACCATTCAAGAAGTTCGCTCTATCGCCGAAGCCGAAAAACGCACGGGCAATTGGTGTGGCGTGGCCTTTCAGCACATCTTTACACCAACTATTCAGTGGTTTGCCGAGGTGTTGCGCAGTGGCAAATTGGGCAAGCTTACCGAAGCCCGCTCCCTAGTGAGTTGGCCCCGCGATCTGGACTATTATTCACGCAACAGCTGGGCCGGCCAGCTTACAAGTGCGGGCCGTTGGACTCTGGATGGTCCCGCAACCAACGCCACCGCCCATTACATCTCGCACATGACCTATCTGGCCAGTCAGCAATCTGGCGGCGTGTTTGAGCTTGATACCGTACGCGCTGAGCTGTATCGCGCCAAGAATATCCCCAGCTATGATACTTCTTGCATCGAGATCATCACCAAGCAGGGCGTCAAGCTGAGCCATTATGTCAGCCACTCGACCACTGATATCCAGGATCCAATCTCGACCTTTTACTGTGAAAAGGGCGTCGCTTATTTTGATGCAAACAAGAGCACCATCGATATTGCATACAACGATGGCACCAGCGAGAGCTTTGTTCATCCGGATGCGCCCCATCTTCATGCAGACCCCATGCGGCAAACCGCTTTGGCAGTTGCGGGCAAAGAACCGCGCCCGAACTGCGGCATTCACGAAGCTGCACCCCATGTATTGATCATCAATCTGGCCTTTGAGTCTTCGCGCGGCCCTATTGCTGTCTCGGCCGAACATACTTACAAGCAGGGCGAAGGTCTAAAAGAGATCGTGGCTATCAAGGGCATGGAAGATATCATGCGGTATTGCTATGAAAACGGCGGCATGTACTCTGATTTGGACGTTCCCTGGGCCAAAGCCACTGAGGCTGTCAAAGCCGAGGGCTATGATTCATTCCCCTCAGCCGAACTGGGCGCTATTCTCGAAAGCTAGCTAACCCCCTGGCAGAAACGAGCGCGCCCAAAATTGGACGCGCTCGTTGTTTTTACATCCAAGCTAGACTATATCATTTTGGAGAAACGGTGTATAATGCGTGGTTGTCTTTGCACATCCAGACACCAGACCTGCACCGCAATTCGTTAACATGAATGCATCGAAACAGGCCTGTTTTGTTACGTTGGGTGTCTCATCTGACTCTGTTGTAATGAAACGGATCACAGAATGAATAGTTTGAGTAACACGTCGAGCGTTCTGCAATGAAACAAGAAGCACGATTCTCGACAACATCCTCCACATTAGATACCACACAAACCCTCAATCCCACAGAGGTTTATGCCCGGTTGGGTAGCGCTCCCGCCGGCTTGACTTTTGATTCGGCTACAAGGCGACTGACCGAGTATGGCCCCAATGTTCTTACAGAGATCAAAGGCAAACCACTCATCGTGCAATTTCTGGCCAACTTTATTCATCTGATGGCCATTTTGCTATGGGTCGGCGGTTTTATCGCTCTCATCGCCGATATGCCGCAGCTTACCGTTGCCATTTGGATGGTCAATGTTATCAACGGCATCTTTAGTTTTTGGCAAGAATTTCGTGCTGGCAAGGCAACCGAAGCGCTCCGCAAAATGTTGCCGCTGCAGGTGCGTGTGCTGCGCGATGGGCTAGAACAAAGCATTCCTGCCGAAGACCTGGTGCCTGGCGATGTCATGATTCTATCAGAAGGTGACCGCATCTCTGCGGACAGCCGTTTGGTCGAAGCCTCAGAGCTTTTTGTCGATCAATCGACCCTTAGCGGCGAATCTATGCCGGTGCGCAAATTGGCCGACGCCGTACTTCGCGATGACCTGTCTGCTTCCGAAGTCCCCAACCTGGTATTTGCCGGAACGAACGTCTCTGCCGGTACAGGACGTGCTGTGGTTTATGCTACAGGTATGAACACCGAGTTCGGCAAGATCGCCCGGCTGACACAAACCATGGGCGATGCCCCCAGCCCTCTCCAGCAAGAACTTGCCAGCCTCACCCGAACTGTGACGTTCATCGCTGTTAGCGTGGGTGTACTTTTCTTTGTGCTTGCTGTGCTTTTTGCCCACATGCCGTTGGCCGAAGGGTTCATCTTTGCCCTGGGCATGATCGTCGCTTTTGTGCCAGAGGGACTCTTGCCCACGGTTACGCTAGCATTGGCTATGGGCGTACAACGCATGGCCAAGCGTAATGCGCTCATCAAAAAACTCTCGTCCGTTGAGACGCTAGGCTGCACCACCGTCATTTGCACTGACAAAACCGGCACGCTTACTCAGAACGCCATGACTGTGACGGACATCTGGGTCAATGGACACAGCCTGCATGTCAGCGGCAAGGGTTACAGCCCACAGGGCACCATCACAGATGGACGCGGCAGTGTTCAAGGCGATCTGCAGCGTGATCTCGAACTTGTGTTGATCTCCGCCAGTCTCTGCAACAATGCGCGCATACTGCCCCCTGATGATGAGACTGCGCAGTGGAGCGTCCTCGGCGATCCAACCGAAGCAGCCTTACGTGTCGCCGCCCCTAAAAGCGGTATAGACTTGGCGCAAGTCGAGGGAGAGCAGCCTCGCGTTCGTGAACTACCTTTTGATTCGACACGCAAACGCATGAGCACGGTTCACCGCGATATGTCGCAGCTGCGTGAAGCTCAACTTGTTGCTTATGTCAAGGGCGCCCCCAAAGAGCTGCTAAACCTGTGTACATCCATTCGTCGTGATGGACAGGACCAACGACTCACACAAGAGATGATTAGCGAGATTAGCGCGGCCAACGATACCTATGCCCGCGCCGGTCTGCGAGTTCTGGCAGTAGGCATGCGTCGGCTTGTCGGCAGTGGCAGCCATCAGGCAGCCAGTACCTTTACGGTCGATACCGTCGAAAGGGACCTCACCTTCCTTGGCTTGATGGCCATGATGGATCCACCACGTAGCGAAGTGAGCGAGGCCGTCATGCGCTGCCACAAGGCGGGTATCCGCGTCATTATGATCACCGGAGACTATGGCCTTACGGCTGAAAGCATCGCCCGACGTATTGGCATCGTCACCAGCGCACGTCCACGCATTATTAGCGGCGTCGAGCTGGAAGATATGTCGACGGAAGAGCTAAAACTGGCACTGGCTGACGAAGTCATCTTTGCACGGGTGGCACCGGAACAAAAGCTCCAGGTTGTGAGTGCCCTGCAAGAGATGGGCAATGTTGTGGCCGTCACTGGCGATGGTGTCAACGACGCCCCGGCTCTCAAAAAGGCGGATATCGGCGTGGCTATGGGCATTACTGGCACCGATGTGGCCAAAGAAGCTGCCGATGTCATTCTCACCGACGACAACTTTGCTTCTATCGTCAATGCCATCGAAGAAGGTCGTAGCGTCTATGCCAACATCCGGCGTTTTGTCACCTATATCTTTACCAGCAATACGCCTGAGGCCGTTCCCTTTGTGTTGTTCGCCTTTAGTGGAGGCCGCATTCCCCTGGCCTTGAACGTGATGCATATTCTGGCCATAGACTTGGGCACAGACATGGTTCCCGCTCTGGGGTTGGGTATTGAACCGCCCGAGGATGGCATTATGGAAATGCCGCCCCGCCGCCTTGATGATCACCTCATCACCCGAAACCTGTTGCTGCGAGCCTATGGCTGGTTGGGCCCCGTACAAAGCTTGGCAACCATGGCGGCGTTCTACTTTATGTACTGGACAAACGGATACGCCGGGCAGTATCTTAACTTACCGAATGAAGGCACGCTCTATGCTTCGGCAACAGCTATGGCACTGGCAACAGTGGTCGCTACCCAAATTGGTAACGTATTCACCCAGCGCACCGAACGTCAATCGCTATTTCGCGCCCATCTTACGCATAACCGTCTTATCTATATCGGTCTGGCCAGCGAGATCGTGCTTATTTTTGCTATTGTCTATGTACCCTTCCTGCAGCGCTTTATCGGCACATCGAGCTTCCCGCTGATCAATTGGCTCTTTGTCTTTGCATGGACGCCGTCGCTCATCGTAATGGACGAAATCCGCAAGATGCTGGCCCGACGCCGCTTTCGGGCGACCAGCAATAAGGAAGCATCAGGAGTAACCCCATGAAAATCATTGTGGTTGGATGCGGACGTCAGGGCACTGACCTGGCTCAGGTGCTGGATAAAGCCGGGCATCGAGTGACGGTCATCGATCCCGATCCGGAGCATCTCGCTCGCCTGGATACCACTTTTGGCGGGCGCATCATCGAAGGCGTCGTCTTTGACCGCGACGTGCTCATTGATGCCGGCATTGAGCGTACCGATGGTTTGGCCGCCATGACCAACAGCGATGACGCCAACATTGTCACCGCCCTGTTGGCCCGCAATGTTTTCAAAGTGCCCCAGGTGGTGGCGCGCATCTATGATCCACGACAGCGCGATATCTATGGGCGGCTGGGATTACGCACCATCTCACCCGTCGAAATCGGCACCACCCATATTGTCAGTTTGCTTGTCCATGCCAAGCTAGAGACACTTTCCACGCTGGGCAGTGGCGAACTACTGACCGTACAAACACAGACCCCTGTGCTTTTGATAGGTCGCACAGTACGCCAGCTTACGGTGCCCGGTGAGATCTGTGTGGTAGCGATCATCCGCCAGGGACGCGCCTTTATCCCCACACTGGGCACAGAGTTCGCGGCTGATGACTTGATTGTTCTATCAGTTATGTCAACAGCTACTGACCGCCTGAACCAGCTTCTAGGGCTGGATTGAGACGAAGGGAAGGAGCAACACCATGTTTGTCTTGATTGTTGGCGGCGGTAAAGTTGGTCTGAGCCTGGCACAGATGTTGTGGAGTGAACACATGCGCGTGCGCGTCATTGAGGTTCGCCCAGAACGTGTTGAAGAGATGGCCAAAGAGCTTCCTGCCGATGCCGTTGTATACGGCAATGGCACCGACCCCCTTCTTCTGGAAAAGGCTGGCATTCTGGATGCG
The DNA here is from genome assembly GCA_963675785.1 of Anaerolineae bacterium. Classification (GTDB taxonomy): domain Bacteria; phylum Chloroflexota; class Anaerolineae; order UBA1429; family UBA1429. The sequence goes on from OY776562.1 coordinate 1,280,079, forward strand.
GATGTAGTGGCCGCGGTTACCGGTGAGGACGAAACCAACCTGGTGGTGACCAACCTGGCGCGTATCGAGTTCGGCGTACAGCGCACCATCGCCCGTGTAAACAACCCCAAGAACGCATGGCTTTTCAGCAAGCAAATGGGCGTGGATGTGGCTTTGAACGAGGCTGATCTGATAGCCCACCTCATTCGTGAGGAGATGTCTTTGGGGGATATGACTACCCTGCTCAAGTTGAGACAGGGTGCCTATTCGTTGGCCGAAGAAAAGGTGCACCCAACTTCTATTGCAGTAGGCAAAGCCATACGCGATCTCAAATTACCTCAAGAATGCGTGCTCACAGCCATCATTCGCCGTAACGAATTGATCCTTCCTCACGGCGACACCATTTTGGAAGCCAGCGATGAGGTGCTGGCGGTTGTGCACGAAACCTCACTCATCGAACTCGACGATCTGTTGGGGCCAGCGGAATCTGAAGAATCCGCTTCCTGAACAAACAGAGGGCGGCCAATGGCCGCCCTCTTCTCTTGTATGACACGCGTGTTACTTACCCCAGCTTGCCTCGCATGGGGTCATCCGCAGGTCCATAAATGCAGGCTCTTTCGCGCAGCCAACCCAGGCCAGCCGCGTCAACATCGCGGGCAAAGGCGTCCAGGGTAGCGCCCTCAACGCGCTGAAAAGGCGGCACACAGAACCCCGCATCATAGCCTTGTAGGTTCAATGCGGCCTTGGTGCCTGGCATCACGCCGTACTTGCGCAACACTTCAATGATATTGCTGGCCGTACGCTGCAACTTGCGCGCCAAGGCAAGATCGCCGGCGTCAAAGGCGCCCTTGATATCGATATAGCAACGCGGCTGAAAATTATAGGTCGTGCCGATGCAGCCATCCACGCCCAAGGCGTAGGTAGCCAGAAAAAGCGGATCCGGTCCGGACATGACATTGACCTTCTCGGGGTCACGCAGGGCTAACACGCGCTCCAACACCGTCAAATCCTGCGAGGTGTACTTGAACCCAGCCACCCCATCCATGGCGCACAATTCCAATATCTCGTGCTCGGTCATGTTTGTGCCCGTAGCAGAAGGAATATGATAGGCATACATGGGCACGCTGCTGGCCGCTATGATCGCCGCATAATGGGCTTTGATCTGTTTAAAGCCATGCTGGTAATAGAACGGGGGCACCGCACTGACAGCCGTGGCTCCTGCCTTGCTGGCATGAGCCGCCAACTCGACCGCCGTAGCCGTATCAGCCGTACCAACATGGATCATCACCGGAATGCGCCCGGCTGCGGCCTTGATAGAGGCCTCGGCAATGGCCTTACGCTGACAAACACTCAGCAGCACACCCTCACCGGTGCTTCCACCCACATAAATGCCACCCACACCCGCGGCGACGAAATCCTCGATCAGCGCCTCGACACAGGCTACATTGATGCTACCATCCTCTTTCAAGGGGGTAACCAACGCGGGCCAAACACCCGAAAAATGCTCCATGCTACGCTCCTTTACATGCCAATCGCATGGCCGCCATGCTAGCACGAGCGATGAAATGAAGCAAGCACGTGAATGAGTTCTGCGAGTCTAGAAACAATGAGGAAATAATGGTCTTCCTTTTGTTTCTAGACTAGAGTATTTATCCGATGTATAATATACTCGTAATGAATTATAAAAATACTGGAGGGCTAGACATGACCAGCCACATATCCAAGATTGCTGCCTTGGCTTTGATGCTTGTTGTACTTGCAAGTTGTATCTTGGGTTGTACGCCTTCCAGAGCTGCAACATCTACCCCTTCTATCGTCAGCAGCGCGACATCTATTCCTACTATTGCCAGCAGCGCAACACCAGAAGAAACAGATTTTCCAACAATCGACAAGGTTTTTACCTCAGAAAACACCAACCTCGAACAAATCGGCAGTGATGCGGCCACCTACTATTACAGACAGTTCATGGCCGATGACATCCCGCAGTACTGGCACATCACCAAATACGAGGTACTCACCTCCGAACTGATGGCGGGCGATGAAAACGAGTTCGTTGTCTGGATCGAATCCTACATCGAGACCGACGGCGCTGGCTTTCTCATCGGCGAAGGGGCTCCCAATGACTCCGAGGATTTGAGCAAGGGCGGCATCTGCCCAGAGGTCGGACGAGAATTCCGCATCAAGGCACTGGGCGATAGCCAATACGAAATCGTCAGTATTGGTACAGGCGGCGGTACGCAGGATCTTGATCCAGTAGAGACTACAGAGATCGAATATGAACTTGTTCAACTCTGCAAAGGGCAACCTGTAACCGACACATTGTTTGTGACCGGCGAAAACATCCAAATTGTTCAAGATACCATCTTTAGTTACATGATCAAATCAGCCGCCTGGCCCGGCATAGATATCGACACGCTCGATGAATGCTATCTAGTTCGCGCGACCTATTCGGATGACACGGCGACCGATTACTATGCCTATTTGATAGATGGCCAAGCCGTCATGCAGCGAGGGATCGATGGCTATTACAGCCGCATCGATGATAACCTGTATCAGGAACTGGTTGAGCTCGTTCAGGGCAGTACGACTTTTATAGACGAAGCACGTTAAATCAAGAGGGAAAAGACATTTTATGTGCGATTTGGTACTCGTCGAGGCATCAAAAGAATACGAAAAGCAGGCGATGGCTTACCGGCAAGAATATATCGACTATGGGGAAACGCATATCAACGGCAGCAGTGGGTTCATGAAATACCAAAATTATGATGAATGGTTACAGAGAATCGAGTTTCAACGAAACAGGGAAGCTTCATCAGTGAATACACCTTCAACAACCTATTTCACAATACGTAAGCAAGATGACAAGATTATCGGTTCTATCCAATTACGCCACCATTTGACCGATGAATTGAAAAAGGACGGTGGAAATATCGGTTACGGAATATGCCCATCAGAAAGACACAAGGGTTATGGCACAAAGCAGCTCGCATTGGTATTATGCAAAGCTAGGGCATTTGGTCTTTCACGAGTAATGATCACGTGTGATAAAAGCAATCGAGGATCAGCCCGAGTCGCCATGAGTAACGGTGGCGTTCTATCTGGCGAAGGATTTGATGACGACACCCAGTCGATAACAGAAATATACTGGATTGACCTTACGTAAGCGTATGAAAAAGAGCACGCTTTCTCTATTTTAGCCCCTTGTGAAAAGCCTTGAGGTCCGCGCGCACCTCTGGCGGCAGGTCATGCCAGCGTACCCCACGGATAGCTCCCTCCAGGCCGCAGAGCATACTCAAGCAGGCACCAGGATCACTGGTGGCTCGTACTCGCAGTAACGCCTCTTTGCTGCCTAGCTCGATCAGTTTTTCTGGCGTATCAATGCCCGCCTCGATCAGCTTTTCCTCCGCCACAGCACCAATATTGACCATATCGTGTAATGCGCCCATAGCTCGTGCTCCCTCTGCTTGTAACTGTGGCCTCCATCATAGCAAAGGCAGAGAAACTCGCAAGGTTTGGGTATAGTCTGGCAGATTACTCGTGATCTGCCAGACTACCACTTTTCACCCATCGTACACTGTGCTACACTCCCCGCGATATGATTCATGATCCAGTCTCATATGCCATGCTACGGCACGGTGAGGGGGTGTATACATGTTGCACGAGGCAATCAACAACTATCGCAATCTACCCAACATTTGGGGCGAAGGAGCCCTCTTTGCCTTCTCTGGCATAGACGGTGAAACCTGCGTCAAATCGGGTTTCGTGGCCACCTACGGGGCCAAACCCTACAATCTGCTGATTCACACGCCACGCCGCCGCGAATTGACCATCGAACTGCCCGATGGTGGCAACACACGCGTAGCCCTGGGTGATGTGTTTGGCGTTGCCACACCTACTGGCGATCTCATCGTCACTTATTCGGCCTGGCATACTCTCGTCGGCATTGTGCCCGATAACACGCGATTGGCTTTGGGATTTGAGGATGAGGCCGCTTACGAGGGCGTCGATGTCCTCAGTCAAGATGAAGAGCATCACGACGCGTTGCTGCTTTTGGTCAATGGCAGCCGCTTTGCTCTCTCTTATGGTACCACAGCCGATGAAGCCCGTGCTCGCGCTACTGAAGGCATAAAAGTCGACATCCGCCGCACTGTCGATGAGCGCCTTGCCTATCTGAGCCAGGTTCCCTCTCTGGAAAACGCCACACTGGACCGCCTTTTGAAAAAGTGCGCCAGCATTTTCAAGGTGAATACCTGCACCGCCGAGGGCGCTATCAAACGCACTTGGTCGACGCCTGACCGCGTGCCTCACCGTGATATGTGGCTGTGGGATTCGGTTTTCCACTCTTTGGCTATGAACGACATCGACCCCGAGCTCTCCTGGAGCTTTTTGGCTTCCATCCTCGATATTCAAAAAGAGGACGGCATGGTGCCCCATCAGAACAGCATCACTGGCAAGCAATCCAACGTTACCCAACCCCCCATTCTGGCTTGGGGTATCTGGGAGAATTATCAGGCCCTGCAAGATCGCGCAAAACTGGCCTACGCACTACCCAAGCTAGAAGCCTATCTTGAATGGGACCTAGCCAATCGCGATCAGAACGATAACGGCCTACTCGAGTGGTTCATCGAGGGCAACCCATTCTGCCGCTCTGGCGAATCGGGCATGGACAACTCGCCCCGTTTTGATGCTGCCGCTACGCTGGATGCCGTCGACTTTTCAGCGTTTGCTGCTCACGATATGGCCTGCCTGGCCAACATCGCCCACGAACTGGGAGAAGAAACACAGGCCGTGGCCTGGCATGAGCGTGCTACAGATATGGCAAACCGCATTCACGAGGCCATGTGGGATCCGGACACGGGCTTTTACTATGATTTGGATATGGATGGTGCCTACACCGGCGTTCAGGCCGAGAGCGGCTTTTTGCCGCTGTTGCTGGATGGTGCAGGAAACGAACAGGTGCAAGCGCTGGTAGCTGCCCTGAACGATCCACAGCGTTTTGGCACAGCCTTCCCGGTGCCCAGCGCGGCCGTCTGCGGGCCCACCTATTCCACCGATATGTGGCGCGGTGCTAGCTGGTTGAACTTTAACTTGCTCATCATTCGCGGCCTAGAAAAGTATGGTCGACACGACACTGCTGCTACTATCGCAGGTAAGACATTGGCTTATGTCATCAAGTATTACGAGAAATATGGCGTGATTTTCGAGTTCTATGATTCCCAGGATGCACGCACGCCGCCCGAATGTGATCGCAAGGGGCCACGCGTGGAACCCTATAACATCCGCCGCAAGATGGATTCCATTCGTGACTATCACTGGTCAGCGGCAGTAACCTACATCCTGCTGCGCGAAGGTTACCAACCCGCCAAGCTGGACGAAGACTAGATGTGCCGAGAGGAGCGAGCTGTGCCCACCGAGAAAAGTCAACGCCCCAACATCATCGTCATCCTGGTCGATGACATGGGTTTTTCCGATATCGGTTGCTGCGGCAGCGAGATCAACACGCCCAACCTCGATCGCCTGGGCGATGAGGGTGTTATCTTTTCGGGCATGTACAACTGTGCCCGCTGTTGTCCTACGCGCGCTTCGTTGCTCACCGGCCTCTACCCGCATACAGCCGGTGTGGGCCACATGGTCAATAACCTGGGCATCACCGAATATCAAGGCTATCTCAGCGATCGCTGTGTCACCATTGCCGAAGCCCTCAAGCTCGGCGGCTATCGTACGCTCATGTCGGGCAAGTGGCACGTCGGCGGCTATTACTCCACCGATGCCTCCTCTTGGCGGCCTGGCGAGGTCGGTCATCCCATGCCCATTCAGCGCGGTTTCGATGAGCACTGGGGCACGTTGAGCGGTGCAGGCAGTTACTTTTGGCCGCATACACTCATTCATGACGACACATTCATTGATCGCCCCGACGATGGCTTTTATTTGACCGACGCTATCTCGGAACACGCTTGTGAGATGATCGACCGTGCCGTCAACGATGAGCAGCCTTTCTTCCTCTACGCCGCCTATACTGCTCCCCATTGGCCGCTGCAAGCTTGGGAGGAAGATATTGAACGCTATCGTGGGAAATATGCCCAAGGCTGGGATGCCCTACGCACTTCCCGCCATGAAGAGATGAAGGGCAAAGGCATCGTCAACGAAAAGTGGGAGATCACCCCTCGCGATGAGACTGTGCCGCCTTGGGAAGATATCCAAGAACAAACGTGGGAATCATTGCGTATGGCTGTCTACGCTGCTCAGGTCGATCGTCTAGACCAGGGCATTGGCCAACTGCTGGACAAGCTGGAAGAGCGTGGCATTGCCGATAACACCCTGGTCATGTTTCTCTCCGATAACGGCGGTTGTGCCGAGCTACTGCGTGAGGATGGGCCTCGCGGTTCCGTGCGAGGCGAAACTTTGGATGGTCACACAGTCAAGCTGGGCAACTATGTAGAGAACACCCCCGGCGATGCGGATAGTTTCATGTCCTACGATACCCAGTGGGCTAACGCCTCCAACACGCCCTTTCGCCTCTACAAGCACTGGGTGCACGAAGGTGGTATCAGCACACCCCTATTGGTACGCTGGCCCGAACGCATCAAGGCGGGCCACATGGTCCACTCGCCAGCCCATGTCATCGACATCATGGCCACTTGTCTAGACGCCGCCGGTGTAGCTTATCCCGACGAGTACGATAATCGCGAGATTGCCCCACTGGAAGGCGAAAGCCTCATACCCGCTTGTACCCTCGATGGTTGGAAGCGCGCGCGCCCCATCTTTTGGGAGCATGAGGGTAACTGCGCCGTGCGCATGGAAAACTGGAAGTTGGTGAAAAAGTTCCCTGGCACCTGGGAATTGTATGATATGATCGAGGACCGTACCGAACTCAATGACCTGGCTAGCGCTAACCTGCCCCAAACACAACGCATGGTCGAGGCCTATGAACGCTATGCTGAGCGAACCAACGTGCTCCCCTGGGAGCGCGTACTGGATATTTATCGAGAGATGCGCAAAGGTTAACAGGAGAGATCAAGCATGACGCTTAATTCGGAATGGCGCGACCGCGTCGATGCCTGGACCAAAGAACTGCCCCACCATTTCTATCGGCCCATCCAGATGGTAGAATGGGAGGGTTTTACCACCACAGAGCAGCTTTCGCTAACAGAGGCCGCCTCACATAGGCGCAGCCCCATGCCGGAGGGTACTGCTTGGGGTGCAAAATGGGAATACGGTTGGTTCTTTAGCACCATCGCTTTGCCCATGGCAGCAGCCAGCGAGCGCATTGAACTCAACGTTGAGGTAGGACCCGAGTCCATCATTTATGTCGATGGTGTCTCCGTGGGTGCTCGCGACCGTGAGCACAGCACCATCACTCTCAGCTTTCAGGGTATACCCGGCACGACATATGAGATAGCTGCCGAGTGTTACGCGGGCCATGGTGTACGAATTTGCAGTGTTGGCCCCGTTCCCAACGATCGCGAGACCGTGCCCGAGCCCCCCGCTGAACAGGCCATCGTCGGGCATTCCACCATCGGCATCTGGGAAGAAGAGCTCTATCAGCTGTGGATGGATGTCATGACCCTCTACAACCTGCGTGATCAACTCGATCCCGAATCTCTGCGCGTCAACGATATCGACGCCGGCCTCAAAGATTTCACCCTAATGGTTGAGCTAGAAGAGGGCTTGGACGAACTCAAGCGCACCGCCGCCGAAGCGCGTGTGCACTTGGTCCCCCTGCTCGAAGCCGTCAACGGCAGCACCGCGCCGCTGCTCTATGTCTTTGGCCATGCCCATATCGATGTGGCTTGGCTGTGGCACTGGGCCGAGACCGAGCGCAAAGCCGTGCGCACCTTTTCAACGCAGCTCACCCTGGCCGAAGAGTATCCTGAGTATAAATTCTTGCAAAGCCAGCCGCACCTCTATTGGATGGTCAAGAATCACTACCCCGAGCTTTACGGCCGAGTGAAGGACGCTGTAGAGACGGGGATGTTCATGGCCGAGGGCGGCATGTGGGTCGAGGCTGATACCAACATCAGCAGCGGAGAGGCCCTGATTCGCCAATTCCTCTATGGCAAGCGCTTTTTCAAAGAGGAGCTGGATACCGAGAGCGAACTGCTCTGGTTGCCCGACGTGTTTGGTTATTCTGGTGCCATGCCACAAATCATGCGTGGCTGTGGCGTCAAGTATTTCTCCACGCAAAAGATCTTTTGGGCTTATCATGGAGGCCAGACCTTCCCCTACAATACTTTTGTGTGGGAGGGCATTGATGGCTCTGAGGTACTGGTGCACCTGCACAATGATTACAACTCGCGCACAGCCCCGGTCGATCTAGCGGATCGCTGGCGCGAGCGCGTGCAGAAGGATGGCATTCGCGCCCGCCTGGTGCCCTTTGGCTATGGCGACGGTGGCGGAGGTGCTACCCGCGAGCATCTGGAATACCTGCGCCGCGAAGCTGACTTGGAGGGCCTGCCCCGCACTCGCATGGCCAACCCCATCGAGTATTTCAAAGAGCTGGAAGCTGAACTGGGCGGCTGGCCCGATGAGCGTTATGTGGGCGAGCTCTACTTCCAGGCCCACCGCGGCACTTATACCTCACAGGCAGCCACCAAAAAGGGCAACCGCAAGAGTGAGCTAGCCCTTCGCGAGGCCGAGATATGGGGCACAGCGGCCCAGGTTCTTGCCAATAGTACCTTCAGTCAGGATACCATCGACGAAGCCTGGCGCATTGTGCTGCTCAACCAGTTTCACGACATCCTGCCCGGCTCCTCTATTCATCAGGTGTATGTAGAAGCGGAAGCCGAATACGACCGCGCCCTAGGGCTGGCCAACGATGTGACCCAAAATGCCATGGATGCCCTCACCGAGGATGGCGAAGGCCTGGTGGTGTTTAACTCAACCTCCTGGTCGCGCAATGCCATCGTGCACCTACCCGAAGGTTGGACTGGTGCACGTGAAGTTCAGGGTAACCTGGTGCCAGTGCAGGCCACAAAAGACGGCCTATATGCTTTTTGTCAGGTCCCAGCTTGCGGCTGGAATACCCTGCTTCCCGTAAAAGAGGGTTGCCCCGCCGATAAAACCTGCATGGCCACTACCAGCACACTGGAAAACGATCTGCTCCGTCTCGAGTTCGACGAGTACGGTCAGATCATTTCCATCTATGATAAAGAGCTAGAGAGCGACTGGGCCGCCGGCGAGTGCAACGCTTTCCGCATGTACAAGGACGTCCCCACCAAGTTCGATGCCTGGGACATTGACAGCATGTACGTCGATACCCCTGTGGAGCTGGATGGCTTGGCCGAGTTCGAGGTCATCGAATCCGGCGGCATTCGCGCGGTGCTGCGCATCACCCGCAAACTGCACAATTCACTGATGAGCCAGGACGTGGTTATCACGCGGGGCAGTCGTCGTGTCGATTTTCAGACGCGCATCGACTGGCAAGAGCGCCATCGCCTGCTCAAGGTGAATTTCCCCGTTAGCGTTCACAGCAACGAGGCATTGCACCAGATTCAGTTCGGTTATCTGGCGCGACCCAGTCACAAGAGCAACCCCTTTGATGGCGATCGCTTTGAGGTTTGCAACCATCATTGGACGGCCCTGGTTGAAGCCAATCGCGGTGCGGCGGTGCTCAACGATTGCAAGTATGGCGTCAACGTGTTGGATAATTCCATCAATCTGACCCTGCTCAAGGCCGCCATCGCTCCCGATATGACCGCCGACCTGGGCGAGCAGACCTTTACCTATGCTTTCTATGCCTGGCCCGGCAGTTTCTATGAAAGTGGACTGGTAGCCGAGGGATACAAACTCAACGTACCTGTGCGCACCATGCCCGGCCAGGCCGCTGAAGGGGCCTTGTTTGATACCGGCGCCTGCAACATCGTGGTCGAGGCCGTCAAGTTAGCCGCCGACGGCTCGGGCGACGTCATCGTGCGCCTGTACGAAGCTCTGCGCAACGCCACCAGCACCACCCTCACCACCTCATTGCCGGTAGCCCGCGCCTATGACGCCGACATGCTGGAGAACGTCCAGGGCGAGTTCACCGTCGATGGCGGCACCATCGCCCTCGATTTCAAACCCTTTGAGATCAAGACGCTGCGGCTCTCTTTCTAGAACGCATTGCAGCACAACGAACGGGGGTCTCTCGTCTGAGGGGCCCCCGCTTTGGAAAGGAGTCCCCCATGGTCACGGTCAAACGGTTGCCTGGTAACCCCATCATTACCCCCACGCTCGATGCGCGCATCGGCACCAACATCAACGGTCCTTCGCTCATCCGCGTGCCCGACTGGTTGCCCAACCCTCTGGGCAAGTATTACCTCTACTTTGGGCATCATCAGGGGCAATTCATTCGCCTGGCCTATGCTGACGCGCTCAGTGGGCCCTGGACCGTCTATGCGCCCGGTGTGCTAAACCTGACAGATACACCCATGCAGAGCCATATCGCCTCGCCGGATGTACACGTGGATAACGAGGCCAAGCAAATTCGCCTCTACTATCACGGCGTTACGCCACAAATCTATACGGGGCGCTTTGAAGGGCAGAGCCAGGGTGTGGACTTTCGCCAGCGTACGGCCGTGGCTCTCTCCCAGGATGGCCTGCATTTCGAGGGTTTGCCCGACATCTTTGCTACCAGTTACTTACGCGCCTGGCGCTGGCAAGACATGTGGTACGCCCTGAGTATGCCCGGCCTGTTCTTTCGTTCTGCCGACGGTTTGACCAACTGGGAAGAGGGTCCTGTGCTTTTCGATCGTGACATGCGCCACGCCGCCCTGCAGCGCGATGGATGCATCCTTTCCGTCTATTATTCACAGGTGGGCGATACGCCGGAGCATATCATCATGCGTCGCATTGAACTGAGTGACGATTGGCTGGCATGGCAAGAGGGGCCCCGCGAGGACGTGCTGCTGCCCAAAGAACCCTGGGAAGGTGCCGATCTGCCTCTGGAACCCAGCGTGCGTGGCTGGGCGTCACAGCGTGTCAATCAATTGCGCGACCCCGCCATCTATCGCGAGGATAACAAGTTTTATCTGATCTACTCGGTTGCTGGCGAAGCGGCGTTGGCGATTGGGGAGATCAAAACCGGCATTGTCTAAAAGAGAAACCGTAGAGCCTAACAGACTCTACGGTTCGGTATAGTAAATAGAACTTGCTAATCCTCGGAACGGGGGGATACATTATCCTCCATAGAAACCTCTGAAATGTCATCAACCCTCGGCTGTTGAACGTCCTTTATATAATCCAGCACATACAGACCAAAAGACATAAAACCGGAAAACACTGCGATGATGAAACACATCCTGGCCCGGACACACACAGTTTCACTGTTACAGAAACTCCAATTGACATTCAGCGTATTGGCAATAGTCCCGATGAGGGGTTCACGTGCAAATGTGCTATGGCAACCAAAGGCCAAGAATAGTACAGTTATCACCATGAACCCTAGAGCCCAGTGCCGCAAAGGCGTTTTGCTATTCTCTGGTCTGTTGTTTTCTCGATGCACAGCTTTAACGCCTATACTTTTCTCTCAAATTTGCCAACCATCCGATTGTATATCAGTTGATTTCATTATGCAACGAAATAAAGAGTTTTCAATATAAAAAAGCCGTCAGAGTTTTGGCTTCTGACGGCTTTTTCCATCACGGGACTAGCGCAGTGCTTGACGCATCATATTGAAAACCATCTGCTGAGCCACGGGATCCACACGTCGGCCATAGAGCCCGGGCTCCTCGTAGCCTGATGCTAGGCGATGGTCGGTTAACGCCTGTGAGAGAACCAGCCGCCCATGCCCCTCGCCCAACTCTATAGCGATGATGGGGGTGCGTGCTAAATCGCGACCGCAGGCGGCCAAGGGCGTGATGCTCTCGGCGGCCCCATAGCGGCTCTCGCGGTACAGCACACCCAGATCATGCAATACAACGGGCCCGTTGGGGTCAATACTGGCTTCCAACGCGGGGGCATCCTCCACCAAAAAACGCACGCGCTGGCGCAGTTCGGCCTGGACTTGCTCAGAAGGCTCTTTAGCAAAGGCATACTGCCCAGCCAACTCGTAAGCTACACAATGCCCGGCACGAATGGCCTGTGCATCGGCGCCCTGGCTCTCCCAAAAGGCCAGGAAAGCCTCTTGTTTGAGGCTGCCCGGTTTCATACTGGCCGCCGGCGTGGTCAGGCCTCCCTTGAGGCCGTTCCACAAGCAGCCTGACTGACTATCCAAATTGAACCAAAGCGAGGCATTGGCCGCATCTGGGTGCAGACAACTCTCGGGCTCGGCTAATTCTTCAAAGGTGAGTGCCAGACCCAGCACGCTGGCCTGTTCGCTACGCGGCTCGGGCACACGCGGCGCCCCGTCCACTGAACCCATGTAGGGATCCTCGGCATAGCCCTCACCCAAGAAGTGCGGTCCCACGTTGAGTAGCACTGCAGGTATGCCGGCCTCGACAGCCTGACGCAAGGCAGCATTCAAATCGCTGCTGTCATTTATCTCTGACCAGAGGGCGCCGCTTACCAGCACGACATCGGCATGAGGGCCAATAGCTGTGGTTTGCAGCCCCATAGCCTGGCAAAAGGCACTCGTCTCGGCATCACGCGCAGCCACGCCGACAGTAATGCCCTCCAACTCGGGCGGCAGCAGCGGCACCAGCGTGCGCACGCGCCACTGCGATACCACCGGATGCACCACGCCCGGCTGAGACGTCAGCAGTTCAGCCTGCAGGCGCCAATCGCCTTCCACATCAGGAAGGGTCAAGGTAACGATTTCGCTCTCCAGGCCAAAAGCTGCCACTTTGCGGCTCACTCGTAGCGTGGCAAGCGGCTCCAAGTCCAATTCACGCACCACACGCACCTCAGCCACCAACGCAGTTGCCTCAGCCGTATCATTGAACCAGTACAGCGGCAGCTCTACATGCTGCCCGGGGCTGTAATTGCGATCCCACACTTCCAAACTGACACTCCGTGGTGCCCATGCCGCGGTCAAGGCGTCCCACACCGGCTTGGGGTTACCATCAAGCAGTGGCCCCATAAAATGGTGATAGCCGTCCTCAGGCGAGCCCAGTGCGCAAAAAGGACTGAACCCCGCCGCACCCAGGCGCCGCCAGTACTCGGCCACCTGAGAATTGCTCTCGGTGTTGAGCTGCAAGCGCTGTGACGGTGTATGATTCGGCCCTAAAAAGCGCAGCAGTGAACCGGCCATGGTGGGATAGCTGCTGGATTGCAGTTCGCCTCCTAAATAGTTGCCACCGAACTCGTCTACCATAATGGGCCGCCCAAAGGGCTCGATGGATTCATAGTAGAGCCCCAGATTTTCAAAAAGACTCCACCAATACTTGTGCACGTGGGTCACATCGCGGTGGGCAATCACCAGCGGCGGGTACTCGAGCGTCAGCTCTTCCAGTGCGCCAAAGGCTTTACGTACCTCGTCGCCAGCGCTCTCGTTCCAAGGGTGATGGAGCATCACACTGGGATGGCGCATGGCCAAGTCGAACCAATCGCGCCACTGGGCTATCAGGCTCTCTTTAGATGCCTTGATGCCGTGGAAAAAGCTCCACTCCAACTGCACCATCAGCCCTGCGCGGTCGCACAAGTCCAACAGGGCCTCAGGTGGCGTGCCCAAGTGAAAGCGCAGCGTGTTGGCCCCGTGTTCTTTGAGCCGCTGCACGATGTTACGCTCGAACCAATCACTATCAAAAGCCAGTTCGCGCACCTCGGGGTCGCGACACCAGCGATGCCACACCACCGTATCCGCCCGCAAGTGCACCGGCTGGCCATTGAGCACAAACCCCAGACCCTCGATGCCAAAGTGTTTTTTACCCCAAGCGCAGCTGCGTTGATCTACTACTTGGCCTTGCAGCAGCGAGACTCGCACGGTATAGACATTGGGTGTATCCGGCGTCCAGGGGGTGCAGGCCCCGCGCAAAGACACATGCGCCTCACACTCTCCCACCTCAGCCGCCATTTCAACAGAAGCAACGCACTGGCCAGCATCGTCCAATACTTGGACGCGCAGGGTATCCGGAATGATGCCCCCAGCGTTATCCACACCCACCTTGACCACCAACGCGTCGTTGTCCCAGTCGGTCCAGGGCACCAAGCGGGTGATGCGCGCCCCACCATGCAGATGGAGGCGCACCGTATCCCACAGGCAGGCCGAGACGTTACTGCGCCACCAATCAGCCTCAGGAATGCGCGAAGCATCCTCCTCTGGCACGCGATCCAATGGTTGCAGGGCGATCTCCAGGGTAATGGTCTCACCGGGGCGTACCGCCGAATGCCACAGCAGGTGCTGTGTGGGGGCCATACCGCCCACTGTCTCGGAAACCAGATCACCATTGACATAGACACTCGGGCAGAAACGCGCGCCGTTGAGCACCAGCGTGGCCATGGTCCAATCACCAGCGGGAAGTATCACCTCTCGCCGATACCAGACCATGCCAGCGTCGATTTCTCGCGGATCGCCCATCAAACCGGGCACAGGCACAGTCAGGCTGTACTCGCGATCGAGTCCGGCCCGCCAGTATCCGTCCAGCACGATTTCCTTGGTGCGATCGCTCATGCCTTCTTATCCTGTTCAGCCAGGCGGTGGAACAAATCCCGAACGATATAGTAGGCCATCTTGGGGCGGCGGAACTCGTCCACCACGCCCTTGTTGTTGAGGGTGCGCGGCCGTGTTATCGCACGGTCGGGGTTGCTGAGAATGTCACAATACTGCCAGATGTAACAACCGCGGACGTTCTTGTTCTGGCGCATCTGCATGATCTGCCGACTGAGCTGTTGCGACTGGTGTTCTTCGCTCCACTTGCGGCGAGCCATGCTGTGATAGCCACTCAAGCCGCCAGCGCCAAACTCGGTGATGAGCATGGGTTTGTCCGGGTAGAGTTCGGCCATCTTGTTGAGGTAACCGGGAAAGTCCTCGCCTTCGATGTCTTCCACGTACCAGCCGATGTACTCGTTGAGACAGATAATGTCGCACAAATCCAGGTAGCGATCGTTCCAGTAGCGCATGGTCACGTGGGTTACGAGGCGAGAATCATCCAACGAACGGGCCAGCGCATAGAGCTCTTCAGTGCCTTTGCGCACATCCAATCCATCCTCGTTTTCCCAATGGGTCTCGCTCTCGTTATGTAGACTCCACACATAGATACTGGGGTGGTTATAATACTGGTAGACCATCTCCTGCAGCATGTTCTTGAGCAGTGAAAGCGTCGGTTCTTGCGAGAGCATACGCGCCGTGTACTGCCAGCCTGGGATCTCGGAGAAGAACAGGATGCCCTCTTCGTCGCACAGGTCCAAAAAAGCCTGGCTGTTGGGATAATGGCTACCGCGAATGGTATTGCAGCCCAATTGCTTGATGATGTCCATATCGCGCTTCATCAGCTTGACCGGCAGGGCAAAGCCCCAGTCGGGGTGATCCTCATGGCGGTTGACGCCGCGCAACCACAACGACTGGCCGTTGAGGGTGATGGTGGCGCCATCCGTGGCGATATCGCGGAAGCCAAAGCGCTCCTGATAGCCATCATCGTCCAACAGACATACGGCCGTATAAAGGTTGGGTTCTTCCAATGACCACAGTCGTGGCGAATCCAACTTGGCCTCAAAGACCTTGCTGCCCGCCTTGCCTGCACCCACAGTCAGTTCTTCATCGATCAGTTCTTCTTCATCGACGAAAATGCCCAATGGGACTGTCGCCTTTTCATCGCTGATGTTGCGATAGTACACAGTAAAGCTAAGCGTGCCATCCGCCCGTGCCTTGACATGCAGGTTCTCAATGAACACACCGGGCAGTTTTTCGGCGAATATGCTGCGAGTAATGCCCCCATAGGGATACCAATCCACTACGGTCTTAGGCAAGGTTTCTTCAGCATGGCGGTTATCGGCACGCACCACCAGTACGTTCTCGCCTTCTTCAAGATAGGCACCAAACTGGAAGGCAGTAAAGTCTCCTTCATGCCCGCCCAACTCGACGCCATTCAGCCACACACGCGAACGATAAGCCACAGCGCCAAAAGTGAGCAGGTACATGCCTTCTTCATCCACCTCGAACGTGCGATGATACCAGCCCACGCCCTGATAGTCTTCCAGCCCAAGCTCAGTCTCCCACACGCCAGGAACCCACATGCGGCGTCCCTGGGCCACGGGGAAATCTTGACCCCAGCCAGCAGCCTCACCAGTTTCCTGAGTATCTGTTACAAAATGCCACCAGCCGTCCAGTTCGATCTTGTCTCGACCGGGTGTGCGATCATACAATCCTAGCATTGTCTACTCCTCTGTATTTTTGTCGACTGGCGGTTTGGGGCGTCGTTCCAAAAGATTCTTGAACCAGTCTCTTAACTTGACAAAGAATCGTTGGCCCTTTGACGAGAGACTCTCGTGATTGACCTGCCGGGCCGCAGTCCCCTCTAGTTCAGAAGGGTCTACCATCGTCAAAAATCCTGTTTCATCCAATCCCACAGCCACTGGCTTGTCTTTGAGACCAAGTGTATCAAAGGAATATAGTTCTCGCACCAGTACGATTCCTACCGCCAGGATGGGCACCGCCAACACAATGCCAATGGCACCAAACAGAATCGCCGCAACGAGCTGAAACACCAACACGGCAGCTACTGGGATGTTGAGTTCCGATTTGACGATGGAGGGTGTGATAACATTGCTTTCCAGTAGCTGGATGATCAAATAAACCGGAGCCACCACCAACAACTTGGCCGGGTCAGCAGCCAATTGAAAGAGCAAAAT
The DNA here is from genome assembly GCA_963675785.1 of Anaerolineae bacterium. Classification (GTDB taxonomy): domain Bacteria; phylum Chloroflexota; class Anaerolineae; order UBA1429; family UBA1429. The sequence goes on from OY776562.1 coordinate 1,296,759, forward strand.
AGGGATGAGTGGTAAGAACGCGCCGATGTTGGGTATAAAGCTGCTCAGTCCTGCGATAACCGCCACCGTAATCGCGTGCGATGCGCCGAGTATTCCCCCTAAAACGAGCCATACCAAAGCTGTTGTGATGAACACCGAGGCCAGTTGGGCGCGAATCCAGGTGACCAGCGTCATATAGACGGCGTTCCACACGTCCAGCAAACGCTGTCGCTTACGCTCTGGCACCAGATAGAGGCTGACTCGTACGTACGTCCCCGGCTCAATGAGCAACATGATTGCGATGACTAGAATGATCAACAGATTGCCGATGATTCCCGAGATAGCAGTCAAACCGCCATAAAGAATCGGCAAACCGGCACTCACCGTGCTTCCAAAATAGTCCAACAGTGACTCGACTAGGTCAGGACTGACTTCCAGGGCCCCAGTCTCAATATTACGTAATGGTGGGAGCACGTTCACCAGGTATTCGGAAGTTGCTAGCCGTAGCTGTTCATACCCATCGACAGCATTGTTTACCAAACCAGGAAGTTCACGGACGAGTGAGCCTAGTTCATTGATAATAGGCGGGATCATGATGAATCCTAACAATGTGGCTATGCCTAACGTTAGGACGACTGCCAACAACACAGCCAAGCCGTGTTTGACCTTCCATTTGCGCTGAAACCAACGTACAAACACCCCCATGCCCACCGCCAGCACAATAGCCAGCGTAGCCAGCAGCAGTTGGTCGCGCAAGAGCCAGACACAAACCATAATCAAAGCCAGCAACACCACAAATAGGGTACGCTTGGCAAACTCGGCAAAGCTCATGAACGGCTCGCTCCTCTCTGTCTCAGGGTCAAGGCGGGTCGCTCGAACAGACTCACCAGCCTGTTACCATGTACGTCTGCAAAATTCCCGACTCGTCCGAATTGAAAAAGCCCTTGGTACCATCCGGCGAAAGGAAAGGATGGACATGGGCGCCCTTGACCATGCTGCATTTGGGATTCGCCACAGGCGTTAGCCCCTGCAGCGGCGAAATACCATCTTGAGGCAATTGAGCTACATATACAGCCTGGCGTTCGGGATGATTCACGTTATTGTCCACGATAAAGCGTTCGCCAGCGATATCGGTAGCGAAATGGTAGAAATGGCACCCAGGTTTGATGCGGCTCAGTTCATTGCGGACAGCTTTACTGCCCGGCGTGCAACGACCAATATGCCCGGCAAAGGGCAGCGCCTTACCAGCGATGAGTTGGTGCTCCTTGGGCACGTTACAGAACGTGCTGGTAATGCAGTCCGTGCTGCGCCCAATCCAGCACTGGTGCCCCTGGCAGTGTTCGTTGCCGTCACGTCCCCAGGGCAAATTGCGAAAGCTGGTGCCATCATCGCTGATCACGTGAATCTCTATACCCAACTCATCTACTGTATCTACCTGCACACCATCGGGACGATAGCGGCGATCGTGATCCTCCTGCACCAGTATATCATGGCTAGCTTGGGGATTGGTGGAGCGACAATACTGGGCATGCATATTGCCCCAGGTCCAGCCATAGAGGGGCACCGTCACTTCACCTGTCGTAATATCAAACACCATCAGGCCAAAAGGGATATCCCCACGGGCACCATCACTCAAAAAGCCGCTGATGGCGATGCGTTTCCCGTCGGAGGAAATGGTCGAGAGCGGATAGATGCGACTGGGGCGAAAACTGGTGCCGCGAATGGGGGCGTCCACTACTGTGATGGTTTGACGCTCCGTACCATCGAGGTGCACCCGTTTGAGAATCAGTTTGCCACTACCCAATTCCGTCTCGTTGACGAAATAGTAGAGCCACTCACCATCCGACGAAAGCGAAGGGCCCGTGGTTCCCGTCTCGATGGTGATGGGGCTAAAAGAACCGCCGTCTTCCAGATCGCACACCAGGTAGCGGTGCTCAGGGTCGTTCTTATCCGAGCCGTGAGCATGTGCCGAACGATGCAACACGAATCGGCGGTTATCGGGATGAAAAATCTGCGCTTCCATGTAAACGTGGGAAGAAGGCACCTCGGGCTCGTCAGTCAATTGCCAGACGCTCACCCCCTTGGGGGCATCCTCATGCACCAAATCAGGCCGTTCGATCATCTTTTCCGTACCTCTATGCTCTTATCAGTTGCTACTCATCTACAGCAATATGCCAAGCAGCACTAGCGCCACGTTCCTGCAGATCGATGCGGATCAAGCCGCACACACCACGGCGATTATCATAGCCATAGGGTAATACCATCACGTGCTCGGTAGCGCCCTCAGCAACAATGCGCACCTTTTCTTCGCCCAACTGCAGATGAATCACCGTGTCGTTGGGTTGTCGCTCTACGGTCACCTGCGTCTCGTATCCCAGGCCGCAATCACGCAGATAGGGGATCAGCAGTGTGCTGTACAACTGGCCGCCCTCCAGCTCTTCGGAGGCATGAACACCCTCGCCATCTACCTGCACATCGCTGAAAACCCTAAAGGGCACGCCCTTGACACGACTAGTGAGGCGCACAGCACAATCGCCCACCTGCTCATACCCGCCTATCGGTCGTGGATCGAGCTGAGCCAGCACCATGAGCGGTTCAGGGCCGGGGGCCTCGCGAGCAGCCAAGCCCATATTGTACCAATGCTCCGGCGCCGAGAGGTGATGGGTGCTGCTGGCCCACTGCAAGTAACGGCCGGGGCCAAAGGTCACATCTACCAGGCCAAAGCCATCGTAATGCTCGTCGGCCCAGCCATTCAAGGCAGCAGTATAGCGCCCATTATGCAGCACGGCGCGGCAAAATGGATCGCCCTCAACCCACACCGAGGGCGTGCGATCGCAGCTCGTTGCCGGTTCTTCGTTATAGCCATCCGACACAGCACGAGCCAAGAACCCCAGTGCAAGATTGGCATAGTGCGCATCGGCTGTATAGTCTTCATAGCCCACGCGATAGGACCAGGGCAATAGATTTTGCACCGGACTATAGGGACCGTCGGGGCGCTGCCACAAAGCAAAAGAGGCCTGTGATAAACGAATAGCAGCACGAGCGCGTTTTGCCCATTCTTCCTCACCCCGTGCGCTTAACAAATTCGCCGCCATGGTCAGATAGGCCATCTGACAACCCAATGTCCAAGTTTGGCCGGTGCTGCGATAAGCCGAAGCCAGCGAGCCATCGGAAAGCTGCACGGCCAACGAGCGACGCACGCCGGGCAGCAGCCAATCCTCTATCTGCGACTTGTACGCGCCATCATAGCCCTCGACCAGCATCAGCGTCAGGTGATAGCGGGTGAATAGGTCATAGCTATTGGGATGCCCTGGTTCCTGATAGTAACCGCCCGGTATGCTGATGTGCACCTCGAAAAAAGGCGCCAGCCAGGCGTCGATATCCTCCATAGTATAGGGAGAAAGCCCCTCGCGCACCCGCAGCCACTCGCCACTGAGCCACACCGAAGCCCAATTGGCTGGGGGCCTGCTGCGAAAGGCGTCTGGCACTTGTACGGCACGGATGCGCTCACCTACTTTTGCAGCTTCGCTAGGCGCGATGTGTTTGAGAATCAGAAAAGTCTGCAAGATAGGCGGCCAAAAGAAATCGCGATGGTTGAGCCGGGCGACCACCGAGCCATCGATCCGACTCACCGAAGAAACAGTGGCCGAGCGGCTAGTGTCGCTCACCAAATCCAGAGCCACATGTACTGCCTGAATCGATCGCCGCAGGTTATCTGCTCGATTTTTGGGCGATCCTTTTTCAGCCAGCACCGCTCGCCCAAAGGCATGGTACGGCGTGCCGTACTGGGTCGGCTGGCCCATGAGCGGATCATTGATCTCGCCACGCTCATCCTGATAGACCGCATAGCTATCGATGCCACGCTGGAGTAACTCAATGGCACTCATGAGGTCCGCCTCTAACGGATAACAGAAATACGATAGGAAACGCCCTCGCCGGGGTCAGCCAGGTCGATGCGGATCAAGCCCATTAGCCCTCGCGTGCTCTGATAGCCATATGGCAGCACTGCTGTATGTTCGGCGCGACCATCGCAAACCAGCTGAATCTGTTCGGCACCCAAGCTGAGGGTCACCACCGTACGCTCTGCCTGCTCGTCCACCTCGACCTCGGTTTCATAGCCAAGGCCACAGTCGCGCAGATAAGGCACCAACAGGGTGTTATAGCCACAGCGATTGCACATACGCTCGGTTACGGCTACACCGTCATCGTCAATAGCCAGGTTCATCTGGAACACGTCTGAACTACCCTTGGCGCGGGCTAACAGCTTTAAGCTGGATTCGCCGGTCTGTTCGAACCCGCCAATGGGTCGCGGATCCATCTGGGCCACGACAGCCAAAGGCTCAGAGCCGGCGCCCTCACGCAACGCCAGACCGATGTTGTACCAGGCGTGGGGATCGGAGAGGTGCTTGGTGCTGGTAGCCCACTGCAAATAGCGACCTGGTCCAAAGGTCAGGTCAACCAGGCCAAAGCCGTCGTAATGGTCGTTGGCCCAGGCGTTCACATGGGCGCTGTAGACGCCGCGATGCACCAAGGCACGGTAGGTCGGATCGCCTTCAATGAACACCGTCGGCTCACGGTCCCACTCGAACAGGGGCTCATCGTCAAACCCATCCAAGATGCCCCGCGCAAAGAACCCTAGCGGCATATTGCCGTGGTGAGCATCGGCCGTGTAAGGCTCATAGCCCAGCCGATACGAAGGTGGCAGCAGGTGTTCCACCGGACTAAAGGGCCCGTTGGGGCGCTGCCAGCGCATGAAGGAGGCAAAGGCCAACCGCGCCGCCTCAGCGGCCTTGGCCGAACGTGTGGGGTCGCTCTGGGCAAAATAGTTCTTGCAGAGGGTGAAAAAGGCCGCTTCGCAAGCAGGGATCCAAGAGCAGCCGGTGGTGCGATAAGCCGAAGCCATCGAGCCATCGGAGAGTTGCACAGCCAACGAGCGATCCAGCCCGGTGGTCATCAGGCGTTCCATCTGTGCCTTCCAGCGCCCCTCATAGCCATCCACCAGGCAGGCAGCCAGGTGATAGCGGGTAAAAAGATCGTAGCAGTTGGGATGCCCCGGCTCTTGGTAAAAACCCTGCTCTACCAGAATGTCGTTCTTGAAAAAAACATCCATCCAGCGGTCGAAATCCTCTAGCGTGTTATTCGAGAGCCCCTCGCGAATGCGCATCCACTCGCCTGAAACCCACACCATGGCCCAGTTGTTGGGCGGGCGGCTGCGGAATGAGGCATAAACATCCACGCTCTTGATGAGCTCCACCAGGCTCTCGGCATCCGCTGGCGAAACTTGCTTGAGGATACGATAAGTAGCCAAAATAGCCGGCCAGAAAAAGTCGCGGTGGTTGAGGCGGCTGACGATTGAGGCCGTCACCGAATCGACGCTGGATACGGTGGGAAGTGCCGTGGGATCGGCCACCAGGTTCAGCGAGGCGTTGACGCTGTGCATCGCTACCGCTAAATGCTCAGCACGATGTTCTTCAGGTCCCCTCAGGGCTAACACCGCCCGTCCCAAAGCATGATAAGGCGTGCCGTACTGGGTTGGTTCGCCCATCAACGGATCGATGATCTCGCCATCCTCACGCAAATAGGGTTCATAGCTCAAAAGGCCGCGTTCCAGCAGTTCGATGGGTCGCATAAGGTCAATCTCCTATCATTGAGCAAGCTCTAGAAGACGCTCCCTTGGAGCGTCTTACATCTTTAGCAAGTGTGCACCCACACCAGCATCGAACCTGGGGCACGGTTGCCCCAGGCGTAATAGGGTACAAAAGTCAGTTCGACGGGTTGACGGTTGGGTGCTCCGGGCGCATACAGAGTTCCATTACCTGGAGCCGTCTTGCGCCAGCCTTTGCCCGTGATTAGCGCCACGCCGCCCAGCAAATCCGCGTCGTAGGAGGCGCTCAACGCACTGCCCTCGGGCAGCACCAGGGCGTGCAGCCCCTCGCCGTTATCAGCCGCTTCCAGGCAGTAAAGGATAGGGCCACGCTGTATGGCGGTGCAGCCATTGTCCATCCACACCTCAGGGCGAGCGTAAAGGCGCTCCACCGGCATGGGCAAGGTCAATTCGATCAAGTCACCAGCGACCCACTCACGAGTAAGCAAGGCATAGCCATTCGCCAGCACCGCAGAGACCTTGATATTCTCACCGTTGATGCTCAAGGCCGGTTTACGGCACCAGCCGGGGATACGCAACGCCACCGTCGGGCTGCCGCTCACCTCGGCCACGGTCAGGTGAATGCGCTCATCCCAGGGATAGTCCGTCTCTTGCAGCAAGCGCACGCTGCCACCCTCAAAACGGAACTCGGCCTCGGATGGCGTATACAGGTTGCAATAAACCGTGCTGCCCCGCCGCGAATAGACGTACATGTTCAATGAGGCAGCCAGGCGAGCCACGTTAGGTGGGCAACAGGCGCAGCCAAACCAAGGCTGACGTTGCGGCTGTTCGCTATCATGGCACTCTTCGGGGCGCTTGGCATCCCAAACAGCCTTGTTCACATCCAGCATGTTGGCGTAGAAAAAGTCCTTGCCATCCAGCGAGACACCGGGTAGCACGGCGTTGTACAAACAGCGCTCCATCACATCGGCGTATTCGCCGCGAGGATCGAGATCGAGCATACGCCGCGCCCAAAACACAGCGCCGATGGCAGCGCAGGTCTCGGCATAAGCGGTGTCATTGGGCAGATCGTAATCGCTGGTAAAGCGCTCACCGTTGGCCGAAGAGCCAATGCCGCCGGTGACGTACATGCGTCGATCGACCATGCTGTGCCACAGGCGCTTGCTGGCCTCGGCCAGCTCGGCGTCATCCTGCAGCAGGGCCACGTCGGTGACGCCGCTCATCAAATAGGTGGCCCGCACAGAATGCCCCTCGATGTCGGTCTGCTCGACGATGGGGGCATGAGCCTGAAAATACTCGGACCCACCCCAACGCGGTGTGTCCGTCTCTCCCAGGGCAGCGCGCTCGACATCCCAATAGTGGGGCTGGCGGCCGCGCTCATCCACAAAATACTCGGCCAGATCGAGGTATTTTTCCTCGCCCGTTGCGCGATACAGTTTGACCAGAGCCAGCTCGATCTCCTCGTGGCCGGGATAGCTGGGAATCTGCCCCTCACCATGGCCAAACACCGTGGCAATGTAATCGGCATAGCGGCACATCACATCCAAGAACTTGCGCTTGCCAGTGCCCTGATAATAGGCCACGGCCCCCTCGATGAGGTGCCCGGCGCAGTAGAGCTCGTGCATGATGCGCGTGTTGCTCCAGCGCTTGCCTGGCTCAACCACGGTGTAATAGGTGTTGAGATAGCCGTCCTCTTGCTGCACATCGGCCAAATCGTCGATGACGGCATCGGCCAGGGCTTCCAGTTCGGGATCGGAGTAATTGGCCAGGCTATAGCCCACAGCCTCCAGCCACTTGGCCTCGTCGGAATCCCAAAAGTGATGCGGACGATTAGGGTCGCCCGGCTTCCAGCCCAGCTTGAGCGATTCCAGTCGTCCGGTATCGCGCAGCTGCTCGTATTCGATGGGCAATGTATTGGTGCGGTTGGTATCCTGCACGCGCTTGAGCAAGCCGCAAGTCAGCTTGACCTGCTGTAGCATGGTTTCCGGCGCTTGAACCTCTGAATGCTTCATCCTCACTCCTCTACTCGCTCAGATTGCTGCACACGACTGCCATCCGACAGCCGCAACCAGGTATCGAAACCACGGCGCCCCTCATGCAAACGAATGAGCCGCGCACCGCGCAAAAATCCCTCGCGCCCATAGGTGTGATAGCCACCGCCTCGGCCGTACACCAGGTGAATGCCCTCCAGCAGGCCATCGAAATCATTGATGTGATCATGGCCGCAGAACACGCCGTATACCGCACCGTCCAATTTCAGGGCGGCAAACAAGCCGCTGTTCACCTTCGGACAGCAAATAGACTCGTAACGAGCGCCTCGCGTTCCCGGATGCTCCCAGGCTCGCTCGTATTCCGGTAGGGGTATGTGCAAGAACAACAACGCCTGTGGATACTCACTCTGCAGACGCTGTGCCATCAACCAATCGATCTGGGCCTGTTCTACCCAGGCATAGTTGTCGTGGGCCGGGTCGGCGTAATCGTGGGAATCGAGCATGATCAGCTCAGCCCCCGGATCCCCCGCTACCTTCAAGATATAGTTGCCCACACCAGGCAATTCCGCTGGACCTGGCTCGCTCAAACAACCGGGCAGCGTGCGCTGATAATCCATTTGCTGCTGGCGATCCCATTTGCTCTCGGCGTCGTGATTGCCATAGATGGCCGCCCAGGGGATGCCCCGTTCGATCATGGGCGCCGCCGCGTGATCCCAGGCAGCTTGCTCATCCTCTACAGAACGCCCGCCCAACGTATCGCCGGTCAGCACCACCAAATCGGGGTGCTCAGCGTCCAACACCAGGCGCATCAGCGCAGTGCTATTGGCATCGCGGGGAGCACCATACAGGTGCAAATCGGTAAACTGGCAGATGGCAAAGGTGCCATCGTCGCCAAAGCGCAGAGTGTTTTCACTCATAGTGGCAGTCTATCCTTACTGTAGGTAAGCGTCAACGTGGGCGCAATGGCCCCGCGCGGCAGGATACATCCAACAGCAGCAGGCCGCAAGCAACTGCGCCTGCCTTGTAGGCGTAAGTATGGTAGTATATCGGTGTCAACTGCCAGGAAGAGGAGTCGATATGGATCAGTCGATCACTGTTGAAAATCTGCACAAAAGCTATGGCGAGGTACAAGCCGTACGCGGTGTCAGCTTTTCCGTCAACCGGGGTGAGATTCTGGGTTTGTTGGGGCCTAATGGCGCCGGAAAAACCACCACGTTAGAGTGCCTGGAAGGTCTGCGTCAGCCCGATCAGGGCCAGCTAGCGATCATGGGCGTGGACCCCACCCGCGACGGTACTCATTTGTGCGACGTCATCGGCGTGCAGCTGCAAACCTCCGGCTTGCCGCCCGATATGACCGTGACCGAGGCCATGCGCTTTATCTGCGCCTACCACGGCTTGGCGCCCCGCACCGATTTGTTGGCGCGCATGGGGCTAGCCGAACACGCCGCTCAAACTTATGCCCACCTCTCTACCGGGCAGCAGCGCCGCTTGGCCTTGACTCTGGCCATCGCCCACCGGCCGCCCGTGGTCATTCTGGACGAGCCCACCGCCGGCTTGGATGTGGCCTCGCGCACTGAGCTGCACCAACTGATGCAAGAGCTGCGCAACGAAGGTACGGCCGTCTTGTTGGCCACCCACGATATGGCCGAAGCCGAAAAGATGACCGACCGTGTGGCCATCCTGCTGCAAGGGCAAATTGTGGCCAGCGGCACACCCAAAGAGATCACCGCCACCGGGTCGGCCTATACCAAGGTGTCGGTACGCAGCGAAACCGACAGCCTCAAGGCACGCTCCGATGCTCTGCCGGGCGTGGTGCGCACTGCCTTCGATGAAGATTATGTCATCTTGTGGACCACCGACATTGCCGCAACCGTTACGGCGGTGCTGGCGGGCTTGCAGGCTGCCAACGATCCTCTGGTTGATCTGCGCGTCGAACGCCCCACCCTGGAGGAACGCTTCCTGGAGATCACCCACTTTGAGCGCAACGGAGGCACCGCATGAGCGCTTTTATCCAGCATTTCACCTTTGAATTCAAGACCGGCCTGCGCAACTCGACGCAGCTGCTGATGCACTATTTGTTCCCGCTGGGCTTTTTCGCGCTGATGGGCGTGGTAATGACGGCCATCAACCCCCTGTGGGCCGATACCATGATCCCGGCCATCATCGTGTTTGGCGCCATGGCCAGCATCCTGCTGGCGCTGCCCGCCACCCTGGTCGAAGCCCGCACCGCCGGCATATTCCGCACCTACAAAATCAACGGCGTGCCCGCCGTCAACATCCTGGCTGTGCCCGCCCTCACCGATATGCTCCACGTCATCGTCATGGCTGCCATCGTGGTCCTGGCCGCCGGACCGCTCTTTGGCGGCACCGCGCCGCAAAACTGGGCGGGCCTGACCCTGGTTACTATAGTCACTGCTGCGGCTCTGGCAGGGCTGGCCGCCCTGGTGGGCGTCATCGCCCAAAACACCGGCGCCACCGTGCTCTGGTCGCAGCTCATCTTTTTGCCCTCCATCCTGCTGGGCGGGGTGATGATGCCCCTCAGCGCACTGCCCGCCTCCATTCTGCCCATCTCGCGACTCTTTCCGGCCACCTATGCCATGCAGGCTTTCGATGGGCTGGCCTATGGCCGAGAGACCCTGTTCAGCCCCTGGCTGGCAGTGGCTGTGCTGGCCGTGGGCGCTGTCGTCGCCTTTGCGCTGGCGGTATACTTGTTCAACTGGGACGAGCGCAACAACACCCGCCGCGGACATCCGGCCCTGGCGCTGCTCGCCCTGGCACCCTATGCTATCACACTGCTCTTTGCCTGAGATACCCATTGTAGGAGGGACACCATGACCATCGCCCGCATCGCCACTGTATGCCAAGCCCGCCAATACTATAACAATGTCGAGGCCAACCGCGACCACGTGATGGGCTTGCTGGACCTGGCCCTGCAAGCCAAGCCCGACCTGGTTTGCCTGCCGGAGACCTTTACCACGGTGAACGTGCCCCTTGGCAATCCCTACGAGCTGGCCGAGACGATACCCGGCCCCACCACCGAAGCCGTGGCCCAGCGCGCCCGCCAGCACCATTGCTACATCATTTGCCCCATGCGTAACCAGCGTGAGGGCAAAATCTACAACTCGGCCGTCATCATCGACCGCCAGGGGCAGATTGTCGGCATTTATGACAAGGCCCACCCGGTGACCACCACCATCGACTATACTTCCTTTGAGAACGACGTGACCCCCGGCGATCCCGATGTGCCTGTGTTCGACCTCGATTTCGGCCGCATCGGCATCCAAATCTGCTACGACGCCGGTTTCGCCGAAAGCTGGCAAGTGCTGGCCGACAAGGGCGCCCGCCTGGTGCTCTGGCCCTCGGCCTACAATGGCGGCTACCCCCTGGAGGCCTATGCCTACCTGCACCACTATTACGTGGTTACCTCGGTGCGCACCGACATGTCGCGCATCATTGACCCCCTGGGCCAGGTGGTGCAGCGCACCGACGAGCGCCAGCGCATCATCTATCAAGATATCAACTGCGATTTCTGCGTCTCGCACTATGACTGGTGTGTCAGCATCCCGGACCTGCTGCTGGCCGAGTACGGCGACCGGGTCAAGGTGGTTTCGCATCGCGATAGCGGCCATTTTCTGGTAGAGCCAATGGACGACGCTATCACCATCGCCCAGCTCCAGCAGGAGTTTGGCTTTGAATCCACCTACGCCTATCACCAGCGGCACCGCGAGGCCCACGCCCGCCTGCGCGCTGGCCTGGCCGTAGAGCCCGAACTGGGCCCCCACGGCGACCGGCCCATGCACGGCACCTTTGGCAAACGCTGAGGAGGAACCCATGACACCTGGCGAGGCTGACCTGACCACGCTGCTGCGCAGCATGGCCCCCGAGTTGCAGCCCGGCGAATACCTCTTTTGCCACCTGCCGCCGGGTCAGCCCGTGCCCTGGGGGTTGGAACCGCTCTGCACCTACCAGGAGGCCGAGGGGTTGACCGTCATTGCCCTGCGCAGCGCCGCCCAACATGCCGGATTGGTGGGGGTGTTCCCCTGCCGCCTCATCACCCTGACCGTCCATTCCAGCCTGGAGGCCGTGGGCCTGCTCGCCGCCGTTACCCGGGCCCTGGCCCAGCGCGGCATCGCCGTCAACGCCGTCTCGGCGTATACCCACGACCACCTCTTTGTACCGCTGGACAGAGCGGAGGAGGCGGTGGAGGTGCTGCGCGGGTTGGTGAAGGGTGCTTGGGGTGGAGGGTGAGAGAATATTATTCAACTTGTAACGTTTCAAAAGGAGAGGGAATGGGCAGACTAATACAAGAAGATTCAAGTCCCAACCAAATGGTTTCTTTTTTCATGAAACATGTTGTGCCAATTCATTTTACTTTTCAGAAAGACAGTGACACTGCGTCAGAGAAAGTGGGAAAAGTATATTCTGCTTTTGTTCTTTCAGTTAATGAGGTTTGGTTTTTAGTTACAGCTGGGCATTGTTTACGAGATATAGAGGGCTATCTACATACTGGATGGGAAATAAAAACCTGCCTCCTTCTCGATGGATTAAGCAGTGAAGCAAAAGATGGCAACGCTCTTGTTTTTGATTACATGAGTGGTGCTCCAAGTCCTATCCGTGATGAAACCAAAGGGCTCGATTACGGTATCATTCTACTGCGACCATATTATGTGCACTTGCTAAAAGCCAACGGTATAGTCGCTTTCGATGAAAATGCTTGGTTAACACCTCCTTCTAAAGCAGATAGCTATTTCATGTTAGGCTTACCTGATGAATTTCAGGATGTATCTTCTAACCAGGGTAGAATTCAACCAGCGTTAATTAAACTTGAACCTACGATACCTCCAAAAGCATTGATTAAACAGTTGGACCGGTTTTATGCGCATATTGTCAATCCGGAAGAACCTAAATCGATTGTGGGGATGAGCGGTGCGCCTATCATTGCAATCAACGAAAGTGGAGACTATTGGCTTGTGGCTGTACAGAGTACATGGCTATCAAGCACGCGTACAATTGCAGGCTGTCGTACCCGCGGGCTTTGTTTAGCACTCGATGCCCTAATGAAAAAACCAAGATGAAGTAGATATACTAGAATATTATCTCAAAATAAATCTCTGTAGCTTGAAAAGACTGGGGAGATAAAATGGAACAGGTAATATCAGAGCTTGTTCTGCAAAACATGGCCTGGTGGGCTGCAATAATCGTACTGGTTATTCTCGCAGTGGGAGCTTATTCTATCCCTAGAATAGTAGATCACCGCCTAGACAAACGACAAGAAGTTTTCAGAACTGAACAAAGCCTAATCCTCGCGAAATTCGAAATTGAGACACAGGCCAAGTTCGACAATAATGCCAAACTCTATGATATGCAACTTGGCATATTGCCAGAGCTTTGGTCAAAACTGACGACTGCTCAAGATGAAGTCGTTTCTACCCTAGGTTCGGTTCAGTTTTTTATAGACCTATGGGAAAGCGAGAAATTGTCTGGAACGCGGCTTGAAGCATATTTCAACGAAAGCAAAAACAAGCTAGGTGATTGTCAAGACAAGTGGGATCAAGACAAACAGTATATTAAACAGAGAGAACTTCTTCTATCTCAAGAAATCGTCAATTCTATTGATGCCTGCATTATGTTGATTGATCTTGAATTAATAAGTTACGCAGGCTTTTTCTTCGATATTGTTCCTTCCACACCTCCCTTGATTGAATGCGATCTTGGCGAATTTCGAAAAGGAACAGAAGAATATCTTAAAAGAATAAGAAATAGTATGCGAGAAGCTATACTTGATAGTAATAAAAAAGAGAAAGATGATTGATTATGTCATGATAGATATGAAACAAAATACACGTGCCTAGTAAGACCAGTTTTAAGTTTTCCTTCGGTGAGACTCCTGTGATTGTGCTTCTTCGCTAAAGAGCATGCTGTCTCCTCCCCCTTTTTGACTTGGAGTTGACTCCAGGTGCTACAATGACCTCATAACGATACCAGCCCGAGTAAGCACCATCCCCGTAAACCTAGGAGTGTATGAAGCATGGCAAAAGCAGAGGTTTATTTTACTGATTTCCGCACGTTGACCTTTGGTGATGGACTGCCCACCAAGCTCAAGAGACTGATTAAAAAGGCTGGCATCGATCAGATCGACATGGATGGCAAGTTCGTGGCCATCAAGATGCACTTTGGAGAGATGGGCAACATCAGCTACTTGCGCCCCAATTACGCCCGAGCCGTGGTCGACGTGATCAAAGAACTGGGCGGCAAGCCTTTTCTGACGGACTGCAACACCATGTACCCCGGCAGCCGCAAAAACGCTTTGGAGCATTTGGAATGCGCCTGGGAGAACGGTTTCACGCCCCTCACGGTGGGTTGCCCTATCATTATCGGTGACGGGCTCAAGGGCACCGACGATATCGCCGTGCCGGTGGTAGGTGGCGAATACGTCGAGGAAGCCAGCATCGGGCGAGCCATTATGGACGCGGACGTGTTCATCAGCCTGACCCATTTCAAGGGGCACGAGATGACCGGCTTTGGCGGCACCATCAAGAACATCGGCATGGGCTGCGGCTCTCGCGCCGGGAAAAAAGAGCAGCATAGCAGCGGCAAACCGAGCATCGTTCCGGATCTCTGCCGAGGATGTCGCAAGTGCCAGCGAGAGTGCGCCAACGACGCCCTAGAGTTCGACGACGCCACCAGAAAAATGTCGGTCAATCAGGATAACTGCGTCGGCTGCGGCCGCTGCCTGGGTGCCTGCAATTTCGACGCTATCAGGTTCAAGAATGACACGGCCAACGAGCTGCTGAACTGCCGCATGGCGGAATATACCAAGGCAGTGGTGGACGGTCGCCCCAATTTCCATATTTCGCTGATTGTAGATGTTTCCCCCAACTGCGACTGCCACAGCGAGAACGACGCGCCCATTCTGCCTGATCTGGGTATGTTCGCCTCCTTTGACCCGCTGGCCCTGGATCAGGCCTGTGTAGACGCCTGCCTCAAGGCCGAACCGCTGCCGGGCAGCCAACTCGCTGATAACATGGCCAAGCCGAGCTTTGCCGATCATCACGACCATTTCGTCAACTCGACGCCCGAATCCGAATGGCGCACCTGCTTGGAACATGCCGAGAAAATCGGTTTGGGCACGCGAGAGTATGAGCTCATCTTTGTTAAATAAGGCCAAAGGAAATGCTGCATGTTGATCGCTCAAGTCAGTGAAAAATACGGTCTTTCAGCGGACACGCTACGCTATTACGAGCGGATCGGCTTGTTGCCCCATATCACCCGCACACCGGGCGGCATCCGCGATTATTCAGAGGAGGATTGCCACTGGGTGGAGCACATCAAGTGCATGCGTAGCGCGGGGGTTTCCATCGAAACGCTGGTTGAATACGTCTCGCTGTTCTATCAGGGAGACTCGACGATACAGCAGCGCAAGCAGCTCTTGTTAGCGCAGCGCCAGCAAATTGTGGATCGCATCGATGAGCTGAATCAAGCCCTGCTAAAGTTGGATTGCAAAATAGAGGGCTATGAAGAGCACATGCTCAAGCGTGAGGAAAAGCTCAGGTAAAGCCAGGGGGGACGTATTGGCATGAATACGTCCCCCCTTGTACTCCCTCACCTCTCTCCATTGACAACCCCCTCCTCAGCCCTACAATGGCGCCGTAGCCCAAAAGAGGAGGCCCCATGAAATATGCCCTGTCTCGTCACCCCTACTTTGTCCGTTGGGTCAAAAATCCCAACCCATCCACAATGAGCGTATAGCACGTGCGAAAGACACCCCTCATCCCCCTGCCCGGGGGCACCTTGCTCATGGGCACACCCGCGGTCGCCCTCGACGGCCTGATGCGCACCTATGGCATCGGCCACCGCGAGATTCTGCTGCCAGAGACGCCCCAACATCGTGTAGAGATTGCCCCCTTTAGCTTACAGGCTTACCCGGTCACCAACAGCCAGTACGCTACCTTTGTAACCGCCAACCCCACCTGGGCGCCGGGGAACATAGCCCCCGAGCTGCACAATGGCCTCTATCTGGTACACTGGACGGATGGCGTTTGCCCGCCGCAGCTGGCCGATCACCCCGTCACCCACGTGAGCTGGTTCGCGGCCCGGGCCTATGCCGCCTGGTTGGGGCTGCGTTTGCCCACCGAAGCCGAATGGGAATACGCCGCCCGCACCAACCGCCCACAAGCCGAGTTCCCCTGGGGCAATGAACCGCCCAGCAAAGCCCGCGCCAATTACGCGAATCAGGTGGGCGGCACCACGCCGATAGGCAGTTACCCAGCCACCCCCTGGGGCCTTTACGATCTGGCCGGCAACGTTTGGGAATACTGCCAGGATCTCTGGTTCGAGCACCATGACCGCTCTAACGGTGCTAGCGACCTCGCACGCCGCGCCATTCGCGGCGGAAGCTGGCAGGGCCAGCCCGTCAATCTGCGCCTCACCTACCGAGACAGCCATCCGGCCCTGGGCGCCAGCCCCGTAGTGGGTTTTCGCTGCGCCGCAGACCTGTAGCAAATCCCCTTGTCATGGTATTTAGACAATCATCTAAATAGATTTGACAGCCCTTGCCTTTTCCATAGAATCTATTTAGATGGTTGTCTAAATACTGGATCGGAGGTGTGAATGGCTTTTCCAGAGACGTTTCGGGCGCTCTCGGACCCGGTGCGGCGCAAGATTCTGGTGTTACTCAAGGATGGCAGGCTCTCGGCCGGCGAGATCGGCGAGCACTTTGACCTGACCGGCGCCACCATCTCTTACCACCTGGCTCAGCTCAAAAAGGCCGATCTGGTGTTTGAGACCCACTATAAGAATTATGTCTACTATGAGATCAACATGTCCGTATTCGAAGAGGTGATGCTCTGGTTTTCCCAGTTCAATGCCGAGGATAAAGATGAAGAGAAACAATAAAATGGTGCTCCTCAGTACCCTGATTTGCCTGCTGCCCATGCTCCTGTCTTGGGCCCTTTATGACCAGCTACCGGATCAAGTCGCCATCCATTTCGATGCTGCTGGCAACGCAGATAACTATTTGCCCAAGGCCTGGGCTGCTTTTGGGCTGCCTATGCTCATGGCGCTTATCAATCTCTATACCTATTTCAGGCTGATCAACGACCCAAAAGTGGAGAACGCCTCGTCCCAACTCAGACAGATCACAAAGTGGCTCGTACCTGTTCTTTCCATCATCATTATTCCCGTCATGTTGTTCATGGCCATGGGCGTAAGCGTGCCCATCTCTTTGTTGGGTTCAGCAGTAGCCGGCGTGGTCATTGTCTTGACCGGCAACTATTTGCCCAAGTGCAGGCGCAACTATACCGTGGGCATCAAGCTCCCCTGGACCTTGGACAGTGAGGAGAATTGGAACAAGACCCACCGCTTTGCTGGTTATATCTGGGTCATCGGCGGCTTGGTCATCATCGTAAGTTCCTTTTTCTCAGCATGGTACGTTCTGCTGGCCGTCATCGCCTTACTCGTCGTGTGCCCCATCGTCTACTCGTATGCCTTTTATAAAAACAGCACCCACAGCGACCTCGAAACATCCTGAGCCAACGTTCAAAATAGAGGGAGACGGTTTCGTCTCCCTTTTTCAATATCTCCCAACCTCGCTGCTCACCCCACGTGCTGTGTTATACTGGGCTCAGGTATCCCATCACAGTGAGAGGAGCATGTCGTGCTCACCGAACAGTTCCAAATCATCTTGCAGAACGCCATCCAACTGCTGCCCCGCATCGTCGCCGCCGTGGTGGTTTTTGTGCTGGGAGTGGTGTTGGCCAATGCCGCTGCCTCAGCCATCAAACGAACCGCAAGTAAGCGCATCGAGCACCCCGAGACGGTCAACGTCCTAAGTCGGCTGGTTCGCTGGGCCATCATCGCCCTGGCCGCCGTCATCGCCCTCGATCAGGTCAATTTTGACGTCACCGCCTTTCTCACTGGTTTGGGGATAGCGGGCGTTACCATCGGCTTTGCCCTGCAAGATATCGCCCAAAACTTTGTGGCGGGCATCATCCTGCTTCTGCGCCGACCGTTCTGCATCGGCCAGGCTGTGAATATCGCCGGATTCTCGGGTTCCGTCCTCGATGTCCAGGTGCGCGATACCACCATCCGCACCTGGGATGGCGAGGTGGTAGTGCTGCCCAATAAACAAGTGCTCAGCGAGCCCATCACCAATTATTCACAGAGCGACAACCGCCGCCGCACCATCATCGTGGGCCTCAGCTATGAGCAAGACCTCGACCAAATCAAGGAAACCCTACTGCAAACCGTGTCCTCGGTAGAGGGTGTGCTGCAGGATCCCGCGCCCATGCTGCATGGTGAAGAGTTGGGCGATTACACCGTCAACGTGGCCATTCGCTTTTGGCTCAACCAGCGCACCCACAGCCTGCTCGATGTCCACTCGGACGTGGTGTTTGCCATTCAAAAGGTCGCCCGCGAGCGCGGCATCGATCTGCCCTATCCCATTCAGGTGGTGCACCTGCCCGATATGACCTCGGCCTCCAAGCCAGCCACCGAATAACAAAAAGGGGGAGACGCGAATGCATCTCCCCTTCTCTTTCCTCGCTCGCTTAGTCCAAGTTCAGCATGACCTCGGTGGTACCAGCGGGCACCGCAACCCTGCTTCCGCCCACCGCCGTCACCGCCCAGGGGTAATCGGCCCTGTCCACCTTCACGTGGATGACCTGGCCGCTACGCAGCGCCGTCACCGTCTGGCTGGCCTGGCCCAGGTTGTCATAGGCCGTAAAGCTGACGCTGGCGCCGTCCGCCAACGCATAGAGGTGATAGTCGATACCGTCGAGGTAGTTGTAATCGGCGTTATCGTCATGGCTGCCGTAGGGAATAATGCTATTGGGCCGGGCCAGCACCGGCAGTTCGAAATAGGTGCAAACGTGCTCTTGCCAGCCGCCGCTGTAGGCCACCTCATCCAGAATGTTGATCCAGGTGCCTTGGGGTAGATAATAGCTGGCCAAGCTCTGGTCGTTAAAGATAGGCGCCACCAACAGGCTGCCGCCCAGCATGTACTGACGATCCAGATAGCGGCAAGCGGGATCATCCTGGTATTCCAGCAGCATGGGTCGCAGCAGGGGCACGCCCGTCTTGTGGGCCTCCACCGCACCCGCGAACAGGTAGGGCATCAGCCGGCATTTCAATTGGGTGAACTGGCGCAACACCTCGCTGGCCTCTTCACCAAAAGCCCAGGGCACACGCTGGGTGCTGCTGCCGTGCAAGCGGCTGTGGGTCGAGAGCAGGCCAAAGGCCACCCAACGTTTGAACAGATCGGGCGTAGCCGTAGCCTCAAACCCGCCAATATCGTGGCTCCAAAAGGCAAACCCCGAGAGCGCCAACGACAGCCCACCACGCAGGTCCTCGGCCATCGATTCATAGGTAGCCGTACAATCGCCACCCCAGTGAATGGGAAAGCGCTGGCTGCCGGTGGTGGCACTGCGGGCAAACAGCACCGCCTGGCCCTCGCCTTTGTAGGTTTCCAGCAGCTCGAACACCACCTTGTTATAGAGGTAGGTGTAATAGTTGTGCATCATGGCGGGGTCCGAGCCATCGCACCAGACGATGCCCTTGACCGGGATGCGCTCGCCGAAATCGGTCTTGAAACAGTCCACGCCCATGTCCAGCAGGGCCCGCAATTTATCCTGATACCAGCGGCAGGCCGCCGGGTTGGTGAAATCCACCAGGCCCATGCCCGCCTGCCACAAATCCCACTGCCACACGTCGCCATTGGTGCGTTTGACCAGATAGCCGTTGGCCGCGCCCTCGTCGAACAGCGGCGAGAGTTGAGCAATATAAGGGTTAATCCAGACGCAATTCTTGAGCCCTTTGTCGTGGTTGCGCGCCAACATACCCACAGGATCGGGGAAAGTGCGCCCATCGAACTCGAAATCACACCATTGGAACTCGCGCATCCAAAAGCAATCATAGTGGAACACCTGCAGGGGAATATCTCGCGCCTTCATGCCGTCGATCATGGCGCTGGTGGTGGTCTCGTCATAATTGGTGGTGAACGAGGTCGAGAGCCACAGGCCAAACGACCAGGCCGGGGGCAACGCGGGCTTGCCCGAGAGCGTGGTATAGCGGCTGAGCACATCCTTGAGTGCCGGGCCATCGATGATGTAATACTCTAGCTCTTCGTCGGGCACCGAGAATTGCACCTTGGAGACCACCTCCGAGCCCACTTCAAAGCTCACATAGCCGCTGTGACCCACCAACACGCCATAGCCCCGGTCAGAAAGATAAAAGGGAATATTCTTGTAGGCCTGCGCCGTGCAGGTGCCGCCATCCTCCTGCCAAATGTCCACCACCTGACCGTTCTTCACATAGGGGGTAAAACGCTCTCCCATGCCGTACACATTCTCGCCCACGGCCAAATCCAGCATCTCGCGCAGATAGTGGCCGCCGCCCTCTTGCTCGATATAGGCCAGGCTGCCATCGCGAGCGGAGGTCAGCAGTTTGTCACCGTGGTAAAAGCGAATGCCCCAGCCACCGGTCTTGTCCACTTTGGCTCGCAGCGCTCCGCTACGCAGCACAGCGTGAGTCTCGTCCTCACTAACGGTCACCTGTGGTGCTTCATCCTCCAACGCGAACATCGGCCTCTTGGCGGCGCTGCCCTTGTGATGCACGGCCTTGACGCAAATGACGCCCTCTAACGGCGAAGAGAGTTCCACCGTCAGCACCGGCAGATTGAGGGTATCGCCGCGATGCTGTATCACCTTGGTCGGGGCGATGACCGTCAACGTATCATCTGTCAGTCGCACATCGTAAGCTTGTGCTGCCTTGTGAAGGGTAAATCCTTCGGCCACTCGCCACATGCCGTTCAGAAACTTCATCGTGCTCGCTCCATCTTCGCTTGCCAGGTGCTATACGGATCAAGTGTATAATCAGGTGAGGCCATCATACGCCAGAGCTGATTTGCAGCAAAGAGCGTCAAAAGCACAAGCACACCCCCTGCCACACTTGACCGAATGGGGCATTGCGCTTACCTTGTCACTCCATCGAATACACACACTGAGGAATGTATGACAAACTCTCGCCTGTCGCGGCCTGAACGTCTGCCAACCAGCTACGCGCGTAACTATATCGCTATGGCCTCCGACGGCATTTTTTTCGAGATCGGCGCCGCACTGATCAGCATGACCACAGTCATTCCTGCCTTTGTCGATGCCCTGGGCGGCTCAGCTTCGCTGGTGGGCTTGATCAGCGGCCTCTCCAACGGCGCTTGGTTGCTGCCTCAGCTCCTTGTGGCCAATCTTGTGGCCCGTTACGACCGGCGCAAGCCCCTCATCATGTGGGCCGCCTGGCTCAGCCGCCCGTTGTTCTTTGTCTTTGCAGCACTAGTCATGCTGCTGGCCGAGAGCCATGCGCAGCTCTTGCTGGGGCTGTTGGTAGCCACCATCTGTGTGTTCTATATCTGCGATTCGTATGTCTCGCTGCCCTGGATGGATCTCCTCAGTGTCGCCATCCCCGAACGGCGTCGCGGCCGTCTGCTCGGTACCTATCAGGTGTTAGGGGGGCTTGGCGGCGTCATTATGGGCACGGTCGTGAATCGCATCCTCGCTGCGGACAGCCGCTGGGGCTTTCCAGAAAACTATGCCCTCATTTTTGGCCTGGCCTCGTTGGGCTTTGTGATTGCGGGCGCGGCTCTCTCTTTTGTGCGCGAGCCTGAAGGCTGCTATCCCAAAGCCAACACACCCAGCATTCTGGAAACACTGCGCCGCATCCCCGGGATCCTCAAAGAGGATCGCGCTTTTTTTCGCCTCATTCTGGTCAAGGTCATCGCCGGCTTTGTTTCCATGGCCAGCTCTTTCTATGTGCTCTATGCGGTGCGCCTGGGCGGCTTGAATATCGCCTCGACCGGCCTGCTCATGTCGGCTCAGGTCGCCGGCACTATCGCCGCTGGCCTGTTGATCTCGGTCGTACAGGATGCGCGCGGTCCGCTCTACCACATCCGGCTCGTCTGTATTCTGGCCATCGTGCCACCCGCCGCCGCATTGGCCCTGTCCATGGCCTCTGGGCAATTTCAGGCACCCTTGTCGGTCTATATGGTCCTCTTTTTCGTGTTGGGACTGGCGATCAGTTCCTTCGGCTGGCCATTCTACAATTGGATCATCGAGCGTGCTTCCGCCGAGAATCGCCCTCTCTACATTGGCACCATCAATACCCTGTCAGCATTCACAATGCTGGCTCCTATGGTTGGTGGCCTACTGGTGGATGCCATTTCCTATGAAGCCGTGTTCATCGCCGCCGGGTCTGCTGCCCTGCTCGCTTTGCTGCTTAGTCTGAGCTTGCCCACCACACGCCCCAAGCAGCCCACTGCCAATGAGGCGGCTGAGTAATTCGTGCTCAACAAGCAAAAAGGGAGCCGATGACTCTATCGGCTCCCTTTTGTCATTCAGTTCACCCCAAAACGGCGCTACATACGCGCTAGCACATCCTCGACGCGAGTGAGCGCCACATCCACCTTGCCGAACACTGTGGTTGTATAGATGACATACTGCCCGTCCGCCGAGAATTGCGGATGGGGATCAATGTGGTAGGCATTGCGCGGATACGGCGGCTGCGGCAATCCACTGGCAATGGCGATCTCTTTGCCAATTGTGCGATCGTAGAACAGCACCTTGCAGGGCTGTTTGGCCCATTTGTAGGGGCTTTCATCGGCGCAATAATAGCGCCGCGTGGGATCGCAATGCGAGTGGCATAACGGCCCCTGCCATACTTTAACTGCCGTGCGATCCTCTACGGTGGCCTCGAACACCCCCTGCTCGTAATCCGTCCAACACATGGTGCCGTCGTCAGCCCACCATTCGTGGCAAGCCTGAGTGCCATGCCCAAAGTAATCGCCGCCGCGCAGCGGTTCGAACAGGTTGCCATTGATGCTCATCAACCATATGCGCAAGTCAAAGGGGAAACGCTCGCCACTAATGCCGTCGATCCACCAGTCCTGAGCGATGGAAAACAAGCCAGGGTTCACTGGTGAGAATTGAGCGTGGTTATAGTTCCGCCCGAACTCTTTGAGCACCTCTACCTCGCCGGTCTGGGTATCACCCAAACCCACCCACCAATGGTTGCCAATTTTGCCATCCAGCAGAAAATAGCGTCGGTCAGCAGAAAGGGTCAGGTGCGTGGCCAAATGCCCCAGCGTACGCCCATTGATCCAGGTCTCATCCAGGGTGCACACTACTTGCGGCTCGCCCTCCAGAGGCTGAAAGAAAACCTTGTTCTTCATAGTCAGATAGCAGCCTGGCCCGCGGGGATCGCCCACTAGGGCCACCATAGGCGACGCATCGTCGAACTGCGCCGCGGGATAGTGGCGGACGAACGGCGCTTGCGAATCCATGCTCAGCACACCCAGTGTCTTTTGCGGGCCGGGAGGAAAAGCGGCATAGAACCAGAGGTAGCGACTATCCGCGGAGAGGCTGCGGTTGGTAAAGTAGAACGACTGCTGGTGCGGCGCAACTCGCTCTGCGAGTATATAACTGGGGACACCGGTCTCGGGATCGGTCCAGCGAACAAAATAAGGATGTTCTGACAGATTATTCTCCATGCAACGCTCCAGTACCTGCACTAACGAACGCGTTCGGCCAAATCGCTCACGCGGGCCACGGCCAAATCAAACGTACCGCGCACCGTTGTGGTATAAATCACCCACTCATCATCGGGCGAGAAATGCGGGTGTGGGTCAGTATGATACCAGCGCCGAGGCATGTAATGCGAGGGCAGGCCGCTGGCGATGGCTACTTCTTTGCCGGTCTCACGGTCATAAAAGAGCACCTGGCAAGGCTCTTCATCCCAACGGTAAGGCGTCTGATCAGCCACCCAGTAACGCCGCTGAGAGGTGCAATGCACGTGACATACCGGCCTGGGCCACACACAATTTGCCTCGCGGCCCTCCACCGTCCCCTCATAGGCGCCGCGCTCGTAATCGGCCCAGCACATCCAGCCGTCTTTGCTCCAGAACTCGTGGCACACGTTGCTGTTGTGGCCAAAGTAGTCCTGGCCGCGGAAGGGCTCAAATACACTGCCATCCGTGCGCATGAGCCAAATGCGTTGCTCAAAGGGGAACTGCTGACCTGAAGTCATATCGCGCCAGTGATCCTCAGCGATAGAGAACAAGTCGGGATCATGATAGGAGAACTGGGCGTGGTTATAATGGCGGCCAAACTCTTTGAGAATCTCAACCTTGCCCGTCCGAGTATCGCCCAGCCCCACCCACCAATGGTTACCAATTCGGCCGTTCAACAATAGGGTATGACCGTCTGTCGAAAGGGTGATGTGGGTAGCCATCAAGTCCTGGTAGCGTCCCGCAATCCAATCGGGATCCAGCGAACAAACCGGCGTGGGCTCGCAGCAATCCACCGGCTGCCAGTACACGGTACTGCGATTGGCAAAATAGCAGCCTTTACTGTTGGGGTCGATGAGCGGGGCCTCAGCGCGGAACCCAGCCCTCGGAAAGTGGCGAATCTCGGGATTGTCGGCGTCGGTAGAAACAACGCCCAAAGTGTGCTCTTCCGCTGGCGGAAATGCCGCATAGAACCAAAGCCATTTGCCATCCGCCGACATGGACGGGTTTACAAAGTAAAAACCCTGCTGCACCGCTGCCACGCGTTCGGTGAGAATATAGCTAATCACACCGCTCTCAGGGTCTGTCCATGGTTCAAAATACGGGTGCCTTTCGGGCTCGAACATGGTACAGCCTCCTATCCCAACCTCTGACGGGCCTAGAGTAGCACATTGACAAATTCAGAGCAAGCAAAAGAGAAGCTAGCAACTGCTTTATTGCACGGTTCTACTTGTAGAAAGGTCTCGTATTTTCCTTGCGCTTTCCTCCCTTTCGTGCTAAACCAATCCCACATCAGGGGGAGAGGTTATCATGCTCAAGTTGCAAGGGTGCAGCTTTGTGGATGAACAGGGCCGCGAGCTTCTTTTGCGCGGGGTCAATCTGGGGGGCAGTTCCAAGGTGCCCTTGCGTCCTAACGGCGCTACCCATCTGCCAGATAGTCTCTCTCAACCCGAAAAGGTTTCCTTCATCGGACGGCCGTTCCCGCTCTCTGCGGCCCGTGAGCATTTTGCTCGCCTGCGCGAATGGGGCCTCACTTTTTTAAGATTCGTCATCACCTGGGAGGCTGTCGAACACGCCGGCCCCGGCATGTATGATCACGCCTATCTCGATTACCTCACTCAAGTCATCCAAATGGCCGGGGAATATGACCTGAAGGTGCTCATCGATCCTCATCAGGATGTGTGGAGCCGCTGGACCGGCGGCGATGGCGCTCCTGCCTGGACACTCGAACTGCTGGGCATGGACATCTCTGCACTGCATACTGCCAGTGCATCTTACCTCCATCAAGAGGCAGGCGACGCCTATGGCAAGATGGTCTGGCCCGCCAACAACGGACGATATGCTGCCGCCACCATGTGGACCCTATTTTTCGGTGGCGATCTCTTTGCCCCCGCCACTACCATCTCTGGCCAGCCGATACAATACCTGCTGCAGGGTCACTTTTTCGAAGCGATGCGCCAGGTAGCATTACGTCTGCGCGGCATGTCCCACGTGGTGGGCTTTGAGACACTCAATGAACCAGC
Source organism: Anaerolineae bacterium (assembly GCA_963675785.1). Classification (GTDB taxonomy): domain Bacteria; phylum Chloroflexota; class Anaerolineae; order UBA1429; family UBA1429. The sequence continues at coordinate 1,321,905 of OY776562.1, forward strand.
CAGCGGCTATATCGGACGGTGTTCATTGCACGAATACGCCTCACCCCTGCTGCGCAACGGTCCTTCGCCCACTATCTGGGAGGGTATGCTGCTGGCCAGCGGATATCCTCAACGCATCAAATTGGCACGCCAGGGTATCCCCTATCTCTTTCCCCGACATGTGCTGGCCAACCCCGAGGGGCGCAGTCTCTGGCAGCCCGGTTATACCTCTGTGTGGCAGGCCAATGGCGTATGGGATACGGATAACGGCGCCAAAGCCCATATCTTGCGCAATGATCACTTTGCTATGGCAAACGGTCGCCCTGTAGACTTTGCGCAGGACTGCTTTCATCCCTTTGTTCGGCGTTACGCCAGCGGTATCCGCGAAATCCTGCCAGATATGCCCATTTTTGTTTGCCCGGTACCCGCTGATCACGAAGCTATAAGGGGCATCGATCTCTTGCCGGATGATGTGGAAAATCTGGTTTATGCGCCGCACTGGTACGACGGCGTTACTCTCTCTATGCAGCGTTACCTGCCTTGGCTGGGGGTAGATTACAACAGAGCGAACATACGCCTGGTACTGGGGCGTCAAAGACGCCTTCGAACCATTCGGCATACGCTGCAGAATCTACGTACCGAAGCCCAAGGCCGCAATGTGCCCTTGCTCCTCGGTGAAACTGGCATCCCCTATAACCTCGATGAGGGCCAGGCTTATCTCAGCGGCGATTACAGCGACCAAATCAATGCCTGGCGTGACATCCTGCAGGGCGTCGAGGATGCACGGCTCAGCACCGCCTTTTGGAACTATACGGCCGATAACGACAACCTTCATGGCGATCAGTGGAATGGCGAAGATCTCTCCATCTACAGCAGCGATCAGCGTAGCGATCCAGACGACATCAATTCGGGCGGGCGCGCCCTGGAGGGATTCATTCGTCCCTATGTGATAGCCACTGCTGGCAAACTAGTGAATATGAACTATCAGGATTCCAATCGCACTCTTCGTGTGACTATTGAGCACGATCCGACTATCAGCCATCTCACAGAGCTATATGTGCCCAGCCTCCAGTATCCCAACGGCTGGATCGCCAGGGCTAGTCACGGCCATATCGCCGCGAATGATAGTATTCAGCATCTGCTTTGGGAGCACGATCCTGTAAAAGGCAGACAAACCCTTACATTGGCCTCACGTTGAGCTTGCATCCACCCCATTACCGTGGTATCACTCCAGCGTCGTATCCATTTTGACTCTGGAGATTGCTTGTGACTATTTCACTCGAAAATCACCCCTTCTTTATGCCTTGGGACGATCCTGTTTCTGGTGTGCGCAGCTATATCTTGGATGCCCGCATCGCCCCGCACCAGCAAACCTTTTATTTTACCAATCCGTCCATCTCTGCAGATGGACGCTACCTCTGGTTCTATGCATCTTTTCCGCCGGGCCCAGCCCGTACCCTGGCTGTCGTCTCTTTAGATGCTAATAACCCTTTTATCCGCCACTTTCCGCAGGATCAGTTCGGTGATGCGTCACCACTAGTGGCTCCTCAAGGTGACGCTTGTTACATCACCATTGGCACGTCGGCCTATTTGCAGCCGCTGGAGGGTGAACCTCGCCTGGTTTGTTCTCTATCAGATGAGTACATCCACGGTCGTCCTGTCGAACACTTGGCCACTCACCTCACCCTCTCCGCCGATGGTCGTTACCTGCTCATGGATGGTCGCGTGGGCAACGAATGGTTCACCGCCACTGGCGATATCCATACTGGCGAGGTCAAGATCATCAAAGAATTCGGCTATTGTTACAACCACCAGCAATTCTCGCCAGTCGACCCTACGCTATTCATGATGGCCCAGGATTTCTATCGCGACTATTACAGCGGCCTACTTCATGTCTATGATCAGCGTATTTGGCTCATGCGCACCGACGGCAGCATGTTCGAACCTCTACGCGCTCATGTGTGGGATGAACACACCACCCATTGCAGCCACGAATGGTGGGCTGCCGATGGCAGCATTTGCTGGGTCGATGACCATGCCGGCATCAAAGAATGCACGGTTGAGGATCGCACCGAGCACCTGGTATGGGCACAAACTTGCTCTCATGCTCATTGCGATCCAACCAAGCGCTATTATGTTTGCGACGATAACCCCAATTACTGGCGCGAACGCGATTGCCTCGTGCGTTTTTATGATCGCACTACCGGCAAGGATGCTGTGATTTGTTCTGGCATGCCAGTGCCCTATGGTGGAAAAGATCACTACCATAGCCATCCGCATCCGCAGTTTTGCGTTGATGGTCAACTCATCGCCTATACCACCACCGTGCGTGGACAAGTGGATGTAGCCCTAACACGCACTGAGGGTGTTCTTGCCACAATGTAATTCTGTGCTGTTACAAGCTCTTGTAACAGCACTGCCGTATGGAGGTTACAATGACCATTTCACTCGAAAATCACCCCTTGTTTGTTCCCTGGGACGATCCCGTCTCCGGCATACGCAGCTATATTCTGGATGCCCGTGTAGCGCCGCACCAACAGACCTTTTACTTTACCAATCGCACCATCTCAAATGATGGCCGCTACCTTTGGTTCTATGCGGCCTTTCCGCCAGGACCCGCCCGTACTCTGGCCGTTGCCTCTTTGGATGCTTCTGACCCTTTCATCCGCCATTTCCCGCAGGATCAGTTCGGCGACGCCTCACCGCTCATCGCCCCCCAAGGTGACGCCTGTTATATCACCATCGGCAACTCGGCCTATCTGCAGCACCTGGAAGGCGAGCCGCAGCTGATTTGCAGTCTGCCCGAAGGCTATGTGCACGGACGTTACACCGACAGCCTAGCTACCCACCTCACCCTTTCTGCCGATGGCCAGTACTTGCTCATGGACGGCCAGGTGGGCAACGAGTGGTTTACCGCTACCGGGGATGTGCACACTGGCGAGTTCAAGATCATCAAAGAGTTCGGCTATCGCTACAACCATCATCAGTTCTCACCCGTCGATCCGACCTTGTTCATGATGGCCCAGGATTTCTATAACGACCTCTACACCGGCAAACGCTATGTCTATGATCAGCGTATCTGGCTGATGCGCACTGACGGCAGCATGTACGAGCCACTGCGCGCCCACGTGTGGGACGAGCACACGACAAGCTGCACCCACGAGTGGTGGGCTGCCGATGGCACCATCTGCTGGGTCGATAACAGTATCGGCGTCAAAGAATGCACTGTTGAGGACCGCACCGAACGCGTGGTTTGGAAGCAGCTTTGCTCCCACGCCCACTGTGATCCTACCAAACGCTATTATGTCTGTGATGACAATCCCAATGACTGGTATCAGCGGGATTGTCTGATCCGCTTTTACGACCGAGCTGCTGACAAAGATGCTGTTATCTGCTCGGGAATGCCCCTTCCCCCTTGTGGCAAGGATCGCTATCACACTCATCCACACCCACAGTTTTGCGCCAATGGCCGGCTCATCGCCTACACCACCACCGTGCGCGGCCAGGTGGACGTAGCCATCACCCGCACCGAGGATGTGCTCGCCACGATGTAGATGGCTAAATGTCCTGCAAAACGAGGAGAGAGACTCTCTCCTCGTTTTTTTGTACCAGAGATAACGCGTCTCTCAGCGTGGCGTTTAGACCCCACGCTGACATCTTCTATCCTACTGTCCCCACCTCAGAGAAGCCGACTCCAAAGATTCAGAGCAAGCAGTTGACACCCTATCCTCTATCGGCTAACCTGCCGCCACATCTGAGAGACAGGAGTCCTCTGCTATGGCATTTGAACCCGATTATCATTACATGCTCGACGTGCTGGCCAATCGTAGGCCGGAACGTCTGCCCGTATACGAACATCTCATCAACCCGCCCTTTATGGAAAAGGTGCTGGGCACCCGCTTTGCCCACCTGGGTGCCTCAACCGATCCGGGCGAGTTGAACACCTTCTTTGCCAACTATTGCCGCTTTTACCGCGAGATGACTTATGACACCGTCTCTTACGAGGTTTGTATCACCGAGATTCTCCCCGAGAACGGCGCCATCATGGGCGGAAAACCTGGCCCTATTCAGAATCCCGCCGATTTCGAACGCTACCCCTGGAACGATCTGCCCGATATCTTTTGGGCAGCAGCCAAACCCCGCTTTGACGCCCTGCGCCAGGCCATGCCCGAAGGCATGTTGGCGCTGGGTGGGGTCGGCAACGGCGTGTTCGAGATCTCGGAGGATCTGGTAGGGTTCGAGTACCTAGCCTTTATGCAGGCCGATTACCCGGCGTTGCACACTCGCCTCTATCAGGCGATTGGCGATCTGATGGTTGAACTCTGGCAGCGCTTCTTGACCGAATACAGCGATCTCTATTGCGTCTGTCGCTTTGGCGATGATCTCGGTTTCAAGACCAGCACGCTGGTCTCGCCACGCACACTACGTAAACATGTCATCCCCCAATATCGCCGCGTTATTGAGTTAGTGCACGATGCTGGCAAGCCTTTCCTATGGCATTCCTGTGGCAATATCTTTGGCGTCATGGAAGATGCCATAGCCGTTGGCATCGACGCCAAGCATTCCAACGAGGATACCATTGCCCCCTACGACCGTTGGATCGAACTCTATGGCGAACGTATCGGCTTGCTGGGCGGCATTGATGTGGACGTGCTCTGCAAATACAAGCCCGACGAGGTCTTTGAACGTGTGATCAAATCAGGTCGGCGTTTTCGCGCCTCTGCCAAGGGCTATGCGCTCGGTTCGGGCAACTCTATCCCCGAATACGTGCCAGTAGAGAGCTACCTGGCCATGATTCGTGCGGCCCAAGCCTTGCGAGAAGAAGAATAGCGGCTCATTCAATCAACCAGAGGGAGACCGCTTTGATTCGTCGGCGTCTTGCCTGCGTAGAGAATAGTATTTATGTCAAATACTAGAGGAGGTTTGGCCATGTATAACCTTCCCAAACGCGTTTTGCCTATGCGCAAACGTGCAGAGATCATCGATCTAGCCCTGAAAAAGCGGCTGGACACCATCGTACCCGCCGCTATGCGTCACGCAGGGATCGACATGTGGTTGGTACTCTGCCAGGAGGATGACCTCGACCCCGTCTTTCGTACGCTCATCCCCATGAACTGCTGGTGCCCCATCCTGCAGATGCTCATCTTTTACGATCGCGGTGAGGCGGGCATAGAACGCATCAACCTCTCCATGACCAACACCGGCACCCTATACGATCGCCCTTGGAGTGGGCGCGGCGAACAAGAGCAATGGACGCTTTTACACGACCTCGTGGCCGAACGCGACCCGCAGCACATCGGCATCAACATCGGTTCGGTGCAGTGGGCGGCTGGCGGACTCACCTACAACCTCTATCAGCAGCTTGTATCCGCCTTGCCAGCGGGATATGCCGATCGGCTGGTCAGCGCCGAAAAGCTGGTCGAATACTATGGCTCGGTGCTCAACCCCGTGGAATTGGGCCTTTACGATCACGTTGGCGCCATAGCCCACGACTTGATAGAAAGCTCGTACAGCCCCATGAACCTATGGCCCGGCATAACCACCACGACTGACTTGGAGTGGAATTACTGGCAGATGGCAGCCGATTGCGGCCTGGATGTGGCTTTCAAGCCCTACTTCAATCTGGTCCGCGGCCCAGAAAATGCAACCCAGTTCGGCACCGAGGACACCACCATACGCCCGGGCGATCTAGTCCATTCGGACGTGGGCGTGCGCTACCTACGCCTGATCAGCGACCATCAGCAATGGGCCTATATCCCACGCCCTAACGAGAGTGAGCCGCCAGAGGGCATCAAGAATCTCATGGTTCAGGCTGGCCGTCTCCAGGACGTTTACATGGCTTCGTTCGAAACCGGCCTTACTGGCGATGAGTTGTTGGCTCGCATCCTTACCCGCGCCCACGAGCAGAACATCCCCAACCCCAAAGTCTACTCCCATTCGCTGGGGCTCTACCTGCACGAGCCCGGTCCGCTCATCGGCCTGCCCTGGGAACAAGAGAGCTGCGTCGGTCGCGGCGCCGTGCCCCTGCGTGAGGGCAACTGCTTTACCATGGAACTCTCTATCACCGAGGCCGTTCCTGAGTGGGACAATCAACCCGTCACCTTTTCCATTGAAGAAGATGTGGCCTTTGTCGATGGCACCTGCCGCCTCATCGACGGCCGCCAAACCGAGTTCTACCTGGTGTAAAACAAAAACTCCCGAGCCAAAACCGGCTCGGGAGTTGCTTACCTTTTCCTAACTAGCTCTTAATTCATTAGGGAACAACCATTGTAGTGCCTCGCGCTCGCTATCTACCACTCGTAACTGCACGCCACGATTCACCGCCACTGTCTCAAAGAACTTGTTGATGTTCCGCTGAGGAGCGATCAGCGCAAAACGCATATCCCGCGGCCAGGCTGCTGCCACGACTCTGCCAAGCTGATAGCGGTCCCAGTTAGGAACGGGCGGCATCATATCACGAATATCGATGAGCACCCGCTTACAACCAAAGTTTCGTCCCTCATCGGCTGCCCGCAGATACATTTGTTCCATCGAGCCCAGGCTGTATTGACCGGAAACATGAACCGCCACATAGCCATCGCGCAGTTCAACATCCACCTGGAGGCTCATTTTGCTAGCCTCTCGTGAGCAGAAGCTAATACAGGAGTACTGCCCTTTGAGCCATCCGTCCGGCAGCCGAGCCAGGCCAGAGCATCCTGCTCATTGTTCATGACCCGCACCTGGGCTCCGCGATTCACGGCCACATTCTCAAAGAATCCGCTGACGCCTTCTTGCGGATAGACGATAGCTGCCCTGACGCTCACTCCCCAAATATCCGAGACGATTGTGCCAGCCTGAAAACGATCCCACTCTGAATAAACGCCCTCCAAAGCGCTCAAATCGACAAGCACATTGGATACGCCCCGTGTCCTAGCCTCTTTGGCCACCCACTCAACAAAAGGTTGCATGTTCTCAGAATCATGCTGGCCATGCACACAAACACGGATATACCCCTCATACAACTCTGACTCAATGTCTAATCCCATACTGGCTCCCCAGACTGTGGAGCCCGCCCCCCCGGGCATACTATCATGCTACTTTTCTAATAAGAAACGCGAGCGCATCTCTTCCCATAAAGACTCAAGCTGGCTGTCCCCCTTAACCAGATCATCCGTTAGGTCAACACACTCGGCGAGTTCACTACCGGTCGCCACAGGCGGCATACCAGCAAATTCGTAAAAATCGATCTCGGTGATGCCGTCGGGCCGCCCCGTCATATACATGGAATAGGCACGCGTATGCACCAGGCGGTTCTTCCCGTGCACGCTTCTCCGATCCGAGTCCGTCATAGGCGGACTGAATGAGGGTGGCTTTTTGTCCACCTTTTTGGCGGTCTCTGCGGCCAGATCGGCGGCAACCTGCGTAGCCAACCAATCATTGCCCACCCGACGCAGCAGACCTTGCTTTTCTGCACGCCCAAGCGCGTCGCGCACGGCCTGCAAATCGATCTGATCGCGATGGCGAGTCCAGCAGAACCACTCTGGACCCAGCGAATAGGCCTTGATCGCTGCATCCTCGACATCGACGGGTCGCGCTGTACCACCCAACAGGGCTACTGCGACAGCTGCCACTTGTTCGCTGGATAGAGATCGGTACGGCATGGCATCCTCCTCGAGCCCTTTCAATAACACGCCCTTGTGTCTTAATAACCTTGACACCATTCAACCACAAAAGAAGCAATCCCGCAACCACCGTATTGCACAAAAAAAGAGGGACAGCCGAGCTATTTCAGCTCGTACTGTCCCTCTGATGACTATTTTCAGGGCACATAACCTACCATACGGCCTGAATCGAGTTCAAACAGGCCGGCAGGATGGTCCACCTCGGCTGCCAGCGGCACCTGACGCAAAATAAGCGGTATGAATACCCGATATGCTGCCGGGGTATTCACCACCACCTCGGCTTTAGTCGTTAGTTTGACCTCTGACACGCCGACTACATAGTTCGTATCCGCAGCCCGCAGGCTTACCGCCTGCACCTGGCTGGAATTGGGCGTGGCCTTGAGATAGACCACCGAGATTTCCGCTGTGGCGTTATAGATTTCTTCCAGCTTGGCCAGTGAGCAATCGCCGGTGTAAAAGCAGGAATCGAACTCGACTCCAGGCAGTACAAAGTATTCCGGCGGCGTAAAGCGGTCTACCTGTGGTAACAGGCTCAGGTACGGCCCCGCTGACTGATCCGCGTCCTGATAGACCAGATTCAGCGGAAAAGCCCCGCCGTGCTGTAAATTCTGCGAGAGCATGGCGTTATCCGGCGCCAGACGCACCGTGCCGCCGATGGAACGGTTTACGTTATTCTTGTCAATGACTGTTTGACCATTTGCATCAACTTGGGTTGCGTAAATATTGAAATCAGAAACTGGGTAATTGAAGAGTACATAGTTGGTGCCAGAGGGCGCGTTGATATAGATACGCGGATGACGATCCTCGTAGGTAGCGCGCAATTGTTGTACAACTCCCTCGATGACTCCCGCATCGCCCGGAGAATAATCCCCCAGGAAAGACTGAAAGGTTTGTGTTTGGTGCCCCAAATACTGGACCGTCACCGCATCGGGAACCGGCAACGTATATACCGCGGTAATCCACACCTCGGCGGAAGTATCGGCGGGCTGGTAGAGCACATAGATCGAGCCGCCCATGTTGGCCGGTAGATTTAGTCCTTCGCTACTGAGCAGCGATGCGCCGCTCACCGTGTGTTTAGCCTCCGGGTAGCGATACCAATCCTCCGCGTTGGTAGTGGGCGTCGTTGGTCCCGGATCTAAATACTCGACCTGCATCACGTCATCGGTGATGTCTTGGCTGTTGAGATACAGACGCACCGTAGCAGCAGGCATGGTAGAAGCTATATGGTCGTAATTGGGCATTTGCCCCAGCGTATTGAACACATAAGCGCCACCCCACCAATCCACATAGCGCGGCGAGGCTTGCACCGTAATCTGCAATGTGTCGCTGATGACTTGAGCTGATTCATACAGCACCACGCCGCCACCACCCGAATAGGACACAATATGCCCCGCCAGCACGCTATCGGGCACCTGCCCGGCAATGTCGACGATATTTAGCGCCTGGGGCTCGGTCCACTCCACCGAATCCGCCGCCACGCCCGACGCCGCTGTGCCCAGCAATAACCCCACCAGCACCACTACCATCACCGTGCGTAATACGCGCATCGCTTACTCCCTATTTATCCATCCGCAGGGCCCTGCCACAGCCCCGTAATCTCATCATAACAGAAACCGCTGCCCTGCAGGCCAGCATCCAAGCGCGGCCAACCCGCCGCCACCCGCGCCGCCGTCTCCTCCCAGGGCAAAATGCCGCTGGTGGGATCGGGCGTCTCTACGCTGCAAGCGCCTACGGCCACGGCCATGGTAAGGGCCTGTTCCGCGGTCACGCCGTGCAGCAGCCCCGCCAGGAACCCGGTAATGGTGGTGTCGCCAGAACCGACCGTACCCCTCACCTCAACACTGAAACAGGGCGCCCACAGCTCGCGATTCGCCCAATGGGCGCTCATGGCGGGTGCGGCGCGGCCCAGTTCGAGTTCGCCCGCCGTGCGCAAATAGGCCCCGCGATGGCCCATTTTAATGAACACTACCTGCGCTCCGAGCGCCAAACACTGCTGCGCCAAACGCCGCGGCACCTCGGGATCCATGGCCTCGATCATACCGGCAGCCCCCGCCTCGGCCAGCAGCGCATCATAGGCCGGGCGATCCAGCATGTAGAGCAGCTCTTCGATGCTGGGCACAAACAGGTGCACCTGCGGCAGCGCCCGTTTCAAAATCAGGGGCCAATCGGCCTGGCCGCTGTCTCGCGAAGCATCTGGCATGGAGGTATCCAGCGAGACCGTAGCGCCCGTGGCCTTGGCCCGCCGCAGCAGTTCGGCCAGCTCTAGTCCGCCATTGGCGTACATGCGGCGCATCAGCGGCGGATATCCGAAATGGAACAGCCTGGCCTCCCGCAGCAGCTCCAGCGGCAGGTCGTCCGGCCCAAACGTGTCGTTGGTACCCGGACAGTGCAAAAAGGCGCGGTCGATGCCCGGCGGATTAATGACCAACGAATAAGAGCTGGCCTCGCCCGCCGCCGTAATCAGGTCCTTCCCCAGGCTGGCATCATCGGCTGAGAGCACTTGGCGCACTAATGCACCGATGGGGTCATCGCCCACGCGACCCACCAGGCGTGTATCCAGCCCCAACTTGTGGGCCGCCAGGCCTACGTTGCTGACCGCCCCGCCGGTAGAGACCACGGCCTGGCCAACTTCGGTGAGCCGACCCGGCGAGATGAGCGGCGAGGGCGAACCTAACGGGATGATGGGAATAATGTCCAGGCAGAGGTGCCCTGCAACCACAATGTCGGTCATGTGCAATACCTCACAGGTTAACAAAAGTGTACCATACCCCCGCATGACGGGCTGTGAATTTCACGTATAGGGGCGAGTTGAAGGATAGCAGAGGGCGGGGTGCGGGGCAAGAGGGAGGAAGGAAAGCTTCTATTGGCGAGTAGCAATTTCTATAGCCTTGGGATCTCCAAATAGATAAATATCAGCGTTACTTATGATACTTTTGTTAAAAGCTTTTGTTTGACCCGGAGACGCAACAACGAACTCAATTCCACCTCCATTTTCCCAACTAGCATGTAAAAGTATCTTTGAAGATAAAGGGAAATCAAGATATCCTCGGGAAGACTTTAAGCCGTTGGTAACATCAAATACTACAGGGTTGTCACATGTTATGAATAATTTGCCCTCCTCAGCAGAGATTATCTGCCATCCCATCTGCACTATCAGGTGCCATATTTTCGGTGTAGCTTCAGCAGGCACTACTTCATGCCACACTGAATTCGAAAATTGCTCTCTTCTATCTTTGATTTGGCGCAAGAGCGTCTCAATTATGTCATCATGACTAGGATTACGGCCTCGTAAACAGAGCAACTGGCTCTCTTGATACGCAAAAATATTATTCACCTCGACTCGCTCATCTACCCACTCAGCCCATGCAGGCACCCGTTTTTGGAGTACCGAGATGTACTTTGCAATAGCAAATCTATCTTGCAATGACAAAGGGGAACACCTAGATAATAGATTTTCAATTGCAGTATTGGCAGGGCTCTCAATTTCTTCTGCCAAATATCGTTCGAGTGGCATTGGATAAAGCCTATTGATAGCTCCAAATATTCGAGGAGCTCCCAAAACCTGTTTTCCTGTTCGAATGTCGAATTGGGTTAGCTGTTCTCCACATGTACAGAACTTACGCAAATAAAACTGCGGAATATAATGATTGTGTTTTGTGTCAGTCATAGAATCCTTTCTTGCTAGATTCTGACCTTCGATTTGTATCGTCAATTTCGCAAGCATTTGATCTTACGTAGAGATCAGATTATCGACACCTCTATAGGAAACTAGCAGAGCAACTTTGTCCTAGACAAAACTAGAGCACTAGGCCCCTGAACCTCTCCAGTAAGATCAATGCAATGTATGATGTTACTGATATGGTCTTTATAGTTCCAATCTTCTCTAAGCCCATTCCTGCATCGCTTCTTGAAACATTTCTTTCCAGGAACCAAATCGCGAATTCGTCTTAACAAATTGATCCAATTCTTGTTCAGATATAGATTCAAAATCCGCTTGAGACTCAATCTTAAAGCCTGTGGCATCGAAAAAGGCTGAAATTGTACTAAAGTCAGTATTTCGTTTCATGAACGCAGTATGGAAAAGTTCCCCCAAAGGAACCTTGGTCTCTCCATCAAGTGCTCTAGCTCGATGTTCGAAATCCCGCAAGCTATGCTCAAAGTCATCAAATCCACTAATCTTGAAGCTCATTTTCTTCCTCCATAGAGCTAATATCGCCATGTTCCATAGTAGCCACTGGCGCATCTACAGAATCCACCGCGCCTTCCACAAGCTGCTCTTCTTTGGCTTGAGATACTCTTTCCAAACTTCTACGAATGTCTGTCGAAGTAACAATCCTTATACCAGTGGAGCCAAAAGTGCCGTCGCTTATTATTCGCCGAAAAGACGAATTCATCTTCTCAAACTCGTTTACTAGAGATGCCAGATTGTCAGAATCCATGAGCGAGTTTTCATATATGGAAAGATCAATATCGAATCGATAGGGACCGTAGGATGTAGATGACATATCCGAGTAGGAGACGTCGAACGCCCAAGATTTCTCCAACTTATTGTCCTGAAAATACGCCGGGGCATGATCAAAATACAGACTGAGTTCAGCTCCAGGTGCTAGATAGGGTATTCCAGTCTTGAATGCACTAAGATCGGCAAGACGTTTTCCGTTAGTGCTGTGTATATCCGTTGCAGAGTTTAGCCGGATACCTTTCGCCACCGCATTGCCTATATTCTTGATCACAATACACATCAGACCGTGTTTCTGGAACTCCATCTCAATAATCACAGAAGGAACTGGCTTGGATGCTTGCACAAGCTCTTTAGTACTCCTTGCATACCATGCTGTTAGACCTACCAGAACAAGTGACGCGACAACGTTTACGATGCCTAGCAATGTTGTACCATCCATTATTGATGCTCCCTCATCTTTGGCTTTCATCTGCGACCAAGGTGCGCGGTAATTCGCTACGTCTTTGATATGAAGAATCTGCTGTGGAGCAAAAGTTTATTTACTCCGCGTTTGATTATACGACCCATATAATTAGATTGTAAGTATCATTGCCTAGAAAGAGACAAAGAACATATGTGTTATTTTCTCGTACTGCACCCTGTAAACGATATCCCCTTAGTTTCCTACATCAATTGAACTAGTTCGCCTTTTGTGTAACTCCCGGTCAGACCGGTAGTTGTCCCTACCAGCCTGAATTCGTCCGTGGACATCTCAATCCTAGACCGGAGACGTCTCCGGCCATTCTAGCGCATCGGGCTGAACCCCGATGCTAGGCACGCAAACCCTCCCTTGCGGGAGGCTCGGAATCGCAAGTTTCTGTATAAACAGCCTAAGGGGAATCCAATGGATTCCTTCAAGGGTTTGCAATAATAGCACTCAGCCTTGTCTGCAAGGCAGTTTAGCCTAGTGCATCAAAAGCCGTTTATCACTTCTTCGGACACCCCTTTCAAAAAAGCCCTACGTCCGCAGGACGCCCATACCTAGGTCCGCACCAACGGTGCGGCGAGACACCAGGCATCGGAACGATGCCAAGTCCCGGCCGTTCTAGCGCATCGGGCTGAACCCCGATGCTAGGCGCATAAACCCTCCCTCACGGGAGGCTCGGAATCGCAAGTTTCTGTATAAAGAGCCTCGGAGGAATCTGGGAATCCTATGGATTCCCCTGGATTCCTTCGAGGGTTAGTAAATGAAGCACTCAGCCTTGTCTGCAAGGCAGTTCAGCCTAGTGCGTCACAAGCTGTCTATTACTACTTCGGAGACCCCTTTCAAGGGTCTTTCGTGTCCTTGGATACCTTATCATAGGCCGGGACTTGGCAGAGGAACGATACAGTCCCGGCCTATTTCCAGCCCCTTCTCCTTGATTTTCCCTTGTACTCCCCCTGATCTTGTGTTATGCTGATGTCTAGGTAGTTTTGCCTACATACTTTGGCTTTGTTCAGTTTTGGGACTTTTGCCAAGAAGGGGGCGAGTCGAATGAACTTTTACTGCATCAAGTGTCGCGCGAAAAAGGAAGTCGGCGATTACGAGACCGTCACTTGGAAAAATGGCCGAATAGCCGCAAAAGCCAAGTGCCCAGACTGCGGCACCACTGTGCACCGCATTCTGCCCATGCCCAAAGATAGCGACAAGAAATAGGCTGTTTTACCTTTTCAAAATCGCCAATCCTGGCCGCACAAAAAAAGCCAGCCCGATGCTCTCACGTCGGACTGGCTTTACCTTTCTACAGCCGCTCTAGCGACCTTTTCCGCTTCACCCCCGCCAAACCACCTCGAACCTCTCGCAAACCACGGGCATGTCCAACTGTGGCTCTCGCCCCAAACGAGCACACTCTCGACCAAAACAAGCCCAGTGGGCACGACGCCAATAAGCCAGCGAACCATCCCCCTCGCCTTCGGTAGCGGCAAACGCCTCCGGCACTTGCTCATAAGGCACCACCTGCACTGTGGTCGTCTCGATGACACACTGCGGCTCGCCGGCCCAGTCCGTTACCAGCGAGAGATCGCCCACCTGCGGCAGGGGCTCGTCCTCCGCCTCATAGCTCCACAGCAGCGAGGCCGTGGCCCGCTTGGCTCCTGCCATCACCAACGCCGCCAGTTCATCAGCGCTGGGCTGGTTATCATCGAAATAGAACACCTCGTAAGGCTCGGCTGGCGCTTGCAGATGCTGCACCCGAAAAGCCTCCCAAAAGCGAGCGGCGCGCTCTTCCATCAGGCCTCCTCCGCTTTATTGGCAGCTATATCCTCAATCGCCTTTTCTGGCGCCATACTAGCCAGTCCACGCGAGAATCCCGCCACAATGATGGGCTTTAGCAGGATAAAGGCCCCCATCAACACCGAATAGAGGGCCGGCGTAATCAGCCCTGCCGTCAGCAGCAGGTTCTCGGTGATGATGCTGGTGTTGAACTTGCTGGTGAGCCCCACGCCCATCACCAGCGATTCACGCTTACCCAATAGTTTGTGGAACATGCCATAAGAGAGCCCCACGCGAATGATCAGCGAGAGCGCCGCCACGGCAATCACCAACCAGGGGTTGGCTATTATCTCTTGCAGCGACATCTTGGCGCCCAGCCCGAAAAAGAAGAACGGCCCCAGAAAGACGTTGGCTACAAAGAAAACCGGCTGCTTGAAATGCTGAAAAGCAGGCCCCGGCAAGAGCTGCTTGACGGCAATACCAGCAAAGATAGCCGAAACCGTGCCCATGTCGTTGAACTGGAGCGAGCCGAAATAGATAAAGCCAAAGGCCGTGAAAAAGATGCCAAAGGGCACCACAAAAGACCCCGGCTTGAGACGGGCAATCCATTTGCGCGTATAGCGCCCCAATCCCGCGCTCAGCAGCACAGCACCAACCAAGCCTAGCAGCACCAAGACCATGTTCAGAGGCGTACGCCACAGGCCCTCGGTCGAGGTGTTGCCCAGCATGGCCGGCAGCATTACCACAACAGAGAGCGTCAGGATCTCGAACACATCATCGAACACGCCAATGCCCAGTGCCAACTGCCCAAAACGCGTGTTCTCCACACCAAACTCTTTGAGGATGGCCAGCAGAATGACCTCACCCACTGTGCCAAAGGCCAGCCCCGCCACCAGGGCCACCAACAGCGAGCCCCCCACAAAGTCCGGGAAAAGGAAATAGAAAAAGAGGCCGACAGCCGTGCCTTCCACCAGCGTCAGGACGATATCGCCCCCTACGATATAAGCACCAAGGTGACGCAACTGCTCGAAATCCAAATCCAGGCCGATGTTGAACAGGAACAGCAGCATGCCCAAGCGCGAAAGCAAGGCAAATTCGGCGCTCTGCACCGTCTCGGTAAAGAGGCCGCCCGCAGTCAGGCCCATGCCTAGCAGCACGATGGTGAACATCCAGGGCAGGCGTAGGGTGCGATTCAGCAGGTGCCCGATCGTTAGAATCACTCCATAGATCACCAACCCCAGCAGCAGGATATCTTGCACAGACGTTCTCCTTACAACACATTGCAAAAAAAAGATGACGCGGGCATCCCCCCGATACCCGCGTCATCTTATCCTAATTGGCTGCTTTCAGCCAGGCCGTCACCTCGTCCTTACGCGGCAAACTACCCGAGTTGACCAACTTTTCGTTCAGCACCAATCCCGGCGTGCTGAGTACATCATAAGCCATAATCTCGTCCAGCTCTGTGACATGGATCACATTGTATTCCAGACCCAGCTCATCAGCCGCCTCGCGCGTAATCTGCTCCAGCCGCTTGCACTTGGGGCAACCGCCACCCAACACCTTGATTTCGATCATGCCTTACCTCCTATGATTGTACCTTGGTTGCCTTGGCCTGACGTCGGCTGGTCCACACCAGCCCGGCCGCCAGAACGCCCAACGTCAATACGATATACAGCGCCAACACTGCCAGACTCGCGCCGTCCACCCAGGCGCCATAGATGAGTCCGGACAGGGTGCTGAACAAGGTTACCCAACCCACATACACCCAGGCCTTGCTCTTGCCGATCACGCTGGCCGTGATGAGGATGCTCTGCAGGCTCAGTTCGGGGTCGGCCATCAAATAAGCCAGCAGCGGCCCGCGGTGCATGCCCAGCCCCAGGAACATGTTGGCGATGGGCACCTCCACCAGCGTCGGAAAGTACATGAACACCCCAAAGACCACGCCCACCAGGTTGCCCAGCACGGTGTTACTGCCCGCTATGGCCTGAATCCACTCGGGCTTGATGAGGCCGCGAATGACGCCCACGGCGAACACGCCCACAATCAGCAGCGGCATGATCTGCTTGACGAACCGCCAGGTCTCCCACAGCCAACTCTGCATCTCGTAAGCGTCAAAGGCGCGCGCACCCACAATCCACAGTGCCGCCATGCCCAGCGTCACAGCAATCATCTTGCCGGTAATGGCCACCTGCAAACCCCCAGTAGCCGGCAGCAGGCGCACGGCCGCTACTACCAATGTCAGCACCGTCAATCCCAGGGCCACCCAGGTCCAGGTGTTATAGCCCTCATCCACCTTGCCCAGGCCCTTCCAGGCCGAGAGGCCGATGAGCGCCAGCATGACGATGAGCAGCAGGCCCTGCACGCTCACGCCCTCCTGTCCCATCGAAGCGTCATAGGGCACCAGGCGGTTCAGCGTGGCCTGCAGGGTGTCCAACCCGCTGATGGGCAGCGTGAATTGGGCATAGCTGTTGGTCAACACATCCACCTGCAGCGTGCCAGCGATGAGCACCACCAGCAGCAGTCCTAAAAACAGCCAGGTTCTGCCGCCCATACCGCTGCCCTTGCCGCCAAAGGCCGCCGAACCGTTGGCAGCCTCGCGTTCGGCCTCGCTCTTGCGGAACATGATGGCCATGATCAAGCCAATGCCGATGCCGAATACCAGCGACAGCACCAGGCGAGCCACGGCGATATCCATACCGATGGCCACGCCAGTATAGGTCAGCGCCAGGATGTTGATGGCTGGCCCCACGAACAAAAAGGTGATGGCCGGGCCCAGCCCCGCGCCCTTTTTATAGATGCCAGCGAACAGCGGCATGATGGTGCACGAACACACCGCCAGCACAAAGCCCCCAATGGCCGCCGCCGGATACGAGACCCAGGCCGGTGCGTGCGGCCCCAGGTAGCGCGTGATGGTCTCTTTGGGCACCAGCGCCGTCAAGGCCCCGGCGATGAAAAAGGCCGGCAGCAGGCACAGCAACACATGCGCTGCCAGGTACGAGGCCAGGTTACCCAGGCCGCCCTGTAACAAAGTCAGTATTGTCGATCCCCAGTCCATCTATCGCCCCCACCTTTAGCCACTATCTTTTCTGTTTCGGTCATCATCTCGCGCAGTGTCATTCATCACACCCGATTGTTGCCTGCATCAAGCGCCTCGCCCCGTTCGACCGCCCAACCTTGCGCTTAGCTTGCACAGCAGCAGGTGTCAGCCTCGTTACACCGCGGACAGGGGCAGCCAGCCACAGGCACACGCGGCACGGGGTCGTAACGCAGTTTGGGGTTGCTCCCCAGCGCCAAATCCTTGAGCAGCGAAAGCACCCCCGCAGCGCGGGCATCCGCCAGCCTGTAGTAGATCATTTGCCCATCTCGGCGTACGTCCACCAGTCCGGCATCACGCAGCACGCCCAGCTGCTGCGATACATAGGCCTGGCGCTTGTCCAGAATGTGCGTCAGGTGGCATACACAAGCCTCGTCCACCGAAAGCAATTCTAGGATGCGCAGCCGTGTTGGGTGGGCAAATGCCTTACTGATCTCACTCAGGGCTTCGTATGTCTCTTCCATTCGGCTCCTTGTAACACTGATATATTCATAATTAAGAATATACACAGCATAGCGTTTGTTGCACACTTGTCAAATAGCTAGGGTCGCATTCCTCGGAATGATTTGAGCGGCCATAAAAATGGAATAAACCGAATTATATGCGCTATAAACTCGGCTGAGATACTTCCAGCGCTTGCCGTGTAAAGCAAGAGACGCCCTACTTTTGCGTACGCGCACTAGATATATTCAACGATTGACATTCTTTTTGTATAGCAATATACTTTAATAAGCATTGAACTATCAAGAGGCAATGATACGACATCATGCGAATTGGAGGTGTTTGTGTGATACGCGATCAACTGGCCATCACGCTGCGTTCCCTAGGCGATCCCACCCGCCTGGCCATTGTGAATACCCTTATGCAGGGCACCCACTGCAACTGTGAGCTCTCGGACAAGCTGGGCCTTTCGGCCAGCCTCATCTCACACCACATGCGCGTGCTCACCGAGCTGGATCTGATCATCGCCGAACGCCAACCGCAAGATCGCCGCTGGATCTATTACCGCATCAACCCGTCCGCCGTCGCCGAGCTAACCGCTACATTGACAGCCCTGTTCGATCCCGCCCGCATCCAACCGCGCGATCCGCTTTGCTGCATCGATGGCTCGTCCTGTTCAAAAGGGGAATAGTGCATGAAGACGTTTGAAAAGTACCTGGCCGTGTGGGTTGCCCTGTGTATGGGCCTGGGCATCCTGCTCTCGCAAACCGTACCCGGCCTTAGCGAGGCCATCGATTCCTGGCAGGTGCGTGGGATATCCGTCCCCATCGGCATCTGCCTCTTTTTGATGATGTATCCCGCCCTGCTCAACCTGCAGCTCAGCGAGCTGAAAAAGCTGCGCAGCAACCCCAAACCCATACTACTCTCGTTGATCTCTAACTGGATTGTGGCGCCGCTGGTGGCCGCTGGTCTGGCCTACCTGTTCCTCGATGACCAACAGCTCATCGTCGCCGTCATCCTGCTGGGTTCCAGCCCCTGCACGGCCATGGTGCTGGTGTGGGGCCGGCTGGCTGAGGGCAACCAGGAACAGAACGTGGTCAATACCAGCCTCAACACCCTGACCATCATGGTGCTCTATGTGCCCATCGTCTCGCTGCTCACTGGTATCCAGGGCATCCCCATCGATCGCATGATGCTGCTCATCTCGGCTGGCGTATTTATCGGCCTGCCGCTCATTGCCGGTATCCTCTCCAAGCGCATCATCTTGCGCACCCGCGGCCAAGAATGGTTCGAGAACACCTATCACCCCATCGTTGAAAAGGTATCCATCGCCGCCCTGTTGACTACTTTGGTGGTGCTGTTCTCTCTCAACGGTCAAACCCTCATCGAGAACCCGGATGCCTTGCTCAAGGTCTCAGTGCCCCTGTTGCTGGGCTTTGTCATTGTGGTTGGCTACAATCTCATCATCACGCGGCTGGCCGGCTTGCATTATAAAGAGGCCATCACCACCGTGCTCATTGGTTCTTCCAGCCACTTTGAGATCGCCATTGCCACTGCCGTGGCCCTTTACGGCGTAGGATCTTATGCCGCCCTAGGCACCACCATGGGCCTCTTTTGGGAAGTGCCCATCATGTTAGGGCTGGTCTCGCTGGGCAAAGCCCTAGGCCGCCGAGGCTATTGGGCCGCAGAACCGCAGCCACAACCCGTCATTACGCCAACGCAATCTTCTAGCAATTTGGAGAACGAACATGTCTGATAAAACCAACGTACTCTTTCTTTGCACCGGTAATTCAGCCCGCAGCCAGATGGCCGAAGCCCTGCTGCGCCACCTCGCCGGCGATCGTTACGAGGTCCGTAGTGCTGGCCTGGAACCCAAGGGCATCAATCCCTACGCCCGCGCCGTACTGGAAGAAAAAGGCCTCGATATCTCCGGCCAACGCTCCAAGCACCTCAGCGAATACATGGATCAAAACCTGGGCGGCTATCTCATCACCGTCTGCGGCAACGCCGACGAGCGCTGCCCTTACTACCCCGGCCAGGGCACTCGCCTGCATTGGCCTTTCGATGATCCCGCCGCTTTCGAGGGCAGCGAAGAGGAAACCCTGGCCGTGTTCCGCGCTACCCGCGACGCCCTTGAGGCCCGCATTCTCGCCTGGCTGGCAGAGCAAAAAGCTAGCAATAGTAGCGCGGCGGGTTGAAACCCGTCGCTGAGGCACAAGTAAAAGCAGTGCAGGCTTAAACCTGCACTGCTTTTCGAACTCGCTCTGCCTCTCAGCGTGGGGTTTTCAACCCCACGCTTCTATAGAAAACCCAATTCCTCAATAGCACTCACCCAATCTCATAGATAGGCTTAGCCTCTCGGCGCGCATGGATTACCCGCTGATTTCGCACGTACTGAACAACCCGTTCCAAACAAGAATCGCATACAGTCTTGATGCCATATGATCGTTGCCAACGAAATATCCCATCAAGGCCACATTGCGTGTTTATATACCGTGAACTGTTGCCCTTGATGTTTTTGATAAGCGTAGGGATGTAAACACGTGGAAGTATGGAAACGACGAGATGAACATGGTCATCACAGCCCCCTAAAGCGTGAGGAATCGTCTGAGCAGCCTCAATCTGTTCACGCATAATGGCAAATACATCCCTCGCGATGCCCGACACAAGAACCGGTTCGCGATGTTGAACCGTCCAAACAATATGGTAATGCGTGCGCCATTGCCCCATATCTATTCCTTATTACTTTTATTCTACGTACTGTATGTTTCATAATAACTATTGCCACTTACTCAGACAAGGCGCGGCGGGTTGAAACCCGTCGCTGAGGCACAAGTAAAAGCAGTGCAGGTTTAAACCTGCACTGCTTTTCGAACTAGATCCAAGCTCAACGTGGGGTTTCAACCTCACGCTCAATCTACATCATCGGTACAGCGCGCTTGCAGAGCTGAATGGCCAGCCCCCAGGGATCGCGCATCATCCACAACTCATCGCCCGCTAGCGTGCTTCCCTTGGGCTCAAACTCTGTAGCGCCAGCAGCAATCAGCCGATCATGGTCAGCATCCACGTCTTCCGATTTGAAGGCCAAATGCAGCAGCAATGGGCTCATCGCCGCGTAATCGGGCGTGGTCACGGTGTTATTAGCATACACCTCGAGCATGGTGTTGCCTGCCGAGATGAAATGAGCATCCGCTTCATTGTTTAACTTGCGAATCAGCGTGAACCCGAGGTTCTTGCAATACCAGTCGCTAAAGGCCACCGGGTCATCTACCTGAATGCCGATATGTTCAATAATCATGCCACCCTCCAAAGAATGCTGTACGTTCTATGCCCCAAACGCCCTCAATCAGGCGTCCTTACGGGCCTTGTCCGGATCTCCTACTTGCTGCCAGATATGCACCAGGCCATGTAAATCGCGTCCCCGCGCTACCGCTTCACGCCCGGCATCCTCACGCAAACCCACAATGGCAATACCCTTGTCTACCGTGGCCGCGAAAATCGCTTCCATGTCATTGTATTCGGGCTGCGAGAGATTGATCGCATACAAACCCGGCATATCGCTCATGAGCGGCACAAAGTGGCTGCCCCTGCCGCAAAAATGGATCGCCCCGCCGCCAAAGGCATCCAGCAAGCGCTGGTCGTAGGGCTTGATGAAGTTATCAAACATACGCGGTGAGAGGTTCATAGCCGAATCATCGCGCAGCATGATGTTGCCCGGGAGCATCAGTCCCCAGTGGGCGTTGGCATCTTTTTCAAAAGGCACAAGGGCTATCCAACGCTTCATGAAAGCGATATAGGTCTCGGTCGCCAGCTCTAGAAACTCGCGCACCATGCCAGGATTATCAACCAGGGCCGTAAACATCTCGCTACCCCACACCACCTCACAAATGTCCATGGGGCCTTGCAGATCGGGGTGATAAATGTGCACATAGCGCCCGATCTTGGGGTAGCGCTCGGCAATGTCCCGATAAAAAGCGCCCATCTCGAATACCTGCTGACCATAACCGCACTCCAGATCAGGGATGCCGGCATCGATGGCGGCCCTCACCCAGGCTTCATCATGAAAAGGTACGGCCGTAGGCAGTGTATCCAGCTTTTCATCCATGATGAAAAGCTCGGTACCAAACAAGAGGGGCATAATGCCCGTCCCGTAATTGCAGCGCACATTGAGTACTGCCCCACTGCCCTTTGCCAATGCCTGTGAGGCTGCCCCAAATTGCTGCAGCGCCATGTTCTCATAGCTCTCCAAACCAGCATTGATGCCTACTTGGGGCCACACAAAAGCAGGAGGATTGGATATCGTGCGCGAAGGAGAGAAAAGGTCGCCCACAAACTCGCGACCGCAAAAGGCACGCCATTCAGCCTCAATACGTTCTTCTTCACGAGGATTCAGGCGATCTTCGAGGTCTTGCAGGCATCGCTCTAATAGATCGCGCGTTTCGGCGCCTTTATTGCTAGTCACAGATCAAGCGTCCTCGTCTTCAGTCTGCCCTTTGATGCCACTGCCTGGGCTATCGACAGGGAAAGGGTCGCATGGTGAAGCGGGCAAATCGCCAAAGACCACATCCTCGTCCACCTCGTCCTCAGTGCCGTTTTCGTCCGCAGCCTTTTTGGCGTTGCGCCCCTCAAACTGCTTGTAATCCTCATATTCGCCCAGGGTCATGGGTTCCAGTGAACCGTCTGCGGGCACGAGCATAGCCGCCGCATAGTATTGCAGCAAATAAGCCTCGCCATCCACCTCAAAAGGAATCTCGTCGCTCAGTGGCCCCACCATGCCCCGTTCACCAGCAGCCTGGGTCAACGAGCCGTTGGGATCAGGTCGCACCAATAGATGCTGCACCTGCTCGGTGATTGTCCGGCGCACCGCGCTGAGTTTTTCTTTTCGCTCCTCCCGGTACTCTGCCACCCATGCAGTCACCTGAGGGATGATCCAGGCTTTTTGTACCGTCAAACCCGGACAAGTTTTTGTTGAAAAATCACGATGAAAGCCCAGGTCCGTTACGGATAGGCCAAAACGTTCGCTCAAAATACCCAGAGCGATGATGCTGTTCTCGAGAATAGCCCCAGAAGGCAGTGCATTATCGTAATTTCCCACCATCTCGACGTGGCGTGTACGATAATTGTGTCCGTAAACCCCCACGCCGTCATAGCGCAAATCACTAAAGAGCCAAATGCCATCAGGCGCCACAAAGATATGTGGCCCCACAGTCCACCCCTCATACCACTGGTCATCGGTATCCTGCCAGAGCTGTCGCTCATAATAGGCCTTCATTGCCAGGATGGTATCCATGCCCTTCCAACTGTCCACAGTTGGCTTCCATGTATGATGCAAAAACACTTGAGTGGGCCGCGGTTCTGGCACGTCCATGGCCTCAACATATTCGATGAACTCATCGGCTGTCAGGCATTTGCCCACGATCTCCATCGCAGGTGACTTGATGACATCATGCGCCCCAACGCGAGAGTTCTCTCCCCGCGCATTGACTCCCTCACGGTGCAATCCGCGCCACAACGATTGCCACATTATGCGTCCCCCTGCACTAGATCCCAGCGGTAATTCCGCGCCATCGCGTGCTTTAAATCCGTCACAACCTGGTTCTTACCATCAATACTCCAAATATCCTTTTGCTTCCACCGGTAAAGCACCATGCAGCGTATCTTTTGATGGTCAGCGGAGGCGTTCCACTCAGCGATCTCCTGATAAGACCGCTGCACCCAGGCTCGATTCGCATCTTCCCAGGGCACATTCTGGTCTGTCTCAGTAAGATAAGCTGGTAAATGCCGCATGGTCTCTGGCACCGCCTCCATAAAGTCCATATAGCTGCGGAACAAAGCCCGGCGATTCTCAAACGGCGGGCGCATGCATTCCTCACTGGTGATATCATCCGGATTGGCGCTACGACCGTATGTATGCAACGAAATACCGTCAGCGATGCCCTGTAGTTCTGTCAGCACATCGGCAAAATACTGCACCCAATCGCCACGAGGATTGCTGGCATAGGTGGTTTGTGTATTCCATGGGCCTATAGCCGCCGTTACCACCTGGTCATTCTCATGGCCTGGTTGAGCATGAATACGTTCGGCACACTGGCGAAAGCAATCGGCATACATTTGAGGGGTGATGATCTCGCCATTCAAGGGACCACCCGGACGCTCAATGGCCAGATTTGGCTCGTTACCGATGACCCAGATATGGCAACCGCTAGAACCTGCCACATAGCGGGAGCAGCGAACAGCAAAATCCGCATAGCGACTTGAATGGGGAATGCTGCCACCTGGCGTATAGCCATTGTTGATCCGCACAATCACACCAAAACCGCGCGCAGTGAGATCATCATAAGCTTCGCTGGAAGCGTCGTCCGTTTCACAGCCAATGTCATCACTGACCAGTACCCAGCCAGGTCTTCCAGCCTGTTCCATCAACTGTTCGCCACCGCGGTCGTGCAAACCATAGAGATAGGGCGATTCGCCTTCAGCGAGAGGTTCCGGCTCAGGTGGCTCAGGTATGAGAATGATCTGGCCAATTTCAAGGGCTGTGGGGTCTGTAATACCATTAAAGGCAGCCAACACGGAAAATTTGGCGCCGTCACCATAATATCGGCGGGCAATCGCCCAGAGGGTCTCGCCAGCAGCGATACGGTGAGCGCCAACTCGCTTGCCCCACTCCCCAACCCAATCGGCGCAATAGACGCCTAGCAGCTCACTCAGGTCCACGCCCTGATCAGCCGCACGCGCCAAAACACGTCGAACCAATGCTTGCTCAAGGGAAAAGGATAGCGTCTCTCGGGCCATGCCTTCTCATTTCTGTGTAGAACGCGATAATGAACTCATCCACCGCGCAAAACGCGGGTATCTCCCAAACGCCGGGTAACTCGACGCTGATCCAGTGCTTCGAGCAAGGCCAATGTATAGCGTCTGCTCGTGCCCAGCAGGTCCCGTATTTCAGCCACAGTTGCCTGCCCATGTTCTTTCAAAAAAGCCACTACACGCTCTTGCATTTCTGTAAAAACGCCTGCCTCATACGCCAAATCCGGGCTCACCCGCACCAACCGGCCCGATTCGATCAAATACCCCAATAACTCGGATCCAATCTCGGCCTCAACTTCACCTAGCGCAGGTGGTGTATACCCTGCATTCCGGATGCGTTCATAGACCCCATCAACAGCCTGTTGTTGAGTTACAGTCAGCACAACCTTGTGTTCGGCCAAAGAGGCTATGCCGCCAATCAATTGCAGCGTACCGCGCGCCTGGGCTTCGCGACTCCAGGCATCAAAAGCCTCATCTGATAGCCGCAAGCGGCTGCGCAATTCTTCACGCGACATGCCAACTCTCAACGGGTGCTCCACGTAAAAGTCCTCTAGCAACTCTAGCGCCTGCTGACAGGTCGTCTCCCAAGCTTCCCGCCCGAATACAATACTGTCGTCGCGAAGGGCATCGAGCGAGCCGCTGGCCAATACCAGACTGCCCCGCTGCACAAGTTGCCCCAACGCAGTCAGTGCCTCAGTAGCTGCCAAACCGCTGGCATTGCGCAATTCCTGCCAGCTCTGCGGTCGATTGCCTGGCAAAGCCGCCATAATCTCCAGCGGGGATCCCCCCGAAAAGGCCTTGAGCCGCTCAATGACACGCAGATCATTTCGCTTATAACGTCGTCCAGGACGCGTATTCAGCACCACGCCGCCGCCCAGTGTATCCGCAGGAGAAGGCCGGCGCAAGACAAAGCGATCGCCGCGTTTACATGCCAGTGCCTCGCTCAATCTCAATTGGCCCCAGCCACTCTCTCCCGGCAACAGATCCTCAGCATCCAGCAGTCTCACCCGCGCCAACACACGAGATGAGCCGGTATAGAACTCGAGTTCATCGTCATGGTCAATACCAATAGGCGCGTCATTGACCACGCGCAGCGACACATCCAGCAGCAAGGTGCCGCTAATAACGCCAGGAGCCGCGATCACCTGGCCTCGCTGCACAGCATCCTTGTCTATGCCCGCCAGATTTATAGCCAGACGACTTCCCGGCCCAGCCTTTTCCAACGTCTCGCGATGAGATTGCAAACCACGGATGCGAGCCCGTCCTTCGCCCGGGCGAATCTCGACATCTTGCCCTACCTCAAACCACCCGTCTGAAAGTGTCCCTGTTACCACCGTGCCAAACCCAGACATGGTAAAGACACGATCCACAGGTAAACGAGGCAACCCCAGGTCAGGGCGTTCAGGGGCATCGGCCAGCAACCGATCCAATTCGGCCAGCAACTCATCCAGGCCCTGGCCGCTTGTTGCTGAACAGGGAATAATATGTGAACCTTCCAGGCTGGTGCCCATCAACAAGGTTTCAATCTCATCCACGACCAGTGAGAGCCACTCCTCATCTTTGACGAGATCAACCTTGGTCAGGGCAACCACGCCCCGTTCAATCCCCAGCAAGTCAATAATTGCCAGGTGTTCGCGAGTCTGGGGCATCACGGCTTCATCAGCAGCCACCACAAACAGAGCCGCATCAATACCACCAATGCCTGCCAGCATGTTTTTGACGAAATCCTCATGGCCGGGCACATCGACAACGCTTACATCCAAACCACTTGGCAGAGTCAACCAGGCAAACCCCAGATCAATGGTCATCTGGCGCTGCTGCTCTTCTTCCAACCGATCCGGATTGATCCCTGTCAACGCCTTGACCAGGGTAGACTTGCCGTGATCTACATGGCCAGCCGTTCCGATAACGTACAATCCTAGCTCCCTGGCTTGAGTCTGGGTTCAAGGTCTGTCAGTGTCTGCCGTACAGCGGCAACTCGCAACTTGAGCAAATCGAGCATCACGCTCTCGAGTTCCTGCACACGAGACATGGCCTCACTATGCAGTGCCGCTACCTGTACTGCTAATTGATCAACCGTACCCACATCCTGCTTGCGCCAGGCTTCGAGGTTATCCAGGCGTCCATCATGTTGATCCAACACTTTGTTCAGACCAGTCTCCACCGTCTTGAAGCGATCGCTTTCTTGTGCCAGGCGGCGCTCCAACTGGGCGCGGGCTTCGTCAAGTTGGCGACGCTGCTGATCCGAATCAATCTGCTGTACCTGCCGCACCTGATCCACCTGCTGGCTCACGCCGTGAATGAGTTCCTGGCTTTCCTGCAGTACACGGCGATTCTTTTCGTGTTGATCGCTGTAATAGCGCATCTGGTCGGCCCACACATCAACCTGGTGGCCAAAGCTCTCGATCTTGCGCCCCCACTCGGTAAGAGTCTGCGCCCGTGCACGTTCATTCAATCGCACCGTCTCAAACAAGTCGTCTCGCTCACGAGAAATTTCTGCGCGGATGCCATCATAGGCTTTCATACGCTCCGCAAGGCGAGGCAATTCCGTCTCCAGCAAGAGCAAGCGCGCTGTCTGATTCTTGTCCGTCTCACCCGATGCTTGCGTTACTTCTTGAATCTGACCAATAGATTGAACAGTTCGACTAATGCCTTCTTGAAGCTGGCGTTGCTTTTCTTCGCCTGCAGCCACTTTTTTGCCAACATCAGTAAGCGTCTCTTGCATACGCAAAAGCTGTTCACTCAGCCTGTGTTCTTCGGCTGTTCTCATCGTCAGTGACTGTTCTACACTGTCGAAACGCTCGAGTTCATTTTGAATATCGCGGATGGCCTGCATATCGTGCTCTCGTTGGGCTTGCCGCGTCTTGGTTTGGTCGTTCAGTGTGCTCTGTAATCCGCGCTCAACTTCATTGACCCTGAGCACCAGTTCATCGCGAGTATGCTGCATCGCATCTTCAACAGCTGGAACACGCGCCAGTTGGGCCTGCAACTTTGTCATGCGCTCTTCCATAGACGCGAGCCGTTGGTTCTGGTCAGCAAGCGCTACTGCTTGCTTGTCTAGTGTCTCACGCAGCTCGGTCACCAGAGAACGCGATTTGCGCAGCTCTTGGTCCAGGTAAGATACGCTAATATCTGGATTAGTGCTCATTCAATCCCCTCGAATCTGTACATAAGCGGCGCCTCAAAACCCTCATCATTTACGAAAGCAACAGTCCCAAGATCTGCCCAGTTCCAAAGCCATTCGGCATTCTCATCGGCACTCACAATGCAGCCGTATGAATGGGCCTGGCCCACATACTGTGCCCAATCGACAGCACCGTTGGAAAGCCGCGGGAGAGCGTGAAAGCCATTCTCAGTGCCACCGGCCCAATAAAGCCCCAGCCACTTGGGCATCCAAATATTCCAGGTTGAGCCATATGCTTCTTCCATCTTGCTCTGTAGCGGATAGCGCCCAGCATTGGTGGGCGCAGAAGCTCGCCCAATCATAACCGACCACTCTTTGACAACAACATCATCCTCATAGACTTTGACCCAGAAATCGGCTAATGAAACCACGATCCGCGTAGAAGGGCAATAGGCATCGCGCACCGCAACGATGGCTGCCTGCACATCCGGATCGTCAGGGCAAACCTCGGCCAATTCCAGCACAGCATCTATAGCCACTTCCCAATCTTCGGCGTCGACGTTAGGATCGTCGCTCCAATCCGCTACAATGTTGGCATAAGAATCGCATAGCATTGTAATAGTGTCTTTGTAATCACTATGCAGTTTTTCTACGCGCGTGAGCTTTTCAATGACAGTCTCCGAGTCATTCACCCAGTAGGCTTCAACACCCTCCATGTACAATTCGTGTACCCGGCGTACGTCCTGAACGCCTAAATGGTTCCCATCCAGGCGTACTGCCTCGTCCAACAACAGGTTGGCATCACTCAACTGGTTTTCGTCAATAAGCTCAAGGGCCTTTTCATAATAAGCATTGGCCAGTGCAGTACAAGCCTCATTATCATAGGGGGCAATCTCGCGAATCGCTTCAAGGGATGTGATGGCCGAATCCCAATCCGCCACCGTAATGCCCACATTCGCTCTGATCCAGAGATCCGCCGTCAGTTCATCAGTAGTAGGAGTAGGCGTTAGGTTGGGATCTTGCGTGGGTAACACTTCGGCCAGAGCAAAGGCGTAGCTCTGTCGATACGCCGAAAAACCCAACATCACGCCAGCGACAACTATAACCACTGTGATAAAGGAAATAACTGGTGTGGCAATCTTGTCGAGACGTTCTCTCGTAAGCCATACATGCCACAAGCGGTGCCAAAAAGCGGCAAAACCAGCGCCGGCTTTTGCCAGCCAGCGGCCCAATGTGGTAGCGCTGCCCTGTGTAACCAGCCAGGCACGTTTTGCCCCACCACTCAAGGCTTCACGGCGTTCCTTGCGGCGCATCTGCGCAGCTTCAACTTCAAGTTCTTCACGCGTCTGGCCGCCTTGAGCAATCCGCTGTTCTTCAGCCCAACGCAATGCTTCGGCAATACGGGGACTGTCGCGCAGCATGGTTTGCCCTTCGGTCAACAGCCGCACCGCCTCAGTGGGCGTTTCAGCACAATAAGCCAGCCAAAGCCAAGCCTCCTCACAGTCGGGGCATGTCTGAATCACACGGCGGAAAACCTCTGCCGCTTTTTGCGTGTCACCACCCTTGGCCAAAGAAACGCCTTCAGTGAGGTGGGACTCGATCAAATAGCGCATCCGAATCTCTTCTTGCCCGCTCGAAGCCATAGGAGATCTCCTTCTGCAGCGTAAACGCTGGCTCGATTATAGCATTGCACCACACACCCGGCAATAGCACCATGCCCGAAGCAGCCTGACTGAAGCGGCTAGAATATTGCTCAAAGTAGATTGCAAGTTTTCTTACCTAAAATGTAGTATAACGTTATTATCAGAATAAATAATGATAAAATATATAAATGCATATGATTGAATAAAGGAGTAAATTTCAAAGAATTGACAGTATTATCATCCGGATGCGCAAAGCTTGGTCAGTTACCCCAGCAAGCCAGAGCCCTTGGGAAAAACAGCTTTAGGCAACCAATGCGCTGACACATATAGAAGTATCTGTACACCGAAATATGCAAAATTCAGTAATCAAACAATCGAAAATCATGTTCGATTGTTCAACGATAGAAATCATGCTATATCACTAATAAATGATTAACATGACATCTAGAAATGATTTTAATAGATTCATAACCTCGACACATAATGAAATAGACATCTGAAGAGAACCTACCTGGCTGAAATCAGAGTGAATAATCACTTTTATTTGGTGACAACCCTGCAACATCGATGATCTAGACTCATTGTTAAAGCCATATGATGATCACTCTGCACAAACAAATCTGTTTAACCGTGGTTGAATCGAGAAGGTGCGATGAATCCATCAGAGAAAAAAGCGGAACGCATCCTGCAAATCGAGCAATTGCTGCTGGCTTACCCCGAAGGACTCACTCAAGCGGAAATCGCCCGCCGCCTCAACGTAGATCGTTCCACGATCAGTCGATATCTAGTTTCAATGCCTGCCCATATTTACATTGACGATCTAAACGGTAACCGCTGGAAAGTGGATAGAGAATCCTACCTGATCCATGTGCGCTTTACCCTCAATGAGGCACTGGCCATACACCTGGCTACACGCTTGCTAGCTACGCGGATGGAACGCCAGAATCCTCATGCTGCTTCTGGGCTGCGCAAACTGGCTGGTTCCTTGACTCTCCTAGCGCCGCGAATTAGTCAACACATGCAGCGTTCAGCAGACGTTATGGATGACCCCGGGCAACTCCAAGACCCAAATTTCTTGCGCACCTTGGAGGTTCTCACTCTGGCCTGGGCAGAGGGGCGCAAAACACAGGTTTGGCATCGTAGCGATGATGGTCAAGTCAGCGAATCTGTTTTTTCTCCCTATTTCATCGAACCGTACGCGGTCGGCCAGGCGGTGCATGTCATTGGCTGGCGAGAACCGCCTGAAGCCATTCGCACCCCACACGGGGTGCGTGGATTGAAACCTCAACCGATCGTGCTACCGGCACTCACCTTTTATCGCACTCCACACAGGTATCCTGTGAGCAGACGGATGTCACCCAGTTCAGACTGAGAATCCACTTTTTCCCCTGTGACGCAATGCAAAAAAGCCAGTGCCAAACGTCCCTAAAAATGTGTGGCAGAAGTCGTGAGTTTAGGTTCCTTGTGATTACTCGCCTGTATCTGTATCAAGATTGTTAACAGTTCATAGCTGTACTTGTGTCGTTAATATTATGTTTAGGGCTACTAGAAATATAGGCCTAGTCATGAATAGGCACAGCATTCGGTGGTTCGATACGTTCGCTAAAATACATTCTTGCTTGCGGCACCCCTGCGAATTGTGCTAGTGTGGCGGCATAAACGTGATACGAGGAGTGATAAATACGGATGGTAGAAACAGATCGATTGATATTGCGCCCATTGCTGGCCGAGGAACTGGAGCTGATTGCAGCAGATCCGCAGCAGCTGACGCGAAAAGCAGGCTTGACCGTCGAACCAGATTTGGCCGAAGAACCGGTGCCCCAAGCTATAGAATCCATGTTGGTTGGCTTGCGTGCTGCAGACGAGATCGATCGGCCCTGGCAGACTTTTTGGCTAATGCAGCTCAAACCTGATGGTCACGGCGTGGGTATGTTGGGGTTCAAAGGAGTGCCCAACGAGAAAGGCGAAACAGAAGTGGGGTATGGCACTACTTTCGCCTATCGTGGAAAGGGCCTGATGAGTGAAGCGTTGGTGGGTTTGCTGGGTTGGGCTTTTGCCAGTGGGCGCTGCCAGGCAGTGACGGCCGAGACTCTGCCAGAGAACGGGGCATCTCAGCGGGTGTTAAGCAAGGCGGGCTTTGTGCGCGTGCCGGAACACACAGGCGAATGCTGGCTGTGGCGTTTGGAACGAGAGACATGGCGAGCGTGATGTTGATTTCCCCACTCCGTTTGGGCCGCAAATGAAGACGAGTTTTTTCATCAGGCGTTTCCTCGACATCGCATGAGCAATACACGAGAAACTTGGTTTATGCTTGAGCATTCACGAGTGCAGTTGTGGTCTTATTTTGCGCTGGCTATCTTAACATAAAGCTGTTATACTATACATGCATCTTGATGATGCCTTATAGTCGAGGGAGTACACAATGATGATGTACCCACATTGGGGAAATTTCACAGGTTTTTGGGGCTTGTTGGCCGTTCTACTCGGCCTGTTTTTGACCTTGTTGCTGGTAGCGGCAATCGTTATTTTGATTATCTGGCTGGTACGCAAGGCTAAGGGAGATTCAGCGACCAGGGCCAATCAGCCTTCTGCAAAAGAACTCTTGGCGCAGCGCTATGCACGCGGCGAGATCAACCATGACGAGTTCATACGCATAAAAGACGACTTGGATACCTAGATCGAAGGTCATTCATTCAACCGCCCGACATATCAAAAGTATGTCGGGCGGCTTTGTTATTGGGCATTGTCTTGATTGTGTCAAGAAACAGCACTGATCAGGGAATCAAGCGTTACGCCGATCGGAGATCGAGCGTTACGCCGATCGGGGATCAAGCGTTGCGCCGATCGGGGATCAAGCGTTGCGCCGATCCCAGGGATACGTCCAGCCGTGGTACCACTTGCTGGCATAGAGCCTGGTCAAGTCCTCGGCAGAAAGGCGCGGCTCGCCAGAGGCGGCGGCGTTGGCCTCTACATGGGCGATGCGGCGCATGCCGGGAATCACTGTGCTGACAGCCGGGTGGTCAAGGATGAACTTGAGTGCCAGGGTAGCCATATCGGGGGCGCGATTGCTGAGCGCCTTTTCCACCTGCAGAATATGGGGTTCGGCCTCTTCCAGGCGTTCGGATGTCATCCAACTGGCGCGCCAGTCGCCATCGGCGAATTGGTGCCCAGCGCGGAACTTGCCGGTCAGCAGGCCCTCCTCAAAGGGCACGCGCACAATGACGCCCACCCCATGCGCTATGGCTGCGGGCAGTAGCTTTTCGGAAGGGCGCTGCTCAAAAATATTGTAGATTACTTGCACGGTGTCGATGAGGCCGGATTCTATCAGGGTAACGGGGCCGTAGGGATCCCAGTCGTTGGCCGAGACGCCAAAGGCGCGGATCTTGCCCTGTTCCTTGAGCTTGTTGGCTGCTTCCAGCCAGGCGTCCTCTTTCACCCAGGGGGGCGTCCAGGCGTGCAGCTGCTGTACATCCACATAATCCATGCCCAGGTTGCGCAGGCTGGTCTCGGTGCATTCAATGATATAGTCAGTCGGGAAGACGTCCTCGATGGATTCATCGGATAATGCGGGCCAAAGGCCGGTTTTGGTAGGTACCTTGGTGCTGACGGTGATTTCGCTGCGGTGGCTGCCCAGCGCCTTGCCAATGAGTTCTTCAGAATGACCGTTACCATAGCCCAGAGCTGTATCAAAATGGGTGATGCCCTTATCAAAAGCCTTCTGCAGGCATTCAATGGCCTCTTGATCGTCGCGGGGGCCCCATCCTCCGCCAATACTCCACGCTCCAAAGCCGATCTCGCTTACCCGAATCCCAGTTTTCCCCAGGGTACGCTGCTTCATTCTTATCAACCTCCATGCTATGCACGCAATCGACGCACAAAAGGAGCGCCGCAGGCGCACTGCCTTTATTGTAACGTGCCCCGGGGGTGTGTCAATGCCGCCAGCACCCGACAAATGGCTTATTGGGATGGGCGGCGTACCCTTACACAATCGAGCATACATCCGCCATGGATGTTTCTGCCGTATGTGCGCAACAGCTTGATCGAGTTTACCGCTCAGACTGGCAGAGTATGAGGATGAGAAGGCCAGCATTCACGCACAGAACCTTGTTTATTCTGTTACGTAATGTATATGCGAGTTGGCAGTACAAGGAGACGTGAAATGACTATAAGAAAGACCCGCCGGGCCTTTTTAATTGGTGGGAGTGTGTTAGCTCTGGGTGCAGCCGGGGGGTTGGTTTGGGGTCTGCATGCACCAGAGGATTACAACACGAGCTGGGTTCTGGGGGATGCCGAAGGCAAGCGTGTGCTGGTGGCCTACGCCAGCAAGAGTGGTTCGACCATGGAGATTGCCCGCAGGATTGGCGAAGAGATGGCTCGTGCTGGCTGGACGGCCGATGTAGCCCCTGCTGAGGAAATCGGAACACTGGCAGGCTATGATGCTGTTGTATTGGGCTCGGGCATTCGCATAGGCAAACCCTACAAGCCAGCGAGAGATTTTGCGGGGCGTTTTGCTGATGTGCTGGCGGCGCTGCCTACAGCGGCTTTTGCCGTCAGCCTGAGTGCGGCCTCGCCAGATGAAGAAGCGATGGCCGAAGGTCAGCGTTATGCTCAAGACCTGGGTGCCCTTGTTGATGCCAGGCTGACAGCCAGCATGCCCGGCGTGAACAATCCCGAAACCCTGGCGCCGATCATCAAGATGGCTTTTCAACAGGTTGATGCAAGTGACCCGAGTTTGCCGCCTGCTGGTGATTATCGCGATTGGGATTTGGTGCAAAGTTGGGCGGCTGCCCTCGCTTTGGGTCTTGCGTGATAGGTTGCTAAACAAAGAACCGCCCCGGTCATAAATGATCGGGGCGGTTGGTGTTTACGGACAGGTAGGGCTAGATGAGCTGAAAGCCCTTTTCTTCGATGAGCCATTTACCAAACGACTGGATGCTCAGCATAACAGTGGTAATGAAATCATCAAACAGTTCCTTGTGCACACCCAGTTCCAGGTCAATCTGCTCTTCCATGACAATGTCATAGTTACCGCGGCTGGTTGGTGTACTGCGAACAAAGGCCTTGGGCCAGCGCTTGTTGCGATTGTGTTCGTCGCATAGGACTCTGGCAGTGCTGGCGCTGCGGGGTTCAACTTCTTTATCAAACACGGCACGCACATAAAGAATCTCGTGCTTTTGGCCGCCCGCGATCACATTGATCTGATACTTGATGCCCAAATCGCTGTCTGAGAGCAAGAGCACGATATCACCATCGTCATCCGTCATGTACTTGAGTTCACGACCCTTGCAATATTCGACGGCCATTCGCTGAATGGTATCGGGGTTGATGTTCACAATGGAGGGCATGTGTATTCTCCTTATCCTAAACCAAAGCGAATGGTTTTACTTGACCCCGGGGAACTGGTCGGGCAGCCACTCCCAAAACTGAATGCAGGAAGCGATGGTTGTTGTAGTATAGCTCTCAAAGAGTTCCTGATGGATTCCCTCGACGAGATCCAGCTCTTGCTCAAGACTAAAGCTAAAGGTATCCTCGCTGGGGGATGTATAGGCTACTGGCCAGCGCTTTTCTTCGTTCCACTGGTTACAAAGAGCAATGGCCTTGTCGACACGAGCCATATCAAAATCCTTGGTCGAACGACATAGAATCTGGTAGATGTTACCTTTGCTACCGGTACTGATAAGATGAATAACGAGGTTCAAGTCGGCAAAGGGCAGCACAAGATCACCGTCTTCATCGGTCAAAAAATGCAGATCGTGATTTCGGCAATAGCGCTGGGCCATCTCGATGACGAGGCCATCGCGATAGAGCTCTACAGCTGGCATGGACGCATCCTTTCACTGCTTATGCAAAATTATACAAGACCAAACACAAGACAAGTATATGCACTCAACTGTATGATGCAAGCGGTATTTCACTCATTTTCATCTACATCGAGCTCGTCATTCGGGATTTCTTTGGACTCTTCTTCTGCTGGCTCACTATCATTATAAGAGGGCTCGATCAGCAATCCGGGCACTTCGGAGCAATTGATAAAAGCATTCGCAGCCACAATCATTTCCCAGGCGGTGCCTTCGTCCGGCCCGATGACGGTAACGGCTTTGTTTCGTGACTGCACTCGTTCGACCACAGCGACGAAATCCGAATCACCGGTTACCAACACCAAGCGATCAAAGATATCATCGCGGGCTGCTTCGGCGATATCCATGGCCATAATCATGTCGATATCGCTCTTGTAGACACCGATGCTGCGTTCATGACTGTTTCGCACAACAATGCGGTCAAACCCCAGAAACTTTAGTTTTACTAAAAAACCGCTCCACCTATCGATATAGGTGGGGCGTGCGACATAAATCCAGGCACCAACCGGTGTACCATATGCCGCGACCAGACTGATAAGTGCTTCATAATCAATATAACGGCTGACATTGCGGGCACAACGGTATACGTTTTCGGAATCGATGGCTAGCAGTACACGTTCTTGAGTCATTTAGAACCTTTCCTGGTGGTGTGACGAGCAGAAATCAGCATGGTTCTGCGGCATAGTGCAACAGATGTTTGCAAAAAATCGGTACGGTATATTCGGCGGATCCTTGTAGCAGGGCGTAAGGTTGACAGGGATAATACCCCTCACCACGAGTTAAGGGTGTGCTCTCCAGGTTAAACTCGACGATTAGGGCACCCTGTTCATGCGCCCTGGCTGGCAGGTCAGAGGCGGGATAAACATTGGCAGACGTGCCGATGACCAGCATTAAACCGCAGGCATCCACTGCCTGATGAATCTCTTCCATACAGCGCACGTCTTCGCCAAAGAGCACCATATTGGGTTTGAGTGGATAGTTGCACTTGGGACAGGCGGGAGCACTTGGCACTGGAAGCAGATATTCGGCTGTAAAAGGGCCAGTGTAGCCGCATTTGAGGCATTGTACGCTGCGGTGGTCGCCGTGTATTTCCAACACTCGAAGGCTGCCAGCAATCTGGTGCAGTCCATCCACATTCTGGGTGATGATGGTGGTGGATAAGCCAGCATTTTGCAATTCGGCCAGAGCCAGGTGGGCAGCGTTGGGGTGCTTATCTCGCAGGTTTTGGGCCAATGCGCGAAACATTTCCCAGCAGAGACTGGGTGAGCGGTAAAAGGTGTCGATGCTGGCATATAGGTCGGGGTCGAAAACAGACCAGAGACCATCCTTGCTGCGAAAGTCTGGAATGCCGCTTTCCACCGAGATGCCGGCGCCTGTAAGAATGACGATGGGGCCCATGTGCAAGTGTAGGGCAGCCAATTGAGCAAGCTCGACTAGCTCAGTAGGTTCATTCATCTGAGGATCACTATATGAAATAATCAACGGGCACATTGTTCGGCCTTTTATCCTGGATGTCGCAGTGTGCGATAAATGATTGACATCTGCTTTGATCTACATTATTCTATAAAAGAATCTAGGTAATTATTCGAAAGCGTCTTTTCAAAAGGGACACCGGTGTGCTAAAAAAGCATCTGGTGATGGGATTGTAGACGTCCTCGGGCTAAGCCCGAGGACGTCTTTTTATTCATCAGACAGCACTACTATAACTCGAAATGGACTAGATGTCTCGGATCAAAATACGTCTTTGCCCTTCTAAATAGCGCAAATCCCTATGGAGACGGGCAACGCGCATGTCGAGTATTTTAACACGCTCTTGAATAGCTAGTTGCTCTTTGCACCTGCGTCGGCAGTATGTTTGTGCAAGCGCCAGGAGAACAGTTCCCCCACTTACAAGGCCGCAACCGATGCCTACCCACCCCCAACTTGATCTAGCAATGCCAACCAGTATGCTTCCAAGGCCGGCAAGGAGAGGGATAGCAGCATATAACAAAAAAGTTAACGATCGTCCCCCGTTAGTACTACTTTGAGCGCGGTTCGTTTCGAGTTCCTCTTGTATTTCGACAAGACTTTGAGACAGTAAGGTACACGCCTCGGTAATGGCTATAAAATCCGTGCTGGCTTCAGCGGCAGCAGAGTGAGCAGTGGCATTTCCTTTATCATCCAATCCCAGACGCAAAGGGCTGCTACAAACGGGACAGTTGATCTGAAACGCCGTGCGATTTTCATCTGAGGGGGATGTATCAAGTAGTGGACTCTGACATTCCGGGCAGTATGTAAGCTCTGCAGTCGGCACCGATCCACCTCCTCTATTATCCAGGATAAGTATCTTGGGCAGGTACGAAAGCCACGCCGGACGTGTCTAACTTATTTCTCATTCTAATTTTGTAGGATACCCGACAATAGATTGTTTTACCAGCAAGTTAACGTTAAAGAATCGTTCAAGTTTACATATATTTATGCTTCTCTAGGGCAGAAATTCGACAATATAAAAAAGGGCACTGGCA
Source organism: Anaerolineae bacterium (assembly GCA_963675785.1). Lineage (GTDB taxonomy): Bacteria > Chloroflexota > Anaerolineae > UBA1429 > UBA1429. The sequence continues at coordinate 1,359,708 of OY776562.1, forward strand.
ATTGCCAGTGCCCAAGAAGACTATCTTACGATGCACATTCCGTGCAGTTGCCGCTATTCATACCACGGCCATTGGTGCCCTGAGTACCGATGCCGGTACCGTCACAAGTGGCGTCTCCTGCACCATTACTATTATTCGAAGCGTTTCCATTGAGCTGTTGCCCGTTGTTGTTGCGCAGACCTTGAGCTCCAGCATATCCATAACCTTCGGCAGGGGCATTGTCGCAAATCCCATCGCCATCCTCGTCAACAAAGGCTTCGCCGGTTCCGTCGCAAATGCCATCATTGTCCGTATCAGCCCAGGCCCCAAGCCCGGCCTGAACGCCGTTGTATTCGCAAACACAATCTTCATCCAAGAGCTGCTCACGAATTTGCTGACGATTCTGAGTTGTGGTGGTGTCTACTACTTCGTCCGCAGATACGGCGAATACGCCCAAGCTAGCAACGGCCAACAGTGATAGCGCAAGTGCAACGATTCTCGGTGTACGAGACATGTGTGTTTCTCCTTGTTTTGTTCGCGTCCCGATCGCACGGGAGATTCGGTAAGAGTGTATTGGCCTATGCCATTTTGCGATCTGTCCGCGAGCGTTTTTGCTGTCCGAATCTGTCTTCAATATACCCCCTGGGGGTTTAGTAAATGTTAAGACTTGTTTGGGAACCCAAGTAGACAAGTACGTAGCATTTCAAGATGGGTGATGGGTGGGCTGGCCATGAATCCATTCCTCCACAAAAAATCATGTTTCTTTTTTAGTATCGTATCATGCTTTCTGTTATATTTGTAGAAATGACAGTCTTTACTGTTTCAGAATTACATCTATACGAGAATAGGCTTCAGCATATTCATTGTTTTTCATCCCTTTAGATAACCTTGTTTTGATAGGAGCAACCCCATGGAAAAAGAAACACCCGACCTCTATCGTTTTCCAGCCATTGTCCTTTTCGCCCTTGGTCTACTCGATCTAATACGCGGATTCATGCACACCTTTTTGCTCACCTGGTCGGCAGAGCATTTTGCCGGATTCGATCTCGCCACCGTCCCCACCGATCAGCTCTTTTTACTGGGTGTGTTTGGCATCTCGAATCTGTTGACCGGCCTCATCTACCTGCTCATCTACGCCAAAGCGCGACAACTTGCCCCCTGGATTCTGGCCATCATTCCAATAGCTTATGTCGTCGGTCTGGTGGGCATACGCATCTCCGGCGTCGCCGCTCAGGCCACTTTCTCTGGGCGCTACATGATGATGGTTTACCTGGCGGTCAGTGCCATCACCGCCATCATCTTTTTTGTGCGCAGGAGGCGCACGACGGCAGCATAGCCTACTCATAGTGCGAACAGCCACGTCTATGCCACTTTTGTTTTGGTCAGTTAGCTGAAATCAATGTCTGTTTCTTTAGCAAGCTCGGCCATCTCGATTGGCTCTAGAATGTGAGCATCTAGACTCACTAGAAAGGCAAACCGTGGACAGACGTATCCCCCATAACACAGATCTGCCACATGTTATCCTTGTCGTCGCTGCCAGCATATTTCTGATTCTGTCTATGGCTTCGTGCAATTCCAGTAATTCCGACGATACCATGATGGATGATGTAGAAATAGCAACTGCTACAAAGGAGCCCTCCCCTACCAAAGCAGTGACGACAACGCACACACCTCAACCTATACCCTCTGCAATGGCTACAACCAAGCCGACCGACACAGCATTGCCTTCGGCGACCCCTACTGTGGCGTCTACACTTACATCCACATCTCTGCCAACTGATACATCTACGCCTGTGCCAGCCACAGCCACAGCTACACTTGCCCCTACCAGAGAACCAACCAAAGTCCCTACCGAGACATCGACTGAATCTCCTACTGAGCAACCAGTAGCTGCCGTCTCAGAGGTGCAGATCATCAGCATCTTTTACGACGGCGTTGTCAGTCGTAGCGAACCGGATGAATACTGCGAAATCGCCAACCTGGGCGGAACAGACCAATCGCTGAACGGTTGGCATCTCAACGCTGGAAATCCCGGCCAAGATTACTGGTTTGGCGATTATGCTCTGGAAGCCGGGCAGCATTGCCGAGTCTATACCAACGAGAACCATGCAGAATGGGGCACCTTGTCATTTGGCTGCGGCACTGCCATCTGGAAAAACAGTGGCGATTGCGGCTACCTCTATGACGCCTCAGGACAGTTGGTCAGCAGTTGGTGTTACTAGTCGACAAACATAGAGATAAAAAACACGCGGAGAGATTACGCTCTCCGCGTGTTTGCTTATAACTTGTTTGGTGTTTATTTCAATACCAAAGGCAGCATCACATGTGTCATGGAGGGATCGAGGGTGGGCAACGGCGTGTGCGTTGGTGTGCTTGTCGCCGTAGCCGTAGCCGTCGGAGTCGTTGAAGGTGTGGCGGTCACAGTCGGTGTAGATGTTGGCGTAGCAGTTCCCGCAGATGGCGTGCTATCTGGTACGAGCAGTCGTCCATAGCCAGTGAACCAGTCGTATCCAGCATCTTCCACATCCAGAGCAGTGCCCGTTAAATAGGCCTCGATCTCATCTGGCCCCCACGAGGGACAGGCTTGAGCCACCAACGCGACCAGTCCAGCCACGTGCGGTGTCGCCGCAGATGTGCCGTTGAACAGATACCCCGCATAGGAAGCCGTCAAAACATTAGCATAGGCGGCAATTTCAGGCTTGTCGGCGCCGCCTGTGCCAATGCCCCCTGGCCCATTTGTAGGCCCTCCTGAGGAATAGTCTTCCAGTGCATAGGGATCAAAATAGGCATCGAGGGCGCCCACTGTCACTGCCGCTGGAGAATCGGCCAGGTCGCACAAAGCATGGTTGGGATCGGGATTGACGAAAACAGGATAGCCCGAAATCACCACATCAAAATGCACACTGCTGGTTACGCTTTCATCCCCATAGACAGCGATCGCATAGGCAGAGTAGCCGATGGGCAACGTGAATGAAAGAAAATCCAGCGGCTGTTGACCGCCAAGGCCGTTCTGTGGATCGGAGCTCTCGCCTATAATCTTCCAACCACTGTCATAGCCCAGCAACACAACCGCCAGATCTTGGTCACAGTCTTCCCAATCGCTCCAGCGAATAGCGAAATAACCCGTATCGCCAGAGGCGGCATCATCAAGAAGAGTGGCCTCATTTCCATCCGGAAACTCGTGCCAGCCATCGCCATCGGCATCCGTATAGTCTCCCGACAAATGCTGATCGGCTTCGTTGCCCGCTGCCGTCGCCCAAAAGATGCCCGCATCCCGGGCCCGTTGTACCTGGTCGGCCAACGGGCCGTAACCATCGCCAGCAGTGAGATAATCCCAACCAATCGAGGTAGAAATCACGTCCACGCCCAGCGAAAGAGCCCAGGTTACTGCCTCGGGCAAGTCGGCGTTGGTCTGTATCTTGGCCAGATAGAGTTGTACGCCAGGCGCCATGTCCGCCACAATCTCGGCACAGGCCGAACCATGCGCACTCGTCGAGCCGTTGATATCGCTATAGGTCTCGCCATCTACAAAGTTCTGTGCAATGGTAGAAGCAGGCAATTCGCCAGAAGAGACCAGCGATTCCCACCCTTGAAAGCCACCATCGATGACCATCACCTTGACGCCAGAGCCGGTGAGCCCTGCGCTCTGCCAGGCATCGGCGTTGGATGCCGTAACACCCTGAGTGGTGTAGGAACCCAGATTGAGCGTCTCATACATCTGTATATAGGCCGGCGTGCGCACATAATTCACAAAAGTCGAATCTGCAGCAGTTTGCAGTGCACTGGGAGGCAGCCAGCACTGCAAAATCAGGCCATCCACCCCATCAGACACCGCTGCTTGCTCGATCAGACCCCCTAGCCCAACCACAGTTTTGCGCGCCGAACGCTCATTATCTCCTGTTATGTAGAGTTGAATCTGTACCCGCTCCTGGTCATCGAAAACCAGACGTGAGCTGGTATTCTGTAGATCCTGAAGCGAGGCCCCCTTACTGGCAGCCTGGCTGAGCGTATAGAGTTCCCCATCCATGTTATCGGCACCTGTTTGGGGAGTCACGGTGCCATCGATAGTCAGATTGCCTGACTCTAACGCCTCAGTCGAGTCGTCGGCATAAGCAGCCGCCGGATAGACAAACCCCACCACTATGAGGAGCAAAGTCAATAACCAACGCATCGTGCGGCCTTTCGTCAACAACAGTTAGCACCTATATCATGAAAATTATATCATTTTTGTAACAACAATGCCATCAAAGCAGCTTGTTCTACTTGCCAAAACGTCTGGGGCGAACGACCCGTTCCACTGCCGCTTGCCACCCCACATAATAGGTCTCGGCAGCACCGTATACAGCGCCTCGATAGAATACCCCTTACTTTGAATGTAATAGTCGCGGTCTGGATCATCCACTCGGTCGGGAGAGACATCTATCATCCGGTTCTAGGCACGTTGAGAACAGCAATGCACAAAAGGCATCCCCTGTATGGCCTGCTTGATCCTGATGACTAATCTCAGGATAGACTTGCGATAAGCTACCGACTTGAATTGAATCATTCGTTCGCCCAGTATACATACCCCGGTGAGAGCGTGCATATCCACAGCTCGGATGCACAAAAACAGCCAGACAATACCCTTGCAGGCACGGTCTGGCTGGCTTAAAACCTACTAGCACTGCTCGGCAAGCAGCTTGTCACGCATCGCCGAAACTTGATCCCCTATATGCCTATAGGCTCGCGCACGGCAGGCATATAGCAAAGCAAAATTATCACCCGGCTCGGCTCGATCGATGGCGTGGGTCAAGTCTTCCACAGCCCCTACATAGTCCTCCAACTCTATACGAGCCAGGGCACTCATGTGCAGCGTCTCAATATCCGCAGGGTCGGCCGCAAGCACGGTACAAAAGTCGACTACCGCACCAGCATAATCACCGGCCTCCATGCGTACGTACCCACGGCGTCGTATACAGGCCAGGTTGTCGCCGCAGCAAAGGGCTGTATCAAAATCTATCACGGCCTCATCCAGACGATTCAGGCTGTGATGAGTCAAACCCAGAAAATACCAGGCTTCCATGAGCGTAGGATCCAGCTCTACCGCCCGACTGAGGTTATCCGTTGCATCGGGCCAGTTACGCCGTCCGTAAGCATAGATACCCCACTGCTGGTGCAAAACAGCCGGATTCGCCGCCATCTCCCCACCCTCCAATTTGCCAACGCAGGGGAATTATGCGTAGACAAGAAGGCAGAAGCAAGAGAGTCCGACCATTCTATGCAAACTGTTAAGAATGCTCCTATTGGGCTACCACCATGGCGATAGCATGAGTACGCTCGTGGGTCAGGCTGACGGCCCACTCGGTGAGGCCCAACGCAGCAGCACGATCCGCAGCACGACCATGCAGCCGCACAAAGGGTTTGCCGCGAGAATCCGCCAGGATTTCCATCTCCACCCAGCGAATGCCCACAATCCCGGTGCCTAGCGCCTTGCTGATGGCCTCTTTGGCGGCAAAACGCGCCGCATACTCGGGGACATTATCGCCGCAATAGGCCTGTTCTGCCGGGGTATAAATGTGCTTGAGAAAGCGGGGGCCAAAACGCGTCAACGCCCCTTTGATGCGCTCGACCTCGGTGATATCCACCCCGCAAGTCAGCATCTACCAGCGCTCCGAAACCGCGGCAGGCCGCCCTTGAACCGTCTCGCTGATAGCCTCGCCCAGACGCACGGCATAGTTCATGCCGCGATCCTCGGGGTAAATCTGCGAGGTGTTGGCCAAATAGAGCTTTTTGATGGGCGTGCGCAAACCAGGAATCCGCCCAGAATAGTCCAGCCCAATGACCGGCTGAGCATACTGGTCAGAAAACAGCCAGCGCTGCTTGATCCAGTCCGGCGAAAAGCGCGGGTTGATCTTTTGCAGGCTGGGCGTGTACAGGCGGATGAGTGAATCGGCGTCCATCAAGAACTGCATGTCGTCCACCGACAAATAGTTGGATAGATAGAGCAGATGCGTGCCGCCATAATGGGCCCGCGGTACATAGTTGGTGTGCTCGATAGCCGCCACCAGGGGGATCGAGGGATCAGCCAGGTTCAGCCAATAATAGGGGCTAAGCGACTCGCTGAGCTCTAGCACCAACACCTGCGCCGCCATGTATTTGAGCTCGCGCAGCCGCAGGGCATAGGGATCGGGAATCTCAGGCGCCAGGTGCATCGCCACCGGAGAAGGCACCGTCATGATGATAGCGTCATGCTCGGCCACCTGCGAGAGCTTTTCATAGGTGTAGGTAAGGCCGCGCGCCTCGCCCCGCTCAATGCGCACCCGCTCAACCTGAGCGCCGGTAAGCACCCTTCCGCCAGCTTCAGTGATGCCCGCAATCAACGCATCTGTGAGCAACTGGAAGGAGCCCAGCATATAGCCCAGCGTCTCTTGCTTGAGGCCGCCCCCGGCCAGTTTGCGCCGTAGAGCGATCTTGCCCCACAACCAGGCCATGTTCACCCGTTCGGCGTCAGGACCAAACTTGCTGCGCAGCAGCGCCCCCCACATCACATCATAAATACGCTGACCGCCCCACTGCAGCACCCACTCTTTGGCGGTGATGCGCTCCAAATGGCGCCAATTGCCAAAACGCTGCAGGTACAGCGTCTGCATACCCAGCTTGAGCCGCTGCATGAGAGTCAAGGGTGTGAAATTGAGCAAATCCTTCGGCGTAACGAAATCGTAGGCTGTGCCGTCGTAAAAATAACCCATACGGCTGGAAAGCCAAACGAGCTTTTCTCGCAAGCCCATCTCTTCGATGAGTCGGACGACGTCGGTATCTGAGGGGTAGATGTGGTGATAGAAATGCTCCAGGCGGGTGCCGGCTACCTCAAAAGTGCCGGCCTGCCCGCCTGCTTGCTTGTTCTTTTCATAGATGGTTACAGTGTTCCCGGCTTGGCTCAACCGATATCCGGCTACCAAACCCGTCACGCCGCCGCCGACAATCCCAATGCGCATAACTGTGAATTAACCTCAAAACGTGTGTGTGATAAGCGCGGCGTTCGCCCCCATGGCGAACGCATTTCGAATTATACCTCGACTGGCTCGTCCAGGGTAACCATGGCTCCAAGAATCCGCTCCATGGCCATGACATGGCTGCATACACCGCGTTGCTCAAAGAACCCGCAGCTGCAATGCCACTTGCCGCCCTCATAGGTCACCTGATGGGTCGAGTTATCGCCCTCAAACTGCACCGAAAAGGTCTCAAAAGAGACTCGACCCGGTTCCTGGGCGTAACGCCGCGCCTTTTGGATCTTGCTAATCATCCCTGAATCCATCACAGCACCCTCCTTAATAGCAAAAAGGCACCAGGGCTCGTGTCCCTGGTGCCTTACAATGCCGTATCCTGTTTGAGAAGAATCATATCGTGTGCCCCCCTTCACTATCCTGATTATAAATAGGCAAAGTGGGCCTGTCAACAAGCGCTGCGTGTAATTCTCGTTAAGCCGCGAATTGCAGCAAACCCACCCCCAACAGGGCAACGGCAGCTAGTAATACGGCGGCTACAGGCAGGCTGATCATACGGATGTGGTTCATGGTGTTGCTCTCCAGTTTGTGCGCGTTTCATACATATATATACGCACAAACTGGCAATTAGTTCCGTAAAGAAAGCGTTAATTTGCGAGAGAATTGCAGGTTGCTCGGGGTAGTTGACGAAGGACAGAGCGGCAGTATAATGGGTTTGTCTCACGTTTGTCATCATCAACCTTTTCCCTCGAATCTATACTGTGGAGGTCTCGGTGCCGCCAAGGATTCTCGAGATACTTGGTTCCATATCTTCAGACACGATTCGTGTACTTCCTTGTGAACGCCTGAATCTGGACCGAATCGAAGGACTTGTCGACTACTCCGAGCTCGAGTCCATCAACAAGCCGAATCAGCCTTTCGAAGTTGATGTCCGCACTGACTGGACGGGCGACCTCCATAGCGTTCCCATTCCTTCGCCCTCTCTGCTGCGCTACTTCATGGACGGTTCGAGGCGTACGTACCGGATCGCCGACATCATTGTGAAGGATCATTACTACCCACTGATCGCCGGCCAGGTGGGAGTGGCTGTCGTCGAGCGAGAGCCAATGAGCGGGAGGCTGCATCCCCTGCGCCAGTACTGCTCATCCCAGACCGTGCTAGCCATACCGCCATGCTTCACCGAGAGTGACTCCAAGCAGCTTCAGGCGGAAATCGAGCGAAAATCGCCGTATCCTGTCGAAGTGCTCCGATATAAAGCCGAAACAGACAAGGACCCCGTCGACTTGGGAGTTGCCCGCATCATGCGTGAGATGGCCGCCAATGAGGTTGAGACAGTCATACGCATGTTTTCTGATCAAGCTCTGGGTAACGGCCGCATGCTCGTGGTTGACGGACCACTTCGCTTTGGTCAGTCGTTCGATGTGACTCAATTTCGCAACGTCATTGGCGTTAGCAAGACCTTCTTGCCCAGTCTCAAACTCGGCAAAGGCAGGGGACGCCAAGATGTAGGAGCGGTCACGTCGCAACTCGGCCAAGCTCATAGGACTTGTGTTTACAAGTCGCCCCACGACGATCGGGTGATGGGTGTTTGGTACGTACGCCTCCGCAGCCCCAGCAACCTGACCGGCCCGCTGCAAGGCCTGATCAAGGTGGAGATATTCGCTTGCGACCAACAGGAACGTGAATATGGGTTCAGCCCTGCGCGCATCGATACGCTCTCTCGCTGTCTCTACGAGCACAGAAACGTGACCCCTTTTGGCAGCGATTGGCGCTGGGCGAGCCACCTCTACCCTGTCTTTGCTGCAGAAAGCTATGTCAAGTCCAGGTTCGTCAGTGACGTCGTGTTCAAAGCCATGTTCTGAGGTGAAAGATGACAAACCGATGCATTGGTCGTGTGACAGCCACAGAGAATGCCCCAACCAGCTGCGATTCGCTGCAATTCTGGGTCGACGCTGATGTCATACTCAAACCCTTCGACATTGTTCGTGTAGAGCAAAGAGGACGGGACCCGTCCGAGACAAGCCACACCTATGCCATCGTGACCGGCCTGTCCTACATCACGGACAGCGCAAGCCATCTGGCAAACTATGTATCCGCAGACTTTGGAGATGTGAGCCAACATGCCGTGAACAAGCGCATGGGCACGGCGATCGCTTTCGCGGACGTGCTCTACAACAACGCCGAGATCGAGATGCCCGTTGTCGATGGTGCCGCTGTCGAATGGGCCGACGAAGAAGGAATCCGCGAAGCCCTCGGCATCAACAGCTACAGATACCCCATTCCCGCCGGCTATATAAGAACCTCAAATGGCATCGAAGTCCCCGTGGATTTGGAGGCGGACTATCTGCTTGGCCCAGAAGGAGCCCATCTCAACATCGCAGGGATATCTGGACTGGCTACTAAGACTTCGTACGCCATGTTCCTCCTCAGCTCAGTCCAGCAACGGCGGGCCGACCAGGTATCTATGATCATCTTCAACGTCAAGGGGCAAGACCTCCTTGCAATCAATGAGCCAAACGACGATCTGACAGAAGCCCAGCGGCTGGATTGGACACGGTGCGGACTCGACCCAGTGCCGTTCCGAGATGTGCGGTTCCTGTACCCATATAGTCGTAGCGCTACGCAGAACCACACAACATCCCACGTTTCGCGAACGACCCTCGAACGACAGAAAGATCAGGGGATAGCACGTAACTACTACTATGATGTGCAGACGGCAATTCCAAAGCTTTCCTACTTGTTCGCAGACGTGGATGACTCGACTTCGACAATGCAATCAATTGCTGCCGAGATTGCGGAGTGGGAAGATATATCGGAATGGTCAGAATTATTTACGAAGGTTGCAAATCGTACTAAATCCGGATCAGGACAAGATAAATCGATTGCAATTGCCTCTTGGAGGAAATTCAACAGAATATTGACAGCACGCTCTAAAAGCGATCTATTCTGTGAAAAAAGCATAATAAATCAAAAAGAGGAACGACAGGAGACAATCGAGGATGCTGTCAGCTCACTCCGTGGGGGACAGGTTCTGGTCATTGATATCGAACCGCTTCCTGACCACCTGCAACGCCTGGTCTTTGGAGACGTCATCAAGACCATCTATGGTATCAAGCTGAATGAGCGCGATGACGTGTTACCTGATGATTTGGGTCACGTCATCATCTTTGCCGATGAATTGAACAAATACGCACCCGGTACCTCAGGCGCCAACACTAGTTCTCTGACTGCCAATATTCTCGAGGTTACCGAGCGTGGAAGGTCCCTTGGCACCGTGCTTTTCGGCGCAGAGCAATTTCGCACCGGAGTCCACGATAGAGTCCTGGGTAACTGCAGCACAAATGTGTACGGAAGAACCAGTCCAGTCGAGATCGCCAAGTGCCCAGACTACAAGTACTTCCCCAACACCTACAAGAATGCGGTCACGCGCTTGCCAAAGGGCACCCTCTTGCTGCAGCACGCGCTGTTCCGCGCAGCACTCATCAAAGTTAGCTTCCCCTTCCCATGCTACTATCAGCCAAAGTAAGAGGACAAAGCGAGCATGCAAGAATCAGAAGTCAGGATTGGCGCCTATTTGCTTGAGATCATCACCACTGGCATGTATACCAACCCGCTCGACACAGTCCGAGAATACATCCAGAACAGCACAGACTCACTGCTGGAGGCCGTGCGTGAGGGGAAGGTTGACCGCGACAAGGCCCGCATAAGGGTTGCGTTCGACCCGCGAAGCCGCAACCTTTCCGTGCGAGATGAAGGTATGGGAATACCTGCCGATGAGGTAAGTGCCCGTCTGGTAAGTGTCGGAATATCCAATAAGAAGATCGGGGTTGACGCCGGCTTTCGAGGCATTGGCCGCCTGGCTGGAACGGCGTTCTGCCGCAAGCTCATGTATGAGACCAGTGCCATCGGTGAGGACATCATATCTCGAGTGGAATTCGACTGCGAGGGTATGCGGCAGGCGGTTGCGAGGCGAGATGCGAGTCAGGCTGAGCTAGCCTCCGTGATAGCCAGCAACACAATGGTCTTTCAGGATTCCACCAGTCTGCGAAACGAGCACTATTGTACAGTGCAAATGGTCGATATCGGTGATGATCATGGGGTGTTTCTTGACCGCAAGGCTTTGACCGACTACCTTAGAGAGGTGGCTCCGGTGGCGTTTGACCAGCAATGGTTCTGTTACGCACCGAGAATTGTCGAGTGGACTTGCGAGCAAGGCATTGACCTTCCTGAAGTGACACTCGTCCTCGAAGAAACTGGCGGCAACAGCGTGCAGATATTCAAGCCCTACAGCACCCTGGAAACAAGTCGCAGCATGCGTGATGGGAATCACGAGATGCACATCACCGGCGTAGAGTTCTTGCAGGACTCCGGGCCACAGCCGAGGTACTGGGGATGGATAGGCAAGAGCAAGCTCGAAGGTCAGATTGGCAACAACCTGACTCGTGGACTCCGTTTTCGTATGCACAACATCTCCATCGGTGAAGAAGCCGTAAGCAACCGATTCTTCAGGGAATGCAATGTAGCTTCGCGCTTCAATGGCTATTTTGTCGGAGAGATCCATATAATCGATGACCGCGTGCTGCCGAACGCAAGGAGGGATTGGTTCGAAAACAACCCGACCTGGCAGGCCATAAGCAATGATCTAGGACGACAAGTCAAGCAGCTCGAAAAACGTGTGAGAGTCGTCTCTACAGAGAGAAACTCAAAGCCGGCCAAGGCGGCGGCGCGCGCAGCGCGCCTTATCACAAAATACAAGGATACCTCTCAAGAGAGCTCTTCCGCTCCGCCGCATGTCATCACACACGCCGAAGCTAGACAGGCAATGGAGGATATCGGTGACAGCATCCGCGGCATCGATGATTCCAGACCAGTTCCCGGGAAGAGCTATGCCGGCTACAGCCCAGACCAACTCCGGGAGCAACTGGAGTACCTAAGGTCGCAGATAGGGTCCCAGACCAACGGGACAGTGGCCCTGGCGTCTTGGCTTGACAAGAAGCAGCGCAAAGTTATCACCACACTGCTTGACACACTTCATTCAAGACTTGATGCTGAACCATATCGAATTGCCAAGGAAACCGTGCTTGAGCTCTACGGTCCTAACGCCAGAAAGAATCAATGAACGTACTGATAGTCGAACCTTCCTACCGATCCAAATACCCCCCTCTTGGCCTAATGAGAATCTCCGCGTGCCACAAGGCACGCGGAGATTGTGTTACCTTCATTCGAGGAAAGATGCCTGAGATGCGCGTGCCCCAGCGATGGCATCGCATTTATGTGGGGTCCCTTTTCACGTATGAATTGCCTCGTACAGTAGACACTGTCAACTACTATGCAGATTGTGTGCCTTCTCCGGGTGATCTTTGGGTGGGTGGCATAGGGGCAACGCTGCTCCCAGAGTATGTAAAAGAACGCGTTCCAGATGGGGTCCATGTCTTTGAAGGTCCCCTTGATAGGTCCAACATGCTGGGTCTCGGAGAGCCTCCCGTTGCAGAGTGCATTCCCGACTATGCCATGATTGACTCTGTGGAGTATGGCTATCGGCCCAGGGATTCGTACTTTATTCGCGTCTCCATCGGGTGCATTCGCAAGTGCCAATTCTGCGCTGTGCGTCTTCTCGAACCGACTTTTGGCTACCTGCAGAGTGTCCGAGACCAGCTCGATGCCATTGACTCTCAACACGGTGAGCGCCAAAACCTCGTCATCATGGATAACAACATCCTGGCCCTAGAAAACCTCGATCTTGTAATCGCCGAAATTCGCGATGAGGGCTTTGCACGAGGTTCAAAGAGAGGCGGGAAGCTAAGGACCGTCGATTGCAACCAGGGCATTGATGCCAGGCTCATCAATGAACATATAGCAGAACAACTGTACTCTATTGCGCTTAAGCCAGTCCGGTTGGCTTTCGATAATCTGTCCGTCGAAAAGGACTACAGGCGCGCTGTCGCACTGATGGCCAACGCAGGCTTTAAGCAATTTACCACCTATACCATGTTCAACTACAAAGACGACCCGGCAAGCTTCTATCGCCGCCTCCAGATCGGCCACGAGCTTGGACAAGAGCATGGCGTCAAGATAACGAGCTTCCCGATGCGGTTCATTCCTATCGATGATGTGAACCGACACTATATCTCGCCGAACTGGAGCTATCGCTGGCTCCGAGGAATCCAGTGTATTCTCCAGGCAACACATGGCATCGTAAGTCCTAGCGTGCCGTTCTTTGAGCGGGCCTTCGGAGCAACTCTGGATGAATTCTTGGAGATAACGGCCATGCCTGACGACTATATCATCTACCGTGCCAAGAATGAGACGGAAGGTGCTGCCGAATGGCGTAGTCTCTATCGGAGACTCGCTCCCTCCGAGCGTCGAGCGTTCTTGTCTTGCCTGCAAGATCTCCATGCCAGCGGCGGGGCCAAACGTGCGACAGAGTATCCAGAGTTCCTGGATCTCCTCGTCCACTACTACCCGGAGATCAGAGAGGGCGTGACAATGCCTCTGCGCCCCGTCTAGCCCCATCCTCCGTCCCCAGCACTTGACACACCCCCTCTCTCCCTCGACAATCAACCTAACCTACTAATATCCCTAAGGAGACCCCCGATCATGATGAAATCCCTCACCGATACTTACACCCTGCATAACGGCACACAGATTCCTTGCGTGGGCTTTGGCACCTGGCGTACACCCGATGGCGACGTATGCATCCGTGCCGTCAAGGACGCCATCGCAGCCGGCTACCGCCACATCGATACCGCCGCCGCCTATGGCAACGAAGAAAGCGTGGGCGCTGGCATCAAGCAAGCTGGTGTGCCCCGAGAAGAGCTGTTCATCACCACCAAACTCTGGAACGCACATCACGGCTACGAGGCCACCTGCGCCGCCTTTGAAGACAGCCTGAATCGGCTGGGCCTGGATTACCTTGACCTGTACCTCATCCACTGGCCCAACCCAATCAAATTCCGCCACAACTGGCAAGAGACCAACGCCGGAAGCTGGAAGGCCTTTGAAGAGTTCTATGCCGCCGGTCGCATCCGTGCCATCGGCGTCAGCAATTTCATGCCGCGCCACCTGGATGAACTCATGAAAACCGCCACCATCGCGCCCATGGTCAACCAGATCTTTGTTTGCCCAGGATACACCGAGCCCGAAACCACCGCCTACTGCAAAAAGAACAACATCCTGATCGAGGCCTACAGCCCGCTGGGCTCCGGTGAGCTTCTCGCCAACCCCACGCTGCAGGCGCTGGCTCAAAAGTACGCCAAGAGCGCGGCGCAAGTCTGCCTGCGCTGGAGCCTGCAGATGGGCTTTTTGCCGCTGCCCAAGTCCGTCACCACCTCGCGCATCATCGAAAACACCGCCCTGTTCGATTTCGAGCTCTCTGCCGAGGACGTCGACACCCTGTCCAATCTCAAGACCGATTTCTACGGTGTCGCCAAGAACCCCGACACTGCCACCTGGTAGCGGCTGTCAGGCCTCCGCACGCACATCCCCCGCTCAAGGCGGGGGATGTTTTTTACCCAACTACTTTCTCCCCCCATTTGACAGCCCCTCCCCATTCTCCTATAATCTCGTCAGTTTGCCACAGGGCCGCCGCGCTACCCGGCCTCACATACAGCACCCAACGGCGAGTCCCTCGCGATGACGCGGAACCACAGGACTCGTCTTTTCTTACGCCAACTTGCAGGAGCCACCATGCCCAGCATTCTCATCCCGGGCCTTATTGATGCCCATGTACACCTGCGTCAGCCGGGCGCTCCCCACAAAGAGCGCATTGCCACCGGCACCGCGGCCGCCCTCGCCGGCGGCGTCGTTGGCGTTCTCGATATGCCCAACAACACACCGCCCCTCCTCACCAGGATGGATTTTTTCCACAAAGTCGATCTTTTCAACGCCCAGGCCGTAAGTGATTACGGTCTTTTTTGTGGCTACCAGGCTGGGCGCGCTGAGGACGCCTGCGCCGTCGCTCCGCTGGCCATCGGCTGCAAACTCTATTTGGACGAAACCCACAATGCCGGGGGCGATCCTCTCTCCGACGAGGACCTCGACGCCTTGTTCGCTTCTTGGCCCGGACCCGGCCCCATCGCCATACACGCTTCTTCGGCCAGTATTCGCCGGGTGCTGCGCTTCGCCGAACGCTACGACCAGCCCCTGCACGTTTGCCATGTGCCCCATCCCGACGACTTGCTGGTCATCGACGCTGCCCGTCAGGCTGGGGTAAACGTCACTTGCGAGGTAACGCCCCATCACCTGCTCCTCACCACCGAGGACGCCGCGCGCCTGGGCCCCCTCGGCCAGATGAAGCCGCCCCTCTTGCCGCCTGAAATCGTCAAGCTCTACTGGGAGCGGTTGGACCTGGTGGATATTATCGCCACCGACCACGCCCCCCACACCCTGGAAGAAAAGGCTGGTCCCAACCCGCCGCCAGGTGTGCCTGGGCTAGAGACCCTGCTGCCCCTCATGCTGCAGGCCGTCCGCGAGGATCGCCTCACCATGGAGCGCCTCATGCGCCTGCTGGTCTATGGGCCAGCCCGCGTCTACCACCTCGATCCGCCCGATGCCGAGGTGCGCGTCTCGCTGGAAGAGTATACCCTGCCCGAATTCGGCTACCAGACCCTTTGTGGCTGGAGCCCCTTTGGCGGGAAAACCGCCTATGGCCGCGTCGAGTCCGTTACCCTGCGCGGCAAGATTGCCTATGAGAACGGCCAGGTGTTTGCCGAGCCAGGCTCGGGCAGGCTCCTGAGCTGTATTGAACCCGCCGGCCTCGTTTGAGGACCGGCGTATTTTTTGCCATGCGTTCATCACTAGAGGAGGTATGCCTGTGGAACCGCCAAGGAATGGTCTGAAAACTGTGGGCCTCTCGCCCGACCGCGACAACAGCTTTTATGGTCGAGACATCGTATCCGTCAGTCAATTCTCACCGGCCGATCTCACCTACATCATCGGCGTCGCCGATGAAATGCGCTCGCTGGTTCGCCGTGTGGGCGCCACCGACCTGCTCAAGGGCCACATTCTGGCCAACCTGTTCTACGAACCCTCCACCCGCACCTCGTCCTCCTTTATTGCCGCCATGGAGCGGCTGGGTGGCTCGGTGATCCCCATTCACGGCGTGCAGTACTCTTCGGTCAGCAAGGGTGAATCCCTGCCCGATACCATCCGCACCCTCGAATGCTATGCCGATGTCATTGTGCTGCGCCACCCCGAGATAGGTGCTTCCGAAGTGGCCGCCAAGTATGCAAACAAGCCGGTCATCTCCGCTGGCGACGGCGTGGGTGAACACCCCACCCAGGGCCTGCTCGATCTCTACACCATCCATGCCGAGCTCGGCACATTGGACGGCCTGCATGTGGCCATGGTCGGCGACCTCAAGAACGGTCGAACCGTCCATTCGCTCACGCGCCTCCTTTCGATGTATGATACGCGCATCACCTTTGTCTCGCCGCCCAGCCTGCGCGCCCCCGAGGGCCTCAAGCAAGAGCTGGACCAGGCCGGCATCGCCTACAGCGAAACCGAAGCCGTCGAGAACGTCATCGACGACGTGGACGTGCTCTATGTCACCCGCGTGCAAAAAGAGCGCTTTGCCGATCTCGACCTGTACGAGCGAGTCAAGGATTATTACCGCATCACGCCCGAACTGATGCAGCGCGCCAAGGAACACATGGCCCTGATGCACCCGCTGCCCCGTGTGGGCGAGATACCCTACGAGGTCGATGCCGACCCGCGAGCCGCTTATTTCCGCCAGGTCGAGAACGGCATGTACGTGCGCATGGCCCTGTTGGCCGCCGTCCTCGGCAAAGCCTAAGGTGATACGCTCATGATATCCTTTTGGGAAAAGCTAGAGTTCTCTGCCGCCAAACGTAACAGCCTGCTCTGCGTGGGTCTCGATCCGCGCCCCGGTCAGGTGCCCGCTCGCTATGCCGATGTGGCCGAATTCATGCTGGATATCATCGATAAAACCAGCGACCTGGCCGCCTGCTACAAACCCAACATCGCCTTTTTTGAGGCTATGGGCCCCCAGGGCATGGAGGTGCTGAAGCGCATCATTACGGCCCTGCCGCCCGATACGCCCCTGCTGCTGGACTGCAAGCGCGCCGACATCGCCTCTACCGGCGAAGCCTACGCCGTGGCCGCTTATGACGTGCTGAACGTCGATGCGGTGACCGTGAACCCTTATCTGGGTGCCGATGGTGTGCGCCCGTTCTTGCGCCCCGATCGCGGCGTCTTTGTGCTCTGCCGCACTTCCAACCCTTCCGCACCCGAACTGCAAAACTGGACCGCCAACGGTCAACCGCTCTACGAGCACGTGGCCGATCTGGCCGCCGAATGGGGCACCGCTTCCGGTGTCGAGGTGGGACTGGTCATCGGCGCCACTTATCCCGAAGAGCTGACTCGCATCCGCCGACGCCACGCCCAGCCCTGGTTCCTGGTGCCCGGCGTGGGTGCCCAAGGCGGCGACCTGCAAGCCGTATTGTCCGCTGGCCTGCGTGAGGATGGCCTTGGTCTGCTCATCAACTCTTCGCGGGGCATCATCTATGCCGACGATCCCCGCGCTGCCGCCCAGACCCTGCGCGATCAGATCAACACCGAGCGTGCCGCCTACAAACCGGCTGCTGTACCCTGCCCCGTATCCATCGAGGAGCGCGAGCTAGCGCGCACCCTCTTTCAAGCGGGCTGCGTGCGCTTTGGCGATTTCACCCTGCACTCTGGCGCCCATTCGCCCGTCTATATCGACCTGCGCGTGCTGGTGAGTCATCCGGCGGCCCTGGCCGAGGCGGCCAGCGCTTATGCCCGTCTGCTTCGGCCTCTCAGCTATCAGCGGGTGGCCGGGCTGCCCTATGCCGCCTTGCCCATCGCCACCGCCGTCTGCCTGCAAACCGGCGATCCGCTCATCTATCCTCGCCGCGAGGTCAAGCAGTACGGCACCAAGCGCCAAATCGAGGGCGAGTTTAACGACGGCGAGACCGCCGTGGTGCTCGATGACCTCATCACCTCTGGCGGAAGCGTGCTCGAGGCCGCCGAACCGCTGCAAGGCGCCGGATTGCGCATCAGCGACGTGGTGGTGCTCATCGACCGCGAACAGGGCGGCGTAGCCAACTTGGCCGAACGGGGTTATACCGTCCATGCCGTCACCACCCTGACCCGCATCGTCGCGGCCTTGGAGTATGACCAGCTCATCTCGTCCGAACAGGCCGCTCGCGTTAGAGACTACCTGGAGGCCCGCCCCTGATGGATTCCCTCTCCGACATCGGCCACATTTACCACCCTGGCTTGTCCATTGACCTGGCTGGCGTGCACCTGACGAACCCCTTGGTGTTGGCTAGCGGCGTATGGGGCTGCGCCGCCGAAACCCTGGTGCGCATTGGGCGCCACGGCGCCGGTGCCGTCACCACCAAATCCTGCAGCCTGCAGCCGCGCACAGGGCATCCCAATCCCTCGGTAGTGCCCTGGGAGGGCGGTTTGATTAACGCTGTCGGTTTGGCCAACCCGGGAGCCGAACAAGAAGCGATCGAGATAGCTGACGCCCGCGAGGGGCTGGCCGCTTTGGGCGTGCCCCTCATTGCCAGCGTGTTTGGCGGCCGTCACCAAGAATACGCCCGCACCGCCGAGATTGTGGCCCGTGCCCACCCTGAGCTCATCGAGCTCAACATTAGCTGCCCCAACGTGGCCGACGAGTTCGGCCAGGCTTTCGCCTTCGACCCCCTCGCTGCCAGCGAGGTTACCGCTGCCGTCCGCGAGGTCTATGCCGGGCCTCTGCTGGTCAAGCTGTCGCCCTCGGCACCCAACATCGTGCGCGTAGCCCAGGCCGTAGTGGCCGCCGGCGCCGACGGCCTCAATATAGGCAATACCCTGGGGCCGGGCATGTTGATCGACATCTACGCCCGTCGCCCCGTGCTCTCTAACAAAGTGGGCGGCATTTCCGGGCAGGCCATTCGCCCCATCGCCGTACGCTGTGTTTGGCAGGTTAGCCAGGCCGTGGATGTACCCATCATTGGCACAGGCGGCGTGTGCACCGGAGAAGACGCCCTAGAGATGGTCATGGCCGGAGCCACCGCCGTGGGCATCGGCAGCGTGCTGCAAGAAGGCCCGATCGCCGTAGAGCGCATCCTGGCCGAGATGACCGACCTGATGCGCCAGGAGAACATCACCACCTTGGAGGAGATTCGGGGGTGTGCCCATGAGTAGCTACTATGCCATGCGCATTCGGCGACGCATAGCCGAGCACAAGGCTGGCGTTACCCTAGTGTTCGATGGCGAACTGCCCGCCGAGCCAGGCCAGTTCGTGCTCGCCTGGCTGCCGGGGGTCGAAGAACGCCCCCTGGCCGTGGTCAGCAGCGCCCCCTTTGCCCTCACCATCGCCGCCGTTGGGCCCTTTACCGAGGCCGTTTGCGCCCTGCAGCCCGGCCAGCGACTCTGGATTCGCGGTCCCTATGGACACGGCTTTGAGCCCGAGGGCACCCGCCATCTGTTGGTGGGCGGAGGCTGCGGCACCGCTTCTCTTACTCTGTTGGCCGCCCGTCTGCTGCGTCAGGGCGACCGCGTGATCGCCGCCATCGGTGCTCGCAGCGCCAGCCAGCTCATGCTCGATGTCGCCTTTTCGCACATGGATGTGGACCTGCTGGTAGCCACCGACGATGGCAGCGCCGGCTCCAAAGGCACCGTCCTCGATGCCGCCGGCCCCCTCATCGACGCTTGCTGGCCTCACGCCGTATATGCTTGCGGCCCAGAACGCATGTTACAGGCCGTGGCACTCCGCTGCCGAGAGGCGGGCGTAGCCTGTCAGCTCAGCTTGGAGCGCACCATGCGCTGCGGCATTGGGGTTTGCGGACAATGCAACTGCGGCGGTAAGCTCGTCTGCGCCGACGGCCCCGTCTTTGACGGCTTGACCTATCTGGAATCGCTGCTGGATTAGGTGTGGATGCGCAAGAGCCGCGAGGGAGTACCGTACCCTCGCGGCTCTTTGTATAGTCCGTCAATCTCCCTCGCGTTACCCCTTGCCACAACCGCCCTCACTGAGGCATAATATACTGGTAACTACAAAACACCCTGAGGAGCAGCCCTTGACCGCCCTATCCGATTACTGCCAGTCCATCAATGCCGCACTTGTCACCGGCGATGCCACCGAGCACACCCATCGGTCTGCCTTACAAGACCTGGTGAAAAACCTTGCTCCTGGCCTGACCGTGCTCAACGAGCCGCGCCATATCGCCTGTGGTGCGCCTGACTTGGTAGTCCGTCGAGGAAACACCCCTGTCGGCTATATCGAGACCAAAGACATCGGCCAAGACCTGTCCCGTACCGAGCGCTCAGAACAGCTCAAACGCTATCGTGAAGCCCTGCACAACCTCATCCTTACGGATTATGTCGAGTTTCGCCTCTATCGCGGCGGAGAGCTGGCCGCCAGCGCCAGTCTGGGCTCTCTCGACAGCGGCAATCGCCTGCATCGCACCCGTGACGGTGAATCCGCAGTAATGGCGCTCTTTCAACAGTTCTTGGCTGCCAAAGCGCCAACCCTGGGCAACGCCAAAGAACTCGCCGAGCACATGGCCGCCCTCACCCGCTTGCTTTGCGCTACCATCCTCAAGGCCTATGAGGACGAGGAACACGATCCGAACATTGAGCAGCATTTCCATCATGAGATGGCCATCTTTCGGCGCGTGCTCATCCACGATCTCAAACCAGAGACCTTTGCCGATATGTATGCCCAAACCATCAGCTACGGCCTGTTCGCCGCCCGCTGTGCCCACCATGCCGGCACACCCTTTGATCGTCAGAGCGCCATCTTTGACCTGCCCGGCACCAATCCGCTCTTGCGCTCTCTGTTCGGCCGCATGGCTGGCCCCGAGATCGACCCGCGCATCGAGTGGGCCGTGAACGACCTGGCCGCTTTGCTCGACCGCGCTCGTATGGCCGAGATCCTGCGCGATTTTGGCCAGCGCAGCCAGCGTGAAGACCCTGTTGTTCATTTCTACGAGACCTTTTTGGCCGCTTATAATCCCAAGCTGCGCGAACAACGCGGTGTCTATTACACGCCCGAGCCCGTGGTGGGCTATATCGTCCGCTCGGTGCACGCCTTGCTCAAGGGTGAATTCGGCCTGCCCATGGGCCTGGCCGATACGGACACCACCACCTATGCCAACACCAACCCCACCGTGCAAACGGCCGCCGGCAAGCCGCGCAAGCGTGTCGAGAGCCCCCGCGTGCTGGTGTTGGACCCCGCCTGTGGCACGGGCACCTTTTTGCATGCCGTGGTGGACGAGATTCAGGACGAACTGCGCTCCCAGGGCTTGGCTGGTGCCTGGCCCGCTTATGTGGCCGACCATCTGCTGCCCCGCCTCTTTGGTTTTGAGCTGCTCATGGCCCCCTACACTGTGGCTCACCTCAAGCTGGGCTTACAACTGGCCGAGAGCGGTTATGATGTGCAAGATGCCCATAGCCGTCTCAACGTCTATCTGACCAACACCCTGGAGCAGCCCGGCGATATGGAGGTATTGCCCCTCTACGGCCAGGCCCTGGCTGCTGAGAGCCGTGAGGCCGCCGGCGTCAAGAGCGACCTGCCCATTATGGTGGTGCTGGGCAACCCGCCTTATTCCGGCAACTCGGCTAACGCCAGCTATCGCGAGGTAGACGGCAAACGCCAGTTCACCCCCATCGGCAAACTGGTACATGACTATTATTACGTCGATGGCCACCCTCTGGGCGAGCGCAACCCTAAATATCTCCAGGATGACTACGTCAAATTCATCCGCTGGGCCGAGGATCGCGTTGAACGCACGGGGGCGGGTGTGGTGGCCTATATCACCAACCACGGCTACTTGGATAACCCCACCTTTCGCGGTATGCGCCAGCACCTGATGAGCACCTTTGACGAGCTCTACCTGTTGGACCTGCACGGTAGTAGCAAGCGCCAGGAAAAAGCGCCCGATGGTGGTGTCGATGAGAACGTCTTTGATATCATGCCGGGCGTGACTATCGCCCTGATGGTGCGCCGCTCCGGCCCTCACAGTGTAGCCTGTGCCGTTTATCACGCCGATCTCTACGGCCAGCGCCAGGACAAGTACGCCTGGCTCAATGCCCACGATAAAAACGATACCCCCTGGGAACGACTCATGCCCCAAAGTCCTTTTTATCGCTTTGTGTCAGTAGGGCACTCAGCGAGTGAGTACGAAGCTCTGCCCTCGACCACAGAACTCTTCGGCGTCTCTGTGAATGGTTTCAAGACCCATCGCGACGATTTCGCCATTGCCTTCCAACGAAGTGATATCGAGGGGCGTATCCGCGATCTGCGCGATGAGCGCCTCAGCGATGAGGCCCTACGCACTCGCTACAAACTGGGCACGCGTTATGATTTGCGTTCCGCTCGCAAAGCTATCGAAGCAAATCCTGTCTGGGAGCGGGCCGTCATGTGCTGTGCTTATCGGCCTTTCGATGAACGCTGGTGCTATTACTCTTCGACCGTGATGGATCGCCCCCGCCGCGAGTTGTTCGATCATGTGGTCGGACAGCGGAATTTCTGCCTTTCGATCTCACGACAGCAGGCTACTGTAGGTTTTTGCCATGCTATCATATCAGTTGCACCGCCCAATGATTGTCTTATCTCGAATGTCTCCCGTGAAGCCGGCCATGCCTTTCCCCTCTACCTCTACCCGCAATCGGACATGCTTCCCGGTTTAGAGCAGCCGACCGCGGCCCCTGGCGGGCGGCGCCCCAACCTGGATGAAAAGCTCATCGCCCGCCTCTCTCGCGGCCTGGGTCTATCCTTTGTACCCGATGGCCACGGCGACTTGCAGGCCACCTACGGTCCCGAGGATATGCTGCACTACATCTATGCCCTGCTCTATGCCCCTGGCTACCGTGCCCGCTATGCCGATCAGCTCAAGATCGACTTTCCGCGCATTCCCTTTACCGCCAACGTCGCTCTCTTCCGCACCTTGTGTGGCTTTGGGGATGAACTCTGCGCTTTGCACCTGCTGGATTCACCCGCCCTGGATACGCTGCGCACTCGCTATCCCTCTAGCGACGGCGACAACTTGGTAGACAAGCCGCGCTACCTTCCCGAAGAAGACGGCGGCAAGGTGCACATCAACAAAAAGCAGTACTTTGAGGGTATCACCGAGGAAGCCTGGAGCTTTTACATCGGCGGTTACCAGCCCCTGCAAAAGTGGCTCAAAGACCGCCAGGGCCGTAACCTCGATTACGACGACATCTTGCATTATCAGCACATCGTGGTCGCCCTTGAGGAGACCATGCGCCTCATGGCCGAAATCGACGAGGCCATTGAAGATGCTGGCGGCTGGCCGCTGAAATAAGGGTAACATGAATTGCTACCAACAGACATTCTGTAGAGGGAGATAACATGGATAGAACGATACCCACAGAAGAGTCGATGACCGTTGAATTTAAAAGTGACCGTAATCGCCTGTCTGACCGAGATCTGATAGCGGCTGTCGTGTGCCTAACCAACACAGAAGGTGGCGATCTATACCTTGGCGTAGAAGCAGATGGCGAGATAACGGGGCTTAATCCTGCCCATCGCGATTTCTCTGGCCTTGCAGCGCTTATTGCCAATCACACCAGCCCCCCTTTAAGCGTGCGGGTACAGGCCATCGAGGAAAGTGGAAAAATCGTTGGGCACATTCATGTGCCGCACTCGCAGCGTATTGTAGCTACCTCAGAAGGCCTGGTTCAGAGGCGAAGGCTGCAAATGGACGGAACACCTCAATGTGTGCCTTTCTTGCCGCATGAATGGGTCAGTCGACAAGCAGACTTGGGTACCCTGGATTACACAGCCATGCCTATTGAGGACGCAACCCCAGATGATCTTGATCCATTGGAGCGAATTCGTCTCAGGCAGATGATAGAGCGGTATGGTGGAGATCGATCATTGCTATCTCTCGATGATGAGCAATTGGACAAAGCGCTGGGCCTGATTCAAAGCACAAATGGTCACTATAACGTTACTGTTGCTGGACTATTGCTCATTGGTCAAGAGGTTGCTCTGCGCCGCTATATCCCCACCCACGAAGTAGCCTTCCAAGTATTGGATGGCACAAAAGTGCGCGTCAATGAGTTTAGCCACAGTTCTCTTCTTAAGGGTTTTGATCGTATCATGACGCAATTCTTAGCGCGCATTGAAGAAGAAGAAATTCAGGTAGGCCTATTTCGTGTGCCAATTCCTACTTTTGACCAACGGTCCTTTCGTGAAGCCCTAGTCAATGCCCTTACCCATCGCGACTATACGCGCCTTGGCCCAGTTTATGTGCGTTGGACGGATCAAGAACTGGTGATTAGCAACCCCGGTGGCTTTGTGGAAGGGGTAACCTTGGATAATCTGTTAGTCGTTGAGCCAAAACCGCGGAACCCCATTTTGGCAGATGCCATCAAACGTATAGGTTTAGCAGAGCGTACAGGGCGCGGCGTTGACTTGATCTACGAAGGCATGCTGCGATATGGTCGACCAGCACCCGATTATTCCTATTCTGATTCAACAACAGTTTCGGTACATCTAACCAGTACCGCCGCCGATATTCCCTTTCTCAAAATGATCTTACAGGAAGAACAACGTCTAGGGACCAGAATTCCTGTGCAATCCCTGATCCTATTGGCTCAGTTGCGAGAAGAACGAAGACTCGATGTAGTCAGGGCAGCAGCAGCCATTCAAAAGAATGAGGCGGCAACGCGCAGTGTTTTGGAACGGTTAGTAGAAAGCGGTCTTGTTGAAGCCCATGGAGCTACCAAGGGGCGCAGTTATACGCTCAGTTCTGCAGTCTACCAACGCATGGGGAAGACCAGTGATTATGTTCGACAAGTAGGCTTTGATCGTATCCAACAAGAACAGATGGTGATCAATCTAGTAAAAACAAAGGGTATAGCCAGGCGCCGCGATGTCATCGACTTGTGCAAAATTACTCCTCAACAGGCATCGCATCTGCTCAGGGGAATGACTGAAAAAGGTCTTTTGCGCAAGTCTGGAACGCGCAAAGGGACATTTTATGAATCAGGCCCCAATATATGAATACATTCATAAAATATATAAATATGTTCATATATTTGGACACTATTCAATATATAAATCTGTCATCCTCTACAGTTAGTCTATCTCTATAGTTCTGACTTTCACCCACTCTAGAAATAGACTGTTCGTCTTTTGCCCTAAAGGAACCGTGTGGGGTCGCCTCCCTCTCACCCCCTCACTCCTCCGGCACATACACAAACTGACTCGCCGCATACAGCTCATTCAACCAGGCAACCACCTCCGCCTCTGGCGGGGCGCCGGCCACATCGCCGGTGACCTCTATCATCTCCGGCGGCTCTGCCCCGGTAAAGCTGGTACAGCCCGTCACCGTTCGGCTCTCCACATCGATCAGCCACACCTTCCAGGTTACTCGCAGGGCATCACCCGTCTTGAAAAGCCCCAACAAGCGGGGCTTGTAGGTTCCCACCACCGCCGTCTCTTCCTGAATCCACACCAGCGTCGCGGCCTCATCGAACTGCTGAGCTGTTCCCTCCGTTACGAGCCCGTCCAGGGTTGAGATCACTGGCCCGTCATCCCCCGCAAAAGCTACCAGCATCTTGCCTGTGCAGGTATTGTTCATACAGCTATCCGGAAGCGCTACTGCTGCCATCACCTCGGTCACGCGCTGCGCCTCGGCCGTCTCTGCCTGAGTTACTACCGCTTTCTGCGCCGCCACCTCAGCCCGATAGCCGGGGCACACCAGCGTATAGGCCCCCAACAAGCTGATCACCACACCCACCGCCGCCACACTGAGTGCGAATCCCCGCAGCACCTCTCCCAATCGAGACGACGTAACTAAAATACCAAAGAGCAGTACCGCTCCCGCGCCCGTGCCGATGTACAGGAACACATTAAAAGTGCCCCGCGCGGCGGAATGCCAGGCACACACGTCAAGCAACACGACGATGATCGCCAACAGGATGTAAACCCACAGTCTACGCGTGTTCCGTTCAGACCGCATCATCTTTTTCCCTTTTCACCGTGGCGCTACCCCCACAAGCCCCCGCCGAACGCACGAGTCCCCTTACCACGAAAAACATTATGTCTACTTTCTAATCGCTCCCCCACGAGGCAGAAGAAGCGTCGCCCGAATAGACAAAGGTGGTCACCATATAACCGTGAGTGCTCGCCCAGTTGCGCGCAGCATTTTCGAGTGCTGTGTTGTTGGAATTGAGGTACTTGCCGGCCAAGGCTGCATCGCCATAAGCGTCGAGCGCCTCGATCAAGACCTCTTCCGAGCTCTCTTGGCCTTTTCGAATAAAGAAATCGACCGCGCCAGTTACGATGAACAAATCCCCTTGGTCAAAAGCCTCGTTCAACCGCTCTTCCGCCAAGGGGTCATCGGTCATGCCCAAGGCCGCGGCCGCATAGAATCGGGGACCTTCTGTGTCATCCACAATCGCAATCAACCGCTCGACCGCCTCAGATCCCGCCTCCCCCAGGGCCTCTGCCGCCTTTTCCTGTAGGTCGGGATCGTCAGCATATAATAGATCGATCAACGTCGTAACAGCCTTTTCGCCGCCTATCCGTCCCAGTGCCGTGATCGCCGCATTATCACCTGCTTCTACCAGCACGATGAGCGCATCCACCGCGCGCTCGTCGCCAATATCCCCCAGGGCAGTAACCGCGGCAGAGCGTACCCCGTAATCCCCACTTTGCAGCAAAGGAATCAGAGACTCTACAGCGCGCACCTCGCCCGCATTCCCCAATGTTTCAGCCGCATACATCTGGACAAAAACATCCTCATCCTGTAGCGCCGCAATCAGGGCATCCATAGCGTCGTCGCTACCAATTGCCGCCAGAGCAGCGGCGGCATTACTTTGCACAGCATAGTCCTCATCGCTCAGCGCCACAGCCAAGGCATCTACCGCCTCCTCAGCTTTGCGCTGCCCCAAAAGCGCCACTGCTCTGGCTCGCACACTACCGTCAGCATCTTGCAGCGCACTGATCAGCGCCTTTGTCGCTTTGTCTGTGCCAATCGTTCCCAGTTCCTCTACAGCCGCCAGGCGGGCATCGTTGTCTCCCTCTTGCAAAACAGCGGTACAAGTCTTAACCCTGCCCCACTCGCTTTCCGGGCCTAGTTGCGTGTAATAGGTAACCGCGATAAAGATCACCGCCATCAGTCCAGCCAACACGAAAATTAAAGTCCGATTCCGTTTCGCCTTGGCCATAGATTGCAGTGCCGCGGGATCGTCCGCATAGCGATCATAACATTCGCTACATGCACCTACTTTCGCCCCACGAGAAGAACGATCGTACTGTTTGCCGCAAACGACACACCTAGCCATCGACTCACCTCTACCCTGCACACGTCGGTGATAGAGCCTCTTTATCTCAATCAAAAGCCCGAACAAGCGCTTTATGCTGATATACCACAAACAAAAGTGTTTTGCACTTTCTAGAGAGATTGTTCAGTATGATTCCCACACAAAACAAAAACGCCCGGAGGAATCATCCTCCAGGATGATTCCTCCAGGCGTCCTTCAAACCCTCTACTTTAGCTTCACCGGCAGCCAAAACTCGCAATCGCCGCTGGCCGTGGGCAAATACACCTCCAACTCGGGTGCGGCGGCATGTACATATCCCGATTCCGGCAACCACTCGCCAAAGGCGTACATCTCAGCGGCCACCAGGCTGTCTGGCAGGGTGTGCCCGCCATCGAACACCGCCCAGGTGCAAGCCGGAACCTCGCGCACCAGCAGCCCCAGCGTTCGCGCTTCCGCTATCGCCTCTGGCCCCAACTCAGCCGCGATCCAAAACCAAAAGGCTCTGTCCGCGGGATCCTCGTCCACACACGATACTCCCATCACCGCCGCGCCAGTGCAGGCGCCTGGCTCCGAGCCGCGCAAACGGGGCAGCTCGCTCAGCAGGCCCTCTTCACGAAACTGCGCCCAAAAGCTGCCGAACAGGCTGTTGTCCTGATCCGATATCCAGGTGCGCTGCCCCGCCACCACAAAGCTATCCCGCTCCACCACACGCCACATCACCATGAGCACCCTCTTTAGCAGGAAAATGGCTGATCAATATACCTCATGCCAATAGCTGAGCCAATATTCTGGCCAACAACGTCAGTCCCTCACGTGGTGAGGCATCTCCGCCGGCAGCACAATCTGCATCTCCACCAACCCGGCAAACTCGCCATCCACATACCACGGCGATTGATCCACCAGCTTGCGCACCCCGTTCTTCTCCGTGGTATAAGTGTGGCGCTTGCCCTCGGCCAGCATCTCCGCCACCATCGTCCGCGAAGGCTCCGGGTGGCAATCCAGAATATTCTGCCCCGTCAGGTCCCCCTTAAAGGCCGCCACCGCGGCGGCGTTCATGTACACAATCACTCCCGCCGTATCCGTCACCGTAATCACCGCCGGATGCTCCTTGGCCCAATCTAGCATCATCATCCTCCTTGCCGGGCACCAAGCCGCCCTGCGCTCACCGGCACCACCCCGATGCGGGGGCGCGCCTCTGGCAGTTACCCCACCACCGACCACGATACGTTCCCCAGTCGGCGGGGCCAACCGTATTCGCCAGCCCCTTTATCCGCCCAGAAATACAGAGAACGCCCGGATACGCATCCGCGCGTTCTCTATCCACAACCGGCCAACCCTCTTGCCGGACATCAATTCTCTATCTGCAATGTTGGGCTGAGTATATGAAGGATTGGCCCAAAGGCAAAATGACGAAAGTTAGGCATCTTGACACACCTCTCCCTTCTTTCTATAATAGAACAAATGTTCTAAGCAGGAGGTCGCGCATGTACCAAAGCCTAACCCTCATCGGACGCATTGACGCCACCCCAGAACGCCGCATCAGCCGCTCTGGCCGTCATGCCACCGTCTTTTACCTGCTCATCGAGCAATCCATTCGCGAGGCCGACGGCAGCTTTACCAACGAGTCCGTCCGCTTTCGCGTGAGCTGCTTTGAGCCTCTGGGCGAATTCGTCTATCCCCTCTTGCGACAGGACGCCATGGTATTGGTGCGCGGCACCCTGGCGCAACCCCACGCTTATCGTGGGCGTAATGGGCGTTGGCAGGCTGGCCTCGATGTGCGTGCGCAGCAAGTGCTGGCGCTGCCGCTCTCAACAGACAAGCTCGCGCCCAACCCCATGGATGAGCATATTCAGGTGCTAGAGCCAGAAATACTGCTGTTCTAGCGAGAAATCGAATCTCGCCCTTGCCTCATATCGCTCAGTTGATGCATAATGCGGCGGTCATCGCTGAAACGTTGTTTGTTGTTGCCAGCAGAGACCCAATAAACAAGAGGCCATGTCTATGCAAGTTACATCGATTCAGTGCCCCAATTGCGGGGCACCCCTCAACATCGAGCCATCGCAAGAAAAGATCATCTGTGGCTCTTGCGGCTCTCTCTTGCAACTGACCACCGGCTCCTCGGGCTTTCTCATGGCCCGACTAGTGAGCATCGGTCAAGATACCAGCTTTATCGCCCGCACCCAGGCCACCGAGCGACTGAAAAAACAGGTAGAAGCGCTGCAAGAAGAACAAGAAACTTTGGAGCTAAATCTCCAACTCCCCTTTAAACCCGTATCCAAGAAAACTGTGCGCCTATTTCTTCTCCTCTCAATCGCTATCTCGATAGCCATCTTTTTAGCCGTTGAAAACAAGTGGTTCTGCCTTGCCCCGCCGTTCTTGACTCTGGGAGTGTTTGGTCTCATCTATGCATTCCAGGATGCGCAGCATACAGCAGCGTTAGAAAGGCTACAGAAAACCTACGGCCCCAAGCTAAAGGCAGTAGAGCAAGAGATCTTCGCCAAACAAGCCCAGCTTGACAAGCTGGAAAACGACCTCGATACCATAGCTATGAGCTTGTAAAAATGCCTCGTGCTCATCCTCGCTCGCGCACAACAAAAAACGGAGAGGGTTTTCTCCCTCTCCATTCTTCTTTATTTCCTACTTTTGGCAGCCCTCGCAGTAATAAATGCTGCCTCCTAGATAACTGGCCTTTTCGATCGTGCCGCCGCACCGCGGGCAAGCCGTGCCCACCGTGTTCCTGCTGAGCAGCGTCCGATAGCCGCCGTACTCGCCGAACAGGTCCTTCTCAGTGTCTCGACCGCCCTTTTCGGTCATCTCCCGTAACACGCTCACCACCTTGTCGTACATCAGCCGCAGCTCGTCTTCCGACACCGCGCCCATCTTGCGCTTGGGGTGCACCCCCGAGAGATAGAGGATGTCCTGCAGCACGCCGTTGCCCAGGCCGGGAATCCGCTGCTCGGTGGCCAAAAAGGCCTTGGCCGATAGCTTGTCCTCACAACCGGCCCGCAGCTCGCGGAAATAGTCCCAGGTGAAATCATCGCCCAACGGCGAAGGCTTTTTCACCGACCCCAGATAATACCCGTTCTCCAACTCACCCGCTGGCGAGACAAAGATGCCGCCGTACATCTGCACCGTTACGGCCAAGGCTGTTTCATCGCTAAACGTCAACAAAAGCTGGTGCTTTTTCGGCAGCTCAGCCAGGTTCGCACAGTAGCGCGGATAGGCCCCATCGCTCAGCACGATGCGGTAATCCCCCGCCGCCATCTCCACCAGGCCGCCCCAGGACACGCTCTCGCCCATCGTCTTGCCTGAAAGAAACCCGTCATACGCCGCCGGGTCGCCCTCGAACCAGGCAAATTTGTGCGGCGATTGGTTAGCGACCACGCTGGCAATCGTCTTGCCCGCCACCGTCTGCGAAAGCTGCTTGGCCAGGGTGTAACTTTCCGGTATCTCTAGCATGGTGCACCCTCCCCTGTCGTCGCAAGAGAATCATTATGTGTATGATTTAGCTGAGTGAAAACTAAATTATAAAACGGAATAAATAACATAAAATCTTCAAACGATCCACAAGTGACCAAAAAGTAAACAACTCATCCGTTATGAGTTCAGTGTCCCTTAGCATATATAAGTCTATACAGAAACGACATACCCTAAAGCCTCAGCCCTTGGATCATCCCAGCCAAGTTTTCTTTTAAATCTATTTAGTCCTGTCTGCCAAGGAAGGACTGAATCATGTTGTAATCGCCCAACTATTATCCCAGGAGCCACGCCAATCTTCCGAGATTCTTCAACTATCTTGCTTCGAGTATATCGCTCTATCCCAATAAGTCGCTCATAATCTAATGGTTCAATTAAGAAGTCTGAAGCGAATTTATCTGCTTGGCGTTCCGATTCATCTATAGAATCACACGAGGCATCGCTATTTTCAAGATAGGTCTCTTTTTTGGAATCATTGAGAAGATGACCAGCTTCATGAAATAAAGTAAACCAAAGTTGATCATCCGTTTTGTAGCGAAAACTAAGAAGAATCAAAGCTTTATCGGGAGTCAACCACTGAGAAGCACCAGAGCATCTAGTCCCCTTGAACTGCTTTACAAATGCAAGAGCCACACCAGCAGATGCAAATTCGTCTTGAATAGCTTGAAGAGCGATAATTGGATCTTCTTTCAAACTGAGTGTTCTAGCTTCGACTAGTGCTTGTCGAAAAGCTACCTTATCGTACGACTGACAAGCAAGCTCACGTGCAGCCAATTCACCAACTTTGAGCCAAGCTGCCAAATGGGCAGCCTCAGAATCCCAAGCGCGAGCAGCTCGAAGCATTGAAGGTTTTGCTTGCCAGCTATTCATACAAGCACTAGGAGTATCACATTCATAAAACCGCAAAAGCTGAAGTAAGCGATCAACTGAGCTTGAAGCTCCCAAGATTATTCCCCTATTCACAAGCTCAGAGTAAGGACATACTTTGACCCAAGCGACTTCTGTAGAAAGTTCCTTCCGTTTTTTAGCGCGTTCTGCAGAAGCATCATATTCAGCCTGAATGCGAAGCAAATACTCGGATTCGATTCCAAGCACATTCTCCAGCTTAGCCGCCATAGGGGGAGTCAGTCTAATGTGCCCATTTACAAGCTGACTCATTGTCTTTTGGCTCAAGCCAGCTCTTTTTGCGACATCACCTTGGCTCAAGCCTAACTCGCTTATTCTCTCATCAATGAGAAGGCCGATATTGCCAACGTAGATTGGAAAGAATTCATTTCTAGCCATGATAATCCTCAATTCGGACGATCTGTATCGCCGTCACGTGCGCCCAATCCAAACTTCCATCAGTATGTTCTGGAATTGGGTCGTTTGCTGGTTCTAAAATAAGCCGCTTACCGTCATCTAGACGTAGTGATAAGACGTGGCAATCGGGAAAGTGCCTCAATTCCTCAAGGTGGCCAGGCGCTGATTTCGCTTCTAGGAGATTGTTGGCAGCCTTCAGTGTCATTAAACGTTGTATATACAAATCAAAACGTTTCTGAGGCCATTTACGTGGTCGACGCCCACTATCAGCGACTTTCCTAAGATCATCCTGTAAGAATTGTATATCCATTCCTAGCTTTCGTCAATATTTTTATTACCAAATTGGTAATATTTTCTGGATATGAGGAATACGCGTAAGTTAAACAAACGATCGAGCAGAAAAACTATATGCGCATATAATATCATAAACAACCTATCCGATAATACCCTTATAAACAGAATTTTTAAATATAAAATAACAACCAAGTGCTTGATTCTTTTTGCCTTTTCCCACAAACAAAAAAAGCGCGGCGAGGTCTCCCTCACCGCGCTCTACATTCACTCCCTACTCCTGCCGGGTCGTCCAAAAACTGCCCGACTCTGCATACTCGCCACCCTCTTCGGCCACACCGCGCGCCGCTTGCTCCTTACGCAACCGGTCATCGGCGTATTCTCGGCCCACAATGCGGTTGGGCGGACTCAGGTACAGGTAATAGCCCGAACCGAGCTGGCTGCGGTCGTGCAAATATTCAAACGTCTCCGAGGGCGAATACCCCCGATAGTCGTGTGGCGTCATGTTCGAGAGCACAATCAGCGAATTATCCGCCTCATCGACGGTCACAATCTCTTCGCGGTAATCGCCGCACACATCCACACAAACCATATTGCGGCCAAACACCGCCGTCTCTGGCAGCGTGCCGTCCGGCAAATCCACAATTTCGCCCGATGGCGCCAGTCGCACCACCCGCTTGTTACGCTTGCGCATCACAAAGCACACCTCGGGGCGGGCATCCCAGTGCACCGGCACAAAGCACTTGCGCTGCTCCTCGGTCAGGTTCTGCCAATGCCGCCCGTTAAAGGCGAATATCGGGTTGTGCTCCACCTGGCGCATACCAGCATCACCGGCGCCGTATTCCACGCGACCGTCCTCCGCCGTATGAGGCTGCAACCCCTGAATCTGCGCCGTGTGGCGGGCCACCCAGCCGAAATGCGCATGGCGATAGGGCTCTTTCCACAGCGTGCGCCCCTCGTTGTCCACCAAATACACGCCTGGGTTGTCCCCCTCCACCGCATACCAAATCTGCTTCCCCGGCAGGCTGCGGTCGATGTAGGCCGGCTTGTTGATATCCGTATGGCCGAACCACTCGGCCTCCCAGCGCACCGTGCCGTCGCCGTTGTAACACATGCCACCGCAAATCACTTCTTGCACGCCGTCCTCGTCGATGTCCGCCACATCCAGGTTATGGCCGCCGGGTCGGGTTTGGTGCACCTGCCAAAACACGCCGCCATCCTCGCCGCGCAGCGCAGTCAGGTCCACCGGCCCGTACGTTTCGTCCTGCACCACCATGCAAGGGGCCTCATCCCTGCCTCGCAAATAGGCCAGGGTCATCATCACACGGGATTGCTGAGCCGGCCAGGGTACGCGCCACACCACCTCACCCGTCTCCCCATCCAGACAGGTCATGGTCTCCCCATCAATGGCCGTGCTGTAATCCTCTGTGGGGTACGCCCCGTCTACAGGGTAATCGTGCACCAGCACCTCAGTGCGGCCATCGTGGTTCACATCCCAGGCTGCCCAGGGGCAGTGGTTCATCGAACCATCCCAACCGCCGTGCACCGGCAGATGGGTATCGTATCGCCATAATTGTTTGCCCTCGTGGCCAATGGCAATCAGCCAGATGGTGCCCCCGCGAGCGCAACGCACCACATAACCCATGCGACCGTTGTTCTCCAAGTCGCCCACGATGATGCCCTGTACATCGTCATTCAGCGGCAGCGGCACACGTAGCGCTACATTGCTGCGCGGCACGCCAAAGCTCTGCCGCACTGTCTCACTGATGCGTCCCTCACCGTCCACCACGCGGTAATCGTACGTGCCCTGGTAGGGCTGGTGATCCTCATAGTTGGTGCGGTCGCGCAGGGGCTCAGGCGTCAAACGCTCCCAGCTACCGCTAATATCACCTTCCACTGTTGCACGTTCCACCCAAAAGGGCATGTCCGGCGCATCGGATTCCAACAGCCGCCAGGATAGGCACACCGAACCGCCCGTTGCAAGCCCCACAAGATAACGATAGATGTCCATGAATGTTCCTTGGTCAGCAATTGCTCAAACTGTCGATTTGCCCTTTGGTCGTAAGGATAGTCAACGAGCCATAGACGATTGGATCATCATCTGGGCCATAAAAGCTAAAGGGCAGATGCTGATTGTGCTCCTGTAGCATCAGTCCCCAACTGCAATGCTCGGCCACACAGACGCGTACAGCTCGGGCGCCCTCCTCATCTTCTTTAAAATCCTCGTTGCACACCACTGGCTTGCCAAAACGGCGTGCCTCGGCCACGCGTAGCGGAATCTCTTCCACTGGGGTTTCGTTGAAATGGATGAGCACATAGTCCGCAACCTCGCCCACGACATCCGGCACGTGGCCGTGGCCCAGCGTGCTGGTCGAAACCAGCAGCAGCGGATTGGCCTCCTTGGCTATCTGCATCAGTTCCACCTGCCCGGCAGGCTCCTTGAGGATATCGTGCTTGTAGCCGGGGTGTCCGAACTCGTTGGCCACCTCTAGCAGCACATGCTCATAGCCCTGTTCCAGCAGCCAGGTAGCCGTGGCATACACCCCCGAACGCACCGCATCAGCATCCACCAGTATCCCACTCTGCCGCTGATAGTACACGCCCAGAATGACGGCCATGCCCAGGTCATCACAAGCCTCAATCACCCGAGCAACGCGGACCATATAGCCTGGTCGTAGCGTACCATCGGGGTTCAGTGCCGAATTCACCGCACCCTCATAGCCAGGCATACCGCCTTGCAAATTAAGGGTAATGGCCCGCATACCGGCGTTGCGGTATAGGGGCAGCATACGCAAAAAAGCTCTGGTATTGGCCTCGGGGTCAAAATCGGGGCGTCCAGAATCCTCAAAGGTGCTGTTCACCGCACGCAAGTTCATCAGCAGTCCCTCAGCAGCAGCCCCCCGATAGGGCACACTGCCGTTGAGCAGCCACTCATTGCCACAAATAGCAATACGCGTCAAGAGTATTCTCCTTCAATTAGCCTGGCTAATGCAGAGTATATTACGTGCTTGTTCGGGCGTGGCAACCTCTAAACCCATAATGCGAATGAATTGTGCTAAATGTGCCACCATATCAGCATTGCGCATATAGGGTCTGCCCGGAATCACCGAATAGCTATTCTCATAGCCGATGCGCACAAACGTTGCGCCACTACTCAAAGCAAAAGAAACCAGTGACAGATCGCGCATGGGGTACTCTGATAGTCCCCACAGCGTATCCGGCGCAATCCACTTGCGCAGCGTCCAAACAGCGGTGGAAGTGGCCGGCATAATCCCCGGATAGCCCAGTGTAAAGCCATAGAAAAGGGGTTGAGGCAACAAGCCCTCTTGCGCCAGCGTTCGCACATTGGCCACCATGCTCACATCAGAAATCTCTAGCTCTGTCCTCACATTGGCCTGCATGATTCGCTCGGCCCAATATCTAAGGTCGGGCCTCGTGTTGATATAGACCAACTCGCCTATATTGGTAGAGCCCATATTGAGCTGAACAACCTCAACACGAGGATCGTGGAGACAGGCACAGTGATCTTCCTCGCCCCAAGTGCTTGGCCCGCAGGTCGTGCTCTGAATGACGATATCATCCTGCTGGCGGATCAAATCGAGTGTGGCGCTAAAAATGGATGGATCCGCCGTGGGCTGTCCGCAGTCATCGCGCACGTGCAAATGCACCATGCTGGCCCCCTGCTCAGCGCAAGCATGAATATCCTCGGCCAACTCCTGCGGATCAACCGGGTTGGGCAAAATCGCTGGCGGGTTCTCTGCTACTGGGGATACAACAATAACAATGGGTTTTGCCATAGCGTCCTTGCCTATCCAATACCGAGAATATTGCGGGCTTGCTCAGGCGTGGCCACTTCACGTCCCATACCATGGATCATGCGTACCACCGCATCCACGACATCGACATTGTTCAGCCAGGGGCTTTGCTCCAACATGCCATAGCAGGTTTCCATTCCCACGCGAATGCACGTAGCCCCGATGGATACCGCAAAGGTAGCCAAATTCAAATCGAGCACGTGCTGCTGCGCCAGTCCCCACAAATGGCCCTTGGGCACGTAACGCAGCAACGACCACAGGCCATCGGGTGAGGCCGGCATGCTACCGGGCATCCCCACCGACAGGCTGTAAAAGCGCTTCTCTGGGAGCAATCCCTCTGCCGCAATCAGATCCGCCGTGCACATCATGCCAATGTCCGAACAGCGCAATTCGGGGTAAACGCCAGCTTGCTGTATGCATTGGGCAAAGTAACGAATATCCGATAGCGAGCAGATGAACTTGCTGTCCATCACATTAAAAGTGCCCATATTGAGCACCGCCACTTCTGTACGTGGTTCATTCAACGCAGGGCAGCGTTCCTCCCGTGGTACCTGGAAGGAACGATCTCCCGTTGAGGCATGAATGATGACATCGCCGCGCGCTGAAATCTCGTCCAACGTCTCGGAATACACATCCGTCTCGCCGACCTGCCAGCCCTCTCGATTGCACACATGCAGATGCACCATGCTGGCCCCGGCAAGCATACAAGAATAAACATCCTCCGCTACTTCTACGGGGTCAAACAGCAGGGGCGGTCGTTGCGGCGCACGCCGCTCAATGGGAGCCACGCAAACAATGACAGGCTCTATCATGCCGCAAGCCTCTGCGCACGTGGTTTTGAAAAAGCGGGCAGGATGCGTGATGAGCAAACAGGCGCCTTGCTTGCGCAATAATCGCAAGGCACTATGGCCGATCCGGCAGCATCGGCCAATTCCTTCAGGGCAGCGTAGCGCTCGGCACGTATCAACATGGTTGCCTCCCTGGAACCAACGCAGAGATTGTAAACGCAACCGCCATTGAGTACAAGCCCAAATATGTATAATGGCCTAGCCTTCCACCAAAGCGAGACCGACAGCCCCGCGCTATTGCCTTCCCTCCCACTTTGCCTATAATGCCCCCGTGCCGAACACAGGAGAAGACAACGCCATGCCGCATCCCGCCAACCCAACCGAGTCCGCTGAGAGCCCGCTTTCTTTAGAGATCGCCCGCTGGCAGCAGGCCTGCACGGCCCAGCGCCGCCAACTTGCCGCCGATCCCCACTGGCCACGCTATCACCTGACGGCCCCCCAAGGCTGGATGAACGATCCTTGCGGGCCCACTTACTGGCAGGGGCAGTACCACCTGTTCTACCAGTGGGATCCCGAGGCCACGGCCTACCCCTATGATCCGGCCCGTATTTGCTGGGGACACGCCGTCAGCGACGATCTGGTGCACTGGCGCGATCTGCCCATCGCCGTTTGGCCCGATTCCCCCTGGGATCGCGGCGGCGCCCACTCCGGCAACATCGTCATCGACGACCAGGGCCGCCCTACCATGCTCTACACCGGCACAGTGGTGGTGCGCAAGGTGCGCTATGGCATGTTGGCCCGCAGCACCGATAACATGCTCACCTGGCAAAAGCAGATGGTCATCGACGCCACCCCGCCCTGGCCCGGCACCACCGCCATCCACGATGCCCACGTGTGGAAGGAAAACGGCCTGTGGTGGTGGCTTACCGGCGGCAACCGCGATGGTAAGGGCGCCACGCCCCTCTACAGTTCGCCCGATCTGGAGCATTGGAACTACCGCAGCTGCCTGTTCACCGATGACCGCTATGCCAACTGGTTCGAATGCCCTTGCCTCATCCCTTTGTGCGATGCTAACGGCCTGCCCACCGACCAGCACGAGGGCACCGAGCGCTTTATGCTGCTGGCCTGCACCCACCCCGTGCGCTATTGGGCGGGCACCTATAACCGCCAAACCCTGACCTTTGCGCCGGATGATCCCGAAGCAGACATCATCGACTATTCCAACACCCTCTACGCCCCCAATCCGGATTGCGTCGATGATCGAGGCCCCGGCAGCAGCACTCGCCGCCTCATGTTCGGCTGGGTTCTGCAGGGCTCCCCGACCGCCAATGTCCCCTATTGGGAGGGGGTTCAGGCCCTGCCGCGGGTGCTCACCTGGGACGGCGCACGTCTCATCCAGCAGCCCATCCCTGAACTGGCCGCCCTCCGTGAGGAGCACCACACCTATGAGAACCTGTGTCTGTCTGCGGACGAACGACGTATTCTGCCCGAGTTGCGCGGCGATTCGCTGGAAATCATCGCCGAGTTCGACTTGGCCGCCAGCAGTGCCCACAAACTGGGCCTCGAACTGCGCTGCTCTGCCGATGGCCAAACCGCCACCCGCATCTGGTACGATACCACCACCGGCGAGTTCGGCGTGGATGGCAATGTCAGCCTCTCTGCCCAGTACAACGGCGTCATCACTGGCGGCCCCGCTGGCCTAGAGCCAGGGCAACCCTTGCGTATGCACCTCTTCCTCGATCGCTCCGTGCTGGAAGTATTCGTCAACGGTTATGTGCAAACCGAACGCCTCTTTGCTGATGAGGATTGCCTGGGCGTAGCCCTCTTTGCCGAGGGTGACGAGGCGGTGTTGCGCCGTCTGGATGGCTGGAGGATGGGCAGTATTTGGTAATTCTGCCCAAAAGGGGCTGAAAAACGCACAGTTTTACGCGAGATTTCCTTCTAGCGCTTGACCAAATCTTTTTCCGCATGCACAATATAGCCGGAAGGGAAGGAACCGCACCATGAACCAGGCATGCAAGCTCGTTGAAAAGGGCATAGAGCATTACCGCATCCGCTCGTTGGACGACGCAGCGGCGTATCTTGTACGTGGCCTGGAAGTGGACCCCACGCAGAGTGAGGGCTGGTACTTTCTCGGGCTCACCCGCCACAGCCAGGGCCGCCTGGCTGAAGCCGAAGAGGCTCTCACCCGGGTGATCGAACTACAAAAGACGCGCCTGCTGGCTGCCTACAAACGACGGGGCTATATCCGCCTGGATCGTGGCTCGCTGCTGGCTGCCGCCGCCGATTTCTCCACCGCCATCGTCATCTCCCCCGACGATTGGCGCAGCCACAACATGCTCGGCCTGGTGCAAATAGAACAAGAGCACCCCTGCAGAGCCGCCGAGTCCTTCCGCCAGGCGCTGGCACTGCTCCCCGCTAATGCCGATGCCGATGCTCGCGAAATAAGCGCCAACCTGGCCCGCGCCCTGCGCCTCATCGACCCCGCCTTTGTCCACGCTGAAGTTGTCGCTGTTAGCGTTCAGTAAGGGTGTATAGAATAGATAAAATCCGCCGGGAGGCGGTTTTTTTATTCTGGAAGCATAACCCCTTGCGTAAGCAACACACTCCCAGTAAAATAAACTCCAGTGAGCTGCAGCTAACCTAAACTCAACGGCTTAATCACGGGAGTGCCATGCATATCACCAACGAAGTCGACCTGCCTGATGAACTGATCCAAGCCCAACGAGAGGGCAAACTCGTCATCTTTGCGGGATCTGGAGTATCGAAAGGTCCGCCAGCCAACCTGCCCAACTTTCAGGAACTGGTCGACGAGATCGATCCTACTAGAGGGAACCGCAAGGACTATGATAGGTTCCTGGGCGAGCGCGAAGACGCAGGAGTACCAATTAGAGAGAAAACTCGACAGATACTTGGAAAGAAAGACATCCCGTTCACACCGCTTCACTTGGCCTTACTGCAGCTCTTTCCCAACCCCGAGCAGGTGCGCATCGTTACCACCAACCTTGACCGTCTTTTCTCGGACGCGGCTGAACAGGCGTTCGATACCAGTCTGGATACTTACTATGCCCCCGCACTCCCATTGGGTCGCGAATTCCATGGGTTGGTCTATCTTCATGGAAGCGTAGACAAAGACAACAGCCGTATGGTGCTTACCGACAAGGACTTTGGCAGGGCTTACATCACTGACGGCTGGGCCACTTCTTTCCTTTGCACGCTGTTTGCTACATACGCCGTTCTGTTCGTCGGCTACAGCCACAAGGATATTGTCATGCAATACCTTGCACGTGGCTTGGCCCCCCAGACAAAGCCGCGTTTTGCACTGACTAACTCTCTCAATGAAAAACTGGCGGTCGCAGAGAACAACGCTTACTGGAACCATATGAGAATTAAGCCAGTGTTTTATCCCTGTGACGAATCCATTGGGCATATCGAATTGACGAACGCAATGCAAGCCTGGGCCAAGCAAATCCACATGGGAGCTCTAGATCACGCCCGCCGAGTACAACAACTGGTTACGATGAGTGCCATCGACGACAAGAGCACATGGCCATCTCTGGTTCCAGAAGAGGAAGACTATTTGGATATTGCACTGAGGACGGAGGATAGAGTGATTCACTTTGTCCGAAAAGCCGATAACCTTGCCTGGCTAAACTGGGTCGCTTCACGACGTTGGTTTCCCAAACTCTTTGAACCAGCCCCAGAAAAGGACTCGAAGGACAACCCACTTCCCAACCTTCCGCCTAAAGCAGAAGAGCAACTCGCGCAATGGCTAGCACACACTTACCTCAGCCGGATGCCGGGCGAATTGGTTGCCATCCTACGCGCCCAGCAGCAACAAAACCGGACGCTGGGGCATCAATTGTGGCACGCTCTGGCCTTGGAACTGGGTAGCACTCCCTCTCTTGACGCGATGAGCAAAACCGTACTGATATCCCTTCTTCTTGATACGAGTCAACCTGGCTGGGATACCCAACGTCTGGTTTGGACACTCGAAGAATGCCGCTATCCCGAAGATCGGGATACCGCCCTCATTTTATTCGATTATCTCACAGCACCACACGCAAAACTCACACAGTCCTACTTTGAGAACACAAGCAAGAATTCTGCACTCTCAAGAACAGATATCGATCTGGCTTTGGCAGGAGACGAGTACGCACTGAACGAGGCCTGGCAAAATTACTTTTTGCCACACCTTGACGAAACGGCATCAATAATAGAACCTATCGTAACCACCAATCTACTCAAAGCTCACGTAATCCTGCAAGGAGCAGGAAAAGCAAGGGAAAACTCTGACCCGATCAGTTACCGGCGTGACAAGATCGCATCCACGCGCGAAGAGCAGCCATACTTTCGTGAATCCATTGATATTCTGATAGATGCTGCGCGCGACATTATTGAGGCTCTACTGCACACTAATTCCTCTAGGGCAGAGGCTGTCATAGATGCCTGGGCTAACTCAGAAGCGATGCTCTTGCGTCGTCTTGCTGTCCACGGTGTCGAAAAGAGTGACCGAACCGCGGAGGAAAAGATCGACTGGATTCTCAACCGAGACTTGCTCTACCAACCAGGTCTGAAATCAGAAGTTTTCTCCCTACTAGGCATAGCGTTCCCAAGTGCAAGTCCGGAGGCCCAAAAGCACTTGCTTGCCACGATTGATCGCGGCCCGCATTGTGAACATGTTCATCCGTCACAGCAGAAAGCATCAGACCGTAAGCATTACGAGCTTCTTGTATGGCTTGACCGGCACTTACCAGGGCATGTTCTGGTAACAGAACAGCTTGAGAACATCAAAACCAGACATCCGGATTTTATCCCACCCAAACATCCCGAGTATAACGGGCTTCGTATTGAGGTAGAAAACGGCAAGATCATTAGCCCCTTCTCTAGTAATCAGCTCTACGCTATGCAGCCAGGTGATATCGTCGATGCCTTGCCCAATTTTCCCAAAGTGGGATGGGATGAACCCGATCAAGAAGGTCTTCTAAGAGAGATTACCGCAGCGACAACTGAGAAATTCAACTTTGGCCTCGCACTCGCACAAACTCTAGTCGAGCACGAAGACTGGAATTCGTCGATCTGGCAAGCTCTTTTGCGAGGCTTGGAAAAAGCCAACTTGAATACAGAACAGTGGACGCAGATATTAGATCTGCTGAGCCATATTCAAGAACCTCATGCTAGTGCCAAGGAGATAGCAAACCTGCTATTAGCCGGCGCAAGAAACGACCCTAGCTTTAGTTCGATCCAGCTTGACCAGGTAGAAGGTATCTCTGACCGCATCTTTGAATCAGCCAAGCGAGATAACTCCGCGATTACCGACGATGACTTGGGCTTTGTCGCATTGAACCATACCTGCGGAACAATCGCCCAGCTCTGGATGCAGACGCTCTTTTCTAGACGCCGCTTTGCTAAAGATACGTGGCAGGGTTTACCCCAAAGTTACAAGAAACGCTTCAAGGATATACTCTCTGGAGATTCTCTGGGAGCAGGGTTTGCATTTATCATGTTGATGCAAGCCCTTGCCCAGATAGCTCAACTCGACACAGAGTGGACCAGAACGAATCTGCTGCCACTTCTCGATTGGTCAGCAAACGCAGACTCGGCGAAAATAGCCTGGCACGGTTACCTGCATGGCACCGTACTCGGCTTTCTTGAAGACGAGATACTGCCACATTATCAATCGGCATTCGCCCACCTGTCCGAACTCCCAAAACCTCTCCAAAAGCTATTCAGCAAACACATCGCACTCATTGTAGTACATGCAAAGAGCAATCCCGTATGCGAAGATCATGCCTGGCTGTCTGACTTTATTGAGAAAGCAACACCGGATGGACGCACATTCTTTGCCAGAGCAGTCACTGAGGCCTTGTATGCGGTGGAAGTACCTCAGCGTGCGACAGTCTGGACTGAGCGGCTTTCTCCGTATTGGGATCACCGCAACAGCGGGTTCCCTCCTGCCCTAACCGATGATGAGAAGCAAGATATGGTGCGCTGGGTGTTTCCCCTTGAATCCAACTTTGAAGAGGTAGTGCGAGCTATTTGCATGACCACCGCACCAAACATGCCTCACAGAGGCGATATCTATCAAAAGCTACTTCAGGAAGGATTCTGCGAGAATCACCCTCGGGCCACAGCACAACTCGTCGGCCATCTTTTGCAGTCAGCCACCGTCATCTATGACTCTCGCCCCTTTGAGGAAATGATTCACACCCTCCACAACAACGGTGCTGACCTCGCTGACCTTCAAGTGATATGCAGCCGGCTCTGTCATCTAGACTATCCCAAAGCTCTAGAACTAGCAGACAGCTTGAAAGGTCCCGAAGCCACTTAGGTCCCTTCATCACCCACAGCCTCCGACAGCAATCCCAGCCTAGGGACAATCCGGTGGATTGTCCCTAGGGTTTGCAAGGATAGCACGAGGGTTTAGCCTCGTGTGTCTCCGCCAATCCCAGTCTAATCGGACGTTCCTTCACCAGCCAACCTGTCCGCAGGACACCGAATCCTAGGCCGCACCGCAGGTCGTGCATGTCTCAACCTAACCTCCCAACAACAAAAAATAAGCCGCGAGAGCCTTCGCCCTCGCGGCCTTGCCTTGCCTTCTACTTTAGCACCAGTGGCACATACACACGGAACGTGCTCGGTACCGTCGCCGTCGCCGTCGCCGTCGCGGTGGCTGTAGCCGTCGCAGTTGCTGTTGCTGTCGCGGTTGCTGTTGCTGTCGGCGTCGGGGGCACACTCCCGTACTCGTACGCCCCAATATCCACCCGACCGCCAGTCACGCGCGCATACCCCACACCACGCTGGTCATAAGCCGGCACACTACTCACCGCCGGATCACCTGTGTCGATAGCCGGGCTGCCCACCAGCAGCGCATGTGTCCTGGTAGAGCCGCCATTGTCTGCCAGCGCGCCCAGCAGTGGGTCTTGCCCGGTAATGTCTCCCGTACTGCTAAACGTGCAGTTGCCCACACTTTCCACCAGGTTGTACCCCAGCGAAGTCACCGGGGCCGTTCCCCACTTCATACAATCGTCATAGGTCGAGTCCAAGCGGTCCTCGTTATTGGCGATGATCGTATCCTGCAAAAACACT
Source organism: Anaerolineae bacterium (assembly GCA_963675785.1). Taxonomy (GTDB): domain Bacteria; phylum Chloroflexota; class Anaerolineae; order UBA1429; family UBA1429. Next base: position 1,403,703 of record OY776562.1, read on the forward strand.
GTAGCGCCGCTCTGATAGGCAAAAAGGCCGCCGCCACCACCCGAACTCTCACCAACGCTGGACACGTTATCTACGACGGTTGAATGGGTTATGGTGAAGGGGATACGGGTATTGATTCCCCCGCCATAGCTGCCCGCCTCATTACCGCTGATGGTGCAATTCTCCATCACAACCGACTCGCCACTCGCAAAGAAAAACCCGCCGCCCTCAGTATCGGCAATATTGTCAGCCACCAGGCTGTTGGTAATAAAGACACTCGGCGCGCCCGCACTATAGAGGCCGCCGCCAGAACCGTTACTACTATTGCCAACAATCTCGCTGCCATCCATGACCAGCGCAGTATCTTGAATCCAAAGGCCAGCGCCGCTGTTTGTGCTGGTGTTGTATCCAACCAAGCTGTTGGTGAGATTCAAAACGCAGTCATAGGTATAGACGCCAGCGCCTTGGCCAGCAGTGTTACTGATGACCTGGGTATTGATCAAGGTCACATCGCTGCGCCAGGCCGATATCCCACCGCCGCTGCTGGAGCTGTCTACAGAGTTTTCAGAAAGCACCACATTCTCCAGCGTCAGGTCAGTACCATCGACATAGATGGCGCCGCGAACAGCCCCCTGGCTCACAGTCAGGGATTCGATGTGGACTTGATCGTTTGAACGCACATCAAAGACCCGATTATTAAGGAACGAGGCATCGATGATCGTTTCCTCGGCGCCCTGCCCCACTAGATTCAGTGGTGCGAGCACATCCAGGTCGCCCGCTGCAGCGAAATCCTCATCACCCACCAGCGTCAGCACATAGGTGCCGGCGGCCAGGGTAATCGTGTCGACGCCAGGCGTGGCGTTAGCCGCAATGATGGCTTCGCGCAGTGAACAATCGCCATCACAGACGCCATCGTTCGTATCGGTGAATTTGGTCACGGTAAAATCATCGGCCCGTGCCGTGCCGCCAGGCAATCCTGGCCAAACGAACACGAGTAAAGCAGCGGTGAGAACACACAGGAATGGTGTAAAGCGTAGTTTGTTGCGCATTTAGCTCCCAATCTTCTTCTCATCGGTGTAGCTGGCAAGTTTCGTCGAGGGGCTTTTAGCAGGCGCAACAAAACATCTCCCGCCTGCCAGGCCGCTATTGCGCAGTCTAGAGGAATATGGGCAGATACACAAGAGGAAAAGGGGGGAGATTTCCATATTGAGGGGAATAGTAGGTAGATTATTCGTAACAAAATGCTTATTACAAGTCAGACCATAACATAATGTCACCGGCCAGCCAATGGGGTCACTACACAACTCCTCATCCATATAACTCACCTGCAGATAAAGACTAATTTTACCAGCATAAAACAGCAAGTCAGTGGAATATAAAAATGGGGAGCGCCTTTAATTAACGGCTCTCCCCGACTCGTTTCATCTCGGAGCTCTGTATACTTACTTGAGAACCAACGGCACAAAGACATTCACCCAGGCTTCATAGGCGCCAATGTCCACCCGGCCATCGATCACCCGCCCAAAGCCAGTTCCGCGCTGATCATAGAGCGGCGTACTGCTCACCGCCGGATTCCCCGCGTTGCGCGCCGGGCTGCTCGCCAACAGAGCATGTGTCCAAGAAGTCCCACCGTTATCCTGCAGCGCACCCAGCAGCGGGTCTTGCCCGGTTATATCGCCCGTGCTGCTAAACGTGCAGTTGCCCACATTCTCCACCAGGTTGTAGCCCAACGAGGTGACGGTAGCCGCTCCCCACTTGACGCAATCGTCATAGATCGGGTTTAGAATGCTCACATTATTGGCGATAATTGTATCCTGCAGGTACACATTGGCGGGTTGGTAGGCAAACAACCCGCCGCAATAGCCGCTCACCTCATTCACACTGGCAACGTTATTGACAATGGTCGAATGGGTAATCGTCATGGGCATGCGCACCTCAATACCGCCCGCATAGCCCCCAGCCTCGTTACCGCTGATGGTGCAGTTCACGATACTGGCCCCACTCCCCTCATCCGCCATGATACCGCCCACCTCGGCGTAATCCCCCACAGCCGTATTATTGGCCACCAGGCAACTATCCAGAATCAGCCTCTCCCCTGGTGACCTGAAACTAAGTCCACCAGTATGAGGCGCAGTATTGCCCACAATGCTGCAGCGCGTGAGGCTTGTGGGTGCATCGTACACATAGATGCCCCCTACCGACTCGGTAGCAGTGTTGTCCGAGACCTCACAATCCACCATGGTCAGTTCGCCACCGTAAACATAAATGCCGCCGCCCTGACTGCCTGTATTGCCCACCACTTCGCTATTGGTTAGGGTCACCGTACTCTCATAGGCATAGAGCCCGCCCCCTGAATGGCTCGTGCCGGGGTCGTTATTCGTCAGCGACACATCATCCAGGGTCAAAGTCAGCCTGTCGCAGGCAATGCCACCACCGTGCGTAGCCGCACTCGTAACCCCCGTGATGGTCAACCCCGACATGCTCACCGTCGTAGCCGAGATCAATAGATTGAAAACACGATCACCAAGTGCCGAAGCATCGATGATCGTTTCCTCGGCGCCCTGCCCCACCAGGTTCAGTGGTGCACGCACATCCAGATCGCCCGCTGCAGCGAAATCCTCATCGCCCACCAGCGACAGGGAAAACGTGCCGCTGGGCAGCGTAATCGTATCGATGCCGGGCGTGGCGTTGGCCGCAACAATGGCCTCGCGCAGCGAGCAATCGCCATCACAGACGCCGTCGTTCGTATCGGTGAACTTGGTCACAATGAGGGTGTCCGCTTGAACTGCACTGCCCGGCCAAGCCAGGCTTCCCAGCAGCAATAACGTAGCGGCGAATACGTACACTAGTGAATAAGGTGGCCTGTTGCGCATCTGGTTCCCTCCCAAATCGTCTTCTAAAAAGGCGAAACAGTTGAGCAGTACACCAGGGCAGCAAAAATCTCCCGCCTGCCAGTTGGTTATGTACAGTCTAAAAGATTATCAAGGCACTAGCAAGAGGAAGTGCACAAAAAAAGCGCCGCAAGAGTCTCCCCTTACGGCGCTATACAATTCCTCTATGAAGCGTTCCGTAATATCATCGGCACGTAAATCCAGTACACTTCCTCTGGCTCAGCCACCGAACGCAGCCAAAAGCCGCCCGACAGCGTGTACGCGCCACCTCCCCAGCTAACAGCATCGGGCTGTCCTGCTGTGCCGCGTAAAGTGTAGATGCCCCCGCTTAGCGTATCTCCACTACCATCTATATTCCGCCAGGAGAGATCATACATAGGTGTCGCCGTCGGCACAATATCCGCCAGTACAGGCACACTCAGCACCAGGCCAATGAGGAGCAGGGCCAGCAACAGCCCAAACCGCTCTGCACACTGTGTCATCGCTGCCTCCTCTCACCAGGTAACCGTCGCTACAACATCTTCGTGTGTAGACGTCAGAACCAGCTTGTATTCGTTGACGTTGGGGCAGGAGAGTGTAATGGAGGTGCCGACTGTAATGACTGTATCGGTCGAATTGAGCAATGCCGTGCCATGAACAGCGGTTCCATCGCCCGCCATCCCCACCCAGGCTATACGATAGTCATTCTCCGCAATAGAAAGCCAGGCCACATTGTCAGGGGTGCCAAATACCTCGCCAATAGTAATCTGGCAGGTTTGAAAATGCGGGATGGTTATATCTGCACTTCCTCCCGGATAGGTGACAACATATCGAGCGACGCGGGCCATATTGGCGGCGTGCAGGTTATCCACCGTATCAGCATTCCCGGCTGTAGTAGCTGTAGTTGCAGTAGTTGCAGTGTTTGCCGCAAGCGCAGTGGTGGCCGTAGTCGCAAGCGTAGCAGTAATTGCCGTATCTGCTGTAAGCGCGGTTGTCGCTGTATTCGCTGTCAGTGCCGTCGTCGCCGTGGCCGCTGTATCGCATGTGCCCGCCGAAAGGCTATACAACGCATAGGGTGAGGCAACAAGCTCTTGACGCCCCAGATTGGCAAAGCTCGCATCACTCGACCCCTTGGCCTGAATCCCCAACCACCTGATCTCGTCGGTAAAGGCGCCGCTGCCAAAGTTCAGGTTGACCGAGAACAGCCCGTCTGTCACTGTCACCGTGGTCGAGATGGGCGTCCCGATCATATTGCCGCCGATTGCCGAGTCGTACAGGCTAAAGATCATGCTGCATTCGTCAGTGACTGGTTCGCCACTGGCCAACAATTGGCCCTGATAGTTAAAGGCCGTGCTTAGCGCACTCGCCTGCACATCGATTGCTTCAGTCGCATTCCCCTCTTGGGCGCTAGCCCCACCGCCAAAAAGCGCCATGCACAGGGCCAACACCACCACACCAACAAGCAATCGTGACCGTTCCAGCCCTCCTGTTCCTCTTTGCGAACTTGCTTCCTTGCACCTCGTCTCCACCAAGTCCATCGTATCCCTCCCCTGTCGATCCTGCAGAAACAAAAACACTCCCAACTAATTCTTCCTCACGGAATCAATCAGCGGGAGTGTTTATATCATCTGCACAGTAACCAGCTTCCGGGTACAGTATCGACAAGAAGAGAATATCTTGTCAAGTAAAAGAAAGGCTGCATGTTGGGCTCAACAGGTCATACGCACAAAAAAGCGCCGTGAGGGGAGACTCACACGGCGCTGTATATATCTTCTACGAAGCGTTCCGCAATATCATCGGCACATAAATCCAGTACACTTCCTCTGGCTCAGCCACCGAACGCAGCCAGAACCCGCCCGATAGCGTGTACGCACCACCACCCCAACTAGCGGCATCGGGCTGTCCTGCTGTGCCGCGTAAAGTGTAGATGCCCCCGCTTAGCGTATCTCCACTACCATCTATATTCCGCCAGGAGAGATCATACATAGGTGTCGCCGTCGGCACAATATCCGCCAGTACAGGCACACTCAGCACCAGGCCAATGAGGAGCAGGGCCAGCAACAGCCCAAACCGCTCTGCACACTGTGTCATCGCTGCCTCCTCTCACCAGGTAACCGTCGCTACAACATCTTCGTGTGTAGACGTCAGAACCAGCTTGTATTCGTTGACGTTGGGGCAGGAGAGTGTAATGGAGGTGCCGACTGTAATGACTGTATCGGTCGAATTGAGCAATGCCGTGCCATGAACAGCGGTTCCATCGCCCGCCATCCCCACCCAGGCTATACGATAGTCATTCTCCGCAATAGAAAGCCAGGCCACATTGTCAGGGGTACCAAATACCTCGCCAATAGTAATCTGGCAGGTTTGAAAATGCGGGATGGTTATATCTGCACTTCCTCCCGGATAGGTGACAACATATCGAGCGACGCGGGCCATATTGGCGGCGTGCAGGTTATCCACCGTATCAGCATTCCCGGCTGTAGTAGCGATAGTTGCAGTGTCTGCCGCAAGCGCAATAGTCGCCGTAGTGGCAACAGTAGCGGTAATCGCCGTGTCAGCGGTAAGCGCGGTTGTCGCTGTATTTGCTGTCAGTGCCGTCGTCGCCGTGTCCGCCGTGGTCGCTGTATCGCATGTACCCGCCGAGAGGCTGTACAGCGCATAGGGTGAGGCAACAAGCTCCTGACGCCCCAGATTGGTAAAGCCCGCATCGCTCGACCCCTTGGCCTGAATCCCCAACCACCTGATCTCGTCGGTAAAAGCGCCGCTGCCAAAGTTCAGGTTGACCGAGAACAGCCCATCTGTCACTGTCACTGTGGTTGAGATGGGCGCGCCGATCATGTTGCCGCCAATTGCCGCATCATACAGGCTAAAGATCATGCCGCATTCGTCGGTGACCGGTTCACCCCTGGCCAATAATTGGCCCTGATAGTTAAAGGCCGTGCTTAGCGCACTCGCCTGCACGCCCACCGCCTCGGTCGCATTACCCTCCTGGGCACTTGCCCCGCCGCCAAAAAGCGCCATGCACAAGGCCAGTACCACCACACCGACAAGCAATCGCGACCGCTCCAGCCCTCCTGTTCCTCTTTGCGAACTTGTTTCCTTGCACCTCGTCTCCACTGAATCCATCGTATCCCTCCCCTGTCGATCCTGCAGAAACAAAAACACTCCCAACCAGTTCTTCCTTGCGGAATCAATCGGCGGGAGTATTTATATCGTCTGCACAGTAACCAGCTTCCGGGTACAGTATCGACAAAGGCGCCATAAGTTGTCAAGTAAAAGAAAGGCTGCATGTTGGGATCAACAGGATCATACGCACAAAAAAGCGCCGTGAGAGAGTTTCCCTTCGCGGCGTAATGCATCACCCCTCAGCACTCCACCGACAAATCGGCCTTTTCCACCTCGGGTCGATAGGTCTTGATGGACAGCAAATGCCAGGTAACCCCCACCGCCACACCCAACAAAATCAGCCGTAGCCACCATTGCGACATAAAGCGCCACGCCGAGAGGCCGATGGTCAGCCACAACAGGGCAATGGTGCAAATCTTGTGAATCAGGGGAATGCCTCGCCCCTCACGATAATTGCGCAAATACTGGCCAAACAAGCGATTGGTCATCAGCCAGTTGTAAAAGCGTTGCGAACTGCGCGAATAGCACACCGCAGCCAGCAACAATAACGGCGTCGTGGGCAGCACCGGCACCACCACACCAATCAACCCCAGGGCCACACAAACCGATCCCGCAACAATCAATAGATTTCGCTTCAAGCATGTCATCGAGAACTCTACTTTCCATCAACGTTTTTCACATACTAACGAACTAAGCTGGGAAATGGCAAGATTCAACGCGTCCTCGTGCGCTATTTCGCCTCGCCATCTCCCTCGGATACATCCGCCTCCGTATTCCCCTCACAGAGATTGCCAACCAACATAGGCAATGTACCCTCCTTGACCAGGAGGCCAATTTTGTTCGCTCGACACATATTGCCCTTCACAACGCTCTGCGTGTGCCCCAAACAGACTATCCCCTCCTCCTGATTTTCGTCGCAGACGTTCTGTATTACCTCTGGGGAGGCCTGCGTAATCAGAAAAATGCCAAACAGGCCATTCTTGGTGCAGATATTCGCTCTGGCTGTTCCACGCGTCTCATTATAATAGATGATGCCCCCCTGCTGATTCTGAGAGCAAATGTTTTCTACCAATTCCGGCGCAGCAAACTCTATCAGATAAATCCCGTACGCTTTGTTTTCGCTACACGTATTGCTCTGGGCAATGCCGCCAGCTTGCTGAGAATACGCAATTCCCGCTTGTCCATTTTGCAGGCAGGTGTTGTGCGTCAGCAGCGGCGCTGCGTGGCCCGTCACCGCAATGCCGTGGTTATAGTTCTCACTACAAACATTCCCCTGCGCCTTGCCGACTGCTTGCCCTTGATAATAGATGCCCGCCTGAACGTTTCCAATAGCGATATTGTCGAAAAGCTCTACAGCGGCCTTCCTACCCAAACGGGTTCCATCCCGCCCATTCCTTTTGAATTGCGAATCCCTTACCATGCCTTTGGTTTTACCAATGATCTGCAGGCCATCGCCATGATCGCTTTTCAGGCCGCTGAGGCCGCCGGCAAAACGACATTGCTCGACCTGCACTTGCGCGGCATCTATCACCACCACGTCAGCCCCACGCTTCCCACGCATATGCGCCTCAAAGGTGATATCTCGCAGATGCACTGTTCCCCGGCAAGAAAATTTGAGCACACGCCGTCCCTTGCTCGCCCTGACGATGGTCTTGCTCATGCCTGCGCCAATCAGCGTCGTGGGGCGATGAATGTGCATCCCTCGGCCTAAATCATATTCCCCGGCACCCAAATGCACCTCAGAGCCAGCCGGCGCCTTGCGCAAAGCATCGCTGAGCCTGTCATAGTCCCCCGTGCCATCTGCCATCACGCGAATGACCTTTGCCACAAAATGCTCCTCTGTCGTCTTTCTACAATTCCAAATATGCCGCCACATTATGGTTGTTACGAGTTGATTTTGCCAATCTGCTCCGTTATTTAACCCTAGACAAGAGAAGGAGAATTAATTCTACTAACAGTACAATGATGCTATTACTTTTCAGCTTGCTAATAACAGCCTAGGATTTGCATACTTAGCACGAGGGTTTAGCCTCGTGCTTCTCCTCACAAAAAAAAAGCCGCGAGAGCTTTTGCCCTCGCGGCCTCTGCCGTTCTTCTCTACTACTTTACCACCCGTAATATAGCGGTAGATACATACGAAATACCGTCGGTACAGGCGTCACCGTGAGCGTCACCGTGTATGTATCTGCTGAATCGTCTGTACCGTCATTGGCTTTGAACACCAGCACCGTATCGCCTACCATTGTTGGTGCGTAGGAATAGCTAGCCAAAGCCGTGTCATATCCTCCGCCATCGATACTCACCTGATACGTCAGACTCTCACCGTTTGTGTCTTCAAAGATATCGGTGAGATCGAGTGTGTAGGCTTCTCCCAAAACAACCTGTGCCGTAGCATTTGCATCAACATCCGCTTTTCTGTCTGGCGGTGTATTTTCATACGTTATGTTAAATTGTGACGCCGCCACATTCGCATTGCCTGCTAGATCCGTGCATACGTCCGCTTCGATATCTACCGTAACATTACCGTATGCCGATGGCGCAATATCCGCGGTGTATATCCTCGTCCCGGTAACCGTTGCAAGATTCGATACAGTACCGCCCGAAACTGTCAGATCGTTGATATCAAATCCCGTAACGCTTTCGTCAAAGGTAATTGTTACTTCAAACGGAGAATTTCTTGTGGGGTCACTAGCGGTAGTTGTGATCGCAACCGCAGGCGCAACACTGTCATAATCGACACTGAACTGTGTCGCTGCCGTGTTCTCGTTACCCGCATCATCTACGGCTACACCCGAGGCAACATCCACCGTCACTTCACCATCTGCTGATGGCGTAACATCCACCGTATATACGCTGTCACTCGTAGCAGCAAAATTGGATGCGCTGCCGTTGCCTACCGTGATATCGCCAGACGCAAAACCTGTCACATCCTCACTGAATGTAAAAGTGACTGTAAACGACGAGGCATTCGTCGGATCGCTCTCGGAGCTCGTGATGCCGACCGTCGGTGCAGTTGTATCGTAGGTGATACCAAGCTGTGCAGCCGCTGTGTTCTCATTGCCCGCGTCATCTGTAGCCACGCCCGCCGCAACATCCACCGTCACTTGACCATCTGCTGATGGCGTAATATCCGCTGTCCATACGCTGTTGGCGGTAACAACGCTCAAATTCGATGCGCTGCCGTTTCCCACTGTGATATCACCGAGCGCAAAACCTGTCACATCCTCATCGAACGTCACCGTGACTTCAAACGGAGAACTGTCAGTCGGGTCGCTTTCTAGGGTGGATAACGCTACGCCCGGCGCTGTCCCGTCATAGTCGATGCTGAACTGTGTTGCCGCTGTGTTGTTGTTGCTTGCTGCGTCTGTGCACACGCCAGCAGCAACGTCTACCGTTACTGCACCGTCTGCCGCTGGCGTAATATCCGCCGTATACACGCTGCCACTCGTGGCAGCAAAGTTGGATGCACTACCGTTCCCCACCGTAATATCGTCAACCGTAAACCCTGTCACATCCTCACTGAATGTAAAAGTGGCTGTAAACGGTGAGACATTCGTCGGATCGCTCTCCGAACTTGTAATGCTGACTGTTGGCGCGGTATCGTCGATGGGATTTACAGTGATGTCGAATTGTTGATTCGTCAGCTCATCCGTACCATCGCTGATTTTGAACACAAAGCTGTCCGACGTGGTGTCGCTGTCATCGTGCACATAGCGTATCTTGCCAGCTACAAGATTTGCCTGCGTAAAGGTAGGGATTGATGAACCGGGATTGTCACTATTTTCAAGCTGCCCGTGCGACGGGCCACTCGTCACCGTAAAGGTTATGGGGTCTCCATCGCCATCACTGGCCGAAAGCTCTGCCGTGGTAATGCTCGCCGTTGCACCTTCGTCAAGGGTCAAGCCATTATTGGTTGTAATGGTCGGTGCAGCGTTATCGGCTAAAAGAGTAAAGCTAAATGCCGAAGGCGTGATATCATATGCGACATTGTCATCACGGGTATCCCAATTACTGAGATCGCATATCGCCTCTCTCAGTTGAGTGGGTGTTCCGGTGGTCGTAGAACCGTAGTATGTGAAGCAGTCCTCTTCATCCGGACCGCTTGCATAGACCCAGATCGCATTGACGCCATTGGTTAGTTGATCTGGCAATGCAGATGTCTGAGCAGAAGTTGCAGAACCATCCCAGTTGCCTGTAGTTGAACCACTTTCGACATTGTAATGTATACCTGCGATCAAAGTTGGGCTGGTATGTGTGCCCTGATAAATAAAAACCTGATCTCCGGTATACGATGTCGAAGGATATGACCCAGATGTATCAGTCGAGTACGTCAATGGATTATCGTCAGTATCAATCCAAAGGGCCGTGCCAGGCGTAGCACTCAAATTAACAGATCCGGAACCACCAACTACACCGTTAATTGAGGTTCTTATGTACACAACCGTTCCGGCGCTTAGGGCACTACCCGCGGTCCATTTTATGAAACCATCTCCAATAGCAGGGTCAGGCACATAAAACCCCGAACCATCGTTCCATCCACTATCGGTAATGTAAAGAATCGTATCTGCGGCAATATCTTTTAACAATAAAAATGAAAAACCATCATCGCCATCTGAATTCAAACCAACGAAAACAATATCACCAGCGGAAAGCGTCGTCGCTGCCAGCACTGCTGTCGGGTGAATCAGAGAACAGCAAATGTTGGCCAGCATAATGATAACAATCAATACTCGGGTTTTGCTGTTATTGGTTCGCGTAGAGATTCCGGATTCTTGTTTCATGTTTCCCATTTTTGAGTGGCTAAAACCATCCATGAATTATCCCCCTTCGTCTGCGATGTTTGAGAAACACGGGCATTGTCCGAGCAACTCAATACCTATCTTCTACTTTCGCTCACTTTTTAGTGCCTATCCCCCTTCAAACTGCCGCTGCAATACAGATTTGCCTGCCAAGAATAAAAATGGCGGGAAGAACTCGATCTCTTCCTGCCTAAACCCTTGGCATCTATACTGCCACCAGCCAAAACAACGGCGTCGTGGGCACCACCGGCGCCACCACGCCAATCAATCTCAAGGTCACGCAAATCAGCCCGCTGCAATCAGTAGATCTGATTGAAACGGGTCATCGAAAAATTAACTTCTTAACAATGTACCGCCACATACTACTGGGTTTATTAGTGATCGGCAAGGCCCAAGGCGTCGCCAAGCTTATCATAGTCTCCCGTGCCATCAGCCACAGCACTGAGCCGGCGAGCGTAAATATCCGCCGCCATGATGACGCCATCCACCATGGGGAAAAAGGGTTCGACGAAATAGCCGGTTCTCAATCTTCCGCCCATATCAACTCCGCCTATCAACTATTTGAGGACGAGTTGGCAACCATGCTGGCGCCATCGGGCAGTCTAGCATGTTGGCCGGGATTGACCAGAAGGAGTTTGCGGTGCTTGCGCTGCCGCGGTGTATGGCGGTAGAATGGTTCTCAGTGGCTCTGAGGTTGGTTTTTGGCGTATGTTAGGAATTTGTAAGGGTTTGGGGATTGAGGGAGTGGGAGCGTTACCGAGACTATCCACCGTACTAGCAAGATGCGAGCGTAGTTGCAGCCAGACATATTCCCATCACTGAAAAGAGGACCTGGCAAAATGGAATGCGGTCCTGTTGATGCCAAGGACAGATCAGCCGAACCAACTGCTCCTGTAACTTTCTTGTTCTGGAACATTCACAAGAAGATGATTCTCGACACTGTGGTGCAACTGGCGCACAATGAGGCCGTCGATGTGCTCATTCTGGCGGAGAGCATCATTTCGACTGCTGAGATGGTAGCCGCGCTTAGTTCAAGCCAAGCCAGACACTACTACTACGCAGGCGCTGGGGTCTCCGACCACATTCAGGTGTATACGCGTTTCCCTACACGATTATGCAGACCTATCTGGGACGAAGGCGGCCTTTCAGCCTATGGGCTGAGCCCGCCCGTCGGCCAAGATATCGTGTTCATAGCAGCACACCTTAGCAGCAAGCTGCACCAAACCGATGATGAACAGGCTCTTGCCTGCTCAAGGCTTAGGGAATTCATTGATCGAGTTGAGCAAGAGCAAGGACACCATCGTACTGTTCTGATCGGCGATCTCAACATGGATCCATTTGAAAGTGGCCTTACCGGCTCAGAAGGTCTCCATGCAATTATGGATAGACAGATTGCGGGCCGGAACATCCGGCGTGTGAAGGGGCTAAACCGACACTTCTTCTACAACCCCATGTGGAGCCTACTTGGCGACCTGTCACCAGGACCTCCCGGAACGTACTACTATCCCGGTTCAGGCATCGTCGAGCTCTTCTGGCACACGTTCGACCAAGTCCTGCTGAGACCGGAGCTCATATACTCCTTCCGACCGGAAACGCTTCGTGTCATCGACAAAAGCCAGCAACTACGGCTGGTCACGGCCAAGGGTCGCCCAGACAAGAATCACGGGTCGGACCATCTACCTATTTCACTGACACTTCATCTGTAAAGGAGCAGAGTCATGAACAGCGAAAGCCTTTGGGGAGATCTGACTGATTTGCATAGAGACAAATCGCCAAAACAATTACTTGAGGAACAGGCTCAATTGCTCAACGAGATAGTCCAGGGTTTGTTATGTGCGACTGTCGAGATCGCCATTCATGGAAGCAATATGTCAGTTAATTTGATAATAGTTGCCCCAGCACTCAACAACTACCGTTATTCTGTATTATCTATATTCTATGATCCTGCCAATATGTATCCCGTGCACGTGAAGAACGCTACTGTCGAATCCAGTCCCTTGGTCAAATGCTCCTCGGAGTCAGAATTCGTCGAGTGTCTTAGGGTCATTCTCTCATCATCCGTTGTGCGCAAAGCCATCGGCTCACTCATCTCTCACTCCGAAAAGTGAGCCCCAGGCTCTGCCGCTTGGGGCCCTCCCCAGAAGCGCATGACAACCAACCAAACCGACGACACCACACACCAACCGCTACCGAGTCTCCCCGAAAGGGGAGACTTTGCATCCCTTGCACCAGACTTTAGTCCGGTGCCTCCCCCTTCTTCTCCCGCGTCAGGCTGAACCCGCGTCAGCAGACTGACGAGCGTTATCCCTACAAACCCTTCCCTTCGGGAAGGCTCATCTGCAGCCGTACGCCACCCACCGCCCACCGCACAGCCTCTGCGCAGCAGAGGGTTCGGAACTCGTAGCACCAGGGTTTAGCCTCGTGCACACTATCAGAACACCCTATGGAGAAGCAGGCACAAGCCTGTTTCTCCCAAGCTTGCCCGTAGGGCAAGCAGCACTTTACCTCCGCCCCGCCCTCGCCTACAATACCCTCAAACTCATCCGCACAAGGACGAATCCCATGCAAGATACACACGATCTCAACCTACCGGCCTGGGGACCCTATACCAAAAAGTACATGGGCATCTCGCACATTCCCGACCCCGATTCCGGCGTTCGCTTTGACCTGTCCGTCTTTCCTGGCTATTACCGCGGCCAAGTTCGCGTGCCCAACGTCATGTGGGAGAATGGCTACCACCCCTGGGAGGCCTCGCCCGATCTGACCTATTTCTGCCACCGCCACGATCTCGAGTGGAAGGATCAGGTCTACGCCGATATCTCTTTCTCGCGCATCGATGACGCCGCCAGCCTCATTCGCGCCGAGCTGGTCAATAACACCGATATCCCCCAGAACCTGGTACTGCACTATATGGCCTCGCTGCATCTGCCAGCCCTGGAGCCCTACCGCACCGAGCCGGTGCTGCTGCGTCCCTTGCAGCCGCCCGCCAAAACCCTCTGGGTAGAGGGTGTCGCTACCGATAGCCTGACCCTGCACGATACTGCGCCTACCGATAATCTCGTGCCCGATGGCCGCTTCCGCTGCGAGACCCGCGATGGCCGCTATGTCCACGGTTCGGCCCTGGGCCAGCGCTTTAGCGCCTTCCCTGGCGATTCCGCCAGCTACACCTTTCATGTCGAGCAAGATTATGTCAATGCGGTGCTAGTCCTGCACCTTCACCTGCGTCTGGGAGATTCCTGCGCCCTTCAGCTCTCCGGCCTCAGCCAGGAGGCCATCACCATCAGCGGCGAGCCCGACACGCTCCACACCGTCACCATGCCCATCGGCGCTCTGCTCTCTGGTGACCACACCATCGCCCTCACCATGGTTTCCGGTGAACCCGTCGCAGTCGACGGCCTGGGCCTGGTCGAGATGGATGACCTTGACGGCGTCTCTTTCGAGACCGAGCCCGTCGATTTCGTCCCCCAAATCGTCGATGGCCCCACTGAGCAGTCTATCCTGCTCAAATACGCCGACGCTGATCCTTGGTACGGCGTCGCCTGGGATTACCCCGATTTCTGGGTGCGCGAGTTCCGTTATGAGGAGTTGGACACTTCCATGCCCTACAACGTCCACCATCACACCTCCCACGTGCTCGGCAACTCGGATCGCGGCCATTACACCAACATCTTTATGAGGCCGATCACCATCGAGCCGCACAGCACCCATGTGGTCTTCGGATTGGTGTGTAGTGGGGAGCGAGAAACCATCACCGAGCGCCTATCGCGCTTTCCTATGGGCCGCACGACGTTGAATGGCCTCTATGCATCGGCTCGCGCGCGGAGGGCCAATCCGGCCGCGGGCACGCTTTTGCCCTCCGGCTCTGCCTCCGTCGATATCACCGCCAGCCAGGAGCGCATGGCTGCCACTATCCTCACCAACGTGGTTTATCCCGTCTACCTGCGCGACCCCCTGCGCAATTGCGGCACCCACGTGCGCCACGCCTGCCCCGGCCGCTGGTGGGATTCCCTCTACACCTGGGATTCTGGCTTTATCGGGCTGGGCTTTGCCACCATGGACGAGACCCGTACCGTCGATAACCTCAACGCCTACATGCAGCCCCCCGGCGATCAGACCGCCGCTTTTCTGCACCACGGCAGCCCGGTACCCGTACAGTTCTATCTCTTCAAAGACCTGTGGGATCGCACTCAGAACCGCGATTACCTGGCCTATTTCTATCCGCGCCTGCAGCAGTACCATCGCTTTATGGCCGGGCGCCTGGGCAGCAGCACCACCCGCGCTCTGCCCTCCAACCTGCTCAAAACCTGGGATTATTTCTACAACTCGGGCGGCTGGGATGACTATCCCCCACAGGTAGCCGTACACATGTCCGGCACCGAAGCCACCACCGCCCCCATGATTAGCTCTTGCCAGGTCATCCGCACGGCGCGCATGATGCGGGCCATGCACCGCTTGCTGGATATCCCCGCCGCCGAAAGCGAATACACCGACGACATTTCCGCCCTCTCAGAGGCCGTGCTGGCCAACGCCTGGGACGAAGAGTCTGGCTACTTTGGCTATGTCGTGCACGATGCCGCCGGCAAGCCGGATCATATCCTCCGCCATGAACCCAGCGGCGCCAACTATGACATGGGACTCGATGGTCTCTACCCGCTCGTGGCAGGTATAGGCACCGCTGCCCAGCGTGAGCGCATGTTGGGCCACCTCACCAACCGTAAGGAGATCTATTCCCGCATCGGTCTCTCGGCAGTGGATCAAACGGCGCCCTATTACACCCACGACGGCTATTGGAACGGCACCGTCTGGCTCTCGCAGCAGTGGTTCTTCTGGAAGGCCTTGTTGGATTATGGACAGGCCAACCTGGCCGCCGATATAGCCCACACCGGCTTGGATCTGTGGGCCGGCGAAGTCGCCGCCACCTACAACTGCTACGAGCATTTCATCATCGAATCGGGTCGTGGCGCAGGCTGGCACTGCTTTGGCGGACTCTCTTCGCCCGCACTGCAATGGTTCGACGCTCTCTATCATCCGGGTCGTGTCACCGTCGGTCTGGATTCCTGGGTGCTCTCTCGTGAGGCCTCGGCCGATAACAATCTCATCTCTGTCCACCTTTGGCGCCCCGATGGCACCACGCCCTGGAGCGTCTTGGTCGTGCCCGGCAAAGCCAGCGGTGAGGTTCAGACCCGCTGGAACGGCGAACTCGTCACCGCCGAACGCCTCTACACCGGCGCCCTGGCCATCACCCTCCCCGCCGATGCCCGCGATGGCACCCTCGACGTCAGCATCATCTAAAACCAAACGAGGTGAGGGTTTCCCCCTCACCTCGTCTCTTTCTGCCTCTCAACCTGCTTTTCAAACCTGCACGTCCGTCCATACAATATGACGGCTGTATCTGAGGTTCAACATACTGAAACAGTCTCCGCAGGAGACTGGGCTCTCGTAGCGCCAGATTTCAATCTGGCGTATGTAAAACCAAACGAGGTGAGGGGTTCTCCCTCACCTCGTTCTTTTTCTGCCCTTTGGACATAGCCCCACTTACAACCCTATGTCCGCAGAACACCTAAACCTAGGCCCCGCACCACAGTGCGTCCGCACCTACGGTGCGGCGAGACCTCAGTGACCGCAGGTCGCCAATCCCGACCTATTGAACCAAATCTCCACTCATCTAGCCTAGGTACAATCCAGTGGATTGTACCTAGGGTTTGCATAGATAGCACGAGGGTTTATTAGCCTCGTGCTATAACCCCGCACTTACAACCCTATGTCCGCAGGACACCTTACCCTAGGCCGGAGATGTCCAGCCGGAGCTTGCGACGGCAAAATCCCGGCCTAATCGAACCAGGCTTCCACCTTTTCCTTTATCCCCTTATCTCACACAGCCTTCAACGTCAGACTCCCGATACGCGTAATAACCCGCGCCGGGCCTAAAGCCCTGAGAAGATGTAAAGCCATACTTGCCAATGACCTTTAACCGCACAGGCGTATGTGCCGCTTTGATAACCAGTGTCTCGACCGCGAAATCCGCGATAAAACTGTCCATCGCCAGAGTGACAAGCTCACCGATGTACTTTTCCGTCTCATAAGCAGTCGCGATATCGATTCGCAAAATGCCATACTCCCCGCCGAATATCTCGACCGTCCCCACAGCCTTACCGCTCGCCTTGGCAATAATCGAGAACCTGACATAGGCACCTCTGGCATATTCATCCAGCCAAAAGGTGATGCATTCACGCATCTGCTCGAACGTCGTGTAATAAAAATCGCTCGTGCAATGATCTGCGTTCATGTTCGCAACCGCTTTTCGGTCGGAATAACACGCTAGCAGATCGTTGGCGTCATTCTCTTGCACCAGGCGTAGGGTAAAACTTGGCGTTTCATACACCGGGCATTCTTCATAGGGATTCATTGCCACGTCCTCTCTTCTTTGCAAGAACAGCGAAAGCTGTCACTTCGCTAGCCTAGAGACAATCCAGTGGATTGTCTCTAGGGTTTGCAACCATAGCACGTGCCCTGCTTTGTAGGGCCGGTTTATCCTCGTGCTATAACCCCGCACTATAACCCTATGTCCGCAGGATATCTTGCCCTAGGCCCCGCACCATAGGTGCGTCCGCACCGTACGCCATGATCTCAGCCGGAGCTTGCGACGGCAAATCCCGGCCTATCTGACTCAAAAAACATCCCCTTTACAACGCCTTCAACAGCGTCCCCAACGCCTTGGTCATCGCCGACGCATAAACCGCCTCATCCACCACCTCAAAGATAAAGCGACCGACCTTACCCTCAACGATCTCCCAATTTGTCTCGCCCGCATCGGTGCAACTCACCTTGATCGGCACAAAGCGGAACACACTGTCCGCGCATTCCTCCAGCGGCAGCAACTCGCCAGATCTGCTCACCGTCAGCCCGCCAGCGTGCAGCAAACTGGCCGTCGACCACATGTTGCGCTGCTGCGCCATGAAATACGTCCAGGTGCGCTCGTCCAAGGGACGCCGTAAATACGTCAGCCAGCGATGGCTTGGCTCCTGGTCGAACATATACAGAAAATACTTTTGCGCGTCTTCGCGCAGGCCGGGCAGCACCTTTTCGTGATCAAAGCGCCAAAACGTCCCATGCTGCCCCACCGCATGATGCTCCGTCATGTGCCAGCAGGGGCACCAATAGAGCGGGCAGGGCAGATCGAACAGCGCCGCGTACCCCGCCGGGTTCAACTCCACGTTGAATTCCAGCTTGCCCGGCATATCGGGGTTGGGCACAGCACTACCCGAATTGAGATACACCGCCGCGCACTTGGCCGCAAACAGCTCAGGCTCCAGCTTGCTGGCCACGGCAATATCCGTCGCGCCACCCACCACACTGATGACCACCGGTTCCTCGGCGTGTCGCAGTGTATCCAGCACAAAGCGCACCGCCGCGCTGTCCTCTCGCGCCGTAGCGGGCGTGGTATCGTTCCTTGAGGTCATGAGCTTGGACGTGCCCACCGCCACCGGCGTCACCAGGCCAGTCAGGCGCTGCAACTGGGCCACGGCCCCCAGGGCGGGATCGCCGCGTCGCCGCGGGGGCGGGTAATCGATAACCACGCTGCGTAGCGTCAGCCGCCCTTGCGCTGCCAACGCGTACACCGTAGCTAAATCGAAATGGTCATCTGGATCGCCATGTGGATGGAATATATCGGTTTGGTGAATTAATGAAACTGCCATTGTGCATCTCCCTCAAGAAAAGCTCAATCTTTCTTGAAAACGGCCTTGACCGCTTCTAGATAGCCATAGCCATACAGGTCGTCGGGCTGCAAATAGCTCGTCTCCGTCCACTCGTTCCAACTGTTGATCGTGATGAGCGGCGCCTGCTCGGGATGCGCGTCCACGTAATCCCGCGCTGCTTCCAAAGCCCGCTGGATATTCTCCGGCGTGTTGTTCTTTACCACCCCCGGCTTGAATTCGATGAAACGCGGGTTGTTGTCCCACCCCATAGAAACATGCGGATAATAGGGAATGTCGTATGACGCTTCCATCAGCGCCCAGGCCTTGCCCATATCGGGGATGATCTCGCCATAATCGCGATCGATATGGGTGTAATGCACCATCTGGTAATGCGTCTGGCTGTCGAACCCCATGCGTTCGAGCACCGCATTGGGCGTGGCCGATGCGCCCGTATCCACGCCGCTCAGGTTCAGCGTGTGAGCCCCGCGGCTGGCTAACTGCAAGTGCAGCCCCTTCAGCCCAGCCTTTTCAGTCTCTTCCCTGAACCAGGCCAACGCCTCGGCCGTCTCTTCGATGCCGCCCAATCCGCTGACCAGGTTATTGAGATCATAAATCATCAGCACCGGCTTGCCCTCGATGGTGTAATACGAGGGGTGCGTGAAATAGTTGTCGATCATGCGGTGAGCGATGACCTCGAACTCACGCCGGTCCACCGCGGCCTGCCAGATGATGTTGCCATTGACCCCCGAGATGCGCCTGTCCCACAGATGGGTCACATCGTGGTTGGCCCACATCAGGTAGAACTTGACGCGATCGTTGTTGCGGGCCTGCAAATAGCCATTATCCAGGCATTGCGCCAAGAACGGCCGCCCATCGTACCAGTACCAGTCATAGATGAACACGTTCACGCCGTGGTCGGCCGCGGCGTTGATCTGCATCTCCATCACATAGGGGTCGGCCTCGTTACAATAGCCCCACAATGGCCGACGCGGCCAGGTGTGCCCGGGATACTTGGCCGTTGCCTTGCGCACCGTCTCCCACTCGCCGTTACCCTCCGGCCAAAACATGCGCGTGCGCGGCTCATCCCCCGTGTACGAGGGCCAAATGTAGGCAGCAACATCGTAGGTTCGCTTGGTCTCGCTCAAGATTCACGCTCCTCGCAAGTATCAAAAACTGTGGCGCCCAGTATGGCGCAGAGGTACGTGCTTGTAAAACGCTAGAAAGCCAGAGTTCCGCTTTGCAGACCGTAGGGCTTGCGGTGTTTCAACCGCCACGAATCTTTCACAAGCTGACTGAATCTAGCCGCAGCCAATGGCTCTTAACATTTGGTGATAGACTAATTGCCTCTTATAGGCTAGAATTTGCCTTGATTGTGTGAGTACTTTTCACATGGTTTTATGCCTAGACGATAAAAATGATGCCTTTTTATATCTTGTGCATTGAATAATTATGGAGAAATATCGTGAAACGTTTTTTATCTTGGTTTCTAGCCATTGGTCTAATGATCATTTCGTTGTTGCCGAGTTTTCAGGCAGAACCGCTCAGGGCTGAGTCAACTGGCTACTGGCAGCTCGATTCGACTGATTTTGATCTCAAGCCGAATACAGAACGAGACACGTACAGTATGAGTAACGGCAACGCTCAAGTTCGCACTGCAGCCGAACAAGACGTCTTTGCCGCCTCGATGACCTGGTCGGCACCGGCTGAGCGATATGAAGCCGGCGACGTGGTACAGCTGACACTGGCCATTCAGGTCGACGAATACGTCTGGGCCGGCGATCCGAGCGATCCAGACTATGATCAGGCCTACGCCGTGCTCAACCATATGGGTGCCTCTGTCGCCGCAAGGATCGACCAGGAGGGCATCGGCTGGTCG
This sequence comes from Anaerolineae bacterium, assembly GCA_963675785.1. Taxonomy (GTDB): domain Bacteria; phylum Chloroflexota; class Anaerolineae; order UBA1429; family UBA1429. The sequence continues at coordinate 1,424,050 of OY776562.1, forward strand.
GGCATTACGGGTTCGGCCGTTCGCCTCCTAGACACCGATGGTGAGAATTATCTCAAGGTCACTGCCGATATGGGGCAGGTCGGGGTGGCCAGCGCCTCAGCGCAGGTATCGGGCGTGTTTCCCACGGGATGGAATGACGGCGACATGCGTACCGTCTATGTCACCTGCAACGCTGGCGCGATCCGCTACAACTACCGTTGGTATGTTCCTGATGCACCTCCGACTGCCCTACCCACGCCGGAAGAAGCCACCGCTCAACCTACTAGTACCTCTTGGTCCATTCCAACTAGCGAGCCGCCACCATGTCTCGGGGCCGGTATTGTTCGCTTTGGCGACCTTCGTGGGGAAGTCAATGTTCGCCCCAACAGTGAAGATGACGATGCCTATTGTTTCGCTGAACTCAGCACGCCGCTGTGTGACGACGACCGGATCCGTACCCTGATGCGCAGCGGGGCCATTCTCTCCTGGTCGGATATGAGCACCTTTATCATGAAAGAGGACACCACGATCGTGCTGGACCTTCAATTAGAACGAGAGGGATTGATAGGGCTGGTGGCCGGGAATATCTGGGTTAACCTCCAACGTATGGCCAAAGGTCAAGGCCTGGAAGTCGAGCTGTCGCAGGCCGTTGCTGGCATCAAGGGCACCACCCTGATTTGTGAAGAGGACGGGACCACTTCAACCATCAAGGTGATTGAAGGTGATGTGCTAGTTACGCCCAATGTGGGTAAGCCGTTAACCATATCTGATGGAGAGATGGTCGTCGTATCAAGTTCCGGTGCAGGACCTATTCAACAATTCTCGGTCGAAGACGAGATGGCCACCTGGGATGAGACAGCCCAACAGATCACAGCAGACGCTGTCGCAGAGCACGAAAGCGGCTTCCCGATTGTCGCCATAGTCGTGATCGTCGTGCTCTTGTTCGGTGCAGTCGGCGTTTTCGCATATGTCTTTATCAAGCGAAATAAAAATTAGGCCGCATTGCACCTGTGCTCACACCCACCAGGTATGCCCGTTAGGCGCTAGAACTTGGTCCTAGCCCACACACAAACAAGGGGCTCCCCAACATATCGGAAGTCCCTTGTTCCAAAGCACCAGCTCACAGCAAAAGGCTATTGACTCTCTACAAAAACCAGGGCCGCCTCGTAGCGTGCTTCCACCTGTTCTTTCAACTCTTCGATCTCATTCTCAAAGGCTGTCGTGCTGCCCTCTTCTTGTTCAACATAAGGCTCAATCAGCGCGGCATAGTACGCGTAAATCTCACTCATTCGCTCTGGGTTGAACACCTCTTCGGCCACCTCGCGCACATCCACCACATATTGTGCTTGATACACCGGATCATCCATCAGATAGCGAATCAGCGGCCATTGGTCACTCACCGAATCCAAATCAAGGGACAATGAAGAGCCGTTCGGCCCGCTGTTGGCCGACATGGCCTCGTTGTTGTCCCACGGTATCCAGGTGAGCAGTCCTGTTGAGGGATCGTTGTACAGATAATAATTGTGGCTCATCTTGCCATAGGTATCCCAGTTTTGTATCAGCGTGTTGGTGGCCAAATAGCGCAGAAACTCGTCCACATCGAACACCGCCTCCAGCCCCTCACGCCAGGCCGCCGCGTCAGTCGTGCGCGTATCCGCATGGAGCGCCGCATACAAAGCCTCGATGTCGCTGTAATCAGCCTCGTCCTGGTTGGTTTCCTTGTCGAAATCCTCTTCGTTGAACGTCCCCTCGGCCAATGTTGCACCATCACCCGTGGGTTTATATACATTGCCAGAATCATCCTCGAACTGGGTTTCGATTACCGTGTCGTCCACCACTTCCACCATGGTGTAAAGCCCCCAGTACTCGGCGCCATCGCCGTGATCCACATAGACTGCATAATAAGCCGTATACGCCGCGGGTACACCGGCATCGCGAAACACATCCGCCGCCACTTTTTCTCGCAAATAGGAATCATCCTTATAACAAGGTGAAAGAGTGAGCTGCTTGAACCCGTAAAAACGCTGATCGTCGATCGTAGGATAAACGTCCTCAAACTCGTCGAAATCCAGCTTGAGCGGGAACTTGGTACTACTCGATGACCAAATGCTCTTCAGGCTTGAATTCCCCTTGAATCGTACGCCCACATATTCCCAGGTGTTGTTCTCAAAGGTGATGGTACAGGTCACCCAGTCTGTATTCTCAGAAAGGTCATCCATCACACCACCATCGTTGCCCCCGCCGCTCTGCCCAGGGTTCTGCGTCAGTGCCACGCTGGTTTTGGTCCCAGTGGCAACTATCGCCTCATCGTCCTCAGTATCGAGCAAGGCCCCCGGGCGATTCCTTCCACTGCTACCACTACCCTGCTCACCATAGAGCTCCTCCATGTTGCCCAGCAGCGATTGCCAACTCTCGGCATCGATGGTAATGAGGATCTCATTCACGGCATCCTGCGGAAACACCACATCATAGTCGGGGTCAACATCGTTGCTGTGCGATGCCTCCGTCCATCCCGCCGGGCGCTCCACCTCATCCGAATCGGTTATCTCATCGATCTCGCTAGCATCGTCAACAGCAGAGGTGGTTATCACGGTTGGCACAGCAGTGCTGGTAGCCGCAGAAACGGCAACCGCCTCTGTCGTAGAGGCGGTGCCATCACTATCTATAGGGGTTGCGCAGGCTAGCACCTGAGACATCACAAGTAACAGCGCGATGACGGGCCCCAGTCGGCCAAACGGCTTTTTCGTGATTCTAGTCATCGTCATCATCGGATTTAGCGACCATGTCGGGGCTAGTTTCATCCCATGTATCCGTGGGGTTGTCGTAATACACCGTCACCTTGGCAGTATCGTGCATAAAGTCCACCGCCCCAATCTCCACACGGGCAATATTGAGCCCCGTGCGCATCCGCAGATCGGCGACAAGCTCAGCTCGTCGTTCGGGAACAATCAACTCGATGCGCTCATAGGTGATGTTCTTCTTGCACTCGAACTTGAATCCCCATTCTTTCTCCAGCGCATAAATAACAACCAGCAGCAGAGCATTTGCCCCAATGATCTCAGCCCACAAGCCCTCGGTATTCAAGCCAGAGGCGTTGATGATGGGCAGAGAGATCACTACAAACAAGTAGGTCATCTCCCGAATGGGAATGGGATCGGTGCGATAGCGCAGCACGCCAAAGATGGCAAAAAGCCCAAACCCCACACCCACACTCAGATCGGTAGATCCCATAAAGGTCAAGATGAAAAAGATGACACTGCTGAACGAGATAAAGCTAAACACATAGCCCTTGTTATGGTTCGCCGGATAATAGATGAGCCGCACCAGAACAATAGTAGATACAAGGTTCACCAAGAAACAAAGCAAGAATTGGCTCATGATTTCTCCTAATTCGTAATCCGGCTGACAGCCGTAAGACTGGGTTTAAACCGATTGCTCTTGACCGGGTAGAGCAAACTGGTGCCGATGCAGTACTTGGAAAAACTCATCGGGTGGTACCCCAGTTTCCTCAAGGCGCTGACAAAAGGAGAATCCTTATGGCGTTCGACTTGCTTGACCTCGGCAATTGCTACTCCACCCAATTCTAGGGTCTCTGAAAAATCATAGGGACGGTAGTCTAGGTCAATATCCAGCGTAATCCGCTCCTGATACTGGCTGTTCACTAGTGTAATCCGCGTAAAGCTGTTCCACAGCTTGGGCTCCAAAGGATCTACCCCAAGCGGAAGGCGGCTCTTCACAAAAGAGTTGCTCTCATCATCCAACACAATCGCATCAGCCGGCTGCCTGGACTTGCAAGTGCGCCCGAGCGGCGTCTTGTGCTTGATCTCGATAAAGGAGAGCTGATTGGCCAAATATTCACGCGTGCGAACCTTGTAGCGGTTGGACGCGCCATTGTGATGCTGCCGGTAAAAATAGAACGAGTCCGTATCGTAATAAAGGTTGCAATAGGGATTGAGCCGGTAGCCGTTGACCTCCAACACGGAATAGTCAGCTTGAACCACCGATAGCGTATCAAGCAGCGCGGCTTGTGATAGGACATACTTGGTATCAACGCGATCCATCAGGCCGGCACTCTGGTTCACGTCAGAGAGGCTGATGGGCTTGAATTGAGCCACAAGATCCTGAATTCGTTGTGTTGCAGCATAGTTTGGGTACGTCGTCATTTTGGTCCCCCGCTTTGAACTCCACACAACCATTGTAACCACCGATTGTTGGCCATGTGTTTCTCATTTGTTTAGATTTAGTTGGATAGCGGGGTCAAAATGGGTTTGTTGAGAGAGAAAAGGAGAATTTTTCTGGCAAGGTCAGGCAAGTCGCTGCTGGTTCTGAGGGGTAATATGCACTTGGCTATCCGCGAATAGCGGAACTGCGCCATGCAGAAAAGAAGGTGGTGACAGTCTTTTGAACTGTCACCACCCCGAGTACTTACTTGATCCTTGACACAACAACTATGCGCCGTGCTCCTCTGGATTGTCCCAGTAGAATTGTTGGGGATTCTGCAGCTCCTCATCTTCGACTGGATCATCATAAGGCACACCATCAATGAAATTGGTAAGGCCGTTTTTGACGATAACGAGCTGAGGCAGCTGTCCCAGCAAACCAATTGCTGGTAGTTCCTCGATCCAAATGTCCAAGATCTGCTTAAAAAGGGCATTCTGTGTATCAGAATCTGCTTCAACCTGGATTTGCTCAGACAGATCCCAAACATCCCAAATCCAGTGCCCCTCGGGAGGCTCTTCAGCGTTAGGGTCGGTGGGATCGCTATACCACATCGTCCAGGCCCCTGCCCACGGGCGATAGACTGCAACGCCATAGACATCGGCAGTAAAGTTGCCAGTAGCAGCCAATGGCAGCACAGTGCGATCCATGGACCAGTTGTTGACTTCGAGCTCGTTGGCTTGGCAATGCTCATAGAAAAGAGAACGTTCGGCATATTTGTACTGCGCCTTGATGCCTACTACGGACAGATACTGAATGGCCATCTGTGCCGCATCCTCGTTGGGATCACCCGTCTCATAGAACATCTCGATGGTAAAGCTGATAGGACCAGAACCATCCTTGTAGAGCCGATAGCCTTCATCATCCTTGGTGGTGTACCCAAGACCATCCAAGAGTTCGTTGGCTTTGTCCGGGTCATAATCGAGGTAACTGTTGGATAATTCGGGATAATAGTTCGGAGAACCCTCGATAGGACTGAACTGTCGCGGTGTGCCCAAGCCGTTGAACGCCAGTTCGTTGATTGATTCTCGATCCATCGCGTAGGACATGGCAATACGAGCATCACGCTCCATAAAGAACTCGCGCAACTGGAGGTTCTTGCAAGTCATGTTTGGTATGAGGATCGGGTGACCAGCACTGAGCAATTGTCCTGTAGTGTATTCTCCGCTTTCTTCATTTTCTTTGAAAAGCGTATAGTTGCCAACCTCAGTATGCCTCGCCTGATAGTCAATCTCTCCATTGACAATCCACATGTTGAACACATCAGCGGATTCGAACAATCGATGATTGACCGTATCGATATAAGGCAATTGCTGACCTGCTTCATCCACTTGCCAGAAATAAGGATTTCGGCTCATGGTAAAGAGTTCGTCCTGCATCGAGTTGTCCATCTTCCAGACGTAGAGCACCGGCACTTCGGGATTTAGCAACCAGTTCACACGATCGGCATAGTAGAGATCCCAGGTAGAGAATCCCGCAGCAGTCGCCGTAGCAGTTGCCACGTCCTCACCAATGAAATCGGGGTGGAATTGCTCGTAATAATGGCTTGGAACAAAGGGCAAGTTGCGAGTCAGCTCGTATACGAGCAAAGGCTTGGGCTCACCATATTTGAGAACGATTGTAAAGTCATCAGGCGTCTCGAGTTCTGCAGCCTGTCTAGGAGTGCCCCACCCCCACCTCTCGATCATAGCAGGTGTAAGCACTTCGTTCCCCAAAACATGATCCCAATACCAGCGCGCTGCCGCCGAAGTCAAAGGTTCGCCATCAGACCATCGGGTGCCTTTGCGGAGATAAATGGTCCATTCACTGCCGTCGTCGCTGATCTCCCAAGATTCGGCCAAATTGGTACGTATACTTAGATCGAGATTGAACCACAAGAGCCCCTCATTACTCAGCTTCGTGGGGCCGTTGCCGTCGGATACACCTTTGAAAGCACGGCGGAGCACACCACCATATTGGCCCACAGATTCGTTCACCGGGCAAACACAAGGGTTCTCTGGAAGTCGCTCACTGACGGGCGGCAAATCACCAGAAGCAACCAACTCTGCCAGCATTGGTGATTCAGAATAAGCAACTACGCTAGCCGTAGGCTCAACAACGGCCGTAGCTTCTGGCGCACTAGTCGCTTCTGGCGCTGATGTCGCCGCAGATGCGCTAGTAGCTGTTGGTGCGACAGTAGCGGTAGGTTCAGGTGTGGCCGTAGCTTCAGTACAAGCTGCTGCCACAGTCGCAGCCGTTACGAGCGCACTTACGCGCACAAACTCTCTACGAGTTATTTGTCTCATTTACCCTTCTCCTCCTTCTTCTGATCACTGCGCTACTCCAATAGTAGCGGCGCGAATCAGAAGGACTGAACAAAACCTGCTACTCTGTAATACTCCTCACCCCCTTTACTATGGCGAATCAGTGGTGTACTTGCACGTCAAAGCCAGCTACCTCGCCGAGATCTTTGACCTCTTCCACATGATCGCCGTACACAACCGCCAGATGGTGTCCGTAACATCCCTTGGCAAGCGCCTGACGAAACTCGCGGACGCCCCCTTCAACTCGGTAAAAGATTGCCGGGCTGCAATAGGTTTCTCTGAATTCGCAACCAAGGATCTCTGCACGTGCGACAATCATGCTGTCGCCACGGCGATTGAAACGCCCCATTGTCACGACCTTTGTATCCCTTGCGGCCATGTCCACTTGGACTTTGGTTCCCCAGCCTTCTTGCGTAAAGTGCCCCAGGAAATAAGGCATTTCAGGCTGCTCAAAACCTTCCATCTTGAGACCTGGGACAGCATGATGAATCTCTAGAATATCTTTATCGCAAAGCTGATCCAGATCAGACATACCCATCTGTTTTAGGGTTCTGGTGCCCTTGGGAACAAGCATTGGGTTGCCCATAAATACGGATTGTTCCGTTAGGTACATCAAAACCATTGTCGCCATGAGGACATTGAGGTCCTCTTCACAAGAAGATGGAATCCTGTCATCTTTTAGGAGAGAATGTGTAAGGCAAGGCGTGCACTTGGTCTGCATCGGATATCGAGAAGCACATAGCTCTTTGCATGAAGTAGTAAAGGCGTTGCATCCGAACTTTTCCATCAGAGCCCTTACTGCTTCATAATACCTGACATCTTGCTGTATCCACTCCGCCTTGATACGGCTCTCCGTTGCTCCATTGACCAGGTTTTCAACCATACTGAGTGTATCGCTGGTCGCTTCCATCTTTTCCATTTGGTCAAAGACGTTGCGAAAAGTCATGCGGTTGTTGCGAATTCCGTATCTTTGATACAAGCCGTACAGGTCAGGGATGCTGCTGTTCACGCTGGCTGGAATCTGCTCCGTAGCCGAAAGAATGAGAATCTTGGTGTTGGCAATCGCTTTGCGCACCTGAAGCAGCTTGATCAGCTGATTGAATTCCTCATAATCATGCGCCATATAGGCTTCTGATCCCGTATCGCGATAAAAAGCGACGAGATCGATGGGGGTAGGCCCCAGATTGATCATCGAGATCGGCTTATGAAAGCGCTCGATCCCCGGCACGCGATAGGTGATGAGGTATAGATCTACCTCAGGGGCATCCTTTGCCAGCTTTTCGAATTCGCTCTCAAGTACAACAAAAGTCTCGTCGAATTCTATATAAGCAGGCTCCATCAGGTTGGCATACTTGCATAGGTTATCGCGCAGTTCTCGCGTCCATATGGCAAAATGTTCCTTGCCAGCCCTGATCTCATAAGATGGGGAAAGCTGCTCAGGCGTACCAACACGGCACGGCCCCTCCCAAACACCAGAGTGCACCATGTTGCTGAACACGGGTTTGACGTTAACCTTGACATCCATGGCATGCAGCATAACGATCGTTCCTCCTCAATCACATGATTATTCTATAGTCATAAAGCCAGAATTTTTGCGGTTTCTCATGCAATAAGTTTGCATTTATTCAGATTTATCGAGTTGTTTTAGCGCATACGCTCGAATCTCCTCTGCTATCTTGCCCAATCCAATGCGGCGCTCCCCTAAAAGCTGGCCGAGCCCTATCTCATCCAGAAACCACATCGATGTACTTAGAACCTCTTCGGGTTTCCTTCCACTGAAGAGCTCAGCGATCATGCCAGCGAGTCCTTTTACAATGAGGGCATCACTATCGCAGCGCACTTTTACAAGCCCGGCCTCCATAGTGATGTCTACCCACAAGTTGGATTGACAACCTTGGATGCGGTTTGCGTCCTGACGAATCTGCTCGTCGAAAGCAGCCCCCTCTGACAATGCTCTGTTGAGCAAATAGTCATAGCGGTCTAGCTCGTCTCCAAGCATGGAAAAAAGATGTACGTATTCCTCCTGTTGCTCATCTAGTGTCATGAGCTCTTCTTCCGTATTTGCCCAGTATCCACTCTAGCTCGTCACAAAGAGCATCAACCTCAGCGCGCGTATTGTAAAAGCAAAGAGACACCCTCACGGTGCCCTCTACGCCCAGGCGCCGCATCACAAGCTGGGCACAGTGTTCGCCGCACCGCGTGGCAATCCCCCGTGCTCCCAAGAGTGTGCTGATATCAAAAGGATGCATCCCTTCCGCAACGAACGAGATAACAGGAACACAAGGTTGCTTTGCCCCAAACAAGCAGAGGCCGGGAATTTTCCCCAGGTGCTCCCGGGCATAAGCGGTCAGTTCTCTCTCACATCTTGCTATCCCCTCCAAACTAATATCTTGTAGATAGTGAATAGCTGCCTGAAGCCCCAGCACATCCGCAACGTTAGGCGTTCCCGCCTCGAACCTATGCGGCAGGCCCTGATAGCTGTTATCCAGCCATGCAGTCCCAAGTCGATCGATCATGTCTCCGCCGCTTTGGTAAGGGGCCATCCTTTCCATGTAACTGCTTTTCCCATAGAGCACGCCCACACCCATAGGGCCATAGAGCTTGTGGCCAGAGAAGCAAAAGAAATCGCAATCCAGCTCTTGCACATTCGTCCGACCGTGTTGAATGCTCTGCGCTCCATCCACCAACACAGGCACACCTTTTTCATGGGCCAGACGAATGACCTCTTTGAGCGGCGGGATAATGCCTATGCTGTTCGAAGCGCCCGTAATCGCCACAATCGCCGTCTTTTCGTCCAGCACGTCTCGAAAGGCGGTCAGATCGAGGCCATCCTCACAGGTGAACGGAACCAGGCGTAACTGGCCTTGCTTCTTCCAACATGCCGCTTGCCAGGGTAAGAGATTCGAGTGATGCTCGAGCTCTGTGGCAATCACATTCCCGCCCGGTTTGAGAAAAACATCACAAAAACTAGAGGCTACCAAGTTCAAAGCCTCTGTGACGCCCTTGGTAAAAACGATCTCCTCTGACTGCGCAGCACCGATGAAATCACGCACGCTTGCCCGGGCCGCCTCGTAGAGTTTGGTGGCCTCGGTGCTCTGCGGATAGGTTCCGCGATGGACGTTGGCGTTTTGCTCCGTATAGAATCGCACCAACGCATCGATGACAGCTTGTGGCTTTTGCGTTGTCGCCGCGTTATCCAAATAGATCAACCGCTCGTTACTTTTTGCCAACAAAGGAAAATCCTGCCGGATTTCATTCACATCGAACATGCTTGACTACTTTCGTTGAGCACAGTACGCTGGATACAGTTGGTCTACCAAGTCCTCGATCGTCACAATTTCTGCAGCCTTGTCGTCATCCAGCATTACATTCAACTGCCGCTCCACATTCATGATGAAGAGAACCTTCTTATCGAGGGCAGAGTTTGTCTCATGGCAGTCGTACTTTTCCACACGCTCAATTGCCGCCGAATAATCCCCTGCATCTTTCGGGTGTATGTTCTGCTTTATGCTCAGAATCGCTAACCGGTAGAGATTGTTTTCTCCGGTATCTGCATCCAGCATGTACTTGGCCAGCAGATACCCCTTGAGATTGAGCAAGAACTCGGATTTGTCACCCGCGCCTAGCTGCAATCTATCCATGTACACCTGAGCCAATTGGTTGCTTTGCTTGATTCTCTCTGCATAGTCCGACATAATTCACCTCGTAAGAAACACCATGAACAAGGTAGCAGAGAACAAGAGGATTTTTCTGACTTTTTAGCCGATTTTCTTTGCGTTGTGTCGTGTCCATCAAAAGGCAAAACAATCTGGGATAGTCTGCTGTGACATCAGAGGCTCGCATAAGGGAAGTGACTGGAATCGAGGAGGAACACCTTGGAACTGGAATATGCCCAATTCAAACAAGAGCTAGAGGGCGATTTTACAATCGAGCACAAAATCACTGCTTCCCCGGATCAAAATTTCTTTCACATTCATGATCCCTTTGAGATAATGTTTGTGCTATCAGCGGGCGCTGTTTGCCTTGTTGCCGATAAAAAATACCCTGTACCACAAAATAGTCTTCTCATCTTTAACAACATGGATCTGCACATGTTCCATCGCAATAAGACCTCCTGCTATGATAGATACATGCTATACTTTCGGCCTGAATATATCGAAGATCTTTCCTCCGAACAGACCGATCTTCTGGAATGTTTCTTTTATCGCCCTTTCGAAGACGTCCATCTTGTGCCCCTCGATGAAAATGCTTCGGCCCAATTGATCCCCCTTCTAGAGCGCGTCTTGGAATGTCGGAATGCTCACGATGCTTCCTACGGGCAGGACCTGAGATTGCGCTTCCTTTTGGGAGAGCTCTTGCTCTTTGTCAATGAAGCTTACCGAGGCTACCACGGCATTTCCTCTGAAGGCACACCGAGTGACTACCGCCTCGTCTACCCCGTCATCAACTACATCCATCGCCATCTCACCGAAGACTTGACCCTGGATGTGCTCGCCCAAAACGTCTTTCTCAACAAGCACTACCTTTGCGCCCTCTTCAAGGGCGTTACTGGCATCTCGCCCAAGCAATACGTCATCAACTGTCGCATCATGAAGGCCAAAGAGCTTTTGAGCAAAGGAGTTTCCGTGGAAATGGTTGGCCGGTTGGTAGGCTATAACAACCTCTCCCATTTCAGCCGCTCCTTCAAACAGCACGCTGGCCTTAGCCCCAAGAAATACGCCATGCAGTTCGATTTAGACTAAGTAACCCTTTTCGCCCTCTCTGCCTCACAAAATTACGCGGATTGAAACCCTCCGCTGATCACACACAAACTCCTCCATCCGCCTCCTCAGCGTGGGGTTTCAACCCCACGCCCCCCCACACCCGCCACATAATGGGCCGAATGGGGCGTCGGCTATACATAACGCGTCCTCTGGCCACGCCGCACATCACCACCCTCGCATATCTGCTCTACCTCCGCAATACATGCTTCCCCTAGGCCCCGCACCGTAGGTGCGGCCGCACCATAGGTGCGACGAGACGCGAGCGACCGCAGGTCGCAAGTCCCTTCCCCTCCTCCCCCTTGCACTCCCTCCGTCCCCGCGCTACACTCCCCTCGCCTAACCCATACTAGGAGGTCTGTAACGATGTCGTTAGCCCAATGGAACCCCCGCGAAATCGAACGCATTCTCGATGAGGCCGGCCCTGTCGCGCTCATGCCGCCCATCACCGATCGCACCACCTGGGAGGCGATGGCCGCCCACGCCGGCGCCGACCGCGTCGCCGCCGTCATAAAAAAGGCCGAGGGCCTCATGGACGAGCCCATCCCCACCCTCACCGCCAGCCTCTGGCTGGACTTTCAGCGCACCGGCAACCGCGCCGATTGGGAGCGCGTCCACGGCGCCCGTAGCGCCATGCTCACCACCTTTGTACTGGCCGAAGCGCTGGAGAACAAGGGCCGCTTTCTCGATAAATGCCTGGACATGATCTGGGCCCACCTGGAGGAATCCTCCTGGGCGCTGCCCGCCCACCAATCCCGCCTCACCGACCGCGACGAGCCCATTGTCGATCTGGGCGCGGTGATGACCGCCATTGATCTGGCCGAGTTCGACGCCGTCATGGGCCCGGTTATGGATCCCCTGCTGGGCAAGCGCATCCGCGACGAAGTCAACGAACGCGTCCTGGTGCCCTACATGGCCCGCCATGATTACAACTGGATGTTCAACGCCGGCGGTGGGCAGGTCAACAACTGGAACGCCGTCTGCAACTGCGGCTGCATGGCCGCCGCCATGTATCTGCAGCGCGATAACGCCCACACCGCCGAGGTGCTGGCCCGCGGCCTGCGCTCGCTGGACGACTATCTCCTCGGCTTTGACCCCGACGGCGGCAGCACCGAGGGCCCCGGCTACTGGGAATACGGTTTTGGCCATTACGTCGTCATCGGCGATCTGGTCGAGCGCCGCACCAAGGGCGCCATCCCCATGCTCCACACCGATCAGGTACGCAACGTGGCCCAGTTCCCCATGCGCACCCGCCTGGCCGGCAACGAGTACGCCACCTTTTCCGATTGCGATACCCATGTCGAGCTCAACCGCCCCCTGGTGGCCTTTTTGTCTCGCCGCCTGCAACTGCCGCGGCTGATGGCCCTGGCGAACTGTGAGGCTTACGATCACCGCTGGGGCAGCTTGGTGTGGGCCCTGCGCGAGTTCTTGTGGGCTTCGGACCCCACCGATGAGCCCTTGGTCCTCGACGAGCGCAACTGGTTCGGCGGCATGGCCTGGATGATCGCCCGCCTCGACCCCACCGATCCCGATGCTATGGTCTTGGCCTGCAAGGGTGGCCATAACGGCGAAATGCACAACCAGAACGACGTGGGCAGCTTTATCGTCACCGTTGGCGGCGAGTCCATCATCCGCGATCCAGGTCGCGGCCGCTACACCCGCGAGTACTTTGGCGAAAAACGCTACTCCTTCTGGATCTGCACCAGCAAGAGCCACTCGGTACCCCTGGTCAACGGCGTCGACCAAAGCATCAACCAGGCCGATATGGAGCGCTTCCTTGGGCAGATCGAACACGACGACCCCGGCAAAGACATGGCTCGCGCAGCTGAGGGCAAGCGCAAAATGGCGCCTCGCCGCGCCAACATGGGGGCCCAGTTCGCCGCCGATGTCGTCGAACACATCGAGACATCCTGCGAGGATCGCCTCACCATCGACATGACCAACGTCTATGGCGAGGAAGCCGACCTGGAGCTGCTGCAGCGCAGCACCGCTCTCTTGCGCAAGGTGCCCGGCGGCCGCGTCACCGTCACCGATACCTACCGCTTCAAGGGCGGCGCCCATCCCTTTGAGAACGCCATCATCACCCTCGTGCAACCCGAACTCACCGATAATGCCGTCGTGCTCCGCGGCGAAAAAGCCGCTCTGCGCATCACCTGGCAGGGTGCAAAAGAAGTGGTGATCGAGCCGCACAAAGACGTGGACATGTACGACGGCCTCCGCGACGTCTATCGCATCGCCTTCCGTGCCCCATTGCAAAAAGAGGGCGAAATCAAACTGTCTGTGGAGAGGGCCTAAAGCACACACACAATAAACAATAGCCCCCACCCAAATTCGGTGGGGGCTATTCTAGTAACAGATAGATCTGCAAAATTGTTACTCCGCTTCATCCAGCCGAGCCGGGCCGGCAGCGGGCGCATTCCAAAGGGGGGCCAACGCCGCCCGTATCAAGTTCACATCACCCGCTTCCTCCGGACCAACGCGCAGCATCGGCAAACCTGCTTGTTCTAACACCTGTGCCACCATAGCCTCTTGCTCAGCCCAATCGGGCTCGTCAGGCGAAGGATCGACCAACTGAACGGCCGCTACAGGATCCAGCGTATCGGCCGCAAACACCACATAATCCACATGCTTGCGATTCACGCGCTGTTGAGCGACCCACTGGTCGGCATCAGTACCACCAACCGAGACCAACAGATCGCCCAGATTGACCCCTATCGCCACTAAACCGCGGTCGCCAACTGCCTCAATCAGCGTGGGGTAAAATTCAGCCCGATGGTGAGGCATAAGGCCATGCCCCAGGCAATAGGTCGTCGCATCGGGCAACACATTCACATCTCTCTGTGCACTGGGGAGAGCACGTACTACCTTGAGCACACTCTTTACCGCAAACACCACGCCAGCAAGGACGCCGAGTGACACCAGCGTAAAGAACACCATAAAATACGTATCCATGCCCTCTCCTTCAGGTGATTGCCAAGCAACTATCCCATTATGCCAAACATATCATCCAGCGCAAGAGCCGCAACCCCAGAACGCGTCGCCCTGTTCGCTCACTGCAGGCGCAGGCTTAGCCTGCTTCTTGCCCTCGTATTCCCTATCTCCGCAAAAGACTTGATTTCTCCCTTTGTTGTTTCCCTATTTTATCACTCAATCTGGAGCCTTGTTTTCATATCCCCAGGGAATATCACCTTTTGACCATAGGATGCATGTAAACAGAATCTTGAATTCAGGCGGAGCAGCAGTATAATACGATGACAAAATGAATGACAGAATTCGTGACATTTTATCCGACATTTTTCAAGACTCAATGAATCCATCATGGAGGGAATGAAGTGTCATATCTCCCAAGTCACCCATGGATCACCTTCGCACTTGATCTGCGCGCTTTCAAACCCGATACCTGGGTTTTGCTAGGAGCCATTCAAAGCAAATTTGAGCATCTGGCTGGCGTCCCCTTGCTTCCAAACACAGCTAAAGAATTGCATTTACTTTCTTTAGCTCGCGGCGTGCGTGCCACAACCGCCATCGAAGGAAATACCCTATCGCAGAATCAAATCGAGCAGCTCATCAAAGGCGAATTAGAGGTACCCAAGTCTAAGGAGTACCTCAAGACCGAGGCGCAGAACATTGTCGATGCTTGTAACGAAATTGGGGAACAGATTTTACTAGCCGATGATGAAATCACACCGCTTACGGTTGAGGATATCTTGCACTATAACGCCTTGGTACTAAAAGACTTGAAGCTGGACGAGGGAGTAATTCCGGGAAAGATACGCACCTACTCTGTGATCGTAGGCAATTATCGAGGGGCGCCAGCATCGGATTGCCACTCTCTTCTGGAAAAGTTGTGCGCCTGGCTAGCTCAGGATTGGCACACAGCTATGCCTTGGCTGAATACCTGCGGTATAGCTGTGCTCAAAGCCATTCTGGCACAACTCTACATCAATTGGATTCACCCCTTTGGCGATGGCAATGGCCGAACTGCTCGATTGGTTGAGTTCCGACTTTTACTTGCCCGCGGCGTGCCAGATATTGCTGCCCATTTGCTGTCTAACCACTACAATGAGACACGTTCTGAATACTATCGTCAGCTTGCTCACTCTTCAGCTCAAGGCCCAGATGGTGTAGCCTCGTTTATCCAATATGCTCTGCAAGGGTTGGCCGACGGACTGGATGAAGAGATCCATCAAGTACAACAAGACCAGCTCCGCGTTCACTGGCGCGAACTGGTGTTCACGAGTTTCTCATCGAGCGACTCAAAGGTGTCAAAGCGCCGACGTGACCTGATTTTGGCTATATCAGCAAAACCGGAAGGCATAGTTGCCTCAGATGCCGAGGGACTAACACCTGCTCTCTCCGCTGCGTATGCAAAACGATCTGCTCGTACACTTGCCCGTGACCTTGAGGAGCTCGAAAGTATGGGGCTTCTCGTGCGAACAAAAGAGCACCTGCGTGCCAATATGGAAATGGCCCTCGCCTTTGGAGCACGGCGACGAACTGGCCAGATACGTTCCTGATTCGGAATCAGAGTATAAAATCTCATCAATCTATGAACGAGCGCAGTCTCTCTCAGACGCATTGGCATAGTTATGTCACCAGTCATTAGGAGCTCATCCATGAACTCAGCCCTGCTCGATCACTACCGCCGCACCGGCACCTACACCTACGCTGGTCCCTATGCGGACTACTTTAGAACCCTGCCCGACGACCTTCCCGAGCTGGGTCGCCTGGTCTGCGCCCAGGTCATCCACCGCGTCACCCTCAAGCAGGGCAACACCAACGCCAACGCCGATCTTCGCTACGGCGATATGACCCGCTATCCCTGGTATCGGCTCCGTTGCGAGGACGACGTGCTCCTCACCGCCACGGCCATGACCGCCGAACTCTTTCGTCTCGATGAGCGGGGTTTCACCATGGATCGCGCTGCCGAGCACAAGATTGTCGTAACCTGCCGTTACGTCTCTGTGCTCATGTCGGCCATCCTCAAGGCCAAGGGGATACCCTGCCGTTCTCGGTCGGGCTTTGCACCGTACTTTGATTCTGATAAAAGCGGAGATCATTGGATCAACCAATATTGGAACGGGGATCAATCACGTTGGGTTACGCTGGATGCTGACGGCTTTTTTGATGAGGAGCAACTTGGCTTCAGTCAATACGATATCCCGTCAGAGCGCTTTGATTGGGCCGCCGATACCTGGCTGGGCATCCGTCAGGGTCAGCTCAATGGCGCCCGCTTTGTCTACGCCGGTGGCCTAAACGCGCTTCAGGCTGCTATCCGCGCCCTCTTTTACGATTTTCACGCCCTGATGAACGACGAAATCTCTTACCTTTTCCAGCCCGCCTATGTCGCGAACAAGTTCGATCGCCTTACCGAAAGCGATTTCGCCGAACTCGACGATCTCGCCCGTCTCTTGCAGCACCCCGACGACAACTGGGATGAGCTTACACGCCTCTGGAATGAGGAAGAGAAATTCCGCATCATGAACAGCCCCCTCATCGGCGACGGCGATCATCTCTAATACAGTCGAACTATAGGCCCAATCTTGCCTTGCATCATTCACACTTTCCTCACTACTTACTGTTCTGAGCCTCCGGCGAGTAGCCGGAGGGTTTGCTGCCATAGCACTGGGGTTCAGCCCAGTGCGCTCTCAAATCTCCATCTGCCATCTACGATGGCAGACCTTACTAAGCCCGGGGCTTTAGCCCCGGGTCCTCCCCCGATTCTCCTAAATCAAACCGAAAATTCGATCATCAGCCCCGGGTTTCTTCTCCCCCCCCTTGCACTCCCCCGTCTCGCGCACTAGAATCCTCCGGCTGTATTCAACTGGAGGCGTATGTATGTCCCTATCCCAATGGAACCCTACCCATATCGAATTCATCCTCGATCAAACCGGCCAGGTCGAGCTTCTGCCGCCCATCGCCAACCGCGCTGCTTGGGAAGCCCGCGCGCGTGCCCTTGGCCCCGAACGCGTACAAGCTATCATGCAAGAGGCTGAAAAGGCACTCGCCGCCCCTATCCCGGCGCTCACTGCCAATCTCTACCTGGACTTTCAGCGCAGCGGCGACCGCAAGTCGTACGAGACGCCCTACTTTGACCGACGCGCCATGCTCATCTACCTGACCATTGCCGAAGCCCTGGAGAACAAGGGGCGCTTTCTCAACAAGTGCCTCGATGTCGCCTGGGCCATCACCGAAGAGGCCTCATGGTGCCTGCCCGCCCATGAATCACGTCTGGCCGATACCGACGATCCCATGGTCGACCTGTTCGCCTCCGAGACGGCCTTTGCCTTGGCCGAATTCGACGCCATCCTCGGTCAAGAACTCGATCCTTACCTAAGCAAGCGCATCCGCGATGAGGCCGAAGAGCGCATCATCACGCCCTACCTCACCCGCCACGACTATCCTTGGATGTTCAACGTCCCCGGAACCCAGGTCAACAACTGGAACGCCGTCTGCAACTGTAGTTGCATGGGCGCCGCCATGTACCTGCTCAACGATAACGCCCGCCTCGCCGAGGTATTGGCCCGCGGCTTGCGTTCTCTGGACGATTTTCTCGCCGGTTTTGGCCAAGATGGCGGTTGTAGCGAAGGCCCCGGCTATTGGAACTATGGCTTTGGTCATTATGTCGTCATTGCCGATCTGGTGGAGCGCCGTACCAAGAGGGCCATCCCCATGTTCGATGCCGACAAGGTGCGCGCTATTGCCCAGTTCCCCTTGCGCACCCGCCTCGCCGACAACGAATATGCTTCTTTTTCCGATTGTCCAACGGTCGTCTCGCTCTCCCCGGCTCTGCTGATGCTTCTCGGCAAGCGACTCGATATCCCCCGTCTGGAGCTCATGGCCGCCCACGAACCCGACTTAGGCCTCTCTCGCAAGATGCAGTACGCCTTGCTAGAGACCGAATGGCTGCCCAAATCGCAAGACACCGCTCAACCGCTCGTGCTGGACAAGCACAACTGGTTTGGCGATATGGCCTGGATGATCGCCCGCCTCGATCCCACCGATCCCGAGGCTATGGTGCTGGCCTGCAAGGGCGGCCATAACGGCGAATTCCACAACCAGAACGATGTGGGCAGCTTTATCGTCAACGTTGGTGGCGAATCTCTCATCAGCGATATCGGCAGCGGACGCTACACCCGCCAGTATTTCGGACCCGAACGCTACACCTATTGGGTAGTATCCTCAAAGGCCCATTCGGTGCCCCTGCCCAACGGCATCGCCCAAAGCATCAACGAGCAGGATACCGTGCGCCTGGCCGATAAGCTGGAGCACGACGACCCCGGCAAGGATATGGCCGCCGCGGGCAAACTGGGCAAGCACGTCGTGCCCAACCCCGATAAGGTCAACGGCGTCGGCTACGCTTCCACCGTGCTGGAACACGTGGAAAAGGATAAAGAAGACCGCCTGACCCTTGATATGACTCAAGTCTATAACGAGGACGCCGACCTGGAGAGCTTGCAGCGCAGCACCGCTCTGCTGCGTACCGTACCCGGCGGATGCGTCACCGTCACCGACACCTATCGCTTCAAGAACGGCGCTCATCCCTTTGAGAACGCCATCATCACCCTCGTCAAGCCTGAGCTTACCGCCGACGCCGTCGTCCTCCGCGGCGAAAAGGCCGCTCTGCGCATCACCTGGCAGGGCGCCGAGAGCGTCGATGTCGAGCTTCATTCGGGTGTGCAAATGCAGCATGGCCCCGACCTCGACGTCTACCGCATCGCCTTCCGCGCCCCCGAGCAACAAGAAGGGGAGATCAAGCTGGTGGTGGAGAGGGCATAGAACATTGGCCACCGGACTAAAGTCCGGTGCAACGTTAGCAAAGCCTCCGACTGATGGTCGGAGGCTTGCATTTGAATGATACGCATTAAAAAACCAATCGGATTTGTGTAGAACCTTACACATAGTCTCCGCAGAAGCCTTGACTCCTGCAGCGCACAGCTTTGCTTATAAGGCACTTTATAGCGGGTACATACCCCTTTGCCCACCGGAAAATCCGATGAGGTATCACCAAAACCTTCGACTGATGATCGAAGGCCCATATCGGAATAACGCATGTGCAACGACAATTGGGTTTGTGTAGAACCTTATGCAGCAGTCTCCGTAGGAGACTTGGCTCCCGCAGCGCCAGACTTTAGTCTGGCGTGTACTACAAAAGTTCTCCCTATCAAATCAATTTATCCACTATGATGGTCCTTCTGCTGTCTGATATACTCAATCACCCGTGGTGCATCATCAGCCGATACAGAGGCCGCATAATAATCAGACTGCCAAGCAAAAGGATAGCCCGGACATATCTCATGGTTCACAAAATGCGATGAGGCGCCCTTGAGTTGTTTGATCAACGTGGGCAAAAAGACAGCAAAACCATATTCTACCAAAATATGCACATGATCCACCATACCGCCCACGGCCAGAACACGTGCCTTGTTCTCAAGTGCTATCTGCCCCAGGCACGCGTATAGCCGTTGCTCCCAATCCGAACCAATCAGCGCCTCACGACCACGTGTAGACCACACTACATGCACATAGAGCTTACCACGCGGCATAGCATCCCCCTCACTCCACCTGCCTCACCCCTCGGCAGCGCGGATAATTGGGGCATCCCCAGAACTCCCCTCCCTTGTTGTCCCCCTGCCTAGCTACACGCTTTACCATCACCGAACTGCACTTGGGGCAAAGCGGCACTGCCACTTGCATCTTTTCTTCTTCAGCCTCTGTAGATTGCTCAGGCACCACCGATTCACAAGCCGCAGCATCAGCATACAGCGCCCACTCCGGCGCGGGTTCCTTCGGCTGGATTTCCTCGGGCAAAGTTTCTGCCTCAACAGCACAAACTATGCCTGCGTTTCGCGTAACTGGTACAAATTCAGATAAGGGAGAGTCAGCGGATGTTGTCTTTGGCAGAGTCACTATCTCACCAACAGTCAACTCCGACTCAGATGAATCGACAGGAATCACAGTAGTAGGCCAAAGGGTTCGAGCGAATGTTTTGCGGATTGTCGTTACATCGTCATCCATGTTTGGATGAAAGCGAAACACCAGCAGCCCAGCTCCTCGAAGCACCTCATCAACAAAAACATCGCGCTCTTGGCGATCAGGGCGCTGATGTGAATGATCATCCAATTCTATGGCAGCAATGGGCTCAAGAGAATTGGGTTTACAAAGTACATAATCCACATGTTTTCGATTGATGCGCTGCCAGGCGATATAACGCTCTCGGTTCGTACCCTTCGCCGCATACACCAGATCCGCCAGATTTACTTTTGTAAGTATGACAGCCCGCTCATTAACAACAGCTTTCAAGGTATGGTAAAAGGCTGTCTCGGTATGAGAGAGAAAATCATCCCGCACTCGATAAGTGGGTGTAATTCGAGTCGCCAATGGCTCTTTAATCAGAGGCCTTGATATGCTACTTGTAGGGTGACCAATCAGTTTATTGAGGACTAGACCCAGTCCCCCCAGAAATAACCCTAGTACCAGCAACCCTAATAATTCTGTTATTCCTTCCACATCTCTTCCCCTCGAACGTCTATACCCTGGTATTATATCGTATTCTTTTCAAAAAATGCTCCTGCTTGCACCCTGAAGCAAAACACCCCATACTATCTACCAGGAGGCACTACCATGCCCATCACCCACCACACCCATTTCGATGCCGCCGGCGAGGCCAATCCTCACACCATCGTCCTGCTGCATGGCCTTTGCTGCACCCGCACCTACTGGCGTCTACAGGTCGAGGCCCTCTCCAGCGCCTACCACCTGCTCATGCCCGATCTGCCCGGCCATGGCAGCCGCTGGCACGAACCTTTCTCTCTCGACCGCGCCGTACAACAATTACACGCTCTCATCCAGCAGCAGGCCCACGGCCCTGTGCTTCTCGTGGGGCACTCCCTTGGTGGCTATCTGGCTCAGCGTTATATCGCCGCCCACCCCGAAGCCACCTGTGCCGTCGTTCTGCAGGATTGCACCGCCAAAACGCGTTCGCTGCTCTTGCTGCCCTACCAACTCTATGCTGGCATATGCATCGTCATGCCCGATCCCCTGCTCTGCGGCATCGAAACGGCTCTTGGCTCACTACGCTTTCTCCCGAAAGCCTCTGCTGCCCTGCGTCAAGGTGGCCTTTATCACGATTGCGTACCCCAGGCCATCCATGAACTGCGCAATACCGCTTTTCTTCCCCCTCTGGCCCACTATGAAAAACCAACACTCATCCTCAACGGCACCAACGATTTCATCTTTCGGCAGGATGAAACCCGTTATTGCCGTACCCTGCCCAACGCCCGCCTGCAGATCATTCCCAACGCCCGCCACACCAGCAACCTCGATCAGCCCGCCGCCTTCAATCAGGCCGTGCTCGCCTTCGCCCAGTCCATCTCTTGGTAGTCCCTCCCAAGCTTCTGCCCCCAAACACAACTGATCACTGGGTAATATCTCATTAAGATGACCTAAAGCCTTCATCGCCACATAAAACATGATACAATAACTAAGCAAAACTCAATTCCATGCTCAACGAACTATTCGTTTGAACAAAAAATAAACACACTGAATCCTGCCCACTATGTGGGCAGATCTTGCTAAGCCTCTGTCGTGGAGAATCGGACCATACATTCACTCATTAGCCCGAACTATCCACTCCCTCTCTTGCCCGCATAGCGGGCAGACCTTACTGAGCCCAGGGCTTCAGCCCTGGGTCATCCCGATTCTCCTAAACCGAACCGTAGGTTTTGTCATTAGCTCCGAGTGTCCCCTTTCTCAATCGCAAGACATTACCCTGGAACGTCAATCACCACATTCTGCCCCTGCCCACTATGTGGGCAGATATTGCTAAGCCCAGGGCTTTAGCCCTGGGTATTGTTTCCTGAGTTTCTGGCATCGAACCTGAGGTTCGATCATCAGCCCTGCGTCTTCCCTACATCATTCCCTTGCCAAACCCGAGACTTTGACCCAAAATGACCACAGACACTTTTTTCTTGCATGCCCAGCGTGCATACCTTACCAAGCCTCTGAACCGAACCGTAGATTCGATTACTAGCACTAGATTTCCTTTTCACATCTCCTGCCCGCATAGCGGGCAGACCTTACTGAGCCCAGGGCTTCAGCCCTGGATCATTCCGATTCTCCTAAACCGATCCTGCGATTCGGTCATTAGCCCTGATTATCTCGCTGAAACACAAATACCTGGGAGAAACCATGAGCTACTGGCGCCTCTACTATCATGCCGTCTGGTCCACAGAATCTAGAGAGCCCCTATTGAATCCAAACCTGCTCAAGCGCACTTGTAGCTCCATCCTAGATACCGCCAAACGCTCTGGCATCATCGTCCATGCGGTCGGCGGCGTCCAAGACCATATTCACGTCGCCTTTTCTGCCCCTCCCACAGCGCGCCTATCTGAAATCATCGGCCACTTTAAAGGCCAGAGCTCCTACATACTCAACCACTTTGCCGACATCGACTACCACTTTGCTTGGCAAAACGACTACTCAATCCACAGCTTTAGCCCTCAAGCCCTGCCAACCATCATCACCTACATCCAAAACCAGCAGCAACACCACAACAACGGCACCATTGAACAAGACTGGGAACGCACACAACAATCCTAAACATCCCCTATCTCATTTTATTTGCATATAAACCTTGCCAAGCCCGGGGCTTTACCAGGTGCTCCCAAATCTTCCAAATCGACCCGCAGTAGCGACCTTCAACCCTAGGTCGCCACACTCTGCCCCTGCCCGCATAGCGGGCATATCTTACTGAGCCCGGGGCTTTAGCCCTGGGTTCTCCCGATTCCCCTAACCAAACCATAGCTTTAACCATTAGCCCGAACTATCCACTCTGCCCCTGCCCGCATAGCGGGCAGATCTTGCTGAGCCCGGGGCTTTAGCCCCGGGTATTTCCTCCCTCTCACTCTGTACAACAAGGACACCTTTATAATTCTCTCTTGACATCATAAGGTTATCCTTATACAATGACGCCAGATTCGAATGATGCTGTCCTCTGGGCCCGGCAGCATCTCGGCAACAGGAGATGTTCATGAGCAATAAAACCCGAATCCCCCTCAACAAGCTGCAGGTGGGGCAAACTGGCGTCCTGGTAGAAACCGCCTCCCCTGATGGCAACCAGGCCGCAGCACGACGGCGCATGCTTGATATGGGCCTCGTTCGCGGCGCCCACATCAAACTACTCCGCAAAGCCCCCTTAGGCGACCCGCTAGAGTACCAAGTGCGCGGCTACAGCCTCAGCCTGCGCAAATCCGAGGCTGAAGCCATTACCGTAGAGGTCGAATCATGATGCCGCTCACCATGGCCTCCATCGGAGAAATAGTCACCCTAGAGTCAATCCGTGGTGGGCGCGGCCTTCGTGCTCGACTGGCCGATCTTGGCCTTTGTCCTGGGGTTACCGTACGTGTCGTTCAAACGGGCGCTGGCGGCCCCGTCATCGTGGCTTTTCGAGATGACGCTCGCCTCGCCCTAGGCCGTGGTATGGCGCATCACATTCAGGTCGTACCTACTACCGGGTACTAACATTAGGAGTACAACATGCCAGATATTACCGTTGCTCTGGCCGGCAACCCCAACTGCGGCAAGAGCACCCTATTTAATGCCCTCACCGGCTCTCGTCAGCACGTGGGCAACTGGCCGGGCAAAACTGTCGAGCAAAAATCGGGCCACTGCACCCTGGATGGCCGCGACATCGAGGTCGTCGATCTGCCCGGTACCTATAGTCTCACCGCCTTTTCAGCCGAAGAGGTCATTACCCGAGACTATATCATCAACGACCACCCCGACGTGGTCATTGACGTCATTGATTCCACCAACCTGGAACGCAATCTCTATCTCACCCTGCAGATCATGGAGCTGGGCGTGCCCGTCGTGCTGGCCCTCAACATGACCGACCTGTCCGAAGAACGCGGGCTGCGTATCGACCAAAAACTGCTCTCGCGCGGCTTGATGGACGCTCCGATCATTACGACCACGGCCAGCAAAAAGCAGGGTGTCCAAGAGGTCATTCGCGCAGCCGTCGAGCTGGCAAATAGAAAAAAGGGAGCCTGAGCCATGTCCATGCATGAACTGGCCTACACCAAAGGAGGGGCTCTGGTAGATTACGGGCGCGAGATCGAACAAGAGATCGCCACTCTGCAAGAGCTGATCGAGCAGGCCCCGGATCTGTCCACCTATCCCCCACGCTGGCTGGCCATCAAGCTGCTAGAGCAAGATGCCGATATCCTAGAAAAACTGGAAAAACTCGGCGATCATGCCGCTCTCATCCAGGCCAGCCAAATTTCAGTTGAGCACCTCACCACCGTCCTTGGCGACGATGTCGACGTACTCATCGCCGATCGCCGTTATGGCTATATCGCCGGTCTGGTCAAAGAAGCCGTCAAGCGGCCCAATGTCGATCGCGTCACCAAATCCGACAGAATCGACCGCATCGTCACCAATCGCTGGTTGGGTATTCCCATCTTTTTGCTCGCCATGTGGATCGTCTTCCAAATGACAGCCAACGTCTCGGCCTATTACCTCGATTGGGTCGAAGGCGTCATCGGCGGCCCCATCACCAACTGGATCGTCGCCCTTCTCGGCTGGCTTGGTATCGGTGGCGGATGGTTCGAATCCCTCATGGTCGATGGCATCATCGCCGGTGTGGGCGGCGTGCTCGTCTTTGTGCCCGTCCTCATGTTCCTCTACTTTTTCCTGGCTCTTCTAGAGGACTCGGGTTACATGGCTCGCGCCGCCTTTGTCATGGATCGCGCCATGCACGCTTTGGGTCTCCACGGCAAGAGCTTTTTGCCCATGCTGGTGGGCTTTGGCTGCACTGTACCCGCCATCTATGCCACCCGCACCTTGGAAAATGAAGACGACCGCAAACTGACCGGCTTTTTGGTGCCCATGATGAGCTGTGGCGCACGATTGCCGGTCTATACTATTTTTGCGGCAGCCTTCTTCCCAAAAAACCCCGGTGGCCTCGTCTTTGCCATGTACATCGTCGGTATCGCCTTGGCCGTCATCACCGGTATGGTCATGAAGCGTACCGTCTACAAGAACAAGCCAGCCGCTCCCTTTGTTATGGAGTTGCCGCCTTATCGTATGCCCACCTTGCGTAGCGTTTGGACCCACATGTGGGAACGCTCGGCCGCTTTTGTTCGCAAGGCCGGCACCATCATCCTAGCTGTCTCCATCGTGCTTTGGTTCCTCATGAGCCTGCCTTGGGGTGTTGAGGATCCCGCCGATAGCTACTTTGGCAAGGCTAGTGCCGCCATCGCGCCCATTTTCGCCCCAGCTGGCTTTGATACCTGGCAAGCCGCGGGCTCGTTAGTCACGGGTTTCTTGGCCAAAGAGGTGGTCGTCTCCACCATGAGCCAGGCCTACGCCATCGAAGAAGAAGAGGAAGCGGAAGAACCAACCACCTTCCTGCGAGATGTCGGCGGCATCGTAACCAGCTTTGGTCTGGCCACTTGGGATACCGTCAAGGCCACCATCAGCCTGGTTCCAGGGGTCAACTTGATGGGCGAGGCCGAAGAGGAAGCCGAGGATCCGGCTCTCGTCAAGGCATTGCAAAATAGCTTTACGCCGCTCGCAGCCGTGGCCTTCAATCTCTTTGTGCTCCTCTATGCGCCTTGTATGGTCGCCATCGCCGCCTTTCGCCAAGAGTTCGGTACACGCTACATGCTCATCAATACCGTATTCCTTACCGTACTCGCTTACATCGTTGCCGTACTGGTCTACCAGGGTGGCATGTTATTGGGCTTTGTCTAATACCTCTGTAACCAAACGACCGCCAGCACAAGCTGGCGGTCGTCAAGGAGAAAATCATTGTTGAGAAAACTGTTAGCGTATATCGCTCAGGGTAAACTCACCTATCAAGAGATCATGCAGCGTTTGGAAATCAGCACCGAATTGATGGGCGCCCTGTTGGCTGAACTGGTGCGCAAGGGCTATTTGGAAATCGTCGAGTCCAGTAGCTGTTCATCATGTTCCACCTGCCCTGGCTGCTCTGCAGGTACTTTCTGCGGCAGTTCCGCCGAGGTGGCCAACTCTTGGCAGCTTACGGATAGTGGACGTGCCTACCTAGAACGGGCACGTAGCGCCGCTTGACTGTATCCTAGCTCAGCACGCTGCCCAGTATCTGCCGTCCCGGCTCATAGCTCGCCCGTACTTCGTGCAGCATGGCCTCGTAAAAAGCTACGGCTAAAGCACGGCGTTCTTGGGCGATCTCGCGGCCTCTGGCCGTATAAAAACGATCGTACAATTTGATGAGCTTGAACTGATACTCTTGGAAAAATGAGGCGGGCGCGTTGCCAGTCCCATCTTGCACCTGCCCCTGCTCATCCAGGGTGTAAATCGGTTCGCGCACCTGCCCTTTGTAAAGCAGCGTTCGAGCGATGCCCAATGTGCCGGTCACGTCTAGCTTGTCGGCATCGAACAGAACGCGTGCTTCGATGCTCTGTGGCAGATTACTACTGCGGTGTAGTTTACCGTCACGGTACCGATGGCTGGCGATGCAATCACGTACCCGCCCGGCTCGCTCGTCCGACCAACCGTTGGCTGTCAGATAATCGTAGGCCATGGCCGCCCCTTCTTGGGCGTGACAGAGCTGCGGATTCTGGAATTGTCGCTCTCGGCCAATGTCGTGCAGCAAACAGGCGGCCAGTAGGATATCCATATCCACCGTTGGCTCGCTCTGGGCAATTTCCAGCGCCATATACAGCACCCGATAAACGTGCTCCTTATCGTGAGCGCTGTCATTCATGCAAGCCAGCATATAGCCCTCGATTTTGTCGTATTCCGTCTTTAGCATGTCACTTGCTTTCTACTGAGGGAATGCTTGGTTTTACCACACAAGCCATCCGCCAAGCCAAAACAGCATCGTTTGCTTTTTCAACCCGGCGTTCAGTAAACTGCTTATTGTGCTAGAATAGCAAGCAGAATCAGTGCAACAACCCTTGGTGAGCCCTCAAGGTTTCCTAGTCGTAAGAGGTCGAACAATGGCCCAGTGCCGAGAAGAACCCATGGATCAGATCAGCCGCACCGTCCAGGAATACCTGGTGGCCGTGGCGCGCCTTCGCGTGGGTCAGGCACCGGTGCCCCTTTCACAATTGGCCTCCGAGCTGCAGGTCTCGCCGGTCAGCGTCAACGAGATGTGCCGTCGCCTGCAGGATCAGGACCTGGCCGAATACCGCCCCTACAAGGGCGTCAGCCTCACCGAACATGGCGAGCGCATTGCCACCTACATCATCCGGCGGCACCGTCTGTGGGAGGTCTTTCTCGTCGAGAGGCTGGGCCTGGATATGGATCAGGCTCACACCTCTGCCTGCGGCTTGGAGCATGAAACCAGCCAGGAGGTCGCCGCTCGGCTCAGTGCCTTTTTGGGGAACCCGCGGGTCAATCCCCAGGGCCTGCCCATTCCTGCCTTTGATCAGGAATCCACCGCCAGCACCGGCGTCCCGCTTGATACCATGGAGGCAGGCACCACCGCCGCAGTGCTCGCCATCGACGCCGACGAAGAAACGCGCGAATTACTCGCTACGCAGGGGCTCCATCCTGGTTCGCGCCTTAACATTATGACGCGTACCGGCTCGACGCTCCTCGTCCACACCGAACACGGTTCCCTCAGCCTCTCGACCCAAATGGCCGCCGACATCATCGCCGTCGTTGAGCAGGATCAAGAGGATGAGCAACTCAAATCCGAGCCCGAACAAGTACTCCCTCTGGCCTCGCTGGAACCCGGCCAAAGCGGCCTAGTATTGCGCGTCAATGGGCGTGGCCCTGCTGCACGTCGCATCATTGAGATGGGCTTTTCGTCCGGCGCCGAGGTCAAGGTGCTCAAACGCGCCCCGTTGGGCGGCCCCGTCGAATACGAGGTGCGCGGCTATCACGTCAGTCTGCGCCGTAGCGAGGCCGAGGCTGTCATCGTCGAACTCTCTGAATAACGCTCTCACGTTACCAAAACCTTAGAATGCAGGTTCCTTATGGCTTCACCATCGTCCGCTCGCAGCTTTTGGGATGATTTCGCCCCGCGCTACGACCGTTTCATGAGCCACTTTTCGCCGGGCTATCCAGCCCTCATCCTTCACCTCGATGCCGACCTTCGCGCTCAAGGCGCAGCCGACATCCTCGAGATCGCCACAGGCACCGGCCAAATCGCGCTCGAGCTAACCCAGCGCGATGCCCACCGCCGCATCTCCGCCATCGATTATGCTCCCGAGATGATTGCCCTGGCTCAGGCCAAAGCGCAAACCTTATGTCAAGCGCCAACCTTTAGCACTGCTGATGCCTGCGATCTGCCCTTTCCCGACCATAGCTTTGATGCCGTCATCTGCGCTAATGCCCTGCATCTCTTGCCCCAGCCAGAGCTGGCTTTAGCCGAGATACACCGCGTGCTGCGCCCTGCGGGCCTGGCTTATCTGCCCACCTATTGCCACGGCCAAACGCTCCGCGCCCAGATTCTCTCGCGCTGTATGGGCTTGTTCGGTTTCCCTGGCAAGCAGCGCTTCAAGCAATCAACCCTGCGCAATCTGGTAGAAAGCAGCGGCCTGCAAGTTGTCGCCTCTCACCTGAACTATGAATCCATCCCCCTCTGCTACCTCCGGGCGCAACTACCTGCCTAACCCAATGTCATAAAAAGGGCTGCCGCTTGGCAGCCCTTCACTTTCTTACATCCTTACAGGTTCAAGTGGATATCGTACATCTCGCCGTGATAGCGAACACGAATCTCGCCCGACCCAAACTCGCTGTGCGCCCAGGCGCTGTCCACCAGCGGATACCCTCGCGTAGCCAGAGGCTCTCCTTCCACGCTGGATCGGTCGATCCACCCCGTCACAAAGGTGCCAATCGAGGGCGAATGATAGGTGACCTTCTCCCCCTCACAAACGACGCTGGCTGTGGTAACGGCCTGCACAAAGGCATCGAAATTGTCCCAATCCGCCTCGCGCCCACACTCCACCAGCCACACGTTCTGGGGCGCCGAGCATTGCAGCTCCCTGCCCTGATACTGGCCATAGCCATCATTGTCATAGCCGTGCTGCGAATAGATCGCCGCATAGCCCTTGCCCTTACGCACCACCACCCACTTGCCCAACTCACGCACCTCGTCAAAACGCGCTCGCTCGATCCAGCAGTGGCTCATCCAGTTGAACTTGTCCATCCGCCAGCTCAGCGACATCACGTTCTTGTGCTGAATGATGCGCGGCAGTGTCGCGCTTCCGCCCCAATAATCGGGGCGCAATCCGCCGCCTTCGCCGCTGGTGCTCGGGCACGTCCAAAACAGCGAAATACCCTCGTCAAAGGTCGCCTGTGCCGGATGCACCGTCACGTTGTTGGTCCGCAACTGATCCTGCATACTGGCGATGGTGTAATCCGGTGTGCGGTGCACGATGATGTTCGCATCGCGCATCGGCTCGCCCTGCCAGCCCTGCAGCAGACCCTGGCGAATATGCGAAGTCACCGTAGCCTGGTCGTCGTGGGCGATATCGTAGAACATCTCGGGCGGCCGATAGCGGCTGGTGGCAATGGCCACAGCACCGCTGTTCATGCGCGTCAGATACCCTCTGCCGTAGAGCAGCCAGGTCAACGCCGAGGTGGGGGCAATCTCTGGATATTTGTTGGGATCGCCATAGCTGCGACCGTGCGGCGTACCCAATACTCCCTTATGGCTGTCGGCGGCCAGGCTAAAGGCCATGTAATCGATCAACCCCTCGGCCAACTGCCGTAGCTTGTGGTCTTCGTACAAAGCGAAATCCACCACATTGGTCAGCGGCATAATCGAGGCCGCCATATAGGTGTTGGAATGGAACTCGTCAAACCCGTAATGCCCCCGCTGCCGAATCCACTCCGCCAAGTACATCCGCCCCTTAGTGGCGTGGTACAGCCCCGGCAACCCCGAGTTGGTGAATATCTCCGTGGGGTACAACTGCCCCGCCAGCCACTCGGCCGTGTGGAACAACATGCGGTGGTTCTCCGAATCCATCCACATCACCGTGTCGCCCGGCTCATCCACCCAATACTTGAATCCCACCACCGCCGACTTGATGCGTTCCTTGATGGCCGGAGACAGCCTGTTCGCCTCTCGATCCATGTACATCAACCGCAACAGGCCGTTCATCATAAAATCGGCGCAGTCGAAACGGGCGTCGATGAAATCGCAATTGTCGGCCAGTGCCTGCTCGTCGATCTCCTCATAACGCCCCAACGCGTAACGCGCCACCTGCACCGTCGGGTCGCTCAACCGCGGGTCGGCATGGTCGGCAACATAGGTCAGCAGCGCTTTTCTGCGAGCCTCATACGCATCGGCCCCCTGCGGCGCCGGTACTAGCTCCAAATTCTGCACACTAAACGCGGTCGCGGCGATGGCCCGCACCGGGCCGTGCCACACACAGCGGATGGTATAGCTCCCCAAAAGCAATTCCTTTGCCTCTGCCAACGTAACAAACCCAGCCTGCTTTGGGTTGACCTGCGCCACAACCTCGCCGCGCTCATTCTCCAGGCTGACCTGCAAGTCACCGCCGGGCTCCACACCCAGCTCGATCCCCAGGGTGTCCCCAACCCGAAAGATGTCCCGTTGCAGCGAAATCGAGTTCAGTTCGGCCTCCACCTGTAAGCGGCGTTCCAGGCTGACCTCCGCACTGGGCCGTACATGGGCGCTCAGCTCCACATCCAGCGGCTCCAGCGAAAAGCCCACCCGCGAGGTACGCCCGATGTCGTACATCAGCATACCCAGCTCGTTGTCGCCCTCGGCCAGCTCCATGCTGAACTCCCATTCGGATTTGTTCTTTTCCACCACCGGCTCGGCCCAATCGCTGTCAAAGGCCACCTTGCCGTTGAGCCCCACCAAAACCCGCTCGCTGAGAAATCGCGTCAGCCGAAAGCGTGCTGTACCGGCCTTTGCTGCCGTCACCACCGTGCTCATGTACATGCAGCACAGCGTGTTGCTGCGGAAATACTTGCCATACGAGAGATAGCGATCGGGCAACCGTACCAGCTCGTGATGTAGCCTTTGCCCGCGCCAAACAGTCTCCTGCCCCTCGTGGAATCCGCCAGCCAGCAGCGGCAGGCTCTCCTCCATGGCCTGCGCCAAACACTCGGCCCCCACCGTAGAACCCGGCCGCTCGAAAAGCGTCAACCCCTGCACCGTCGCCGAAACATCCTCATACATCGGCCCCAGAGCCAACCAGGGCTTGATCGCCTCATTCGCCTTTATCGTGGATGAAAACACACTCTTCTCAGCGCTCACAGCATCTCCTTTGACCTTCAAACAAAACGCCCAAACGCGCCCATTCTATGCCGAAACCCCCGCTCGCGCCAGCGTACAAAGAGCATCCCCTCAACTCGCTCATGCCTTACCTCCGCAGGACGCCTAACATAGGTCTCGCGCAGCACTTTACGTCCGTAGGACGCCTTAACCTAGGCCGGAGACGTCAGCGAACGCAGATCGCCAGTCCCGGCCATACGCCCAATCTGCTCATCCCCACACTGGCCCCACCTCCGCAGACCGCCCTTACCCTAGACCTCGCACACGTGCTCCACGTCTGCAAGCCGCCTTTACCTAGGCCCCGCACCGCAGGTGCGGCCGCATCATAGGTGCGACGAGATGTCAGCCGTCGGAAGCGACGGCAAATCCCGGCCATACGCACATCTCCATCCCTCTTTTCCACCCGCTCCACATCCGCAACACGTGCATCCCTAGGCCCCGCACCGTAGGTGCGGCCGCATCGCAAATGCGGCGAGACCCCTATCAGCAAAGTACGAACTCTGGCTCAAGAGCCTCGACGGAATCCAGTGGATCCCGTCGAGGGTTTGCAGATGGTAGCACTAGGGTTTAGCCTAGTGCGCCAAAACAAACAATTACCACCTCTCTAAACCTCTTTCACACCCGCCTTACCTCCACAGACCGCCCTCCCCTAGACCTCGCGCACCTGCTTTACGTCCGTAGGACGCCTATCCCTAGGCCGGAGACGTCAGCGGTTGGTACAACCGCCAGTCCCGGCCATACGCATATCTCCCCCCCTCTCTCCCGCTCTACGTCCGCAACACGTGCCTTCCCTAGACCCCGCACCATCGCCAAAGCACGAACTCTGGCTCAAGAGCCTCGACGGAATCCAGTGGATCCCGTCGAGGCTCTTGCAGATGGTAGCACTAGGGTTTAGCCTAGTGCGTCAAAACAAACAATTACCACCTCTCTAAACCTCTTTCCCAAACGCCTTACGTCCGCAGGACGTGCCCTTCCTAGGCCGGAGACGCAAGACGCTGCTTTTCAGCGTCCAGTCCCGGCCACACCTTATCTCCCACCCACAAAAAAGAGAAAAGAGCCCCGCTCTTTCCTCCACATATCTCACTCTCCGCAGCATGGGGTAAACCCCGCACGCGTAGATTATTCTTTCAGCGCCTTCAAAATATCCCCTAGCTCCCTCGCTGCTTGTCGTGCTTGTTCTTCCCTTTGATCGTAGACACGCAAAAGCACCTTTTCGACAGCATTGAGCATGGTTTCAGCATCTTCACTGCGCACGACATCAAAAACTAGATAGAAATCACCGTGAACAACGCCATTTCCAACTTCCCGAAGAGCTTCTAAAGCTTCTTTGTATGGTTCCTCAAGGGCCTCCTGGACTAAAAGCTTCTTTATCTTCTCTTTAAGATTATACTCATTTATTCCCCTGTCGCGACACATCTCTTCAATGATTGCTCTGCCGAGTATGACAGCAGCCTGAGGTGAGCTATCTACAATAGATCTAGCTTCACCAAGCTTTTGAGACAAACGAGGAGGGACATCGTCTAGTCGAGGTTCTGCAGCCGAGTACAGTACGCGACGAATCCAATCACAATAAGGATCATAGGGATCTACCATGTCTTCAGACATGCCCCAGCTGTATTCTACAATCGTCACAGCATGGCAAGCGGGACACCGAAAGACCTTATACAACTCTCGGCCAGTCCACTCTGAGTCACTCTCACTGTACGGCAACGAACAGGCATTGTAACAAATCATCTCGATCGATGAGGAATTGCCGCATCCACAGCGTTCGCCACAATCTTTGAGTTGCTCTTCAGTAGCATAACGGATAGCCTGCGCCATGAATCCCCTCCGTTTTTACAACAACCTATCCTGCTGAGCCTCGTCCTTCACGCGCTCCGCCTGAGCCAGCGTCACATTCGCCTGCGGATAATCGAACCACTCCTCACCCAAAAGCTGCTCAATTGTCCGAATCTGCACCTTTTGGTAATCCCGCCCCCAGGCATCCGAATGATAATACCCCTCGCCCAGAGCCTCCACGTCCATCGGCTTGCTGGGCCGTTCCAGCGTGATGAAAAAGCCCATTACCGCCTTTTCCCGATCCACCACGTGGGCCAGATCGCGGATATAGGCCGCTTGCACATGCCCGCTCTTGACCTGCACCACCACCTTCTTGGCGCTGCCCCTGGCCGTATCGCGGAAATAGAGCACCCCGTCGATCCCCTGGTCGGCGCCCTTTTTTTGATTGTTGGCCGGTTGAGCCTTGATCAAACTCAGCGCCCACCACTCGAACTGGTGCCGATCCACGCGGGCCAAATGCTCCGCCGAGGCCAGATCCGCCGGTTGCCCCACCACCTCGTATTTACACGTATCGCCAAACATATCGTCCAACCGCTGGCGCATCAGCGCGATGGAGAGATGGGTGATATCGATCCCCAGCCACTTGCGTCCCAGCTTTTGGGCCGCAGCCACCGCCGTGCCGCAACCGCAGAACGGGTCTAGTACCACATCGCCCGGGTTGGACGAGGCTTCGATGATGCGCTCCAGCAGGGACAGCGGCTTTTGCGTGGGGTAGCCAAGACGCTCATTGCCACCCGCAGGCGTAATATCCGTCCAAAGGTCC
Organism: Anaerolineae bacterium; assembly: GCA_963675785.1. GTDB lineage: Bacteria > Chloroflexota > Anaerolineae > UBA1429 > UBA1429. The sequence continues at coordinate 1,458,157 of OY776562.1, forward strand.
TGGAGGGGAATCCCCGGCATCTCATCGAGATATTGCTTCAATCTAGGCATTCCACTGCTCGTGTAGTACAGTAGCCCCTTTCGTTCAAACTCTTGCATATTCTCTTTAGAATAAGCCCAATAACGCCCTTTATATGGCAGGACACCTTTCCATTCATAAGATGTTTCCCCGCCGGGCTTTGCCGCAGTTAGATCAGTTGTCTTGTAATATCTACCCGTAGTATCTTCAATTTTACCATAATTACTTTCAATATAGTCATCATCGTAATCTGAATAAACTGTATTCCAAGTATAGAACTGTTCCTTACTATAAAATAAGATTATGTCATGAACCCGGCCATGCTGCCTTCGCCCCTGCTTGGCGTCACTGTGAGCACTGGTGCGCTTCCAGACTATCTCCGTGCGGAAATTCTCTTTGCCAAACACTGTGTCCATCACTATCTTCAAATAGTGGCTGGCCGTGGGGTCGCAGTGCAGGTAAATGGAACCGGTGTCTTTGAGCACGCGGTGCAGCTCGATCAGGCGCAGGGTCATCATCACCAGGTAAGCGGTCATGTCGTTGCGCCCCACAAAACCCACAATGGCGTCCATCATCTCCACCACGTGGGGCGCCGCCGTCATCTCGATCTCCCGCAGCGTCTCTTCGGCGCTGGCGTTCCAGTGCCAGCTGTCGTCAAAAGCCGTAATCTGCGATTCGGCAGACGTGCCATTAGACTCTTTGAACAGCACATTGTACGAGCGGTTCGAATTGAACGGTGGGTCGAGGTAAATCAAATCCACCGACTCGTCGGCAACGTATTCGCGGAGAATATCCAGGTTGTCGCCGTAATAAAGAGTGTTCTTCATAAACTCCTGCCCTGCGCGGGTGATGGATTCTTTTATCGTGGTTTCAACCATATTATGCTGTAGCCTCAAGCCCTGTCAAGAGATCAACCTGGAACCCCTCATGCACCTGCTTTACGTCCGCAGACCGCCCTCCCCTAGACCTCGCGCACCTGTTTTACGTCCGCAGGACGCCTATCCCTAGGCCGGAGACGTCAGCGGTTGGTACAACCGCAAGTCCCGGCCATACGCCAACCCGCCACCTCCTCACACAAACCCGCTCTACGTCCGCAACACGTACCTTCCCTAGACCCCGCACCATCGCCAAAGTACGAACTCTGGCTCAAGAGCCTCGACGGAATCCAGTGGATCCCGTCGAGGGTTTGCAGATGGTAGCACTAGGGTTTAGCCTAGTGCGTCAAAACAATTACCACCTCTCTAAACCTCTCTCACACCCGCTCTAGGTCGCAGAACGTGTCTTCCCCTCTCCCTCACTCGCCTTTGCCATCACCTTATGCTATACTCCGCGCCTCACCAGCAAGAGGGGGCAAAATGAAAACGCGCATTCTGGGACGTACCGGCATCGAGGTGGGCGCCATCGGCCTCGGCACTGAATATCTCATCAGCAGCACACAAGACGACATGCGCCAGGTGCTGGAGGCGGCCGTAGCCGCACATCCGGCCAGTGCCAAGTGTTATGTCGACCTGCTCTACAACGGTGACCTCTTTTGGACTCGCTTTGCGCCTGTCGCAGAGCCCCTCCGCGACCGCCTGGTCATGAGCACCCACTGGGGCTGTGCCATCGTCGATGGCCACTGCGTCAACATCCGCGACGATGCTGACTGTCAGGTCGAATTCGACAGCACCCTGGCCCGCATCGGCGGCTATACCGAAGTCGGCATGTTGATGATGGTCGACCACATCGACCTCTGGAAACGCTGGGGCTTGCCCGCGCTGGATCGGCTGTTGGCCTACAAAGCCGCCGGCAAAGTAGGCAGCATTGGCCTTAGCTGCCACGCCCCCGACGTAGCCCTGCCCATCATCGAGAGTGGCGCCATCGACGTGCTCATGTACCCCGTCAACTTTACCACCCGCGCCGTCGCTGGTAACCAGGAACTCTACGCCGCCTGCCAAAAACTCGGCGTGGGCCTTGTAGCCATGAAACCTTACGCCGGGGGTATGCTCCTCAGCGAGCAGGAGCGTTCTCGGCTGTGGTATGTGCATACCGGCGGTAGCGCTGCCTCGCTAGAGACGGGAACCCAGGTCACCACCGCCCAGTGCTTGCAGTATGTGCTCGATCAAGGCGTCTCCACCATAGTGCCGGGCGTGCGCAATCTGGACGAATACCAGGCTGCCCTTGATTTCTGGCAGCAGTCCGAAAACGCCCGCGATTACAGTGGTGTATTAGAGCACATCACCACCGATGTCATGGGCTCTTGCGTCTATTGCAACCATTGCCAGCCCTGCGCCGTAAGCATCGATATTGGCGAAGTCATGCGTCTGCTCACCCTCATGACCGGCGGCGGCACCGTGGATCCCTTCATCCAGGCTACCTACGATGCACTCGATGTACACGCCAGCGATTGCATCGCCTGTGGCGATTGTGAGCCGCGTTGCCCCTACCAGGTGCCCATCATCGAGCGCATGGAATACACCGTTGAGGTCTTTGGCAGCTAAAGGCTGCAAAAACAGTCTAAACGGCTCTATATACTCATCATGCTCAGTATACCAAGATTCTTGTCATTTTTCCGGTAGCTCGTACTTTATGTAAAGAAGGCGCCCCAAGGGCGCCTTCCTCATCCGTTAGTTCCCCACGACCGAGCATCATCTCTTTTTGCAGGGCACATAGTAATCGAGAATCGCCTCGCCCTTGCCTTCTTGCATCGGCTGAACAAAGCGCTCCTCAGCGTACACCTCCATTGAATAGCCGTAGCTATAATCGGGAGCATAATCGCTTTCAGCCAGCGCCTCTTCCGTCAAGCCATGGGCGTTGGTGTAGATGTCCGGCTCCACCCCTTGGATGTAGCCAATGCCCATCACACAGGGCGCCAAATCGCGATAGTCATACCCCTCCGGAACCGCCGTCCCCCTCGGGAACAACATGCCCGCAATATAGGTGAACATCTTGGTTTCAGCGTTCCATTCGCCCATCCAACCTACATAAGCGTCGTTACTAGGTCCTAATGCCTCTAGCACTTGAAAGATACCTTCGTTCATACACGTTTCCCAGTACGCCGGCACAGGATTCTCCGCCCCCATTTGAACGACGATCGACTTGCCAATGACCCTCGTCGCGGCAAAATCCTCGAATAGCAGTTCCACCAGCTTTGCCATGATACCTCACCTCCCTGCTGAACACCCACCTTTGAAATTGTAGCAGGCGCGAGGTCTCATCCGCAAGCTCTACATATTTTCTAGGCCATATTCTACGTTGCGTTTCCTTGCAGTTCGCGTTAAGCAGAGTACAATACACGCGTTCCATACACCACACCCCACCCGGAGGACACTTGCATGCAAGCTATCGTTCGTATTCTGTCTGTCCTGGTCATTCTGGCCGCTGTTCTATTGGTCCCTGCGGGCACTGTTCAAGCTGACGATACAACGCACGACGTTGAAATTGGTGCCTATGTTTACCCCGTAACAGCCGAAAGCCTGCGCAACTGGGAGAGCCTTGTTGACCGCCATGTAGCTACTGTCAACATATTCATCGGCTGGGGAGACGACCAAGCGTTGGCTTTTCCCACCGAAACAGCTACCAATGTGATCCTGCAGCATGACCACGGCTGTACCCACACCATCCCCATGATCACGGTGGAACCCTGGCTTTCTTTGGAAGCCATCACCAATGGCAATTATGATGCCCAGCTCATCGCCTTTGCCCAAGATGCCGCAGCCTACTCAAACCGCTATGGCGACCCTGTGCGCATACGCTTTGCCCATGAAATGATCCAGGATGATGTAGCTAGTAATGGCGGCGAATGGTATCCTTGGCAAGACCAGCCCGCAGCTTATGTGGCTGCCTGGCAGCATGTCTATACCGTAATCACCAACGCTGGGGCGACTGATATCGAATGGGTTTGGTGCCCCAATAACTGGCCCTTTGACAATACCATTGTTAGCAAGTATTTCCCCGGTGTCGATTATGTGGACTGGCTGGGCATGGATGGCTATAACTGGACCAATACCGATAATGCTCCCGGCTATCCCGATTGGCAGTGGTTCGACGATATCTTTTATTGCCTCTATCATACCTTTGTTGATAATCCAGGGACCTATGGCAATTTGCCAGTCATGATCGGCGAAACTGCCTCTGCCGAGGCAAGTATCTACGAAGAAGCTGGGCAAACCAAGGCACTGTGGATTACGAACACTCTGGCTCGCATCGGATCGAGCGATTACAGCCGTATTAGCGCGTTCTACTGGTTCGATGAGGACAAGGAAAACGATTGGCGCGTTAGTTCGAGCTCGGAAGCAACCACCGCGTTTAAAAATGGCGTCAGTGGCGACGGCTGGCTCTCTCATCCAGAGCTCAACAATGTAGCCGTACCACTGGTTGTGAAAAACAAACATTGGACGGATCGTAATGCCTAGGATTAACCATGGCTAGTGATAGTTGGAGGTAAGCATGAGCGAAAATGAGGTGGGGCGTTATTGGCCCCGCAGTGAACTGGTGGTCAAAGAGACGTATGTGCCCCGGGCCAAATACCCGGCTATTGACGCCCACAACCACCTGACCAACGATTGCTGCACTGCGTGGGAACGACCCTTTGGCGAATACATCGAGGCCATGGACGCCGCCAATGTCGAGGCTGTGGTCAACCTCTCTGGCGGCTGGGATGATACCCTCAAGCACAACATCGAGCGGCTGGAAGGCGCTTATCCGGGCAGGTTCCACACCTTTTGCACCCTGGATTGGAACGGCGTGGGCGCACCGGGCTGGCTCGAAACCACTCTTGCCCGCCTGGAGACCGCCAAATCCGCCGGTGCCCTGGGGCTCAAAGTGTACAAAGAGCTGGGGCTGGGCTGGCGCGATGTGGATAACAAGCTGTTTATGGCTTCCGATTCACGTATCAGCGAGGTCTGGCAGGCCTGCGGAGAGCTGGGCTTGCCGGTGCTCATTCACTCAGCGGACCCGCGCGCGTTCTTTAGGCCCATCACACCCGAAAACGAGCGCTGGGACGAGCTCCACAAAAAGCCCGAATGGGCCTTTACCCCTGGTGGCAAGCCACCGCGTGACTTTCCCGAATTCGAAGCGCTGATCGAGGCCCTATACAGCACCATCGAGGCCCACCCGCGCACCACATTCATTACTGCTCACGTGGGCTGCTACCCCGAGAATTTGGGCTTTGTGAGCCAGATGCTGGACAAGTTGCCCAACATGTACACAGACATCTCGGCACGCATGGCTGAGCTGGGTCGCGCACCCTACTCGGCACGGCGTTTCTTTATCAAACACGCCGACCACATCCTCTTTGGTACCGATAACTCGCCTAGAACCGAGGTGTACCGCCTGCACTGGCGCTTTTTAGAGACCGATGACGAGTATTTCAGCTACAACTCGCGCGAGGGCATCCCTCCCCAAGGGCGCTGGCGAGTCTATGGCCTCTACCTGCCAGACGATGTCCTGAAAAAGATCTGTCGCGACAACTGGCTGCGGGTAGTTGGTAAAACGGATTAAGTTAAAGGCCCTGAGCATACGCTCAGGGCCTTTCTAGTCTTTCCTGATCAGAGTTTGTAATTAGTCCAGTTCTCCAGCGCAGCACGAATAGAGCGCTCCATCTCCTTGGAAAAGTCCGAGCCCGTCTTGCCAGCATAGTGCTGCTGACCGTAATTCTCGGCGCCGAACTTGTTCTCCACACTAAAAGAGGCCGTGCGTTCCTTGATGAGCTCGGCGAATTCCTCGCCCGTAGTCACCCGGTAGGTGTTCTCAGAGACAATGTTCTCTATGGGCAGGCGTTCCCGCGTCTTGGGGCGACGCCCATTGGGGAAATAGCCGTAGCAGAGCATACACACGGGGAAGGTCCACTCGGGCAACTTGAAGAGATCGCGATGGGTCTCGTAATTCTCCATGATGTCGCCAATGTAGCAAGAGCCAATGCCCAACGACTCGGCGGCAATGACGGTGTTCTGGGCAGCGATAATGGCATCGTTGGCGCCCAACATGAACTCGGAATAGCCCGGGGACAGAAAAGCCTCGCCCCTGCCCTCCATGAACTCTTTGACGCCCGAATAGGCATAGTAATCATACCAGCGTTGATAGTCGGCCAGAAACACCAACACCATGGGCGCCGTGGTGATAAAAGGCTGATTATCGCAAGTGTGCGAAAGGGTTTCTTTCATTTCCTGGTCGGTCACATCGATGATAGAGTAGAGCATCATGTTGCCCGCCGTGGGGGCACGCAGGGCGCTCTGCAGAATGAGGTTCTTGTCTTCGACCGTGATGGGCCGCTCGTCGTATTTGCGCAGCGAAGCACGCTGAAAGATCAATTCCAGGGTTTCATTCATCATGATCACACTTTCTGGCTAGGAGAGGCTTGATCAAGGATACCGCACCGGGGTAAAAGGTCAAAACACATGCAGTAAAACAAAGGGAGGAGTATTCTCACCCCTCCCTTTGTTTAGTCAATCAGTTCAGAATATAGAGACCGTTAACATCGCTGGGAAAATAGACATAGCCATCAGCGGCAAAGGTATCATAAACTGCCCCATAGAAATTGCTATAGCTGGCCGCAATGAAAGGATTCAATGGATTGGTTACATCCACCACTACGAGCCCCGGACCATCGACCGCCACATAGGCGTACTCACCATCACTGTAAACACCCCGTGCTGTGCCAGGCAGTTCGCAAGCAGCCAATCTATAAGGATACCCCGTATGCGCAGCCAGGACAGTCCATAGATAGTTGCCATCGGCAAAATAGCAGAAATCGCCATAGCCAGCGACATCTAAGGAATCAGTAGCCTGCCAATAGCCAGCCTCCGTTGGTGCCGTCGGATCGGTTACATCGGCCACCAACCAATAATACTGACAAGCAAGATAAGCGTATCCTTCAGCAACATAGACTCGCTTGATGGTCAAGCCATATTCATTCCAGGTCGTCGCGACCTCCACAGGTGAGGAGGCATTGCTCACGTCCACAATGCGCAACCCTCCAGTGCCATCGGCTACATAAGCATAGTTCCCTACAACATCCACATCATAGACTTCATTGGGGCTATCCCATACCGAGGCGACGACAGGATTACTTGGTGTGCGCACATCAACAACAGTAAGACCATCCCTACCGCAAGCCAGATAGGCATAACCGTTAGCCACATCCACGCATTTGGCATCTAGATGAGAAACACCATCAGACGGTGAGAAAATGCCCGTAAGCCCAACACGATAGGCCTCAGTCGGATGGCTTACATCCCATATCTCCAGCCCACTGAACCCCGCAGCAACATAGGCCAAATCGTTTGCCACATAAACGTCAAAGGCCCCCACACTCAAGTTGTTGACATACTCATCGCCAGGAATCTCTGGCCGCCCCATGATATATGGAAGATCAATACGACCCACTACAGGCCGCGGCGTAGGCGTTAAGGTAGGCGTGTGGGTTGCCGTGGGCGTAGGAGTAGGGTCATTACCTGTGTAGCGAAGGATGCAAAGTCCGCTATATAAATCCAGTGCATAGATATATCCGCCAGAGGAAGCAACAGATACACAATCTGGCAAGTCATACTGGCCTAACTCGCTGAGCTCTTGAGGATTAGAAACGTCTAAAAGCCTAACGCCATTTGTATTATTAGCAACAATCGCATATTCATCAGCAATACAAACGTCTAGGCAAGTATCAGAAAAAGCGTATGCACCTACTTGAGTCAAACTTGATGGAGCACTAATATCAATGATGCAGAGTCCGCCGTAAGAATCTGCAACATAGGCATAGTTCTCAGACACAATAACATTTTCAACCCAGTTTTCTGTTTCCCAATGACCTGCTTTACTGAGATTTGTAACATCACTTATATCATATGCACAAAGTCCATAAAGACCCCTAGCTACCCAGGCATATCCGTCACTCACATAAATACCACAAGCATAGACTGGGGAATCAGATATGCCAACAGTAGCTGCTGCTGTTGGGTCACTCACATCCGCAACAACCAAACCATCTCCTCCCGCGATGTAGACATATTGTCCTACAGCACACGCGTCATAGTAGACTGAATCGGATGGATTCCATGTCCCTATCTGAGTAGGTGATGTGGGGTCAGTCACATCAATTATACTGATCCCCAGGTTACCCCGAGCTACATATGCATAGCCCTCCGCAGTGGAGACAGACAGAGCATGAGTCGATGAGATACAAGAGCCAACTTCTACAGGATTGGCCGCATTACTCACATCAATAACTGAAAGGCCCTTAGTACCCGAAACATAAGCGTAATCTCCTATAACACAAACATCAGATGCACCTCGCGGTGTTTCAACATACCCCACCAATTCTATGTTCCAAGTACTGGCGTCTTCGGCATCAGCTATTGCTCCCGGCAGCAAAGGTGCCACCAACAAAAGAGCTAGAAGCGGAAACAGCAACCTGTAACTCTTGGACATCTTACAGCTCTCCCGATGCAATCCAACTTCGAAGCCAAATGAGACCTAACAATATAAGGAGTAATCTACGGTATCTTATGCTAATCTGATTTGTCAGGGCAGCCAGTTTAGTCAACCATGTATAATTGGAGAAATTATCGGAAAATCTTAAAGCCACTACCCTCTGCCAAATACATATACTCCTCCTCAATGAATATATTGTTAGGTCCACACATATAAAGCTCAAACTCAGTTTCAATGTACGGGCGCTCAGGCATATGGATATCAATAACTGTTATAATCCAGTTGCCATTACTCGCATATAGATAGCCATTCTTGGCAAAAAGATCAACTGGCTCATAATCCAGTTCAATTCCAGCGATAATAGCCGGTTCTCCGCGACTAGCGGGGCTCACAACCAACAAGTTGGCTCCATCAGCAAAATAGCAATAACCGTCACAGGCATACAACACATTACAGCTCTGTAATGGCGCCCAATATCCTAAGGGATTGGGATTATATGGATCATTGACGTCAATTACTAGCCATCCTACATAACTTGCTAAATAAGCATAACCTTCGTAGACAAAAACCCGAGTACTATATAGATTGTAACCTGCTAGTGGAGAAGAAATCCAGCGTGGTGCTGTAGGATCAGAAACATCCAAAATGCAAAGACCATGATAACTATCAGCGACAACATAGGCATAATCCCCAACTACTTGTACATCACGAGCAAAGCCAGTCTGGGTCCAAACAGAAGCTACTTTGGGATCGTACGGATCACGCACATCAAAAATAACAAGTCCTAGATTGCCGCACGAGCGATAGGCAAAGCCATCAGACACATCAATCTTGACATTTCCACTTTGAAACGCTAGCCCAACTGGATCTGCAAAGGATCTAGCACTCGAAATCTGGACAGGTAATTCTGAATCCGACACATCGAAAATCGTTATGCCACCCCACCCTGAGGCACAATAAGCATAGTCTCCTTGAACATATATATCAGTAGCGCCCGTTTCATCTATATAGGTACAGGAGATATATTCATCTCCCAGAAAATTTGCCTTTCCTCGCAAAAAAGGAAGGAAAACCGGCGCCACAGATTGCACGGGCACAGGCGTCGCTCCTAGTGTAGGATTGGGTTCCGCTGCTTGCACTGAATGCTCACCCGGCAGCAAAGCAGCCACCAACAAAAGAGCTAGAAGCGGAAACAGCAACCTGTAACTCTTGGACATCTACAGCTCTCCTTGTTTACAACAGCCTGTGAAAAACCAGAGAGCCCCATTGCCCTCTGGTAATAGACACACAAGCCCCCTCGCATCATGCGGTGCGAGTCAGCCAGCATCAATGCAGTCTATCCAAATTGTTAAGGGCTTTCCAATGCGAGGGGGTGTTCTAGAGGGGTGATTTATAACAGTTTGCATAGAATTGACACGCAAACTCGAAACGATTGAGCTCCTGACCGAGGAGGAGATGTAAACAAAGAGGGGGAGCATAAAGCTCCCCCTCTTGATATGTTGCTAGAGCAAATCGTCAAGGCTTAGCGCATGACCAAGGGAACGAACACATGAGCAGCCGGTGTCGGCGTTACCCCTACCGTCGGCGTCACTCCCACTGTTGGCGTTACTCCCACCGTCGGCGTTACGCCAACTGTAGAAGTTGCTGTGGGCGTCGGTGAGGTCGTCACAAAGCGAAGGATGTACATGCCACCGTTCTGGTTGGCTGTATAGATATAGTCACCAACACAGCACACGCCTCGGACTGACCCACCCATGCCGAATGTCTCGACTTCGGTAATATCCGTCGGATCACTGACATCCAGAACGACCAATCCCGATTGATCAAAGGCGACAAAGGCATAGCCGTCATCGACAACTACATCCCACGCCGCATCTTCTGTATCCGTCGTATTATAAGAATCTGCCAAAGTCGGATGAGCTGGATCACTTATATTGAGAACAACAAAACCAGCTTCGCGGTTGGCCACATAAGCATAGTTTCCAACCACATAGACGCCACAAGCTGAATCCAGAACGTAATATCCAACCTCGGAAGGACTAGCAGGATTATTCACATTGATGATTCGCAAACCATAACTGCCATCTGTCACATAGGCATAGTCATCGGCCACGTAAACACTACTAGCCTCTCCTTGGGTATCATAGTTCCCAACCAAGGTAGCCGTTATCGATTCGGTCGTCGTAACCGGCATGGTTATCTGAAAGATATCCAAACCGCCCTCAGCCGCCGCTACATAGGCGTAATCTCCCGCCACATATACACCAAGAGCACGCCCCGTTGTAGCCAAAAGGCCTCTATCTTGAGGATCACCCAACTCGTTGTAGGCCATAATCCTCAGTCCGTCGCCATTTTCCGCCAAGTATAGATAATCACCAGAGCTATAAACATCCCGCACTGCGTCGGACATGGGATAAAGGCCGTTTTCTTGAGGATCATCGATCGTATCAGTTTGCACACAATGCAAACCACCATATTCAGCAGCCTCGTAAGCGTGAGCGTCATCCGCAGCGCAAACGCTGAGTACATTCCCAGCGGAGATAGATTCCCACACCGAGCTCATGTTCTCCAGATCACTCATGTCCACAATCTGGAATCCGTAATTGGAATCAGCGATAAAAGCATAGTTTCCGCTGACAGCCAACTCAGTTGCATAAGGCAATCCAGAATAAGTCCCCGCATCCGTAGGTATTGACGGGTTACTGACATCGACAACCTGCAAGCCGGTTCCGGAATAATCCGCCACATAAGCATGATTGCTTGAAACAGTCACGCCACAAGCCATACCCGATGTAGAAAAATCCCCTGTGTAAGACAGGGTTGGCGTCACAATAGCCGTGATTGTCAGAATCTGCAAGCCGTTGTTGCCATCAGCGACGTAGGCAGTAGGGCCTGCAATACATATATCTATCGCTTCGCCATCCGTATCATAGCTATTAACCTCTACAGGAGCAGTTGGCGTGCTGATATCAATGATGCGCACGCCTTGATCGCCATCGGCCACATAGGCATAGTTACCTGAGACATAGACATTCTGCGCATAACCATCTGTATCAAACGAGCCAACCTCAGATGGAGACGACGGAGTGCTCACATCGAACACTGTCAAACCGGCATCCCCATCAGCGACATAGGCATAGTCCCCCACCACATAAACGCCCTGTGCCTCTCCAGGGGTGACAGCACTGGCAATGTACTCGATCGATGAAGGATCAACCACATCGAGCATGAGCAACCCATTTGCGCCAAGGGTTGCAAATAATGTGTCGCCGCTGATAAAGATATCCGTCACCACATTGTCAAAGAGCCCTGTCCGATTGACAGGTGACGCCGAAGCGGGGTCAGAGACATCAATGACTACGATGCGCGCCCCCGTGCCTACATAGGCATAATCACCAGACAAGAAGACGGTATTGACCGCACCGCCGACTTGCCCGACATATTCTCCTGCCTCGATACCGGCTTGGCTGACCATTGCACCTACACCAAGCGTAAGCACGAGTAAGACTACCAAAACGACGCTTGTAATTCGCTTCATCGATGAAACCTCCTCAACAGGGAGAAAACGGTTCGAATCGGCGCATTATATCCAAATCAAATAATACAAGCGAGTTTTAGGCCATTTTTGATAAAAGCTGACACATTCTTTACGCAAAACAAAGAATACGGCAGGGGATAAGAATACCCCTCAGCCGTATTGATTTAATAGTTAAAAAACAGAATAGATTAGCGCAGGATCAATGGGATGAACACCTGCGGTCCTGGTGTAGGACCCGTGTAGTTCAGAATGTAGAGACCACCATCTCCATTTGCCAGATAGATGTACTCCCCATTCACATACACGTCATCGGCAGAGCCTGGTGTATCATAGCTGCCAACCAGTTTCGGATTAGCCAGATTATATACATCAATAACTTGCAAATCCCCATTAGAATCCGTCACATAGGCACGGTTTCCACTCACATACACGCCTTGGGCGTCTCCCAGCATATCGTAGCTGCCAGCCAGTGCAGGCAGAGTCGGGTCGCTTATATCGATAACTTGCAAACCGCTACTTCCATCCGCCACATAGGCATAGCTTCCATTCACATATATGCCTTGAGCATCTCCTGGTGTATCATAGCTGCCAACCAGTTCCGGATTAGCCGGATCGCTTACATCAATGACCTGCAGTCCCTCCAGACCATCCGCTACATAGGCATAGCTTCCCCTTACATACACGCCGCGGACAGAGCCTGGTGTATCGTTATTGCAAACCGATTCCGGATCAGTCGGATCGCTTACATCGATAATCCGCAATCCGCCATTATCCACTACATAGGCATAATTCCCGCTCGCGTATACACCACCGGCATGTCCTGACATCCCATAGCTGCCAATCAACGTCGGTGAGGTTGGATCGCTTATATCAACAATCTGAAGACCGCCAATATAACTGTGATCCGCCACATAGGCATAACCCTCACTCACCCATACATTATCGGCGTAACCTACAGAATCACAGCTGCCAACCAACGTCGGTGAGGTTGGATCGCTTACATCAAAGACCCGCAAACCCGCCCAACCATTTGCCACATAAGCATAGTTTCCAGTCGCATACACACCTCGCATGACACCTAATGTATCATAGCTACCAGCCAGCGCAGGCAAAGTCGGGTCACTTATATCGACAATCCGCAAACCCGCCCCACCACTCACCACATAGGCATAGTCTCCACTCGTATATACACCATCTCCTGGTGTTATATAGCTGCCGACCAGCGCCGGATTGGCCGGATCACTTATGTCAATAACACCCAAGCGGCCATAATTCGCCAGATAGGCATAGTTTCCACTCACATATACGTCATAGGTCCATAGATCCATGCTATAACCACCAGCCAGCGTCGGCTCGGTCGGAACGCTTACGTCGATAACTTGCAAACCCTTGTCATTATCCGCCACATAGGCATAGTTTCCGCTCACATACACACTATAGGCAATTCCTGGTGTCTCATAACTGCCAGCCAGCTCTGGCAAAGCTGGATCGCTTGTATCGATGATCAGTAAACTGAATGCTTCCGTTATGTAGGCATAACTCTCACTCACATACACGTCATAGGCATAGCTTAGCGTATCATAGCTGCCAGCCAGCGTCGGCTCGGCCGGGTTGGTAACATCGAGAATCTGCAAGCCAGAACCCATAGCTGCCACGTATGCATAGTTCCCACTCACATACACGTTGTTGGGATTCCCTGGTAGGTCATAGCTGCTAACGAGCGTTGGCCTAGTCGGTTCGCGCACATCAATGACCTGAAGCGCGCCACCATAATCATAGCCATAGTTTTCCCCTACATAGACGCCCGTTACATAGGCATAGTCCCCACTCACATACACGCCTGTTACAAAAACGGGCATCACCGCAGATTGCCCCACTATCATCGGCGAGGTTGAATCGGAAATGTTCAAAATCACCAATCGCGGACCTACGCCTAAATAGGCATAGTTTCCTTCCACAAATACCCCAGACGAAGACCCCCCTATTTGCCCTACTAGCTCTACATTCTCAGTCTCTTCTGCCACACTGACGCCGGGCAGCAGAGCAAAGAACAAAGCCATAGTAGCTATCACAAAGAACAATCGTCGGGTTGGGGTCATCATGTCCCTTTCACTGCCTATTGAGTAAAATCGTTACTCTATTATCCTTATTATAGTCGTCTTTTAACGTATTACACGCTAAAGAGCTAAAGGGGGCCTCTATTGAGCACTTTTTCCCCGATGTATATGCTTTTTGATAACAAAAAAGAGGAGGAGCGTCAGCTCCTCCAGGGGCCTTGGCTCCTCCTCTAAATACTGCCACCCTATCAGCGCTTCACTCAGCGCAGAATCAGCGGGATAAACGCCTGTGATCCTGGCGTGGGTGTAGCCGTCGGTCTAAATATACTCGTCGCGGTAGCATTGGGCATAGTCGTAACATTTGGCATAACCGTGGGTGCAAAAGTAGCTGTAGGTACAAATGCCTCAGTAGCAGTTGCTGTAGCTGTAGCAGTAGCAGTTGCTGTAAATGTGGCAGCAGTCGTCGCTGTGGCCGTTGCTGTAGACGTAAGTGTAAATGTAGCAGTAGACGTTGCTGTGGCAGTCGACGTTGCCGTAGCAGTTGATGTAGCCGTAGGCGTAGGCTCATCCTCAGCCAAACGCAGAATCACCAAGCCTCCATCATAATCTAGCACATAGGCATAGTTATCTAAAACCACCACGTCCATCGCGTATCCCGGTGTATCGCATACCGTTACTCGCGATGGGCGATAAGGATTGTTTACATCTATAACCACTAATCCCTCGTGCCCATCAGCAACATAAGCGTATCCATCCGAAACAGCAACACCTTGAGCATCACCTTGAGTATCATAACGGCCGGTAAGTACGGGACTGTCCGGATGGCTCACATCACTTACGTCAACAATTATAAGGCCTGTGGAAATATCCGCCACATAAGCAAAATCCCCTTGTACGACGATATCCTTTGCCGCTCCCTCCGTAGCATACGTGCTTTTCCAACGCGGTGTAGTTGGATCGTTTATATCATAGATCCCAAATCCGCTTATCTGCGCAGCGCCATAGAGGTATCCGTTACTAATATCTAAACAACAACCACGAAATGAAGTCGGTGAATCTACAAAAACTGGCAAAGTCGGTTCACGTACATCTATAATCTCGGAAGCTTCTCCATAGGGGTCGTTATATCCTGTTGCATAGATATAACCTTCAAACAGCCCAATTTCGCGTATAGGAAATGATGTACTATATACGCCCATCTGAGTTATCTCATTCGGATTACTTATATCAAGTATCTCAAGATTAGAATCCTCACCAACATAAGCTCTAGTTTCATCTACTATTACGCAGGCAGCATATCCCAATGTATCGTAAGTTCCTAAAGTAAGAGGCATACTCAGGTCGCTCAAATCCATGATTTCAAGGCCATCGTAGCCCCTGGCAATATACATTCTATCTGCTGTACAAAATACACTCTGGGCACGCGATTTTGCTTCATAGCTTCCGACCAGCAAGGGTGTAACTGGATCATGTAAATCCACGACCTCAAGTCCCTGAAACAACCTAGCATCAGGATAAAGATCAGCAATTGCCACATACGCATGGTTATCTGAGTATGCCAACTCCCTTGCTGTACCAAAAGTAGAATAAAGTCCTATAGAAACAGGCATTGTTGGATCACTAATATCAATAATCTCAAAGCCATCTTGTCCCTCGACAACATAAGCATAGCTTCCGGCAATCGTTACATTGCTTGCCTTCCCCTCTGTATCACATGTCCCAACTACATTTGAATAGTTATTAACATCAATTATACCCAAACCATCCTCGCCAAGAGCCAAATACGCGTAATTCTCATCAACAGTAACACTGCAAACGTTGTCCCAATTCGTCAGGTATGTAGGCCCAGATAGATTGGTCAAATCATACAAACCGATAACACAAAGTCCATATTGACCATCCACAACATACGCATGATAACCATTTACCGCGACATTTACTGCATAGCCTGATACTTCACGCGATCCTAGCTTGACCAAGTAATTTGGATTCCGAGCATTGAAAACCGAGAAACCCTGTCGCCCTTCCGCTATATAGACATAGTCATTTGCCACGAACACATCGTTAACTCCTACAGCAGTATCTGAGGTGGCATAATTACTGATAAAAGCCGGCTGACTTTTATCGCTCACATCAAGAACGAAAAGTCCATCATATTCAGCAGCTATATATGCATAATCTCCACTCACTTGGATACTTATTCCCACACCCGGCAAAACTGGGGATTCTCCTACTAGATAGGGTGAAGAAGGGTCAGAAATATCAAGGATAATTAGCCGAGGGCCTTTACAAACAAAAGCATAGTTCCCCACTACAGAAACGGCGTTAATATTCCCTCCCATCTGTCCCACTATTTCTACACTTCCGGCAGATGGTTCTGCGGCTGTCATCCCCTCTGGCAACAAAGTTGTTAGCAACATCCCAAGCAACAAGATAACTCCAATTTTTTGCCAGCTTGACATGAAAGCTCCCCTCACCTGAATATGTGCCTTCGCAAACACCCTGATCAGATAGTGAAACGCAAGTATTATACTGCTTATCGTATTCTAAACAATGCTGTTGCTTAAATTTGCCTTAGTTATTTCAATTTGCATATAATTACTTTTTATCTGGTATTGCCCACAAAAAAGGAGGAGCTTGCGCTCCTCCAAGAGCCTGCACCCCTCCTCTCTCCTGCCATTCCCCCTACGCCGGACGAACCACCAGCGTATAGGCCGCAGTATCCGCTTCTGTGTGCAGCGAGAACACCGCGCGATAGAGCGTATCGCCCCAGTCGTTGCGCATGATGGGGTCAACCAATGGCAAAGCCTCCAGGCGCACGTCCAGCAGAGCAGCGTCATAGCAGATGCGGCCGAATTCGCTGAGGGCCAGCACGCCAGGCTCCGCGACGGTCATGGGCAGTGGCGAATGCAGCCAGACATCCAAGTCGATACCCGACTGGCTACAGGCGATGGCATCGGTGATCGAAACAGAACGCGCCTCCCAATCGACCACCGCCGTGCGCACCAGCTTTTTCAGGTCCGCCTCAGCAGGGTACGCGCCAGCGATATCCTCGCTAAAGGTGTACACGCGCCCCCGGGGGTCATACACCACCTGGCTGGCGGCGTGCTCCGCGCCGGGGGCCTGCTCGCAGCCGTTCACCATGGGCACATTGTGGCCGCGCGAGCCGATATACCAGTGGGTATACCGCTCAGGGCCAAAGGTCGAGCGGGTGTAGGTTTCACTGCCGGGATCCACAATCAGGGGACGACTATCACTCATGACGATGAACTGGCCCACGTCGTTATGGTTGTGGTTTTCGCCGTTGTGGCCCCCCTTGATCGCAAAAACCAGCCCCTTGCCCCACTGCTCGAATTCGCGCAGCACCGCCACCTGCAGATCGGGCAGGTAGCGCTCGGTGGGCCGAGGCAGGCCCTGCGGTGCGGCATCGCCGGGTACCCAAAAGAGCTCTTGCAGGTGGAAAAGCAGGTCGCCGCCGTTAATGTTCTCCTGCAGTAGAGGCGAGACCTCGCCCTTGGGATCGCCTCCGCGCAGCACCATGCCAACCAGCTCTTGCATGAGGGCATTGCCGGTGCGGGTGCCAAAGTGGTACACGTTGCCCTCGCGAAAGCGTGGCTTGATGGGCGCATCGGCAAAGTTCACAAAGTAATCGGCATCCAGGTTGACGGTGACCATGTAATCGCCCATGGCCACGATAAGTGGTTCGCTATAAATATCGACGGCCCCATCCGTGGCGACGTACATGAACTCGAGCAGGTTGAACATGGCGCCAGCGGCCACGCCCCAATAGCGCGGTCCTTCATTGCAGCCGCCGTCGGGCGGATAGCGATCGATAAAGCGATCAGTGATGGTCATGAGCTTGCGCGCCATAGCCGCCACACGGTCGGCGTCCTCCCAAATGGCCAAGGCAGCGATGAGCGTGTTCGAGCAGCACCAGGGCGTCCAGTTGCCATTGCCGCTCATCCAGTGAATGTCCTCCCGTGCCTCGATGGGTTCCAACACTTGGACGTTCATCTGCTGGCGCATACGCTCGGTAACCACCGGCGAAACCGCATCCAGTTGTGGCCCTACCAAGCGGTAGATCAACCCCAGGATCGCGGCAGTCTCGCAGGCAAAGAGATCCACCGCTTGATTGGCCGTATCCAGGCTGGGCAGCACACCCTCGGACCCCTTGGTGCTGTGCGCCGGAATGATCCAGGTGGTCTCTTCACAAATAACCCAAATGCCGTTGATGATCTCGTCGATAAAGCGACCCTTCATCTCAAAAGCTTCGGCCAGCACCAGTACTGCCAAGCGCTGTCGCCGCTCAAAATAGGGCTCTTCATAATCGCGACGGTTGCCGTTGCGCCCGAAATCCATATAGCGTTCGGCGGGCAAGAACGGCCAGGGCTGCCCCAGGGCGGCTTCGGCACGGGCCACCAACCGCGCCTTGCGCGCCTGATTCAGTGGATGAGCCAGCAGCCCCTCCCAGGCAGCGCGGTCAGCGGCCGGCGGAAAGGCAAACCAATCCTGCGGACTGCGCAGGCTGGCACAGATGTCATCGACAGTGTAACGCTCAAGCAGTTTCATGCTCTTATTCCTCCTCGGTTCCAGCAGACGGGGGCATTGTGCACGGGGTTTGTGGCGGGGTCAAGGGGAAAACAAAATTTACGCAAAAGCCTTTCCTTGACGTTTTTTTACGCTATCTGACTTGAAATGTTTAGATATATCGAATAAATTCGTTTTATCAGGGATATTTAACAATATGCTACATACATCGCCAAAGGGGGCATTATGTCACTTCAAAGAGTTCTTTTATCTCTCGTGCTCATCCTCTCTTTCCTAGTAAACCCCATATCCGTGATTGCTGATAATAACCAACCTTCTGAAGAATCTATGAGTATTGCAAGCCCGACTGTGGATCCACAAGATACAGAAACCGCCCCTGAGCAAATACCCGCAGAATTCGATGACCTACCAGAGGATATAATAGCTCCTACTGATCAATCCTCATGCGACGCGACCCTCAAGCTAGAAGCCTCTAGCACCACGGTAACGCCAGGAGATACCATCGAACTTTCTTTTGGCCTCTCCTTTGTAACCGAAACCACCCCTGGACAACTAGAAATTGTGCTTCCTAAGGGTGTATCTGCGAAAGAGCCCTTGATATGGGACATCTCGGAAGATTACGCGCAAACGGTTCAAGTCCAGATAACTGAGGATATCCTCGATCTTGACGAGTTATCGCTTACCTTTACCCCCAACGACTATGCCTGGCAGCTCGAAGAATCGATCTATTTGACCTGCCTAGGTGAACGTCAGAGTTACATCTTGCAGGATCAAAAGTCAGTCACCACATCCAATGATCGTTTGGGCGTAGATTTTGGCAAAGCCGATCTTGCCGACTTGTACGTAGAGGTACAGCCTCTTTCCATCGCTCCCTATTCGGCGCAAACCTCTGATGAAATGCTCTATACCGTAGAGGTAGATGCCTGGTCGTCGGGAGAAAAGGACGCTGCGCTGACCTCTTTTGAGACACCCGTCACAATGCGCATCAATATGGATGGCATTGTCGATATTGCCGATTTGCCCACTTATCAGGCCATATTCGCTGGCTATCTCGATGAGGAAACGGGTAAATGGGAGATCCTTCCTGCCCACCGCGAGGGCAATACAGTCACCTTTGAGACTAACCACTTTTCGATTTTTGGCGTGGGTACGGTGGACGTGCCAACTACGGGCTGGGCTCTGGCTTATAACGAGCCTCAGGTCTCGTTGTTCAGCGGCGGCATGACCTATTCCTATCCCATTGAGCTAGTAGCAGGCCGCAACGGCGCCACACCGGATGTAACCCTCACCTACAACAGCCGACGTGTCGATGGCATCCTCACCTGGGTGCAGAGCGACTGGGTGGGCATGGGCTGGACGCTCGATACGATGGAGATCGTGCGCAAGATCACGCCAGACTATGCGCCCGCTTCTTCCAACTATATGGATTATTCCTGGTTGTGGGGCTACACCTACTGGGAAAACGAGTTCGTGCTGATGTACCAGGGTACGGCGTACACCTTGATACCACAACAAAGTAATCGTGCTTACGGATTGTACTCTTGCGAAGACGAACAGTTCCTCAGGATTCAGCGCTTTAGCAACGTTACCGGATGTACTGGAAGCTCGGCTAACGCAACCGGTGAATACTGGATCGTTACGACAAAAGATGGCACTCAGTACCAATTGGGATACAACGCTGACTCTGAACAAACAGTGAGCATGAACTCCAGCATCTATCAAGTACCCGCCAACCCCAACGAAAGCAACTATGCTGGCCAGGTTAGCGGCAAAGTGACCTATCGCTGGCGGCTGGACAAGATAACCTATCTCAATGGAGAACGCATCACTTACGAGTACGCCGAATCAGCTATTACCAGCGGCAGCGCCCAGCGTGAATACGCCAGCTATTTGACTGCGATTCGCTACAACTATACGAACTCTACCAGCTACAACAACAGCGTGCTCTTTGACCGCGCCCTGCGCAGCAGCGATAGCGTTGGCGATACCGATACCAGCACCGATTACTACTATCAGGATTACTATTTACGGGGCATCCGGGTGCAATCTTGGAATACCAGCACCCAGGGCTATGAAACGATACGTGAATACCGCCTCAGCTATCAAAAGCAGGCCGTCAACTCGGGAGAGCACGATCCCCATCTGCGCCTGCTGACCAGCATCCAGGAATACGGACGCGGCGGATATGGAAGCAGTTCGTCTTTGCCCGCCACAACCTTTAGCTACACGCGATACGAGAACAAGACAGCCTGTTCCACCTGTACCCACTGGTTCGTGCCCACGCAGGAATGGCAACAAGAGTGTTTCCGCTATAGTCGACTGACTGCCATCAACAACGGCTATCATGGGACGACAGAGCTTGGCTATGAAACACCCGATAGTGGTTGGTGGCATGCCCAAAACTATCGTGTCATAACGACGACCGTTAGCGACGGTCAGGGGGGCGGCTATCGGTACGCCTACTGCTATCCCTCCGCGCTGACTGACAGAGGTTACGACCTCGATGATACCTATGGATGTGACTATTACTCCTCCGGTGAGGAAACAGGAGACACACTCGTAGGTTATCATTGGGTAATAGTGGATACGCAAGATATCAGTGGAAATACTTTGAGTAAATCCTCAACCGAATTCCGTATGAACTCTACGGCGAATCCAGATCGTTCAGTAGGAAGAGTTTATGTACTTATCGACTATGTTGAGACTGCTACAGGCTGGCTGACCTACAACAAGCAGATCAACACTTACACGACAAATACAACAACTTTCTCGAGCGGTGCCAGCTCATATTTCGTTGGACAATCCCAAGCAACGTATTATCGCTATGACGATGGATCTGAAAGGCACTGGGCCACACAATACTGGTACGACAATTACGGAAATGTATCACAAATCCGCGAGTACAGCGACTTTGACGTCGAAACCCTCTATCGGTGCACGTATATCAATTATGCCTATAACACGGGCAGTTGGATCGTCTCGCTACCCTGTTCAACCGAAGTGTTCAACGGTTTCATGTCCCAGATCAGTGGCACCTATATCTATTATGACAACACTACCACTCTAGGTGCTGCTCCTAGTCAGGGTTTGGTAACCAAGACCGCTCGCTGGAATGGTACAGTACAACAGCAAACTACTGAACAGATACGCTACATTACCGTAGCTGGAGGCATCTCGGTTCCAGACCGTACGACAGATGCCCATGATAAACACACCACCGTAACCTACGCCCGCGACGGGTTAATCGTCACCAGCATCACCAACTCGGAAGGGCACGTCACAACTTATTCGTACGATCCAGGCACCATGCAAGTGACGAGGGTCAACGGGCCCAATACCGATGACAGCAACTGGGAAGCCAATCGCACTACCGCGCATCTCCATGATATCACCGACTATCAATACGATGTCTTTGGACGACTGACGGCCATTATCGAACCTGGTGATACGCCATCCTACCCGACAAAGGTTATTACCTATAACGACACTGCGAACCCCTTGACGATTCGCACCTATCAGCGCATTGATTCCAACAGCTCTGCCACTTATAGCACCATCAGCGTCTACGATGGCCTGGGGAGGCTCATTCAGGAAAACAGCATCCCCTCAGATAACTCTAGTGCCATTGTTCATGCCTACACCTACTCACCCCTCGGGGTTGCCCGAGAATACGAACCTTTTTCCGCCAGTTACTCCACTGGCAAGATCACCATTCCCTCTGGCACGGCCTATACCTCGTACACGTATGATGATCTAGGACGGGTGACGGAGATCGCGTCTCCAGACGGCACCTCCACCACCTATGCTTACAAATCGACGAACACCACTTTCAAGACCATCTGCATCGATGCCAACGGCCATCAAACCATGACCGAACAGGACATCTGGGGACACACAGTAGCCAGTCATGAGTATGAGGGAACATTCTCCACCCCTAACTGGAGCGCTAGCGCCTACAATACTGTGACCTATACCTACGATGCGCTCGACCACCTTCTCAGTTCCGATGATGGCCCATCGGAAACGACCATGGAATATGATGATCTGGGGCGCAAAATCATGCTAGTCGATCCCGATTTGGGGACATGGTACTATGCCTATGACACAATGGATCGCCTTATTGGCCAAGAGGATGCTCGAAATCAATGGACCTATTACTATTACGATGATCTAGGGCGTTTGATAGGGGAATATTGTCCACCTAGTACGCCGTCTCCCACTCTATTCAATCAAGGGAACTACAGCAATTCGCAGAGTCTCTGCACTGTAACATACCATTACGACAACAATGATCCCGGGAATATGGGTGTGGGGCAATTACACTATGTAGAAAATGGGGATGGCTCTCACAGCTATGAATACGATGGCCGTGGTCGAGTGCTTACTGAGACAAGAGTCACTTACGACAGTAATCATAATGACGAATCTTCTCTATCTCTTAGAAGATTGCTTAACTCGGCTAACCAAATAACTTGCAAGCTGTTCACTGATCACTTTGATAGTCGTGCTTATATTTTTAACTTGTTCTACACCTATGATAACTACGGTCGTCTGGACACCATGGCGGACTCACAGTCAACCCCGGGTACCTCCAGCGCCGCCTACAATGCTTACGGACTCTTGGATACCCTTTCGGATTCGAAGACAATCTCTATCTCCAGCACCGATGATTACGACGCTTACGCACGCCTAGTTCCCCCCCAACCGACTTCGACAATCTATGTCTCCAATGCTGATTATGACGTTTACGGACGCCTGACCAGCCTAGTCTACGGCAACGGTACCAGTACAACATACACCTACAACAGCCCAACGGTAGACGGCGGACGACTGGCCTCCATCACCAGTGTCAAATACTTCCCAAGCACTTCCATTCAAAATCTAGTCTACGACTATGACAACGTCGGCAACGTCACCCAGATCATCAATCATTGTGCGCCCGGCGGTACCCAAACCACCAACTACACCTACGATGAACTGGATCGACTATCAAGCGCCGTAGCTACCGGTGGCAGCAATACTTATAGTTATGCATGGACCTACGAACAGAACGGCAATATTGCCTCTCTGAATAGCAGTGCATGGAGCTACAACGCTGACCCTGACCACGGTGTCTCCACAGCCCAGGCAAGTAGTGCCAATTTTTCTCAGATCAATTATGGCTATGATCTGAACGGTAACGTAGTTTCCAGAAGTGTCCTTGCGACTTTGGGTGGAACAACTACCACCTACCAGTACAGCTATGACGAACAGAACGAGCTGGAGAGTATAACACGTAACAGTGCTTCTCTTGCCGCCTTTGGGGTGTTGGAGGGCGAATTACTCAAGAGTACTGTCAATGGCACCACCACCTACTATATCGGCAGCGATGCCGAATACAGCCAAGGCAGTAGCCTTGTTCGAACATACAATTGCTACTTTGGCGACCAGCTGGTGGCTGTGCAAGAGGTGGTCGGAAATCCTATATTCCCAAGTAGCACCAACCTCACCTATCTCTACCATGATCACCTGGGCTCCACCACTGTAGCCATCGACGCCACCACCAGCAAGGCCCAATACCTACCTTACGGCGGCCGCCTGGACAGCGTCGACCTGGGAACCAGCTACACCTACACCGGTCAACAAGCCCTCGACGGCCTGGACATCCTCAACTATGGTGCCCGCTGGTACGATCCCCTCACCGGCCGCTTTTTGCAGCCCGATACCATTGTGCCCCAGCCCTTCAACCCTCAGAGCTTGAATCGCTATGCGTACTGCTTGAACAACCCAATCAAGTACACGGATCCTACGGGGCATGGTCCCTTCGAGGTGCTTGAGACTTTGGTGGGTGAGATAAACTACCTTGGAGTCGAAGAATATGAGATATTTGACATTATGAGTGATGGTGATCTTGCACTGGCTTCTCAGATCTTCTCTCTAGTAGAAGCCGCCGGCCTTGAGCAAATGACAAACTGGTACCTATCTAGAGATAGTTTAGCACGATCCCAATTGGGATGTGCCCTGTTTACCTACATCGCTTTCGGAGAAATGGGGAAACGAGCATCTTCTGCCAGTTTAGTATTCTGTGGCTCATTGGTCAGAGGTGCCGATGGTGGGCGGATTGCTGAAGAAAACCCCTGGGTTCCTGTGGGCACAATTGCGTTTAACGACAGATTGATTGAAGGAGAATTAGCCTCTGGTGCTTTCGAAACTCTGTTTAGAACGATCGCACACGAGTTGCAGCACTTAGCAGATTGGACGTTCATTGTTCCTTCCAAAAAGACCGGGTATATTTCGGATGAGAATATGGAAATCTATTCGGGATTGCGAGAATCCTATGTAAATCCTAATGAGCAGCCATATGAGGCATATCGGACACAATTAGTCGAATCTAGAGCCTGGGATAACGAAGATATCTGGATGGAAAGTACCTTTGGTCACTAACAGGCCTGAAGGAGAGTGGAAGTGAAAACGAGAAGAATCTTACTCGTTCTAGTGCCACTAGTATTTGTTATCCTTATTACTCTCAATTTCAATATCGGAAAACTGAGCTGGAAGCTGGCCTCGCGCAATTTCGATGGCTGGGATATCGACGCCACCAGCGAAGACAACATCGTTCTGGTAGGCAACCGCATCTTGCACTACAACGGCCTCTTTTGGTATAGAGGTCGCTCCCTCTCTGGTCGTGCTATTGGCCATAAACCTGTTCTTTCTGAGTATGCTCAAGAAATGAATTTTGATTGGCCTACCGTACAGTGGTTTGAGCCCTATCTGAATGATGTTGATACATATGATAACAATCATATCTATGCCGTAGGTAAAGCGGGTATCCTGCGCTACAACGGCTTCTGGTGGTCGTCTATGCCCGTCGCTGAAGGTCTTGATCCTCATCCTTACGAGATTTGGGCACAGAGTCCCGATAGCATCTATGCTCTCGATGAAGAACTGGGTGCCCTTTATTGGGATGGAAAGCAATGGGATACGCTGTCCTTTCCCATCCAAGGTGAAATCGACATCGCCGCCATAGGCGGTACAGACGAGTGTATGATCATCACCGGTAGCTACAAGGCTTTAGAAAACTCGGATAGTTTTGTCCTGATCCGGGAGAACGACATCTGGCATAGCGCGAATATCTCTTCACTGGAGGCTGGAATTGAGCTGAGTTCCTACAACGATGGCTCTTTGGAATTTGATCATGTTTGGGGGCTGGAAGATGGAAGAATCGTCGTCAGCCTTGCTGAGCCTCTCCGATTCCCTCCATTTTTGGATCTATCCTGTAGGAGACTGCTGTGCTACGACCAAGGTGTGTGGTCTTTCTTTGAAGCGCCAGACAAGACCTTCTATAGCGCCTGGTGGTTTAGGCCCTTATATGTGTCTACTGACGAACAAGATTGTTTGCTCGTCTGCACGGATTACAGCGAACGAATGCGCCAGATCACGGACGAAAATGGCAATCTCGTCTGGCAGTCCATTGATGATGAGAACACTCTTTTTAGCGGCGTAGGCACACTACTGGATAATGAGAATTTACTCATCTATGGAGGAGAATCGGAAAGAGTCATAAGCACGGCGGGGACTCGCCTAATCGAGCCTCCTTGTTATGTAAATCACATTGAGCTAGCCTGGTGATAAGGGGCACTCTCTTTTACCAAATCAAAGGGCAGCCATGAATTGTGGCTGCCCTTTGGCTATTCGCAATCATTGAAGCCACGCCCCACAAGGGAACCAATAAAACCATAATCTCATCCCAAAATACCATAGTAAAAGGAGGCATTTGATGATTGATCCATATGAGAAGGCACTCGCAGCGCTGAATACCCTGGGCGAAAGCTTGTTCTATGATCAATCGATCGAAGAAGCAATTGAGAGCCTCAAGCATCTCTGTGCCGATGAGAGTGATCCGGTTCACGCAATGAGACGAACCTCCTGGGATGACCTCGTCGATCACATGGACTATGTACTCAAGAACTGTGATGATGCGACTCTGAATGAGCTTATGGAAAAATACTTTGGTCTCTACTCCAATCGTTACATAGGGGGCGGGCGGGCGTTTTTCCAAATGGTCCAACAGGTCATGATTGATGCCTTGGCGGATAGGCGAAGCAAATTCTAGCGTTGCCGTCTGTGCCTGAGCCATGACGGTGAATCGTTTGTGATTCGCCGTCTGGTGCAAAGCTCAGTTATAGTGTGCCCGAGGGCTAGTTGTCTATATCGCTGGCCCTCTCTAGTCATCACGTTTCGGAAACAGCATGGAGGACCTTCGCCTAAGTGTTCGTGGATGGCGTCTAGGGAATATGATCGCATCTGGTCAGTTGAGTTCCAACAAAGAATTGGCTAATTGGATGGCCTTCAACGTGGCGGGAGATTGATTTCGATGAGAATCAAGTTAGATACTCAAATTGAGAAGCAGAAGTTGCCTACATGGCGTATTGTGTTACAAGGCGCCTGGCTAGGTGTAGTTGGCGGAATAGTCGCATCACTTTTGATCTCAATCGCAGTGCTAGCCTGGGAAAGCTTGGGGCTGAAGGGAGATTCTAATTTTTTAGATATAATAGAGTCGATACTTGTTTTTACTGTTATCTTTTCCTTTCCCATCGCGTTCATTATCATCTCGCCCTTTTCATTATGTGCAGGAATTACCATCGCTTTGTTGCTTGAAAAAAAACCTCTAGAGAACCTACACAAGATTGGAATCCGAATCGGAGCCATCGTCGGAGCTGTATTCGGTTTAGTCAGCTTTGGCACTGTAGAAGCTGGATTATGGAAGGATCAGGTTCTTAGCTTTACGGCCGGAACTTGGTATTCATTCTTTTCGCCTCTCTCGTTGTTGATTTTCATAATCGGAGCATTGACAGGAGGAGCTCACGGTTGGCTTACTGCTCGCTGGCTAGAGAAGAAACGTGCTTTGCAAGAGCCTACATAAACCAATACCCTTGTACCATGAGCAACTCATATAGAGCACAGTCCTCAGCTAACGCTGAGGACTGTGCTCTATATGAGTTTATCTATACAAAATACATATTATGCTTGCTAGCTCAATACAACTATGTTAACATTTCACATCACGCTAAAAATATGCTCAAAGAGGAGCCTCCTCTCATGGCAGACACATCCACACCTAACAAACGCCACTGGTGGTTGGTGCCGCTTGCTTTAGTAATGCTTGCCGCCCTACTTGTGGCAGATATCTATCTCCTCAAGCCAACTATCGAAAAGCTGAGCTGGAAGCTGGCCTCGCGCAATTTCGATGGCTGGGATATCACTTCCACCAGCGAAGACAACATCGTGCTGGTAGGAAGTCACATTCTGCACTACAACGGCCTATTCTGGTATCGCGCACCTTTTCCTTTGCGCCTTGTCACAGGAGAACGTCGCGGGCAAGTGTATGAGTACGAAAACCCTGATGAAATAGAATGGCCTACATTTCGAGCCTATTCTCCCTATCTTGAAACCGTTACTGCGTATGATAACACGCATATTTATGCCGTTGGCGCCGCAGGTATTTTACGCTACAACGGACTTTGGTGGGCCTCTATGCCAGTTGTCAAAGGGCTCGATCCTCACCCTTACGAGATCTGGGTGCAA
This sequence comes from Anaerolineae bacterium, assembly GCA_963675785.1. Taxonomy (GTDB): domain Bacteria; phylum Chloroflexota; class Anaerolineae; order UBA1429; family UBA1429. Next base: position 1,486,288 of record OY776562.1, read on the forward strand.
AATCCAGATAATATCTATGCTCTCGATATAGAACTCGGTGTACTCTACTGGAACGGTCAACAGTGGAATACCCTATCATTGCCGGTTCCGGAGAGTTTCCAAGCTTATGCCATCGGAGGTACTGAGGAGACTCCCGTGATTACCGGCCTTTCTGGCACATACTCATACGGAAAAGCTGATGAACGCGTACAAGCCATACTGATCAAGGAAGGAGATACTTGGAGCAGCATAGATATCACGTCCTTCTTTGAGGATTTTGAACCCGATGATGATGGCAGCGCTCTAGTACCTCTTTACGTGTGGGGACAAGACGATGGGAGAATCATCATCGGCATTTACGAACCTATCCATATAACACCCTATATATATCGGTTATGCAGATACATGCTCTGCTACAATGAAGGAATGTGGACAGATATCGAACCACCAGACCTAACTCTCTATAATAGCTACCTTGCAACACTTACACATGTCTCTAGTGATCAAGAAGGATATCTGCTAGCCTATACCAATTACAGAGAGCAAATGCGGCAAGTTCCGGATCTGGCCGCAGATAGCGAGATTTACTGGGAGTCGACTACAGAGTCCATTCAAAATAACCTGGGGGCATATGTTTTTTTGAACAACGAACAAATGATCATGTACGGTGGTGAGATTGATCCGCAAGGATTGTATTCGCACGGCCCTTGTGCAGTTTATTCCTATGAACTAGCCTGGTGAAAGCCACAGAAGCCCCAATCACCAAATCCGCCCGCCTGATCATCATCAAGGGTTGACAGAGGGAGGATCAACCTAAAGGCGGTAGAGTTAGTGTAGTTCGAGCAAAACCTAAAGGGGCAACCATAAAATATGGTTGCCCCTTGCTATTAACAATATTGAAGCCATATCTCACACGATAACTGATCAAACCATAATATAGCTATAAAAATAGTTCACCAACTCAGGGGGAAACCTGCCTTACGGCGGCCGACTGGACAGCGTCGACCTGGGCACCAGCTACACCTACACCGGCCAACAGGCTCCTGATGGCTTGGACATACTCAACTATGGCGCCCGCTGGTACGATCCTCTTACTGGCCGCTTTCTGCAGCCTGATACCATCGTGCCCGAGCCCTTTAATCCTCAGAGTCTGAACCGCTATTCGTACTGCTTGAACAACCCAATCAAGTATACGGATCCGACGGGACAGGAGTATAGCGAAGATGTAGGAAGTCCATCAGGAACCACACTTGATGATCTCTACAGATTGACAGACACATTCGAAGTAACAGGTATGTTGATGGCCGGAGGAACTTCGTCTTTGGCGCAGTTGCGGGCAGCTCAGAATCTTGTAGGAGCATTTAGAAACATGGGTTATGGTACTGCACTTGATTGGTATATGAACACAACCGATCACTACAGGGATATGCTTGCAGGAGCTCTATTAGTATGCTTCACATATTCATCATGCGGAGATGCCGTATTCGACATTCACCTTCAAAGTCAGAACCCTAGGCCTACTCACCTTTGCTCGGGACTTTACTCTCACGAAGGAGACCCTACGAATGGAATCGGACCTCGAACCTTTCGATTATCAGCTTATCTCACCCAAGGTGATCTCACTGGTACAATCAGCAATCCATCATACTCTATCAGCCCCTCGTATCTTGAAGAGCTCGTACGTACTACGAGCCACGAGCCATCACATATGGCAGATTGGTTATCAGTAGAAAACAGCATCCAGATAGCCGGCAGTGTAGAAAATATGAATTCTAATGATATCTCACTGTGGGAATCGCTCCAAACACAGGGCGGTAACAACAATGAAAACTATGACGCGTATCGCGCCTCGATCACCGAGGAAAGAGCTTTCGCGCGAGAAGATTCGTGTTGGCATTCATTTTTCTATCGCTAGAGAAGTGGAGTAATTTATGAACCGACACAGATTTTTCCGTTTCCTATTTCTTTTTATTTTACTATCTTCTTTTTTCTTCCTTGTTACGCAACTAGATAGATTAACCTGGTTCTGGGCTTCGCGTGATTTCGTAGGCTGGGACATCAGTGCAACTAGTCAAGACGATATCTATGTCGTAGGCAGCCATATCCTGCATTACGATGGGAAATGCTGGTATAGAATGGATTATGACGCTGTCGATCGAGTCTTTTCAGAGAATGAGGAAGAGAGCCACTCTTTTCTAGGGCTTTTCGAACTGCCTACTGCTTGGGGGTGGGCACCTCCTGATTTTTATGACGTCGAGGCATATGATGCAAAGCATATCTATGCGGGTGGCGCAGCAGGCATTTTGCAGTGTGATGGCGAGAGATGGTCTGCGATGCCAGTGCTCGATGAACTTGAGCTTTATCCATACGACATCTGGGTACAGAACCCAGATAGTATCTATGCTGTAGATGGTACACACGGCTTATTCTCCTGGGATGGACAATCATGGCGTCTTGAATCCCAGGATGTAACTTTTAACAGGCGTACCATAGAGACCTTGCATGTAGGGCTATTAGGCGGAAACGATGAATCTGTAGTAGCAATAGGTGATGGGCTGACGCTTTTGCTCAACTCGGGAGATGGTTGGCAGCAGGTTGACATCGCCCCACTGCTCGAAAACATCGAACTGCACGAACGCGCCAATGATAGCTATGGGTTGCAGCTCAACGGCGTGTGGGGACTCGACGATGGCAGGATTCTCGTTGGAGTTTGGGAGAACGTCTTTCTCACACCAAGAGTTCTATACAACTGCAAGTGCCTATTGTGCTACCAAGACGGTACTTGGACGGTGATTCCCACGCCCGACTATTGGCATCCATGGGAGATCCTCATCGATAGCCACGGCAACCTCGCTTCTCTCAATGAGTACGGTGAGCGTTATCAATATGTAACGAATGAGAACGAAGCAAACCCGATCTGGCAGCATATTGATGAAGAAATGAATCGTTATTGGGGACCATTTATCTTCTTGGATAATTCTAGCCTGCTGGTCTATGGTGGTGAGCTCTATACTTATGCGAGTTGTTCAGACTGCCCTGCAATGGTGAGCATCCCCTGTCGCGTAGAGTCATATGAGCTAACGTGGTGAAAGGATTCCACACCATGACAGATACATCAACACCTCGCAGACACCGCTGGTGGCTGGTGCCGCTTGCTTTGGTCGTACTGTCTAGCCTACTCGTAGCAGATACCTATCTCCTCAAACCAACTATCGAACAACTGAGCTGGAAACTGGCCTCGTGCAATTTCGATGGCTGGGATATTGCAGCCACTAGCGAAAATAACATCGTTCTGGTAGGCAACCGCATCTTACATTACAACGGCCTCTTTTGGTATCGCGCGCCCTTTTCCTTCTTTCTCGCCGATGAGGAGGATCAGGCACTACAAGGCAAGCAAAACTCAGAACCCACTCTGCGGCGGAGCTATGAACCTCCTTTATCCGTTGTTGTGGCCTATGATGCCACCCATATTTACGCAGCAGGAACAACCGGCATCTTGCGCTTCAACGGCCTATGGTGGTCGCAAATGCCTGCTGCCAATGGACTAGATGCCTTTGCAAGAATGCTTTACGTTCAGAATCCCGACAGTATCTACGCTATCACGCGAGACAATGAGGTGCTTTATTGGAACGGTCGGCTCTGGGACAACTTGGTTTTGCCAGAACAATTCCATGCTTCTGCCGTAAGCGGCACAGATGACCACGTCGTTATAGTCGGGCGAAATCAAAAGGCCTTCATCCTAACAAATGGTATCTGGCAAGAGGTAAACATTCCCGAACTCGTCTCTGCTCTAGAACTTTCACAGTACGCCGATCCAGATTTTGGTCTTCAGCCCTTAACAGTCTACGGCCTAGATGATGGCCGGATTATCATTGGCATTTATGAGTACATTGATTTAGGAGTGATCGAGGCTAGCGTCAGTCGGCTTTTGCTTTGCTATAACGGCGGAGATTGGTTCACTGTTGATGTGCCCGAGGGCCAAACTCTGCTTGATATCAATGTGGATGATACAGGACTTTTGATTGCCTTTGATGTTTTCGGCAATAGATACAAGCAAATCCACACTGGTGAGAGCCTATCCTGGGAAAGAATCGATGATTCGGCGGCTCCATACTTTTGGGGGGCCTATACTTTCCTTGATTCTGGAGAAATGTTTGTGTACGGTCAAATACCCACTCGCATAGAACAACCCTGTTTCGACTGCTTGCCCGAGATCAAGCCGCCCTGTTCTGTAGAGCATTACGAATTGGCCTGGTAGAAAAGAGGGCACATGGCAGACACATCCACACCTCGCAAACGCCGCTGGTGGCTGGTGCCGCTTGTTTTCGTAATGCTTGCCGCCCTACTCATGGCAGATACCTATCTCCTCAAACCGGTCATCGAAAAGCTGAGCTGGAAGCTAGCCTCACGCAATTTCGATGGCTGGGATATCGCTGCCACCAGCGAAAACAACATTGTGCTAGTGGGAAGCCACATTCTGCACTACAACGGCCTATTCTGGTATCAAGGGCGCTCTTTCTTTGGCCATGCCGTTGGCCAAAATCCTGAAATACCTGAATACGCCCAAGAGCGAAATATCGATTGGCCAACCATGCAGTGGTTTGATACCTATCCGAATGGTATCTATACCGATGTCTATGCTTATGATTCAAGACACATCTACGCTGTAGGGACCGCGGGTATTTTGCACTACAACGGCTTGTGGTGGTCATCTATGCCTACTGCCTGGAGACTTGATCCTCATCCTTATCAGATTTGGGCACAGAGTCCTCGCAGTATTTATGCACTAGATCGGCAATTGGGTGTGCTTTACTGGAATGGGTGGCGCTGGAACACACTATCGTTGCCCATTCAGGGAGAACTCGAGTTCTATGCCGTAGGTGGCACCGAAGAACATGCCGTCATCACAGGCGCCTATGAAACAGCAGCAGACCGGGGACGTTTCCTGCTCATACAAGAGGGCGATAAGTGGATCAACGTCGATACCTTGCCGCTTGCAGCCGGCATCCCCCCCGATCCAGACAAGAGTGGCCCTTTACAGCTCGATCATATTTGGGGGTTGGATGATGGAAGAATCCTCGCCAGCCTCTCCGAACCAATATCATTCAGCATTTCCCAGTTTTCATCCTGCAGGCGACTTTTGTGCTACGAACAGGGCGAATGGTCCGCGATCGAGGTGCCTGATAGCAGCCTTTATACTCTTGAGTATTGGGAGCCTCGTGACATCCTTGCTGATGAACAGGGGAACCTGCTCGTTTGTACGGCTTTCGATGACCGGATGCGCCAAACGCGAGATGAAAGCGGTGCTCTAGTGTGGCAGGCAGTAGATGAAACAGATGACATCAATAGCGGGCTCTATACCTGGATAGATGCTCAGAACCTACTCGTCTATGGCGGAAAACCTGTCCGTCAAACGGGCTGCCTGGATTGCTGGCCTATTGTCAAGCCGCCTTGCTCACTGGAAAGATACGAATTGGCCTGGTAGAAAAGAGGGCACATGGCAGACACACCCACACCTCGCAAACGCCGCTGGTGGCTGGTACCGCTTGTTCTCGTGGTGCTGCTAATCGCTGGCGTGTTGATCTACCGTACCACACACCTAGAGCAGTGGAGTTGGTTTTGGGCTTCACGCAACTTCATCGGTAATGACATTGATGCCATCGACGAAAACAATATCTATGTTGTGGGTAACTTTATCCTACACTACGATGGCATGCGCTGGTCACGTGTTGATTACATTTTTGAAGATGGTATCTCGGGTGGCACAGGTGCCTCGCTAATACCCGCAAACGCTGGAAAATTCCTGGGACTGTTCTACAGACCAAGGCTCGCCTATAGTTCGCAGAGTTTCAACTTGAACGACGTGCAAGCTTTCGATGTCAAGCATGTCTATGCTGTAGGCAAAGCCGGTATCTTTCAGTGCGATGGGGAGAACTGGTCAGTCATGCCTATCGCCAACGGATTGACGCCGCAACCCGACAAAGTCTGGGTGCAAAATCCCACCAGCATCTACGCATTAGATGACGAATGGGGAGTGCTGCATTGGGATGGCCAGATTTGGGACGTATTGCCCTTACCCGCTAGTTTCAAAGCCAATGACATCGGCGGTACCACGGAGCATGCCATCATTACTGGCGATGGTCCTACATTATTGATGGAAACAGACGGTGTATGGGAACAAATCGATATCACCCCTCTTATCAGCGACATAGATTTGCATGAGCAGGCTGATGCAAGCTATGGTCTTCAGCCACGCAGAATATGGGCCCTATATTACGATGAGATAGCAGTCGAAATCTGTGAATACACTGTAGGCTCCCCTTTATCCCTCGAGGCAGAATAGGCTACAACACTAGAGCCTTGCTTCTGTACAATGATGGCGAATGGAACAGAATCGATGCCCCCGAGTGGTGGCAACCAGATGAAATACTATCTTGCCCTGGCTCCTGTCTGACCGCCTATGACTTTGGTGGAATATGGTACCAATACGTTGAAAAAAGTGACGGCAATGGTCGAACCTGGCAGATAACGTATCCGTGGTTATGCACAGTGTTTGGCGGATATACTGCTTTTATAGACAGCGATCATCTTGTTGTCTATGGCGCAAATCTCGATATCTATGGCAACTTTGTGTCTCATTGTAGGGTTGAATATCTGGAAATCACACATTGGCAATAAGAAGTATGTCAGCTCATGGACGCAAGTGAACCTTTTCGTGATCGAGTAAAACATGCTCAAAGAGGAGCACCCTCCCATGGCAAACACATCCACACCTCGCAAACGCCGCTGGTGGCTGGTGCCGCTTGCTTTCGTGCTACTGCTAACCACTGGTGTGCTAGCTTACCGCTCTACACACTTAGAGCAGTGGAGTTGGTTCTGGGCTTCGCGCAACTTCATCGGTGCAGATATTGATGCAACCAGCGAGGATAACATCTATGTCGCAGGCAACTTTATCCTACATTATGACGGCACGCGCTGGTCGCGTGCCGTCTACCCTTTTGAAAAGTATGACCTTGATAAAACACTGGAGCTTTGTTGCCCCAGGGGATATCGCAGTTTCGCAGGGCTTTTCGTGAGACCTTGGCAAGAATTTTACTGCACCTCTCAAGTCAACGATATCGAAATTTACGACGAAACTCATGTCTATGCTGTAGGACGTGCAGGTATTCTCCAAAGCGACGGCGTAACGTGGTCGGCCATGCCCATTGCCGAAGGGCTAGTGCCTTCTCCCTATGGGTTGTGGGTGCAGAACCCTAACAGCATCTACGCCCTAGATAGCGATCTGGGCCTCCTGTACTGGGATGGCCAGATTTGGGACGTATTGACCCTGCCTTTCAGCTTCAAAGTCAATAGCGTCGGTGGCACAACGGAACATGCCGTCATCACCGGTGAAGGCCCGACCTTATTGATACAGAAAGACGGGAGCTGGGAGCTGGTAGATATTACCCCATTCATCGACGACATTGAGCTCCATCAAACTGTCGAAGAAGACTACGGCCTTCAACCCTATATGGTTTGGGCACTAGAAAGCGGCGATATTATTGTAGAGATCAGGGAGCAAGTTTATTATTCTCCTCTGTGGATTGGATATCGTATGACTACCTATAATACGAGAGCATTGCTTCTCTACCAGAATGACGAGTGGTCTAGGATCAATACGCCAGAATGGTGGCAACCGCTAGAGATTCAATCCTACGATGGAGATACCTTTATAGCGTACCAAAATGTCGGCAATATCTGGTACTACTTTAGCAAAGCCGCGGGAACTAGCTATCAAAACTGGACTGCTTGCAGCCCTAGAATATATCCAGAGCTTTATGGATTTCTGCGTTTCGTCGAACAGGGTCATCTTGTAGTATATGGCGGTGAAATAGATGCTTATGGTAACGGAACAACTCCTTGTCGCGTAGAGTACTATGATAGACTGCTATGGTGAAATGCCAGGCCCTCGGTTATATCGAGGGCCTGGCTTGTTTACGAATCGCTCAAAGAGGAGCATCCTCTCATGGCAAACACGTTCACACCTCACAAACGCCGCTGGTGGCTGCTGCCGCTTGTTCTCGTGGTGCTGGCCGGCCTCGTCATTGTCCTGCGTCCCACCATCACCCAGTGGAGCTGGGAGCGAGCTTCTTCGCGTGAGTTTTCTATTTATGACATGGATGCCACCAGCGAAAATAACATCGTCCTCGCCGGGGCAGGTATCCTGCGTTACAACGGCCTTTGGTGGCAACACATCACTTATCCCCAGTGCCAGGAAGTTACCCAGGCAGAGGAAAACGTCTCTGCCGATCCTATCATAGTGGTTGAGGATATCGAGATTTGGAATCGTACCCACATCTATGCTGCCTGCGGAACGCAAGGTATTCTGCGTTACAATGGTCTGTGGTGGCAGTTTATGCCCATCGCCAGAAACTATAGCACACACTGCTATCAACTTTGGACTCAAAGTTCAAAGAGCATTTACGCCATTGACGAGATGCTAGGGTTATTGCATTCCGACGGTCGGATATGGAACAAGGTCTCACTCCCTGATGGCTTCAATCCCAGCTACGTGGGCGGAAACGATGAATACGTCGTGGTCCTCGAAGAAAATCAGGAAGGACTACAAGACATCCTAGTCCAATCAGATGACGTCTGGAATCTTGTAGATATCCAGCCACTTCTCATGGATGTTGAACCAGACAATGACTGTATCAACGCATCTTATTGCGAATACAGTCTATATCCCAACAAGGTATGGGCGCTCGAAGATGGCAGAATTATTGTGAGAGTATGCCAAGAAATTAGGCTAGGCGTCGTAACTCTCCGCTCCTGTCCCCTCTTGCTCTGTTACCAGGATGAAGATTGGTCAACGATTGAATCCCCTAATGATTCCTTTTATCCGACGCACATCATGGCAGATGATCAAAGAGGCTTGCTAGTGTACGGGGCAGAGGGAGACCGCTATCGTCAGATAGTTGCAGAGGAAGGCAGTGGCTGGGCGTGGCAAGAGATCGAAGGTAAGTGGCCAGGACGTATTCTGGGGTTCTCCACACTCCTCGATACCTCCAACTTGTTGGTATACGGTGGCGAACCCATCCCAACTGACGCAATAGATATCCCATACACACTAGAAAAACCCTTTGAATTAGAACACTATGAACTAACTTGGTGATAAGGGGCACTCTCTTCAACCAATCCAACTGGCAGACAGGTGTATCTCGGGGAGAAACGTGCTCAACGGCACCACCACCTACTATCGCGGCAACGATGCCGAATACGACGGCACCAATTGGTCGTACTATTACTACTTTGGTAGCCAGCAGGTGGCCGTGCGTGAGGGTTCCAACCTCACCTATCTCTATCAGGATCACCTGGGCTCCACCACTGTGGCCATCGACGCCACCACTAGTAAAGCCCAGTATTTGCCCTACGGCAGCCGCCTGGACAGCGCCGACCTGGGCACCAGCTATACCTACACCGGTCAACAAGCCCTTGACGGCCGGGATATCCTCAACTATGGCGCTCGCTGGTACGATCCCCTCACTGGCCGCTTTTTGCAACATGATGGTATCATGCCTGATACCATCGTGCCCGAACCCTTCAATCCCCAGAGTCTCAATCGCTATTCGTACTGCTTGAATAACCCATTGCGCTATACTATCCCAAGGCAAATGCCCACTTGGGTCAGTAGTAGGGGGTGATCGTCATGACTAGAAAAATTTCCTTAATATCTATCATATTCATCCTTATTTTAATAGCCATTCTATCGTACTGTTCTAAAGGAGACAATCAACAAGATAGAGAGGAGACAAATGATATGCTTGAAAGCCAATTAGTTACTGAGAATAATGCGGTTGTATCTCCGTCAGGACTGTATGTTCTTGAAATGATAGTCGGCAAAGTAGATGATGTATCCTCATTTAGTTTTTGTATCAAAGATGTAAAAGATAGCTCAGAAGTTTTCGTAAGCAATGATTATTACAGATTAAGAGATACTACTTATCTTTTATGGGGAGAAGATGATACCGTATGGGTATACAGTGGCGATCTAGGGACATTTTATTGGGAAAAAGAATCTGATAGCTGGCAAAAGAAAACTTATGCCGATAATATAGGCAAAGAAGTTCCACAAGCGCTAGAAGAATTAAGGCCTGATTATTTTAATTAGTTATAGTCAAAAAAACAGCCGTCAAAAGTATACCTAGACGACTGCTTTTGCTTCTTTAAATGCGTCTGGTGCACATTATCAATATGTAGCAAGTAAAACGGAGCAGATCCGTTGTTCTGCCAATACATTGACAAGACGACGAATCGCTATTGGGGACCGTTTGTTTTCTCGGATACTTCTAACTTGTTGATCTATGGCAGAGAACTTTGCACCTATGCGCGCTATTCAGACTGCCCTGCAATGGTGAGCATCCCCTGTCATGTAGAATCTTTCGATCTAGCATAGTGAAAGGATTCCACACCATGGCGGACACATCCACATCTCGCAAATGCCGCTGGTGGCTGGTGCCACTCATCCTGGTGGCGTTCGCCACCCTGCTTGTCGCAGATGCCTATCTCCTCAAGCCAGTTCAATAGCCCGACCGACCAGTGACGCTGAAGAAGAGCCAATCGAGGTACCTCGTCCAGTTCCTGCTTTTCAATCAAGGGCCAATAACACTGCCGCCAGCACCACTAACGCCGCCAAGTTGGTGAGCGAGAACCAAAGCATAAAAGTGCGCGAAGGATACTCGCGGGCATAGAGTCGGTAAGAGATGAGGCTCGCCAATGAAGCAACGAGCGTGCCCAATCCCCCGACCGAGACCCCCAGCAGCAGTTCCCGATAGAACGAGGTAAAGCCAGACAGGAGCACAGCCGCCGGCACATTGCTGATGACCTGCGACAATCCCGCCGAGATCAGCAGTACACTTTGCGGGGTGTTTAGCAGTGCGGAAAAGAACGCCTGGACCTGTTCCATACCAGTGAGTCCATCCACCGCTAAAAAGAACAACACAAAAGTGCCCAGCAGGTAGAAATCAACTCGCAGTAAAAGGCGGGGCGCCAGCAGGCCAAAGACAACCAGCGTGATAATTAGTACCAGGCGATAGTCCACCACGCGCAGCACTGCAAGAACGTTCAAGGCAAAGACCAGGAGCGCTCCCCACAGCAAACGCCGGTTGGTGATGGTCGGCACATCTGGCTTTAAGCTGTATGCCTCGCCTCTCACCAGTAACAGCGTCATCATGATCAACAACCCTGCTCCCAACAAGCCAAAAGGCAGCATTGTCTCAAAGAACTCGGCAGTGGGTATGTCGTAATAGCTAAAGAGGTATAGGTTCTGGGGATTACCAAAGGGCGTAAGGGCCGAAAACACGTTCGCAGAGATGGTCTCTAGAATCACTAGAATGGCTGGATCGCGATCGCTGGCCCGAGCCATGAGGAGCGTCAGCGGCACCATGGTCAACAGGGCCACATCGTTGGTAATGAACATGGAAAGCAGCCCCGTCACGCCAACCATGGCAAAAGCGAGGCGACGAGGTGTCTTAAAAGCCCCCAAAGCCAGGGCCGCCAGCCGTGAAAGAAGCTGGCACTGCTCCCAAGCACGGCAAACCGCCATCAGCGAAAAAAGCGTGCTGATGACGCTCCAGCGTACCGCCGAAAGATGCGGCAGCGAAAAGATGGAAACGCCTGCCGTAACCAACAGCGATAGCGCAAAAAGGGGTTCTTTGGCAAAAAAAGAGGCGGCTCGATGAGCCGCGGACCGCGCCAATGCCATAATCCCATTGTCCCCAATGTTCAGCCAAATGCGATAGCTTCCATTATATGCACTCGCACCTGGCTGCCAACGCAAACACTCCTTTATGCAAAAGAACAAGCCGAACAGCTAAAGACTGCTCGGCTTGTTTGAAGTCAACACTCTACGCCAGCTTGTTAGCCCCGCTGTACACCGCCTTGACCTTGAGCACCGCCACGGCCTCGCGCGGCAGGGTGTCTTTGACCCAGGTCTTCATGGTTTCAAAGATGGGCCCCTCGGTCACATAGTCAATCTCACCCTTGAACTGGAAGGACTTGCCTTCTTTGGTGATAAAGACGATAGCGCCCTTGGAGCCAGACATGATGTTAGCACGGGTCTTGTTGAAAAAGTTGTCGCAAACGGCGACGCTCTCGTCGTCCAACATATTGACGCAGGTAGCGTAAATGGCGTTGGGCATGCCCTCGGCATCCACTGTGGTCAGAACCACAGCGCCATTACGATTCTCCCAAGCCTGTTTGACCTCTGCAGGAATGATAGCCATGATGCAGCTCCTATCTATGTGTATTGCGCCGTCAACAAAAACGGCACAGCCTCAACGACTGTGCCATTCTATCCCCCCTGAGCAGATGCGTCAACGTGTAGGCAGTGTTTCCTTGTCCTCTTTTTCGGCTTCGGGTTCTTGAACTTCCCACACCACCGGGCGCGTATCCACGCCGCCGTGAGTTTCAACGCGCTCATAATGCCGCGAAAGCAAGTCCCAGCCAGCAGCGGTAAGCAATCCAAAAGCAAAAGCGGATACCACCAACTGCATCTCGCGCGTTGTTTGCACAAAAACGCCCGAGACGATAATTAAAAACATTGTAATGAGCATGGCATAAGCCACGAGTCGCAAGGCGTGCATCTTTTTCATCGTTAGGCTCTCTCCTACCAACAATCCCCAAACCATGATAGGCGGTTATGGTATATAGAAAGTAACAGAGAGATTACTAATACATAGCTAGCTTCTCTTGTGCAGAGCTTGACGGCCGCTGCAGGAAAAGTCAGAATGCGCTCAGACTGATTGTACAAGCTTATGGAGGAGACCCGTGCCAGACAGCAGACCCAATATCCTGTTCATCATGTCCGACGATCACGCGGCCCACGCCATGAGCTGCTACAACAGCCGCATCAACACCACGCCCAACCTCGACCGCATCGCTAACGAGGGTATGCGTTTCGATAATTGTTTCTGTACCAATTCCATCTGCACCCCCAGCCGCGCCGTAATTTTAGCCGGTACTTACAACCATGTGAACGGCGTGACCACCCTGGCTTCCCGATTGGACGGTCGGCAGGATAACGTGGCCAAGCAGCTTCGGTCCGCCGGTTATCAAACGGCTGTCATCGGCAAGTGGCACCTGGGGCACGGCGGCAATGCCAACCCCACAGGCTTTGATTATTGGAGCGTGCTGCCCGGGCAAGGCCTCTATTACCACCCCATTTTCATCGAGGAGGACGGTGAGCATCGCGAGGCCGGTTACGTCACCGACCTCATTACCGACAAGAGCATTGACTGGCTGGAACAGCGCGATCCAGACAAGCCTTTCTTTTTGATGTGCCACCACAAGGCGCCCCATCGCCCCTGGGAACCCGACGCCGCGCATCTGCACATGTACGATGAGGTGGACATTCCCGAGCCAGAGACGTTTGAGGACGATTACAGCAATCGCGCCGCTGCCGCTGCCGCGGCCAAAATGCGGGTCAGCCGAGACCTGACGGCCACTGACTTGAAATTTGATCCCCCCGAGGGCCTCAGCGAGCGCGAACTGCTGCACTGGAAATATGAGCGCTATATCAAGGATTACTTGGCCTGTGTGGCCTCAGTGGACGACAACGTGGGGCGCCTGCTGGATTACCTCGATGAGCAGGGCCTGACCGAGAATACAATCGTTATGTATACTTCTGACCAGGGCTTTTTCCTCGGCGACCACGGTTGGTACGACAAGCGTTTCATGTACGAGGAGTCGCTGCGTATGCCCTTTGTGATTCGCTACCCGCGCGAGATCGCGGCTGGCTCGGTGTGCCAGGACATGATCCTCAACGTGGACTTTCCCGCTACCTGGCTGGATTACGCCAATGTCGCTCTGCCCGACCGCTTTCAGGGCACCTCGTTCCGCGAATTGCTCAACGGCCGCCTGCCCGAGGATTGGCAGACCAGCATGTACTATCGCTACTGGATGCACCTCGCGCATCACCACGTCTATGCCCATTACGGCCTGCGCACACTGCATTACAAGCTCATCTATTACTATGGCGATGCCCTGGGCCAACCCGGCGCCATCGACGACCCGCGTGACCCCGAGTGGGAGCTGTTCGATCTGGACCAGGATCCCCACGAGCTAATGAACGTCTACGACGACCCCACTTATGCCGAGGTAGTCAAGGAACTGACAGACGAGCTGCATCGCCTGCAGGCCCAACTCGGCGATGAACGCTATTGTCTGGATGTAGAGTAAAAGATAAAGGGCCTCGACAATATGTCGAGGCCCTTTCTGCATCACAAGCTCCGTCTCACTAACCACGGTCAACCAGAGGTAATCAACTCTCATCCTCAATCAGATAAAATCCCTCAGAATCACTACCATAAAGAGAAAAATTGTACACCTGCCCATAGTCAGCGTCTATTGCCAGGGGCTCACCAGCAGAACTCTCTTGGCCATCCTCAAGAATCACAAAAACTTCTGTTCTAAATGCGGATAAATCCGAGTCTTCCGGAAAGTACGCCGCGATAAAATCTTCTGACAGCACATCGTTTTCCCTGATAGGTTTGTTCGAGGCATAAGTGACGAATCCTCCGCCAATCGGTTCTTCGCCCAAATAGTACTCATAGTGGAGTCCATAAATCTCGGAATCGCACTGGTTTGCTATCGAGACGTAGAACGTATTCTCATCGGGCTGCAACTCACCGCTGCTTCCACAAGCAGCGAGCATAACAGAAGCTAATACAGTAATAAACACACACGCAAATCTTCTTTTCATTATCATCCTCCATCATGAATTCTGTAAATAATCTTCACTGGAGCATCTATGACGCGTGTGCTTCGGCTTTTGTTCAATCAATCCGCTTCAAATCCCACAAATCCACCTCGCGCCAAGGCTCCCAATTGGGATTGCGCACCGGCATCTTGGCCTGCACCTTCTCTCGCCAATCTGCCAACATCGCCCGTAGCTCCGCCACCCTCTCGGGTTCACGCTCAGCCAGGTTGTGGTGCTCCCCCGGATCGTCACGTAGGTTGTAAAGCTCCAGCCGACCATCCTCGAAGAACGCGATGAGCTTCCAATCACCCGCCCGCAGCGAGGACCCCGGCGTGCCGCCCTGATTGCCATAATGGGGATAATGCCAATAGATGGCCTCACGATCGAGCGAATCGCGCTCTCCCCGTAGCAGCGGCGCCATCGAGAGGCCATCCGTATGCTGTTCGGGGCGCGGCAGTAACCCTGCCATCTCTAGCAGGGTGGGGTAAAAGTCGGGGCTGGTGACTGGCTCCTCACAAATGGCGCCGGCCTGGGTAACGCCCGGCCAAATGATGAACAGCGGCTCGCGCGTACCGCCCTCGTACATCCAGCCCTTGCCCTCGGCCAATGGCGTGTTGCAGGTCGGCGAACCTTCGGCAGTAGCCAACCCGCCGTTATCCGAAGTAAAGATGAACACCGTATTCTCAGCCTGGCCCGTCTCCTGCAGCACCTGCCACAGCCGCCCAATGTTCTCGTCCACGCTGTCGATCATGGCCGCATACACTGCATCCGATTGCAGCAGCCGCCGGCGAATGCGCTGGTCCTTTTTGTGCTCACAGGGGAAATAGTCGCCCTCCTCAAAGGTAGGCTGCACATCCAGGCCCAACGCATGGGCTTTGCGCTTGTACTTGGCCACCTTTTCCGGTTTGGCCTGGATGGGAATATGCACCTGGTAATACCACAGATTGAGGAAGAAAGGCCGCTCATCGTCGTGCTGACGAATCAGGCGGATGGCCTCGTCAGTCAGGTGGTCGGTCAGGTACTCCCCTTTCGGCCTCTCGGGCAGCGTCTCAATGTGCCAAGGGCTGAAATAGCCATCCTTGGGGTGTCCCCAGGCACACCCACCGATATTCACCTCAAACCCGTGGCGATCGGGATAATAATCACGCGGCCCCAGGTGCCATTTTCCCACGTGCCAGGTGGCATAGCCGCCCATGGCCAGTGCCGCAGCCAGCGAGGTCTCTTCCAAAGGCAGGTGATCGATATAGGGCGCATCGATGAGCTTGCCCCGCGCCTTGCCCCCGATATAGTTGGTCACCCCCACCGAAGCGGGATATTTGCCGCTCATGATACTGGCGCGAGTAGGCGAACATACCGGACAGGCGGCATACGCGTTGGTAAAACGCACCCCTTGAGCGCACAGACTGTCGATATTGGGCGTCTCATAGAAGGTGCTGCCGGTGCAGCCCAGGTCTTTCCAGCCCATGTCGTCCATGAGCACGAATACGATATTGGGTTGAGACATGGCTTACTCCTGCGTTGAAAATGGCTAAAGATGGTATAGCCCAAGCACGGGGTCAGGGCAATCCCTCTAAATAGAGACACCCCGCGTTAGCGGGGTGCCCCAAAAAGGAGGAGAACAGGAGATGCTGCACAATCCAATGGATCTCTCCTAGGATTGAAGAATGATAGCGGTCTATTCGACGCTGACCGCAAGCGTATAGGTCTCGATAGGAGGCACACTTTCCCAAATGCGCATATAGCCCAATTCGAGATCGACTTGCCCCGCTTCGAGTGCCTCAAAGGTAAAGGTAAAAGTACCCCCCGAACCCACGATATCCTCATCCGTCTCATCGGCTACGTACTCGGGATCATCCGCATGGCCCAATACCGGCTCAGTGTTCGTCATTAACAGCCACTGGTAACCCGTCGTTGGGTTACCCGCTAACGAGATTTCGAGCGTGTCGCCAACGTTGAGGGTAACCTCGCTACCATTGTCATCGGCACCCAAGGTCGTAGCAGAGGCCCCGCAACCAGCGCACAAGGGCACCAGCAAAGCAACCAATACCACCAACCCTATTGCGCGATTCATATGATCACCTCAACTGCTTTATGGCTTCATTCCCAAGAACGGACAAGCTGTCCAAAAAGTTCCCAGAAAGCAGCGCTATTTCTTTGCTGTCCCATGCCCCCTATGTTCACTAAGTAATTCATCGGTCTTCGTTATTATCTCGCCCGTCACTGCATCTTTTACGATTTCAATGTATCTATCATTAGCACGGTCCGTCTTTCGATACACTTCAACCTGCCTGCCATCGCTTGCATTGAAGCGCTCAATGAATCTAAGCTCTTCGTACTCGGTGGCATGACCTTTTGAATGAAAGGTGGGATCGCGTTTCTTGATCTTTATACACTCTAACGCATGGATTTTCTCATCAATAATCACTTGTTTATCACTGGATATTTCAATGTCCTTGTTATCAAAGTCTTTCATGGTGAATAATTCCTCCCCAATAAAGTGCTGGTTTCTAGGAACCGCCTTGCTCCCGCTTTACCGATTCTCCCCTGTGCACAGCTAGGCTTCCTGAAGCAACACCAATGACAGTGCCAAGTACAGCACCAACGGCTGTATCAAATCTATCATACAAAGCCAAAACAGCTAGAACATACGCAGCCACTATTGCTATTACTACTCGACCAAGATCACCCTGTTCGAGCATACGTTCTTTAATGGAAACTATCCATATCCTTTATGCGCAAGTTAAGTCTCTTACTGCTATCAAACAAGGATCTACTATTGGATTGACTAATCTTTTCCATCATTGAAAAAATCCAAGGAAAAGCAGGACAACATAGCAAATAAGAGGTTTGGGCCAAAATTACACACAACATCCCATTGCCTATCAGCAAGATGCGATGTCTGGGGAGCGCATAAAACGAGGATTAGAAATATGGCGAAATATACTTTGACAAACCGATAGGGATCACTAGAGCCTTTGTTCATTATGGACCTCCAAAAGATTAGGTGGTTTCCATAACCAATCTCCTTTCTTCTGTCAACATTCTTTAGACGTTGATCTAATGTTGAATCATACTGGAACTTATGATCTGCCAATATCACATCCATCAAACGAAAGATATTATAGCACACAATAAACTACATGTCAATATCAGTAACCATGATATTTGACAATCTTACAACTATAAAACAGGAAAAAACAAGTGCCAGTGGCTTATTATAGGTATTTTTGAATGCGGAGGCTCAAAACACCTGGGGTTCATATGACAGAATAAACCACCCTGCCACTTGGTCTGACAGGGTGGTCAAAATCTAGTGAAGGATCTTGCTCAAAAACTCGCGGGTGCGCTGTTCGCGGGGATTATCATAGAGCTCCTCGGGTGTGGTGTCTTCGACGATGGTGCCGCCATCCATAAAAAGCACGCGATCGGCAGCATTGCGGGCAAAACCCATCTCGTGACTGACTACCACCATGGTCATGCCCTCTTTGGCAAGCTGGAGCATGACGTCCAGCACTTCTTTGATCATCTCGGGATCGAGTGCACTGGTGGGTTCGTCAAAGAGCATGATCTGGGGACGCATCGCCAGAGCACGAGCGATAGCCACACGCTGTTGCTGCCCACCAGAGAGCTGGCCCGGGTAGGCTTCCGCCTTTTCGTGAATACCCACCTTGTCCAGCAGGTCGCGCGCAATGGATTCGGCCTCAGCGCGACTCTGCTTGCGTACCACACGCGGCGCCAAAGTAATATTGTCCATCACACTAAGGTGCGGGAACAGGTTAAACTGCTGAAAGACCATGCCGGTCTCCATGCGCACCCTGTTAATATTCTCGGCCTCGGTAAGGGGCACGCCATCCACCACGATCTCGCCCGAATCTGGCACCTCGAGGTGGTTGATGCAGCGCAGCATGGTGCTCTTGCCCGTGCCGCTGGGCCCAATGACCACCACCACTTCGCCGCGGCTGATGGTCGTAGTGACGTTGTCCAGAGCGACAATGCGCCCGTGGTTGAATGTCTTGGATAGATTGCGAATCTGAATGATGGGATCAGCAGCCGGAGCGGCTATTGTTGTCATGATTTGCCTCCTCTCGGCCTAGCGCTCTGCCTTGGAGCGCGATTCGATATACTCGACGATTCGTGAAGCGAACAATGTCAGCACCAGATAGCACAAGGCCACCAAAATCCAGGTCTCAAAGCTGAGAAAGGTGCGCGACATGTATTCGCGTCCGCGACGGGTGAGATCGGATACGGCCAACACCGATACCAGGGTCGAGTCCTTGAGCAGAGCGACGAACTCGTTGCCCACCGGCGGCAGGATGACACGAATAGCCTGGGGCAGGACGATGTAGCGCATAGCCTGAAAACTGGACATGCCCAGGGAGCGAGCGGCTTCCAACTGGCCTGAATGGATACTGGCGATGCCGGCACGAAAGACCTCACTGCCGTAAGCGCCGTAGCAGATGGTCAAACCGACCACCGCAGCCGTAAAGGCATCGAGCCGCAGCTCAAGAAAATAGTTGGCAGCGCCCTCTAGCGAGGGTGATATGGCCAACAGAGCATTGCCAATGCCATCGAACACCTGCGGTAGTGCGTACCAGATGAACAACAACTGGACGAGCAAAGGAATGCCGCGGATGACCTCGACATAGAGTGAAGAGATGCCATAAATGACGGAATTCTTGCTGAGCCGCCCCAGGCCGCCCAACAAGCTGACCACCAAAATAAAGGCAAAAGAGACGACCACCAGCTTGAGCGTAACAACGATGCCATCCGAGATGAACAACCAGATATCATAATAGGGATGCGGCATAAAGCGAGCCAGCAGCCAGATGGTAAGAGCTGCCACAAAGACCAGCACCCACCAGCTAAAGACCTTGCGATTGGTAAGACGCGGCAAATAGAACAGTGCAGCAGCGGCAGTTAGGACGGCACCGGCCAACCAGATGTAGAAAGAGGGCGTGGGAGCCAGGCGACCATCCAGTGGCAGCAGGTCCATGTTGAAATCGATGGTTTCGAGCCAGGCAAAGGGCACGGCCAACAAAGCCAGCAGCGCAAGATAGACCGCCGGCTGAATCAGCTTGTGGGGAAAGGGCACCCCTTGAAATACCGCCCTGGCCGTAGGAATACCAATGAGCAGTCCGGCGGCAAGCGGCACCAGCAGCCACAACATAAAGCTCCAAAGCTGCAGGACCTGTGAACTGATGACTGCCTGAACAAACCAGGTGAGCGGCGCCCCCCAATGGCCGCGCACGGCAGCCACCACGATGGAAAGACGTTTGAGGCTCTCGCCCACTGTCGGTGCTTCGTCTTGCTCATAGTGCTGATTGTGCACCAGCACGTCATAGGTGCTGCTTATCACGGTATCGTCGCTAAAATGCGAGATAGCCCGAGTTACGCGATCGGGGAAAACGGGCAGCAGCATACCCACAAGCAACAGAACACAACCTGCAAGCAAGAATTTGAGCTGCCATGGAGCCGGCCGAGTCTCATCCATAGAACTACTCCTAAAGCGAACGGGGCCAGGTGGACGCCGAATTCGGCGCATCACCAGGCCCCTTTGCTTGATGCTTTTCACAACACCCGATTTAGCACATGAACGCTACATACGGGCAATAACCAAGATCAGACGGGCATCCACTTGTTATAGATCTCTTCGTAGGTGCCGTTGTCCTTGAGAATCTGCAACCCCTCGTTGAACATCTCCAAGAACTCGGCATCCTCGCCCTTGCGGACGAGCGCACCAAAGAACTCGTCAGTGATCATGTCACCAACAACTGTGAGCTTGCCAGAGAACTCTTCAGAGGAGAGGGCAAAGTCCACGGCCACGGGCATATCACAGATGACGGCGTCGACGTTACCATTGACCAGGTCAAGCAAGGCCAGATCGACGTTGTCGTATTCCTTGAGCTCGGCAGTGGTCATATCCGTTACAGCAAAAGCACCCGTGGTGCCAATCTGGGCGCCCACAACCATGCCTTCCACCAAATCCTGAACACCTGTAATATTCGTCTCTTCGGTACGAATGACGACAGACTGACCGGCGTTGATGTAGGGATCGGTGAAATCGTACAGTTCCTGGCGATCTTCGCGGATGGTCACAGCCGACATGACAACGTCATAGTCGCCCGCTTCGAGACCAGCGAAAATGCCATCCCAAGCCGTGTTCTTGAACTCGACCGTAAAGCCCATCTCATCAGCGATGGCGTTCATGAGGTCGATGTCGAATCCGACGATTTCTTTGTCATCATCGACGTACTCGAACGGAGGCCAGGCGGCGTCGCAAGCGACGATGTAGGTGTCGTTGGATGCAGACTTGCTGCAACCAGTGAGGACGGTGCTGGCAAGCAAGAGTGCTACCAACACAAGCGCAACGGTTCGTTTCATGAGGTCTTCCCCCTGTGCAAAATAGTGCATCTGACGACAAAGTACATCGTCATGATGCGAACAGCACACTGCATCTTCATCGACGGGTAGGGCCTCCGGGCAGGAGGATACCGTTTCCCAGGCAGCATTGACCGGGAAGACCAGGGCCATATTGACTGATTCGCAGATTATACGCGCGTTGGCCTTCAAGAGGCAAACTGTTAAGCGAGAGCGTAAAGAGGCCTCAGCCGCCAAACTTAGCGATCAACGCAATAGACGATGCCATCGCCCAGTCGGGCAAGGGGCTCAATGTTGACGATAGTTTGCAGCTCGGCAGGGGTGTAGAGATAGCTACGGCCAGCGTTGTCGAACCATACGAGCAGAGCTGGCGAGCTCTCTGGCCAAGTATTGGCAAGTTCATCCAAGGTATTGAGCACCAGTGAAGATCGCCCCGCAGTTTCCTTTGGGCTAAATAACGTAGGACGATCCGCCAAGATATATGTTACATCAGGCGCGTTGGAAAAGGTTGGTCCGTCAAAAGAGAGCGACCGCAGATAGGCGACGGTCTCACTGGTCTGCCAGGAATCGGTTGCATATCCCCCCGCGCCTTCAGTAAGACACTTGGTCAGCCGATATCCCGAGACTATCCCGCCATAGAGAATAAAGACCACGACAAAGAGCGTCAGCGGCAAATGCCGTAGCCAGGTTCTCCCCTGCCAGCGTTGAGCGAGCCGAGCCATCAACACAAGCACGAGCCAAAGCAATGGCACGAATAGAGGTGACATCAGTCGCGAATCGATGACATCAATGGCCGCAGTGCTGGCACTGATGACGAGAAACAGGCCATAGATACAAGCGAACAACAAGGCAGAAAACGTCTCGTGCTGTAAAAGATGCACAGCACAATGTAACAAGGTGCCGCGCAACGCCCTATGCCGAGCCCATCGAACGAGCAGTATGACGGCAGCAGCAAGCCCTGCAGCCAATGCACCCACCGCCAGAGCCAGAGATATCTGAGGAAAGAGTTTGTAGGGCGTGATCCAGGAGACGAGCGCAGTAAAGGCTAACACGAGATTACACCCCAAACCATCGACCGAGGGAGCCCTACTGCCCATGAAAGAACCACACACAATCCAATTCCGCCAGAGCCAAAGGGCCAACGGCAGAGCCGCCGCAAGAGAGAACAGCACACCCTGGCGCATCCGTACCATCCAACGCTGGCGGTCATCAAGCAGGACGAGCACCAAGCCAGTGGCGATGAGGGTAACACCAATATAGCGCGTAAGAGCTGCCAGCGCCGCCACGATACACATACTCACCAGGGAACCCCATCCAGCGAAGCGTCGCCAACGTTGGGCAAACAGCAGAAAAAGCACCACCCACAGGATGAATAGCAGCTCGCTCAAGGCCATGCGTGAAACCGACAAGAGAGGCTCGGCGAGGACCAGAGCAATCGAACCGAACAAAGCAAATGGGCGTCCCCCGCATTCTGAACGGACGAACAGCAACGAGCCCGTCCCCGCAATCAGCCCAAAAAGCAAGGTATTCACCCATGCCGCGGAGTACAGTGGATCTACGCCAGTGAGCCAGTAGACCGCGGCCAGCAGGGCGGGATAGAGCGGCGGCCAGTTGACCATGGGCTCGCCCAGATACGTGGTCAGGGTACCATCCGTAACCAAACTGCGGGCCGCGCTGATATAGCCCACCGAATCGGAAGAGAGGCCCGCCCCATAGCGACTGGTAGCCAGCAAAACCAGGGCGCAACCAAGCAGGCCCGTGCAAACTGGCAGCAGCCAATCGTGTCGGTGGTGCATACAAGTATCGGAGAGGGGTATTTCCATGCCCATTACAGCAAAACAACCGGCAGAATGAGGCGCGAGACGTGCGCGATATCGTAAAAACTGGTACTACCTCGCTCGATGATGTAGGTTTTGTTCATGAGGGCCCTCCGTATGTGCTGCGGGTATGTTAGCGCGAGGTGCGGTGAGGGGTCAAGAGGAATAACGCGGCAAACTGAAATCCATCACTGAAACAAAACACGACAGAGGGTTTTAACCCCACGAGCACTATGGACACCCAACCCTACCAGTACACGCGCACAAACCCTCTGAACGCAGCATTACCCGACAAGCCTGTGGAACACGTCCGGATGGACCGAGTTATCGCCGTCGTGGCCTCCGGGGTTTGCCAGCTTATCCATTAATAAGCAGTTGGGCTTCTTTAAAGAGACGTACAAGCGCTAGATCTACTTTTGCTTTACCGCATCAATAACTCTTATAAAAGCACCGCAAACGGCACCGAGAAAAGACATCGCCATTCCCAACAAAATATAACGATTATCCGTTACCATGTATCCCCATAAAGCGAACATGCCAAGTACTACCAAAAAGTGGATGAATATCTTGTGACTCAATACAGAACGAAGCGTCTTCATCTCGATACCCCCAAAATTACCAGCCTGACAAATACTCTTCCCCGATTAGCTCGTATCATCCACAATTCATTGTGATTAACCCGAGTTGATATGTCAACAGAGTCTCTCAAAACCTGCTTTACCTATCGAAAAGCAAACACGCCTTACGGCAAAAAAAGGCCTCTGGAAGCATCATGATGCATACCACCCTTTTGGGGGACGCGTTTGGGGTGCATTTTTAGAAGTGAACTTTCATCACTAATACGACATAGTTACCAATCTGTTCGTATTCCCATTACTCTGTGTGAAGATCACTTTTCGCAATTAGGATTATTGCATCTAGAGCGTCGCGATAAGCTTTATAATTCTCATTGTATGCGCTCCATAAATCCTTCTCCCAATCAGGATCGGGGCGTTCTATAAGTGTTTTGATGACTTGGCTGGCATCTTCTCGAACATAATAGTTGCCGGCATAATACGCCTTCTTGACTCTACGAATAGCCTGGCGCCAAAGGATATCCACCTTCTTATCTGATTCAGGTTCATCTGCCGAGCTCAAACACCTCGCCTGTTCGACTTCGCAATACTCCAAAAGATCAGTCAGCGCTTCCACAATAGCATCATAGGCTTGTGCTCTACGCTCCCATCTTTTCTCAGAATAGAATTGGCGAAGGCCAGATCTAACAGCGAAAAATGAACCTATACCTGCAGAAATAATGCCGAGAAGAAAAGTAATTCCGAATTCAGCTGCTGTTTGAAAGGATCCCGTCGGCATGGTCTCTCCTTAACGAATTCAAGACCTTGGAGCAATAGGCAACTACAAAAGAGCATTCTACCAAAACCTCCCTACGCCCCCACCCCTCGCCCCAGCGCATACGCCGCCTCAATCGCCTCTGGCTTGGCCATCAAATCATCCAGACAATCCACCTCCGTCACCGAAAGGCTACCCACGGGCGTAATACCCAAGTGCCCGTAATAATGCGCGATAGAGGCGATGATATGCTGATTCTCTCCCTCAGAGGAGCCAGCCCGCAAAGCAATAGCCAGCCCCACCTTGCCCGCAGGCACCAGTGGATGATTGGGGTTCGTGTTGCAATAGGGCGTGTTGCGGTCAAAAAACACCTTCAACTGGCCGGTCACGTCGCCCCAATATGAGGGCGAAGCGATGAGCACGATATCAGCGGCCAATAAGTCAGCCATGATGGTATCCATGTCGTCGTGCTGCACACACTGGCCGCCCGGCTGGTAGCAGGCCTTGCAGCCGCGGCAATAGGCGATGTGCGCCTTTCCCAAACAGTAGCGGCTCACCTCGTTCACCCCACCATCGCGCAGGCCAGCAATCGCCTGATCAACCAGGTGTGCCGTGCTGCCGTTATCGCGGGCACTGCCGTTGATACAAATTGCGCGCATAAAACCCTCCCGAGGTTACGTTGACTCCCCCACAAAAAGCCGTTTCACAATCGGGCTGGGCTGGGAGCCAGGCGCCCCGGTAGTTCGCCCATACGCTTCACCAACGCTGAGAGCGAGTGCTCGTAAAAACTGGATAGGCCAAAACGAATCTCGTCGTTGAAGGGATCCACCCAGCGATCCTCGATGCCCTCCAGCCCAAACCACACGCCCAGCAGAGAACCGGCCGTGGCACCAAAGCTGTCGGTGTCGTTGCCCTGCATCACCTGCAAACACACCCCATGCCCCACATCCGCGGCGTGGTGCAACGTGTTGATCAGCGTGCCCACCTCTTGCAGCACCTGGCAGTGGCCGTAATCGCCATAGGCCGCATGAATGGCCATATAGGTTCCCAGCCAGCTTCCCCGGGTTCGCACCATTTCCAGGCAGCTAAACACACTCTCGGCAAAGCGGCTGCGCTGAGGGATATACTGGCTGGCGATCTCAAAGGCCTCAATGGGCTGCGAGACGCAGTACATGCTGGCAATGGCCGCTGCAATGTACATGGTGGCATAAACCCCGGTACGATTGTGAGTCAGCGAGGCATCGGCAAAGGCCAACTTGGCAGCCAGGTCGGGCCGACCCGGTGTGGCATAGCCGTAAGCATCGGCGCGAATGGCGGCCCCGCACAGCTCGTCGCCGGGGTTCCACACTGCCGCCCACTCGTCATACACATCCTCGGAATAATCGTCCCTGTTGTAAGCCAGGCGAGCCAGCGCCATGCGCGCAAAAATCGTGCGCTCGGGGCCAAACACCCAACTCAAGCCCTGATGCTCCTCCCAGGTGCGCCGCACGCCATCACGAGTCAGATCCAGCCCATAGCGCTCCAGGGCCAACATGCCCAGCACGTCATAGTGCAGGTCATCGTCGGCGGCCACGTAATGAATGTGCCCGCGCGTAGTTTCCGCCCACGAGTTGTGCCGCCGCCCCAGCGCCTCCAGAAAATCGACCGTAACGTAATCGTTCAACGGCCACTCGCCCACGGCTGCGCCAGCGGCTTCCAGCTCAGCCAGGCTGGGAGAAACCTCCAGGGGTTTTCCCAGGATGCAGCCTATCACCGACCCCACAAACCCCGCCTTGGCCCTTTCCGCAGCTCGACCGAGATCGATTGGCTCTAGCGGCCGGCCCACCAGGCGCATCGGGGCCATCTCGGCTTCCACCTCGTCCCAGCGTATCGGTTCCACATAGGGCCAATCCGGGCGCAGGGGCAGTTCGGCCAAGCGGTGGGCAAAGGCGTCCAGAACATCGTAACTATCGGGCAACGCCGCCAGCTCTTCTCGCACCCCCGCCACCTCAACCCCCTGGCGCTCCTTATCGTTAATCGCCTTCCTGAGAATACTACGCAACGTATCGTATTGCAGGAACATACTCTCGCTCCTTGTACTCTAGTTGCAGCGAGCATATCCCAAGCCGCAACACCACGCAAGCCCAAAGCTGTCCAAGTATGCCTGCCCGCAGGGCAGATTTTGCTAAGCCTCTGTCGTGGAGAATCGGTGGCCCGATTCTCCTAAACCGAACCTGCGGTTCGGTCGTTAGCCCTCGGTGCTTGCGCAACGCACACTAGAATCTACACAGCCAGGGACTGAACGCCGTAGACGGCGTCTGACGTCTCCTGGCTAGGATTAGCGCGTCCTGCGGACGCCTCCGCTCAACACACAGCCTCCGCCAAAGTCGCCTATCCTAGGCCCGCACCAGAGGTGCGCCGAGGCGTAGGCGGTCAGACGACCACAAGTCCTAGCCAAAGCAGTACAAAGCCCTGCCCGCAGGGCAGATTTTGCTAAGCCGAGGGCTTTAGCCCTTGGCCACACGACGAACTAAAAATCTCCGCGCGCACGTCTGTTCTGTCAGCGTGGGGTTTCAACCCCACGCGCCCAGCAGAACTAAACATCGCAAACGCGCAAGTCCTGGCCAAACATCACCCCATCCTGCCCGCAGGGCAGACCTTGCTGAGCCGAGGGCTTTAGCCCTCGGTTCCCCCCCCCCACAACACAAAACCCCCGCCCTATAAAGGACGGGGGTTCTTTCACCTCACCTTACCTGCGCTCACCCAACGGCACATAGTTGCGATGCTTCACCACGCTCTTGTAGGCCGGACGCATGATCTTACCGCCGACAATGATCTCCTCCAGACGGTGAGCACACCAGCCGGCCACGCGCGATACAGCGAAAAGCGGCGCATAGAGATCCGAAGGAATGCCCAGAATGTCATAGACAAAGCCAGAGAAATAGTCCACATTGGCCGAGATCACCTGATCGGTGTGCTTGACCTCATGAAAGACCTCGGGCACAAGGCGCTCTACCAGCAAGTAGAGGTCCATCTCGGCGGTACGCCCCTTTTCAGCAGCAAGCTTGATGGCCATGTCGCACAGCAACACAGCACGTGGATCGCTGGCGGTGTAAACGGCGTGGCCGAAACCATAGATGAGCCCGCTCTTATCAAAGGCCTCTCCATTGAGCAGCGCCTTGAGGTAATCACGCACGGCGTTCTCGTCAGTCCAATCCTCCACACTGGCCTTGAGATCGGCCATCATGCGCGCTCCCGCTAGTGTAGCACCGCCGTGTCTGGGACCTTTGAGCGAACAAATGGCTGCGGTAACGGCCGAGTACGTGTCCGTGCCAGTGGTCGAGACCACGTGGGTGGTAAAGGTCGAGTTATTGCCGCCACCATGCTCGGCGTGAATCATCATCATCACATCGAGGGCATGGGCCTCTAGCGTCGTGTATTCGCTGTTATCCCGCGTCAGGTGCAGCAGGTTCTCGGCATGAGAAAGACAGGGATCAATCTGGTGGATGACCAGGCTCTGGCCCAAATAATAGTGGCTCTTCACCTGGTAGCCATAGGACGCCATAACCGGCATGCGCGCGAGCAGAGCAATGCTCTGGCGCACCACATTCTCGACGCTGTTATCGTCGGCATTGTCATCATAGGCATAGAGAGACAGCACGCTGTGGGCCAGCTTGTTCATCAAGTCGGGGCTGGGCGTACGCATGATGTTGTCTTCCAGCAGGCTGCCGGGCAGCTCATAGTAAGAGGCCAACAGCTTTCTGAACGCTGTCAATTGATCAACAGTCGGGAGTTGGCCAAAGAGCAGCAGAAAAGCAATCTCTTCAAAGCCCATACGCCCTTCGGCAAAAGCCGCGGTGACCAGGTCTTCCAGATTATAGCCGCGATAGAGGAGCCTGCCGGGCACGGGCACGGGCTCGCCTTCGTCAATCACGTAACCGTGCACCTCGCCGATCTCTGTAAGGCCCACGAGCACACCGGCTCCGTTATCGTCGCGAAGGCCGCGCTTGACCTGGTAGAGCGAATAGAGATCGGGCGCAATCTGGTTGTTCTGCCTCACCAATGTAGACAGCTCTTGCATAAAATCAGTCGTCATGTGGTCATCCTTACTTGATAGTACGTGTGATTACTCGGCTCAAGCTCAGCGAGCAAGAGGGGGGTGATGGTGCAAGTTTCGCGGGATCGTGGTCGTACAAAAGAGGGTAACTTTTCTAGTATACAATAAAAAGGAGACTTTCGCAAAGACTGTTATCTCGCCAAGTATAGCATACTGTTAAATTTAGCAGTCAGACAATAAAAAAAATAGATTCGACACCCCAAAGAAATGCATACTGCTGAGATCGCCACAGAAACAAGCCGTGATTGCCAAGATCAAAAGTGTAGCGGAAAATCTAGCACAGTACACTTGAAAAACTATCATATTCGAGTTATCATCAACCATAGAACATAGAAATTGAAAACGGAGTATAATTGAGTCAAGATTAGAGAAAGAAGGACAGCGATGTCTGGGCATGTATTACGGCGCCGGAGCAGCCTTCTTGCATTAGCACTGGCCGTCTGCCTTGTCTTGACAGCCTGCCAGACCCCCACACTTGCCACAACCACCCCACCACCCGACGCGAGTTCCACCCCAACAAGCGCACCAACGCCAACAGTGATGCCATCAAGTAACGCCGAACCTCTCCTCACCCAAGGCCTGCCCGTGCTGTACGTTCGCGATGGCGACCTGTGGTGCTCTGACCTGAGCGGCACAGAAACCCTGCAGCTCACCCAGGATGACGCCCTCAACATTATGGAGCCCGCCCCCATAGAAGGCGCAGTCGGGGCCCTGAACGCCTACTATCGTCCCAATCTCTCGCCCGATGGCCGCTGGATCGCCTTTTATCACCATTCCAATTACGGCTTTCTCACCATCGCCCTGCCCCTGGCAGAGGATGAAACCCGCCAGCTCATCGATAACACCTGCTACGGCGTCTGGTCTCCCGATGCCACCCGCCTGGCTTATGCCCCCAATATGCAAATGACCCAAAACCTGAACCGTACGCCCGTGGTTTGCGTCTACGATGTGACCACGCGCACGCGCAAAACTTATTACCCGCCAGAAGGTCAGGATTGGAGCGACCTTGGCAGCAGCCACAGCGCCATTCTCTGGGCAGCCGACGGCCAGTCGATCACCTTTAGGTGTCGGGCGGAGGCCAGTAGCGCCGCAGAGGATCAGTACGAAACGGATGTGGTGCGCTTGGATCTATCGAGCGGCCTGAGCGAAATCGTCGGCCATGCCACCTGGGTTTCAGAGAATCAAGCGGTGTTTTGCTTGGATAGAGCCGGCGAATTCACCACCGATGCCGCCCTGGCCGCAACCTGTTCGACGGATGAGGAGAGCCCTTACACGCCCGCCGATGGCCGTCAGGTAAGCATCACCACCCTTGCCGGCACCGCAGGTTCGATCATCACCATGCGAGACGCCGAGGGCGTCGTACTTTGGGTCAACGAGACCGGGATCACCGTGAACAAGGTGCTGTGGTCGCCCAATGACGCCTGGTTGCTGCTCGATGACGATACGGACATGGATACGCCCATCTGGCGCTTGTCCGCCGATGGCAGCGGTGAGCCGGAACAGATCGTGGCCGAGGGCTATTTATACGCAGTGGTGCCCGCCTGGGCTGAGTGACGGGCCCAAAAGATAGCTAAAACAAAAAAGAGGCGGCGAGGGTTTAAACCCTTGCTGCCAAAAATGCTGCTAAAGGTCAGCGTGGGGTTTCAACCCCACGCACCTGCACGGCTCTCGCACAACGCAAGTCCGCATCAGATATTTGCAATAACACCCTTGTACCAGGCGCCTTTCAAGGATTATTGAACAGCGAAAGAGGGAGATTATGTCACTCAAAAAATGCTATTCGGCGCGCTTGCGCAGAACTCTAGCATGTATCCTCTGTAGTCTGCTGCTGAGCGCCTGCCAGCAAACCGTAACCGTTACGCCCATCCCAATAAAAGCTCTGACCAGCGAGCCAACAGCCACAACCGCAGTTGAGGCGACGAATACCCCTTCACCTACAGCCACTGCTGAGGTCGCCACAGCGACACCCGCCAGCACCAGCGAAACACTCGTCACCGCCAGCAGACCCCTGCTGTATGCCAGTGGTGGCGACCTCTGGTGCAGCGATATGTCCGGTGAAAACCGACTGCAGCTCACTCATGATGACGCCCTCAACCTGGTCGCGCCGCCGCCGTCAAGTGGTGTAGATGTCGCCCTGAGCTGGGGCTGTGCACCGACCGTCTCCCCCGATGGCCGCTGGCTCACCTATTCTCTCCAATCAAGCTGGATGCGAACCCTAATGGTGATGTCGTTGGAGGACGGCAGCCTGCAGGAAGTGGATAACACCTGCTACGGCATCTGGTCACCCGATTCCACCCGTCTGGCTTATGCAGCCAACCTGGATTCGCCCGCCAACGAGGGTCTGGAGCCAGTCCTTTACGTCTATAACGTCCTCACCCAAGAGCGCATCACCTACTATCCGCCGGATGACGAGAATACCTGGGAATTCGCTTCCGCTATTCTCTGGGCACCCGATGGCAATTCCCTGGCCTTTCGGGGCACATCGGAAATCATCTATAAGGATGGTGAATACACTGGCGAAGGACTGTGCAACGTCATCAAACTGGACCTGCTGACGGGAGAGAGCACAGTTGTAGGCACTGTGTGGACGGCGATCGCCAGCAGCCAAACCTTCTGCTTGGATAGCGAGGGTAACTTCACCACCGATAGAGAACTCGGCGTGGTCTGCTCGAGAACCTATACCAGCTATACCTCTCCCAACGGCCTGTGGACCTATAACATTTCCACAGAAGCCTCAAATTCTACGGTCAGTATGCTCGACGCTGAGGGTGATCTAATCTGGAAGCGTGCTCTTGATTTTAGCATCTCGCCTGACAGAATTCACTGGTCTCTTGATGGAACATACTTGCTAATCGATGACTATAACATGACCACGCCCATCTGGCGCCTGGCCGCCGATGGCAGTGGCGAGTTGGAACAAATCATCGAAGAAGGCTATCTGCTCCAAGTCGTCTCCCCGTGGGATACAGTGGCCCCAACCGACGAAACCGAAAACACGCTCGCACCGCCCACAGCCGCACCCGCCAGCGCCAGCCAAGCACTCATCACCAGTGGCTTGCCCGTGCTCTATGTCGATGGCGGCGATCTGTGGTGCACTGACATCTCTGGCACAAAGACGCTACAGCTCACTCAAGAGGACGCGCTCAATCTGGTAGCGCCACCTCCCGCGGGAAGCAGCGTAAGTGGAATACTCTCCTCTGATTGCGGCCCCAACGTCTCTCCCGACGGCCGCTGGATCGCTTATTATCCCTACTCGGAATGGATGCCAACTTTGATGGTCTTGTCGCTAGAGGACGGCAGCGTGCAGGAAGTGGATAACACCTGCTACGGCCTCTGGTCGCCCGATTCCACTCGCCTGGCTTACGCCCCCAGCTTGGACGCCCCCTGGAACGAAGAACTAGAGCCCGTGGTGTACGTCTACAACGTCCTCACCCAAGAACGAACCGCCTATTACCCACCGGATGACGAGAATACTTGGACTTATGCATACCGCATCCTCTGGACACCCGATGGTCAATCGTTAGCTTTTCGGGGAACTACGGGGCCAGAGCAAATAGATACAGAGTCTGGTATCGAGTATTACATGTGTAACGTCATCAAGCTGGATTTGCAGATGGGTGCAAGCACAGTAGTAGGGGCTGTGCGAACGAGTATAGCCAGTGAGCAAGCTTTCTGCCTGGATAGCGAGGGCAATTTCACCACCGATATAGACAGCGGCGTGGTCTGCTCCAAACATTACACCCCGCAAGAGGCGACAACCTCTCCCGATGGCCGTTACGTGCTGGTGGATGATACCGACATGACCACCCCCATCTGGCGGCAGGCTGCCGATGGCAGCGGTGAGCGGGAGGTCGTGGTAGATGAGGGCTATCTGCTCCAAGTCGTCTCCGCCTGGGCAGAATGAGCAAACTCGTCCCCTTCCCGCAGCGCAGATATTACCGAGCCGAGGGGCTTTTAGACCCCGGATTTTGCCCCAGGCTTTGTACTAATCCTATTGTCCGCTTGTACGCTCTCGAGTAAGGAGTGCGAACAAAAGTATAACAAATGAGAACTCTTATCCTCGAAAAAGTGGAGGGGGTTACAGAATCATGAAAAGATGGATTTTACTTCTCATGTTAGTGGTGTTTCTGATGCCTTCCCTATCGGCTTGTTCAAAGGATACAACTGTCGGACGGGATAGGAACCTGCAATTGGAGTTAGTGTGCTCCCAGTCTGTCTATGATTCGAATGAACCGATAGATTGCACAGCGATTTTATCCTATATAGGTGAAGAGGATTCTCTTGATTTTTACACAGGTGATCCTGCTGTAATGTTTGCAATAGGTGGTGGTCAATATTTCAATGGGCAGAGGGATTTACTACAGAGACACTCACTTAATCAACATACAATTGAGAAAGACCATCCTATAGAGTACCCCTTTATAAAGTATATGGGAACACACTCGAATAAAGATCAAGATGCTGTTGATTTCTGGAACGAGTTCCTTGCAAAAGATGAATTTCTGTTAGAGCCTGGAGATTACGAAATATTTGCGGCAATTTCGTACATGTTAACTCCTGGTACTGGTGATACCTCTTCTACCATCATTGTTAGCAAGACGATTACTGTGGAATAACAGAAAAGTAACATCATGTTTCGTTTTTACAGCAATCAGCACAGCCTTATACAAACTCGATTCTGGTGTGGCCCCAGTTGTAGAGAGACTGAATCAAAATCATCCATGTGGCAAAGTCCGCTTGTGCGCTCTCAAGGAGTGCGGACAAAAAGTATAACGACGAGAACTCTTATCCTCGGAAAAGTGGAGGGGGTTACAGAATCATGAAAAGATGGATTTTACTTCTCATGTTAGTGGTGTTTATGATGCCTTCCTTATCGGCTTGTTCAAAGGATACGAGACGGGATAGAAACCTGCAATTGGAGTTAGTGTGCTCCCAGTCTGTATATGATTCGAATGAACCGATAGATTGCACAGCGATTTTATCCTATATAGGTGAAGAGGATTCTTTTGATTTTTACACAGGTGATCCTGCTATGATGTTTGCAATAGGTGGTGGTCAATATTTCAATGGGCAGAGTGATTTACTACAGCTAGACGTATTTAATCACTTTACCATTGAGAAAGACCATCCTATAGAGTTCCCTTTTGTAAAATACATGGGATTCCACTTGGGTAGAGATCAAGATGCTGTTGATTTCTGGAACGAGTTCCTTGCAAAAGATGAATTTCTGTTAGAGCCTGGAGATTATGAAATCTTTGCGGCAGTTTGGTATGTCTTAACTCCTGGTGACAAAAGTTCTATCATCACTGTTAGCAAGACGATTACTGTGGAATAAAAGCCGTATATTCTACATTTGAATGCTTTCCCCCGCTCTCCCTCCTGCCTGTAGGGCAGATTTTACTGAGCCAAGAATCGCAGGAATGACCGTGAAGGCATTCCGTTGATTCTCCAACAATAAAAATCCCCGCCCCCAACGGGGGCAGGGATCGTCTCTCCAAAAGCTGCTCTTTACTTGCAAACAGCGACCACTTCCACTTCGCAGCGAAAACCGAGCGGCAAATCCTTGACCGCAATACAGCTGCGAGCCGGTTTCCCTGTAAAATATCGCTGATAGATCGCATTAAACGCGGCAAAGTCATTCATATCAGCCAGAAAACAAGTCGTTTTGACCACATCCGTAAACTGAACGCCGGCCTCCGCTAATATGGCCGCAATGTTTTTCATGGTCTGCTCTGCCTGGGCTTCCAATCCCGAAAGCACTCGACCGTCGGCGGGATCGATACCCCCCTGTCCGGATAGGAACAGAAAGCCATTGGCTTTGATCGCCTGCGAATACGGCCCCACTGCCTTTGGCGCGTTGCTCGTGCTGATTACTTCCATGTGTAACTCCCTTTAAGTAAACCGACGCAATGCATTTTACTCTATCCAATATATCGTCCAGTGCTATGTTACAGCAAAAAAAGTATTGCCCACAATTCTGCAATCGTCAAGCCCTATCGCCCAGCAAAAGATCTACGCCCAAACCGCAGAAAACGCTCAACCTAGTCTCAACCACACCAACCCTGCCCTCAGGGCAGATTTTGCTGAGCCTCTGCCGTGGAGAATCGAGTCACCAATTCACCTAAACCGAACCTGCGGTTCGGTCATTACTCCTCGGCCACACGACCAACTAAAAACCTCCGCGCGCGCCTTTTCTCTGTCAGCGTGGGGTTTTAACCCCACGCGCCTAGCGGTCGGAACGACTGCAAAACTTGACCCCACTCGCACTCCCTAGCCTCCGACCATAGATCGGAGGGTTCGCAAACCTAGCATTAGGGTTTAGCCTAATGCGCTGCATGGACACACCTCACGCGCCACACATGCCTCCGTAGATTGTACCTAACCTAGGCCGAAAACAACATTCAACCCTGCCCGCAGGGCAGATCTTGCTGAGCCGAGGGCTTTAGCCCTCGGTACTTTCCCCCACCACACACACCAACCTTACCCGCGTTCAGCCAGCGGCACATACTCGCTGCGCTCAACCACGCTCTTGTAGGCCGGACGCATAATCTTTCCGCCGACGATGACCTCTTCCAACCGATGGGCGCACCAGCCGGCCACGCGTGAAACAGCAAACAGCGGCGCGTACAGGTCAGAAGGGATGCCCAGAATATCATAGACAAACCCACTGAAAAAGTCCACGTTGGCCGAGAGCACCTGATCTGTGTGCTTGACCTCGCGGAAAACCTCGGGCGCCAGGCGCTCTACCAGCAGATAGAGGTCCATCTCGGCGCTGCGGCCCTTTTCCTCGGCAAGCTTGACGCCAATCTCGCTAAGAAGCACGGCACGAGGATCGCTGGCGGTGTACACCGCATGGCCCACGCCATAGATGAGGCCGCTCTTGTCAAAAGCCTGCCGGTTGAGCAGCGCCCTTAGATAATCACGCACGGCGTTCTCGTCGGTCCAATCCCCCACACTGACCTTGAGGTCGTCCATCATCCGGGCCACTTCCAGCGTCGCGCCGCCATGCTTGGGCCCCTTGAGCGAGCCAATCGCCGCAGTGATGGCCGAATAGGTATCGGTGCCGGTGGTCGAGACCACGTGCGTGGTAAAGGTCGAGTTGTTGCCGCCGCCGTGTTCGGCGTGAATCATCATCATCACGTCGAGGGTGTGCGCCTCGAGGTCGGTGTATTCGCTGTTATCGCGCACCAGGTGCAGCAAGTTCTCAGAATGCGACAGGCGCGGATCAATCTTGTGGATGACCAGGCTCTGGTTGAGGTAATAGTGGCTCTTCACCTGGTAGCCATAGGCGGCCATCACCGGCATCCGCGCGATGAGGGCGATGCTCTGCCGCACAATATTCTCGACGCTGTTATCGTCAGGGTTGTCATCATAGGCATAGAGCGAGAGCACGCTGTGCGCTAACTTGTTCATCAGGTCGGGGCTGGGCGTGCGCATAATGTTGTCTTCCAGCAGGCTGCCGGGCAGCTTGTAATAGGAGGCCAACAGTTTCTTGAATTCCTCCAACTGCGTAGCGGTAGGCAATTGCCCAAACAGCAGCAAAAAGGCGACCTCTTCATAACCCATGCGCTTTTCGGCGAGTGCGGCGGTGACCAGGTCTTCCAGGCTATAGCCGCGATAAAAGAGCTGGCCGGGTACTGGCACACGTTCACGCTCGTCAACAAGGTATCCGTGCACATCGCCGACCTCGGTAAGCCCCACGAGCACGCCGGTGCCGTTTTCGTTACGCAGACCTCGCTTGACCTGATAAAGCGTATAAAGCTCGGGCGCTATCTGGTTGTTCTGCCGCGCCAATGTGGATAGCTCTTGCATGAAATCAGTCGTCATCTGGATCCATCCTTGCCTGATGGTGCGGGTGTGCTGCTTGGATCAATCTCTGCATGTGAGAGGTGCGCGGCATCGCGCAGGATCGCGGTAGTGCGAAAGAGGTTACTTATTGTGCATAGTATATAACAGATGGGGTGCGTTTGAAAAGGGGCATTGTGAAGGGTGTCGTAACGCCCCTGCCCCAACCTATTCTACCAGCCCACAGCGCAGCAGAATCAACACACGATCCTCTTCAGGAGCAGCGAGCATCTGCACGCTCATACCATCTTGCTCCCAAACGATGAGTCCGCCAGCAAAGCTGGAATAGACATCCAGCGCCTTGTGCCAATCCCCAACAGGCGCATACTCGCGATAATAGCCAAATACCTCAGAGCAGGTAGCATCAGCTGTGTAGATGGCCAGATCGCCATCCGCTACGCCCGAGTTCATCGCCATTTGCTCGATAAACGAGACCAGCTCGGCGGGGTCGCGCTCTGCCGTCACCGCGTCAGGGTAGACCGGAACCCCCTCCAAACAAGTAGGCACGGGGGTAGGCGTAGGCATGTGGGTAGCGGTGGGTAACGGCTCGACAGCAGAAGCAATCGGTGAGGAAATCTCGGGGCCATTGGGTGTGCAGGCAGCCAAGAGCAGCAAGCAGACAAGAATCGCAATCGTCTTCATGATCTCCCTCCCCAGAGTCGCAATGCGAAACTGTGGCTGCTATCAGCAGGGGCCATGAGCTATCGACGCTGCTTGTTATTCCATTCTAGAACATGCAGTAGCAAAGGTCAATGGGCGATAGAAAGGGGCTAACCGCCGCAGGCGGCAGCCCGAAAGCCAGCGGTACGCGATTCGTATTGCCTTCTCTATGCAACATCCTATAATCGGGCAAGAGAGGAAGGCGATGGAAGAGCACTTGTTCACAATTGGTTACGAGCAACTCGACACAACACGTTTGATCGCCGAGCTGCGCGCTTGTGGTATTCATACCCTGGTCGATGTGCGCGAGCTGCCTCTTAGCCGCAAACCCGGGTTGAGCAAAAACGGCCTCAAGCAGGTTCTGGCCGAAAACGGCATAGCTTACTGGCACCTTCGCGCTCTGGGCTGTCCCCGTGAAATTCGCCACGCCTATCGCGCCGATCACGATCGCCAGCGTTACACCAGCGCTTTTCTCGCCTACTTGGCCACCCAGCAAGAGGCCGTCGACGAACTGGCCCAATATGTCGTCAATCATCGTTGTGCACTATTGTGTTACGAGGCCGACGCCGCCACCTGCCATCGCAGCTATATCGCCGATGCCGTCCAACAGGCGCTGGCTCCCCAACCCCTACAGATCGTCCACCTCCGCCCGCAGGCATAATCAGTCAAAAAACCTACCTACATCACCATGAACGCAAGATGCGTAGGTCTCAGGGCCTGCGCAAATAACACCGCCTGTACTCGAACAAACCAAGATCCCGCTTTGCGCAATCTCCAACGAGCCTTCGTCCATCGCCAGCACGTTACCATAGCGTTTGCTGATCTACTCGTACTGAACAGCTGTAGAAGGAATATGTGAAGAAGTCATTTGGAGGAGTAAGCAACACACATGAGCAAATCACTACGGATCAGGAGGCGGATTGATTAGTTCTATTACGGCGCAAAGCCATATAGGATATGTAAATCTTACGAAGCAACATAAGCAGAAATAAGTAAAAAAAGATAAATATAAAAAATGAAATAAAAAATAAAAATAGCAAATTGACGGAAAAACCAGATATAATAAATCCCTTTATAGAGCTAGGAATATCCGGATTCTTCACCCACTCTGCAGACAAAGTTTTTGCCTGAGTCAGTATGCTAGACCCATCAATACAATAGAGAAGAGAGCTATGTATAGCCGCTAGCCCAATTCCACCAATCAGGATGTTGTTTGCTGCTTGATTATCTTCCTGATGTATCTGTCGCTTGGCCATCAAAGCTTCATTAGATCCCTTATTACCGAAACCTATTTGAGGCACAGCCACTTCTCCGTCACAGATACACTTGAGCTGAATTTGTTTGCCAGGTAACATCGTATTGAAATTGACTACCACTTTATCTTGATCTACTTCAATGACGATATCCTTATGCTCCGCTTCTGCACCATCAAGATATGCATCAAGGAATCTAGTTTCGGTCGAGAATTCTAAAACTAGGGGGCAAAGCCCTTGATAGTCATTTATGGGAAACTCGCGATGATTTTTCAGTTGACACGAGAAAACAAAAGGATCCGACACCCTTTCACCATCGAAAAACATTTCTAAAGCCCCATCTTCTTCAAAAGATGGTTTTGTTTCAGCAAGGACGCCCAATTCGAATGGAGCATCAAAACTATACAGAAGCACGGCATCCCGACGGCTTCTATAATTTTTGATCTTTATTTTAATTAAATAGATAAAATATAGAAAAATAACTAGCAACAATAGTAACAGAGATACATCATCAAATGAAAGAGTCATAAAAATACCTTTACTATTTTCAAAGATTATCTAGTGGATGATCAATCAATATCGTTTTTTTTATTGATAGAGGAAAGAACAAAACCTATCAAGTTACCAAAATCTGAAATCAAGCCAAATCCCAAGAAAAGAAATAAAAATAAATAAATTATAAAATAAGGAATAAGATCTCTACCAAAAACGCATATAGAAAATATTCCGACCAAACCTCTACAACCAATGTATATGAAAAATGTAAGGATCAAAGAAGCAAAAAAACTCAAGATGGGGTCTATAGTTATAATTGGTCTACGAACTCGATACCCCCATTGCATTTTCACAAGCTTTCGAATTTTTCCCATGTGAAATTTGATTTGGGGAATAGTTATAGGTCCCTCACATACAAGAAGAAGATAAAACCGATTTCCTGGATTCAACAAAGGAAAATCTACAGTAACGTCATTAAGATCAGAGTTTACAGTGACTTTCATACATTCTGGTATCTTTTTTACCAGACTCACGTCGAGAAGTCGAACACCTAGAGGGAATTCAAGAGTAACGGGTATAGATATTTGTTCTTTTGTAATATCTGTATTACCGATGTTTTCTAGTCTGCATTCGAAAACAAAAACGTTCGATACTTCTTGTCCTTTATATTTGACAACAAGAGACGATGCTGCCCTCAAAGATTGATCAATCCGATGCTGTGAGATGAGTTCAACTTGCTCACTGAAAGCATATGCAAGAGAATCCCTGGGGTGTTTAAATACTTTCAATGCTTCTGGCAGGAGAGCAGCCAATATTGTTATAATAAGATCATGTATATTCAATAGAAATCACCTTAATAATGTTTTTTTATGAATTTAAGCATATTGGTAAGAAAGTAGTCAGTAAAGTGGGTTAACGTTAGTATATTCACATGAATTCAGCGGTCACCTTAGCGCATCGGGTTGAACCCCGATGCCACCCAACGAACCCTGGCCCTGCGGACAGGCTCAACCCCACACTCCCTAGCCTCCGATTTATCGGATGGTTCGCAGACCTAGCACCCAGCCTTGCAAAGCAAGACAGTTCAGCCTGGTGCGTTAATCCCCTGCTTTACCTCCGAAGGAGGTGCCTATCCTAGGCCGGCGACGCAAGGCGTCGCAGACGCCAAGTCCCGGCCAAATGGCATAATGAGACCCATCGCGACAAGAAAAGCTCAATTCACCAATTCTTTCACCTTAGGATTAGCCAGTTCTTCAAAGATTTGATCTGCTCCCCATGCTTGTGCAGCTGCAAAAGCGCATCTACGTTCTTGGTCATATGTCAATTTGCCTGCCGCCTTATAAACCAAATCATGGTTGGCCTCAGCCCAAGCATGCTGAAAAAGCGTAACCACTTGAAGCTCAAAAAACTCGGGCTCCTCTACTCTGAATCGCTTCTTGACACGAGGGGGAATAAGGAACACAAAATGTTTACCCTCATACCCAAATTGCCAAGGACACTCTATGATATGCTCGTTGTCTTCAATTGGGTTATAGTAATCACACAATGCATTTCGTATTGTATCAACATCAGACTTGTAAAAGACTATGACCCTAGCACCTATTTGATCCTGTATCTGAATTAATGGATGGGAATACTTCGGAATACCGGGAGCTTTTTGTTTTTGCGCCTTTTCAAGAAATCTATCAACGCTCTTAGCGCGTGCACAGATACGGTCGATATGAGAAAAACCATTTAGCTGCCGCTTTAAATCAGCCTCAAGACGCTCAGCCACCGGAACCAACACATCCTCAAAACGCCGCGAATAGGTTTCTTCCAGATTTTCTGAGCTCATAGTCGCTTAACCAGCCTTTGCCGAACTATATGCCCTGTCGTCGTATATTGGACAAGCCCTTCCTGAAGGTTGACTATCTCCTTTTTAAAGGCTTCATTGAAATCCTGGGATGTGGCACTCAAGTATGCGCCATTATCGAGTATGACCCGAACATATGGAAGATATTTTTCAAGCGTTTCCTCGTCAACCTCAAAATACTCGTCAGCTATATCGGAGCTCTCCAGACAACTAATAACGAGATCAGAGGTTTCTTCCTCAATACCATACTGCTCAAGTACTCCACGAATAGAGATTGTCTTCCCTTTAAGACTGGGCAAGAGCAAAGCCATACTGACTAATTGATCCTGGATGTCAGGATCTTTAGCAAGTGCTGTCGCTTCCCTAAGAGCGTCCGTAAGGATAATCGTACCATCCACAGAAGTCGTTTGTCTCACTGAAGAGAGAAATTCTTGGGACCAGTAATCTGCTATACCAGACTGCTGACGATCCTGGGCTTTTCCAGTCCAAAAGCTCCCCAAGATCGCCAAACCCTGATATACAGCTGATTTGTAGTGCTTTGAATTCTTCATGAAAACCCGTTCAACAAACTGAACGCTAAGGCTATCTTGATCAATATCAGCCAAAACACCTTGATCTGCCGGAAAACGCGAAAACATGACCTTATGTTTTTCCCCATCGCAACCATGAACGAGAAAGAGCAAACCTAATTTAGAGCGACCCGTCGTGTAGGAACAAAGACGTCTAGCTATAGGCTCTGAAGTTAAGCCGCTAGGACTAGAAACAAAATCCAGAATTAACCCACGAGCCTCGTTAGATTGAGTGCCGTCCTCTGATTTAAACATAATCGAGATATTACAGTCGTGTTCTGCTTTGTCGTAGATATCTTTGAGCATCTCAAAGAGCTGTCCCGACAACGGGATTTCAGTCCCTCGCAGTGGCTCAAGATCCTTCTCCCCTTTTCCCGGCGGAACCAGATAACTGAAAATGTGATCGATGTCCATTTCAAGTCACTCCTGCGCTAGAAAAGTGTATTCATCACACAATATCAACGCCGAGAAAAGCTATACATAACATAGAAGGAGTATAACAATAAACCAGAGATTTTCAATGGGAAGCCTCCAATAACGCGCATCTATACTGGCAATTTCGAACCATACCAAGCTAAACCAGAAATTACACAGGCCAGGCATTCCCCTCCCCTCCCAACTCCACCTCTTTCCACCTTCACCCTCTACCAACAGCACCTCCTCTCCGCACACACAAGAACGCCAAACACCCAGGTTCAAAGACCTGCAATCAACAAAAGCATCTGCCCTCCGGGCAGATTTTCCTAAGCCGAGGGCTTTAGCCCTCGGGCAGTAAAAACGGAGAGGGTTTGAACCCTCTCCGCGCGCATTTCTGTCTGTCAGCGTGGGGTTTCAACCCCACGCGCGACGTCCCCACGCCCCGCTTTACCTCCGAAGGAGGCCTATCCTAGGCCGGAGACCCCAGGCGGTCGCAGACGCCAAGTCCCGGCCAATTGCCCCCACTTTAAGCGCAGCCCTGACAAAGCCAAAGGCTTTGTCAGAGAGAATCGGTCTACCGATTCTCCCACAAAAACCCCTCCCCTCCACGTGGTACCTCAACAGAAAGGAGGAACCCCACCTTGACCCTCTGGCAACAACGCCTCGCCGACCGCCTCTTTGGCAAAATCATCCAAGAACGCATCACCCAGGCCGTCAAGGCCGTCGACGACGCCCAATGGCGCGCCGTCAACACCCCGCCCCTCGGCACCGATCGCCCCTGGCACGAGCACATCCAAGAGCTCGAACGCATCGAGCGCCTCTGCCACACCAACCCCCTCGCCAGCCGCATCATCTCCCTCACCACCGATTTCGTCGTCGGTCGCGGCGCCACCCTGCAGGCGCCCCAGCACCTTCACGATTTTTGGCATCATCCCCAAAACGACCTCGACCGCCGCCTCTACCGCTGGTGCGACGAACTCGCCCGCAGCGGAGAGCTCTTTCTCGTGCTCAGCCGCGTCCCCGGCAGCGGACTCTCCTACATCCGCGAGATCCCCGCCCGCTGCATCGACCGCATCGAAACCAACCCCCACGATCTCGAAGACGAGCAGCGCTATCACCAGCTCACCGCAAATGTCGATGGCCGCTGGTGGCCGGCTGCTGCCCGTCCCGGTCGCCCCCTCTGCCCCGATGACCAGGTCATGCTCCACTACGCCGTCAATCGTCCCCTCGGGGCCCTGCGCGGCCGCTCTGATCTGGCCCAACTCACCGACTGGCTAGAGCACTACACCATGTGGCTAGAGGATCGCGTGCGCATCAACCGCTACAAATCCGCCTACCTCTGGCACGTCACCATCAAAAACCCCACCCGCGGCGCCATCCAGGCCAAACAATCCCAATACGCCCGACCGCCCCAGCCCGGCAGCATCATCATCAGCGATGACAGCGAGATCTGGGAAGCCCTCAGCCCCCACATCGACGCCCCCTCCGTCGAGGACGACGGCCGCGCCCTGCGCCTCATGATCGCCGCTGGAGCCGGTGTGCCCCTTCACTACCTGGCCGAAACCGAATCCGCCACCCGCGCCACCGCCCGCGAACAGGCCGCCCCCACCTTTCGCCATTTCGCCCACCGTCAGGCCCTTTTCAGCCGCATCATCGAGGACCTGCTCCGTGTCGCCAGTCGCCGCGCCGGTCATCCTGAAACCGCCAGTGACCCCGACATCCACGTATCCTTCGAGCCCGTCGAGACTACCGAGAATGCGGACACCTCAGGAGACGAGCATGACTAACGATCCGCTCTCCGACCCTCATCGCGTCACCCTCAGCGGCGAGCTACGCCCCCGTTCGCCCGGCTGTTACACCGCTCTGCTCATCCGCGCCTGCACCGCCAACGGCCTCACCTTTGGCCCCCAGGTGCTGCGCCTGGCCGCGCCCCTCTTTG
This sequence comes from Anaerolineae bacterium, assembly GCA_963675785.1. Classification (GTDB taxonomy): domain Bacteria; phylum Chloroflexota; class Anaerolineae; order UBA1429; family UBA1429. The sequence goes on from OY776562.1 coordinate 1,529,654, forward strand.
AGGGCGTCCCCGCCTTTGTAGATCACGCCCCGGGCGGCCGCTCCGTCCGCGATATGGCCGGCCTCTTCGACGCCGTCTACTACGATGACGACGCCCAGGCCGTCTATGGTCGCCTCAAGCTCTTCCCTCAGGCTGCTTGGCTGGGCGAGATGGCCTCCGAGGTCGCCAATCCCGCCATCTTGGGGCTTTCCGCCGTGCTCTGGGTTCAGCGCGATCGCCAAAATCCGGCTCATGTGGCCCGTATCGAATCCGTCGAATCCTGCGATATCGTCGTGCGCCCCGCCGCTGGTGGAGCCATCCTAGCCCCACAGCCCACACCGCCCGCACCCGCCGCCTCAGCCCTTGCCCAAGGAGAAGTTATGTCAACAGAAAACCCCGCCGAATCCGTCCCGCAGCAACCCGAAACCGACGCCCTGCGTCAACTCGCTCGTGAGAACGCTCGCCTCAAGATCGAGGCCAGCGGCCTGCCCGAACCCCTGCGCGTCCGCCTGCAGCTGCGCTATCTGCCGCCCCAGTCGGTCCAGGGCACGCCCGAACCCGCCCAACCCCTCGATGCCGCCATCGCCGAGGCCCGCGAGGCCCTGGCTGCCGCCACCGAATCCCAAACCGTCCGCCACTTGGGGCCTCTCTCCACCATGCGCACCCCGCTGGATCGCATCGAGGCCGCCTTTGGTCAGCTCATGGGCCTCCCCCAAACCACTTCCGAGGCCGATGTGGCCCATCTCAGCGGCATCCGCGAGCTCTACGATACCCTCACTGGCGATTGGGAGCGCCGCGGCCTCTTTGTGCCCCAGCGCGTCACCCTGGCCAACGCCACCACCACAACCATGGCCGAAGTCACCCGCAACGTCCTCAACAAGGCCCTGCTCCAGGCCTACAACCGCCGCCCCCACTGGTGGCAGCCCCTCGCCCACGAGGAAGATTTCGCCACCCTCCAGCCCGTGCGCTGGATCGGCCTGGGCGGCTTTAGCGATCTCTCTCCCGTCGCCGAAGGTGCCGCCTACACCGAGCAAACCTGGGACGACACCGCCGAGACCGCCAGCTTTGTCAAAACCGGCAACTACATCGGCATCACCCTGGAAATGATCGACCGCGACGACGTGGCCGCAGTGCGCGCCATCCCCCAAAAGCTCGGTCTCGCCGCCTGGCGAACCCTCAGCAGCGCCGTCTCTGCCCTCTTTACCGCCAACGAGGGCCTCGGCCCCGTCCTTAGCGATTCCCACAACCTCTTCGATGCCGCCCATCACGGCAACCTGGCCAGCGCTGCCCTCTCCGCCGATAACTGGCAGGCCACCACCGAGGCCATCTTCAAGCAGAGCGAGTACGGTTCGGCCAAGCGCCTCGGTGTGCGTCCGCGCTACTGCCTCATCCCCATCGAACTCGAGCGCACCGCTCTAGAAATCTTTACCTCCGACGTGGTACCTACAGAGAGCGCCTTTTATCGCAACGTGCTCCGCCGCGGCGCAGATAGCGTCATCGTCGTGCCCGAATGGACCGATGCCGTCAGTTGGGCTGCTGCCGCCGATCCCGCCGATCTCGAGAGCGTCTGCATCGGCTATCGCTACGGTCGCGCCCCCGAGCTTTTTGTCGCCGATTCGCCCCTCATGGGCAGCATGTTCACCAACGACGAGATGCGTATCAAAGTGCGCTTTGTCTACGCCCTGGGCGTAGCAGACTATCGCGCCCTCTTCAAGCACAACGTCAGCAGCGGATCCTAAGGAGGTAGGTTCATGGAACTGTTTACCGGCACCTGGTGGCAAGAGCTCCTCGTCCAGTTGGTCATCGCCATCCTCACCACCGTGGTGGGCATGCTCACCTACGAGGCCCGCGTCGCCGCCCCGCGAGATCAGCAGCGCCAGGAGGAGATCGACTCCCTCACCCGCCGCACCGATCACACCCTCTAGCCCTCCCCCTCTCCTCAGCGTCCGGCTGCCCCCACAGCCGGACGCTCCCCTTATCGCCAACATCCTCGCCGCCCAACAAAACACGGACCCCGAACGCCCATCAGCGTCCAAGGTCCGTGTAATGTTATTCTAGTTGTAGGCGGCGAGTTCCCTAATGCCGCCCCCTCTCCTTAGGGAAAGTTCTCCGGGTCGACTCTATCGGTGCCCACCGTGCCGCCAGCCACGCCGTACAGCGTAACCTCCCAGGCGGTGTACTGGGTCGAAGTCGTCTCAAAGGGAATCGTGGTGTCCATCTTTTGGTAGCTGGCGTTCCGCGTAAAGCGATACGTCTCCGCGCTGAAATCCTCGCCCTTGCTGTAAAAGAGCAAATAAGTCCCGTCGACGATGCCGGTCATGTTGAATGACTCTCCGGCCCGAATATAGGCCGTCTTCACCGCCGCCTCATCCATATTGGTGAGAATCACCAGCGCATCCGAGTCGGTGCCATTCTTGATGAGCAGTTCACCGGCGCCGCCAGGTGCATTGTCCACCAGCATCCCTGTACCCGGCCTAAAGGGCGGCAGGGGTGTATTCGTCGGTTCCGGCGTAGAGGTCGGCGTCGGGCTGGGCCCCGGCGTCACGGTTGGCGTTGACGTCGGTGTAAGCGTCGGCGTCGGCGCGATCGCGGTCAGGTGCGCCACCTCGGCAGCCATGTCCGCTGCATCCTGAAAGACAACCTCGCTGTACGTAACAGGCTCGCCGTTGCCGCGCGTGGCCAGCCCGATATAGCCCTCGCGATTGATATCTGGCCCGAGCGGCGCCCTGGCTACCAGTTGCCGATCGATGAAAAGCCAGGCCTCGTCATCCGTCACCCGAATGGCCACCAAACAGCTGTCGGCCACCATGAGCAGCTCCTCGTTCTGCACCAGCCACGCAACCTCGGAATCATCGATCGAATTGGCACAGATGGCCTGCCCGTACCCGCCTATATCAAAGATCAGGCACCCGGGCGACCACCCCTCTCCGTCGCCGTAGGCCACAATGATCGCCTCGCCGCTGCCCAGCCAGTCGCTCTCCACGGTCGCTTCAAGGGTAAATGGCCCTTCGACGATCTGCTCCGACCAGGCGAAAGCCTCATCCTCGCCCTCGGTAGCGTAGGTGCTGTCCTCGTTGGTCCACAGGCTGCCACCCGTATTAAAGGACAGCGAACCAGATTGGGCCACTTCCGGCGCCACCGTAGGTTCCGTTGTCGCAGTGGCAACCCTCTTCTCCGCCGTAGGCTGCGTGGTAGCTGTGACGGCTCTGTCCACCACTGCCGTTTCGCCACCAGCATCACAGCCGGTCAGCATACCAAGCAGCAGGCCCAGCATCATGAGCTGGACGAGCGCGCGCCTTGTTAGCACGCCCCGCCAATGGCAAGAGAGTTTTGGCATGGTCATGGCCTACCTTATCCTGTCTGTGCGGTTGTTCCCTGTTCGTAGCCGGTCATTCCCTTGGCCCGATAGCACGAGCCTCCGAGATACTAGCGCTTGAGCCGAGCCGAGTCAATACCGAGCGCCATGCCCTGCACCAGAAAACCTTAACTTTAACGTGGTTTTTATAGAGCACTTCTTATCGCAACCTGCTCCGTCGAGGAAGTGAGTGCGGCGGTGACTTGCGGGGCTTCAGATCAGGCTCGGCGATAGGTCGCGCCTCTAGTGAATAAGGGATCATCAGGTGTCGGAGTGGGTTCCCCGTCAACAATGACGTATCCCTGAGCCTCCATCACCTGCCTGATTAAATGCCCCGTGAATAGCCTGACCCGATGCTGCTTGACAGGCTCGCCACAGATAGCCAGCAGCAACTGTCCAACGGCCCCAGCAGCGGGCTGTCTGGCGTCTGAAGCATCTGTCATCCTTTTGACGATATCAGGCCAAGTGAGGAATGCCCAGAGTCGATCTCCCCATTCGGGTGCTACATCAGTAAAAGAAGCAATGTCATAATCGTAAGTCATCGTGCTGTTTACTCCTTTTGCTTTTCTCTGCTCAACCCGAGCAAAGCGTCAGACAATCTCGTCAATATGCCAAGTACAAAAATCCTAATCAGATGATTCGGATGTAGCAGGTGGGGGAAAAAATGCGTCGCCACAAATGCAGTAGAGCCGATTTTTGTCAGAGTTAAACTTCAAAAGTTTTCCGCACGAACAACAGCAGAAAAGCTTGGTAAATTCGATAAAATTTTCCCAAACGTACTTCACATCACCAATGGCTGGCCACGCGTAAGGATTGGCTTGATAGTGGCTGTAGTAATTTATGATCGAAACAGCCGACAGCCGTTTATATGCGTTTGAAGTAAATACAATATCCTTGAATCTAGGATTCAGAGTCTTTACCCGTGTAAGAAATGGTTCCCAATAGTCAAAGAGAGTACGCTGATAGTCGTGAGGCCCTCTTTTATGAGGGGTATATGCATCGTACTTCGCACACATTTCGTCAAACCAATCTTCCATATACTGTCGAACTGCATTTCCAGCGATCTGTGAGTCCCCATCGTTTATAAGCCTAGAGATCTCATCACAGGTAACAATCTCGGACTCCCTCCTTGGGCCCAGATCGAACTCATAACCTGTAATCCTGTCGAAACGCCAGTTTTCGCTCTGGAGTCTTTGTTTCAAATGTGTGAAGAATCTTTCATCGTGAGTAGTGAGAAAAATCTGGAATCCCTGCATATACTCGGCTAACAGATCTACGATTCGGGCTCTGTTATCGGCATCGTATGAAGACACGATGTCATCCAGAACGAGAAATGGAAAAGTCTTGTTGAACCGGCGCACAGCACTAAGGAAGAGAGCCAAACCAAGCGTGTTAATCTGGGATTCACTTAGGTATCCGGCTGGTGGAACAACACGATCATCGGAATGGAAGCTCACTCGAAAAGTCAGATCCCTTTTTGCCGCATCTATCCCAATATGAACATGAGGAACTGCTTCATCCGGATATATTTGCTTATATATGTATTCCACCTCACTCCTGAGTAGCGCCACAGCATCTTCCGTAAGTGCTTTCGCCTGCGTACGTATTTCGTCGGCGACTTGTCCAAACTGTTGTTCCACTTCCCTGACTGCCGCTTCACGTCTTTGTAGTGTTTCAATCTTTTGAATCGCTTCATTCAGAGCCTGTAGGTTGGCGATTGAGGTACCAATCGGCAAAGTAACTTGAGAAGCCACCTCTTCAGGCATGCTATCCAACGCTTGCGGTATCTGTGTATGCACAAACTGATCACAGGAAGAGTAGAAGTTAGTGAATTGCGAAGTCAGTTCCTGCAAATTTTTGTCGCTCTTCATCATCTGTTCACAAGTAGTATGAAGCTGTGAAGCTTGACTGACAACCTGAGGGAGCGAAAGAGTTTCAGCCAATTGATTGACCTGTAGTAGCCCACTGTCAAGAGCTGTAAGTGTATCTTGCAAGTTTTTCCGTTCCGTCAAGCATCGTTTACTGACAGCCTCGAATTCAGCCAATTCGTCCAAGCTAACGGAAAGAGCAACGCAAGCATCATCAAGTGAGCCTACTTTAGTTTTCTCCCAAGGAGTCTGACACACAGGACAAACCTTAGGCTTTTCAGAATTCAACAAGTCTTGGGCAGCTTGCCAGACTTCCCGAAACACGCTTTGACTCGCTTCGCTTTGGGCCTGGTCTCTATCCTGTTCAGCCTTTAGACTTTGAGAAAATGTGGATTCAAGCTTGCGAATAATACTAGGGAGTGCGCCAGCTTTTTCCCCTAGTTGTCTCTTTGTTTGAACAGCCCTAGCACCCTTAGATTGCTGAACGATCTCTTCTCGGCGCTTATTTAGCAACTCGATCAGTTCAGGAATTGTCTTCGCCACATCCTGAGGCGTAAATTTCTCTAGATGCTTTTCAGCTTCTGCCGTGCACCAGTTGAGAATTCCCTGCAAGTCAAAGGTCGAGACAGCTTCCAAAGTATGAGAACGGATGCTATCTAGATGCTCTGAAATCTCCCGATCTAATCCTGCGTTTTTTAGCGTGTTTTGCGTTGTTTTCAGATGTGTAAGTATGTTATCAATATCCTCTATACCTATCCATTGAGAAAACTCGCTGAACTTCTCGCTGGGTGACATATCCACAACAAAATGGCGAAGGTCATGTTGACGTAAGATATTGTAGGCAGGAGCTTGCGCTAGGACTGTATCAATCTCTCCCGGTCTAGGATCAACCCTACCCGTTTGAATAGGACGTTTTGCGAATAGTCTGTCTCGGGTTTCCGTATTAATGAATTCGATAGATACCTCTGGAGCTATGCCCTTTTCTTCTGCCAACACGTGAGGGATTGCATGTTTTCCACCAAGTTCACTGTCCGCCCCTCCCTTTCCAAGATGCTTGACCTCGCCATCAAGCGAGAACATGTACTCAATGGCATCAGCATATCCACTTTTTCCGCATCCATTTGGACCAAAAATCGCAATTGAAACTGGTTTCTCCTTTTTATAGCCAAGTTCAAATTCACCAGCCCTATTCAACACACCTTTTACTCCAGAGATCGAAATGGAAGAGACAATCCACGTCATGATTCGCCTCCGGTAGCTCTTTTCTCTGCTATATCAAGTAGATCCTTAGCCAGATTAGACCCAGCCTTTGAATGAATCGAAGCTGAGTCCAAATGAAGACGTGTTATCTGTACAATCTCTTGATCAAACTGATTGCTATCGACTAATGCCTCATCAAAGAGTTTCCGCAACAACTCAGATGCTTGAAATAACTCGGATGATTGCTCAGACATAAGACCTCCTTGGCAAGATTCACTAGGGAATATCCCCGCTAGTCATCAAATCGTCAGATCAAAGCAATACGAAACACAACTCACCTTAGCTAAACGCCAAAACACAAAAGCCAAGTGTTCTAGTCCTCTCACACAAAAACATTATGTCTATCACTATACTCGAATCCTCTTCGATAATCAATAAAATGACTTAAGACAAATAGCCTACTCGTATAGCCACCAAACTCGCCTTCCCCAACCTCACCCACCCTCACTTGGAGGTACCCCATGCCCCTCACCCTGTCCGAACACCTTGCCCGCCTGCGCGCCACCCTCGGCGATTCCCCCACCTAATCTTTGGCCGCCAACTCTCTTTCGAGCGCAGAGATGCAGTCTGTTATCTCCTTCACCCAGTCGTCGTACCCAAGGGTTTCTGCAATCGCCAGTGCCTGCTGGTAACACTCTTGGGCCTCGGCCAAGCTGTTCAGGGTATAGTACAAGCTGCCCATGCTCACCAGTATATCCGCCTCACCCTCCAGATAGCCCACCTCGTGGGCGGTTTCTAGTGCCTGCTCATAGAGCTCCAGCGCATGATACCTCTCGGCACGATCTTCGGTGTATCTTGCGCGGTTGGTGAGCGTCATCACCTCGCTAACCCCGTCGCCCGACTCTCGGGCCAGCGTGAGCGCTTGCTCATAGATTTCCAGAGCATCTTCCTTTGAGCTCATCCAGGCGATGTTGTTGAGTGCCATAACCTCACCTGCCGAGTCGCCGATTTCACGAGAAATCGCGAGCGATTGCTCATAGGCGTCCAGGGCCTTGTCGTACTGCAACTGATCGAGGTGCACCTGGCCAATAGTGTTGAGCAGCATCGCTTGGATCCTCGGGATGCCCAGTTCACGGATGACGTCGAGCGACTGCTCATAGAATTCCAGGGCCTTGTCATACTCTTCCTGCAAATACCACGTAGCGGCAATGTTCCAGAGCGAGTCCCCCTCGGCGTATGGGTCGTCCGCCTCGCGGGCTAGCGTCAGCGCCCGTTGGTAATAGGCCCGCGCCTTGCGGTAGCGGCCCTCCTGGTAGGCGGCATTGCCGGCGGCGGCCACATCCTCAAACGTGTCGTTCATTGTGGTTATAGCGACTGTCGTGGTGGCAAGACCATCCAGTCTTTCGCTCACCCAGGCCCGTGGCCGGGGATCTGTGGCCATTCCTATCAGAAACAGAACCACAAGCAGGGCCGCAAAAAGAATGATCCTCCTGAAAAGCCATGATTCGTGCTGCCAGCAGTAGCGTCGCCCTGGCACGGCTCGTCTTTTACATGCGTCACCATTGCTCATCAAGAACTGGCATTGTTTCATCTTTACCTCTGGGTAATAGCAATCTACTTGTCCCGGCCATCGTTGTAGCGCCTGCTTCTCGAAATCGCATCTACAAGGGACAGGGCGAATCTGCGATGTGTCGCAATAGTTGGGCTAGAATGGCACCAAAAGGCCGATACAGGAACCGAGTAGCATTCTAGCGTTGCCCAGGTTCATCCGCAAGCGTTCCCCTAAAAGGACACGCTTCTAGAGTAAACCATCGCACCCCACTCAACCACCATCCATCCGCCCCTCACAAGGAGGTACCCCATGCCCCTCACCCTGTCCGAACACCTTGCCCGCCTGCGCGCCACCCTCGGCGATTCCCCCGCCGAACTCTGGACCGACGACCAGCTCACCGACTGCCTGCGCACCGCCCTGGCCCGCCTCGATCAGTCCCTTCCCAGCCAGCAGCAAGCCGTCCTCACCCTCATCCCCGGCACCCCCACCGTCGATCTCTCCTCCCTCGGCCCGGACGTCCGCCCCTACGCCGTCGTCTACCCCTACGACCCCGCTTCCCCGCAAAATTTTCAAAACCGTGTCGGCTGGCACCAAATCGAGAATATACTCCATATACTCGGTATACTAACTATAGATAAAATGTTGCTTCTTTGTTACGAATGCCCCTACGCCCTCTCTGGCCTGGATGGCGCCACCTCAACCACCCTCCCCGCCCCCTACGAAGCCGCCTTGCAGGTGGGCGCCTGCGCCCAGGCCTTCAACCTGGCCCTCATCGGGGCCGTCAACCGTGCCGCCGTCAACCGCCCCTACGCGTATTACCGTGAGGCAAAGTCCGCTGCCGAAAGCACCTTCACCCGCTGGCTCGACGCCCAGGTGCGCCAGCAGTGCCAATCCCTCAACAACACCCTCTCCTGGGAGCAAGGAGCGCACCATGGCTAAAGTCGCCCGAGCCCGCATCATCAGCTACAACGAATCCACCCACCGCGCCGCCTTGCTGCTGCTGGCCAACCCCCAGGTGCGCCTGGAGGGCGTGCCCGTAGTGCGCGGCCTCACCGGCCTGGCCCCCGGCGATCATGCCGTGGCCCTCGTCTGGCCCGAGGCCAGCGCCCTGGTGTTGGCCCTCTGGGATGAGAGCGAGGTGGGCGCATGAGAACCCTATCACCGACCTTGCAGGCGGCGCTGGCCGCCAAGCAGCCTCGCCCGGTCGTCTCGCTGGAGGTGGAGGACCACCGCCGACGCCTGCGCCCCCTGGGCAGCGGCGCCGCCTCCTCGCTGCCCCACCACATGCTGGCCCTGGGCGGCTCCCTGCTGCGCTGCTGTCTGCAAAGCGGGGGCCTCTATTGGGCCGTGGTGGCCGATCCCGCGGAGGAGGCCAACTGGCCGCCTGTTTGGCAGCTTGCGGTCAGCGATGGCGCCATCCAAGCCGGAGATGTGGCCCTTGCCGTGGCCCCCGCCCAGCCCGACCGTTGGCTGGTGGCTTATCAACAGCTCAGCGGAGCCATCCGGGTGGCCTACACCGAGGATGCTGGCACCACCTGGGCCACCCCTTTTACCGCCGCCACCGCCGAGGTGGGTGCCAGCATCGCCCTGGCGGGCAGCCTGGCCCTCTACAACGTGGGCGGCACCCTCTATGCGCGGCCCTGCCGCAACGACCTGGGCGCCCCCATCGCCTGGAGCGGGGGTCGGGCGCTCAACCCCGATTTGCCAGCCTTTACGGCCGTGCAGGGTTTGGCCGCTTGCCCAGAGCCCGGCACCGCCGCGGGTTACCTCTGCTTGGCCTGCCTGGACGGCGCCCTTTACGGCTTTCGCTACAACCTGGCGGCGGAGACCCTGAGCGATCTGGCTGCCCTGCTGCCCGGCGGCGATGCCCCCGCATCGGCCTTGGCCAAACGCTGCCTGCCCGCCCTGTGCATCCGCAACACAGAGGTGTATGCCACCGTGCTAGATGCCTTTGGCGACAGCGACCTGACCGCCTGGATGCAGCCGCTGCTGTTGGGCGGCGAGGTGAGCCGGTTCCCGCGGATGGCGCGCCTGGCCGCGCCGGATATGGCCTGCACCCAGGAGGAGCGGGTGGTGCCGGCGGTGCTGGCCAGCGGAGAGCGGGCGGGGTGGCTGTTCCTGGCAGATCAGGGGCGGGGGATGGTTAGCCCGGCCTACAGCGCCGAGGAGAACCGCCTGGGGGCGCTGGTGCCCAGCCAGTTGAGCCTGCAGGTGGATGAAGGGGGCTCGCGATTGAGCGTGCAGGTGCCCAACTGCGCGGGGTGGCTGACCCCGCAAGAGCTGCCAGCCTGCCAGCCCCTGGCAGAGGTGCGGGCCACCCGCGGACTGTGGACGGCCAGCGGCGCGGAGACCAGCCCACTGCCTCCCCATTACCTGACGCGCGTGGAGGTAACGGCGGAGGTGGTGCAGCTGGAGGCAGTGGACGGTTTGGGGCTGCTGGCGCGGGTGCACCCGGCAGAGACGCTGGTGTACCAGGGGCGCACGCTGGGCCACATTGCAGAGGAACTGGCGGCCTTGGCGGGCCTGGAAGTGGTGGGCAGCAGTGACGCGCTAGAGATGATGGTTCCCCGCTATGCCCTGGCACCGAGCCGCTCGGCGGGTGAGGCACTGGTGGCCCTGCTGCGTGACTACGGCCTGGGCGCCCGTTGCGACACCGCTGGCCGCCTGCAGCTAATCGACCTGGGCGCGGCCACTACCGCCAACCTGACGCTGGCAGCGGGCGACCTGCTGGATTGGCGCTGGTCCACCACCCTGCCAGAGGCCAACACGGTGCGGGTGCTGGGCGGCGAAGGCGACGGCCTGCTGTGGAGCGCGGGCACGGGCGCGGGGCTGAACAGCGGCCTGCTGCTGCCGCAGGTGCTCACCGATGAGACGCTGTGCAGCGAGGCGCAGGTGCGGGCCAGGGCCGAGGCCCTGTGGCAGGCGGCGCAAGCCAGCACTGGCGGTGCAGAGGTGGTGCTGCGCCTGCACCCCGCCCTAGAGTGGGGCGACGCGGTAAGTGTGAGGGGCGTGGTGCGGCGGGTGCAAGGGCTGAGGGAGAGGTGGGTGGCAGGAAAGAGGGTGTGGCAGAGTGTGCTGGTGTTGGGGTAGTGTGTTTATGCGCTTCGCCAGGGACTGGACGCCACAAGCGGCGTCTGGTGTCTCCTGGCGGGGAAGAGCGTCCTGCGGACGCCAAGCGAGGAGAAGGTCATCGCTGAACGCGTGCACCAGGCTAAATGCGAACTCTGCGAGTTCGCTTGTGAGAAAGGATGCAAGAGCAAGCTTTGCATCCTTTCTCAAAGACAAGGCCAGGCCTTGTCAGTGCTACGATTGCAAAGCCTGCTCTGCGGGCAGGCTCTAGGAGTTTGGGCGAGGAGAGAAGTGTAAGGGGCATGTTTATCGTTTCGCCAGAGAAGATTATCGCACAAGGAGAAAAAGTTAGTGCTGGCGAGAGTAAAGCGCTACTCGAACAAAACAGAGGGGCCTTAATCGGCCCCATCCAGTCGCTCATATTCGGCCTGATCAGCCGCAGCTAACCCATCTTCACCAAGAGCAGCATAGGCCAAGCTGCGATAATAATAGGCCAGAGAGAAATCCGGATCAAGTCGGATAGCCTTCGAATAGTCATCAACCGCTTGCTCTAGATCGCCTTGGTAAGCGTAAGCAACGCCTCTATTTAGATAAGCAGCTACATACTTGTAATCAAGATGAATAGCTTCAGTAGAGTCTCTAATAGCGCTCTCGCTGTCCCCCAGAGCTAAATACATAACACTGCGGTTAAAATAGCCTGTAGCATCTTCGGGCATAAGGCGGATAGCTTCTGTGTAATCCTGAATTGCTTGCTCATAATTCTCTAGCATGCCTTGATAAAAAGCACGATTATGAAAAGCAGCAGCATAACCTGGCTCAAGCCGAATAGCCTCATCACAATCCTGAATAGCTAATTCGTATTCGCCTTGATCACCATGGGCAAGCCCACGATTGTAATAAGCTTCCACATAATCTGGTTCTAAACAAATAGTTTCCGTGTAATCTTGAATGGCTTTATCGTATTCTCCTTGGATGTAATAAGTAACCCCACGGAAAAAATAGCTATATGCATGGGTAGGGTCTAGTTCAATAACCCTAGTGTAATCTAAGATAGCTCCATCATATTGAGCTTGCTCGCCTAAAACTGATCCGCGATAAAAATAAGCCTTTGCAAAATCAGGTTCAAGTTGAATAGCTTCTGAAAAGTATTGAATAGCTTGCTCATAGTCATTCTGGAGAAAATAGATATAGCCACATTGATAATAAGCCATTGCACTATTTGCCTGCAGGTGAATGGTACTGTCACAATCTTGAAGTGCTTGATCATTATTGCCCTGGCTGCTATATGCAATCCCACGATTCAAGTAAGCTGAAGCATAATTAGGTTCAAGCTGTAAGGCTTTTGTATATGCAGTAATCGCTTGCGCAGAATTTCCCGTGGTTTGGTAAAGCCAGCCCAGCTGAAAATAAACTTCCTCTGAATTATCTGGCACCGAGCTTTCAACTATTGAGTCACTAGCTCTCTTAATGGCCTGAAGAGCATTTGTATAATCCATAACAGAAATATAAGACTGACCAATGCCGAAAAAAGAGAGATAGGGTAGCTGTGTCGACAAATCATCTTGAGACAGCGTGCAAAAACAATACGTACTGGGGGTGGCGAGGCCACTGTACTTGATATCACTAATCGGCGTCGCCGGATCAAAATCTGAATCTACGAGATTCAGGTAATTCACAGTGATTCGCGAACCTGTATCACTCCCCCAGATTACCATCCTTGCGCCATAACGCTGCCCTAAGGCTTCGGCCCCCTCACGATCGTTCATCTCTAAATTGAGGGCATGGCGCTCAACACGAAAATCAGACAATCCTAAAGATTCGGAAGCATTCGCGATTTCGCGATAAATTTCACTATCGACATCTGTATCTATTGCCCCTTTAGCAACATCAAAATCTGCAATAAGAATCAGCACTCCGCCTTCACTCGCCGGCTTCACCACGGTGAGCAATGGATCCCACTCTCGCCATAGCTCCTTGGGAGATTTCCAACCCAATGAAAAGCCAGCTATGACTATCACCGCAATGAGCAAAGGTAATGCTATGCCCAGGTAAAAAGTCCAACGATGTTTGGGGACATCTGGCGGGACGGGCGTGGGAGCACTTGATGTAGTATTCTGGTGCAGCCAAGCCTTTATTGCCGTTTCTGGTATGTGCCAGCATCCACGGCTATCTTTTTCAACACCCGGAAGATGGCCATCACGACAGTAACGACGTACGACATCTTCTGCCACACCCATACGTCGAGCAGCTTCAGCCACATCAAGATACATCAATTCTTCAGACGTATTTTCTGTGCTCTCAGCCATGTCTCCCCTCCTGAAGGTCTACTTGATCCATTATAGTAGACTTTTACCTATAAATCTATGCAATAAAGTCCTGGGGGCTATCATTTTGTAGAGAAATGGTACACGTAGGAATTGATTCCTCGTAAGGGGTGTATTTATGCGCTTCGCCAGGGACTGGACGCCGCAGGCGGCGTCTGACGTCTCCTGGCTAGGCCAAGCGCGTCCTACGGACGCCGAGTGGGGAGAAGGTTATCGCCAAAGGAAAGCAAGCCTAGCCAAAATGCACGTCAGACTGAATTGCCTTGCTACGCAGGGCTAGGCGCTGCGGTAGCAAAGTCTCTGCGAGGCTCTAGGAGTTAGCCTTGCTGATACGAGCCTCCGACCAAAGGTCGGAGGGTTGGCTAACCTAGCACTGGGGTTTTGTCTAGTGCGCCGCGCTGTATAAACTCATTCGTGTAAAATCAAAGTCCGACAAGAATTATGAGAAATAATTCAATCCAGACATTAAGAATACGCAAAATATTAACGAATTGATAAAATTATGTCTACTAAATGCAGTATACTTACAATGTTGGTTTAGTAGAAGGAAGGCAAAGATGTCTGTAAAGTTATTGAGCCGACTAGAGGACAGCATGTCTAAATACCGTTCAAGACTACGGAAATCAACTTTTGCTTGCAGTCTAATAAGTGCCCTCGTCCTTTCAGGGTGTCAGGTGCCTGCAACAGTGACACCCGTGCCAGAGGCCACATCTGCACCCACAGAAACGCCTATCGCGACTCTTGCCACTACGGAAACCGCCACGACCACGCCAACCAACACTGCCTCCCCCACAGCGACCGCAAAACCCACGGTGGTCATCAGCGATGAAAAACCCTTTACTATAGGCATGCCTATTTTCTACGTTAGCGGCGGTGATTTGTGGTGCAGTGATTTGGAGGGAGAAAACGCCTTGCAGCTCACTGAAGACGATGCTCTTGATTTAGTGGCACCTCCTCCAGCAAGTGGTGTAAATACTACATTGAGCTCAATATGCAAACCCAGCGTTTCTCCAGATGGTCTTTGGGTTTCCTATCATCCTCGTACAGAGTTTGGATCTACAATGGTCTTGATACCTACTGTAAAAGGAGTATCTACGCGAAGAATCGATAACACCTGCTATGGCGTCTGGTCCCCTGATTCGACCAGACTAGCTTACACACCCCACATGGATATTGAATCGGTAATTTATGTGTATGATGTTTATACACACAACAGAATTAGTTACTATCCACCAGATAATGAAAATACATGGTACTTTGCAAATCCTCTTCTCTGGGCGCCAGATGGCCAAGCGTTATTTTTCAGAGGTACAACAGAACCTCTTAATACAGAAGATACCGAAATTGATTATAATATACATAATGTCATTAGACTAGATATTCAAACGGGCATAAGCCAGGTAGTCGGTACAGTACGAACAAGTATTGCCAGCAGTCAAACTTTCTGCCTAGATAGCAAGGGTAATTTTACTACCGATATCGAGAATGGAGCTATCTGCTCTAAAGACCGCAACTATCCAATTTCGCCAAATGGCTTGTGGATTTATCAAGTCTCCTCTGAAGCCCAAAATACGACGATCAGCATGATGGATGTTGAAAGGAACGTGATCTGGGAGCGTGAGCTCGATTTTGGGACCTCACAATCTAGGGTTCATTGGTCGCTTGATGGGGAATATTTGTTAATTGACGATTATAGCATGACCACCCCCATCTGGCGGCTGGCCAGCGATGGCAGTAGCGAGTTGGAGCAGGTGGTAGATGAGGGGTATCTGCTGGATGTAGTGTCTTCCTGGACAGAGTAAATCTGACAGAGCTTCATGTGCGAGTAGAGGTCGAGAGGGGACGATCCCTCTCGACCTTTGGTTTTAGGATGGGGTTCGATGTATTGTTGAGGATGTGATCGTGCGGTTCGCCAGAGATTTGCATTCACTCATGACCACCCCCGGATCCCCTAGCAATAATGTTAAAAATACGCAAATTATCGCCAAATTGATAGAATTATACCCACTAGAATATAGTATAATCATGGTGTACAAGTAGATTTTAAGAGGGGACTAACAATGTTTATTTGCCGTACCAGCCTTGGTAAAGCATTGATCATTTGTGGCTTGATAAGCACACTCGTCCTTTCAGGATGTCAGGGGACTGCAACAGTGACACCAGTCCCAGAAACCACATCTGCACCCACTGAAACAACTATCGCGACTCTTGCCCCTACGGAAACCGCCACAACCAAGCCGACCAACACTGCATCCCCCACAGCGACCGCAAAACCCACAGTAGTACTCAGCGATGAAGCCCCCTTTACCCTGGGCATGCCCGTTTTGTATGCCAAAGGCGGCGACCTGTGGTGCAGCAGCTTAGACGGCGAAAACATTTTGCAACTCACCCAAGACGACGCTCTCAATTTGGTAGCACCGCCGCCCCCAAGTGGTGTGGGACCTGCACTATCATGGACATGTAAACCCAACGTTTCCCCCGACGGACGCTGGATCGCCTATAATCCTTATTCGGGCCAAGATTCAACACGCATCATCCTATTGTCCACCGTCGAGGGAATGTCCCCTCAAACGGTCATGCGTACCTGCTATGGCGTCTGGTCTCCCGATTCGACTCGACTGGCTTTTGCACCTAATTTGGAGAATCCTTTCAACAAGGACTTACGCCCCTCGGTCTACGTATATGATCTCACCACACAATCCTCCACCATCTATTACCCGAACGAAGGGGATGAAGCGGCTTGGGGAAAGATCAATACTTTTCTATGGGCGCCCGATGGAAATTCGATAACCTTCAGGGGCTTGGCGGATTTCGAAACTGAGGGAGAACAGCCCGATAGTCACGAGGCTCAAGTCTTTACGATTGACCTGACCAGCGGAAGCAGTGAAGCAGTAGGTGAAGTTTGGGTGAGTATTGCCAGCAATCAGACTTTTTGCCTGGACAGCGAGGGTAACTTTACGACGGATGCTGACAGCGGCGTCATCTGCTCCCTCGACTATAGCTATTTCACGTCACCCAACGGGTTGTGGACCTACAGTCGTCGTCAATCTAGCGAAAATGAAGGGGCGACAACAATTGCAGTCCTAGATGCCGATGAAAATGTGCTCTGGGAACGAGACCTTGAATTTTCTCCTGGCAAAGTTCGCTGGTCGTCCGATGGAGCCTATTTGTTGATTGATGGAGATGATATGACGGGGCCTATCTGGCGGCTAGCCAGCGATGGCAGCGGTGAGTTGGAGCAGGTGGTGGACGAAGGGTATTTGTTGGATGTGGTAGCTGATTGGGCAGAATGAACCAAGCAGACGTGGGGTTAGAAACCCCACGCTGAGCAAGCTACAAAAACAGAGGACGAGAGGGTTCAAACCCTCTCGTCCTTATTTTTGGCGATGAGGTTCAATCTATTGTACGGGGTGTGTTTATGCGGTTCGCCAGGGATTTGCGATCACGGCGATGCAACGCTAGGGGAAAGCGTCCTGCGGACGCCGAGCAAGGAGAAAACTAAAGCTCACTAGCGCACTAGGCTAAATGCGAACTCTACGAGTTCGCTTGTGAGAAAGGATGCAAGAGCAAGCTTTGTCAGTGCTACATATGCAAACCCTGCCCTACGGGCAGGCTCTAGGAGCTCGTCTTGCTGATACGAGCCTCCGACTTACTCCCCGCCCAGCGTCCGCAGGACACCTTTACTAGCCAGGCGATGTCAGGCGCCGCTTGCGGCGTCCAATCCCTGGCGATACAGATAAACACACCCCTTACGATTGTTTGTTGCAGATACCTAGACGCATCGGGCTGAACCCCGATGCTACATATGCAAACCCTGCCCTACGGGCAGGCTCTAGGAGTTCGTCTTGTTGATATGAGCCTCCGACCAAAGGTCGGAGGGTTGGCTAATGTAGCATTGACAAAGCCAAGGCTTTGTCGAGCGAACTCGTAGAGTTCGCATTTAGCCTGAGGCGTTGTAGATGGCGCTTTTAGTCACACCGCCAGGGATTGGACGCCGCAGCCCCTTATCACCCCAACCTACCTTGCAACAGGACAATCTCAGCCTCGATGAGGCGGGAGAGATCGTGGAGGCCAATGGCGTTGTCGAGTTGGAGGGCCTGCTGCAGGTTCTCCAGAGCCTGCGGGTAGCGGCCCTGGGCCTCGTAGAGAAGGCCGATATTGGCGAGGACGGCGGCTTCGCCCGCGCGGTTGCCCACCTCACGATAGATCGATAGAGCCTGCTGGTAGTTCGGCAAGGCCTGTTCGTACTGTCCCTGACCAAAGTGGACCATGGCGATGTTGTTGAGGGCGTGGGCCTCTCCGGCGCGATCGCCTATCTCGCGCAGAATGAGGAGAGCCTGGGTATCGTGCTCCAAAGCCTGTTCGGGCAGACCCAGGTTGTCGCAAGCGCTGCCGATGCTATCGAGGGCATTGGCCTCGCCCCGTTGATCGCCCAGATCACGCATGATTCGCAAATCCTGCTGATAGCCCACCAACGCTTGTTCGTAACGCCCCTGCGCCTCGTACACCCCGGCGATGTTGTGGAGCGTGCCAGCCTCACCCGAGAGGTCACCGACCTCATGGCGGATCTCCAAAGCCTGGCGATAGTACGCTAGCGCCCGCTCATAGTCGTCGAGGTTGTAATAGGCGACGCCAATGTCGTTGAGGGTAAGGCCCTCTCCTGCGCGGTCGCCCACCTCACGACGAAGGAGCAGGGCCTGCTGGTAGTATTCCAGGGCCTGGGCATAATCCCCCTGGCTGTCATAGATGCCGCCGATGCTGTTGATGGTGGCAGCCTGGCCAACACGATCGCCCATCTCGCGCATCACCGCCAGGGCCTGTTGGTAGAGGTCCAGGGCACGAGCATAGGCGCACAGGTAGTCGTACATGCTGGCCATGTTGTGAAGGGCGGTGCTCTCCTCCTGGCGGTTGCCCTGGGCGCGGGCGAGTTCCAGGTTTTTGCTAAAGTGTGACAGGGCCTCGGGGTAGTTGCCCTGGCGATAGGCGGACAGCGCTGCTTGTTCGTGGCGGTCGTATTTTGACATGTGCCCCTGCTTTATGTTGGATGGCTAGGACTATAGCTGAAACGGGTGGGGGTTTCAATGAAGGGGGGGAGGGGGTGTGGTGCGATTCGCCAGGGATTTGCGATCACGGCGATGCGACGCTAGGACAGGCGCGTCCTGCGGACGCCAAGCATGGAGTAAGTTGACGTCTATGCGTATCCCTTGCAATCACGCTGGGGCTGGCTAATATACGACGCAAGTGCATTCAACCAACGGCAAAGGAACGGCGATTATGAGTGAGAGTCTCAGCCCATGGCAAGCGGGCGAGTTGGATATCCACCACATTAGCACGGGGCGCGGCGAAAGCACGTTTTTCATTTTGCCGGACGGCACGACGATGCTGATCGATGCCGGGGAGATGGACCCCACCAACCCACGCACGACGGGGCCGCGTAGCACGCCGGCACGTCCCAGCGACGAGCGGCTGCCCTACGAATGGCTGGTGCGCTATATCCAGCGGGTGCATCCGAATCCGCAGGCACCGACGTTGGATTACGCGGTATTGAGCCACTTTCACGACGATCATCTGGGGATGGTGCATCCACTCTCTCCGTTGGCCGAGTGCGGAGCCTATTCTCTGACGGGTCTGGTCGGTGTGGGGGATGCGTTCTCTATCGGCACCCTGCTCGATCGCGGGTATCCCACTTATGATTACCCGATGGGGTTGGAGGATCCGCGCCTGCTGGCCTGGCTGGAGGGGAGCTCCAAGTCTCAAGAGGAATACGGCAAGCAAAAGCGGACTATCGACAATTATCGGGCGTTCATCGCCTGGCAGCAGGATCATCAAGGGATGAAAGCGGAACGGTTCCGCGCAGGGAGCAAGACGCAGATCAAGCTGCAGCACGCGCCGGAGCGATATCCCGGCTTTGAGGTGCAGAACATTGCGGTGAACGGCGAGGTGTGGACGGGGCACAACGAGGAGACTGAGAAGCGGATTCCGCCGGTGGAAACGTTGAGGCCACAGGATATGCTCAACGAGAACCTCTACAGCACGGTGATGGTGATGCAGTATGGGCGATTCCGCTATTACACGGGCGGCGACATTGCCGGGAACGTGGACCTGGGTGAACCCAAGTGGGTGGATTTGGAGACGCCGGTGGCACGCGTGGTGGGCGCGGTGGACGTGATGAAGATGAACCACCACGGCAACCGCAGTTCGTCCAATGCGTTTTTCGTGAGCACATTGCAACCACGGGTGGTGACGCAGAACGTGTGGTGTTCTAACCATCCGGGCGAGGACGTGCTGCGACGGCACGTCTCTAGGTATTTGTACCCCGGCGACCGCGACCTGTTCGCCAACGACATGTCGGAGGCCAACCGCGCAGTCATTGGGCCGCTAGTGGATCGCTCTTATGCCAGTATGCACGGGCACACGGTGCTGCGTGTAGCTGAGGGGGGCGAATCCTATAGGGTGTACACTGTCGAAGATCGGGATGAGTCGATGCGGGTTACCGGCGTGTTTGGGCCGTACGAGGCGCACACCGGCTCGACCGAGGATTAGTTGAGCAGCGCCAATCCAAAAGAAAAACAAGGCCGGAAGCGAGATGCTCCCGGCCTTGACATAGATCGGCGCCCAATCGCCATCGCTGCCCACGTAAATTCTATTTCGGGGGGCGCGGGGTGAGTTTGATCTGGATTAGCTTGCAGACATCGACCAGGTCGTCATCGTCGAGGACGCGGTAGTGCAACCAACCGCCCTGCTCGCCGCAGGGGTAGCGCTTGGCCCACAGCTCACGGGTTTTGAGGAGAAGAGAATCGAGTTGGGCGATCAGGGCGGGCATACAGTCATCGCCGAGCTGGAGCATGACCGTAAAAGCGCCCTCCTCGAAAAAGGCATAGCAGAAGTGCTTGCTCTTGTGGCCGTATTTATAGCCCCAGCCGTATTTGTTGCCAAAGGGGAATTTGAGAGCATGGGTGAGGCTGTAGTTGGCATTCAAGAAAGCCTCGAACTGGTTAAGGCGCGCGTAGGCCGCGGAGGTCAACGTGTCACGGATGGCCTGTTCATCAGGTTGTTCGGCTTTGTTGAGCATTCTCTCGTACATGGGGGTTCCTCCCAGTGTATACCTTACGTTGCTATACATGTGGGAGGAGTATAACACGTGATTTTGGCGAATGCTTGCCACAAAAAAAGGGCACCCCATGGGCACCCTTTTTATTCTGCTGCGCGGGACGATCAGATCATGATGCCCACATCGAGGAGCGAGGCAGCGACAAACAGGGGCAGGCCCAAAAGCACACCAAGCTCTTGCCAGATGGTAAAGGCGCCGTCGTTGCGACCGCGAAAGCGATTCAAAAAGCGCTCCAGGGCAATGCCCATGATGTTAGCTACCATCATCATCGAGGCATAGGCGCGAATATCGCGAGCCAGTTCCTCGCCGTAAAGATGCACCAGCCTGGCGTCCGCCTCGGGGTCGGGCTGACCACCAGATTCGGCATAATGTTGGGCGTACAAAAGGGCCACGCGCTCCCATTCGGGGGCGGTGCTGATATCGCCGCCGAGCATCCCCTCGACCTCTTGCTCACTCATGCCGGTCTTGAGGGCCATGCCAGTGTGGGCATAGCTGCAATAACGGCAACCGTTCACTTCGGTGACGGCCAACATGATACGCTCACGAAAAGCAGGGGAAACACGCCCTGCCTTGTTAGCTCGGTGCAGGGCACGCATGTTCGAGACTAGATCATGGACATATCGTTCAAAGGTGGGTACTTCCACCATACGTTTTTGAGATTGTAGTGCCACTTTTGCTGCTCCTGAATGAAAATTTACCCCTGCAGGGTATTTTGTTAGGATACACCCAATGGCCCGACAAGGTCAAAAACCAGTGGAATTGTATACCGCATCAAGCCGCATCAACACGCAAGGCCGCCAGCGAAGAAAACAGCATGATCGCAAAGGTTACGCCAGAGAGTGCCCAGGCCAGCGAGCCTAGCTCCCAGAGGGTGCCCCACATCATCAACAGGCCGCCAAAGAGCAGGATAAACAAGGGCACCACGACGCCAGAGCGATGCATTCTACTGTTTTTATCACCGGGAATGACGCTAAAGGCGAAAGTAGCTACGCAAAACAAGGCATACACCAGCGGCGAGATCCAATACAAGGCGCCGAAATCATAGGCGGAGGAATAGCCACTGAGCAGGCCGACCACGGCCGTCATTAAAGCAGGCAACCCCATGATGAGGGCCAGGTTACGCCAAAGCTTGGGGTGTCCGGTTTTGCGGGTGCGAGCGATGAACATGGCGCCGTTAAAGAGATTGGCCAGCACCGCAATGACGCAGATGCTCCAGAGGTAAGTTTCAAGGGGGAACGGAAACATACGAGCCTCCTGACTGCAGACAGATGGGCTTGTCCGACGGATGTAGTTTGGCTCGCAGCATCCATATACAGTATAGCACAGGAGCAGGTGCGTTCCCAGTCAGTCAGATTGCCTCGGACGCACTTTTTTTTAACCCACGCCGTTGCGTAAGGCGTAAATAGAGGCCCACACCATGGCAAAATAGCTCAGCCCGGCGATGGCCCAGGGGAGAAGGCCCAGGTTCCAGAGCATACCCCACATCATCATCAGACCCACATAGAACAGTACAAGATAGGGCGCCAGAATGGCCGACCGGCGGGGGTTGCGAAACTCGATGTGCAGGATGTAATCGAGGAAGAGATCGAGCAGGCAAAAGGCGGCATAGATGAGCGGGGCAAGCCAATAGAGGGCGCCACCCTCATAAGCCGAGGAATAGCCGCCCAACAGCCCGCCCAGGGCCAGTAACAGAGCAGGCACGCCCATCAGCAGAGATAGTATGCCCCACAGTTTCGCCCGTTCGGGGCGTTTGACACGACAATAGAACATGGCCGCAATAAAGAGATTGGCGAGAGTGCAGACGCCAAAGATCGCCCAGAGATAGACCGTCAGAGATATTGTGTTCATAGGCCCTCCTGCGCCCAGATTAGCACAAGAGGGCCTCGATGTCATCTGGTGTTATGTCACCCAAGCGGTAGCTCATAGACGCGCAACTCGGAAGGAGCGGGTGCGCCATCCTCATAAGGACGATCACGATGCTCGGGACGGGTCTCCCAGCGGAGGGCATAGCGCTTGTCGGCGTTGGCGATAGTACCGCGATCAGTGAGCCAGTGTACCTCGATGGGGCCATCCCAAGCGAGGGTGGGTGTGGCCAGATCCTCGGGCAGGTCGTCCAGCGAGAAGGGATAGCTGCCGATGATCTCGAGGGTGTCGGGAGCCAGCTTCCAGACGCCGCGACCATAGACGACATGCTCCCAGGGGAGCGCCAAGCCGCCATCGGGTTGGACGGTGAGGCCACGCAGGGCAATCTCACCAATGACGCAACCGCCGCCCTGGAAGGCCCAGCGGTAATCCCAATGGGTGAGCTGATAAAAGGCCCAATGGCCATCTTCCAAGCGGGCGCAATAGACCTGGGAGTTACCGTCCTCATCGTACTTGGTATAGGCGATGACGGGGCGACCAAGAGCATCCAGGCCCATATCCTGCACCATGTTGATGATGCCAGCACCCGCAGGCACGGGGTCGATGATGGCACCGCTCTGCAGGGTGATGGGCAGCGTCAGCGGACGGCCGTCGCCGGTCTCCCAGTGCAGTAGATCGCGGCTGCGGGCGTAGGAAAGGTCGTGGTTGGTGGCGCAGTCGGGGGTATCGCGCCAGACCCAGTTCATGTGATACCAGCCATCGGGGCCGAGCAGTGGCGGATGGGCATAGGCGTTCATCAAGCCTTGACCATCAGTGAGGGGCACATCCACCAGACGGCGCCAGGTGCGCGTCTCGGCTTCGTAGACGTTATAGATGTCGTTGCCATTGCCGCTAGAGCCATCACGATAGCGGAAAACGAGCTCACTCGCCGGGCCAGTGATGAACACCGGGTAGGTGCAGCGGGTCTCTAGCTCGCCGGTCATGAAATCGACCTGCTCAAAGGTGGTGACATCCAAGGGCACGTTGGTGCGGAAGTAGATGAGGGGATCGACGTGCATGTTGCCAGAGAGGTGCAGATAGCCCAAGCTGTCAATGGCCAGGGTGACATAGTTGTGGCTATCCCAGGCGAGCTGGCTGGAAAGACGCCCGCGCTGCTCTAGCCAGACACCCTGAGGATGAGCCAATGTCCAATCGGTGGAACCCAGATGGCGCGAAGCTACGGTCATGTTCCGATCGGCATCATAAAAGGCGGCGAACTGGTAATCGCCATGGGTCAACAAATCGAAACCAACAGGGTGCCCCGACCAAGTGGTCGTGAGCAAGTGAGATGTGTACATATCTCCTCCAAGTGAGGTGAAAACAACAACCTGTGCTCGGTACTGCATGAGCACAGGTTGTAAGCGTAAGCCAAGGTGGTGTCAAGCGGCTAGTCGTTCATGAGGCGCCGTTCGCCGAACTGCTTGTAGTAGGCCGCAGAGGTCAACGTAGGTCGGAACCCGATATGCTGGTAGAACGTCTTTTCGGTGCCTACCCAAACCTCGTTGCAGCCGCGGGCGCGGGCCCGACGGGCGGCCTCGTAGACCACCTCACGGCCAAAGCCCTGCAGGCGATAATCGGGATGGGTGCCTACTGGTTCGAGAATGCCGATCTTGTTGTGTTCATCGACCCAAATACCGCACATGGCCACGCCCTGCCCCTCGGGGCCAATGACGACCAGGTCCAGGTCGGGGTCATAATCGGGGGCCTTGCATTGCTCACGATAGGTATAAGCATTGACGAACTCGCGCGGATCGGTGTGACCAAAAGCACGCCCCTTGACCTCGGCGTGAAAGGCGGGATTGCCGGTTTCAGCCACCGAGCGAATAACCCAGCCCTCGGGCAAGCCGTAGGGCGGAACGTCGCAAGTACGCAGCATAGCATCATGCTCTATGTATTTGGGATCCATGAGGTAGCCGCGCCGCCAGACGGCATCCAGCAGGGGCTGGTCGTAATCATAAACGAGCACCAAGAGCCGTCCCTTGTCCGAAACAAGGTTTTGCTCGGCCCATTCCAGCATCTCGGGGAAAAGAAACTCGTAGCCGGGGCGACGCTGAATCCAGACTGCGCCCGGACGGGGATCCTCAGCATGGGCCAAGGCGACGATGCGGCCGTAAGCGTCTGCCCAAACCATGGCGTGGGATTCCCACCAGCCGATGCCGGCCTGTTCGGCAACGCCCTCAGGGGCGTCGAGGTCATCGAAACGAGCCAGGAGCGGAGCGACCATGTAGCGGGCGTAATTCCAGCGCTCCAGACGCCAGTTGATTTGACGGGGCCAGGCGCGATAGGTTTCGATGAGCATGTCGCGCACGGGCATGAAATCAGCCGGGGTGTAGGGGCGACAAATCGTCTTCATGACATTTCCTCCAACGGATGTATGCGCCGCTACGATAACACAACCAGGCGATTGTGCCAATCGTATTTGTGATGAAAGGACAGCCATGCCCGACGATGTTTTGCTGACGCTGCTGGACGGATTGACCCTACCCGATACGCTGAGTGAGGCGGTGCCCCTGCTGCTGCGCGCGCACGACCATCCCAAGACGGCGGTACACAGCGCCGCGGTAGCCGCGGAGGCCCGCCAGATGGCGGAACGCTTCGGTATAGACCCCGACAAGGCGGAGACGGGCGGCTGGCTGCACGACATTAGCGCGGCTTTTGCTCGTGACCAGCGTTTACCAGCGGCCAAGGCCCTGGGGCTGGAAATTCTGCCGGAAGAAGAGCTAGTGCCGATGATCGTCCACCAAAAGCTCTCGGCAGAGATGGCCCAGCAGTTATTTGGGGTGAACGATGAGGGTGTGCTGAGCGCGATTCGCTGCCATACGACGCTACGGCCCGGCGCGACGCCGCTGGATATGGTGGTGTTTTTGGCGGACAAGATCGCCTGGGACAGGGAATACCGTCCGCCCTTTTTGGAGGAGCTGCTGCAGGCGCTGAATGACGAGGGTCTGCCGGGCGGGTGTTTGGTGTATATGCGCTGGCTGAAAGGCGAGATCGTGGTGGTGCATCCGTGGTTTGCGGCGGCGCTGGAAGAGTTGGAGAGAGAGGCTTCGGAGAGATAGAGAAACATTCTCGTTTGGCCGGGACTCGTGGTCATACTGACCACTGACGTCTCCGGCCTAGGTTAGGGCCTCCTTCGGAGGAAATGTTTTACGTGGAAGTGTCCTTTGACACCGCATACGGCAGGTCGAGGGCTCGGGAGCGTGAGATTAGCTGATAGAGATTGCCCAAAGGCAGGCTGAAGACCCAGGGCTAATGACCGAACCTACGGATCGGTTGGGGATATTGCCCAGGGCTAAAGCCCTGGGCTTAGCAAGATATGCCATCTACGATGGCAGGATGCAGCGCGGCTTTGCAAGCAAAGCTGGGTTAGCCCGAAGCGTGTAGCGCGGCATCCGTGCGAGGAAGAAGGTTCAATGAAGGCACCAGACTAAAGTCTGGTGCTGCGGGAGCAAAGCCTCCAGCCATAGGCTGGAGGCTCGTATTTGTGAGTTTGGCTGATAGAGCCTGCCCGAAGGGGCAGATTTTGCTAAGCCCGAGGCTTTAGCCTCGGGAGACAGAACACGCAGAAAAGACACACTGGGCTAATGATCGAACCATAGGTTCGGTTGAGGATATTGCCCAGGGCTAAAGCCCTGGGCTTAGCAAGATATGCCATCTACGATGGCAGGTGTAGCGCGGCTTTGCAAGCAAAGCAGGTTCAGCCTGGCGTGTGTAGAGCAGGTGCGACGGGTTTCAACCCCACGCCTGTTCATGAATACGATGCAACGCCCCACAAACAAAGAACATCTCCCGAAGCGCGATCTGGCGAGTGCGACCGGCCCCGGGAGATGTGGGGGTGTAAAAACTACCGCTGTGTTAGCGCAAGAATTTGCTGACAAATGGCGAGGTTTCGCCGCGCCGCATAAAGTGCCCCGAAGGGCCCTCACCCAGGAACTCACTGAACCAGCTCTCATGCTCGATCTCTTCATTTAGAATAGCCAACGAAAGATCATAGGTGCGATGATCCTTGCCTGCCGTCAGGTTGCAGATGGCGTTATAGCCCTGCACCGCACAGCGTTCGGCGTTGACCAGCACCTTGAGCATGGCCTTGGTATCGGTGGGATCGGCGGGCAGGCTGGCTGGTGGACAGGCAGTCATGTCGTGAAAGACTTTCATGTCACCGGGCAATGCGCCGCCCAGTTCATAAATGCGGGGCACAAGGGCCTCAAAGTGGTTGCGGTCCTCTACACGTGCCACCTCGGCGATCTCTTTGATTCCCTCGCCCTCTAGCCCGATGAGGTTCACCCGAAGAACGGTATAGTAATAGTATGTGGTGAGCTCAGCAGAAGCATTTTTGACGAGCAAATTTACCAGAACGTCAAGGTCGATGCCAGCGTTCTCTACCATCTTACGTGCCATTTTAGCCATGTGGTTTCTCCTGTATAAAGCGGCATACCATTATGTTAACTGAAAAGAAGGCTCAGCGCAAGAGGCAATTGCACAAAAAGGGGAAAGATAGGGCTATTTGCACAAAAGGGGAGGGCTTTAGGCTTGGGGAATAGAACTCGCAGGGCTTGCAACACCAGGTTGAAATCTGGTGTTGCAAGAGCCAAGTCCCCGACCTGCGGTCGGAGGCTAGGGAGAGTGAGTATCCCTCGGAGATGCCAGTTTGGGACGCGCGAATGCCCAGGGCTGAAGCCCTGGGCTCAGGAAGATCTGCCATCTGCGATGGCAGGATGCAGCGCGGTTTTGCAAGCAAAGCAGGTTCAGCCTGACGCGTGTAGCGTGGCATCCGTGAGAGGAAGAAGGTTTAATGAAGGCACCAGACTAAAGTCTGGTGCTGCGGGACCAAAGCCCCCGACCATGGGTCGGGGGCTGGGAGTAGTGAGAATATCCCTTGGAGACGCCAGTTTGGGACGCGCGAACGCCCAGGGCTAAAGCCCTGGGCTCAGCAATATCTGCCATCGTAGATGGCAGATGTATGAAGCGACAAGTCATTAGCAAAAACCGGCCTCTTGTTTGATCGTGTTATACAGTTCGGGGAAAGAGCAAGGTTTGGCTCCAATTGCCAAGAGCCCAGACAAGGCAATGTTTTTCTGTTTGGGAACGACTGCATTCAAAGTAGATGTCGCCAAGACGTAAAAGGCCCATTGTGATAAGTCCAATGGATTCAAAGTTACTTGGTCTTTGTGTTTGAGGACACAGAACACATAGACATCCGCCTGACGCTTTTCTTCTTTAGCGTACAAGCCAGTTTCTTCATCCCAAGCATGGGTTGGCCCGATGCCAAAACGCAGTGCAGAGAAACGCCATTGTTTCCAAGTTTGGATGTATGCGCTCGTCTTGATCTCAATACGGATACCCTCTTTCGATAACAAATCATAGTTATCCCAAGTCATCGAAAGCTGATCTTCGACGCCAAGGGCCATGGCGACGATATATTCAGCCAGTTTTCCCCGCTCTGTGTTGTCAACCAGATCAGAATGTGCCCATGCCCAGTAATCTTTTAGCGAGTTGGTGTGCCCTTCAGCATTCAGGAAAAGCTCATCCCCCGTTTTGAGGCAAGGCTGGATCGTTCCAAGTTCGTTGTTTGAGAGATTGTTATCAGTCATTGATTTTCCTAGTTGAGAGGCACAATACATTGAAGTAATGCCCAAGGCCAAAGCTCTGGGCATAGTAATATCTGCCATCTGTGATGGCAAGCGTATTCGAAAGTGCACTGGACCAATGAACAAACCTACGGTTTGTTTTGGGAGAATCGGTAAACCGATTCTCCAAGACAAAGCCAAAGGCTTTGTCAGTGCTAGGCATACAAACCCTCCGACCTACGGTCGGAGGCTAGAGATAGAGAGATTAGCTAGTAGAGCCTGCCCAAAGGGCAGGGTTGGCGACCCTAGCGTCAGGGTTCAGCCTGACGCGCACGCGAAGACACCCAGGGCTAAAGCCCTGGGCTCAGTAAGATCTGCCATCTGCGATGGGAGGTATGTTTGAGAAACTTTTCTTAGCGCTCAGGCCTGATGCTACCGCTACAAGCTATTCCCCACTTTGTCATTGCGTTGTTTAGATGTCCACTGACCACGAAATCTACAAAACGACCATCCTTCAACTCAAGAGTTAGTGTATTCGCTCCCAAAAAATCAAACAGATTATTGCCCTCTTCAGCAATAAAGCCTCTTCGATCAACCAGACCAGGCAGCTCTTGTTTTGGGCTTCCCCCACGAGGCTGAATACTTGTAAACTCTTGCCATTCTGTGATCTCGTAGTCTACTGTAGCAACCTGTTCTTCCCCACTCCATACTTTTCCTCGGCCATTTAATAAATCAATCTTCTTTCTCGGCATCTATAGCCTCCTTCTTGAGCAATTTCTCACCGCTAATTAACTTGATGTGATTCTATCTTCACCATCCAGTCCTCCGCAACCAAAAACGCCCCCGACGCGTAAAGAACATAACCTCACCCAAAGGAGCACACATGGCCCTGCGCATCGCTGGCAGCCTCATCGTCCTGCTGCTCGTCGCCTTTATCGTATTCACCTTTATGTCGGAGCAGCTCTTGGCCATTGCCGCCCTGGTAGGCGTGGTCATTATTCTGTGGGGCATACACATGCACACTCGCGGAGGCGCTGACTAATATGAGTCACCCCCTCTGGGCGCTAGTCCTCTCGTTTATTGTGTTGGTTGTATTTATGTTAACTTACCACCGTATGCGCCGCCGCGATTGACTTGCGCTACCCCGCCCCAGCGCGCTAGAATAAGGCACGCATACAAATAGGAGGCGAGGAATGCAATACACAGAGCTTGGCAGAAGCGGCCTACGCGTCAGCCGCCTCTGTTTGGGAACCATGAATTTTGGCGTACGCACCTCGGAAGAGGAATCCCAGGCCATTATGGACCGCGCTTTTGAGCTAGGCCTCAACTTTTACGATACCGCCGACCGTTACGGCACCCCGATGGGCCAAGGCGTCACGGAGCAGATCGTGGGGCGCTGGCTCCAAGCCTCGGGCAAGCGCGACGAGATTGTGTTGGCCACCAAGGTATTCGGCCCGATGGGCGCGGGCGCCAACAATCGCGGGCTTTCGGCTTATCACCTGCGCCGGGGCTGCAATGCCAGCCTAGAGCGCCTGCAAACCGACCACATTGACCTCTACCAAATGCACCACATCGATTTGGGCACGGTTGCGCCACATCATAAAGAGATCCTCGGTGAACAGGTCGATTTCTACGACGGGCCGTGTGCGCGTCCGGGAACACCGTGGGCTGAGGTGTGGCAAGGATTCGGGCAGCTCATCAACGAAGGCAAGATCACTTATGTGGGTTCCAGCAACTTTGCCGCGTGGAACATTGCCCAAGCCAATGAGACGGCAGCAGCCCGGCAGATGCTGGGTTTGGTGAGCGAGCAGAGCAAGTACAATCTGAGTATGAGATTGCTGGAGCTGGAGGTCATCCCCGCCTGTAAGGCTTACGGCGTGGGCCTGATGTGCTACAGCCCGCTGGGTGGCGGCTATTTGGCTGGCGCACTGCAAAGCGAGAAGGAAGGCCGCCGGGCCACGCTGAACGTGAGCCCCCAGCAGCGCAAACAGCTCGAAGATTACGAGGGGCTCTGTGCTGATATCGGCGAAAAGCCGGCCCAGGTAGCCCTGGCCTGGCTGCTGCACCAGCCCGTGGTGACCTGCCCTATCATCGGGCCGCGCACCATGGAGCAGTTGGAGAGCGCCGTGGCTGCTATGGAGATCAAGCTTTCGGCCAGCACGCTGGCCCGGTTGGATGAGATATTCCCGGGGTACAAGCAGGCCCCCATGGAGTACGCCTGGTAAGCAACTTTTAGCACGCTCAATGAGGATACGCCCGTGACAAGTGAGAAACGCCGCAAGTTCCTGTTGCCCGTCGTTGTTGCCGCCATTGTCTTTTTGGGATTGCTGCCCAGCCGTGTTCAAATCTGGCTGCCGGATAGCTGGCTGGGCAATGCTTATGTCGATGAGTTGCTCAAGACACAGGTACTGGGCCTGGCCGCCCCACTTTTGGTGGTGCTGAGTGCTCTGTTGGCAGGCCGCCTGACCGCCCAGCGCTACCTGACACTTGGGGATCGCGATGCCGATATCGAACCCATGCCGCGCATCGGCCTGACACTCGATCTCTCTTATGACTGGAAGAAAATGGGCACGGCCCTGTCGCAGATCCTCACCTCGTTCACGGCCATTGTGGCCTATTTCGGTATCATTCGCGGCAATGTCATCGCCCTACACAATGTCGGCCTGGTTCCCTGGATATTTGTTTTTGCGGCGCTCACCGCCCTTACCCAGGAACTGGTCATTCGCTATGGGCTGGTTACTTCTCTGGTGGGGTTGGTGCCCGACAGTTGGATCCACTGGACCTCGGCCGGGGTGTCCGCAATTCTGGCTGTCTTTCTCACCAAGGCGGGGTTGGCCGGATTCCTGCTGGGCGGCATCTATGGCTACTTTATGGCCAAGGCCGTGCTAGAAACCCGCGGTCTCTACTGGGCCTGGTTCCTGCGCTTTTGGCAGCAAGTCATCCTCTATGGCGCACTGTTCGCCATTTACCTCTAACCAGAACTGCCCCGTCATGGCCTCACGACGGGGCAGTTTTTTTGTGGTATCCTCCTGCGAATCTACGTTCCATTGCATCCTTGACAACATCTTGTTGGCCGCTTAACCACCTCTTAATTCCTCTTGAACAACTCTTCCGTAGAATTGGCAAAGCAAGGTACACAGCAGGGTTTGCCTTGTAGCGATTGAGCGTGGAGGGGGCCAAATTGCAGCTCGTTTGTGCTGCAATTTGGCAATATAAGATGAAGACCTATCAACCCGGCGACAGAGAGCATCACACAACCATAGCCTCATGCTAATTGACTCGCGGAATCAGGTACGCTCACCGCTGGAGCGAGAGCGCCGTTCGACTCTACTCAAGTTTGGAGCGGCTGCCTTGCTAGTCAGCGGCATGCTGACCCTCTACAGCCTCTACCCCGTCTTTGCCGAACCACGCACCATTCAGGCTACGCCCTCCGCTGGCTATTACGACGCAGCCGTCGAGATTGAGCTGGAAAACGTGCTGCCCATCATCTATACGCTAGATGGCAGCGTGCCCACAGAAGAAAACCACATCGCCTATGAAGAACCCATCGCTCTGGAGACAGGCACCGTCATCACCATCCAGGCGCGCACACTCGCCCCTTCTGGCAAACTAGGCGACGTGCAGACCTTTTTTTACGCCGTCGGCACCGACACCACCTTGCCTATTCTCGCTATCACCTCGGATCCCGAGGGCCTATGGGGCGAAGAAGACGGTATCCTTACCAACTATGGCGAAAAGGGAACCGAGTGGGAGCGACTGACACTGATCACCTATTTGGATTACGGCTATAGCGACGGCACGGCCCCCTCGTTCTCGGTATGGGCGGGGCTGCGCGTCCACGGCGATTACAGCCGGCAATTCGAAAAGCGCTCGTTACGCATCTATATGCGTCGCGAATACGGCCAGTCAGCGTTGGTTTACCCTCTTTTTGATGAGACCACGGTGGATACGTTCGAATCGTTGGTCATCCATGCTGGCGGAGAAGACTGGCAATCTGTGCCAGACCGCGAATGGTCAATACTGTGCAATCAACTGGCCGCAGACCTTGCCTTTGACCTGGACTTGGCAGCCACCCACTCGCAACCCGTGCTGCTTTACATCAATGGCGAACCCTGGGGCATCTATTACTTGCGCGAACGCCCGGATGCACAGTGGTTAGCCAGCGAGTACGGCATCACCAATTCGGACATGATCGACGCCGCCGAACACACCGAGGATCGCAATGTGGTCAATGGCAGCATTGAGGATTGGGATGCGCTCATTGATTATCTAAATGAGGCCGATCTCAGTGATCCTGAAGCGTATGCTTATACAGCCTCTCAGGTGGACTTGGAGAGCCTCACGAACTGCTATTGGCTGCAAATCTATGCCAACAACGCCGATTGGCCCCAGCACAACAACCTTACCTACCGCGATCTCGATGGCAGCGATAACCGCTGGAAGTTTGCCGTATGGGACACGGACCACGGGTGGGATATCGACTGTGTCAAAGATTTCGATATGGTGGCCTGGCTCTACGCGGAACACCCCCACACTGTGGATCGCCAGGATACGGTGCTCATCCGCGCCCTGTTAGAAAACGACGATTTTCGCGAAGCGTTCATCGCTCGAGGTTGCGACTTGCTCAATACCTATTTCGAGGCCGACGGCGTCATCAGCCGCATCGACGAGTTGGCCGCCGAGATTGCACCCGACATCGAGATAGAGGAAGAACGCTGGGAGAGCACCACCGAGTGGAGCGACCACATCCAGCGCATGAAGGACTTTTGCGTAACACGT
The DNA here is from genome assembly GCA_963675785.1 of Anaerolineae bacterium. GTDB lineage: Bacteria > Chloroflexota > Anaerolineae > UBA1429 > UBA1429. The sequence goes on from OY776562.1 coordinate 1,562,360, forward strand.
CCTGATGTCGTACGTGAAGATATACAGCAGCAGTTCGGCCTGGGCGCGATGTGGACATTCACTATGACTGGCTTGGACGAATCCGCCGGCCAGGTGTTGGTCAATGGGATTGTGCTAGCAAGCAGCGATTTCGAGGGCACCTATTTTGAGGGAATGGAAGTAACGGTAGAAGCTATTGCCGCCGATGGTTATACATTCGTGGGTTGGGAGGGCTATGAGAGCCAAGCGGCGACGATTACGCTCACTGAGCCCATCGCGTTACAACCTTTGTTTGAAGAATCCCAAACCGATTGAGCAAGTAAAAAGGATTATTCGTGGACGACATCGATATCACTCAGCTTCTTTCATCCAGCGAACCGGTTGACCTCTGGCTTCTCGTGATCGAGATGGTGCTTTGCGCCATCATGGCTTTTATCCTGGAGCGCGTCTATATCCAGTGTGCGCAGACCTTTAGCAACCGCGCCAAATTCGCCCGTAACTTTTACCTACTCTCGCTGACCATGGTGGTCATCATCAACGCCATCAAGAGCTCGATCGCCCTTTCGCTGGGGCTGGTGGGCGCGCTCTCTATTGTGCGCTTTCGCACAGCCGTCAAAGAGCCCGAAGAGCTGATGTACCTGTTCATTGCCATCGCGCTGGGCCTTGGCCTGGGGGCCAATCTCATCGCCGAGACTGCGGTGTCCCTGGGCATCATCATTGTCTTTATCCTGTTGCGGCACTTGATGAGTGCCAAGCGCCGGGCGCGTGCCGTCTACTATTTGGATATCAGCAGCACCGACAAGGATATCCTCGAACGTTCTCGGCAGGTTCTATCCAAATATGCCGCCCAGTGGAAAACCACCCGCTATGATCAGACAGACAACCGCATTGAGCTTACCTATTTGATTGGCAACATACGCGACGATGAATTGAACCCCTTGTTGAACCTGCTACAGGAAGCCCTGGGGGTAGAGAGCGATATCCACCTGATTGCCCAGGACAGCGCGCTGGAGGTTTAGTCTTGGATGATCTACGGTATGAGATCAAAGCCACCTGCCCGGCAGCGCTGCGCCCTTACCTTCTGGTGCGCTTGAGGGAATGCGGCATGCGCAACCTCTACCCCGTGCGTACGGTCAATTCGCTTTATTGGGATACCCCCAACGGCGGTGCTCTGGCAGCCAACCTGAGCGGCCTAGCCAATCGCGACAAACTGCGCCTGCGTTGGTATGGTGAACACGACATCCATGAGCCGCTGCTCGAGCTAAAATACAAGTGTGGATCAGTTGGCGGCAAAGAACAATTCGTCCTGAACCGAGGTATTGACCTCACTGCAAGCTATAGGATCATTCGCCAACAGCTTTTGGAAGAGGTACCGACGGGAATTTGGCGAGCGCGGCTAAAGCAGTATCCTCGCCCGGCGCTCATCGAACGCTATGTGCGCACCTATTACGGCTTGCCCAACAGTGAGCTACGCGTCACCATTGACGAGGGGCTCACCTCGTATCCGCAACAGACAGCCAGCAGCCCCAACCTATCCCGCTATAACCCACAGTCTGCCGCATTGGTCGTGGAGATCAAGGCACCCAGCGATGATCTACTCCGCCTCACGCGCCTTGCGGGAATTTTGGGATTGGATTACGCCAAGCACAGCAAGTTCGTCCGGGGGCTCATCAGCGATTATACTGGCAGTGTGCCAGCGGTATAATACTGGTAACGCATGGTTGAAATGTCAGTGCCTCTCCGAAGGTAAACGAGGAGTTGAATCATCGGCCGCACGCGTCCTTCCCTTACACAACTATGGATAGCTCTGGGGTTGTTCACATTAGCAGCCCTGGGCTTTATGCTGTTGACTCCGCCACTCGATGCACCCGATGCCCCCGGCCACCTGGCCTATGCTGCCTACTTGGCCGAAGGCGGCGGACTGGTAACGCTGCAAGAGGCTGCCGAAATCTCTCACGAGATGGTACAGCAGCCACCGCTCTATTATGCCCTGGCGGCACTGTTCGATCACAACGGCTCGATGGCGCTGGCCCTGCAGTATGCGCCAGAGAACCCCTATATCGTCGATTGCGTAGGCCACAAGACCACCGTGCTCTTGCCCGATATGCCCTCTCTGGCGCAGATCGGCTTTCTCATCCCTCGGCTGTTGAGCCTGCTGGGCGGCCTGTTGGCCGTGGCCGGGTGCTGGTTGTGGCTGGCGCGCGCACTGCCCGAAAAGAAGGGCAAGCCGCATCCCGCAGCATTCGGCGCCGCCCTGCTGCTGGGCTTAACGCCCATGTTCGCTTACGAATCGGCGGCCATCACCAACGACATTCTCACGGTGGGGCTGGCTGTTTGCGCTGTAGTGCTGGGCATGGCTAGCTATCGCGACAATCGCTGGTGGCAGTGGTTGGCCGCTGGCGCGCTGGCGGGGTGTGCTGCCCTGACGAAATACAGCGGCCTATTGGCCATCGTGCCACTTGGCGTCATTTGGCTGTGGCATTTATCCGAGGATCGTTCCTGGCGCGCTGCCAAGCCAGCACTGCTGATGATCGGCGGGTTTGCCGCCGTGGCCGGCTGGTGGTTCGTACGCAATATGGCGCTCTATGGCGAATTGGTGCCCATGACGACGCTAGAACCCTTATTACCCGGCTTGATACGCACTGACAACCTTACCTTGAGCGCGCTATTTGCGCAGTTTGGCAGCACCTGGCGGAGCTTTTTCGGCATCTATGCCTGCGGCATTGCGGCCCCAGAGTGGTTGATGTGGGGCTGGGCCGGGCTGTCGCTTGCCGGATTGGTGGGGCTGGTGGTTGGCATCCTACGGAAAAAGCTGGACAAGCGGCGCTGGATCGTAGTGAGCAGCTCCTCCGCCTGGCTAATCGCCTCTCTGTTAATGATGGCCGTGTGGGCCAACAGCCTGCTGTACACCGACCAAGGCCGTTTGCTGTTCATCGCCGCACCGGCTTTTTATGCTCTGGTAGCCCTGGGCTGGGACTGCCTCATCGATACCAGCCATAAGCTGGGGCGCATTGCCCTTATCGCCTGGCTCATCATCAGCCTGGTGTTCAGCGGTGTGCAGCTCTATGCTGTGTATGGCCCGGTGGAAACGCTGGCGGCGGTGGCGGCCGACTATCCCGTGGAGGTTACGCTAGACAGCGGCATTCGCATCGTGGGGGTGGACATGCCCGAGGGCGCAGCCCTCTCGACGCCGGGCGAGCTGCCTATCACCATCTACCTCAGTGCCGACCAGCAGATCAACGCCTTTTACACGCTCTATGTGCAACTGGTGCTGGACGATGACACGCGTGTTTACAGTTGGAGCGGCCTGGCCAGCAACGGGCGGCTAACCACCATCGAGTGGCCGGTGGGGGAGATCATCACCCTCGACCTGAACCTCAGCGTGGATGAGCCCATCGACGATCTGGCCACGCTGGTGATCGGCGCCTATCCCGAAGGTGAGCTCGAACAGAGCGAGACCGTACGCGCCGCGCGGGTGCGCCTGCTCGATGAGACAGCATTGACTGGCTGGGATGACAACATCGCGCCACTGGTGACCTGGGACAACGGCATCGCCTTACTTGAGGCCGAGCCCCTGCTTAGTGATGATGGCTCGTTACTGGGCGCCACCCTGCACTGGGGGGCCCAACAGAACATCACCACCGATTACACTGTCTCGCTGCAAGTGTTGGGCGCTGATAACCAACTGCTGGCTCAGCGCGATCAGGCGCCACAAAACGGAATCTACCCGACCTCCACCTGGACTACGGGATTGCATTTGGAGGAGACCTACACCTATGACCAAGCTGTGGAGGATTGGCAGCAACTCATCGTATTGCTGTACGACGCTCAAGGGCAACGCCTTATGGTGAACGGCAGCGACTATTACGTCATCGCCAGCCGCTAGCCGTTTTAACAACAATAAAAACAGCGCCCCTGCATGGTTCATGCAGGGGCGCTTTCTTGTAAGCAGAGGGCTGCTAGATCTCTTGCCGCTCGATGACCGCCACCGAACCGACCAGAGCCAGTTCCATCAAGGCGAAAGCCACGACTAGAGCACCACCGGCGGCAACACCTGTGGGCATCGGCGCATCTACCGGAATAGCCAGTGCCCAGCTGGTGAGTGCGCCGGGCGCATAGGGTGACAGTGCCGGAATGCTGCCCAGCGTCATCACCAGGATGCACAATCCCAGGGCAAACCCTGCAGCACTGCCGATGTTTTTGCCCAGTGTGCTGCCCAACAGAGTGAGCGTAGAGTAGACCATGGCCCAGACATACATCAGGCCGGTAGCAGCGAGAACAGAGCCAAATTGGGCCGTACCGTAGAGCTGCCAGATGTAGAACCAGGCGCAAAGCATGGAACCGGCAAAGCCCAGGGCATAGACCCCCATCTGAGCGACCCATTTGGCCAGCACAAAGGTGCTGCGCGACAGGGGTTTGGAGAGTATCATCGGGGCCGTACCGCGCATCTTTTCACCCGCCACAGCCGTCATCCCCACCAAAATGATGACCATAAAACCCGTCTGGGTGACATTCTGCACGTACTCGCTCATGGCATCGGCCGGAGAAGGATCGGCGAACAGCCCAGCGATCTGCTCATAACCCTCGACACCACTGAGGATCTGCGGCAGAAAATAGGCCATCAGGGGTGAGAGAATGCCAAAAAGCACCAGCACCACCACAATGACCAGCAACCGTCGCGTACGCCACATCTCTGTAAGCTCTTTGCGCAGCTGCCAAAAGAACAGACGGCGTTGTGAAACCAATGGCGCTGGCACAACATCATCCCTAGCGGGGCGCGGCCAAAAGTGAGCCACAATCGCCCAGGCGACAACCGCCAACAACGCTTCGGCCACAGCCAGCCAGCCCAGGCTCAGCTTGGCCGCGGCATACACCGCACCGGCATCCACCGCGGCGTGGGCTAACACAGCCAAGAGGACAAAAGCCGCACCCTTGAAGGCACTGCGCTGCCTAAAGGCTTGCAGCACCAGCAACGAAAGACCGATGTGTATGCCCAGAGTCATCAGACGCTCCAAGGCGGGCAACAGGGCAATCAGCGGCTGTGCCTTTAGAAGACTGAGTTGCCCCGACACAACGGCAAGTTGCGCCGCGCTGAGGCCCAACGTCGTCAGATCAGCATTCCACAAGGACCACATCTGCCCCAGACTAGAGCCCAGCATCACAGCGACGAGTCCGATGCACTCGATGCCGCCATGGCCAATGCCCAGCATCAGGCCATCGGCCGTATCGCGGCGATTCTTGAGCAGGGCAAAGGCACCGGCCCGAGCCAGCTCTTCGCAGAGGCCCGCGGTCAGGCCAGCTATCAAAGCCGTTTGCCAAAGCGGCGCCGTAGCGCTGAGCCAACCGATATCGGATAACCAGTTGTTCAGCGGAATATGCACCGCCTGTGAGACGGCAAAAGTGGCCGCCCCCACCAGAAACAAGTACCAGGGCGTGCCCCGGCGCCGACGCCGCAACAACGAGGCGGCGGCAATGGGCAACGCCATGATGATCAGAATGGATACTATATATAACCAGAGGGCCATCAGGCGCTTACCTCCAAAAAGATATCTTCCAGGGAGGGTCTCACCCAGCGGAAAGAGTCCAACACGATACCTTGAGACACCACCAGTGGCAGCAGGCCCACCCGAGCCGCCTCCATGTCCAGAACTTGTACATGCAGCTCGGTTCCGCCGTTATGGACCCGCTCTACCCAGGGCTGTTGAGCGATGAGCGCCTCCAGGCTTGCCACCTGGTCGGCGCTCTCATGCGCCACCTCTAGCACGGCCTCGTCTACAGCATAGCGGTCGAGCAGTTCCTGACGAGGCAGCACAAACAGCAGCCTCCCCTTGTGGATGACCCCCACCGTATCGCAGATGCGGTCCACATCGGCGATGATATGGCTGGAAAGGAACACCGTGACGCTGCCGCGCAACCGGCTGATCATCTCCAACACCTCATGGCGGCCTGCGGGGTCCAAGGCACTGGTGGGTTCGTCCAAAAAGAGCACCGACGGTTCATGGATGAGGGCCTGGGCCACACCCAAACGCTGTTTCATGCCGCCCGAATAGCCCTGCACACGGCGATCGGCCGCCTCTTTCAGATTGACCAGTTCCAACAGTTCATCGGTGCGGCGATTGCGGTTACCAACCGAAAGGCCGTATAGACCGCCAACATAGTCCAGATACTCACGGCCCGTCATCCAGCCATAAAAAGCAGATTCCTGCGGCAAATAGCCATAGGCCGCACGCGAGCGGCCATCACCCGCCGTCACCTGGCAGCCGGCCACCCAAGCCGAGCCATACGTGGGCCGAGCCAAGCCGGTGAGCAGGCGCATGGTGGTGGTTTTGCCGGCGCCATTGCGCCCCAAAAAGCCAAATATCGAGCCGTGCTGCACTTCTAAATCGAGATCATCCAGGGCTAACACATCGCCATAACGGCGGGTCAGGTGGCTGGTGCGCACTGCCAGTTCAGCAGCCATCTAGGCCTCCTCGCGCCCGATCAACAGATACGCGATCGGACCCAACATGTTGACGAACAGAATGATCAATGCCCACATCCATTTTGGCCCCCGCGTGGGGCGCTTGGTACGGATGAGGTCGATGAGGGCGTAGAGCATGAGGCCCACCTGCAGCAAAAACAAAGGCAGAATGAGTATCAGGTTGTCACGCAAAAAAGTCATGGCATCAAATCCAGTGGTCACGTTTTATCTCCTTCAGGATGAGTGATGAAAGCAATCTTTCGGCGGCGCCGCGTTTCGCCGGGACCATTGACGAGCAACGGAGCAATCAGGCTGTTGATTCCGGCGGCAAACTCGGTCATCTCTTGCTCAGTGGCATAAAAAAATGCTTCGGTATAACCCGCTAAATCGTGCGCCAGGTCCGGCGGTTCTTCGTGCAGCACGTAGCGCTCGAAACCGTCGATCAACGAGGCAGCATAGATGACAAAAGAACGCACGTGATCCTGCGGCTGCAGGTGCTGCACGTCTTTCTCACTGACATGGTAGGTGTCTATGAGACGATACGCCTTTTCACGCGGGTCGGTTGTGTCGATAGATTCATCGTATTCGATGAGGCCCCCATCGACGAGATGCTTGATGTGGCGATAGATAGACGAACGCGGCACCTCTGGCATGGCCTCGGCCAGGGCGTCGGTCGTAGCTGGCCCAGCAGTTAGCAACTGCAAAATGCGCAAACGCACCGGGTGAAGAATGAGGTTTGAACGGTCCATGTCTCACTCCTATTATCATTATCAATAATGATAATAGCCACTTTTAGTTTCCTGTCAAACCTAAAATTTGCATAAATTACGTTAATTTTTGCTTACATTTGTTTGACGCTTTCTTCACGCAGGACTATGCTAGACAAGCATGGGGGAAAGAGAATGATGGAAGAGTGGACTTTTAGCTATCGCGTCAATGCTGAGGATATCCTGGAAAGCTATAACGAAGCATTTGGTGACTTTGCCCGACAAAATGGTGCTGCCGCTCTATTGGAAGGACTGTTAGGAACGCCGCTCAAACAACACATCCAAGGAGACAGCGTCCTACAGCTCTATGTTGACATCATGGAAAAGGCGCGCACACGAGGCAAGAGCATTGAGCTGCCCTTCCGCTGCGATTCCCCCGTTATGCGGCGTTATATGACCATGCGCGTTGAACCGTTACGCGATGGCGCCGTGCAATTCTGGACACGCGTCGAGCGCACCGAGCGTTTCGAGCTGCCCGTTCCGCTGCTGGATACCATCACCCCGCGCAACCAGGAAACCCTGACCATGTGTGCCTGGTGTAAGAATATATTGATCGACGATGAATGGTACGAGATCGAAGATGGCGTCCGCAAACTAGAGTTGTTCGACGAACCCACCTGCCCCGAGATTACTCACTCACTTTGCCACACATGCAATGAGACTCTGTATAAAGAACTAGCAGCACTTGACAAAGCACAAGAGGTTGAGCAAAGCTAAACAAGTAGGATCACTTGCCAATATCATCGGGAGAAAGCCGTGAGACTTTTCGATCACTTTGACCTCCTGGCTCCGCTGATGGACAGGGCGCCCGCGCCAGACCCTGACCGGATGCGGAGCCTTTTAGATTTGCCCTGCCGGGAATTGCTGCTGGACGCGGGTGGGGGTACGGGGCGAGTCATTCATCAGCTTGCCCAAGAAACTGCTGGCGTACTGGTGGTGGATATCTCGCAAGGCATGCTCAAGAAGGTATTAACCCACTACCCCAACAGCACCGACCGCGTGCACCCGCTGAGAGCCTCGGTTAACCAGCTGCCTTTCCCCGATGGAAGCTTTAGCCGCATTCTCGTCGTCGATGCCTGGCATCACTTTGCCGATCAGGCAGGAGCTGCCGATGAGCTTGTTCGTGTGCTGGCACACGGTGGCCGCCTCATCATTGGTGAGCCCAACGGTGACACCACCGGCGCGCGTATCATGAGCTTTATCGAGCGCCTGGCTTTGATGTACAGCCATGTGTTACCCATCCAAGAGCTGGCCGACATGCTGCGTACCCGCGGGTTGGAGGTTACTGTGCAAATTCAGGGTATGAGCGCCACCTGCATCTGCATCAAGCCAGCATAGGGCATATTGGCATCAAAAGATGGTGGCAAACGTATGCCTTTGTTTGATTATGTCCACTCATATTTCCCAACCCACTGGTAGAGCCCAGCGTAAATTTCCCTACGTTTTTTGCCCGCGACGCCTTGCATAGCCCCCACAGACGCGTTAGCATGCTCCTGTTCTACCTTGTCGACCGCAGATAGAGGGGGAAACATGACACGCAAAGGTGATACCTGGAACGAATCGCGAACCTACCTAGACCCATTCACGCTGCGCAGGGTGCGCCAGTTCACCACCGCCGGCGCCTACAACTATCATCCCGCCTACCATACCAGCACCGCCTGGACCGCCGACGGCAAACGATTTATCTTTATGAGCGGGCGTGCTAACAAGAGCACGATTTTTTGCGGCAATGTAGAGACCGGCGAGATCACCCAACTGCTGGATTGGGTGGACGGCTGGATGATCAACATCATCACCGGCGCCTCGGGAAATTTCAGCCACGGCGTGGGCACACCCTGCCTCGATCGGAATAGCGGCTGGGTGTACTACAGCATCGATCAAACGCTACGTGCTGTGAATATCGACACACTGGAAGAACGTACACTCATTGAGGATTCAGGCGTGTGGGCCTATGGCACTCCCACGGTGAGTCCTGACAGCGCCTATGTGGCCGTTCCCGCCAATATTATCCCCGAGGCTATGGCCAATGTCGACCCAACCCGCCCGCTCGACACTGCCGAGGTGCGCGCCATCTATGCCGAGCCAGAGGGCAAGGGCTCGCACTATCGCATCGAAGTGATCAACACTCTGGGCGACACCCAGCGTGAGGTTGTGTATGATGAACTCGATTCGCGCTGCAACCACCTGCAATGGAACCCGGTCAAAATGGATTGGCTGCACACCGACCGCGACATGCCCCCCGATTTTTGGGGCGGCTCTGACGGCGTGACAAACCGCGTGTGGACCCTTCATCTCCCCGATAAGCGGCTGGTCGAGCAGCCCTCGCCCAGTGGGCGCACCTTCCAAGTGCATTCCGTGTGGAGCTGGGATGGCGAAGATGTGCTTTACCATTGCCCTGGCGGACCAGGGCGCGGCGGCCCCGGTTACGTCATCGGCGTGAACGACATCGAAGGAAATAACATTGTCGAGTGGGGCAGCGACGCCTGGACCAACTATGGTCATGTGGGCGCTGTAGCCGGGCGTAAGGCGGTCATGATCGACGGCAACATCACCAACGACATGATTTTGTGGCTGTATTATGACGATCCCAAGCATCTGCGCATCGAGGCCATCTGCAAGCACGGCACCAACTGGGGCGGCAGCGAGTGGCAGTATCCGCATCCGCACCCACAGTGCGACCCAACCGGCAGCCGCATCGTCTACAACGCCGCCGCTGGCGGGCGTAGCGATGTGTTCGTGGTAGAGATCTAGCGAGGAACCAAGCCAGTTACAGAGGCGTCTTGTGGGCGACCAGATTATTCTTCCTCTGGTCGCCCCTTTCAAAAAGATGCCCCAGGGCTGGAGGAGACCAAATATGACGCGATTCGACAAGTACCTAGGGTATTTCATCTTGGGCCCAATTGCTCCACTACTGTTTCTGATCATCGGTTGGTGGAGCAGTCTCTCCTTTGTGGCGGAAGAGTACGTCCGCTGGTACGCCCTGGCGGGCTGGGGGCTGGGCTGCACGCTCGACTTCCTTTTTCTTCCCCGCTGGGTAGCCCGCTTCTACGACCTCTCTCCTCTGGCCTATATGCTAATCTATTTCTTTTACTCGATCGGCGTCTATGGCATGTTCATGGGGTTCCCTGTGATAAACCTGGTGCCGGGAATTGCCGCCGGCCTCTATATGGGGCGCAGGTATCTCGCTGACCCCCTCAAAAAGAGAGAGCGAATTCTCAAACGCACCAGTTGGTTCACCACTCTGGTGATTGCCATAGTTTGCTGCACCACTGCATGGATGGCCATCAACGAACCTACCATGCCGCTCGAATTGCAGGGCATGTTGGGGTTACCCTTTACTGTGACCTGGACGATGATCTATTGGTTGATTGGAGTCGGCGGCATCCTGCTCATCGCCGTCCAATATGGGCTTACACTCCTCGCTGGGAAACTGGCCATGAGGCGAGGCGCTCTCCTGCCCGCATGACACAAAAGCAGCCAACAAGGTTAAGGGCTTTGTTGGCTGCTTTATTTCAACACAGAACTGGCTTGTCTGGAAAACTTTGACTGCTCGTGATCTTGTTATACAGCAGCCGATTCAGCGAAACCTCATCCCAGTAGTGTACGGCGCACATCTTCGATGCGCACCAAACCACAAGCATGCATCTCTTCTAACAGGGCAGTCGCCTCGCGTTCATCCTCGGCACTAACCAGTGCTGATGCGCCGTTGCGGTGAAAAGTCCCCAGCCCATCGCCAGCCCACAACAAGAACTCGCCTTCATAAACATGGCGCACCCAACGGTGCACACCACCGGCAATGGCGCGTTCTGCACCCAGATAAAGCTTGAGCTGCACCGCTGCCAAGTCGGCAGGCTCTACATCGTTTTCTATCCCCTGGGGTGTACCCACGTGTGCGCAAAGCTGCGTGCGGGTCTCGTGAAGGGTATCTGCATGCAGATTCGTAGCGATGAGATGCCCAGCACCGGCCAGTGCAAAAAAGCTGCGGGCCTGCGGGCCCCAAACATAGGCATAGTAACTGCCAGCACCGACCTCGTGGGCCACATAGCAAGTACGCAGTCCATTGGAAGCCACAATGGGGGCCGAAAGTGCAGCATCGAGTACGGATGAGCTGCCTACAGCCTTTAGCGATACATCATCGGGCACCAGATTGAGCAGCGCACACATGACGGTGGTTTTGCCAGCACCGCCAAACTTTGCCCCTACTAGCAAGCTGACGCCTCGCCGCATGACCGCCAACAGGTAGGCAGCCAAGGGTAAATCCACTGAGCCAGCCTCCCACAAATCTATGATGGAGAGCATTCGTCCACCCCGCTGGTTGCAGGCGTTCAAGGCACTCACATGAGCATTTAGATCAGCTTGCATATAGTCTCCTAAATAAAAGCAGCAGGCCAGGCATACCGGCCTGCTGCCAAATCGATAAAGTTCAACTACGATGGGCCATCATCCAATCGTACACAGCCTGGTAAACCTCAAATCGAGCCGAGGGCTCATTGTGAATCTCGTGATACAGGCCGGGCCAAATGCGCAACGTGGTTTGGGTGCTGGCACGGGCGGCAAATTTCTTGCTGCCCTCCGGCGAGGTGATATGGTCATCGCCGCCGTGCATGAGCAGCAGAGGCAGATTGAGTTCAGAAGCATGTTCCAAGGCGTAATCGGCAGCATCATTGAGCGAGCCATAGAGCCCCAGGGTTACATCGCTGTGGTTAAGAGGGTCCTCGTCGGTCAACATGGCCCATTCAGCGTCATGTGACATGCCCCCGGTATCCAAGTTGGACTGTTGCGTAAAAGTAGGCCAGATGCTGCGGAGGACGCTGGCCATAACTTTTTGCCAGCCGGGTAGTTGAAAGCCCAGAATAAGCCAGGGCCCGGTGGCGATGATCCCTTCCACCTCCGGCGATTGGCGCAAGGCATAGTTTAGCACAATATTGCCGCCCATGCTGTGCCCGTAAAGAAATCCCTTGTTCTCACAAGGTACATGCTCGCGCCCTGCGGCAATGACCCGGGTGAGATCGTCCATGAGCGAATCATAATCGGGCGAATGACCGCGTTTGCCCTGCGATTTACCATGACCGCGCAGATCAAAAGCTGCTACAGCCACGCCTCTCTCGCAAAACCACTCTGCCATGCGATCGTAGCGGGTAGAATGCTCACCGATGCCGTGCACAAAATGAATGATCTCGACAGTATCACCTTCGGGCAGCCAGGCATGTCCATAGAGCTCGAGGCCGTCATGGGTCATGATTGGATATTCGATGTGCTTCATTGAATGTCAGCCCTCCTGCGATGCCCAAAAGCGATTGAGTGCCTGCATGGTATCGGCCAGAGCGTCAATCTGCGGCAATCCAGCCGACGGAGCAATACGGTCAGTATGCCAATTGGTATGCTCTTGCACAAAAGACCCCAGGCTCTCAAAAGATGTATTGGGATCCTGGTCATAGATAACCTGCACTGGCACATCGAGTTGCGCATAGACCTTGTTGCGAACGCCTGGCGTGAACAGCTTGCCGCTTAAGAAGGTCATGGGCGCATATTGTGCCCCAAGCTGATGGGCCGTATCGTAGGCGTAATCCACCAGTTCGTCATCCAGTGGGCCTACCAGGTTCTTGCGCAAGAACCATTCAATGCTGGGGCGCGTGGTGAGCAAATCATAAAGAGGCCGAGACCAGATGGGCGCACTTAGTGCACGATGCACCCAATCCGATACCTCACCATAACGAGTCAGGGGTACCTGGTCAAGTGCAGCAGCCCTGGTGCCAAACCCTGTTGGCGAGATGAGCGTCAGGCTGTGAAAAGCCTCAGGGTGTTCGAGGGCAGCCATCGCTGCAAACTCGCTGGTCAGGGAGAGGGCCACCACATCGGCTGGTTCCTGAACCATGCGCTGCAGCAGATCGAGGATGGCATTCACATAGAGACGCGGTGTATAGCGCTTGTGCTTGCGATAGGAGAATCCAAAGCCAGGCAGATCCAGCGCCCAAACGGGCCGTTGACTTGCATAAGCATCAAAGAGCGAGCGCATCTCGCGGGGTGAGGGGGCTGCGTGAATAGCGTGCAGCAAAACCAAGGGGCGACCACCATCCTGGCGGCGATGGTACACGTGCAGCCGGCCCGAGCGCTCGGTGGAGAACATGGTACGATCCGCATTGATGGCTGGAGCCAGGGGCACATCGTGCTCGATATAAAAATGGCTATAGGCTAACCAGGCGCCTGCTGCAACGGCCGGCAGTGTCAGGAGACCCAGGCCGCCGCATCGTCGTTGACGCTTTTGCGTTCGCTCTTGAACTCTTGCCACGAGTGCCTCCTCTTTTTCTATTCTTTACCATGATACAACCGCAAGCCGCAGGGCTCAAGTGCTAAATGTAACGATTGAGCCGGTCATCGATCCCGGTCAGACGGTGAAAGGTGATGGCATTGGAATCGTGAAAGTTGTGTGCGCCGTGATAAGCTCGGCGAACAAGGTAAAGCAGATCGTCGCCATCAAACAGCCAATCTACATACTGAAAGCCCACCTGGGCGATAGATTCGTCGCCATCCAGCGAATCGTCAATGATGAGCGTTTCGGCAACCTTCCAGTGCCACAGATCACGTGAGACGCTGAGTGAAAGCACGTTGCGCTGGCGCGGTTTGGCGGGCACAGTGTTGTTGTTCACCAGGGAGACATAAAGACCGGTGGGCTCGTGCCGACGAATGACAAATTTGGTCATACCGCCGGGGAATGAGAAAAGCACACCTTGAGCGGGAGCAGAGAGTTGTGTGCCATCTGGCGAGAGAGACAAACGAGCGGCCAGATCGACCCGCGGCTCGCTGTGAACGCGCAGCACATCCCACAGGCCGCCCTGGGGATCAACTACCACATTGCCCTCTAGCCAGCTTGGATCAAGCATACCAGCCAGCTCTTGTGGATCCACACTCTCTTCCAAGTCCACCGGATTGGTCATGGTCCAATTAGCGGCCTGCAATAGATCGCTATCCTGCGCAGCCGAGATCACCACAGCCCCAAAACGGCGGCGGTGCAGGTCACGATTACGCGACTCAAAGGCGCGGTAGATACGCCCATTGGCCTTTACCACCGATACCGGCGCACCATGGTACGAAGGAGGCTCTTTGCCGGGGCCAGCAGAGAATAGCAAGCCGCTGTTCTCGTCAAGGGGACGCGACCAGGTATAGCCGCCATCCGCGCTGCACCAAATAACAATAGCGCCATATTCGGCTGAACAGCCCAACAGATAGGCGGCACCATTATGTTCAAAAAGGCTGGCCCAGTAAGCACCGGGCAGGTGATTGATCTCGATCCAGGTACGCCCCTCATCCTCCGAGCGATAGACGCTGGTAAGAAACTCCATGGCGTAAGGATTGTGAGGGGAACCAGGGCCAAAATAGTCGTGGCAAACGAGCAAGGCACCATCGGCCAGACGAAGCAGAGTCGGGCTACCCAGGTAGGTGCACGTTCGGGCATCCAAGTAACGCACGATGCTGACATAGCCGCAGTGCGAGCCCTCAGGAGGATAGTCTTGGCTAAAAGACATGCTACACACTTTCTTGACAGTCAGCGAGAGTCCTGGCAAGCACAGCAGCCATTGCATCCAACTGAGCACGGGGTGCATGCGTATAAGGGCCATCGACATGGACATGAAATGGATCACCGACATATCGCGGGATGACATGCAGATGGACGTGAAAAACATCCTGACCAGCCACAGTGCCATTGGCCAGCCACAGGTTGACTCCTTCGCAGCGCACGCCGCCTTTGCCATCAAGCAGTACCTGAGCAATGCGCTGAGCCACCACAAACATCTGAGCACCCGTCGCGGGCGGCAGATCGGTGAGGTCGCAGGCATGGATTACGGGGATAACCAGCACATGGCCGGGCGTGATGGGCTGAATATCCATCATGGCCATTATCAGCTCATCGCGATAGATAATACTGGCGGGTTGTTCTCCCGCCAGTATCTCGCAGAATATGCAAGGGTGCATGGGTCAGTTCATGATGCGAGGCACGTTTTCGCCCTGCACCTTTTTGAGATGAATGCCCACATACCAGCCGGGCATCAGCCTGACACGCTTGCGCTTGCCGGTTACCAAACGCACATAGGCATAGGTGGTGGAGGTGGTATCCCCCTCGTCATCGGTGCTGGTGACAGTGCGGATATCTTCTACGGTGCCCTCCCAAGCCGATGATTTTTGTACAATCGTGACGATAAAAGAGATCGCCGCTGCCAAGCAAAGGCCCAGTGACAAGAAATACCATTCGTCCATGTCGGCTGCTATCGCGATGATGCTTCCTATGACAATGACTGCGCCCCAAATGAGTACACTTGTAATGATCGTCTTGGCTAGCCAACCGCTGGGTGCAGGCGCATCAGCTTCTGCAGCGCCATAGCGGTTTTTCTTGGCTTTGGCCGTGGTATCCCCCAATTGAGCCGGACCATCGCCCTGTCGTGCCTTGGCACGCAAACGGTCTGCCCCAGCAGTGCTGCTGCTCTTTTGTGCGGTCATGCTGCGACTGGAAGCACCGCTCACCACGCCACTGCCTGATTTGGAGGACATGATGCGTGTTGACGACGCAGAGGGCCGTACAGGATCAGGTATGACGGCAGTCGGCGAATCAAAGACGGGGGCATCAGTCGCATCGAGATCGGCTGGAATAGGTGGAATGCCGCCATCTTCCCCAGGCTGCTCAAAGGCGGGCGGCGTAGCCGCCTGCCAGGCGTTTCCATCCCACTTGACCCAACGGCCGCTGTGGGGCGCACGTGTCCAGATGTTGCCGTTCTCATCCTCAACCTGCAATTTGCCCACTTGTTCGCGAAAGTCATCCTGGCTAAGGGTGCCATCTCGCACCAGCTCGGCGAGCATCTTGTACCGTTCATCAAGTTGGTAGAAATCCATGCGATCTCCCTCTATGTAGGTTGAACAAATTGTAGAGATAAGCGCTCCTTGCGCATTATAGCAAGGGATGCACAAAATGCCTAGAGACCTTTTCATAGGAAGAAGTATGGGGCATAATAGGGACAGCCTTGAATTGCCCATTGCACCCCGGGCCCTCACAGGAGGAACGTACTCATGCCTGATGAACTGGTCACCGTCTATGCCTCGCAAGGCCCCATGCAAGCCGAGGTTATCAAGGGCCTGCTCGAAAGCATGGGCATCCCCGCTATTCTGCACTATCAGGCCATCGGCCAAATATACGGTATCACCGTCAACGGTGTAGGCCGGGTTGAGGTGCAAGTGCGCCCGCAAGATCAGGGTGCCGCCCGCGAGATCATTGCTGCCGAACCTGATTTCTCCGAGTTCGACGAGCAAGTTGACGAGGGAATCAAAGATGATGGAGAGGAATGATTCGCGCCCAGCCCTGTGGATGCGTCTGATTGGCTTGTTAATCCTATCCATCGGATTGGTGGGGCTGTATTACGGCCCGCTAGAGATCTATTGCTTTTACATGTTCTCTCCCGGCGGCGTGTTGGAAATGACAAATTTCAACATTGGCACGCTGATGTTCACCTACCTGGCCATTCAGAACATGGGCTATTACGCCGTGGCTGCTCTGGCACTGCCAATGGGCATCGGTATCATCCGGGGGCGCGCCTGGGCCCGTCGGTTGGGTGTTGCCGCCTGCGTTTTGTGGCTCATTTTGGGGACCACGCTACTGGTGGAATACGCCGTTCTATTACCTTATCTACGCGATAGCATTGAACTCGGCACGCTGCTACTGAGCGGAGCAGGCGTGCTGGTGTTGGGACTACTCATCCCACTGGCTCTCATTGGAGTATTGCACCTTCCCTCTGTCGAGAGGAACTTGGAGAACAATGGCAAGAATGGTCAGGCTGGATTGGGTATAGCGGCCTTGACGGCCATCTGCCTGAATGTGATTGGCACATTGGTCATTCACGGCGCTGTATTCGCCCGGGGTGCCGTACCAGCTTTTGGTGAGTGGATCAGTGGCCGCGAAGGTGTTTACATTCTATCGGGGCTCTTTGTGGTTTTGGTCGTGCTCATTTGGGGGCAAGCAGAAGGAAAATTCTGGGCATCGTTAGCTAACTTGCTGGCCTGGGGCGCGGCTGGAGCCTCTTTAGGAATGACCGTTTGGGGTCAAAGCCTATCCGATCTGCTGATAGCCATTGGCTTTGGCAGCCAAGAGATAAACGAGCTTTTGCCCCAAGCTGATACGTTGTGGAATATGCCCATGACGCCATTGCTGTTGGTGCCTTTTGCTTCCATGCTCGTTCTACAGATTTGGGGGATGTACGAACGGCGACAGGCTCGACGACGGGCGCAAGCCGCCCAAGTCAGACGATTGAGGGGCTGATGGAACTCGTAGAGGCGTTGCAACAAGTCAGTCTTCCTTCTGGTGTGAGCATACAGGCATTTCAAGAAGAACATTTTGAGGCCCTACAAGCTCTATGCCAAGCCGAGGGATGGACATCCTTCATTCATAGACCGGACGAGGCCCTTGCAGCGCTGCTAAACTCGCAGGTGGCCCTGGTCGCGTTCAAAAATGACCAGGTAGTAGGTTATCTTCGGGCCATCAGCGATGGCTTTATCACCACCTATCTGGCCGAGATTTTGGTGAACCCAGAAGCCAGGGGGCAACACATCGGCAGCCTGCTGTTGGACGTTTGCCACGCGATGTACCCACGTACTCGTATCGATCTGCTATCCACCGAATTGGCCGGTGGCTTTTATAAAGGCTATGGTTTCCGAGAGTATTCTGGCTTTAGAAAAAGCTATGTGTGAGGCGATACTCTAGAATTCGAATTCGTTTAATTTGCCGAGGTACCTTTTCTTTTTGTGCGCCTTCAGGTATGATGCAAGTAATGCTGGTCGGGATGGTTTGGTTGTTCCATCAGACCGGAACCTTTTTCACGTAGCAACGTTCCCTTTACGATAGCAACGTTCCCTGCTACAGCGACGCCCATTAACCGTGATTACACCTGTTGCACCATTGCATGAATGACCTCAGGGGGAAAACCATGAAGCACCGGCATGTCTCTGTTCTAAAGATAGTTACTGCAACGCTTGTACTGTGCGCCGCCATGATTGGCGCCAGCAGTTGCGACATGCTTGGCCTGGGCGAAACAGGTCCAGTGGCTACCAACACGCCGCCCCCAACGATTCGCATCATCCCTACATGGACACCCATACCTACCGCAACGGTTCGCCCCACCGAAACACCCGTGGTCAACACTGAGCTGGAAGGCTGCAACCTGGACGCTACCTATCGCGATGACGTCACTATCCCCGACGGCACCGTATTGGCAGCTGGTGAAGAATTCACCAAGACCTGGGCCGTTGAGAACAGCGGTGATTGCGCCTGGGGTGCTGGCTTTGAGCTGGTCTGGGTCGAAAAGACTCAGATGGGCGATGTTGTATCCGTTCAGGTGCCAGAGGCTGAGCCTGGCGATGTCATCCAAATTTCAGTGCCCCTAGTGGCGCCAGCAACAGCCGGAGAATATCAAAGCTACTGGCAGATGCGGGTCAACGGCGAAGTGTTTGGCGACAAGATCTATTTGATGATCGTTGTAGAATAAACACTGCACATAAAAAAGAGAGTCTGACAAGTCAGACTCTCTTTTTTTGTTCTAGTTGGACGACGTATGAATGCGCTGCTCAATCTGCGGCGCCAGCCAGTTGGCCAATGCGGCAGTAGAACGGGTTTGCAGCAGCAAACGCCCCGGTCCGCGGAACTCGGCCACCAGCCCCTCACCAGAAAAGACCGTACTGGCCAAGCCGCCCACGGCGCGCACGTTGTAGGTCAGATCGGCATCCCAGGCAACCAAGTGTCCGGTGTCCACAGTATAAACCTGGCCAGCACTCAGTTCGACCTCATGGATGGCGCCATAGGAAGAAAGCAACAGATGCCCTTCGCCTTCACAGCGCAGCACAAACAGGCCTTCGCTGGCGAAAAAGGTCTTGGCGCCGCCCCACTTGGTATCCACATCCACGCCACCCGAAGAGGCGACATACGAACCAGATTGCACCAACAGCGGCCTGCCGGCCATCTCATAGGCAAACATATCGCCGGGCAACGCCGGGGCGACTGTTACCTCGCCGCCAGCTGCCGAGGCCTGAAAGTCGTTGACAAAAAAGCTCTCGCCACCCAGCACGCTACGTTTGAGAGCCTTGAACAAACCGCCGGCCGCCTTGGTTTGAATGGTAACACCTTCGGAATAGGAGACCATGGCGCCCGCTTCTACGCGAACCTGCTCATTGGGCTCCAGATGAATAACCCCCAACGAATAGGAGGGACGATACAAAATTTCAGTGTTCATGCTTGCTCCTGTTTTTCATAGACCAGCCGCCCTTCGATACGGCTGATGGCGTTTTGATGCTCGCGCAAGTATTCCTGGATGACGTCGCGCATGGAGGTAGCCACCACCCGAGGGGACGATACGCGACTCAACTCCTCCAGGGTTACGCCCAGTCCCTCTTGACAGTGGCGCACGTGGTAACCCTGCAGCACGAGCGAATACAATTGCTCATCCTCGACACGGCGTCCATTCACGCTCAGGTCTGTAACGCACGAGACAGAGATATCATAGCGAGCCCGTACGCTGCTGTTTACCTGATAGAATTCGCCGCGATGAATGGCCACCTCTGGTTCCATAAAGTAGGCAAAAATGCGCTTGAGCAGCTCTCCATTGACCGTGAACCAGTTGAGAGAATCTTCAAAGGGATAGCCGGAAAGCAGTGTGCTCATGTTCACCAAGGGACCCATGCGCTGCAGGCGAATGGAACCCGAACCCACCAGCACCACATCGCAACCGGTCATCCAGGCGATGGCATCGGCCGTCAGGTTGCCCACGGTGGTCTCTTGCCAGCGGCCGGGATGGGTCAATTCACGCCCCAGCTTGGCTACAATGGCGTTATAGCGGCGATCGTCCTCTCCGCCCAACGACTCGCAATAGATGGGGAATTCCTTATCCACCGGCGCGGTGTCTTCGTTAATGGGCACCAATGACCACCTATAGTCGGCGATACGGTTGATCTCGTCATCGACCTCGAGATCAAAACGGCCGATTTGGGTGATACCTTCCCCGGCCTGGGCAATGAGGATGTCGTTGACCATGGCCGGCTCGCGCAGTACCGTGCCGGTATGCCCGCCGATGATCATGTCCACTCCCCAGGTAGGATCAAGCATGGCGGCCAGGCGCAAATCCTCTTCGAACCCGATATGGGTGAGGATGATAGTAAGATCGATATCCTCGGTGTTGTAGGCGTTGGTGATGCGGCCAATTTCGGCGTTGGCCTGCTCCAAGCTGAGGGTTGGCGCCAAACCAACTTCGCGAGGTATGCGCTCAATAGCTTGGGCCGTGATGATACCAATGACCAAAATGGCCAACCCGTCCCGCCGAATGATGTGGTAAGGGCGCATGAGCCGTTTGTGGTAGGGCTGGATGTAGAGGTTGGCGTTGACGATGGGGAAATTGGCTACTTTTTCCAGAAACAAGAGCTGTGGCAAGCCGTAATCAAACTCGTGATTGCCCAAAGTAGCCACATCGGGCGCCAAGTAATTCATGATTTCCACCGTCGAGATGGTGCCCGGGGCGGGATTCATGACGTTGCCTTGGAGCATATCGCCAGCCACGGCATAGATGACGGCATCATTGTCCTGGCGTTCGCGGCTGATATAGCCCGACAACAGCGAAAGCCGATGGATGAGCTCGGCACGCTCATCACGCATGGCGCGGTCGAAATCTTCGTGCATATCATTGGAATGCAGAATGGTGAGCTTTTTTCGGGTCAAGGGGTTCCCTCCAATTCCTGCATAATCTACGACAACCAGGCGAGACAGGTTGCAACCGCTCGCCGCCTCATTATATCACCCTGTAAGCCTTGACGCCTGCTATAAAAGCCTTTTATATTGGTTAGGCAATTGTTAAGATCAGCAACGCCAAGCTCACCCAAGGAGGCCCACCCATGTTGCCCACACCTCCCGTCGGTCAACCGCGTGCGCGACTGATCCGCGCCCTAGCTTCGGCCGGCCTGCTCCTCAGCCTGGCCGTAACACTCGCTGGCTGCTGCGGCGTTATTCAGGATGCCGTCGGCGGTCTGGTGGATATCACCGTAACCACCGCCACCCCAAGCGCGCCAGCCAGCCCCGCGCCCTATGAGGACGACACGCCCTCACCAACAGCTACGCCCACGCGCGATCCGAATCAGCTCAGCGATCGCAGCCGCATTCTGGATATCTATGGCTATCCAGATACATTCACGGCAGCCTTTAGTCCAGAAGAAGATCTACGCATCGAAGCATGGAATTTCTATCAGCAGGGCGTTACCTGGCTGTTCAACGACGATACCTGCACCGGCTTTGATGTTTGCCCGCTGAGCGATTACTTGCCACCTTACTATACACTGATACCCGACGACGTGGACGCTGACACTACGCTGAACGACCTTGCAGAGTGGTTCCGAGAGGAACCGGAAGCTGGTCTCATTCTCGACGGCGCGCTCGCCACAGAACTAGGCGGCGAAGACCTGGCTGTGTACTGGTTCGGCGATGGTGTGATGGTCATATGCGAAGGGGAGATGTTACGCTATGTAAGCACCACCAGTGTGGCTCAACCCGTCGTTGCCTTGCCAGAAGGAGAGGAGGGCTGAGATGAGACTAGATTCACTTGCAGAACGATGGCAAAAGACCCTTCAGGGACGGCGGATCCTACGTGCCGCCCGACTGCACCCCACTCCGATAATTGATCTGGTTAGTATTCTGGCCATTGCCGGGCTTATCGGCGCACTCATTGCCACTGGCGAAGCCGCCTATACAAAGTACCAGTCGAATCAGGCCGTTGCCGCCGCCGAGCAAATGGTGGCCTCTTTTGAAGATCGGCTGGGCCAACTGCAGGCCGACGACGCACCCGCCTATCAGATTCGCTTTGCCCAAACCCGGTTGGATGCCGCTAACACCCTGCTCAAGCGCATCCGCGCCGACGAACGCGCCTATCTGGATGCTTATGGGGAAGGGGCTACGCAAGCGGCGTTAATCAACTATATCAAGGGCAAGCTCATTACCTCGGATTTCCTATCGGCAGCTGAGAATGCCTTTAATAACGCCGTAGGGCTATCCAACGCCTACAGCGCCAAGCCCGGTGAGATTCAGCAGAACTATGAGAACGCCGTGACCCGCCTGTTGGGCAACGACACTACCCTACAAGGGGATGCACTGGATCGTTATATCGCCGTGGCTGAATACCAAAACTTGGTACGGCTACTGCAGGCCAAGGGATACAATCCCAACGACCCAGCCTTTGTGAACACGGTACGTCGCTTTGCTCAAGATTATTATATGGGAGATGGCGAAACGCCACCCCCGGCTCAGGTGCGTACTATCATGGATCAGCTCATTGCTGAGACCTACGGCCTGCCCATGCCCGACGACGTAGAGGGTGAATCCACCGATTGGATGACGGTTGAGCTGCCCGATACGCTGGTGGAACAAACCGACCTGATCTTTCCTGATACGGACAGCGACTTGATTCCCACACCCTACACCCAGCCCACGGTGGCTGAAACACCAACAGAGTCGGTCGAGGTTGAACTGGGTGAGATACCCGATTTATCAGCATCGTATCACGCATTCTACCAACGCTGCCTTGACCAGTATAACGAATGCATCGATCGACGTTGCGCCATGATGGGCAACGTCAGCAGTTGTAGCTGGTATTGTCCCGAATTCAGTGCCGAAGCACCGGGGCTCATCTATGATAGTAGATGGTGGTGGATGGACCCATCATACCATTCGTGTGCTGAAGCAGCGGGGGATCGCTATCTGGCGGCACTACAAGTTGATGTGGAGGCGTTCTTAGCCGGAACTATAGATGTTACGGACTATATGATTAGTGGAGAAACCATCCTTGAGACGCTCCGCTCAGAAATTGCAGCTTGCCGGGCTACTGCCTGCCAGAATAGCTGCACGGCCAACGGACAGGTCGGCGTATATACCGGCACGCCGAACATTGACGATCGTTGCGATTGCCAATAAGTCAGAGGTGTTCTTAAAGTAAAGAGCGGTGGATGACTCCACCGCTCTTTACATATACATGCTTATCAGGTCACTTCGAGATAAGCTGGCATGATGGGAAGACCGATGGGCCGCGCACCTTTGGCTACATTACGCACGTACTCTGCCGCCGGAGTGCAATCAGCGTCGAGTAGAGCTATCATGCAGGCATCCCAGGCGGTCTGCTCGGTTCTGCCATTGTTACAGAACCAGTTTTGCACGGCGCGGGAACCGGGTACTAAAGGAAGCGCGAGTTCTTTCGAGCCCTCGGGCGCCAGCCAGGCTACCATAGACGCCGCAGCCTCGGCGTCAGCAGCCAAGAACAGAATCACTTGCGGGCTTGTTCCATGGCGAGGATGCAAATTGTAGCGCGCATAGCCGACGATTTGACCAGCGCGTTCGAACACGCTGGCTCGTATATTACTCGTGTGGCTCATCCAGCCCAAAAGGGAATCACCGGGATCCACGGCCAGGTCCACATCAACGAACCAAGTACGCCAGAGTTTGGCCAAAGCTGGCGCATCAGCGGCCACAACGGGATGCGTCTCTAAGGTTATGGGCGCAGGAACGACGGATACTGTTACATTGCATGCGCCAAACATGCGCGGCTGATAGCCAAACCGCGGATAATAGCTGGGATGGCCCCAAAGAAAAGAGAGGGCATAACCACGCTCGACGGCTCGACGATGCCCCTCGCGCATCAAAAGGGTGCCCACACCCTGCCGCTGCCAATCGGCAGCAACTACCAAAGGGGCCAACAGCACAGCAGGTACAACCTCCCCGCCGATGTACATGGTCAAGGGATTAAAGAGGACCTGGCCGATAACGCGATCTTGCACACAGGCCGCCAGCGCCAGCTCAGGGTCGAACTGTGGATTATGTCGAGCCATATCTACTAGCGCCACCTCGGGAACAAAATCGTATGCGGGTGGCATGGCCGTGCCTGGCCCAAAAGCCCGCGCGTTGATCTCGGCAATGCGACTATAATCAGCGGGTGTCTCGCTGCGAACTAGAATGTTCATGCGACTCCTCGTGTATTGTTTCGATGCCTTCAGTATAGTCCTCTGCCGCACCTGTACCACTCCGCAAACGCTGTATGGTCAGGCGCTGCAACAGTTTTTGTTCATGTGGTGAACGCTGAATAGACTCTCGTTTCATGATACCCTCCCTTTACTACCATGCTTGGCAGTCAGACGCTGACGCAAACGTTTGCGCGCTGAATAGATACGGCAATAAGCGGCGTTGGGGTTGAGTAATTGCAGCTCTCGGGCAATTTGCACCCCAGAATAGCCCATGACCACACGCATATACAGAGCGCGGCGATCCAAAGCTGGTAGCTCTGCCCAGGCCTCGTGCAGGGCATCCTCCAGCTCGGAAGAATCCGCCTCGGGCACCTCAATGAGTGCCTCCAGGGCATGGTATGACAGGCGTTGAGCGTCACCCTCACCCACATAGGCATCGAGGGCCAACACAGTAGGATCGACAGGCTCTTCGGGTGGCTGCCATAAACGATAGGGCTTGCGACGGATGATGCGCCGAGCACCGCCCCACAGCACGCTACGCCAGCGCTCCCACAGCGGCTCGAGGTCATCGCAATTGCCGCCCTCTTGCAGCCAACGGCGCACGGTATCATGAAACTCGATATAGAGATCTTGCAAGAGGTCATCGCTGGTGTAAAGGCCGCCATCGCCGCGATTGAGGCGGTGCATGGTGCGCCCACAACAGCGCAGGGCCGTGGCGCGGGCCTGCGGCCAGAGCTGATTGACGATTCGGGTCAGAGCATTGGTAGGCATGTTGCTGCTCCTTTCGTATCGGCCTCACGGCCGATCTTCATGCAACACGTGCAAACACAAACTTAGTATTGTGCTGACAGGGGGTCGGAGACCTCGATCACGGCGGATTCGGTGGGCAAAGACACCGCACGAGCCTCCAACACGGCACACAAAGCTGCCGAAATGAGCAGGTCATCGTGAATGGTGGGATCAACCACACCCCAGCGCATGCGCTTGAGGGCGCCGTCATAGACCTCGTAGGTGGCGGCGCGCACCTGCTGCCAAAAGGCGGCATACTGCTCGCTGCCGTCATCGGCGTGATCGAGAAAACGGCCCGACGAGCAGATACCGAGAAATCCCCAACCGAGGTCGCTCTTGACGCCAGCGTTGAAAGTGACGGGATTGATCCGTTGTCCCAGATGACGCTGCAGCGAAGAAGCCAAGCCAGCGCCTAAACCGGTGGCATCCACCACCAAGGTTTGGGCCTGCCAGCAGTCGGCAAGGGCCAACAGCACGCCCAACAGCTCATCCTGGTAGCGGCCCGTCCACAAGTGGCGATCCATCACCAGATAGCGGTTCATGCCTTGCTCAGTCTGGTCCAGTTCAATAACGGTGACGGCGGTGCTATCTTTGCGAGGCTGAGCCTCGCGCAGGGCCGCATCGCGCAAGGATTCCTCGGCGCCGCCCGCTACGTCGATAAGCAGAGCGTAACACCGCCCTTCGGTGGGGCCGCGTTGACGCAGGTGGCTGCCTTGCATCAAGGCACGCACATCCACGGAAAACATACCAGCGGCCTCGTCGATCTCTTCCAGGCAGTATTGGGTCTTGATGAGGGGATGCTGACGGCCCAAGCGCTCGATCTCGCCGCGCACAAAGGTGCCATAGGCGGGCACGCACTCTGCAACCTGCTGCCAAGGCACACGAAAGACGCGCAGTTGGCCATCGCGCAGCTCTTGCGCCTCCAAAACGCGCATGGTGCGGGCCAGCAGAGTGTTACTCGTCCAGGCGGTGCCCCAGAGCACGGTGGTGGCATTGGTGCTGGCCGCCATGGGCCGAAAGTCGCGGTTCCAGATGGTCTCATCGATGTTCTGGGCCTCGTCGGCCTCTAGCAACAGATCGGCGGTGGCGCCCACCACGTTGGCCTGCAGTCCTGCCGAATAAAAGGAGGCCCTGGCCAGGCCTACACGCAGCATACGCCCCTGTTCGCGCACAGGTTTGAGGCCGGGGAGGCGGCTGCCCTGCAGCAGGGATTCCAAGCGCATGAGGCTGGTGTAGGCCTGGGGCTGAAAGGTGGGCGCGGCTTTGACAATAGTGCCGCCCCGTCGATAGGCGCGAGCCAGCAGAAAAGCCTCTACATGGGAGGCGGTCTCGTTTTTGCCGGCCTGGCGTGACATCATCACAGCAAAGGTGCGACCTTGACCAGTAAGCGCCGAGTGGACGATGGCAGCCGCTGGTTCGACTTGATAAGGGCGCAAGGTGCGGCCCAGCACTATACGAGAAAAAAGCATCGGGCTGGCTAACACGCGGCGCAAGGCGTTATGGCTAATGTCGGGCACGGCCAGCCTCCTCGTCCAATTCTTTCAACACTTGGTCGAACAAGGTATCGAGTCCGGCATCGGTGGGTTGTAGTTGCTTGCGAGCTCGCAACAGTTGGATCACGCGTGCGGTCGAATCGTTCCAGGCACGCAGATACTGCGCCGGGCTGGTTGAACGAGAATCTCCCGCGCGGCGCAGTTCGGCGATCCAGTCGCAGAAATAACGGCGAGCCTGGAGTAGATCGACCAACTCTTGCTCGATGACGCAGCTGTCATCGTCCTCAGCCAAGGCACGTGCGAGCGCCTCCGTGCCCTCCGAGGCGCGCATCAACGCGGCGAGGGCATCATGTTGAGCTGCATGGCGTCCTTGCTGCCCGGCATTCCGAGTCTGTTTGGACATGCATCCTCCTTCATGAATTAGAACATTTGTTCTAGTCCATAATATGTCCAAACCAGGGGAATGTCAAATGAAAAAAAGGAATAAAGGGGGAAGGAAATAAAGATTTTTACAGCTGTATTGACAGACAGTTACGCATCGTTTATGCTACCTCGCAGGTCAAACACAGGTTGCGCTAGCATCAAGGACGTACTCCAATGGCTTACAAACCCTCAATCCTGATCGCAGAAGATGATGAGCTGGTGCTCGCACTTTTTCAGCGTCTATTGCGCAGCAAAGGCTGGCAGGTCACAGCCGTAAACAATGGCTATGATGCCCTGCGCGAGTGGAAGAACCGCGATGGCTATGATTTGACCATTCTCGATGTGCGCATGCCCAAAATGGATGGATACACCGCCTACCAGCAAATGCGTAAGATCAAGCCAAATTCGCGATTTGTGTTTGTGAGTGGCTATTCAAACGAGACCGTGGAATTTCAGGTGCATGATGTGGACGGCGTGCCCTATCTGCAAAAGCCGTTCGACTCGCTCGAGTTCCTGAGGGTCGTCGGGGAAATCATGGCAGAACTCGAGCTGGCCGCTTGCACAAACCAGACTCTGGCAGACTAGAGGGTAAAAAAGGTCAGCACCAGGTTGGCCACAACTGCCGCGCAAAATCCCGGCCAAATGCTGTGCGTTCTACTGGCCACCCAGCCGCTAACAAGCCCGCGGGCAAACCCCTGATAGGCCAACAGATAGAACAATCCGTGTGACCAAGGCAATGCCAGCGCAACCGGCAGGGTCGTCAAAACAAAGAACACCATCTGCAGCGCTACCGCCCAACCAGTTGACATATGCGTCAGCAGTTTTTCCAAGAGCCAACCCCGGAAGAACACCTCTTGCGCCAAGATGACCACCCCACTGCCGTACACCGCCATACCGATCAACCCAGCAGAGCCGCCCATGACCCCCAGCCAGGCATAGGCCGAATCGGTGATGCTGCCATCTACAGCCAGTGCCAGCAAATCAGAACAACAGCCCGATAGCAGCTCCAGCAGGGCCATAATGCCCAGCAGCAACAAGAGGTTGGCCGCCGCATAACGCCCAAAATCGCGGGGAGAGAGCGGGCGCAGGCCCAAATCAGCGGGCATGGCCCCGCGTATCAGCGCGACAGCCGGGATGATCAGGGCCACCAGTGTGAACACGGGAAAGGCGCAATCCAGCCGCACCCAGGTGAGCAGGGCCAGCATGGCAGCAACAGTTAACCAAACCAGGGCGTTACGCGTTCGATAAAACATATCCCTCGTTCCCAGCGTGTAAGCACAATACGCCCATTCTAGTGTGATATGTAACAGGGTCAAACTAAAAAGTCTGATATATTTCGCATTTTCAGCCAGCACATTGGCCCAAAGACAAAAAAACAGGAGGATGGACAGACCATCCCCCTGCTGTGAGCCAAACCCTTTAACGTGCGATGGTCATCTTGAAATGCGTGGCATTGGAGTAGTTCAGGTTCATGGTAAGGCCGCAGGGCACGATCTCTAGCCCGCCCTCGGCTTCGATAGCGGCGCTCAGGCCGGGCAGATTCCAGTCAGAGGCCGAGATATCCAGGCTGGCGGCACCGGGCACATAGATCTCAAAGGCGAGGCCGGGCTCGGAGGCGATAATCTCCAACGTGCCCTGGCTGGCACGGGCGTTGGCGCCCACACCCGCCACCAACCTCATCCAGCCAATGCGCCCATCCGGCGTACGCCAGTGCATGGTGGCCGGGTGGAACTGACCTACAGCATTACGCGAGCCGCTGTAATCCGCCGCGCCAATCATCACCTCATCGGCCAACCAGGCCGTTGCCGTCGCCTTGGGTTCCGACTGAATCACTTTTTCGGCGGTGTGCTCGCCGGGGAAACTCTCTAGCACGCGCTGCACATCCTCTGGCACGCGCACGCCCACCGTGGCCAAGCAAGCACCGTATTCCATATCGCCAGTGTGGCCCATAAACAGGGCCGGATCGGGATAGGGGGCTTTGTCTCGGCCCACGGCCAGCCAAATCGCCTGCCCCAAGATGGCCACATAGCGGGTCATGTCCATGCCATAGCTGCGGATATAGGGCCCGCAAAAGTTGCGTAGGCCAGCATGGTAATACTGGGCGATGTCGCGCCACAAGGTCTCTTCGATTTCGGCGCCCATTTGCTTTATGCGCTCTGTGGGGCCACAGGATCGCCAATAGGCAAGGGCATACAAGTCGGGACCGTAATAGGTGGGCGAGTTGTACTCGAGAAAAGTGTCGTTGGCCTTGAACAGTGTGTAAATATCCTCAGCCATGGTGTTACCGTATTCGATGAAATCCTGGCGGCCGTAACGCTGGCCACACCACACCGCCAACGGCGCGTTCATCAAGGCAATATTGGTATAAGAGGCCACCAAACGCCCCTGTTTCATCTCGCCCTCGATGGCACGAGGCAGTGCCGCATCGATGCGGGCAATGAGTGCGGGCGAGAGTTCGTCAGCATAGCCATCGACGATCTGGGCCAGACTCAGGCCGATGAACTGCCGCCAGTTGGGATCGTAATCGCGCCACATCACCGGCTCACAGGGCGGTTCCGGCTCCTGGGGGTAGCGGCGAAAGGTGCCGTAATAGACTGTCTCTGGGTTGATGAATTGGTTATCGAGAATGCGGCCCAGCACACGAATGGCTCGGGCAATGTCATCGCCGTTACGGCGCATGAGCAACCCCTGGGCGTACCAAGCGGCGCCACGTACGGAATGGCGATCCTTCACTACTTGACGACTCACCGGGTCTACATCGGGGATATCACTGAACCCACCGATGAGGCCCATCTCTTCATCCCAGGCGCTGTCCATGTAGAGCATACTGGACATGACCAGGTCGCGGGCATTGGGCGAAAGGGCAGTTAGTTTCAGCTTCATACAGTCAACTCCTCCATTGCAGGACAACCCGTGCAGTGTATCACCATTGACTGAACTGGCAAGTAACCAGGGGCAAATTCCCCATTTGCCTTGACGACTCTATCGTTCCCTACCATACTTTTCCTAGCGTGATGATACCTTACGCAAAGGAGTATTATGTCAACTCATCGCATTTTGTTTATCGGCAACAGCTATACCTACTTTAACGAACTCCCCGACATGTTCGGTCAGTTGGCTCGCGCCGCCGGGCTTGGTGTGGAAACGGCCTCCGTCACCAGCGGCGGTAAAGATTTTGAATGGCACTGGTATAACCCGGAGACGCTGGACACCATTGCTGCTGGCGGCTGGAACCACGTGGTGCTGCAGGAACATAGTGTTGGCGCGGTGGAAAGGCCCGAGCACATGCAGCAGGTGGCGGCGCGTCTTGTGGCGCGTATCCGCGCTGTGGGCGCCCAGCCCGTGTTTTACATGACTTGGGCCCGCCAGCATATTCCAGAGATGCAGCAGCCCATTACCACAACCTATCGGCGCCTGGGACGCGAATTAGGAGCCCTGGTAGCGCCTGTGGGCGAGGCCTGGCAGTTGGCCCTGCAGCGCAATCCCGAACTGGTGCTGCACACACCCGACCGCAGCCACCCCAATGTGCTGGGCAGCTACCTGGCGGCCTGCGTGTTCTACGGCACGTTATTCGGCGCCGAACCCACCGAGCTGCCCAACAGCTATGCGCAGGGGCCACGCGTCAGTGCCGTCATCGAGGCAGACACCGCCCGCTTTTTGCAAGAGGTCGCCCGCGACGCCCTGCTGGCAGAGGCCGACCAGGCAGGATAGTGTAGGGGAATAAAGAGAAGAGGTTCGACCATCAGGTCGAACCTCTTCTCTTTTTATGTTGAGGCAGCACAAACCTTTAGTACCGACCCGCCTCTTTGGCCTCGGCCACAATGTCGCGAAAATCCGTCAGGCTGACGGTATCGGGCACCGAGTGGTCGGAGGAAAAGATATAGCCGCCGTCCTGTTTCATCACCGGCACCACGCGGGCAATCTCCTCGCGAATGGCCTCGGGCTGATCCCAGAGCACGGCGTTGATGCCACCCCGAAAAGTGAGCTGATTGCCATAGGCTGCCTTGAGAGCCAGTGGGTCCATGCCCGCCTTGACCTCGAGGGGGTTCAGGCCGTCCAAGCCGATACCCACCAGCTCGGGCACAAAGGGGGTGATGTTGCCGCAGGAATGGAGCTCGGTTACCACACCCTTGTCATGAGCCCATTCAATGGCACGCTCGTGGTAGGGTTTGAGCAACTT
Organism: Anaerolineae bacterium; assembly: GCA_963675785.1. GTDB lineage: Bacteria > Chloroflexota > Anaerolineae > UBA1429 > UBA1429. The sequence continues at coordinate 1,593,467 of OY776562.1, forward strand.
GCGGTAGGTGCGCAAGGAAAAGAACTGGTGCTCTTTGTAGCCCATGTCGTCGGGCCAGCGCACGGCGTCAAAATGATAACCCGCATCCCAAACCATGTCCAGCAGGGTTAGGTTGAGGTCCAACATGTGAGAGAACATGTCGCGACACCAGTCAGGCTGCTCCAACAGGGCCATGAGCAGGCGCTCGGTGCCCACGAACCAGGAATGGGTCACGTCAAAGCCGAACCAAAGGCCGGCCACGATCCAATCGCCCCGTTCCACCCAGGGGGCGTACTCTTTTTTCAGGCGATCCCAGGGGATGCGGTCGGGGTCGGGCTGCATACGTGCCTTGGCCTCTGCCCATATCTCGGGGTTGACCACAGTATGGGCGATCATCTCTGGCGTGGAGGTGGCGTGCTTCCAGGTGCGCTGGGTCACGCCCCAGCGGGTGGTCTCGGTGATATAGCGGTCGGTCTCTTCCAGCACACGGGTGGGATAGCGCGGCGAATTATCGACGCCAAAGCGTGAGACGCGATCCAAGCCGAAATAGTCCTGAAAATCGACATCCTCGGGCATACCCTCACGGTGCCAGCGCTCAATGGTGGTGCGCCAGGGCTCGTCCGTGATGGGGATGCGATCGGCGGGCTGATGGCGGTACATCAACCCAAAACGTTCTTTGGAAGTAAGGGCCATTCTATCTGCCTCCCCTAACGAATACGTTCTACAGTTCCACCGGCAGGTGGCCGTGGGTGAGGGTGAGGTGCGGCGTCGAATGGTCGGCGGTCATGGGCCGACGACGGGCCACGCTTTCCTCCAGGGCGGGCATATCCCAGCGGTTCAGCAGAATCTCCCAATAGCTGATGTACTCGTAGCCACCGACGGGACGTGTATGCTCTGGTTCGAGATAAGGGAATGCCTTGCAGTTTTCGACCCAAGGAGCAATCCACTCTACGGCCTGGCGCAGGGTACGTCCCGAGGACGAGACGTAATCGAACAAATCAGTGCCGCGCAGACGCAGCACCTCAGCAGCCAGAGTTTGGGGCATGAGAGAGAAATGGGTGTACCAAATACCGCTGCTGCCCTGATTGCGGTGTATCTCGTGAGGCATGTAGCCTTCCTCGGCAATCTGGCTCTCGATGAATGACTTCCAGCGCGCCTCGGCATCCGCCAGCAGTTGAAGATCGTCCAAATAGGCGCCGATGGCCGTGACCAACAGCAGCCCCCAGTTGCCCCAGTTGTTATCGCGATCCATGGTGTTGAGGGGCAGGGCATAGAGCATGAGAAAAGCTTTGAAGCGATTCTCCATGTCCCCCGTCCATGCTGCGGTGCCGCGCAACAGGTCGGCGGCAAAGAGCATGGCCGGAAAGTGGTAGCTAAAGCAGAGCGTGGAATCGTCCTTGAGGGAATAACGGCGGAACAGGCTGGCCCAGCCATCGGCCAGGTGCGCCGCCTTGCGAGCCGCTTCCTCGTCGCCGGTCAACCGCGCATAGAGAGCCAGAGCATAGGCGTGGTTGGCGTCGTTCATCAACACGCCCTTTTTCGTCTGGTGTCCCTCGGCATCGCGGTAATAGCCGGGCACGTACCAATCCTCCGGCACCTGCGGCTCCAGCTCGCCCAAGGCCGTTACCTCAGCCTGCAGGGCTTGAAAGGCACTCCAAGTGGGCTCGACGCGGTCGGTGATGCGCTGGCGTAACGCAGCCAGTCTTGCTTCAGTGAGGAATACCGGGGTTGTCATGTCGCCATCTCTCCAATGCGCCAACTAGCGCTTGTTCACAATGAGCAGCTCACGATGTTCGTTGGTCTCGATGCCCTGCGGCGTACTGTGCTGTTCGAGTAGCCGATTGACGCCGTGCCAATGCTTTTCAATGTCGAACGGCTCGGGCAGAGGCACCGCCTTGAGCCAAAACAGCAGCGATTCCAGATCGAGGAACCAATAGCGCAGGTCGTATTCGGCGCGAGCTACCACGCGACAGCCCTCTCTCTCGAAGACAGTCGCCAGTTCATCCACTGACTGAAACCAGTCCGAGCCAAAGCTATCGGGCGTCCAGCCAAAGGCCTCCAGCACGCTGAGGCTGTTGCGCTGCCCAACCTGCTGGGTAATGAAATAGCCGCCCGAACGCAGCACGCGGGCTACGCCGACGGCATCCACCGAGCAATGGCGGTTGAACACCATGTCAAACTCGCCCTCGCCAAAGGGAAGGTTGCTGCCATCCACCATGGCAAACTCGACGCCTTGCACGCCCCAGGCCACCTTGTTGCGTTGGGCCTGAGCGATCATCTCGGCGTTAATGTCGATACCCAGCCCCTCGCCATAATAAGAGGCCAAAGCCAGAAAGCGTTCACCGCCGCCGGTGCCAATGTCCAGCACACGATCAGAGGGGCTAAGATAACGGCGGACGACCTCGGCGTAATTCCAGGGGGCCGGCTCGCGGGCATCACGCACACGTGAGAAATCCCAGCCGCTACGTTCGCCCACACTCTCGGCCGTTTGCCGCAATTGTTCGAGGGTCAAAGACATGATGAGCCTTTCTGCCAGATGCGGTGGAACGTGCTTATGTGCTACGCAAATAGCGTTCACGGTCAAAGACGAACTGAAGCGGCTCCCCAGCCTGAAAGCGACGCAAGTTCTCCAGGCAAACCTCCTGATAGCGCTCCAGGCGGGTCGGTTCCTGGCCGTAGGTAGGATGAGTGCGGCTGATGTGGTGAGCCGTGAAAATGACATTGGGCCACTTGCGGGCGGGATGATCCACCGGCAAAAGATCGGGTTCCAGCACATCCAGCCCGGCGCGCAGCCGGCCGCTCTCAAGTTCGGCAAAGAGGGCCTGCTGATTAAAAATGGCGCCGCGCGCGGTATTCACCACCGGCGCATGATCGGGGAGCAGGGCCAGCAGTTCGGCGGTGATGCTACCCCGGGTTTCCTCCGAAAGGCCGGCATGGATGACCAACGCCTCGCTGTGGCGGCAGAGGGTCTCCAGAGACTCCTCACGGATGCAATCTTCGGGCAGCTCGGTCACATAGGGGTCATAGACATGGAGGATGGGTTCAAAGGGGCGAATCAGCTCGACAAAGCGCCGACCGATGACGCCCATGCCATAGATGCCCACATGCAGCTTGTAGAGCGTGCCGCCGCAAAAGCCCTCTATGGCGCCCCAACCGCCCGCCTCGACCCGCTCGACCTGCTCGTGAATATCTTTGAGCGTGGACAGCAGCAAAGCCATGGCGCCTTCGGCAATACCCACCGAGAGTGCGTCGCCCCAGTTGGTAACGGGCAAGCCCGATTCGATCAGCTCCAGAGGCACCCACTGACGTATGGTACCGGTCACATTGCAGATATATTTGAGATTACCGGGGTTCTCGACGATTTGCAGCGGGATGGGCATAGAATCCCAGGCGGTGAGCAGCACGTCGCAGCCACGAATGAGAGCCACGCGCTGTTTCTCACTGAGTTCATCGCCATTGCGCACCATCTCAAAGTCGCCCAATTCTTGCAGAGCCTGGATAAAGACGCCGGTCCAGCAGCGCTTGACGGCGTCATCGCGCAGAATGGTAAGGAGTTTCATGCTAGTGCCTCCCGCAAGAATTCCAGGTCACGCAGAGCGTTATCAAACATCACGGCGATATGCTCATCGGGCTGGTTGGTGCCAGCGGTGAACTCTAAAGTGAACGAGCCCTTGAAACCATAATCCAGGAGCAAGTCCAGGGCCTGGCGCACCTCGCCGGGGCGCTCATCCAGACGCAGGCAGTTGCGCTGGTTATCGCGAGCCTGCATGTGAGCGTGGATCACCAAGCTGCCAAAGCAATCGAGAAAGCCGCGCATCCGCTCCAAGCCGCCCAAGGGATGCACGACATAGCGGTAATCCTCCAGGCCCAGCTCCTCAAAGATGGCCAGCGCCTGCTCGGGGTGCTCTGCTGGGGTGCCAGGGTGGCATTCACACCATGCCGCCATACCCTCTGGCAAGGCAGCGCGCCAGGCGGTTACAGCCTCCGCCTCAATGAGCGAGAGAGTCTCGCCGCGATTGAAATTCCACTTGATGGCCGCAGCCCCCAAACGTTGGGCCAACTGGGTAGCGCGGGGCGGGGTGCCGCTGTCATCGGCAAAGGTGCAATAGCTGTTGAGCACCGTGATGGGCACTGGAGAGGCCTCCAGTGCAGCCAATTCGACCTCATCAGCCAAGGCGGCGTGGTTCTCCCACAACTCGATGCCGTCGAATCCGGCGGCGGCGATGCGCGGCAGCCAATCGCTCACCTTGAATGTGGGCAAGTGCCCCGGCTTGTGGCGATTTCGCTCCAACAGAATGGTGCCCAAATAGATGGGATGGGCGTTCATCGTCCTACTCCCTTTCGATCAGCCCCAGTATCCAGGGCAGATCGACATAGTCCTCGGTTTGTTGCTCGCGCAATAGCCCCTGAATGAGCCAGCGCGGATGAGTGTCGTCATATTCCATGTGCTGGTCGCAGCCCAGACGCAAAGCCTCGCCATGGCTGACCTCACGCGTCCATACGGACACGCCCTCTGGGTAGACCAATTGGCTCCCCACGGCGTAGGCGTCGGTCTCTTTGCGCCAGGAGCCAGCCAGTTCATCGGCCACTGCCAAACCGAAAGAGCGCTCGCCCGTAGCCGAAGCCCCAGCATTGCACTCGTAAACCATATGGTAGGCGCCGCTAGACTGGGCCTTGTAGATATGCACAGCCTCGTGGACGCCGGAGTAGGCCACCTGCCAATCGCCCCAACCATTGGGGAAATCCGCCAGACTGGTGGTGCGGTAGACCACATCGTGGTGGGCGCGGGTGTAGAACAGGTAGACGCGCGTCTCGTCCGCAATCACCCAAAAGTCGATCCATTTGGCGGATTCGTCTTTGGGCAGCAAGGGACGGAATTCGCTCCAACTGGCGGGATCGGCGATGGTGGCGGTGGTGCAGTAACACGGCATATAGTTGGCATCGCGGTTCTGGAAGAGCAGGTACCACAAGCCCTGCGGCGCATAATAGAACACCTGCGGTGCACAGCCATAGCGTTCGGCGGTGCTGCGCACCATGGGCAACTCGTGATGCTGAGCGGTACGCAACCCTTCCAGCGTGGGGGCCGAAGCATAGCCGGTAAGGGTGGCTGACGGGCTGATGGCGGTGTAGAACAGATGCCAGGCGCCCTCGGCATAGACGATAGAAGGATCTTTGACGGCGATGCTGTCCCAAGCGGTCTGGGGCGTGAACAGGGGTGCGGATACGGTCCAGCGGGTCATATGCGCTCCTCGTCGGTCGGTGCTGAGCCCCCAGGCGCGAGCTGCCCCTGCCAATCGGCGGGGTTGACGTGCCAAAGGGGTTGTTTGCGGGCCATTCGCCTCATAAAGGCCCAGCCAAAGGGACCAGAGAGGCGGCGGATGACGCGATTGAAAAAGCCGGGGACGGATACGGCTTGGCCACGATGCAAATCGCGCAGCGAGGCCGCCACCAGGTCTTCGGCGGTCATCCAGGCGAATTTAGGCACCCAGGAAAAGTCTGTGCCTTCTTTTTCCTGGAACTCGGTGGGGACGAACCCCGGGCAAAGGGCCTGCATGTGCACGCCGGTGCCCTGCAGCTCTAGCGCCACCGACCGCGACCAGGCCAGGATATAGCTTTTGGTGCCAGCATAGCCCACATAGCCGGGCAGAGGCGCAAAGGCCCCCAGCGAAGAGAGATTGACAATGCCGCCCTCGCCAGCTTGCAGCATGTAGGGCAGCGCCGCACGAGACAAACATACCGGCGCCACCACGTGAAGGTTGATCATGTTCAGTTCGCAGGTGATGTCGCAAGCGGCAAAAGGCTGCTCGATGCCAAAGCCGGCGGCATTGATGAGATAGGCTAACTTGTCTACGCCAGCCATGTGTTCGATGAGAGCCTGCACATCATCGGCTTGGGTCAGATCGGCCTGAAAAGCGACCGCCTTGATATCGTAACGTTCCTTCAAATCGGCAGCCAGGCTCACCAAACGGCCTGTACGCCGAGCTACCAGGGTCACGTTACAGCCTGCGCGGGCCAACTGCCAGGCGAATTCCTGACCAATGCCGCTGGATGCCCCGGTGATAATGGCGTGCCCTTTGTAGAAACCCTCTTGACGACGCATCAATCAACCTCCAGTTGCTGTCAATCGATATCGACGATATCGCCGATTTCGACCAGATACTGCTGCCGACCCAAGCCCTCGTGGGTGGAATCGATGAGCACATAACGACCATCCGGCGTGCTGCGCGGATGCAGATCGCAACGCCATTCGCCGGTGTACTCGGGCGGCTCGTAAAAGCTGCCCAGCTCGATGCGTACATCATCCGCCGGGCGGTACAGGTAGAGCACTTGCTCGCGTTCAGCGTTGGGGTAGGCGTCGTTGAGAATGTATTCGTTGCCCGGCAGATAGGTGCAGTGACCGTTGACGGGCATTTTCTCCAGGCCCACCACCTCGGGCGTGGGGTCGGCCTCATCGGGGTAGAGGTAAAAAGCATAACCGTGACTGGGGTGGGTGGCCCAAGCCAGAATGTGGTCGGCATCTCGCCAGATGAAATGCGAGGTATCGCCCCAACCATCCACCACGCGCAAATCGCCACCATCCACACCAACCGTCATCATGCGGGTAGCAAAGGTGGCGCCGGGCACATTCCAGCGATGCAGGAATTCAAAGCGCTGGCCCGAGGGCGAATAGAGCAAGTGATTGAACCACTGCTTGCGCGTGGAGAGGTCCTCATGAGGATAGGGCGCCGCGGCCGCCGCAGCCAACGAAACTACCAGCTCACTCTCGCCGGTCTCCAAATCGCCGCGCCAAATGCCCGTCCCGTCGGGATACAGTACCCTGGCGTTGGGATCGGGGATGCCAGCATAGCCGTAACCGGGTCGGGTATCATTGATGCGGCGAAAGTCGGGATAGACGGCATAGCAGCCATCGGGAGAGAGGCTGTAGATGGGAAAGGGCACGGTGCGGCGCTCGCCAGTGACGATATCCACGATGTGAGAGACGAAACGCGCCCCCCAGGGACCATCGTCCTGGCGGTCGTTCCAGATGACCTGGGTGGGATGGCCGGGACGCCACTGTAACATACAGCCCTGCTGCCAGCACCAGGCGCGTGAGCTGCCCAGCTCGATCCAGCGATCGCCGTCCTGCAGATCGATCATACCCACTTGAATAACGTCATCGGCGCGAGGCGAGCGCCCCTCGAAATCCACTTGATTAGAGAGAGCATAACGCCCATCGTCCGAAACCTGCTGTTTATCGTAATAGCCAAACCAGTGGTACAGCGGACCGTTGGTGATGCGGCGCACGGGCACAAAAGAGGTGGTCATGGCAGCTCCTGGCTAACGTTAGCGTGGCGTAAGTTTACGCCTTGCCCGCAACAAGGGCAAGCGCTGGTTTGCTTGATACTGCTCACAACGCATGGTAAACTACTCTCGTCCTCATCCCATACATCGTCTGATGTTATCTGTTAGCCTCTAATGTTTTCATGCCGGAACGCGCGCTTTTACCACACCACAGGCAAAGAATCACATCGAGGAGGAAAGCAACGATGATGAGCAGTGAGGCGATGACCGCCCCGCAGTACGAGCTGGCCGGTAAAGAAGCACGCCTATACAACAAGGTGCTCAAACGCATCGATGACGGCATTCGACCCCTGACGCAGCGCCAAATGTTGATGTCGGGGCAACTGGTCAAGGTTGAGGTTCCCGAACTCGCCAAGATGAAGGACGACGAGCTGGCGCACGTGGTAGAACACACAACCTGGCGCCTGTTTCAGTTGAACCGGGAGCTGGTGGTGCTTCCACCCGATCCCAAAGAACCCAAAAAGCGGTATGTTACCGTCCGCAAGATCTGAAATCATGGAGGCCCTCTCTACGGAGAGGGTCTCTTGTTTTTTTGCGTTGTGTTCGCCTTGCGGCTGTGCTATCCTGTGGTTATGTCAAAAAGGGAGAGCAACGCCATGAAGCCAACAACCATTGAGGCGTACATCGCTCAGTACGAGGGGCAACCGGCCGCCGCCTGGCTGCGGCGCTTTGCTGATTACATGCAGCACACCTACCCCTACATCCCCGGCGTGATCGCTTACCAGGTGCCCCTCTACCGTTTTGGCGGCATCGAAGTGGGCTTTTGGGCCGCCAAGAAGCATTTCAGCTTTCACACCACGGCTTTCGACCTGCTGGAAGAGCTGAAAGCGCAGCTGCCGCCCAGCGCTACCTACAGCAAGAGCTGCGCCCGCGTGAGCTATGACGACGAGGCGACGATTCCCGTGCTGTTGGCCATGATCGACCGTATTGTGGCGGCGTATGGAGGAGGGGAAGCGTGAAGCTGAAAGAGCTGGAACGAGCTTGCCAGAGATTCTCCGAGATCGAGCCGCTGCCGGGGCCCTATGAAAAGCTGATGGCCGCGACGGACGGTTGCGTCGATTTGGAGCGCAAGGAACACCGTGAGGCCTTGTTGACTTGGCTGCGTCACTGGGGCTGATTTCCTAGGGAACCCCATACGCAAAGAACTGGGCCTGGGCAAGGAAGACTATTTTCGGCTGCAAGAGATCGCCCGCAAAGAGCTGCTGGAGTTAGAGTTGGACTGCGCCATCCAGGGAGTGAGATTGGACGAGCTTTCAGCCCGCTTTAACCGGCCTTGCTCGACGCCAGTAAAGATGGTGGACGAGTACTTTTGGGTCAGATACACGCGGGGGGTGGAGTGATAGTATCGTGGCATTAGTGAATTTTTAGAATACCATAAAATGGTATGGGAAAGATGAGTCTCTCAAGAATCATAAGAATTCATCCTTGCGCCAAAATACCTCTTCTTTGAAAGCTTCGATGTCCTGGGGAGTATGAAATCTGTGAATCATACTATGACAGTTGGAACATAGGACCGCGAAATCTTTATCTGGATCCAAAGATACTCTTTTCCCGGCAATTTCAGACAATGGTACAAGATGGTGAGCTTCGATGAATTGAACTCCGATTTCTCCATAGAGATGAGAGAAATCAAAACCACATATCTCACAAATATAACCATGTATTCGTTTGACTTCTCTAACCAACCTCTGATTTCGCTCAATACGTTTGTGTAATACAAACTTGGTTAGGTCCTCAACCTGTTGAGTGGCTATCTCCGATTCTTCCTCTTCTTGTACCTTGGTTGGCAACGCTTCTTTGTAGGCTAGGAGCTGATACATTTGTAACATCAGTTCAAAATCAGCAAGCAGAACCTCATCAGAGGGCAAGGCACTCGTTGGATAGTATTTAGCAATGATGTTCCCTGCTTCATAGAGGTTTCCAAGCCCGTTTCCCGAACTTGTAGCCAGATAAATATGTTCAGAACCGAAATCTTGGGTATCTTCCAGTTGGAGATAATAATCTTTTGCTTTTAGCTGTAACACTTCTCGAGTTCCGGCTCTATAATTCCTTTGGATTCGTGTGACTCCCTGATTCAGGCTTAGATACACTCCTTGCATATCTTCACGAAACAGATAGCAAGGGTAAAAACCATCTTGAGGAGTGTCAGTCACGAGAATATCGAGTACAGCCACCCAGGGGCATCGAGCCCAATTCCCCTGCCCAGCAGATCCCTTGACCACATAGCGGGGACCCAATGACGCCTCAATTGAAATATCGTCAGGCAACTTATGTCGAATCAGATCAGCCAATTCATGCCCTTTGAATTGTTCTCCCTGAGCTTGCATATAGCTGCGGAGAATCATTTTCAAATAATCAGAGAGCATGTCAGCCTCCATTCACTAGATGTTTCGTAGGTTAAGCTACGAAACAGACTCAATCCATATAGCTATCTAATGTACGTTTAGTCTACTCATGTTGACAGCATAAGTCACTAGCCCATAGCAGAAAGAGCCAAGATTAGTGCAATTTACACCAAGAACCGTCCTCTTCTCCCCCCTTTTTGGACGCCTCCGCCTCTACAGGTAAAATACCACTCCTTGCCTGCAAACGGAGAGATGTATTCATGGACTGGCGACTCTTTCTATCCACCTTTGGCCTGGTACTGGTAGCCGAACTGGGCGACAAAACGCAGCTAGCCGTTATCAGCCAAACCTGCCGCTACCGCAGCCCCTGGGCGGTGTTCTTGGGCGGCTCACTGGCCCTAGCCATTGTCACGGGGTTGGGCGTACTGGGTGGCAGCCTCATCAACGCCCTGGTGCCCCAACGGGTCATCACCATCGCCGCGGCGGTGCTGTTTGCGGTTATGGGCCTGTTGATGTGGCGTGAGGCCAGCAAGAACGACTGCGATGAGGCCGAACTCGACTGCGCCGAACTGGCCGCCGATGCGCCGCGCAGCCGCTGGAGTTGGCCGGGGTTCAATTCCACGTTTGGCCTGCTGTTCGTGGCCGAATTGGGGGATAAAACGCAACTGGCGGTGCTGGGCCTGGCGGGCAACGGCGCCAACCCCTGGATCACCTTTATCGGCGGGTCGCTGGCACTGGCCACCTCTACCGCCCTAGCCGCACTTTGCGGTCATCACCTGCGGCGCCTCTGCCCCGAACGCACCATCTTGCGGGTTTCGGCGGTGCTCTTTGTGGTGATGGGCGTGCTGATGGGATTCGGCGTCATCTAGCAGGCCCTACTGTACAGTCAACAAAAAAGCGCCCCCTCAGTGAGGGGGCGCTTACACTATCAGTCAATCTTAATTCTTGCCATGACCATAGGCGTTGCCATCGGGCACGCCGTCACCATCGCATACGCCGTCACTATCACAAATAGCATCGCCGTCACCGGTAACGTGCTCAGGATCCTGCCCGTAGGCATTGCCCAAGCCGGGAACCTCGGCCTCGCCGCTCTGAATCTGCTGACCCAGCGGCAAGAGAGTTTCATCGTCCTGCTTGGCCTGGCCGTAGGGCACGCCATCGATATGGCCGTAGGCATTACCCGTGCCAGGTTCGCCATCGGCGTTGCCCAGCATTAGCTGCTCGCCATCGCAATCTTCACAGGTGCCATCTCGCAATTGATCGCGCAGCTTGATCATATCGCGCACGCGATCCTGAACCTTGAGAGCGTTGGTGAGAGCAGAGGTCTCCTCGCCAGCATAAGCCTGAACCATCGCTTGCACGGCAACGGGTACCTCAACCTGACTGGCTGCCTGCGGTCCCGCAGAGGTTGCGGTGGCCGTCAACAGCGCCAGGGCCAACATCATGGCTTTGAACATGTATTTCTCTCCTTGCGGATCCCATCAATTGGGCAGTCCACATAACTAGTCTACCATAACGTTGTGGCCATTGGCAATGTTGGGCATAAAAATGGGGTCACAAACCACGGGAACGGCGTAAATTTTCGATCCGCTGGCCGTTATCGCCCTGTTCAGCGTCATAACTAAAGGCCGTCAACGTATCGCAAGGCATCACCGGGCATTCTACGCAGGTGCCATAGCCCTTGCCAAGAGCGCAAAGGGCCACCCTACACTCACCCCAAAAGGGGCGGCCATCCGCCAGAGCGCGACACCCGGGGCAATGGGTGCTCTCGCGGTATTCGCAGGCATCGCAATCCAATCCACAGCGGGCCATATCCATCATACGCCTCCTCAACGTTCTTGCTCCCCATTTTACACAGCAGAACTTTTGGCGCAAACACGTTGCAGCCGCACGCTGCTGATGGTAGTATGCAAAGGCTCAAAAAGAAGGCAACTGAGGAGAAGCGGATAACATGGCATTTTGGGGACAAGAGGCCAGCCAGGCTCAGGGTATTGAGGGTTGGCGAGAATCAGCACGGATGGCGGCGGATTGGCTCGTCGACCGGGCCCAGATCCGTACCGGCAGTCACGGCTTGACCGAAAGTAACTTTGAACATCTCGATCGTTATGACAACTTACAGGGCGCCTTTCGCGGCGAATACGTTGCGGGCACCGGCAAGTGGGATGTGTTCTGCCCTGTGTGGCATGGGGGCCAGGCCGTCAAGGCTCTGGCGCTGGCCTATATCGCCCTGGGCGATGAGCGTTACCTGCAGGCCGCCCGTGATGGTGCCGAGTTCATTCTGCGCGCCCAAATCACGGACGAATCGCATCCCGATTTCGGCCTCATTCGCGCCTATGAGGATTCCAACATCAACACCTCGGCCATTCTGGAATGCCTGGATGGCCTGTTCAGCCTGACCGAGATCACTGGCGAGACGCGCTATCTCAATGCGGCCGTTCATGCTCTGCAATGGGTGCAAAAGCGCATGTTCATCCCCATCGAGGGGCTCTTTCGCGATGATTATTCCGAAGAGCGGGGCATTCTGGATCGGGCCAGCTTTATGTCAGCAGAGGTATTCCCCCAGCCGGGGCGCCCCCTGCTCGACGATGGCGTCTTCCTCAAGGGGTATGAGGCCACTGGCGACGAACACTTGCGCCAAGTGGCCCTGGCTACAGCGCGGCGCCTGCTGCGTGACGAGCAGCCCGAGGGCAACTGGATCAACTATCCGCCGGCTAACCCGGTGACTGGCTCTATCCATCCGCGCCAGGCCTTTTGGTGGGGTCGGCCCATGTGGATGGTGTACGAGGACACCGGCGAGATGCGCTTTCTCGATTGCTGCCGACGTTCGGCGCAGTGGTATGTGCAGGCTATGCGCAGTGACGGCGGGATGTTTCGCGATACCTATCGCGATTGGCGCACGCCCAGCTTTGGCCAGGCCACCAGCGGCATCGCCTGTGCAGCCATCCTCTGGCACGATCTCATCAGTCGCTATGGCGATGAGCAGTGGATCGAACCCCTGCAAAGGGCTCTGGGCTTTTGCCGTTCGATGCAGTTTACCAATGTGACCGACGACAACTTGAGCGGCGCCATCCTGGAAAAGGTGCTGCCGCCCAACGGTTCGGACAGTTCGCCTTATTACTTGCGTGATGTAGGCACCACATTCTACCTGCAGGCCCTCTGCATGGTCCTGCGCGATTCGCCCGATTTATTGAAAGGATAGGCACATCATGATTCGCAAAAACGACATCAACCTGTGGTCCGATGACTCGACCAAGAACCCCACGGCAGAAGAAATAGCGCAGGACAAGATACTGCGCGCCAGCGGCGAGCGCGACGAGCGCGGCGTGATGGAGCGCCCCCGCTTGCAGGTGTACATGCCAGAGCAGCCGGCCGCCGATCCCTGCCCGGCCTTTATCGTCTGCCCAGGCGGTGGGTATACCTTCTTAGCCGACCACGAGTCCGAACCCGTAGCCGAATGGTTCACCAAGCGCGGATTTGCCGCCCTGGTGCTGCGCTACCACATCGCCCCGGTGGGCTACCCCGCCCCCTTTGCAGATGCGGCCCGTGCCATGCGGCTGGCCCGCGCCAATGCCGACGCGCTGGGCATCGATCCCGAACGTCTGGGCATGATCGGCTTTTCCGCCGGCGCGCACCTCACGGCCATGACTGGCTTTAAGCCTGACCTGATTCAGGATGAAGAGGATGACCTGGCTGAGGATTTCAGCGCCCGCCCCGATCGCATCGTGCTGGCCTATGCGCCCATCAAATCAGTGCACGGCCGCGAGCGTAGCGCCCACCATTTCGCTGGTGCCAGCAGTCCTGCCGAGATCGAAGCAGCGATGGATGTCATCAGCGGCATCGACAGCAGTGCCCCACCAACGTTCATCTATCACACCCAACCCGATGAAAAAGTGCCCGTGGCCAATGCCATGGAGCTAGCCTCGGCTTGCGCCGCCAACGGCGTGCCCTTTGCACTTCACGTTTACCCCAACTGCAATCATGGCACCGTCATGGGCCAGCGCTTCCCGGAGGTGGCCAGTTGGGCCGGCCTGCTGGAAGATTGGCTCTCGGATTGGGGTATGGTCAAAGCCTAGCAACAGGAGCAAAACATGAGCGAACCACGCATCATCAACCTTTGGCCAGAGGGGCATCCCTTTAATCAGGAGACACTGGGGGTATTGCCGCGTCTGGAAGTCTATACACCGGAAACACCAGCCAAGGGTCCTTTTGCGGTGATCATCATCTGCCCGGGTGGGGCCTATAGACATCGCGCCTACCACGAGGGCGAGCCGGTAGCTCAGCTACTGGCAGATCACGGCATTGTGGGCGCCGTGCTGCAGTATCGTGTTGCACCTCATGATTTTCCTGCGCCGCAGATCGATGCTTGCCGGGCTGTGCGGCTGGTGCGTTCTATGGCCAGCGAGCTGAATATCGATCCCGATCGCGTTGGCATGATGGGCTTTTCTGCCGGCGGGCATCTGACCGCCATGACGGGCGTTTTGCCCAATTTTGCCAAGTTCGATGATGATCCTTTGGCTACCTATGATGCGCGTCCCAACCGCATCATTCTGGCCTATGCTGTGCTCTCTTTTGAGCGCGCGTACTTGGCCAAAGAGGATCAGAATAACAATAGCATGCCCGATGAGGCTCGCACCATATTCAGCCCCTTGAAGCATGTCAATGCGGATACACCACCAACCTTTCTATTCCACACCGCCGATGATGAACGTGTGCCGGTGAGAAACAGCATCAGCTTTGCCGCAGCCTGTGCTGCCAATGGCGTGCCAGTAGAGGCCCATATCTATCCCCACGGCCTCCACGGCCTGGGTTTAGCTAAGGACGATCCCATCCTGGCCAGTTGGCCCAGCCTTTTTTGGGATTGGCTGTCAGACTGGCGCTAACCGCAAAGTATCGGAACAAAAAAAGACCGGGGAGAGCATTCCCCGGTCTTTGCTTTACACGTACTTAGCAGCTATCCCTCTCAATCAGCCGCACTGGCAACGAACTACTCACCATCGGTTCGCCTGTGCGCAGGTGCTTGATGAGCGTCTCGACAGCACGCATACCAATATCAATGGCCGGCTGTTCGATGGTAGTTAGAGGTGGGTTCGTCATGGCAGCAAAGGGCACACCGTCAAAGCCCATTACCGCCAGATCCTGGGGCACGCGCACGCCGTGCTGCTCAGCCCAATCCAGGGTACGAATGGCTGGCGGATCCGACCAGCAAAAAATGGCCTCGGGCCGCTCGGGCAAAGACCAAAGCTGGGTCATCGCCTCATAGGCATCCGAATTACCCTGGCGCGTCCACACCTCATACTCGGGCGGCAGTTCAAGCCCCGCGCTAGCCATGCCCTGCTTGAACCCTTCCAGGCGGTCTATAGCGGTCCCGACATCCCTACTACCGGTAAACACGGCAATACGCTTGTAGCCCTTGCTGGCCAGATAGCGCGCCGCCATGAATCCACCCGTCACGTTGTCGCTGGTAATGCAACAGATATCTGGACGAGGCGGATGGGTGCCGATGAGGATAAAAGGCACGTTGCGCTCGTAAAGGTGTTCCATCATATCGACGCCAGCACGGCCTGTACCCAGAATAAACCCGGCAACTTCGCCGCTGTTCACCAAAGAGAGGTACGTCTCGGGCCGTTTGGGGTCAACGTTGGAGAGCATAACGTTATAGTTAGAGTTCTGACATGCCTTGGCAATGCCCCGCAACAGCATCAACGGAAAGAATAAATCCCCAAAACGAGCATCGACGCTGCTGGGATCGACCACCGCAATGGTGCGGCTCTTGCGCGAAGCAAGTGAGCGAGCTGCTGCATTGGGATAATACCCCTGCTCCTCGATAACGCGCATCACCCGAACGCGCGTTTCTTCACGCACATCAGGACTATTGTTGATCACACGCGACACGGTGGAACGAGATACACCGGCCAGTTCAGCTATTCTCTCAATGGTCATCGACCCATCCTCTGGGAGCGTTTCCAATTTGTACAAAACAGTGTAACCTTGCTGCAAAGCCACGTCAATATAAGCAATTTAGCTTAGGTTTTGGCTCATTGCTATGTTATTTGAATAGCATTAGTATGTATTTATGCTTATTGGAAGTTGCATAGCGCTATGCTCTCCGGATAAAAGAAATGGTGGGTATAGCACACGTTTCACAGTATTTTGTTTACTCTTCCGATTCAATCCTACCATCGGGGTAGTATGGAATTGGAGAATTCAAATGGAGGTGTGCCATGGAACGAATCTCTCGTCGCGAGTTCGTACGTGTGGGCTCTCTGGTAGCGGCCGCCACAGTGGCCACAGCCTGTACCCAGCCTACCGCAACACCCAAGCCTGCCGCTACCACTGCTCCCGCAGCAACCACAGCCGTTGAGGCCACTGCCACTACAGCCGTATCCGTTTATAGTGAAGCCCCCATGCTGGCCGATTTGGTTGCCTCTGGCGATCTGCCTTCTGTTGAAGAGCGTCTGCCAGAAAACCCCGATATCATGCCGGTTATTGAGATGGTCGGTCATTATGGCGGAACCATCCGCCGCGGGTTCAAGGGCGTCTCGGATAGCAATGGCCCCTCCAAGCTGGTTGGCAACAACCTAACCTGGTACAACCTGGATCTCACACTGCGCGCCAGCTTAGCTGAATCATGGGAAATCAATGACGACGCCAGCGAGTGGACCTTTTTCCTGCGCAGGGGCACCAAGTGGTCGGATGGTAGCGACTTTACCACCAAAGACTTTATGTACTATATGGAGCACCAGTTGCTGAATGAAAAACTCACCACTGCCCCGCCAACCAACTTTTCGACAGGCAATCCGCTCGTACTTAGTACCTGGACCGCCGCCGACGACTATACTATCACCATGAAATTCGCCAACCCCAACCCACTTTTTGCCTTCCGCGTGGTCGGCCATCAGGGCCCTCCATTCCGGCCCAGCACATACATGCAACAGTACCACCCCGATTTTGGAGATGAAGCCACGTTGACTGCACAGGCCGTTGAGGCTGGCTTTGATACCTGGGATAAGAACTATTTGGACCATGACAATTGGTACATGGATCCTGCCCGCCCTTGTATATATCCATGGATGCCAACGAACGCGCTATCCGAAGAACTATTTGTACTCGAGCGCAACCCTTATTTTTGGCAAGTGGATGAAACCGGCCAACAGCTCCCGTACGTCGACAAAGTGACGCATCGCCTGTTTGAGACGCCCGACGTGTTCAACATGTGGATCGTCAACGGCGAAATCGACTATCAGGGCCGACATGTGGATAGCGGCAACATCACCCTCTTTAAAGAAGCTGAAGAGAGCGGCGGATTCAATGTGGTTATGGGCCTCGATGCTATCCAGTTTGTTTTTACGCCCAATATCGCCTGTAAAGACCTTCGCATGCGCGAGTTCCTGGGCGACACCGACGTACGTATTGCTTTTTCTCTGGCGGTCAACCGCGATGAGCTGAATGAGCTGGTTTACAACGGCATGGGCACGCCGCGTCAGAGCAGCCCGCTTAGCATCTCTCCACAAGCCTACCCCAAACAGGCCAATGCCTACATTGAATATGATCTTGAGCAAGCTAATGCGCTTCTCGATGGCGCTGGCTATGACACCAAGAATGCAGAAGGCTATCGCCTCTACAAAGATAGTTCGGGCGATACCATCTCAATCACCATTGAGGGCACATGGCAGGCTGGCTCCCAGGATGAGGATGCTATCCAGATGCTCGTCAAGTACTTTGGCGATGCTGGCGTCAAGTGCCAATACAAATATGTGGAGCGTTCGCTGTACACCGAGCACTATTTGGCGAACACGCAAGACGCCGTCTGCTGGCAAGCAGGCCGTAGCGTCATGCCTATCATCACACCGCAGACCTTTGTTGGTATGATGCCCGATCGTCCGTGGGCTGGTGCCTGGGGCCTGTGGAAGATCAATAACAGTGACCCCAATGGTGAACAGCCTCCTGCGGGACACTGGATATGGGATATCTGGGACATCTATGACAAAATTCTTGTCGAACCGGACGATGCCATGCGTACTACCCTGTTCTGGCAGATTCTCGACATCTGGGCCGAACAGCTACCAATGGTCGGTTATCTGGGAGAGTTCCCCAAGCTGATCATTGTCGCAAAGGAGCTGCGCAACTATGTTCCTGGCTTCCCCTTTGATGACATCACCAAGGATGAGCATGTCCTCGGCCCCCAGACTCTGTTCTGGGAGAACCCCGAAGAACACACCTCCTGATTGACTCTCCACAGATACGCACCAACAGAGGGCGGACACAAAAGCCGCCCTCTTTCCTATGGCAATACGTTGTGTCCGCCCTTAAAAAGCAGTTCGCTATGCACCTACAATCACAATATCAGCAGAATAAGCAGAGATGCTCTGAGCATAGTGCCTATCTATTAGGTATTCTTGCCACATCCAATAGTTTGTGTTATCATCATTTGTGTCTATGTGGAACTGCATCGTGCTATACTCTCCTAAAGAGGAGGAGGCGGGTATAGAATCGTGCGTTTCGCGACATCTTGTTATTACTCTCCGTTTCACGTGCCATTGGGGTAATGTATGAATCGGAGAAAACAAAATGGAGATGTGTAATGGAACGGATTTCTCGTCGTGAGTTCGTACGTGTGAGCTCTCTGATCACAGCTGCCACGGTTGCCGCAGCTTGTGCACAGCCTACTGCTACGCCCGAGCCCGCTGCTACCACGGCTCCTGCTGCTACTACGGCTCCCGTAGCAACCACAGCCCCTGGCGCAACTACAGCCGTTGAGGCTACTGCCACCACTGCCGTATCCGTTTATGGCGAAGCCCCCATGCTGGCTGAGTTGGTTGCCTCTGGCGATCTTCCGCCCGTTGAAGAGCGTCTGCCAGAAAACCCTGACGTCTGCCCTGTGGTAGAATCAGTTGGTAAGTACGGCGGCACCATTCGCCGCGGTTTCAAGGGCGTCTCGGACAAGTGGGGCCCCACCAAGATGGTGCGCAATAACCTCACCGCTTTTGCCCTGGATATCTCTGTGCGTGCCAGCCTGGCCGAATCCTGGTCGATCAATGAGGACGGCAGCGAGTGGACCTTTAACCTGCGCAAGGGTACCAAGTGGTCCGATGGCAGTGACTTTACCAGCGAAAACTTTATGTGGTACTATGACTATGTGCTCTTGAACGAAACGCTAACGCCGAGCTTTTTGAGCCAGTTTGCTACCGGCTCGGAAGTGACACCCAGCGTTTGGACGGCACCTGATGACTATACCATCGTCTTTAGTTTCGCTGATCCGAACCCGCTTTTTGCCTACAAAGTAATCGGCCACCAGAACCCGGCCTTCCGCCCCAGTGAGTTCCTCAAGCAGTTTCACCCTGACTTTACTGAACAGGCCACACTGGATGCCCTGGCCACCGAAGAAGGCTTTTCTACCTGGGACCTGCTCTATGCAGACCGCGACTGGTGGTACATGGACGAGACCTGCCCATGCATCTTCCCTTGGAAGCCCGTCAATACCCTCGACAACGAGCTGTTCGTGATCGAGCGCAACCCTTACTTCTGGCAGGTTGACCCTGAAGGCAATCAGCTTCCTTACATCGACAAAGTCACCCACCGTTTGTTCGAGACCCCTGATGTCTTTAACATGTGGATCGTCAACGGCGAGATCGACTTCCAGTACCGTCACGTCGATTCCGGCAGCTACACCCTCTACAAGGAAAGCGAAACATCCGGCGATTATATTGTCTCTAACAGCATCAGTGCTGGCCACAACGGCTTGACGATCAACCTGGCCTCCCAGAATCAGCAGCTACGCGACTTTTTTGGCACACTCGAAGTGCGCCAGGCCATGAACCTGGCCATGAACCGCGAAGAAATGAACGAGCTGGTTTTCGACGGTCAGGGTACGCCGCGTCAGTACAGCCCGCTGAGCATGTCGCCCAGTGCCTATCCGGCACAGGCCAATTCGTTCATCGAGTATGACCCCGATCAGGCCAACGACCTGTTGGATGCCGCGGGTTATGACCAGAAAGACGCCGACGGCTATCGCACCTTCCCGGATGGCACAACGATCTCCCTGATCATCGAAGGTACTGATCAGTCCGGAACAACTGGCGAAGATGCCACCCTGCTCAAGGTGAGTTATCTCGAGGCCGTAGGTATCAAGGCTCAGTACAAATACAATGAGCGCTCGCTCTATACCGAGCACTATGAGTCCAACATGGTTGAGGCTTCCTCTTGGTTTGGTGATCGCACCGTCCTGCCCATCGTCACACCGTCCATCTTTGATGGCACGACGACTGACCGCCCGTGGGCCGGCGCCTGGGGCCTATGGCGAAACAATCACGATGATCCCAACGGCGAAGAACCCCCTGCGGATCATTGGATCTGGACCATCTGGAACGCTGTGGACGCCATGAACATTGAACCAGATGAAGACACACGCAACGAGCTGTTCCGTACTGGTGTCTTGGATGTCTGGAAGGATCAACTTCCCAGCATCGGCTGCTTGGGCGAGTTCCCCTCCTACACCATCGTCAAGAACGGCCTAGTCAACTACCATGCCGGGTTCCCCAATGATGATATCGTCAAGGACGAGCATCTTCAGGGCCCGCAAACCCTTTACTGGGAGAACCCCGAAGAGCATACTTCCTGATCGATTCGATCTAAACATTTACCAAAAAGAGGGCGGCCATAGGGCCGCCCTCTTTCCTTTGTCGCAATTCAAGGCGCGATCCTTGAGAAACGCGTTATCTGCGGCCTGGGTCAGCACGCTTGCTCTCAACATCCGATTAATTGGCCACATCAGCTCCCCCTGATTACACTATCGATAGAATAATGCCTATAGCAATTATGCCTATATAGTAGGTATTATTGCTATATGAAATATTTTGTGATAACATAGGTTATGCTTATGCGGAACTGCATTGTGCTATGCTCTCTCAAAAGGAGAAGACGCGCATAGTGCCGTGTGTTCCACAGCATTCTTGTTCCGGTCTTCCGATCCAGTTCTGCCGTCGGGGCAGCGTACAGATCGGAAATCACAGAATGGAGATGTGTGATGGAACGGATCTCTCGTCGTGAGTTCGTACGCGTGAGCTCTCTGGTAACGGCCGCTACGGTAGCCGCAGCCTGCGCACAACCGACAGCCACGCCTGAGCCCACTACTGCTCCAGCCGCAACCACTGCACCTGCGGCAACCACTGCACCCGCAGCAACCACTGCACCCGCAGCAACTAGTGCCCCCGCAGCCACAGCCACCGATGCCCCTGCTGTTTCCATGTATAGCGAGGCACCAATGTTGGCCGAGTTGGTTGCATCTGGTGATCTGCCCCCTGTTGATGAGCGACTTCCGGAGAATCCCGAAGTTGTGCCCGTCATCGAGTCTGTAGGCAAGTACGGCGGCACCATCCGCCGTGGTTTCAAGGGCGTTTCGGACAAGTGGGGCCCCACCAAAATGGTGCGCCAGGGTATGACTTGCTTTAACTTTGACCTCACGGTGCGCGCCAGCTTTGCCGAATCCTACGAACTCAATGAGGATGGCAGCGAGTGGACTTGGCACCTGCGTAAGGGCGTCAGATGGTCCGATGGCTCCTTTGTCACCAGTGCAGACTTTATTTGGTACTATGAGTACGTACTGTTGAACGAAACCCTGACCCCAACCGTACCGAGCCAATTCTCAACTGGTAACCCCGCAGTGTTGAGCACCTGGGCAGCGCCCGACGACTATACCATCGTCATGACCTTTGCACACCCCAAGCCATTCCTGGCTTATGAGTGCGTCGGACATTCAAACCCGCCTTACCGCCCCAGCGAATACTTGAAGCAGTTCCATCCCGATTTTGTGGACATGGACACCCTCACGGCTTTGGCAGAAGCAGAAGGCTTTTCAACGTGGGACCTGCTCTTTGCTGACCGTGACTGGTGGTACATGGATGAGACCTGTCCCTGCATCTTCCCTTGGAAGCCACTGAACACTCTCGACAACGAGCTATTCGCCATGGAGCGCAACCCCTACTACTGGCAGGTTGACTCTGAAGGTCAGCAGTTACCCTATATCGACAGGGTTACTCACCGCCTGTTCGAGACGCCAGACGTGTTCAACATGTGGATCGTCAACGGCGAAATCGACTTTCAGGGGCGCCATGTCGACAAGGGCAACTATACTCTCTTCAAAGAGAGTGAAGCGGAAGGTGACTATCGGGTCGCCACGGGTGTAAGCGCCAGCCATACCTGTTTTACACCCAACATCGCTTGCCAAGACCCGAAACTTCGTGAATTCTTGGGCAATACCGATGTGCGCATAGCCTTTTCTCTCGCTATCAACCGAGACGAGATGAACGACCTCGTGTTTGACGGCCAGGGCACACCGCGCCAGTACAGCCCGCTGAGCATGTCTCCGCAGGCATATCCCGCCCAGGCTAATGCCTACATCGATTTCGACCCCGATGAGGCCAATGCTCTGCTCGACGGCGCCGGCTTTGACGCCAAAGATGCAGAAGGCTATCGCCTCTTCAAGGACGGCTCGGGCACCATCTCGCTCACCATCGAAGGCACCGCTGAGGCCGGAACGGCCGATGAGGACGCCATCCTGTTGATGGTCAAGTACTTTGGCGATGTGGGTATCAAGTGCCAGTACAAGTACAATGAACGATCGCTCTACACTGAGCACTATGAGTCCAACCAGGTCGATTCCACTTCTTGGGGCGGCGACCGTACGGTTATGCCCATCATCACGCCGACCATCTTTAACGGCACAACGATGGACCGCCCGTGGTCTGGTGCATACGGCCTATGGAAGAATGACAACGACGACCCCAACGGCGAAGAGCCTCCTGCGGACCACTGGATCTGGACAATCTGGAATGCTGTGGATGACATCAACATTGATCCGGACGAAGACAGCCGCAACGAGCGCTTCAGAACCGACGTTCTGGACATCTGGAAGGAAGAACTGCCCATGATCGGTTGTTTGGGCGAGTTCCCAGCGCTTATCATCGTCAAGAATGGCCTGATCAACTATGTTGACGGCTTCCCCAACGATGACAAGACCAAGGACGAGCACGTTCAGCAGAGCCAGACACTCTACTGGGAAAACCCAGAAGACCACACGGCCTAGCGAACGTCATTTTGCACCAACATGCTTAAAAGAGGGCGACCATAAGGATCGCCCTCTCCTTTTTATGTCAAGCCACCTATAGAGCCATAATATAGTTTTGCCCTATAAACTATATTATACAAACTTGACAAGCAATATCATCAATAATGAAGAATGTATTGCTAGATATTGCGGTACAACTTGCCAACAGCATATACGCGTACTAGTATGTCATTATGCCTAGTTGAAATTGCACAGTACGGTAATCTCCAACCCGGCAGACGAAAAGGGAGGGGTTCGGCGCGTGCTCGGCATTCAACGGCTTTTCGTTCGTGCCTCCCGATCAGCGCCGTCACCAATGGGGTGATGCGCACATCGGAGACAAAGGATGGAGACCAGAATGGAAAGAATCTCTCGTCGTGACTTTGTGCGTGTAAGCACACTCGTAACTGCTGCCACAGTGGCTGCTGCTTGCACCCAACCTACTTCTACCCCCGCACCTACGGCCACTACAGCGGCAGAGGCCACTACAGCGGCTACTGCGACATCTGCAGCAGCTGCCACGTCCGCACCCGAAGCAACAGCGACACCCGAACCCACAACTGCTACTTCTGTATACAGTGAAGCGCCTTCCCTTGCCGAGTTGGTTGCTTCTGGCGATTTGCCCCCCGTCGAAGAGCGTTTGCCAGAAAATCCCGATGTGCAAGAAGTTCCAGATGTGATCGGCATTTATGGCGGCACCTGGCGACGCGGTTTCAAGGGCGTTTCTGACAAGTGGGGCCCCACCAAGATGGTGCGCAACAACCTCACCTGGTACAACCTGGATCTCAGCGTACGTGCTTCCATCGCCGAATCATGGGAAATCAACGATGATGCCAGCGAATGGACCTTTAACCTACGCAAAGGCATGAAATGGTCCGATGGCAGCGCCTTTACCAGCGAAAATTTTATGTGGTACTATGAGTACGATCTGCTGAATGAAGAACTGACCACAACGCCACTCAGCCAGTTCTCCACCGGAGATCCATTGGTGATGAGCACCTGGTCGGCACCCGACGACTATACCATCGTGATGACCTTTGCTGACCCGAACCCGCTGCTCGCCTACAACGTCATCGGCCATCAGAACCCTCCCTTCCGCCCCAGCGAGTATATGAAGCAGTACCACATTGACTTTGTCGATGCGGACACGCTGAATGCCATGGCTGTAGAAGAAGGTTTCGAGACCTGGGTTGCCCTATACGATGACCGCGATTGGTGGTACATGGACGAGAATTGTCCGTGCATCTTCCCTTGGAAGCCAATGAACACCCTCGATAACGAGCTTTTTGTCATGGAGCGCAACCCTTACTTTTGGCAAGTCGATGCTGAAGGTAAACAACTACCCTACATTGACAAGGTGACTCACCGTCTGTACGAATCGACCGACGTTTTTAACATGTGGATTCTCAATGGTGAGATCGACTGCCAATCCCGTGGGGTTAATCTCAGCGATTTTACGCTCTTCAAAGAGAGTGAAGAGAGCGGAGATTTCAGCGTTATGACGGGTATCTCTGCCGGCCACTTTACCTTTACGCCCAACAACGCCTGCCAAGATACACGCCTGCGCGAGTTCTTTGGCGATGTCGACGTGCGCAAGGCCTTTTCTTTGGCCGCAAACCGCGAAGAGATCAACGAGATGGTCTATGATGGCCAGGGTACACCGCGCCAATACAGCCCGCTAAGTGTTTCGCCACAGTACTATCCCGAGCTATCTAATGCTTACATCGAGTACGATCCCGATGAAGCGAATTCCCTACTGGATGGCGCCGGCTATGACGCAAAAGATGCCGACGGTTATCGCACTTATAAAGATGGTTCTGGCGAAACCATCTCCCTAATCATCGAAGGTACAACCGAGGTTGGTCAGGATGACAACATCTTGATGCTGGTTTCATACTTTGACGCAGTAGGCATCAAGTGCCAGTACAAGTACGTTGAGCGTTCACTCTATACCGAGCACTATGAGGCCAACCAGGTAGATTGCACCTGTTGGGGCGGCGATCGCACACTTTTACCCATCGTCACGCCCACTATCTTTACCGGTGAGACATCAGACCGTCCGTGGGCCGGAGCCTGGGGCCTCTGGAAGAACGACAATGCTGACCCCAACGGTGAAGAGCCACCTGCAGATCATTGGATCTGGACCATCTGGAACACCATGAGCGAGATCAATGTCGAACCGGATGATGCCACTCGCACCGCCATGTTCAAATCCGGTGTTCTGGATATCTGGAAGGAACAGCTACCCATGATCGGTTACCTGGGTGAGTTCATTTCGCTGGTCATTGTCAAGAACGGTATGCGTAACTATCTCAGTGGTTACCCCAACGACGACAATACCAAGAGCGAGCACATTCTGCCGAGTCAAACCATCTTCTGGGAAGACCCAAAAGAGCACACCTCCTAGTAGAGAGCAAGCAAAAGTATAAAGGGCGATCCTAAGGATCGCCCTTTATACTGGGGCATGGTATTTCAGGCCATATAGCTTATGTTCCACAAAAGACTAGTTCTACTGCTTATGCGTTTGTAAGAATAAAGCCTAAAAATTATCTCGTTTCTTTAAGCTTTATTATCTAAAATAGAGGAGTAGGCAACAAAATACGCTTGCGAATACTCAAAGGCACTCTTATATTAACAAAGTGTCAGAAATGGCACATCACTTTGCTGTGTGTTAGTTAATATTAGGAGAAAGAAATGTTCAAAATTTCTCGTCGCGAGTTTGTGCGCATCTCGGCACTGACTGGAGCCGCCACAGTGGCTGCAGCCTGTGCCAATCCCACAGCCACCCCCGCCCCTGAAGCAACTACTGCTCCTATCGCTACCACAGCCCCGACTGGTAGCAATACAGGTTCTGAAGCAACTCCGACCACTGCTGCTTCCATTTCCTCTTTCAGCGAAGCTCCTATGTTGGCCGAATTGGTTGCCTCGGGTGATCTTCCTCCCGTCGAAGACCGTCTGCCAGAAAACCCCGTTGTGCTTCCCGTCAAAGAGAGCCTGGGCGTTTATGGTGGTACCTGGCGCCGTGCTTTCAGGGGAACTTCGGACGCCACTGGCATGACTTATTTGAACTGGAACAGCCTCACACGGTTTAATGAAGACCTGACCATCGCCCCGATGTTGGCCGAATCCTGGGATATGAATGAGGATGCCACCGTCTGGACTTGGCACCTTCGTAAGGGCACCAAGTGGTCTGACGGTACGCCCCTAACCACCGAGCACACCCAATGGTGGTGGGATAACTTTGCCAACGACAAAGAGCTCAACCCTGCTGGTATCGCTGCTTACAAAACAGGCTCTGGCGATGATCAGCAGATGTGCGAACTCAGCGTTGAGGATGACTTTACCTTTATCTTTACCTTTGCGCACCCCAATCCTCTCTTTGGATTCAAGGTGATCTGGCGCGAGTTCCCCATGATGCCCGGTTACTATCTCGAACAGTTTCATCCCACCTTTACCGATGAGGGTGCGTTGGAGGCCATGATCACAGAAGAAGGCTATTCCAGCTGGGTTGACTTTTTCGAGGGCAAGCGCCAAGAGCATACCAACCCTGGGGTTCCTCGATTGGATGTATGGCTCTATACCAATGATATCGTCAACGAACTCGTCATTACCGAACGTAATCCCTATTGCTGGATGGTCGATGAAGAGGGGAATCAGCTGCCTTATATCGACTATGTCAACTATCGCCTCTACGAAACACCTGACGTCCTCAACATGTGGCTCGTCAATGGCGAAATTGACCTGCAGGCCCGAAATGTTGACGTGGGTAACTTTACCCTGCTCAAAGAGAACGAAGCAGATGGCAACTATCAAGTTGTCGTAGGCGTTGAGCCCTCTCACGTCGCTGTATCACTCAACCTGACCTCGCAGAACGAAGTATTACGCAAGTTCTTTAACGAGCGTGATGTCCGCTTTGCACTCAACTTTGCGGTAAACCGTGAAGAATTGAATGAGCTCGTCTACGACGGTCTGATGACCCCACGTCAGTACAGCCCTGTCGAAAAATCGGCCCAGTTCTATCCCGATCAAGCCTTTGCCAACATCGAATTCGACCCAGACAAGGCCAATGATTTGCTTGATGGTGCTGGCTATGATCAACGAGATAGCGAAGGCTACCGTGTGGACCCTGATACGGGAGAAACCGTGTTCTTCGCAGTCGAAGGCATTGAAGCAGCCGGCACTCCTTACGAAGACGCCATGCAGTTGATCGTCAAATACTATGGTGATGTGGGCGTCAAGTGTGCCTACAAGTATACCGAACGCTCACTGTACGAATCGCGCGAAGCAGCCAACGAGATGGACTGCGGTTCATTCAGCGCAGACCGCACGGTCATGCCCTTCCTTGCAGGGGATAACGACAGCATCTTTACCGGCACCAATACTCAGCGCCCCTGGGCCTGTGCCTGGGCACTGTGGCATAACAATCCGGAAGATCCCAATGGTCAAGAACCTCCTGCGGATCACTGGATCCTTGACATGTGGAATCTCTGGAACGAATCCATGGTCGAGCCTGATTCTGACACACGCAACGAGCTTTTCTTCCAAATCCTCGATATCTGGAAGGAAGAGATGCCCATGCAGGGTTACCTGGGTGAGATGCCCGCGCTGGCTATCATGCACAACGACATGAGAAACTATGCTGCTGGTTATCCCATCGGCTGGTTGACCCACGGCCTCTCACTGTTGAACGCTTCGACGTTCTATTTTGAGAACGGCGCCGAGCACAACGCATAGTAAAATCTATGCCTAGCAAAACGCTAGAAATAGAAAACAAGGGCTGCGCGCTAGCGCGCAGCCCTTGTTGCTTTAGATTTCCAGAAACCTAGTCAGCGCAGATATTGTAAGCCGCCTCCAGAGCCGCCATGCGATCTCCCAGAGGGGTGAACTCGTGCCCCACATAGCCAGCATAATCCGTTGAATCAATCGCACGGCAAATACCCGTATAATTCAGTTCCTGGGTATCATCCATGTCATTGCGGCCAGGATTACCCGCAGTATGAAAATGGCCAATCCACTGAATATTCTTGCGCAAAGTGCGAATAATGTCGCCCTCCATAATCTGCATGTGGTAAATATCGAACAGCAGTTTAAAAGAGGGGCTGTTTACCATCTCGCAAAGGGCTATTCCCCAGTCGGTATGATCGCACTGATAGCCAGGGTGATCCACCTTGGAATTGAGCAACTCCATGTTCAGGGTAATGCCCTTTTTTTCGGCATAAGGCACCACCCTGCGCAGGCCGTGGGCGCAGGTAACCATGCCCTCGTAATCGCTCTGGCCGGGGTTGCGGTTACCGCTAAAGCAGATCATCGAGGGAATGCCCAGGTCAGCGGCTTGATCAATAGAAGCGCGCAGCTCGGCCTCGATGCGATCGTGGTTCCCCGCCTTGTTGAGGCCATCAGGCAAGCTGGCATGGCCCACCATGCTGGCCACCGCCAGGCCGTTTTTACCAGCCGTAGCCACAATACCCTCTAGGTTCTGCACGCCTGCCATCACCTCGATGGCGCTGTAACCAATCGCAGCAATACGGGCGCAAAACGCATCAAACGTGCCCCAATCCTCACGGTAGAATATCGGCAAAACCAAGCACTGCTTTACAGACATTGTATCTCCTTTTTCATTGCGCCCTTACAAAGCCAAGCCAGAGCCGACTCAATTATGTAGGATCTCTGTATTATGTCAAATAGATGTTGCTTCCCAACAGAGAGTATACCCTTTGTGGTGAAAAACTCCTTTGCGGGTATACTCTCTGTTCTTCTTGGACAAACCCGAGTTGAGTCCCAGTCTCTTACTCGATCGAAAAGATCATCTGATAGGCGACCGTTTCGGGAATCGCTGCTTTGAGGCTGACACGGTAGAGGGTATCTCCCCACACTTGAAGCAGGCGAGCATCCTGAATAGCAATCGGCGTGATCACCACTTGGAACAAGTTGGCATCATACTGCATGAGCAACCGACGAGGGCTGGTGGCAAAAGCCAAAACGCCCGGCGCTATTTGCTCTACAGCAGGATGCGCATAAAGGCGAACCTCAAAATCGACAGTAGGCACAGCACGCTCGACTTTGTCACTAACTATAATGGTTCCAGTCGAGCGATCAAGCGTCAGCGTACGGCGAACATGTTTGAGGCCGGCTGTCTCGGGATAGGCTCGCGCCATATCTGTGGCAAACGTATCTACCAGCCCATCTGTGCTAAACCGCGTATCGCAAGCCTCATACTGGCGGCCTGCCAGCTGTTCAATGCCGTCAAATAGCGGGGCGTTATGCCCGTTGCCGCGAATGCACCACAGGTCATAGCGGCGATCACTAAAGGTTTGCCGGGTATATTCTTCCGTACCCAGATCAATAATCCCGGGCTGACCGTCGAGCATGACGGTAAAGTGCCCTACATCGTTGTGGTTATGTGAAGCATCGTTATGGCTGCCCTTGATAGCCGCTACCAGCCCCTGCCCCGGCACCGAGCTCTGGCGCAGCACAGCTACCTGGAGATCGGGCAAATAACGGGTAAGCGGGCGAGAAAGATTGAGCGGTGCAGCGTCGGCTGGAATCCAGTTGAGTTCAGTAAGAGCGGCAAACAAGGCTTCTCCGCCCGATACCGCCAAAGGCGGATCAACCTCTCCCTCTGGATCCCAGTTACGCATGCCCAGAAGCGCCAGATCCATCATCTCTGGTGCATCGACGCGTTTACCATAGCAATAGACTACTGCACGCCGGGGGCTGCTGGCCGCTGGCGCATCCGAAAAGTTGGTGAACCAGGGACCATCCAGATGAGCCGTGGTGAGAAAAGTGCCCATATTTCGAATAAGGGGCTCATCGTACACCGAAACGGCGCCGTTGCTGCGTGAATACAGCAGCTCTAGTTGAATGAGCAGCGCGCCCGCAGCCACACCCCAGTAGGTAGGGCCTTCATCACAGCCACCATCTGGGGCGTACCCGGCAATGAATCGATCGCAGGCTACGTTCATGCGGTCAGCAAAGGCTGCTAGGCGATTCACATCGTCCCAGATGAACATAGCGGCGCCAAGACAGTTGGAGGTACACCAGGGTGTCCAGTTGTTGCGACCCGATAACCACCAAAAATCGTCACGACTCTCGACCGGAAGGAGCACCTGAGTCTCCACCTGTTGAATGAGGCGCTCGCAGACCACGGGAGAAACGCGGTCGAGCTCGGGGCCCAAAAGGCGGTAGATGAGCCCCAAGAACTGGGCAGTTTGAGTAGCAAAGAGGTCTACACTCTGATTAGCCAAGTCGATAGAAGGCAACAAACCGTTGGGGCCTTTGATGCTGTGCGCCGGAATGATCCAGGTAGTTTCTTCGCAAACGGCCCAAATACCATTGATGATTTCATCGATAAAACGACCCTTGTACTCGTAGCACTCGGCCAACACAAGCTCTGCCAGGCGCTGCCGCCGGGTAAAATAGACATCCTCATAATTGCTGCGATTGCCGTTGCTACCAAATTGCATATACAAACTGGCCGGAAGTGCCAGCCAAGGTCCCGCTAAAGCAGCCTCACCCAGAGCAATAGCCCGGGCCCTACGAATAGCATTCAAACGTCCTTCAGAAAAGCCTTTCCAGGCCGCCCGGTTGGCTGCTGGGGGAAAATCAGTCCATTCGGCACGAGGCACAAAAGTCTTGCGCAAAATCTCGAGGTTGTAACGTTCCCTGATCATTTTGCCTACCTTCTTTTATAATCACGGTTTATGCGAGCATTCTAGTACGCAAATCACGCATGTCTAGCATCCGGCAACAGATATTTTTTCCATACAGACTGACCAAGCATTCGAGTACGCAAATTACACATATCTAGCTTGACAAGATGACTGAAAAACGATGTGACTTTTGCGTATTCCCATCCGAGATCTCATCTCGACTAGACCGATAAACAACATAGTGAAACAGTAACTGACGATTTAGTAGCTATTTCTGCCAATTCTTTGTTGGGGAAAGGTGGCTAAAGGGCGTGGTAATGTTTTGTATTCATGCATGATTATGCCTATCATTTATAGGTAGTATTACTTTATAATATGTTTTATGGTCATATGCGTTTTACTTGACACTCTAGGCCATGTGCTTAGAATCAAGGCATATTTCCAGGGACTGGCATCAACGCGTTGCCCGCTCAGATAGTGAACGTAATAGTCTGTTTGGAAAAAAAGTTGATAGTTGGCCATAGTTTGAGGGAGTTGGAAATGCAAAAAGTTACACGTCGAGACTTTGTAAGGGTTGCAGCACTAACAGGCGCCGCCACTGTGGCAGCCGCCTGTGCGCAACCAACCGCTACACCTGAACCCGCAGCTACCACCGCTCCAGAGGCTACAACTGCCGCACCTTCGACCGAACCCACAACCGCCCCTGTAATATCCGCGTACAGTGAGGCCCCCATGTTGGCAGAGTTGGTCGCCACTGGTGATCTGCCCCCTGTCGAAGAGCGTCTCCCAGAGAATCCTGATGTTATGCCGGTTGTTGAATCAGTCGGCGTCTACGGCGGCACCATCCGCCGCGGTTTCAAGGGTGTCTCGGACAAGTGGGGACCCACCAAGATGGTGCGCAATTGCCTTACCTGGTACAACCTAGATCTAACCGTGCGTGCCAGTTTGGCAGAGTCCTGGAGATCAATGAGGACGCCAGCGAGTGGACTTGGCACCTTCGTCCAGGCACCAAGTGGTCTGATGGTAGCAACTTTACCAGCGCAGACTTTACCTGGTATTACCAGTACCATCTGCTGAACACAGACATCACCCCGGCACCACTAAGTCAGTTCTCCACGGGTAACCCGCTGGTCTGGTCCGAGTGGACAGCTCCTGACGACTATACCGTCGTTATGACCTTTGCCGACCCGAACCCGCTCTTTTCCTTCAAGGTGATCGGCCATCAGAATCCGCCCTTCCGCCCCAGCGAGTACGCCAAGCAATATCATCCCGATTTTGTGGACGAAGAAACTCTCAATGCCATGGCGGTAGAAGAGGGCTTCCAGACCTGGGCCGACCTTTACACCGACCGTGACTGGTGGTACATGGACGAGACGCGTCCTTGTATCTTCCCTTGGAAGCCGAGCAACACACTCGATAACGAGTTGTTCGTCATGGAGCGCAACCCCTATTTTTGGCAGGTGGACCCCGAAGGCAATCAGTTGCCCTACGTTGACAAAGTAACTCACCGCCTGTTTGAAACACCTGACGTGTTCAACATGTGGATCGTCAACGGCGAAATCGACTTTCAGTATCGCCATGTCGATAAGGGTAACTTTACGCTCTTTAAGGAAAGCGAAGAGTCCGGCGCCTATACCGTCTCTATCGGCACAGTAGCCAACCACTTTTGCTTTACGCCCAACCTCGCCAGCCAGGACGAGCGCTTCCGCGCCTTTTTTGGCAGCTTAGATGTTCGCAAGGCCCTTTCTCTGGCTGTGAACCGTGACGAGCTTAACGAACTGGTTTACGACGGCCTAGGAACACCCCGTCAGTACAGCCCGCTAAGCATGTCTCCGAATGCATATCCTGAGCAGGCCGACGCCTACATCGAGTACGATCCTGAGACGGCTGCAGAGCTCCTCGATGGCGCAGGTTACGATGCCAAGGACGCTGAAGGCTATCGCGTCTTTAACGATGGCTCCAATGAGACCATCTCGATGACCATTGAGAGCACCTTTGAAGCCGGCTCGCCGGACGAAGACGCTGTTCAGCTCTTGATCAAGTACTTTGGTGATGTGGGCATCAAGGCGCAGTACAAGTACGTTGAGCGCTCGCTTTATACCGAGCACTATGAATCCAACCAAGTTATTGCCACTTCTTGGGGTGGAGACCGTACAGTTATGCCTACCGTTACCCCTGACATCTTTGAGGGTTCTACGGCAGATCGCCCATGGGCTGGTGCTTGGACTTTGTGGAAGCTCAATCCTACGGATCCGAACGGCGAAGAGCCCCCTGCGGATCATTGGATTTGGACCATCTGGAACGCGATGGATGCCGTCAAGGTCGAGACAGACGAAGAAACTCGTAATGAGCTGTTCAGAACAGGCGTCTTGGACGTTTGGAAGGAACAGTTGCCCATGATCGGTTACCTGGGTGAATTCCCGGCGTTGACGATTCTCAAGGAAGGCCTGCACAACTATCTGCCGGGCTTCCCCAACGACGACATCACCAAGGACGAGCACCTTCAGGGCCCCCAGACACTTTACTGGGATACCCCCGAAGAACACACCTCCTGATCTTTGTTTGCAAAGGAGAGCAGCCATACGGCTGCTCTCCTTTTTTTCTTACCTCGATAAAAGCAAGGCTCTATACATTATGCACTTGGCATGTCAGAGTCGCCCCCGATCGTAAACTTGTATGAAGCAAGAATGCTCCGCTCCGACTAGGAGTTTCGACCAAATACAACGATCCTACCTTGTCAAACACCCTCCGCTATATCATCCAAAAGATGCCCTATCTGATGTCGTTTTGGCCCATATTTTCCGAGCAAGTGCCTTTGACAAATAAGTGATAACACCTACAATCACTAGGATGTTTGTTAGGGACTGGCATCGGCTTGTTGCCCGCCAGAAGAGCAAAATGATAGTCTGTTTGGACAAAAAGTTGATAGTCGGTCATAGTTTGAGGGAGTTTGAGATGCAAAAGGTTACACGTCGTGAGTTTGTAAGGGTTGCAGCACTAACGGGCGCCGCCACTGTGGCAGCCGCCTGTGCGCAGCCCACTGCTACGCCTGCCCCTGAAGCTACCACCGCTCCTGCAGCAGAAGCCACCGCTGCTCCTTCAGTCGAAGCTACTGCTGCTCCCGCTGTATCTGTTTACGGCGAAGCCCCCATGTTGGCAGAGTTGGTCGCCACTGGTGATCTGCCTCCTGTTGAAGAGCGCATCCCAGAAAGCCCCGATGTCATGCCGGTTCCCGAAATGGTCGGCAACTATGGCGGCACCATCCGCCGCGGTTTCAAGGGTGTCTCGGATGCCAACGGCCCCAGCAAACTGGTTACCAACAACCTCACCTGGTACAACTTGGATCTTAGTGTACGCCCCAGCCTGGCAGAGTCATGGGAGATCAACGATGACGCCAGCGAATGGACTTTTTATCTACGCAAAGGCACCAAGTGGTCTGATGGTACCGATTTTACCAGCGCGGATTTCATCTGGTACTGGCAATATCATCTCCAGAACAAGGATATAACTGCTAGCCCGCCAAGCCAGTTCTCCACCGGTACCCCGCTAGAGCTCAGCACCTGGTCAGCTCCTGATGATTATACCGTCGTCTTTACCTTCACGACGCCGTATCCGCTTTTCCACTATAAAGTTATTGGTCATCAGAACTGGCCCTTCCGCCCCAGCGAATACATGAAGCAGTTCCACATCGACTTTACGGACGAAGCCACACTGACCGCCATGGCCACCGAGTCGGGGCAGGATACGTGGTACGCCCTGTACGACTATCATGATGACTGGTACATGGACGCCGCCCGTCCGACGATTAACCCTTGGCTGCCGACAAACACTCTAGATAACGAGTTGTTCATCGTCGAGCGCAACCCGTATTTTTGGCAGGTTGACCCCGAAGGCAATCAGCTGCCCTATGTTGACAAAGTAACTCACCGCCTGTTTGAAACACCTGACGTGTTTAACATGTGGATCGTCAACGGCGAGATCGACTTTCAGTATCGACACGTCGATAAGGGTAACTTTACGCTCTTTAAGGAAAGTGAAGAATCGGGCGATTACACCGTTTCTATCGGCACAAGCGCCAATCACTTTGTCTTCACACCTAATCTTGCCTCTCAGGATGAGCGCTTTAACGAGTTCTTTGGCAACGTTGACGTCCGTAAGGCACTATCTGTGGCCGTGAACCGCGATGAGATCAATGAGCTAGCCTACAACGGCCTGGGAACGCCTCGTCAGTACAGCCCGCTGAGCACATCACCACAGGCATACCCTGAAATGTCTGATAATTTGATCGAGTACGATCCCGAGATGGCTGCAAGCCTGCTGGATGGCGCTGGTTACGATGCCAAGGACGCTGAAGGCTACCGCGTCTTTGCCGATGGTTCCAATGAGACCATCTCGATCACCATTGAGAGCACCTTTGAAGCCGGTTCGCCGGATGAAGATGCTGTCCTCATGATGATCAAATACTTTGGTGAAGTAGGCCTCAAGGCTCAGTACAAGTACGTCGAGCGCTCGCTCTATACCGAGCACTATGAATCTAATCAGGTTGGTGCCACCTCCTGGGGTGGAGACCGTACGGTTATGCCCATCGTTACACCGACCATCTTTGATGGTTCGACGGTTGACCGTCCTTGGGCCGGTGCCTGGGGCCTGTGGCGTCTCAATCATAACGATCCCAATGGTGAAGAGCCCCCTGCGGATCATTGGATCTGGACCATCTGGAATGCCGTCGATGAGATTGCAATCGAGCCTGATGAAGAAACGCGCAATGATCTGTTCAAAACTGGCGTCTTGGACGTTTGGAAGGAACAGTTGCCCATGATTGGTTACCTGGGCGAATTCCCGGCGTTGACCATCATCAAGAACAGCCTGCACAACTATCTGCCCGGCTTCCCAAATGACGATATCGTCAAGGATGAGCATCTGCAGGGCCCCCAGACTCTCTTCTGGGACAACCCCGAAGAGCATACTTCCTGATCAAGCTGTATCTAGTGTTATAAAATGTAAGGGGACGACTTTTGTCGTCCCCTTGTTTTTATCTCTGAACAAACAGTAACCCGCATTCAGCGCTGGCATATAAAGAAAATGCCTATCAAAACATCCATCAACCTATATCATTGATGCAAGAAAAGATGCAACTATGCGGATAGGTATTAAAAATATATTAAGCTAGCTAAACAATTGACATCTAGGCCAGTGTACCTAGAATCGGCCTCATACACGTGTGGCTGGCATCGGCATTTTGCCCGCCTGATAGTGACTGAATGATCTGTTCGGACAAGAGTTGATAGCCGGCCCAAGTTAGAGGAGATCAAGATGCAAAAGGTTACACGTCGAGAGTTTGTAAGGGTTACGGCCCTGACGGCTGCCGCAACTGTGGCCGCCGCTTGTTCACAGGCTACCTCCACCCCCGCCCCCACCACTGCAGCAGAAGCAACCGCCACAACGGCAACCGAAGCGACCGCCGCACCTGAAGCCACCACAGCCCCTGAGTCCACAACAGCCACATCCGTCTATAGCGAAGCGCCTTCCCTTGCCGAACTGGTCGCTTCTGGCGATCTTCCTTCTGTTGAGGAGCGCCTCCCCGAAAACCCAGATATTCAAGAGGTTCCCGATGCAATCGGCGTCTATGGCGGAACCTGGCGCCGTGGCTTTAGCGGCGTCTCGGATGCCAACGGCCCTAGCAAGTTGAACAACAACAATCTCACCTGGTACGGCCTGGATTTGAGCGTGCGCGCCAGTTTGGCCGAGTCATGGAGCATCAACGACGACGCCAGTGAGTGGACCTTCAACCTGCGCAAAGGCACCAAGTGGTCCGATGGCAGCAATTTCACCAGTGCGGACTTTATCTGGTACTGGCAGTATCAACTCCAAAACACAGATCTGACTTCTACTCCGCCTAGCCAGTTCTCTACTGGCAGCCCACTTGTACTCAGCCAGTGGAGCGCTCCTGATGACTATACTGTCATCTTTACCTTCCAGGACCCCTACCCGCTCTTCCACTACAAGGTCATCGGTCACCAGAATCAACCCTTCCGCCACGGCGACTATATGAGCAAATTCCACATCGACTTTACCGATGCGGATACACTGGCAGCCATGGCCACTGAGGCTGGTCAGGATGGTTGGGCTTCTCTCTATGACTATCATGATGACTGGTATATGGATACCGAGCGTCCAACAATAAATCCTTGGATGCCAACCAACACCCTCGATAACGAGCTATTCATCCTGGAGCGCAACCCCTACTTTTGGCAGGTCGATGCCGAAGGCAATCAGCTGCCCTATATCGACAAAGTAACCCACCGTCTGTACGAAACAGCCGATGTATTCAACATGTGGATCGTCAATGGCGAAATTGACTGCCAGTCTCGAGGTGTTGATCTGGGCAACTATACTCTTTTCAAGGAAAGTGAAGAGTCGGGCGACTTTGCCGTCATGACAGGTGTTTCTGCTTCGCATTTCTGCTTTACGCCAAACAACGCTTGTGTCGATACTCGTCTCCGCGAGTTCCTCGGCGACGTGAGCGTCCGCAAGGCTTTCTCCTTGGCTGCTAACCGCGATGAAATCAACGAACTGATCTACAACGGTATGGGGACTTCTCGCCAATACAGCCCACTGAGCATGTCGCCCAGTTTTTATGCTGACCAGGCCTATGCCTATATCGATTACGATCCCGATGAAGCTAGCACCCTCCTCGACGAGGCTGGCTATTCTGAGAAGGATGCCGAAGGCTACCGCACATACAAGGACGGCTCGGGAGAGACCATCTCTCTGACCATCGAGGGTACTGCCGAGACTGGTTCGACCGATGAGGACGGCATTCAATTACTCGTTAGCTACTTTGGCGAAGTAGGCATCAAGACCCAGTACAAGTACGTCGAGCGCTCGCTTTACACCGAGCACTATGAATCCAATCAGGTTGTTGCCACCTGTTGGGGTGGTGATCGCACGGTTATGCCCATCGTTACCCCCACCATCTTTGATGGCACAACCACCGACCGCCCATGGGCTGGCGCCTGGGGCCTATGGCGCAACGACACTGGCGACCCGAACGGCGAAGAACCTGCTGCGGATCACTGGATCTGGACGATCTGGAACGCCATCGACGCTATCGCTGTCGAGCCTGATGAGGATACCCGCAGTGAATTGTTCCAGACGGGTGTGTTGGATGTCTGGAAGGAACAACTGCCCATGATCGGCTACATCGGCGAACTGCCAGCGTTGACCATCGTCAAGAATGGTATGCGCAACTACCTTGCTGGCTATCCCAACGATGACATCACCAAGAGCGAGCACATTCTGCCCGCACAGACCCTCTTCTGGGAAGTTCCTGAAGATCATACCTCCTGATAGACGCAACAAAAAGAAGGGGCAGCGTTTTGCTGCCCCTTCTTTTCATCTTGCTCTCACACCCCACCACAGACAAAGGCACTCCATGGAACGCTCCTTGTGATCAAATCATCAGCTTGGCTCTACCAGCGCAGCCCTCTTAGGTCCAGTGTGGCATCCTGAGAGGCGGTGACGATGGTCGTGCCATCAGGAGACCAAGTGACGGCCGTCACGGTATCGTCCTGAGCGATCTTTTGAGAAAGAAGTTTGCCAGCGGCAGCGTCCAGAATGGCCACACTGGCGCTTACATCATTGGTTGAATAGAACTCGTTGGATGAATCCTCTGCCAAAAAGCCTCCCACTGTGCCCACGACAATCAGGCTGCCATCAGGAGAAAAGCCAACGGCCGAGATGCGCCCATACAGTGCCGTTTCGTTCAGAACCTGGAAGGTGCTGGCATCCAGACGGGTTACGAGCTGATCGCCACCTACGGCCAGCACATCGGCATCAGGCGAAAAGGCCACTTGCGTGCCCGACACATCGAGGGAGCGAACGCTGCCATTCTGCAGAAGGTAGACGCCTCCATTTTCATCGGCACCCGCCAACAGCATATCACCAGTCGACACCTGCCCATAGGAAACAGAATCGACAGCCGCCTCGCCTGTGGCATATTCATAAAGCAGCGTGCCCTGAGAGAGATCTAGCTCTAAAGCACGCCCTCCTACACCCGCTGCCAGCCTCTGGCCGTCGGGAGATGCATCCAGCGCATAGACGTACTCACCAAGGCCCAATAAGAGCTGTGGTTCAGACTCGTCAGGGTTCCACGTCCAGATGGCTCCGGCGAAATCAGACACATACAAATGCGAACCATCAGCAGACCAAGCCAGCGCTGATGCTCCCTCAGGTAGATCGATGGAGCTGTAAACGCTGGCGCCATCCCAAAGAATGACCAGGCCATCAGCGCCGCAAGAAGCGAACTTGTCCTCATAAATGCTGCCCGCTGGTGCATAGGCAGCATCCCATACAATAGCATCGTGCTCGCGCAAAGTGCGGATCAACACAGCACTCTGGGCATTTTCCACGGTAAGCGGCGTTCTTGGAAGCGGCCAAAACTGCACACGCCCTGTTAAGAGCAGAACAATGAACGCGACAGCAATGAGACAGAGGAATACAGAACGATAGACGCGTAGACTCTGGCGGCGATGCTCGATAAGTGAGGCCTCCACAGCCTGGAATGCCTCAGCCAAGCCAGGCGTATTGGGATTGCGACGTTGTATACGCCGCAGCAGGCTCTTAGCCTTGCGCGGACTTCCCCCAATCAGCGGGCGCACAGAACTGAGAGTTGGATTACGGCGATCTTTGGCGCTGGGGTGCACGATACGACCTTGATTAGACACAGAAAAACACCTCCACACGTAGGTGCCTGCCAGCGCAATTGTAAGAGCAGGGATTGTGATTCGCAAATGATAGCCTGTTCTACGTTGTTTTGCCTCGGCCCCTCGACGTTAATGCCCGGAATGCTTATAATGACGACGGGAAAAATTGTTCACGTCATGCTCAATCTACGCAACGAAGCGAGGTGCAACGCTTTATGTCCGAGCCCGTGTATATCGATCTTTGGCCCACAGGATCAGCCAACGCAGTTGAGACGCAGGACGTTCTACCTCACATTGAGGTTTATCTACCGCAAGGCAAAAGCGATACACCGCGCTCGGCTGTGGTAGTATGCCCCGGTGGCGGCTATGCAAAACGTGCCCCACACGAAGGCGCACCTTTTGCTGAACTCTTTGCCGCCCAGGGAATCGTGGGCATTGTATGTCATTACCGGGTTTGGCCGCATACCTACCCGGCTCCCCAAGCCGATGCAGCCCGGGCAATGCGCCTGGTACGCAGCAAGGCGGCCGATTTCAATATTGACCCTGAAAAGATCGCCATTATGGGATTCTCCGCCGGGGGGCATTTGGCCTCCAGCATCGCGGTGCAACCCAACCTGTATCATGATCCCGACGATGACTTGATTGACAAATTTAGCGCCCGCCCAAACCGCGCTATCCTCTGCTATCCGGTGCTTTCCATGGTGAAAGAGTATCATCATGGCTCTGCCGAAAACCTGCTCGGTGTCAATGCCAGTGAAGTGCAGCGCCGGCAGATGAGCTCTGAACTGCAGGTTAATGCCGATACGCCGCCAACATTCCTCTTTCACACGGCAGATGATGCTTCTGTTCCCGTAAGCAACAGCCTACGTTTTGCCAGTGCCTGCATAGAGCATGGCATCTCTATTGAATTGCATGTCTATCCGCATGGCCGCCACGGCGTGGGGTTGGCTTATGATGAGCCGACACTCAAAGGCTGGTCTTTGCTATTGCTGGATTGGCTGGCTCGCTGGTAGTGTGAATAGCAGATAGCTTTTTTGTGTTAGCAAGAATGGACTCTGTCTTTCGACAAAGGCAATGAGGAGGACGACGTGACAGATTTGTACCTAACACTAGTCGTAGCTATCTCGGGATTCATCTGCATCAATGCTATGGAACGGGATAACAGGCGCATCGTCTATATCGCCAAACCTTTGACGACCCTGTTGATCATTATCCTGGCAGTGCTGAACG
This sequence comes from Anaerolineae bacterium, assembly GCA_963675785.1. GTDB lineage: Bacteria > Chloroflexota > Anaerolineae > UBA1429 > UBA1429. The sequence continues at coordinate 1,633,818 of OY776562.1, forward strand.
CTAACCGTGGGGGAAACTGGGGTGGAACCTCCATCGCCATACTCGTCGGTTTGGTGTTTTCGGTGGGGGGCGACATCTTTTTGATGTTGCCAAATGACCAATTCATGCCAGGGATGGCTTGCTTTGCTGCGGCACAGATATCGTATATCGTCGGATTCTCTTGGGGGCAAGCATTTTGGGGATTGCCGCTGCTGCTGGTAGCTCTACTCGTCTATGGCGTTTATATCTATTCCATGCTGGCAGAAAAGCTCGATAGCCTGCGTATACCGATTATCATTTACATCACGCTCATCCTTGTCATGGCATGGCGGGCGATTCTCTATGCGAGCAATACGGATATGGCCGGCGCCTGGACTGCCGGACTCGGCGCGTTGTTCTTTGTAGCATCAGATTCTCTCTTGGCGCTAAATCGCTTTAACAAACCTATTCATCATCACCCGACATGGGTGCTAACAACGTATTATGTGGCACAGTGGCTAATCGCTATTTCTTTGTGAGGTGTTATGGAACTCTTGCTAATTCGGCACGGAGACCCAGATTACGATATGGACGCGCTTACCCCGCGAGGCCATGAAGAAGCGCGGTTACTTGGCGAGTATCTAGCCGGGCGGCGCATCGATCGCATCTACATGTCGCCGCGAGGACGGGCGCTGCTCACCGCAGGCTATACCCTACGCGAACGCAACGACGTGGCCTGCGTGCTGCCTTGGCTGGCAGAACTACACGGCAAATATGCCGAAGGTAAATACGCCTGGAACATGTCGGCCCCAGAGGTTCTGGCCGCAAAGCCCTCTTACACCCGGGATGATTGGGACAAACGCATTGAATATGGCCCCGTCATCGAGCCGCAGGCCCATATTTTGTGGAGCGCACTGGATGCCTTTTTAGCTGAGCATGGCTATGCCCGGCGCGAAAACCGCTACCGCGTGGCCCAGCACAGCGACGAAGTCTATGCCTTTTTCTGCCACGCGGGCGTCATCCACACTATACTTGCTCATCTTTTGCAGATATCTCTGCCGGTGGCCTACAGCCAGTTCCGCATCAGCCCTTCAGCCATCACTACACTGGAAACGCAAGAGGAGGGCAGTTGGGCGGGGTTCCGTCTAACAAGTTTCAACGATCTATGCCATCTTCACTGTGCATCTCAGGAGGCAACATGATCATCCAAATGACGCGCGATCAGGCCTCAACCGCGTCTAGCATTCAAGCGACAATCGACAGTCTAGGACCACAAGGCGGCACTGTGGTACTGCCAGAAGGCGAATTCCTCCTCGATCGCGGGCTGGAGCTGCATCCCGATGTATGCCTTGAGGGCAAGGGACAAAACACCCTGCTGCGCAAAGCCCCCGGACGTGTCTATCCACTGGCAGGGTACCACAACTATGGCATGATGGATGTACCTCTAGTACATACCAAAGGTCTTGAGCCCGGCATGACAGTAGCTATCCGCGATGATGTGCGCAGAGGATGCAACGAGACCCTGGCACGCATCACCTGGGTAGACGATGGCTGGGTGGGACTGGATAGAGGTATTGAATCTGACTATTACGAGCAGGCAAATGCGGCGCTGGTAACAGCCTATCCACTGGTATTCGGCCGGGGCTCCCACGGAGCAGCCCTGCGTAACCTCTGCCTGGACGGCGCCAAAGAGACCCAGGAAGCAGGTATCGGTACCTGCCGCGGAGCAGCCATCTACTTTTACCAGGCAGATGGCGTTGTGATGGAGAACGTGCTGGAACGCAGCTTTATGGGCGACGGTACTGTGCTGCTCATGTGCAGCCATATAACGTTGCGCCAATGCGCATTCAACGAAAACACAGGCAATGGTTTCCATCCCGGTGCAGGCAGCACTAACGCCCTATTTGAAGACTGTGCCGCCTCGGATAATGGTGGCAGCGGCTTTTTCTTTTGCGTGCGCGCCAATCACATCACCGTTCAGCACTGCGACTTTGAGCGAAACGGCAAAGAGGGCGTATCCATTGGCAAACGCGATTGCAACAACCTCATCAAAGATTGCCGTATCTTAAATAACGGCGGGCCGGGCGTTGGTTTTCGCGGTGAGCCTCGCCCAGTGGAAGAGCATTCGGTACGCGTCGAACGATGCGACATCGGGAATAATTGCCAGACCGAAGGCATGGGACAAGTGGTGCTGGGGCAAACCACGCATGATGTAACCCTTATCAACAATTGCATCAGTGGCGCAACGGCGGGCGTTTATGCTAATGAGGGTGCAGAGCGCATCTACCTACAAAACAATGCCTTTGTGGGGGTTACATCAGAACGCCGTGGTTCAGCCGCGGCATGGACGGAACAAGAGCCAGCTTTTGCCTACGGCCATGATGCCGCTACGGATCGGGAACTGCGTCACCTCGCTGCATACCTCAGGAGGCAATATGAAAATCAAACTGACGCCTGATCAGGCCTCGACAGCGACCGGTATTCAGAAAGCCATCGACAGTCTAGACTCCCAAGGCGGAACTGTGGTACTGCCAGAAGGCGAATTCACCCTCGACCGCGGGCTAGAGCTGCATTCCGACGTATGCCTTGAGGGCCAGGGGAAAAACACGTTGCTTCGCAAAGCCCCCGGGCGCGTCTATCCTCTGGCAGGGTACCACAACTATGGCATGATGGATGTGCCCCTCGAATCTACAGAAGGTTTGCAACCTGGTATGACGGTAGCAATTCGTGATGATGCGCATGGTGGCTTTAACGAAACTATGGCACGCATCACCTGGGTAGATAATGGCTGGGTGGGACTAGATAGAGGCATTGAATCTGACTATTACGAACAGGCTAACGCCGTGTTGGTAACGGCCTATCCACTGGTATTTGGCCTGGGTGCTCATGGAGCCACCCTGCGAAACTTGTGCCTGGACGGCGCAAAAGAGACGCAAGAAGCCGGAATCGGCGCTTGCCGGGGCTCGGCCATCTATTTTTACCAAACCGATGGCATTACTGTGGAAAACGTAATTGAGCATGGTTTTATGGGCGAGGGCATTGGTTTTCAGATGTGTGCCCATACTGCCATTCGCCGTTGTACGTTTAACGAAAATACCGGCAATGGCCTCCACCCCGGTGCTGGCAGCACCATCGCCCTCCTGGAAGAGTGTACAGCCCTGGATAACGGCAGCAGCGGCTTTTTCTTTTGCGTGAGAGCCAATCATATTACCGTACAGCACTGCCGCTTTGGGCGCAACGGCAAAGAGGGTATCTCCATTGGCAAACGCGATTGCTATAATCTCATCCAGGATTGCTATATCTATGAGAATGCTGGCCCAGGCATCGGCTTTCGAGGAGATCCTCAACCTGTGGAAGAACATTCCATACGCATTGAGCAATGCGACATACGCGACAACTGTGCAAGCGAAGGCAAAGGGCAGATCGAGCTGGGGCCGGCCACGCATGATGTGGTCATTACCAATTGCCACATCCGCGGCAAAACACCGGGCATCTATGCCAACGAGGGCGCAGAGCGCATCTACCTACAAGGCAACGCCTTTGAGGTGGGCTCAATAGAACGCGATGGCTCAACCACTGCATGGGCGGAACAGGAGCCGGCCTTTGCATGTGGCCGCGATACTGCTGTTGCTCAGAATCTGCGCCATTTGAGCGGCTATCTGCGCTCCTAACATCAGAAAAGGAAAAAGCCCCTGTCGATGACAGGGGCTTTTTCCTTTTTAGAGCCTGCATCCAACGTAAAGTTTCTGTAAATTATGAAAATAAGTGATTTTACTGCTGTATAATGCACAAAGTGTCGATAAGCTGAATATCCAGTATCTACTCAGCATTGGTGTGAATCAGCCACTTACACATCAGTCGGCAGTTCTGATATGCACTAAACGGGAGAATGATATGGCTTCGGCCAAGCGCGACAGCGATTCAGACACTATCACGAAACTTGGGAAACTTTTCTTACGCTTGCTCGATTCACCCCAGATTTGGCGTGAACGCATGTTCACAGCCGTTTTTGGTATCGCCCTAGCCCTGGAGACGATTCCCCTCATCAGCAGCCTTGTATCCGCCTTTTGGGGCAATACACAACGGTGGCCCGAAGCCGTATTTTATAGCGCCCTCTACGCGGCGCTTATCTTTATCCTTTTGTGGCGCAAGGGGCCACTAGAATCTCGTGGGCGAATAGGTATTGTCTGCATTTATTCTTTAGGCTTGCTATCACTCGTCCTCTCCGGGCCCAATGGCAACGGACGGCCATACCTGTTTGCGGCAGCACTTGTTGCCTCGCTGTTGTTAGGCACAAGAACCGCATTATGGATGTTGTTTTTGGATATACTAACACTATCTGGCATTGGCTTTTTGATAGTAAAAGAGTTCCCTTTATGGCCTGTTGTCGATGCGACTACCTGGATAGCAGAGACCCTCGCCCTTTTGATGTTAGCCACGACGATTATCATGTCTGTTTCGATCCTGGTATCCATCCTGGAGAAAAGTCTCGCCAAGGCCGAGAGCAGCGCCAAAAATTTGCAGAAGATCGTTCACGAACAAGAGCAGATTGAAAAGGATCTCAGTCATCGTCTCGAGCTAGACGCCATCGTTATTGACCTTTCTTACCAGCTTGGCAACACCAGCGTCGAAAACTTGGATCAGACTCTGGAGAGCATTCTGGAAAACATCGGGCATGCGCTGGACGCCGAGCGTGCACAACTCTTTTCACTCAGTATGCACCAAAAAAGCCTTTCCATCACACACGAGTGGTGTTCACCTGACTTTTTTCCACACTACGAATTCCTACAAAGCATTCCCTTTGAATGGCTACCCTGGTTGAACACGCAGCTTTTAGAAGAGAATCATATTGTGTTGATGGAGCCTGGCGAGTTTGCAGAAGATGCCGCGTCGATCTCTGGCCTTTTGCTTTCAGAGGGAATCCACTCGTCGGCCAGCATATGCCTGAGTTACCAGAGTCAGTGTATGGGATTGCTGGTATTGGACGCCGCACGTTATCCTCAAGATTGGGATAACCACGACCTCTCGATGATACAGACTGTGGCCAGCCTTATAGCAGCCCGACAGAACCAAATGATTTCGGAACGTGCCCAAAGCCAGAGCGAGTATAGGTATCGTCGACTGGTTGAGAGCACGCCCCTGGCCATTTTTATACTGGATAGAAAAGGGCGCATTGTGGATATGAACGCAAGCGCCTATTTACTAGACCAACCATCTGGCCTGGATGCCACGCAGGGTCTGCTCGCCTACAAGCCCTTTGCTGAAGCAGGCTTTGGTGAAAAATTTGCTCTATGCATCGATAGCTTCAAGAGCGAAACAGGTGAACTGGACTATTTGAACGAAAGCGGCAATCGCACCTGGGTTCGATATCACCTAGCCCCCATAGCCGAACTACCCGAGAACGAAGAACAGATTCTGTTGATTGTTGAAGATATCAGCGAGACAAAGCACCTCCAAGACGAATTGAGCCAGGCAGCCAAAATGGAGGCCCTTGGCCGTCTCGCTGGCGGTGTGGCGCACGACTTTAACAATCTCCTCACGGTCATAAATGGCTATAGTGAGATGCTCAAGTTCGATGCCGTGGATGAGCGCACCCGCCTCGATGCGGAAACCATCTGGGAAGCGGGACAGCGGGCCGTCGGACTCACCAAACAGTTACTCATGTTCAGCCGCAGGCAACCACTGGAACTGGTGCCGCTGCATGTCAATCAGGTTCTCGAAGAGATTGCCAAAATGCTTCGCCGTCTGGTGAATGAAGATATTGAACTGGAAATAGACCTCTCCAACGAGGTTGGCCTCATTGAGGCCGACCGAGGCCAAATTGAGCAAGTCATTATGAATTTGGTTGTCAATGCGCGTGATGCCATGCCTACAGGGGGGCATATTCGCATCACAACTTTTATGCAGGATCTCAACGAACGTGTCAATGCCATACCACAAGCAGACAATGGACCTCACGTATGTATCCGGGTGTCAGATAACGGTTCGGGTATCGAACCAGAAGTGATGGAACGCCTTTTTGAGCCGTTCTATACCACCAAAGATAAGGAGCATGGCACAGGTTTGGGGCTGGCGACGGTGTATGGCATTACCTCCGCAGCTGGTGGGCATATAGCGGTTAGCAGCAAAATTGGTCAGGGAACAACGTTCGACGTTTTCTTTCCTGAAAAGCAAACCCATGCAACAGGACAGAGCGCGCCAGATGATAAAATAAACCGCGGCATCGTCGTAGGAGGACATGAGCACATTCTGGTCATTGAAGATGACTTTTCCGTAAAACGTTTGGTCCTTCGCGTGCTCAACGAGCTGGGATATCAGACACTGTCTGCAGCCAGCGGTAGCGAAGGTCTAGCTCTGTTGCGGCAGGCCGGACAGCCTGTGGATATGATCATCAGTGATGTGGTTATGCCCGGCATCAATGGCGCCAGATTGTTGAACAGAATACGCGAGATACATCCAGAACTCCCCGTATTGCTCATCTCGGGATACCCCGATGGCGTTATCGATGAACATGGGGAGCTGAGCACACGCGAACGTCTGCTTCGCAAACCCGTCACCCGCGAAAAACTGGGGCAAGTTGTTCGAGAGATGCTGGATAGCATCTGACCCATAGCCACATCGTATTTGCCCTTCTCCCTCCTACACCTTTTGGAAAAAAATCAACGCACCATCCCGGCCAGCAAGTTAACAACTTGTTGGCCGTTGTTTACGTCCATCCCTACCAACAGCACCAAAAGAAAAAGGCGAAATATGAGTAAACGGATGAGGGCCTCATGCAATCAGAGTGAACAGCCTCCTGCATTTTCTACAGGTGCAGTATGAAACGTTGACAGGCTGTCTCGCAGGTCATAGACTCGTGAATGGTCACTCACAATCGACGTTCAAGCCTATAGCGCATTTACATGCACTGAGAGAGCATCCAGATCATGTACAAAATCCAGGCAACTGATCTCTTTAAGCAGTTTGGCAGTGAGCTGGTACTCAAGGGAATCGACCTTTTCATAGAACCGGGCGAGGTTTTGGGTATTCTCGGTCCTTCGGGATCGGGCAAGACCACACTAGTCAAATGCGTAATCGGCATCCTCGAACTAACCCAGGGAAGCATTTTAATCAATGAGACCAGAGTGCCCAATCTAGAATTGATGGACAGCATTGGCTATATGGCTCAACAAGACGCCCTCTATGAGGATCTCACAGGCCTGCAAAACCTCGTATTTTGGGGCCGACTCAAGGGAATGAGCAAAAGGGATGCCAACACGCAGGCTCATGCAATGATGGACATGGTTGATCTGGGACGCGACGAGAACAAAAAAGTGGTTCATTATTCGGGCGGCATGAAACGACGCCTATCTCTGACAGCAGCTCTCATTGGCGATCCCGATGTCATCGTTCTGGACGAGCCGACAGTGGGGATCGATCCGATACTGCGAGAATTGTTCTGGAGCGAGTTCCGCCGCTTGAAGATGCTGGGGAAGGCTATCATCGTTACTACGCATGTTATGGATGAAGCAGACAAGTGTGACCGGCTGATACTTTTACGCGATGGGAAAATCATTCAAGGCGGAACTCCAGAAGAATTGAAAGGAATGACGCCAGAAGGCACTATTGAGGCGACTTTTATAAAATCGGCCAAGGAAAAAGTGGGCGCAGGAGCATGAAAAGCCTCATCATCGCTGAAAGACTGATTCGCCAGATCACCGGTGACAAACGAACGCTGGGCATGATGCTTGTTGCTCCAGTGCTCATCATGACTCTTTTGTACTTTTTGTTGGTCTCAGGGCTATCGACAGTATACATAGACATCGTGCAATCAGACTCTGTTGATGTAGAAACGCTCGAGGAGCTGGCAACGGTGCATATCGTTTCGTCTGAAGGCGAGGCTATTGCCCGACTGGAGCAAGGAGACAGTGACGGATATATCAGTGGCGATAGCTATGTGGTAGAGGGGACAGATCCCAGCATCAGTGCGTTGGTGCGTCAAGTATTTGCGTCCTACTCGTTGCAACAAAAGCTACTGGCATTCCCCGCTCAAGCAGCGAGTATGGTCGGGAATTTGAGTCAACCATCAATTGAAATGTATTATGGCAATGCCGATTACGAACAGTTTGATTTTCTGGCACCAAGCATGATGGGGTTCATCATATTCTTTCTGGTCTTTTTGTTGGCAGGGATTGCCTTTTTACGAGAACGCATCAGTGGTACGCTGGAACGACTCATGGCTACATCGCTACACCGACGACATCTCGTCGGCGGATATTTCCTGGGCTTTGGCGTTTTTGCAGTGCTCCAAACCGTCGTCATACAGGTTTTCCTCATCTATGTGTTGAAAATTCACACCGAAACAAGCTTTTTCCTGGTGCTGCTCATCAACCTCACAATCGCCAGTACTTCACTAGCCCTCGGAACATTACTCTCCGCTTTTGCCCGAAACGAGTTTCAATTGTTTCAATTCATCCCCGTCGTCATCATTCCTCAGTCGCTTTTCTGCGGATTATTCAATCTGCGAGATACCCCTCTGGCATTGCAGTACCTCGCCAAGCTATTCCCCCTGACTTATGGTGCAGATGCGTTACGAGAAGTGATGCTCAAGCAAGCAGGCCTGGGGACCATTTATCCTGATCTGCTGATCATGCTCGGATTCACTGCTCTTTTCTTTGTGCTCAATATCCGAGCACTTGAAAGTACAGAAAGATCTGAGGGCCATGTAAGGTAGCGATGACAAACTGAGGTGAGAGATCAGACGCAGGGCACCTGCTGTATAAAAACCCTTCACTTTCAAAAAATGGCTAGCTTGTTCGAAGGATGCTAGTTAATAGCTAGACCACCCATCGGCCCTACCAACGTAGATTCTGCCTTGTTTCTCTCCTGGCCTTGAGATAGAATAGAATGAAATTACCTCAACGTTGAGGGGGCCATTCTATGAAAGTACCCAGACCTAGTGGGATAAAAGCTACTCTCAAACGCCCTTGGCCTACACCCTCGTTCGCCGAATCCGACAAATGGCGCTGGAAACCTTTCTATATCATCTTTCTTGCCTCGCTTGTCGTAGAAATTCTAGTACTGTTCTACTCCATCTTTCGACCCCAAACAGGACAACAAGATATCACCTCCATTGCCCTGCAATGCTTTGGTGTTATTCTTTTGCTGATTTCCCTCCTTTGGCGCTCGCGCTCCCTTGAAACACGCATCTGGCTAGGCATAGCCAGCCTTTATTCCGTTGCAATAATGCTGTTTCTCTTTGGTGATTCTTTCAGAGGGGGGGAGATCGTACTCTTTACGGCTTCCTTGGCAAGCGTGCTGATCAGCACTGCTAGCGGCGTGATTCTCACAGGCCTGAACTTTATCCTCCTTTTATCGCTGGGCCGTGCTGCACTTGCAGGATTAGTTTCTTGGGGAGGGCCAGAGTTTATTTGGGATATCTGGCTGATCGACACCATCAGCTATTGCGTTTTTACAGCAGTGCTTACAATCTCTGCATCGCTTACCATAAATGTCCTGAAAGACAGCCTTATCTCTGCAGAGCGCAATCAGGTTGCGCTCAAGCATCGCCTTGAAATGGAGCAACTTGGTGCTATCGTATCGACCCAAGTAGGTTCAGCTCGATACGACCAACTTGATGAGGGTATCGACTGGGCCCTACAAGCCCTGGGTGAAACGACGCAAGTCGATCGTACTTATCTCTTTGACATTGACCCTGTGCGTAGAGTGTGGAACAACACCCACGAGTGGTGCGCACCAGGTATAACACCGCAAAAAGATTCCCTACAGAATCTGCCAATGGATGATTTGCGCTGGTGGGCAGATAAAATAGAAGCAAATGAGCCGATCATCATGAATGACATAGAGATTATCTCGGATTCAGAACCTGCAATCTATGCGCTCCTTCATGAACAGGGCATTCAGAGCATGCTAGTGGTACCTCTCCTCGGTGAAGATGCGTTCTACGGCTTTATTGGATTCGACAGTGTGCGCAATAAACGTCAATGGAGTGTTGCTGATGTTGATCTTTTACGCACTGTAGCCAGCATCTTTGCCGGGCGGAAAAAGCGTGCCCAATACGAACAAGAGATCATCGAGGGGGAAAAACGGTACCGTATGCTGGTCGAGAACTCTCCTCTCAGCGTGGTACTCTTGGACGAACAAGGCCATGTACTAGAAGCCAACGCAAAAGCGAGACACTTGAGATCAATTTCCCAGCTCAAACCCGGGAAAAGCCTACTCGATATACAAGGGCTTGTGGATGCTGGATTTACAGAAAACTTTAAGCGATGTCTGTTGGAGGGAGTTCCCTATTCTGACGAGATCCAGAGTACCCAAGATCCTCACATCGCATACTGGACACGCTATTATTTAGTCAGGCTAGATATGAGCGAGAACCAACCTAATCGTGTGCTGTTGCTCATCCAAGATATCTCTCGTGAGCATGCTTTGGAAGAAGCGCTAAACCGCTCGCAACGCATGGAGGCCCTGGGGCGACTGGCCGGCGGCGTGGCCCATGATTTCAACAACCTACTCACCGTCATCAACGGCTATACCGAGATGATGATCGAGACGGCTGATCTTGATCCAACGTTCAAAGAAGATCTCAACACCATTGCAGAAGCCGGCAACAAGGCATCCAAGTTGACAAGTCAGTTATTGCTCTTTAGCCGCAGGCAAGAAACACGGGCCGAACGCATCGATGCGAATCAATTGCTACAAGATATGAATCGGTTGCTCAAACGCTTCCTTGATGAGACCATACAGCTCGAGTTGGATCATGCAGATGAACCTTGCTACATCCAGGCGGATCAGAGCCAGATCGAACAAGTCATCGTGAATCTGGTTGTTAATGCGCGAGATGCCATGCCAGAAGGCGGCAAAATCCGTGTGGGAACGCGCCTCATTATCGTTGATGAAGAGACGGCCCTTGCTATTCCCAATGCGAAAACTGGCCTTCATGTTCAGCTATTCGTTCAAGATACTGGCACCGGTATGACACCAGAAGTGTTGCAGCATATTTTTGAGCCCTTTTTTACTACCAAGGCAGAAAACAGGGGCACTGGCCTTGGCCTTGCAACGGCCTACGGTATTGTGACCAAATTTGATGGGCACATTACGGTAGATAGCGAACCCGGCAAAGGTTCTATTTTTTACATTAACATACCGTTTAACAATGATGAGACATGGCAGAATGATGCGACGGCAGAAGCCATTTCGGATCATGCGTATTCATCTGAACAGTACACGATACTTTTGGTCGAAGATGACGCGACGGTTCGCCGCCTGGTAAAACGCTCCTTGGAAAACATGAACTATACGGTAAACGATGCCCCAAGCGCCGATGCGGCACTTGAGATGCTTCAAAGCGGGCTGGCGGTCGACTTGGTTATCAGCGATGTAGTCATGCCCGGTATGTCGGGTATCAAGCTGGCCCGAGCCCTACGTGAGCTACGATCTGATACTCCCATCATCCTCATGTCCGGTTACCCGCAAGAACTGAACGAAGTTGAAGACATTCGGGACGAGGGCGTGCCCTTGTTGCTCAAACCAGTGAAACGCCAGGATCTGCAGAATATGATTCGGCAAGTGCTCGGCTAGATATGTGATGCAGCGAGAGCCCCCGATTCTTCAGTCACAATGCCTGAAAGCTCGGGAGCTCTTGTGTGACTGAAGCGATGATAAAGGCGACAGATAACAGTGTAAGAGACTCTAGCAATGCTATTCACGTCGTTCTATTGATTCGAGTCGGGAGAATATGCAAGATCTTTATAATGGGATCGTCAAGGAGGCTGCACAATGCTGGCATCTGACTTTGATAACAAGCCCAAGATGTCTAGATTCCGCAGATTCCTAAAACACCTCTTTACTACCGAAGATTGGCGTTTGAGCGCCTTTTACATCCTCTTTGCTGCTACGCTGGTTATGGAAACCGTCCCCGTCTCTGATGCACTGGGAGATATCGCGAGCAAATCTGGAAGCAATCTCGCTGCCTGGTTTCTTGTTCTTTGCTACATTCTAGTTCTTGTGGGCTTATTCTGGAGATCGCTCTCCCTTAGAACAAGGACCTGGTTGGGAATCGCCAGTCTATATCTATATGGCACAACACTGCTAGCTCATACCGGCACTTTTTCGGGGGGCAGAACCTACCTTCTTGTAGCTTCCCTCCTGGCAAGTGTACTGATCAGCATGAAAAGCGGCATTATCCTACTAACAGCTACCTTAGTCATCCCTCTCGTGCTGGGCCAAGCTTATCTGTCTGGCCTGGTTAATTGGGATGTATCAACCATCCTCTGGAAAAAGTGGTTGATCAGTACGGTCGGTCACAGCTTGCTTGGAGCTGCGCTTACCATCAGTGTGACGATTATCATCCGTCGACTGGAATCTAGCCTGATAGAAGCACGGAATAGCCGCGACGTTATCAATCACCGCCTGCAGATGGAAAAGCTCACTGCCTCCATATCAGTCCGAGTGGGCTCAGCCCGAATTGAGCAATTTGAAGACGCCATACAGTGGGCGCTCCAGTCTCTGGGAGAGCTAATGAGGGTAGACCGTGCATATCTTTTTGGCACTGATGCTGCTCACACAGTATGGAATAATACACACGAATGGTGCGCTCAAGGCATTGCGTCACAAATCGACGCACTACAGAATTTACCAATGGCCAAGTTTGGTTGGTGGCAACAACAAATGGAGAATAACGTGCCGATCATCCTTAATGATATCGGCACTATTTCAGAATCAGAACCGGTTGTCTATGCGCTTCTCCGTGAGCAGGGAATCGCAAGTACACTTGCCGTACCTCTCATCCGCGAAGATTCTTTTTATGGCTTTATCGGATTTGATACCCTACGCAACAAACGGGAATGGAATATCGACGATGTCCAACTCTTGCGCACCATTGCGGATATCTTGGCCGGGCGCAAGAGACGCGCAGGCTATGAGCAAGAACTCGTAGAAAGCGAACGGCGTTACCGCATGCTCGTTGAAAACGCCCCGATCGGTGTGGTGCTTGTGGATGAAAAAGGCTATGTGCTGGAAACAAACTCTAGCGCAGAGAAGCTAGGTGATATCCCGCAGTTCCATCCGGGTGAAAGCCTTCTGGAGACGGATGTTCTTATCAAATCCAACTTTGTAGAGCAGTTCAAGCAATGCCTTTCTGAGGACGTGCATTGTACAGGAGATATTCTGTATCGTCAGGATCTCCATATGGAACGTTGGGCTCGTTACCACTTGGCAAGAATGAATCTTGGTGAAAACCAACCGGGCCAGGTATTGGTCGTTGTAGAAGATACTTCACATGCCCACGCACTGCAGGAAACGCTAAACCGTTCACAGCGCATGGAAGCTCTGGGACGCTTGGCCGGCGGCGTGGCCCATGATTTCAATAACTTGCTCACTGTCATCAACGGCTATATGGAGATGACACTCGAAACACCAAACCTTGATCCAGCACTAAAGGACGATCTCGTAATTGTCGCAGAGGCCGGCAGCACAGCCTCCAAGCTCACCAGTCAACTGTTGCTCTTCAGTCGCCGCCAAGAAGCCAAGGTAGAGAGAGTCGAAGTAAATCAGTTGCTTCATGACATGAATAGTCTACTTGGACGCCTGATCAATGAAAGCATCGAACTCGATTTAGAGCTCACTGATGAGCCCTGCTATATCCAGGCCGATTCTAGCCAGATCGAACAGGTCGTTATGAACTTGGTGGTCAATGCGCGCGATGCCATACTCGAGGGGGGCAGAATTCAAGTAGGCGTACGGCACATTACAATTGACAAAGAAACTGCCGAGATAATCCCCGATGCCGTAGATGGGGAACACGTTCAGATATTTGTCCAGGATACTGGCACCGGTATGACACCAGAAGTGTTGCAGCATATTTTTGAGCCCTTTTTTACTACCAAGGCAGAAAACAGGGGCACTGGCCTTGGCCTTGCCACGGTCTACGGTATTGTGACCAAATTTGACGGGCACATTACGGTAGATAGCGAACCCGGCAAAGGCTCTATCTTTTACATTAACATACCGTTTAACAATGATGAGACATGGCAGAATGACGAAGCGGCAGAAGTCATTTCGGATCATTCGTATTCATCTGAACAGTACACGATACTTTTGGTCGAGGATGACGCGACGGTTCGCCGCCTGGTAAAACGCTCCTTGGAAAACATGAACTATACGGTAAACGATGCACCAAACGCTGACGCGGCACTTGAGATGCTTCAAAGTGGGCTAGCGGTCGACTTGGTTATCAGCGATGTGGTTATGCCTGGTATGTCGGGTATCAAGCTGGCCCGAGCCTTGCACGAGCTAAGCCCTGCTATCCCCATCATCCTCATGTCTGGCTACCCGCAAGAACTGAGCGAAGCTGAAGACATTCGGGACGAGGGCGTGCCCTTGTTGCTCAAGCCAGTAAAACGCCAGGAACTCTTGGAGGTCATTCAGCAAGTACTACAACAGCCGCCATTCGAGTCATAATCATGCGCGATAAACCCCCGATGCATGCGCATCGGGGGTTTCTTTTCATATAAATAAACGCTAACGCATGATTAGCGGCACGAAACACAGCGAAGAGGGTGTAGCAGTGGGGGCCGTCGTCGGTATCGGTGACGCAGCTACAGTGGACGTAGCGGCTGCAGTGGACGTCGCCGCTGTAGTGGCAGTGGCCGCTGTAGTGGCAGTGGCCGCAGCAGTTGCTGTGTTGGTAGGCGTGGGCGTGGGCAGCGGCTGGCCTATGACAGCAAGATAAACAATGCCATATGGGTTTTCCTCATTGCGGCCGGTATTCTCGGCAAGTAGATTATCAGCCGTTGAGCCAAAGGACACATGCTCTCCTGTACCGTCAATGATGCCAAAGCTCATGGTACCGTTAGGCTCTACGCCGTATTCGCCCACCTCAAGGTAGACGGTTTCGCCCGTTTCCATACTGTGCATATAGACATCATAGTGATCATCAATATCCGCCGCATCCAGGCTGGCTAGGGTGCCAAAGATGACCCAGCTACCATCGCCGCTAATGCTGAGATCGTTGGAAAGGGCGGTGCTGGCCACACCAGCGGTGCTAACAGAGGCCAACGTATTCAGGCCCGTTGTTCTATCATACACAAACGCATCGGCAAGCGGGTTGGTATCAGCGGTCGAGGTCAAGTTGGTAGCAAGGGAGATATAGGCGACATAGCGTCCATCATCGCTGATATCTAGGCCGTACTTGAGAGCCGCTGCACTATCGATGCCAGACTTGTCATCGGCCTCTATACCGCCAGGACCTACAGAGATGCGCGTGGTTGTATCGTTCACCGTATCACGCAGCATCACATCATAAACGCCGTTGGTGTCGCCAGGCACTAGGTCGGTAGCACTGGTGACAAAGGCCACATACTGACCACCGTTGCTTATTACGGGCGTATATGAATGACCATCGGCCAGCTCACCATCAGCATCCAGAGAGACAAGCTCTACCGTGCCAGTGTCGACGCCGCACAAAAAGATATCCGCCTTGCCATTGGTATCACCTGGTACCATGTTCGTGGCATAAGAAGCAACAGCCACATAGCCCCCATCGGGGCTCAAGTCCATGCGGAAGGAAAACGAATCAGCCGCTACGCCCATGCTGGTCAGCGTGGCACAAGCCCAAGTATCCGTTTGGCGATCGTAGCGATAGACATCATCCTCACCATTGGTATCTTCAGCAACAAGGCTCTCAGGCGTAATCATGGCCACATAACGGCCATCAGCGCTGATGCGAACCTGAAGATCAATTCTAGAGCTGTAAGCGCCATAGGCAAAGAGGTCTCCGCCAGGCGTGATCGAGATACATTCAGTGGTGTTGCTAATACAGTCTCGCAGGAAAAGTTGCGGATTGGCGTCGGGCGCGATGCCTTCTACTAAATTACTGGCCCACGAACTAAAGAGAACGTAGCGGCCATCATTGCTCATGGCCAGGGGCGTAGCATCACCATTCTGCCAAGCATCTTCCAGGCCAATGGAAACAATTTCCAGAGTCTGGATGGTGAGATCGTCCAGGGTAATGGCTGATTTTGAATCTGGGGCTTGGGCGTTTACTACACTGGCTGCTATCAACACAACGAGGAGAATTACAGTGAGGGTGCGTACCGGGTTACTCAAGAAAATGTCCTTCCGTGTGTGGGTGAGATATTCCAGGACGGCCAAAGGCCTTTCGCAGAGTACAATACGGAGCACTTTTGCGCAACTGAAAGAGATTTCAACATATAAAAACAAGCTGTGCTTGGGGGGAAAAATCCATGGCCAGCATTGGTAGGCCAAAATACAGTAATGAATGCTTGCAAACAAAAGAGAGGCTGGATGAATCAGCCCCTCTTTGTTATGCGTACATACTGTAGAACGCGTCTAGCCGAAACAGATCCATTGGCACTCTGTATCCGTCTCCAAGCGCGAAGCTATCCACTCGGGCACATAGACCAGATCGCCCGGTGTAACCTCACTGGATTCCTCCCCCACTGTTACATTGGCCGCACCCTCAAGGATGAACCAATAGCGCACCCCTGCATGTGGTTTGTTGTCAAAAGGATTATCCGGCGTGGTGCGCCGTACAACAAGGTGATCTAACTTGTCTTGAAAGGCCTCGACATGATAATCTGTTCGGTAGTGAATTTCCTTGAGATCTAGTGTTCGTACGATCATCATCCTGCTCCTTGATTCGTCATGTATTCAGAATACCCTTGGAGAAGATGGCCGTCAACAGCCTTGCACCGTTGGCGAATATGCGCAACCCCCTGCAAGCATTTCACGTATATTTACTGGTTCATTTGTTGCATTAGGGGAAGGACTCAACATGACAGAAAACACACCTCAAAACAAGGGGCGTTCATCAGGCTGGCTGCCAGGAATTCTGCTTATCATCGCTGGCGTTCTGGGTCTGGTCAGCCGCTACGTCGATCTGACTTTTGACGTTGGGTTGCTGGTACTCCCCGGCATTGGCCTGGCTTTCTTGATCGCGGGTCTGGCGAGCGGCCAGCGTGGCTTTTTCGTGCCCGCCGGCATTCTCACCTGCCTGGGCACTGGCATCATCCTCGTCGATGGGCCGCTGGCTGCAGCATCCGAGGATTTGCAGGCTGGCGTGGTACTGATGGCCCTGGGCAGTGGGTTCATCGTGGCCATGTTGCTCTCGTTAGTAGGTAACGAGCGGCCTTTTTACTGGGCACTGATCCCTGGCGGCATTCTTGCTGCTTTGGGTGCAGGTTTTGTATTATTCACTCAGTTCCCACAATTTATGGCAAACTGGGGTACAATGTTTGTTGGCGGTATCCTAGTGCTCGTCGGTATCATTGTGCTGATACGCGGACTGGCACACCGCGAATAGGTTCTGGTAAGGAACCTGCGCGGTGCTCACGGCGCTGCGCAGGTTTTTTTTATGTCAGGGAATGGAGTTAAAGATGGAGCAGGCAACTGTCAGTGTCTCGCACGTGGCCAAGCGTTTTGGACAGGTCCAAGCCGTGCGCGATGTCTCGTTCGAGGTATACCCTGGAGAGATATTTGGGTTGCTCGGGCCTAACGGCGCTGGCAAAACAACCACCATCCGCGTCATGCTGGATATTTTCAAAGCAGATGCGGGCAAGGTCACGATCTTTGGTGAACCGTTCTCCGAATCCGTCAAGGACCGCATTGGCTATCTACCAGAGGAACGCGGGCTTTACCGTGATCAGACGCTGGAGCAAATGCTGCCCTATTTTGCAGCGCTCAAGGGCGTACCTGAAGGTGAAGCACGGCAGCGTATGGAGATCTGGCTCAAGCGCTTCGATCTGTGGGAAGATCGTACCAAGAAAACGCAAGAGCTTTCCAAGGGTATGCAGCAAAAGGCTCAGATCGTCGCCACCCTGCTGCACGAGCCAGATCTTGTGGTCATCGACGAGCCTTTTTCAGGTTTGGACCCGGTGAATACCCGGTTGGTTAAAGAGGTCATTCAAGAGCTTCAAGAGGCCGGCAAGACAGTAATTATGTCAACTCACCAAATGTACCAGGTGGAAATGCTCTGCAACCGAATCTTGCTGATAGACAAGGGCGAGGGCGTATTGTACGGCAAGCTAGCCGATATCAAACGCGAATACTCGGGTAACTCTGTACTTGTCAGCGGGCAAGGCGAGTTGGGAGAGCTGGTTGGCGTGCTCGAAATGCGCCGACAAAATGGTGATTATCATCTGGTTCTCGATGATCAGACTACGCCAGAAGACGTGCTCAAACAGCTTGTTGGCCGCGATGATTTCAAACTGGAACAGTATCAGGTTACGACGGCTTCTCTGGAGGATATCTTTGTCCAGGTTGTACAGGGGAAAAAGGAGTAGACAGTGAAAAAGCTATTCCTTATAGCACGGCACGAGTTTATGCACATGGTGCACCAGCGCAGCTTTTTGCTGACGACACTGGGGTTGCCCCTTTTGATCGTGTTGATCGGCCTGGTGAGTGTGTCGACAGCAGAATCCGCTGTGGCGGCTCATGCTATTGGCTATTTTGATCCAGATGGTGTCTTAGGCAATCCAGCCGTCAGCCGTGTCTACTATGGCGACACTGAACACACCATCAGCGCCTATGATGATCGCACAAAAGCTGAAGTTGCCGTGGAAAACGGTGAAATTGACGCATTGTTTGTGGTGGGGTCTAGCTATGCGCAAGATGGCGCCCTTCAGGTCGTCTACTGGGAAGAAAGCCCCAGCGACACCGTCTATAGTATCTGGAATCAATTTGCGCGCCAGGCGCTTACGGCGAATTATGATGCTGATGTGGCGAGCCGCCTAACCTGGGGCTTTAACATCACAGGAGAATCGCTGAGCGGCGAAGAAAAGTTTAGCAATGAAGGCATCCCATCCTTTGTGGTAGCCATGGTTGCCGCCATACTGTTCATCATAGCTTCGTTGATGAGCAGCGGTTATTTGCTGCAAGCGGTGGTCGGTGAGAAAGAAAATCGCACCATCGAAGTGATGGCTAGTACTGTTACGCCAGAACAACTGGTGGGCGGCAAAACGCTGGGGCTGTTGGCTGTAGCACTGGCTCAGATCGCCGTATGGGTTCTTTCGGGCTTGTTGGCGTTCGATATGTTTGCCCCAGATGATTTTGCCAACCTAACGTTCGATCTGGGCAATCTGGCACTTTTGGCGTTCTACTTTATTCCGTCTTTCGCCCTGCTGGGCGGTATGATGGTGGCCATCGGAGCTGCATCAACAGAGGCGCGTCAGGCTCAACAGCTCTCGGGGCCAATTTCGATGCTCTTTGTGTTGCCGATGATGTTGATTACGTTGTTTTTTGTGGCACCAGAGAGCCCCATCGTCATGGCATTGACGCTGTTCCCGACCACCTCGTTCGTGGCAGTGGCTGTACTGATGAGCATGGGCGAAGTAGCGATCTGGCAGATCGTTGTAGGACAAATATTGCTATGGGCCAGCGCTGTGGGCATGGTTTGGGTGGCCGCTCGAGTGTTCAGAATGGGTATGCTGCGAACCGGCCAGCGCCTAAGCTGGCAGCAGATTCGTGTTGGGCTGCGCGGAGGTAATGTATCATGAGAAAATTTGCTGATTTGCGCGGCTCGTGGTTGGTTTTCAAGCATGAACTGCAAGTTACGTTGGGCCGACGCTCTTTTTGGATCACGACCATTGTATTACCGCTGGTTATCGTCGCTTTTCAGGTATTGCCCCAAGTGCTAATTCAAAGTGAATTGGGGGAGGATACCAACCTGGAAGAGGCACTGGCCAGTGTCGAGCTTCAGCCGTTGGCCTATGTCGATCTGGCCGGTGTGATAGGCGAGTTACCGTCGTATATCGCCAGCGATCTGGTCATCGCCTACCCTGACCTAGAGACTGGGCGCCAGGCATTGGAAAATGAAGATATTTCATCCCTGTATGTGATTCAAGCAGACTATATACAGACCGGGGATATCACTCGCATTGATGTAGGCCAAGCAGCTTTGGAGCAAACGAGCCACGAATACCTGCTCAACTACTTGATCGATTATGGTATTAGTGGCGATGCTGCCCTGGTAGCTTTGCTGCAAGATCCTGCAGCAGCAGCACGTGATGCGTCTTCACAAATGAGCCTGGCTCCCGAGACATCGGAAAAAACGTCTTCGGGCAATAGCACTGGCTTTGATCTGACAGGCTATGCCTTGATGATGGTGCTATTTATGACCATCGTGGGGGCTGGCAGCCTGGTGTTGCAGAGCGTAGCGAGCGAAAAGGAAAACCGTACAGCCGAAGTTTTGTTGTTGAGCATTCATCCGCGAGACTTTATGCTGGGGAAACTACTGGCCATGGGCATTGCTTCACTAGTCCAGCTTGTAATTTGGCTGAGTACAGCCTATATGGCCCTGGGTAACAGCGATACGCTGGCCATGCTAGGCATGACCAGCCAGATCACTTTCGCCCCCGGCCTTGTTTTGTGGGGCATCCTCTTTGGCGTGCTGGGCTATGCGGTTTACGCTGCCATGTTCGGTGCGTTGGGTGCATTGGCACCTACGGCACGTGAGGGCGCGCAGTTTCAAATCATTGTCATGATCCCGTTGATTCTGCCGCTCATGTTCAACTATACACTCATGAGCGAGCCCAACGGTATGCTTGCCCAGGCGCTTAGCCTGGTACCCTTTACCTCGCCAATCACCATGATCATGCGCATGTCTATGATCACAGTACCTGTCTGGCAGATTGTAACCAGTCTGGCTCTGTTACTTGTTACTGCCTATGGCATGGTGGCTCTTTCCGGGCGGTTCTTCCGGGCAGATACGCTGCTGAGCGGACTCAAGCTGGATTGGAAGCGGATTCTATCCGTGTTCAAGGCGCCAGAAGAGGCCTAGTTATCTACGAAAAAGGGACTGACCAAATATGGTCAGTCCCTTTTTTTGATCAATATGCTGTTAGGCAACAGCCGCACGGGCACGCTCGATCTGGGCGATGATGCCCAGATGCTGTGGACAGTTGTCTTCGCAGATACCGCAGCCGATGCACTCGTCGAGCCATTCAGCCACATCGCGGCCAATATAGCGATTACGCAGGTACTGGCCCAGTTTGTCTGCAGCCATACCCGAAATGTCGAAATCGCGCATGATCTGCATGAACTCGGTGGGATCAAAGCCATTGGGGCAATCGTGGCAATAGCCACAGCCAGTGCAAAATGCGCCCTTGGGAAGCCGAACTTCAGCCAGACGATCGACCAGTGCCTTGCGGTAATCATCCCCCAAGGATTCGATGCTTTCTAGCGTGGCAATATCAGCCTCAACTTGCGAGAGATCAGTAAAGCCCAGTAATCCCGCGGTGATGCCAGAGTTCGCCCACAAAAAGCGCAAGGCGCCCTGCCAGGGTCCATCACCATCCTCATGCAAAAAGGCCAGCGATTCATCCTCCGGCTTGCCCAACACGCCACCGGCCAAAGGGTTCATGCAAAAGATGCCAACACCCTTTTCATGAGCATAGCGAATGAGCTCTTCTTCCTGCCGCTTGATGATGTTATATGACACCGTGGCACAAAGGAATTCACCAGTATCCACCGCGGCCTTGAACAAGGGGCCATCGCCATGGAAAGTAAAGCCAATGCCAGTGCGAATGAGGCCATCATCCTGTGCCTTGCGCAAACCTTCAATCATACCGCCAGGAGCCAGCGCCGATTCCAACGCTGACATCTGCTGCAATCCCCACACCTGGTAAAAATCAAAGTAGTCAAGGCCTGCCTTTTCCAGCGAGCTCTCAACCGAACGGCGCACATGATCGGCCTTGGGAGCCGAGGCCCAGTCAGATTTACAGGAAAAATAGACCTCATCGCGGCGCTGCTGCACAGCTTTGCCAGACCAAACCAAAGACTTGCCATCCACATAACCCGTGGAGGTGTCCAAATAATTCATGCCAAGATCGATACCCTTGTTGATGATCTCGTAGGCAGCTTGCTCGGTTTGCCAACGCATAGTGCCAAAACTCACCATGGAGATATCAATACCCGAACTGCCAAGTTTACGGTATTTCATAAGAAGAATGCCTCCTTTTATCGGGGGAAGCGCTAAACCAGAATTGTTTAGATGATAGCGAGGTTCGAAAAGCGATGCAAGCACAAAGAACGAAGGGTAAATAAAAAGTGGGCGTTCTCGCAGGAACGCCCACTTTGTTTACAATCTACCAGCGATCGCGGTCACCACGGTCGCGGCCGCCGCCGCCATAGCCACCACGGTCTGCACCGCCGAAGCCACCGCGGTCACCACCACGGTCACCACCGCGTTCTCCGCCACCAAAGCCACCACGGCTACGGCTCGGAGTTCCACCACCTAGTCGCTTTACGCGAACAGCCTGGGGACCACGATCGGTATCTTCGACTTCAAACTCGACACTTTCGTTCTCATCGAGCGTGTGAAAACCATCGCCTACGATGCCACTATGATGTACGAATACATCCTTACCATCGGGCGTGGTTACGAAACCATAGCCCTTAGCATTATTGAACCACTTTACGGTACCGGTGATACGTTCGGACATGAGGTCGTCCATCCTTTCGAAAAAACAAGTACGAACAACGCCAGCCAGAGACAAAGAAAAAGGGCCATAGCCTGCGCTGCGACGCAGACACGACCAGTGTTCTGTGCACTCCAGCTTGCGGCATTGCTACTTTATGATAGCGCAAGATGCCATAAATGTCAAATGTTATTAATCTGCCAACAAGAGTTCAAAAGAAACGTTAGCGAATCTCTACGGATGGATAAAAGAAAGAGCCATTACAACTCTGTTGCACAGGGGTTCGCGCAACAGTATAATGCCCACACGATTGGATATCCCAAAGGGAGAGCGACAACTATGCGTGTATTGATGCTGAGTTGGGAGTATCCGCCAAACGTTGTCGGAGGCCTGGGCACACATACGGCCGAAATTGCGCCAGCTCTGGCGCGTCAAGGCATCGAGCTTACTGTAGTAACGCCGATGATGTGTGAGGCCCCTGAAGAAGAGGCCTTTATTGGTGGACGCATCGTTCGCGTGCCGGTAGAAGGCCACGGCGCCTATGGCTCTAGCTTTTACACTGATACATTGAACGCCAACGGGCCCATCGAAGAAGCTGCTGCCCGCATTATCGAAGAAACCGGCCCCTTTGATCTGATTCACAACCATGACTGGTTGACCTCGTTCGCAGCGGTCGCTCTCAAAAATCGCTATCACATTCCTCTGGTTGCCACCATTCATGCTACCGAACGCGGGCGGGGACGCGGCAACCTGTGGAACGATGATGCAATAGCCATCAACGATGCCGAGTGGCGGCTAACCTATGAAGCCTGGCGTGTAATCGCTTGTACCCACTACATGGCGAAAGAGCTGGGCGATTTCTTTGGCGTGCCAAGCAACAAAGTAGATGTCGTCCCCAACGGTATGCGCGCTGACCACTTTGCGGATATTCTCGCAGAAGACTTGACCGAATTCCGAGCACGTTGGGCTCACCCTGAGGAAAAGCTAGTGCTTTTTGTGGGGCGCATGGTCCACGAAAAAGGCCCTTATGTGCTGGTAGATGCGGTGCCCGAGGTGCTGCGGGCTGTGCCCGAAGCGAAATTCGTGATGGTTGGCAAGGGCCCCGAACTAGAGTATCTGCGCGGCGTGGTGGCCGGGCGAGGCCTGGTCGACAAGGTAGCACTACCGGGTTTTGTCGATGATGGCGACCGCGATCGACTGTATGTGGCCGCGGACGTGGCTGTATTCCCCAGCCTGTATGAACCCTTTGGCATTGTAGCACTGGAAGCCATGGCTGCCCGCACCCCTGTGGTAGTCAGTGAGGTGGCTGGCCTGGCCGAAGTAGTGCAGCATGCCGAAACCGGCATCACCACCCTTCCCGGCCAACCGGCTTCCTGTGCCTGGGGTATCATTCATACCCTGCAACACCCCGAATGGGCCCAGATGCGCGTGCAAAACGCTGTGGATGCACTGCACACGCGCTTTAACTGGGACATCATCGCCCGGCAGACGGGGGAAGTGTACGCCCGCGTCTGTGCTGAACGACATACGATTACCAGTTGGTAGTTCTAGCTCATGTGGCGTGCACAGAGACCATGATTCTGTGCACGCCTTCAATTGTTGAGGTGTACGTGCTAGACAAGACTCTCCCCTACAAGAGTATCCTCATGCGGGCAGAGCAGCCTTTGCCAGCGGCGTACGTTGCGCCACCGCCCGGTTGGCACATTGTGCCCTATGAAGCTGGTGATGAGACACACTGGGCCGAAATCGAGACTTCTGTTGATGAATTCGAAGACGAGTTCAACGCACTCACCTATTTTACTAGAGACTATGTATCGCTGGCCGACTTGCTACATGAGCGCTGCCTGTTTGCCGTGGATGAACAGGGGCATTATGCCGGAACTTGCACGGCCTGGTTCGCTGAAAAAGATTCAGAGCAAATCAGTTCGCTGCACTGGCTAGCCGTCAAACCCGAGTACCAACATCACGGGTTAGGCAGGGCGCTCATCAGTCGGGTAATGGCTCTTTTTGAGACAACCAGCGGTTTCCCCGTTTATCTGCACACCCAAACCTGGAGCCATCGCGCGGTCTTGCTGTACAGACAGCTTGGTTTTTGTTTGCTCAAGGAAGAACGCTTTGCCAGATATGGGAACGACTTTGACGAAGCCATGGCCATTCTCAGGCCCGTGCTCAGCCATGAACAGTATGCCGACCTCCTAAACAGTGCTCAATAAAAACGCTGGCCCATCGGATGATGAACCAGCGTCATTTCAAAGTAGCTAACCACGTAATATGTCGTACACCAAAGGGGGCTCTGCAACCAGTTCTTCACTCCAGGTGCAAGCAGCCAGCAGACGTACTTGCGCTCTATCGGCGGCCTCTTGGGTACGAGCGTGAATGGTGCAAAGTGCATCCCCCGTTTCGAGTTGCGCCCCCACTTTGGCGGCAAACACCAGGCCCACGGCGTGATCTACTGGATCGCCCTTGCGTTCACGGCCAGCACCCAACTCGACAGAGAGCAATCCCACTTCACGTGCGTCAATACCAGCCAGGTAGCCGCTCTGTGGCGCTGTCACTACCTGCCTCAACGGCGCCTGCTCCAGTATCGAGAGATCATCGGCAACGCGGGCATCACCACCCTGCCCGGCAACCCACTTTTTGAATACCGCCAGCGCCGAACCATCGGCCAACGTGCCCTTAGCCAGGGCACGTCCCGTCTCGGGCGTCTCGGCCAAACCAGCCAAACGCAGCATCTCGGCGGCAATCACCACGCAGTGTTCGACGAAATCCGCCGGGCCACAGCCGTGCAATGTCTCCACCGCCTCAGCCACTTCTAGCGTGTTGCCTACTGCATTGCCCAGGGGTTGATCCATACTGGAAAGCACTGCAGTAACGCGCCTCCCCACCTGCTCGCCAATAGAGATCATGATCTCGGCCAGCGCACGGGCGTCTTTGAGCGTGGTCATAAAGGCGCCGCGCCCCACTTTGACGTCGAGCACCATAGCCTGGGCACCGGAAGCGATCTTTTTGCTCATGATCGAGCTGGCGATAAGCGGCAAGCTGGGCACGGTGGCAGTTACATCGCGCAGGGCATACAGTTTGCCATCAGCAGGCGCCAGATCCGCAGTTTGGCCGGCCACCACCAC
The DNA here is from genome assembly GCA_963675785.1 of Anaerolineae bacterium. Taxonomy (GTDB): domain Bacteria; phylum Chloroflexota; class Anaerolineae; order UBA1429; family UBA1429. The sequence goes on from OY776562.1 coordinate 1,659,337, forward strand.
CCCATTGCGAGCCACAGCCTTAAAGAACTCGTCGATAGTAAGGGAGACGTTATAGCCGGGGATGGATTCAAGTTTGTCCAGGGTGCCACCGGAAAAGCCCAACCCTCGGCCCGACATCTTGGCTACAGGTTGACCCAAAGCAGCCACCATAGGCGCCACCACCAACGTGGTCTTGTCGCCCACGCCGCCAGTAGAATGCTTATCAACCACCACAGGGGCCACACGGTCCATATTCAGCGTTTGGCCTGAGTGCACCATGGCCATAGCCAAATCGGTGGTCTCACGGTTATTCATGCCCTTGAGGAGCACGGCCATGGCCCAGGCCGCCGCCTGATAATCGGGGATGTCTCCCCGCGTATAACCCTGGATGAAAAAATCGATTTCGGCGCTGCTGAGCGCCAAACCATCGCGCTTTTTAGCGATTATGTCTACAGCACGCATCGTATTCCCTCCTTGGCGAATCCGCGCCTGCTTGATCCTAATAGTTTATTCTAAACCGGAACAACATGTCGGTCAATCGCTCTCTGGCAGACATCCTTTTTGGCGATTCTATCTTTGGGGATGCGTTGGCGTTCGTGCTATACTCTTGCAGACAAAATATGCTTTTTGTCTGGCACCGTGCCCTGGAAAGGAGCCTGCTCCATGCGGCGAACATATGTCGCCGATCTGCGCATCGACGATCGCGTTAAACAAGATTTTCTGCTTCGAGAAGTTCAGATACAAACCACCCGCCGAGGAGACACTATGTTGCGGGTTCGTCTGGCTGACCGTACTGGCAGCATCAATGGCATCATGCACAATCCCCACGATGGCATCGTTGGGCGGCTGCGTGATTCTGTTGGCGCCATGGTGACCGGCTATGTCAGCGAGTACCATGAACAGGTACAGATCTCGATAGACAGCATTACCCCTATTGAATTGACCAACTTGGCCGACTTTTTACCGCCGCCCCGCCATTCGATGGACGAGATGACGGCCGAACTGGATGCCCTGATCGATTCAATCAACGATCCGCACCTGGCACTACTGCTGGCCGAGTTCTTTGCTGACAAAACCTTTTATGATCAGTTTATCAGCACGACCGCGGCCACACGCATGCATCATGCCTGCTACGGCGGGTTGCTGGAACATACCCTGGCTGTATGCCGCATAGCCAGCGCTTCGTCAGAGCTCTATCCCGAGGTCGACCACGATCTGGTGATGAGCATCGCCCTGCTGCATGACCTGGGCAAGGTCAAGTCCTATGATCCGGTGACTTTTCAGCTGACGGACGAGGGTCGCCTGTTGGGCCATATCAACATCGAGTTCAGCGAGATCGATTCGGCCATCGGCGAGATCGAGGGATTTCCGCCCGAGATGCGCCTGCGTGTTCTGCATGGGTTGCTGGCCAGCCATGGTCGACCCGAATGGGGCTCGCCCGTGGCGCCCATGACGTTAGAGGCCATGATCGTCTTCCATGCCGACAGCCTGGTAGCCGACGTGCGCGGCGCTATCGATCATTTCGAACGTGAAGGCGGCAACTCGACCTTTACTGAGCGCAGTATGGGGCATGGTAACAATCGACTCTACCGTGGTGAGAATTATGACAACCACACTGAAATGTATGAGAGCAGCGATTGGGAATCCTCTAGCGAGTGACCCAATAACGTACTGCAGGCCCGATGCCGTGATCGTCAAAAGCGGCGTCGGGCTTTTTTTGTACCAACTGTACATCGAGTGAGCCGTATTCCAGGGCACGCATGGGGCAAGCGCGCACACAGGTAGGCCGAAGGCCAGCAGCCAATTCATCGGCACAACCATCGCATTTGCTGGCCACCTCAGCCACCAAGGTGACTGCGCCAAAGGGACAGGCCTCGATACAGGCACCACAACCAATGCAAACTTCAGTGTCGATCTGCACCAGATCCAACTCATTACGAGTAACTGCCTCTACCGGGCAAACCGGCAGGCAGGCTGGATCATCACAATGCCAGCAGTGCGTCGGGCGATAGTTGAACGATATCGCCGGATAGGCGCCCCGCTCCTCCAGTGGCACACGCAGCCAGATAACATCCCCAGCCAAATCGGCCCGATCACGACAGGCCACAGCACAAGCGTAGCAGCCGGTACACCGAGAGATATCAATGATAAAGCCCTCTCTGTTGCTCATGCGCCCGCCCTCTCGATCTCGACGTGAAAGCTGTGTGTGGCCGTGCCCCCCGAAGGCGACAATTCCGAGCCAGTAAGCACATTGGCACAACCGCCCACGTCCACGCCATCCTCCGGCGCATACCAGGCACCTTCGTAAATGCAGACCACACCCGGCATGATGCGCCCGGTGACATAGGCCGGCAGACGCACCCGCCCATTTCGGTTGAACACCTCGACCCTATCGCCGTCGGCAATACCGCGAGCAGTGGCATCCTGAGGGTTGATCCACACCCGCTGCACTTCTAGTTCCTGCAGCCAGGGGTTGCCGGCCATGCTGGAATTGGCCCGCAGCTTGTGGTGCGGCGTCAGCAGATGCAGCGGCAAGTCTTCGGTGCCGGTGGGCACCGGCTCGCTATATTCGGGCAGCTCGGGCAGGTTGTAGCGCGGTGCACCCGAGGAGGCGAGCTCGATACGCCCCGAATGGGTATGCAAGGGATGGGCAGCAGGATCCTGGCGAAACTCGCGCAGAGCCACACGTGGGTACGGGTCACCACGGTAAACGCCCATCTCGCGTAGCGGCTGTTCATGCTGGCTCTGGCTGAGCATGTACTCTACCCATTCGGCCTCGGTGCGACCGACAGTGTAGGCCTCACGTAAGCCAAAGCGTTCGGCCAGCCCGGCAAAAATAGCGTAATCGCTACGCGCCTCACCGGCGGCCTCAACCACCTGCTGACTCCAAAAAGCCTGCAGGTCATACCCCCAAGATGAGACGATATCAGGATGTTCCATCTCGGTAGCGGCGGGCAGTACGATATCGGCCAGGCGCGCCGTGGGCGTAAAAAAGGGATCGATCACCGCCACGAAATCCAGGCCCATGAGTGCCTCGATGTTGGCCCGTGTGTTGGAGCTGCGATTCACCAGGTTGCTGGCGGTAATGAGCGCCGTGGTTACTGGCGGGTTCAGCCGCTTCTGAAGAATATCCTGTGCCCAGGCTGGTGCCGAAAGAGTGCGCCCCATGCCATAGGGTCCACGCGGCAGAGCGGCAAACTGCAGGGGCCGTCCTCCGGGGCTAGTAGTGGCCAAGGCACCGCCAGGAATGCCCACGTTGCCACTGATGCAAGAGAGAGCGAGCACTGCCCGCGACCACTGCTCGCCCACCAGGGTACGCTGCGGCCCCCAACCGGGCAAAAGTGCCGCCGGGCTTTGTTGTGCATACTCGCGGGCCAGGCTAGCGATGCGCTCGGCAGGTACACCACAAATCCCCTCGGCCCAAGCGGGCGTCTTGGCCTGACCGTCGTTGCGGCCCAACAAATAATCGGCAAATTCGGCATAGCCCGCCATGCAGCGAGCGATGAAATCGCGGTCGGCCAGGTTCTTGCATTCCAGCACGTAGCACATTGCCAAAACCATAGCCGTATCGGTGCCCGGACGAATGGGAATCCACTCGTCCGCCAATACCCCACTGTCAGTCCAACGAGGATCGATGAGTACCACGCGAGCGCCGCGTTCGCGAGCATCAGCCACAAAGCGAGCCGTGTTGTGCGACATGTGCAATTCGGCGGGGTTCATGCCCCACAGAATGATCAGCCGTGAGTTGAGCAGATCGGCACGATCAGAACAAGGCAGTATATCGCCCAACATCAGGCGGGCGGCCAGATCAATGCTGTGGGAACTCATGTTGCCGGTCAGGTAGCTCACCGGCGCGTAATGGGTGAAAAAGCGGTGCATAGCCGCCGCACCGCTAATGCCGCGACCGCCGCCAGAGCCATGCCCACCTGCCGCCAAAATGGCCTGTGGACCATGCTCGGCACGGGCAGAATCGAGTGCGGCAGAAACCTCGTCTACAGCCTCATCCCATGAAATCGGCTCGAACTCACCAGAACCGCGAGGGCCCGTTCTGCGTAGAGGATTGAGTAGTCGTGAAGATGCATTGAGCATCCCTCGATGGGCTCGACCACGAGCGCAGGGCACTAAGCGAGGCAGTTCGGGGGTATCGGCATCGTCGGGCGTATCGATACGCAGCAAAACCCCATTGCGCACCACAGCATGCAATACGCAGCGCGAACCGCAGTCTAGCGTGCAGGTAAAGGGTAGGTGTTGTTCAGTTTGCGGCTCAATACTCAATTTTTGACATCCTCAACAATTTTAATGAATTATGCAACAAAATTGTTTGACTAACCGTATAGAATATTGTATGATTCAGACAATATGAGCAACTTATTTGGGCAACTGCCCAATACCCTGGCCAGGGATACACGCTCAAACTGCCTGCATACGGAATGCTATACGATGGCCACAAGCCAAAAGATGATCGGCATTTAGGAGACATTCTAATGAGCCGAGACCCTTTTCGCCAACTGGCCCGACAAAGGATGTCGAACATGAGCACGAACGATTACGAGTTCACCACCCTGACGCTTGCCTACCACAAAGAACTATTAAGCAAAAGGCTACTGCGCAGGAACAGTGGCTGCAATCAAGTAAAACGAATCCTCCAGATACGTTGGGCACACTGGCATATTGCCGTGCCCTACCCCACCATAAACCTCATGATGAGAAAAGTTGAGAGATAAGATAGATGACTAACAATTGGAAGCGCATCTTCTTTCCCATCTGGATCGGGCAAGCTTTCTCGCTGTTGGGCAGCATGTTGGTGGATTTTGCCATCATCTGGTGGCTCACCGCTGATACTGGCTCTGCCACTGTGCTGGCCATCGCCACCCTCTGCGAAGTCATGCCGCGGGTCATCATCGGCCCCTTTGCCGGCGCTTTGGTCGACCGGCTCAAGCGCAAGTGGGTGATGGTGGGAGCCGATGCCGCCATCGCCGCCACCACACTGGTGTTCGCCTGGCTGTTCAGCCAGAACGCTATCACCATCTGGCATATCTATATCCTGTTGTTCATCCGAGCCACAGGCGGTCTTTTCCACGAGAACGCCATGCAAAGCGCCACCAGCTTGATGGTGCCAGAGAGTCAACTCACCCGCGTCAGCGGCTTGAATATGACCTTGCGCGGTGCCATGCGCATCGCCTCGCCCATGTTGGGGGCCCTTCTCATCAGCTTGATATCTATGCAACAGGTACTGCTCATCGATGTGGGCACCGCCTTGATCGCTATCCTGCCCCTGCTGTTCGTCACAGTGCCCGAACCACAAAAAACAACTGCGCATCAGCAAACTGGCGCAGGGATTATTCAGGATGTGCGCGCCGGCCTCAAATACACCTTTAGCTGGAAGGGATTGGCCATCATCATGCTGGCCTCGACGGCCATCGATCTGCTGGCCATGCCGGCTCTCAATCTCATGCCCATTCTGGTGACGCAAAAACTGGGCGGCGCAGCCAGCGAGCTAGCCATAGTCGAATCGGCCTTTGGCCTGGGTTATCTGCTGGGTGGCGTACTATTGGGCGTATGGGGCGGCTTTAAGAAACGTATCAACACCAGCTTGTTAGGATTGCTCTTGTCAGGCGCCGCCCTGTTGGCCATCTGGATCACTCCGGGCAGTGCCTTTGAGGTTACTGTAGGCCTCATTGCTGTGGTGGGTTTATCCCTGCCGATTGTCAACGGCCCCATGGGCGCGCTGATTCAAACCTATGTGCGACCCGAAATGCAAGGACGCGTCTTTACATTATCCGGCGCCATGTCCGGTATCGGCACGCCGCTCTCACTGCTCATTGCCGGCCCGGTGGCTGATGCCGTGGGTATCAACATCTGGTACCTCATCGGGGGTCTGGGCATCATCGGCGTCGGCCTGATCATGGGCACACAAAAAGTCGTGCGCGAGATCGAATCCAGTGAACAGGCCAAGGACGCCCGACAGGCAATTTCTGTTGCAAGTAGCGCCAACATCACCGAATAACACGATAGAAAGCATGCAAATGAGCGACTCGCGTGATTGGAAGCGACAATTCTTTCCGATGTGGGTTGGCCAAGCATTTTCTATGCTGGGCAGCAACCTGGTAAGTTTCGCTCTGGTGTGGTGGCTTACCGATCAAACTGGCTCTGCCACCGTGCTTACCATCGGCACACTTATCGCCATGATCCCCAATACAGTGCTAGGGCCCCTTACAGGAGCACTAGTTGATCGTTGGAACCGCAAGACCATCATGATCGTGTCTGATAGCATGACGGCGCTGTTCACTGTGGCGCTAGCGGCAATCTTTGCCTATGGACACGTGCAGGTGTGGCACATCTTTTTGCTGAACTTTTTAAGATCCTTGGGCGGAGCTCTTCAGTGGCCTGCCATGCGTAGTTCTACCAGTTTGATGGTACCTACCAAGCACCTTACGCGCATCAATGGTATCAATCAGGCACTACAAGGCATACTTCAAGTGGCTGCCCCACCGTTGGGAGCTCTATTGATAAGCATTCTCCCCATTCAACTAATACTGCTCATCGATGTTGTCTCGGCATTTTTCGCTGTTACACCTCTCTTTTTCATAAGGGTGCCACAACCAGAGAAAAAGCAAACCGCCAGGCCTACGACCCTCTACGCAGACATCAAAGAAGCTGCGCAGTATTTATATCACTGGAAGGGCATGATGGTCCTGATATTCAGTGCCGCAGCTCTCAACTTTCTTTTAGCACCAGCTTCTGCCTTGGTACCTCTGTTAGTTACAAGGCGTTTTGGTGGCAAAGCGCTAGAGCTTGCTTGGATGAATTCGGCTTATGGTATTGGCCTGATTAGTGGCGGCCTGCTTATGGGCGCCTGGGGAGGGTTCAAACATCGCGTAAAAACCATCGTTTTAGGTGCAGCAGGCATGGGGGCAGGTATCTGTCTTTTAGCTGTAGCCCCAGGCGCCGCTCTTTGGATGGGATTTTTGGGAATGGGGCTATCGGGTTTTATGAACCCCGTTTGCAATAGCCCATTGACAGCTCTTATGCAAAGCTCTGTCGAGCCATCGATGCAAGGGCGTGTATTTACACTGGTTGGTAGTGTGGGCAATCTGGCCACACCACTCGCTATGATCATCTCTGGTCCAGTGGCAGATGCGGTCGGTATTGACATCTGGTATTGGATAGGCGGCCTGGGCACATTGGCACTCACTGCTGTTCTGGCTGGTAACCGGCCTCTCATGCGCTTGGAGCAAGAGGCTCAAGAGCGACAAACTCTGTTGAATGACACGAACACGCCCGAAACAGCCAATCTGTAAAGCAACCTGGCTACTCGCGATATGGTGCCATGGCTAACATCAGCCATTTTCCGGTGTGCTGTTAGCAACAATGAATCATCTAGCAATCCATTGTAAATAAGAAAGACAAGCGAATGAACAACTCGAGTGATTGGAAGCGGCAATTCTTTCCCATGTGGATCGGACAAGCCTTTTCCATGCTGGGCAGTAACCTGGTAGGTTTTGCTTTGGTGTGGTGGCTTACCGAACAGACCGGCTCGGCCACCGTGCTCACTATTGGCTCTCTTATCGCCATGATCCCCGGCACTCTGCTAGGACCCTTTACTGGTGCACTGGTCGATCGCTGGAATCGCAAGACAGTGATGATCGTATCTGACACTATGACGGCCCTGTTCACCGTAGCGCTAGCCGCGATCTTTGCCTATGGACAAGTACAAGTTTGGCATATCTTCTTGCTCAATTTTTTGCGGTCTTTGGGTGGCGCCTTCCAATGGCCGGCCATGCGCAGTTCCACCAGTTTGATGGTGCCTACTGAACATCTGACACGCGTCAACGGTATCAACCAGGCGCTGCAAGGCATACTACAAGTAGCCGCCCCACCGTTGGGCGCGCTGCTAATGACCGTTTTACCCATTTATCAAGTCCTACTCATCGACGTGGTTACAGCCATCTTTGCCGTCGCTCCCCTCTTCTTTATACGGGTGCCACAGCCAGAGAAAAAGAAAACCGCAATGCCCACAACACTCTGGGCCGATGTCAAAGAAGCTGCGCAATATATGTACCACTGGAAAGGCATGATGATCCTGGCTTTGAGTGCTACAGCCATCAATTTCTTGCTGTCACCGGCTTTTACGCTACTTCCCCTATTAGTCACCACTCGCTTTGGTGGCGAAGCGTTGGAATTGGCCTGGATGAATTCGGCTTTTGGTGCGGGCTTGATCGCAGGCGGCCTGCTCATGGGGGCCTGGGGTGGATTCAAACATCGTGTAAAGACCATCGTTTTAGGAGCCGCCGGCATGGGGGCAGGCGTCTGCCTTTTAGCTGTTGCCCCAGGCGCTGCCCTTTGGGTAGGGCTCATGGGAATGGTGTTAGCAGGTGTGATGAATCCTATTTGCAACAGTCCGATCACGGCCATCATGCAAAGCTCAGTTGAGCCATCAATGCAAGGACGTGTGTTCATGCTGCTAGGTAGCCTTGCCGGTCTGGCCACGCCCTTAGCCATGATTATCTCTGGCCCGGTGGCTGACGCGGTTGGTGTAGGCATCTGGTATTGGATAGGTGGCCTGGGCACACTGGCTATTACCTTTTTCATGGCGTTCAACCGTCCTCTCATGCACTTGGAGCAAGAGGCTCAGGATCGACAAAACCAGTTGAATGGCGCAAGCGTTCCAGCAGAGAGCGTCGAAACCGTTAGCCTGTAGCCGGACAAGCGGTACAAAAAAGCGGGGCGATCTAAACGATCGTCCCGCTTACTTACTACTAGGCTCCAGCGATGCGGGGCATACGGGTAGGTTCACGGCGCAGTTCAGCTTGCAGGAAAGCGAACATCAGCTGACTCTTGACCTCGGCATAGTCGGGATCAGCCCAGCGATTGTGCAACTCGTGGGGGTCTTCCTGTAGATCGAACAGCTCGCCATAGGCATGATCGCGATAAAGGGTGAGCTTGAAGCGGTCGTTCACATAGGTGCGCAGGTGCACCAGCGTGGGCTCGTGGCGGTTCTCGATAACCACATCATGGCGGATGGGCTCGCCACTCTCCCAGGTATCCACCTGGCTGAGGCCCTGCATATAGCCAGGTACCTCAATACCAGCCGCCTGCAAAAAGGTGGGGCAATAGTCGATCTGGCTCTGCATCGCGTTGCTGACCGTGCCCGCAGGGATGTGACCGGGCCAGCGTGCGGCCATAGGAATGCGCACCATATCCTCATAATGGAAGGCGCCCTTGGCCACCAGGCCATGCTGCCCCAGAAAATGGCCGTGATCGGTGCTAAACACCACCAGGGTGTTATCGGCGATGCCCAGGCGATCTAGAGCGTCGAGGATGCGACCGATGCGGTCGTCCATGAGACTGATCATGCCGTAATAGACAGCCATCGACTCACGCAGTTCGGCCTCGCCCATACAATGCGAGTGAAAGCCGTGGGGGCCATAGGTCTCATGATACATGCTGAAATCAGGATGCTCTTCTTGCGTCTTGGCAAAATGAGGCGGCATATCGTCCAGCTCGCCGGGCTCTAGCCGACCAGGTTGCATGTCCTCCATATCGTACATGGAAGCCCAGGGCTCTGAGACAATATAGGGCGGATGGGGATCCTGAAAGGACGACCACAGGAAAAAGGGCTTGTCGGCCTCAACCGAACGCTCTATGGCGGCAATGCTGCGTTCGGCCGTCCAGGTGGAATAATGCTGCTCTTCAGGCAGATTCCAATGTTTTTCGCCGCCGCGCCAATACATGCCGGTGCCGTCTACCTTGCGCGGCCAGGGCTGGAAATAGTCCTTCCAATCAGGCAGGCCCTGCTCTTCCAGCCAGATGCCGTAATGCTGACCGGCGTGAGACTCATCACCGTGGTTACGGGCGATCTCGACATGCTGAAAGCCGTACCAGGGGCCGTGAAAGCCGCGCCAAAAGCCAAGATCGCGCATGACCGGCTGGCATTCCAGCGACAGGCTGCCTGGCTGAGAGCTGAGCGGCTGAAAATGGGCCTTGCCGATGAGGGTGGTGTCATAGCCGTGAGCATTGAATATGTCGCCCACAAAAGGTACGTCCTCCGGCAGTTTGACCCCGATGGTCCAACAGTTATGCCAGGCGGGGTACAGGCCGGTGATAATGGTGGAACGCGAGGGCGAACAGACCGGATTGACGCAATAAGCGCGATCAAAACGGACGCCCTCGTTGCTGATGCGGTCAATATTGGGCGTTTGAATGCGCGGATTGACGCTGCCCAGGGTATTCCAATGCTGCTGGTCCGAGGTGATGAGCAGAATATTGGGTCGATCAGACGGCATGTGCCGCTCCTTTCGCGCCGCGGAGGCCGAGCAGCCCCACACAAAGGGCAGCCAGCGCCCAAAAGGCAAAGACGGCGGGCCAGCCCAGAGTAGACTGCAACATACCTACAATAATGGCACTGAGACCACCGCCCACATATGAAATAAAATCAAAGGTGCCAGCAGCAGCCGAGGTGTTGCCCTGTCCGCTAAGGCTGAGGGGCACCGAGGTCACCAACATGGCATTCACGCCGTGGGCGCCCAAGGCCATGAGCGCCAGCAGAGCAAAGGTAGCGACGATGGGCAATCCGGCGGGCAAAGCATACAACAGAACAGAGCCGATGACCACCAACCCCGCGCCGATAGCCGTGGTACGACCCTCGCCATAGCGGGTGGTGAGGATGCCGCCCAGGGCGGCGCCGGCGGCGCCAGCCAGAGGAATCACTGTGCCCGAAAGCGCGGCGGTGGTGATGTCCAGGCCCTTGACCTGCACCAAAAAGGTGGGCCCCCACAGGTTCATGCCCTCTTTGATCATGCCGCTGGCCGCACTAGCCAACAGCGCCCAACGGAGTGAAGGTTGGCGCAGGATATTCCCTATACTAGCCGTGAGTCCGCTGAGATGCAGGCGCTGGCGAAGCGGCACATGAACCGTAGTTGGAGCATCGGGCGGATTATCACGGATCAGTAGGAACCAGGACAGCGAGAGCACCAAGAGAACCGCAGAGGGGCCGAAAAAGGCAGAACGCCAGCTATGGTGGGCCACCAGCAGCCCCGCCGCGGCCCAGGCCAGGGCCTGCCCCACTACATAGCAGGGCGAAAAGATAGCCGTGATGCGGCCACGTTCCTCAGGAGGAAACCAACGCGAAAGCAAGCCCACCATGGGGCCCCAAGCGCTGGACTGAGCCAGGCCGTTGAGAGCCCAGATGAACAACATCAACGGGAACCAGAAGGTCAGGCCGAAAAGCAGGTTGAGCAGCGCCGAGGCAGCGATGCCCAAAGCCACAAAACGCTGGGCCGAAAGACGGTCGCCGAGGTAGCCATTGACCACCTGGCCACCGGCGTACACCCAGTAATAGGCGGTGCCCAACAAACCAGCCAGGGCTGCGCTCCAGCCCATGTCATCCTGCAAAAGAGGTAGAGCCACAGAGATGTTGACACGCCCCATATAGAGGAGAGAGTAGGTAATCCAGCAGATTGCCAGAATGCGCCACTTGTTCCTGGCCGCGAAAGCTTTAGGCATGGGCCGAGATCAACTCCTCGTAAGGCCAGCCCACGGCCAGGCTGCGGCGCAGACTGTCGATGAGGTGATAGCCAAAGGGGCCAAGTTCGGTGCGAATTTCGTCGTTGGTGAGACCCTGGGCTATAGCTGCACGAATGGCCGGCAGGTTGCGCTCCAGATCATCATTTTGAACACGTAGGCGAGCAACATCGGCCCAACGGGTGAACTCTCCAGCGCGAACGACCTCGGCTAGGTCGTGCTCGGTGCGCACAGTATCGGGCACATCGAGTGCATAGAGGCCCACATGATGAACGATGTGCGCGTCAGAGGCAGCCGTCATGGGCAGGCCAAATTTTTCCGCCAGAGCCACCGCTTTGGGGTGGGCGTGGCGAATGACATTGTTGGAGTAGACCTCGATAGCGTCCACTGGCGTATTCTGCAGCGTTTGCAGGGGCACCTTGGGGCCATAGCGATAGGGGTGGGCCAGGATGGCCACGCCACCCCGCCCCTGTATGGTGGTGATGATCTCGCCAGCCGGACGGGGTTCGCCCAATGGCTCAAAATCATCCACACCAAAAGTGACATAGTGATCGCCCACGTCGGCGGTAAACTCGGCGCCGCGCAAGATGAGGAATTCAGGGTAGCGTGTGCGCAGCTCATCCAGCTCGGTCACAGGCCAGGGAATATTGTGTTCGGTGATCACCAGGCCATCTAGCCCATAGCTAATGGCTGCTTTGATCATATCGTCCGGGTCGGATTTACCGCACTCGGAATAACGCGTGGTATGTACATGTATATCAATGAGCATCGCGAATACAGGCTCCTTGCAATAGTAGCATCCTGCCGCTCAAACGGCATGTCGTGCAGGCACAACAGCCCCCATAGTAATCAGTTCAAGCAGCCAGGTCAATGTATCAAAATCGAGCAAAAGCTTGACGAAGCCGACAGTGCGTTCTACTCTAGGGCAATTATTAGGAGGTGAACTAGATGATCGAAAAAATCAATCCCCAAGCTGTAGGGTTTTCTGCGCAGCGGCTGAGCCGTTTGGACACCGTGATGCACCGCTATGTGGACGAGAACAAGTTGGCGGGCGCCATGACTGTGGTAGCGCGCAAGGGCCGCATCGCCCATTGGGATACCTATGGCATGGCCGACTTGGAAGCGGGTTTGCCACTGCAGCAAGACACCATTTTCCGCATCTACTCTATGAGCAAAGCCCTGACTACCACAGCCTTGTTGACCCTGCTGGAAGAGGGGCGCCTGCTGCTCAACGATCCCGTCTCACGTTACATCCCGGGATTCAACCAGATGAAAGTGGTGTCCGGCGGCACACCCGAGGCCCCCAAGCTGGTCGAGCAGGAACGTGAAGCAACCATCGCCAACCTACTAACCCACACCTCGGGGCTGCTGTACGGCCGAACCGGTAAGGATGCGGCCTCCAAGCTGCAATACGAGGCCATCAACAAGCTGTACATGGAAAAGAAGCAATTCACGCTGTCCAATTGGATGGATGCCGTGCTGACCACGCCGCTGGCCTTCCAGCCAGGCACGGCCTTTGCCTATGGTACTTCTATCGACGTGGTGGGCCGCATCATCGAGGTCGTCTCGGGCAAAACGCTGGACGTATTCATGCAAGAGCGCGTCTTTGAGCCGCTGGGTATGGTGGATACCGCCTTTAGCGTGCCTGAGGACAAGGTAGCGCGCTTTGCCGCCAACTATAGCCCGCGGCAAGAGGGCGAAGGGCTGATCTGCATCGATCACCCCAAAGAGAGCCACTTTCGCGAACCGGTGAGCTTTTTCGAGGGCGGCGGCGGACTGGTCTCCACAGCCATGGACTATTTGCGGTTCTGCCAGGCCATCCTCAACGGCGGCGAACTCGAGGGCCAGCGCGTGCTGGGCTCGCGCACAGTAGAGCTAATGGAAAGCAACCACATGCCCGAGGGCCTTTGGGGAGATAATCGCCCCGGCATGGGCTGGGGGCTGAGTTGGTCCATCTATATGGACCCCGGCCGGCTGCACGAGCTGGTTTCGCCGGGCACCTGCCGCTGGGGCGGCGCGGCCAGCACCGAGTTCTGGATCGATCCGCGCGAAGAGGTCATCGGCTTGGTGATGACCCAATTGATGCCTTCAGGCACCTACCCCCTGCTGCAGCAGGCTATGACCACGGTGTACCAGGCGCTAGAATAGACAACAAGCCCGGGACACACGCTCCGGGCTTGTTCTTTTGGAGAATTGATGAAACTATTGCACCCCATCGAGACTGAACGGCTGATCATCCGCCGCTTTGTGCCCGAAGATTGGCAGGACCTATACGCGTATCTCTCGGATGAGCGCGTGGTGCGCTATGAGCGCTATGGTCCCTTTAGCCGTGAGGCCGCCCAACGAGAGGCCGCCCGTCGGGCCGAAAGCGACGAATTCCTGGCCGTGTGCCTCAAAGAGTCGGGTAAGCTGATCGGCAACCTTTACCTGGGCGTGCGCGAATACGAGACGCTGGAGCTGGGGTATGTGTTCAACGCCGCCTATTGGCATCAGGGATATGCCACTGAGAGCGCCAGGGCCGCCATGGATTATGCTTTTACCACCGGCGCCGCTCGGCGCATTGTGGCCATGTGTAATCCCGAGAACGCCGCCTCATGGCACTTGATGGAACGGCTGCACATGCGCCGCGAGGGCCATTTGCGGCAGAATATCTATTTCGAGGTGGACGAGAACCAGCAGCCCATTTGGATCGATACGTTCATCTATGCGGTGTTGGCTTCAGAGTGGGGGAAGTGAAAGAAAGAGAATAAAAAGAACAAATGACTTGGGGAGACAGCGCCATCAAACCACAAGCAATGGCTTATGATTCTTTTGGCAGATAAATCAAAGAACAACGACAGAATGATGCGAATATGCCAAAAAGCTTTTTCCAGTTGATTTCCAACTCTGCCATTTTCATGAAACGAGGAAAGTTGCCCAAAAAGCAATGCCAATCACCAAAATGGTCGGATCTAGGAATGCAAGCATACATAGCAGTATGAAGAATACTCTTTGTCCCTCTCGCCAGTTCTTTAGCTGGATAATGCTCGTATAATGCCATATCAGGAAACGACGAGTACCACTCGTCTGTATATCTGGATATCTCCACGGCTGAAAGGTTTTGGCTAATAATATAGTCAAGATCCTGGGAATGAATAAAGCCGTTTCTAAACGGTGCAAACTCCTCATCATCAGTATCAACCAGATCATGATTAGAAGCATTCGTATATATACAACCCTCAACAATGTTGTCATACTCTTGCGGAACGCCGGTAATGTGAATCTCTCTTTCTATAAGGGCTTGCTTGAACAATTCTGAATAATCAGAAAGTAAAATACCTTTTACATCATAAAAGTCTATGCTTTTCGAATGCCAATAAGTAGACAGATAACTACGTATCTCTTTAGTAATATCTTCTTTAAGAAGACTATTGAGTTTTTCAGGTCTTAGTTCAAAAAAGCTGATATGTTTAGAGTCATAATCAACACTATGGAAGTATCGGACAAAAAAGACATCACTTTTCCTATTGAGATATGAATTTAAAAGTAACCTTATGCCCTTTTCGGATTGATCCATTAGAGCAGAGAGCACTTTTGGGGATGTCTTTTCTTCGATTACACCAACTTCTTCAAATGTCAGTAATGCTTCCGCCATGGTCGAGACGGAGTAGTCCTTTCTGTTGAAATACATAAAAAAGTATTTCCAGACAGATAAGATATCAGTTTCACTATCACTGTGATTTACGTATCGCAGAAAAGCCAAGACGCGTTCACAAGTCTCAAAGGATCCTTGCGAAGCACTATCCTCAATGACGTCGAGAAGAGTTTTATCAGAAAATTCGGACGTATATCCGAGGGAAGATAAGGTTAAATAAAGCTCCTGGAAAAGTCTAGAACACATAACCTCCGGCAAATATAGTTCACGTCGATAGTACGCTAGAAGATGAGCGGGAGCGAAATCACCTCTACAAGAGACGATTTTGCATATGTCCTCATACAAAGGACTATCACTAATTTTATGTATATAAATATAAGAAAACGCAACTAGATGGGAATTATAAAAGACTTCATAAGATGTGTTTTTCAGATTTATTCCATGAAGTTGTTGATCAAGTGATTCCCAGTTTCCCCAATCAAGCTCTTCGATATTGAGAAATGTAGTTTCCTGCGTAACAGCCTTCTTAAAATCCCGCTCCGCTTTTTCTACATCATAATATGTTCTGCTGTAGGACTGTCGATAGTACTGGCTGTTCTTATGGAGGCGTGCCCGATAAGCCCCCCAAATGAAACCCGTACTGAAGATACTGTCAATCGTGATGCCGTGCTTGTGCCAATACTCCGTAATATGAAACCAGAGACGCTCTGATCCCGCAAAGTCATGTCGTTCGGTGATAAGGCAAATAAGAATGAACGCATAATACTGATAATAATCCAGCAGTTTCTCAGACATGTGAGAAAAACGTTTTTTTAACTGCCAATAGAATTCCTTGACAGATTCAAAGTCATAGTTTTCATCAAGTAGCTTTTTAAATACATCGAAATCAGCGTATTTTTGAAGCACCTTCGCCACAAAATCATCATCGAAATCAAATCCACTGAATCGTGAAAGATACTCTATTTCCCTGCTCAAGATGCTATCTTGAATTTGATCTATAACTTGCGAATGATCTACCACACAATTAGGCTGCCCGAGAAGATACGTATTCAAACTATCATGTATCAATGAAACACGTTTTTCATTGATCTCGAATAGATAGGGATGCTTTTTGATGAATTCCTCTACCAGAAAAGCTGCCAATTCATGGTTCAGCAAATCGTGTATCTCTTTATATGTAAAGTAAAATCTATTAGTACTAAACAAGCTCAATGCTTTACTAATACCATCAAATTGCATCAATGAATCGTAATAGGCATTTATGCTGTCTATTTTTTGATCAACTGCTATTTCATGATATATTATATAGTGTTCTGCTAAATAATTCGTAATAATTGGATATCCATCAGCGATTTCATATATCCTTGCTGCGGCATCAGGATCAATTTCCTTATATTCGACAAGAAACTTGAAAGTTTCACTTCTTCCCCAATTTACCAGCGTTCTTCGCTTCCATGATATCTTGCGCCTGAGTGGACGTGTTAGAACAACAACTCTGGCTTCTTGGAGCTTATCCACAAATGCAAAATAGCGATCTAGCTCATAGCACCGATAATTCTCGATATGATCCAAACCATCTATGAAAAGAGTCAGGGTCTTATCATTGATTTCTTCTATGAGTTCATCTTCAGTAAACTCTTTGGGGGAATGAAATACTTTTTTGCAAAGATCCCTGATAAATTCAGAATATTCCAGACGATCGGATGCATTAGGATCCTGCGACCCTATCCAAAATCTATATACGATAGCATTGGGATATGCTTCAACAAGCTCGTTCACAAAATGGCTTTTCCCAACTCCAGGCTTTCCAATAATGCAAAGAACACCCTTCTCAGGAATAGCCGTATCATGATTTACATCGAAAGTGCCCTCTGATAGAATCGCAGAAAATGCCTTTACAAATGGCAGATCATCTCTTATTACTTTGCAATTGCCATTCGAACAACATGTATGGGCGAACGAGATAATGTGGCTAATCCTTTCAGAGCTGGGATACATTTCTGTGATTTTCCGTTCAATCACGTCAGGGCTCAAAGGAACAACATAAACACCTTCTTTTAGTTTTTTTGCATTCAGGCCCAAGATCACATCCTGACATTCATCAAGTGGTATGCAATCGGTGTTAATCACAGCTATGCTTGTCTTATCTCCGGCAATACGACTACAACTGCCTTTTACACTAAGAACTCCTTGTTCAGAAAGCTTGATTTCCTCAAGCGAGGTACCGGGGTAATCTTTGACCTGAAAACAATAATCGCCACCGGTATTTGTAAGACACACATCATCAAAATTATGTGCAGCGTCAAATTCGGCATCGATAGAGGTAACATTAGTTTCACAATCCATTATTGCCAAGAGCAAGCAATAAACTTGAACCTGATAAGCATATCCCTTGAATGCAAATAAGGCAGCCATTATGTCCCTCACAAACTAGTCGATGTCTTTGCAATAAACGAACAGGAACTCGATATCGCAGCAGAATCATATGATTTATGACAACCCAGTAGCGCACTTACTATAGCGGTTTATTAACGGCAATGCCACCCTTTTTCCTTACTCTCACGCACCTGCCAAACGCTAAAGCAAAGCCCGGAGCATACGCTCCGGGCTATTTATTCTTTGGGAACTAGAGCTCAATCATATCGCGCGCCGTACAATGCCTTTGCTTCTTTAGTGTACTTGTAGATAAACTCGGCCTTGTTATCGGTATAAGCATCGCGGTTGTGTTCGTACGCTTGCCACAAGCCGAGTTTCAAGCTCTCGTACTCGCTGGCGACTTGCGGATGGTCGTTCAAGTAATCGCGGAAATACAGCTCGTCGTTGTCCCCGGCGTACCGCAGATGCAGGTGGAACACCCTTTCCGAAAAACCGTCCGGCGTATAGCCCTTGTTGAAGGACAACCTTCGTTCGCTTGACGACATGCAAATATACCCGCTGGCCTCGATCAGCGGCACGATTTCGTCGAGGCTGCACCCATCGACAACCTCGACCAGAATATCGACAATCGGCTTGGCCCAGATCGTATCCACCGCCGTGCTGCCGATATGGCTCAGGCGGGCGATCTTGTGCGCGGGCAAAACCTGGCTCAGATGATTGGCTTCTTCTTCATACCACGCGTGCCAACGCGGGTCATGTTCCACCAGAACGATGGGGAATAATTGCCACAATTCATCCAAGGTCATTTCAGAAAGTGATTTTGGCACAGGCTAGTCCTCTTCATGAGCTATGACGGCTCTGTAAGGCACTCAATATAACCCTATCGGGCGGAGATGCTACTCTTTCTTGCCCTCACGCACCCATTCCTTATGCAGTGCATCGCGGGAGGTAGAGGCGGGCTCATAGCGGGCCTCCAGGCGGATGGCGCCGTGACGGCAAGAGGCCTCGCACTGGCCGCAAGAAGCGCAGGTATCAGCATCATAGCGCATACGCAGGCCACCATCGGGCAGACGTTCCAACACCAGGCTGCCAGCTGGACAATCGCGAACACAGAGGCTACAGCCAGTGCATTTATTTATGTCAACTACTACCCGGCCACGGTAACTGTCGGGCACCACGCCCATTACCTCCAGCCCCACAGCTTCACGCGGGGCCCGCGAACGGCGCAGCACGTGGCGCAGCAAATAGATGCGCTTGGGCATTAGAGCCTCCCCATCCACACAGTAAAGAGCATCTGGGCCAGGCCAGCAGGCACCAAATACAGCCAGCCAAAGGCCGCCATCTGGTCAATGCGCACCCGAGCGAACAACACTTGCACCAGGGCCAGCATGGTCACCATAAGTGCTGCCTTGAGGCCATAGGCCGCAAACCCGGCCAAACCCACAAAGGGAGCTCCCCCACCCAAATAGACCGCCACCAGCAAATTGACGCCCACCAACGTTTGCATCATGACGGTGAGCTTCCACAAGGCCAGCTTGCGGCCGCTGTATTCAGTGAGCGGGCCAGCGCCCACCTCTGATTTGGCGTGGGGGATATCAAAGGGCACCCGTTTGAGCTTGCCGATGAGCCCGACGACCGACACCATAAAGCCCACAGGCTGCCAGAACACGCTCCAGCCCCCCTGCGCCTGTGCCGAAACCAGCCCCATAATGCTCCAGCAGCGCGTCAGCAGGGCCGGCGCGGTCAGTCCCAGCAGCAGGGGCACTTCGTAGGAGAAATATTGCAACAGCGAGCGGTTGCCACCCAGCGCGCCAAAAAAGCTGGGCGCGGTCCATCCAGCCATGAAATAGCCCAGCGTAGGGATGCTCAGCAGGAACAACACCACGATGAGGTCGGCCTCAAAATCGGCTGCGGCCCAATCGCCCACGGGTACATAGAGCGCCGCGGTGAGCACCGAGGCGATGGAGACGATGGGCAGCACGGCGCTCAGGGCGGCGTCGGCCCCACGAATGGTGATGTCCTCCTTGGCGAACAGCTTGATGATGTCGGCCAGGGGCTGGTAGACGGGCGGGCCCACCCGACCCTGGAACAGCGCTACCAGCTTGCGATCCAGCCAGTGCACCAACAACGAGGCCGCCAGCACGTACAGCAGCCCGGGGAACACCAGCACATGGAACAAGGTCGTCATCAAGAACTCCTATCAGGGAGATCAGGATCTCCGATCTCAGCGGTCAGCACAAGCGATACACAAGTCGGCCCCGGCAATCACCGCGGCTACATCGGCGGTCTGCACGCCCGAAAGCAAGTGCGGCAGGCTGGCCAGGGTGGGCAAGGTTGGCGTGCGCACTTTGACCCGCGCTGGCGTATCAGAGCCATCCGAACGCACATAGTAAAACAGCTCGCCGCGCGGCGCCTCTATGCGCGTGGTCACCTCGCCAGCGGGCACCCGCCGAGGAGCGCGCACTTGCACTTCACCCTCGGGCAGGCCGTCTAATATCTGATGGACGATTTTCAAGCTCTCGTCGATCTCGGCCAGACGCGTATGCGCCCGGCACCATACATCGCCGCCGGTGCCGGTAATCACTTGGAAATCCATTTCCTCATAGGCCAGGTAAGGCTGTTGTTTGCGGATATCCAGCGTGCAGCCCGAAGCGCGCGCCGTGGGGCCTACCAGGCCAAGTCGGTGCACCAGATCGCCGCCCATCACCCCCAGTCGGCGGGTTCGGGCCTGAAAATTGCGGTCGTGCAGCACCATATCGCGAAACAGCTTGAGCTGCTCCTCAAACTCGGCCAAGTTGGTTTGTACATAGCGCTCGTGGTCGGGTGTCAGATCGATGCGCACCCCGCCGATGGAGGTAGCCGAATGGGACACGCGTCCGCCGGAGAGATCCTCCATCAGGTCGAGGATGATCTCGCGGTCGCGCCAGGCGTACATGAAAATAGTGGTAAAGCCAATGGCCTCGGAAAGCACGCCCAACCAGAGCAGGTGGCTGTGGATGCGCTCTAATTCGCAAAGCAACATGCGAATGTATTGGGCACGGCGCGGCACCTCGATACCGGCCAGCTTTTCCACCGAGAGGCAAAAGGTGGTGGTGTGGGCTTGCGAACAAATACCGCAAACACGCTCGACCAGGTGCACATTCTGAATATAAGTGCGCTGCTGGGCCAGCTTTTCGATGCCGCGATGCACATAGCCGATGCGCAGATCGGCGCCCAACACGGTCTCGCCAGATACGCTCAGGTTGATGGAAAGGGGTTCTTTGAGCAAGGGATGTTGCGGCCCGATGGGGATACGAGTCGGCGTCATGCGTTCTCCTCCTCATTCAACAAAGGCGGTGGTCCCTGCCAGTCGTCGGGCAACAGCAGCGGCTTGATCTCCCCCCGGCCCTCGATGGTGACGCCCAGCATCTCGTGCACCTCGCGCTCGTACCAGTTGGCTACCAGCATAATCGGGGTCAGGCTGGGTACGCTCAGATCATCCATCGGCAGCAACAGGCGCAGGGTAATGCCACAGCCGCCGTAAAAGTGGTACATCAGTGAGACGCCCTGGGGCAGGCGTTGGCCAGTGATGGTGGTCAAGTGGTGCACATCTGCCGCCACCAGGGCTCGCGCCGCCTCGATCAGATTCTCACGGGGCAGGTCATAGCAAATCTCGTTCTGGGGGCCCTCACCGCGTTGGGCACCGCATTCAACAAGCGCAGTGTCGATGGCGGCGAGATCAGCAGAAAGCAGATCATCCATCAGATACCCTCCAACAGTTGGGAAATGGCCTCGATGACGGCCTCGGGGCGTGGCGGGCAGCCGGGAACATACAAGGCCACCGGCACCACCTGATCGATACCGCCCAGCACGTTATAGCTGGCCTGCACAATGCCACCCGAACAGGCGCAAGCGCCAATGGCCACCACCCAACGCGGCTCGGCCATCTGCTCGTAAATGCGCCGTAGCGGGCGCGCTGACTGGCGCGTCACCGGCCCGGTGGTCAGCAGAATGTCGGCGTGACGCGGCGAGGCCTCTTTGAGGATTCCCAGCCGCTCAATGTCATAGCGGGGCGTCAGCAAGTCGAGAATCTCGATATCGCAGCCGTTACAGCCGCCGGTGTTGTAATGCAGCACCCAGGGCGATTTACGCCGCGCCCAGCGCACCACGCGGTCGATCATGATTCCTCTCCCTCGTGGGTTAGTACGTCCACGCAAAGCCCGGTGCCCAGCAAAAAGGCCGCTGCCAGCACCCAGGCGTTGCCCTCCAGGGGCAGCATAGCTACCACCAGTGCGGCCATGTGTACCACCACAAACATCAAACCCAGCCTGAAATAACGTTGGTAAGAGAGCTCCATCTCCTCAGGCACTAACTCTTGCCCCCCGGCGTAAGGCTCTATCTTGCCAGGTTCATCATCTCGACCGCGAGGGGCGATCCTGCCGGACCAGCGATAGAGGCCATAGGCCAACAATCCGAAAAGGGCCAGCGCCAGTGGGGGGCTTGTCAACCAATCCATGTCAACCTCCCAAGGCCAACAAGGAGGCAGCTGCTTTCGTAGCAGCTACCATCACCGGGGTGGGCCAGACGCCCATCCCCAAGGCCATAACCGCCATTAGCACCATGGGCACCAGCATCCAGGCGGAAACAGGAGCATGCGGCCCCTCAATGCGCTTGTGGGTGAGCAGTCGACCCACCAGGGGCACGTAATAGCCCAAGCTAAGCAGGCTGTTGAGCACAAAAAGCACCACCACCGTGCCACTCAGCCAATCCCACTGGCGCAGACCGCCCTGCAAGAACAGCCACTTGCTGATAAAGCCGTTGAGTGGTGGCACACCGGCCAGCCCCAGCAATGCCACAGTGAACACTACCGTCGTGGCCGGTGCGCGGTCCATCAACCCGTCCAGATCAGAGAGCATGGTGCTATCCATGTAATAGTGACAAACGCCTTTGCTGAGAAAAGCCAGCCCCTTGAGCAGCGCGTGGGCGGCAATGAGGTAAAAAGCCGCGGCCAGCATCTCCACATGCCCGCTGACCAAACCCAACCCCAGGGCCGCGGCCACATAGCCGGTCTGGGCAATGGAGGAATAGGCCAACATCCGCTTGCCGTAGGTTTGCACCAGGGCCATGCTGTTGCCCACCGTCATGTTGAGCACGCCCTCGACCACCAGCGCCCAACCCAAAATTCGCGGCTCAATGCCCAAGCCCAGCCCTACGCGCACCAACACCAGCAGATTGACCTGGATGAGCACACCAGAAAGTAGCGCGCTGATGCTGGATGGCGCTCGTCCATGAGCATCGGGTAACCAGGTGTGCGCTGGCACCAAGGCTGCCTTGACGGCGTAGCCGAGCATCATCAGCACGGCGCCAAACAGGCCCCAGGTGCCCATGGCAGCAGCACCACTAGTCAAAGCCAGGCTCCCCGACTGGCGATAGACATAGCCCAGGCCAAAGAGGATGAGCATGGCTGCAGATGAGCCCATGATGGCGTACTTGAAACCAGCCTCCACGGCGGTATCCGTGGTGCGGCGAAAGGCCACCAGCACATAAGAGCAGGCGCTGGCCAGAATGGTAGCCAGATAGAGCGTGAAGAGATCGACGGCGCAGAGCATGGCCAGCAGACCAGCGCACATCAGCAGCACCAGTGAATAGTAATAACGATAGCGCTTATCCTCCGACATATAGCGCCCCGAGTAGACGGAGATTAGCAGACCCAGGCCCAACACGATGACGCCCATAAAACGCGATACATCGTCTATAACAAAAGTGGCCGCCGTACCCTGGCTGGAGGTCCAAGCTAGGCCGTTTGTCCAGCCAAGCAGTAGGCGTCGCAAGGCCACAGCAAACACAGCGGCTGTAAGCAGGGCCATCAAGCCATTACTGCTGATGAGGCGGCTGACGACATAGAGCGATACCGCGCCCAGCGCTAGTACGACCAGGGGAGCCAACAGGGGATCAGACATGCTAGGCACCTCCGGGAATGAGCAATCCGGCGGCGGCACTGCCCCAGCCATAGAGCAGGCCGGGAAACAACCCCAGTATGAGCACCAGCAGCACAGCCGCCGCAGTAGACCAACGCATGGCCGCTGGCACCTGTTGTACGGCCATATCCAGCGGGGCTTGGCCGCTGTTTACGCGCACAACAAGCCATACCGCGTACATGGTCGTAGCCAGCGGTGCCAACAGTTCCAGCACGGCCAACAAGCTATAGGGCGCAGCAAACCCGGCCAGGATGATTTGCAATTCGCCGTAAAAGGCGGCAAAGGGCGGTAGCCCGGCAATAGCCATGGCGCCCAGTGCCAACCAAAGGCCAGCCCCGGGCAATACCCGGGCCAGTCCACGAATCCGCTCAATATTGCGCCGCGAGGTGGCCAGCATGATCCAGCCCACGGCCATAAACAGCGCTGCTTTGATCAAGCCGTGGGTAACCACCTGCATCACGGCGCCGGTCAGGCCGGCCTCACTCAGCGTACCGATGGCAAAGAGCACATAGCCCATCTGGCTGACGCTGGAATAAGCGACGATGCGTTTGATGTCGTGTGAAGAGATGGCCATCAGGGCGCCGTATATCTGTGACACCAAACCGGCGATCATCAGCGGCACTTGCAAGGGCTGTAATGCCGCCACGCCCAAAATGCCCACGGCAAAACGCATCATGCCATAGGCACCCATGCTGAGCATAGCCCCAGCCAACATCACCGTCACCGGCATGGGAGCGATCGAGTGGGCATCGGGCAGCCAGGTGTGCAATGGAAAGACTGCCAACTTGACGCCAAAGCCCAACACCAACAAACCAGCCAACCAAGTGAGCGTCGTGGCAGGAATTCCTGCCGCCATAGCCTGGCCAGTCATATCGGTGGTACCAGAGTGAACCGCCATATAAGCCAGCACGCCCAGCACCGTCAGCGAGCCAAGCTGGGTATAGAGCACGTACTTGAACGTAATGCGCCCAACCTGCTCGCCACTGCCCCACCACAAGAGCAATAAGCTGGAGGCTACCAGCATGAGTTCCCAAAAGAGGAAAAAGACCAGCGCATCGTGGGCCAACACGGTGCCCACCATACTGCCGCAAAAGGCAGCCATGAGCGCATAGACGACGTGCCCGCGTGGAAAGCTTTGTAAATAGCCCAGACCGTACAGGCTGGCCAACAGTGTTACGCTCAGCACGGTGATGGCAAAAGGCCGGGCCAGGGCATCCAGCACCAGGCTAAAGGATGGCCCGTTCTGAATCCAAGGCAGTGAGAAGGAGCTTGCAGGTGCGACAATCACTAAAACGAGGGTAGCTCCCACAGCGGTACAGGTCGCCACACCGGCGATGCGCGTCCGCTTGGTCAGCCGCGCGGGCAAGACGAAACTGATCAGGCTTGCCGCCCAGGGCAGTATCAGAATGAGAGCGAGCATCCAGGGCAAGGTTAGCCTCCTACAATAACGAAAATACAGCAACAAAAGCCAGCGCTAGTACAATCAGGCCGGCCATCCAGGCCAGATTGGCCCGCAGCTTGCCCGTGTGCAGGCGGCGCAAACGGCGCCCTACCTCCAATGCTGAACGCTGTACATTGACAAAACCCTTTTCAAGGACATGCTCATCGATGGCGCTGGCCGCACGCGAGGCGCTCTCGGTCAAATGCCAAACCCAGGCATTGAGTGGCTCTAGCAGCCGCGTCTCGACGAATAAGGCCGCAATCGAAAGCCTATCCCATCTTGTGTTCAATGGGGCGTTATCAGCGTATTCGCCCCGAGCCTCGTCCACAACTCTTGGGGCAGACAGGATCATCAATACCCCTCGCAGCGGCATGAAAGAATAGAGATAGGCATATGGCCAGCCCAGAGGCACAATCACCAGCGCAAGCGCCCCATGTGCTACTTCCAAATGGTGCAAGCGCAACCTGCTTTCGGCTCGAACAGCGCAAATCAGAGCCCAGATCATGATTCCGGCACCGGCCACAACCAAAGGAGTCGTCAGGTGCAGTGCCTGAATGCCGCCCTCCAAACGATAGAGCAAATAGGCGCCCAACAGAGGTAGGCCCGCCGTAGCCGCCGACCATCGTTCAGGGCTAGCGATCTCGCCTGCAACGGCTAACCAGCGATCAAATGGATAGAGGCCCAGCTTGATCCACACTGCCAACAGGCCCATCAGTACTGCCAGCCAGGTGGTACCATCGGCTGCCTGGGCAGCGGCAGCCAACATGGGGGAGATGAGCAGCGTGTCGTGGGCCTGCCAGAGCACGATGATAGCCCCCAGCAAAGCCAGATCGCCCAAACGCAAAGTGAGAAAAGAGCCGACTAGATCGCGCCAATTGCCGCGACGTACCGTCATAACCAGCGTGGCCAAAGCAGCCGCCTCCAGAAAGGCATAGCGGTAGAGAAAATGGTTGACGTTCAGCGCAGCAAAAGAGGCAGCCAGCAAGATCGGTGCAGCCAAAGCCTGCCACCAGGCCGACGCAGGTTGATCGGCATCTTGCCAAAGCAGCAGGGCATAGCCCAGAATGGCCAGCCCGCTCAACTCGGTGCCGCGCTCATCCAGGGCAATCACTCCCGGCTCGATCCAGGGAATCCAGCCCAGATTGATCGTTGAAGCATCGCGGTGAACTAGGGCCACCAACGCAGCCAAAGCAACAGCTACCGCCACCATACGCAATAGCCGCGCGCGTTTGGCTGTAACCGGAGCAGGCAAGGTACGCAGCAGTCCTCCTGCCAAAGCCAGTGCCAGCGTTGCCATGATGAAATAGATCATCCGCGTAGCGTCCTGAGGTCATCCACCTCACCAGAGGGGAAATAGCGCAAAGCGTTGATAGTAAGCGCTAGAACGATGGCCAACACGATGGTCTCGGCCACCAAGGCAGAGACCACCAGACTTTGCACTAACTCCAAGTCGCCCTGTACGCGGGCGGCATCCACAAAGTTGAGCAGGGCGCCCTGCAACATGATGTTGAGACCGATGACCTGTTTGAGCAGACGACGACAGGTAAGAAGACAGAGGAAGCCAATCAAGATCAGCGCAGCAGAGAGTAACGGGTTGACGATATCTAGCAGAGGATCGGGTAAAGACTGCATGATCTAACTCTCCTCGTCACGGCCGGGCAGCAAAGCGCGAATGCCCAAGGCCCCGGCAAACATGAGAGCCAACTGAAACAAGAGATCGGGCTGGCGGGATGTCCAGAGGGTGAAAAAGGAGGCTTCTTCACTCGAGGATTTTTCTCCCAGTAAAATGTAAAGGCCTGCCCCAAGCACCAGCAAAAGGATCACGCCGGTTCTGCCCAGAAGCAGGTCAATGAGTTTGGACTTCATCGTCTCCCCACAGTTTTATGGCCGGGTTAAACCCCGGGGCTATTGTCACGGGTCTCTTGTTTGCGCCGTTTGCCGATGGATTCGGCCAAGCTAAGAGCGATGATAAAAAGCGTGCTCACCAATCCAGCGCCCACAGAAAGCTGAATAGCAGCAGCATAAGGCGCCTGCAGTAGGTAGAACATCAAAGCCAAGCCGCTGCTGGCCACAATGAGAGCCCCAGCTGCTCGGATGAGTTCCCTGGTACGAACGGCTACAATCGCCGCCGTCAGGACAAGTGCTGCTGCTACCAGATATGCTGTCGTCATCACTCACTCTGTTGTATTGAAGAAAAAACCGCGTCGGTCTGCCATGGCCGGTGCGGTCTATCTTTTATATATCATAGCATAGCAGGCGGCAACAGGCAACCAACATGAAAAAAGCGCCCCGCAACAGCGGGGCGCTCAGGAAAACAGGACTATCTACAACAGAGTGTGCCTTCACGGGGACAGGCGCCGGTGCATTCCATGCAGCGAATGCATTCCATGCTGCGCTCTACCTCGGTAGATGGGTCAATATCCATGGGACAGATGGCTTCACAACGCCCGCAAGAGACACAACTGGTCTCATCGGCCTTGATGCGCCAACGAGAGAATAAGTTGGTGACGGAGAGCACCGCCCCCAGAGGACAAGCATAGCGGCACCAAAAACGCTCAATAGCGATGGACCAAATCAGGAATACGACGACCACGCCAGCACCCAGGGCACTGCCTACATTCATGGTGAACAAGGTACGGTAGGGACAAAAGGCCATGAGGGGCGGCACCACAGCGGTGATGCTGGCATAGATCACCCAGCCCAGCACCAGCCACTTGACCCAGCGCATAGGACGGTCGAGCCAACGCGGCAGATGAATGGGCAACCAGTGCTTGCGCCCACCGGTAATGCGCCGCAAAAAGCGGCTAATCCAACCCTGTACCGTGCCCAAGGGGCAAAACCAACCACAGAACACCCGACCAAAGAGAACCCCAGAGATCAACACTAGCCCCAGCAACACCAAATTGATGATGCTGGTATAGCGTAAAACGGTGCCTGAAGTAAGAAAAGTTGAGATCAACTCAATGCCACCCATGGCGCAAATGGCGTCAAAGGAAGCAATGAGCCCCAGTGAAAAGGCTATGCCGATGCCGATGGCAATGAGTAAGCCAATACCCTGCGAGATGCGGCGGTAGATCTGAAGGCGATTCTTGGCCGCCATCAGTGACTGCCCCTGCCGGAGCCACTGGAAGAACTGGAAAGCTGCTCATAGAGTGCGGGCTCGGAGTAATCACAATAGCCATTGCCGTTGGAATCGACATAGTCATGGCACAAGCCGGGATAAGGATCCCAAACCTGCCCTTTGGGACAGGCTACTTGCCCAGTGACGCTGGTATCGACGGTGGAATCGGATGTCACAGCAGGCACGGCGGTTGCCGTCGCTGTTGCGACCGCAGTTGTGGCCGTTTCCTCGATCAAAGTATCTGATGATTCTTCGGGCTCAGACAGGTCGCAAATGGCGTTGTTGTTCAGATCGCAATAGCGATTGCACTGACCCGGGAAGGGATCATTCAATATGCCAAAAGGACAAGCAACCACAACAGCAGCAGTCGCCGTTGCTTCGGCGGTAGCCTCAGCAGTTGCGGATGATTCTGTTGTTGCATCCGGTGTAGCCGTGGCCATTGAATCAGCCGCAGGTTCGGAATAGTCGCAATAGCCGCTGCCGGTGGTATCCACGTAATTGAGGCACTGGCCGGGGTAGGCATCGTACTGTAATCCAAAGGGGCAAGTGGAGACGAAACTGGAATCCACAGTTACCGTTGCAACAGCCGCTGCCGCAGCCGTCGTGGCGCTGGATGATTCTATGCGGTCGCACAATGCGTTGCCATTGGCATCGTAACAGGCAGCACAGGGGCCAGTGCAAATGCCATCAGCCGAAATGGGGCAATCGCTCACGATGTAAAGTCCACCCATGGCTCCGGTAGCAACCACGCCTCCGGCAAGCACCAGGAACTGTCGGCGGTCGAGTTTTCGTTTCTTGGGGACCATTATACCCTTCCTGTGTATGGTTGGATAAAGCATATTAGATGACTATAGTATAAGGAATAAATGTTCGTGAAATGTTAAGAGTCAATCAGGATGTTGCATAGTTAAAGCTGTTCTTACAGAGCATCTCCGGGAGGGCAACCAGAGGTTGTTCCCGGAGATGCTCTATTTACTGCTGTGAATCAAGGGACAAGGTGCAGAATGAGCACATCCTCATCAGAGGGTTTGGAGGGCGACGAGCAATGCGGTAAATTCCCTGCGGCAATCCGGGCAGGAAGCCAGATGCTGCGCCACTCGCGGCATAGCCTCGTCCGCCGAGAGCCCAGCCAATGTGAGTTCCGCATAGCGATCGACTTGTGCCAAACATTCGTCGCAGGTCAGCTCGTCGTTTGGGGTTTCCAAACACCGCCTAACAAGGTTCTTGAGTGCGTCCAAATCCATCTGCCCTATCTCCCCTATGTCATCAACGATAGGGTCAGAGGCGAAATTCTTACGAAAAACCATTCAGGATTTCCTCAGCCGATATCCCCGTGGCCAGCAGTGTATCGCGCAGCTTGACCCGAGCGTCATGGACAAGTTTATACAGAGCATTGCTGTTGGTATCCATACTTGCCGCCACCTCGGCAACGGGAATACCCTGCAAATGTACAGCCAAAAGCGCTTCACGCTGGCGCGGTGAAAGCTCTTTCAGAGCCTGGCCTAATGTATTGAGTAGATCATCCTGTACAGTGCGCTGCTCCGGATCAGGGGTCGAAATGCTCAAACGGGCAATGAGCGCCGGAAAATCATCACTCCGTTCGGCCTCTAGCGGAACATCGCGCCAACGCATACGGCGCAGCTCGCTATAGACGGCGTGCACGGTTATCTTGGTCGCCCAGGTGGTAAAACGCGCCTCGCCGCGATAGGTATCAATGTGTTCGATGATGCGCAACAACGAATCCTGTATCAAGTCTTCGAGGTCGGCTTCGGTAAGGGGTGTATTGGCAAAAGCCCTGATCATGCCCCGCAACAAAATGACACGCAGATCCTGAATGGCCATAGCTTGCTGAGGTACACCAGCCTTGAGTTCGGCCACCCAGTCCGCATCGCTCCGTTCCGGCATTGAACCGGCTTCGAGGGACGCCCTCTGCATGTCATCCCTTTCCATTTCGCTGCCTACTTGCCATCGAGTTCAAGGCGCTTGAAACCACCAAAAGGCATAAAGATCGTCTCTCCCGGTGTGGTTTTCAGGCTGGCACGCAACGGTGTCTTTTCACAAATACCCGCCATGGCGCTGAGCTGTGTCTTTTTGCAGTCACTGGCCTTTTGCAAACCCTTGACCTGCGCCTTTTTCAAGCCTTCTATGACCAGTTCGCCATCAGGCAGATTGCGAGCACGCAGTGTCGGGGTTTCCGGCGCCACATCCAGAGCAGCATCACGCACAAAATCAGCAATGAGTAGATCATCCGAGGCCGTCTCCAGCACGATGAGCGGGTTGGCGTTATTGCTGGCCTTCCAAGTGTGCACATCACGGATAGAGACGCGAGTGACTGCGCCAACACCATTGGCCACCGCAGGATCGTCGGGATCAAAGATGGGCGTTGCGCAATAGCGGGCAGCGTCCATATTGATGGCATGGCAGTTCACGCCGCCGCTCAAGTTGGAGATACGCACATCCTCGATGGGGGCATTGACGCTGAGTAAGCGAACCAACGTATGGCAACGCTGCACTTGAACGTCATCCACCTGAATGCGACGGATGGGACCGCGATCCATGCCCAGATTGAGCACGCGGGTGACACAATCATCGGCATTGAACGCCAATACGTCATCGTTAGGCACCGAGGGCCCATAAGCTCGCAAGTGGCGGATGACGCCGTCTTCACAATAGCCACCAAGATGAATGCCATCATGGTTGGGGCGCACATGCGGCGCCTCAAAAGTGATGCCCTCGATGGTAAAATTACTCACATGCCCCAGGCGAACAAAAAAAGCCTCGGGGTCACGCAGGGTCATGTTACGCAACCTAAAGTTTTGTGCCTCAAAAAAGTTGATGAGCGTGCCGGTATAGCTGCCTGGCTTTTCGGGGCCGCGCGGGTTTCCGGGGTTGTTGCCATCCCAAATGCCGCCTTCAATCGTAAAGCCCACCGCATCCCGCTCGTTGGTCAGCAAAAAGCTGTCGCTATCTACGCCGGCGCCATCCGCCATGTAGAGTCGGGCCAGCGGATGCACCACCAAGCGAGTGTTAGAAGCCACACGCAGGGTTTTGCCGATGCAGTACGTACCGTAAGGGATGGTTACCAACGGCTCGCCCGAATCCAAGGCCCTTTGGATCGCCGCGCTGTCGTCAGCCTCACCATTGCCCACGGCACCCATATCCAGCACATTGATGCCAAAGGTTTCGTTGCTCATTACATCGTCCCAATCTGCCATGATGTCTCTCCTGATTGCTTCAATCTGTTAGCAAAGCTATTCCAGCAAGAATGCTTCCAACTGCCGCACTCCCCGCCTCTCTAATTCGCCGGCGCGACGCAGTCGTCCAGCCAGCGCAATGCGCACCTCTTCTGGAGGGCACTTTTCTGTCGAAAACGCCTGCCAGATCGGCAGCAGCTCTTTTGCCAGGTGGGCATAGGTTTCGGCAGCATCGGCCAGTGCGGGGTATTCTCCAATCAAAAGGCGCAGATAGTCGCGAGCATAGCAGCGCGCCCCTACCCACTGGGCCGCATAATAGGCAGACCAATCCCAATTGACCGAGCCCTCATAGTCTGGCTCGATGGTATTGGCCCACTGAGTATAAGCGGGCAGTCCGTTCACGTAATCCGGCAGTTCCATCCGCTCACGCTCAGAAGCATGGTCAACAGCAATTTGCAGCGAGCGGCGTACAACCTCCTTTCGGGAGCGTCCATTGGGCTCGCCAACAACGGTGACCGATAGAAGAGAAGGATCGGTTCCGCGATTGCCCAGTTTTTCACAGGGCAGGGTGCCCAGTTCACCAGTGCAAGAGATGAACTCGTAGACACGAGCGACGGCATCATAGCCGACAATTAACTCCCATTCGGGGATGGACATATCCCAGGAAATGGCGGGGATACCCCGCTCCAAACCTTCAAGAATGGCAACATGAGCCCGTTGCTGGCGTTCGGATTGCAATTCATCTTCCCACCACATGCGACTCACATACGTACAGCCATGGCCCAGTTGGGCGACAGACTCTGTGAGCTGATCTGCCCAATCGAACACAGAGATGGCACTCGGGCACAAGTCCTTGTGGACATTGATGCGAAAGGCCCAGCCACTTGCCCCCATGAGCCAAGCGGGGGCGTAATCCTCACCAAGGACACGCAGTACAGCGCCAAGAGATGCCATATAGGTGTTCCACAGGCCGGGCTCACCTTTTGCTACAGCCGCCGAGTCTATATACCACGCGACGTCGCCAACATGAAGGCTTTCCATTCGGGCCCTCCGTTCGTTATATAACTATGTTAGCCTCTGACACAGGCGGGGTCAATAGCTCATTCGCACAAAGACGATCAGCAAGGGCAGAGTGGCTGTAGTTGGCAATCTACCGGCTCTTGTGGTATACTATCTAACCGTAGAGGGAGTTAACCGCAGTTCAGGAGGCTATACGTGGGCAGCGTTATCAAGAAGCGTCGCAAAAAGATTGCTCGGCACAAGTACCGCAAGATGCTTCGCAAGCAGCGTTTCCAGCGCCGCAAGTAGCAATAGCGTTCGAGTATATACGCCCCCAGGCGTTGCGGGTGCGCACAAAGCGCACCCGCCTTTTTGCTAGTAGGGATGCCGCAGGCTGACAAGCTTGCGGCATTTGCTTTGGCTAAAGCGCACCGTATTCACGAACGGCATCAAACAGCGCCACAAGGTTCTCTGTGGGTATGCCCGATTGGATGTTGTGCACGGCGTCAAAGATGAACCCCCCGCCGGGCGATAGAATCTCGATTTGCTGGCGTACGTGCTCGCGAATCTCCTCCGGCGTGCCAAAAGGCAACACCCACTGTGTATCGATGCCCCCGCCCCAAAACACCAGCTTGTCTCCCCAGCGCTCTTTGAGCGCCGTCGGGTCCATCCCCTCGGCAGCAATCTGCACTGGATTGACGATATCCACCCCGGCATCGATCAAGTCATCGTACAACTTGACCATGGAGCCGCACGTGTGGAAAAAGGTCTTCCAGGTAGTGTGGGCGTGAATCCAATCGTTGATGGCCTTGTGATTAGGCTGGTACAGCTTGCGATACGCTCGCGGCGAGATGAAGGGGCCGTTCTGGGTGCCAAAATCGGTGCCGCTGACAAAGACGGCGCAAATGCGCTCGCCCACCGCCTGGTGATACATTTCTAGATTCTTTAAGCAGATTTCGCGCTGTAAAGCATAAATCTCTTGCACGTAATCCGGATAAAGCAGCGAAGCCATGTACCAATCAGCCACCTTACGAATGCCGTGGGGTTGCTTCACATGAGGAGCCGGCACATAAGCGATATCCCCAAAAGAACCCTGGCCCCAATTACCGATGATAGCCTTGTCCGTGCCCTCATACAGAGCACGACTGCGTTCCTCCAGCAGGCGCAGTTCATCCTCAGTGTAGAGAGCATACATCTCATCCACCCAGGCCTGTGGGTCTAGCTCCTCGGGTTTGAAATCCAGTTGACGCTCAATGGAATCATGATAGTAACCATCGACGGGCATACGGGCTGAAGGCGACGCCATGCGGTCTCCTTGAGGGTATTGGTAGAGATAGCCATCAGCCGCCGGCTCGGTGTTATAGAGGCCGGGCACCAGCACCGGGGTGCCATCAAAGAGCCGCCAGGGTTTCCAATCGGTCGCCGGAAAACCGTAAAAGGTGCCGTCGTCGCGCAAGCCCAATACATCGATGCCCAGCGCCTCGATCACATCCTCTTCAACCAAGCCCAGCATCTGGTAGGGCTCAAACACCTTGACCTGACGTTCCTCCAGACCTAGCGCGGCCCGCAGTTTGTACAAAGACGAGGCTGTAATGCCGGTAACATTGGTGGACCCCAAGTCCAAAGGAACGCGATCCGGCTGCCGATGGTCAAGAGCAGCCATAACCCGTTCGCGAGCTCTCATAGCGATTCTCCTTGCAAGAAATGACCTGGCTGCATTCTAGCCACCGCCCTCATCAGCCGCAACCACAACGAGACTGTCTCATTCATCTACACCTAGCCTTGCCCTTGACACCCCACTCGACCGGGGGCACACTCTGGCCAAAGATGTATGCAGCAAAGCAGTATGTAATCCGTAGGAGGGTTGGCAGAGATGAAAATTGGCGTACGCACGGATAATGGCGCCGAGGAACGCCTGGTGCTGGCCGAGCAAATCGGAGCCCACGGCGGCAGCATTTGGGCGGATAACGCCTTACCCGGCTTTTATGAGACCAATGTGGCAAACATAGACGGTATCAAGCGCATTCGCGAGCGCTTTGAAGCCCACAACTTGAACATCACAGGCATCGGCATTGGCGGACGTGCCCTCAAGAATCAACTGTTGGGCCTACCCGAGCGCGACCGCGACATCGACGCCATCTGCGAGACGGTGCGACGCATTGGCCAGGTGTATGCTGACAAGGCGCCCGCCGAAAGCCCGGTGATCATTATGGACCAGCGCATCACCTATTGGGCCAGCGAGGGTTGGAAGGGTTCAGCGCGCGTTCCCGGTCGCGGCGGGGTGCTGCTTTACGACTTTCACGCCTCACGCGATGCCGATCAAACCGACGCTCCTGCTGGTCAGGTGCCCCTGGAAGAGACCTGGGCACGCATCGATTACCTGTACGATCGTCTGGTGCCGGTCGCCGAAGAAGCGGGCATTCGCCTGGCTACCCATCCCGACGATCCGCCCTTGTACGTTTACCGCGGGGCGGCGCAGGCACTCAACAGCCTGGCGGGGTTCAAGCGCCTCTTTGATTCACATCCCAGCCCTATGAACGGCATGTTGCTCTGCCTGGGCTGTATGCAAGAGGCCAACGAGGACGTGATTGAGGTCATTCGCGATATGGGCGAGCGGAACAAGATCTTTTACGTGCATTTCCGCAATGTCCGTGGCACCGTACGCGACGAAAAGAACCCCGGCTATACCGAGGTCTTCCCCAACGAGGGGGATATGGACATGGTAGCAGCCCTCAAAACCTTCTGGCAAGTGGGCTATGATGGTGTGCTGGTTCCTGATCACCATTTTGGCTTTGAAGGCGACGACGAGTGGTCATCCATCAGCCGAGCCTGGCAAGTGGGCTATATCAGCGGCCTGATCCAAGCTACAAAATCCTGATCATCATCTCGCGAAGCAAAGACACCCTTGTGAACAAGTCATCAATCGGAGGCATATCTTATGATCCGTGTGGCAATTATTGGTACTGGCAACATCTCAACAGCGCACATCCGCGCCTATCTGGCATTCCCCGAACGCTGCAAGATCGTCGCCTTGGCCGACATCTACCCAGAAAAAGCTCAAGCTAAAGCGGAGCAGTTCGGGCTGGATGTAAAAGTGGTCGATTCGCACGAAAAGCTGCTGGGGAGATCCGATATCGACCTGGTCAGCGTATGCACGCCGCCCTACTGCCACGCCGAAATCGGTATCGATTTCTTGAATGATGGCAAGAACGTTATCATCGAAAAGCCCATGGCCGCCTCACTAGAGGAATGCGATCGCATTCTGGAGGCCGAAAAGCAGAGCGGACGTGTCCTCGCCATCATCGCCCAAAACCGTTTTCGAGACCCCATCATGAACTTGAAGACTGTGCTGGATAGCGGCATGATCGGCCGGGTGCTCCACGCCCAAGTGGATTCCTTTTGGTGGCGCGGCCACTGCTATTACGACCTGTGGTGGCGCGGAACGTGGGAAAAAGAAGGCGGCGGTTGCACACTGAATCATGCCGTGCACCACATCGACATGCTCAGCTGGATGATGGGCTTACCCAAACAGGTGATGGCCACGCTCAGCAATGCCGCTCATGACAATGCCGAGATCGAGGATATCTCGGTGGCCGTGCTGCAGTACGATAAGGGTACCCTGGCTCAGGTTACCAGCTCGGTCATTCACCACGGCGAAGAACAGCAAGTCATCTTTCAGGGCGAAAAGGCGCGCATCTCGGCACCCTGGAAGGTCTATGCCTCGCTCTCCAAGCCCAACGGCTTTCCCGAACGCAACACGGCATTGGAAAAGGAAATACAGGCCTTCTATGATGCTCTGCCCCATCTGGAGCACATTGGCCACGAGGGCGAGATCGACAACGTGCTCACGGCTATTGAGACGGGCAGCCGGCCACTGGTTACCGGCGAGAGCGGCCGCGACACCATCGAGCTAATCACCGCCATCTACAAAGCAGGCTTTGCTGGCAGAGTAGTCGACCTGCCGCTGACCAAGGATGATCCTTTTTATACGGTAGAGGGCATCCAAAAGAACGTGCGCCACTTTTATGAAAAGTCCGCCTCGGTGGAGAATTTTGCCGATTCCGAAATTACCGTGGGCAGCGATTACAAAAAGAGCTAATCCATACGGCTGGAACTAAAAGGCGACGGATATTCTCAGGATATCCGTCGCCTTTTAGATATTATGACAAGTTAATTGATCTAGAAATACTCGGTCATCAATCGTCCCACCCATTCGGGCACCGTCGCTTCTGGTCTGCAATCATACACAGGGAAATAGGGCTTGATATCGATAAGCGGCGTGCCATTGATGGCATCCAACCCTTTGACGGTGACCACATTGCCAGAGACATTCAACAGCTCGACCGCGGTAACGCCCACGGGATTCGGGCGATCCTTGGCCCGCTGAGCCAGAATGCCGACAAAGGGCATATCCTCTCGCCCCTGCGGCCTGCGCACCATGTGTCTCTCAGTCTCGAAATGGGCCTCATGAAGGTAATAGACCACCAAAATGTGGGAGAACTCGGAAAGCCCCGTCAAGCCAGCCTCATACTGAGGGTCAAGCACTAGCAAGCTCACATCATCGCCCCAGCCAGTGTCCTTTTTTTCGTTGATTCCGTTCTCCACATGGCCGATTGATTCCAGTTGGATGATCATAGAGTCTCCCTGCATAGCAAACGCACTCGCCTAGCACGATGTATCATAGTAAACCACAATAGCTGTACCCTGCTCGAAATCCAGGAATTTGCGGTACGGCTGGCCTTTTTCATAACACCACAGCGTGATCAGGCGAGGCGATATCTCGATGAGTACCTCGTTGGCCATGTGGGTGTACTTGGCAAATGAATCTGGATAGTGCACCTCAAAAAGCCGCGCGAAAAAGGCATTTTTCTCGGCAAGTGGGTGACCCAAGATACGGCACTGTCCCTCAATCTGGATATTATTCACACACAAAGCTGCCCTGGGGTTCTCGGCAATCTGGGCATATTTGGTAAACGCCTTGTCTGTCTGCAGGTAAAAGCGCTGATTCGAGATGATACAGCTCATCATGCGAGCAGTCGGACGATTTTGTGAGCATGTCGCCAGGGCCATTTTTGGGCTCTCGCCTAATGATTCGAACAAAGCATCCCATTCTTGGATGAAATCCATGCTCCCCTGCCCTCGTGTATGATCTTCCTACGCTTGACTACTCTCAATATCAACCGTAGCAACGCCCCGCTTTGCAGCGGGGCGTTGGGGTATTGCATCAGAACAGGCATACTGCCCGCTACTCAACTTGCAAGAGATAATCCATAACCGCCCAGAGTTTTTGGCCAGAATAGACAATTTCTGCCCAGGTATAACCATCAGCTGTAGCGGTGTTAGAGGTAGCATTGAGGATAGTGCCACGCGGGGCTATAGTCACCACATCGTAGGCAGTGCCCGCTCCCTCACGCAGCTTGAGTCCATAATAGGCTGTTACCTTGTACTGCACAGCACCATCGGGGGTAGCGGTCTCATCAGGCATATCCTCATAGCCGCTCAAATACTCGGCGGCACAAAAGCCCTCATATTGCGTACCATTGCGTTCCGCATAGACATAGGCCCACCAAATACCATCATCATATACGGGGCCGGCACAGGGAAAAACCGTCTCTCCCTTGGCCAATACAAGAATAACCGAATCGGAGGTGCTGGGGCCCTCACGCAGGCGCAACCCCAGGCTAGAAACCGTCGCAGTAGAAGCATCCGCGACTGTATCCGAACTGATGGTGGTGGTCCCTACATCGCCTGGCATAGGGCGTGGCGGTGCCGCTGAGACATTCAGCGGTGTAATCAGCATAGCAACCAGCGCCATGATCAATATGATGAGCCGAAGAAACTTCATTTTACGACTCCTTGTGTCAGCCAATATAACAGTGCACCATTCTAGCCACGATCAGAGTTTCAAAGGGCGATTCCATGTCAACAATGTAACATCGGCCGGGTTGTCGGTCAAGGTCACTAAGCGCCCTCTCTCGACACAAAGCATGCTTTCAAACAGTGGAACTCTTGAAATAAACAAAGCGTCGTGAAAAAAGAGTGATCGTAGTTGACGGATAGGCTCTGGCTTGATAGGATGACACTAGTGTCGCAGACGGACACAGGTGCACAAGGCACAGACTGCAATCTTCAAGCGCTGAGGATTGCGGTTGACTTGCGAGGACGGAGGAAGAGATGGATCAAAGGAAAAACACGCGGCTCTGGTTTTGGGGAACATTCGCCCTGGCCTTGATGCTCATCGTTCTGCCTACGGGCATTGCCAACGCCCTAGAGGGATACCAGATATTCATCCCCGAGCTCCACAAAGACCCAACTCCCACACCAGACCCTGGCTGGAAGATAGAGTATTTCAACAACCTCGATCTTTCGGGGTCCGCCGTTTTGACAACCTATGCAGACGTTACTGCACCTGCTTATGACTGGGGTGAAAACGCTCCCGCTTCTGGCGTCAATGCTGACTATTTCTCCGCTCGCATGTCGCGCAATGTCACCTTTGAAGCTGGCAACTATCAGATCTGCCTTTCTATGGATGACATGGGGCGTCTTTGGATCGATGGTACCCTGGTGATTGACCAGTGGGCTACCGGATCAGACCGCGGTATTCAAACCAAAGTATGGGAAGGTTATCTGAGTGGCGGAAGTCACGAGATCGTCATCGAATATCGCGACTATACCAAAGAGGCCCGAGTTCGCCTAGTCTGGTTCAACAAAGACGTTTACTCTGGGTGGAAGGCCGAATACTTTAACAATGACAGCGTCAGCGGCGATCCCGTCTTGGTTCAGAATGAAACGACACTCTACCATGACTGGAATGATGGCAGTCCCAGCTCCGCCATCAACAATGATTATTTCTCGGCACGCTATACCAAAGCTGTCTATATTGAAGATGGTGGCATGTACGTCTTCCAGGTCATGGGGGACGATGGTGCGCGTGTATGGATCGATAGCTGGACAGACCCGAGTGACCCCAGTATCGATTGTTGGGAGGGCAACCCCAGCACCACTATCTCTAACGTCGAGATTCTAGATCCGGGATGGTATCTGATCACCGTCGAATATCACGAGTTCACTTCAAGTGCCGAGTTTGCCTTTAGCCAAACTTATGGCGCCACCACTTATGGGTACCGAGTCGAGTATTACGACAATGCGAACCTCGAAGGCGACCCTGTGCTGGTGCAAGATGAATATCCCGAATCCACTAGTCAGTATGACCTCGAGTACATCTGGACCAACGGATCCCCCGTAGACGCAGTCTCAGATGACTATTTCTCGATGCGCTGGACACACACGTTGGAGCTTGCGCCGGGATCATACACTTTCCGGGCTCATATCGATGACGGCTGTCGCATCTATATCGATGGCAGGTTGATTTTGGATGCCTGGGAAGGCAAATCCATGAGTTGGGTATACGCAACAACCGAGCTCTATGGCGACGATCACGCTCTGGTACTCGAATACAACGAGCTAGCAGGCGATGCCCATGTTACTTTTGACTGGTACAAGAACTAGGGCACTAACCAATAGACAAGTTTCGTTCAACAAAGCGCGGCATTAGCCGCGCTTTGTTCTTTGCTCAGCCCGATATCTACATGCAAACAAAAAAGGCGGGGCATGATGCCCCGCCTTTCATCAAACGTTTAATTGAGCACCGATTCAAGTGCGGTAGCCAATGCCGATGGGGTAAAGGGCTTGCTCACAAAGTAGGCTCCCTGGGCGATGACTTGCTGAGCAACCGCCGAATTATCGCCATAACCCGACATGTAGATCACTGGCAGGCCGGGCATATCCCTAACAAGGCGCTCGTACAAACTGGCCGAAGAGAGTCCGGGCAATACCACATCAGTGAGCAGCACATCGATCTTGCCAGAAACCGGTGCAAGTTCCAGAGCCATCTCGGCGTCTTCGGCAGCGATAACGCGACAACCCAGGCGCTCAAGCATACGCGTGGCCAGAATGCGCACATCGGATTCATCTTCAACCAACAACACCGTACGTTGTTCACCCTCCTGCAAAGAGTCAACCTGAGAGATAGTAGGGGTCGGTTTGACAGGAGCCGTCAACACATCCGATACAAGCGGCAGGTAAACATCAAAGGTAGTGCCCTTGCCAGACTCTGAGTGAGCCTCGATGTATCCATCGGCCTGGGTAATGATGGCGTACACTGTAGCCAGCCCCAGCCCCGTACCCTCGCCAATATCCTTGGTGGTAAAGAAGGGCTCGAACATGTGCTCCATAACTTCGGGAGTCATACCAACCCCCGTATCCGAAACGGAAAGCCGTGCAAAAGCTCGTGTACCAGTGGCTTTATCGCAAAGAGCATCGGGGAGATCGCTCGATTCAACACGGTGCAGTGAGAGGTTCAATTTGCCGCCATTGGGCATGGCGTCGCGGGCATTCACAGCCAGGCTAACCACAGCCTGTTGTAGTTGAGCAACATCTATGAGCACAGGGAGCGGTTCTCCCGCCAGATCCAGCACCAACTCAATGCGTTCATCGAGGACAGAACCGACAAACTGCCGGGCCCGTTCCATCTCATGATTCAAATCGATCCGCCGAACGCTAAGTACGCGCTGGCGCCCGAATTCAAGCAGTTGGCCAGTCAATTCCGCTGCACGCATGCCAGCATTGAGAATGGCCAGCACGTCCTCACGTTGAGGATCATCACCCGGCATGCTGCTCAGCAAAAACTGGCTGTACCCGTTGATTACAGTAAGCAAGTTGTTATAGTGGTGAGCAATGCCGCCAGCGAGCTGGCCAAGGCTCTCCATCTTGCTGGAAATGCGGAATTGCCGTTCATATTCGCGCCTGGGGGTAATATCCCGAGCGATGCCCATTACACTTTTGGCCTCTCCGTCCGACGCACGATACACAGACACTTTGGCCTCCATCATAGCCTCTCGCCCCGTCTTCGTTTGCAGTGCCAACTCCAACGTGAGTTCACGATTGGTCGGCGAAAGCAGTAGTGCCGATACAGCAGCGTTTGCCGTGTCTCGCGAAGAAGGCGAGATAATCTCAAATACACTCGTGCCCACCAGCTCTTTGGGGATATAACCCAGAATTCGCTCAACCGAGGGGGCGACAAAAGTCAGAATGCCCTCGGGTGTGCATGACCAGACAATATCACTAGTGCCTTCGGCGTAGAGGCGATAACGCGCTTCGCTCTCTTCGAGAGCGCGCACGCGCAAGCGGTGGCTTACAGAAGCACCTAGTTGAATGGCAACAGTACGCATAAAAGCTGCATCATCTGCCGAATAGGCTTTTTCGGATGTGTAACTCTGGATAGCAACCACGCCATAGGGCTGGCCATCTTCGACCAAGGGGGTACCAATATAAATACGCGGCACTCTGCCGCGAGCCTTGATGACGCCCTCGCCGGCCAGCTTGCGAATCTCGGGGTCGGTAAGAACAACCTGATCGCCCTTTTCGATAACGTATTCGGTGATGCCGCGATCAGAAGATCGACAAAGATTGGCGTTCATATCCGGCACGGCCAGGTTGGATTCAACATAATAGGGAAAACTGACCGCATTATCTTCTACATCATACAAAGCAAGGTAGAGATTGGGAACCCGTATGGTACACTCTAGGTGGCTGTGCACCACCGCCATTAGCCCAGCTATTGTTTTGCAAGATGCGCCCGCCTCACAGATGGCATACAATACCTGATCCCGCAAGGCTTTCTCGTAACGGCGCTCTTCCAACGCCAGCGCTACTTCGGTTTCGCGCAGCAGGTTGACCTCGTGGTGCGTAGGAGTTTTATGATTGTCGAAAACCAGCCCAATCGCACCCTTTTTGTCGCGGTCTGCCTGAACACGGCGCGCACAATAAAGGAAAGGTCCCTGTACACCCTGGATGCCCTCAGTCAATACTTGAGGAAGTACCACGTCACGCAGAATCATTAGCCCATTGCTA
Organism: Anaerolineae bacterium; assembly: GCA_963675785.1. Taxonomy (GTDB): domain Bacteria; phylum Chloroflexota; class Anaerolineae; order UBA1429; family UBA1429. Next base: position 1,701,473 of record OY776562.1, read on the forward strand.
GCTGCCAACGAAGAGGGAAGTTGCCCTGCACCATCCATTAAAATGCTGAAATCTGGCAGGATCTCATCCACATCTCTTTGAGAGATCAATGTATCACCAGACAAGCCTCGCTCGTACACGGCGCAAAGCGCACCTGAAGCCAGGCGCAATTCACGCAGTATGGTCTGCATATTGGTGAGGGAATCAGAAGTAAGATGATCCCAACAGCCCTCGAGCACCGTCCGCATCCTCTCACCGCCAACAGATTCGCTAAGCGAATCCACCGGAGCAGAAACACTGAGGATAGCTAAAACGGTGCCCTGAGCATCACGGAGGGGAAGTTTGCATGTGCTAACCGAACAGGCATACCCATCAAAGTTGAGCGTTTGGGGTAAACATCGGAATTCACCAGTTGTCGTAACAATGGTATCGGCATCAGCAAGTACGCCCAAACGGAATGTGTATTCGGCCTTGTTTGTATTTTGCAGGTAAGCATCACATTCGGGACTACAGGCCAAAAGTTGCCCCGATGTATCTGCCACATACGCGACTGTATCGAGACTGCGCACCAGATCGCAGTACCAACTCAGTTCTGGGTCGAGGGTAATCGGATCTTTTTTAATATCAACAGGCAGAGGATTGACCTGAATGCTCAGTGAGTGCATCCCCTGAGTATCCGTCGTGAATTCGACAGTGAATTGATAAGCAACCCCATCCTCAGCACGAACGACACCCTGTCTCGTTTGTCCCGATTCGGCAGCAGCACGCGCTGCATCTTGCACCGCTTTGCATACCGAAAGGGGCCAATCACAAGATTCGATGGCGGCCAAAACCGCGTCAAGGTCTGCAACTTGATTGTTCTGCCTGAGAGAACGTTTACTCACCGATACCACCAATCAGGCTATCCAGAAGAGATTCGCAGCAACGCTACGTATCGTTTGCATGTATCTAGTTACATTTTAACGACATAATTGCATATATCCGTAAACAATGAGTGAAGTACTCATTAAGTATTCCTATATATTGGTGTTCGTGTTGCCTCTACAATGGCACCCATATAGAATAACACAGGTACATGGTGGTTACTATTTAAAGCGCAAGATACTGAAAAAGGCAAAATGACGTGAGTGCAAACAATTCCCAACTTTCGATGACGACAGACTATGCCTCTAGCTTGGGGAGCCCCCTACCCGCGTTGGAGCGCATCGCGCAGGCGGGCTTTACTCATATCCACTGGTGTCATCAATGGAACACGGATTTTGTGTACACAGAACCCGAGATCGAACAGATCAAGCGTTGGATGAAAGAGCTGAATTTGCTGATGTGCGATCTGCACGCCTCTGCCGGCAGAGAGAAATGCTGGTATTCGTCTGAGGAATACGAACGTCAAGCTGGCGTACTACTGGTAGAAAATCGCCTGCGCATGACAGCCGAACTCGGCGGCGATGTGATCATCATGCACGCCCCCGCCGCTCCACTAGATGAGGAGACCGCCCAAATCTACTGGGATGCCCTATGGCGTTCAATAGATGCGCTAGCCCCCTGTTCGCAGAAGACAGGCGTGCGTATTGCTGTGGAAAACGGCAGCCCCGACCAGTGGGACACCATTCGGCGTGTGTTGGAACGCTATCCTGCAGATTACATTGGGCTTTGCTATGATTGCGGCCATGGCAACCTGAGCGAAGAAGGGCTAACCTTGGCCGAGAAATACGCCAGCCGGCTCATATCGGTTCATCTTCACGACAATGACGGCGCAGGTGATCAGCATAATCTCATCTACAGCGGCACCATCAACTGGGATCGTCTGGCCAAAATGATTGCCGGATCAACTTATGTCAAGCCGCTCAGTTTTGAGCTATCGATCAAGAATACCGGCTATACCAATGAGGAAGCACTGCTGGCCGAAGCCATGCGTCGAGGCCTTGACCTGGACAAAAAGGTCGCATCCTATCGCGCTTGACAAAAGCATTGGCTGAGCTTTAACATAAATAGCAAAGTTGAACCAGGAGGCAAGGCAGATGGCACGTATGAGCAAGAACCTCGAAACCCAGTGTAAAGATCACCCTCGAACCTGGGTGAACCTCATTGTAGGTATTTCGGGTGATGCTGGCGAGCACGTTCAAGCAATGGAAAAGCGCGGCGTTCAGATTCAGCGTCGCTTTCGACTTACAGGCAAGGTGGGCGTCAAAGCCACTGGCAAGATGGTCCTGGAACTCGCCCAGGCCCCATGGGTTACATCTATTGAAGAAGACAAGCCTGTTCACGCCCTCTAGCGGAGGTACGCCTTGTGTCTGACTCTCGGTCCAAGCTAACCCGAGGCCTGTATCTGTCTCTGTGCCAGGTCGAGGATGAACCCCGCCCTCCCAGTCTGCCCATCATCGTCGAATATGCTGACCATTTGACGGTACGGCGTAGCGCAGTGGCCGGAACCTTTTTTGCGCGATCCTTCCATTTGCTGCCGCTGGCAGCCATGCGAGCCACGCCTTCTGCCATTCGCGCATTGGAAGATGAACCCGAAGTTGTGCGCATTTATGAAGACCAGATGGTCTATGCCACGCTGGACTTTTCGGCGCCGCATATTAACGCGACACAAGCCTGGGATAGCGGTTATGATGGTTCAAACGTCAAGATTGCCATTATTGATACCGGCTTGGATGCCGACCATCCCGATTTTGCCGATCGCGTCATCGACATGGCCGACTTTACTGGTGAGGGACACGGCGACCTGAACGGACACGGTACCCATTGTGCCAGCATCGCCGCAGGATCGGGTCAGGCCAGTGAGGGCAAGTATCGCGGTATCGCTCCGGGCGCCCACATTTATGTAGGCAAAGCGCTGGACCGCGATGGCGCAGGATCGATGAGCGATGTGATGACCGCTGTGGAATGGGCGGTTGATGCCGGTGTCGACGTCATCAGCCTTTCGTTGGGCAGCCCTGGCCCCTCTGATGGCACTGATGCCCTGAGTGAGATTTGCGATGCCGCCGTCGATGCGGGTGTAGCCGTCTGTGTCGCGGCAGGCAACGAAGGCCCGGAACCTTATACTGTTGGCAGCCCCGGCGCTGCCAAAAATGCCATCACGGTGGGTGCGGCCAGTGACCTGGACCGTATTGCCTCGTTTTCGTCGCGCGGGCCCACTGCCGATGGACGGCAAAAGCCGGATATTATCTTTCCCGGTGTCGAGATCACCGCAGCACGAGCCAACAGTACCTATATGGGCTCGATTGTGGATGATATGTATACCTCAGCCTCCGGCACTAGCATGGCTACGCCGCATTGCGCAGGAGCCTGTGCACTCATCATTCAGGCTCATCCCGGCATTACACCCATAGAAATCAAGCAAGTACTGCTCGGCACTGCTGTAGATCTCGGTGCCGAAGGTAATGCCCAGGGTTACGGTCGCGCAGATGTATGGGAAGCGCTGCAGGCCGATATCTCAGAGCCACTACCGGAACCAGATCCCGATGAGCCAGATGAAAACGAACCCGACGATCCCTCTACCTCCAATCCGGGCTGCCTAGGATTGTTATTGGGCGCCTTGCCCGAAGAAGATGGCGAGACGACCCAAAGACGCCGATATGCTCGATAATCTGCGCAGAGAGGTAGAAGAGATGGGCAGGCCGCGCTGGCGGCCCATGCTGCGCTATGTCGCCGAGCTGCACGCCCGCAGTGTCCATCCACCCAGCCCTCCCTTTTCCCATTCCTGGGAAGAGATCGGCCCCGGCTATTGTTACGGACCTGCGTTTGGCCATCAGGATCTGATCTACCAAATTATTGATGTATTACCGGCTGAGCCCGAACACGCTCGCGAGCAGATTTTGAATAATTTAGAGAATCAACAGCCGGACGGACTGGTGCCGGGCAGTATCTGGGTTCGTGAAGACGGGCCAAAGTGGAGCACCACGGTGGGCAATCCGCCTATGTGGCCCATTGCCGTCAAAGCCTATGCCTCTCTTGTTGGTTCAGACGAACTCATTAGAACCTGTTTTGAGCCCCTCATGCGCCAGATTGGCTGGTTCGAAGCCAATCGCAAGGCCGACGACGAGGGATACTATTATACTGACATTCTAACTCATCAGTGGGAAAGCGGGACGGACGAAGGTGTACGTTTCGATGATGTACCCCCCGGCAAGCTGGCCTGTATTGATGCAACCTCGCATTTGTACATGCTCTATGATATTGCCAGCCATTGGGCACTATGGATGGACGAACCCGTACGAGCACTCATGGAGCGAGCCCGCGTGCTGCGCGAATTCATTCAACGGCACATGTGGTGCGAAGAGCAGAACGCCTTTTTCGATATCTGGTCCGTTCGCCAGCCGCAATATCAACGCCTGACTTTCGAGGGCTTTTTCCCGCTTATTGTGGGAGCCGCCCTGCCCGAGCAAGCTAACCAGGTCATCGATGAGCATATTCTCAACCCCGATGAGTTCATGGGTGCGCACCCTATAGCCTCTGTGGCCATGAATGATCCCCATTTCGAGCTGCGCATGTGGCGCGGCCCCACATGGAACAGCATCAGCTATCTGACGGCGCGTGCCTGCCTGCGTTACGGTCGTAATGACGCCGCCAAGATGATCCTGACCCGGGCGCTGAACTCGGCATCTTCCGTTTTCGAACGCACTGGCACCATCTGGGAGTTTTACCACCCTCAAGGTGGGGATCCCGAAACGTTGGCGCGCAAACCGCAAACGGGCATCAATACACCCTGTAAGGACTATTTGGGGCACAACCCACTCATCGCCATGGCTCGCCTTTGGGAAGTCTGTTGATAGAACCCAATCAATCACCCCCTTCACTGCCTCAGACGCCCAGAGTCTCTGAGGCAGTGTTTTGAAAGGGTCGAAACCAAAGCATTGGATACGCGTAGAGTATACGTTAACTCAATAATACAGCTGACTGGATTCGAATCAGATCTGGTGAGGATCACCAAAATGGGGGAAAGATGAAAGCACTGGTCGTTTATGACTCTGTCTTTGGCAACACGGAAAAAGTTGCACAGGCTATTGGGGAGACACTGGGTACAAGAGCGGAAACCGCAGTCGTGCGGGTAACCGAGATCAAACCAGAGCAGCTCACTGACATTGATCTGTTGATTGTAGGTTCACCAACGCGAGCCTTTCGCCCCATGCCAACCATCAAAGCATGGTACGGCGCATTGCCACTGGGTGCCCTAAGCGGCATCAAGGTAGCAGCTTTTGATACTCGTATCCGTCTGGAGGATACCACCTCTGGTTTCCTAAAAAGGATGAGCAAGTGGTTTGGGTATGCTGCTGAGCCCATGGCCAAAGCTTTGCAGCGCAAGGGCGGCATATTAGCAGCACCTCCAGCTGGCTTTGGTGTAGGAGACAGTGAAGGCCCCCTCAAAGAGGGTGAGCTAGAACGTGCCACCGCCTGGGCCGAGCAGGCCCTAAAAGCCTAACAAGGCAGAACCTGTCTTTCGGCGTTAGCCAAAGGCTCGCCTTACCGGGCAGATGCTTTGTCTGTTTGGCAAACGCTAGTGTAAAAAGAGCGAAACAGCGCAATACATTAGCAACAATGCCATAACTACATTAAAGATCCTTTCGTACTTGGCCAGAAATCGCTGAAAGAGCGAGCCGAAAAAAGCCCAGCTGTTGGTAGCCACGAGGGAGACCAGCGCTAGACCCACTGAGAACAGTACCAGGCTAATGCCCGACTTGAAATAGGGTATTATGAAATTGGCCATGATGGTGATGCCATAGAGAATGCCCTTGGCATTGACAAACTGCAGGGCAAAACCACCCCAAAAGGAATTCTGCTTGTTGTTTTGGGCACCGGTTGTTTGATCATCATGGTTGTGTGCATCGCTCGTCACAGTTTTATAGGCAAGGTAGCCCATGTACACTGCCCCGACGATATTCATGGCCAATTGAATGCGCGGAATGACGCGAAAAAGCAAAAGGTTGGCATAAGCGCATAACAACAGGACGACTGAAAAGCCGCCCAGCACGCCGAGAGTAAACCGAACCGTTTTCTTCCAGCCGTAGCGGCCTGCAATCGACATGGCCATGATATTATTCGGGCCAGGCGTAAACGTGGTAACAAATACATACGACAAGAACGGTGCAAGAGCAAACATGTGCGACAGAGCTCCTTTTGCACAAGCGAGACGCAAGCTAAAGACTGCACTGCTTGGACCGGGTTAATTGACGACAATGTCTTTGGGGGTATAAGAGGCAATTGCACAGCACCGTAGCTGCATAGTATAAAGAGAGGGGAACAGGTTCTGCTGGAGAAATGAAACTGCTACTACCAGCCGATGAGAGAGTATCGAAATTGATGGGATAACCACAATTATTTCGCAAGTGGGCTGACAAACTGAAACCCATTTGTATCACAAGGACAGACAGTGCGCAAACATGCATTGACGACGGCGGGCGATGCCCAGAAACGAGGTAAAGTATGACCAAGGTTCTCGTTCTGTATCATTCGCAAGAGTACGGCAACACGAGAAAGATGGCCGAAGCACTGGCCGAAGGCGCCCAACAGGCCGGCGCCGAGGTTGAGTTGGTAAACACCAACGAAACACGTGCCAGCATAGAGGCGTTTCGTGCCGCTGATGCAGTGGCCATCGGCACACCCGACTATTTCAGTTATATCGCTGGCAATCTCAAGCAGTTTTGGGACGACTGGTACATCGCTCAAAGAATTGACCCCAAGGGCCTCAAGGACAAGCCGCTGGCGTTATTCTGCACCCATGGCGGAGGAGGCAAAGCACGAGGTGTGCTAGAGAATCTTGCCAGAGAGCTGGGCACCCCTGTGAGCGAGACCATTGCCTCACAAGGTGCCCCCGACAGGGACACGATAGCTGCACTGAAAGAACTGGGTGAAAAGCTGGTGGAGGCAATCTAGAAAAAGAGGCTGTGGGATTATTCCCCACAGCCTCTTTTTATTCTTTCCTTATCAGGGCTTGAGCACTACTTTGACTGAATCCTCGCCCGAGGCGGCGATATCCAGCGCCTCGCCAAAACGCTCTAGTGGCAGGACATGCGAGACCAGTGCCTTACCATTGATGACCCCACTACGAAGATAATCAATAGCCAGCGGGTAACTGTAGGCACCCAAATGCGCACCATGAATGTTAAGCTCTTTGACATCGCCAATGATAGACCAATCGATGGCAGCAGGTTTGGCATGTACGCTAAACTCGACGAACGTGCCCAACTTGCGCACCATTTGCAAACCCTGGCTTACGGCCGGCGCAGCGCCAGTAGCCTCGATATAAACATCGCAGCCGTAGCCTTCCGTTAGATCGAGTACGCGCTCAATGGCGTTGCCCTCACTCACATCAATGGCCAGGTCTGCGCCGAGCTGCTCTGCCAAACGCAGGCGCTTGGGTTTCATATCCAGAGCGATGACCATGGATGGCCCCTTTTGCTTAGCCGCCTGTAACATCCCCAGGCCAATAGGACCCATGCCAGCAATAGCCACCACATCGCCTAATTGAATGTCGCCACGCTGCACGGCATGAATGGCGCAAGCCATGGGCTCAATCAGTGCCGCCTGATCGATGGGCAAATCCTTGGGCACCTTGTAATTGATGGCGTTGGCCGGAAAGAGCATGTACTCGGCCCACGAACCCTCAGCACGATCCTTGATAAAGCCGTAGATGTCGTGCTGCTGGCACATCCAATACTTGCCAGTCTTGCAGAAACGGCACTTGCCGCAGGGCACAATCTGCTCAGAAACGGCATGATCACCAATTTGCAGGCCGTACTTTTCAGCAGCGCCTTCACCTAGCGCCACCACCTCGCCCACGAACTCGTGCCCGGCGGTTACCGGAGGCTGAATATAGGGAGCGATGGCGTCTGATCCCCATACGCGAGCCCCATGAAAAGCCTTGACGTCGCTGGCGCAAACGCCAGTAGCCAACACTTTGACCAGCACCTCGCCCGGGCCAACCTGGGGAACGGGGATGGTTTCAAGCCGATAGTCATTCGGCGCATAAACACGTACAGCTTTCATTGTAGCGGGAATCGTCATCGCATTTCCTCCACAGACATCATTCTACATGCGCCCACATTTGCACGAGCAGACGCTCGCCACCATTATAGTCGGCGTTCGCATAATCGACCAGTTCTACTGCTTGCGAATTACCACTCACTGCTGTATACAAAGGGCCATACCTTTTGCCCCACAGGGCAAACTGAAACAGAGCTGAAACAACTGACCATCATTACACCGGTTTAGTACCACTGGAGAACATGCGCCAACTGGCTCAGGAGATCATGCCTAGGCCCGCATTGTCAATATTGTGGAGGATAGTATGACGAGCTTTCCCATGACCCACATTGAAAACATCGAGATCTCGCGTATGATGATCGGCAGCAACTGGTTTATGGGCTATTCGCACTATTCGGCAGCCAAAAGCCAGTGGATCAAAGAATATATGACTATCGAGCGCATTACCGAGGTGATGTGCGTCTTTGCTCGCAACGGCATCAATACCGTCATGTCCATCGCCAACGACCCCATGAAAGAGGCCATTCGCCGCGTCGAGGTGGAAACAGGCGTCAAAATGGTCTGGGTTTGCACGCCATCGGGCGAGCATCTGGAGGATCTGCTGCCCAACATCGAATACACCGCCGAGATGGGCGGGGCCATCTGCATGCCCCATCAGCATTGGACTGATGGCAACCTGATAACCAACGAAAAGCGCCTCATCGGTCTGGAAAAGGCCACCGAGCGCATTCGTCAATTGGGCATGATCCCCGGGCTCTCAACACACCGCCCTGAGACAGTAACCGTGTGCGATGCTGCTGGCTATGATGTGGCTACCTATATTCAGATTCTCAATCCCATCGGGTTTTTGTGCCAGGTTGAGACTGATTGGGTCGAGCGGGTCATTCGTTCTACGCCCAAACCCATCATGTGCATCAAGCCGTTGGCCGCTGGCCGAGTGCTGCCCACCACCGGTTTGAACTATGTCTACAACGCCATCAAGCCCATCGATACGGTGTGCATTGGCACCTTAAGCCCGTACGAAGCAGAGGATGACATTGCCATCGCCCGAGAACTATTGGCCGCTCAGAAGGATGCCTGCTGCGAGGAACGTACCCTGGATTATTCGCGAAGCAAGAGCGCCCTGGTGCAAAAGGAGGATTAGTATGAGCCGCGTTCAGGTTCCGTACGATCATAAACTGGATGAAACCCTGGCCTTGTTGCGAAACCCGGGGCTCTTGTTGGCCTCAACAAAAGCCGACGGCAAATCCAATGTGATGACTATTGGCTGGGGCACAGTGGGTGTTATTTGGGGGCTGGATATATTTGTGGTGATGGTACGCCCTTCCCGCTACACCTACGAATTCATCGAAGAGAGCGGCGTGTTCACCGTCAATGTGCCCTCACCTGATCTGCGTGAGTTCTGCCGCATAGCTGGCTCACGAAGCGGGCGCGATATGGACAAGTTCGCCGAGTTCAAACTGAGCACCACGCCGGGACGCAACGTTCCTGCCGTGACCATCGACGCTTGCCCACTGGCGTATGAATGCCAAGTAGTGCACCATAACGACGTCATACCAGCCAACCTGTCTCCTGATGTGGAAGCCAAATCGTATCGCGGCCATGACTATCACCGCATCTACTATGGACAGATTATGGGCGTTTGGGAAAAGGTTGCAGAAAAATAGCCTGAAGACTAGACTACATAAAAGCTGTTCTTTCTGTACGGAGGGGCCTTATGCCCGATATAGTAGAAGCCACAATTCGCGATGTGGGCACGATCCACGTCACCTGTGAGCGTTGTGGCCACGAATACGAATACGACCAAATCTTTTTGGGCAAAACCGAAGTGCGTCGCATCGATCCGCGTCCCGATAGCATCAAGGCTCTCAAAGTCATGGCGGAACAGATACGCTCGGGTTTCGGCAAAGGCGATTACCGCCGGCTAGAATGGCACCGCTGCCCCGAATGTGGTTTTACCCAATCGTGGATGGCAAAACGTACCCGCAAGTCACTAACAATGCGCATCTTTTTTCCGATTATTCTCGTTGCATTGCTCGCCGGCAGTATCATGGCCATGTTCCAAAGCGACGCTATGATTGGCGGACAGATCCTTCGAACGGCCTTTTATGTAGTGGGCGGTGCTCTAGTGGCTGGCTCATTATTCTGGCTGTTTTACAGGCCGCCCCGCCATGGCGTTGAAAGGATCATCCCACCAACGCTGACTTTTAGTTCGGAAAGCCCCGAGGCTCTCAACGAAATGATTGTGGGCAACTTGCCTGACGATCGACCAGGCGAAAGATAGACGGCTAGATTCTTGACCGGCCTCAGGTCGTAGCCTATACTCCCCTCTGTTCTAGCGGACAGAGGGGAGTTCTTTTGTACAACGTTCAAGATCTTCAGGCTCAATACCAGCGAGCCCTCGCGCTTGTTGAAACACAGTCCATTCCTATGGCTGCGAATAAGTCTCTTTATGTCAATCGCCCCGTAGATACCCTGCCTGTTTCAGTAACGGGTACTGCCTGCAGCCTCAAATGTGCCCACTGTAATGGGGTGTATCTGGAGCATATGTATAGCCTGGATGACCTGGCTCATTCTCAGGCCCCCAGTGCGCTTATCTCTGGCGGTTGCGATCCCCACGGCTGTGTGCCCATCGCCCCTCATCTGGAGGCTCTTCGCTCGGCAGGCCAGGGCAAGCGCCTGAACCTTCATCTGGGGTTGGTAGATAAAGAAACGGCTGCCGCTGTTGGCCCCCTGGCTTCGGTCATTTCCTTCGATGTGGTCGGCAGTCGCGAAACTACCCGTCGTGTGTACGGCCTAGACGTCGACCTCGATACCTACATTGAGACGTTGGAGCGGCTGAACCAATATACCCGTGTGGTGCCCCATATCACTCTGGGGCTGGATGGCGGCAAAATTGTTGGCGAGCCTGAAGCCATTCAGGCGGTTGCCGCTTGTAATGTGGCTGCAGTAGTCTTTATCGTGCTCATCCCCACAGCGAATACCGCGTTTGCAGAATGTAATCCACCCGCTCTCGACGAGGTAACCGCCCTGCTGATGCAGGCACGCCGCCTTATGCCCCATAAACGACTGGACCTAGGCTGTATGCGACCCCATGGTGCTTACCGGCAATACGTTGATGAATTGGCTATTCGTGCCGGCATCGATGGCATCGTCAACCCGGCGCACAGTGCCCTGCAACTGGCGCGCGAACTGGATATGCGCATTATCGAGGGAACAGAATGCTGCGCTCTGAGCTAGATCATGATAAAACCTGGCGCGTCTCCTCGGGGACGGCAGTCGCCGCCGACCTGCTCAATGAGCGCGTCGATGTGCTGCCCACCACTGCCTACCTGATGTTGGGTGAACGCTGCCAGTACAATTGTGCCTTTTGTGCCCAGGCACATGGCAGCCGGGCTAACGAAGCTGCTCTTTCACGGGTGCTCTGGCCGCAATTTCCCATTACTCAAGTCATCGAGGCCGTTAGCCATGCTTACACAGAAGGTACGCTGCGCAGAGCCTGTTTCCAGGTAACAGTGGGCGCCGATTCGTTAGAAGAAACGCTAGCTGCCGTGCTGGTTTTGCACACAGCCGTCGCAAGTATTCCCATCTGTGCTTCCGTGTCCGTACATAACATGGACGATGTAGCTGCCTTGCTGGAGGCTGGCGCCGACCGCGTTACCCTCTCGTTGGACGCCGCTGCAGAACGCATTCACAAGCAGGTCAAAAGCGGTTCGTGGGAGCGTACCTGGCATCTGCTGAGAGAAGCCTCAGCCACTTGGCCAGGGCACATCGGTACCCATGTCATTGCCGGGTTGGGCGAAACCGAACAAGAGATGGCCGAAACGCTGCAACAACTGGTCGATCTTGGGGTGAGCATTGGCTTGTTTGCCTTTACGCCGTTGCACGGCACGCCCATGGCCAATCAACCACCTCCCGCCCTGGATTCATACCGGCGTATTCAAGCCGCCCGCTGGTTGATGATCCATCATCATGTTCGAGTTGAGGCAATGAGCTTTGATGGCGCTGGCTGCATGACCAGCTTGGGGTTGTCGAGTAAGCAGTTAGCCGAGCTTTTGGCCGATGGAGAGGCTTTTCGCACGGCAGGCTGCCCCGACTGCAACCGCCCCTATTACAATGAACGCCCTGCTGGCCCTATATACAACTATCCGGCGCCCTTGACGGCGCAACAGGCCAGCCAAGAACTTGATCTGCTGCTGGCCAACCTATCGGATGCAACATCCCTAAAAGAGGAGTAGCTCCATGACGCAAACAGCCCTCTATAACAGGCACGTCGCCCTTGGCGGCCGTATGGTTGACTTTGCTGGATGGGAATTGCCCATTCAGTATGCCACCGGCCCCAAAGCCGAACACCACTGCGTGCGCAATCATGCCGGCCTCTTTGATATCGACCATATGGGCCAAGTTCGCGTCTCCGGCCCCGATGCAGTGCCTTACTTGCAGCATATACTTACGGCTAACATCGCCCGGCTTGTGCCCAGCCAGGCCCGCTATGCACTGATGTGCTATGCCGATGGCGGTATTGTGGATGATGTATTCGTCTATTGCGAGGCCAGTAGCTATATGCTGGTCATCAACGCTGCCAACCGGGATAAGGATATCCGTTGGTTAGCGTATCACGCTGACGATTACGACGTGCAGGTCGACAACATCTCGGACGAAACCTACATGCTGGCGTTACAAGGGCCCCAGGCTCAGGCGGTACTGCAAAACCTTGCCTCATCTGATCTGGATACTATCGGCTTTCACAAACACGCCCATGTCTCACTAGACGGCGTAGACACACTGGTGAGCCGCACAGGCTATACGGGCGAAGACGGCTTTGAGCTATATTTTGACGCTGCTGCCGCAAGTAATCTATGGGACGCCATTCTAGAGGCGGGAGTGCCCTATGGCGTACAGCCCATTGGCCTGGCTGCTCGCGATTCGCTGCGGTTGGAGGCTGCTATGGCTTTGTACGGCCACGAGATTCACGCCCAAACCAACGCCATTGAGGCCGGGCTAAACTGGGCGGTTTCCTATAAAAAAGGGGATTTCATCGGTCGTGATGCGATTCTCAAAGCCAAATTCGAGGGGACGGTACACACGTTGGTGGGTTTGCGCATGGTTGAAAGAGGTGTACCCCGTGAGCACTATGAGATAGCTCACATGGGCGAGTTGATCGGTCATACGGCCAGCGGCGGTTACGCACCCACTCTCGATGCCTTTATCGCCACAGCTTTTGTTCAGGGCGAGTATGCCCAAGCGGGCACAGAGCTGGATGTCATCATGCGCGGTCAACCCCGCAAGGCTTTGGTAGTCGATCTGCCCTTTTATGAGCCGCGATACAAGCGCTAACAGTCCAGATTGCTTGTATCAATAGCAGGCACATATAACGAGAATGTCGTGCCACGATTGGGTTCGGAATGGACCCTTATGCCGCCGCTACTTTGGCTGATCAGATACTTGACCGTAGCCAGCCCTAGGCCGTAATGATTGCTATCATGACGCGTAGTATAGCGATAATCGAATAAATGTGCAGCATGTTCCGGGTCGATACCGCGGCCCGTATCATGTACCGAAACACAGCCATAGAGGCCCGTGTTGATGCCTAACTCATCAGCCAGCGGCTTGGTTATCTGCTCCAAACTGGAGCGTATGTCAATCTTGCCACCCTCTGGCATAGCATCACGCGCATTCACACAGAGATTGAGCAGTACGCGATCAAACCAGGTCTGATTCATCCGTACATATACAGGATCAGACGCAAGTTGGAGTCTCAACTCGATATCGGTGCCGAGAAGCCGACCAATGCTCTTTTGCAGCTGCCCCACCTCAGAGTTGACTGCCACCAGCATTTCTTCGTCTTCCGACTGACCCAGAATACCCTGGAGCATGTTATCCGACATGGTATGGGCCTGTGCGATGTGCTTTACCAGTTCTCCGTATTCCCCCAGAACCGCCTCTTTATCCCCTGCTGAATCTCGAATAGAATCGGCAACTGCCCTACACACAGTCAATAGATTGATGAAATCGTGGGCCGTTCCCTTGGTCAGGGATTGGGCGGCCCGCAGGCTTTCCGTCTCCCGCACAATGCCTTCCAACCGCCGGATATCCGTTACATCGCGAATCAGCAACGCAACCTGCTTGCCTCTATCCGTGCCATACCCAAACGCCAACATCTCGGCGTCAACTAGACCATCAACGCCTTGAACAGTTACCACACCGCCTTCACGAACAATGCGTCGGTTACGCAGTGCCTGGTCGAGCTGTAGAACCATCGTTCGAGGTTGAACGTTCAAGCGCTCTTCGACCTCGCTGGCGTGCAAGCCGCGCCAGCTTTCAGCAACACCAAACAAGTAGTAACCAACACCGTTTCCAGATTGCAGTGTGAGATCAGCATCAAACAGAAACAAAGCGTGCCCCATGTTCTCAAAAATGCTACGGAAATTCTCTTCGGACTCCCGCGTGCGGCGCTCTATTTCTTTGCGTTGCGAGATATCCATCACTGCGCTGTACCAGCTGCCCTCTCCCCTTTCCCCATGCAACCTGTACTGGGGAGAGACAAGCGTCGGCACAACGCGGTTGTCGTCGTGCCATGCGACTTCTTCTGTTTGGTTAGCCGCGTGGTGTGTAAACATCAAGGGCTCTAGCTCGTAACGTGCTGCAAGATCCAAGAACTCGCCAACCTGCCGCCCAAAAAGCTCGGCTTCATTTCGCCCGAGCATGCGACAAAAGGCTTCGTTGGCTGCATAGATGCGACCGTCATCGCGATAGAGCACCAATCCCTCATTCAAACTTCCGGAAAGATCGGCAAACTCGTCACGGCCTTCGGCAGCAGCACGCTCCGAGCGCGTTCGCTCGGTTACATCACGCACCGAGCCAATAACACGCACTGGGTGGCCCTCATCATCGTATTGCAGCGTATTCGCCACCTCAATATGCCGATAGGTGCCATCTTTGGTTCTCAAGTATTCACGCACTAAAACGGGCCAAGTTTGTTCATCGCCACGTTGATTGGCGCGCATCTCGTAAAGACGCCGAACCAGCTTTTCTCGGTCATCGGTCTGCAGTCGACTTACCAACAAAGCCATTCCACCATCGAGCCATTCCTGAACGCTATAGCCGGTGATCTTAGCCAAACCCTCAGAAGCAAACTCGAATTCTTCTGTCCACAGGTTGATCATATAAACGCCATCGGAACTGTTGTTGAGTATGGTAGAGAGAAAATCCGAGGTTCGAGCCAATTCATCGGCATGTGCCTGGCGGCGCATAGCGCCAGAAATAGTGGCCGCACACCCCTTGAGCGCTACAAGCTGCGCATCCGTAGGCTCTTGGTTCGCATCGCTGTATTCTACCCATAGGCCGCCCCATATACCTGTTTCACTCTGGATAGGCAGGACGACAATCAGAGCCACAGCACGCGATTCAAACTGCGAACGCATACGTTCGGGCATATCCTGACGCAGAAATTGGATCGCCTGCCCTCCAGAAAAAGCACGCTGAAATTCCCGACGCACATCTTTTTGGGACTCCAAGATGCTGCCCAGAATACTGATCAGTTCTCTATCCGCACCAGAGGGCCAGGCATCCACCTGCACCGGCAGAGCATCCGGTTCGCCATAATGTACCAGGCGCACATATTTTGCACTGGTAGCCTGCCCCATGGTCTCTAATACCTGGGGGAGCACATCCTGCCAACGCTTGGCTTTGAGCATCATTTCGGCAATCAAGCCAGCAGCCTGTCCGATGCGTTTGGTGATCTCTTGGCGCTGCTCGATTTTTAGCTGTTCGGTAATATCTGTGATGGTAACGTTCTGAAGCCCTTGATCAGAACAAGGAATCGTGCCGATGCGTATGCTCACCTCACGGGTGGCACCATCAGGGCGAACCAACGTGGTTTGGAATATCGTGGGAGAAAGTTTGAATCGTGACTCGCGGAAGTGCTTCTCGACCTCTGCTTGCTTGTCGGGCTGCACAAAGTCGATGAAATCACGCCCATAGACTTCACGCAGCGAACGCACCCCTAAAAGTTCCAAAGCACTTTGCGAAGCATAGTAGAACCTGCCCTCGGCTTCACGCAGAACGGGATTAGAGTTGCTTTCCAAATAACGCTGATAACGCAAGGCCCGATGCGGGGGATTGGTAAAGCTGCCAAGGCTCACGCCTGTCGTTCGTACCAGCATCAGTGTTGTGCTCAAATCCAATATCGATAGCCGTGCTGTGCGCAGTTCGACATCACGCTCGATGCCCTGTGCAGAGACGAGGGTGCACTCTACCACCGGCGTTTCGATATCATGCTCCCAAGGATCGCAAACATGGCCTTCAACATACTCCAAGTCCGAAGGATGGATAAAAGACTGCAGTGATTCAAACCTGAAATTCAGGGGCAAGTCCAACAGCTGGAGAAGTCGGTCATTGACAAAGAGTACTTGGTCGCCTAGCAGAACAAGCAAGCCATCAGGAATAGCCTCACTGATACCAATCATCAGATCTGTCTGCGCTTCGCTCAATGACCGGTGTACAAAAGCCATGGGGTCCCTTTCCAATCATGCCGCTTACGTCGAATTCACGCGGCATAAAAAAGGTGTGGCACAAGAATATACAAAAACAGAGGCTAACTCAAGTGAATGAGATGGCAGAGGATGGAAGAAAGGTTGACGCCTCGCTTGCACAACGCTACTATCGAATTAGTTGATTATACCAGAGGATACTGTGAGAGATAACTACCGCCGCTTGGTGTGGGTTGTTATTGCGCTCATTTGCATCGTGTGCGCAAGCACGTCTGCGCGAGCCCAGGACGCCACCACCCTACTGCTTCCCGATGCCTCTCTGGTAGCACTGACGCCCTGGCCCGGTACAGGCAGTTCTCCACAGCTCGTCATCGCGAGTAATGATGGCAGTGTACAGCTCCTCACTCGTCAGACGGGTGATACACTTTGGAGCACCACCACTATTGGATCGCTAACCGCAGCCAGCGCTCTTTGCAGCGCCGATTTTACTGGTGACGGTCTCATCGATCTGGCCGGTATTAGTAATTCTACACATCAGTTGGTATGGTGGCTCAATTCGGGCAGCACGTTTACACGTTACATATTGGCCTCGAATACCGACAATGTCTACGGCGTCTCCGGGTTGGTTGCCGCCGATTTGGACGACGATGGCGACACAGACCTCATCACCACGGCCATGCTCTCGGGTCGTTTGGTATGGTGGAAGAACATCGGCCTGGATACTTTTACCCCCATCACCCTGAACACCAGCCTGGATCAGCCCCAAGGCTGCGTTATCCTCGACTGGGATGACGATGATGACCTAGACGTGTTGACCATTGAGCGCACCACCATCAGCCTGTGGCGCCAGAGCGATACCCATACCTTTACGCGAGTTATTCTGGCTAGCGGGCTTTCTCAAGGCGCCGCCTTACAAGTCGCTGATCTGGACAATGACGTAGATCTGGACCTCGTCAGCTATGATTCCAGCACCAGGCTAGTGCAGTGGTGGAAGAACGACGGCAGCGATAACATGACGGCCTACACCATAGCCCGAGCCGTAAACAGCCCTTGCCACTTGGCGACGGGCGACATGAACGGAGACAGCCTGTCCGAAGTGGCCGCCTCAGCCGGAGACGACATCCTGGTGTGGAGAAACAGTGGCGGCACGTTCAGCGAGGTGCTGCTCGACGGCGCTTTTACCTCGGCACGCGGCATCTGCCTGATAGACATGAACACCGATGGCCGATTGGATGCCGTGGGGGCTTCACGCGCCAAGGGATTGGTATGGTGGGCACTCGAGGACACTTCTTCCGTTTGGCCACCCTCACTGGATTGCGGCCCTTTTACCAACTCGACGACGCTCGAACTATCCTATACCAGCGGCACCATCTGGTCGGCCTCTTGTGACGCCGATTGGGTCTCTCTCTCACCCAGCAGCGGGAGCGGCTCGGGCAGCATCAAGGTAACGTTCAACCGTGCAGCTATCCCTGAGGGATACGGCCGAACACACATCACCATCACCACCAATCAGGGCACGGCACTGGTACCACTGGTAGCGGTCAATCCACCCGAAGGCCGGTGGGCCATGATACCTCTCATTATGCGCGACGCCATGAGTGAATCACGCCAAACACTACCAGAAGGCAGCGTGCCAGGTATGCTGGTGACTGCCTGCTCCAGCACAGGTAAGGCAATTACCTCTGGTAGCCTCATCACTAGCACCATCACCGTGGCCGATACCCGGCCCCTGCGTGATGTGTACGTGACGCTCAACATCGATCATCCATCATTCAGCAGCCTGGGGGCCTGGCTCATTCACGAGACCACAGGCACACGTATCACCCTCTTCCTCCAGCCCGCCGGGGGTTGTTCAACCTACGCAAGTGACCTGATTTTGCGCGATGACGGCAATACCGCTGTCAACAGCGCCTGTTGGGCGGGTAGCGGAACGTGGTCCAGCCTGGTTCCACTCGATCCATTGCAGCGCTACGAGGATGAATCATTCGGAGGCACCTGGCGGCTAGAGATTCGTGATTATGGCAGCGACAGCAGTGGCCAATTGGTTAGCTGGTGTTTGCAGGGCTATGTGTATGCGCCTACAGCCGTGCCCACAGCTCTGCCTACCTATACCCCCACACCAACGGCCACGGCAACCGTCGGGGCGACATATACCCCCACCGCCACCTCTACAGCAACAGCGACGGCTACCGCCACCAGCACATCCACAGCGACAGCCACCGCTACGGCGACAAATACCCCCACGGTTACACCTTCGCCAACAGCAACCAGTACGCCGGTTCCCATCGATTACCCGGCGTTGATAAGCCAGAACACCTCGGGCGAAGTAGGACAATCTGCTAGCGACTGGCCGGTCGTCTCTGCCGATGGCCGTTATGTGGCCTTTGAATCGCTCGCCCAAGACCTCATTACCTATGACTATAACTATGCCCAAGATATCTTTGTGCGTGACATGCAGCTGGGCAAAACGGTGCGCGTCAGCCTGGGGCCAAGCGGACAGGCATCTAACGATGAATGCCGCGATGCAGATATCTCAGCCGACGGACGCTATGTGGTGTTTACCAGTATCGGCACGAACATGATCTCTGGCGTCACCGACGGCAGTGCTCAGGTATTCCTGCGTGACCGTGACGTCTCTGGCAGTGGCACCTATGATACAGCCGGAAATGTTCAAAGTTATGTAGTGAGCGAATCGCTGGTAGGCATTACCGGCAACGATAACAGTGGCCATGCCAGCGTCTCGAATGACGGGAACCTGATCGCCTTTGAATCCGATGCTGGAAATCTGGTTTCTGGTGACAGCAATAACTTTTCCGATATCCTGGTTAAAAACATGAGCACCGGCGCAGTTGAGCGCATCTCGGTGGGGCTGGAAGGCGCCGAGCCCGACGGCAACTCGCGCTACCCGGCTATCTCAAGCGATGGGCGCTATGTGGTCTTTGTCTCTTACGCCAGTAACCTCGTTGAAGATGACACCAACCTGGTGAGTGATATCTTTATCTACGATCGCCAGACTGACACCATGGAACGTATCAGCACCGCCAGCGATGGCACTGAAAGCAACGGCCAATCGTTGTGGCCGTCCATTTCCGCCGATGGACGCTATGTGGCCTACCATTCTGAGGCCAGCAACTTGGTGATCGGCGACACCAATGCCCTGCCAGACTCGTTTCTGCGCGATACCTACACCGACACCACCACACGCCTGAGCGTGTCAGAATCGGGCCAGCAGGCCAACGGCGAAAGCATTTATGCCCGTATCTCTGGAGACGGCAGCACAGTGGTTTATCAATCCCAGGCCACGAATCTGGTCAGTGGGACCGACGAAGCACTGGAAAGAGTATATGCTTGGAACCGCGCCACAGGCGAGGTGCTGCTGGTTTCAGTCAATAGCTCGGGGCAGCAGGCAGCCGGTGCCAGTTATAACGCCGCCGCATCCTATACAGGCGACTTGATCGCCTTTGTAAGCGATGCAACCAATCTGACCATCAATGACGATAACGGTGCCCGTGACGTGTTCTTGCAGCAGAGAGACGATCTTTTGCCCTAGAGATAGACCTTTTGGCGCATTGACGGCCATTTGTGCAAGTGTTAAGATTGGCGTTCATACGCTTGAAAAGGTAGCATGTCGCTCAGGAGGGGGACATGGAAAAGCTGCAGCTGCTTGAACGCGTCTTTGATACGGGTATTATCGCCATTGTTCGGCTTGCAAGCGCCGACGTTCTCTCAGCAGTGACCGACGCCATTGCAGAAGGCGGTGTACGCTGCATCGAATTTACCATGACCACACCCGGTGCATTGGATACCCTGGCCGAGGCTACCGCCCGCTATGGTAAGGATGTCAGCTTTGGCGCCGGCACTGTCCTGGATCCTGAGACGGCCCGCGCGGCCATCCTCGCCGGCGCACAATTCATCGTCGCCCCCAACCTCAACCCCAACGTCATCACTCTCTGCAACCGTTACAGCATAGCGGCCATGCCAGGTGCACTCACCCCCACCGAGATCGTACAAGCCTGGGAGCTGGGCGCTGATGTGGTCAAGGTGTTCCCCGCCGACAGCATGGGCCCCAGATACATCAAGGGCGTGCTAGCGCCGCTGCCCCACATCAAGTTGGCCCCCGTAGGAGGTATAACCCAAGAGAATGCAGTCGACTATATCCGTGCAGGGGCGGCCTGCCTTGGCGTAGGCTCCAGCCTGGTAAATAACGCCAGCATCGCTGAACACAACTGGACCGATCTCACGATACGCGCACGCGCTTTTATCGATGCTGTTTTTTCTGCACGAGCCTAATTGTTCGCCGTGATTGGAAAATAATAATGTCTACTTTTAGTCCCGAACCTGTAAAGAAAAACGAAAAACACTGGCAGCGTGATCTATGGGTATTGTGCGCTATACAATTCCTCACACTCACTGGCTTTAACGCTTATATGTCCTTTATCGCCTTTTACTTTCAAGAATTGGGAACACAAGGCATCGAAGAAACCGCCCGCTGGACTGCCCTGGCCTGGACACTCTCCTCGGTTGCCTTGATGGTCTCTTCACCAATATGGGGAAATCTGGGAGACCGTATCGGTCAGCGCAAAAACCTGGTACGTGCCACATTCGGCGGTTTGATTGTGGTTGTACTCGCATACTTTGTGCAAACGCCGACTCAATTCACCATCACACGCGTGTTGCAGAGCACAATCTGCGGCACCGTATCTGTGGCCACTGCTCTTACCGCCACTATGGTACCCATCCGAGAACTGACCAAAGGCCTTGGCTTGCTACAAACAACACGCTTTGCAGCAGCCGCGTTAGGGCCGATCGTAGGCGGGCTCATCGCCGATGCTTTTTCATACCGAGATGTGTTTCTGTTCAGTATCGTTATGATGGTCATAGCGCTGGTGCTGGCACTGGCCTTTCTACCTGAATATCCAGTTGCTCAGGCCATCACGCGCCAAAGGCAAACGTTCAGGGATATGCTGGGAGTGCCTTCGGGACTCAAAGCTACCAGCACAATCATGATCGCCACGTTAGCGGCCATGGCCTTTGCCGATTTCATCATTAGCCCTATATTTGCCCTCTATGTTCAAGAGCTTGCACCGATAGGCGCCAATCTGGGCACACTGACCGGTGCGCTAACCGCCGGAACCGCCATTGCTTCTTCAGTGGTGGCTATTCTCGCAGGGCCGCTCACCAAACGCATCGGCGAAAAGAACCTGCTGGTCATCAGCCTGCTGGGCGTGTGCGCTACGCTGATACCTCAAGCTCTGGTAGGCAGTGCCAACCAGTTATTCATCTGGCGCATTTTACAGGGTGCCTTTGCCGGTGCACTCATCCCCACAGCAAACGCCATTCTGGGGCACGCCACATCTCCCGAAGCACGCGGCAAAGTATACGGCGTATCGGCCAGTACACAGGCCGCCGCACGTATTCCAGCATCTCCGCTGAGCGCCTGGATGGTTGCGGCGATCAGTATGCCCTCTGTGTTTATTCTGGCGGCTGCCGTTTACGGTGTGCTCGGCCTGGTGGTACTGAGCAAAGCCCAGATGAAAAAGGGCTCTGAAGAAATTCGGAATATGGAGCAGATCCCCACCCCCGAACCTGGTTGTTCTACACCTGCGCTCTGATAAAAAAAGAGGCAGAGCCCACCCACAGGCCTGCCTCTTTTAGTTGCTCTACTAGTTAGGGGCGCCAATCCTCAAAAGCCGGGAATGACTTGATAGTCTCCTCTGGCCAACCCAGCATACGGCATTTCATCCAGATATAGTAGCAATAGTCGTCCCACGCTACCTCGGCGGGGCAGCGATGATCGATGTGTGGAATAAACCCACCGGCGGCCACAGTAGGCTCTAGCCGCTTGAGCTCATCCAGAATGGCCTTGCGTCCCTGATGCAGCACAAACTTGTCGAATCCACCTCGAATGAGGATATCGCGGCCGTATTCTGCCTTGACCGCCACTGGATCGTTACCGGCGTTCACCTCAAAGGGAAACATACAGTTCAGGCCTACCTCCAGCCATAGCGGAATCAGCTTGAGTATATTGCCATCACAGTCCGTCCAAATGACATCCACGCCATGGCTGCGCAACAGATCCATCACTGGACGCATATGCGGCATGATACGTGTTTTGAAAAAGCGCGGGCTGAGGATAGGGCCGCTGTTAAAGCAAATGTCTTCCCAGCCAGAGGCAGCGTCGAACCAGCCAGCTTCCAGCACAGCTGGCAGATGGCGCAGGGTAAGATTGGCCATATGCTCGACCATCTCTTCCAACAAATTGGGGTCATCCACCGACAGGTAGGCCAGGTTCTCAAAGCCGATCCAATCGCGCAGCTTGCCAATATAGGAGCCATGTTCCACGCTCACGGGATTGGTGGTTGTGCGTGTAAAAGAAGCACGGCTTTCCAGCTCCTCTGGTGTGTAAAAGCGTCCCTCGTATTCGGGGTCGAGAAACTCGTCGCGAAAAGCCTCCCAGGTGGCCCTATCTTTGATGGGGAATGACAGAAAATGCGGAATCGTGATAGTGCCCGATACTTTTTGTTCAACCAGCACGCCCAACCCATCACGATAGATATGCTTGTTCTCGCTGGATTCGATCTCGACCGGCTCACGCTGCGGCATGGGCCCAATACGCGGATTCAATCCCTCAAACTGCTCGATGCCAAAATACTCTTCCACCAGGCGATTAGGAATAGACCCATCAGGCTGGCGCATGGACTCGGGCAGATGCCCCTGGATCATCCATTCTTCTTTGAGCTCGTCCCAGTAGCCAAACTCCATGTTCGAAACATAGTCGACCTGCTGATAGTGCATTACCCGATTCCAGCGTTCACGCGAGGTGAGTGTGCCGCCGGGTAGGTCGTCGCCTTTTCTAATCTCCACCACAATCTCCTTCATCAGATCGATTCCTCGTCATAATACCAAAATCTGCGCCGGTGTCTACCGGCATACCCCTCAAAAGCCCATCTTGACACATTAAACAGAGCGGATATGATGAATTGTGATTTGTGAGTGCTTTTTATGTGAACCCCCACGAGCGTCCCGTCCACCCACAATGCCTTGGGTCGCTGTGTGGGTTTGTTTTGTTTAAATTTCTGGAGGTGTCACAACGATGATTCAGGTTGAGAACCTGAGCAAGACGTATGGTGACCATATCGCGCTGAATGGGATAACCTTTAGTGTGAATCGCGGCCAAGTGCTGGGATTCCTAGGCCCCAACGGCGCCGGCAAGACCACCACCATGCGCATTCTCACAGGCTATATGCCGCCCAGTTCTGGCAAAGCTACCATAGACGGACTGGACGTCGTAGATGATTCCTTGCAAGTACGCCAGCGTATCGGCTATATGCCCGAAACCATTCCCCTTTACGACGAAATGACAGTAACTGGGTATCTGCGTTTCATGGCGGCCATTCGCGGTGTCACCGATCTGGAACCGGCTATCGATCGCGTTCTGGAATCGTGCGGACTGGGCGATCGTCGCCACGATATTATCTCGCACCTGTCCAAGGGTTACAGGCAGCGTGTCGGCCTGGCCCAGGCCTTGGTGCACAATCCCGACGTGCTGGTGCTCGATGAGCCCACCGCCGGGCTAGACCCGCTGCAAATTATGGCAGTGCGCGAATTGATCCGCGAACTGGGCAAAGAACACACCATCATCCTCAGCACTCACATCCTTCCCGAGGTCAGCCAGGTCTGTGACCACGTACTGATCATCAACAAGGGCAAGATTGTGGCTGAGGATACTCCGGACAAACTCACCAGCCGTTTGGATAGAGGTGCACGTGTGCGCTGCGAGTTTGCCAATCCACCTGAGGATGCAGCCGAGAAACTGTCGGCTATCGACGGCGTCGCGGCAGTCAACGCCAATGGCCAAGTGTACGAAGTCAGTATGGCTGTCGACAAGGATGTGCGCGCCAGCATCGCTGAATGCGCCATCAGCAACGGTTGGGGACTATTGCGAATAGAACCCATATCGATGAGCCTGGAAGACATCTTTGTGCAGCTCACCACCAGTGAAGACAGTCCGGAGGTAGAAGCATGAGGAATGTCTTTTTAATCATGAAGCGCGAACTTCAGGCTTATCTTGCTTCTCCTATGGCCTATATTGTCACAGCCGTGTTTTTGGCGGTGGTTGGCGGCATCGAGGGCGTGGTGCTCTACTATAGCCAGGAAGCCTCAATGTACTATGTGTTTGGCGATATTGTGACGGTGCTGTTCCTTGTGCTTACCACCCAGCTCATGAGCATGCGGTTGGTGTCTGAGGAAAAGCGCAGTGGCACCCTGGAACTGTTAATGACCACCCCCGTACCCGATTGGCAAATCATCCTGGGCAAATATCTGGCTTCGCTGGTTATGTTGCTCGCCATGTTGGTACTCAACCTCGGCTTTCCTTTGGTACTTACCAAACTGGGCAATCCGGATCTGAGCGTATTAGCCAGCGGCTACCTGGGCTTTTTCCTGTTGGGTGCCGCCCTGCTCGCTATCGGCCTCTTTGCCAGCTCGATTACGCGCAACCAGATCGTAGCCGCCATCGTGGGCCTAGGCATTGTACTCGTGCTCTGGATGGCTGGCGGTGTGAGCGATGTGTTTGGTGATACATTCGGCAGTGTGGTGGTTTATCTTGGGCCCTTTGACCACTATATCGATTTTGTCACAGGCATCATCTCTAGCAAGCACCTCGTTTACTATTTCTCTGTGATCATTTTCTTCCTGTTCGCTAGTACGCGTGTCGTCGAATCCCGGAGGTGGAAGTAACATGAATACGCTCAAGCGTAACGCCACCTGGATCTCGTTGACCGGGCTGGCGCTCGTTGCCATCGGTCTGTTCTCCCGAGCTGTTATTGGCAGCTATACTCTATGGATGGAGATTCTACTGGGTGTGGGCGCCGTGCTCACCCTTTCGTACCTGCTGCTGGCGCCTCAAAACGTCCGCAAATGGTTTGGGGGGCGACAGGCCCGCTATGGCTCAAATTCTGCCTTGATGATGGTGGCCCTAGCTGCCATCCTGGTTATCGTCAATATACTGGCCAATGGCAGTGAAAAGCGCTGGGATGTTACTGAAGAAGGGCTTTATACACTCTCCCAAGAAAGCAAAGACGTCATTGCCCTGCTGGATGAGCCAGTAGACATCAAACTGTTTTACACCTCGTCGAACTATTCACTCAGCGAGGTTGAAAACCTGATGACCCAATATGCTGCCGAATCGGACATGATCTCTTACGAGTTCATCGACCCCGATACGGATCGCACGGCCGCTCTCGCCTATGGCATCGATACCGACGGTACTACTATCTTTATTCGTGGTGACCGCCAGGAGACCACCTATGGCACCGATGAGAGCGATCTGACCAGCACCCTGCTCAAAGTGACTCGGGATGAGGCAACAAAAGTCTACTTTATCACCGGTAACGGTGAGCGAAATATCGACGCCTATGACACCTACGGCCTGGACACTATCGTTGGTGAACTGGAAGCCCAGTTCTACGAAGTTTCCACCATCAATCTATCCATCGAGGCCATCCCCTCCGACGCCGACCTGGTCATTGTAGCGGATCCAACCGAGCCCTATGACGATCAGGAAATGCAGTATCTGCGTGATTACCTTAGCGCTGGCGGCGGTATGATGATCATGCTTGAACCCGGCGAACAAACCGCCTTTGAAGAGCTGCTGGCTGAATATGGCGTACTGACGCCCGATACCCTCGTGGTAGACGTTGCCAATGGTTTTTACGGCGATGTGGCCACACCCATCGTCGATACCTATGAATATCATCAAATCACCAACGACCTCACCGGTATGAGCAGCGTGTTCAGCACCGTGCGCGCTCTGGAAATTGACCAAACGGTCGAGGACTGGAACGTAACAATGTTGGTCAGCTCCAGCGACTATTCCTGGGCTGAGGTGGACTATACCGCCGACCAGGTCGAGCAAAATGATACCGAGATCGCCGGCCCGGTGGGTATGATGGCCGCTGTCTCAGCGGATAGCAGCTCGGATGCAGAAGCGCGGCTCGTTGTTGTAGGCGATGCGGACTTTTGCAGTAATACCGTGCTCTATTCGATCACTGGCTCTGCCAATACAGAGCTGTTCCTAAATGCCGCTGCCTGGCTCACCCAGGACGACGCACTGCTCTCCATCAGCCCCACCGTAGCCGAAGACCGCACGGTGACGCTGTCATCCAGCCAATCTCGTATGATTATGTACAGCAACATCATCTTTGTACCGCTGATCGTCCTTTTGGCCGGGGTGTATGTGTGGTGGAGGAGGCGTTAGCATGAACCGCAAAACAACCTATGTTTTGCTGGCAGTGCTGCTGGTGCTGGCCGCCTACATGCTGATTTTTGACCAGAACAACACTGAAGAGGAGGAGACCAGCACAACCCCTACGGCTGTGCCTCTCGACCCACTGTTGACCCTGGATACCAGTACCGTGACGGCAATCGAACTCGTCCAGGTAGAAACCGGCGAAACTGTGCAAGTCACGCTTGGCGACGACGGCGTCTGGATGCTGGAAGGCGATGAGGGTGGCGAGGCCGATACCGATGACATCGATACCTTAATGTACACTGTTGGCGATCTGGTGCCCGATACCGAGATTGGCACTGGTGCTTTAGCAGCCGACTATGGCCTGGATCCGGCAACCTACACCTTGACACTGACCACACCTGATGGTGACATCGTATTGCTTGTTGGTCCCGATACCATCTCGTACTCGGGCAACTATGCCATGGTTGAAGGTGAGGATCGCATCGTCATTATCTCTTCAACCGATGAGTACTATTTGACGAGTTGGATATCCTCTCCGCCGCTGGCGCCAACGCCAACACCCGAACCAACGGCAACACCCGAAACAACAGACGAGCCTACAGCAACACCTGCCTCCTAAAGAAGGGAGAGCAAATGAAAAAAGGGGACTACCCAGAAGGTAGTCCCCTTTTGTGTGCGTAACGCCTATTCGGTAGCAGCCTTATAAGCCCGCACAATAAAGGGCATATAGCTCAACATGCTCTCAGCTGTATACTCGCTGCCGCGTAAATTGATGGCTCCCGCCATATAAGCAGACTCGCCATTCAGTTTTCCAGAAAGCAGTTTGTCAATGGTAGAAGCCTTGGCTACTACGCTAAAAGAGGTCTTGTCCTCAGGCTCGACCTTGCCAGTAAATACGCCCTTTTCCAAAAATACCCCGTACCGAGCACCTATATCCGACGCTTCGAGGAGCATCGAGATCGACGCTCGCTCAATACGCTTGAGAAATTGTTCGTCACCGCTCAATTTCTCCGAAAGCGCATCAAGCACTTTGTACATATCCTCTTTGGTTGTAAACTCGGCCACGCTGCATCCTCCTTGATACATACTTTTCCACATTATACAGATTGAAAGATACAACACAAGCAAACCAGCACCACCGCAGATAATTAGAAACAAACGCAACGCGATATCTTAATTTCTGCACTAACAAGAGTGATTAGCGCACTCTCACGCTGGACAAGCGCAAGCCGAGCCGTACAATGCCGTTGATGTTCTGTCAGAAGGGAGAAAATCCATGTTGCAAGAACGATATCCCATCGATAGGCTGCGTTCAGTTCTCAAGCCGCGCCAGGGTTGGCACCCATTCCCTATCGCCACAAACCGCGAGTCCTGGAAGGCTTTGACCCAATATCCGCTCAATCAGGCGCGCAAGGCCCGTTTCATCGGCCAGGCAGAGCTCTACCTGGGGCAGCCCTGGTCGCCCCTTTCGGCCGTGCGCTATATGGACTATGGACGTAACGGCAACCGTACCCGCTATCAGGAATTCTACTTTGAGCGACGCGACCGTCTATCCATACTAGTTCTGGCAGAGTGTTTTGAACACAAAGGCCGCTTTATTGATGAGATCATCAACGGCCTGTGGCTCATCTGTGAAGAGACCACCTGGGTCATCCCCGCCCACTCTATCAAAGCATCCTGCGAGGTGCTGCCTATCCTAGATGGCCAAACCGTCGATCTCTTTGCCAGCCAAACGGCGCTGGTGCTTGCCCTGGTCTATGACTTGCTACAGGACGAGCTCGACGCCGTATCGCCCGTGGTGGGTCAGCGCATCCGTCAACAAATCGATACCCAGGTGCTGGAACCCGTCGAAGAACGTATTGTTGCCAAATGGTGGGATGGCCATAACAACTGGACGCCATGGATCTGCTCCAATTGCCTGGGTGCCGCCATGCTCACCTGGGACGACCCTGACCGCGTGGCCCGCTACGTGCACCGTCTCATGGAGCCGGTGGACAATTTCCTTAATGATTATGCGGATGAAGGCGGCTGCGACGAGGGGCCCAGCTATTGGAGTCGCGCCGCTGGCACGCTGCTGATCTTTTTAGATCTGCTCTACGACCGCAGCGACGGCCAAATCGACGTCTATGATGAGCAAAAAATAAAGGCCATGGGCGAATACTTTGCCTATGCTCACCTGGATGGCCCCTGGTTCACCAACTATGCCGATGCCCCAGCCAACTGCCGGGTTCAGCGTGGCGTCACCTATCGCTACGGCGAGCGTGTTGGCAGCGATATGATGCGCGATACCGTGCTGATGCAAATGCACAACTGGCAGGCCGATGGCGAAATCGAAGAACTGCACGGAGAGTTACGCGGCGATGGCATACTGCAGATGCTGGCCGAGATGTTTTGGATTCCTGGCGACGCCAAGCCCTTCAACCTACCGCGCCCGCTCGAGGCCTGGTATCCCGATATCCAGATGGCGGTGGTACGTAGCTCGGATGTTGCTGATAACGGCCTGGTAATGGCGATCAAGGGAAACCACAACGGAGAAAGCCACAACCACAACGATGTGGGCCATTTTGTGGTGATGCTGAACGGTGAACCGGGCATCATCGACCTGGGTACCGAGGATTACACCGCTCAGACCTTTGGCCCGCGCCGCTATGAGCTGTGGTGCACCCGTGCCAACGGCCACAACATGCCTGTGTTTGACGGCATCGAACAGACAGCAGGCGAAAAATACGCCGCAAAGAACGTTTCTTTCATGGATGACGGCGCTCTGGCTACATTCCGGGCCGATATCGCTGGCGCTTATCCCGCCGAAACCGGCCTGACCAGTCTGGTACGTACGGCCACCTTTGACCGCAATGCCGTTTCTGCCGTCATCGAGGATGTCATCGTGCGCGGTAAACCTACCAAAGTTCTGGAACTCTATCTTTATAGCTGGAAGGAGCCACGTCAGATCGGCCCGGGCTGTATCAGCATCGCTACAGCGCCGCAAGAGCTGGGACTGGGTTTTGACAGCAGCCTTTTCACCGCCGAGATCAAGGAAATGCCCGTTACTGACCACAAGCTGGGTCTAGCCTGGGGAGATCGTGTCTACCGCATCAAGTTGACCGCCTCCTTGCCAGCCTGCGAGACCGCTTACAATCTCACCTTTACCCCGCGATAGCTAGAGGAGTGCGTCATGCTGCAAGAAAAATACACCGTACAGGATCTGCGCAAGGTTTTTGTGCCGCGTGAAACGTGGGACTATGTGCCCACAGCCGCTGCTCGCGAAGCCTGGGCCGAACTGAGCAGGTCTACGCTCAATCAATGCCGTAAGGCCTATTTAGTTGCTCGCGCCGAAGCTCTGGTAGGCCAGCCTTGGCCCTTTTTGCCGGCCACAGCCTATATGGATTTTGGGCGTAACGGCAACCGTACCCGCTACGAAAACCCCTACCACGAGCGCCGAGAGCGGCTCTCCATCCTGGCCTTGGCCGAATGCTGGGAACACAAGGGACGATTTATTGACGAGATCGTCAACGGCATCTGGACCATCTGCGAGGAAACCACCTGGGTGGTGCCGGCGCATTCGGCCAAGGGGCCCAAGGGCGTCTTAGCCCGGCTTGAAATGCCCCTTGTCGATCTCTTTTCCACGCAAACGGCGCTGGTGTTGGGGCATGTAGATTACCTGTTAGGGCCCGAGTTGGATGCTGTATCGCCCATTGTGCGCCAGCGACTGCGTCAGCAGGTCGAAGAACAGGTATTGACTGAAATCGAAACGCGCAACGATTTTTGGTGGTGGGATGGCCACAACAACTGGACGCCATGGTGCAGCGGCAACTGTCTGGGCGCAGCCATGTGTCTGTGGGATGATCCCGACAGGCTGGCTGCTCTGACCCATCGCCTTATGGAGCCAGTAGATCGTTTTCTGGCCCAATACGGCGTCGATGGCGGGTGTGATGAGGGCCCCAACTATTGGGGACGTGCTGGCGGTGCCCTTCTCGATTTTCTCGAACTACTCTACACCCGCTCCAACGGCGCCGTTAGCGTTTACGATGAGCCCAAGATTGCTAACATGGGCATCTATCTGGCGCGGGCACACATGGACGGCCCCTGGTTCACCAACTTTGCCGATGCGCCAGCCAAATCCCATGTGCGACTGGCCCAGGTCTACCGCTATGGCGAGCGGGTTGGCAGCGAGGAGTTGAGCAACCTGGCACTGCTGGCCATGCGCAGTTGGTATCCCGATGGAGAGATCGACCATCCGCTGCCCGACCTGGGCGGCGACAGCATCGTGGATGTGATGCGCCTGCTCTGCTGGGTGCCCGCCGATGCCAGAGCCCGCGCTCTGCCCCGCCCCACCAGCAGTTGGTTCGAAAGCATTCAGGTGGCTATCCTGCGCCAAAGCGAGCGTAACAGCGAGGGTCTGGTTCTAGCGGCCAAAGGTGGCAACAACGGCGAAAGCCACAACCATAACGATATCGGCCACTTTATGCTCATGTGCGACGGAGAGCCGGCCATCATCGATGTGGGTGTAGAAACCTATACAGCGCAAACCTTTAGTCCCCGGCGTTACGAACTGTGGTGCATTCGCTCATCGGGGCATAACGTCCCCTTGATCGACGGTATCGAACAGGGGCTGAATGCCGAACAGCTTCGTGATCCTGCACGATTAGGCACAGGCATGCACTTTGACGACATTGTGCTAGCGCCAGCCAGCAGCTACTGCGCTACGGACTATAGCTTTGAGGATAACGGCACCACGGCCATCTTCACCGAGAACATTGCCACAGCCTATCCGGCAGAAATAGAACTGGAGAGCCTCATCCGCACCTTCCGATTTGATCGCGCCAAGGGCCAGGTCACTGTTAC
Organism: Anaerolineae bacterium; assembly: GCA_963675785.1. Lineage (GTDB taxonomy): Bacteria > Chloroflexota > Anaerolineae > UBA1429 > UBA1429. The sequence goes on from OY776562.1 coordinate 1,733,021, forward strand.
CGATGCTTTGAATCGCAAGGTGCCCACCGCCAGTTACATCCTGCCATTCTACACGCTGTATCACGTCAACCGTCCTGCTCCGGGCAGGCTGGTTATCGAATTACCCGACCGTAAGCTGGCCTGGGATTACGACCCCGCACTGTTTATCACCGAAACGGTGTCAGTAGACATCGAGGATCCCAACCTGCAGCGCTCCTGGGGATCGCGTATTTTCAAAACCACCTTCAAGGCCGTGCTGCCCGCAGGCCATATCGAGTACACACTTTCGTTTAGCAGGATCTAGTATCTAGTGGCCGCCATCTTACGATGGCGGCCACTTTTCACAAGGATACGAGAGAACAGATGCCGTGTTCTCATATCAACAAATGCATCCGATTTTGCCATCCTCAGCCAAGCTCTAATCATCTGCAACGCAGTCGCCAAACAGAATCGAGTGAAAGGGTACCCATGACGCAATACCTGGATTACAACGCTCGTATGGCCATCCCCGACAAGCTTTTCACACCCCTGCACGGTGTGCACCTCACAGGCGGTCTGCTGCGGCAAGTCTTTGATGATAACATCGCCTTTATCCAGCGATTGGATATGGACCGCATGCGCTACTGGTTCGACATCAAGCAGGGCCGAGAGCCTCAAGCCGAACGTTATCCCGGCCACTTTGAGGATAATCTCAAGGGACAGACTGCCTCCCAATACCTTATGGGTGCTGGCAATGTGTTACGTTGGGAAGAACATCAAACCTTGCGAGATGGCGTAACCCAGGTCATCGATTTTATCACCGAGGCAGCCGAGAACGACGGCTTTCTCATGCCGGTGGACAAATTCCACTTTGCCTATCGCGAATACCCCCATTATGTGCGCATCTGGCTCACTTACGGCCTCATCGCGGCAGCTCGCGGCGGTGACAAACGTGCTTTTCCACTGCTGCGCCGCTGGCAGGATTGGTTCAATCGTTGCCCCGATCTGCCGGTCATCAAATACCTGGAGTTGGCCTTTCAGGGCGTGGTTGCATCTACCAGTGTGTTTGCCACCGAGATCGGCTGCAATCAGGATATGGATATCTGCCGCCAGTATTACGAAGAAACCTGGCGCCTGGCCCAATTCATCGCCCACGAGAGGGACGCTGTGCATATCCGCCATCAACACGGCAAAGAACCCCATTCCCACGGCAGCGAGCTAGAAGCCTTTGAAGGCTATCTCGATTTGTATCGCTACAGCGGCGCGCCTTATATCCTCAACGCGGTGATGGGCTGCTGGGATCTGTACAAGCAAGACTGGCAGCACCCTGGTGGCGGTATTGTCATGTGCGAGGCTTCACCCGAGGCCTATCCGGGCTGCAACCTATTCTACACGAGCCATCACTATAATGAGCTGTGCTGTTCATCCTTTTGGCTGCATATGAACCAACGGCTGCATCGGCTCTTCCCCGATGAGGAAAAGTACGTCTTTGAGGTGGAACAATCGCTCTATAACGTCGCCATTGCCAACCAGAACGGCGGCAAGGATATTCGCTACTTTGCCTACCTGGACGATCATAAAATGACGCCGGAACGTCTTAACCATTGTTGCTCTGGCGTGGGCACGCGCATCTTTGGTTCGTTACCCGAATATCTGTTCACGTTGAACGGAGATACACTCTCTTGCGATTTGTACGGGCAGGCCGAACTGGATTGGGAGAGCACGCATCAGCTCATCCACGTGACCGAAACCAGCGATTATCCCTATGATGGTCGTGTATCCGTTGCTTTCACCATGGCCAGTCCACAAGAGTTCACGTTACGTATTCGCATTCCCCAATACGCCACCACAAAAGTACAGATCCTGCTGAACGGGCAATCTTTGGCTGAAGGTGACCCAGGGAGCTATGTGGCCCTCTATCGGCAATGGCAGCCCGGCGATATCATCACTCTTGATATTCCCATGCAGTTCGCGGCTCACCCTTACAATGGCGCCTGCGAGGTTGAAGGATTTGAACGTTGTGCCTATACCTATGGGCCGCTGCTGATGGCTATAGTAGGCGAGCGCAATCACGAGTTGGGCATTATTGTGGAGGGCAACGCGGAAGAATTCATCAGCAAGCTGCGCCCCACCAATCAGCCCCTGCATTACAGTGTAGAGGGCCAGCCCGACCTGGCTGTCGTCCCTTATTTAGAAATCCAAGAAGAGGGCTTTAGCTGCTTTCCCATGTTCTCAAACAAACAGGGATAATCCCTGCACAACGAACGCGCTTTTGTACTGATAGAATCAGTCGAACACGGCGAAAACCCAAAAGAGAACATCCCCGGCCTGCACAGGCCGGGGATGTTCCGTCTCAGGAAGCGAATATGCTTAGGAATGATCCGCGGGGACGTCCCAGAAGTAGGTCTGGGGGTTGTGTAGATCCTCGTCCTCAGTCGTGTCGTCCACTGGCTGGCCATCGAAAGCCAAGTTCTTCATGCCGTTCTTGACGATGCACAGCGCGGGCTTTTCACCTAGTATGCCAATCATCGGCACCTGCTCGACCCAGATGTCCAAGATGTTCCTGAAATACTGGTTGCGCGCCTCTTCATCAGGTTCAACCACCATCGCCGCATGGTTGTCCCAGATGTCCCAGATCCAGTGGCCCTCGGGCGGCTCTTCAGCATTAGGATACGTGGCATCCCTGTTGTTGTTCCAGTAAATAGCCCAGGCAGCACACCAGGGGCGGTCGTTCATGGAACCAATAAAGATCCACGGCGCCACGATCGGCAGTACTGAGCGGTCACCACCCCAGTTCGCCGCTTCGATCTCGTTGGCCTCATAGTGCTCTGTATACAGCGAACGCTCGTTGTACTTGTAAGCACAGTTGATGCCTATATCGTTCCAGTACCCAATGGTCAAAAGAGCAACATCCTCACCCACTGAGCCGCTCGAGTCAGTGCCTTCGATGGTGAAGGACAACGTGCTGCCATCCGGATACTCGCGGAGGCCATCTCCGTTGGTGTCCACATAACCTGCGCCATCCAGCAAGCTCTTGGCCGTCTCTGGATCGTACTCGATGTAACTGTTGCTCAACGCCTCATAGTATTGCGGCGAGACGCTGAGGGGGCTGTACTGACGCGGTGTGCACTGCCCGTCATACACCAGCTCGTTGATCTCTTCGCGGTTGATAGCCAGCATAAAGGCCTTGCGCACATCCAGGATATTAAAGAACTCGCGCAGCGGCTCGTTCTTCGTTGTCAGGTTCAGCTGAATGCCATCGTGGCTGGCATTAATACCCACAGCGACTTTGTAATCGCCGCTTGCCTCGCTCTCCTTGAAGAGGGTATAGTTGCCAACGTCCACGTGACGGTACTGCATGTCGATCTCGCCGTTCACAGCCCACATGTTGAACACGTCAATGGTCTCGAACAAGCGGTGCTGAACCTTGTCGATGTAGGGCAGCTGCTGTCCGGACTCGTCTACCTGCCAGAAATAGGGGTTGCGGTTCATGATGTGCAGCTCGACAGACAGGTCCGTCTCTGGCGTCCAGGGGAAGAGTAGCGGCACTTCAGGATTGGTGCGCCAGCTCTCCTGGTTGGTCCAATAGTCAATGGGCGTGCTCAAACCAAGCGCCTCTGCCGCAGCCTGCAATGTGGCTGCATCGTTAAAGGCGGGGTGGAACTGCTCCAGATAGAAACCGGGATCCTGCGGAAGGTTGCGGGCCAACTCGTAAGCCAACAACGGCTTGGGCTCACCATAGGTCAGTGTGAAGGTAAAGTCATCCACAATGCCTAGATCCGCTGCTACTCGTGGAGTGCCCCATCCCCAACGCTCGGATGGCGTTGAAGTAATGTCCGTATAAGTCTGCACATTGTCCCAATACCACTTGACCCACTCGGTGGTAAACGGTGTGCCGTCACTGTACTTGGTGCCGGCGCGCAACGTTACTGTCCACACCGTCGCATCATCGTTCAATTCCCAGCTCTCGCACAGGTTGGCACGCAGAGCGAGATCGGGAGTGTACCAAGTCAGCCCTTCGTTGATAAACTTGGAGGGGCCGTTGCCATCCGATGTACCTTTGAAACCACGGCGCAGCGTGCCGCCATAGTTGCCCACCGATTCCATCACCGGGCATACACAGGGATTCTCTGGCAAACGATCTTCCACCGCCGGAAGCGTACCCGCCTCAACCATTTCGGCCAGCATTGGGGCTTCTGAGTAGGAGCTCACTACGGGCGCAGTAGTCGCTGCTGCGGCAGTTGTGGGTGCAGTAGTCGCTGCTGCGGCAGTTGTGGGCTCGGGCTCCTCAGTCGGCTGGGCACAGGCAACCGCTACCGTCGCAGCAGCTGTTAGTGCCGATACTCGCAAAAACTCTCGACGTGTAATTTCTGACACCTTTTTCCTCCTCGTCGGGCAGAAAGCGCCGAGTCATCTCTATTTTCCTCCGCCGCCCCGCCCATGCCTAAGCAATTTAGGCATTTAGAACAACAATATGGCGAGTGTTATAGCCTATGTTATAGGCATGTCAAGCAAAAAAAGGGACGAATTTTATGATTTTCTGAAATTGCTCGTACTTGCCTTGCAACTAATGGTGACAGGAGTGACAACTCTCCCACAAAAAGAGAACATCCCCGGCCTGCACAGGCCGGGGATGTTCCGTCTCAGGAAGCGAATATGCTTAGGAATGATCCGCAGGGACGTCCCAGAAGTAGGTCTGGGTGTTATGGAGATGCTCGTCCTCAATGGTGTCATCCACTGGCTGGCCGTCAAAAGCAACGTTCTGCAGACCATTCTTGACGATGCATGGAGCCGGCTTTTCGCCCAGGATACCAATCATCGGCACCTGCTCGACCCAGATGTCCAAGATATTCTTGAAATACTGGTTGCGCGCCTCTTCATCAGCCTCAACCACCATCGCCGCATGGTTGTCCCAGATGTCCCAGATCCAATGGCCTGCGGGCGGCTCTTCGGCATTAGGATACGTGGCATCCTTGTTGTTGTTCCAGTAAATAGCCCAGGCAGCACACCAGGGGCGGTCGGTCATAGAGCCAATAAAGATCCACGGTGCCACGATCGGCAGTACTGAGCGGTCACCACCCCAGTTTGCCGCTTCGATCTCGTTGGCCTCATAGTGCTCTGTGTACAGCGAACGCTCATTGTACTTGTAAGCACAGTTGATGCCTATAGCGTTCAGGTAACCGATAGCCAAAAGGGCGACATCCTCACCCACTGAGCCGCTCGAGTCAGTGCCTTCGATGGTGAAGGACAACGTGCTGCCATCCGGATACTCGCGGAAACCGTCTCCGTTGGTATCCAAATAACCTGCACCGTCCAACAAGCTCTTGGCCGTCTCTGGATCGTACTCGATGTAGCCGTTGGTCAACGCCTCATAGTATTGCGGCGAAGCACTGAGGGGGCTGTACTGACGCGGTGTGCACTGACCGTCATACACCAATTCGTTGATCTCTTCGCGGTTGATAGCCAGCATAAAGGCCTTGCGCACATCCAGGATATTAAAGAACTCGCGCAGCGGCTCGTTCTTCGTTGTCAGGTTCAGCTGAATGGCATCGTGGCTGGCACTGATACCCAGAGCAACCTTGTAATCGCCGCTCTCTTCGCTCTCCTTGAAGAGGGTATAGTTGCCAATGTCCACGCTGCGGTTCTGCATGTCGATCTCGCCGTTCACGATCCACATGTTGAACACGTCGATGGTCTCATACAGACGGTGCTGAATTTTGTCGATGTAGGGCAACTGCTGCCCGGACTCATCTACCTGCCAGAAATAGGGGTTGCGGTTCATGATGTGCAGCTCGACAGACAGGTCCGTCTCTGGCGTCCAGGGGAAGAGTAGCGGCACTTCAGGATTGGTGCGCCAGCTCTCCCGATTGCTCCAATAGTCGGTAGGCGAGCTCAAACCAAGCGCCTCTGCCGCAGCCTGCAATGTGGCTGCATCGTTAAAGGCGGGGTGGAACTGCTCCAGATAGAAACCGGGTACCTGCGGAATGTTACGGGCAAACTCAAAGGCCAACAACGGCTTGGGCTCACCATAGGTCAGTGTGAAGGTAAAGTCATCCACAATGCCTAGATCCGCTGCTACACGCGGGCTGCCCCAACCCCAACGCTCGGATGGCGTTGATGTGATATCTGTATAGGTCTGCACATTGTCCCAATACCACTTGACCCACTCGGTGGTAAACGGTGTGCCGTCACTGTACTTGGTGCCGGCGCGCAACGTTACTGTCCACACGGTAGCATCGTCGTTTATCTCCCAGCTCTCGCACAGGTTGGCACGCAGAGCGAGCTCAGGAGTGTACCAAGTCAGACCTTCGTTGATCAACTTGGAGGGGCCGTTGCCATCCGATGTACCTTTGAAACCACGGCGCAGCGTGCCGCCATAGTTGCCCACCGATTCCATCACCGGGCATACACAGGGATTCTCTGGCAAACGATCTTCCACCGCCGGAAGCGTACCGGCCTCAACCATTTCGGCCAGCATTGGGGCTTCTGAGAAGGAACTCACTACAGGCGCAGTAGTCGCTGCTGCGGCAGTTGTGGGTGCAGTAGTCGCTGCTGCGGCAGTTGTGGGCTCGGGCTCCTCAGTCGGCTGGGCACAGGCAACCGCTACCGTCGCAGCAGCTGTTAGTGCCGATACTCGCAAAAACTCTCGACGCGTTACCTTGGGCATTTTCTTCTCCTCGTTGTGTGGCCGGTACCAAAGCGCCTCGTTGCGCGCCTCGGTATCCGCACCAATGCTTAGGTAATAATACCTATTTTTTATATGAATAAAGTAGGCATGTCAAGCTCTGGAATGACTAAATTGTTTATTTCTAGTTAATATCATAGGCCACTTTACCGATACAAAAGTTCTGATAAACTACGGGAGGAGGTGCAATGCTTGTAGGAAATCTCACCCTAAACGATCAAGCTATTGAGGAGCGCTTTGTTCGCGCTTCGGGGCCGGGCGGTCAAAATGTCAACAAAGTCGCCACGGCAGTGCAACTGCGCCTAAACCTCTCCGAATCTGGATTACCGCTAGATGTGCGCCAGCGACTAGAGCGCCTGGCTGGCTCACGCCTCACCCAAGAAGGCGTGCTGATCATTGATGCCCAGCGCTTTCGCACACTGGAGCAAAACCGGGAGGACGCCCGCAACCGCCTGACCGAGCTGGTCGAGCGTGCTGCCAAACCCCCTCGAAAGCGTCGCCCCACTCGTCCCACGCTGGCTTCTCGTCAGCGTCGCCTCGACAAAAAGCGCCATACCGCAGAGAAAAAACAGCTTCGCAGACGCGTCAATTCCTGACCTGCTGTGCAACCACGCCCCAACAGGTTCTACATCTTTTCTAAACAAGTTGGCTGTACTCTATAGTTTAGAAAACCCACCCATTGGACTGTAAAACTGATTCTGTATCCTTTTCAAAGGTCCCCACAGGCTGGCGAAGAGATGGATTGCATCAGGAGAAAGTAAATGAAGAAAACCATCAGAAACACTGTTGTCTTGGCACTAGTCGCCCTACTCACCATTGGCTCAGTTCTGCCCGTTTTTGCGGATGAATCCACTGCCTTTGTGGCCGCTCGGGGTACTACATACTATACCTTTGACTATGCTGGTGATGAAAGCGACATCACCATTGAAGCATACGCCACACCAGGTGATGCTAACGCCATGAGCGCATTTGAGCTCAAGCTCCTCGGCCCCGATGGCTCTGTGCTCGAAAACGGCGAGGCTGGCGAGGCTGTCTACACCATCGAAACATCGAGTGATGAAGCTGGCACCTACACCCTCGTCTTTACCAACTATCACGAAGATCTCCCCATTACTGTTACCCTGTTCGTAAATGGTGATAGCGTTTCTAATCTGCTCTCTGCTTCGGCCGCAGCAGAAGCTGTAGTGTCTGAAGAAGTGATAGAAGAAGAAACTACAGAAGAAGAGACCACCGTAGAAGAAGCTGTTGCTGAAGAAGAAACCGCAAGCACCGAGACCGCTGGTACGGCCTTCCCAGCTACAACGACCTCTGATGGTGAAGCTGCTTACGGGCCCTGGTGGGTTGCCACTGGCCGCGCTTTTACCTATGCCATATTTGAGTATGCCGGCGACGAGAGCACTGCGACTGTAGAGCTCGGTGTGAACCCCGGTGATGCCAACGCTATGAGCGCTGTCGTCCTCAAGATTTATGACGCCGATGGCGAACTGGTTGCCACTGGTGAGGCTGACGATGCCATGTATATTGCCGAAATCGAGAGTGATGTTGCAGGCACCTATGTGATTGAAGCCATTAGCTACAATGCGGACCTGCCCCTGGGCCTTAGCGTCGTGGTCAAGGGTGATGGCGTCAGCGGCGCTGCGGGCATTTCTGCCGGCGGAGAGCAGATGGACATCATGGATCTGATAGAACTCTCTGCTGCAGAAGCAGGCACCACCACTGTAACCGAAGAGACTGAAGCTGAAGAAACAGAAGAGGCCGACACCGAGACCATCGAGAGCACAGTAACCGCTGGCTCCCCCGTCTGGTTCAACCTGGACAAGGGCTTTGCCGAATACACCTTTGACTATGCCGGCACTTCCGACGAGATCACCATCGAAGTCTGGCCGATCCCGGGCGATGCCCTGGCCATGAGCGGTGTCAACGTCAAATTGTTTGCCCCGGATGGCTCGCTGGTTGACGTAGCTACTTCTGGCGATGCCGTGTACACCATCGAAGCCACTATCTCAACCAATGGCACATATACCATCGAAGTCGCCAACTATCACGAAGAACTACCGCTCACCTTCTGCCTCAAGGTGACTGGCTCGAACGTCGGCACAGTAGCTGCCGAATAACACGGTCAATTCAATAAAAAGCAAGCAGTTCGAGACCCCCGCAGTGTGCGGGGGTCTTTCTTTGTATACAAAAGCAGTAGACTCTTGATTGCAGCACTCTACGTTATGTACAATAGCAACACGTTTTTATCGTCTACCAGAGAGGACACCCTTTGTGCAGAAATTGACTCGCCTGCTGCTCACACTCGCCCTGCTTTTGATTTCCCTAACCGATGTGGCGCTTGCCAGCCCTGCAACGACATCCTCCGATAACAACTCGTCTGGCGCCTTGATAGATCTGAGCGATATCACCATAAAGGCTGAACAGCCTTACTATCGCGGCAATGAGGTTTATACCGGCACACTACAAAGTGTTTACTTGATCAGCAATCCCCAAGGCATAACAGGTCTGGAAGAGACCCCCGATGACTTGGCCAACTATTCCGTCGAGATTCTCAGCCAAACGAGTACCAGCGTAGAGGTGCGTGTAACCAGCGAGCTTTATGTAAATACCAATCAGGCCTTTCCCATACAAGCTTCGAGCATTCCAGATGAACTAGAGCTATATTTGCTACCCACCGACATGGCTCAGAGCGATGATTCAACGATCGTCGCTCTGGCCAATGAGCTCTCGGCAGGCTGCACCCTCGAAGGGCAAGTAGTCGACGCGGTCATTGCGTGGGTACGAAGTCATATTGATTATGATTATTACAACGAATATGACACCGATGCTGTATCAGTATTGGAAAACAAAAAGGCCACATGCGCCGGTTTCATGTTCCTATCACAAGCTCTGCTAAGAGCTTCTGGTATCCCCACCCGCTACACAGCCGGAGCCGCTACTCCCTATGGCTTTACCAATGACCCCGCTGGCGGGCCTCATGGCTGGATCGAAGTTTATTATCCTGACGCTGGCTGGGTGCCCTGTGATCCTGAAACTTCTGCAAACTATGTCGATAGCTCCGTCATCCGTGGTGGCTTTGATCAATGCGGCGACACCGGCACCGTTATCGAGCGTACCTCGTTTGTTGACAGTACCGAACTTCTTTATCGCCTCAAGCTCCCCTATGACGATTTGCCCGACTGGGCCTACACCAGTGGCTATATCACCTCCGCATCTATATCGAGCTGGAACCGTCAGCCTCTCTCGATTACGCCAACACCGCTTTTCATCCTGGATGTGGATGTCCCTCAGGGTGAGTTCATTGGCACTGTAACCTCAAACAGCAGCTATGATTACTGGCGCGCCAGCGAGAGCTGCAGCTGGCTGAGCATCAGTGTGAATCAGGGAATGCGCGGCGATAAAATAGGGATCACAGTGGATGCAACCGGGATGACCCCCGGTATTTATGAAACCGCTCTCACCTTTACAGATGGTCAATTGCTGGAAGGCATTGCCTGGAAGGCTGGGCCGGCCACGTGCACGCTACCCGCCACACTGATCATCATGGAAGATGTGAACGAGGTCTATTTACCGCGCATCAGCAAATAGCCTCGTCCTTTTGATCTCGACAAACGGCAAAAAGAAGAAAGCCTCTGCAAAAGCAGAGGCTTTCTCATTCGTCAGTGATTACAAATTGGGTGCCCTGGCACTCCCCGCCAGATAACTCGGAAACCCGAGTTACCGGATACGAGGAGATGGTGCCAGGGCACTCATAGTAGAGCTATGTTGCATGCACACCACCTCCTTTCCTTACTAGGATAGGAGAAGCTTAGCAGAGCGAATTCACTGTGTCAAGTACGCACCAAAGAGTTCACTTCGCCCCCAAACGTCTCTACTTGCCCATCCGCCCGCTCATCAAGATTCCAGGTGACGCGATTGACCACATAGCGATACTCGAATTCTTTGTCGCGAGGCAGCTCTAGCGTAACCCGCCAGGGTGAATCAGAAGCCTCCGGTCGGTGCAAAGGCAGTGAATTATGGCTCCAGCCGTTGAAATCACCAGCCAAACAGACTGATTCGCACCAAGGCGTCTGGGGGAATTCAAACGTCACGCTCACTGTATCTTCTCTGGATCCTTGATTTTTCCTCAACATATTGCACCCCACAGAATACAGCCCTTGTACATCCTCAATTTTATCAGTAGTATGTAGGTTATGTCAATCAAAATTCATTAACAAGTTGTTCACAATCGCTTGACAGGCGCTCTTTCTAGTGTTAATGTATCTGCAATGAGAGCGCTCCCACTCAATCAAAGAGCGCTCCTTGTTCCAGTCTCTGGGCGTGTTCGTTGATATCTGGTATCGATAGTGATCCCAAACCCCACCATCTGGACCCAAGGAGGTCTAAAATGCGCCATGTATCTCGAAGAGAGTTCCTTCGCGTCTCTGCCCTAGTAAGCGCCAGTGCCGTTGCCGCAGCTTGCTCCAAGCCGACGGCGACACCCGAGCCAGCCGCTACGACTGTGCCCACTAGTGCTTCTGAGACTCAGCCGACAACTGCAGTAGTTGTCAGCCAGTACAGTCAGGCCCCTATGCTGGACGGCCTGGACTTGCCCGCCCTCGAAGATCGTCTACCCGAGAACCCCATCGTCATCGAGCCCTATGAATCTATCGGCACCTATGGCGGCACGTGGAACATGGTGACCAACACCACGCCCACCAGCCATGCTTACGAATTGCTCTGCTATGAGCAGCTCTTGCGCATGTCAGCTGGAGGCACTCCCATCATCTCCAACCTCGCCGAGAGCTGGACGATGTCAGATGACGGCACAACCTTTACTTTCAATCTCATGAAGGGCGTCAAGTTCTCTGATGGAGAACCCTTTACCACTGCCGACATCCTCTTCTGGTTGGACGATGTGCACCTCAATACCGATCTGTATAGCTCATTCCCAAGCTGGCTCATTGTTGGTGGAGAGAAACCCACTGTGACCGCGGCGGACGACTATACGGTAACTTTCCAGTACTCGAACCCGGCGCCATTCTTTACTCTCCAAATCGCCTACCCCACCCATGAGACGTATCTACCCAAGCACTATATGGAGCAGTTCCATGCGGACTTTGCTGCACAGGCTGACCTAGATGCCCTGGTAGCAGCGCAAAGCTACAGCGCCTGGACGGACATGTTCCTGACCAAGTCGAACTGGGAATCCAACCAAGAACTGCCCATGCTTTTTGCCTGGCAGATGAAGGTTTACGCTGAAGACGGCTGCACCTGGGAGCGTAACCCCTACTACTACAAAGTCGATACCGAAGGCAATCAGTTGCCCTATATCGACAACATCCAGTCTCAAGTAGCGGCCGGTGTTGATGTGGCCCAGATGATGGCCTTCTCTGGAGAAGCCGAGCTTCAGACCTTCTCTGTAGGCCAGTTCCCAGCTGACACCATGATCCTCAAGCAGAACACCGAGATGGGCAACTATACCGTCGTTGATGCCCCCATCGGCGAAGCCAACGTGTGTAACTTTGGCTTTAACATGACCTATGAGGACGAAGCCCTGCGTACCCTCTTCCGCAACAAGGACTTTCGCATTGCTATGTCATACGCAGTCAACCGCGAAGACATTCGCCAACTCATTTATCTTGGCCAGCCGGTAGAGATCCGCCAGTGCGCCCCGCTGCGTAAGAGCCCCTGGTATCATGAAGCTGCAGCGCAGAACTATGTCGAGTATGATGTAGACACAGCCAACGAGATGCTCGATTCCATCGGACTGACCGAACGTGATGCAGACGGCTACCGCTTGCTGGATGGCCAGCCGCTTTCTATCGTCATCGAAATCATGTCCAAGCGCACCGACTTTATTGATGCCATGGAGATGGTGGCCACAAACTGGCAAGAAGTGGGCGTAAACACCACTGCCAAGTCCACCGAGACCTCGCTCTACTCGGATAGAATGAATGGCAACCAGCTCATGGCCGGCGTCTACTATGCTGGCCCTGGCATCCAGACGCCGATAGACCCAAGCCGCGTGCTGCCCATAAGTGTAAGCAATGTTTGGGCACCGCTTTGGGGCACCTGGCGAGCCACTGATGGCGCCTCTGGTGAAGAGCCGCCGGCGGAGGTTCTCAGACAGTTCGAGCTTTATGATGAGCTCGTGGTCACCGTCGATGATGCTCGCGCCAAAGAACTCTGGGCTGAGTTGATGGACATCCAGGCCGAGAACATGTGGGCCTATGGTATCTGCGACCGAGCCAGCGTGCCCATCGTGGTTGCCAATAGTTTCCACAATGTTCCCGCAACAGGTTGGGACATCTCCTGGGAGGCAGGAAACATCGGTACTACCAATCCTTGCCAATACTGGAAAGAAGCCTAACAACGGGGTAACGGCTTTGGGGTTCTCGCCTATATGGCGAGAACCCCTCTATGAAACGACCCAAGGGGTAGGTTCGAATGCTCAAATTCGCACTACGGCGACTTTTAATCATGATCCCCACAGTAATCGCCATCGCCATCGTTAGTTTCATTCTCATCCAGCTTCCGCCTGGCGATTTTTTGACTGCCTACGTTGCTGGCTTGCAGGCTCAAGGCGAATATCCCGAAGAGGATGAGATTGCCGCCCTTGAAGTACGCTACGGCCTGGACCAGCCGGGGTATGTCCAGTTCTTTCGCTGGGTTGAAGGCATGTTCCATGGCGATTTTGGCATGTCTTTTCGGTGGAATAAACCCGTGGGTGAACTCATCGGTGACCGCATCGCTATCACCGCGCTTATCGCTTTTTCGTCGATGATCATCACCTACCTGATTGCTTTGCCTGTAGGTGTATATTCCGCAACACATCAATACTCTTGGCTTGACTACATCATGACCTTCATCAGCTTTGTTGGACGCGGCATCCCCGCGTTCATGCTGGCGCTCATCCTGATGTGGTTTACGCTGTCGCAATTCGGCGTCAGTGCAGGCGGGCTATTCAGTTTAGAATACCGTCAAGCCGATTGGAGCTGGGCCAAAGTCGTTGATATGATGCAACATATTTGGGTTCCCCTACTTGTCCTCAGTGTCGGGTCGACTGCCGGAATGATTCGCATCATGCGCGCTAACCTACTGGATGAACTGCGCAAACCGTATGTTGAGACAGCACGCGCCAAGGGTGTCAAAGAGAACAAACTAATCTGGAAATATCCGGTGCGCATGGCCCTCAATCCTTTTGTGAGCAGCGTCGGTTATCAGCTCCCGCAAATCATCTCGGGGGCAACCATCGTCTCGGTTGTGCTGAGTCTACCAACCACCGGTCCCCTGCTGCTGGATTCGCTACTCAGCCAGGATATGTATTTGGCCGGAAGCATGTTGCTTTTGCTCGGCATTCTCACCGTGATCGGCACCTTTATCTCGGATATTCTGCTTGCCATCGTCGATCCGCGTATTCGCCTGTCCTAGAAGGGAGACTGGCTGTGGCTGAAGAAAACCAACCGGCTGGTCACCCGACCACCGCAACCGAAGAAGATGCTATTTTTGTAGCATCTCAATGGCAATTGATTCGCTGGCGCTTTAAAAAGCACAAAGCTGCCGTCATCAGCAGCATCATTATTCTCCTTTTGGCTCTATTGGGTATCTTTTGTGAATTTCTCTCGCCTGCTGATCCGCTCGAGTACAGCACGGTCTACATGTTTGCACCACCGCAAAGCATTCATATTTTTCGCGATGGCCAGCTTGTAACGCCGTACGTCCTCGGCTGGCAGAGCTACAGAGATCCAGATACGCTGCTACTGACATACAAAGTTGATCCTGAACAGATCTATGACATCAAGTTCTTTGTGCAGGGAAGCACCTACAAGATGTGGGGACTGTGGGAATCGAATACCCATTTTATGGGTGTGGAAGATGCAGACGCACCTTTCCATCTGCTCGGTGCAGACCGCAAAGGACGCGATGTTCTCTCACGCTGCTTGTATGGCACTCGCATCAGCATGTCAGTCGGTTTGGTTGGCGTATTCATGAGTCTTATCTTGGGCATCCTCATTGGCGGTATATCGGGCTACTATGGCGGCGTGGCAGACATGATCATTCAGCGCCTTATCGAGTTCCTGCGCTCCATGCCCCCCATCCCCCTGTGGATGGCCCTGTCAGCAGCTCTACCTGCTGATTGGCCAGTCATCAAGGTGTATTTTGGTATCACCATTCTGCTCTCGCTCATCAGCTGGACTGATCTGGCCCGCGTAGTTCGCGGCCGATTCTTGGCGCTTAAAAGTGAAGACTTTGTCATGGCCGCCAAGCTATCAGGGGCTGGAGATATGCGCATCATCGTACGGCATATGGTCCCTTCATTCACCAGCCATATCATTGCATCACTGACCCTATCCATCCCGAATATGATCCTCAGTGAAACAAGCCTTTCATTCCTGGGACTTGGCCTAAGGGCGCCTGCCGTAAGCTGGGGCGTGTTGCTCCAAGAAGCCCAGAATACCCAGACTGTGGTGCTGGCACCATGGCTTTTCTACCCGGCCGTGTTTGTAATTGTGGCCGTGCTTGCTTTCAACTTTATGGGCGACGGGCTAAGAGATGCCGCCGATCCTTATTCGCGATAACGTACCGGAGGAGAGATAATGCGCGTATTGGCACATGAGGATTTTTCGGACATTCCTGTTGGAAACATTAGCCTCTATCCCTACAGCCCCGATGGTGAATACCACATCATCCCCAAACCCTTTGCCGGTAACTGGGAAGAAGCCACCATCCAGGGCAGTTGGCGACCCGGCAACGGCTGCTGGTTGATCACTCCTGAAGATGGTCGCCACACCCTTGAGCAGAGTTTTTACTGCGAGCGCGAAACCCCCTTGATGGTTTCAGGCTCTCGTTTTTGGGATAACTATACGCTTTCAGCAGATGTGCGCCCTCTGGGCTGGCACCGCCCCATAGGGTTGGTGTTCCGCTATCAAAACAGCCGCTGCTACTATCTCTTTGCCCTCTACAGGGATCATGTATCCCTCATCAAGCGAGAACACCCCGAAACACGGCCCACCTGGGGAGGCCCCGCTGCACTCAAAGAGACCATCCTCGCCAGCGCACCTTGGACAGGTACCGTCGACAGATACGTTCGCGTCGAGGTGAATTGCTTTGGCAACAAAGTCAGCGGCTCGATTGACGGCCAGCTCCTAGTTTCGATCGAGGATGACGCCTTTAGTAAAGGCCGCATCGGCTGTCTGGCCGAAAGCCAAGCCCGCTTTGCTGAGATCAAGGTGACTACCGACGAGACCAGCTATACACGCATTGCCGCGGCTGAGGCTGCCTGGGAAGCTGACGAAAAGGCCGCTCAGGCCAAATGGCCGCAGCCCATCGCCTGGAAACGTCTCTCCACCGCGGGCTTTGGCACCGACCGCAACCTGCGCTGGGGCGATCTCGATGGCGACGGCGAACTAGAAGTCATAGTGCCGCAGGCTTTGGCCCACGACCGTGGTGATGGCCATCCCATGATTGTTTGCGTAACGGCACTCAAACAGGATGGTACCATCCTCTGGCGTGTTGGTGAGCCTATCGACCCTTCCGTAGGCGATCCTCACCACATGACCGGCGATATCTGCATTCAGGTGCACGATTGGACCGGCGACGGCCGTGCCGAAGTCGTCTATTGCCGCGATTTCAAACTGCAAGTGTTGGACGGACGCACTGGGCAGGTGATTCAGCAGGTGCTCACACCTGAATACACCGACTATGAAGACCCTTACACGCGCTGCTTTGGCGATTCCATCTTTTTCTGTGACCTGCAGGGTGCTGGCCGCAAAGCCAATCTGCTGCTCAAAGACCGCTATGATACCGTTTGGGCTTATGATAACGACTTGAACGTATTGTGGATGCACCACCTCAAAACCGGCCACTACCCCATGTCCTGTGATGTAGACGGTGATGGCAAAGATGAGGTGTTCATCGGCTATTCGTTAGTGGATAACGACGGCACTATTCTCTGGAGCTTGGACAACACAATTTCGGATCACATGGACGGCGTCTTTATCGGACGGCTGGCCGGCCCCGATAGTCCTGTTCGCATCATCATGGGCTGCTCTGATGAAGGCTATGTGATGCTCGATGCCCAGGGAAACATTCTCAAGCGTCATTTCCACGGGCACTGCCAAGGCGCAACCATCGGCCGCTTCCAAGAGGGCTCTGACGAGCTGCAGATTGCAGCAGTCACATTTTGGCACGAGCCGGGCATCATTACCTTCTATGACATCAACGGCAACACCATCAACCAGTTCGAGCCATTGCACATCGGCTCTATCATGCCTCCGCTGGATTGGGGCGGCACCGGCACGGCGCTGGTACTGCACAACACCGATCCAGAGATCGGCGGCATGTTTGATATCAACGGACACTGGGCCGTGCGCTTTCCTGATGATGGGCATCCGACGCTCTGTTATGATGCCCTGGATGTCGATGGCGATGGTCGCCAGGAGATCGTAAGCTGGGATTTCAACAGCATTTGGATTTACAAGGCTGATCCCACAGCCGTTGTGGGCGAACCCAAGGCTTATGACACAACGTCGCTGTATAACAACTCTAACTATCGCGGACGCTGGTTAATCTAGCGGGAGACGCATCCTCCAACGCAACAAGAGCTGCCCCCAATTGGGCAGCTCTTGTCGTTTCCTCGTACTGAAAGCGGTTGCACCTCCCCATAAAGACGCCTAGAATGCCTTTCACGTTGCTGCGCCCGCAGGGAGGGGCGCACAGACTGTGGAGGATATTGTTTGACCGGCAGCCTGTATGCCAGGGGGCAACATGCCTGGCGGCGAGTTTCTCGCCTTTGGTTCTACCCGACCGATGGCACCTCCCCGGATCAGCGCAAGGGTATGCGCATGATCTGGTGGGATGGGATTCTGGCGTCCACCTCGGACTCTGTGCGTAACGAGTTCATCGTCATGTTTTTGCTGGCACTTGGCGCCTCTGAAACACTCATTGGCCTGCGATCTTCTATCAACAGCGTGGCGGCTTTGATTGCCCCCCTGCTGGGTGCCTGGTTGGTAACCCGCACGGGTAAACGTAAACTTTGGGTACTGCTGAGCGGTGGTGGCCTGGCCAGGTTATGCATCCTTACCATGGCCTTCATTCCCCTTTTTGCCAGTGGGGATAATGCAGTCTATTTATTCCTCGGATTATTTGCAGTGCAGGCCTTTGCCGGCGCTTTGGCCTTGCCCCCCTGGAACTCTCTCCTGGGTGATGTTTGCCCCCTACCGGTGCGCGGTCGCTACCTCGGCTCGAAGATGATGTTTAACAACATTGCTATAGTGGCAGCTTTGCCTCTGGCTGGTTTGCTGCTCGGAGCAATCGACGGCGTCAAAGGATTTCAAACTCTCTGGTTCATCTCTGCGCTTCTGGGCTTTGCAGCCACAGCCATGTACGCCCAGGTACCCGAGCCTGAAGCAGCCGAGGCATCCAAGGGCAAACAAGCCGGCCTCAAAACCGCCTGGCGTGTCTTTTTGCGCGACAGGAACTATATGTGGTTCTGCGCCGTCCATTTCGCCTGGAATCTGGGCATTCAGCTATCAGCGCCCTACTTTGCAGTGCACATGGTGCAAACGCTCCACTTTACCGCCAAAGATGTGGCCTTGCTCTCCACCGTAGCCACTGTGGTCAATATCTTTGCGCTACGCATAGCCGGAGAACTGGTAGATCGCAAAGGGGCTCCCATCATCAACGCCATCAGCATGTTACTGGTGCCACTCATGCCCCTGCTGTGGATTCCCGCCCAGAGTGTAGTTGCCCTCATGCTCGTCCGTTGCTACGGGTCCATCGCCTGGTCAGGTTCGCGTGTGGCAGATACGCCCCTTTTGCTCATGCTCGCCCCCGACGAGTACCGTTCTGAATATGTGGCCATCCGTAACACCATCAACCGTGTATCCATGATCGTTGGCCCCATTTTTGCTGCCTGGGTGTATGTGCAATACGGCTTTACCACCAACTTGTGGGCCTCGGCAGTGCTGCGCATGGCTGGCGGCCTGATATTCCTGAGCATGCTGTTGCGCGGCGTGTTCAAGGACAAAGACACGCTCAGCGCTGGGAGGCATTCTGCCCGCGCCAGACGAGCGCATTTCTAGTTTTCCCCAAGGCGCCTTTTAGATATGTAGCAAGTACAGTTGCAGTCAGCATCCACTCTTCTTAGAATGGTCTGACTGTATCGTTTTCTCAAGCACTGAACAGAGGTGATTTCTTGAGCAGCGTATCACGCAGCTTGAAGCGCGCCTGGGTGCAGTTGACGCGCCTCTGGCTATACCCAACGACAGGCACTAATGAAAGCCAACGCAAGGCCCTGAACCTGGTCTGGTGGGACGGTGTACTCTCCACGGCCTCGGTTGCTTTTATCAACGATTTTGTGCCCATCTACATGATGGCTCTGGGAGCCTCTAGCACACTGATTGGCCTGCGCTCCTCGGTAAACAGTGCGGTCGCCCTCATTGCCCCCATGCTCGGTGCACTTTTTGTGGCACGCACGGGCAAGCGCAAACTCTGGGTATTATTGGGGGGAGGCGGACTCGGACGCATCGCCCTCATCCTCATGGCACTCATTCCTTTTGTGGCAAACGGCGAAACAGCAGTCTATCTCTTTCTAGGACTGTTTGCCCTCAAGGCTTTTGCCGATGCCTTTACCGGCCCCCCCTGGAACTCGTTACTTGGCGATATTTGCCCAATGCCCATCCGAGGGCGTTTTCTCGGCTCGCGTATGGTGGCCAACAACATCGCCACCGTCATGGTCATCCCTCTCGCCGGTTGGCTCATTGGTAAAATCGGCGGCCTGGAAGGATACCAGACCGTCTGGCTAATCGCTGCCCTTGTGGGCTTTGGTGCCACTATAACCTATGCCGGAGTTCCCGAACCCAAGGCTGCCGAAGCAGGGCAACATCGCAAGGGCAGTAACCTCAAGGCCGCCTGGCGAATTGTCTCGCACGACAAGAACTATCTCTGGTTCTGTGCAACCCATTTCATCTGGAATATTGGCATCCAGATCGGCGCACCCTATTTTACAGTACACATGGTTCAAGATTTGGGGTTCAGCGTCGAAAACATCGCCATGCTCTCCACCATCGCTACAGTGGTCAATATTCTCGCGTTGCGCGTAGCTGGTGAACTGGTAGACAAAAAGGGCGCACCGTTGGTGGCTGCTGTCAGCATGCTGGTGGTGCCGCTCCTGCCCTTCCTTTGGATTTTTCCAAAGGGGCTGCTGGGGGTTGGTCTGGTGCAAGCCTATGGGGCCCTGGCCTGGTCGGGGTTCCGCGTGGCCGATGCCCCCATCATCCTCATGTTGGCGCCTGATGCTTACCGTTCTGACTATGTGGCTATTCGCACCACGACCGACCAATTGGGCACGATTATCGGACCCATTATCGCCGCATTGCTCTACTCGCAATACGGTTTTACAGCAAACATGATTGGCTCTGGCACCTTGCGTGCGGCCGGGGCGCTAATGTTCCTTTCTCTATTGCTGCGCGGTGTATTCAAAGACAAAGACGATAGCGGCGCCAGGCTCGGCCGCCGCGCTGCCCGCCTGCGGCGTGCACACTAGTGGTTTCTTGGCCATCCTCCGTGGAGGCCGTTGCATAAAATGGAGGCTACCGTGACGTTTTTTGACATGCCCCTGGAAGAGCTCCAAAAGTATTATCCCGAACGAGACGAACCAGCCGACTTTGATGCTTTTTGGCAAGAGACCCTTGCCGAGGCTCAAAGCGTGCCCCTCAACGCTCGCTTTGAGCCAGTCGATTACGGCCTCAAAACAGTCGAGGCCTACGACGTAACCTATAACGGTTATGCCGGGCAGCCCGTCAAAGGCTGGTTCCTCATACCGGCTCAGCGCGAAGGCAAACTTCCCTGCGTGGTGCACTATATCGGCTATTCCGGCGGACGGGGCTTTCCTACCGACTGGCTGGTGTGGCCCAGCATGGGCTATGCACTACTGGTAATGGACACTCGCGGCCAGGGCAGCCGTAATTCACCCGCCGCCACCCCCGATGTGCCCATTCACGGTACCAGCCCCCATGTGGCTGGCTTTATGACCCAGGGCATCCTCCATCCGCAAACATATTACTATCGCCGCGTATTCACCGACGCTGTTCGCGCTGTAGAAGCAGCACGTAGCCATCCCGCGGTGGATGCTGAACGCATCGTTGCTGCTGGCGGCAGTCAGGGCGGAGGCATCACGCTGGCCGTAGCAGGCCTGGTGCCCGATCTGGCCGCGGCTATGCCCGATGTGCCCTTCCTTTGCCACTATCCGCGAGCCATTCATATCTCGGATGCGGCTCCTTACAGCGAAATCACCAGCTATTGCCAGTGTTACCGCGACTATGCCGAGCAAGCCATGGCCACACTGCGCTATTTTGATGGCGTCAACCTGGCCACACGTGCCAAGGCCAAGGCACTGTTCTCGACGGGCTTGATGGACAACACCTGCCCACCTTCCACCGTCTATGCTGCCTACAACTATTATGGCGGTGAAAAGGATATTCGCGTCTGGAAGTACAACCGCCACGAAGGCGGCGGCCCTTTCCAATTGCGTGAACAGGTAGCATTCCTCAAGGAACTTTGGGGCTAACAGCACGTCCAACAAAAAGAGAGCGGGGCCAAATTGGCTCCGCTCTCTTTCGTTATGCCAGATACTACATATCGGCGTCGGCCACCATCTCCAGGGCCTCGCCAAGATCGGCTGCCTTGGGTGGTTCGGTGTGGCGCACCGCCAGGGTAAAGCCGAGGGCGATAAATATGGCGATAGAGGCAAAGAGGAACATAACCACCAGGTTATCGGACAGGTCAAACAGCCAGCCAACAAACACCGGCGATGTAGAAGCGGCCAGCATGGAGAAAAAGTAATACAACCCGGTATAGGCGCCTAGCTTTTCAGGTGGCGCCAGATCGGCTACCACCGGCAGCGAGTTGATGTTCACACACGCCCAGGCCAACCCGGATAGCACCAGCATGACGGTGATAAAAGTGGGATTTGAGATAAACCACACCGCCAACCACAAGGTGCCCATCACTGCCAAGCCCGTGACAATGGTGCGCTTGCGGCCAATGCGCGTGCCAATCAGGCCAGCAGGCACCGCAAAGACCAAAAAGGACATGGCCATATAGGTAAGCATGGTGCTGCCCTTACCCACTGCCTCATCAGCCGTCATCAGGCCGGCGGCCACCTGGGGAGCATAGAGCACTTCGCTGGTATAAGAAGTCCAAAAGGTCTCCAGGGCATTATACCCGGTAAACCAGAAAAAGATGGCCAGGCAGATAAAGAGAGCGCTCTTGTCCTCCGCGGTGAACAAGCCACCCACGTTTCGTAGCGTCTCCATAAAGCTCTTGCCAAAGCCAGGACGTTCAGCCTTGGCCGAGGCCTCAGTGGTACGGAACTCTTCTGGTTCTTTAACAAAAAAGATGACAATCGCTTCGGCGATGAGCATGACGATCGCGGCCAAGAGGAACGGGTAAACGGTGTTATAGCCAAAAAGCGTGCCGCCCACCAAAAAGGCGATCACCGTGCCCAGGCCGCCCATGAGATTGATAATGCCGTTGGCCTTGCTGCGCAGCTCTGGTGGCGTGATATCCGGCATCAATGTCACCGTCGGTGTGCGGAATATAGCCATAGACACATTCATCACAATGATTACTGAGGTCATCAGCCACAACCCCATCGAATTGAGGGGCATGGCATTATGTACAATCGGAATGAGGATCATAAAAATGGCCGCAACGGGGGCCCCGATCATGATAAAGGGGATGCGCCGACCCCAGCGCGTACGTACACCATCGCTGAGCTGGCCGATAAAGGGTAGCAATGTGATTCCCAGGATGTTGTCAAAGACCATGACAAAACCCACCAACCACCAGGGCAGGGAATAATCCCGCAACATGGGCGGCACAAACGAGTTGTACACCGACCACATGATGCTGATGCCGAAAAATCCAAACCCCAGCACTGCCGTACGCTTCCAGTCGAGCTTTTTCACAACGGACCTCCTTGTCGCGCAGCATCCATCCGGCGCATCATAACACGTCGCAAAATGGTCGGCAATGGTGAAAATAGGCTTTCGAGCGCTTGACCCCATTGCACGAACGGCTAGACTAGAGACAAATGGAGCGGTGTCGTCAAGACGCCGCAGCATAAAGCCATTCAGGAGGCTATTGTGGAAAAGTTTGCATCGCTTCAAGCGAATCAGGGTGTTAATCCTCTCCCCTACAATCCCTGCAAGCTGCTGGGATTTGAACTCGTTGTGTTGACCGACGGACAGACGGTCAAGGGCAGTACGGCTAACCGCGAAGTGCTGGCAGTTCTGCTGGGAGGCAAAGCCACCTTTGAGGTGGCCGGCAAGACCTTTGAAAAAGTCGGCGGCCGCGCCAACGTGTTCGGTGGCAAGCCCTATTCAGTGTACATGCCCGCTGGTGCCGATTACACCATCACTGGCGTAGGCAACGTTCAAATCGCCCTCACCAGCGCTCCCTCGGACCTTGAGGCAGAGCCCTATGTCATCGCCCCCAGCCAGGTTGCCAACGGCATCTGGGGTGCTGCTAATTTCAAGCGCTACTATCACGAGATCCTCACCGGCACCAGCCAGCCTGACCTGCCGGCTCGCCGCCTCATCGTGGGCGAGACCTTTACACCCAGCGGTAACTGGAGCACCTACCCGGCTCACAAGCACGAGGTAGATAACCTACCCGCCGAAGCCTACATGGAAGAGATGTACTATTTCAGAGTGAATCCGGCCAACGGCATTGGCATTTGCCGCTGGTTCAACGATGCTGGCGAAGAGCACAACTTTACCGTGCGCGATAACACCATCCTCATGGCACCCGATGGCTACCATACCGTGGTCAGCACGCCCGGTTACATGACCTACTATCTCTGGTTCTTGGCTGGTACGCAGCGCGTTCAGGCCACAGTGGCCGATCCTGTCGCAGGTTGGGTCAACAATACAATACCGATGCTCAAAGAGCTTGGTTTCTGAGGTAAACGCATGAATATCATTGACAAGTTTCGTTTGGATGGCAAGGTTGCACTCGTTACCGGTTGCGGACGCGGCTTAGGCCAGGGCATAGCTCTAGGCTTGGCTGAAGCCGGTGCCGATATCGCCGGTCTTTACAGCCACACCCAGGGCGATACCCAGGAAAAGGTTGAGGCACTGGGGCACAAATACATGCCCATCCAGTGCGACCTGCTTGAGGCTTCAGCCGAAGACCTTCAGGCCGTCGTCAAGTCGGTCGTCGATGAATTCGGCCATCTGGACATTCTGGTGAACAACGCTGGCACCATCCGTCGAGCCCCGGCCCTAGATTTTACCGAAAAGGACTGGTACGACGTGCTGCAAATCAATTTGTCGGCGCTGTTCTTCCTATCCCAGGCGGCGGGCCGTGTGATGGCCGCACAAGGCGGCGGCAAGATCATCAATGTGGCCTCCATGCTTTCTTATCAGGGCGGTGTCACTGTACCCTCGTATACCGCTTCCAAGAGCGGCGTAGCTGGCCTAACCCACGCTCTCTGCAACGAGTGGGCTTCCAAGGGCATCAACGTCAACGCCATCGCCCCGGGTTATATGCGCACCGATAACACCGCGGCCCTGCAGGCCAATCCCGAGCGCAACAAGGCCATCGTCGAGCGCATTCCCGCTGGCGATTGGGGCACGCCCGATGATCTCAAGGGTGTGGCTGTGTTCCTGGCTTCAGATGCTTCCAGCTATATGCACGGCACGCTTGTACCGGTTGACGGCGGCTGGCTCTCGCGCTAGAACAACCCAGACAGTTCAAGCGATACCGTGGATCGCACGGAACCCTGTACACTCGTAGTATGTGCGAGTGTACAGGGTATATTATTGCAGCAGGGGGAACGCATGATCGGGGATACTTGGCCATCTGAAAAGAGCACCTTCACTGACGAGAAAACCGGACGCACTGTGCAGCGCCTCACTACCACCGGCAACAACGTGCATCTCTATTTCACGGAGAACTCGTTCGGCGCCAACAAGAACGAGATCATCTTTGTTTCGGATCGAGCCGAGGGTGTGGACAAGCCCCCCGCCGAGAGCCGTATTCGCAATCTCTTCCGCATGGATCTCGGTACTGGCCTCATCACCCAACTCACTGCTGAATCTCTGGGGGTCGGCTCAGTCACTAAAACGCCAGACAGCCAAATCGTGGTTTACGTCACTGGCAACTGTATCAAAAAGCTGGATACGACCACCGGCCAAACCACCGTGCTTTATGAGGAAACCGGCAACTATACCATGGGCTCCCCTTCCATTGCTTGCAATCGCCGCTATATCGCCTTTGCCCGCAACGAGAAAATCGATATCCACGTAGGCCCCAACTATGCCGGTTTCAAAGAGAGTTTTTATCGCTACAAGGATGGTCGCATTACCGTGGCCTATCTTGATGGATCGGGTTCTTTTGATGCTTTCAAAGATACCCACTGGGTCGGTCATTTCCAGTTTTGCCCCGATGACCCCACCATCGCCACCTTTTGCCACGAGGGCCCCTGGAACCTGGTCACCCAGCGCATCTGGCTGCTCGACTTTTGCTCGCGCGAGGCCAAACCCTGTTATCGTCAGGAAGAATACGATTCCATCGGTCACGAGTTCTGGACCCAGGATGGTTATGTCTTTTTCGACGACCGCGGCCCCGGCCACGATGGCACCATCACCTCTGATCGCACGCAGGCCGTAGCCGCTGAGGTGGCTGTCAATCAGAACACCATGGTGCCCTTTGTCGGCCTGGTCGATCGTAACGGTAAGCTCATGCGCAAAATCGACATGCCTTTTTACTGCAATCATTATCACGCCAACCCCGATAACACCCTACTAGTCGGCGATGATGTGGATGCTTTGGTGCTCATCGATATCTCCGGCGAAACGGCCACCCAAGAGCCGCTGATCTACCATGGTACTTCTTGGGGAACCGGCGATGCGCATTGCCATCCCACCTGGAGTTGGGACGGTTCGCGCGTTCTCTACGCTTCGGACAAGGGCGGCAAAATCAACCTTTATATGATCGAACCTTAGAAATAGGGTGACTTTTTCGGCCCGCGGAGTGGACAGTGGCCAGTTTTCGCGTTAGAACAACCGCAAGGCACTATCAGACCTTGTGCAGGAGGATTGAATGATTGGAGATACCTGGGCTTCTGAAAAAAGCACCTTTATCGATGAAAAAACTGGGCGTACAATCCAGCGCCTTACCAAAACCGGTAATAATGTGCATCTTTACTTTACCGAGAACTCGTTCGATGCGAACAAAAACGCGATCATCTTTACTTCTGATCGCGCTTCGGGCCAGGACAAGGATCCAGCGGATGATCCCATCTACAACCTGTTCCGCATGAACCTGGACAGTGGCGAAATAACCCAACTGACCGATGAGCCTAATGGCATCCGCACGGTCACCAAAACGCCCGATAGCGGGATCGTCGTCTATGCCGCTGATAATCGCATCAAAAAGCTGGACACCCTTACCGGCAAGACGACAGTGCTCTATGAAGAAGCGGGCAACTATGAGATTGGGCACCCCTCCATCGCTAGCAACCGTCGCTATGTCGCCTTTGTCCGCAACGAAGATATCAAGGTGAAACGCGGCGCAAACTATAGTGGTTTCAAAGACAGCTACTACCGTGTCAAAGACGGTCGCATCACCGTGGCCTACCTCGATGGCTCTGGTTCCTTTGACATTTTCAAAGACACTCACTGGCTGAATCACTTTCAGTTCTGTCCGGATGATCCCACCATTGCGTCCTTCTGCCACGAGGGCCCCTGGAACCTGGTCACTCAGCGCATCTGGTTGCTTGATTTCTGCTCAGGCGAAGCCAAACCCTGTTACCGTCAGGAAGAGTATGATTCCATCGGCCACGAGTTCTGGACCCAGGACAGCTATGTCTTTTTCGATGATCGTGGCCCCGGTCACGATGGCACCATCACCTCCGATCGCACCCAGGCCGTAGCCGCCGATATCGCCGTCAATGAGAACGATATGGTTCCCTTTGTCGGTTTGATTGATCGCAAGGGTAAGCTCGTGCGCCGTATCGATATGCCTTTTTACTGCAACCATTATCACGCCAATCCCGATAACAGTGTCTTGGTCGGCGATGATGTAGATACCTTGGTGCTCATCGATATCTCGGGCGAACAGGCCACGTTGGAAACATTGCTCTATCACGGCACATCCTGGCACACCCAAAGCGCTCATTGCCACCCCACTTGGAGTTGGGATGGTTCGCGCATCCTCTATGCTTCAGACAAGGGTGGGCGTGTCAACCTTTATATGGTCGAACTCTGATACTTTTCTGGATATTCCCTCAATCGAGAGGGTTGTCCTTTTACAAATCGTTTGGAACACAGGAGGATTGAATGATCGGCGATACTTGGGCATCTGAGAAGAGCAGCTTTGTCGACGAAAAGACCGGCCGTACCGTCCAACGCCTCACCATGACCGGTAACAACGTGCATCTTTATTTCACCGAGAACTCGTTCGATGCCAACAAGAATGAAATCATCTTTATCTCCGACCGAGCTTCGGGCGAAGACAAGGATCCGGTGGATGATCCCATCTACAACCTGTTCCGCATGGATCTGGACAGCGGCACCATCACGCAGCTCACCGACGAGCCCCGCGGCATTGGCTCGGTCACCAAAACGCCCGATAGCGAGATTGTGGTCTTTGCCTCAAATGGCAAGATTAAAAAGCTGGATACCACCACAGGTGAAATCATTGTGCTCTATGAGGAAAAAGGCAATTATAGCGTGGGCGCGCCATCCATCGCTTGCAACCGTCGTTACATTGCCTTTGCTCGCGATGAAAAAGTCGATGTGGCGCGCGGCCCCAACTATACCGGCTTCAAAGAGAGCTTTTACCGCATCAAGGACGGTCGCATTACCGTAGCTTACCTCGACGGTTCTGGCTCCTTTGATGCCTTCAAAGACACCCACTGGGTCGGCCATTTCCAGTTCTGTCCAGATGACCCCACCATCGCCACCTTCTGCCATGAGGGGCCCTGGAACTTGGTCACCCAGCGTATCTGGTTGCTCGATTTCTGCTCGGGAGAAGCCAAGCCCTGCTACCGCCAAGAAGAGTATGATTCCATCGGCCACGAATTCTGGACACAGGATGGCTATGTCTTTTTTGATGACCGCGGCCCCGGCCATGACGGTACTATCACCTCATCCCGCACCCAGGCTGTCGCCACCGATATCGCCGTCAACGAGAACGACATGGTTCCCTTTGTCGGTTTGATGGACCGCAAGGGCAAGCTTATTCGCAAAATCGATATGCCCTATTACTGCAACCATTATCATGCCAATCCCGATAACAGCGTTCTGGTCGGCGATGACGTAGATGCGCTGGTGCTTATCGACATCTCGGGGGAAGAAGCAACGCAAGAGACCCTGGTGTACCACGGCACCTCTTGGCACACCCAGAGTTCTCATTGTCACCCCACCTGGAGTTGGGATGGCTCACGCATTCTCTACGCCTCAGACAAGGGCGGGCGCGTCAATCTTTACATGGTAGAACTCTAGTACGAATGGGCATCTCTTTGTTCACCAAAGGGATGCCTTTTTCTTAATATGACTGCGACGTAGGAGAAATTGATGATCGGTGACACCTGGGCATCTGAAAAGAGTACCTTCGTCGATAAAAAGACCGGTCGCACTGTGCACAAGCTCACTGCCACTGGTAACAATGTGCATCTTTACTTTACCGAGAACTCGTTCGACGCCAACAAAAACGAGATCATCTTTCTTTCTGACCGAGCTTCGGGTGAAGACAAACCACCAGAGGAAGAGACCCATTACAATCTATTCCGCATGGACCTGGCCACTGGTGAAATGACCCAGTTGACTGACGAACCTCAAAAGGTCAAGTCAGTCACCAAAACGCCCGATAGCGAGATTATCGCCTATGCCACCAATGGCTCGATTAGAAGGCTAGACACCACTACCGGCGAGATCATTACAATCTATGAGCGGGATGCTAGATATCGTGTGAGCGGGCTCTCAATCGCCTGCAACCGACGTTATGTGGCCTTTGCCCGCAATGAATTCCTAAACATCGCCTTTGGCCCCAATTATGCCG
This sequence comes from Anaerolineae bacterium, assembly GCA_963675785.1. Classification (GTDB taxonomy): domain Bacteria; phylum Chloroflexota; class Anaerolineae; order UBA1429; family UBA1429. Next base: position 1,761,714 of record OY776562.1, read on the forward strand.
GTTTCAAAGACAACTACTACCGCACCAAGGATGGTCGCGTTACCATGGCCTACCTCGATGGTTCGGGGTATTTGGATGTACTCAAGGACACCCACCAGGTCGGTCATTTTCAATTTTGCCCGGACGACCCCACTCTTGCTACATTCTGCCATGAGGGTCCCTGGAACTTGGTTACCCAGCGTATCTGGTTCCTCGATTTCTGCTCCCGAGAGGCTACACCCTGCTATCGTCAAGAAGAGTATGATTCCATCGGCCACGAGTTCTGGACACAGGACGGCTATGTCTTTTTTGATGACCGCGGCCCCGGCCATGACGGTACTATCACCTCATCCCGCACCCAGGCTGTCGCTACCGATATCGCCGTCAACGAGAACGACATGGTTCCCTTTGTCGGTTTGATGGACCGCAAGGGCAGGCTTATTCGCAAAATCGATATGCCCTATTACTGCAACCACTATCATGCCAATCCCGATAATAGTGTGCTGGTCGGTGATGATGTGGATGCGCTGGTGCTTATCGACATCTCTGGTGAAAAGGCTACCCTGGAACCGCTAGCCTACCACGGCACCTCCTGGGCGATGCAGACATCTCATTGTCACCCCACCTGGAGCTGGGATGGCTCGCGCATTCTCTACGCTTCGGACAAGGGTGGGCGCGCCAATCTTTACATGATCGAACTTTAGAACCATGGGGGTGTTGTCTTTGAGCAACGCCCTTTTCCCAAAAGGAGGCAGCTCGTGGCAGACAGCAGAATCGGTTTGTTGGGCATTGGTTTAGATACCTATTGGCCGCAGTTCACCGGCCTTTTGCCAAAACTGCAGGGCTATCAAGCTCATATCCATGCGCGGCTAGAAAACCTGGGCGTGCAGCTCACCGATGTAGGTATGGTCGATTCGCCAGAAAAAGCCCTCATCGCAGCCGAAACGCTGCGTGCCGCCGATGTCGATCTCATTCTGCTCTATGTCAGCACCTATGCTCTCAGTTCCACCGTGCTGCCCATCGCTCAGCGCACAAATAAGCCCATCATCGTCCTCAACCTGCAGCCCACCGCTTGCCTCGATTACGAATCATTCAACGCACTGGGCGACCGCGGCCTCATGACCGGCGAGTGGCTGGGTTATTGCCAATCCTGCAGCGCCCCCGAGATCGCTTCGGTCTTTAACCGCGCTGGCATCGACTATCATCTAGTCACTGGCACCCTGGATGACCCCGAGGCTTGGGGCGAAATCGAGCGTTGGATCGCCGCTGCTGGTTTGGCTCGCGCTACGCGCAACAACCGCGTAGGCATTCTGGGCCACTATTACAACGGTATGCTCGATATCTACAGCGACATGACCCAACAGGCCGCGGCTCTGGGCTGTCATTTCGAAATCTTGGAGATGGACGAACTAGCCGCCCTGCGCGAGGCCGTTACGCTACCTCAAGTACGAGCCAAGCTGGCCCAATTCCAGCGCGATTTCGAGGTTTTGCCTGAATGCAGCACCTACGAGCTGGAACGCGCCGCCCGCACCTCTTGCGCTCTCGACGCCCTGGTCGAACAGCATCGGCTGGGTTCTATGGCATATTACTATGAGGGCACGCCGGGCAGCGTTCACGAGGATATCGTCACCTCGGTCATCGCGGGCAACACCCTACTCACGGCCAATCACGTACCTGTGGCCGGTGAGTGCGATATCAAGAACGTGCAGGCCATGAAGATACTCGACCTGCTGGGCGTCGGCGGCAGCTTTTCCGAGTTCTACTTGATGGATCTGGAGGATGACATCGTCATGCTGGGTCACGATGGCCCCGGCCATCCCGTTATCGCTGAGGGGCGTGTGCGTTTGGTGCCGCTGCCTCTCTACCACGGCAAGCCCGGCAAGGGCCTCTCCATCCAAATGCGCGTCCAGAACGGCCCCGTCACCTTGCTGGCTCTCACCCAAAACCGTCAGGGGCAGATGAGCCTGCTCACTGCTGAGGGCGATTCAGTGGCCGGCCCCATTTTGGAGATCGGCAATACGAACAGCCGCTATCGCTTTACTAGTGGCGCCAAGGCCTTTATCAACGCCTGGTGCGAACAAGGTCCGGCTCACCACTGTGCCATCGGCGTCGGCCATCACGCCGATACGCTAAAGAAACTGGCAGCCCTATTGGGTCTGCCCTATATCCGTATTTGCTAGACGATTGAAAACTGCGCCACGGCGCACAAGGAGAATTATGTCAAATCTGGAAGAGAATCTCAGTGCCAAGATTCCATCCGGTGAAACGCTCAAACCATGGATCACCCTCGGCCTCTTTAATCAGGATGTGAATGACACCGTCCGCGGCCTGACACTGTTCGAGACACAGAGCACCACCGTCGGTGCCACCATGCTCCAGCAAGCCGCCGAAGCCGGATTGGCGCTGCTGCAAGAGCCTGCCGCCGAAGGAGATAGCGCTGATTTTCGCGGTGAAGAGCAGCGCTGGTCGCTGGTGCGTCGTCCAGAAAAGCTACTACAATGGGGCAAATACAACATCGCTAACCACTTGGGCGCCGTCCTCTTGCAGAGCATTCTGACCGCCGACCAGCCCGGTGCCGTCACCTTTACCCTGGGATCGGGCATGAACTGTCTGGCGCAGGTGCTCGTCAATGGCCAGTTGGTTTATTCGGGCATCATCGGCAAAAAGCGCGGCGACGAGTATACCTTTACGGCCTTCCTTCAAGCCGGGGAGAATCGCCTTGCCGTCGGTCTCTACCGTGTAGGTCGCTTTGCTCAATTGGGGTTCCGTCTTACGTTGGATCGCGACGTTCAGGTCAGTGCTCCCCTGCCCACTGGCATGACCATCGACGAGCGTCTGACCATCGAACGCGAAGTCGTCGCTTTCCGCCTAGAGCGCGATGTCTTTTACCCAGGCATGGCTCTGGGGCCTATTTGTGAGGTCACACCTAGCCGCGCGCCTCGGGTGCAGTTATGGCCCGGCGTGCCCAGCACAGCCCGTCATCTGCGCCAGAACCCGCATACGGCTCCGCTGGCTGAGGTGAGCGCTTCTGAGGCCGGCCTTGTTACCCTGACCCAGGCCGTTGATCTACCAGACGGCCCTTACAAGATCGCCATTGACTGGCTGGACGAATCTGGCCAGCCACTCACTGGGTTGCTCTATCATGTGCACAAATTCACGCCAGCACCCGAACTCCCCGGCCCTCAGAATCAAGAAACGCGACGCCTACGTGTGTTGGAGCACTATACGACCAGCGTCGAATGGCAGCTTACCTGGAACCAGATATGCCGTTATGCGCTAGGACGTTACGATCAGATCGATGCCGACGCGATACGCGCCAGTTGCGAGCACGTCATCCAGCGCAAAGACTGCGCCGATTTCATGATTCAGGGCATTCTGCGCTTGCTCTATTGGGATCGCGATCAGCACAAGCTAGATCCTGCCCTGGTAGCATTGATGAAGGAAGCGGTGCTTGGCTTTAAATATTGGGTGGATGAGCCCGGCGATACGGTCATGTACATGGGCTCGGAGAACCATCGCTTGCTCTTTCACGTAGCCGAGTGGATGGCGGGACAGCTCTATCCTACCGAAGAGTTCAGCAACAGCGGTATGCGCGGTCTCTACCACAGCACCAAGGGCCGTATGTACATCACCGAGTGGATTCGCCAACGCGGGCGCTTTGGCCTGGACGAATGGCATTCCAACTCTTACTACCCCATCACCATTGCACCACTGGTCAACGTCTATGACTTTGCCATTAATGAAGATAGCAAACTGCGCGAGATGGCCGGTTTTGCCCTGGATTACATGCTCTTCAACATCGCCTCAGACAGCTATCAAGGGGTCTTTGGTAGCTCCCACGGGCGCAGCTATGGTGAATATGTCAAGTACCCAGATATGGAGATGACCGCTGGCATCAGTTGGCTCTATTGGGGCTTGGGCAGCCTCATCCCTGGCACCGAGGGCATGGGCGTGGTTTGCCTGGCCACTAGCAGCTATCAGCCGCCGGCATTGCTTAACGGCATGGCCAATGACAATACCCAGACCATCAAATCGTTGGAAAAGCACGGCCTGCTGGGCCGTGGTGCCCGCCATGCCTGTCAGGTGGTTTACCGCACCCCCGATTACATGTTGGCCAGTGTGCAAGATCACCGCAAGGGCGAATTCGAGGCCTCGACACATCCTGCACAGGTTACCCTGGGCAAAAAGAACATCATCTTTTGGACCTGCCCGCTCACCAGCGGCGAAGGCCACGGCCTGCGCCCCGACTATTGGTCGGGTAACGCTGTGCTACCCCGCATTTTGCAGATCAGCAACGTCATGGCGCTGCACTGGCGACGCCAGCCCCTCACATGGATGACCCACTGCTGGTTCGAAAAAGATCGTTTCGATGCCTACAAGCTGGACATACCCGGCAAGAATGGCGGCACTTGGGCTTTTTGTCAGGTAAATGACGGCTATGTGGGCATCTATTCTCAAAACGGCTATGAGTTGGGCACGCTCACCCAGTACGCCGGGCGGGAACTCATCTGCTATGCCGAGGAAAACACCTGGCTAGTGGAATGCGGTCGCAAAGCGGATTGGGGCTCGTTCGACGCCTTTTGTGATGCTCTCGCAGCAGCGCCCGTCACCTTTGAAAACGACGTCATGACCTATCAATCTCCCTCGCAGGGCATCATCATCTCCGGATGGGAGCAAATCCCCATTCATAACGGTGCTCCGGTGGATAGCAGCGCCTTTCCTTTGGTGCGCAGCCCCTGGGCCTATTCGGATTACGGTTCGGGTGAATTTACTCTCATGTATGGCGGAGAGCGTCAACAGTTATGGTTCAACCAATAGGAGGATTACAGCATGGCATGGCTCAAACAGATTGTAAACGAGAACGAAACCATCAAGCCCTGGCTCATTTTGGGGCCCTATAACCAAGATGTATCCGATGAGGTCATCGGCCTAACCCTCTATGAGCGTGAGGGCGCCACCGTGGGCGCCTCGCTCATGGTGCAAGCGGCTGAAGAAGCTGGTCGCCTGCTGGCCAAACCCCACGTCGAAGGTGAGCGTTGCGCTTGGCGTGGCGAGGAACGCACCTGGGAACTGGTGCGCCGCCCAGAAAAGTACCTCCTCTGGGGCACCTACAATATCTCCAACCATCTGGGCGCAGCCTTTCTCACTAACAACGTCCAAGTGAAAAGTGCCAGCGCCTACAGCTTTGAGCTCTCGAGCAAAATCACTGGCCGTGCCATGGTTTATGTCGATGGCAAATTGGCTTTTGATACCGCTGACAGCAATCCCGAGATGCGCGGTGTCTTTCGCCGTTGGGCGTTTCAGCTCGAATTGAGTGGCACCCATACCCTTTCTGTCGCCTTGTTCCGCGTAGGTCGTATGGCTCAAATTGGTTTCAAACTGGTCTGCACCAATGCCGCCCTTACCACCTGGTTGCCCGATACCCCCGGTCTCTCGCCCGAGGCTCGTGAAGCGGTAGAAGCCGAGATCGCCTCTCTACGCCTAGAGCGCGACATGTTCCATCCCGAAGATGATGTGGCGCTGATCACGGCCTTGGCCGCGCGCCCCTTCAAGGCTAGTTTAGAGAATGAAGATGGTTTGCAAACTGCTTCGGCTACCTTTAGCGGCTCCGGGCGTCACGTGCTGCTCCAAGGCGCTGAACTCCCTGACGGTATCTACAACCTGATTTGCGATTGGCTGGACGAAAAAGGTCAGCGTCTCACTGGCACCCAGTTCGAGATCAAAAAGACCTCCCCCCTCAAAGCACCCTTGGGCGACGACAAGCTGGCAGAACGTCAGCGTTTGACGCTAGAGCACTATGCCGATAACACCGAGCGTCACAGTATCTTTGAAGCTGTAGCTCGTTACGCCCTCGGCCGTTACGACGAGATTGCTTCTCAAATCGAATACACCTGTGATTTTATTGCCGCCCGTAAGGACTGTGCCGATTTCGCCATCCAAGGCCTGCTGCGTCTCATGTATTGGGAACGCAAGGAACAACACCTCAGTGACGCCCTCAATGCCCTCATGAAGGACACCATCCTGGGCTTTAAATACTGGGTGGATGAGCCGGGTGATACCGTCATGTACATGGGCTCCGAGAACCACCGCATGCTCTTCCACGTGGCCGAGTGGATGGCGGGACAGCTCTTCCCCACCGAAGAGTTCACCAACAGCGGTATGCGCGGCCTGTACCACAGCACCAAGGGCCGTATGTATATCACCGAGTGGTTCCGCCAACGCGGCCGCTTTGGCTTTGACGAATGGCATTCCAACTCGTATTTCCCCATCAGCATGGCGCCTGTCATCAACGTTTACGACTTTGCCATCGGCGAAGATTCCAAGCTGCGCGAGATGGCCGGTTACACGCTGGATTACATGTGCACCATCCTGGCCACCGACACTTATGAGGGTATTCTGGGTACTACCCACGGCCGTAGCTATGGTCGCTACCTCAAGCACCCCGATATGGAGGGCACGTCATCGCTCTGTTGGCAATTGTGGGGCACGGGTAGCCTTAGCAAAGGCACCAGTGGCATCGCCGCTGCCTTGTTGGCCACCAGCGCCTATCGTGCGCCAGCTATCCTTACCCCTATGGCCCTTGACAAAAAGACGGTGCTCGAATCGCGTGAGCGCCAGGGCCTGCACCATGGTGGAATCCAATCGGCCGAGTTTGTGGTTTTCCGCACCCCTGATTACCAGATCTCTGGCGTTCAGGATTACCGCAAAGGTGAATACGAGTCTTCTTCACATCCAGCACAGGTCACGTTGAGCAACAAGAACGTCATCTTCTGGTCTTGCCCCAACACCTGCGAAGAAGGCGGCGGTGCCCGTCCTGATTACTGGTCGGGCTGCACCACCCTGCCGCGCGTCATCCAATATCGCAATGTCATGTCCCTCACCTTCCAGCCCAGCGAAGCAGCTTGGATGACTCACTGCTTCTTTGAACAGGATCGCTTTGACGAGGTACGTTACGAGGGTAACTGGGCCTTTTGTCGCGTGGCCGAGGGCTATGTCGCCATCTACTCGCAGCATGGCTTTACCCTGGGCGATAGAGGTCAATATGCAGGCCGAGAGTTGGTCTGCGTCGCCGAAGAAAACACCTGGCTGGTGGAATGTGGTCGCCAAGCCGATTGGGGCACCTTTGACGCCTTTGTAGAGGCCATTGTCGATGCCGACTTGCGTCCTGTCGAGGGCGGCCTAGCCTACGACTCTCCTTCTGTAGGGCGCTTTGTCACCGGTTGGGACTTGGTCCCCACCGTCGGCGGTGAAAAAGTCAATACCGAAGGCTATGCGTTGGTCGATAGCCCTTGGGCCTATTCACGCTACGGCTCGGGTGAAATCTCACTCAGTTACGAGAACGAGCGCTACACCATCTGGCTCAATCAGTAACCACAAAACACGTGCCAACTAAAAACGGGGCACCATGGATGATGGTCATTCCATGGTGCCCCGTTTCATATATTGCCTAGTCAGTCTTCCACATAATCGGTACTGCGTAGCGGATGACAAAGAAGGTCAAGATTAGCGCCGCTCCTTGAATAATAAAGGCCAGCGGTACCCCTCCCGCATCAGCAACTGCGCCAAACACCAACCCAGAAACCGGACCAAAGGCCTGGCAGGTGCTGTAAAGGCTCATCACACGACCGCGATATTCATCCGTAGCCCGTGTCTGTAGCATGGTCTGGTTGGCAATACGCTGGACATTAGAAGCAGCTCCCAACAAGAACGTCAGCACATAGAGAACAGCCATGCTGCGTGAAAAGGCAATGCCTATGAGTACTAAACCAAAGGCGGCCACCGAAATCAGCAGTAATCGCCCCTTCTGTTTAAGATTATGCATGCAGGCCAGAACAATAGAGGCTACCAGAGAGCCAAAGCCAAAGACCGACAGGATCAAGCCCAACGTGCTGGCCCCCATGTTCAATTGATCGCTGACAAACTTGGTCATCAGCGAGTTGAACTGCATGGCCAGGAAAAAGCGAATGATGACAATAATGATCAGCGTACCCAGAATGGTATCGCGTAGCGTATAGTTCAGGCCGTCTTTCAACGCCTTGCCTGGAGAGTCGGCGGGCGTTTCCACCTGCACATTAGGCAAATGGTGCATTGCCAACGCCGATGCGGCATAGACAGCCGCATAGATCGCTAAAACCAGAGGAACGCCCCACCATTCGATGAAATAGCCCGAGACGGCCGGAAACACCATAGAGGCAATGCCAAGGCCAATCGAGTTGAGTGAATAGGCATTGAGCAATAGCTTCTTGTCGATCAGTTCGGGCATTACTGCAGCGGAGGCTGGGTTGTAAAAGGCGTCGATAATGCCCGAGAAAAGCGATGAAAGCGCCAGATGCCAGACCTGTATGATGCCCAAGTAGGCCAAGAGCGCTATCGCTCCCGAAAGCAGCACCATGGCCCAACGGCAGACCAGAATGATGCGCTTTTTTTCAACACGATCGCTCAATACGCCTGCCCAGGGCGAAATAAGCACCGTTGCCAAAGCCCGACCAGCACTCACCCAGCCCAGTGCCAATGCTGAGCCGGTGATCTCATAGACTAACCAATTCGTGGCAACGCCGCCGATACGTAAGGCAGATTCAGAAGCAAGCCGGCTTATCCAGAACCATAGATATGACCGCTCTTTGAGCGCCTGAAACGGATTCTGAAGTGAAAGGCGATAGCTGGTGGACATATCGATAAGCTCCTTTTAGCCGGCTAACAATCCAACATGCAATGCGGTCAGATCAGCCGTTACGCGCAGTCAGTGCATCGCGCATGCGTTTCAGCGCCTCAACAACCTGTTGTCTGGGCGAGCCCAGGCAGAGTCGACAAAAGCCTTCGCCCCCAGGACCGAAAAAGGTCCCGGATGTTAGTGCAACGCGAGCTTGCTCGCAAAAAAATACATCAGGTCTATCGCCAAGGCCAGCCTCTCGGCAATCCAACCAGGCCAGGTAGGTGCCCTCCAGGGGACTCATGCGCACACCTGGCATCTCAGCCTCGATGAATGAAGATGCATAATCACGGTTCTCCGCCAAATAGATCAGCAGGTCCTCCAGCCAGGGGTCGCCGTACTTGTAGGCCGCCAACGCTGCCGTATAGCCCATCAGGTTGACGTCGGGCACCATACCGGCACGTGTTTTGCTCATCGCCTTGCGCAAGTTCTCATCGGGCACGATAGCAAAGGAGCATTGCAATCCGGCGAGGTTGAACGTCTTGGAAGGAGCCATCAGCGTTACCGTTCGCGCGGCAATATCAGGAGAGATCGAGGCGATGGGCGTATGCTGGCGTCCATCCAGAACCAGTTCGCAATGGATTTCATCCGAAGCAATATACATATCGTGGGCCAAGCAGATCTCGGCCATGTCCGTCAACTCTTGGCGAGTAAACACCCGACCTACGGGGTTGTGCGGGTTGCAGAGCAGGAAAAGCTTGGTGCGCTCGTCGATGGTGTCTTGCATCAAATCAAAATCGACGGTATAACGACCGTCTGCTCCGGGGGTCAGAAGCATACTCTGTAGCAAAAGATCGTGGTTAGCCGGAGCATGATGAATGGGCCCATAAACGGGAGTTTGCACCAACACACCATCACCTGGCTTGGTGATAGCGCGAGCAAACAAGTTAAAACCAGTCACGCAACCGGGCAGAAACATAATCCAGGAAGGGTCAACCTGCCAGTTATAGCGTGTTTGCAGGCGCTCGACCACTACCTCGATTAGCTCCTCCGGCGCATTCGGATAACCAAACACACCGTGACTTACGCGCTCTCTCAAGGCCTCAATCACCGGTGGGGGGGAGGCGAAATCCATATCGGCCACCCACATGGGTAGTACATCCTCATCATACAGATTCCACTTGACACTCTCAGTGCAACGACGATCAATCCGCTCATCAAAACAAGACATACAGCATCATCCTCACTTTCCACACGTCGAGGATTGTGCGGCGGAGAGAAAAAAAGTGCAAGTGAAGAAAAACAGGCCTCCGACAGATTGCACAAATTGGTGGAAAAAGTGCTTTTTGCGCTTGACCTCATTCTCAAAGCCGGGTACCATAAGGCACGTTTGAGCAAACACAGGAGGCGAGCGATGAGGGAGCGTCTGGAGGCATTCCTTCGTTGGTTTAGGCAGTCCCAATGGGATGGCCAAGATGCCATGGGTACTTTTGAAGTATCGGTAGGCATTGCGGTTCTGATCTCTAACCTCATTATGGCTGCTGCCTCACGCAGCACGGTGTTGCTCAACATTCTGGCCGCCTTTTTGTTGGCTGCCGGCGTATGGTGGGGCAGCCGTTCCGAACACCTTCAGCTTCGTTCTCTCGGCAGCCGCCACGCCCCTGGCACGCTGTTTTTGGGCATCACCTGGCTGCTTGCCGGAATCGCCCTGCTGTTCTCCCTTCTAGTACTGCTCATCTCCCATCTCACCGGTCTCTCCGATCTGTCCGGATGGGCAGCGGGGCCTATACTCCTTACAGCCTTTATCGCCTCACTCTCTCTTATGCAAGGTTTGCGCCTGGGCATTACGAGGCTCATCATCCTCGGCGGTGTTTTGGCTGTATACCTCTTTGTCATGCCTTTGCTAGTCGGTCACTTGTATCTGACTACCGCGCTGGTAGTAGGAGGCGCACTCATCGCCTGCGGCTTTATCGGGCGGCGCGTGTATCTGCACCGGCTAGAGGTATAACAAAGTCCGGGCAGTTCTTGAAACACACTCGCTCCGTCATTCTGAAACAGCTGATCGTGTAATCAAGCGCACCGCCGCCGAGAGCAACTCCCCTGGCATAGGCATGGTGCATATGCAGTTTGTCCTGCATTTAGCGAAACTGCTAGTACATTTGTTCTACTTGACCTCATGTTATTCTGCCAACATAACGCAACATGTAGTATCGAGACGAGAGTATACCCACTACCGCTAGTATTTGCGTGAAATATATGCCATTATAAACGCAAGAAGTCTTGCCAAACCGCTCACTTTCGTCTATACTCATTCTTGCAAGCGGAGAGCAACCCAATGGCCTGAGCAGAGGATACCGCCGCGCTCAACAGGGTACCTCCACATTATGCAATACGCGTAACATCGTTTGAACAACCCGTTCGCCATGGCCCTCACCTTACGGTGAGGGCAACCCATTAGAGTGTCTATCCGCTTATTTCATTTATCCTTTAGCGGCTCCCTCAAGGGCTGCAGTATGACTGTCTCAACCAGCTATGAATGGAGGTCATCGACATGGCAGGCGCATCCCCCCGGCTCGTCCGCAAACGCGACGGGCGACTCGTGCCCTTTGAACAGGAAAAAATCACGAGCGCTATTTTCAAAGCTGCCCAATCTGTGGGCGGCGATGATCGCGATCGAGCCGTATATGTTTCAAATGCCGTCATCGACGTGTTGGATATGCTCTACTATGAATTGGGCGATTACCCCGATGTCGAGCAGATTCAGGATATCGTCGAACGAACTCTGATTAAGAATGGCCATGCCAAGACGGCCAAAGCCTATATTCTTTATCGTGACTTGCATAACAAGCTTCGCGATATTCGCGCTTTGATCGATGCCAACGAATTGGTTGATGGCTATCTCGAAAAGCTGGACTGGCGGGTCAACGAGAACTCGAACATGACCTACTCGCTCCAGGGTCTAAACAATCATATCTTTACTGCCGTCAACAGCGCCTACTGGCTAAATCGCCTCTATCCAAAAGAGGTACGCGAGGCCCACAATTCAGGCGACATTCATCTGCACGATCTCTATGTGCTGGCCGTGTATTGCTGCGGCTGGGACCTTGAGCAGCTTTTGCTGATGGGATTTGGGGGAGTCCCCGGCAAAGTCGAGTGCAAGCCGCCCAAGCATTTCCGCACAGCGCTGGGCCAGATCGTCAACTTTTTCTATACCATTCAGGGTGAATCGGCTGGAGCCGTAGCTTTTTCCAGCTTTGATACTTATCTGGCGCCGTTCATTCGCTACGATGGCCTCAAACCCAAAGAAGTGCGCCAGGCCCTGCAAGAATTCCTTTTCAACATGAACGTTCCTACGCGCGTTGGTTTCCAGACGCCGTTTACCAATATCACCATGGACCTGACCATTCCATCGCACATGAAGGACAAGCACGTCATCATTGGTGGGCAGCCCGTGATGGATACCTATGAAGACTTTCAGGCTGAGGTTGATCTGCTGAACCGCACTTTTGCCGAACTCATGCTTGATGGCGACGCCAAGGGCCGCGTGTTCACCTTCCCCATCCCAACGTACAACATCACAAAGGACTTTGATTGGGACAACCCAGTGCTCGAACCGATATGGGAGATGACGGCCAAGTACGGCGTGCCCTATTTCTCCAACTTTGTAAACTCGGACATGAGTCCCGAAGACGCCCGCTCGATGTGCTGTCGCCTGCGCCTGGATAACCGCGAGCTGCGCAAACGCGGTGGTGGGCTCTTTGGCTCTAACCCACTCACAGGCAGTATCGGCGTGGTAACATTGAACTTGCCGCGCATTGCCTATTTGGCCCATAACGAACAAGAGCTCTATGCGCGCATTGATGAGTTGATGGATCTGGCCAAAGAGAGCTTGACGATCAAGCGCCGTGTACTTGAAGAGTTTACCCAAAAAGGCCTTTATCCTTACTCCAAGCACTATTTGACCGACATCAAAGAGCGGTTGGGCTCATACTGGGCCAATCACTTTAACACCATCGGGCTCAACGGCATGAACGAAGCTGCCCTCAACTTTTTGGGGGTTGATCTGACCGATGAGCGCGGACGAGCCTTTGCCGTTCAGGTAATGAACCATATGCGCGACCGTATGCAGCAATACCAGCTGGAAACTGGCCAGCTCTTTAACCTGGAGGCCACACCAGCCGAAGGGACCAGCTATCGCCTGGCTTTGCTCGATAAAGACATCTTCCCCGACATCATTACCGCTACGGGCGAAGGCGAAAACTCGGCCGCGTACTATACCAACTCGACCCAGCTTCCCGTCAATGCCACCGACGACCTTTTCCAAGCGCTGGAATGGCAGGATGAACTGCAAACGCTTTATACCGGCGGCACAGTGTTCCACGCCTTTATGGGCGAGAGACTCACCTCTACCCAGGCCACCAAAGATTTGGTGCGGCTGGTAACCAGCAACTTCCGCCTGCCCTACTTTACGCTGACGCCGACCTTTAGCGTTTGCCCGGTGCATGGCTATATCGCTGGCGAGCATTTCAACTGCCCCAAGTGCGAGGACGAGCAACCCTGCGAAGTGTACAGCCGTGTGGTAGGCTACCTGCGCCCTGTGCGCCAATGGAACAAGGGTAAACAATCGGAATACAGCGAGCGCGTGATGTTTGCCGAGAAACCATCGCCCCATCGCGTAGAGGAGCATGTTGAGGTTTTTGAGTGAAAATAGCCGGTCTGCAGAAACTCACGCTCATCGATTATCCCGATACCATCGCTTGCAGCGTCTTTCTGGCCGGATGCAATCTGGACTGCGGTTTTTGCCATAATCGCTGGATGATTGATTCCAAGGCCGCCCCCGAAGTTATCTCGGTGGGCGGCTTTTTCTCTTGGCTAGAAACGCGCAAGCACCTGCTCAAAGGGGTTTGCGTCAGTGGCGGTGAGCCAACCATCAACGCTGATCTGCCCGAATTCTTGGAACATATCCACGATCTGGGACTCAAAACCAAGCTGGATACCAATGGCATCTTGCCAGAACGCCTGAAACGGCTTTTGAGCGACGGCTTGGTGGATTACGTAGCTATGGATATCAAAGCCCCGCTGGACGAACGCTATGATGCTGTTTGCGGCATTGCCAGGGCCGCTAAGCGCGTCGCCCAGAGCGTGCAAGTATTGAGGGATTGGTCCAAGGCTGCTTACGAGTATCGCACGACCGTAGAGCCTCAGCTATCTGCTGCTGATCTGGCGGATATAGCTGCCGAGATTCAGCCTGAGGAACTATGGTATTTGCAAATATTCAAGCCTGCTGAGGGAGTCGATGGGAGATTGTTGCAAATGGTTGCCTTGAACGAAGACGATCTAAGAGATTTGGTGCCCGACCTCTCGATCAAAGCACCCAAAGTGCAACTTCGCGAGATCTAGCTGCATCCCTTGACTGGATATATCCCATGACCGCTATCAAGTCCCTCATGGCCCGCCTGAAAACAAAAGCTAAATCCCTCAAAACCGATATCTATGCCTTGTATCTGGCCTTTCGCGATCCCCAAACGCCCTGGTACGCCAAAGCCATTGCCGGCCTGACGCTAGCTATGGCACTAAGTCCGATCGATCTAATTCCAGACTTTATCCCCGTTCTTGGGTATCTGGATGACCTGATCATTGTGCCGTTGGGCATCTCGCTCTCTGTGAAGCTCATTCCCCAGGATGTGATGACCCGCTGCCGCAAGCAGGCCAGCACGCAAATGGCCGAGGATCCATCTCTGGCTCGCACCGGCACAATCATCATCGCCAGCGTATGGCTCATCCTGTTGGTTCTTATGCTCTGGCTAATCCTCAAGAATTGAATGATCAGCGTTACAACACAAGCAAAGAAGTGCACAAAGACTTGTTGCGCAGCTCTTCTTCATTGAAACGAAAAGTTACTTGATAATGCCTACTAAAATTCCATCAAATTTAGGCACATAAAACTAGCCCTTGCGAATTGAGCCAATAGCCAAGATTAAACTTGCGGAATATACTACTGAGGTTGTGTCTAGATAGACAGAAAATTTACGTATAAAAGTTGATAGTCTGAACGCTTGATAGTTGATAACCGTATACTGATTGCACTCTTATTGTTAGTCAATACAAATTCTAAACTGCAGGTTGGAGTACCTTGATAGAATGTCCGTGCCGCAAAGGTATGGGCAAAAGCAAAAGAGCAGCCGTTGGCCGCTCTTTTTGTTTGCATGATTGCCCTGTCGCCAGCGCACACCAATCTTGACAAATCTGCTGCTCAGCTAGCCAGTCCCCTGTTATACTCTCGTCGGGCAACCGTGTTAGGCGGGATCACTTTTTCACTTGGGGTGCTATTGATTGCCATCATTACTGCCCAATAGCACGCAGTCCTTTCAATCTATCTGGTAAGCTGGATCTTGAGCGTATAAGCGTGGTCGCAAGGTTTTGCCCGAGGCAAAGTGACACGCAAACACTCATCATTCTGACACCAGGCCAGGGCCTCGTTCGATCCCAGCATTGAGATCATTTCGATATCATCGAGGCAAATCGGCGAATCACAAGACAGGGAATTGATAGAGAGCTCGCCATCCTCGGGCCAGCCCAGGGCGATGGCATACAAAACGCCCTCTTTGCTGGTAAAGCGAATATCCTCAACACCAAAAGCTATGTTGTTTTGCTCGGTCAGATGGCCGGTTACCACCGGCGTATTGCCCTCACCATAGATCGTCCAAGGTCGAGTGCCGTAAATCGCCTCACCGTTGACCTTGAGCCACTCGCCTAATCCCAGCAATCGCTTCTGCGCCTCTTGTGGAATCGTGCCATCCGGCCGAGGGCCAATATTGAGCAGCAGGTTACCGTTCTTGCTGACGATATCGACCAGATCGTGTACCAGAGTGGTTACGCTCTTCCACTCGTCGTCCTCGATATAACACCAGCTCTTGTAGCTCACCGAAGTATCAGTCTGCCAGTAAAAATCGGGCTTTTTGTCGAGCTTGCCGCGTTCCATATCGAACACTGCTACACCCTCAGGAAACTTGTCCTTATACTGCAGCACGGGCTCATAGCCCCGCTCAGCAGCCTTGTTGTAATAATAGGCCGTCACCATGGGACGATAAGGTGCAAACTCGTCTTTGTGCCAGCCGAAATCAAACCACAGCACATCGGGATCGAATTTATCGACCAACTCGCAGGTGCGAGCATACCAGTCCTCTATCCATTCGGGCGTAGCTGGTGCATCCTCATCATGCTTCGGGCTATAAATGCCGGCATTTTCGGGATCGACCGTATCGAAATCCTCTTCATACGTAAAAAAACGCCAGTTGTTGGCGCGGTGAGAACTCACGCCAAACTTTAATCCCGCCTCTCGCACAACCTGCGATAGCTCGCTGACGATATCACGATGCGGCCCCTTATTGACCACATTCCAGGGGGTATAGTCGGTGCCGTACATGGCAATACCATCGTGATGCTCTGCCACCGGCACGACATAGCGCGCCCCTGCTGCTTTGAACAAAGCCACCCACGCCCGGGGATCCCAATTTTCTGCCTTGAACAAGGGGAGAAAATCCTTGTAGCCAAAATCCTTGTGCTTTCCCCATACTTCCAGATGATGGTCGAATTCGGGCTGGCCGCGACGATACATATTGCGTGGATACCATTCATTCTGAAAGGCTGGCACCGCATAAGCGCCCCAGTGGATAAAAATGCCCAGCTTGGCATCTTGAAACCATTCCGGCACCTCATACGCTTTGAGCGATTCCCAATTGGGCTCAAAAGTCATGCTTTTCCTCCTCAAATCCCGCGACCGAGATGAACTCTGTTTGGCTATCCCAGGCTTTGTTTCGCCAATTCGCCTTGCCGAGTAAAAGGACATACCGCAATACACACACTGCAACTCGTGCCCGAGGCGACCCAATAGCGCAAGCACTGTTTTGCGTTGACATACCAGCGCGATTCTCCAGAATGGCTGCACTCGTTGGGGCCGCTGATGGTTCGCTCTCCCGTGGGCACCGCCTTGGAAGGGCACTTTTCCGCGCACAACCCGCACGACTGGCAATACTCAGTAACCCCCAAATCAATAGGCGTATCCAATTCAAGGGGCATATCAGTAAAAACTTTGCACAAACGCACACAAGCCCCGGCTTCAGGAGTAATCAGCAGTCCGTTTCGCCCTGCCTGTCCCACTCCCGCCGCTATCGCCATCGGTACAGAAAGTCCGGTTCCGTTCACACTGGGAATTGCCTGATAGCCACAAGTACGAATGAACGTAGCCACAGAGAGCGCAGCAGCGGCCGCCCTCGAATACCCCAAACTCGTGGCCGCCTCGGCTTGTAGTGAAGGCGCTGTCATGATCAGATCGAAATCCATGGGCACAGCCATCACAATGACCCGCTTCATACTGTTTGGCAAATAGAGTCCTGTTTCATCCTCGTAAGGAGTTGCCGCTTTCGTGATATGAATCGGCGTAACCTCTGGCTCATCAGAGGAACAATGGTTACGCTGTACATCGGCATAGATCCACTCTGGGCGGAGCTCGGCAACGCCAGTGCGCAATGAGCCAACCCTTGACGCAAACTCCCCCAGATATCGTCGTAATCGTTTGCCATCTGTGGGCCGCTGAGCCAATACCTCAGGAGGGATATCGCGAGGTTGTTCCCAAGTCAGCGCACCACGATTGCTCTTGCCGCTGCCCCAGCTCACCGTTGTTTCATTGACCGTCTCAAAGCCAATGCCATACGCATAATACAGCAAGGCCTCATCCGCGTCCTCGAACTCTCGTTTGGGCTCCATCTTGCCATCTCGCACCAAACTCAGTGCTTTATTGTGAAATACGCCCTGCCAAGAAACCCCCATATCACGAGAGACAGCATTGAAAGCGGTATTGCGTTCACTAAAGCGCTCAAGGCTCACAGAAATCCCTCCCCCACCCATATCCCGGTGCCCGAGTATAACTGGAGTTGCATCTGACAACAAGGTTAGAAAAACCTTGACTCTGGCCCCACTGCCTTTACAATGCAGAGGAATATCAATAATCCCAGAGAAGGAGAACTCATGGTTGCTTTTATGCAGCAGTTCAATCCCGTTGTTCAGGCGCTCTTTGCCACCCTTTTCACCTGGTTCGTCACGGCCCTGGGAGCCCTCCCCGTGTTCTTTACCCGCAAAGTCAATCGCAAGCTCCTCGATAGCATGTTGGGGTTGGCCGCTGGTGTCATGATTGCCGCTAGTTTTTGGTCCCTGTTGGCACCGGCGATTGAATTATCCGATGGCTCGTGGATTCCCGCCGTAATCGGCTTTTTGGCAGGCGGCGTCGTTCTGCGTGGCATCGACGCCCTATTGCCACATGTCCACCCGGCTCTGGCCAACGCTGAACCTGAGGGGCTCAAAAGCCACTGGCAGCGTAGCGTTTTACTAGTACTGGCCATCACGATCCACAACTTTCCCGAAGGTCTGGCCGTTGGTGTAGCCTTTGGCGCTGCCGCCGCCGATATCCCCGGCGCGAACATTGGTGCCGCTCTCGCCTTGGCTTTGGGCATCGGTTTGCAGAACTTTCCCGAAGGCTTGGCTGTCGCCATGCCGTTACGCCGTGAAGGGCTATCCATGGGCAAATCGTTTCTCTATGGCCAATTCTCTGGCATGGTAGAGCCCATTGCCGGTGTACTTGGCGCCTGGGCCGTTCTGTCGATGAGCGCCATCCTGCCCTACGCATTGGCCTTTGCCGCTGGTGCCATGATCTTTGTGGTTGTCGAGGAATTGATTCCCGAAGCTGAAAGCGAAGGAAACGGCCATTTGGCTACGATGGGCGCCATGCTTGGCTTTGCCATCATGATGGCCATGGATGTAGGCCTCGGCTAACTGCAAGATAAACTGCTACACAAAAAGCCGCGAATACACACTGTATTCGCGGCTTTGCAGCCTCTTGATCAGAGCTTGGCTATGGGGAAATAGAGCTCTAGCTCGTCCGCACCTTTACCAGGCCCATAATATTCATGAACCGCCCCAACGAGTTCGTATCTCTCTTTGGGCATATACTCATGTAACACAGCATAGAACACCTCTTGATAGGACGTTTGCGTGCAGCCTGCCACTAGGTATCGATACCCCGGAATATCCCACTTGCTCCAACCAGAAGGTGCCACAGACTCGGCAGCCACCTCGAAACCTGCCAGGTATCTCCCTGCTTCCGTCCACGGCATAAAACTGCGAGTCATGTCAGTCATGGCTCCCCAAGCTCCCAAGGGATTCCCCTGCATATCACAAAGGAACAAGTCCCCAATATCAGAGATTTTTTCACTCAAAGCTTGCCAAAGCGGCGGTACCCATTTCCAACCTTCTGAGGACGGTCCACATCCTTCTTGGCCAACAACCGAAAAAGCTACTCTCTCTACAAGGCGGATGTCCATCTTATTCTCCGTTCCCTTGATTTTCATTGGATGATTGGGCTTGTTCCACATCCATTCCAACAATCTTTTGTGAAAAACGACGATAGTTGATCACATATTGTGCCATGGTAAAGCAATTATAGATAATCAGAGCGACAGATGCGCCATAAACCCCAAACAAATACACCAGCAATAGTGTTGCAACAATCTCCACAGCTGCCCCAATGAGTGAGACACGCCGCATGATATTGCCAGCGCCGTGAGAGCTGAGGTACTGGTTATAGAGCGCATAGCCCCCTCTAAAGGCCCGACCTGCTGAGAGAAGAAAGAGCAAGGGGATGGCCTGTCTGAAATCGGCAGGATATGCCAACACAATGAGCAGTGTGCCAGCAAGAGGAACACCTATCGCTGTAGCCGCACTTACCAGCGCACTTGTCCAACGTTGCTGGGGATGCAACTGATCATGATGAATCATGCCGCGGTAAAGTGTCTGCGCGTAGGATGTGCCCACCAACTCGACAGGTGCCGATAGTGCAAGAGCGATATTGTAGTAGGCAATGGTCTCAGCAGAGACGAAATAGCCCAACGCAAGCTGACTGCAATCCGCCAATGCCGCGGGAATACGCCCTGTATAGACACGCCAGCCAAAGGCACGAAAATCACCCCAAATACGCTTAGCCTGGTGTCGCAGATTGGTCAGACGCGGCTTGAGCAGTGCCAACACGCCAATCTGCACTACGGCGATGGTCAAATAACGAACGAGTAGCACCTGGCCTGCCGTTACATCTTGTTGATACGAAAGCCAAATAACACCGAGCAGATAAAGCAGGCTGGGAAAGAGCATGGCGTACCCCAGCAGACGAATACGCCCCAGACCGCGCAAAAGCCATTCGGTAAGCACGCTGATGGGGATAATGATAGCAATCGGAGCCAAGAGCCCAAACAATTCGCCTGCATCTACGGCAAAGACTGAATCTACCCAGCCGTGCATAGCCCACAGAACGAGACCAAAGAGCACGCCCCACACAGCAAAAAGCAGCACATACGTGCCGACAAGCTCACCCTGTTCTTTGGGAGAATCGGTCTGTGCTGCCAGACGCGGTGCGCTGTCCATGCCCAGAGTGAATATGATCTGCATATAAGTAATGACATTGAGGGCAAAAGACATACTGCCGTATTCAGATGTCCCTAATATATTGGCAGTCAGCGGAGAGATGATGATACGTGTCGCCATCGCGGCAATACGACAGCCAAAAAGGATGCTGCTTTTGACTGCCGTCTCACGGCCGGGTCCGGAACGGAGCCTACCCAGTAGCTTGGTGCTACGTTCTTTTAATTCGGCCCAGCGCATAGGTTGCCTCATAACTGACATTCAATATGTCACATCATTCACATATCGGAGTTTGAATCCAAATCCTTGGCACCCCAAGCAGCAAGACAATTGACAATTCGCTCTGCCGCTCGGCCATCACCATAGGGATTGACCGCCTGCGCCATAGCTTTGTAAGCATTAGCATCGTCTAGTAAGCGGGCCGCTTCTGCCAGGATCCGCTCTTTAGACGTGCCTACCAAGCGTACCACCCCAGCACGAACACCTTCGGGCCGTTCGGTCTTTTCACGTAGAACAAGTACGGGCACACCCAAACCAGGGGCCTCTTCCTGCATGCCGCCTGAATCCGTAATCACCAGATAAGAACGCCTCATGAGCTGAATGTTAGCTTGATAATCGAGCGGCTCCAAGAGCGTAATACCTTTCTGCCCCGAAAGCATTGGGTAGACCGTATCACACACAGCCGGTGAAGGGTGTACCGGATAGACGATATGCACATCAGGATAGCGCCGCACCAGTTCGAGCACAGCCTGACACACAGCCTCACGCGGCGTGCCGTGATTCTCCCGACGGTGCGATGTCAAGGCAATAATGCGGTGTCCTTCAAAAGGGATGCCAGCAAGAGGCCCAGAGGACATATCATAGGGCATTAGCGCAACTCTTTGTAGTGCATCAATGACAGTGTTACCCGTAACAATGATTTGCTCGAGTGAAATCTTTTCTGCGAGCAGGTTATCGGCAGCCAACTGCGTCGGCGCAAAGTGCAAGTCAGCTATCACGCCAGCAATGCGGCGATTGATCTCTTCGGGAAAAGGCTGACGCTTATCTCGGGTGCGCAAGCCAGCCTCTACATGCCCCACACGAATGCCCAAATAAAAAGCCGCCAATGCAGTCGCCATTACGGTTGTTGTATCGCCCTGCACCAATACCCAGTCTGGCTGTTCTTGCTCTAGCACTGGTGTAATATCCGTCAATACAGACGCCGTGATGCCTGCCAGTGTCTGCCGGGGGCGCATCAAATCGAGGTCATAGTCCGGCTTGATGCCAAACAAGTCGGTTACCTGATCCAACATCTCACGATGTTGTGCGGTCACGCAAACACGCGAGACAATGCCAGGTTTTTCAGCCAGTGCCAACACCACAGGCGCCATTTTGATGGCTTCAGGGCGTGTTCCAAACACAGATAGCACCTTCATGATATCCGCCCTTTGCCATCTCCAAGCAACAGGACCTTGTACCCAGATGCTTCCCACAACGCAACATCCAAAACGTGGCAAGTGTCGAGTAACAGCGTTCCTGAACGAATTGGCCCAGGCTGGGCGGCGACGAACTCATCATGAGGGACCAATAGAACGACGGCATCGGCACTATCCAGCGCAGCATCGAGTGAATCGTCCAGTGCGACGGGCAAGCGATCCGCGCTTACATACGGATCATAGGCGCGCACAATAGCGCCCCGCGCTTGCAATTCGGAGACCACTTCAAGTGAGGGGGCCTCGCGAATATCATCCACATTGGCCTTGTAGGTCATTCCTAGGCAGGTAATCGTCTTGCCTTCAAGATCACCCAGTTGCCGTTCCAATAGCTCAACCACAAATCCCGGCTGGGAATCGTTCACCTCGCGGGCCTGACGAATGAGTCGCGCAGTTTCAGGCGCCGCCTCGACAAGAAACCAAGGATCGACACTGATACAATGGCCGCCCACACCTGGCCCAGGGCGCAAAATCTGCACACGCGGGTGTAGATTAGCCACCTCGATTGCCTCCCACACATTCACGCCAAACTGTTGGGCAAGGCGTGAAAACTCGTTGGCAATGGCGATGTTCACATCACGATAGGTGTTCTCCATAAGCTTGACCATCTCAGCGCAAGTGGCGTCCGTAGTGACAATCTCTCCCTTTACAAATGAGCGGTAAAACTCCTTGCCAGCTAGAGCCGAAGCCTCGTCGACTCCACCCACTACCCGAGCATTGTTGACCATCTCAGTTAGGATACGACCTGGTAAAACGCGCTCGGGCGCATAGGCTAACAGCAAATCTCGCCCCACCTTGAGGCCACTCTGCTCCAAAATGGGTTTCACGACATCGGTCGTCGTGCGTGGCGGAGATGTTGATTCGAGTACAACCAGATTACCCTCCGCTAAATAAGGGATGATCATCTCGGTTGCACTGCACACATGCCGTAAATCGGCCTTGTTATCCTCCATGATAGGAGTAGGCACCGCCAGGACAAAAGCATCTGCCGCATGTGGTGTTGTATCGACTGAAAGTGAACCATCGGCGATAACTTTTTTGACGACGTCGGATAGATCAGGTTCATGGATATACGGCTTGCCAGCACGCAACGTCTCAACGACGCCCTCCTCGACATCTACCCCGTATACACGCAACCCATGTGAAGCAAACAGGGCCGCGGTCGGCAATCCAATATAACCCAGGCCCATTACACAGACTGCATCCATCAACACTGCCTTTCAGACAGAAAACAACACTGCATATTTGCATGGTTACTTCAAAGGGGTTCTCTCGACTATGCCTTCCAACAAAAGATGAAGACGCTGCATCAAGGCACCGAACTCGTACGCTGAAATGACCTGATCCTGAGGAGCATAGTGGAATCCACCCGAAATAGCCCGTTCCAGTGCCTTGCTCATGCCATCGAGATCGGCGTGGCCATATACCTCGCCAATACCCGAATCTTTTATATAACGTGCCGTAGGACCTTGCTCAGCGACACAGAAAACCGGTCGACCGATTACAGTATAGTCAAACGCCTTAGCGGCCAACCCATAGACCCAAGCGGTTTCCGCCGGAACACGTCCCACAACGAGCAAAAGCAAGTCAGCCGAAGCCTGCCAGATCAAACTCTCGGCACGAGAGACAAAACCATGTAGTCTAACTACATCCTGCAAACTATACTCTGCCAACTGCTGTTCAATGGTCGAGCCATCATCAAACGGATAGCAAAGGCCAACGATATCGAGGCACAGTTTGCCGCGCTGTGCCGGATATTGCTCCAGAAAAGCAGCCAGAGCCTGAAAAAAAGCTCGCGGTGTGCGGCGATCGCTTAGCTTGCCCGTATAAACAATGTGGAAAACGCCGTCGGCAGGTCGCCTATCAGCAGAGCCTTGCGCCGTCTCCAGTTCGCCGCGTACATAACCATTGGGGATAGTTACAAAACGATTCGCGTGCAGCTTGCCATAGCGCTGCTGGAAATCTGCGGTCAATCCCTCAGTCATCGAAATGACATACTGTGACCGTTTGACTACCGAACGCTCCATCGCACGTTCGTGAGCACTGCGGGGCCAATAATTGATACCTTTGAGACGATTGCGCACCGGCTCGACAGTCCAGGCATCGCGGAATTCTGTCACCAGGGGAATGCCGGTCAGCCAGCTCAACGTCCTGCCGACCAGCAAGTTTGACTGTGCCGGCGATGTAGCCAGAATCACATCGGGTCTGCGCGTATGAATCTCACGCAGACCAGCCCAAAAAGCCAACGGCCGCCAGGTCATGGCCGGATCGGGAATATTGAGTGCAATCCACAACGTTCGCGCCCAGCCAGCAAGGCGTTTTTTCAAGCCGCCCTGCTTTAGAGGGGTTGATGGCTCAGTCTTTTTCTGGGCAGCTTGACCGCGTCTACGCCAATTGTCCAGATTCCAGGGACGCAGGATACGCACAGAGGATGGAATCGAGTCAAGAAGAACCGGATCCCAGGCGGCGTGCCGTCCCTCATCCCAGCGTGCAGACAGTACGGTGACCTCCCACCCAAACTCTGCAAGTCGACTCACTACCTGTGTTACCCGCCTGCACCCACCACTACCTAATGGCGCAAAATCATAGCTGATGAGTAATAAACGACCGGGCATCAAGTACACTCATTCTCAAGGTACAAAGTTCCCTCCCATTTACAAAGTGGTACTGGTCGCCCTAGAACCAATGCTTCTGTCAATACTGCTCCAAAGAGCAGTATGACTCATTGCAGATAAATCGGGTGTAACGACAAAAATGTGCACAGTTCCATCTAAAACGACCAAACCTAGTGCTACAAGACCAACGCCAATCCAGCCCCGATGGGCAAAATCACATAGCTAACGATATGCCAAATTGTACCAAGGGTCTTGCCCATCCGCTCGATATAGCGATAGCGCCGTGAGAACGCTCGACTCATATCACGTCCAGTTGTCCATTCTATCAGATATAGTATGCCGGCCATAACCCCAAAAGTAATAAATATCCAGCCAAAGATAGATTCCACAGCTTTCCTCCCATGTTAACCCTACAAAATTCAGTTGCATAAAAAAAGGAAATAATATAAAGAAAATTTATTTAATAAAATAGAAAAATGGAATTGTATAGCAAGCATGTAGCCCGAACAGTCTACAATGGTGGGTAAGAGAGGTCAAACGTTTTTTAGGGAATAAAATTGAGCGAGTAACAAGGCAAAGGACATGCACATACTCCTCAAAATACTCTCTCGCCGAGACACGCCCCTACACTCGGATCTGTGACCACTTGCACAAACACTGCAGCAATGATTTTTCAACACCCTGTGTTCATCGTGCTCACGGATAGGATAACTAGTAAGGGAATCTGGGATTGCACAACAAGAAATCGATCTTTGACAGCAGACTGAATACAATATATATAAGTATGCTTAACTAATTAGGAGCATGCCATCGATGGATTCATCACAAGCATTTCTGAGTGCTTTGCACAAGTGGATGAAGGTCTACACCCACCGCTCGATAAGCTATTTTAGCGTTTTCGCAAAAGAACACGGTCTCTCTCTTTCACAACTTGGTGCGCTTTTTCAAATTCAACACAAAGGTTGTTTTTCCGTCTCGAATCTGGGCGAGGTACTGGATATCACTCCTGCTGCTGCTAGCCAGATGCTCGACCGGTTGGCCCACCAAGGATTAATCGTTCGCTCTGAAGACCCACACGATCGACGGGTCAAACAGGCTTCACTCACTGCGCTGGGAGAAAGTACACTCGCCGAGAGTTTCCTCATCCACAAAAACTGGCTCAATGCTCTGGCAACCTCGCTGAGCAGTGAGGAACAACTTCAAATCATTACAGCCTTTGATCTGCTAAGTGAGAAGACGGAACATCTTGCCGATCCGCAACACGATGTGGAATCTCTATCCTGATTGTAAGCAATTGTTTGTATATCTCTTGATCATCACCTGGCCTATACGCACTTGGCCTATCAAAAATCCTTAGCATCATCCCTTTGACCGCCTGTTTGGAGGAATATCTCTATGACGCGTCTAGTCAAGTACCTAAAACCTTTCTTGGGTTTTGTGCTTATTTCTTTTCTTTTGTTGCTTGTGCAAGCCAACAGCGATCTGGCCCTGCCAGACTATATGTCTCGAATCGTCAACGTAGGCATTCAGCAGGGAGGAATCGAAAACGCGGTTCCTGTGGCCATTCGCCAGAGTGAAATGGACAAACTATTACTCTTTATGAGTACAGACGAACGCACAGGTGTGTTGAGTGATTATACGCTGGTGAACGAGGATTCAGTTGATTATGATGCTTATGTCCAGGACTACCCTGCCCTGGCTGACCAGGCCATCTATGTCCTCACCAACTTGGACAGTGTCGAGATCGATAGGATTAATCCCATCATGGGGCGAGCGCTTCTCGTCGTATCGACCATCGAAGAAGCGGTCGCGGATCCAGCTCAAGCCGCGGCGCTCGCTGAGACCTTTCACATAGACATCTCAATGCTCCCAGCCGGCAGCGATCCTTTTGCGCTTTTGGCCCAGCTTTCGCCCGATCAGCTTTCCCAGCTCATAACAGCGACGGATGAACAATTTACCGCCCTAGGAGAAAGCACGATCATTCAGCAGGCAGCTATCGTCATCAAAGCCGAGTATACAGCCCTGGGGATGGATACGACTGCTCTGCAGAATCGCTACATCCTAAGTACCGGTGGAATCATGCTCCTGCTCTCGTTGCTTTCAGCCATCTGTGCCATATCTGTGGGCTATCTGGCTGCTAGAACAGCCGCCGGCGTCGGACGTGACCTGCGCAAAAACATTTTCCGCAAGGTGCAAAACTTTTCTAGCACAGAGTTTGGTACTTTTTCTACAGCCTCACTGATCACTCGTTCCACAAACGATGTCACCCAGATCCAGATGCTGGTCGTGATGATGATCCGTATGGTCTTTTACGCGCCCATCATTGGTGTGGGTGGAGTCATCCGCGCACTGAGCAAGGACGCCTCTATGTGGTGGATTCTCGTTCTCGTCGTCGGAGTACTCCTTGTGCTGATCGGTGTGATCTATCTGGTAGCAGTACCTCGTTTCAAGACCATCCAGAAACTCGTCGACCGTCTCAACCTGGTGACCCGTGAGAACCTCAGCGGCATGATGGTCATCCGCGCCTTTGATCGGCAGGAACACGAGCAAAACCGCTTTGATATAGCCAACCGTGACCTCACCGAGACAACCCTGTTCATCAACCGCGTGATGATGGTGCTGATGCCGGTCATGATGCTGTTGATGAACGGCATGAGTGTCCTCATCATCTGGACCGGCGCACATCAAATCGCTCAAGCAAGTATGCAGGTTGGCGATATGATCGCCTTTATGCAGTATGCCATGCAGATCGTCTTTGCCTTCCTCATGCTCTCCATGATGTTCATCATTCTACCGAGAGCCGAAGTCTCCGCCGACCGCATTGCCGACGTGCTGGAAACCAAGCCTGTGATCGTCGACCCTGCCGAACCCAAGCATTTTCAGGAGCCCTTTGATGGCACCGTCGAGTTCCGCCAAGTGTGCTTCCGCTATCCGGGAGCAGAAGAAGATGTTCTCCACGAGATCACCTTCACGACACGTCCAGGGCAAACGACGGCCATTGTCGGCACCACTGGTTCAGGCAAATCCACTGTGGTCAGCATGATCCCGCGCTTCTTTGATACAACAGTCGGCGCCATTTTGGTCGATGGCGTCAATATCCGCGAGATCCCTCAACACGATCTTCGCGAACGCATCGGCTATGTCTCCCAAAAGAACGTCCTCTTCTCAGGGACCGTTGCTAGCAATCTACGCTACGCCAATGAGAACGCGACGAATGAAGAGCTAATTCGCGCCTCGAAAATCGCCCAGGCCGATTTCGTGCTCGATATGCCGGATGGACTCGATACCGAGATCTCTGAATCTGGCACTAACCTATCCGGCGGACAAAAACAGCGTCTAGCCATTGCCCGTGCCTTGGTCAAAAAAGCGCCCATCTATGTCTTTGACGATTGCTTTTCCGCTTTGGACTTTAAAACGGAGTCTGCCCTTCGTCGCGCTCTGCGCGAGAACTTGACCGACAGCAATATCATCATGGTCACTCAACGCGTTGCAAGCGTCAAAGATGCAGATCAGATCATTGTGCTGGATGAAGGCAGAGTGGTAGGCCTGGGGACACATGCAGAATTGATGGACACCTCCAAGACCTACCAAGAAATCGCAACATCGCAGCTTAGTTTGAAGGAACTACTATGAGCGCAGAAAATAACCGTACCCCTAGTGGCCCAGGGCCGCAGCGCAGATTCGGCGGCATAGGTGGTGGCCACATGATGATGCCGGGCGAAAAGGCCCGTGACTTTCGCGGCACCATGATCAAACTGATTCGTTACTTGGGGGGACACCGCATCCCCATCATTATCGCGTTAGTCTTTGCCGCCGTTTCTACGGCCTTCTCTATCGTCGGCCCCAAGATCCTGGGCAGTGCGACAACAGAACTATTCCAGGGTGTAATGGCCCAACTTGCCGGAACCGGCACAATTAACTATGACGCCATTGGTCGAATCCTGCTCACTACCCTTGGCCTCTATTTGGTATCGAGTGGATTTGGCTATGCCCAAGGCTGGATCATGTCCAGCATCTCTGCCAAAATCACCTATCGACTGCGCAAAGACATCTTTGCTAAAATCGACCGTATGCCCTTCAAGTATTTTGATGGCACCAACCATGGCGAAATACTCTCTCATATCACCAACGATGTCGATACCGTCAGTCAAACCCTGAACCAGAGCCTTTCGCAGATCATCACTTCATTAGCCACCCTAATTGGCGTGCTAATCATGATGTTCACCATCAACTGGCTGATGAGTATTGTGGTGCTGTTCATTGTGCCGCTCTCTCTGTTGCTCATCACCCAAATCATCAAACGCTCGCAAAAGTACTTTGCTCAACAGCAAGACTACCTTGGCCATGTCAATGGCTATGTCGAAGAAATGTACGGCGCCCATGATGTAGTCAAGGCTTTCAATGGCGAAGAGCGCAACGTCGCCGAGTTCACTGAATACAACAATGTACTCCACGATTCAGCCTGGAAGTCTCAGTTCCTTTCCGGCATGATGATGCCGGTGATGAGCTTTGTCGGCAACCTTGGTTATGTGATTGTGACCATCTTGGGTGGTTATCTGGCAGCGCGCGGCACCATCAATGTGGGCGATATCCAGGCGTTTATCCAGTACGTGCGTTCCTTCAACCAACCCATTGCTCAGTTAGGCAGCATCTCTAACGTCCTTCAGCAAACTGCCGCTGCAGCCGAACGTGTCTTCACCTTCCTCGAGCAAGAGGAAGAAGTGCCCGACACCACTACCCCCGTCAAGCTCGACGAGATAGAAGGCTGGGTTCAGTTTGATCACGTTCAGTTCGGATACAATCCCGATAACGTCGTCATCAAAGACTTTTCCACAGTCGCCAAGCCGGGCCAAAAAATCGCCATCGTCGGTCCCACTGGTGCTGGCAAAACCACCCTCGTCAAGCTGCTCATGCGCTTTTACGATCCGCTCGACGGCGCCATCTTGCTGGAGCATCACGACATTCGCGATATGACCCGCGGCGATCTTCGCCAGATGTTCGGCATGGTATTGCAGGATACTTGGCTGTTCAACGGCACCATCATGGACAACATCCGCTACGGGCGCCCAGAGGCCTCGGAGGAAGAGGTCATTCGCGCTGGCCAGGCGGCACACATCGATCACTTTGTGCGCACCCTGCCAGATGGCTACAACACCATGCTCAATGAGGAAACCACCAACATCTCTGAAGGGGAAAAGCAGCTCATTACCATCGCCCGTGCCATCTTGATCGATCCCAAATTGCTGATCCTGGACGAGGCCACCAGCTCGGTGGATACTCGTACAGAGATTCTCATTCAGCAAGCGATGGACAATCTGATGCACGGACGTACCAGTTTTATCATTGCTCACCGGCTTTCCACCATCCGCAATGCCGATCTCATTTTAGTAATCCGCGATGGGGATATCGTTGAACAGGGCACGCACGACGAGCTTTTGGCGCAAGGTACTTTTTACGCCGAACTCTATAACAGCCAGTTCGAGGCTGCGGCAGCAAGCTAAGACCAAAGCCAGTCTGTTCTTAAAAGGAAAGGGCCGCTACCCAGATTGGGTAGCGACCCTTGTGTTTATTACGAGTTTATAGACGCTGCTAGGCGTGTGCCAAACAAAGACTATAGGGCAAGTTCAGCAGCCCTTTTCCTTCTTAAGGCTCCAATAGCAGGAAAATAAAAACACACTACAAATATGACAAAATCAACCGTCATTGACCCGAGAAGAAGGCGAATCGAGCGTAAAACAAGGAATACTCTTGTGCGTTGCCGCACGCTCTACCAATGGGCCGCGAGCGGCCATATCGAAAGCTAAGTTGCTGCCACGAATAACCAACAGACGCTCGATACCCTGTAAGCCAAAGGCCCGAAAAGCCGAGTCAGCGAGTTCGACGCAGCCCCCCTGTAACCAGGTTTGCAGGCAAAAATGCTGTTTGTAGCGAGCTATGCGTCCACTATGGGCAACGGCTGCATTGGCAATACCATAGAGATAAGAGCCGCGCAGCAATTCGGGGGTCGAGACCGAAAAGCCCCCCGATGTTCGACTCGTCGAAAGAAGAATGATCAGCGCCCCATCGACAAGCCCATACTCATCGCAAGCCTCAGGTGGGAGAGGCACCCTATTGCCCGCAATCATCGCCCAGCCAAACACATACTTTCCACCTGGCGATAGTTGGGGCATTAGGGTACCTCCTTTTCCCTTTACTGCTGGGGCAAACGAATATCCTTGATTCGGCCGCTTCTTGTCTCTAGCCAGCCAGTGTGTTCAGCATCACGATTGTCGATATCGGGGACATATGGTTTTATGTCAAGCAACGGTGTGCCATCCAACATATCCACATCCTCGACATAGAGCGTGCAGCCCTCGACCTTGATCAGTTTGACCAAGGAAAGACCAATGGGATTGGGACGGTTAGGCGTGCGCGTGGCAAAAAGCCCGTGGCCCTTGTCATCCATCGGCGGATGGACTTCCATAATCGGCTTGGTTGCCCGATCCAGATAGAAAAGGAAATAGATATAAGAAAAACCCTCTAGATCCTTGAGGCCCTCCTTGTACTCGGGCAGAATCTCGACCACGCCTTTGCCCCCCTTTCCCGCAATGGGTTGGATGGGCATACCGGCTTTGGTGGTGTACTCTGTGTGTATAGTGCCAATCGGGTGAAAGATGATATCCATACGTTTTCCGTTCATACTGTAAGCAATTCAATCTGCAACGACAGACTTGTCTCTACCGATAGTAGGATATGTCTCGCCACACTCTACCCATAGATAAAAGAGTCGTCAAGGTGTTGCGCGTACTTTTTGTAGGTAGACATGAAAAAGGCCCTGGCAACAATGCCAGGGCCTTTTTAGAACTCCTATTCTTTGGCCAAGGTATGCCGTGCATACCAACTCATGGCCTCAGCCATGAAATCGGCCAAGCCCGTTGCGTAACGATCGTAATACGCTCGAAAACGCTCATCGCTGGCATAGCCCTGGCCCAATCCCTCGTACGAGGCAGCAGTGGGCGTCCAGAAATGCTCCAGCCAGACGCAATGCCGGGCAATCAAAGCCTGCACCCGTTCATCCGAAGGCGCCAAGTCCATCATCTCTGCCAATTCGCGGTTAATGGCATCGCCTTCATCCTGCAAAGCCTTCCATTCCCCCTTGGACATATTACGCACCCGCCTGTTACTCTCTGCCACAATCTGCGGATCGTATAGCGCTCTGGCCTCGCGCTCATACTGCTCGGCCTGCTCCGGGGTCAATCCCTCATAGAGTTCTTTATCCGTCAAGGGCATCTCATCCTCCGTCAATTGCTCAATTGTTCGCTCGACTGTCTCAAGGAGGCGCTGCAAGCGCTCGATGCGAGCGCTCAAGTGCTGGCGATGCTCACCAAGCGCCGTCAGTGGATCGAACCCGGGGTCATCCAGCAACCGCTGGATATCCGCCAAGGGCACATCCATCTCGCGATAGAGGAGTATCTGCTGCAAACGCAGCAAATCCGATTGCTGATACAAACGATAGCCCGCCGCGGTACGGGTCTGCGGCACCAGCAAGCCAATCTGATCATAGTGGTGAAGCGTGCGCACGCTCACCCCGGCCAGTTGGGCCAGTTCGCTCACAGTATACTCTCTCATTGCCACCTCCACAGAGAGTATAAACCCTAACGTAACGTCAGAGTCAAGTAGCCAAAAAAGAGAGGGCACGCCTGCGCGCACCCTCTCTCGCTAGACCGTTACATCCCTAGCAATGAACCCAGAATACTGCCGTCGCCCTTGAGTTGGAAGGCGCTGTTCATGCCCAACACCGTAACAGGCGTCTCACCAGTAATTACGGCCGCCAGGTCGCAAAAGCGGATGACGACGGTGGTATCGGCAGCTGGCGTAGATTCGTTCACAGGGACGACACCAGCTTGGCCGGTGGCAAACTGGTAAACGCCCTCGGCGCCGAAATCAAAGCGCAGCGTACACCCGGAGGGCACGCCCCCCGCACTCAGCTTGGCGGTGATGCCGCTCAGCAGTGCCTCAGGGCCAGCCGCAACGAGACTGGCAGTGCTGGGTCCACTAACCTCCTGCTTGGCGGGAGCCATGTTCTTTTCGTCGGGTTTCTTCCAACGCTCGCGCAGAAAATGCGCCGCCATCTTGGGCTCGCGCAAACGGGTGAACACGCCCTTGCGATTAAACCCGCCTACCCGCATAACGCCTTGCCCCGTGCGAAAATCAGCAAAGTTCCAGGGGTGCAGGCCCACCGCATAGTCGCGTGATTCGGCTACATCCTGATACACGCGCAGCACCTCAACCTGATTCTCTTCCTGGAACATGACGGTCGGTTCGCCATGCATACCGTTCACCGTATCAGCACCATATTCGCTGATGAGGATGGGCTTGCCCAGGCGCCCGTGGAGATAATCCAGCTCTTGCGCCAAGAACTCGGCGGCCTTGTCCATATCGTCGCCGATAACGTACCAGCCCCAGTAGCGGTTGATGCAGCAAATATCGGAGAGCTCCAACCACTCGACTGGGCCGGCCATGACGCCGATCATGGTATGCAGACGGGTGGGATCCAGGGCCTGGCACTGGGCGAACTGACGCTTGAAATACGCAGTCCCCTTGGCCGTAGCGGCACCGCCATCATCTTTGCCCAACATACCCCCGGAACCCATAGGCTCGTTGGCCACACTCCAGCAGAACACGGCGGGATGGTTCTTGTCGCGTGAAATGAGCTCACGCAGAGCACGTTCGGCCTGGGCGTCGCGAGAGGCAATGGCCTCATCGCTATCCCCCCACTGCATCCCCACGGCGGGAATCTCATCGATGACCAGAATACCGCGTCGGTCAGCGATCTGCATAGCCTCTTCAGAGTAGGGGTAGTGGCTGGTACGATAACTGTTGGCACCCACCCATTCGAACAGGTCGGCATCGCGGATGATTTGCGGCGGGTTGAGGCCGCGCCCCAAGATGGGCGAATCCTCGTGCTTGCCAAAGCCGCGCAACAGCAGCGGCTCGCCGTTCAAGAGGATATCGTCGCCCTCCACCGCGATGGTGCGAATGCCCACCTCCAGCGTATAGCTATCGCTCTCGCCCAAGGTAACATCCAGTGTGTACAGATAAGGGTCGTCCGGCGACCAGAACCAGGCGTCGGGGATGCGCAGTGCCAGCTCGGCATGACCATCTACGGTCTCGGCGCTCGCTGAAACATCGTCAATGGACGCTGTCACAAGGCCCTCAGCCAAAGTATCCACCAACACAGTCACCAGGCCGTCGTCGCCAGCAATGACAGTGCGCACGGTCACATCCTCAATACGACTCTGCGGCGTGCACACCAGGCGCACACTGCGGTTCAGGCCCGAGTAGGGAAAGAAATCGAAATGGGTGCCCAAACCTGATAGGCCGCCAAAAGCCGTCATGTTTCGCTTGGTGGGATCGGGTTTTTCTCCAGGGGGCACGCGCATCACGGAAAGCGCGGCATCCACCAGGATGGCGATGTGGTTTTCCGCGCCATAAACCAACACCGCGCTCAGGTCGATCTCAAAGGGCAGATGGCCGCCCTCATGCTCGCCAAGGCGTTGGCCGTTCACCCACACGGAGGCCAAATAGTTGGCTGAATCGACGCGCAAGGTCACGTGCTGGCCCTGCCAGGCCGCTGGCACAAAGGTATCGAGAGCGTACCAGGCCCAATCCAAATAGTCGCGGGCATCATCATAAAGGTCGTTCCAACTGGCTGGCACGACGATATCGCGCGCGGCGGGCAAAGCCTTGAACCAGCTCTCGTCGACGCCGACATGCTCGGGGTCCATTTGCCAGTGCCACCAACCATCCAGAGAGATGAACTGACGCTGTGCGTTACGTACAGGATACAACATGTTCTATTCCTCCTCGCCCTTCCAGGCACGGCGTAGCGTATGTGCCGCCATTTTGGGCTCGCGTAGCCTGGTAAACACGCCCTTGCGGTTCTCTCCCCCCACGCGAAGAATACTGCCCCGGGTGGCGAAATCGGCAAAACACCAATTGTGAAAGCCCACCATATAGGGTCGTTCTGCGATCACCGCCATAGCCATCTCGATCATGGCCGATTGATACTCTTCGGTGAACATCTCGGGATTGGTGGCGTGGTAACCCGCCACGGTATCGGCGCCAAATTCGGTCAGCATCACCGGCTTGCCAAAGGCACCGCACTTGTCCAAAGCCGCGCCCAGAGCCCCACGAGCCGCGGCCAAATCGCCAGACTGGGAATACCAGCCCGGGTACTGGTTGGTGCAGACAATGTCCGCGGTCTCGAACCAGCTATCGGGGGTACGATCTCCCAGGGCCACAAAGAGGGCCAGTCGGCTGGCATCCAGCTGGTGGGCAAGGTCGATCATGCCCCGGAAATACTCTGTTCCGCGGTCTATAGCATCCTGTGGTGGCTTTTGCGGCCCCCCACCACCGAGGAACATCCCTGCCACGGATCCTGCCACCACAGGTTCATTGGCTACGCTCCAGGCGATAACCGAAGGGTGGTTTTTGTCGCGCATGACCAGCTCACATAATGCCCGGCTGCATTGTTTTGAGCGCTTGGCCACCAGCTCAGCATCACCAAAATCAAGGCCCACAGCGGGGATCTCGTCAATGATCAGATAGCCACGGCGATCGGCCATGTCCATCCAATCTTCGGAATAGGGATAGTGGCTAGTGCGGTAGCTGTTGGCGCCCACCCAATCATAGAGTTCGGCATCGCGCAACACCACGGCACGATTAAGGCCGCGACCGTTAAAGGGGAAATCCTCATGCTTACCGAATCCCTTGAGAAACACCGGCTGGCCATTGAGCAGCAGCTTGTCGCCCTGTACCGCCACAGTGCGAATGCCGACGTTGAGACTATAGGCATCCACAGTGCCCAATGAAACCGTTAGTTTGTAGAGATAGGGGTCCTCGGGCGACCAGAAGCGAGCCTCGGGGATGCGCAGGGTCAGATCGATAGAGCCATCATCGCCTGTCGCAGAAGCCGATATACCAGCCATCTCGGCCGTTACCGACTCAAAACTCTCGGCCAATACGTTGATGTGTACCAGGCCGTCGGCACCGTCGATATCAGTGGTGACCGTCACATCCTCGATGCCCCAGAAAGGCTGCGAGACAAACTGCACCGAGCGATGTAGGCCCGAATAGGGGTAGAAATCAAAAGCACCGCTAGGTTTGGTGCCGCCCATCATGATGTTACCACCCTGCCTGCCAGGGGGAACACGGTCGGGCAGCAGTTCGGCGTCCACCAAAATGGTCAGGGTGTTGGATTCTCCGGGGCGGGCGATGCCGGTCACATCCAAGGCAAAGGGCAGGTGGCCTCCTTCGTGATGGCCCACACGCTCGCCATTCAGCCAGACCGTGGCGGCATAGTTTGCTGAGCCTACCCGCAAGTAGATACGGTTACTGCCTTGCTGCCAATAAGAAGGCAAAGTGGTCTCGGTTTGGTACCACCCCAGGCCAAAGAACTCGGCCAGATCGGCATACTGGGTGTTCCAGCTAGCGGGAACGGCTATGGGACGAGGATCAGGCAGTGAGCTAAACCAAGCCTCCTCCTCCCCTACCTTGTCCGGGTCGGGCTGAAAATCCCAAAACCCGTCCAAGGTCGTCATATCGCGATACTTGTTGCGGACCGGATAGAGCATCATTCTTCTCCTCTACTGTGGGGTAATGGACGCAAAAAGCGGTACACGGCGGTCATCTTTTCGGCAAGCAAGGCCTGGTCATCAGCGTTGAGGTTCTGCATAATGGTGGTGGATTGTTCCATGTGGCGCACCAATTCCCTGCACCACTCTTCATCATCCGCAAAACGCTCCAGCAGCAGCCCCAGGGCAATAGCGTTAAAGAAGGCTAATTTGTGGGGCTTGGGTTCGACATCTGCAGGACCTATGAACGCATCAAGGTGAAAGCGCCCACGGCTTTCGGGTAGGCGCTCCAGGATAACGCTGTGAAGCTCAAGGGCAAAGCGCATCTCGTGGGAAAGGCCGCGACCCTGCTCGTCTACAGCTATCTCAGTACGCATGCTCAACTGCTGACGCAGGTCGCTACGCCAGGCAGCCACAACTTCGGGGGGAAGGGTGGCGTCCGTCGGTTCAAAGAGGCGCAAAGCACGGCCAGGGCCGCTACGCTCGGGGTCACGCCAATAGACTGAGCGAACCTGTCCCTTTTCCTCCAGCACACGGAGCATATCATAAGCAGCAAAGGAACTCATATCCATGCGCTCAGCCAGCAGGCTGTAATGAAAGGGCCCGCCCTGCTCAGCGTAGAGCGCTTGAATCACGGCCAGGACATCCGCTTGATGGTTGGTAAGAGACATTGTCGCCTCCTTGAATTACCTAAATTATAGCCTATATTTTGGTAAAATCAAGGCAAAAGAAAAAGGCAGATACTAGCCTGCCAGTTTTATCTCTATATCCATACGCATCATGATGCCGCCAGAAGGGCTATTCGCACATCTGCCTGTAAGTTCATAGCCACTATTTGTTTAGGTACTCATCGAATCGATCTACGAACAGCTCGGGATAGTCTGAATAGTAGGTATCATATTCGGTCCGCATATAATTGATCTGATCTTCAGTATAGGGGTGCACCCTGATGAATACCCTGGCGACGACGTTGTCATCCAGGTTGAAACTTGAATCCTCAATATAGTTACTGGCAATTATTGATCTCTCGCTGAGAAATTCTTCTGCCAACAAAGTAATGACACGCTGGCTGTCAGGACTAGACATGTGAGTTTGGATGGGGTCTCCAACAACGACGATTGAAGCGTCTAAAAAATCAATGGGAAATCCATCGCGCAAATCAACGTCGTTAGTCATCAACAAATCATAGCCCAGGTTCAAATCAGGAGCATTCACCTTGCGCATCACATCGCTGTTAAAAATCGTGCTGCTCGCCAGCACATACACACTTTCCTCGTCGCTGCCATCCACCAAAGAAGACAAATAGCTGTCCAGTGCATCCAAAGCATCGAGATCGTTGCGTGTCTTGATGGCGTATGCCCTACCTACAAGTATCTCTTGGCTGATCCCTTCCGCCTGCACAAAGGAAAGGGCCTGCAACAAATTACCGACGACGAGCAAAGCAAACAAGACGCTCAAAAGCCCTTGCCCCCAAACAGCCCTTTTGCCCCAAGAAAAAGTCGCTCGCTTTATCAAGTCGAGCAAAAGGATAAAACCCGAAACAAAGAGAATGAAAATCTGTACAGCAACGACATTATAATGCTGCAATCCCATATTTTGTGTGTGGTAAAAAGCCAAGCACGTAACGAGCGTACTAGCGAACAAGAGAAAGCCTGTTCCTAGTCGCAGTCGGCCAAGTCCTCCCATACTGCCCACAGCGGCAAATCCCAAAATGCCAATCCCCAGATAGCTGCCGAGTTCTTGAAACTTTCCCCACAAGCCCAAAACGTTATATCCCGAAAAAGCTGCTTCATAATCGGTAAATAGCATCGTTTTCAGCATCCCCGTACAGCCAATGAGTAGTGCAGCAAGGGCAACGAGAATCGACAAACCATAGTTCAAAGTCAAGTGCTTACCCAACTCGATCCTCTGCCCCTTTGGCTGACGGAGCAATCTGCTCATCGCCATACCAAAAGCAAAGACACCATACCCTACTAGCCAGTAGGCAAAGTAACGCCGTAGCACCAACACCAAAGCCGCCATCAATCCCAGCAGGATCGACTGTCCAGGTGCCCGCTCATCTGGCATTTTCAGCGTGAGATAGTAGCAACTGGCGATGACTAACAGCACAGCCCCATCAATGTAGCCATCCAGCAGAGGAAGAAAAAAGAGGGGAAAACAAAGCGAGATGAGGAAAATATAGCCGAACCATGGCTTCTTCAAATCATAGCTCTCTACCAGATCTTGTATGAATGCGCTGATGATGCACTCAAAGGGCAAGATAAAGAGGGTAGCGACGAGTAGCTCAAAGGCCAGATAAGAGCCTCCTACCAGTTTTAGCGGAACGGCCATGAAATAAGCCAAAAGATAATTGTATTCGGAATAGTTGATGCTCGAGTAAAGCAATCTCAAACCATCAAGAGCGCTGAATGTTGACGCATCGAATCGCTCAAACAATTCGAGACTTTTGTACCAATAAGCCGCATTATCCCAATAATAAACCCAGCTCTCCTGAGAGATGATATGGCAAAGAATAGCGAGAAAAGCCAAACTTGAGATGAGAATGAGCAGAACATCTCTAGCCTTTTGGACTCGGAGCCTGGCGAAAAAACCAACTCTCTCTAAAGCGAGAAAGATGAAAGCGTATAAAGTAGGCAGCGACAGATAACTCACCAGCCAGCCCGGTCGCATGAGCAAGATTAGGCCAGCCCCAAAGACAAGCAGCGCTAGCAACACAAGGAGGAGCCAACGTTGGGCTTGGCGTGCTTTAGGGGGCAAGCTTCTTTTTTCATGGCTCAAGCAATCAGTAAACTTGATTTCATGCATAAAAGCCTCTATTGACAGGTGTGCCCCTATCAATGAGAATACCGGGTATGCTCGTCAACTCACGCTGGAGGACACTCGAACATGCCACAGACGCTTACTTTTACCGTCAAGGTTCCCCTTTTCAAGCAAAAAGTCATTCTCAGACAAATGGGGTTGGGGTTTGGCATTCCCCTACTGCTGCTGGCTATTCTGCTGCTGGCCACCAGCCCTCTTGATTCGGAATCTCTCAAGGGGATAGGCACTGCTGTAGGCATTACGGCCGGCATCCTGATCGTCCTGTTGGGAATCGTTCTGCTGCTGGTATATGGTGGCAGATACGAATACACCTATACCCTGAACGCCGAGGGCATTGAGGGGCATCCTTCCGGAAAAACCGCCCGCACTAATCGCATTGTCAATTTATTGGGCATGTTCTCTGGCAATGCCACCGCCACAGGCTCGGCCATGCTAGCTCAAGCTCGGCAACAAGAGGGCACAGCCTGGAGCGAGATCGATCGCGTGGTGGGCGATGATGAGGAGCACACCCTCGGCCTGTACAGCGGCAAGCTGCGCCACATGGTGGTATTCTGCGGCAATGAGTACTATGGTGAAGCGCTGACCTACGCCCAAAGCCAGGTAAAAGCCAGCAACGAATGAAAATCTAACGGCCTATAATGCGATCAGCGTCGATAATATTGCCCGTGGCTAACAGCTCAGCGCGTAATGAGGCAAGCGGCACCTCAGCTACAGCGCAACCGGCGCCAAGGGCCAGTGCAACGGCAGTACCGGCGATTTCGCCAGTCAGCGCGCACACAGGAATAGCGCGAGCCATATCCCAGGGGCGCCCCTCTGCAGAGATGCAGCGCCCGGCTGCCAGCAGGTTATCCACCTGACCGTACAACGCCCCATAAGGCACCCCATAAACAATGCCCGCCTTACGCCATGAAGGGCACAGCCCCACCATATCCTCCGGAGCAACACCCGCCCCACTTTCAGCGAGAGTAGCGGCCCCTACAAGACGCCGTGTCATGCGGAAAGTGGGCATGGTGGGCACATTCACTAACCGCGCATCGGGATGATCGCCTCGGATGGCCTCAAAATGCTGGCGCAGCAGTTCACGCGAGCCCACCACCTGAGCAGTCACATTCTTGCCGCAATCACCGCGATAGCCACGTTGCGCCTCGGCTGAAGGAGTACCATCCGAGGCAAAAGACTCCGAAAGCGCTGCAAGATGCACCGCTCCCTCGGAGGCATAGTAAAACCAGGCCGAACGCACGTTGGTATCCAGCGAGACGGTCTCCTCCCCGCTGGCCGTGCAGAGGTCGGCGTCGCCGGTGCAATCGATATACATGTTCGCGTGCAGGGCCAACTGCCCCGATTTATTCCGTACCAGCACCGCCTTGATATGCTCCTCGGTGCAGAGTGCCTCGCAGAAAAGGGTGTCATACCAGATGTCCACGCCCTCACGCAGCAGCAGTTCCTCCAAGGCCAGCATGTAGGAAGGTGGGTTGAAGGTCACGCGAAAGCGCTGTGCAGCGCGCTGCTCAACGCTGGCAGGGCCAGCCCAAGCAGCAGGCAGCAGGTTAAAACCATCCGCCACCGAGAGGTGCAGCAGTTCTTCGCTGAGGCCGCCAATGACCTGGTGCCCCAGCCCATCGCAGATGGGCAGATAGATAGCGACGTTGCCCAATGTTGCCAGGCCGCCCAAGCCACAAGTCTTTTCCAGCAGGCAAACCCGCAAGCCACGGCGTACAGACGCCAAAGCAGCCGCTACCCCGGCAATGCCGCCGCCCAAAACAACCACATCATACTTGTCTATGGTCTCGATATCGCAATCCGAATGATGTATCATCAGCTGACTACCTCTCAATTATCATCATAGACTGCATTCTAGCATGAAGGGGTGGGTTGACAAGGCAGCCACAAGGAGAGCGCGATGGAATCGACAGAGCACGTATCACATTATTACCGGCGCCCTGGCGAAGACGAAAGGCTCAATCGGCATCAGCTAGAGTGGGACATGACCTGGCGGCATTTGCAGGATGTGCTGCCGCCTGCTGGTCGCGTGTTGGAAGTGGGCTGCGCCACCGGACGCTACAGCCTGGAGATGGCCCGCCGTGGCTATGAAGTAGTTGGTTTGGATCTCGCTCAAGAGCAGTTGGATCTAGCCCAAGAACACGCGAAGACAGAGGGCCTGACTGACAGGGTCACCTTTGCAGTCGGCGATGCCCAGGATTTGAGCCTCTTTGAGGGTGAGTCGTTCGATGCGGTGTTGCTCTTGGGGCCGCTGTACCATCTGCAACAGCGAGCGAGCAGGGAACGCGCTATTCGAGAAGCACAGCGCGTGTTGTTGCCAGGCGGGATCATCGGTTCAGCCTTTGTCAGCCGCTATGGTATGTTGGGAAGCCTGGTGGTGGATCACCCCGAGTGGGTCTTGAGCGATGAGTTAGAACCCATTCTGCGAGATGGCTGGGTTCCGCAAGATTCTGGCTTCCCAGGTTATTTTGCCACCTACCCAGAAGCCATCGACCTGCATGAAAAAGCTGGCTTTACAACACGCCGCATGGTCGCTGTCGAAACCGGTATAGGCGCCTGCGATAAAACGGCCTATACCGAGCTCTCACCAGAGCTACAAGCCGCTTGGCTAGATGTTCTCTACCGCATCAGCACCGAACCCATCATGTTAGGTTCGGCCTGCCACTGGCTGTATTTGGGTAGCAAATAAAAAGGGGCGCTGTCAGTTTGACAGCGCCCCTACTCGTGTAAGAGTCTCGTGCTAGACCTCTATGCCGAAAACTTGGCGAACAACAACGCCCACCAAGAAGGAAAAGACGGCTACGCCAATGCTGATGGTGGCCATCTCGGTGAAACGCTTGCGAAAGTCAAGATCTTTGGCAACCGAAATATAGAAATTAAAAAAGGCAATGACCAGAACGGCAAAGACTAGTGTCAGTGCCAGACAAACCATATAGTTTTCAAAAAGCAGATAAGGCAGAATGAGAACGGTCACTGTAAAGACATAGGCCAGGCCTGTATAGAGCGCCGAACGACGCGCCTCAGACGCTTCCTCGTCGGCACGCGCCGAAAGATACTCGGAGGCGGCCATAGAGAGCGAAGCTGAAATGCCGGTGATCAGGCCCGAGAGGGCGATAAGCTGGGTATTCTGAAAAGCAAAAGTAAGGCCGGCCAGGGTGCCGGTGAGTTCCACCAAGGCATCGTTGAGCCCTAACACCACCGAACCCGTGTATTTGAGCGCTTCTTCATCGAGCATCCCTAGCAGCGCCTCCTCGTGAGCCTCCTCATCAGCCAAAATAGAGGCCAGTTCGGGGACATCGTTAATCATTGAGGCATATTCTGCTTGTGCATGTTCCTCACCGCGTTCCATGAGCTTGATACCAAAGGTGAGCCCCAGAACGCGGGCCAGCAAATAAAAAACGAGTGCTTTGAAGCGACTGGGAGCCACATCTTTGCCAGTATAAGCTCTAAAAATGGCATAGTGGGCAGATTCCGTCTCGGCGATATCAGCAATAACCTGGCTATTGTGTTCATCCTTGATGGCGCCAGACAACCTCTTGTAGGTTTCGTGACCGGTGAGTTCATCTTTTTGCCATTTGAGCAGCGTGCGCTCCTGTTCCTCTGTTAACTTGTGCGAAACCATGCGTACCTCCTGATACTAGCCTATCCATTACCTGTTCATTGTATCATCATAAAAGAACCGCCGCATCCTGCAGGAATACGAATCCTCAGTATGCGGCGGTTTACGGTGCTAGTTCTAGACGAGATCGCAGGCGTCACCGGGCATCCAGTGCTCGTCCTGCCCCTTCCACTTGACGTTGCAACCAAGAGGGTTGGTAAGCGGTGTGCTCACCGGCTTGCCAGCCATGTGCTCGGCCAGGGCATTATCCAGGTCGTTTACCGTCATCTTGCTGATCTCGCGAGGGTTATCGACACCGCGGCCAGTGTAAACCAGCTTGCGGTCGCGATCGAACACATAGAAATGCGGGGTGCGCAAAGCACCGTAAGCAGTAGCCACTTCTTGCGATTCATCATACAGATAAACCCAGGGGAACTGCTGCTCTTCCATACGGGTAATCATCAGTTCCCAGCTATCCAGGGGGTGCACGCCTACCCAGTTGCTGTTGATGCCCACAAAGCGCACGCCTTTGTCGGCGTATTTCTCTGCCGTGGCACGCGTTATTTCATCCGAGCCCAGCACAAAGGGGCAGTGATTGCAGGTAAAGAATACGACGAGGGTGTCGGCATCGTCAAAATCGGCCAGGCTATAGGTCTTGCCATCGGTAGCAGGCAAGCTGAAATCAGGTGCTTTTTCGCCGAGTTGTAATGTAAAAGCCATGATTTTTCTCCTTATCATCAGACGCTGTTCTTAGTGTAGCACATTGTGTCAAATGGTGCGCTCGCCAAAACAGGATCAATCATACGTCCTTATGCATCATAAACAACTTCTCTCCAGCGCTTGAATCTCTTGTCTATTCCGAATACATTGCTTGCACAGCAAGGATGCCCCTGCTCGTAGATAGGAGAAAAGCATGTTTGATAAACTGGCATGTTATGGTGTGCCCTACAACGGCGAAACGCCGCCCGATATTGCCCCCTGGGAAGATGAAGCGGCTACCTGGGCCCAGGAAAACGCGGCCCGCATGACCTTGGGGTACATCTGTGATGGCGGCGCGATGAATGATACGCTCTACGCTCTGGCCGATTATTTGCTGACCTTCAACCCCCTTGTGCGAGAGGGGCAGGCCGACCGGTATCTGCTGGCGGCCACCGCCCTGGCCCTGTGTGGCTATATGGGCGAGGGTATCTATGAGGAAGCCGAGCTGTGGCGCGTAGCGGGCTGTGCACGGCTGGCCACCAGCGGCCACCGCCGCAAGGCCTCGCTGGGCGACCAGATGCTGACCGATTGTCTCCGCACGGTGTATGATCTGGCAGCCGAACTGGACATGCCCATCATCGCCGACCTCATCAGCCTGTATGAGCGCATGTTTGGCGTACTGGTAGATCACCTCCGCGCCGAAAGCATTCGCGTCACCGAGGCGGATTACGCCAGT
Organism: Anaerolineae bacterium; assembly: GCA_963675785.1. Lineage (GTDB taxonomy): Bacteria > Chloroflexota > Anaerolineae > UBA1429 > UBA1429. The sequence continues at coordinate 1,805,364 of OY776562.1, forward strand.
CACTGTGCAAATCCGGTGGAGCCTCAAAAGCTGGGGAGTAACCTCAAGGCCAGAGACTGGCAATACAGTGATCTATTCTCACCCACCCGCACTTTTGGTGACATGGAAGAGGCCGAGGCCACACTGCATAACCGACTCAGCATCCGGGCGCATATGCATGTGCGTTACCAATTCAGCGACGAGATCGATTGGCACCTACGTCTGTTCGACGACCTGGAAACCGTGGTTGGCCTCAATGGCTTGACCTCAGTAGCCAACCTGGCGTCTTGTTATGCCAAAACACAGGATGCACGTTACGCCTACAAGGCTCGCGAGTTACTGTGGAGTTGGTACGACAAGTGTCCCTTCCCCAATTACCACCACCACCAAAACCAGCCCTGGCGAACGCTGGAGACGGGCACACGCATGTCTCGCACCATGCCCCTGGTGATCAACACCCTGGGCCAGACTGAAGCCTTTGATGAAGACACCCATGCCATGATGGCCCGCATGCGCCTGGACCACATGCGCTATTTGACAGCCTTTTCTGGTCCCCACATGAACTGGTTCCAGGTCGAATCGGCCAGCCTGGCCACTGCTGCGATTTACTCGCAAGAGTGTCGATTGTGGAAAACCTACTTGCGATTGGCCATGCGCAGGCTGCGCTGGATCAATCGCATTGGCTATTTCGCCGACGGCTTTCAGTTCGAGCTGACCCACGGCTATCACGGATTTCCCACGAGCACTCAATTCGGCACCTGCATTGCCGCCCGCATGGCCGGTGTCGAGCTGCCCGCTGACTTTATCGCGCTGGTAAACAGAGCCTATGACATGTACCTGTATGCGGCCCAGCCCAACTTTGTCATGCCGCGATTCAACGATTGCGGCGGTAATATGGAGGAATCCTGTGTCTCTCTGGCAGCGCCAGCACACATCTTTGAACGCGATGATCTGCTGTGGGGCGCTACCAAGGGCGCACAAGGCACCATGCCCGATCACACTTCGCATGAATGGCCCGATAGTAAGCTCTATGTGATGCGCAGCAGTTGGAGCACCGATGCCCAGTATCTGCAGTTTGATGGTGCGCCTTGGGGTAATGCCCATCAACACGAGGACAAGCTCAATTTCATCATTTTTGACGGGCGCGAATTGCTCGTCGATCCCAGCATCTATTCTTACTCGCAGACCCCACTCACCCACTATTTCTGGGGCAGCTGGGCCCATAACGTGATCATCGTTGATGGCAAGGAACAGGCACGGCGCTGCGTACCGGGAGCAGACCTGGTTACCAAGGGTGAAAACGAGTGGGTCTCTTCCAAGTCGTTCGATTTTGTGAGCAGCGAGTACCTTGAGGGCTATGCACCTCGCCCCTTTGACCCACAAGGACAGCGCTTTTCATACCCGATGGTGCCAACTGAAGGCTTTGATGACAGTATTACCCACAAGCGCGCCATGTTTTATGTCAAGCCTGGCTACTGGATCCTCTGTGACCAAGTGTTGGGGCAGGATGACGACGAGCACACCCTGGATCAACTCTTCCACCTAGGCCCCATCGCTACACCAGATGGCGAACTGCCCTTTAACCCTGGCGGTATCGAGGTGCAGGGCAAGGTCGTGTACTCGCACAACCCCGGCCTCGCAGACATTGCTCTGCTACCTGTAGACGACGACGCCACGGTCTCGCTGCATCGCGGTGAGCTCAACCCCGCTCGCGGCTGGTGGGGCATCGATGGTGAATCACCGCTGTGGGAAGTGGATTATGCCCAGAGGGGCGGGCTGCCCCAGCGGATGGATGTGGTACTCTATCCCCTTAAAGACGAGGAGTATGTTTTCCCGGAAACGCATCGCCTTTATGCAGATGCCCACACCACCGCCTTTGAGATCGTGGGCGAGGGATTCAGCGATACGTTTATCCTCTGCGACGCCGAAGCTGACGAAGTAAGCATTGAATCGACCCTACACGGTAGTATTACCTTCAAGGGGCGGGCACTGCTCGTGCGACAGGATGGTACCTGTTACGTCGTCAAGCCAGAGGTCGTACGTGTTGGTGGCCAAGATGTGGCGGTAAGCGAGTAGTTCGAGACTAAACACCGCGGATATTCTGCGAGCCGATAGATCAAGCAAGGCAGGCGCCCGATCAGTACGATCGAGCGCCTGTTCTCAATACGATAACGACTCTCTATCTTGCTCAATTCGGAGACGCCAAAGAGTGCTGTTTTGCGGGGGGCGCACCATAGCGTAGGTGATGGGGGTTCCCTCTCGCACAGCCACGAGCAATTCAACATCTTCCGCCATAGCAGCTGGCAGCAGGTTCTTGCTCATGGCCTCTTCATGGCGAATGATGATGCCGCGGATATCCATACTGCCCATACCGTGCAACGTCTCGCCCGCATCGAGATCACGCTTAGCAATGGCCACCACCTCGCACATCCGCACATCGCGCGGTGCACCGGTAGCCTCGCCGCATAGCGCCGCCTTGATGACGGACATGTTGGCATCGGCCCCACAAAGGTGATGGGGACGATAGATCACGCCATAACGACCATCCTCACTAGCTGCACTAAAGTAGTGTGCTAAATACTTGCGCTTGGCCTCATTCTCTAGCCGTACGATGATGAAGGTGCCCTTGTCCAAGCGGCTGTCGGTAGTGCCAATCAAGTTCGCTGGCACACAATCCACTGCATCCACAATGCCTAGCGTATCGAGCTGGCCACCTTCCGCGCGAGGCCTAAAGAAATTGGGCAAATCCTCCAAGGTGATAGCCGGCCACTGGGGGCCATGTGTGTCAATGGTGAGGCCGGTGCAGTTACAAGTCGAACACAGCTCGACAGCACTCTTGGTGCCATCGGCAAACTCGCGATCCTGTCGTCCTCGATAGGCTCGCTCGATTTGCTCCTCGTGATTCGGCCAATAGTGCGTTCCCTTGCCAGCCACCACCACCTCTAGACCTAATGCCCTGGCCCAGGCCACAAGTTCAGCGATGTTCCCGGGTTGGTCGCCATCAGCAATCGTATAGACTACCCCTTGCTGATCGGCCTTTTGTCGTAGCAGGGTGCCCACTGTGCAATCTACCTCGATGCTAACAACCACAATATGCTTGCGATTAGCAATCGCCCCCTCAATGACTTGAGCAGCTACCTCAGCCACACCAGAGGATTCCACGACTACCTCCACAGAGTTGTTTTCAAAAACCAGCTCTTTACTGCAAGTCACTACTGCTTTGCCATCTGCAATCGCTTCATCAACCTCGACTAGAGTCTCAGCGATCACAATGTCTTCGGAAGCACGCCCTGCAGCTAGAAACGAGTTGATAGCATTCTCGAGATGCAAGTCCGCGATAACAGCGGGATACAACCCGGGGATATCATGTGCACAGAGCTGCATACCCGTACCAAACTCTCCTGCGCCGACCCATCCTACTATGATTGGCTGATGCGTGTCCCGTCGACTGTAGAGCTGCTCTTCAAGTGACATTCATCTACTCCATTTGACATGTTCAAAGGATCTTTTTACAATGCTTGTGAAAGCGATTGCACAATTAGTTATTTATTATGAAAGCGCTTTCCAAGGAGTATTATAATGACCCTGGAAGAAATCGCCAAAATAGCTGGTGTTTCGCCCGCCACGGTTTCGCGCGTGGTCAATAATAACCCTCGCGTAAGCCAGGAAACACGCGACCATGTACTAAGCGTCATTCAGGAACACGGCTATACGCCCAACGAAGCCGCCAGAGCGCTGGCCAGCAGCCGCTCCCACATCATCAGTCTGGCCATCCCCACCGGCATGGAGACGCTGTTCAGTGGCTATGCCAAGATGGCCGAGGGTATTGCCCATATCTGCGCCAAACACGGCTATCATTTGATGATTTCGCCGCTGCCCATGGACGATTTGGATACCTGCATGGCTATGCTTAATAACTCGCCAGCCGAAGCGGTCGTTGTAGCCAACGCCCAATGCGGCCCTGAATTCCTTTTCCGGCTGGAAAAAGAAGGCATCCCCTTTATCATGCGGGGCTCTAATCCCCCCTCCCCCGACATGGTGGCCGTTGGGCCAGATTATGTTAGTGGTGGCTATATGGTGGCTAGGTACCTCATTGGTCATGGCCGGCGCAACTTGGCCGTCATTGGTGGACCCGACTTTCACGGCGGTGCCAACGATCGCATGGAGGGATTCCGTCAGGCTTGCATCATCTCGGGCATCGAATTGCCAGATGAACGCATATACCGCGGCGCGTTTTTGCCCGAGACAGGCATGGAGGCCATTCACGCCTGGGCCTCAAAAGGTATCGATTTTGACGGTCTGTTCTGTATGAGTGATGGCATCGCTGTAGGAGCACTAGAGGCTCTGCAAGGACACGGCATCAACGTGCCAGAAGATATCTCTGTAATTGGCTTTGATGACTCGGAGATCGCCACCATGATCCGCCCCAGGCTCACCACGGTGGGTCATGCTCAGCAAGAAATTGGTGAGCGCATAGCAAATTTACTCATTGGTTGGTTGGAGACAGGCGTCAAGCCAGCCGGATGGGCGTTTCCGGTACATCTTGTGGAACGGGAATCATGCTAGCCAAATAGGAAAATACCTCTGCCGCTTTGATTGCATGGGAAAATACACCGCACTGCCAATTCTAGATGGAGGATGGAAATGAAGGTTTCACGCCGTGAGTTCGTCCGCATATCGAGCCTGACTGCTGTAGCAGGTATTGCAGCAGCTTGCACACAGGCTACGGCCACACCAGAGCCCACCACCGCCCCAACGCCAACAACCGCCGCGGCAGCCACTAGCGCGCCAGAAGCTACCGTCGAACCCGTTTCTATGTACAAAGAAGCCCCGATGCTGGCTGAAAAAGTGACCGCTGGCGAACTGCCCACAGTAGACGAACGACTGCCCATCGAGCCCTGTGTAGCGCCTGTACTGGAAGGCATCGGCAATTACGGGGGCGCCATGCGTCGTGGCTATACAGGCATGTCCGACCGCCAGGGCCCACGCAAGATCCGAGAAAAGAGTTTCATCTGGTTCACGCCTGATTTTGCTGTTCGACCTGCCCTGGCCAAAAGCTGGGAGCTAAGCGACGATGCCCGCGTCTGGACCTGGCACCTGCGTGAAGGCACCAAATGGTCAGACGGTGAGCCCTTTACCAGTGCAGACATTCAATGGTTTTGGGATAATCGTCTCAACAACGCCGAAATCACAACAGCTCCGCCAAGTGAATGGTCTACCGGAACGCCAAGCATACTCGCCACCTGCGAGACCCCCGATGCCTATACTGCCGTTTTTACCTTTCAGGACCCCAACCCGCTGTGGATTTACAAACTCGCCTGGGAGAACAAGCCATTTACGCCAGTTCACTATATGGAGCAGTATCATCCTGACTTTGCCGGCACAGAAGCTGTCGAGGCTAAAGCGACGGAATTGGGCTTTGATACCTGGCAGTCACTTTACCTGGAATTGGATGATCGACGAGACCTACACCCCGACCGCCCCTGTTTGGATGCATGGGTGTGCACCAATAAACTGGGAGAAGAGCTGTTTCTGATGGATCGAAACCCTTATTTCTGGGAGATTGATGAAGAGGGGAATCAGCTACCTTATATTGATACGATTCAGCATAGACTTTTTGAAACAACCGAAGTGCTGAATATGTGGATCATCAACGGTGAAATCGACTTTCAGGGGCGCAAGCTCAGCATCGCCAACTATACCATCTACAAAGAAGGAGAAAATGGCGGTGACTATGCGGTCGCATTGATGAAAAACGACGAGTTTGTTGGTGTGTGCCTGAACCAGACTGTCAATGATGAGCGATTACGCGAGTTTTTCCAAAATCGCAATGTGCGCATTGCCATCTCGCACGCAGTAAACCGTGATGAGATGAACGAACTCGTCTACGATGGGCTGGGCACACCCGGCCAATACGCCCCTGTCGATGGTTCGCCGCAGGCTTATCCAGAGCTAGCCCAAGCCTATATCGAATTTGATCCGGATCTTGCCAGCCAACTTTTGGATGAAGCCGGGTATGCCGAAAAAGATGGTGACGGTATGCGGGTCTGGCCGGGCACCAACGAGCTCATCAGCTTTCAAATCGAAGGTATCTTTGAGGGTGGCTCTCCCGAAGAAGATGCTGCCCAGTTAGTCAGCAAGTACCTGCATGATGTGGGCATTAAAGCTGACTACAAGTACCTCGAACGCTCACTCTATGAAGAGCGCTGTGAGATCAACGACCTAACCGCTGGCTGGTGGGGTTGTGATCGCGCCGAGTTACCCATCGTCGATCCGGGCAACTTTTTGGGAATCCAAACTCAGCGCCCATGGGGTGCCGCCTGGGGCATTTGGTATAACACAGGGGATACAACAGTAGGCGAGGAGCCTCCCGCGGATCACTGGATCCGCCGTATCTGGTCGGCCTATGAGGCTTCCATCATCGAGCCCGATTGGGATCGGCAGGTCGAGCTATTCTCAGAGATCTTTGAGGTTTGGAAAGAAGAGCTGCCAGCCAATATGTTCATCGGCCAATTCCCCGTTCCTGTGGTGGTCAAGAACGGTTTGCGCAACTTTGTAGGTGGTTATACCAGCGGCCGTATCCGCTGTGATGAAAACCTCTTTGGCGACCAGACGCTGTACTGGGAGAGTCCAGAAGAACATACGTTGTAAGAAGTATAAAATCCCCTCTCACATTCTTGTGAGAGGGGATTTGTTATACTAAGGAGAGTTAGATATTACGAGTCAATTCCCATATTCTTGAGCATTTCCTCATTTATTTTCTCTACCTGGAATTTCTCCAGACAGATTTTATAGCTCTCCGTGCCCATTCTAGCTATCTCGGGCTCATTTTGGATAAACCATTCCATTTTTTGGGCCAAAGCATCGCTATCACGAGCTGGTATGAGAAATCCATTTCTCCCCTCGACAACTGTCTCTCTACAACCGGGAACATCCGTTGTCAGAATGGGCCGTCCCATAGCCATTGCCTCAAGGACAGTTCGAGGGATGCCCTCTCTATATGAAGAAAGTACATAAACAGAGCATTGTCTATAGTACGAGGCTACATCATCTGTCTCGCCAAAGTATTCGATGACACCATCTTTGATATACGGAGCCAGATCATCTTCCTTTAAAGAGTCCGATATGTTTTCTATAGCTCCGAGCAACATGAACCTTACTTTAGGATATTTACTTTTGATCTGCGAGGCAGCCTGCAAGTACTCCATAACACCTTTGCTGGCGATGACTCGAGAAAGCATAAAAAATGTGGTGATTTCTGGAAAGGGTACCAGAGGAAATAGCTCCATATTGACGCCAGACCCATCAACCAAACGACACTTCTGAGGTTTTAGCAAGCCAAGTTCGGTAAATTGGCGCAGATCATCTTTATTTTGAAATATGACCCTGTCCGTACAGGTAAAAGCAATACGATACAAAATACTAACCATTAATTTTGTGAATTTGGCTCTCCCCCCTTTGGCAGTGAAGGCATAACCTGCACCGGTGACCATGGTATTAATGTTCTTCACTCCAGCCAATTTCGCCGCAATGGAGCCATAGATATTAGGCTTGATAGTATATGCGAGTACCACATCCGGTTTCTCCGCTTTGATTAGTCTGTATAGGTTACTCAAGTACCTGAGATCCCCAATTATACTAAATCCATTTTTATCCAAGGGGATTACCTGAAGAAGAGCGCCCAGCTCGTTGATCTTTTCCAATCCATCTCTGTTAGGGCCAGTCACAACAATATCATAGCCTCTTGAGGCAATCTCTCGAAGTAAGTCTCCCCTAAAATTGTATACCGTTCTATTCTTCGGCGAGATCAGCAGGAATTTCATTGCTACACCTTTGTTATTTCGTAATTTATATCAACTTATCCAGATGACACCCTAATAAACAGCTGCATCCTGAAATCCTACATGAGAGACGAAAGACGTGACCCTATCTCCACAAGATCATCTCATGATCTATTCAGGTTAGCTTGCATTTATCAAACATATGCTAGAAGACAAGTGTGAATGCAAGATGTGGTACGGCTAGAGAGGTCATGAATCGATGATGCTCAAATGAGAGCAGAATTATCCTTGAATTCCCTCAAATTCTTATATATCAGGTCGAATAGCCTCGTATTAATCCTATCTGAGAGGAAAGAATTATGTGGTGTAACTATTACCTTCTCAATATCCCATAAGGGGCTATCCTGAGGCAAAGGCTCCTCCTCGAACACATCGAGAGCAACACCAAGAAACTTGCCTTTGAGAATAGCCTGGATTAAAGTCCCCTCGTCTATGATCCCTCCACGCGAAGTGTTGATAAGGACGGCGTCATCTTTCATTCGAACGATATTTTCGGCGTTGATCAATCCGCGCGTTTCATCAATCAGCGGAATGGTCAGAATGACTATATCACTCCTACCGAAAACATCCCCAATTCTCTCTAGTGTGTAATATTCATCAACCAGCCCCTGAACTGGCTCGCGTCTGCTAATGCCGATCAAATGCACGTCAAATGCCCTCAATCGCTTGGCAACCTCTGTCCCGACACTACCCACACCAACTATCAAAGCTGTTTTGCCAGCAAGTTCTAGTAGATCGCGCTGCTTTTGCCAAAGATGTCGAGACTGCGTATCGTAGAACTGTCTGCTCTTTTTGTAGATTGTCAGAACCATGAGCACGATCCACTCTGCCATAGGCACACTATAGACATCCTTGGCATTATGGAGAGTGATCTTGTGCTCCTGGATATAGCTGATCGGCACTCTATCTAGGCCTGCACTTGTAAGCTGAATAAACTTTAGATCGTAGAAACTGCGAATATCGTTGCAAAGAAATAGACTATTGCACACTATAGCATCCAACCTTGTCGTATCGATCGACAAAGGAATACGTTCGTCTTGAACGAAGATTAGGTCGTACCCCAAAGTCTCAAGCTTTTTCACTTGTGAATCTGTATAGGGAAAAGCTCCGGTCAACAAAAGCTTCATGCCTTGTGTGCTTTTCTTGCAGTCACTGTAAACACTTTTGTGATTACCTTATCAATGCCTTGTCCAACTCTGGATGCTGTAAGATGTAACAAAAAAGCTGAAAGAATAATCATGCTGGTAATTATTATCCAGTTCAAAGGGAAAACCATAAAAGCTAATTTGCGGATAATTACATATTGGACCACGTAAATTTCGAGTGTGATCATGGAGACAAAGCTAAACACTGCTTTGAGCTTTTTGGGCAAGGCATCAAGCCATCCATCGATACCAGCAAAGCATCTCATGATATACGCCAAGGTTATAAAAAGAACGATTTGATTTACTAGTTGATAAGAACTCAGCTCAGGGAATCGTACAAAGGCCAGCTTTGAAATGGCATAAACGACAATCGCAACTGCCAGAATCAGCCAGTTATAGCGCTTATTATCATTCAAGAACCTATCATTATTTTTTCTAAAGTAGGCTCCCAGAAGCATGGACTCGAAAAAGAGAAATCGTATCATGGGTTCCCGTACGGTATCGATGTGGTAATAAGATCTATCGTATGCAAACACATAAATGATTACCTGAATAAAGAATACTATGGTCATCACCCAGATAATTTTTTTTGATAGAAACTCATTTTTAATAATAAGGTAATACGGAACATATAAAAGGATAATGGAAGAGATAAAATGATAATAAGTTGGATAAAGAAAATATTGAAGCAGCGAAAAATCGTCCAAGGAGTATAAATTCAACAAAAGGTAGATTGCCGTCACAACCCAAACTGCAGGATAGATCCGAGTAATTCGTTTCTCGTACCAGCAAAAAAATTTGTCATGCAGATTAGCTAAAACAAATCCCGAGACCGAGAAGAACAAAACGTCTCCCAATAACCCGCCGTTGGCAATCAAGTCTGTGGGATATACACCTGTATAGTGCGCATTCGTAATCAGAATCGCAGCCAAAGCCCTTAGCACCGTGGCATAAAAGATCACGTCACACGCCTCCTGATCCCAAAGAAATACAGCGCACAATATCATTAACCTTGTTGCGAACTAGTATCGCATTTTCCTCGAAAAAGCTCTTTTCCTTCTGAGATAGGACTTGTTCATAAACACGGATATCACGTACTCCCTCTGCGAAAATGACTCTAACCTGTGCAAGATCGTTTAGCATACCTGGATTGCAAAAACTTCTTGAGAGTATGGCCATATTGGAGCCCAGCCGATAGTGCTCTGCCAGTATATTCTCAGCGGGTAGGGTTCCCTGCCCCAAACGGGCTATTCCCCCAAAGCCATAAGGGATTCCATGTTCTTTTATCTTGTTGCAGATCATCTCCACAGTACCATCTGCCAAGAGCTCAAACATAAAATGCTTTTTGTAACCCATGTGCAGATCATTCAAGCCAATGTGAATACAATCAACGCCATCGATAGCAAGTAGAGAATCGAGCTGATCGACTGCTTCAGGAGTTTCGAGCAAGAGACATGTTCGAGCTCTTTGGGCCACGAAACCGACAAATTCTTGGGCTTCCCATATGCTTTTAAAAAAGGGAAGCATAATTATATCAGCCCCGCGGGAAACCACGTCATCAATCTCTTTAGCCGAACTCTCATATATCGGATTAACTCTGACTAGCAATTTTGCAAGTGTCAACACACTGCGAAGCCTGGCAACATCATCCAAACTGTGCGATGAAATGACCGTATCTAGATGGCCTTGCCGATCGACTTTGCCATTCTTTTCGAGATCGACAAATATCCAGTCAACACCACTGGCTTCTGCGATCAGTGCGATATCTGCATTGTTTGTTATATACATTAGCTTCAGAGGCATTATTTAGGCCCTCTTATCTGAGAATAGCCTCAAACTATTGTCAAAATGCTGTTTTTTTATCATTTATATTATCTTGCATTTTAATTACTTTGATGATCGTTTTTACAAAAATATTCACATCAAAACAAAAAGACATCTTCTCTATGTATTCCACATCATACTCTAGCCTTTTGCTCCAAGGAACATCTTTGCGACCGTTAACCTGTGCCCAGCCGGTTACTCCAGGCCGCACACCGAATCTTTTTTTCTGCTTTTCGGTATATTCTTCATATGGCCAAGGATGATAGGTCAAAGTAGGCCGCGGCCCGATTAATGACATATCCCCTTTTATGATGTTCAACAATTGTGGGAGTTCATCCAAGCTTGTCTTTCGCAGAAACCTGCCCATTGGCGTAACACGGACATCATTCTTTATCTCATAAACCCCACCCTTTTCGGCACCAACACACATTGAACGGAATTTATAGATCCAAAAGGCTGTGCCATCCAGGCCGAGACGCGCTTGCTTGAAAATGACAGGGCCACGCGAATCTATCTTGATAGCCAGACTCAAGATAAATAATAGCGGCGATAGTAAAAGCAAGCCCGTCACTGAGAAAAAGATATCCAGAATTCGCTTAACCTTTGGGTACGCCACCTGAATCTCCCTCTATCATCCAAATAGTTCCATGGTTTCTATATAGTTTCACAGCCAAACACATAACGATATGTAAACTATCCGCTAGGCCGGGCCACACATCTCAAATTGTATTGCTTAAAGCGAACCCCAAGAATTAGGAACCCGCTTTTCTATTTGCAAAATAAACACGTCGCGCAAAACCCGCAAGCCTCTTTTTATGAAAGGCTAGATATCCTGCTAATGCTACATAGAATATCCATAGTTCATGTAGCTCGACCCCAATTAAGAATAGGATCAATACAACCAACTCCCAACCAATCTCGTGCCAGTGCTTTTTCTCCATCTTTGCCCTAGAATAAATTTCGGTCGCATAGCTCCGGCCTAATAAGATAACTAGTGTTACCCAGGCAATGGATTCGGCCGATCCCCAAATGCGATATGCCCAAATGCTTGCCAAACACATGACAAAAGAGAATGCAAGATTGATGTAGAGAAATTGTTTCAGCCATCCCTTAGCATTGAATAAATTGCGAGTTACAATCGTCACCTTCGCCTGAGCAACTATTAAGGGTAAAAGAATGTGAAAATAGCCAAGTAATCCAATATATTGCGAAAAGAAAGACCGCACACCCCAAATAACTAGGGGATAGAAACCAAGAAGAACTAGAGAACTACTGCTAACGAGAATGATAGCATCATCAAAGTACTCACGCAGTTTATCACCTGCTCTACAAAATAAAGGATAAATTACACTACCAAGTGCAGTAATAAAAAGTAATAAAGCATTTACAAGAGTAGTTCCAAATGAAAAAGAAGAAAACTCCTCAATAGGTCCGCCACGTTCAATTACCATTCTCCCAAATGAGAGAAGTATCGTGTTTAGGACATTTATAACCGTAACGACAATGCCTGTCCTCATTGTGGAGATAATTTCGCTAAACGCTGTGCGAAGAGGCTCACAGATTCCAAACACAAGATCACGGCCAAACCAAACACTGATCATCAATGTAGCAGTTTTGGCGAAAATATCTGCTAATATGACAATTTTATAGTTACTGTATCCAGACAATAGGCAGACTAAAACTGAGGCAGCCAAGGTAAAACGAGGTATTACCCGAAGGATTCCATATTTCTCAAAGCGATTCGTTATCTGAAACACCATCAAAAAAAAGGTATTGAGGGCCATTATAATTAGATCAATTGCTACAAAAGAAAGGGCGACTCTTGTATCTGGAGCTTTTATAAAAGCTGAAAAAGCGATCAAGAATATGGCCATAATAATAGCCTGAGAAGCTACCATAACACGAAGAGAAGTCCTCAAAAAAGGGCGAGGGAGGGCATCATAGTCATAACTTCCGAAGCGGATATACACACCATCATTGAAACCAAATTGAAAAACACCCACGTAGCCAGCATATAGCAAATAGGTCTGCCAATAACCATATTGCTCAACGCCAAGTAATCCGGGCAACAGAAAACCTATTAGCAGATTGGCTAGATACACTCCTCCCTGCGAAAGAAAAACAGAAACTGTATTTTGGATTAACTTGCTCTTAGCCCTTATCGATCCCACTCTATGCCCAAACCTTCTTAATCTCTACTTTCAATAACATTGACAATCTTAACTTTGCTCACCAGGTTTTCCAGTTTTGACTAGAAACGCCGCCTTGTCGTGATAGACCATTAGGTGAAAGAAGGCGTTCTCTACTTTCAATAATCACCCGTTTCAAAAGCCTCGAATATTCTTTTGAGCGAAATGATCGCCAAAAGAAGCTGAAAAATCTTGTTAGCCAGAGAGGAAGAATTTTCCATAAAGGAGCACGTAAGTAACTGCGACAATAATAAATCTCACTGAAGATGGAATGCATCATGCTAAACGCACTAGCATGACGTGTGCTACCGCGATGACGATGCGTCACTATTGCTTCTGGAATCAGAACAGTTCGATATCCAGCACGTTCAGAAGCGATGCCAAGAATAAGTTCCTCTTCGAATAAAAAGGTGTTTTCATCTAATGGAAGAACTTCTTCGGCAAATTTTATGCTAAAAGCGAAACAACAACCTAAAACATAATAAACATCTATAGGATCATGAGGAATATAAGAAAAAGATAAAGGATTTCTGCGGTCTATTCCTAGATGGCGCAACACCGTCTTATGGAGATATTTTTCTCTCAATCCTATCTTGCGGATTGAGTAGCCAATTTGATCTCTGCCATCAGGAAAAAGAACCCTAGGACCTGTTATTCCTACATCATGATGTTTAATAAGGTATTCTATTAAAAAATCAATGCTGCACGGGCCAAAAACTATATCACTATTACACAAAACAATATTCTCGCAATGGTCCGCCAAAGCAAACTTAATGCCCATATTATTGCCAGCGGCATACCCTCGATTTTTGTCACTAGCAACAACCGTAACAATAGGAGAACCAATATACAGCTTTTTCAACTTAGCATAGGAGTCATCGGGGGAAGCATTGTCAACTATGTAGATATGATAATCTTGAGAGCAAGCCTCAGGCACTGTAGAAACACAGGTGAGTGTATCCTGGCATGAGAGATAATTGAGAATGACGATCCCAATCACTGAGTTTCCTCAATTGGCAAAAATCCCTGCGAAACTGATAGTTTCTTAGCTCTTGTCATTCCCAATCCCAGGTACAGCCAAAAGAAAAGATCAAAATAGTAAGAAAATAAATTAGGCTCGGCCATTCCGTGTAACAAAAGAGCTATAGAAGCCATCAAAATACCCGCAAGTGTTGAATCGGATCGTGCATATGCTGAAAGCTTACGAATGGGAATAAAAACCGCTAGTACAAACACTATCAAATTTGCAAAACCTCCCTGAGTCAATGATTCCAAAATAAGATTATGGGGACGGAATGTATCATATTTGATCATTGAAACAGCGGGAAAACCAAGCCCATTGCCAAAGAGAGGATACCGCAAAAACTTCTGAAATGAGTAAGCGAATAAGACTATTCTGCCACTTGTTGTTACATTTATAGAGTCGTGGCCAATTGTTTGAAATGTCCTAATGTAACTATCTAAAAATCCCATCGAGTAAAGTCCAAAAACGATCCCTCCTAGAACAACCATAATTACAAGGGCGCCGAAACCAGATATTTTGACAATTCTTAACTTATCAGGAAGCAATAAACCCATGAATACCACAAAAATAAAGGCGAGTATTCCTCCATCACTCCTTGTTAACAAGAGTCCTATTAATAGGATTAATAGGACAAGCGACTTTTTCCATCCTTTCGGGAGAGAATACAAAAGTGAGAAAAAGAAAAAAAGAAAAAAGGAAGCGAGTGTATTCGATTTACCAGCGGGCACCACTATTCTAGTTTTTGTGTACCCCTGTATTCCCATTGCACCAACAACGTTCCAAGCATTCAGGATAACTTGTGCACTGAGTATCAGCCCAGATATAAGAGAGATTGCGATAATAACACGTCTTACATCAACTTCTAGCGAACGAGATACCATATAAACTAGAGGACATATCAGGACTGTAACATAATTACCTAAATACCCGTTCAGCTCAACTGTGTAAAATAGAGGAATTAGAAGAAGTGGTATGCGAAGAAATAAAGTCCATAAAACAGGATCAATAAATATTCTCTTTTTTTGAGTAATCAATCCCAGCAATAAAAGACAAAAGATTGCGAAGATTGAGATACTGGAAATCTGGTTAGTTGGGTAACGAAAAGCCAGCAACTGAGAACTATACAAAGAGCGCTCAGGAGTAAAGAGAAAGATAAGCGCTATCGGGATCAACAGCACGAACAAGAAGCGATTTGTTCGCCTAGTTATAGAAGCCTCCTTTGAAACGCTATTAGCCACGCGCCACCTTCCACATTTTGCATGCACTAATGAAGCTTTCATTACTCCCGTTGATGGTCATCGACTGTATAATATGTTTCTTGAAGCCATTGACGCATAAATGTCTCACGTCGAGCTTGTAAAGGCTCAAATTGGTACCTATTCGCAAGATCAAAATTGCGCCTAGCCTGTGCAGCAGCTAGCTCAGTATTTTGAATACATAGAATAATACGCTCGGCTAGATCTTTGGCATCATCTGCATTAACTAAGAAAGCCTCATCCACAAGTTCTGGAATTCCCCCTGCATAACTCCCCACAACTGGACATCCCAAGGCCATCGCTTCGATGATAGAACGTGGAAGACCCTCTTGTTTACTAGGTTGTAGATAGATATCTGTATCAGTCAACCAAACCTCAATCTCAGGACGCGAAAGCAATCCACGAAAAATTACGCGCTCCGCCACTCCCAAATGTTCGGCTAGAGCACGCCAACGTTCAGGATCGCCCCCACCTGCAAAATTGAGCTGGATATCCAAACCGCGATCTAATAAGAGAGGAAGAGCACGAATTGCTACTTCATGCCCCTTGTAATTAACTCCGAGGGATCCCATAAGACCAAGACGAATTGAGGCATTGCCGTAAGACCATCTGGAAATGCGAGACAAGCGTTGCTCAAGGACCTTTGGGGAACGTTCTGGGATCACAACATCAGAACAACCAATAGATTTGCCACGAGTCGGGTATCGGTTCTGAAGAAACTTCTGAGAGACATAGATTACGTGTGACGCACTAGCAATAATTTTGCGTAATCTGGCCGCGGCAAAAGGTGCATATATCTTTCCTAAAAAGGAACCGTGGTTCATCAACGCATCATATGGACAACCAACCACTTCAAACAATACGGGCACTCCCATTTTATGAGCAATTGGTATGGCTATAAGAGCAATTTCGCTAGGCACTCGAGCAATCGCCACATCCACTTGGCGAAGCAAACCTTCAAGCTCTCTTTTGATCTGCCGATGGTTGAACAAAATGCTCAATCTATTTCGATTAACCACCAATCCTTTAAATGATACGCCACGACCACTCACACGCCTATTCTCATCAATAGAAATATCTGAGACGTACTGATAGCGGCCGACGACAACAAGATCATTGATTACCGATAAATAGCGCTTGAAAAAAGCATAATTCAAGCCAGATGCATAGGCTTCCCCGTCAATTGCAATACGATAGTCACCTGTCGATAGAAAAAGACCTTTTACGCAACTTGAGGTGCCTGTCTTGGTCATTCTAAATATTCCGTATGTTATTCACGACTAAACGCTGCTTTCCATTCTTCTCACAAGGTATTTCATCGACATATTCGATCGTAAAATCAGTACCCTCACCGAATTTATGTCGCAGCTCGTTGAGCACAGAGGCGATATCCGTAGCAACAAAGAGAGCCTTATCAACGACAATTTTCACCAAAACCTCGCCGATCGCCTCTTGGACAAATTGGGCTTGGATAGCCGAATTAGGAAGATACTTGAGTGCTCCTCCAAGGTTAGCTTCCATTACCTTACTGCCATTCGCCGTGAGAAGATAGTTTCCCAATCTACCTTGAATGCTGCGAATGAGTGGGGTGTTATTCCCGCATGTGCACATCTCATCTTCAGTCGCAAAAACCATGCAATCACCAACTGCATACCTTATGAGCGGCGTACCATAGCTGGTAAAACTTGTAATCAGAATCTCATCAGAATCTATACTGTAAGGTTCAATAACGCCTGAAAAAACATCATAATGCAGTTTGCCGTGAGGGCACTCGGTTACAAAAGGGGCTCCCTCCGAAGAAGCATATTGATCTCGTACTGGGCAGTTGAACACGCTCTCAATAGTCTGTCTGTATTGTGGTGTCAGAGTTTCTGCCGTTGGGAAAACAGCAATGGGTTGAAAATTGAGCTTTATGCCATTACGTTCAATAAAAGAGGCGACTTCATATATCCTCGAAGGATGTCCATCGATCGACTGAGGCCTGAATTTTTGAAGATTCTCCACATAGTAAAGCAGATTCTCTTCAGTGAGATAAAAGGATGAGTAGACTCGCTGGCGAACTGACCAATTATCCCGCCAGAATACTTTACCGGCATAGCCGGGCGGAACGACATACCTAGCATTGAAAGAGGCTCGACGCATTTTCCTATTCACAAAGCCGTGTCGTTCCTTGAAATGATCCAACGTGGCCATGCGCTGTTGCATGTCATCAATCGTCCTTAAGCCTATAAGGCTTTTACCAGTAGTTCCCCCCGTATGCCATTCGATGGCACCTTTACGAGGGATTGTTATAATCCGATTGATGTTTTGCCTGAACATCTCTTTTGTAACAGATGGAAGTTGGGCAAAATCTGCAAGCGTTTGGATATCCTCTGGTTCCAAATCACCATATAGCTCTCGATAAAATGGACTGTGTTCTATCGCATAGGCAATCAAAGTGCGAAGCTTCTCGAGTTGAATTGCTCGTTGAGCTTCACGAGGCAACTTTTCGCAACGTTCGAGCTCTCTTTTGTATTCACGATAGACACGCCCATACCGTTGATGGTACACCTTAACGCCGTAGACATTTGACATGACATTCTGAAACCAGATAGGAGCATGATCATAGATTTTATTGAGAGAACTTGACATGATTACTCCAGTATTCGGCCCCCAAAGATAAGGGATTCACAGCTCAAAATGATGCTATCTTGACGGATTGACTTCACTCATCCAGGCTACATAATTAACCAGATCTGCCATCTTTACACTGTTTAGCTTGAGCAAAAACACTCGCACAAGACTGGTAGGACAAGAGCCAGCTACAGTGTCACAATGTCTTTGGCCCAGGAGCGGTTGTCGAAATACCACTTGACCAACTGTTCCAGCCCGCTTTCGATAGTCTGTTGGCTCTGCCAGCCCAATAACTCGCGAGCCTTGGACACATTAGCCCAGGTCGCGGTAATGTCCGACGCCTGGAAAGGTTTGAATACGAAATCAGCTTTTTTACCAATGAGACCTTCTAGAATGTGGATTGCGTCCATCAGAACAATGGGATGATCGGAACC
The DNA here is from genome assembly GCA_963675785.1 of Anaerolineae bacterium. Taxonomy (GTDB): domain Bacteria; phylum Chloroflexota; class Anaerolineae; order UBA1429; family UBA1429. The sequence goes on from OY776562.1 coordinate 1,823,669, forward strand.
GAGGTTGATGATTTCATAACCCAACTTTTTCTGGCCAAGGATGGTTCCGCGGGCGATGTCATCTACATAAGTGAAATCGCGCGATTGTGTACCATCCCCGTAGATCACGACGGGGCGACCTTCGCTAATCCACTGGGTAAAGCGAAATAGACTCATCTCCGGACGCCCGGCGGGGCCATAGACGGTGAAGTAGCGGTTCACGGTGATATCGATGCCGTGCAAATAGTGATAAGCATAGCACATCTCCTCTGCCGCTTTTTTGGAAGCAGGGTAGGGAGCGAGGGGCCTAGAGGCTGCAGCAGTCTCGGTAAAAGGGATGGCACTATCCTTGCCGTAAACGCTGGAAGTTGAAGCCAGTTGGAACTTGTTCACGCCAAACTCACGACACAACTCGAGAAGGTTGACGACACCTACCGTGTTGGTTTCTATATAAATCCAGGGATTCAATACGGATTGGGGCACGCCGGCACGAGCAGCCAAGTTGAACACGCACTCAAATGGCTCGGGCTGCGCATGCGTTGCAAAGACCTTGCGCATGATCTCAAGATCCCTGATATCTTCCCGATAAAAAGTAAAACCCTGACATTCAAGGAGTTGCTGCAAACGCCATTCTTTGAGGCGCACATCATAGGCATCATTGAGACAATCGATACCTACTACCTCATGTCCACCATCGAGAAGTTGTGCCGCTACACGATTTGCAATGAACCCTGCCACGCCCGTTACTAAGTATCGACTCATCTTCACTCTCTATTTCTGTTGGCAACACACCATCGCCCAAGCTACCAACCTGAAGGCAACGGGAGCCATTATAGCACACAAAAACGCATTTTAATTTATAGATTCGCATATCTATGTCAACCCACTCACCCGACTATCCTATGTTACAACCATTCCTACCCAATTGCCAGAGAACTGAGCTTGAGGCGGGCAGAAATCCTCTCAGGCCAAGCACTAATGGCCCTCAGGTGTTGGATCCGTATATCAATACCCAATCTCCTATCCAGAATATGTATAAATCGATGGATAGCCTGAGACTCACAAACTCGACGTTGCACGCACTCAACTTGATGTTAGAATATGTTAAGAAGTTGTTAGGGGAAGTTTTTGATTCATGCTTCATGCCCTGTTTTTTGATGCAAGCATACTCCCCACACACCCACAAGACTGGAGACACCATGAATACCAAAGAGATTACCATTTTGCATTCGAATGATATGCACGGTGATTTTATAGCCGAGATACAAGGTGCGGAAGGAAAGCTAATTGGCGGCCTGGGACGGTTAGCCGGATATCTAAACAAAGTGCGTGCTGAAACCCCAAATACACTTTATGTCATCTCTGGAGATATGGTACAAGGCTCGCTTATCGATTCTGAATACAAGGGCATTTCCACCATCGAGATCATGAACTATTTGGCGCCCGATGTGGTTACTCTGGGCAATCATGAACTAGACTATGGGTTGGCTCATATGTTGTTTCTCGAAAAGATGGCCAACTTCCCCATTGTGAATGCCAATCTCTATATCAAGCAATATCACCGCCGGCTCATGCAGCCATATTATGTTCTTAACGTAGATGGTTACGATATCCTCTTTATCGGCATCATCACTGAAGCCGTGCTCAAGTCCATCAAACAAGATACCAATATCGGCACATTTATTGATCTGGAAGACGCGGCCAGTGAGGTAGGGCGGATCTGCAATGCCTACAAGGATCAGGATATCGACCTGACTGTCTTGCTCACTCATATTGGCTTTGAATCGGACAAAGAGCTTGCTGCAATGTTGGATCCTGCTTGGGGCGTTGACCTAATCATTGGCGGCCATTCCCATACGATCCTTGACCAACCTGCAAACGTAAATGGTATTTTGATCACTCAAGCGGGCACAGGCACTGATCAGATAGGTCGTTTTGACTTGATTGTTGACGATGACACTAATAGTATCGTCGACTGGACTTGGCAACTCTTGCCAGTAAACGAGAATCTGGCAGAATCAGATACTGAACTCGACGCATTCATTAACATTTATCAGCAAGAAGTAGACCGCAAATACAATACGATTATCTCACACCTAGCCAGACCATTAACTCACCCTGCGCGAGAGCAAGAAACAGAACTTGGGAACCTGTTCGCCGATATCATCTCTGAGCACGCTGATGTGGATGTCGTGTTTGTGGGAAGTGGATCAATTCGTACCAAAAGCCTTGGCCCCATGGTAACCCTGGGATTATTGCGACAGACCCTGCCCTACGATGATAGCCTTTATTCATTCACGATCAGTGGCGCACAATTACGTTCCGTCTTTGCACACGTGATGCGTCCCGAAAACCGTACAGGCGAAGGTGAATGTTACCAAGTCAATCGAGGTATCCGCGCTGTTTATGATAATAACACTCGAACGTTAGTGTCGCTCGATGTAGCTGGCGAACCCGTCGACGACAAAGCTAGTTATACGATTTTGCTGCAAACCTTCCATTATAAGAACTGTCAAGAAAATATTGGCTTGACGAATGAAGAGCTGGGACAGTCACGGGTGGTCAGCACGTCCATTCGCGACGTGATCGAAGAGTATTTCACTTCACATCAACACCCCGATGCCGTTCTCGAGGGAAGACTCGTCTATTTAGGTTAGTAGTCAACTTGCATTAAAAAGGGGCTCGCGGTTTGGCGAGCCCCTTTTTAATCTGGGTCTGATCCCCTTGCATTGTTTCTGCACCTGTGCCAAAAAGGGATCATGCAGGTTTGTCGCTTATTCTGTAGCGTAAACTGGAGACACAACATGAGCATGCTAGACAAGTTTCGTCTGACTGGTAAAAAGATCATCGTAACCGGCGGTGCCGGCGGCATTGGTGAAACCGTCATCTATGCCTTGGCAGAAGTAGGTGCAGAAATCGCTGTTATCGATCTTGATCCAAAAGGCATTGAGCGCGTCGTCAACAATTTGCAACAACGTGGAACGCGAGCCATGGGCTACAAGGCCGATTTGACGAGTCAAGACGAAGTGAAGGCTATGGTGGAGGCAGTCGTTTCAGAAATGGGCACAGTCGATGTGCTCTGGAATAACGCTGGTATCTTTCAGAATGTACCTGCAGAAGACATGAATTATGCCGAGTGGCTACGCATTATCGACATCAATCTAAACACGGTATTTGCCGTATCGCAGGCCGTAGCCCCCATCATGATAGCCAACAAAAGGGGAACCATTATCAATACGGCGTCCATGTCAGGCCTGGTGGTGAATGTGCCCCAAAAGCAAGCGGGCTATAATACCGCCAAAGCAGGGATCATTCAGTTGACAAGAACACTGGCTACCGAATGGGCGCCATACGGTATTCGCGTTAACAGCATCAGCCCCGGTTATATTGCCACCAACAAGGTCATCGGCGGGGATTATACCCATCTATTTGATTATTGGTTGGAAAGAACGCCCATGCACCGCATGGGATCCCCCGAGGAATTGGCTGGAGCTGTCATTTATCTGGCCAGTGATGCCTCAAGCTTTACGACTGGCGAAAATATCGTTATCGATGGCGGGTATAGCATCGTGTAATATCATCCCACCTTCAATCTGCCCTGATCACTGAACAAGTTCTTCTTGTATACAAAAGCACTCCATCAGCAGAATTCTGCTGACGGAGTGCTTTTGTCTCTCGCTAGCCCTTACTCTTTCAATATCATTCGCAACGAGAATGGAGAGCAATTTTAGTACTGTTTACAGTTTTTATATTCTTATTTTATGTTTTTAATATCTTAAAATCACTTTATTCAAGTAAAAATACTAGTAAGATCATTCTGCAATTTTTATGTTAACTAATTATGTTAATAAAATATCAATTTATGTTTAACTAGGATATTATGTCTAATAAATAATCATATCTATTTAACTATCGGTCTAAAATATTAGTAGATGTTAAGATAATTTTTACATCTAGATATACTATTTTATTACTCTATTTAACGCGCAGTTTATGCCCACTACCTGCATATAGCAGTATAAAAGAAGGGTATCCAGTGCACTTATCGCTCTGGAATTACAGGATTACCGAGTCTAGCTGATGTGTTCATCTCGCCAACACGATCACCCTTGACATCAGATAGACCAGGAGGAGGAGTGGTACGGAATGTACAAACAGTGGTGTCACAAAGCTTTTTCCAGAAGAGGAAAGGAACAGAACATGAACCGTCATTTGGAGTGTCGTAGAGACGACCGTGGTTTTACCGCACTGGAAACCGCCATTATTTTGATGGCTTTTGTGGTGGTCGCCTCGGTATTCGCTTTTACCATGCTATCGTCTGGCATGAGCTCTACTGAGCAGAGCAAGCAAGCTATTGCAGCAGGTATGGAAGAAGTTTCCGGCAGTATGGAATTGCGCGGTAGCGTGATTGCAGCAGGCAGCGAAGATGCCGTAACTTCCGTCACTTTTTGCGTAGCTAATGCCGCAGGTGGAGACCCCATCGATCTTACGACCGGTGAGAACAACGTACTGGTTATCGACTATCGCACCACCGCAACCCGTACAGCCGACGTGGCCTGGACAGTAGCATGGCAGGGCAATAACGATGGCGATAGCCTTCTCGAAGATCGCGAACTGGCTGAGATCACCGTAGCCGTTCCTGCAGGATCCACACTGAGCGCGAACACCGAGTTTGTGCTCGAAGTCCGACCTGAAAAAGGCGGCGTATTGGAAATTGAGCGAACCACTCCTGCCAAGATTGATGCAGTGATGGACCTCGGGTAATTCGTCCACTCCTCCCTATGTCTCCGCCATTTGTGGCGAGTGGTGGGACACAGAGTTCACTCCTTGGTTTGAGCGGTTCACCTCCTTCGGTGGGCCGCTCAAACCGCACCAAAAGGAAATCAAAATGGCTGATCTCGAACAGCGCGTAAAACGTCTTGAAGGCGAACTTAGAATCCTGAAGAACCAAATCCAGATGACTTTGCTGGATATTCAGGCTGAGTTGGCCGCCCATTATTATCCCGAATTGCGAACAGAGTTGGAGAGCATTCCCCAGGCTCCAAGAGCTGTTTCCGGGACGAAAGCCATAGATTCTAGAGCCAAGTCACAAGCCGCTTCTACACCATACGAAAATAACGATACACAAGAGCCCGATGATGCTGAACCAATACTCTTGAAAAAAGTGTCTCTTGATCAAATCCATCAACAGCCTCCCAGACCACATGCTTCGCTCAAAGATGATCCGGATGAGCTGGAAATCGTTGATCAAATGGTCGCTGTGGCCTATCCCGATCTGGATGATGCCGAACCTTTGCTGACAGAACGTGAGAACAATCTGTGCGCAGAGCCTCTCAATAATCCGATTATTCAAGCCAGTGTAATACGTTGGACTGGTGACACAGTCACTGTTCTTGGTAAAGAGCAAACGCGCAAGATCATTGAGCTTTGTATTCTGGATGGAAGAATAGATAAAAAATGGGCAGAGCGATTAAAGCGATTGCTTGATCTTGGCGCAGAGTACGAACCCGAAGAAACACCTTCATTTGATGCAGTACTCAATGCCATGGTTGAACTGGTCGAGATTCTGGACGCCCACTAGAACAGCGGAGGCTATCGTTGGACCACCCTATTATTACGTCTCTCATGATCGTCGTAGCTGTGATTTGTGCAATGCTTGTGTTCCAGGCAGTGTATCCTTCGGTGGTCCGCGGCTCCGATTCGGTAGTCTCGATGGAAAGACAGCTTTCTGAACGCCTCAAGACTGAAATAGCCATCATTCATGCTGCCTCAGAGCTTGATCCTGACGGCAATTGGCAAGATGTCAACCTGGATGGCGATTTTTCCAGCTTTATATGGGTCAAGAACCTTGGCGAAATTACCTTGAGCTCTGTTGAAAGCTGCGATGTTTTTTACGGTCCTGAAGGCAATTGGGCACGAGTTCCTTTTGAGGACGAAGCTGAAGGCGCTTATCCCTATTGGACATGGGAGCTGGAAAACGCCGAAACCTGGCAGCCAACGGCCACACTCAAGATAACCATTCATGATCTGTCGGTACCCGAATCGGGGCGGTATCTTGCCAAAGTCACTACGCAAAATGGCATATCTGACGAGCTCTTGTTTGGGATGTAGCCATGGAAACGATTATCAGCTCGCTGATCATTCTTATGCTGGTGGTCTTTTCAGTGAGTAGTTATTCCAGCGCGATCGTAGAAAGCCAGCAACTCAATGCTGATGGCTGGCAAGCAGCACAAGCACGTGCAGCCGAGCAGAATTCAACCAGCATCACCTTTGCGGGCCAAGATGCAGGAACAGATTACATTGACGCGACTCTGCTGAACGATGGTGATACTAGCCTGGCTAACATGGACGAGTGGGACATATTCATCTCGGCATATAACCAGGCAGGATCTCTTGTTGTGACGTGGCTGCCATATGAGCAAGCCGACACTTTGGGAAATTGGTGGCAAGATTCAGGGATATACATGGACGCCGCAGGAGGCAGTCCTGAAGTTTATGAACCAAAAGTATTCAATCCCGGTGAAGAGCTGGTCATACGCATTTGGTTGCCTGGCGGTTTGCAATCTGATTCAGCAGTAATGCTCAACATCGTAACCGACAGCGGGGCCCAGGCCCGCACTATATTCACACAGTAGGGTAAAAATGAAACAGAATCATCCTTGCATTGTGCTTGTGGATGACGACCAGTGCCTGACCAGCATCCTGGAACTGGTTATGGCCAAAGAGGGCTACGACTTGGTCGTCGTTCATGACGGCATTAATGGCCTCAAGAAAATCCGCGAATCCCATCCGGATCTGGCTATTCTGGATGCCATGCTGCCCGGACTGGACGGCCGGGATCTCTGCAGAATGCTGAAAGGTGATCCGAAGACAGCCAACATCCCGCTCATCATGTTCTCTTGTCTCATGGATCTCGATACTGTTGAGAACGATCTGCCAGCGGATGCTTTTATCACCAAACCAGCTCCAGTTACACATCTCCTTGAAACGATTCGAGACAGCTTAGCGAGGGTTTGACGTGCCCGCTCACATTCTGGTTATCGACAGCGATAAACAAGCATTGACTGAAAGCATACGCCTGCTCCAGGGCTGTGACTTTGAGGTCACTTCTGCATCGGATTCACAGGTGGGCCTGGCTATGGTATCCACAAGCGAACCAGATCTGATCATGGTAGATGCGCTGTTGGAAGATCAGGGCTGCGAAGAGATAACACGGATGCTGCGGCTAGACCCAAAGACGCGAGACATTCCCATCATTGCCACTATCCCAGCAGAACGCCTCAGCGATCTGATGATCGGCACCGATAGCTATTGGGATGAGTGGCTGCTCAAGCCGTTTACGCGAGAAGATGTGACTCTCAAGATTGAGCAGCTCATCAAGCCAAGCAGTCATTCGCGCAGAAATGGCGTCGTCTCTACAGGCAGCCACGAGCTGGACAGCAAAATGGGCGGCGGCATTCCCCTGGGATCCCTTACATTGATCGAAGGAACTTCAGGCGCAGGCAAGTCTGTTTTGGCCCAACAACTCATGTGGGGATCTCTCAAAGGAGGCTTTCGCCTGTCATCGTTTACTACCGAGAACGGCGTCAAAAGCCTAGTACAGCAAATGCGCAGCCTCAGTCTGGATATCACAGATTTCGTGCTGCTGCGCCGTCTGCGCATCATCCCCGTTGAAGTATCTGGCTTGGGGAAAAATGCCCCTACTGCCTTACTGGGAGCAATGAGATCTGAAACTGGGACCGACATTATCGTTGTAGATTCCCTAACGGCGCTTATCAACGGGTGCACCGACCCGCAGGTGCTTGGTTTTTTTGAAGGAGCCAAACGCATCTGTGCAAACGGCACAACAGTCTTGATCGTTCTGCACTCTTATGGTGTTACACAAGACCTGCTAACACGTCTCAGATCCCTATGTGATGCTCACTTACGCTTGAGCACAGAAGAAATGGGCCAAAAGCTGGTTCACATGCTCGAAGTAACCAAAGTTCGCGGCGCAGATCGCACCACGGGCAATATCGTCAGCTTTGATGTAGAGCCTGGATGGGGCATGCGCCTCATTCCTGTTAATAAAGTCAAGGGATAGTTAATGGCTGGACGCGATTTACCCTTTTTGCATGTTATGACCAATCAAGGCTCACCACTTGTTCAAATCGCGGGCATGAGCCCGGAGCTTGAAGAGCAAATAGCCCTGCATCCTTTTCTGGGCGACTATTTATCCCAGGTGCCTATAGAGGAGATCGGGGTACCTGAATACTATGAGCAGGTTAGTCGTTCTCTGGGGAAAACGTCCTATCACAATTTCATCTACCCCACTGATGATGGATTATTCGTACACATTTATCCGAATCCTCTGGGAGGACGCGATTATTGGGTTCCTATAGAACCAGACCTGACACTTGATCTGACAGGGGTTACTGAAGATCTGGAAGCGTTATTGGTGGATTATGCCGAAGATATTGGCATGGCCGAAGACCCGGATGAAAAGAAAGCCCTGCTTTTGCAGGCTGTTGATGAGATATGCACGCTGAATCCTACCGAAGCTGAATACCGCTTGTTGGTAACAGAGCGAGAGCTTGAAGGTCTCAAATATCACGTCGTACGTGACAAGATTGGTTTGGGAACTCTGCAACCCCTCATCTCTGACCCATATATTGAAGATATTAGCTGCAGCGGCATTGGTCCGGTGTTTGTAGAACACAAGGTCTTTAAGAGCCTACAGTCGTCCATTACCTTTGAAACGATGGATGAACTCGACGACTTTGTAGTGTGGTTGGGAGAGTGCATCAAACGGCCCGTTACTGTGCGTAACCCCATTGTGGACGCTGTACTGCCAGACGGCTCTCGTATCAATATCGTGTATGGACGTGAGATTGCTACACGAGGCAGTAACTTTACCATCAGAAAATTCTCGGATACGCCGATCAGCATTCTGGAATTGATCGACTTTGGCACGCTCAACTATGACATGGCCGCCTACCTCTCGCTCATTCTGGAGGAAGGTTTGAACATGTTTGTCGTCGGCGCTACGGCCTCTGGCAAAACCACTACGCTCAACGCGCTGACCACATTCATTCTGCCTGATGCCAAAGTCGTCACCATCGAAGATACGCCCGAAGTCAAAATCCCACATGGAAACTGGTGCCGAGAAGTTACGCGAGCATCGGGCAATGGCGATACAAAAGCCGCTGGCGTCGATATGTTCGAATTGCTCAGAGCAGCCCTACGACAACGCCCCGACCGTATCATCGTCGGCGAGATCCGTGGCGCAGAAGGGGCAACCGCCTTTCAGGCCATGCAGACTGGCCACGGTGTCATGGCAACCTTTCACGCCTCATCAGTCATCAAACTGGTACAGCGTTTGACGGGTAGCCCCATCAATATTCCCAAAACATATATGGATAACCTGCATGTAGCCCTTATTCAGAGCGCAGTGCGAGGACCAGACGGCCGTATGGCCAGGCGCGTAACAAGCATCAACGAGATCCTGGGGTACGATCCGGTCTCTGAAAGTTTTTCGTTCATTGAGGTTTTCCGCTGGAACTCGGCCAACGATACATTCGAGTTTCCCGGGAACATGAACAGCTTTTTACTTGAGGATGTCATTGCCCTCAAGCGCGGCTTGCCGCCCAACCGCCGTAAAGAAATCTATGACGAGATTCGCAAACGAGCGAGGATTTTCAGACGCCTTCACGAAGATAGAGGTATAAGTTCCTTTGACGACTTTTTCCGTGTCCTCTCAGAAGCACACCGACAAGGTCTCCTCTGAAGCAGAGGAGATACATGCGGCACAAAACGAGAGCTACTCTGCTTTTCAGTTCTACTACCAGCTGATTTACATGTCGGCTGTCGCAGCGGCGGGGCTTTCGCGCAACCAGGTGTTTGACCTGGGAGCCAAGCTTAATTGTGTGGTAGCACCCTATTTTGCCGACGTTCAAACCCTGGTAAGTAGTCTGCATTATGACTACCCACGGGCCTGCCGTGTGGTAGGTGGCCGCTGCAAAGAGACTGACGTTGCCAGTTTTTTGCTGCGCCTTTCCGATGCACTAGAAGCTGGGGAGAGCCTTCCGGGATTTCTAACTCACGAGGCTGGAGTGCAACGCAATGTTTATGTGAACGAATATGAGCGCAATCTGGATTCGATGCGAAAATGGACCGACGCTTATGCATCGCTCATCGTTTCCATGGCGTTGATTGTGATCATCAATCTCGTTTCAACCATGATCTACGATATGGGCAATACTTTGATGATGCTCTTTGTAGGTACAGCCTGCCTGTTCAGTGCAGGCGGCGCCTGGGTAGTTACCCGTTCAACACCGCGAGAAAGACTAGCTCTTTGTGAAGGCCCCGGCTCGGAGGAACAGCAACGTATTCGACAAATGGGCACGATCGCACTTCCCATAGCGCTGGTAGGCTCGCTGATACTGGGGTTAATTCATGCTGGATGGGGTTGGGTAATGATTTTTACAGCATTGGTAACAGCTGTACCCGGCCTATTGGCATGGCAGTCAGAATCCCGCCGCATCCGCAAAGAAAAAGAATTCTCAGCCTTTATGCGATCGCTGGGAAGCATGGCCAGCTCCACAGGAACCACAGTCTCTGAAGCTCTGACACGCATGGATCTCAACTCGTTTCCAACACTGGCTCCTGACGTGCTTAGGCTATCGAGTCGTTTGAAGGCACGTATTGCGCCCCAGGTATGCTGGAATCATCTTGTTCAGGAGACAGGAAGCCAGCTCATCAATTATGGTGTGCGCGTATTTGTCGATGCGGTGATTCTGGGCGGGGACCCAAAAGAAACCAGTACACTCTGTTCGCAATTCATCTCGCAGACAACCATGCTTCGTGAAAAACGTGCTGCTATTTCTTCTTCGTTTAGCGGTTTGGCCATCATCATGCATGCCATTTTGGCAGTTTTACTGCTGCTCATTTTAAACATCGTGCTCAGTTTCAGAAGTCTTGTTTCCAGTTACATGGATGAGAATCTGTCAGCAGACATGATCAGCTCTATCAACATCCCTTTGATGAGCTTTGACGGCTCTCAGCTTGCTCTGGTATCCACACTGACCATCGGAATGACGCTTTTTCTGGTGTTTGTCGATGCAGGTGCGCTTATTGGGACGGATGGCGGATTCAAGCCCAAAGCACTCGCCTACTATGCTGTGGTCGCTGCATTAACAGGTATATGTTTCTTTGTTATTCCGCCAATGATTCAGTCCGTCATGTTGCAGGCAATTGCCTAGGGGGCACAATGATCATTCAGTCTCTCAAAAAGCAATGGTTCATCATACTGCTCGGCTTGATCCTTACACTGATTCCAACACGTATCGCGTTGGGGCAGACACCCAATCACGAATCAGCACTAGTAAGTGGTGATACACTTGAAGTGCTTACAGATGTGGTACAGGCTTATCAGACCGACGGTGATTTGCTTGAGGCCATGCGTTCGCTGGATACCTGGGACACGGATGTGCTCCTTGTAGCCATTGGAGCACTTGAAAATGACGAGTCTGATGCCAAGCTTGCCGAAACAGCAGCCACTCTGCATAAAGAGCTTTTGCTTCCGGACGATACAATCCAGATTGGCGATCTCTTGAAAAAAACACCAATCACTCTGGTTCTGGCTCTATCTATTGGGCTCCTTGCCGTCGGAAGCATACTGCTCATGCTGCCACAAAAGGTCGTATCACATGCGGTATTACATGCTGATGCCTTTACTCAGAGGGTCAGCGAAGCCAGAACCGATCTTAAGACTGCTGCCAACAATCCTCAAAATGACTCTGAAGATAACCTCGATGACCTAATCGGCAGCATTGCAGAGATAGGCGAAAGCGTAGATAATGACAAAGGTTTGCTCTCTGAAACGGCCAGTGGTTCAATCAAACCTGAAAGCGAGAACCAAGAACCCACTGAAAATGAGGCCGACGAAAGCAGCTCCCGTGCTGTAACCACTGTCAAGCTTGATGCTGAGCAAGCCCCACACGTTGTCCAAGCGGACAAAGTGGGTAAGACGGAACAGACCAGTGAGATCAAGCCCTCGGCGACGCCGGAAACTGTGCCCGCGACTCCATCTCAACAGCTCCAGAGCCAGGATTCGGGGGCAGCCGACGCTGCTGCAAGTGCAGGGAGCAGCCAACAGGGGATCGCTAGCAGTACAAGTGCACCCGAAGTAGCTCCCCAGGAGCCTTCTGCAAAAGACAATGTTGCAGCGTTGCTCGAGGACGTATTCTCGGATGATGAACAAGGGTCAGAAGATCTCAAGATACTCGATGAAGGATTGGAAGACATCGAGATGACCCAGATGATCAAGACTATGCTCGAACTTAGCCGGCGACTAAGAGAACTCAACAGAGCAGAGCAATCTGTTTGATAGGAGCCACATGCCAGCCAGAAGTGGTAGCGGCCAACCCCAGATTAAGAATTCACCCACGCGATCGAAAAAAGAGCGCGCGGGTCTCTTGTTGATTCTGGCCGGGCTTGTTGTGCTGGCATTGCCGTTCTACCTTGTTTACAATACATTATCGGGGCGTGAACAAGAAGCAGCCATAGAGATTGAGACACTGGCAACAGCTTTGAACGCTACTGCCACACCCGATTCGCAAATAGAAACCCTTGAGGCTCAGCTGGAAGTTGCACAAGCAAATCGTGATGCTCTCATTACAATTACCAATGAGCTGAATGCGCAAACGGATGCCTGGCCGGAAATTCTGAACGCCCTGGCCAATTATGATGCGACGCAGCTGCGCCTTGAGGAAATCAGTCAATCCGAATCGCAAATCGTTCTACAGGGCTCTGCCGTAAATGATCAAGTTGTTATGGACTATACCCAGAACCTGCAAGACTCGTCTTGTTTTGAGCGTGTGGTCATACAATCGATACAGGTTGTAGAAAAAGCTTTCGTCCAAGAAGCTGCCTCGACGGCTACACCGGCAGTAGTTAACAGATCTACCGCAACAAGTACACCCGTGGCCACAACCACAACCACCGCCACTGTCCTCCCTGAGGGCGATGCCTACGAGCAAGATGATACGACGCCTAATGATATTTATCCCGATAAAGCCCAAGAGCATACGTTTTATCCACCTTATGACGTCGACCTTGTGCAATTCCTGGCAAAATCAGGACGTTATTACCGCGTCTATACAACCGATCTGGAACCCGGCGTAGATACCAGTCTCACCATTACGCTGGGAGATCAGATTTATGTCAATGATGACCGCAGCAACGGAGATCTGAGCTCAGAGCTCGTCATTGCTGTCCCAGCGGGTACGGATGTGGAAGCGCTCGTCCAGATAACGAACAGAGGACAGTACGGGACTACCCAAAGCTATGTCATCGTCGTCGAAGAGATTTTGGCGAGCACCAGCACGCCCACACCAGAGACGACAGCGACACCGCAGGCCACAGCCACTCCGGCCAGCGCTGCCACAGCGCGACCAACTTATGGACTCGAAGATGTGTATGAGCCAGATGATTATGATGCCGCTGAATTGGTCGTTGGGCAATCACAAATTCGCACTTTTTCACCGGAAAAAGACATCGATCAGGTTGTATTCCAGGCGCTTCCCTCTCACCGTTATGAGATAGCAACATCCTGGTTATATCCGGATGTAGATACCAGCCTGGTTGTATATGTTGGTGAAGTAGCATACACAAACGACGACTGCAGCAATGGGGAAGCTAGATCCTGCATCACCATAGATATACCGGCAGGAGAAACCACTCTTGTTACAGTAAAAGTCACCAACAACGGCACATTTGGCCCTGGGCAGCTTTACACACTGGGTGTGACAGATATGGGCATCTATAACACATCGATGAACAATCGCGAAGCACGCAAGTCCGATGTCGAGCAAGTGCACTTTGTGCAAACAGCTACATCCGCGTCGCACAAGCTCAAACCAGCCAGTGAAACCACCACGTCAGTGCAATTCTCCATTTTGCTCATTATTGAGGAATCCGAGTGAAGCGCAAGAAACGCTGGATAGACACCATTCCGTGGGCCAATATACGCTACAGTCTGCCCACCATGGCCATAGCCTTGTTGGCTATGGGCTATCTTATAGCTGCCATGATGATTCTTTTGCCGCAATGGCAATCAGTCAATAGTTTGATTGCGGAGATCAATCAGGATCGCGATGAACTCTTGAGCATTCGCCGTAATGCGCTCGAGTTGCCGGGCAAATTGGATGACGAAATCTCTGCAGCCAAGGCACAACTGGATACATTGCGCCAAAGCCTGATGGACCGAGACACCGCTGCTGCTCTTCTCGACCAGCTTTATGTGATCTCTTTGGGGAACGATGCTCAAATCGTTGATCTGCAAAGCCAGCCATCGCCTGAAGTAAATAAAGAAGCCATGTATGACATCAGCAGTTTCAAGGTCAATGTACAGGGCAACGTCAAAGACATTCTGGCGTTCTTGAGGCAAGTTGAGGCTATCAGTGCTGGCACCGCGACACAGATCGGCGAATTTGAAATAGCCTCTACGGATGAAACCGATCTATCGCTGCTCTCATTTACCATGACGCTCTATACACGCACCGATCAGACAGAGATGACACCTTTGGTATCAAATGTATCAGAAGATACCGAACAGGATACGGAAGACACAGAGCTTTTGGAGAAACCAGAGGATTGGCCATCCGATTGGTCCTGGCCACCCAGCTCTCCGCTTTTGGATGACCAAACCGAGACAACGTCGATAGCAATCCCTCAAAGCTATATCAGCCACACCATCGCTGAGGGAGAGACCTTGTTGGGTATCGCCCTACAATACGGCGTATCTGCCGAGGTGATTTCACAACTGAACGGGCTCGACGTCCGTGCATTTGTCATTGGGGATACCCTACAGATCCCTGTCTACGCCCAATAGACCTCAGCATTACTTGCCCACTCTCACCCTCTATATAGCACTTGCTCACAGTTGCCTTTTCGTGCATAGTGCTGATGTTATGCTTTACGGTCCCATATGTACGAATATTTGGAGGATGATATGAAAAACTTTGATTTCATTTCGCCAACCAGGATTATTTTCGGTAAGGGCGTTGAAAAGCAGACCGGCGAGATCACAGCCCAATATACTGATAAAGTGTTGCTCGTGTATGGCGGCGGCTCTGTGAAAAAGTACGGCCTGTATGACACAGTTGTAAATGGGTTGAATAAAGCGGGCGTCGAGTATTTCGAATTAGCCGGTGTCGAACCTAATCCGCGCCTCTCTCTAGTCCATAAGGGTATCGATATCTGCCGCAAAGAAGGTATCGGCTTTATTCTGGCCGTTGGTGGAGGCAGCGTTATCGATACATCCAAAGCCATTGCTGCAGGCGTACTGTATGATGGTGATGTGTGGGACTTTTTCATCCCTCGGCAGATCATGCCCAAGGCGCTTCCAGTTGGTGTCGTGCTGACCATTCCCGCTGCTGGTAGTGAAGCCAGTGATAGTGTAGTGATCACCAAGGTAGACGAGGACGGTTGGCGCAAGATGGGTTCGGGTGGAGATGCCGTACGACCGGTGTTCGCCATCATGAACCCCGAACTCACTTATACGCTACCACCCTACCAGACAGCAGCCGGAGCCACAGACATGTTCCTCCATGTGCTCGAACGATATTTCACCAACCCCAAGAATGTTGAATTGACCGATCGTCTGTGCGAGTCAATCATGAAGACCGTCGTCAACAATGCGGGCAAGGTCCTGGCCAATCCCACCGATTACGACGCTCGGGCCGAAATCATGTGGTGCGGCACACTAGCCCACAACGGCCTAGTAGGTACCGGCCGCGAGCCAGATTTCGCTTCTCATGGGATCGAACATGAACTCTCGGCGCTGTACGATGTGACTCATGGTGCAGGATTGGCAGTTATTTGCCCGGCCTGGATGAAGTACGTGTACAAACACGACATTCCACGTTTCGCTCAATTTGCCAACAGGGTTTTTGACATTGAAATCGACCCATTTGACCTAGAAACTACGGCCCTCAAAGGCATTGCAGCGTTTGAGGGTTGGCTGCGCTCTATCGGGATGCCCACTACTGCCGAAGAGCTGGGCGTTGACGAATCCAAATTTGAATACATGGCCTCTTGTGCAACTGCGAACGATACTCGCAAAGTGGGGAATTTCGTCCCTCTTGATAAGAATGGTGTGTTCTCCATATTTATGTTAACGCGTGCCAACGGGTAATCAGCAACAAACAAAGAGGGCAAGCTCAATGAGCCTGCCCTCTTTTCTTTGCCTGATTTCAGTATCGATGCATGTAGATGCTACGCTCGCCCTAGCTGGCGCGCTTGCGTCTGTGCAACAAGCTGGCAAATTCAAAGTCGGGATAGAGATAGTCCGCCAGCCACACGGCACCCACTGCAAGCAGCAACCCCACCACAGCTGCAAGCAAAATCTTGGATAAAGTACCTGAAGATTGCGGTGCAGCCTCTGACGGTGCAAGAGAGGCGATGCTAACCATATCTTCCGAGAAATCTGCTGATATGGTCAGCGTTTCTTGTTGTTTTTTTACTGTCTGATAAAAATCCCAGGCAGAATCACGGGCAGCGGTAAGCTCACGCTGTGTTGCCGATTCTTCTTCTAACTGCGCAGTCAATGTCCGCACTTGGTCTTCCAGCTCAGTGATTACTGCACCATCTTCGTCATCAGCAAGTGACAGAACCTGGTTACTCAATAACAGCGCCGATTGAGAAGCAATCTCTTCAGAAACCACTGTCAGGCGAGCCGTCAGGATACTTTGCATGGCCTGCAACTCAACAATCTGAACCTCTGGGTCTGTGGTAACCATAGTAGGATCAGTTAACTGAAGCTGAAGATCCATAGGCAATAGACTTGTTGTGTCAGAGTTGACAGATGTCCCCCCTAGCGAAGCATAGGCTTCCACCTTGAGCAGTAATAGAGACAGACCATTAGCTGAGTCACCTACGCCAGAACCCTGTTCAACCTGGGTGAGCAGTGAATTCACGTCACTCAAGAGGTACTCCAACCTCTGGGCTGCAACATAACTATCTGATAGGCTCTTGGTCTCTGCATTAACCTGTTGCTGCAACACGGATTGGCGGCTTGCCTGCAAGCTATCTATCAGCGACTGTTTCTCATTGATAAGGCGCTGCAACTCGTCGATGCGGTTTTGAGCGATAAATCCTGCAAGTGCTTCCTGAGCAGTGGTATAGTCGGCCAAAGCCTGACTCGACAGAGAAGTATCTGCCTCAGCTGGCAAATAGATACTATTCGTACGCGCCACATACTCTTCTGCCCATGTGTTGGCGATCAAAGAGGCAGAGGTAGGATCCTCTGTGGTAACGGTGATCAATACCAAATCACCCGATCCACTCGTTCCCTCGACGGCATCCAGCAGGTTGGCAACATCCTTCAAGTCCTGTGGCAATTCGTCGCCCAAAGATGCAATAACGGCCTCTGCGATATCTTTGGTCCTAACCAAGCCAATAAGTGTGTCGCTCTGGTCCGCGGCATCCCGATTAGGATTCAGCATGATACTGGCTGAAGCCTCATACGTATTGGGGCTAGCCTGCAATACAGCCAACGCTACCACACCCGCTAGAAAAGCAACACCCAGAATAAACCAGCTGTTTCTGATAATTTTGAGAAACAGCGGACGCAGATCAGTAAACTCGGGTTCGTGAGAAGTATCGGGGGTAAAACTCACAGTCGCCTCCTATTGGCAGATATGATAGCGCAGATCTTGTCAACTTGATTCTGGAAACATAAAGGAGTGCTATTAATTTATAACTATTGTTGTTTGATGAATTCGCTCTCCAGTATATACGAGATGTTTCCAGTGGCAAGCTGGGGAACGAGCAAAAAGAACGATGAAATAGTGCACGGCTAGGTCGGGCTAAAATTGAAAGTCAGTGTACGATCGAGGCAAAAAGTCCATTCAACTCTGACACAACAATGCCCTCTCAACAGAGCAACCACTGAGAGGGCGCTACCAGAGGCATCATCGCTGATACAAAGCACTCGCTGGCACGCTAATTCTTTTTCAACGCCTGGCGCACTTTTCTGCCCAGTTGCTCGCGATTAAAAGGCTTGTGCAAAAAGCCTACGCCTCTATCTAGCACGCCCTGGTGAGCAATGACATCAGCAGTGTATCCTGACATGAATAACCGTTTCATCTCAGGATAGAGTTTAAGCAGATCTCGAGCCAAGTCTCGACCGTTCATCTCGGGCATCACCACATCTGTTATCAAAAGATGAATCTCGCCAGAATGATTCTCAGCCAAAGCGATGGCCTTTCCTGGCGTCTCGGCGGTCAAAACGCAATATCCCAGTTTCTCGAGCATCAGCCTGGTGAGATTCAGAATCGTAGGCTCATCTTCGACCAACAATATTGTCTCATGTCCACCGACATCCGATTTGTCCGACACCGCAGAAAGCGACGCTTCTAACTTGCCAATATAGCGCGGTAGGTAGATCTTGAATGTGGTACCCAGACCGATCTCACTATATACATTGACAAAGCCCTTATTTTGTCGGACAATGCCGTAAACCGTTGATAATCCCAGCCCGGTGCCTTTTCCTGGCTCTTTTGTGGTGAAGAACGGCTCAAAAATCTTGGATCGGGTCTGCTCATCCATGCCATTACCATTATCGCTAACGCACAATTGTATATAGTCTCCGGGGATGCATTCTTCGATTCCTGTACAAGAGTCAGCATCAAACACTACATTGTGACTTTCGATGGTGATTCTGCCCACCCCCACAATCGCGTCACGTGCATTGACACAGAGATTGGCCAGAACTTGGTTGATCTGGGTCGGGTCCATTTCGATCGGCCACAGCTCCGCAGCCGGGTTCCAGACCAAATCAACATCCTCGCCAATGAGGCGCCCCAACATCTTGAGCATGCCGGATACCGTCTCGTTCAGATCAAGCACCTGTGGCGATACAGTTTGCCTGCGAGCAAACGCCAGTAGTTGCTGAGTGAGCTCAGCCGAACGCTGGGCGGCACCCTCTATCTCTAATAAGTCCGCATAGAGAGGTTGAGATGGATCCAGAACGTCCAGAGCCATCTCGGCGTAACCCAGTATGACCGAGAGCATGTTGTTAAAGTCGTGGGCCACACCGCCGGCCAGTCGCCCCACGGCCTCCATCTTTTGCGACTGCCGTAGCTGTTCTTCAAGCTTGAGTTCAGCGGTGATATCGCGCTTTACTGCGACATAGTTCACCGTCCTGCCAGCAGCGTCACGCACTGGCGAGATGACAGCATCTTCAGTATAGAGCGTACCATCTTTCTTTTGGTTAACAAGCTGGCCTTGCCAAGTCTCTCCGCGCAGCAGTGTGTCCCACATTTCGCTATAAAAGGCTGAGGATTGCACACCACTATGGAGAATGCGTGGATTCTGCCCCAGAGCTTCCTGCCGCGAGTATCCCGTGATTTTCTCAAAAGTCGGATTCACGTACTGTATAATGCCGTCTGTATCAGTGATCAAGATGGTTTCAGCAGCCTGTTCGATGGCCATCATCAAAAGTTCGTGCTTCTCTTCGGCCTTTCTGCGATCGGTAACATCCTGACCTACGATGATAGTCGTTGGTTCGCCATCCATCTGCACGTCAACTGATGAAGTAATGACCCAAACTGGCGATCCATCCGACCGAAGAAATTGTAATTCCGTAGGGCTGCTGTCACTCGTCTCGTTTACTCGGGTTAAACTCTGTCGTCTGACAGGCTGCAATTCTGGCGAAATCGTTTCAAACACGTCCATGCCGATAAACTGCTCGGCCCGATCAAATCCCATGAGGTTTACACTTTGGGGATTGGCATAGACGTACTTGCCATCGCGAACAACCAGTATGGACATGGGAGCCGATTCAACCAGAGCGCGAAATCGTTCTTCACTCTCGCGCAACGCTGCATCAACGTAATGTTGCTCAGTAATATCGAGAAAAGAACCAACGAGCCGTAGTGGAGCGCCCTGCTCATCGTAGTCGAGACGCCCTATCGAGTGCAGCCAACGTACCGAGCCGTCGGGCAGTACAATACGTATTTCAATATCATAGGGAATACCCGTCTCGATGGCTCTGTTCACCGCCTCAATGGCTTGCGCACGATCATCGGGATGAATGATGGCAAAGGCGAGCTCAGCAGCGGGTTCCAGGCTGCCCGGCTCCAAGCCACAAATCCTAAAGAACTCGTCCGACCAGGAACTCTTGCCAGTGGCGATATCCCTCGACCAACTGCCCAAATGAGAAAGGCGCTCGGCCTCCTTGAGACGCTGCTCGCTCTCGCGTAACGACTCTTCGGCGCGCTTGCGCTCAGAGATATCACGAATAATCGCACTCGTGCCGATAGGCTGACCTTGACTATCTTTGAGAAGACTAATGGTCATCTCGACAGGGATGCGTCGACCATCGGCGGTAATGCGTTCGGTCTCAAAACCTTGCACGAATCCATTCTCTATCACGCCCTGGATCAACTTCTTTTGTTCAATCAGTCGATCCTCGGGACAGAACTGGCTAATCGCCATGCCCAGTGCCGACTGAGCAGAGTATCCATATAACTTTTCGGCACCGGCATTGAACAAGGTGATTATCCCATTCAGGTCCATGGCCACCACTGCGTCGCTGGTCGAAGCCAGGATGTCTCTGTATTTGCGCTCAGTAAGCTCACGTTGAGCCTCTGTCTCGATGGACCAGAGCGCAAAAGCGATGTCAGAGGCGGCTTCGGTAAGCAAGCTCTGTTCCTCGACGTCTTGGGCGACCGCCTGTGGTACTGAGACACTCAACCAGCCAAAGAGATGATCCCCATGCTCAATGCGCGTGGCGAGCGTGGCTTGTCTGGCTCGTCCCTCATAGTGCGCAGCAAGAGGGCAAGGGCTACATTGGCTGACAGGGTCGAGAATGACATGCACGCCGCCAGCCTGCAGACATTCACGCGCACACTCGGGGGCGATACCCTGATTCAAAAGCTCGATAACTGCGTCGAACTCGCTATCGAAACCAGCTTGATAGCACCTCCCCATGACCCCGCTCTCATCCACCAAACCGATCCAAGCATTTTGATAGCCTCGCGTCTCAACCAGCATATGGCATGCGGTCTCTAGGAGACTGTCCCCATCCTTTTCGTGGGTAATCAGCTGGTTCACATTACGGATGGCAGAGAGTACCCGATTCAGATGATCCAGACGTTTTGCAGAATCAGAAAGCGCCGCCGTACGTTCGGCAACTTGAGCCTCCAAAGTGCGGTTTATCTGTCTGACTGCTTGCGCATTGCGCGCATTTTCGATATAGAGCGCAGCCAGGTTAGCCGTGTTTCCGACAAAAGCATCATAAGGATCAAAGGCCGTTTCGTCGGCCACACAAAGATCTATGGAACCATACTGTCGCTCACTGGTCGAGAGTAGGTAGCGAAAGCGGCGGCCATTTAAAGAGTTGGCAAGGTCTGCATCACCTTGAATAAAGACTTTACAACCAGCCACACCAGGCAGTTCCTCAAGCGCGTGCACCATCATTTCGCAGAGTCGCTCTTCGTCGGGGGCAACATTCAACGTACTCTGCAATAGCAAGATACGCCCCAAAACGCCAGGATCTAGAGAGCTCGGTCCACTCACAAAGCATGTCCCTTCAGCCGAGAATTATACTCATCCATAAAGGTCTGGGGCTCAATGTAAAAGGGATTCTTTACCAACTGACCGTGGACGATCATAACTGGATGAATACTCATGACATCGAGAAGGACAGCGCCGTCAAAACGCCGGGCATCATACTGACAGCAAGCAGTATAGGGAAGTTCGTCAAGGAGAAGCGTCAGGCGTGCCTCATACTCCATCAGGGTAGCCTCATCAACCCGCCCCTTAACAAGACACCAGCTCATCTCACCGATGCCACGTGCACCATCAAAGCCCTCGTTTTCTACGGCCTGTCTGTAGAACGCGCGAGTCATGTCGAGCATCTCTTCAGTACTAAAGGTACCCTTGGGGTAATAGATGGACGGAGCGCCAGAGAGGGTCAAACCTGCAGTTTTGGCCTGCACATCTACATCGAGTTCAGTAAATGACTGAAGAATCTCTTCGGGAGTTGCCTTGTCGGCAATGTATAGGACTTTTTCATTGGCCAGGAGGCCGCTTTCGATATATTTCGCCACGACCCTGCGACGCTCGGCATCATCGTTATAGATGTAACAGACGTGTTGACCTTCCTCCACCATCTGCCCGGGAAAACCTACAGATATCCTTCTACGCGCCAAATCAGCACCACTACACATCTGAGTCCTCCTTGCATAGCCAGGTAGTCCCACCCATTATAAGGGACGTGAACTCGCTCACATTCTTAGCGAATTCACCAGAACTGGCCCCTATTGCGGCCTTGGCCAGAATTTCCTCCGGACCATCATTGGCAACTGCACCGCGGTCCAACGCCATCAAAATGAGCGGTTGTCGCGTTCGTGAGAGTAGAATGATGGGTGTTGGAAATTACACGCTGCAATTATGTTAATCATAACATATACGATGCGCCTTTGCATAGATATTTTTCAGGGTGTGAGACACACCAACCCGCAGAGGCGATCCGGCAAAGATTTGACACACATCCCATGCCGTCTATACTATCTTTGTTGATGGGACAAGCCCTGAAGCGAGGGCCGCTAGCTCAATTGGCAGAGCAACTGACTCTTAATCAGTTGGTTACAGGTTCAAATCCTGTGCGGCTCACAGAGGTGTGGGAGTTTCTCCAACCAATCTAGCACGGGGAAGTGTCGGAACTGGCAGACGAGCGTGACTTAGGATCACGTGGAGAAATCCGTGAGAGTTCAAGTCTCTCCTTCCCCACCTAAGCAAAATGCGGAAGTGGCTCAGTGGTAGAGCATCTCCTTGCCAAGGAGAGGGTCGCGAGTTCGAATCTCGTCTTCCGCTCTAATTGGGCTGGTTTGCGGATTGAGCCGTAAACCAGCCTATTGTTTTATCACCGTAATGGTGCTTTGCTTTTTTTCCACAAGCCAAACCTTATGCTATAATACGTGTCGGTTCGGCATCAATAGTTGCACTGTTCGGAATGAGCCGGACGTATTTGCCGTAGACGGAGGATCTAGCTTTGAAGGTCACGACCGAAACCGTTGCCCCCCGCGAAGTAAAGCTCACCATTGAGCCCGACGCGGACAAGCTGCTCAAGGCGCGTCGCGCCGCAGCTCGCTCCATTTCCCAGTATCGTCCAATTGCCGGTTATCGCCCGGGCAAAGCCCCACTAGAGATGGTTGAACGCATCTTTGGTGTAGACGTTGTTTTGGACGAAGCCCTGAATACCATCTCCGAAAGTCTCTATCGTGATGCAGTCAAAGAAGCTGAGCTCGATCCGTATGAGCCCGGACAGTTTGAAATTGAATCCCGCGATCCGCTTGTGGTAACATTGAATGTTTCGCTCATGCCGACGATCGACCTCGGTGACTACAAGTCGCTGCACGTTGATCCTCAGCCCGAGCCCGCTGTTACCGATGAACAGGTCGACGAGGAGATCCAGGAGCTGCGTGAGCAGAATCTGGAATACGAACCCGTTGAGCGCATCGCAACCATTGGTGATCAAGTTGTGCTAGATATGCGCGGCGAGATTGATGGGGAAACTGTCGTTGAAGAGACCGGTACAGAGATGCTGGTCAACGCTGATGTGGAGCCTATTGGTCTTGCTGAAGTCCTTGTTGGTAAGGCCGCTGGCGAGACGAGCACTGCAGTGTTGTCTTACTCGGACGGCTTTGAGAACCAGGAACTGGCAGGCAAGAGTATTACTATGACGATTACCGTGCAGACGGTGCGTGAGCCCAAACTGCCCGAAGTCGATGACGAGTTTGCCAAGGATGTAAGCGAGTACGAGACACTTGATGAACTCAAGAACTCGATCAGCGAGCGCCTTCTCGCGCAAGCCCAGGCAGAGGCTAATGCCACCGAGCGCAGAGCAGTCATTACTGCCTTGGTTGAAAATGCTACCATTGAATACCCTGTGGCAGCCGTTGACCACGAACTGGATGCGGCAATCAATCGGCAAAAGAGCCAGATTGCCCAAATGGGGCTCGAATGGCAGGCCTATTTGCGCATGATCGGTACTGATGAGCAGGCACTGCGCGACCAAAATCGTGAGGACGCTGAAGAGCGACTCAAGGACTCGCTGGTTCTTTCCGAGTTCTCGCGAGCCGAAGAGATTACGGTCTCGCCGAACGAGATTGAAGAACAGTTGAACCTATACGCCGCCATGTATGGCAGCGCAGATCAGGCCGATGAAATCAAGCGGCAACTCATCGCTAATGGCGCTATTTGGTCTATTGAAAGCGACTTGCGCACGCAGCGGGCGCTAGACCATCTTCTTGCTCTACTCACTGGTCGTGAGCTTGAAACAGAGCTAGAAGCTGAAGAACCGGCTCCAGAGGAAACCGTGTCAGAGGAATCAACAGAAGATTCCGAGACAGAGTAACTCTTGTTGTTCGGAGCCGAACAATTCGGTTGGCGGGGCAACCCGCTGGCCTTGTTCGGCTCTTTTTATAGGCCACACTAGTAGCTGTAGGATTAAGTGTGAGAGAACGGAGGAATCATGAGCTCTGACGCACTGGTCCCCATGGTCGTTGAATCCAGCGGTCGCGGTGAGCGAGCGTATGACATTTATTCGCTCCTGCTCAAGTCCCGAATTATCTTTCTTGGCACACAGATCAACGATCAAGTCGCAAACCTTATCGTTGCCCAAATTCTATACCTAGCCCACGAAGATCCCGAACGCGAGATTCGCATGTACATCAACTCGCCGGGCGGCGTCGTCTATTCGGGCCTGGCTATTTACGATACCATGCAACTCGTTAGCTGCCCCATCGAGACCATTGCCGTGGGCAGCACAGCCAGCATGGGGACAGTTCTACTTGCGGCTGGCACACCCGGCCGACGCTATGCCCTGCCGAATGCAACCATCCACATTCATCAGCCGTTGGGTGGCGCTCAAGGTCAGGCCAGTGATCTGCAAATCCAGGCCAACGAGATCTTGCGTCTTCGCAAGCGCTTGAATGGCATCTTGGCTATGCACACAAGCCAACCCATGGAACGCATCGAAGTGGATACCGATCGTGATCACTTTATGGATGCTGACGAGGCTCTGGCTTATGGGCTGGTGGACCATATCATCAACCCGGCTGAAAAAGCGGGGACTGTAGAGGAAAAAGAATGACGGGCACCACTCAAACCGAGGCGCAATGCTCCTTTTGCGGACGCCCCGAACATATGGTTGGTCGTCTGATCAACGGTCCGGATGGTATTAATATCTGTGATTCGTGCGTACAGCTCTGCCAGCGAATTCTGGAAAGCGAAGCTGAAGAAGACGATCTTCCGCCTCTCTCGTTGAGTCAGGTACCTACTCCACGCGAGCTTTCTGCCGCCCTTGACGAGTATGTCATTGGGCAGGAACGCGCCAAGCGTGTTCTTTCTGTAGCCGTGTACAACCACTATAAGCGAATTTCGGTACAGGGCTCGGTGGATGCCAACGCTGATGTCGAGCTATCCAAGAGCAACATCCTGCTGTTGGGGCCAACGGGCTGCGGCAAAACGCTTCTTGCCCAAACGCTGGCTCACGTGTTGGATGTACCCTTTTGCATTGCGGATGCAACCTCGCTCACTGAAGCCGGCTATGTCGGTGAGGATGTAGAGAACATCCTCACTCGCCTACTGCAGGCTTCGGACTATAACGTCAAACGAGCAGAGCGGGGTATCATTTATATTGACGAGATCGACAAGATCGCCCGTAAAACCGGCGGCAATCCCTCGATCACCCGCGATGTCTCGGGGGAGGGTGTACAGCAAGCCTTACTCAAGATATTGGAGGGCACCGTAGCCAACGTGCCCCCGCAGGGCGGCCGCAAGCACCCGCATCAAGAATTCGTTCAACTGGATACGTCCAACATCCTGTTCATCTGTGGCGGAGCCTTTGACGGCCTTGAAGAGGTCATCGGCAAGCGCGTCGAAACGGGCATGGACATGGGCTTTAATGCCGCTAAACGCGGCAAAGCCGAGCTTTCGGCAGTTCTGGAAAAGGTTGCCGGTGAAGATCTGGTGCATTACGGTCTGATCCCCGAGTTTGTCGGACGCGTGCCCGTCATCGCCACAGTACAAAGCCTTGACGAAAATGACATGGTGCGCATTCTCATCGAGCCGCGCAACGCCCTGATACGACAGTACAAACGGCTCTTTGCCCTGGATAATGTCGAACTCACCTTTACCGAAGAGGCCCTCAGAGCGGCAGCTCACGAGGCCATCCAATCCAAGATGGGTGCGCGCGGCTTGCGCAGCATTATCGAAGAGACACTTTTGGATGTGATGTATGAACTCCCCTCACATCCTGAAATCACGGCCTGGGCGGTAGACGCAGAAACTGTGGCAAAGCGTCACGACCGCAATCCGGATATTCAGCAAGCGGCATAACACCCTGCCTGCAGGAAAACCCGTATGACAATGGCGGATGAGCAAGAATTACTGCTTATCCGCCTTCTATATGTTGACACATGTTTACCTTTTTCCTAGAATACGTTGAATTCTTTACTGGGAGACTGCTTGATGATCACGAGTGCCGAGATTAGAGCGCGCTTTTTGCGCTACTTTGAAGAACACGGACACACCATTGTGCAGAGTTCGTCTCTGCTGCCGGGCAATGACCCCACACTCCTCTTTGTTAACGCCGGAATGGTTCCATTCAAAGATGTGTTCACCGGCGCTGAAGTGCGGCCCTATCTCCGCGCCACAACATCCCAAAAGTGCATGCGAGTCAGCGGCAAACACAATGACTTGGACAGCGTTGGCCCTTCGCCCAGGCACCATACCTTTTTCGAGATGCTGGGCAACTTTTCCTTTGGCGATTATTTCAAGCGCGAAGCCATCACCTTTGCCTGGACGTTCCTGACCAAGGAAATGGGGCTCGATCCCGACAGGCTTTGGCCCACCATCTATACCGATGATGACGAAGCCTTTGCCCTGTGGCAAGAGATTGCTGGTTTGCCTCCCGAACGAATTACGCGTTTGGATGCCAAGAGCAACTATTGGTCGATGGGCGACACCGGCCCTAACGGCCCTTGCTCTGAGATCATCTATGATCGCGGCCCTGAGGCCTGCACTTGCGGCAATCCCAACTGCACACTAGCGGATGAATGCGATCGCTGGCTCGAGTTGTGGAACCTGGTGTTTATGCAATTCGAGACCCATGCAGACGGCACCACGACACCCCTGCCTCGCCCTAGTATCGATACGGGCCTGGGCTTGGAGCGTATTACCTCAGTATTGCAAAACGTCGATAACAATTATGATACCGACGTTTTCATGCCGATTATGGAGCGCATGCGCGAATTGGCAGGCATGTCTATTCAGGAAATGCGCGCCAACATTGTGCCTTTTCGCGTCATCGCCGATCATTCTCGCGCCATCGCCTTTCTCATTGCCGACGGTGTGATGCCAGGCAATGAAGGCCGCAACTATGTGCTGCGCATGGTGCTGCGCCGTGCGGCCCGTTTTGGCCGCAAGCTGGGCATGGATCGCCCCTTTTTGGCCGAAACGACGCAAGTGGTCATTGATACTATGGGCCAGCATTATGTCGAATTAGTAGAACGCGGCGCCTTTATCAAGGACGTGGTTACCCAGGAAGAAGAGCGCTTTTTGCAGACGCTCTCTGTGGGCCTGACCCGGTTAGAAGAGCTCACCAGCGAACTGGGGAGTCAGGGAAAGCAGACTATCCCCGGAGACGAGGCCTTTAGGCTGTACGACACTTTTGGGTTTCCGCTAGAACTCACACGGGATGCCGCTGAAGAAGCCGGCTTTTCGGTGGATGAAAAAGGGTTTGCCGCAGCTATGGCCGCCCAAAAGGAACGGGCTCGCGGCGCCACCCGCTTTGCCGCCGATAATGCCGCCGAATTATACCGCTCTCTGGACCTCAAACCGACAGTTTTTTGCGGTTACGAGACCTGCGATACACAAGCTACTGTACTGGCCATTGTGCGCAACGGTGAGTCCGTCTCTTCTGCTTCTGAGAACAGTGAGATAAGCATCGTTCTCGATACCACGCCTTTTTACGGCGAATCTGGCGGCCAGGTAGGCGATACCGGCTATATAGTTGCCAATGACCTTGTTATTGAGGTAACTAATTCGACACGCCCGCTTCCCGGTCTTTTTGCGCATCATGCCATCATTCGCACGGGAACGGTGAGTGTAGGCGATTCCGTTATAGCTCAGGTGGATGAGGAGCGGCGCCTGGACATTGCTCGCAACCACACCGCCACCCACCTGCTGCACCGCGCTTTGCGTCAAATTCTCGGCGAACACGCGGCTCAGTCTGGTTCGCTGGTAGCACCCGAGCATCTTCGCTTTGACTTTTCGCACCTTTCGGCCATGAGCACCGAGCAGCTGCGCCAGGTCGAAGATATCGTCAATGCGGAAATTCGCCAAGATGCCCCTGTCTCTACACGTGAAACGTCGCTCGATGAGGCTCGCCAGCAAGGGGTTATTGCCCTCTTTGGCGAAAAATACGGTGACCGCGTCCGCGTGGTAAACGTAGAAGGATTCTCTTCCGAGCTGTGCGGCGGTACTCACCTACACAGCACCGGTCAGATTGGCTGCTTTTTCATCAAAAGCGAAGCCAGCGTCGGATCGGGGCTACGGCGTATTGAAGCCGTAACTGGACGTGGCGCGCTGGCTTTTGTCCGCAACCACATGGACCGACTCAACCGCGTGGGAGAGTTGGTTTCTTCACGGCCCGGCGAAGAGGCTGAACGTGTCGCCGCGCTGATGCAAGAAGTCAAAGATCAACGCAAAAACCTGCAAGACCTGCAGCGCGAGATAGCTGCAAAAAGCGTTGACTCGCTGACTGATTCTGCGGTAGAAATAAGTGGTACAAAGGTTCTGACTGCCGTTGTACAAGCCGTTGATGTAGATACATTGCGTGATATGTGCGACCAGTTCCGCGACAAGCTGGGAAGCGGTGTTGTGGGCCTGGGTGCTGTTATTGATGAAAAGCCCTTGTTGATCGTTTCGATCACAGCAGATCTCGTCAAGCGAGGCCTGCACGCTGGTAAACTGGCTGGTGCGGCCGCGCGCCTGATGGGCGGTGGTGGTGGCGGCAAGCCCCATATGGCTCAAGCAGGCGGCAAAGATGCCTCCAAGATTGAAAAAGCAGTCTCGAATATCAAACAACTGGTTACTGATGCCCTGAATTGATGATCCCGATTCCCGTATATTGGGAAAGGAGCACGCATCCATGGCTTTATTGCGATTCCCTCGCAAGAATGCAATAACTGGCACGCCAAGATACCACAGCATTGTATCTTGGGAGCCCGGTGAGGTGCGTGCTTCGGTCATCGAAGCCACCAGCGGATCAGCCCAGTTGATCGGTGTGGGCTTTGCCCCTGTGCAGGGCATTGATTCCGGGGAACGGCCAGATGTTGACGAATGGACCAAGAGTTGTGAAGAAGCACTATCGAACGCAGAAGAAATGACGCGTGAAGCCGCCGGGCACCGTGTTATCCCCGATCTTGTCACCATGAGCGTCCCTCCCCTGCTGACTGACACCCATCCCATCGTCGTACACCGGGAGCGAATGCACCCAGATCGAATCATCAGCTATGGCGAAATGTCAGCCCTGGCCCGTCGAGGATATCGCCAGGCCCAGGATGAACTGGAATTGGGACGGAACAAGAACGGCCAGGACGTCGTCTTTGGGTCAGTTGCGCGTGTTTTGTTGGACAGGCAAAGCGTCATTGACCCCCTGGGCTTGCAGGGACAAGAGATTGAAGCGCACCTGAGTTTTGACCTGCTTCCCGTAGCTTGGATTCGGGCGCTGGAGGTGGTTTCGAATAGATTGGAACTGTGTCTGGCCGGCATTGTACCGCAGCAGGCAGCTTATGCCTCACCATTGACCGGCTCGGACGTGTTGTTGATTGCGATCTATGATCACTTTACCTCAGTGGCCAGGTGCCGCCGGGGTCGCATAGAATGGGCTCGTTTGGCAACTATGGGCGAGCGGGATATCGTTATGAGCACTGTGCAATCCGTCGGGTTACGCGGGCGCCAGGCCGATACCATGCTCAATGCCTTTCGGGCGGGGAATCTGGCAACAGATTTGGATCGCATTTTGGCCAATGCCTTTTGGACCGAGTTAAAACGCTGGATGCGGTGCATTGCGGATCTTGTGGGCGAAGCGGATCAGTCGGGCGATGTGCCAACTGCCGTGTATGTGGCAGATACAACCCGGCGCTTCCCAGAGGCAGCCATGGCGCTGCAAGAACCTTACTTTGAGGACCTGTTGCCCTTTGGTCAGTGCCCCCAAGTTTATGTGATGCAGAGCGGTAACGTGGGCAGCGTACTCGACCTGACCACCAATGCAGCAGATCCCGGTTATCTAGCTTTGCGTGCTCTGGCTCATTACGTGGCAAGATTTTACGCTACCAATGAGAACCTGGATCGAGCCGTTGCTGAAAATCTTCGTTGGAAGACGCTCAACCGCTTTGGTCCAGCTAGTGGATAACAAGGAGATATCTTGGCAGTCGTAAGCGTCTATCATCTCACGCGTCGAGACACAGTTTATACGGCGCGTGAGCTTTTGCGTCAGGCTGAGCCCGAAAGTGAAGTCTGGCTTGTACTACCCTGGCGCGTCGCCTGGGCTCGCAAACAGGTCAATCTTGAGCTGCTCAAGCGCATGGCATACACCGCAAATGTCGATCTGCACCTCGTTACCCGCCATATCGAAACTCGCGAGATGGCTATAGAGACGGGCTTGCGCGTTCATACCTTTATTCCCATCTCGCTGGCCAAGAATGAGCAATCGACCACAACGCCCGAAGCAGAAAGCCGCTTCAGAAACGCCAAGAGGCGCGCAGCCAGTCAGCAGGAGCGAAAATCATTTAGCGTCGGCAGCGCTCTTTGGGGACTAGCCACTGTGCTATTACTCGTTGGCGTCCTTGGTGGTGTGATGGCTATTTTCGTGCCTCAGGCAGAAGTCACCATCAAGCCGCAAGCCGAGCCTGTCGAAGCCCAGTTTACCGTGACTGTAAACACGGAATACACCAGCATTGATTACGGCCGCGCCATGATACCAGGTAAGAGCGTCCAGGTGATCGTCGAAGGGCGAGGCGAATCGGCGGCTTCTGGCAGCACAGAAATTGCTGGAACGCATGCTACAGGCAATGTAGTTTTTGCCAATCGCACCTCGCAGACCGTTACTGTACCCCAGGGTACTATTGTACGCACCAGTTCCAGTTCGCCTGTGCGCTTTTATACCACTGCGGATGTAGAGATCGCCGGACAGATCAACGCCATCGCCAGTGTCCAGGTTATCTCGGTGGATGCTGGCCTAGAGAATAATGTCAATGCCTGGACCATTAACGTAGTAGAAGGTGAACTCGCCAACTCGGTCAGCGTGCTCAATGCAGAAGGTTTGTACGGTGGCGGCAACACCAGTGTGCCTGTCATCGCCACAGAGGACTTTACAACCGTGCGTGATGAGACGATCGAACTGCTGGGAAGCCAAGCATATGAGCAGCTCTTGGCCGAACTGGATGAGGGGGAGTTCATCCCGGCTGATACGCTCGAAGTGCTGGTCATGTCGCAAGAGTACGATCAGGTGGTTGGGCAACAGAGCGACACCATCAGCATTAGCATGAAAGTTGTGGCTCGAGGAACTGTTATATCCAGCGATGATCTGACCGATTTAGCCATGGCCATGCTAGAAAGCAAAGCGACAACGGGCACTTCACTCATCGAGAGCAGCATCGCTGTATCACGTTCAGCCACTTTGCTAAACGATGACGGCAATGTAACCATGACTCTTGAGGCTCGGGGCATGGCGGCGCCAGAGATCGATACAGAGGCCCTATTGGACGAGATCGCTGGCAAGAGCAGCGACAAGGCCATAGAGATTCTGATGGAAGCCGTTTCACTCACCGAAGAACCCACCATCGACATCTCGCCCGAAAGCTGGAACAAGTTGCCCTACCTACAGGGGCGTATCACATTCAATGTTTCAGCGCAGGTACCCGAAGAATGATCTTGCTCTCGCTGGACGTCGGTGACATTCGCGTTGGTGTAGCACGTTGTGACAGAAGCGGATTGATCGTCACGCCCATTACTACATTGGAGCGCGGACAGGGCCCAGCCAGCTTTTTACGGATTGCCGAGATGGTGCGCGAATACGGCGCAGAAGCGATTGTGGTAGGTATGCCCTACCTGCCGGACGACAGCGAAGGTCAACAGGCCCGTTCAACACGAGCCTATGTTAATGGTCTGAACAAACATGTAACAGTGCCCATCCTGTTTTATGACGAGACAGAAAGCAGCAGTGAGGCCGGGGAAATTATGCGGCAAAACAAGCGCAGCCGACGACGACGAAAACAAACCATCGATGCCGTAGCTGCGGCTGTCATTTTGCAGCGTTACCTCGATAGCCAATCAGGAGAACCGCATCTGTGAACAAAGCCGCGCGAGTGATCCTCCGCATTCTGACCTCCCTTTTATTGATTGCCGTAGTCGTAGTCCTTTTGGGCAGCGGCCTGCTTTACGTGCTGCAAGATGCCCGAGATAGAACGCCAGATTCTGACTTTGTCATCACTGTCGATTCCATCGAACACGAACTGCTAGGTCTTTATCTCAGCTACAAAGGTGATGATACAATGGCAGCTCCAGAACCTGACAGTGAAAAGAGAGTCACCTTTGTGGTTGAATCGGGCGCCGCGCTGGGTACCATCGCCACGCAACTAGAGACGGCCGGCCTGGTACAAGATGGTGATACTTTTCAAACGCTGGTGCAATATAACGGCCTCGAATACAGCATTCAGGCCGGTGTATTTTCACTGAGCCCCTCCATGGATATGGAAACGATTATGGAGCAGCTGCAACACGGCCAGATCGAATCTGCCCAGGTTACCATTGTGGAGGGATTGAGGGTTGAAGAAATAGCAGCTCAGTTAGAAGAGGCGGGGGTCGTCTCGCAGAATG
Organism: Anaerolineae bacterium; assembly: GCA_963675785.1. Taxonomy (GTDB): domain Bacteria; phylum Chloroflexota; class Anaerolineae; order UBA1429; family UBA1429. Next base: position 1,856,585 of record OY776562.1, read on the forward strand.
AATTTCTCACAGCCGTGTGGAATGGCCAGTTTGAGCATGACATTCTCGCAGACCGCCCTGATGAAATCCTATCACTGGAAGGCTATCTCTTCCCCGATACCTACTACTTGCCTCTCAATACCGATGCAGACACAGTACTGCAAGTTATGTTGGACAACCTTTCACAGCGCCTGGGTGATGATCTGCTTGCCGAGATCGACGACCAAGGGACCACCCTCTACGAGGCGCTTACCATGGCCAGCATCGTAGAGCGCGAAGCGATGGTAGACGAGGAGCGCGGACTCATCGCCGGTGTATATTACAACCGACTTGAGCAGGGCATGGCACTGCAATCTGATCCCACCGTGCAGTATAGCAAGGGGTATAGCGAAGCGGATGCAACCTGGTGGGCACCCATGCTGCAAGAAGAGGCCCAGACGGTAGTCTCACCTTATAACACCTTTATGGTACTGGGCCTGCCTCCCGGTCCCATCTGCAACCCGGGCCTGGCTTCCATTGAAGCCAGTGTTGAACCGACCGAAAGCAACTATTTGTACTTTTATGCCAAGGGCGATGGCACACACGCCTTTGCCACCACCTACGAGGAGCATCTGGAAAATCAGGCCCTGTACGGGGGCTGAGGCCATAAATAACAAAAAGGGGCGGATTTGCATCCGCCCCTTTTTGTTTACCGGAACTTGCATTCTTAGTACGAAGGATCCGTGGCTAACATCATCACCGATAACGTAGTAAGTCGCCCTACAGCACCAATCTTGTCTGGATCGATAGTTTCGTAGGTATCTTGTGGTGTATGCACATATTCATCGGCACCATCCCAACTCAGAATCATCAAAGCCACGTCTTCACTGGGGGAAAGCCAATCAGAAAAGATGCTATGCAAGCCAGAACCTGAAGCAGTGACTTTGACACCAACCTTGCGTGCCGCATCCTGAACAATCTCTGTAAGAGCATTGCGGGTCGACAAGGAGATCAGTGCCTTTTGACCAGACCCCGCCCCCACACCCTCTAGCTCAAAAGCACCAAGGATCTCAAGCGTGTCAAAACCGGGGTGTGCCTCAAGGAAACGCTCATAATTCACAGCAGAGCCGCGCTCACCACCCGCCCAGGCCACAAAAATAATCGTCCTTTGCGGCTTGAAATCCTGCTCAGCCATAGTACGCAACACCTCAAGCATTGTAGCAATGCCACTGGCGTTATCATTGGCGCCAGGCAAGAGTTCGCCATTTTCATCACGGCCCAAACCATCATAGTAGGCCGAGATGATGATCGCTTCGTGCCCCAGCAGCACATCCTCGCCGGGCCAAAGGCCGATAACATTGCGCACTTCAATACGTCCAGTATCCTCGACTGGAACCGTGACAGTAACCTGCCATCCCGTATCTAGGTAGAACTTGGATGATGAAGCAATCAACATCTGAAGATCATAACCAATTACATCCATGACCTCACTCATAAAATCCAAGGTGACATATACACTAGGTGCAGCATCGTCCAGCGAAGTCCCCAACGAGGTGGGCAGTTCAAATAGCTGAGTTATATCGCTTTCATCCCCCAAGCTAATCATACCGCTCTTGGATATATACCCTAAACCCTTTTGGAATGAATATCGATCACCCAACCACAGCACGACTTTATCTTCGCGATCAATCTCTTCATCCGTAACATTGTAGGCATCATCAGCAGCATCACGAGAAGAAATGCGCGTACCTCCTGGAGATATAACCACCAAATCTCCCGTACCATAACCGCCAGCATCAGAAGAATCGCTGTCGCGTACGAAATCGACGCCATATTCGCCTTCGATAACTTCGCCATTAGGTCCCGTAAAAACCAGCGTGGGGGTATCTACCAGATTGCGGTAATAAGCGGTGATCTCTTGGTAGTAAGTTTCATTCTCGCCGCCCGGCTGCAGACCATAGTCGCGGAATTCTTGGGCAATAGATTCGGCAATTTCGTTCGCCTCTTCACTGCCCGAAAGCCTGCCATTTAGCGATTCGTCTGTAAGCCAGGCAATATCCTCCATAGCCCGTTCTTCTGAAAAAGCTTTAGCATAGGCTGAATAGTGTGTCGCATAACTATTGGCATCGAACATCCAGTACACGCCAGCGCCTATAATCACGGCAACCAAGAGTGTGTAGCGATTGAACAGTGTACGCATGGAGAGTGTTAGTTTTTCGCTCACTTGACGAAGCCCTTCGCCAAGATAGGTAAAGCCCATGATAGCAATAAAAAAGGCCGCCGCCGGATAGAGGGCACTCCATGGCGCGCTGCGTATGCTCTTCCAAGAGTTGGCCAGCATAACGGACCATTCGGGGACGTTATAATAAATCACTGATGGGTAGCTATCACCACTCGCGGCACGCCCCCCACCGATAAACACACCAAGAAAACCAAGCTCGCCCAGGAGCATGAGCACGCCGCCCATCTCCAGAAAGGCTAGACTGATAATCTTGGGCCAAACATTAGGCAGAACATGCGAACTGAGAATCTGCCCCTCAGTTAGGCCATTAGCCACAGCCCCTTCGATATAGGCCATGGGGCGAATGGCAGACACTTCACTGCGCACGGCTTGCATCACATCAGCCCAACCCACCGCGGCCAGGGCAATGATGAATGAAGACATACCTTCTTGTACGCCCAGGCCATAGACAATGAGCATGGCCAATAGCAGCCCCGGAAAGGCTGAAAAAGCTTCCCCCAAGCCAATAATAAAACGATCCAATCGACTGTCTGAATACCATCCCGCCAAAAAACCGAGCAGACAGCCAATAAGCATACGAATAACCACCGCAAAAAGGGCTATGGACAACGTCCGCCCAGCTCCGGAAAGCAACAGGCTGAGGATATCGCGTCCCTGGGCGTCTGTGCCTAATAAATAAGTCTCACTAGGCGCCATAGGCGGAACAACGCTCTCGCCATTCACTTCGATAAAGAGCTGATAATCATAAGGATCATGAGGAGAAATGGAAGTTCCAAATAAAACAACAACTAAAAGCAAAGCTGTAATAATCAAACCGACGATCAAAGAAGCGTTACCCGCCGTAGCACGAATCCAGGCATCCCGACGTGCTTTGGTTCTGATGCGAGCCGCACGTTGGTCCTCCTTATCTACTCGCTGATTGGCGCCTTGTATATCTTCAAATGAAGCCAGTTTTATCTGATGGGCAGCACGCCGCTCACGCCATCTTCTAAAGGTGAGCCAGCTCCAAAAAGAGCGGATAACCTGGCAAAACCAATCTGACCAGCTGCTCTTGAGGCGGATATGCGCAGCCTCTTCAGCCAAACGTGGATCCAACACATGCTGAAGAATATCAACCGAAAGATTGATCAAGATAAAGGCGCCGCCCAAGATGAAAACCATCAAGCTGGCCCCAATCACTTGGCCAGTCTGTAGTAACTCCAAGAGTCCAACCCCAGCTCCAGGCCAACTGAACACAGTTTCTACCACCGGTAGGCTTGAGAGAGCCAAACGTAGTGAAGTGGCCAGAGTAACAAAAATAGTACCGACAGCATTAGTAAGAATATGCTTTAACCAAACACGATGGGGGCCCAACCCTTTGGCCTCAGCTGTCCGTACATAATCTTGGGAGAGGATGTCATTAATGGCTACATAGGAAAGGCGAGCAACTTGAGCAATGGGGCGAGCTGCCAGAACCATCACGGGGAGAATCATATGGCTATCCCAGCCAAAACCCCCTACAGGAACCAAACGAACCCCCGTGTTCTTGTAAAAGGCAATCTCTGCTATTTGCAGTACCATGGCCAGAAAAAAGCTGGGCGTTGATATGCCTACAATAGAGATAAACAATACGACGGCCGAAACTCCCTTGTGTTTGCTAGCCGCTGCTATAGCGCCGATCAAAACACCCAAGAACCCACCCACACTCATAGCCACAAGTAAAAGGCCAGCACTATTCTGGAACATGCGCACCAAAGCCTCGCCCAAATCTTCAGTGCTGTCAGGCATATAAGTGCCGCCAGTGTTGTAAAAAGTGCCGAGTTGCCCCGTAACAGCACGTAGGGCCATCTCTACTACACCCTGGGCAGCATCCACGGCCACATTCAAAATGGAGATGGATTCGCCAGCAGAAGTATAGTGAGCCATCGTCTGTACAAACATAGAAAGATAGACGATGGCGATGAGGACAAGGATGGAAGAAAGCAGACGTTTTGTAATGTACCGACTCAAAATGACTCCCCCGTACTCATGAATGCTCGCTCATTGTAGCAAAGTGAAACGATGTAGCAAGTTGGCATTTGCAACCAAACAGACAGGTGTTATGAACACTTGACACGAGTAGATGCCCGCATATACTCAGGGCGGATAATTAATCAGATCTTCTGGAGGTTATGAGCATGGCATTCAAGATTAGCGACGAATGCATCGCCTGCGGCTCGTGCGAGCCCGAGTGCCCCAACGAGGCAATCAGCGAAGGCGATGAGTTCTATGTAATCGATCCGGCCAAGTGCACCGAGTGCCTCGGCTTTTTCGAGACGCAGCAGTGCCTCGATGTCTGCCCCGTTGAGGCCCCTATGAAAGACCCCGACAACGACGAGACCGAAGAAGAGCTGCTGGCCAAGTTCAAGGCCATGTACCCAGACAAAGAGCCTGTTCTTTTCTAAGATTGGCTTTTGCGAAAGACCGAACAAAAGGCTCTCTGACGTTGTCAGAGAGCCTTTTCTTTACCACCGCAATAGTCCGTTATCCCATTCGAAAACATGGTTGCCCGCTGTAGCATTCACGGCTGCAAGCAAAAGCCCGCCTTCCCAGAACCAGCCATGTGCTCCAAAAGCAGCTCTGGATGCTGCCTGCTCAAGAGGTTTACCATCAAAACGTACTGTCGCAGGGCAAGGCGTCTCGGCGGCAAGGGTAAGATTTTCTGCGCCCATCGGCAGATTCAAACGAACCTGCCCCTCGACACTTTCAAGGTTGGCCATGCTGCGCGCACAGGCGTAACGCGTAATCTGTGAGGGCTTTTGCCACAATGTACGGCTGCCATCGGGATCGTGGGTACGCAAGCGTTCCACAACCTGCTGGAGCACACGAAATCCCCTGCGGTCGCCATCATGCAAGCCGTAGAAACCCTGCCAATGGCTGCACATGATTGCTGGCTGCCGCAGCCGGATCAATTCAACCAGACGCCCCCCGCTACCATCCTCACGGATGTAATAGTCAGCATCGGCCTGCCGGTAGCCTTCCCAACTGCCAGTATGATCTTGGGTGGCAGCAATGATCTCCCCTACTGCTGTGCCAGATTCCACATCGGCGTACCATACCGGTGTCTCTATAGCAGGTCCATCCTCGATACGCTTGAAAAAGTAAGGGCAGGCGTTGCCAGTAACTTTGGATAAAACAGCTCCTGTGAGTTGGGCGTAGATCGGCAGGGAATTACCAGCGAACCCGCCGGGCGAGGTGACCCCCTCTGGCGGCAAGCCCACATCACAGAGTATCTGGCAGGCCAGGCGCATGATACGATAGACCAAATCGGCGTTCTGTTCGGGAAGAGTTTCCCATTCGTATTGTTCCCAGGGCTCGCCCGTCAGAGGCTGAAGCGTATCAGGATCCAATACACGGGTGTGAGTCAGCATTTCCGGTGTTATGTCAAATGATGGAGTAATGAGTTCGCGACACATGCGCAGCCAGTCAGCCTGTTGCCCTCGCGTAAAAAGCGGCAGGGGTTTGTCGATACGGCCTATGCCCGCTGGCACGGGCACCACACTAAACTTGCCGCGCACGCCGTTCTCCAAACACCAAGCGGCAAACTCGGCAGTAAATGCTTGGGGATGTACCACCGGCACATCCTGCCAACGCCGGTTTTGCCCATCGACGAGGTTCCGATCGCGCATCCAGAAATAATTGAGGTTGTAGAGCAGCGTAGAGTCGTCAATGATCAACGACAGCGGCACACGATCCAATGCAAAACGTGTAATTTCGGCCTGCATGAGATGCCTCCCTGCTACATGCCGGTAGACCGCGCAGCTCCCACATAACGCTCATCATACAGCTCGGGCTTGTAGGCCATACGCCGGTCAGGACAGCCCTCGCGAGGACAGAGCAGGCAGCTGTAAAAGTCTTCTTCCACAGCAAAGCGAATGCCCGATACCGACTTGTTGGGCGTCATCAGCATGGTTTCGCCCAAAGCTACGCCAATAAGGTTTTGCGTATCTCCCAGCACATTGAACAGCGGCCGCTGCTCTCGGATGGGCCAATCGGCCAGGGAACCCGGCGCCATGGTTGACGTCTTGCCGGGATGGTACTGCTCATCAATAGTCTGCTTGAGTGCGGCGATGGCCGCCCCCAGCACGACCTCTTTGATGGCCTCTGCCTCATATTGCAGCAAAAGGTCCTCTAGCGATTCTGCCCAGGCATTGATCTCGCAACCACACGTCGCTACATAGGCAAACACACGCTGCTTGCCTTGTAGATTAACGGACAGAACACGACTGACAAAATGCTCGCCTTCGATGATGACACCCGTTTCATCAAGCTCGGAGATAAACCCAGTACGGGCCATAGCCGCCGGTTTACCCACTTGCACGGCCTCAGCACAGAGTTTTTCAAACTCAGCGTAGGATTTGCTGGCGGGCTTGATGTGCAGACGGCGAGCCATAGCCTCGACATCCAGCGTCCAAGGGATATCATGCAACACGATGAGATCATTCATGCACGTAATAACCTCCAAATCCAAGAGCACCTATCTGACTTTTGACAAAGTACAAACACAGGCAACAACAATCAGATCATCTCCAGAATGGCTGGCACACACAGTGCGAATAGACACATTTTTCCCTATATCGCAGATGCAAGCGAGCGAACATCGACCTGCCCAGTGGAATCTTCTATTGACGCGCAAAGGCTGAGAGCGCTATGCTCAATATGCAGGACATGCTAACCAAGCAAGCGGAGGCAGCACAATGAAGATCTTTGTAGTTGGGGGTACAGGATTTCTAGGATACCACACTATTCAGGCCTTAACGAAAAAAGGGCATTCCGCTGTCACCATCGCACTGCCACCCATGCCTGCACCCGAGCTTCTTCCAGAAAGTGTGCAGTGCGAACTCGGCAATATGAACGAGATGAGCGACGATTATTTGGTAGAGTTGATGCGGGGATGCGATGGGTTGGTGTTTGCTGCAGGAAAAGATGAGCGCATCGTACCAGAAGCGCCCGCCTATCCTTTTTTCCGCAAAGCTAACGTCGATGATTGTGTACGCATGATTCACATTGGCGTACGTGCAGGCGTCAAACGTGCTGTAGTGCTCAACTCTTATTTTGCTACCTTTGCCCGGCGCTGGCCTGAGCTAGAGATGGCGCGCTGGCACCCCTATGTACGCAGTCGTATCGAACAAGCCCAAGAAGCCATTGCTGCTGGGGGCCCGAATATGGATGTGATGATTCTGGAGCTACCCTACATCTTTGGCACCATGCCGGGGCGTACACCGCTGTGGACCATCTTCACAGACATGTTTTTGGCGCAGCGCGCGGTGTATTACACATCCGGGGGCTCAGCCTGCATTACCGCCAAACAAGTGGGGCAGGCCGTTGTAGGGGCGCTAGAACAAGGCAGAGCAGGCGAGCGCTATCCCATTGGGTGGAAGAACCTGACCTGGAAAGAGCTTTATACCAAGTTCGTGGAGTATATGGGCATCCAACGCAAACTGCGCCATGCACCCAAATGGTTGGCCAAGCTCTTTGCCCGCAATATGCTCGCCCGCGAAAGGCATGAGGGCAAAGAAGCGGGAAGTAACCCGGTTCACTTTATGGATACCCAGTGCCGCGAGACCTTTATCGACCCCGAACCCGTCATGACCGAATTGGGCTATGAACCCGACGATCTCGATGCGGCCATCGCCGATTCTGTGCGGGCCTGCATGGCCTCTTACAAAACCCTCTAGCAAAGCGGCCAGTCGTCTTTCCGACTGGCCGCACCTTTTCAGATATCCAAACGTTGGCGCACGCGATCCATAAGGCTCTCTGGTGCATGGGTGCACACGGCAAACAAAAGCAAGAGCCCCGGACCGCCGTGGCTGGCCAATGAAACACCAATCTCATCAACCTCGATATCTTCTTCGGACCTGCCCAAGGCCTCGGATAGACGCGTACGCATATCCATAGCAGCGTCCTCGGTTCGAGCATGCAAAATGATGATGCGCTCCACCGAATCCAGCCTGGCAATCTCTTCGACAATGCGGATCATGCCTTTTTTGCTAGACCGAGAAACGCCAACCAGTTTGAGTTCGCCGTCGGTCATGGTCAACAAGGGTTTGACATTTAGCGCACGCGCCACCCGATCAATGGTAGGCAAAACGCGGTCTAGCCGCCCACCGCGCCGAATATACTCGAGCGATTCGAGCTGCAAACGGGCCAGCGTTCGCTCGCGCAAATCCTGCAGTGCTGGCAGAATCTCCTCCACCGTGTGGCCCTCACGTGCCATTTTGGCAGCCAATTCGACCTGCAGCCCCGCCCCACGAGAGGCGAATCGCGAATCACAAACCGTCACGCGATTGCCAAAATCCATGGCCCCCAACCGCGCGCTGTTGAACGTGCCGCTGTGCTCAGCAGTAATGGTAATACAAAGCGCATCATCGCCGGCATCCACAATCTCTTGAAAAGCCCGTACGAAATCCCCTGCCGGCGGCTGAGAGGTTAGCGGCTTAAAGCCCTGTTCGATATAAGCCCAGAACTCTTCGCGAGCAGTTGGGGAATCAGGAACCCTATGATCTCCCAGCGTCACCACAATCGGCACCACGCTGATGCCATACTCCTCTGCCAGCCCAGCAGACAAGTCCGTTCCACTGTCACACACGATGCGCAGTGCCAAGTTTCCCCCTTCCGCGCCGAGGCGTCTATCGCCCTAGCCCAAACTCTAGTGTCCGCCTTGTGGTTGAAGGCGATCACGATCCAATATGCCGCGCTGTGCCCCAGCCTGCGCCCCGTATTCCCTGGCGCAATCGGCACATGATTGCAGCACAATCTCGTCGACCATACGAATAACCAAATCGATGTAATCGGATGTGGTCTCAGCAAACTCTTCCGCGCCTTCTGGCACATCCAAGTTCAATATACGCTCTTGCGCGGCTAACAGGTCATCCAGCAGTTCTGCCGCCTGATCTACGCCCATATCCAGCGCCGTTTCAAGAGCCTGATCAAATAAGACCAACTCTTCATCTACTGCGCTTACATAAGCATCCACCGGATCGGTTTTCTGACAGCCGACCAGCGTAGAACTGGCCACGATAGCCGCAAGCAGGAATATCCTAGCTAATGTCTTCACGAATCACCTCAACTTGAGGCGGATTGCAGAAATCATGGTAACGTTCGGTAGCGTTGGCATCGGCAGCATCGCCATCATGCACCAGAATGCGATAATGCCAGGTGAGGCTTTCGCCAGCGGGGATGATCAAATCCCAGGTATTGTTAGGATCGCCTGTGAAATCATGGAGCGCAATTGGATTAGCCGTCATCAATCCGTAATTGCGCACGTGCCAGAACGTGGGATATCGCGGGTTATTCTGATGATCCATCAGGCACACACCGCGCCAACCAAGTTCCGTGGGACCAGAGTAATCACACCAGGGGGCACGTTGGCCCCAGGCCTCATCCTCTAACACTGCCCCGTAACCATTAACAAAACGTCCGCCGCTCATATCGCCTGTCACATCCATGGATGTGGCTACACGCACCGCGATCAAGCCCCCCTCTTTAGTATCTCCCATCACCACCGGCCCTTGCGAGGCTTCGAATGTGATCTCGTAATCGATGAGACGGCACTCAGCTGGGGCATTGTAAAAAGTGAGCCGGCGCGTCTCGGTCATATTCGGTTGATGGTCGGCATCGGTCCAATGTAGAATCTCGGAAAAACCGCCGGCCACCGGGCCGGAATAGATACGAGTGAATACCTGATGCACCTGATACCCGTGCCCCTCGACCTCACTCCAGTTATCCACACCATTGACGGCTCCCTGTGCGGTGTAAATGCCCTTGTGATGAGGATGGTCGCGCGTATCGCCCTCGGCATCGGGAACCATGGGCCAATCCCGAGTGATGCCCACCCCGCCGCTGGCCAGCACCGGGTAGAGATAGGGTCGGACCACATCCGCATAGTTGTACACGGTGAATCGTTCACCGTTGATGTTCACGATGAGCTTGTCACCCGTATCAGAAACCAGCACACGTTCATCCGGCGCCGTCATAACACCGCCAGAAACGAGGTGGTATTCGATGGTAGCACAAGCCGGTTCGTTCTCTACAATCCAGGCCAACTGAATGGCGTCATCCTCGCGCCAGGCCTGCAGTGGCAATTCATTCCCGGCTACATCCTGCAAATGCAATGTGGCAGGATCTATATCGGCAGCAACATCTAACCTGGCTGTCATGGGGCAATAAGTACGGTGATGCCATCCCGATTTCACGCAGATTGTTGCCAGACGTTTCATGATATATCTATGCTCCTTGTGTGGTTCTTAAATTGTAAATGCTCTGCCGAGCAATTTCATGAGGGTCTATTATGGTATCAAAAGCTTCGACGGAAAGCCAGCCATCGTAGCCAATCTCATTCAATGCTGCCATAATCGGCTCAAAGGCCACGTCGCCCATGCCAGGGCCAAGGCGGTTGGGATCATTGACATGAACATGACGGATTCTATCCCCAACAAGCCGAATTTGATCGGCCACCGGGCGCGAATCATGAGCCATGGCCTTGACATCGACCATCAGACCGAACCCGGGCCGTCCTACCTCTTCCACAAGCTTGATAGCCTCATCAATGCAGGTGATAAACGCACACTCGGGGGCGGGTAAGGCTTCGATGCACAAAGTTACACCGCAATCGGCCGCCCGTTCACCACAATGCGCCATTGTTTGCCTAAACCAACCCCAGGCTTTTGCAAAAGGTACGCCTTCACAGGGATTACGCTGCGCTGGCGACCCCAACACCAAAATGCTCCCACCTAGCTCAGCGCACAGGTCTATTTCGGCCAGCAAATAGTCGGCCGCCGCTTCGCGTTGAGACGAATCCGAGGAACAAAGGTGTTTGCCCTCGGTATGCGCCAACAGCCAATGCAGGCCAACTACGAGCAGGCCATTGTCTTCGATCTCGCGGCGAATACGATGGCGAACTTTGCCAGTCAAGTCATGCACATCGTCGCAAAGTGTATAGGGAGCAAGCTCCAGACCGGCATACCCCAGTTCAGCCAAAAAGGCCGCCGTATCAGCCAAAGGGCCCTCAAATAACTCATTACACATGGCATAGCGTTCTGCCACAAATCACTCCCTCTTTAGACCTACCCTGCTATCATTCTACTCTGCCATTCTACTTCCTTCAACAGCCCCTTGACATGTCCGATTGGCGCAGTATCCTTGCAGGCAAGATTGCAAAAAGCTACAGAGAAGGAGAGCCGCATGTATCGATCCATCTTCACTGACGAACTGGGTCTCGACATCGCAGAAGCACTGCCCATCATCAAATCATGGGGGCTCGACTATTGCGATCTTCGCGCCATGGTTTTTGGCAAAGGCTGTGAATACCTCACCCAGGAAGAACTGGAAGAGGTCAAAAGGTTGCTCAAGCAGAACGGCCTCAAGCTGGGCTGCCTGCAAACATCGTTAGCCAAGGTTCAGCTCCCCGACCGAGAGCGTCAGGAGGCCGAAGAGGCCAAGATGGAAGGGATCATCCGCGCCGCTGACGCGCTGGATTGCAATCTGGTGCGCAGCTTTTTCTACTGGCACCCCAAGGACGACCTGCGCGGCAAGTTGAGCATCCTCCCTGACCAGCAGCAAAAAGTTCTCGATATGTTCGAACCACTGGCCAATCGTGCCATCGAGGCCGGCCTCAAAATCGGATTCGAGAACTGCGGCGTAACCGCCGATGAGGTGTTTACTATCCTCGATGAGCTGAATGTGCCCGGATGGGGCCTAGCCTGGGATCCGGCTAACGGCTGGGAGCAAAAAGAGAACCTAGAAGACGAAGTCGAATATCTGGTTACCTGTGCCCAGCGCTCGGTGATGGTGCACGTCAAGGCAAGAGGTTCTGTTATTCCATTAGAAGGCGAAATCCTCCCCTGGGCTCGCATTCTGACAACCTGCGCTGCCGCTGGCCTAGAAGGCCCTGTAAGTGCCGAAACACATAACCGCGATAAAACGATGAGCGACGTGGACGTGTCGCACAGCGTGATACAAGTTATGGAACGCGCCTGGCCGCTAGAAGCGCCGGGGGAAATCTATGAAGCTGCCAAGCCACGCAACACAGGCATTGTTCGAGATTGGGATAATGACCCGGTAGGCTTTGTGGTGGTGGGACTGGGCATGGGCCATAACCGTGCCCGTGTGGTTACACAGACATCGGGAGCTCGCCTGCTGGGCGTTTGCGACCTCGTTGAGGAAAGAGCTCAACGATCTGCTGAGGAATACGGCGTGCCTTATACCCTGGATATCGAAGACTGGCTGGATCAGGACGATGTCGAGGTAGTTTATGTCATGACGCCCACCGGCTTGCATGGTAAGGTGGCCCGGCAGGCGATTGCCGCTGGCAAGCACGTGCTCACTACCAAACCCATGGACGCCTCGCTCAAGGCTTGCGATGCCACGATCAGGGCGGCTGAAGAAGAAAACGTTCTGTTGGGAGTCGACTTCGACCGCCGCTTTCAGGATGATTTGCTTTCATTACAAGCCAGCGTGCGTGAAGACAAACTGGGCAGACTGTTAAGTGGCCAGTGCTCGCTGCAGGTGCTGCGCGGCCCCGAGTATTTCCAAGGCATCAGTGCCTGGCATGGTACCTGGGAACTGGATGGTGGCGGCGTACTCTCTAACCAATCCATCCATCATATTGATGAATTGGCCTTTGCTCTGGGCATTCCCTCGCGCGTACGCTGCGACATCTACACCCAGACACATGAGATCGAAGCCGAGGATCTGGGCACAGCCGTATGGGTTTATGACGACGGGCCAGTTATCACCTTTTACGGTACCACCAGTTACCCGCAAAAGACCTGGTATCATCGGCTGGATTTGTTTGGTACAGAGGGCGCCTTCCATCACACTGAGGGTGGCCCTTACAACAAACCTGAGACACATTGGTTTGTGGGTGGTGAATGGAGCGATAAGGCGCCTGTTAGCGTGCATTCACACTGGCAGAGTGCAGCGGATAACATGGCCGCTGCTGTACGCACCGGAGTCGAGCTGACTTGTACGGGGCGAGATGGCCGCCGTACCCAGTCCATTCTGGATGCCATGTACCGCTCGGCCAAACTGGGCGGAGCCTGGGTCGGTGTCGAGCCAGACCTAGATTAAAAAAAGAGGGGAGCGGACAACCGCTCCCCTCTTTTTCGTTTTGCTACTTGATGCCCTTGGCGCGCATCATATCGTCGATATTGACCACCACCAATTGGGCCCTGCCGCTGGCATCCGAGGCCACCAAAAGCTCTTGGCCATCCCACGACCAGGCGGGGTGCAAATGGGTGCCCGTATGCGAATGGTTCAGCACCCCCATGTGCAGCACGTCATAGGCAGTGTCGGTTAGCGTGTCTACCACCAACAGCGAAGCACCACCCTCACCCGCCAACACATAGTCCGCGGCGATCCAACGGCCATCTGGCGAATAGCTAGGATGTCCCATACCACCCAAGGCCTTGGTAGCCAAGCTGCGCTCACCAGTCTCGGTATCATAGAGCACCATCGAGAGTTTGGGCCTGCCGGGGAACTCGGCGTTCGCCAAAATCTGGTGGCAATTGGGATGCCAGAGCGGATGATGACCAAACTCACCCACGCGCTTGAGCCCTGTGCCATCGGCGTTGATCACATAGATATCCTTGACGCGAGGCAGCTCGTTGTACTTGTCCGCATAGAAAATCTCGTTGGTAAACACAAACATCAGGCGTTGGCCATCAGGCGACCACTTGGTGTGCTTGATGTAGAGATGCCAGCCATCGATCTCGTCACGGCGGGGATGAATGTCCAGACAATCTTGGATGCTCACCACTTGGTGAGATTTACCCGTAGCAAAGTCGATGATACGGGCACCTCGTTCGGCATAATTCAGTCTGACGTGCTCATCGGGCTGGAGATGATAGTCATCAAAATACGTACCCTTGTCACCCGTAGGGCAAACCATGCGAATGGCGCCGGGCACGCTCCCCGATTCACCGTTTTCAACATAGGTCCAAGAGAGGCACAGATTGCCATCCTCATCGCGATCATCATAAAACACGCGAGTGCCATCCGCCGACCACTGCGCCTTGGCGCCGTCGTTTGAGGTCATAAAGCGCGAATGAGCCACCACGCAAAGATTCTCGCCGGTACGTGAGGCCACACAAATGTCGCCTTCAGAAGCCAGCGGCGCCAAACGCGAAAAAACCACGTCGAACGATGTTCTCGACCAGGGCGGCAAATCATAATACCCGTGTACACTGCGCAGTTCAGGATGGCTCGTAAGCTGTAGTACCGGCACCCCCGTTACGGGATCCTTGTATCGAACGGCCTCGCATGTTCCAGTCATCGTGTGCCCCTCCCCCCAGAGAGTATCTACTAACTGACGTCCATATTATCACCGCTGAAATCCTTCAATGGCCACCAGGTAGGGTCATTGGTGACGACCACTTGGGCCACTGCAGAAGTAGCGGTTCGTGGCACCAGTGTCAGCGAATGCCGTCCCTCAGTCAAGTCAAACAACTCGGGACTGCCAGCCACATGACTACCCAAGGCACTCCAAGACCATTGTCCCCAACGCCCCCACACCTGCCACTGGCCCACCTTTTGATCATCGATGAGCACATCAAAGAGACTCGGCTGACGTTCCTGATGGGTGGAGATGCCCCAAAGAGCGTATTGGCCATCCTGAGCCAGCTTGAACTTCCATGTGATCGAACCTTCCGCCCTACTGGCTATGGCAGCACGCAGATCCAGTCCGTCTGGTTGAACCAGATCCATGTCGGTACGTTTGCCCTTGCGGGCATCGAGCTCTATGCTCTCTGATTTGATAGCCGGCAGATCACAGGCAACTGAAACGGGCAGGGATTCTATACCGGCGCGGTTCACAGCGGTTACGGCATAGGCATAGGTCTTGCCGGGCTGCAAACCCCAGTCCACCAGTTCGGCTTCTACAGGAGAACCTACCAAATTGTCCTGCCCAAGCTCAGGTTCTGTACCCGGCTGAACACGGTAGACGTTGAAATGGGAAAAACTGTTTAGTCTGAGCTCTTGCCAGGCAATGCGGATGGCATTCGCAAAAGCCGGTTCTGCAGTAAGACCTTCTGGTGTAGGCGGCGTATCGCCATCCAACATCGTCATCCTGCCTTCAGGAACATAATCCTCAACATCCGCCAAAAAGATCATGTCCAGGCATTCCTGGCCTGTTTCAGGTTGGAAGAGAAGCCGGGTCTCGCCAGTGATGAGCTCGTGGGGCTCTTCAGCACGCCCCCATGTCCACTCCTCGCTATCGCAAACCAGACGAATCTGTCCATCAGGCAATGTGGCCTTCCATGAGCCCTCGCCACGCACACGCGCCCACAAGTAGAAACTGCGCGTAGCCGGTACACGCACTGGCAGCCACAGGCGTCCACGCCCCTCGCCACTGCAGCCAATATATGCACCGCTCGAAGCTCCGCTTCTGTCAGAGAGGCAGGTTAATGGCAGAGTTGGCTCACCCACTTCTGCCTGATAGCGCAAGCAGATCGGTCCTTCCCAGTAAACATCGCCCAACTGATAGACGGGCTGTGTGGGTGCACTCTCCAAGCCGCTATGCTCTACAGCCGTTACGGCATAACACAACTTTTGATCCTTGCGTAGACCAGAACGCCAGCCCAAGCCACGTTGGGGCTTGAAACTGAGCAGCTTCCAGGTCAAACCACCATCTGCTGAGCGATAGATGTTGTACCCCATAACCTCACGGGAATGAACGGGCTCGTCCCAGTTGAGCACGACACTTTTCCCATCAATACGCTGCCGCAAGTTGCGCGGCGCATCTGGCTGACGCAAAACAGCCATGTACAAATCCGAAAAATCGCCAATAGCATCGCTATTGAACACAACCTTGGTGCCATCAGGGCTAGGCGTCGGGTGCGCATGAGTCGTATGGTGATCAGGATGCCAGTTCTGGTGATGGTTATACAGTGAATTATCAAAGGTGCAGATGCGCTGAATTACGGAAGAGGCATTCAGCGGGAAGGCCAAAACCTGATTAGGATAAATCGCCGATTCTGGAATGCCCCCAATGGTATCAGTAACGAACCAATCCCCATCCACCGTCGAGGCCCCATGCCCACCGCTGCCCAAATGAGCGATCTCGCGCCGCTCGGTAGAGTCAAGGGGCCAACCCCAAACAGAGCCCTCATCAAAGAAGGTCAGCTCGGTGCCACCAGTCACCCAATCGGGATGACTGCCAGTGAAGGGGATTTCCTTTCGCTCGGTGCCATCGGGTAGAATGGTCCACTGCGTGCGTGGCTGGTCATAATTGAAAAAGATGCGGCAGTCGTCGGACTTGCAGAAACGCAGCCGGTGCCAAGAACGCTCCAACTCTATGGTTTGCAGCGAGCCATCCAAGCCCAGCACATAAATCATAGAAGGATGATCCGCAATCTCGTGTGAATAGCCCCCATCCTTTTTCCCAAAGAGGAAACACTCCTCCGAGGGGTGAGGCGGCTGCATCGCGCCAAGATCCTGCTCAACGGCGACTACTTCGATGATCTCACCATCAAAGGGGTTGAGCGCCAACACCCGCGTGGTATCGTTCTCAACTTGTGCAATTAAGAAACGATCGCGACGAAGCAGGCTCCAATAACCATCCACAGATGGATCATCAGCCGGGGCAGGCATAGGCCGAATGTTGCTGCCATCGGCATTCATCAACCAACGGCGGCGCTGGCCGCTTCGCCAGCTGAAAAAACAGATCACCGAACCATCGGCGTTCCAGGCTGGCTTGTCGTAATAATCGTTTGAATCGATGGCAGGGTCGCAAGTCATGCGCCAAACGATACCGTGTGTGTCTGGATCCACATACACAGAGCGCTCTGAAAGGTAAGCGCCCTGTCTGCAAGTATCCTCCAAACGCCGCCAACCACTTTGCTGACTTTGGATTAAAAGTTCAGACATTATACAGACCTCCAGATTTCATCACCTAACCCAATAAGCCCTGTCTCAGGGCTAGAGCAAAAAATATCCTATCGCACTTGCTTCATTTGGTCAATGCAAAGCTTTATGAATTGAACAAGCCCCCGCGCTGCTCTATAATCAAGGGACAAAGTAACGGAGGAAAACTGATGATCAGTGGTTCGCGAATTAACTTGCGCCCCTGGTGCAAAGAAGATATCGATCTGTTTATCCGTTGGTTCAACGACCCCGAAGTAACAATTTATATTGGCAATGCCTTCCCCAACCTTACTCGTGAAGCGGAAGAGCATCTCTATGAAGAGCATGTCAAAGAAAAAGATCGTACGATGTATGTCATTGAACTCAAAGAGACAGGACAGGCCATCGGCAATTGTTCCTTGTTTGGGATCGATCTCAAAAACCGTTGTGGAGAGATCGGCATTGTCATTGGCGAAAAAGACCACTGGTCCAAGGGCTATGGCCGCGAGGCGATCAACCTGTTGCTACAAGTTGGCTTTGATGGCTATGGGCTCAACCGCATTCAACTGCGTTATGGCGATTTTAACCGGCGCGGAGAGAACTGCTACAAAGCCGTGGGCTTTAAGGAAGAGGGCCGCCTGAGGCAGGCATGGTACATCAAGGGCGAATATTACGACGAGGTCATCACCAGCATTCTTGCGTCAGAGTATCGCGAAAGAATGGACTGAGCAGGAGGCACTGGCATGAGGGTTCTACAATGGGCGGTAGAAACGCTCCACTTGAAGGCTGCTGCCGAGTATGAAGCGCCGTACCGTTACGATCGACCGCCTGGTTTGCACTGCATTATGCAGCCACAAGAAGGGGAACCTCTCATCCTGGAAGGTTATTGGGACGGTGGACGCGACTGGACGGTGCGTTTTGCACTGCCCACAGCAGGCCAATGGAGCTGGCAGATAGAATCGGCCGATGCCGGGCTCAACGGTCTCAGTGGCGAAATTTCTTGCGAACCTATCAACGAAGAAGCCATTAGCAAGAACGCAAACCTCCACGGGCATATCCGTGTGGCCCCAAGTGGACGATATTTTGAACACGCCGACGGCACACCTTTCTTTTTGATGGCCGATACCAACTGGGCCATGCCCAGCCTGCGTTGCGCGCCGGGCAAACAGCATGATGGGCCGTTTTACATTTGGCTGAACGACCGCCTGGAAAAAGGGTTTACGGCGGTGCTCACCACGCTTTTCGACATCGACCAGCCGAATAGCGGCGGGCATCCCTTCCCCAATAACACGCACTGGCCGGGCGACGGCAGCTATATGCCACTCAACCCCGCCTATTTTCAAGCGCTGGACACCAAAATGCAGGCTCTATGGGAGGCCGGTCTGGTAGTAGCCTGTCATCCCACATGGATCGGCAAGCAATATGGGTTTGAGCCTGAGGATGCAGCCTGGATATGGCGCTATTTGCTGGCACGTTACGGCGCCTACAATCTGATTTTTTCGGTGAGTGGTGAATACCATCTTGGCTATGAGGGAAGCGCCGCCTGGCGCCCCTGGAGTAAAGAAGAATTCAATACCATGGGAGAGATCATAGCCGAAGGAAATGCCTATGGGCATCCGTTGAGCATCCATCCACGTGGCCCCTTGTATGATAGGGATGGCGAGATAACCAATATCCACACCGCTTCATCCGGACTGGATTTTCATAATGCGGGTTGGCTGGACCATAACTGGATACAGGGAGGTCAGCATCCGGCAGTGCTGGTCTATACGCCCACCTTTCTGTGGATGGACTATCGCCGAGAGCCGTCTCGTCCCACCTGGGTAGCCGAAGGTTTCTACGAGAACAACAGCCCCACCGGGGCCAGTGCGCGCATGGTGCGCTGGCAAGCCTGGACGAGCTTTTTAAGCGGGGGCTGCGGATTTGGCTACGGCTCAGGTGGTGTATGGCAATTCTATGATCCACAAGACCACGCCAGTCATCGCAGCGGACGTTCTAATCAGCCGAGTTGGGATGGCCTGACCTGGAAAGAGGCCCTGAATCGAAGTGGCTCAGACCAGCTGCTTTTTCTCAAAGAGTTTATGCAACACATCCCCTGGTGGGAGCTTGCCCCCGCCCAGGATAGACTGGTCATTCGTGGTGGGGACGCTGAAATGGAAGATGAATCCACACCACGCTGTGCTGCAACGCCCAATAACATTGTGGCGATCTACATCCCCTATGGGAACAGCGGCAAACACATCGGCGTCAAGGGGCTACCGCATAGATTCAGGGCAGGCTGGTTCGATCCGCGCAATGGCGAGACCACCTTCTTTGAAAGCCCGCAATGCCGTGCCGATGGCTATGGCTATTGGGAATCGCCCAAGGTGCCCAACAAGAGCGATTGGATTATCTGTATTATGCCGGAAATCAACGCTTGAACTATGCAGTGAGACCCCCTGCGACAGTACTTTGAGCTGATACAAAAGGAATCGATAAGCGATATGAGAATTGAACACAACCGCCTGGGACATCTTTTGAGCACTGTGTTGCTTTGCAGCACACTGGCCGCAGGCTGCCAAACCGCTACCAGCACTCCCATGCCTACTGCCACAGCGACAGCCACATTACTGCCAACATCCACGCCGACAACTGCACCAACTAATACGCCAGCACCGACGGCAACGCCGATGCCGACAGCCGCACCGCTGCAAATATCGATCTCGGCGCCAGCTAGCGTCCCCCAGGGCGATACCTTGGCGGTGCGCATCGAGACCAACAAACCCGCCGAGGTGGACGGCACGCTGGGGGGAATCCCCCTCACCTTTTGGAGCAACGACGATCTGACTCATACGGCATTAGTGGGCGTTTCCGCCATTGCTGATCTGGAAGACCTGGCGCTCTATGTGACAGCCACCGACCTCGACAACCAGGTAGTCTCTTTGAACAGCAATGTGGACATTGTGGGCGGCTCGTTCGAGAGCGAGTACCTCGAATTTGACGAGGAAACCTCAGCCCTGCTCGATTCGAGCTATACCGCGCCAGAGGCCGCTTTGCTCTCGCAGATATACGGCAGTTTCACCAGTGATAGGTATTGGGACGGCACCTTTAGTTGGCCCGTCTCTGAAGATACGCCCATTACCTCCTACTTTGGCACGCGCCGTTGGTACGGAGACGCCTTTTATTCGTACCACGCCGGCACCGATCTGGGCGCCGAAGCTGGCACACCAGTACTAGCCTGCGCCGATGGCGTCGTGGCACTTGCTGAGACCTTGTACGTGCGCGGCAACGCCGTCATCATCGACCACGGCCAGGGTGTATTCACTGGCTATTACCACATGAGTGAGCTCGATGTAGAAGTGGGCCAAACCGTACACACCGGTGACCAACTGGGATTGGTGGGCACAACCGGCCTCAGCACCGGCGCACACCTGCACTGGGAACTGGAAATCGGCGGCATTCCGGTCAACGTGCTCGAATGGACCCAAACCGCATACTAGAAAGCAGGGTTGCCAGATGACAAGCGTCAGAATTCCCCCTCTGGTTTTCGCTCACCGGGGCGCCCGAGATATTGCCCCAGAGAACACCTTGGCTGCTTTTCGAGCTGCTATGGATGTGCGCGCGGATGGCATCGAACTGGATGTGCAGCGTTGCGCCAGCGGCGAGATCGTGGTAATGCACGATAGCAAGGTGGATCGCTGTACTGATGGCACGGGCCTCCTGCGGCAAATGACCTGGGACGAGTTGCAGCGCCTCGACGCTGGCGGCTGGTTCAATGAGGCATTTCGGGGTGAGCGTCTACCGCTCTTTGAGCAGGTGCTTCAGCTCATCGCCGGCAAATGCCTGCTCAACGTCGAGATCAAAACCAGTAGCGTGGGCACAGATGGCATCGAGGGCGAGGTCGTTCGCCTTTTGCGCGAATACGCCATGGAAAACTCGACCATCATCTCCTCCTTTAACCCTTTTGCCCTGATTCGCTGCAAGCATCTGGCGCCGGATATCCCCAGGGGTATCCTGTATAGTGGTGATCTAGCCGTACCCCTGCGCAATCTCTGGCTCAAGGGGCGCATCGCACCGCAAGCGCTGCATCCCCAATATGACCTGGTCGATAGCGAATATATGGACAAGGCCAAAGGTGAAGGACTCGAGGTCAACGTCTGGACGGTGGACGAGATCGAGGACATGAAACGCATGGCGCAGCTTGGCGTACACAGCATTATCACCGACCATCCGGGGTTGCTGGTAGAGAAACTGGCCGCTGAAGCGTTCTAGGAGGGGATGATGTCTACTCAGGATCACCCGCTGGTTGCACTAGCCCGCGAGACCATTGAGAACCACGTCCGCACGGGCAAGACTATTGCAGCACCTAAAGAATTGACTGAGGAAATGAAGCTGCGTCGGGGGGTGTTTGTCTCGTTACACCGCCCCGACGGCGTTTTGCGCGGCTGCATTGGCACTATCGAGCCGATGCGGGTTAACGTCGCCGAGGAGATCATCTACAACGCCATCAGCGCCGCCGAGCATGATCCGCGCTTTTCGCCGCTCAGGCCGGAGGAGCTGGAGGGGCTGGATGTCTCGGTAGATGTGCTCACCGAGCCCGAGGCCATCAGCTCCTTTGACGAGCTGGACCCGCGCGTTTACGGCGTCATCGTGCAGCACGGCCATAAGCGGGGACTGTTGCTGCCCGACCTAGAGGGCGTCGATACGGTCGAGCAGCAAGTGAGTATCGCCCTACAAAAAGCATGGTTATCACCGCGCGACTCTTATGAGATGTATCGTTTCCGCGTGGTGCGTTACCACAAACTCGAGGGCTAGCTAAGGGGCAGGCTCCATGATGACTACCTCGGCGGTCTCCCCCACCAATTCTTGAAAGCGCGTAGCGGTGCGGCGCGTACCAATGATGCCGCCCCAGTGCATGGGCACCACGACCTCTGGCTTTATGCGACGCACTGCCCTGGCGGCGTCTTTTTCATCCATGGTAAACTTGCCCCCTATGGGCAGCAGCGCCACATCGCAAGTGATGGAATCCATCTCGGGAATCAGGTCCGTATCCCCGGCGTGATAGATGCGCCGGTCTCCCATATCGACGATATAGCCTACATGCTGGTCATCCCGTGAATGAAAGGGCTTGCCGATATTGTACGCTGGCACTACCTCAAGCGTCACACCACTGCCCAAATCCAAGCGATCCCCCGGTTTAATTGTGGTCACCTGGCCGGTCTCGAACTTGTCCGCACAATCCTCCGTACAAATGATGCGCGTCTTGTCAGTCGCCAGTTTGGCCACGTCCCCAGGAGAACAATGATCGTGATGCCCGTGGGTAATGAGAATCACATCCGCTGGCGCAAAGGTTTCGAGCTTCCAGGGATCGAAATAGATGCGTAGCTTGTCATCAAGGCGAAAACTGGCATGTCCCAGCCAGGTCAATCCCTCTAGCATGGTTCACCTCCATCAATAGATAAGCTGCTTGTATGATAAAGCCACCCGCCTTGGGGCGCAAAGATTAACCAAAAGCAGCGAAACCATCCAGTACCAGTTCTCGCATCAACCCCAGCACCCGATGCGCTGTCCTGGGAGAAAACCATTCCTCTATCTGCATTCCCTCGATAGCCTTCAAAGGATCAGGTGTGGATAAAGGATTCTCGGGCTGTCTACCATCACCAGCACACCACTGGAGCAAAGCAGACAAGGGAACTTCTAGAGCCTGACGCGAGCCATGAAACCGAGGCAGAACCTTCATCAGCACTGCTTGGTCAAAAGCTGCTTGATCGCCTCCCAACGAATCGTAAATGCCGCTCCCATGAGCTGTCTGTACATAGCAAGCGATCTCGTCAAAGATACGATAGCCCACGTGCATCTTGTGTGGCTGTAATGTAACGTTCAAAGCGAGTAGCCGTTCGCGCAGCCAGGGGATGCGCTCCAAACACTCAGCGACCTGTTGCTTACTGTTGTGCTGGAATTTGTTATCTCCCACCAAGATATTGAGCAAAGCCTCGGAGCGCTCCAAGGTTCCCTCTGTAGCCGCACTAGGCACATAACTCGCAAAATCGACATCATTCAATTCTAGGGTAAAGGCACGATCTAGCACCTTGGGGCTAAAAGAATAAGTCGTTTCATCGACATTGACTGTACCCACAATGTAGAAATTAGGGGGTAGATACAGCTCTTGTGGTGGCAAGTCCCCCCTAGCGTCTAGAGGCAAATTGAGGCGAAGAGGTTCTTTGGTAAAGCCATCTTGGCTGCGCCCTGATTCTAGAACGCTGAGCAAATCGGAGAAATAGTATTCCACCCGAGCTAGATTCATCTCATCGAGGATAACGAACCAGGCCGTCTTTTCACCACGTTTGTAGCTTTCCGTAGCTCGCAATACAAAACGCAAAAAATCTGTCCACATATAGGTACCGGTAAGGGGGTTATAGTACCCCAGCAGGCTCTTGCTGTCGCGCCAATCAGTGCGCACCGATTCGAATAATGAATTAGGGATTTCTTCAGCATGGCCACTCGAACGCAAGGTAGCCTCTTTTTCTGTGAGGATGGTAATTTCCTTTAATTCGCCTCCGTCGTCAATGGTGAAATCCAGATAGGCTTTATCCCCAGCTCGAAACGCGTCCTTAAATCCAAGAGCACAATCTTCGCTGAGATTGAGACATAAACTAGATGAATTCGGATAAACATAGTGCGAAAGCAAACAAGGGGTAGAGTATTCACCACAATGAGTAGGAAAACGCTTCTTCTCTTCCATTTGAAGAAATGGAAAGCGCTCTAGAAAGCCTAGAGGTAAATCTATTTGCTTATTTGTAAGCATAGAAGGCCGAATAACAACGCTCGGAAGTGAATCATCGACCACCGTGATGACCGACTGGGGTAACATATCGGCCAAGGTTTGGGCGAGTTTGGTTTTGCCAGTACCAGAGATACCGGATAGGATGACGAATCCTTTGGTTTGCAGTGCAGTAAAGTAGGCGGCTAATTGCTCATCCGTATAGTGCAAGTTGCGTGAAGCAGTACCTTCTTGCAAACAAGCCAATAAATTCCAAGAATCTTCTTGCTCCACTGTCGTTTCTGGAAAAACAGGGGAAGGCAACTCACGATCAAGAACTCTACGCATATATGATAAAACGCCCGGAGAATGAGATGAGCGCCAAGTGGAAATACTTCCCCACGCACACCATTCCTCAATTATCGATTTATATTGGGTGAGCAAAAGCGGAAGGAAGGCTGTTGCACTACCCACAAAGATATCTGATGAAATCCATAGTAAGCGAGCTTGAGGGAATCTTTTGTAGGGCTCCCCAAGTTCTCCCTTTTCTATGACATCGTTCCAAAAAGCGAGAGAATCTCCTGATAGCTCGGGGTTATCGATAACCAACATTCCTAGTTTGTTTGCTTTAATTATGGCGACATAGCCTAAACCAATATTCAAAGTAAGTCCATTATCATGCAGAACAATACTCCAAGAAGCCTTTGCGCAATGATGGGCCAAATCAATGCATTCAGCCATAAAACCAAGAAACTGGTCACGTATAGCGGCATCTGGTAACAACTTTTCTATTACATCTCTGGCACTTGTTTCTTGTGCTCTCCATGCTTCTAATTCATTAGATTCATCAATATTTATCTTTGAGTAAGTGGGATCAGGCAAATCACGATCTAGATAATCGCGCATGTATAGCAAAACCCCTACTGAATGAGCTTGTTTATAAGGAGAACTACCCGAAGACTTCCAAATAACAGGAAATATGTTTCCGTACTGTCGTAGCAAGAATGGCAGTAATTTTGGAAACATTGTTAGAAAGCTCTCAAAAGAAAACTGATATAGACGTGCTGAAGCAATAGTCTTGAATGGCTCTGAGGCACTTCCTTTTTCCAAGACCTCTCTCCACCAACTCTTTTCTTCCTCGCTGGATTCCAGAGTATCAGGAATAATGAACTCTATTATATTCGACTTAATCATTAGAATGCGGTATAGCCCAAAATTCATCGAAAATTCCGACTTTTTTAGCGTAATCTCCCACGCCCCAGGCGCATGATCATGCGCTAATTCGATACAATCGGCCATAAAGGTCAGAAACTGCCGCCGCAAGCCCTCCTCGGGCAAAAGCTTTTCGATCACCTCACGGGCGTAAGCGACGTCAGTACGGCGCTCTGACAGCGTATCCGCATCCTCCAGTTCGTCTAAAAAGACCTGATCGTCGCTCATTCCTTTTCCTCCACACGCATCGGTAGCGCCCCTACCCCAGCGATATTGCCAAACAACACGTTTTCCAGGCCTAGCGCATACTCGGCGCCATCCGTACCGTAAAAACAAGCCGAGTCGCCCGGATAGAGGGCCACGGCAGCACGCAGTTTAAGCGCATCACGGTACGTGTGCATCTTGTATAGGTCGGCATGTTTAGCCGCCGTCCTTTCGTTATCGGGCTGATCGAGACTAGCCAGACGATCCAGGCGAAACTTGGCATCGAGTGCCACGTCGCGATGACCCTGGCGGTGCCAGGTGTAATCTGGCCGCAACAGCACCGAGTAACTGTTGGGCCGCGCAAAGCCACGGTTGTATTCGAGTACGCCACAATCCGCAAAAACAGCACGCGCCCCATGTTCCAATCCGGTCTCATCCGAAAGAATCAACGTTAGTTTAGGATCAAAACCGCTTATAGCTTTGATGCGATCAATGAGCCAGTAGAAACCCCACACCTCGTAAAGCGTAGCCACATCGCGCAAAGAGATAGCCTGTTCGATACGATCATAGAGGGGATGACGCGAGAGATGGAACAAGCGCCAGAGCTGTAGCAATTCGCGGTAACCGTCCCGACGGAGTAAAACTTGGGAGCGAAACGGCAACAAGCGCATAGGGCCAACATCCGCAAAGGCTGGATTCTTGGTCCAACCCTGTAGATAGACGCGAAGCATATCGAGAGACTGGCGATCACCCTCTCCCAACCTGGGCCACCAACGCTGAGCCTGCAAATCGAACAACACTTGTTCGAGCGCTTTTACGAAATAGACTACAAAGCGGTTTTCGGGATTATCGCAGGTCTCGTACGGACAACGTTGCCAAACATGCGAAGGGACATAACGTCGCCCTTGGCGGTCAGAGAGACCAGTGTTCAAACGAGTAGATATCCATCGCTGCGGAGACTGAAGCACATCTAGCAGTACATCCGCATCCAACTCTGCAGCAGCCCCCGTCTCTATCAAACGGGAATCATCGGTCAAAGTGCGATACGTCGCACGTTGGATAACCTGAAGCGCCTCTATTAGCGCCTGAGCATAGGTGCGCAAGAAATAAAGCACAAACAAACGCGAGGGTATACGTAGACTTTCAGAGGTAGCCAGCATGGTGGTTGCTGAAGGAGCAAAGGGTAATCGTGCTGCACGTTCGTAAAGATCATCGATGAGGCTTTGAGAAAAAGCCAGATGCTCACGTGCATCGGCGTGTTTGTTCGAGATGATCAGCAGACACAAAGAGTTGGCATCCCGATGTCCCTCGTACTCGGCTTTTATATGAGCCAGGCCAACTTGGTTTTCGAAACACAAGCGGAAAATGTTACCTTTAACCGGGGTAAGGCGTTGTCCAGAAAGCCAAAGAGCTTTTATGCCTGGGCAATCGATATAGTACTCATGCCATTCGCGAATCCAGGCCGATACCGGTGGAATCTCTAGTGGCACACAGGTTGCCTTAACCCAGCCAAGGCGGCTATGTTCTGTATCGAGCTGAGCAAGGAAATCAGTACACCAACTAGACGCGTTCTGTTGAAGAGCGCATTCTACCACGTTCGCAATATGAGTGTCCGTTTGTGTCGTCTCCATTGCAGTATAGCTTATCCCGTAAAACAGATAGCGTCAACGCAACTACTCTCAAACCTTTGCATCCGCACCTCACGCCGTGCTATACTCGCCGACAGCAGTTTGGAAAGTGAAAGGCCCTGTATGCACGCCATTGTATGCATCAAATCGGTACCCGATACCACCCAGGTTAGTTTTGACCCCGAGACCAACACGCTGGTGCGAGCCGGTGTAGCTTCGACCATCAATCCCTTTGATACCTACGCCATCGAGGAAGCGCTGCGCATGCGCGAGGCTCACGGCGGCACGGTGACGGTGATCAGCATGGGGCCGCCCCAGGCCGAGAACGAGTTGCGCGAGGCTCTGGCCATGGGTTGCGACCGCGCCATTCTGTTGTGCTCTCGTGATTTTGCCGGCAGCGATACCTGGGCCACGGCCTATACGCTGTCGCGGGCCATACGCGCACTGCCCCCGGCCGATGTGGTGCTGTGCGGCAAGCAGGCCATCGACGGCGACACCGGCCAGGTAGGGCCGGGTATCGCCAACCAGTTGGGCCTGCCCCAGCTCACCTATGTGTTCCGCATTCAGGCGATGGATTTCGAGGCGGGCACCATTCGCGTGCAGCGCATTGTGGAAGAGGGGCTGGAGGTGGATGAGACCCGGTTGCCCGCCCTGCTCACCGTGGTCAAGGACATCAACACGCCGCGTTACCCCACATTGCGCAACATTCGGCACGCCCGAAGGGCCGAGATCGAGACCTGGACGCCCTGCGATCTGCCCGAGTGCAGCGAATCCTGCCTGGGATTGACGGGTTCGCCCACCCAAGTGGTCAAGGTGTTTGCGCCGCCCCAACGCAGCGAGCAAGCCGTGTTGATTGAGGGCGAGCCTCAAGAAGCAGCGGCAACCCTGATTCGTATTCTGCGCGAGCGGCAGCTCATTTAGGAGATAGCGATGGCCCTCTTGATCATAGATCGTGAAACGTGTATTGGCTGCGGCGCTTGCGCGGCAGTGTGCCCTTTTGGGGCGCTAGAGATCGCAGATGGCCTTGCCGAGGTGAACGAGGCCTGCACGGCCTGCGGCGCCTGCCTTGGCGAATGCCCGGTGGAGGCGCTTTCATTGCCACGGGCCGCTGCTGCTGCCGATATCGCCAGTGCCAGCGGCGTGTGGGTCTGGATCGAGCAGCACCAGGGCGCGGGTGCCGAGATCTCCTGGGAGATTCTGGGCGAAGGACGACGACTGGCCGATTCCGCCAACGTCGAACTGACGGCCCTGGTGTTCGGACACAACGTCGCAGCGGTAGCTGAGGAAGCCATTGCCTATGGTGCCGACCGCGTGCTGCTGGCCGATGACCCGCAACTGGCAATGTTCCGTACCGAGCCCTATGCCCGCGTGCTCAACGGCCTGGTGCGTGAATACCAGCCGGCTATTCTGTTGATGGGCGCCGATGCCCGCGGACGCGACCTGGCCAGCGCCGCCGCCACCGAGCTGCACACGGGTCTCACCGCTGACTGCACCTCGTTGCGTATCAACGCCGAGAGTGGCCTGCTGGAGCAGACCCGCCCGGCCTATGGCGGCAATATCATGGCCACCATCATTACGCCTAACCACCGCCCACAGATGGCCACCGTGCGTCACCACGTGTTTGCGGTGCCCCCACGCGATGCCAACCGCCGTGGCGAAATCATCCCTGTTACAGTTGCCATCAGTCCCGCCGACCTGCTGACCCGTGTGCTGGAGCTGATCCCGGTAGAGCAAGACGCTAACATCTCGGATGCGCGCATTATTGTGGCGGGCGGAGCAGGCGCAGGTGGCGCCGATGGTTTTGTCCCCATTCGTGAGCTGGCCGCTGCCCTGGGCGGCGCCGTGGGCGCCTCGCGCTATGCGGTCGATCAGGGATGGATTCCCTACGAGCATCAGGTGGGGCAGACCGGACGCACCGTTCGGCCCGATCTTTACATCGCCTGCGGCATCTCGGGGGCCATTCAGCACCTGGCCGGCATGTCTACTGCTGGCACCATTGTGGCCATCAACACCGACCCGCAAGCGCCCATCTTTCGTGCCGCCCATTTCGGCATTGTGGGCGATATGCACGAGATTCTGCCCGAGCTGACCCGAGCTGTGTTGGCCATGGACAAGCACAAATGAGCACCGCCATCACGCAACAGCGCCTGGAAGAATTGCGTAACCTGCGCTGGTTTCGCCTGCCCGAATATCGTGTGCGTAGCGAGGCCCAGGCGCTGGCCTTTGTGGACGAGGTGGGCTTTGCTTTTTTGTTTGGCGAAAAAGGTGTCGATATCCCCACGCTGTGGGGTGCGGTGTGCGGCGGCGAGCGCCCCGTACCCCAGAACCACGATGACCACGAACTGGGCATCACTTGGAATCTCAAGGATACGCTGCCCAGCAAAGGCCTCATCTATTACGGCAAGCTGCTGCGCAAAAAGCCCACGCTGGTGACGCTGGAGCTGCTGCCCACCTTTTACGCCCTCTCACCCAATTACGGCGATGAAGAGGACTATTTGCTGCTCTACCAGGAGGGCAAACTGACCGCCGAGGCGCGCACCCTCTATGAGGTGCTGTTGACCAAAGGTAACGCCATGCCCACCAGTCACTTGCGCCGCGAAGGCGGCATGGCCGGCGGCGAAAACGCCCGCCGTTTCGATCGGGCCATCGAAGAGCTGCAGGTGAACATGATGATCGCCAAAGCGGGCATCTCGGATGCCAACCGCTGGGGCTATGCCTATGTGTACGACCTGTTCATCCGCCAGTACCCCAAGGTGCCCGAGCAAGCCCGCGATATCTCGACGGCAGCAGCCATGAAGACGCTACTAGTACGCTACCTGCACAACGTGGTAGCCGTGCCCGAAGCACAGGCCAAGCGCCTCTTTGCTTGGGAAGCCTGGGCCTGGGAGGATACGCTAGAACGCCTGGAGCGCGAGGAGACGCTGCTGCGGGATGTAGAGATCGAAGGCGTCAAGAGCAAGGGGTTGGTGTTGCGGGAGGATGTGAAGAGTGATTAGTTAGCTTGAGACGATCACGAATACTTTGGCTACAACTAAAGTGTACCAGAAAACAACCAGAATAATGTTAAAGTATCTCGATCTCCTACTATTGATACATATTTATTCCAGTTGAGCTTATCTTTCTTTGATAACCAACTTCTACTCGGAACTCAGAGTAATCTTGTCCCTCAGGATTGAAAGACGATCGATAATTTCTGTGACAGCATCTTTCATCTGTTCATATGGAGAAAGCTCCTTATCACGTTCAGCAGCTAACGCACGTTTTCTAGCGGCTCCCGCGCTCTTCATAGAAGACCTATACTTCGAACCCAATAGAGTTCCCCCTAATCCAGGCTGGTATGTAGCTCCTTCAATTTGATCTCGATACCTGGCTCGAACTTGTTTGATTTCAGTTACAAGCTCTTTTTTCATAAGTCGCAGCTGTTTTTGAGCCAAACTGATTTGCTTTGTTGCTATCTTGGGATCGTCATCATGCTCAAACCCAAACTCTAGATTTCTTCCTTTTCTTGAGAGAGTTAAGCCAGGGATATCGTTAATCCTACTCATATACTCATTAAACATGACTGTATCGTCCTCCCTGAAGATAATGGCTACATGCCTCCAGTCACTATTTCTATAGCCCAAGACATGTTACAGCTATGATGTTGAAAATCTTCCTTAACGATAGTTTTCGATACTCTGAACTACGGATCAGAGCAAAACCATCATACACAAAAAAGATGACTATTTCCAGAGAAAAGAACCCTGGAGGGCTCCTTTCATATATGAAAGGAGCCCTCCAGCACTCGCTGAAAAAAACAGCTATCAGCACACCGCTTTGGTCATCTCCAAAACGCACGAGAGCCCGGAATAATCCGGGCTCTTGTTTTGCCTGGTATTGGGGCTTGCCGCAGAACGCGGATGTGGCGCACTCTGCGGGCACAATAGCTACGAGAGCTATTCCAGGCCCAATTCTGCCAATCTCTCCGCTCGGCCCAGAAACACGCCCTGTGAAACGAGCGTTCTCTGCAGTTCTCGGATGTTGATATCGCGCGGAGTGGTTCCGCTCAGCGCCGCTACGGCCGCAGCCGCACCAGCCGCCTGACCGGGCTTCATGCTGTTGGTGCCGCAGCGCAAAATGGGTTGTGGGATACAAGAGACAGACTTGCCGCTGCCCACCAGCAGATTCTCAACGCCCTGCGGCAGGATGATGCCGTAAGAGATGTCGATGAGACTGGGATTGAAGATACTACAGCCATCGGTGGTGAGTTCTCCACCCACTGATTCAGCCCGCACCTTGCCCTTGTCGTCCTGGTCAAAGGGGTGATCCAAATAGCCATCACCACCCCAGGGGCAACCAGAGCGCACCGCCACGACATCATCAAAGTGCACGTCGTCCAGTGAATTGACAAGCTCGCTGGTCAAAGTGCTGACACCATCCAGGGCGCGACTGACGCGAATGCCCAAGTCCTGGGATATCTGAGAGACATGGGCGTTCTTGAAACCAGGCAGGGTTTTTTTGTAGAAATCGGCCACATAGTACACCAGGCGGGTCATCTCTAGCTCGGCCTCTGAAGTAGCCTTAGGATCGAGAGACTCCAAGCGCCAGAGCATCGAGTTGATGGAAACATCGCCAAGCTTTTTCAGGCCGATGAGACAGGTCATATCCAGTCCAAAGGCTTTGCCCATTTTCTTGCTGTACTCACCGCGAGCGATGCCCTCCTGGACGAGGTCCCATTTACGACCACCGCGATGGGGAAAGTACATTTTGCCGTACTCGATATTGGCCGCAAAGTCACCCAAGCCACGGATGCCGTCGTGCCCAATGGGGAAAGCTTCGGGCTTTTCTTGAAAATAAGCCAGGGTCTCATCGAAATTCACATTGGACATCTTGAAAGCCAACGTGCAGGTACCCTGGGTCTCGCGCATGGGGCAGCCAGTCTGATAAGCCAGGTCGGCCTCGCCGGTGCAGTCCACAGTTACGCGGGCCTTGATTATCTTGCGGCCGGTCTTGGTCTCGATATAGACGCCCTCGACCAAATTGCCATCCATTACTGGCCGCGTGGCCAACACATGGGTGAGGATGGTAACGCCAGCTTGCTGCAGCAGGTCAATGAGCACCACCTTGAGTTTTTGCTCATCAAAGACCATCTTGCTGTAGGGTTCGTTCCAGTTGGCCTCAGCCCCATCATAGGCTACCAGCGTATCCATGATCTCGCGGGGGATGCCGTCAACCAAATGGCGCCCTTCGACGTCAAAGCGCGAATTCACAAAGTTGGGGATGATGTTACTGACCAGCACGCCACCCAGGCAACCATTTCGCTCGATGAGCATAGTTTTAGCGCCCGCGCGAGCCGCAGCGAGGGCGGCTGTACAGCCAGCAATTCCGCCACCCGCCACCAGCACATCAACCGAATCGTAAACGGGGATATCACGCGATAATTCTTTGATAGACATGGAAAACACTCCTTTGGATGATTTACATACAGTATGGATGGGGCCTGCATCTACAGGCCCCATTCTCACAAGCACTAGAGCACATGAGAATCTGGGTCATCCCAAAAGAGTGTCTGGATGGGGCAAATTGATTCATCTTTGGTGGAACCAGAATCAATGGTGATATCTTCGGAATAGCCTCCTAGACCATTTTTGACGATCAAAATGGAAGGCAGTTCACCCAGCATACCAACCATGGGTAGCTGTTCACGCCAAATGTCGAGAATACCCTGGAAGAGCTCATTTTGCCCTTCTTCGGAACTCGTGACTTTGATCTGATCCCGGATGTTCCAGATATCCCAAATCCAGTGATCTGCAGGGGGCTCCTCAGCATTGGGGTCGGTGGGGTCGATGGAATAGAGCGCCCAGGCACCAGCCCACGCATGATCCTGGCGGGTGCCGTCGAACACGGTCATTTCCTGAATAGGTAACAGTGTCCAGGCGTTCCACGATGGGAAGCAAGCGTCGGTATCGTTGGCCGCAAAGTGCTCCTCCACCAACGAGCGCTCCGAATACTTGTAGACGCACTTGATACCTACCTCACCGAGATAATTGGTGGTGAGGTTGGCACAATCTTCCCAGGAAGATCCTTGATCGAGATAGCCCTCGATGCTGAAAAAGATCGTGTCGCCGCTGCCGTCAGGGTAAACGCGATAGCCCTCAGCATCACGCTCATTGTAACCTGCCTCATCCAGCAAGCGGTTGGCCTGATCGACATCATAATCGACGTAATTCGATGAAAGATCAGGGTCATAGTTGGGCGATGTGGGCAGGGGACTGTATTGACGCGGTGTAGCTAGGCCGTCAAAGGCCAGTTCGTTCATGGTGTCACGGTCGATAGCCAGCGACATAGCCTTGCGTACATCGAGCGTGTTAAAGAAGGTGCGTAGACGCTCGTTCTTGGTAGTGAGGTTTGGCAGCAAACAAACGTGCTTGGTGCCAGCCACCGCAGCCACCTTGAAATCACCAGTCTCTTCACCCTCTTTAAAGGGGGTAAAGTTGGCAATATCCATATGGCGGGCCTGATAGTCAATCTCGCCATTCATCACCCACATGTTCATGGTATCGACGCTCTCGAACAGGCGGTGTGTCATGGTATCGACATAGGGAAGCTGGACGCCGTTGGCATCGACTTCATAGAAATAGGGGTTGCGCTCTAGTATGTAGAGTTCTTGGGCCATGGTGTTGAACGAGATAAATGGATATTGGGTTGGCCGGCCTGCATTGGTCCACCACTGATCCTGAGCCATATACAATTGCTGCCACGTCTCAAAGCCAGCCTCGGCAACCATAGCATCCAAATCCGCCTCTTTAGCAAAACTGCCATGAAACTGCTTCATGTAATGGGCGGGTGAATAAGGCTGGCGCAGTGTCGCAGTGGGGATGTAGAGGGGGTTGGGATCGGCAAACTTGTAGACCACGGTATACTCGTCAGGAACCGAGAACTCGGGTAGAACGCTGTCTGCACCAGTTTTGAGAAATGCTGCATCGCCCGCGAGAATAGTCTCATCGACCAACGCGCAATCCTCGAAAAAGTAACGAAAATCCTCACTGGTAAAGGGCTCGCCATCAGACCACTTTTGGCCTTTGCGCAAGTACAAGGTTAATTCGGTGGCATCGTCACTGTAAGACCATGACTCGATGATCTCGGGGCGAAGGGTCATATCTGCGTTATAGAACACCAGGCCGACACCAGCGATCTTGCGGACGCCCCAACGGTCAGAAACGCCGTTGAAAGCACGGCGGATGTTGCCACCCACATTGCCCAGCCCAAAAGGCGTAGGGCAAACGAGCGGCTCTTCAGGTAGACGATCCTCAATAGCCGGGAGCACTCCGCTGGCGACACGCTCTGAGAGATAGGGAGACTCGATATACAGCGAGGTCGGCACAGCGGTAGGCTCCGGTGTGGCTGTTGCCTCAGAAACTCCTGATGCCGTGGTAGGCTCTGGCGTAGATGTAGGCGCTTCAGTGGGAGCAGGGGTCGCTGTGGGCTGGCTGCAGGCAGCTACCACACCAGCAGATAAGGACAAGGTCGTGAGACGGATAAACTCTCTTCTTCCAACTTTCACGTGTGTACCTCCTAGAAAAGCTCTGCGAATAGAAAGCCAGACCTCTTTCCTGCTCTCCTTTCTCAGGCGATACACATCTTGCTGATTCTTGCAGTCTATAGTAGAATAATACAGCAAGGTGTCGCCTGACACTCTGTGCGGACGCTGTGCGAGCAACTCTAGTCGGGGAACTCGCTCAGCGTCTTTCTTGTATTTGAGCAACCCTCTTGAGATGGTCATCAAGGCCGGTTAGGTTGTGCTTTCTGGCTTGCCGCTCAGTTTCCTCTACATCACCGCTAGCAATGGCCGTGAGCATCGTCCGATGTTCAGCCCTGGCATCCATGGCACGTTCGTTCGTCATCGGGTCTAGTCCGTAATAAACCGCTATACGA
Organism: Anaerolineae bacterium; assembly: GCA_963675785.1. Lineage (GTDB taxonomy): Bacteria > Chloroflexota > Anaerolineae > UBA1429 > UBA1429. Next base: position 1,891,341 of record OY776562.1, read on the forward strand.
CGCCAGTTCTGCTGCAAAATTTTTAAGAATAATGTGAGCATGGGCACTTCAGAGAGTTCGCCCATGGTGACATGGAATTGAAAGTTTTGCAGTGTGAATCGCTCCATATCGTTCGCAGAAATAGATTCATCCATCTCTGTCATCTCTTGCTCAAGAACCTTGAGCTTTTCCGACGTACAAGTGCGGCAGACGGCCTTAGCCGCCAGTACCTGTAATTCGCCCGATATGGCAAAATAGTCGACTATGGTAGAGGGAGAGATAGGCGCAACGACCGCCCCTTCATGGGGGGTGGATATCACCAACCCTTCAACCTGCAATTGCAGGAGCGCCTCTCGTACCGGAACACGGCTTAGCCCCAGCTCGCCAGCCAAGTCGTCCAGTATGAGCCGTTCGCCCGGCGCCAGCTCGCAAGAGATAATCATCTCGCGCAGTTCGTGTAGCACCCACTCTTGTTTGGTAGAAAAGCGCTTTATGTGTTTGCTCCGCCCCATTGTGTTACGCGTCACGCTGCCTCTCTTTCTGTATATATTATATTTTATAAAATATAATATATACAATTTTTTGTCAAGCACACCAGACAGATTTTGAATAAAAAAGGTGGATCAGATTTCTCTGACCCACCCTTTTATTCATTTACCCATTGGGCGATCTACAGATGTTACAGAACAACTATCAGCACGCCGCCAACAACCAACAGGGCCACAAGGGTCGGGATTAGGCAACCCCACAAACGCGGGAAACAACCGCGCCGATAACCATAACCACCGTACATGGGCGGCCGCATCATCGGCCGTCTATGAAAACCACCTGGCCTACCACCAAACCCGCCACCACCACCCATCGGCCCATGACCACCCGGACGAGGCCCCATCTTGCCTTTAGGCATCTATGTCTCCTTCAAACCTTGGCAGTCCCTGCTGCCTGTTCCATCGCATTCATCTATTATACGCTGGAGCAGGCGGCCTGGTTGCTGAGGTTCGATGAGCCACCACACTAGCCTTTGCCGATGCCCCAATCGCGACTGCTGGATTTGCAGGTGTGTTCCGTCACGCCGCCCACCCACTTGACCGTGAGCCAACGCGAACCGCTCGTCTCGGGCGGAAGCCCTCCAGGGCCAGCGCCCTTGGAGCAAAAGTGCTCCCAATAACCCTCGGGGCACTTGACCATGCCGCTCAGAATGGGATCATCCGTCTCTTCCAAATAGGCCTGCAGTTTATCGCGCAACTCCGCCTCGATGGCGGCATATTCGGGCGCGCCAGACAGGTTGTTACGCTCATTGGGGTCGTTCTGCAGGTCGTAAAACTCCCACTCGGGACGCTCCCAACTGCGCAGGGTCTCGCGCATCACATCCACCGTGGGCGTATTGAGAATGTCGGCGGCAAGCTGTAGACCGGGACCCGGCTCGTAATTGTGGATGAGCTTCCAACAGTCAGTGCGAATAGAGCGAAGGGGCTCGTAAAAATCGTGCCAGGTCTGCTCCGCATAGACATAGTCGTGGCCCACGTCTTCGCCTGCGGCGGCATAGGGCCAAAGGCTGTGGCCATCACAGGGATCGGGGATCGCCTCAGCGGCACCAACGGCATCCAGAATCGTAGGCATGAGGTCACAGTTGGCCGTGAGTCCCATAAAGCGTCGTCCGCCCTCGATATGGCCCTTCCAGCTCAACACCAGGGGAATCTTTAGCCCGGGATCATAGAGGGTGCCCTTAGCCAGGGGCATGCCGATGCCGTGATCAGAAGTATAGATGATGAGGGTGTCCTCTAGCAGGCCCAACTCGGCAGCAGCGTCCAGCACCTTGCCAGCGGCGGCATCCATACGGCGCACGCCACTGTAGAATTTGACCATCTCATCGCGAATGATGGGGTCATCAGGTAGATAGCCCGGCAGGGTAATGGCCTCGGGATCCTGCAATTCGGGCCAATCGACGTTGTAAGGGCGATGCGGGCGATTGAATCCCACCATCAGAAAGAAGGGGCTGTTGGGGTCGCGCTCACGCATGTAGCGAATGCCCGATTCAGCCGAATTCTCGGGCGTATCCTCCTGGCTGCCCACATCGATGCCACGGTCGTAAAAATCGGCGCTGATGTGCCAGGTACCGTAACAGGCAGTATGATAGCCCAGCGTTTTGAGCACCGCCGGCAGCGTGGGCACCTCAGGGCGCACCTCCCAATGGCCGCCAGAGGCCAAAGCCATGAGGCCGTTGCGATGGGGCATGAGCCCGGTGAGCATGGTGCCACGGCTGGGGCTGCAGGTGGGCGAGGCGGCGAAATATTGGTCAAAGATGACGCCCTCGGCGGCAAAGCGCGCCAAATTGGGCGCAATGGCCGAGTTTCCCGGATAGAACGGCAAGTGATCGCCAATATCATGACAGTTCAACAAAAGGATATTTGGTCTCATCGTTCCCCCTTATCAAAGACCCAATGCGATGAGGCATGGTAGCAAACAATGTGATGGAACGCCAGCATCCAAACAATTGCGGATCAGGACATGGTCAGAAAATGCTTGCTGTGTTAAAATGCCGCCCGATAGATTGAATGAGGTGAGAGATGGAAAAAGATATGGCTCGGCCCTTGGCCGGACGAGTCGCCTGGGTTACCGGCTCTTCGCGGGGCATTGGCTTTGGCATTACCGAGCATCTGGCTGAGCTGGGCGCAGCTGTCACTGTGCACGGTTCACGCCCAAATTCGCCGGCCGCCTTTGGCGAGGGCGATACACTGGAATCGGTAGCAGAGAACATCGCGAGCAAAACCGGCTCGCGCGTACTGCCTCTTTGCGCTGATCTGACCCGTCCCGAGATGGTGCACCAGGCCGCAGAAACCATTCGCCAAAAGCTGGGCCCCATCGACATTCTGGTGAACTGCGCAGGTGGAGACATCGGCCACCGAGGGCCAACCGCGCCGCTGGCCGGCAAGCCGGAGGGCAACGATGCCATTGGCATTAGCTATGAGGACCTGGACGTGGTGCTCAAGCGCAACCTGTACACCTGTATCCTCTGCTGCCAGGAGGTGGCACCAGAGATGATGGCCCGCAAGAGCGGCCGTATCGTTAACATCGGCAGCATCGCCGGGCTATTCGGCCACGCCGGTTCGGCTATCTATTCCACCGCCAAAGCCGCCGTGCACGAATACACCCGCTGCCTGGCCGACCAACTGCGCCCCTATGACGTGGCCGCCAACGTCATCGCCCCCGGCGACATCCTCACCGGTCGTTTTGCCAACAGCCGCGAGACCGACGAGGCCCTCAAGGTTTCCGAAGGCACGATGGTGCGTTACGGCACCCCCCTCGATATCGCCAAGGCCGTGGCCTTTTTGGCCAGCCAGGAAACTACCTACATCACTGGGCAGGTGCTCCGTGTGGATGGCGGCCTGCAGACCTTTCCCGCATAGAAGAAACGCCGGTTAGCCCAGTGATTCAGGCTGACCGGCGTTACTATTTCTCGTACTAACCTCGTGTGGCTTCCAGCAGGCGCAATTCCTCGATAAAAGCCTCAGCCTCCCCAGCGGTCATGCGGTCACTGATGGTGAGCAAAAAGCCCTTGCCGCCCAGGTTGCGCACGATGTTGCGCGCCCCCTCTGCCGAAACATACAACTGGCAAAGTTTGCCGCCATCGATGATGCGCTTGAGGATATCCGGCCACGCGTCGGGCTCGGGGTTGCCTGCACCGGGAATCCACTGAATGCCACGCAGTCGTTCGATGGAGAGCAGCAGATCGAGATGAGCAAGCTCGCCAGGGCCATCCATGTGGTAAAAACCGTGATCCAGGTGCTCGCAACAAGCTGTCAGGTCGGGCATGACAAAGCGCTCGAACATGGCCGGCGAGATCATATAAGAGAAATCGCACTGCAACATGTAACATTTGCCCGGCGACCAGATGGTGGCCCAGGGTGAGGAACCAGCACAAACGGGGCGGATCAAGTCGTACAGGGCATCGTAATAGCGTATCCAGGCCGCGGTAATCCCGCCCATCAGGCGCTCGACATCGCCTGGCGCATCGTATAGCTCCATCAACAAACCCTCAGTAGTACGAAACGAGGCCAAGATGTCGAGGTTACCGCCCAGGTCGGTATGGCCAATCTGCACTTGTCCCTGCCAGGCAGTCAGTGCCTCTTGGGTTATGTCAACTACGCGTCGCCACCAGACACTCTCTTCCGAATAGGCAAGTTCCAGTTCATTCGCTGGCAGCAATTGGGCTGGCTCGAACCAAACTGTCTCAGGCACGGGGTGCACCAGAGCGCCCATAAAGCCGGCCATGATGCCCGGACCGAAATCCACCCAAAAGCGAGGCAATGCATCGCCGTAGAAACGCTGGGATTCCAAATGGGGCGCCGCACGAGCAATCACTTCTTCAGCAGGCATATCCAAGGGATACCCGGCCAAGCGTTCCGGCAGCTGCGGGTAAACGACGGTGGGGTCAGGCTCATATCCCTGAATCTGCACCAGGGGCCGGCCCAGATCGTGGTTCCACCAGGCAGTGTAATCGCGCTCGATGCGTTCCCAATCACGCGACGTAAAATGGATGTCGGCCATGCTGCTCGCTTTCGAAGGTTATAGACAGGATTTTGCCGTGTAGAATCACCGAACTGCTTTGCCATGGCAAAGCAGTTCAATAATCTCCTCTTCGGTCTGAGGGACGTCATAATCACCAATCAATTGCCCTGGATAGTGGTAAACAATGCCTGCGCGTTCGTTAGTCTCCATGCAATCCATGAGCTTGGTCTCGCCGTATTCACGGATGAAACGAGCAAAGGCGCGCACACGCATTTTGTCCAGCATGGTGTCCTGGCAAGGAAACTCGACACATTCCCAACAGCCGTTCAAGCCTTTTTCCAGGCAGCACTTGCGATTCTGGCACCACTCTCGATTCTCACAGCCATCGTTACGGCAACCGGCGCAAGTTTCGTTCTGCCCGCATACACAACAGGCCAGACCACAGTAAGCGATTCCCTTATCTCTCAGCAACACACACCATTCCAGTCCATCAGCTCAGCACGTAGCGGGCACGCCGCCAGGTTCGCCACCCAAGGTAGCCTGCCAAGGCGAGCACAGCCAGCAAGCCAAGCGCACGCAGCCAGGGGAAGGTTACATTTTCGGACGTGAGCACTTCCAGCGCGTCCACAGCCACACTCGCACCTTCAGTCGTGCCCTCATCGGCCAGGGTAACCGTAATGGTATGCTGCCGCACGTCCACGCCATCGACCAGTGTCAATTGAACACTAGCCCCCAATCCCCCCGCGGGAATGTCGATATAGGTACGTCCCTGCTCGTCCTTATCCAAGCCACCAGCAGCAGCGCCATCCATAACAACGTATAGGCGCAGTGCGGCAACGGGACGTTGGATGATCATATCCAAGCGAGAACCAGAGAACGTAAAGGTGATGCTGTCTCCCGGCTCATCAGAGATCATCGCACTGCCGCCATTAGCCTGTTCATCCAGCACGGGCTGCCAGTTGCCGATGAACTTGACGGCCGGATTCGTCTCCTCATAGTGGCCCAGGGTGGGGATATCCTGCTCGGTAGCAGCCTCTTGGACTGCCAGATAGAGCGGCCGCGGCGTAAAGTCCGTATCCACCATGCGGAAGTAATACTCGGCAGATGTATCTGGGATCTGGCCTACCTGCCGGAAATACCAGACCATGAACACACCCGCCCAGGGCCATTCTTCACGAGCCATTTGAATGCCTTGCACCGTATAGGCGGCCTGTTCAGCTTCGCTAACCCGTCCCCAAACAAGCTGGTCTTCCGTAAAGCCTGCAGGAGCCGCATTCCAGCCGTATTCGTTAAACCATACGGCCTTTTCGGCGTCGCCATAACGCACCATAATCTCACGATGCAACAATACCCGCTGGAAATTCAGTACCCCGGGATCGGGAGGATCATCTGGAGAGCCGCCCATACCAAAAACGTTGGCAGAGTAGATATCAAAATAGTCGGCGGCGCCAGCCTCATACATTGCTTCCAGATAGGTCAAGTCGTTCATCGAGCGCCACTTGCCCTCCTCGGGGTGAGCTTCTCCCAAGGTAAAGGCCAATGGCGCGCAGAGCACCTGAATATTGGGGTCTGCCTCTTTGGCGCGTGTGTAGGCTATCTGGAGCATCTCTACATACGCTTCAGGATCGACAGGTTGATTGCCCCATTCAGGATAGATGTTGGGCTCGTTCCATATCTGGATATAGTGGATGCGCCCTTTGTAGTGAGAGACAAAGGCATACACAAAGTCGCCATAGTCTTCAAGGTTGTCAGGCGGCGCGTTAGAGATAGAGTTGTCCTCGCGCGTCCAATCAGGTGGGGAATCCAGGCGGGCAACGACTTGCAGCCCTTGGGCCTCACAGGCCGTCACAATAGCGTCATACTTGGCCCAGCTATCGGTGTTCGTCCCCGGAACCAAGAATTCGCCCTGACGCGTTGGCTCTATCTCTGCCCAAGAGAACTGTTGCTTGACCCAGCCAAGCCCTGCCTCCGAAGCCATCTCCAGGGTAAGGTCGCGCTTCCAGGTTTCCACCTCGCGTTCGAGGAAAAAGTTGGCCCCATAAGGATTAAGGTCCGTGTTGGCAATAGTTCTTGCCTGCACGGCAGTTTCATCGTCCGGGGTTTGCCCAAGGTAATCCGCGATCGTCAGACCCAGGAGCGCAATAGCTGCGGCGCCCACAATGATGATAATGGCCAACCTGATACGCCAAAGTGTCGGCATTGTTCGTTCTGCCAATGCAGTCTCCTCTATATAGATACCAAGAGATTATAGGTTTGGCCTATCCTACGTGTCAACGCTGCACAAAGCAGTTGTTACACCCATTGCGCATGACAAGAGCAAGGCGATATGTTACAATTGCGCAACAGGTGGGGCTTTAACCACATCATGAGGGAGACCATGCCGCCTGAGCAGCCCGAACGCATCGATATTGATCTTAACGTTCTGCCGCCCGAGTTTCGTCGGCGCCAGATCAGCCCAATCTTTATGCTGCTCTGGGTTCTATCGGGTATCTTGTTGGTTGCGTCTATAAGCAGCCTCATTATCCGGCAGACGAGCACCTCTTCCGCAGCTGAGCTTCAAACGCAAATAGCTCAGATACGCATTACCTCCGATTCACTCAATACACCATCGACAGAGCTTGTCGAACTTTCGAATGAATTGGCCCAGGTTGAAACCGATTTGGCAGATCTCGAGGCACTATCAGCCACAGTGCTTGGCGCTCGTCCAGATTGGGAAGCAATTGGTGCAGCACTTCTCCAATATGATTCGGGCGCTCTGACCATCAGCGAGATGGTACAAAATGGCAGCAATCTAAGTGTTAGCGGCAGTGCCGCCTCACGGAATGATGTGCTAACCTATGCGACCTGGCTCGAAGAAAGCAATGTCTTTGACAACGTGCTGATCCAATCCATGGTCGACATGGAAGGCCCATTTGTCACGCCAACGCCAGCCGTGCAGACTGGCCAGACGCCGGTTCAAAGCGGAACCTCCGTCCTTACGACAACCCCTCAGGCCACGTCCAGCCCTTATGATGGATACGAGGCCGACGACTATGACCCGCAGCCCATCTCGATCAACGAAACCCAGTGGCACAGCTTTAGTCCAATTTACGATATCGATCAGGTTACCTTTACCGGCAAAGCTGGACGCCGTTATTGCATCTTGGCCCTGCCGCAGAGCTCCGGAGTCGATACAACCCTGCTGGTCACCATAGGCGACTCTTCGTACTATAACGACGATTGTTTTCCTGATACCTCAGAGCCCCTGGCCTGTGATTGCCCTACAGGCACCTTTACAGCCACAAGAGCATCCATGGTCGAGGTACAAATTGACGATGACGAGGATCAACTCGTCAGTATTCTGGTCAGCAACAACGGTGAGTACGGCGCGGACCAGTGGTACACCCTATTTGTCTCTGAATCAACCGGCGACGCCTACGAGGACGACGATATACAGGCCAAAACAATTGCCACCGGGGAAACGCAGCTGCACACTTTTTACCCAGATGGCGACATAGATCGAGTGACATTCTCCATCAAGCAGGGACGAGCATACGAAATTCGCACCACTGATCTTACTCTGGGCTTGGATACGGTCATCACAGTCTCTGCCAACGGCACTACGTTCGAGAATGATGATGTTACCCCCGGCGATCGCTCATCCAGCGTCACTTTTACGGCTACAGCCGATGGGAATGCCCAAGTGCTGGTTATGAACGCCGGGCAATTTGGTTTAAACATGTCCTACAATCTCCAGGTTCTGGAGGTGGGCGGTGATGCTTACGAGATGGATGACTATGTACCCGCCTCAATCTCGCCAGGAGAGGAACAAGAACACAGCTTTTATCCTGATAATGATATCGACCGCCTAACTTTTAACGTCAAAGCGGGAAACACCTACGCGCTCAGTACCTACAGCCTGACCGTTGGCGTTGATACTGTTGTTTCGGTTCTGTACAACGGACAGGTTTACCAGAACGACGATGCCACCTCGACCAATCGCAATTCGTCTGTTCAGTTCAGTGCATCTCAGAGCGGCACAGCGCTGGTTACGATTACCAATCTTGATCGCTATGGCTCTGACAAGCTATATTGGGTTACACTCACTGAATCTGGCACAGTAGCAACGCCAGGCACATCGCTTTATACTCCAACGCCAACCTGTGCAGATGCCTATGAACCGGATGACATCATTCCCTACAGCATCCTCGTTAACCAATCTTACGAACACACCCTGTGCAGCACTGGCGATATCGACCGGGCCGTCTTTACGGCCAAAGCCGGCTATGCCTACATCATCGAGACCACGGACCTAGGGGCCAGTGCGGATACAGTGATTACGGCGCTCATTGGCCAGCAACAAAGTAGCAATGATGATCGCAGTCCGCAAGACCTGAGCTCTCGCCTAGAAGTACAAAACAACACGACCTCTGACCAGCCAGTTTATATCACTATTACAAACCAGGGCTACTATGACGAGAACAGCAGCTATACACTGACTGTGAGCAATGCCGGAGTTGGTGATGATTATGAGCCAGATGATGATTCACCAACTTCTATCACGCCAGGAATTCAGCAAAAACATACCTTTTACCCGCCAGGAGATGTAGATTCGGTACAATTCACGGCAAAATCGGGACATCGTTACCGAATCTTTACGTCCAGTGAGTCCAGTTTGGTAGATACTGAAATAGTTGTCACCATGGGTAGTGTTACCCTGCGGAACGATGATCGTATTCCGGGTGATGTGACATCCTACATCGAGTTGCAGAACGATGAGGCCGCCAATCTAGTTGTCACGGTGACCATCTTTAACAAGGGGGACGACGATCCTGATGCAACATATACGTTGCAGGTTGATGATATGGGCACAACGGGGTCCGATAGTTACGAGCCGGATATGACGTCAATCCAATACCTCTCGGTAGGTGAGATTCAATATCACACCTTCTACCCCGATGAGGATGTCGACCGCGTGTTCATGCAAGTCAAAGCGGGGCGTCGCTATGCGGTGTACACCTGCGGTAACCCTTACCAAAGCGCCAGCACGCCTATACCAACAACGACACCTTACTCATCGACACTAGATTTATGTATGCCGTTGGTGCCAGGTGTCGATACAGTAATCCGCGTTCAGGGTGAAGTACAGAGCTGCAGTCCGTCTGGTTGCGTGAGCGACGATATCTATGCTGGTTCTGGCTATTTGAACTCCCGGGTCGAATTTGAAGCCATTTCTGATGGCTTGGTGGTTATCTATATTGAAAACGAAGGATTATACGGAGAAACGCGAGAATACTATTTGCTAGCTGATGAAATCGGGGCCAGTATCACCACACCCGTTCCGACAACTGCGGCTAGTCTGCACAAAACTGACATCAAGTTGTGCTCCAATATCTCGCGACCAGACATCGAACCCATAAGAAAATCGCAAGACACGCAAACGTCGAGTCAAGGGGTAGGCGTCAGTTTCACACTTTTGCTGGAATTGCGGGAGGTTGAGCCATGAACATGGATATCAAGGACCTCCCTCGAATTTGGCAAGAACTGAACAAGACATTGGTCTATACTATTGTGGCAGCAGTCGTTGCGCTAACAATGACCGCACTGACGCTCCCGAGAGCCATTACAGCTATCTCGGAAAAAAGTGCTGTACAGGCCGAGTATGACCAGTTGTACAGCAGCGTTCAGCAGCGGATTACTCTACTCAATAGCCAACCCCAAGTATTACAGCAGAATATTGAAGAAACCATTGTAGAAGCCCAGGCCCTTGCAATAGAACTGGCCACGGCTGAACAGGCCAACGCCGTAATGGCTGGTCTTTATAACAAAGCCACGCAGGCCGGCGTCTCTGTGACGCGAATTGACCCCATCACCGAGCTACAGGGTGATGATGCTGTCGAGATTTTTGCTTATGACAAGCAACAAGTGGTTGTTGAAGCTGTTGGTACAGCACAGAATTTGATTCTCTTTCTTGAGCTTGTATCTGACTTTGGTGTTCCAAGCTATCATGTCGAGGATGTTGCCATGTCATCTGATACAAGCTTGGTACTTTCGTTTGATGTTATTGGCTATTCATCAGACTATGCAGGTGCCACGGCAATCGCTTTGGCCCAAACGGGCGATTTGATTGTCGCAAAAGTATGGAGGTAATGCCATGAAACAGCGGCGCCATATAACTCTGAATGCGCTGGCCATCGGCCTGGCGTTAATCATAATGACCCTGGCACCCTCAGCGACAGCCCCTCGCGTTTTGGCCCAGGACACTGCTACAGCTACTGCTACATCGAGCAGCCTGACCGAACAATTGGATGCCGCCTGGAGTCTTCAGGATTGGGTGGAGGTTTTACGCCTGCTGGATCTCATTGAAGTACAAGACCCTAGCTACTCAGAGTTAGAAGACAAACGGTATTTCGCTTATGTCAACTATGGCTATGAGCTGATGACGCAGAATAAATGCACCGAGTCACTTTCTGCGTTTCGTAACGCTTTACTGGTTCGTTCTGATGGGGATGAAGCCGAAGCAGGCCTTGAGCTGTTGGAACGCTATTGCACAACACCCATTCCCGGAACTGCGACACCTACAACACCGGCCTCATCTGCCACAAGCACGCCCGTACCCAGCAACGGCACAACGACATCATACACTGTCCAATCGGGCGATACGCTCTACAGTTTGGCCAAGACCTACGGCGTAACCGTCCAAGAGATTATGCAGGCCAACGGATTGAACTCGTACTTTATTCGTACAGGGCAGACACTGATTATTCCTGCAGAGGAGAGCGATCCTACTGAAGTCCGGGTGCACATAGTTCAGCCCGGCGAAACACTGTTCCATGTGGCCAACCAGTATGACACGACCGTCTCGGCGATCATGTCATTGAACGGACTTACCAGCTATAGTATTTGGGCCTACCAAGCGCTTTACATACCTGCTGCCGAACAACCGGACATGATTTTGCATACGGTAGCCGCAGGGGAAACCCTCTACAGCATCGCCAAGGAATATGGCGTTTCTCTGGCTATGTTGATGAAGGCCAACGGTTTGGAAAACTATACCATTTATATTTATCAGCAAATCGCCATACCACCCGAAGACTGGTCTGGCGATCTGGTAACCACCCCAACCACAGCAACGACCCATCTGGTGGTTGCAGGGGATACTCTGTTTAGCATTGCCCGCACCTATGGCACGACAGTCACAGCTCTCAAGAGCGCGAATGGGCTCGGGTCATCGACGATTTATGCGGGCGACACTCTGCGCATACCCTAGAAAGCGATATGGCCAAAAATCGCGCCATTACGACAATCAGTATAGATGCTACAAGCATCAAGTTCTTGACCGCACTGCAAGGGCACGTGGAGCAGTTTGGTAGCGTACAATTGCCTTTGGGTCTCATTATAGAAGGTTTGGTTACGGATACCGCCGAGTTGGGGCGTATTCTTGATCTTTTAATTCGCGAGCATGATCTCGGGCGTGAGGAGATCATTGTGGGAATTGATGCAATCCGCTCAATTCCGCGCATTTTGACGTTGCCCAACGTACAGAGCAATCTGCTGGAGCAAACCATCCAGCGAACAGCACGCAAAGAGATGCCCGTTTCGGTCGATACACTTTATCTTTCCTGGCAAGAACTGCCGGCCGGTGCGGATGAAAAACGTATCTATGTCGTGGGTGTACCACGCGACAGTGTGGATTCGCACGTGGCCGCCCTTCAGAACGCCTCCATCAAGCCCTATTTGATGGATTTGCGGCCGCTGGCCCTCGTGAGAGCCATTGGACAAAAAGATGCTGTCATTCTCTCGCTGGAGCCGCGTGTACTCGATATCATACTGGTAGCGAACTGGATACCCATCATCGTGCGTACCTTTGACGTCGATGCATCAGTACGTTCAATCGAAGATCGTGTTCAATTGCTTTCGAGTGAAACCGGTCAGACAATCCGATACTATAACGACAGCCACCGAGAACATGTGCTTGGCGTGGAAACACCGCTTTATTTTACCGGCAATCTCGCTCAATCGCCCGGCTTGGTGGATGCGTTGGTTAACGAGATGAATCGGCCCGTATCGCTTCCAGAATCACCGATGCCCTGTCCGGCCGAGATGCCCGTTCCTGTTTACATGACGAATATTGGCCTTGCACTCAAGAAAAGAGTTTGAGCCGTGGACTTGATTGTTTGCAATTTGAGCAAAATCTGATGAGCATCTCGCCGGAAACGGGGAATATTATCATCGGAATCATGTTCGCAATGATCGGTGGCGTCATCGGTAGCTTTTGCAACGTTCTGGCAGATCGAATTCCTGCCGGCAAGAGCATCTGGCAACCACCTTCCCATTGCGATGGCTGTGGTCGCCGACTCACGCCAATGGAGATGGTGCCCGTATTCAGCTATTTGGTGTTGCGAGGTCGCTGTCGAACTTGCGGGCAGCGCGTACCAAAAAGGGTACTTTGGGTTGAACTCATCACTGCAGGTTTGTTCGCTTTGATATGGTTCCAAGTAGGGCCGCAAACATGGCTCGAACTGGGTCCGCTCATGATACCCGTTGAGCCATTGGCAACCATGGCGATAACAACCGTGCTAGTGGCACTCTTTATAACCGATATGGAACAACAGCTACTGCCCTCCAGCATTATCTATACGGGATTGGGGCTTGCTGTAATCTTGGCATTGTTGAGATATGCTGCTGGGGGCTTTCGTATTAGTCATTATGGCCTCATTGCAGTGCTATGGCCGCAGTTAGTAGTCGAACACGGTTGGAGTTTTTTGACACTTGATTTAATAAGCCAACCTGCCGGAATGATCATCGGTTTTGCACTGTTCTGGTTGATTTGGCGCATATCTCGCGGTGGCATGGGATATGGCGACGTACGCCTGGCGGCGCTGTGTGGTCTTGTTCTCGGCGCGCCTGGTATTATTGCTGCTTCCATGGCCTCCTTTGTGTTAGGAGGGCTAGCCGCCGTTGTCGTACTCGTAAGCCGACGAGGGAACATGAAAACTGCCATTCCCTTTGGCCCATTCCTGATCCTCACAAGCTTTGTCTGGATGGTGTGGGGAAATGAATTGATGAAAAGCTATCTCGGCATTTAGCAGCTTGTCATAGAGAGGAAACAATCCAATGTCAAGCACCGGTGCAGGAGAACCCGTCAGCGATATCAACGAACTGTTGACGCTGGCCCAGCGCATCGAAGCATCAGATATCCATCTCAAGGTGGGGCGCCCCCCCATCATGCGTGTATTTGGCGAATTGCACGTGCAATCTCTGTACAAGCCGCTAACGGATGATGATCTCGATCGCATTGTCAACTCAATCACCAACCAAGCTCAAAGGCAGCGTTTTGAGGAGCAGCTCGAACTTGACCTCTCTTACGACCTGCCGGGAGTGGCCCGTTTTCGTGTCAATATTGGCCGAGAAAGGGCGCATACAACCATTGTCATGCGCTTGCTTTCCAATGCAATTCCATCACTTGATTCGTTGCGTCTACCCTCGGTTTGTAAAGAACTCATCATGAAGCCGCGCGGCTTGATTCTGGTGACGGGGCCAACGGGGAGCGGCAAGTCAACGACATTGGCTTCGCTCATTGACTATCGCAATGCCCGACGGGCAGATCGGATCATCACCTGCGAAGACCCGATCGAGTACGTTTTTGAAGACAAGCATTGCCTGATCACCCAACGCGAGCTCGGCGAGGATACGCCCTCGTTCGCTTCTGCGCTCAAGCATGCCCTCCGCCAAGACCCTGATGTAATTCTGGTGGGAGAAATGCGCGACCCGGAGACCATTCAGGCCGCCCTAACTGCCGCAGAAACCGGACACCTGGTGCTTTCTACGCTGCACACCAATGGCGCAGCTCTTACCGTAGACCGCATCATTGACGTATTCCCCGCTCATCAGCAGGCACAGATCCGCACGGTGCTTTCCAACATCCTGGTGGCCGTTCTTTCGCAAACACTGGTGCCTTCTGCCGGCGGGCACGGACGAGTGGCCGCAGTAGAGGTGATGATAGCAAACAGCGCCATAAGCAACCTGATTCGCGAATCGAAAACGCATCAGCTCAACGGCGTCATCGAGACCGGTGCGCGAAATGGCATGAAAACACTGGATCAGGCTCTGATTGAACTTTATCGGCGTGGTGCCGCCACACTGGAAGATATCTTGGAAAAAGCCAATGATCCCGAACGCGTCCGCGGTCTAGCCCAACCTCGTTAATATTTGCCCTCAAAGAGAGGTCTGCGGACCTCTCTTTTTCTTTGTCCGCATTTCGTTAGTTTCCTTACACAGCTCTTATGTCCCATTAATGCAGAGTTTATGAAACAGTTGCATAATTTCCGTTACTATATAGGCATGGTGACAGTAGAGAGCGCCCCCGCTAAAAGATGCATCAAGGAGTGAGAAATGCGTAACGAGAGAGGTTTTACCCTTATTGAGCTTTTGATCGTGTTGGCTATTCTGGCTATCCTGGTTGGCGTAGTAGCCATGAGCGTTGGTGGCATTACAGATACAGCCAATACCCGGGCCATGAGTGCCGAACTTGAGGTTGTGCAAACAGCCATTGACACTTACAAGACCCTTGACGGCACACTGAGCAGCTCTAACACTATTAGTGCACGTACAACTGCCGCAGTGATCACATCTTCTGACACAGATGCGCCGTTCTACAAATACCTGGATTCTTCGACCAAGTACACATACACCTGGACGGCTTGGACTGGCCTAAGTGATACCACAGGCGGTATCGCTTCAAACCCGGATATGTAAACACGGATGAACTAAAGGGTGGCTACGAGCTAAGAGTATAACAAAAGCAGCTGACTGGATAATCTAGTCAGCTGCTTTTTGTTCCTATCTACCTACTACCTAGTAGATCGGAAATGCCTCGCACAGAGCCAAGGACCGCGCTCTAACCTGCTTGGCCGTTTCCTTATCGCCCATGTGCGTCAGAACCTCGACAATCATCTCCGCAATCTGATCCATTTCCGCCGGCCCCATACCCCGTGTCGTCACGGCAGCCGTTCCTAGGCGAATACCGCTAGTTACCATAGGCGGTTGGGGATCAAAAGGAATCATGTTGTGGTTACAAGCAATGCCAGCCTCTTCCAAGGCCATTTCAGCATCAATACCCGTAAGGCCCAGCGGCTGCAAATCAAGCATCATCAGATGATTATCCGTCCCGCCAGAGACGAGGCGCATACCCCTTTGGGTCAGTCCATCCGCCATAGCCGCTGCATTGGTCACAATATTCTGCGCATAAACCATAAACTCGGGTTGAAGGGCCTCATGGAAGGCCACGGCCTTGGCGGCGATAATGTGCATCAACGGGCCGCCCTGCAAACCAGGAAAGACCGCACGGTCGATCTTGCGAGCATATTTTTTGCGGCAAAGAATCAAGCCACCACGTGGCCCGCGCAGCGTCTTGTGAGTGGTGCTGGTTACCACATCGGCATAGGGCACCGGGCTGGGGTGCACACCCGCCGCCACAAGGCCGGCAATGTGGGCCATATCCACCATCAAATATGCCCCAATAACTTTCGCAATTTCGGCCAGGCGGGGAAAATCAAAGATACGGGCATAGGCGCTGGCCCCAGCTAGGATCATTTTGGGATTGACTTCGCAGGCCTGGGCTTCCAGGGCATCGTAATCAATCGTCTCAGTACCAGCGGCAACGCCATAGTGATGGAAATCATAGGTCTTGCCAGAAAAACTCAGGGCGTGGCCATGGGTAAGATGCCCGCCGTGAGCGAGATCCATAGATAGAATCGTATCGCCCGGCTTGAGCAGCGCCATGTAGGCCGCCGCGTTTGCCTGAGATCCCGAGTGGGGCTGTACGTTGGCATGTTCAGCTCCAAAAAGCATCTTGGCACGGTCACGGGCGAGATCTTCGGCCACGTCGACACAGCAGCAACCGCCATAGTATCTCTTACCCGGATAACCCTCTGCGTATTTGTTTGTCAACATGGAACCTTGTGCCTCAAGCACCGCCTTGCTGACATAGTTCTCCGAGGCGATGAGCTCGATGGTATCGCGCTGGCGAGCCATCTCATCCTGAATCGTCTGGCAGAGTTCGGGATCGACACTTCTAAGGTCTGCGGCTCTGTCGGTCATAACTTCCTCCAATTCGCAGGAATTAAAAACGCTCTATGCCTATTGGCATAGAGCCTCGATGCCCGTGCGGCTGCAGCGCCGCATAGTTAAAATGATTATAGGCATTGCCCGGGGCCTGTGCAAACCAGACAAATCACCAGCGCCAAAGGGGTTCCTTGCGTACTGGTTCTGATCGGCGATAGTGCTTTTCCGCAGTGAGCACATAGTAACGGCTATCCTCAAAGAGAATGCGGACAGCACCAAACTGCTCGACAATCATCTCGTCGTACTTTAGAAAGCGGTTTGCGACAATGATCAGACGCCCCCGATTGTTCAGCACCCGGAAAGCTCCTTCAATAAAGCCGCGAGCTATGTCGGCATTGCGCACAAAACTGCTATGAAACGGCGGATTGCTTACCACCAGATCAAAACGCTGGTCTTCTACCGCAGAAACGCCTTCACCGTGAATGACATGAGCGTTGGTAATGCCATTGGCCTGAATGTTCTCGTTAGCACACTCGCAGGCCAAAGCATCTACATCGATCATGACCACCTCTCCTTGAGGCGCCAGACGAGCGGCATGGAGGCCAATGATACCACAACCGCAACCCACATCGAGAATACGGTCGGTCTTGTGCGTTACCAGTTGGTCCAACAAAAGGGCCGTGCCATCATCGAGTTCTTGCCAGGAAAAAACACCCGGACGCGTCCGCAGCTTGTAGCTTTCAGCACCCACCTCAACGTCATACTCACAGCGCGTATCGGCGAGAACGCCGGGCTCAAGATACGCTTCCGGCCAATCGGCATGAAGAACATCAGGCTGAAACTGTACCACACGACAGCCGCGGCGATAGGCCAGCACAATGGCAGAGCCCCATACCGCCTCGGCGTCGCTTACTGCGGTTTTGATGCCCTGTTTGTTTGCTCCGGCCACGTAAACGCGCCCCGCTGCAGCAAGCGATTGCAGAACACCTGCATACAGCCGCCTCACAAGATCGCGCCCCTTGGGTATTTTGAGCAAAACCACGTCCACCTGGCCATGTTCAGGGCCGGGCATCCCCACAATCAGCCGAACATTAGAAACACCTTGCAATGTACGCCGCGCTGCCTCGCAGGCAATCCACTGAGTATCAAAAGCCGTC
Source organism: Anaerolineae bacterium (assembly GCA_963675785.1). Taxonomy (GTDB): domain Bacteria; phylum Chloroflexota; class Anaerolineae; order UBA1429; family UBA1429. The sequence goes on from OY776562.1 coordinate 1,909,031, forward strand.
ACCTGACTGTTGGGGAAACGGCGAGCTACTTCGAGAGCGAGCGCGCCATGGCCCGCCGGATATACCCAGATACGAGCACCCTGCTGATGACAAGTCGCGTATTCTGCCAATAGCTCGTCTGGGGGCGTAACCTCTTGCCAATCTGCAAAACCAGGAAATGACACAACTCGCAAAGGGCCCGATCCCAGATCAAATTGCAACACGTGTTCCGCAAGCGACACTGACCACACTCCACTCACTAGACACCCACAACGAACAGAGTACAATGCAGTATATACGTTCCATTCATCCGTGCCTAAACTGGCTAACTAGGAGGTGACCTCGTGACCACCTTTGGACTTGTTGTCGGGAATCGCGGCTTTTTCCCCGGCGAACTCTGTATTCAGGGACGCGAGACCATGATTCGCGTGCTCAAAGAACAGGGTATTGATACCATCTGCCTCAGCCTTGAGGATACGCGTTTCGGTGCTGTACAAGACTATCAAGAAGCCAAAGTCTGTGCTGAATTGTTCAAGGCTCATGCTGATGAAATCGATGGTATCCTCGTTACCCTGCCTAACTTTGGCGACGAGCGCACCATCGCTGATTCGATCCGCCTCTCTGGCCTGAACGTCCCTGTGCTCGTGCACGCCTACCCTGACAAGACCGACGCCATGTCGATCTCGACACGCCGCGATTCGTTCTGCGGCAAGATGTCGGTCTGCAACAACTTGATGCAGTACGGCATCCCCTTTAGCATCACCAGTCAGCACACGATCGATCCTGAATCGGATTTGTTCCGTGCTGATGTCGACAAGTTCGCGGCTGTGTGTCGCGTGGTCAACGGCCTGCGTAAGGCCCGTTTTGGCCAGGTGGGGGCGCGCCCTGCGGCCTTTATCACTGTGCGCTATAGCGAAAAACTGCTAGAGCATGCGGGCATTTCAGTTGAAAGTGTTGATCTATCCGAGATTTTCTCCGCCACCAAGCGTCTGGAAAATGATGATGCAGCCGTAACAACCAAACTGGGCGAAATCAAGGCTTACTTGAATGTCGGCGATACACCCGCCCAGGCGCTCATCAAGATGGCCAAGTTTGGTGTGGCCCTTGATGCCTTTATCGACGCGCATGACCTGGATGGCACCGCCGTTCAGTGTTGGACATCGATGGAAGAGAACTATGGCGTAGTACCCTGCACCATCATGAGCATGCTCAGCAACAGCCTGGTGCCCAGCGCTTGCGAGACCGATATTACCGGCCTCATTGGCATGTACGCCATGGTGCTGGCCAGTGGCAAGCCCTCGGCCTTGCTGGACTGGAACAACAACTTTGGCGACGATCCAGACAAGGGCGTGGTGTTCCATTGCAGCAATCTGCCGCAAGACCTGTTTGGTGGAGAGGCCGTCATGGACTATCAGGCCATCATCGCCAGTGATGTAGGCAAGGAGAACACCCACGGGACACTCGTCGGACAGATCAAGCCGCGCAAAATCACCTACTGCCGCGTCTCTACCGACGATGCCTATGGCACAATCCGAGCCTATCTGGGTGAAGCCGATATCACTGATGACAATGTAGACACCTTCGGTGGTTATGGCGTCATCAAAGTGCCTGGGTTCCAAGATCTGTTGGCTTTTATCTGTGAAAATGGCTTTGAGCACCACGTCGCCGTAAACGGTGCCTGCGTAGCCGATGCTGTTTATGAAGCCATGACCAAGTATCTTGGCTGGGACGTGTACTACCACAAGGGCTGATAACAGCCAAACAAAAAAAGACCTGCGGCCAATGGCAGCAGGTCTTTTTATTTGAGCCCGGATTTTTCACCAGGCAAAAAGTGCTTTCTAGAACAACGAACCAACGTTGGCGATGATGGGGCCAAACACTGTTGCCACCAGAGACATCACCGTGATCATGGTGTTCAGTGAAGGACCTGCGGTATCCTTAAAGGGATCACCAACGGTATCACCGATTACAGCAGCGGTATGGGCAGGAGAGCCCTTGCCACCATGAGCGCCGTCTTCGATGAACTTTTTGGCGTTATCCCACAAACCACCGGCGTTCGCCATAAACTCGGCAAAGATAATGCCTGTCACGATCGAACCACCCAAAAAGGCACCCAGAGCCTCGAGACCAAGGACGAATCCTACGATGATCGGCGTAATAACGCTGATGAGACCAGGGCCAACGAGCTCGCGAAGAGCACCGCGTGTGGCGATATCGACACACTTGGCACTGTCGGGCTTGACTTCACCCTTGAGAATGCCGGGGATGTCGTTAAACTGACGACGAATCTCGTCAACCATCTTGAAGGCGTTGCGGCCAACAGCCAGAATGGTCATAGCGGAGAACACAGGCGGCATGATGGCGCCGATGAACAAACCGGCCATAACCTGAGGCTTGGAAATATCCAGACCAACCAGGCCAACCTCTTGCATATAAGAGGAGAACAAGGCCAGCACGGTCAGTGCTGCAGCACCAATAGCAAAGCCCTTGGTGATGGCCTTGGCGGTGTTTCCAGCAGCATCCAAGCGGTCGCAGACGGCAATAGTCTCTTCGCTCTCGCCACCGGCCTCAGAGCAACCCTTGGCGTTGTCCACGATAGGGCCATAAGCATCAGCCGAAACGATCATGCCGGAAATGGACAGCATACCCACAGCTGCAATTGAGACACCATAGGTGCCCGCGACGCCAAAAGCATCGGCCAAAAAGTACGAAGCAACCATGGCGACAACAATGCCCAGAATGGCAGGAACCAGTGAGAGCAAGCCGTAAGAGAAGCCATCCAAAATGAGGATAGCAGCTCCCGTATTGGCAGCATTCGCCGTATTCTGCACGGCCGACTGGTCGATGTCAGTGTACTTGTCACTGGTAAAGCCAACCACCACACCGGCAATCAAGCCGAACAGCGCAGGCAGATAAATACCCCAGGGGTTGTCGAGGCCCAATGAAAAGACAGCCGGAATAGCAATAATCGCAAAGAGGATGGCCGTGACAATGGTACCCGTGTTCAAAGCCTTGCCGGGGTCATTGTCTTCACCAGCACGAACAAAGAACAAACCGACGAGCGAAGCCAACATGCCGGCCGCAGCAAGAACGAGCGGCAGCAAGATGTATCGGGGGTTGCCATCAAAGATTTCGGTGCCCAAGAGCATCACAGCAACTACCGAAGCGACAAATGAGTCAAAGATGTCGGCGCCCATACCAGCGACGTCACCTACGTTGTCACCCACGTTATCAGCGATAACGGCAGGGTTACGCGGATCGTCTTCATCGAGGCCAAACTCGACCTTACCGACCAGGTCAGCGCCGATGTCAGCAGTCTTGGTATAGATACCGCCACCGGCCTTGGCCAAAAGGGCCAAAAGGCTGGCGCCAAAGCTAAAGCCCAGCACCACAGTGGCACTATCAAACAGCATATAGATGATAGTCATACCAAGAATGGCCACACCGACGACGGAGAAACCCATCACACCACCAGAGAAAAAGGCTACTGGGAATGCCTTATTCAAGCCATCACGGGCTGCCCAGGCAACTCGAGCATTGGCACGAGTGGCCACGTACATGCCAGCATAGCCAGCGGCTGCGGAACAAAGTGAGCCGGTGAGAAACGCAAGGGCCATCTGCCAACCAGGAGCCTTGGCATCTGCACTCGAATACGCTACCCAAAGCACGGCGGCCAATACCACGGCCAGGGTGATAAGCGCCTTGTAGAGCAGCTTGAGGTACGCAGAGGCACCTTCCTGAATGGCCTCACTGAACTCGGCCATTTTCTCGTTCTCGTTCGACTGCCTCATGACATACCGGTAAAGGTATACCGCGACGCCTAGGGCAATAACACCCGAGACGAGAGCCACAATCTCCCATGCAGCAATACTCATAATCGCCTCCTAAAACAAACTAGTAAAACACTCCTGAGAACACAACCCGCATCTCCTGATAGGGTTGCGTTTCCCAAAACACAAAGCCGGTTCGGCACGCAAACACGCCGACAGGCAAAGGGCCAAACCATCAGCTATGATACATTCGCCGCGATAGCCTGTCAAAAGCTATCATCACTTGAACAAATCTCTCCAAGCAGCAGCGGCCAAAAACCAACATAGCCCGAGTGCAATCCCGGCTGCTGCCAATGCGCCTAAAACTGCCAGAATGACAGGGGCAAGAGCACCAGCTATGAACAATGTTTTCCAAGTACTGAGCGTATGAACCCCACGAATCACAGTCGCCAATAACAGCGCCGTTAAACCCAGCGCCAGAGGAGCCAAAACACGGATATAATATGCCGGAGGCGCCACTCTGCCGCCTTGAGCAGCAAAACCCAACAATGGCAGGAGCGTACCCAAGGCTGTAGCCAGGGCCATGCCCACAAGGAGAATGCCAGCATATAACGCGGCATTCTCCTTTTTTGCGTCAGCAGACATTTTGCGACTGGCACATAATGACAGCAGCACCAGTACTACCGCAATCGCTAACAGCCACCAACCGAAACCGCCACTGCCATAGCTGTGAGCCGAAATAAGCTGGCCTCCGCGGGCCGCAAAAGTGCAAACAAGCGCCACGGGCCACACCAAGCCCAGACCAATGCGTGCCAACCGCGACGATACACCGCCCTGCTGCGCGCCACTTAGCCAAATTAAGGAGGCCGAAAGCGTCAACCAGGCAGAAAGGCTTGCAGTCTCGATAGCATCCCAGCTCCAAGCAGTGCCCCAGCCCTGGGCGCACTGTGCCCAACACATACCCATCCAAATGGCCGTGCTCAGCAAAAGCCAGGATACCAATCCCACTTTTTTTGCATAGCCAAATTCGGCAGGGGTAAAACTAGCAGAAAGCGACATGCCGTAAAGCCAGGCCAGGCCGCAATAAGCAATAAACACCAACGGAGGATGGGCGATCAGTAAGGGGTCTTGCAAAGCAGCCGATAGACCCTGACCATCCAGAGGTGGTGATCCGAGAACATCATACAAGCCCATTGCCAAGCAGGCCGCTGAAAGCAATCCGCCAAGCGCCAAAAGAATGCGGCTTGAAATAGAATCCACAGCGCGGTCAAGGAAGTTGAGCCAAACCGCCAACAGCGAAGCAAGCCATCCCCACAAGAGTAGTGAGCCGCTTGCGCCGCTCCAAAGTGCCCCGATACGCAGCCACAAAGGCGCCGACTGCTGTGTGTACTGCACAACATAGGCAAACCGCGTATCTACCCTGAGCAGGGCAATCGCCATAATACCCAGAGCCACCGATGTGGCCGCCAGTGTGAACAGTCCAAGTGCCCGCCGCATCCTTGCAGCAGGCCATATGGCCCCACCAAGACCAACCAAGGTCCCAAAAATCAGTGCTACAGTACCGATCTGCTGCATGCTGTTCCTTGTTCATTGACAGAGCCAGAGGTGAAAACTATACTCTGGCCTAGACCATACCTCGCAAAGGAGCTCATGAAGTCCATTCGTATACTCTTACTCGTGTTGCTCGCCCTGCTCCTCGTCCAAGGTTGCGGAAACAGCACTGTAACGGGTACGGCCACACCAACCGCCTCCACAGAAGCCTCCGAAACGCTGGCTCCCGAAGATATGCCCACGGCAGCGGCTGTCATCTCTGCTCAGGCCGATAGCAGTGTGGCCATTGCTACAGTGAATGGCCAGGAGCTTTCCTATGCCGATTTCGAGGTGCGTTTTGCAGCCGAGCAGGCCCTATTCCAGCAACAGCCCGATTATGACCTCTCTACCACAGCGGGTCAACAGGCTCTGGCGCGATTTCGCTCTGGCTTATTAGACCGCATGATCGACGAAATGCTCATCGAGCAGATTGTGGTGGCTATGGAATTGACCATAGACGAAAGCGAGCTGCAGAGCGCCGCCGAGGCTCAGGCTGCACAAACTGGTCAAGAACTCTCCTTTGCCCTACAACAGGTCAAGAATGACATGTACGCTGAGATTGTCATGGAAGCCATTACGGCAGATCTCGACCGAGTGCAGCCGCAGGTTCACGTCAAGCAGATTCTGGCAGCGGATATCGACCAGGCCAACGCAGCATTGGCCGAACTTGAAAGCGGCGCCGCCTGGGATCAAGTAGCTGCCAAGTATTCTATTGATGCTTCTGTTACAGAAGACGGCGGAGATTTGGGCTTTATCCCGGCCGGCGTTATGCCGCCAGCCTTTGATGATGCCGCTTTTGCTCTGGAACCGGGCGAATATTCCGGGGTTGTAGAAAGCGAGACGGGGATTCATATCATCCTGCTCGTCGAAGAGTCCGATTCCCTTTCTGTGCCCGATACGTATTGGCAGGCTGTACAGCAACAGACTTTTACCGACTGGCTGGCCTCCTATCGCGAGGCTTCAACCATCCTTCTGGCAGAATAACCGCCCTTCAAGCAGTTCAGGGGAGTCTTATGGATATTACCTGGTATGGACATTCATGCTTTCGGCTGAGGACACGCGGCTGCGCCGTAATGTGCGATCCTTTTGCCCCTTCACTGGGGTACGAGATTCCGCGCCTGCCAGCAGATATCACCACCATCAGCCATGATGACGAAAACCACAATTATGATCGCGCTGTCCGCGGCCATTCGTATACCATCAGCGGTCCCGGTGAATATGAAATCAGCGGGGTTTTTGTCATCGGCGTGCCCACCTTTCAAGATACCAAACAAGGCGAAGTGCGCGGCAAGAACACCTCCTACGTCATCGAGATGGAAAACATTAATATCTGCCATTTGGGCAACCTGGGGCACTCCCTAAGCCAAACCCAGCTGGACGATTTGGGCAATGTTGATGTGCTGTTGGTTCCCGTCGGCGGCAAAGATGTGCTGAGCGGCATACGCGCGGCCGAGGTGGTCAGCCAGCTCGAACCTGGCATCGTCATCCCTATGCATTACAAAGTGCCCGATCTCCAGACAGATGGAGAGAGTGCAGCCCGCTTTTTGCGCGAAATGGCCGTAGACAAGCCTACGCCAATCGATATATTAACGATCACCAAGAGTCAGATCAGCGAAGACACACGTGTCGTCCTTTTGGAGCCCAAGAGATAATGGATACTGAACGAATTGAGAGAGCCGTCCGCGAAATACTCGAAGCGATCGGTGAGGATCCCGACCGCGAGGGGTTGGTGCGCACACCAGCCCGAGTAGCTGCCATGTATGAACAGATTTTTAGCGGGATGGATATCGACGCCGGAAAATATCTGCGTGTTGGCTTTGATGAAGACCACAGCGAAATGGTCATCCTCAAAGATATTCCTTTCTACTCGATGTGCGAGCATCACTTGTTGCCTTTTCACGGCACGGCACACATTGGCTACATCCCCTCAGGACGCGTAGTTGGCATCAGCAAACTAGCCCGCGTGGTAGAAGCCTATGCCCGCCGCCCCCAGCTACAGGAGCGACTCACCAGTCAGATTGCTGATACAGTAATGGAGACACTCAAGCCCTATGGCGTGGGTGTGGTGATCGAAGCCGAGCATCTGTGTATGACCATGCGTGGTGTACAAAAGCCGGGTACCGTTGTTGTAACCTCGGCAAACCGCGGCAACTTTTTATCTCGACCCGAAACCCGCAAAGAGTTCATGACGCTTATCGGTCGCAACTAGGAGCAAAAGAGCTGTATGTCTGCTAGAACACGTCACCTCATCGTTTTGGTGGTGCTCTCTCTCGTCCTTTCAGCCTGCGCCAGTCAGAGCACGATCGATGTGGATACGGCAATATCTGAAGGCACACAACTGCTCGAAGAGGGCGATGCCTCTGCTGCACTGAAAGCATTGGCCGGCGTTTCAGATGCTGATGCTACAGCCGAGATATGGTATCTGCGGGGCAATGCCTATGCCAGTTTGGGTGAAACGGAGAATGCTCGCGATGCATATAAAACAGCGCTCGAGCTAGACGCCTCACTTACAGATGCACAAGCCAACCTCGGCGTTGTACTCTATGAGCTAAGCGATTTTGAGGGGGCCGAAACCCAGTTTCGTGCAGTAGTAGAAGCACAGCCCAATGATGCCGACCTGCACTATAACCTGGGCGGCGTGCTCCTTGCCCTGGGCCAACTGGAAGAGGCTGAAGCCGAGCTGAAACTGGCCATCTCTCTCGATGAAACACTTGCCGAGCCCTATTTGGGTCTGGGCACGCTTTACGAACTGACTGGCGATAACGAAGCGGCCATTGATGCATATATAAAGTTCATCGAACTCTCTGATGACAGCTATTGGATCGAACAGGCCAACGCTGCTATTACCCGACTAGAGATCGCCCAGTGATGCCAGCAGTCAATCGCGGCAAGGCACGATACAATGCCCGCATCCTCGCCGATACAGGCCGGGATGTCCGCCAGGATATGGTATTAGCCGGCATCTCGTCGGCTGGCATCGAGATTATGGCCCCCAAGGCGCGCCAATTGGTCATCCAGGTCGAAGCGCTGCCCATGGCAGCAGCGGCCATCCTCAAGCAAGAGATGCTGGCCAAAGGCGGCGACGCCGCCATCGCCGGATCCATCTATCTGGGAAGCGAGCGTACCACTGACGCCATCCTCATGGGGTCACTGCGCACCATACAGCGCATGCTAGATACCCTGGCTATGCAGCCGCTACCCAGCCTGCAGGCACTCTACCACGAATTGAGCGCACTGCTCGATACCCTGCAACCCTCCAGACCTCCCGCAATGGTAGTACGCGACGCTGTCTTCGTTTGGGGCACGTGCACCTATATCATGGGCATTCTCAATGCCACACCCGATTCTTTTTCCGGTGATGGCCTGTTACAAAAGGCAGACCCGGTTCAGACTGCTGTAGCCCAAGCCCGGGCATTTACAGAAAATGGTGCCGACATTCTCGATATTGGCGGCGAATCCACCCGCCCTGGCGCCCCACAAGTATCACCTCAGGAAGAGCAGGCGCGCGTGGTGCCCATCATCAGGGCCATCCGCGAACAGCTTGATGTGCCCATCTCCATCGATACCTACAATGCCGAAACTGCGGCCGCAGCCCTAGATGCCGGAGCCGACATCATTAACGACGTGCGTGCACTGTACGAGCCAGGCATGGTCGAATTGGCTGCTGAACGCGGGGTCCCCGTCATTTTGATGCACAACAGGCTATCCGCCTCAGTACAAGAGACAGAGACGCTAGGAAATCGCTACCTCGGCACCCAGTACGGCAATCTCATCGCCGATGTGCTACGCGATTTGCGCACCGCCGTAGAACGCGCAGCACAAGCTGGTGTCTCGCGCGAACGTATGATCATCGATCCGGGTGTGGGGTTTGGAAAAACCACGGCGCAAAACCTGGCACTGCTAAATGAGCTAAATCAGTTCACAGCCCTGGGTTTGCCTCTTTTACTGGGTGCGTCCAACAAATCATTCATCGGCTATACGCTGGATGCACCGCAAGGGCAAAGGCTGATGGGCACTGCCGCTGCCAATGCCGTCGGCATTCTACACGGCGCCGACATCATTCGCGTGCACGATGTTCGCGAAATGGCCCAATTGGCCAAAATGTGCGACGCCATTGCGAGGCGCAGCTAGCATGGCTCGGGCTTATCTGGGCGTAGGCACAAATTTGGGTGATCGCGTGGCCAACATCGAACGCGCCTATGCTCTGCTCGACAGGAGCGATTGTGCCGTTTTGGCCACCTCGCCGCGTTACGAAACAGAGCCCTGGGGCGTTATCGATCAACCCTGCTTTTTAAACGCCGCTTGCCTTATCGAAACGCTTCTCGAACCGCTCGAACTACTGCGTACGCTCAAGGGAATCGAAAAGGAAATGGGGCGAGAACCCACTATTCGCTTTGGCCCCCGTCCCATCGATCTCGATATCCTTTTGTATGACAATCTAGTCATGTGCACACCAGAGCTATCCATTCCCCACAAAGGTATGCTAGAACGCAGCACGGTGCTTGTACCTCTAAACGACATCGCCCCGACAGTCATACATCCACTGACGGGGCGATCCATTGCGGCACATCTACAGGAATTGGGTGCTATTGGTGGGCTGGCGCCATATCCTCCGGGTTTGTCTCCGCAGGCGCATTAAATACATCACCTATGGCCGTATCCGATTGGAGCAGGTCGTTGTAAATGATCCGCGACCGGGACAGCTCTTCTTTGGCACTATCAAACTGACCTACTTCATCCAGTAGATCCGAGAGCTCACGATGGGTTTCTGCCGTATTGAGCTGATCGCCCGCCTCTTGATAAATCTGCAGCGCCTCTCTCAGGTAGCGCTCGGCCACATTCCATTTGCCATCCAAGCGAGCGATGCCTGCGTACACCCGGCTGACATCGGCAATGCCTGGGGAAAAGCCCAAACGCGCAAAACATCGCTGTGCCTTGCGGCAATTATCACGGGCCTCGTGCATCTGCTTGAGTACCAGATATGTTTCCGCCAAGTGCAGATAGAGTACGCCCTGCTCATGAACATCGGGAATCTTGCCCAACGCACTCAACGATTGCTGATAGCAATCAAGGGCCTGGCCATAATCTTGCAGGGTATAGTAAGAAAAACCCAGATTGCTCAATCCCCGGCTTACATCCAAGGGCTTGTCCAGATGGGCAAAAGTTTCGATAGAGCACTTGTATAGTTCAATAGCTTTTTCTACGTTCCCATGGGCATTATTAATAATGGCCAGGTTGCCAAGGACGCGTGCCTGAAGTATCTCCAGTTTTTGTTCCTTGGTAACAGCCAGGGCTATCTCTAACCGTGCAAGAGCATTCTGCCAGTCTCCGCCCTCAAAATCCATGAACCCGAGGCTCATGAGTGCGTCAGCTCGTCCCTTGTGATAACCTGTCTCTTCTGCCTTGTACAAACTCTGCCTGGCCTGGGCCTGAGCTTCATCCCACTTGCCACTGCGCCCCAGCAGTCGGGCGACTGCCAACATCACATCAGCTTCAGATTCGCCATCCTGTAGGGTTCGGCTAAGAGCAAGAGCTCGCTCATAGGTTTCAAGTGCACGATCCAGCTTGCCGAGGATGACATACAAACCACCCAGACGCTCAGCAAGATCGCGTTCTGTGCATGGATCGTTTTCATCTGGCATTTGATCAAGAAGCCTGAGAGCAGAAGCCAGGTACTCGGATGCTTCAGCGATAGCTTGGGCTTGCTCGGCACGATCGGCGGCAGCGCAAGAATAATGAAAGCCGTGCTCTACATCGCCGCCCTCGACATAGTGGCGGGCCAATTGATAGGTATAGTCATCCAATTCATCAGCATAGTTCTGTTCGATAACCTGGGCGACCATGAGATGGCACTCGCGAGCCAACGCAGGTGGTAATTCCTGATAGATGATCTCGCGAATTTTGTTATGGGCAAACTGAAAACCGTGCTCGTCTGATTCAATGAGGCCGTAACGCTGCTCTAGTGCGTGCAGTCGCTTCATCACAGTCAGTCGCGTGCCCCCGACAAGGTGTTGGAGCAAGGAGACGTCAATGCGCTGACCAAGGATAGAGCCCCAGTCGAGCATATCCCGCTCATCGTCGCCAGTACGCTCGATGCGGCGCATCACAATGTCATACACACTGCCAGGAATATCGCAATCCTCAACCGAGCCAGCCAACCGCCATTGACCATCCTGCTGAATGAGCACATTTTGCTCGCGCAGTAGAGAGAGCATTTCGAGTAGGTAGAAGGGGTTGCCCTCGCATTCCGTCACCAAGAGATCGGCGAGATCGGGGGCGATCATGTCCACGTTCAACGCATAGGCAGCCATCTCTTCAGCATCCTGATGGCTAAGGGGCTTGAGCCGAATGCTGCGGAAAAGCTTTTCGCGACTCATGCGTTGTTCGGTTTCTCGCAACGGATGCCGCTCACCACCAATACCTGGAAGCACGTCCTCTGGGCGGAAGGTGCCGATCAACAGAATGCGCTGCCCCTGGCAGGCACGAGCCAAATAGTGGAACAACTGTAATGTGGTAAGGCTCGCCCACTGGAGGTCATCTACTACCAACAGCACGGGCCAGAGCTTGGAAACAGCTGTCAGAAAGCGACTAAAGAGCTCAAATACCTGGTTTTGCCCACGAGCCTGAGCCAATTCTGCGAGCCAATCGTTTGCCGTGGCCGTCCCTACAGCCTGGCGCATTCCCCAAATGGATTGCAATCCTTCAAGGAAGGACTGAATTTCGGCTTCACGAGTGTCACTCAGGTCGCGCGGACGATCGTACCAGAATTCGGCAAACTGACGCACTACACCGACAAAGGGCGAATAGGGGTCTGGCGTGTCACCATAGAGGCAGGTACCAATTAGGCAGCGAGCGTTTTGGGCCGTTTGTTGCTGCAATAGTTCACGAACGAGGCGCGTTTTCCCCGTGCCAGCCTCGCCAACAATCATGCAGGTGCTACCTGCGCCACTGGCCGCCCTACCAGCCGCCTCTGCCAATTCAAAGAGTTCTGCAGCACGCCCCACAAGCGGCACGACACCTGCAGTTAGTGGTTCACCATGAACAGTTGTGGGCGCAAGGCAAGCTACAGAGATAGCCTCGCCAGAAAGCAAGGCTGCAAGGTCTGTCTCTACCTGAGAGGCGCAAGCAGGTCGCAATTCGGGGTTCTTGTTGAGCAAGCTACCAATGAGTGCATCCAACGCCTCGGGCAGATCGCGGTTGAAGGAGCGGATGCTTTCGTGGTCTTCGTTGAGCAGCTTGTAAATAACGGCAATGGCCGTCGGGCCAATAAATGGTGGCTGCCCAACTACCATCTCGTACAGTACGGCACCAAGGGCGTACAGGTCAGAAGCGGGAGTAACTGGTTTACCCACTGCTTGTTCGGGCGAGAGGTAATAGACCGTGCCCATGATGGTGCCAGTGCGGGTCATACTGGAGGCATCGCTGAGATGCGCCAAACCAAAGTCAGATAATCGAGGAAGCCCATCACCGCCAAAGAGGATATTTCCAGGCTTTATATCGCGATGGATGATATTTGCATCGTGTGCCTGCTGCAGTGCAGAAGCAAGCTGGCGGGTAATATCGACTGCTTCACGCCAGTCTATTGTGGCACCAGCTAGGCGTTCTTTGAGGCTGCCACCTTCGGCCAATTCCATGGCCAAATAGCGTTGATCATCGGCCAAGCCGGCATCATACACGCGCACAATGTTGGGGTGGTTGAGCCGAGAAAGGGCCTTGGCCTCGCGCGTAAAGCGCAGCACCATAGCCGGCTCAGCTCGTTCACTAAGGACCTTGAGGGCAACCACTTGGCCAGAAACAAGGTCATGTGCTCGATAGACCTCGGCAGCTGCACCGACACCCAACAACTCTTCAACTCTGTAATGCCCCAAAACCGATTCGATATTCATAGCCCGCTGCGGATTTGAACCCGCCAACTAACATAAAGCCCAAACTAACACTGCGAATCAACACAGGGTAGACTGATGGTGAATTGCGTTCCGATACCAAGTTCCGACGCCACTTTGATAGTCCCCCCGTGGGCCTCAACAATGCTCTTACACACACTCAGCCCCAGGCCAATACCATTCTCTTTGGTTGTAAAGAAAGGTTCAAAGAGAGATTGGAGATTCTCGGGTGAAATGCCCACGCCTGTATCGGCAACGGTTGCCTTGACCTCGCCCTCCTCACAGCATGTAGTAATAAGCAATTTACCGCCTTCAGCCATGGCCTGTACCGCATTGGTAACCAAGTTAATAAACACTTGCTGAATCTGGTCTCCATCGGCTAACACCATAGTGCCTTCTGGAGAGAACGAGGTCTCTACGACGACAGTCTCGGGTCTCTGCACTCGAGCAAGTGTTTCAGAAAGCAAGTCATTCACATCGGTACGGTCCATCTGTCGGGGGCGATTCCGCGAGAAGAAGAGCAAATCGTTGATGATTTTGTTCTGGCGGTCGATCTCGCTGTCAATCTTTTGGATATAACGCCCAAAGAGCTCGCTAGAAAAATCCTCTTCTTTCTCCACAAGCCTTTCGAGGAAAAAGAGTGAAGCACGCATGACCATAAGTGGATTGCGAAGTTCGTGTGCTACGCTTGCCGAGAGGCGTCCCACTGCTGCAAGGCGCTCTGCCTGAACAAGCTGTTCCTGGGTTTCCTTGAGCTCTTGCATAGCCGCTTGCAGTCGCTCGTTGGAATCTACGGCATCTTGGTACAAGCGCGCATTGCGAATGGCCAAGGCCGCCTGAGATGACATGGCTTGCAACAAGTGCAGATCGGGTTCACCGAAAAAACGCTCACTAATCAGCGTATCCACATAAATAGCGCCCAAGCATTGCCCCAAGGCAGTGAGCGGTACTGCCAATACCGAACGAATCTGCTGGGAGATGATACTCTGGCTCAGCTCAAAACGGCCATCATCTTGCACATTCGTAGTAAGAATGGGCGCTCCACTCTCTATTACCTTACACACGAGACTCGTGCTATAGGCATCATCGGGGTTCTCTGGGTCAAAGTGTCGAGCTGCAGCGATATCTCTTTCGCCTTGATCGTTAACTAGCACAACATAGCCGCGTTCGGCACCAACAAGCCCTGTTGCGCGTTCAATAATCATGTGCAACAGTTCGGAAAGTTGGAATGACGAAGCCATCAAGCCAGCAACCTCGTAGAGTAGGGCCAGTTCACGGCGCTCTTCATCCGTTGCTGCAGCTAAACGCACAGCTTCTTGAGCCATCCTGATGTGTTCGTCAGATGGCGCCTTACCTGCCTGTACCAGGCTTTGTATCTCGTTGGAAAGCTCCAACAGGATTTGTTTGAACGAATCTGCCATGACTGTTTCCTAGATCATCAGGAGCGGCAAAAAAGATGCCACATCCAACGGTTTACGAAATACGGCTTCTGCCCCCTCGCTCATTGCTTCTTGAGCAAGCTCACCGCCATCAAACCCGGTAATCATGATAACGCGAATGGTAGGGGCAAGTTTCTTGATGGCTCGAAGGGTATCCACGCCGTTCATACCTGGCATACGAAGGTCAAGCAAGGCAAAATCAAAATTTTCTGTTGAACACAGCCGCACAGCCTGTTCGCCACTAGTCGCAACGCTGACTTGATATCCTTCGAGAGTGAGAATATCTCTCATCGTCTCTCCGATGCCGGGGTCATCGTCAACGACCAGCACATTCGAAAAATCGCTCATGCCCTACCGTCCTCTTAAAGGTACTTCTTTTGCCTAGTCAGTATAACTAGCCCCCGGTCAGATGCCGTTAGAATAGCGTAAAGGTAGAGTATGAAGAGGTATGTGATATGTAAACATCTTATCTTGTTGATTTCTTGTCACCTCTTTGACCATGTGTTAGAATCGGCGCGACTACTGACATACTCAATGAGGATATAGATACCCCATCTTCGTATCGTTTATGCCAACCCGCGGAGTAGAAACAAGGAGCACTGACCAAGGATGGAAAATCGACCCAAACCTAGCAAGCTTGCCAAGTTCCTGCAAAGCAAGCGAACCCAGCAAATCATCGAGTTCGTGCTGGTACCCCTGCTTCTCCTATCGTCCTTATTCCTTCCCCCTGCAGCCTTGGGTGATAGGCTCTTTCACTGGGATCACACTCTCGCCAAGGCCGGTCAAGACACCGTGATTGACGGTCCTGATGGTGTCAGTTTGGCAATAGCCAGCGCAGATGCCACCGGAAAATGTCGATTGTTGGTAGAAACTGTCGGCGAGGATATCCCAGGTGCAGACCGTGATGGTAGTCTTTTTGTTACTGCCGCCACAACAGGCGCCGCTTCTGACTATGCTGATGACAGCGTCGAGATCATCGCAGCAGAAGCCATGCCCTCTGACCTTGATATCAGCAGCGCCATTTACCATGTCAGCCTTTATGGTAATGAGCCAGACGCCAGCACGATCACACTCCCCCTTGATGACTCGGAAATTGAATTGACAGATGTCTACGTTTGGGAAGATGGGGCCTGGACGTGGGTACCTTCGTCCTATAGTGACGAAACGATAAGCGCAACAGTAAGCGGTGTTCCAGAGCTGGTTATGACCACTCAAGCCGCTTCAACCGTATTGAGCTTGAGCGCGGATAGCTCTGAAGCCGCCTCAGCAATCGGTGCGCGCACCATCTTTGCGGCGAGTGTTGCCATTGATGAAACCGGTAGCGTCGTTGACGAGATCTCGGCTGCGCCCGAGGGCGTTCAGGCTATGCTGACCATCAACAACGTCATCGATGGTGTGGTTCGCAGCGATCTCATCACCAATCTCATCTCAAACCCAGATAACGTAAGCGCAGCCGTTGCCAGCCTGGTTAACACCTGTAAAGCAGCCGGCTATGAAGGGCTCGAGTTGAATCTCGACGGCCTAAGCGCGGATCTGGCCGATGAATATGTGGCTTTTGTCTCATCTCTGGCAGATGCACTGCATGAGCAAGGCCTAGTGCTAGCAATCAACCTGGATGAAGAGCAAACCAACTATGATTGGCAGGCACTCGGTGCAGTGGCAGATGCCATTCGTATCCCCTTGATGACCACAGATGTTGCCGACTTTAGCCCCACAGGCAAAGCCGAAACATTCATGACCTGGGCAACGCATCAGGTCAATCGATCCAAGGTTGAGCTGGTATTCTCAGCCGATGCGGCTATCGTATCTGATTCTGCAGTGAACTATACAAGTTACTATGATGCCCTGCTCCTCCTCGGCTCCGAACTTGCGCTGGACAATAGCAACGGGCTCTATGAACCCGGTGATACCATCATCGTGACCATGGCCGATGTAGAATCCAACGCCCTGTTCTATGATGAAGAATCGCTCACCTATTATTTCAATAATGGCGACGATACGGTCATCCTGGAGACAGGTTCCAGTATGAGTCGGAAACTCAATCTGCTAAGCCAATTCGCTGTAGCGGGTCTCGGCCTTGAAGATTGGGCGGAGGACGCCAGCGATCCAGATATAGTTGTGGCGCTGGACACCTACACCGACGATATTGCCGTCAGCGCGGCTCAGTACGCCATGATCTATACCCTTTCAGAGCAAGACAGTGCCGAACCTGAAGCCACTGTTGTAGCACAGTTGACAGATCCCGAGCAGAGCTGGACAGCGCCGAATAATCCGGGCGAATATGTTATCAGTGCACTCATCTCTACTGATGGTGGTGAAACGGCGCTCGAAGCGGTTGCTACAGCAGAGTTCATCGTGCCATCGCCCACGCCTTCGCCAACGCCAACCAACACACCGACCCTGACTCCTGTGCCAACGGCGGCGGCGTCAACATCGTCGGGTTCTAGCTCAGGTTCTGACGCCACCACGGCGCCAGTTGCCACAGCGGTGCCTTCGTACGGTTCCACCGGAAATTATTTCGGCTACGGCATCCAGGCAGACTTGATCACCGATACAAACTATGATCGTACCCTGGGTGCAGTTTCGGATATCGGCTTTAACTGGGTCAAACAACAAGTTGAATGGTTCCGCTACAACCCCTCACCAGGTGTTTATGATTGGGGTGCCCTAGACGCCATTGTCGATCAGGCCAATGCCCGCGGCATCAACATCCTCTTTAGTGTCGTCAAAGCCCCCTCCTGGGCACGACCAGCTGGCGACACCGATCAGGGGCCTCCTTCTGACCCTGCAACCTATGCGACATTTATGCGTGAATTGGCTGCTCGATATGCTGGCCGTGTTCAAGCTTATGAAATCTGGAACGAGCAGAATCTTTACTATGAGTGGGGCGGATTGGGCAACAAGCTCAATGCGGCCAACTATGTCGAATTGCTCAAGGCTGCCTATAGTGCTGTCAAATCTGTAGATTCCAGTGCAGTGGTGATATCCGGTGCACTAACACCGACCGGCGTCAATGATGGCAATATCGCCATCGATGACCGCGCCTATCTGGAACAGATGTATCAGGCGGGCCTCAGGTACTATTGCGATGCCGTCGGAGCACATCCCAGCGGGTATAACAACCCACCAGATGCCGATTGGCAGACCTACTCTGATCCGTCGACGAGCGCTTGCAAAGGCCATCCGTCATGGTTCTTCCGCGGCACCATGGAAAGCTACCGAAACATCATGGTCGCCTATGGAGACTCGAGTAAACGTGTCTGGGTTACCGAGTTCGGCTGGGCAACTGTAGATGGTTTGGGCGTCTCACCGGCAACAGGTTATGAATACGCCTCGGATAACACCGAAGCTGAACAGGCAGCTTTTATCGTGCAAGCCTATCAATTGGGTAAATCGTGGGGTTGGGTCGGGCCCATGTTCCTTTGGAATCTCAACTTTGCGCCAGTAGCCGGTAATGCGGATGAAAAAGCTGCCTTTGGCATCGTTCGCGGTGACTGGAGTGCACGCGCCGCATACAGCGCTTTGCGCGATATGGCCAAGTGGTAGGAACCTTTTAGCCCCTCTGAGCGTCAGGATGCCTGCGGGTATCCTGACGCTCGCACCGGGAGCCACCCTCACCCCTCCCACACCCCAAAGGAGAATAGAGAATGAATCGTCCGCTGCGGGCTGCACAATCTGTGCTGCTCGTCGTGCTCGCTCTCGTAATGATTGGCTGTAGCGCTGCGACGGCAACCTCCGAGCCGACAGAATCCGCTGAAACAGTCAATACGCCTTTGCCAACCTTTACCCCTCAAGTCTCAGAGACAACGACTGCCGCAGAAACCAGCATTCCTGCTGAAACAGTCGTGACAGAGGCCACAGAAGTATCAACGACCAATCCCGATGCAGTTAACATCAATGCTCCCATGCCCGAAGTCAAGTCTCTCACCATGGATTCGCCCGAATACGGTATGCAAGCCTTTATGTGGTGGCGACCTGAAGTAGCCAGCCGCGACTTGCAAGCAATTCGCGATGCGGGATTTGGTTGGGTCAAGGTGGGCTTTGGCTGGCGTGATATCGAAGGGGCCGGCAAGGGCATTTATGACTGGTCACATACGGATGCCATCGTAGAGATGGCCAACGCCGAGGGGATTGACCTGGTAGTACGCATCGATAATCAGCCTGAGTGGGCCGGGGGTAACTATCCTCTCAACGGACCCCCAGACGACTATCAGGATCTGGCCGACTTTTTGACTGCGCTGGCGACTCGTTACGAGGGCCGTATTCGCGCCTATGAAGTGTGGAATGAGCCCAACCTGAGCCGGGAATGGGGTGGAAACGAACCGGATCCAGGGGCATACATCGAGATGCTGGGGATGGCCTATGACGCCATCAAAGCGGCTGATCCCAACGCCATGGTCATCTCGGCAGGGCTTTCTCCCACGGCAACATGGAATGAAGATGCCCGTCCCGATGAATGGTATCTTGCTTCTATGTACGAGGCTATGAACAAGAATAGCGACGGCTATTTTGATGTGTTGGGGGCGCATGGTGCTGGTTTTGCTTCGGCACCAGAAATTGACCCCGAGGTCGTGGCCAACGACCCTGATCTCGGCGGCAACGCCGTATTCGCCTTTCGCCATGTAGAGGCACTACGACAGATTATGGTGGATTACGGTGATGAAGACAAGCAGATGGCTTTGCTCGAATTTGGTTGGACTAGTGATCCCCGACCAGATTCGGACTATTATTGGCATGCTGTAAGCGAAGAGACCAAGGCGGACTATTTGGTCCGTGCGTACGAGTATGCCCAGGAAAATTGGTCCCCATGGATGGGGCTCATGTCGCTCATTTATATGTGCGACCCCGACTGGACCGAAGAGGACGAACAGTACTGGTGGGCTATCACCTATCCAAGCTACCCAGAACTGAGCCCAAGACCGGCCTACACGGCCCTGGCGGCGATGGCAAAGTAAAAAGGGCTGGTCAGAACCGTTCATCGGGCTCTGACCAGTTCTTCGCACTTTGACAACTGCCCCTGCCCCGTATATCCTCTAGTTTGTGATAATCGGGCACTACCCGATGCAAATCTGTTAGGATTAGGAAATGCCGATAATTATCGAGGGCAAACAACCTCTATCGGGCAAAGTAGAGATCAACGGCGCCAAGAACGCCGCTCTACCCATCATTGCTGCTACACTGCTCACCTCCGATGAGTGCCTTCTCGAAAATGTCCCTTTTATAGAAGATATCCGCAACCTTGTGCGCGTACTGCACCATATGGGTGTTGCTGCCCGCTTTGAGGGGCCAAACCGATTACGCATCAAGGCCACACGCATCTCAGATGCCAGTCTGCCAACAGAATTGGCCCTCAAGATGCGCGCCAGTTTCTTGATCGTCGGCCCTCTACTGGCACGTTTTGGTCAAGCCATGGCCCCCCACCCCGGTGGATGTTCTATCGGCCAACGACCTGTCAGCGTGGATCTCAAAGGCTTTCAAACAATGGGTGCCCAATTGGATACCCACGATGGCGCCTATCACATCACTGCACCGCGGCTTTCTGGTGAGAGGCTGGTTTTGGATTATCCCAGCCATACCGGTACAGAGAACCTCATTATGGCTGCTTGTTTGGCGAACGGTACCACGATCATTGAAAATGCATCCATCGAGCCCGAAGTATCGGACTTGACCGCCTTTTTGTGCGCCATGGGCGCCCGTATCTATGGTGCAGGCACCCCCATCATTCGCATCGATGGCGTACCCAAACTGCACGGCGCTGTTTTCAGCGTCATGCCAGACCGCATGGAAGCCGGAACCTTTGCATTAGCGGGCGTCGTTTCTGGTGGCAAAGTGAGTATGGATGCCTGGGTGGCCCAATGGATGGGTGCCATGAACCAAAAGCTTCGTGAGGCTGGCGCCGAGGTGACCATAGACGACGAACTCTACACCGTGTCTGCGCCCAAGCCGCTCAGTGGCGTAAGCATCCAAACCTATCCTTATCCCGGATTTCCCACCGACTTGCAGGCGCCTTTTGCACTCGCCATGACGCAGGCCTGGGGAGAAAGCACCATCTTTGAGACCATGTTTGACGGTCGTCTGGAATACGTCAAGCAGCTGCGAAACATGGGAGCAAAAATCGATACACCCAATGGCCGCATGGCTGTTGTGCATGGACCTACACCGTTGCACGGCACTTTGGTACAGGCGCTGGATATTCGCTCGGGTGCAGCGCTGGTGTTGGCTGGGTTAGCAGCCGAGGGCACCACAACCATCAATAATGTCGTCTATATCGACAGAGGCTACCAAGAGATTGACAGAAAACTTGCCAGTCTGGGAGCCAGCGTCCGCCGCGTTAGTGAAGCCAACCATGATGCACCGTCCAACCAGTACTCGGAACCCATCGAATGGGGTACGGTGCAGTATGGGTCGCATTAAGACCTATCATGTCATGATCAGGAGACCATATGTTCGGCAAGCAAATCGGGATTGATCTCGGCACCGTCAATGTGATTCTCTATGTACGCGGCAAGGGCATTGTGCTCAACGAGCCCTCTGTAGTAGCTATCTCACGGCTGGATAACCGCATCCTCGCCGTCGGCAATGAGGCCCGTGCCATGCTCGGCCGTACACCTGAGACCATCGAAGTCGCCCGCCCAGTTCGAGACGGCGTCATCGCTGATTACGAGGTGACCGAGAGCATGCTGCGTTATTTTATCAGCAAGCTTTGCGGACGCTTTGAGCGCCCCCCTGTAGTCATGCTCAGCGTTCCTGTGGGTGTAACAACGGTAGAAAGCCGCGCTGTGCGCGAGGCAGCCATTCAGGCAGGTGCTCGCGTCGCCCATCTCATCCCCGAGCCGCTTGCAGCCGCCCTTGGTGCCGATCTGCCCGTAGGTACACCTACAGGCAATATGGTGGTGAATATTGGCGGAGGAACCAGCGAAGCCGCCGTTATCTCCATGCACGGCATCGTCATCGCCAGCTCGGTACGCACCGCCGGAAACAAGTTTGATGAAGCCATTGCCAACTATGTGCGCCGCAAGTACAACCTCATTATCGGTGACCATACGGCGGAACAAATCAAGATCAACATCGGTTCGGCACTAGAGCTGGAAGAAGAGCTTTCTATGGAAGTTCGTGGTCGTGACCAGGTGGCCGGTTTACCGAGAACGATTACCCTCAACTCTTCCGAGACCACCGAGGCCTTGGCCGAGCCGTTGGGTATTGTGGCAGAAACAGTCAAGTCAGTGCTCGAACAAACACCGCCCGAACTGGCATCCGATATCATCGACCGGGGTATGGTAATGACTGGTGGCGGCGCCCTACTGCGTAACTTGGACCGTTACCTCACCGTGCAGACGGGTATTCCTGCCCATGTGGCGGAAAATCCCATGCTTTGTACCGCCCTGGGGGCTGCTCGTGGCTTGGAGCGTCTGCCCATGCTACGCCGCGCAGTGCCGCTTGAAGGATTTCTTTCCTGAACCTATCGAAAAGGGGGCACCGTGTGGTGCCCCCTTTTTTTTATTACTGCCCGGCAACAAGTTGCCTGATTTGCGCTAGGTCCGCGGGCGTGTTGATGTTTACAAATGACGTGAGGCCTGGATCAACCTCGACAAGCACCTCTTCATCAACTTTGCAAACACGCACATCCTCGTAAAAGCTCATCACCCGCTTGCGCCCTTTTTCCAGGCTAGCCGTAATTGCCGGTATGCAGCGCTGATGATATAGGGCGTGCAACGGTTCATAGCCCACCGCCAGATGTGGTACGACCACATCGCATTCTGCGCGATGGCCTGCTAGTAGATCAAGCACAGGGATCTGCACAAAGGGCATATCGCAGGCAACGACCAGGTTCCAATCGCGCTCTGATGCAGCTAACCCTGTGAGAATGCCGGCCAAAACGCCCTCATAGGGGTGTTGGTCAACGAGTACGCGAATACCAGAGATAGATAGGACTTGATCAGGCCGACCAACTACGACGACGTGCTCGGTCCATAACAAGATACGCCGGACAGCACGCTCCACGAGCGTTTCGCTGCCCAGCGTTACCGTGGCCTTGTCTTGGCCAAGCCGTTCCCCCAGGCCACCCGCGAGAACAATGGCACCGGGGTGTTGTGTATCCACAGAGGACATAGAAAGGGAGAAGCAAAAGCTCTGCCCCTCCACTCAGTCCTACTTTTGGGATAAAAAGGAGACGGCATCTCCCACAGTGATGATGGCCTGAGCCTCTTCGTCCGAAATCTCGCCGCCAAACTCATCCTCGAAAGCCATGATAAGCTGTACGAGGTCGAGAGAGTCAGCCTTGAGATCCTTTCGGAAATCGGCCTCAGAAACGACCTTGTCTTCTTCGACATCAAGCTGGTCTACGATGATTGCCTTAACGCGATCAAAAATCTCGTTCACTGGAACCCCTCCACTCAGGCTGATTGGTACGCCGAGACCGCAAAATTATAGCACTGGGAGCCAAGAGCGTCAATGAATCACCCCCCTTACCTTTCCTAGAAACACAAAACCCTTCAAATGGTTGCGCCTGAGTGAAAATTGACACATCGATGCTAGCATGATAACATCCCGTTGCTTAGAGTTGTAGCAGATCCTTGTACATTCATGTCTTTCATCCAGATTTCGATTTTTGCAAAGAGAGGCTCACCATGCAGGTGATCATCCCGCTGGCGGGATTCGGCACAAGGTTGCGCCCTCAGACTTTTAGCAAGCCAAAACCGCTCATTAACGTTGCTGGCAAACCTGTGCTGGCTCATATTTTGGACAAGCTGATTGAACTAGATGACCTCGAAGATGTCATCTTTATTGTGGGATATCTCGGCGAGCAGATCGAAGCGTACGTTCGCCAAAACTATACCTTCAAATCTCACTTTCGCGAACAAAAGCAGCTTTTAGGCCAAGCACACGCCATTGATCTGGCGCGAGATTTGATTCATGGGCCAATACTGATTATCTTTGTGGATACAATCTTTGAAGCTGACCTGAGCGATCTTGAAGAGATGAAAAGCGACGGCGCTATTTTTTGCAAGCGTGTCGAAGACCCTCGACGCTTTGGTGTGGTCGAGTTAGGCAAAGACGGTTATGTCACCCGGTATATTGAAAAGCCGGAGACGGTCGAGAATGATTTGGCGACCATCGGCCTGTACTATCTTCAAGATGGTCAGCGTTTGATGCAAGCGGTTCATCAGCTCATTGAAGAAGATCACCAGACCAAAGGTGAATACTATTTGGCCGATGCCCTGCAGATTATGATTGATCAGGGTGCCAAGTTAGAGGCACGAACGGTCAAAGTCTGGCAGGATTGCGGCAAGCCCGAAACTGTGTTGGCTACAAATCGCTATCTATTGGATAACGGTGCGGGAAATGTTCAAGAGGGGCATCTTAACGGCGCACTGGTGATTCCACCAGTGTACGTGGCCCCAACGGCTGTTATCGAACGCTCGGTTATTGGGCCCTATGTAACCATTGCCGATGGCTGCCATGTGCAAGATACCGTGATCTCGGATTCGATCATCGATTCTGAGGCGACCGTCAAGGGTCTGGTGCTCAAGAACTCTTTGATTGGGCGAGCCGCCCGATTGTGCGGCTCGAACAAGACGGTCAATGTTGGCGACAGCTCTGTAGTAGATTGGGCTGACGATTAAGTGCCGATCCAGGCTATGCTTCGGCTGGCCTATTCATAGATCGAGACCAAAATGAGAGGGGGTGATCAGAGTGACCCAGGTAGTAAGGGAACAGGGAGA
This sequence comes from Anaerolineae bacterium, assembly GCA_963675785.1. Lineage (GTDB taxonomy): Bacteria > Chloroflexota > Anaerolineae > UBA1429 > UBA1429. The sequence goes on from OY776562.1 coordinate 1,933,414, forward strand.
AAGTATTGAGCGGCTGATGAAGCGCTTCAAGAAGGCCCTGCAAGAGGACAAAGTCCTCTCGACATATCGTCGTAACACGTTTTACGAAAAGCCCTCTCAAGCGCGCAAGCGCGATGCAGCAGCCAAGCTGCGTAAAAGCCGACAGACCACACGGAAGAACATGGCCGAGTAAGGTTTGGCTGAATCAAGAGGCAAAAACAAAGGCCTCCGCAAAATGCGGAGGCCTTTCGTTATGTAAATTTAGAGACAGTTCTGGTAAGCGGCACCTTGTCCCAATACCTCATCAAGAACTGTCATCCATTCACTGATGACGATGTTTTGAGGGCACTTGTCTTCGCAAATACGACAGGCGATACAGGCGCTAGCCCGCTTTTCCGCAGGCATATGTTCGTTATAGCGAGTCCGCGAACGATCTTCTTCCGAGAACATCAACCCTTCATTATAGATGGCAAAGTTCCCGGGAATATCTACCCCGTTAGGGCAAGGCATGCAGTATTCACACTTTGTACATGGAATGGGGCACAAAGTGGCAAAGGCATCGCGGGCAGCCTCTATCACGGCCACATCCTTCGCCGAAAGTGATCCTGCTCCAGAGGTTTCGGCAGAAGCCACGTTCTGCTGCACCTGCTCCATGGTGCTCATGCCTGAAAGAACCACCGAAACTTCGGGTTGGTTCCACAACCACTGCAAGGCCCAATCGACGGGGGACGCTTGCTTTGAGCCCTGCGCAAACTGTCCCAAAACCGCTTGCGGCGGATTGGCCAGGCGACCGCCCAACAAGGGCTCCATTACCACCACAGCCAGGCCTTTATCAGCGGCATATTTCAGCCCTTCTGTGCCCGCTTGATAGTCCTCGTTCATATAGTTGTACTGAATCTGACAGAAATCCCAATGGGGATAATAATCCACGATCTCCTTGAACACAGCTCGCTCATCATGGAAAGAAAAGCCCAAATGCCTGATCTTGCCTTCGGCCAAGCGCTTTTCTAGCCAGTCAAACACACCCCAATCGAGCATCTGCAGCCAACTACGCTTGCCCAGGCCGTGTAAAAGATAGAAATCGATGTGGTCGGTTTGCAGCTTGGATAGCTGCGTTGCCAAAAAACCGTCCATCTCGTCAGCAGACTTGAGCAGACGCGGCGTCAGTTTACTAGCCACATGCACGCGCTCGCGATAGCCATCCTGCAGAGCTTTGCCCAAGGCAATCTCACTGTAACCACTGTGATAGGTTGCCGCCGTATCGACATAGTTCACACCATGATCGATAGCCCAGCGAATCATGCGGATAGCCTCAGTCTCATCAATATGCGTTGGTTCACCGTCAATGATGGGCAAACGCATACAGCCAAAACCCAAAGCAGATGGCTGGAAATCCAACTTGCCGAAATTACGATACTGCACGATACAATCTCCTCCAGAACACGATGACGCCGCAGAAGCAGCGTCATCGCTCTTGATACGTCAATTTAGAGAGAGGAACGATACGCTACGTCGCCGCCGAGCACCTCATCAACCACAACCATCCACTCACTGATGATGATGTGCTGCGGACACTTGTCTTCACAAATCCGGCAGGCGATACAATCGCTGGCTCGTGAGCCCGCTTCTTTGTGACCATAGCGCCGTCGCGCCTGGTCAGCCGTGTTGTACATCAAGCCCTCATTGTAGATGGCAAAGTTCCCTGGGATGTCCACGCCGTTGGGGCAAGGCATACAGTATTCACATTTAGTGCAAGGAATGGCAATGAGGTCATCATAGGTCTTGCGAACACGCTCATACAGCACCATCTCGGCATCCGTAAGAGTACCAATACCAGAGCGATTGGCAGCAAAGACATTATCTTTCACATGCGACATAGCGCTCATACCCGAAAGCACCACCGAGACCTCGGGCTGATTCCAGAGCCACTGCAAGCCCCACTCTGCTGCCGAACGGGTGGTTTCAGCCTCATCCCAAATCGCCTGAACAGGCTCGGGAGGATTGACCAGCTTGCCGCCTAAAAGTGGCTCCATGATCACCACAGCCAGGCCTTTGGCCGCTGCATACTTGAGCCCGCGAACGCCCGCCTGATAATTTTCATCAGAATAGTTGTACTGAATCTGGCAGAAATCCCACTTGTCATAGCCATCAACCATCTCGAGAAAGGCCTCATAACTATCATGCATGGAAAAGCCCAGATGTCTGATCTTGCCAGCGGCCCTAGCCTTTTCGGCCTCGGCAAAGATGTTTTGCTCCATCAATATATCCCAACGGGACTTGTCCAGTGCATGCAGCAGATAAAAGTCAATATGGTCCGTCTGCAACTTGGTCAACTGTTCATCGAGCAGGGTATGGAAATCTTTGGGTTTTTCGATCTTCCATACAGGTGACTTGGTCGCCAACATAACCTTCTCACGATAACCATCCTGCAAGGCCTGCCCCACAATGATTTCGCTTTGGCCGCCAAGATAGGGATAAGCTGTATCGATATAGTTCACACCCTGATCGATGGCCCAGCGAATCATACGAATGGATTCGGGCACATCAACCTTGGAGGTATCGTCTTTGAGCATAGGAAGACGCATGCAGCCAAAACCTAGTGCTGAAGTTTGCCAATCGAGCTTGCCAAATTTACGGTATTGCACGTTTCATTCTCCTTTTAGGCGCAACAACAGGGGCGGAATTTAGATGTCTCCGCCCTGGAGTTGCTTATTATCTGTATTTAAAGATCGCAGCGGTATTCTGCCCCTTGGCCAAGAACCTCATCCACCACCGTCATCCACTGGCTGATAAGGATACTCTGGGGGCACTTGTCTTCGCAGATACGACAGGCAATGCAAGCACTGGCCCTCTTTCCCTCTTCCATTTTCGCATAGCGATCACGGGCCCAATCGGGCTTGTTGTACATCATGCCTTCGTTATAAATAGCAAAGTTACTGGGGATATCCACCCCATTGGGGCAAGGCATGCAGTACTGGCACTTGGTACACGGTATTGGGCAGAGCTCGTTATACTTGTCTCGCGCTCGCGAAACCAGATTGAGTTCATCCTGGCTTAACACGTTGACATCCGAATGCGCTGCCGATTCGACGTTCTCCATCACCTGCTGCATGGTGCTCATCCCAGAAAGTACCACCGAAACCTCGGGCTTGTTCCAAAGCCATTGCAGGGCCCATTCTGCGGCCGAACGCTTTGTCTCGGCCTCATCCCAAATAGCCTGAACAGCATCGGGAGGATTGACCAAACGCCCACCCAAAAGCGGCTCCATCACTACCACAGCCAGTCCCTTGTCAGCAGCATATTTGAGCCCCTCTGTGCCAGCCTGGAGTTCCTCGTTCATATAGTTGTACTGAATCTGGCACATGGCCCACTTGTCATAGCCGTCCACAACCTCTTTGAACACATCGAGGCTATCGTGGAAGGAAAAGCCCATGTGACGCACACGGCCATCCTCAAGGGCGCGATCGGCCGCCTCGAGGATATTGCAGGCGAGCATCTTTTCCCAACGCTCACGACGCATACCGTGAAGCAGGTAGAAATCGACGTGGTCGGTCTGCAACTTGGCCAACTGCTCGTTCAACAAACGGTCGAAATCGGCTTCCTCACTCACCGCCCAGGCGGGCAGTTTGGTCGCCAAATGGACTCGCTCGCGATAGCCATCCTTCAAGGCCTTGCCCACCAGAATCTCGCTCTGCCGATCATGGTATGGGTAGGCCGTATCCAAATAGTTCACACCACTATCAATGGCCCAACGAAGCATGCGAATAGCCTCTGCTTCATCGATGTTGCCACGATCCTCACCTATCACCGGAAAACGCATACAGCCAAAACCCAAAGCAGAGGCTTTCCAGTCCAGTTTCCCAAAATTGCGATACTTCACGTCTCTTGCCTCACTCCCTGCTGAGGTTAGTAACCCAGCTTTTTGTCGACCACTTTACAAAGCGGTCTACCTTGTTGAAAACGGATCAGGTTATCGCAAAAGATATCGCTTGCACGCCGCGTATATTCTGGCGTAAAGCCTGCCCAGTGTGCTGTTACAAGCACGTTAGGCATTTGCCAGAGAGGAGACTCCGAGCTGAGATGCTCATCTTCGAATACATCCAACCCGGCACCGGCCAAATGCTTGCTCTCTAGCGCCGCTATCAGAGCTTGCTCGTCAACTGTCTTGCCACGCCCTACATTGGCAAAGTAGGACCCCGGTTTACATGCAGCAAAGGCGCTGGCGTCAAAGAGGTGGTATGTTTCGGCGGTATATGGCAAAGCGTTGACCACATAATCCGCCCGAGACAATGCCTCATGGAAGCAATCCATGGGCAAAAGCTCATCGACATATTCGATCGGCTCGGTAACACTACGCTTGGTGCCAATGACGTACATGCCAAAAGCCTGAGCCAGACGCGCCGTTCGTTGGCCAATGGCGCCCAAACCCAGGATCAACATGGTCTTGCCATCCAGCTCATAAAGCAGATTAGCGTCTGGTTGAGCCCAGGTGTTTTCGCGCTGGTAATCGACCGCCCACTTTAGATTGCGGGTAAAAAAGAGAATCATGGAAAACACATGCTCGCCAATGGGGATCGCGTGGATTCCCGAAGTATTGGTGAGTAAAAAGGGCAGATCGATTAAATCGGGCGCTTGTTGCAAGAAATCCGCGCCAGCCGACCAGAGCTGCATCCACTGCAACCGAGGAGCTCGCCCGAGGAGTACCCGTTTGGGGCCGCTCACAGCGATGGTGATGCGGTCATACACCGCGCGGATCTCGTCCTCATTCGAGGTTACGATGATATCCATGTCGGGTGCCAATTCGGCCACTCTCGACAATACCTCGTCCCCACCACCCCAGAACATGTCTAAAAGCATTACGTCACGTGTCATACCAACCTCAAAGCTTAATGCGGGAATACGGGCAGAATCTCTGAAGCTCGTTGCTTGAGCACAGCGATTTCTTGTTCCGTAATCGGCGTAAAAGCATCTGCAGCATCGCAGGCCCATTCAAACAAGTGCTCGTGGCCGGGCGTTACTGCCGCTGTAACCGGCTGCGATAGCGTAAACCGCATGCCAAGAGCGGCCTCCTCGGCAGACTCAACGGGATAGTACCAGGCCTTGGGCCAGGGCCGGGGTTCACCGCTCGCCAGAGCGCGCTTTGCCAGTGCTTTGAGCGCCAGAATACCCATATCGAGTTCCTGAGCTTTGCTCACTGCACGAGGGCCAAAATCTTCCTGAAGCCAGGCAGCATAATTCACCGGAACCAGGATCGTATCAAAGGCAAAAGCCTTCATCAAAGCGAGTGCTGCCTCCTCGCTATGAGCGGAAAACCCAAGATAGCGGGTCTTACCCTCTTCCCTGGCCTTTAGGAAGGTCTCCAAAGCCCCATCAGGGCCCAGGATTTGTTCGACCTCTTCCACAGTCTTGACGGCATGCAATTGATAGAGATCTAGATGGTCCGTCCTGAGATCTCTGAGTGATTGTTCGAGTTCCTGCCGCGCACCAGCGGCATCGCGTTTTTCTGTTTTGCAGGCCAAAAAGACATTCTTGCGATATGGCTCTAGTGCAGGCCCAAGCATCTGCTGGGCGTTGCCATAGCTGGGCGCGACGTCAAAGTAATTGACGCCGCGCTCATTTACAGCTCTGGAAACAAGGCGAGCAGCATTTTGTGCCGATTCGTCTCGTACCAGAATTCCGCCAAAGCCTACAACAGAGAGCATCTCGCCGGTCTTGCCAAGTTTTCGTTTTTCCATCGAGATTACCCCCTCTTTTTTAGGGTTAAAGCGGCCAAATTTCGTCGATACTGGCAATCACATCCTTGCTCAGTTCGACACCAGCCGCACGTACGTTACTTTCAACATGCTCAGGGCGTGTAGCCCCCGTGATTACGCTGCTCACTTCGGGCAGACGCAAAATCCAGGCAATAGCAAGCTGTGCCCTGGTAATGCCGAGTTCATCGGCAATGGGCTTGAGCTGCTTGACACGCTCAATGACTTCAGGCGTCAGCCTCCCGCGCATATCCTCGTTGAGATCAGCACGGCTACCCTCAGGAATGCCGTTATCATACTTGCCAGTAAGAATACCGTTGTACAGCGGGCTAAACGTCGTCAATCCGATGTTGTGCGCCTGCACCGCCGGGACGATTTCCTTCTCCACGCGGGTGCGACGACCAAGGTTATAACCCGGCTGCTCTACAACGGGTGCATACAGATTATGGGCGCGGGCAAAGCCAACCGCTTCAGCGATCTGCGCGCCAGTCCACTCACTCGTACCCCAGTATAGCACTTTGCCTTGATGAACGAGGTCGTCCATAGCGCGTACAACCTCTTCGACAGAGGTGTTGGGGTCGTAGCGATGGCAATAGTAGATATCGACATAGTCAGTGCCAATGCGCTTGAGCGACTTGTCAATAGACTCCATGATATGTTTGCGCGAAAGACCACGGTCATTCACTTCATCACTCATGGGCCAGAATACTTTGCTCGAGATCACCAGAGTGTGTCTGGGGAAATCCTTGAGCACAGAGCCCATCATCTCTTCGGACTTGCCGCGAGCATAGACGTCGGCAATATCAAAAAAGTTGATACCTGCATCATAGGCACTGACAATGATCTTTTTGGCGAGTTCAGCATTCTGAATGCTTTCGCCAAAAGTTGTCCAACCACCGAGGGATATAGCGCTTACCTTTGTTCCTGTATTACCAAGTCTGCGATAATTCATTTCACAGCTCCTTGTTCTCTTGATGGGAACCCACGTCGCTAACGACACTGGCCCCCTGCTTGACAAGTTGTTCTGCATTATCCAGATGATCCAGCATGACCCGCCTAGCTCCCTCCGAGTCTCCCCGAATAAGGGCAGCCAGCAGTTCCTGGTGAAAGCCGAGGCCTAGACGGGAAGCATCAGCCACATTCTGCGACAATAGCATAGCGGCTTTGAGCATCTCCGTGATAGGCTGCAACAAAAGAGGAAACAAGCTATTCTGAGTAGCGCTTGCCAGTGCAGTATGAAAAGCCACATCGGCATCCGTATAGCCCTCAGGGTCGTCGAGGGAACGGGCCATCATATCTACCAACTGCCCTAGCTTCTGCTTGTCCTGCTCTGTAGCCCGCTGAGCAGCAAGGTACGCCATCTGGCCTTCAATGGGTCGCCGTACCTCAAACAACTCTTGCGTAGCCCGGGGAGACTTGTTGAGCTTGAGAAAAAGCTCGAACTGAGCCGAAGCCTTTTGCGGTCTCATATCTTGGACAAAAGTTCCGCATCCCGGCTTGATTCGCAACAAACCTCTATCCGATAGAACCCGGATAGCCTCACGCACCACAGTACGGCTTACCCCTAGGCTCTCGGCAAGCTTGCGCTCACTGGGCAGCTTTTCACCTGACTTGATCTGCTGATCAACGATCAACGCCTGCAGTTCATCAGCTACCTGTGTATAGAGTCTGTCGCGACTCAACTGAATATCGAACAGCTCCCCCATCTCGATCTCCACAAACTGGTCAACTGGTCTGACCACTACACCACTATCTTAACACAGTCTGTACAGATCGTGCAATAGGCATTTAGACATAAAAACAACGAGGGTCAGAGCGTTTGCTCTGACCCTCGATTGTAACGAACCTATCTACTTTTCGGTCTCTTTCTTGTTACGGCTGGAGATTAGACCAACCATACCCAGTAGTCCGAGGAACCCCACCTTTAGCCATAGAACCAGGCCGTTGTTGGCAGAGGTAACCATGTCGATGTTACCCGTCTGAGGAAGCACTGGCGGTGTAACAATCTCTTCAGTGGTACCCTTGTCATAAAGCTGGTAGTAGAAGACGTACTGGTTGCAACGTCGTACGGTAACCGTGGCACTTGAAGGATTCTCTGTGCTCCAATCCTCACTCGGCGATTCAACGCGTACCAGTCGGTATTCCCAACGAGTCGCATCAAGGCCCGAAGGAAGCTCGGGGGCTACCTGAACGCTCCAACTGCCGCTCTCAGGAGGATACAAAGTCCACATGACCTGTGCTTCGCCATCCGCGTTGGTTTCGGTATAGAGCATATCCTGCTCTGTGCCGCCTACCCAGGCGCGTACTGCGATGTCGTTCCAGCCGCCATAGATGACGACTGATACGTCTGCTCTCACACAGTCCTCGGGCTCTTCATAGTACGGCACTTCAAGATCAACGCTCCAGCTGTCCTCGACAGGACCCGCTTCATCAGCCTCAGCTACAGCGGTGTTGATAATGGGGCCAGGCAGGTCAGCTTCGCCAACCGGTCCATAGCTTACCGTCAACACTACTGATGCACCTGGAGCCAATTCGGCCAGTGTCTCTGTATAGCCCAACCTTGCGTCGGTGACCACCACATTGTGCAAGGTCACATCGCCCGTATTCATCACAGTGATCTCATAGTCGATCGTGTCGCCCACCTCAGCTGTAGCAGGTCCGGTCTTGGTAATAGCCAGGCCAGGCGTGCTTACAACCACTGTGGTCCAATCATCTTCTTCGGGATCCGTCTCGTCGCTATCGGCTACTGCCGTGTTGACGACCTGATCTCCGTCAGCCTCAGTAACGGGGCCATAGCTCGCATTGATCGTCTCAGAGTCACCTACTGCAAGTAGCGCAATGGTCTGGTTCAAGCCAAGCTTGGCATCTGTGACGACTACATTGTTCAAGTCTACGTTGCCGATGTTGGTAACTGTAATCTCATAGTCAATCATCTCACCGATGTTGACGACGGCATCACCGGTCTTGACGATTTCCAACGCGGCGCGCGGCTCGAACGGCTGTTCGATCTCGACGTCATGGTCATCGCTGACAGGACCCGTTTCATCACTATCGGCGGTAGCTACGTTGTGCACCGGTCCGGGCTGATCCGCCTCACTCACTGGACCATAGGTTCCAGTAATGACTTGCGAAGCGCCCACAGCCAGTTCAGGCAGCGTGGCCACCAAGCCGAGCTTGGTATCCGTGACCACCACATTGTGCAATGTCACATTGCCAATGTTACTTACGGTGATAGTGTATTCGATATAGTCACCAGCAACTACCGTGGACGGACCAGTCTTATCGATGGCCAGGCCAGGCTCTGTAGCAAGATCAACGGTGACGTCATCCTGTACGGATTGTGTCTGATCACTGGCAGCATACGCTACGTTGTACACCGAAGGTAGATCATCCTCGGTCACAGGACCATAGCTGCCCGTTACTACTTTGCTCTCCTGCGGTGCCAGGCTGCCGACGTTCTGGCTGATGCCCAGCTTCGCATCCGTCACCACAACGTTCGTCAGGGTGATGTCGCCGTCGTTCGTTACTGTGATCGTGTAGTTGATGGTGCCGCCTATCGCTACCACACTCACGTCTGCTACTTTGTCAATCGTCAAACCAGGATTCGTGTTGATCGTAACGTCTGCATCGTCATTCACAGACTCTGTCTGGTCACTGACTGCATATGCTACGTTGTGTACTAGCGGTACATCACTCTCTGCAACAGGTCCGTATGTCCCCGTCACAACCTTGCTCGCGCCTACCGCCAGGCTGCCTACGTTCTGGTTGATGCCCAGCTTCGCATCCGTCACCACAACGTTCGTCAGGGTGATGTCGCCATTGTTCGTTACTGTGATCGTGTAGTTGATCGTGTCACCGATCTCCGCCACACTCACGTCTGCTACTTTGTCAATCGTCAAACCAGGATTCGTATTGATCGTAACGTCTGCATCGTCATTCACAGACTCTGTCTGGTCACTGACTGCATACGCTACGTTGTGTACTAGCGGTACATCACTCTCTGCAACAGGTCCGTATGTCCCCGTCACAACCTTGCTCGCGCCTACCGCCAGGCTGCCCACGTTCTGGTTGATGCTCAACTTGGCGTCTGTCACCACAACGTTCGTCAGGGTGATGTCGCCGTCGTTCGTTACTGTGATCGTGTAGTTGATCGTGTCACCGATCTCCGCCACACTCACGTCTGCTACTTTGTCAATCGTCAAGCCAGGATTCGTGTTGATCGTAACGTCTGCATCGTCGTTCACAGACTCTGTCTGGTCACTGACTGCATATGCTACGTTGTGTACTAGCGGTACGTCGCTCTCTGCAACAGGTCCGTATGTCCCCGTCACAACCTTGCTCGCGCCTACCGCCAGGCTGCCCACGTTCTGGTTGATGCTCAACTTGGCGTCTGTCACCACAACGTTCGTCAGGGTGATGTCGCCATTGTTCGTCACTGTGATCGTGTAGTTGATCGTGTCACCGATCTCCGCCACACTCACGTCTGCTACTTTGTCAATCGTCAATGACGGGTTGGTCTCGATCTCGACGTCTGCATCATCGTTCACAGACTCTGTCTGGTCACTGACTGCATATGCTACGTTGTGAATCAATGGCACGTCGCTCTCGGCAACAGGCCCATAGCTGCCTGTTACGTCCTTGCTTGCACCTGGCGCCAAGCTGCCCACGTTCTGGTCGATGCTCAACTTGGCATCCGTCACCACAACGTTCGTCAGGGTGATGTCGCCGTCGTTCGTTACTGTGATCGTGTAGTTGATCGTGTCACCGATCTCCGCCACACTCACGTCTGCTACTTTGTCAATCGTCAAACCAGGATTCGTATTGATCGTAACGTCTGCATCGTCGTTCACAGACTCGGTCTGATCACTGACTGCATATGCTACGTTGTGTACTAGCGGTACATCGCTCTCTGCAACAGGTCCGTATGTCCCCGTCACAACCTTGCTCGCGCCTACCGCCAGGCTGCCTACGTTCTGGTTGATGCTCAACTTTGCATCCGTCACCGTCACGTTCGTCAGCGTGATATCGCCATTGTTCGTTACTGTGATCGTGTAGTTGATCGTGTCACCGATCTCCGCCACACTCACGTCAGCGACTTTGTCGATCGCCAAACCAGGATTCGTATTGATCGTAACGTCTGCATCGTCATTCACAGACTCTGTCTGGTCACTGACTGCATACGCTACGTTGTGTACTAGCGGTACGTCGCTCTCGGCAACAGGTCCGTATGTCCCCGTCACAACCTTGCTCGCGCCTACCGCCAGGCTGCCTACGTTCTGGTTGATGCTCAACTTGGCGTCTGTCACCACAACGTTCGTCAGGGTGATGTCGCCGTCGTTCGTTACTGTGATCGTGTAGTTGATCGTGTCACCGATCTCCGCCACACTCACGTCTGCTACTTTGTCAATCGTCAAACCAGGATTCGTATTGATCGTAACGTCTGCATCGTCATTCACAGACTCTGTCTGGTCACTGACTGCATACGCTACGTTGTGTACTAGCGGTACGTCGCTCTCGGCAACAGGTCCGTATGTCCCCGTCACAACCTTGCTCGCGCCTACCGCCAGGCTGCCCACGTTCTGGTTGATGCTCAACTTGGCGTCTGTCACCACAACGTTCGTCAGGGTGATGTCGCCATTGTTCGTTACTGTGATCGTGTAGTTGATCGTGTCACCGATCTCCGCCACACTCACGTCTGCTACTTTGTCAATCGTCAATGATGGATTAACGACGTCAACTGTAGCGCCATCCTCATCATCGACCGTCCTATCGAGCTCGTCATCGCCGCTTACGGTAGCGGTATTCACAACATCTGCAGAACCTGCGATAGTCAGCGTACCAATCCAGGTCCAAGTCTCACCGACCTGCATGATGTCATCGTCTGTACCACTCTCTACAGGAGCATCGAGGGTTACACCAGGAAGACCGTCATCGATCTGGATGTTGTAAAGCGGTGTATCGCCAGTATTTTCAGCAACGAGCGTATAGGTCACTACGTCGCCGGCCTGAGCGACCGTAGGTGAAACACTCTTGGTCAGTTCGATGGCAGGTGAAATAACTTCCACAAACTCGCTATCCGTGTCACTGACACGCCCACCCAGCACATCATAACCTTCAGCCGTAGCTGTGTTCGAGATATCCGAACTCCCTGCGGTCAAGGTCGCCTCATAGGTCCATGACTCAGCCGGAGCCAAAACAGCGTCGCCGTTGCCATCATCCACCAGCGTCAAGCTGGAGAGACCAGCAAGAGGATCCGTTACGTCAACAGAAGTGAGATTCGCGTCACCGGTGTTGGTTACCACAAACTCATAAGTAACCGTGTCACCTTCATGAAGGGTATCCGCATCCGCTGTCTTGACGATCTCGATATCGGGATGAATGACTGTGAACTCGGCCGTATCTGTATCAGAGACGCTCGTGCTATCGCCTACGACATCGGCTGTTACCGTCGCGGTGTTGACAAAGCCAGCCGCAGGAGCCGAATTGAGTTGGCCGGTGTAGGTCCAAGTCTCGCCAACACTGAGGATGCCGTCGTTGCCCACATCGCCAGAACGAGTAGAAATGCTGTCCAGCAAGGGGTCGCTTAGCACGACGTTATCCAGATCCACGTCACCGTTGTTCGTCACCTCAAAGCTATAGCCAACCGAATCACCCTCGTAAACCACAGGGTCATCAACCGTCTTGGTGAGGCTGATGGAAGGCTCGGCCACAATGATGCGGCCGATGAGAACTGCATTATTCTCTGCATCCTCTTCGGTGATGAACTGATTGATCGGGGTATCGCTGGGGTCATAGCTGCTCAGGGTGCCGGGAATAAAACCAACGATCTGCAGTGTGTAAAACACGCCGCCGATTTCAAAAGTCTCGTTGGCAACTGTGTCGGCAAAGTCTACTTTGTCGTTGCAGTTTCCGCCATACTCGCACCACCCCGAGTTAGGAGTTTCCTCAAGTTGTACCGTATAGTTCAATGTGGTCGAGATGGCGGGATCCGTAAAGTTCAACGTAATCGCCAAATCAACCAGATCCATTTTATTACTTGCCTGAATCGGGTTGTTATAGTGGGTAAACTCACCCAGAACAAAGGTCTCGCCAGGGGCAAACGATATACTCTGCACGCCATGGAATCCGAAACCGCTTTGCCTCGTCAGATCTAAGGAAGAGGGACAATAATAACTGCTCCATCCCGGAACATTTCCGTACGCCACAGCATTTTCGTCCGTCGTATTCGCTGTGTTAGAGTACTTGAGACATGTGGGCGTCCCGCCGCTTGTTGTTCGTGCATTTGACCACGTGCCATCTGTGTACCCCAAGGTGTACGCCGAAACAGCCGCTGGCGTAATTCCCGAGGTCATTAAAATGGCTACGATGGCCAAAAGCACTCGCCAAATCGATGAAACTGTATGCTTTTTGTTCATGGCCTTCCTCACTTAACCTGAGACGTTCGTTGCATAATTTCCTGAACGTAAAGAATGCGTAAGTTCGCATTCAGTATGCCATGGCAAGGTAAAAGTGAGGTTACACGCCGGTATGTTGTATGTTAGCATTTGAGAGCGCTTTGGTTAGGGGAATTTATAAAAAAGCCATATTGAGGACAATATAGCCCTCAATACGGCTTTTTTTGTGAAAGGGGGAAATGACTGTCAGACGATGCGTTCTCGGATGCGCGCGCTCACGTTGTCGAGGATCATAACCACGGCAACGATCAAGATAACGGCGACGCTGACTTTGCGCCACTGACCGAGGTTTTGAAACTGGAACAGCATCTGACCAATACCACCACCGCCCACCAAACCGATGATGGTGCTCATACGAACGTTGATATCCCAACGGTAAATTGTAAAAGAGATATACGGTGGAATGATCTGCGGTATGACTGCATAGACAATAGTCTGCAAGTCGTTGGCACCAGTAGCTCTTACAGCCTCCAGCGGCCCCTCTTCGATACCCTCGATCTGCTCAGAGTAGAGTTTAGCCAGCGCCGCGATAGAGTGAACCATCAACGCGACCATGCCGGGAAACGGGCCAAGGCGGAACCAGGTAACGAATATCAATGCCCAAACAAAAGCCTCGATGGAACGAATAACATTCAGGATGAAGCGAATCACACTATAAATCATGCGCCCAACTGGGAATTCGCTTTCGAATTTGCGCGAGAATGAAAATGCGGCTCCCCCAACAGCCCCAGCAACCAGAACCACATAGGGCCAAATACCAAAGTCGCGCACAAAGATATCCCAGGAGGCCGCAAAGGCCACTGCCGAAACCAAAGCACTCAGCACATAAGCTGCGCCAACCCCGAGCACGGTACACATAATCCCATTGACAACCTTTTCAAGGCCCTGATTATGCGCATCATGTACACGCTGCATCAATTTACCGCCCAGCGTGATGCCTCCAATAAGACCGGCAAGAAGCAGAATAGGTGTCATAATGCCGGTAAGAAGATCGGTATAGAGATTGGTATTAACAAATGGCAGGAACATCCATGTGCCCAGCTTCATGCCCAACCAGGCCCCACCGATACCGAGCAGGAACATGCCCAACAGCTTACCCCAGGTTGAAGTGATGCGGTACATGAGGTTTCGTGCAGCAAAAAAGCTCAAGATGACGGCAATAGGAATTGCAAAGATCGTAGACATCAAGGCCAGGAAGATGGTCTCAATAAGCTTCTCGATCAGGCCGGGCAGAATGTTCCACTGAGGCCGAAAGAGACGCTCGGTCATGTTGGTCATGTTATCAGCGCGCGTGAATACGTATTCGAGATTGATCTCGGTGATATTCCAACCCAGTACAAAAGTGACCACACCAAGAATAATGCCGGTCCAAGCAACTTGAGTCTTGTACCAAGGCACTCTTTGGGGCGTCGACGACGTCTTTACATCGTCGCCCTTATCTGTTAGGCCGTTTGTACGCTCGCCAATTGACGTTCCCAGGTGCTCCATGACAAAGGCGAGCACCGCTCCCAATACAACAGCCCCCAGATAGAGAGCCCAGTTGTATTGAAAATCCTCCAAGTCCTCACGAAAGAAATAGACGCTGGCTGCCGGGATATAAGCCCAGATAAGCCAATCGACGAGAAAGGCGCGAGTGCGCGCGCGGCGAGTGTCATTCTGTTCCATCAGTTCACCCCCACTTCTTGCGCATCCTCGCCATAGATCTCTTTGAACCGATCGCGATCAATCTCGTTGGGCTTGCCATCAAAGATGAGGCGGCCCTCTTTGAGCGCAACGATTCTTGTTCCATAGCGTCTGGCCAGATCTAGAAAGTGTAGGTTGCAAATAACGGTAATATTATCTTCTTGGTTAATCTGTTCCAGATATTTGAGCACAGAATGTGATGTTGCTGGATCCAAGGCCGATACTGGTTCATCGGCCAGCACGATATCTGGTTCTTGCATCAATGCCCGAGCAATGCCGACGCGCTGTTGCTGTCCACCAGAAAGCTCGTCTGCGCGTGCATAGGTTTTTTCAACAATGCCTACTCTCTTTAGGTTGGCCATCGCTCGGTCCATCTCTTCTTTAGGAAAGCGATGAAATAGGCTTGAAATAGTTGGCATATAACCCAAACGACCAGATAACACATTAGTCAATACGGTAGAGCGGTTGACAAGATTAAAGTGCTGAAACACCATACCAATCTTGCGGCGAATCAGGCGCAATTCCTCAGGAGAAGCCGCAGTGACATCTATGCCGTTATAGATCACCTGGCCTTCAGTTGGATCGACAAGCCGGTTGATACAGCGCATGAGCGTAGACTTGCCCGAGCCACTCAGACCAATAACCACCAGAAACTCCCCATCCTCGACGGTGAGATTCACATGGCGCAACGCCTGAACGCCCCCTTCATACGTATGGGAAAGATCTCGTATTTCGAGCACGGATGCCCTCCTTTTTTGAACCGTGGGGAGCCCTCAAAACATCCTCTTGAGGCTCTCCCCACGACACGTGACCCGCCGAGTTCGGCGGGTCACGTGAGCCAAAATCAGCTCAGAATATCGTCTTCGGTCAGACCGAGAGAGTCGATCATCTGACGGATCGGATCGTAGGTTGAATCATCCACAGGATCAAAACCAGTGATGTCATAGAATTCAGAGTTAGCGAGGACTGCTTGGCCCTCTTCAGTCCCGGCATAGTCGATCAGTCCCTGAACCACAGCATCTTTGACATCCTCAGGAAAGTCCGCGCAGAAACTGACGGTGTCATTAGGAATGGGATCAGAGATAGCCAGGATTGCTACCTTCTCGAGCACATCGGGATAGGTATCGATGATGGCCGCGCGCGCGTCACGAATCTTTTGACCGTCCTGATAGCCCACAATGCTACCATCGACGTCTTCGTAAGTGAACTCTCCACCGGGCTCGGGATCATCACCAATAGCCCAGTCATTGCCAGGGGCGCTAAAGTAGACAGTAGCAAAGTCCGCCTGGCCTTCGTACACAGCCGTTACAGCTTGCGGGTGTCCACCAGCCTCAAACTCTTCACCCGGGGTGATGCCATTCTGGTCAAAGTAGGTGTAAGGAACCAGATAGCCAGAAGTGGAAGTGGTGCTTGGGTAAGCCCAAGTCTTGCCGTCGAGATCCGCCAACGACTCGATGCCGCTATCGCGAGCGACGACATACTCGGTCCAGTAGTAGGCCCAACCATAGCGAACAGTCGCCAGGGCAACTTCGGTGCCGTACTTGTCAGCAGCAAGAACATAGCCCATGGCAGGGATAAAGGCCATGGCATCGCCCTCGGCAGCACCCATTTCCTCGACAACGGCCGCATAGGTCGTCGGGACAGAAACCTCAAAGTAATAACCGGTCTGCTCGGTCAAATAGTCGGTGATAGCCTCGCCGCTCTCAACGATGACGCCGACTTCTACAGAAGGCACAAAATAAAGCTTGATGGGGTTCTCTTCAGAACCCACAGTCGCTTCTTCGCCTTTGCAGCCGCCGAGCGCAAAGCTCGATACGAGCAGCACAGTGACGAGCAATATGGATAGTATCTTCTTGTGCATGTCCTTCTCCTTGCGCAACGAATGATGATGGAAACGAGATACCCGGGATAGTTGGCTTGTTTGTTCCCCCTTCCAAATCAGAAATGAACAAACCGATCCCTCGCTGACTATTCTACCAGAGCAACAGGATGCACTCAAGCACCATTGTTCGAACCAAGTACCGTGTCGTACACCTGCACGGTCTCAGCAGCTGTACGCTCCCAGGAGAACTCACGGGATCTCGCCAGGCCCCGTTTGCTCAACACTGAGCGGCGCTCCTCATCTTTGAGGAGTTCACAGATGGTCTCTCCGATCGCATCCACGTCATAGGGATCAAAGTACAGCGCGGCCCCCCCGCCAATCTCCGGCAGGCTTGAAATGCCGCTGGCGCATACCGGTGCTCCACAGGCCATAGCCTCAAGCACTGGCAAACCAAATCCCTCATACACCGAGGGTTGCACCACAACAGAAGCTCCAGCGTAAACAGCGGGCAAATCTGCATCAGCGACAAACCCGGGCATCACCACGCGGTCACGCCAATCTAGTTCGTCCAGATGCTGGAAAAAGCCCTCATAAAGCCAACCACGCCCCCCCACAATAACCAGCCCATCAGCCAGGTCGCGGTCGAACACACGCTTGCAGGCGTCCACCAGACGGGTCAAATTCTTGCGGGGCTCGATGGTGCCTACCGTTAAAAGGTAACGCTCGGGCAGATTGTATTGTTCGCGAACCCTGGTAACAGCCTCAGAGCTCTGCGCATAGAATCGAGGCGAGGCCGCCTCATACACAACAGAAATTTTATTCGGGTCTGTACCGTATATCTCGACAAGGTCGCGGCGTGTTGATTCCGAGATGGCAATAATGCGCGATGCCCGACGAACATACAGTGGCATGGCCCTTGTCAAGTACTGATGATTGAGAGCCTTATGATGTTCGGGAAAACGCTCAAAGATAAGATCATGCACCGTCAATACGGTAGGCATGTCAAGCCGCGGCAAAAGATGCTCAGTACCGTGAAAAAGCTCACCATTTGGCAAGAGGCGATCCATCCTGGTGCCCAAGAGCTGGCTGGCCCAAACCAAACTACGCCAGGGACGGTACCCCCAGCGAACACCAATCGCTGGATTCCCAGGCCAGTTAGGCAGTGGTCCTTTAGTGCCCAGGTTGTTCTGGAACAAGCGCATCCGATCGCCCAATAGCGGGTAAAGATGCAAGGCCAGCTCGGAAGCATAACGCCCCAAACCCGCTTTGGCATGTACAGCACTCGAAACATCGACGTAAACAGACATCTATATCCAACTCTCCTATCGAACAAAAGCAGTATAGTCACCAGTGCCCGCGGGGCAAACCCATCCTTTGTGTCTCTTGAGCTAAACGCTCAAGACTGATAGAATCGCACACATACTGAGACGGAGCCTTCTATGGACATCAAACAGGTACTGAGCCAAATCGAGCTATTCTCGGGGTTGAATGAAGAACAAATTACATCTTTGGTGGATCTCGTGCAGGTGTACGATGTCAATCAAGGAGATGTCATCTCGCGCCAGGCTGATATCGGCGAGCATTTATACATTTTGTTGGAAGGAGAAGCAATCGTCCATCGCATTGACGAACAAGGCTTCCGCAAACCCATAACCCTGTTCGAACCCGGTAAAATCTACGGCGTCACGGCGCTTTTTCTTGATGCCCCGCGCGACGCGACGGTAACGATGGCTTCTGCCGGACAAATAGGCATCATAGAACGTCAAGCCTTTGAAGCCTTGCTCGATACAAGACCAGATATCGACAGAAAACTGCTATTGCCTGATGAACTCATCGACCAGCTCAACGCACCCGAATATGACTGGCTCGCAGATGGAGAGGTAGTGCTCTATGTGGGGCATCGGCACTGGATGGTGTTTGTTGGCAGACTGCTGCGCGGGTTGTTCTGGCTGGCTATCTATGCTGGTGTCGCTTTTGGTACCTTGTTCTTGCTGCCCACCCTTACCTTGAGACAACTCTTGTTACCTGGCCTCATTATCTATGTTCTGACTCTGGTATTCAAGTACATCGATTGGCGAGATGACGTTCTCATAGCCACAACGAGGCGAATATCGCATCGAGAACGTATTGCTCTGCTCTACGAGACACTGCAAGAAGCACCTCTCGATCGCATCCAGAACATTAATGTAAACTACCATTTCCCGGGTTCCCTCTTCGGTTATGGCGATGTTACTTTTGCCACAGCCGCTCAAGTAGGAACCCTCGTTTTTAGCGGCCTGCCCAAACCCGAACAAGTTCGCGAGGTGATTTTTCAACAATTGGAGGACCTGCGTGCCTCACGCAAGGCTTCTCAGCAGGATGTCATCCGCCAGGAGCTGACCAACCGCCTGGTGAGTGAATCAGAAATCGACGAGAGTTCTGAAGAGATCCCTCTGCCAGAGACGCAGGTATCTGCCTTACCGATCGAACGGCCAGCCGATACTAGCCCCTTTGTCGAAAGCACGAGCGACGAATCAGCTACACCACCAAGCGGATTATCTCGCACTGTAGGGTGGCTAACAAAGCAGGGGTTTATCCCGCGCTCGCGATTTGAGGAGAATGGCACTGTGACCTGGCGCAAACACTGGCTCTTTTTGCTAAGCAACATGCTACGTCCATTGGTGCTCACAGCTGCACTCATCTTTCTCACAGTACTGGCCTATCGCGGCATTCCCGATATCATCATAGAGATGTTTCCCGGTTATGCCATCGTGTTGACCATTGTCGCTATACTAAGCCTTGGATGGTTCTGGTGGACCGCCAACGATTGGGCTAACGATCTCTATATTATCACAGCAGATCGTATTATCGATGTCGAACGACGCCCTCTCTCTTTATCGCTAGAGCGACGCGAAGCCAGCCTGGGTATGATTCAAAATGTATCATTGAACGTGGGGAATGTTTTTGCGGCCGTTTTTAATTTTGGCGATGTAATCATCCAAACTGCCGGGGCTGGTGATTTCACTTTTCGCCGTGTAGCCGACCCTCGCAGGGTACAGCGTGAGGTCTTTGATTATCTGGAAGCATTCCGCGAAAAGCAACGGCAACAAGATGCCGCCCAACGTCGCAGTGAACTCTCCGAGTGGCTTACCGTCTATGATCAGATGCGCCGTCCTGAGCAGAACAACGACGCATCCGAGAATGAGTCTAAACCAGGGATCTGACCACTGGCAATCCAGTCAAAATGCCCTGCCGCCAGCTGCTAAGCGTGTTCCGCTGCCAGGTGTTCATCTTGTCTCCCCATTCCTGTGTGAAAACCGTATACAGCAGCATCCGGCGGTAATCCAAGAACAAGGGCAACTGCTCAAGCCATCCATCGGTTAGTTGGTGCTCTTTTGAATAACCCCCATAAAAACTGCCGAAACAGCGGCGCAGCATCGCTGTGCGCGTTTCACCGTAACGGGGTTTGCCCAGCCAGGCCCACATAAAAGCTGCCACACCGATATCGGTGCAAAACCAGTGATAGCAACAAACGCTGAAATCGATAGCGACAAGACCCTCTGGTGATAGAATCAGGTTGTTTTGGTGCAGGTCGTTATGTACCACACCATAGGCGCTGGGTTCCTGCGAAAGCATGCTGAGGCGAGTTTTCATCTGCTCCCACTTGTCGCGAATTGCATCTTCCTTGCACCACAAAGCGAAAACGCTACATTCATCCTCCCAGCTAGGCAGCGCTTCAGATTCAAAACCAGGTGCAAGAGCATGCATTCGGCCTAAAAGCTGCCCCCACTGCTGAAGCAACTCTCCATCACCGCTCAACATGGTATCCAGATCGGGTGGCTGTCCGGTTATTCGAGCATGGAGCGTTAGAGCATATTGCATGTCTTCTGCATCAAGAATAGGAACATCCTCGCCACCGGTAGCAGCAACGAGCGCGGCAGTAGCTACCCCTTGCTGGGCTACAAAGCTGCGAAAAGCCTCGCGGGCGCGAATGCGAGGCAGATCGTCCGCAGCCATAGGGATGATTTTCAGAATGCATGGGCCACCAGGTCCCACGACCTCATAGACAGCTCCATCCGAGCCGCCAAGTGAACGGATTATTCGTAGGCCCGGGGGATAAAGCCCAATAGCGCGTTCCAGCAATTCTTTTGGAACGTTCATTTTTTCTCCTGAGCATAAAGTAGCCTATGGAATCAGTTGAACCAGTCCATCCAACATGATAGAGTACGCCTAATCAGAGTCAAGGAGATACGCCATGTATATTGATGCAGATACTCACGTCTCTAGCAGAAATGTGCCCGGGGAAATTAGCATCGATGAGCTAATCCGCCGCATGGATGAGATAGGGGTTGATAGAGCAGTCGCCTGGCCCATGCTTTCGTATCAGCGCGAAATCAACAGTGACAATGCCACTATCCATGCCGGTTACATGGCTCATCCCGACCGCATCATCCCCTTTGGAGGCGTGAATCCACGTCTGGGGATAGAACAAGCACGTGATGAGCTTGAACGGTGCATCAAAGTGTACGGTATGCGCGGCGTCAAGCTCAATGGTGCACGCGACGTCTTTTATATCGACGACCCCGAGCTAAGCCTGCCATTGGTGGACATGATTGCCGAGGCCGGGTTGATTTTGGCCTTTCATTGCGGCGTCAACGATTTTGAGCGTACCCACCCATTTCGCATCGCCAAAATCAGCAAGCGCCACCCCAACCTCAAGATCATGCTGGTGCACATGGGCGGTGCGGGCAGCCCTGCCCTGCATAATGCCGTCATCGAGCTAGCTGCCGAAAACCCTAGCTGGTACCTCATCGATTCAGAAGCCGACTATCGCGCAGTGCTCAAGGCGCTACAGGTGCTGGGCTCTGAGAGGATCTGTTATGGGAGTGATACGCCTTTTTGCCCGATGCGCTATGAATGGGGGATACGGCAGGTTATCTATCAGGATTTGAGTGAGAATGAGCGCGCTAATGTGCTGGGCGGCAACATGGCCCGACTGTTGGGCCTGTAACATGACACGTGGCTTGTTGCGGTAATCACAATGAGCCGATTATTGGCATCCTCGCAAAGCAATGTGCGGAAGCGCTAGAATGGTTGTGCATGAGATTACGAAATATAGCTTGTATCTATATCCTTGATGACACGCGCATACTGATGTTGAACAAGGTTGGCTCCAAGATATTCAAAGAGCCTTTGTGGGTTGGCGCGGGTGGACATTTTGAAGAGGATGAACTGAACGACCCAGATAAATGTGTTCTGAGAGAGCTTGATGAAGAAACCGGAATAGGTTTCGAAGATATTGAGGGGCTGACGCTAAAGTACATCACCCTGAGACAGACAAGCCAGGAAATACGGCAGCAGTACATCTACTTTGCAAGCCTGTACAACAAGGATGTCGTCCTCCGCCCCTGTGATGAAGGCCCTTTGGCCTGGATAGACACTCAAGAGATATTCAATTTAAGAATGTCTCTTACAAACGCGACCTGCCTGCATCACTATTTTGAAACGGGTCGAAACAACCGTAATTGCTACACCGCAACAATAAACATGCTAAACGGCGAACCAACCGTCCACATTAGCCGCTTATGGCCTATTGAAAGAGACTACTAGTCTCGCATCCCAGACTTGTACAAAACAAAGAGGCAGTGCAATCATGCACTGCCTCTTGTACATCAAGCAACCCCACATCTAAAAGAATAGCTTGGCAAAACCCAGAATACCCTGCTTCCAGGGCACTCGATGTGAGACGCCCGAACTGTGTTCGAACTGCTGGATGTTATCCAGATACCAGCGATAGTTGCGCACCAACGCATCCTTGTTCGAGTAAATAGGCTGAAAACCAAGTATTTGCTTGGCCTTGTCGATGGACACAAAAGAGTCCTTGGAAGCCGTCTCATAGACCCACTTGTAAAGGGGTGAGAGGTGCAGCAACTCTAGGAATCTGAGCGTCCAGATCATGGGGGTTGCAGGAAAGCCCTTGATCTTTTTGCCAAACCCAGCGACGTTCAAGACTTGCTGATAATCTTCTTTCATGGTGGTGTACTCTTCGGCACCAATATTGAATGTGTCGTTGACGACATCCTTGTCCAACGTCGCGCAGAGATAGATAGCCGCACACAGATCATAGACGTCCAAAAGTTGATAGCGATTGTTCCCACTGCCGATCATCGGGAACCCACGGCCGTCCTTTGCCCAGTCGTAAAACAATGCGAAAACACCCAATCGTTCCGGACCGATAAAGGACTTGGGGCGAATGACGGGCACACACATGCCCTTGGTACGATATTCAAAGCAAATCTCTTCAGCAGCAATTTTGGCCTCGCCATAAGGGCCCACCCCATCGAGGAGGTCATCCTCCTTTAGGGGATGATGATCAGGGATGCCGTACACCGCTGTAGAAGAAATCTGGATGACGCGCTCAACATCCAGCTCGTAAGCTGATTGCAGCACGTTCCGTGTACCGTTGATATCGGTCGAAAAAATGTCTTCCTTTTTGTAGAGCGGAAGGGCCGCGGCAGTATGCACAACGATATCGCTGCCCTTCATGGCCTCTTTGAGAGCAGCATAATCTCGAATGTCGCCTTTGACAGCGGTAATCTCATCCTTGCAATCGGCATAGTCAAAATCGGCCATATCATAGGATGTAACCTTGTGTCCTTTTTCAAGCAAAAAGCGCACAAGGTTAATGCCCAGGAATCCGGCGCCACCGGTAATAAAGTAATTCGACACGTTATTGCCTCCCTTGGTTTACGGGATAAGGTACAAACAAGACAGCTTGACTATCAGCTACAATATAGCCCGTTTGTACGCGTGCTAAAAATGGCCGGCTTAATGCACTCCAGTGATGCTCATCTGTAAGAAACACGAATGAATTACGCCACATAAGCAAAACGGCCCGTTCGATTAACGGGCCGTTGTTTAGTTCGTGCATCACTTGTCGTAGCGGGCAAAATTCTGCGTGAGCCACATAAGATAGCGCATACGACCCACTCCAGTTCCAGCGGCTAACGAGCCGGCTGTGGCGATGTTCAAGCCACCGCTGGCCCCTGCCTTGTCAAAGTCCGAGATAAAGCGCTCGCGAATCTCTTCCGGCGTACCGTTGCGCAAGAGAATAGGCGGCATGTGTCCATTGATATACGCTTCGGGCATCTTTTCGCGGATAAGTGCTACATTCACATCCGGACCATAGTTCACATCCCGAATGCCCAATTCGTACTGCATATCCAGCAAATGACCCATAGAGCTATCCGAATGCTGATAACGGCGAGCATTACCAGGAGCCATGGCGTTCAACACCCGCTCCAAAACAGGGTAGCAATACTTTTTGTACATGCGCGGGCTAAAGAGCGCACAGTTGTCATCGGTAATCCACCAGCCTGGGTACTCATTTCCGCTGAACTCGCGCAAAATGGTGTTGAACTCGACCATCTTTTCGGCCAGGATATCGCTAAAGCGCTTGATAAGCTTGGGACGATCGACAACCCAATAGAACAAAGGCTCTGCCTCTAACACCGAGGTCATGATCGTGGCAGGGCCGCGGCTGCCAGTGCCCAGCAGAGGCAATCGCTTGCCAGCAGCCTTACGCTCTTCCCACTCTTGCAGAAACTCGGGAGGAAAGCTCCAAGTTCGTAGGTCGGTGGCCTCGGCCTCATCCAAAATACGAGCAAACTCGTCCGGATCGCGTGTTACCGACGTTAGCCAGGGCGTGCCATGTTCGGCATAGGTGAAATAGCAGCCAAAGAGGTTCTCAATGCGCTTGGGATCATGCTCCCAGGTATCCTCAGGGAAAAAGGCCCTGCCCGTATATTCAAGGGTGATCCTGTTGGATTCCTTGTGCAAAGCATCGCGATAGGCCTTGTCATGGTAATAACGCAATGTGGATTCCACATTGAGAAACTCGAAAAGCCAGTGATCATCTGGCGAAAAAGCCAAAGAGGCGCGGGGCTTGTCTGTGGTAAATTCAGTGCAAAGCGCATTCTCTTCCCAAAACGCCTGAGGATCCAGATCTGCTGTCAGTTCCATGAAATCGCGCTCTATAATAGCCAAAGTATCAACCTCCATTCTGATTCTGCAACAAGCATCATAGCCTGCTGCCCATGCCGTGTCCCGACTTTTTCGGCCCCCCACGACATCAAGCGTAATATAACCGCACAGGCTTGATTTGTCGACTGAACTAAAAAGGCCGTCCTCGAAAGGACGGCCTGCAAGCGATTCTCTAGTGAGAATCGAGCTCTTTCATCTCGCCAGTAACACTAAAGACGATGCGTTCACAAATGTTGGTAACCCGGTCGGCTGCGCGCTCCAGATTGTGTGCCGCCCACATGAGCAGCGTCGCCTGGTCTAGCGTCGTCGGATCATCCATAATGCTTCGAATCAGGTCCTGGTACACGCGATTATAGAGGGCATCCACTTGATCATCCTCAGCCGGCAGAGCCCTAGCAACTTCGGTATTCTCATCCACAAAGGCCTGAAGGGCCCGGCGCAGCATATCAAGCGCCTTGTCCAGCATGAGGGGAATATCAACCAACGGTTTGATCAGTTCGCGATCGCCAATCAACAAATTGATTTTGCTGATACCCTTGGCGTAATCACCGGTGCGCTCGAGCTCAGTGGCAATCTCTAGAACGGCTGCCAGAACGCGTAAATCGCGCGCCATGGGCGATTGAGTTGCAATCACCGCCAGCGCATCCGCTTCGATCGCAAAGCGCTTGGCATTGATACGCTCATCCTCGGCGATGAGCCGTCGAGAGCCATCGAGGTCACGCGCTTTCAAGTAATTCACCGAGCGCAGCAAAGCCTCTTCTACCATACTGCCCAGAGCGAGGATATCAGCCTTGAGCCGGTCAATTTCTCTGTCCAGGGTTTGTCTCGTCATGTTGTCTCCTCGTCAGCTATGGCCACAGGCCAGAGGCATCACCCAAAGCGCCCGGTAATGTACTGCTCAGTTAGATTTTCTTTTGGATGCGTAAACACACCGCGCGTCTCACCGAATTCGACGAGATACCCTGCACGATCCTCACCCATGTTGAAAAAGGCAGTGTAATCCGAGGCGCGTGCGGCCTGCTGCATGTTATGCGTCACAATGACAATAGTATAGTCTTTTTTGAGCTCCTGGATAAGCTCTTCGATGCGCAAAGTGGCGACAGGATCCAGAGCAGAGGCCGGTTCATCCATGAGAATGACCTCCGGCTCGACAGCCAACGCGCGTGCGATGCACAAACGCTGCTGTTGACCGCCCGAAAGCGCCAGTGCCGACTTGCCTAGATTATCCTTGACTTCACCCCACAGGGCCGCCGCCTTGAGGCTGCGCTCGCAAATCTCTTCGAGCAGGCTATGATCGCGCAAACCGTGGGCCCGGCAACCGTAGATGACATTCTCAAAAATCGATTTGGGAAAGGGGTTGGGGCGCTGAAAGACCATACCCACCCGCTTGCGCAAATCGACAATGTCCAGGCTATAGAGATCATCCTCATCGAGCGAGATGCTGCCCTCTATGCGCGTATTGGGAATGAGCTCATTCATACGATTGAAACTCCGCAAAAAAGTGCTTTTGCCACACCCCGAAGGGCCAATGATAGACGTGATACGGCGTTCAGGAATATCGAGATTCACATCTCGAAGCGCCCGAAAGCTGCCATAGAACACATTCACATCTCGAACGTGTAGTTTTGTTGCCATACGATCCTCTATTTCCCAGAGAGCCTGGCCGTCAAGCGGCTCGACGTATAGTTGATTAACAAGTTGATGATAATGATAACGATAATAAGCACGGCCGCCGTACCCATGGCCTTGTCAAAAGCAGTCGTTTCGGAGGCCAGCACGTACACATGCAAAGCCATGGTGCGCCCAGAGGACATAACGCCCTCAGGCAGGCGATAGCTTCCACCCAGCGTAACCCAAAAGATGGCTGTCTCGGCAATGATGCGACCTACACTCAGTACCACGCCAGTGATGACGCCCGGCATTGCTGCGGGTAGAATCACATTGGCCGTCGTTTGCCATTTCGTAGCACCCAGAGCCAAACTGCCCTCGCGAAAAGAACGCGGCACGGCCAATAGAGCTTCTTCCGAAGTGCGGATGATAGTCGGCAAAACCAGGCAGGCCCCGCTCAAGCTGGCCGAAAGCAGTGAAAATCCAAAATTGAGTGCTGAAACGAACAGGGCAAAGCCAAACAGGCCAAAGATGATCGAGGGAACGCCGGCCAGAATCTCGATGCAGGTTCTTACCACCGTTACGAACGCATGGATGACCTTGCTCTTGCGCTCTTGATCAGCGGCATATTCGGTCAAATAGATAGCCGCACCCACCCCGATCGGAGCCGCCATGGCAATGGTCAAAACCACAAGGTAAATCGTCGTCACAATAGTGGTCGACATACCTCCCTCGCCAGAGACCCCACCTGCTGGGCGTGTGGTAAGGAATTCTAAGTTGAGATAAGCGCCACCCTTGACTAAAACATACCCAATGATGATGAGCAAAGCCGCTATCACAATCGCTGCAAAAAGCCACAAGACGCCAAATGCTATCTTTTGCGTCCAATGACGCTGCCGCTGATTGCGAGTCCAATCGATTCTGCGGGTTTCGGAAACATTCAATGATTTATCTGCATAGTCAATGCCCGCCATTAGTGCTTCTCCTTCATCATATAGCGTGCCAAGGAATTCACGAGAAGGATCATCACAAACAGCAGCACACCCGTAAAGAACAACGCACTGCGATGCACACCGGCTGCATAGTTAATCTCGACAGCAATGTTACCGGTCAAAGTGCGTGCAGCGCTCAAAAAAATAGTAAACGGGTTGTTGTTCAGCGGTTCTGGTACAGCAATAGCGTTGCCAATGACCATAATCAAGGCCATGGTCTCGCCCAGCGCACGACCAATACCCAAAATAGTTGCGGCAAGAACACCAGAGCGCCCAGCAGGAACCATGACGCGCATAATCGTCTGCCAGTGTGTAGCCCCCAGAGCAAGCGATCCTTCTTTATACGCCTGGGGAACAGCCCGGATAGCGTCCTCGGCCACATTTGTTATGGTGGGCATAATCATCAAGGCGAGCACAACAGAGGCCGTGAGCAGGCCAAAACCGCTGTTACCGCTGACATCGATCTGGCGTACAAGCGGCGCAATAACCACCATACCAAAAAGGCCAAACACCACAGATGGAATACCTGCCAATAGTTCAATAGCCGGGCGGATGATCTTACGCACACCCTGTGGTGCTACCTCGGCTAGCAAAATGGCTGTACCGATAGAAAGGGGCACCCCGATAAGTGCGGCTCCAAGCGTGCTCAAAACTGTGCCCAACATCATAGGGACAAGCCCGTACAACTCCTGGTTAGGACGCCAGACGGTGCCTGTAAGCATGTCGCCAAGCCCGATTTCTTCAATAGCTGGCCAGGCCTGGGTAACTGTGAAAATGATAATAAGCAGAACAATGATGACAGCACTAACACCTGTCGCAAGCAGCAAATAGCGGATGGCACTATCGACAAATTCGCGCTGGGCCACCGAGTCGATGAAATCATCTGCCGCATATCGCAAAAACAGATAGAGCAACACCGGCCCAGCAGCACGGATCAAACCCCAGCGTAAGCCTATCCAAATTGTCTGAAGGATCTCGATACCACCCATAACCTGTTCGCCAGCAAATATCTGCGTAGACATGGCAAAAACAAGAGTAATTGTTAAAAAGGCTAAATAACCCAATATGGCAAAGGTCAGTATAGTTCTGGCCCAGTTTCGTTTACGCCACAAGCCCTGAGCCGTAAACAGGAGAATAGCGGATATAGCACCCGCTGCGGCCCAATAAAGCCAGCCGGCCATCCAGCCTTCGATAAACTGATCTCTAATTACAAACGCGCCCACTAGCACACCCACGCCAGCAAGCCCAACAACGACAGCAAGAATTGCTATGACTACCAGACGAAATCTGGTACCCTTCTTTGAGCTCTTGACTGTCGAAATGGCACTTGACATACGACTCCTCTCAGATACGTGTCGACGAGGAGGGACCCTCAGGCCCCTCCTCGCCCCGCCGATTGAGAAATGGCTTGTTATTGTACCGTGATGTAATCTTCGGCAACGATGGCCTGACCCGCATCACCCAGAATGTAATCCATGAACGCTGCTGCCAACTCGCTGGGCTCACCCATAGTCAGCATGTTCAGCGGACGATAGATCGGGTAGCTGCCGTTCTTGACGTTCGCCACTGTCGGCTCTACATCGTTCACGGCCACACCTGTGATACTGTCATCCAAGAACCCGAAGGAGAGAAAGGCGATACTGTTCGGCGTCGTCGATACGGCTGTACGTACTTGCCCGTTCGACTGCTGCAACAGCGCGTCTTCAGTGATCAACGCTTCCTGGCTCTCTCCTGCTGCATCCTTGTAGCTCATCACCAGCTCGGTAAAGGCGTCACGCGTGCCAGAACCCTCTTCACGGCTGATCACTGTGATCTCGGCATCCGGTCCACCTACTTCGGAAAAGTTGGTGATCTCACCAGAGAAAATCCCGCGAATCTGCTCAAGGCTCAGTGAGGGCAGTTCGACATCCGGGTTCACCACGATAGCGATGCCGTCGTAAGCGATGGTCGTGGTCTCAAGATCAGGGTACTGTTCCTGCTCAGAGCTCTTGACTGCACGAGAGGCGTTACCGATGTCTACGGTGCCCTCAGCTACCGAGGTCACACCCACACCAGAACCGCCACCCTGAATCTCGATCACCACATCAGGGTTGATTGCCATAAAGGCTTCGGCCAATACTTCAGCCAAAGGCTGTACTGTCGTCGAACCTGCCAGCGTCAGCGTGCCGCTCAAAGCAGCAACTGGCTCCTCTTCATCAGTTACCGTGATGTAATCTTCGGCAACGATAGCCTGACCCGCATCACCCAGAATGTAGTCCAAAAACGCTGCTGCCAATTCGCTGGGCTCGCCCATGGTCAGCATGTTCAACGGACGATAGATCGGGTAGCTGCCGTTCTTGACGTTCGCCACTGTCGGCTCTACATCGTTCACAGCCACACCTGTGATACTGTCATCCAAGAACCCGAAGGAGAGAAAGGCGATACTGTTCGGCGTCGTCGATACGGCTGTACGTACTTGCCCGTTCGACTGCTGCAACAGCGCGTCTTCAGTGATCAACGCTTCCTGGCTCTCTCCTGCTGCATCCTTGTAGCTCATCACCAGCTCGGTAAAGGCGTCACGCGTGCCAGAACCCTCTTCACGGCTGATCACTGTGATCTCGGCATCCGGTCCACCTACTTCGGAAAAGTTGGTGATCTCACCAGAGAAAATCCCGCGAATCTGCTCAAGGCTCAGTGAGGGCAGTTCGACATCCGGGTTCACCACGATAGCGATGCCGTCGTAAGCGATGGTCGTGGTCTCAAGATCAGGGTACTGTTCTTGCTCAGAGCTCTTGACTGCACGAGAAGCATTGCCAATGTCTACTGTACCCTCGGCTACCGAGGTCACGCCAACACCAGAACCGCCACCCTGAATCTCGATCACCACATCAGGGTTGATTGCCATAAAGGCTTCGGCCAATACTTCGGCCAAAGGCTGTACTGTCGTCGAACCTGCCAGCGTCAGCGTACCGCTTAGGCCATCAGTTACCGCATCGGTTGGCTCTGCTGTCGCTTCTGCTGCTGTCGTTGCAGTAGGTGCAGCAGTGGGCTCTGTTGTAGCATAGGGGTCCGAACATCCACCCAAGACTATGGCCACAACGAGCAGGCTAATCAACAAATATTTGCGCATATTTGATCCTCCAGACGAATCGTCGCATCAACAACTCAAAGGATAACATGCGCAGTTTAACGAGGGGCGAAGGGATGATTAACAGATTGTAAACGCATGCCCCAGATTCAGGCCATTGCAGTCGCTTGGTTGGGATCATGCCGCAAAGGAACGGCAAAAGAAAAGGTGCTGCCGATCCCCATGATGCTTTCAACCCATATATGCCCACCATGCTGTTGCACAATGTGCTTACAGATGGCCAACCCCAGGCCAGTGCCGCCGCCCGTCCGCGAGCGATCCGCCTTGTAAAAGCGCTCAAAGATACGCGGCAAATCCTCTTCAGCTATGCCCACACCCGTATCTTGTACAGAGATGACAAGCTCGGAGGCCACAACTTGGGCAGAAACGGTGATGTGCCCACCGGGCTCAGTGAATTTGATGGCATTGTGGACGAGATTGGTAATAACCTGATGCAGACGCTGCGAATCCACCTCTGCTTCAGGAAGATCGTCGGAAAGAACAATGCGCAGCGAAATGCCAGCACGTTCAGCTTGAGGCATGAGCCGCTCGACTGGAGGAACGATGATGTCTGCTGCTGTAGTCTTGGCAGGATCAAGCGGTACCTGGCTGGACTCGATACGAGAAAGTTCGAGCAATTCGCGGACCATCTGCGTAAGAGAATCGACCTGGTCTTCGATCATATCTAAAAAATGCTGGGCAGCAGGCGGATCCTCCAAAGCGCCATCCCGCAGGGTTTCTACAAGCGCCTTTAGAGAAGCTAACGGGGTACGCAACTCGTGAGAAGCATTGCTTACAAAATCTCGCCGTACCTGTTCGGCACTGCGCACCATGGTCAAATCCTGAAGAATCACAAAGCCGCTCTCAATGTCATCATCACCCAGCGGTGTATAGATAGCACGCAAGTAAAAACCATGCAGTGCTGATGAGACGATGGCTTCTTGCTCGGCCTCTGTCTCCATACCGCGCTGCACAAGCTCAATAAGTTCATGATGGCGCAGTACGCGGGCAAAGGAACGGCCCATGGCCTCTTTTTCAGTGATCGCCAGAATGCGCTCACCAGCAGCGTTCAGACGCCGCACCCGACCTTCATTACTGATACTGATAACGCCATCAGCCATATGATTGAGAATCGCCGAAAGCCGCCCCTGTTCGGTAGATAATCGGGCGACTTCAATCTGAAGGCGCGAAGCCATGAGGTTAAAGGTCTCCCCCAAACGCCCCACCTCATCACGGCTGGAACCATAATAACGCGAGCTTAGATCACCTTCTGCCATCCGATGCGCCGCACGATCGAGTTTGCTCACCGGAACAGTGACGCGATCGGCCACCAGTACGGCTACTAACAATGCTGCCGCCATGGCTACAAGCGTAGCGAGGAAAATCGTACTGCGAAGTCGTGTTACCTCCAGTTCGACCTGTTCCAAGCTGACAGCCACTCTGGCTATTGCCAAAGTGACACCCTGATGTACCACCGGTGCTGCCAGATAGAGCATGTTCTCCTGCAAGGTAGGGCTAAATCGCGAGCTAGAGCCTTCGCCGAGTTCAATCGCATCAATAACCTCGGGTCTGGAAAGGTGATTCTCCATTTCCGAAGGTTCATAGTCTGACTCGGCCAGCACGGCACCATCCATTCCAATGACGGTGACACGCACAGAAAACAGCTCAGCCCATTCATCCACAGAAACAGAGAGAGCCTGCATATCTCCATCGGCAATCTCGTTGTCAATCAACGTGGCAAAAGCATGCACTTCTTCGGCATAGCCCTGTTCCATGTCCTCGACGCGCGTATTGCGCACCGTATTGGATACATAGACCGTAAGGCCGGCGAGAATGATCAGAATGAGAACGACATAAGGTAAAGCAATGCGCCAACGCAAGTGATGCTTCATTCAGGCTAGCCCTCGAATCGATAACCTACTCCGCGCACAGTCACGATGCGTTTCGGATCGGATGGGTCGTCTTCAATCTTGGCGCGCAGCCAGCGCATATGTACGTCCACTGTGCGCGTCTCCACAGCTACATCCCAGCCCCACACCCCCTCAAGAATTTGGTCTCTTGTGAGGGCAAAGCCTTTGTTGGTTATCAGATAGCAAAGCAAGTCGTACTCTCTGGGTTTTAGGTCCAGCACCTCGCCAGCCAAAGAGGCTTCGCAACGCTCCAGATCGACCACAAGATTCCCACTCTTCAGTGCTCTATGGGGCGCTTCCACTGCCGTCGTTTCAAATGCTGTAAGCCTGGCGCGGCGAAGCTGAGCCTTGATGCGTGCCAGTACCTCACGCATACTAAAAGGCTTGGTCACGTAATCGTCAGCGCCGATCTCTAAACCGACAATCTTGTCTACCTCTTCATCGCGCGCGGTCAGCATGATAATGGGCACATTGGATTCCTGTCGTACCGCGCGGCACACCTCGACGCCATCGATCTTGGGCAGCATCACATCGAGTAGGATGAGATCGGGTTTATTGGCTCTGGCCAGTTCAATGGCTGCCTCTCCGTCCATCGCCCGTATCACCTCATGCCCCTGACGTTCCAGGTTATAGGCCAGCGTTTCTGAAAGCGCAGCCTCATCTTCAACCACAAGAATCAGCGCCATTGGCTCCCCTTCCAATACTAGTGCATTCATCATACCAAACACCGGGCAACAACCCAAGAGGCAAAGTTTGACAGAAGGTGGCAAATGCCTATTATGTGACCAGTTGGTCATATGACCAACTGGTCACATCTTGAGAATAAATCATGCCAAGTGATACTTTTTACAATCTTCCAGACGAAAAAAGGGAAAAGCTGCTGCGCACCGCCATTGACGCCTTTGCCATAGCTCCCTACGAACACGTATCCATGTCTCAATTGGCACAACGCGCTGGCATCGCCAAGGGCAGCCTCTATCAGTATTTCACGGACAAACGCGAGTTGTATCTCTACCTAGTGCAGCTTGCCGCCGATGAAAAACTAGCCTATTTGCAGCGTGTCGAGCCCCCCTCACCTGATATCGGGATGTTCGCCTATTTGCGCTGGCTAACCGAGCAGACACTGGATTTCCAGTTCGCTAATCCCAATCTGTATCAGGTGGCCTACCGGGCGCTCTATGGCGATCGTCCCTTCCCAGATGCGAGCCTGCAAGGCGCCCAAGAAGCGGGTATTCACTACTTTGAGGGGCTCATCACGCAGGGTATTGCTCGCGGTGATCTACGTTCAGATCTGGATATCGAGCTTACAGCGCTCTTGATCTCTAACTTTTTTAGCCAGGTAGGTAATTACATAGTCGATACATTGGGAAAAGAAACCTTTGACAGGAGCCGAGGGCCACTGGGCAAAGAAGCGCAGAGCCAAATACGCCAAGCTATCGGCACCCTGCTGGATTTACTAGAACGCGGCATCGGTGCACAACAACATGATGACACAGGAGAAAACAAGTGATACACGTTCGTGAACTGTACCACTCTTATGGCCATAACGATACATATCAGGTCAAAAACGTCAGCTTTGATATCACCAGGGGTGAAATCTTTGGCTTTCTTGGCCCCAATGGTGCCGGCAAGAGCACCACACAAAAAATTATGACAGGCTTGCTGCCCCTACAGCGCGGTTATGTCGAGTTGGCCGGCCAAGATATGGGGCACATTGACCGTCAGATATTCAACAAGATCGGCGTTGCTTTTGAACAAGCCAATCTCTACGGCAAGCTGACCGGTCTGGAGAACCTGCAATTCCATGCCGGCCTGTACGGTGTACCCACCATTGACCCCATGGCCCTGCTCATCCGCCTCGATCTGGAAGAGGCAGCCAACAAACGCGTCAGCACCTATTCCAAGGGAATGCAGCAGCGCCTGGCCCTAGCCCGATCCTTGTTGAACAATCCCGAAATCCTTTTTCTCGATGAGCCCACTTCTGGCCTGGATCCCAGTTCGGCCCGTTCGGTCAAAGAACTCATTCGTGAAAAGCAGACAGAAGGCGTTACTATTTTCCTCACGACCCACGATATGCACGTAGCCGAAGAGCTCTGCAACCGTGTGGCCTTTATCAATGCCGGCGAAATCGTCGCTCTGGACTCGCCGCGAGAGCTCAAGCTGCGCTATGGCGAACGTACGCTGTTGATAGAAAATCGGGTCAATGGCCACATCGAATCGTTGATTCTCGACCAAAACAAGGATGATGACCGCCGGCACTTGCTTGCGCTAATGCAAGCCGGCAGCGTCGAAACAGTCCATTCTCAAGAAGCCACACTGGAGGCGGTCTTCATCGCCCTCACAGGCAGAGGGCTGGACTAATGTTGAAGCGACTATGGGTCTCGCTCAAGCGAGATTTCAAGATGAACCTCACCAATGGCTATTTGCTCATTACTGTGGCCGTAGCGTTACTCTACATGTTAGTCGTACGCTTTGCCGTGCCGGAGCAGCTCAGCACCAGTGCAAGGCTCTATCTCTATGATGCCACAACAGAACAGACCATGGCCAATTACGCACAATCCTTTGGCGAAGAACAGGCTGTCCTGGTCTACGGCGAAACTGAGCTGACCGAGCTGATGGCCGAAAACGAAAACAGCGTTGGCTTGATCCTCACCGAGGGTGACCCGCTGCCGCAGGTTCGGCTGGTGTTTCAGGCAGCACAAGGAGAACAAATACAGCAGCTCATGCTAGCCAGCCTGGAAAGCGAACTGCGCGCCCTCTATGGCGTCGAGGCTTCCGACATCGAGGTAAGCACCCGTCTACTCAACGAAACCTACAGTGAGCCAATCCCCTTTAACAAGGGGTTAGTCACCGTGCTGCTCTACTCGGACCCAGTGATGATTGGTCTGTTGTTCGTGGCAGCGCTGTATTTTGTTGAAAGGCAGCAGGGCACCGTCAAGGCCTACCTGGTAACACCGGGCCGTGTGTGGGAATACGTTCTGGCCAAAGCCGTTTCATTAGGGCTGCTAGCTCTTTTATTCACCCTCATCCTGGTGCCCTTCACAGTGGGTAGCGGCGTCAACTATGCCGCCTTGTTAACGTTGGTCTTCATGGGCAGCATCCTAAGCTCGCTGGTAGGCACCTTGTTGGCATCCTTTTACACCGACCTGGGGCAGTTCTTTGCGCCGGGCGTGCTGGTCATCTTGTTCTTGTCACTGCCGGGCATATCGTACTATGTACCTTCTTTCTCGCCCTGGTGGCTGAGGCTGCATCCCACCTACTCGATGCTGTTTGGCATGAAAGAAGCTCTGTTCCCTTCGGGCAACCCGCAGATCATTGTATCTGGCGTTCTCGTACTGTTGGCGCTCGATATCGTCATGCTCGCTGTCAGCAGCCTGGCCCTTGATCGCCAGTTTGTGCGGCGTTAGGAGACTCTTGTGAAAAAGATTATTGCGCTGCTCAAGCGCGATTTCATCAGCACCACTCGAGATGCTATGCTACTGTATGTCGTCATGGCACCTATCATCATCGGGCTGGGCGTGCGTCTCTTTTTGTCCGCCATCGGCTCATCTTCCACCAATCTGATCATCACCCAGGCCGACGCCCCGGTTCTGCAAGAGGCTTTGGCCCCCTATGCCCGTCTGCAAATCGTCGCCGATGAAACCGCGCTAGAACAGCGTGTATTAGCTATCGATAACGCTGCAGGCATCATCAATGATGGACAAGGTGGCTATGCGGTCGTGCTACAAGGCAACGAGCCCGCCGAGACAGCCCTATTGCCTGAAATGGTGCTACGCTATGCCCTGGGTGAACACCTCGTCAATGCCGAAATAACCCAGCTCGCAGGAACCACTGTGCCCTATCGCGATTGGGTCGGCGCCTTTATTGCGCTTACCGTGCCTTTTATCGCCAGCATCGCCATGGCCCTGTTCATTATCGAGGATAAAGAAACCGGCATGTTGTACACCCTGAGCGTCTCTCCCCTGGGCAAAGGAACTTATATTCTGACACGGGGGCTCTTTGTCATGGGTTATTCACTGGTGATGGTCTATGTCGCGCTGCTGGTTCTAGGCATCACAGGGGCACCGGTGCTGCCCGTTCTGGCCATGACCGCGGCCTGTTCACTGGCAGCCATTCTGTTTGGTTTCGTCATCGGTTCGCTCAGTGCCTCTCAGGTAGCCGGCCTGGCCAACATGAAATTCGGCTTTCTAGTGATCTTGGCGCCTGCCATCCTCTCGTTGGTATTGCCCTCGGCATACCACGCAGCCCTGTATTGGGTTCCCTTCTTCTGGGCTTTTGAGGGCTTTCGAGAGATACTCGTTCAAGGGGGAAGCTGGGCCACATTCTGGCCTTCGCTGCTTTGGACCATCGTCAGCAGTATGGCGTTCATCGCTATCTTGGCGCCCTGGCTCAAAAAGAGACTGGTCGTTTCCTAGATAACAAAAAGCCTCCCAACTACATGGTTGGGAGGCTTTTTCATCATCTGAACTAAATGACGAACTGTTACCTACATTGAAATCAAGCACACATCATTATTCCCCGCAGCGTCACGTCGGCAAAAGACGATACGACTGCCATCTGGGCTAAAAGCCGGATGAGGATGGTACAGCGTATTGGCGATAGTCAATTCCTGATGGTGTGCCGCCAGTGGCGTCAACTCGTTGGTAGCCAAGTTCAGCAACGTAACGTACTGGGGATCATCGCCCACGATCCAGCGCCCTTCCCGATCATTGATAAAATGACAAAAAGGATGCTCGGTGATGATCGTCTCGCGGCCAGTCGCCACATCCACCATCCGCACTGAAGTTGGCTCATCCAACGCGGGGCACGTATAGGCATAAGCCACACTGCGGCCGTCATCCAGCCAATATTCGTGGCCGATGCGGATATCGGGATGCTCCTGATAGCGCAAGGGCCTGATATTGGAGCCATCCCATTTCATCAGCCACAAGCGTTGCTCCACGCGATCCCAGGGGCCCTCATAGCAAAAGAGCAGCGTCGTGGGATCAGTGGGACAAAATAGCAAGTGTTGCAGGTTACGCTTTTCCTCGTGAGCCTTCCAGACTTTGGCCCCATCGGAGGTCATGACCCAAAAACTGCACAACGGGCGCACCTCGTAACGGCGAACGAAATCGGCCGGCCCATCCTCGGCGTGTTCATAAGCGCCCATCTCCATAAAGCCTAGATATTGGCCATCACGTGAGATATCCAACAAGACAAACTGACCAGTCTCGGGCGTTTCATGGGTGTGGATCAGCTTCTCTTCTAGCGTCTCGATGTTGAGCTGATAGACTAGATCTCCCTGGGTATAGTAGATGAGTGGCCTATACGGATCCACGCTGGGCCGACCGGGATCCAGGGTACAGTCTGTAAGACGGCGGATCCGCTCTTTTTGCAGATCGTAAGCGTAAATCTGCCAACTGCCGGTACGGTCAGAGTTGATGAGCAGATAACGGCCATTGTCCACAAAGTTGAGGCGATTGAAATAGACGTGCTTGTTGTTGCCCTCGCCTTTGGTAATCTGGGCGTAACTACGACCAGTCACCTCATCCTCGATGGTCAACGGCGGATAGTCGTACCACACTCCTCGATCCCACATCATGCTCTGTTCTCCTCAAAAGACTCGGCGGCAGCTTGCAGGTGAGGTATCCATTACCCTCTCGAAATCCGTGGCTAGCAGAATATGGTCATCGGCGTAAACACGTGAGGCATCACCCTGGGCGCGAGCACGATCCCAACAAGGGTTATAGTCAGCTAATCCGGGCATACGGCAGCTTTCTTTCGCTAACAATCCGCCCTTGTATACATGCCGTTGGTGCCCGCGTCAACCATTAGCGGCAAACAAAAAGGCACAACTCTTTCGAGTTGTGCCTTTCCAACATGATGCATTCGATAGTTAGTTTCTCAACACGGAAGTTCCTTGTCAAGTATACGATCAACCTGGTTCCAATCTGAATTTCCATCAAAATATCTATCAATATCAAAATCTTCTCGGTCAGGCTGCAAGTAGCTGTTTACTGCATTTTCTATTTCATCGTAAGGAACAGAAACATTATCTATCCAATCGCTTATGTAATTGCTGTAGATATCATTGATATTCTCTAAAGCTGCCCCGATTTCCTCTTTAGCTCGTTCTTCGACCATGTCATGGATCCGGTCAATTGCAGATCCAGCAATTTCATCTAACTCGCATGGCCTCTTTGTATTTTTTGTTATCTCATCAATTATTGAATCTATATCCGTATCTTGAACAAAATCGCTGATGAAATACGCGTAAGCATATTGCTTAATTGCTATGAAGATTGAATCACAGACGACCTCTAAAAGCTCTTGGAATTGCTTTTGAGTTATCTGGAAAGAACGTCTTTTCTCACAAAAACGCTCATGAAGCTGATTCACTACTTCCACCAGAGATTCCATTTCTAGATCCCCTAGCATTCTCTCAATAATACTTTTATTGCTCAATATTTGCTGGTCAATTTTGTAGAACGAAAATAAGGGATCGCATAAAAGAGAAAATAGTATCTTGTCTTTTTCATACCAATCCTTGCTAACAAATACCCCAGACGATATTTCTAGCAGGATCGGAATAATTAGTTCCGTATATCGCTGATCTAGAATTTTGAACTTACATACTCCATATAAAACGATTTCATCTATATGCCGTATTCTATCTTTTATATTTAGTATGCTTCCATTTATTATTTTTTCTAATATCACTTCGTCAATTTTATCTCCATACAAACGTTCTAATTGTTCAAAATATACTGCCGAGCGTTTTACATATTCCCAAAACGGTTCATTCTTGTTAAACACAATTCGCAGGTAATCATTAATTGACGGGTTTAGTACTTGTATTAGTTGTTCATTAGTTGAAGGTTGCACTACCTTAACGAGAGAGCCATTAAGCCGTGCAAGAGCCGCTTCGAAATGATTAATGGTAAAATCAATATCCGGAACTTGCAATAAGCAAGCAGTAAAACATTCCTTAAGAATCTCTAGTTCAATAGAATCATCCGTTAATGAATAAAGAACTGCCATGAGTATTCTATCAACAGAACCTAAACGTCTCTCAAATTCCTCTCTCCAAACATCCTCAGGATTATCCAGACGATCAACTATGTAATCGTAGTATTTATTTGGACAAACAGAGTTATACCGATCCATTGAAGAAACATACTCGATAATTCGAGGATTATAATTGCGATGAGCAATAATCCTTCGGTAATTCTTGTGCGTCCTCACGCTAGAGTAATACTCATTTGGTACATGGTTAAGAATCAGATGATTATAGAAAATACGGGCCTTGTAAACATTGCCCATATCGTTCAGATCAATAATATAGAGTTTTATTTTTTCCGATTCAATATATCGAAGAAATTCTTGAGAACGTTCTTTGGCTGCATTAAGAACCGTTACACGCGAGTTGAGGAGAATGATCTTATTCGGAGTCATTTTCACATATTTCAACAAAGAAAGTATTTCGTTTTCTTGCGTTTCTGAAATATGCAGATAGCACTGACCAAGACAGTCATCTATGAATATCATTTCTTTGATATCAGAATCTATTAAAAGAGAGTTTTTAACATCCCTAACGTTCCCTGCTGTTGTATATCGAACACGATATCCTTGTTTAGCAAAAAAGAGGACCAACATTTTCGATGTGATCGTTTTCCCTACTCCCGGATCCCCAATGAGCATCAAAGATCGAGTTTTTTCCAATACTTCAACACTTTTATCGAACAAAGGCGTTTGAACAAAGCGCCTGTTATCTTCTTCTGCATCTGCCAACAATGACGCACAATCGATAAAGATATCTTGATTATTAATCTCAGATAAAATACCTGTAGCCGAAAACCAAAGTTTACAGTGTTTTCTTGCGATCTCTATATTTTGGGGATCAGTAAGGAATCGATCTATTTCAAGCTGTGTGACAATGTTTTTAGCCGAATCCATATAGCTAGCAAACATATTATAAATGTCAGTGACATTTCCCCGAGTCAATTCCTTCAAACAGCAAATATAGTATTGTTCTGGAGCAAGTTGCTCTATCCTTTCAACTTCTTTCGATAGAGATCGTTTCAGATTTGAAAACGAGCTACGCATGTAATATTTGACTTGAACGATAATCCTGGGCTTTAAAACATCATCACACAGATCAATTCCCCCATCCTTACCTCGTCCGAAGCTCCTCAAACTCACGCCCAGCTTCTTCTCCATGATATCCTGGCACAATAATTCGAACTCATAGTCATCTATATTCAGATAATTGAGCATCTAGTTTGTCCTTCTCACCATTTTGAACGCCACCGAAGACAGTTATGCCAAAACTAAGCATAACAATCTCGCTACTTCTAACTTATTCATCCAGACGTATGAGCTTCCAGTTCTCTTCTGAAGAACATTAACTATAACTAGTCATTGATAACAAAATCAAAGTGAACTTACCTTCGCTCCAGTATATTATAGCAATCACAAGAGAAATTAGTAGCGTTCTCAAACGAGGAAAGGACCTAGAAGGACGAACACAAAAAGGGTCAGCTCTCACGAGCTGACCCTTATGGCGGAAGCGACGGGAGTTGAACCCGCGATCTTCGGCTTGACAGGCCGACATGTTAGACCACTACACCACGCCTCCAATGTCCACGATAATAGCATAGATGCCCTGCGCCGCCAAAAACAGGTGTCGTCTCGACGCTATAGCCGAGCAGTGCTAGAATGCCCGTAGCAATTTCTGAGGTCCAGCCCCTGTGCGGCAAACTGACGATGACTGTCAAAGGTGAACCTTCATTCAAACGCGCACCGTAAAAAGCCATATCACCTTAGGAGTTTGACCCTATGCCCTATCAAGTGTTGACGAACCAGGAACCCGTTGAAACTGTCCTCGACCTCGTAGGCGACGAGGTCGAATTTCATGTTTGGGATCCAAACGACCAAGACTTGGCTGCCAAGCTGCCCGAGATCGAGGGTGTTTATCTCTATGGCCTTTTGCGTGTAACTCGCGAATTGATGGACAAGATGCCAGCGCTCAAAGTTGTGTGCACCACGAGTGTGGGCTATGACCATATCGATGTCGAGGCGGCCCGCGAACGGGGTATTGCTGTAGGCCACACGCCGCACGTGCTCAGTGGCGCTGTCGCCGATATGGCCTTTGCACTGATGCTCTCTTTGACGCGTAATGTACTCCCCGCCAACGAATATGCCCACGGTTCCAAATTCACAGCTTTTCTCCCCGAAATATTCATGGGGCACGAAGTACACGATAGCACGATCGGCATTGTCGGCCTGGGCAACATTGGCAAAGAAATCGCCAAGCGAGCCCATGGCTTTGATATGAACATCCTCTATTACGATATCCGCCAGAATCCAGCGATTGAAGAGGCCTATGGCGCCCAATTCTGCGCCCTGAACGAGCTCTTCCAACATGCAGATTACGTGGTGCTCATGGTTCCCCTAACCAAATCCACCTATCATTTGATCGGCGAGGAACAATTGCGCCTGATGAAGCCCACCGCTGAACTCATCAATATCTCGCGCGGAGGCGTGCTCGACCACAAAGCGCTATACAAGGCACTCACAGAGGGCTGGATTCGTGGGGCGGCTCTAGACGTCACCGAACCCGAACCCCTGCCGCGCGACCATCCGTTGCTTGAGCTAGATAACCTCATCATCACGCCGCATCTGGGTACCTCCACCTGGGAGACGCGCGATGCCATGCTCGACCTGGCCATCCGCAATCTGCTGGCTGGTCTGCGCGGCGAGCCCATGCCCGCTCGTGCAGTCTAAAAGATAGAATCAAAAAGCTCTTTATCTCAATTGAGGTGAAGAGCTTTTTTGTTAATAGAGCATCTACGGCACAGAGCTCGACCCCACATTTCTACAGTGTTACACTACAGACATCACAATCTATCAATTATGGCTACCCCTTATTACGCCGATTACCTCGAATCAGGAGTGTCGATATGGCTCATCAGGTTTTGACAAACGAACCCCCTACAGCCGATTTACTCTCACTCACCGGCGATCAAATCGACTTTTACGTGTGGGATCCAGAAAACGCGCAAATCCAAGCGCTGCTTCCTCAGATTGAAGGCATCTTTTTGCGTAGCCATTTGCACATCGATGGCGCTTTTATGGACCGTCTGCCAGCACTCAAAGTCATTAGCAACACAGGCGTCGGTGTCGATCACATCAATCTGGATGATGCTCGCGCACGCGGTATTCCCGTAGGCAACACTCCCAGCGTGCTCAATGGCGCAGTGGCCGATATGGCCTTTGCCCTCATGCTCGCTTTCTCGCGCAATCTGGTGCCCGCAGCCAATTATGCCTGTTCGCCCAAATTCACGACCTATGAAGTGAATGCTTTTCTCGGCCACGAGGTACACAGCACAACCCTCGGCATCATCGGCCTGGGAAAAATCGGCCAAGAAATAGCCAAGCGTGCCCAAGGATTCGGCATGTCAATCTTGTACTATAACCGCCACCGTGATCCTTATGCAGAACAAACTTTGGAAGCGGTGTACTGTCCACTATCCGAACTCTTGAGTCGCTCCGACTATGTGGTGCTCATGGTCCCCCTCACCAGCGAAACCCGCCACATGATTGGGCAAACCGAACTGCGGCAGATGAAATCCTCTGCCGTCCTGGTCAACATGGCCCGTGGTGGCGTGGTTGACCATGATGCTTTGGTCATCGCCCTACAGAAAAATTGGATTCGCGGAGCCGCGCTTGACGTTACGGAGCCCGAGCCCTTACCGCGTGATCATCCCTTGCTCACCATCGATAACGTGCTCATCTTGCCCCATCTGGGCAGTGCCACAGTGGAAACACGCCAAGCCATGTTGGAATTATCCGTCGCCAATCTTTTTGCCGGATTGCGCGGCGAAGCCCTCCCCGCTCGCATTGCCTGATCGACGAAAAATCAAGGCTCCTCTTTGTTAAAGAGGAGCCTTTTTCTCCCTACAGAGTCAAACGTTGTAGTACTTGCACAATAGCCAAGCTCGACGCCTCAGCCAGGTGATGCTAAACTGGTCAATGATTGAATCTCAATATACAGCTTTTTCCCACACACATGATCAGGAGTTTACGAAATGGCCTACCAGGTTTTAACGAACATCCCCCCTTTACCCAAGGTACGTGAGGCAGCTGGCGACCTGATCGATTTTCATGTGTGGGATCCCGATGATGCCGAAATAGTAGCCAAGCTGTCCGAGATCGAGGGCATATTTATCTACGGCTTGCTGCCCATCGATGGCGCTTTTATGGACCGCATGCCCAAGCTCAAGGTCATTTGCACCACCAGCGTCGGCGTCGATCACATTAACCTGAATGACGCCCGTGCCCGCGGCATTCCTGTGGGCAATGTGCCCGGCATCCTCGATGGCGCCGTGGCCGACTTGGCTTTTGCTATTTTGCTGGCCTATGCCCGCAACATCGTGACTGCCGTCAACTACGCCCATAGTCCCGAGTTTACTGTCTATGACCCTACGGGGTTTATGGGACACGAAGTACACAGCACCACTCTGGGCATCATGGGCTTGGGCAATATCGGCAAGGCTATCGCCAAGCGTGCCCTCGCCTTTGATATGAACATCCTCTATCACAATCGTCACCGCGACCTGGAAGCCGAAAAGACCTACCATGCCGAATACTGTTCCATGCCCGATTTATTCGGTCGTGCCGATTACGTGCTGCTGATGGTTCCCCTAACTCAAGAGACCTATCACATGATCGGCGCCGAGCAGCTGCATTGGCTGAAACCGACGGGCGTGCTAATCAATATGGCCCGCGGCGGTGTGGTCGATCACGATGCCCTGGTTACCGCCCTGCAGGAAAAGTGGTTCCGTGGTGCGGTGTTGGATGTCACCGAGCCTGAGCCCCTGCCACGCGATCATCCCTTGCTCAGCATGGATAACGTACTCATCTCGCCACACCTCGGTAGTTCGACCATCGAGACGCGTGAGGCCATGATGGTTGCCTCTGTGGAAAACCTGCTGGCGGGATTGCGTGGCCAACCATTACCCATGCG
This sequence comes from Anaerolineae bacterium, assembly GCA_963675785.1. GTDB lineage: Bacteria > Chloroflexota > Anaerolineae > UBA1429 > UBA1429. The sequence goes on from OY776562.1 coordinate 1,977,747, forward strand.
CAAAGCTTGATCAGAATTGGCGCTTTGGGGACCCTGTAATGCGAAGGGACGGAATCTTTAAGATTCCGTCCCGTTGTTTTCTCTGTTTGGTCGCGATGGAACATCTTGTAACAAACCTGCTCTAGCTCGCTGCAGGCTTAAGCCGTCCTTACACCAGTGTAAAGCCACCGTCTACCAAAATGAACTGTCCTTGCACATAACTCGAGGCATCGCTGGAGAGATAAAGCACGGTGCCATTCAACTCGCCATGTCGCCCAGGTCGACTTGATGGATTAAGGTACGAATAGCCCTTGAGGAACGCATCAGACTTGAACAACGTATCGCTGGTCATTTCGGTCTCAAACAGTGCCGGTCCAATGGCATTGACGGTAATACCATACTGAGCATAGCTTGCCGCCATGGCCATCGTTAGGCCCAGAACTGCGGCTTTGGAAGCATTATAGGAGTGACGAATAAACGTATCTTCCTTGTTAGCCACAACTGCGTTGACCGAGGCGATGTTAACGATCTTGCCGTAACCCCGCTCTTTCATGTGCGGAACAATGTACTTGCTGGCCAAAAAGATGCCCTTGACGTTGGTATCAAAGGACCGATTCCATTCCTCTACCGTCAACGTGTCGACGCCACCCTTTACAGCCACGCCCGCGTTATTCAGCAGAATATCCACCTTGCCAAACTCGGCGATTACCGCTTCCATAGCTGCCTTGACGCTGTCTTCAGAGGTTACATCGCACTGCACTGCCAAAACACGATGGCCGTACTTTTCGAGGTCGGCCTTGACCGCTTCTAGCTTTTCCACACGGCGTGCCAGAATAGCAACATCTGCCCCTGCTTCGGCATAAGCCTGCGCGGCTTCTTTGCCTAACCCTGCAGATGCGCCAGTAACCACTGCTACCTTACCAGTCAAATCAAAGTAATTCACCATCATACACTCCTTCGTGCTAAATTGCACAAAGTGCATATTACGAGTCTGACTGGCTTTTGTCAAACTAAGAAAACCGCCGCCTGTAAAGTGTGTTTGGGTACGAACTAGATCCCGCCATTGGGTTCAAAGCGCTTCCGCGCCAACTTGCCTGTGCCCCACAGCAACAGCGTTATACCTGGCAACACGCAGCCCCAGGCAATCAAGGACAACTCTATCGAGGTCGTGTTCACCAGGAAGGGTTCACCAGACAAACGCGACAACACCCTGGCCAAGAGTATGAGCGCAGCCAACCCCAAACCTTGCGCCAAAGGCCAGGCGCTTGCTACCACAACACCTGCCAAGCGTCCACCGGCTTTGGAGGAAGCAAGATAGAGAACAGCCCCACACCAGCCTAATAAAGCCGAGGCCAAGGGTCCAATGAACGAAAAGACCAGAGGTTTGCTGGTGATCGTCACCTCACCCAAGCGCAGTAGGATATAGAGCGCATGTCCCCCTCCCAATATCAGGCCCACTAGCAAAGCTGCTAACAATTGTTGGCGAGTCAATGAGGAACGCCGCCACCTCAACAACCCAATGAGCAACGCAACAATGGAGAAGACGATGCTGGACAGCGGCGTGCCTGTGTCGTTGAGATAAACCAGCGTATGATCCAACCCATCGCCCAAAGTGCTAAACACGGTTTGTACTAGGGGAGCTTGTTGTGACAGATGTAAAGTGAGGTCGCCCCCATCTTGCACCAGCAGCACCAGCCGATCCGTGCCTACTACCGCCGTCTGCAAGTCCGCGTTGTAATAGCGCTGGCCCTCACGCACCGCCGTATAGTCCTCGACTGAGACATATTCATACTCGGCCGCATCCTCCAGACGAATGAGCGCCACCCCGCTGGGTACACCACTGAGGCGCACCAAACGTGTGCCATCCTCGAGGGTCGCATCCTCTTGCACCACATAGGGTGCCGTGTTATTCAACGCCAGGCGCGGATCGCCCAACATGATGACTAATCCAGTCGTTGCATAGCCTTGTTCCGCAGCCTCATTTTGCAGCGCCACCACCTGCCCCACCGTGAACCCTGTCCAGGTTTGGGCAAAAGGAGCTGCCTCGAACACGCCGGGCACATAGCCAGAATTCGGGCTGGTGGCTAAACCAACATACGCCACTGCACCACGCTCTATCATGGTTAACGCCATATTCTCAGGCCCGCTCCAAAGGTTTGTCGTCTCACAGGCAGCCGTCCCTACCAGACAGGCACCGAGTTCAGGAATATCGACAGAATCAAAGCCAACATAGGTGCTGGCATCCAAGCCCCAATAACTGGGTCCACCATGCCCCACATAGGAGAGATAAGAGGTACTACTCAAAGCCAAAGTGAGAGAGGTCGAATTCAACGCAGTGGTTGCGCCATCCTCCGCAATGATTATCCCCTCCTCGACATGTGATTCGGGATCGGCCCCATGCACGCAATACATCAGCCCATCTCCCAAAGCCAAACGCCGCTGCCATAGAGTCTGCGCATCCTCCAACGTATTACCCGTAATGAGACCCAAAGCCACAACCTGTTCGGCCTCGCGAACAGTCTGCCGCACCTCGATGAGATCCTCTTCCGTGATCGTCTCGGGATCGACCACCCAGATGATGTATTCGGGCTGGTAGGCCAGCGCTTGGTCGAGCGAATCGACCAGGGGGATCCCTTCTTCCTCCGCAATCTGCTGCGCCAGAGCAGCATAAGCATCGCCGCCACGGCACCAAACAACTGTGGTGGACTCGCTACTCTCTGCCGCACAAAGGGGAGAAATCAAAGTCAGGGCTAGGACAAACAAGACAACGAACCTGCGAATACGCATAGAATCCTCCTGTTACGCCGAGACAAGATGCTCAGAGCATAACAACGTTGCGCTCTCAGGTGTACGCAAAACCTCTCACAAACTACCGAAAAAGCGCCTTTATCTTGAGAGAAAAGCAAAATCATGGGGCATTCCTGAATCTATATCAGAAATGCCCCTCTTTTCCGCAATGCAAAGGCCCTATTCTTTTCAGTCGCCCAGGCTCAAACGCACTGTCTTGACCTCGAAAGGCCTAAAGGTCAGCGCAACGCTGTGCCCATCAGTGGGTAAAAAAGCTTCCGCCTCTTCCAACATGTTGGTCTGGTTAGCCTGTTGCACCGCCAGTGGCGTATGCAGCACGCACTTGGCCGCCGTGTTCTGGGATTCGTACAACCTTACGATCAAATCGCCCGAGCCATCATCGGCTCGTTTCACCGTCTCCAGAATCACATTGGCATATGCGAAATTCCAGGGATTCTTGTTGGCCAGCGTCTCGCTCATCTCCACAGTAAACAGGCTGGCTGTGCCAGAATCCCCCTCGCGCACCAGGATGGGTGTGTTGAGTTCATAGCCGTTCTGCACCACACCGCTGTCGGCAAAGGAACCGTTGTAGGCATAGCACGAATAGGTAAAGGCCTGTCGTCCCTTGTCAGCATACATATCGGGGATAACCGGCGCCTTGAGTAGGGTCAGGTTGATGCAACCGCCGTCCACGCTCACGCCGTACTTGCAATCGTTGAGCACCGCAAAGCCATGCCCGGCCTCAGCCAGGGCCGTATAGCGATGCTGGCTGACCTCGTAACGATCGGCGTCATAGCGACGCGACTTGTGCGTGGGCCGCCGAATATAGCCGAACTGAATCTCGTGCAGGGCCTCATCGGCGTGCACCCGCACGGGGAAGGCCACTTTAAGCAGCTTGTGCTGCTCCTGCCAGTCGATCTCAGTCTCGAAATCCACCCGACGGCTGTCCTGTTCCAGCGTAATTGTTTGTACCATGGGCGAATCGTGCAGTCGCCGACGCACGCGAATGCCCGCTTTCAGGAACCCTTCACTCGCCGGTGGCGCAGCCTCGCCCAGCACGATGTCGATCTCGGCCTCTTGAGCCAGCGCCACCGGCAGCGCTTCGTACATAGAGCCGATCTCCCAGGCGTCGTACTCGATGTTGACGTCCTTGTACATTTTGAAAGCATTGCAGGGGCCCTCGGCATACTGCAAACCCGTCTCTTTATCCAGAATCTCCACGAGTTGCCCACTGGCATCCACCTGCAGACGCAGAGAGTCGTTCTCTAGCACATACTGCTCACCCAGGCGATAAGCGCGGCTGCCATAGCCTGCCCCTGGCGCAACTTCCAAGGAATCAACGAGACTGATTGTGGTATAGCCGCAAGCGGGTACGGTCGCTCGCACCAGCGTGCCCTCGTCTGTAGTCTGCGCTGGCAGCAGGTTCCCCTGCATGTCTCGTGCGCCGTTCATGCCCTGGGGCAAGCGCACCAGCACTTGGCGCTCCCAAGAAAGCGAATTGAACAGAGTCAATGCCTTACCTTCGCTCGGCGCTTGAATAGTGAACATCCCCAAAGCCGCATCGGTCAGGCTGCTGGCGTCTGCTATGACCTCCTCAAAATCGCGGGCAGCCTCCTCATTGACGCGAGTGATCGAAGTGCCGGCCAGCACGTCGTGGAACTGGTTAAAGAGCACCTTTTTCCACAAGACCGTCAGTTCCTCCGCCGGGTAAACCATTGGCGCCAAGGTCGACCAGAATTCGGCCTCGTGCAGCGCCGTTTCTGCCCGACGATTGCCTTTTTTCAGCTTGGCCAGAGAGGTATAGGCCCCGCGATGCCATTGCAAATACAACTCGCCCACATAGCGGTTCTTGGGCTCTCCCTTACGCTCGATGGCCTCGAAAAAAGCGATGGGGCTATCCAGCCTGGTTCTCGGGGCCCCCTCCAGATCACTTACTCGCCGTGCCAGCTCATAGATGTCTCGGGTGGGCCCGCCGCCACCGTCGCCATAGCCAAAGGGAAACATGAACGTGTCGATATCCTCCTGCTGATTGCGATCCTGCGTCCAACGTTGCACCAGCAGTTGGGGATCGATGCCCGAATTATTCTTCATCAGCATGTGAGACAGAATCCGGGTGCCGTCCAAGCCCTCCCACATGAAAATGTTATAGGGAAAAGGATCGGTTTCCGGGTGGCTGCGCAACAGCTTTTGGGTAGCAAAGTAACGCACACCGCAGCCGGCCATGATCTGCGGCAAAGCGGCGGAAAAGCCAAAGGAATCGGGCAGCCAGGCCATCTTGGCGGTGCAGCCGGCCTCTTCGCGGAACCACTTGGCACCCAGGGTAAACTGACGGATCAAGCTCTCGCCATTGGGAATATTGGTGTCGCATTCTACGTAAAAGGCGCCCTCGGGAATCATCTGCCCATTGGAGATTTTGGCTTGAACGCGGCTGTACAGCTCGGGATAATAGGTCTGCACCACCTCTAAAATCGGTGGCTCGCAGAGCATGAACCGATACTCGGGGTATTCGTCCATCAGCGCCAGTTGCGAAGAGAGGGTGCGGGCGCACTTGCGCTTGGTCTCTTCAAAGGGCCATTTCCAGGCCAAGTCCAGATGCGATTGGCCAAAGATGGTGAACTCGGGTGCCGTGGAACCATTGACGCATTGCATCAGCGGCGCCAAGGCCTCACGCGCTGCGATATAGCCTTCGATACGCTTTTCTGGTGGCTGCTCAAAATCCACCAAATAGGTGAACTGCTTGAGGCCATCCGCCACCCGCTGGGCTCGTAGCGACTTGTCGTCCAGCATTGAGAGCAGCTTGGTGAGGGTATAAACGTCCAGCCCCAGCTGATAGGCGGCTTCGTTCCAGATGGCATACACCGCCGGTCCCACTTTGACCTGGAACTCGGGAGGTTCGGGCACGGGCACTCGCCCTGGCGGATAGGGACCGCCGTTTTCCAAACGGGGACCATGGCCAGCATAGCTCTCGATCAAGATATCAAAGTGCTCGCCCGCTTGGGCCGAACGCGTCAGCGTGATATAGGCATGTTCCAGGTCCTTGGATCCGGCCACACGCCCGTTGACCCAAATGAGCATCTCCCCGCCCACATCGGGGCTAAAGATGATGCGCTGCCCTTGGGCCGCCGCTGGCAAGATAATCTCGGTGCGAAACCAGCCGTATTCCCATTTCCTGCCCCAAGGAGTGCCCACCGGCATGGACACAAACTCGTGCGCTAGCGCCTCTTCTGGGGTAAGCATGTCCAACGTGGTAAAGCCACTGCAAGGCACAGCTCCTAACGGGAAAAAGAAATCCTTTTGCAGCTCTTCCAGCCAGATGGTAATGCGCTTGTCCCACTCTTTACCCAATTTCACGATAATTCGTTCTCCTAAAACGCTGTTGGCCCAGCATCTCGAACTTTTTCACTCCCATAGAATAGTCGAAATCAACAAGCTGCCAGGAACACAACCGAATGCTCACCCGCGGCAATCGGTTGTATCTAGACACTTTTATGCCGAATGGGAATATAGATAGCTGGTGAAACGTCAGCCACGCCCTCTGGCGGGTAGAACTCAAAATCCGAGGTACCTTGGGGCATCTCATAGGGCGAAGCGGGCATCCAGGTGTTATAGGCGTAAGCATAGGTGGCACCAATAGCTTCCATGGTACAGTCGAAGACGGCATAGTGCTCTGCCAGTAGGCGTCGAATCAAAAGTCCCTTGGGCACCGCCGCATCGTCGGGCACAGCCATCCCCGCCAGATAGAAAGGAATATCGTCGCCCTCATCGGCGAACCAGACACCGTAATAGCAGCCATCCAGGCTCAAAGCACGCAGCACTTTGTGATGGGGCATGAACTCTTTTTCCCAAAAGGCGCCAAAATCCACCTTGTCTGGGGCACTGTGAATCATCACCCCCATCACTGTAAAAGCCTCCCGATCCACAAAGCGTGGTTCCATCATTCCCTCCCTTTTAAAGCAGCGAGTGAATCCAAACGTCTATCTCAAGGCGCATTCGAGATGAGCAAGAGCCCTGGCGTCCTGTTCGCGAGCCTGTTTGATAATTTCAACCATCGCTCGCCGCTTTTCACCATCGGCCATTGCCTTGTATCCCTCGGGATTACCAATGCCCCCGGCCAATTCCCAGACAGCCCACATCAGGTCGTGTTCAGCGGCGTAACAGGCGGCGGCATGTAAAACCTCAGCTTGTGTGCCTGGCTTGCCCGGCCCGGCCACAAATCCATCCGTATCCTGAGCCAGGAATATCGCGCCATACCAACGCGCTTCGGCCAGGCTGCCCACCGTCCAATCATGTATCATATGATGGGCTTTGAGTGTATCCTCATCCTCAGCAGGCCAGTTCTCGTCACACAGCAAATGGGCGATCCAGGCATCATAGGCGGCCAGACCGTTGTGTCGCTGTTGATAGGCTTCGGGCGCATCGGCCTCGGGACGCACCATAGGCGTGCTGCCCACTTTGATCATCCATCGTAAAGTAGTGCGGCAGGTCTCAGCCAACAAAGGTTTAGCCTTTTTATCGCCGATGATCAGCACGCGCTCCGTATTGGTAAACCAGTCTCGCACGCGGAAATAGCCCGAGGGCTCACACTCGGTGGTTTCATCCTGGAAAAAGCTCCAGCCGATGAGCACCTCCCCACCATCGTCATAACCGGTAATCAGCGAGGGCTCGGGCGGGCCAACGATACCGTAAGCCAGTGCCGGCATACCCCGCTGAATGCTTTCCATGATGCGTTCACGGAACAACGCCTCGTTATCACATCCAGCCTCTACATCCAAGAACTCGCCTTCATAGCCCACAGCATCCAAAATGTGGCGTTCCGCTGCCCAGGGCACGGCCGAGAGGTAGGTCAAAGCGGCGTTGTCCTCGTGCCAACCGTCCTTCCAAGAGAGGAACGAGGCCGCCCCCGATACACTGCACAAAAAAGCATAGGTGCAAAGCACTTTACAGTCGGGATTCTGCGCCAGACAATGCCGACAGCCGTACTCGCTATCACCCAGATACTCGAGGATGGCCCGCATGATCGAGGGCAAGATAATATCCTCGGGGCAGCGCTTGCCGCCTTCGTAAAAATGCACGCGTGGCACGCCTTCTAACACACACCGTTCATCACAGTTGGCCATTATCTCATCCCTCATCAATCTCCTTTGTTCAAAAGGAATTAAAGTCAAATTTGTACATGCCTAATAGTTTACTGATTTTCAGGAAAACTATTGACTATTATTTCGTCAAACGATAAACTGGCCTTATTTCACCAAGGAGCCGCTCATATGGACGAAATTGACCGCAGCATTCTGGGCATCCTGAAAAAGAACAGCCGCGCCACCGCCTCTGAGATCAGCCGCACTGTGAATCTCTCGGTCCCCGCTGTGGGCGAGAGGATGAAAAAGATGGAGACTGCTCACATTATTGAACAATATACTATCAGAATCAACCGAAAAGAAATGGGGTTGGGGCTGGTAGCCTTTATCCTGGTCACCCTGGAGAGCACAAAAGATGTTCAGGTTTTTCGGGAAACCATCATCCAGTACGATGCCGTGCTGGAATGCCACCACATCGCCGGTGAATATGATTATCTGCTCAAGGTGCTCGTCGAGGATGCGCATGCCCTGGAACTATTTCTATCCAATTCCTTGAAAGGAATCAAGGGCGTATCCAGATCCAATACCATCATCTCTCTGGTGACGTTAAAAGAGGAAATCAATGTCTGAGGTAAATCCATGATTATTCAGGGCCTGAGATTCGGCATGATGCTGCAATTCGCCATCGGTCCGGTGTGCATCTTTATCTTTCAGGCCGCCTCGGCTGCTGGGTTCTACCCCGCCGAGACCGGCGTGCTGGGCGTGGTTCTGGTCGATGGCCTCTACATCTTGGCCTCCATCGTGGGCCTGGGCGCCCTCATTGCCAGGTATCCCGGCATGAAAACAGCCCTCAAGATATTTGGTGCCATAGTACTCATCGTCTTTGGCGCGAGCACCCTGCTCAACACCCTTGGCATCAGCTTTTTGCCCAGCCTGCAGTTCTCCAGCAGCGCGGCGCCCGGCGGTATGTTTTGGCGCACCACCCTGCTAACCCTCTCCAATCCGCTGACCATCATCTTTTGGGCCGGTGTGTTCTCTTCACGCATTGCCAAGGGCAGTATGAGCCGCAGTGATATGTACAGTTTTGGTGCCGGGGCCGTGCTCTCTACCCTGCTCTTTTTGACCCTGATTTCCCTGCTGGGGAGCCTCAGCGGCGCCTTTCTGTCCGAGGCTGCCATACGTGTACTCAACATCGTTGTAGGCCTGCTGCTCATCGCCTTTGGCATCAAAACTGCTCTGAACAAGACCGAGACACTCTCGCCTACCGCAGGATAAAAAAGGAGTGCACACGGATTCGTGTGCACTCCTTTACTTCCAGATAGAACTTGATGCCTTAGGGCCTGCCGCTTTCGATTCCGCTACCCACAATGGCCTCATAGTCTTCGACCGAGAGATAAACCGGTTCGTAAACCTCGCCCGTCTGCTTTTCCAGCGTGCTGGTAAAAGAGCGCAGGTGGTTCCGCGAGCCTTTGGTCAGGTTATCATAGACCAAACGAATGTCTGCGTTATCGGTTTGAGCAATGCGTTCCTGCAGATCGAGAATATCGATCTCTTCGATAGCCGCGCCCACCTTGAGGGCCTCGCCCAGGGAGACACTGCCCGTCGCCACTAGGTCATCGTAGAGTTGCTGCAAGTCGGCATTCACAAAGCTGCCCACTGGCTGATCCGCCGCCGGATCCTCCAGACCGTAACGCGCAATGAGCGTCAATACTGCATCCATGTGCGTGGCTTCGCTGTCAGCAATGTTGGAGAAAATAGCCAGTCCCCACTGGTCGTAGAGCGTCAGATAGACATCGCGAGCCAGTTTTTCCTCTTCGCGCATGAACAGCAAACCAGCGATCTCGTCCTCGGTCAGCTCACCAATGGCTGTAGCCATCAGAGCCTCATCCAACTGAGCAGCATCTACTTGCGTGTTGCCCTCGTCATCTACCACAGTCACGTCCACCTCGGGGGTGACCAACACCTCGGCCTCTGTAGTGACCGCAACTGTAGGCGCTTCAGTCACAACCTCAGTAGCCGTTGCCTCCACCACAGCCACAGGTGTCGCCGTTGCTTCTGGTGCAGCACAGGCGGCCATCGCCACCACGAGCACGAGTGATATCGCCGTCAACAGTCCCAAAACTGATTTCTTGTTCATTGATCTTCCTGTCCCTGGGTTGAACGCTCAGTGGCGTTCAACGCTTTTCATATTCATGTACAAATTCAGCATAACAGGAAAATGCCAAGGAATTGTTAAGAAGAAGCGCAAAACCTGTTACCCCTATGGGGTATATATCTGCCATGTTCTGCATTGATCCAATACCGGCCCTCTGGGGAGACCCGAGATCAAAAGCTCATCCACGCCACTGCCTTCACACGCCTTCATCATCAAAGTCAGGGATAAAACTTTCCAAAGCCGTGTCCCCCTCCTGAATGAACCCGTTCTCCACGCCCAAGTCTAGCGCATAAGTCACCAGTTCGTCATACTCCTCTGACGTAATCCTGCGATCAAGCTCGGGGTAACGGGCCACATGCGGCAGCGGCGTGTATTGGTTCATGATGCTGATGTATATCCGCTCGCCGTAGGTTTCATACAGATAACGTATAACGGCCTTGGAATCCTCCAGGCACCCCGGCAGCAGCAGATGTCGCACGATGACGCCTTTGCGCATAATGCCCTGGTCATCGAAGAAGGGTTCGCCCACCTGCTGCACCATCTCTGCCAACGCCGCTGTGGCCACCACGAAATAATCCGCCGCATGTGAGTACTTCATACTGATAGCAGAGTCCACGTACTTGAGGTCGGGCAAATAGACGTCCACCAACCCATCAAGCAGTCTCAGCGTCTCTACCTTTTCATACGCACTCGAATTGTAGACGACGGGCAAACTCAGGCCCCGCGCCTTGGCCATCTCAAGGGCCTGGATGATCTGCGGCACATAATGGCTGGGCGTAACCAGGTTGATGTTCAAAGCGCCCTTGGCCTGCAGTTCGCCAAAAACCTCGGCCAACCGCTCCACGGTGATCGCCTTACCCAGCTCTGCATGGGCAATGTGATAGTTCTGGCAATACACACAGCGCAGATTACACCCCGAGAAGAACACCGTGCCAGATCCCGCCTCACCAGATAGGCAAGGTTCCTCCCACATGTGCAGCGCCGCCCGGGCCACGCGCAGCTCACTGGTCACGCCGCAATAACCAACCTGGCCGGCGTCCCTGTCCACATGACAGTCCCTCGGACATAAAACACAATCACTCAACACGTATTCGCTATTCACATCGCCTTCTTGGCAACACCATCTCACTCGAACAAATACCCCGTCATAGACACCGAGCCCATCACGCAGGCTTCATTGAACACAGAAACATGGTCATCCTCCCAGGCCGCGCCAAGCACGTATAGCAAGGGATAAAAATGATCGGGCATGTAAAAGGCCAACTCTGCTGAACTCCCCGCTCGCTCATATTGCACCACGTCTTCATAGCGCCCGTCGAGAATGCTCTCCTTGATATAGCTATCGAACGCATCGGCCCAGGGATAGCCGCCAGCCATATCCCACCTAACCTTGGAGAGATTGTGGACGATATTCCCGCTGCCTAAAATCAGCACACCGCGATTGCGCAGGGGGCGTAACTCCCGGCCAATCCGCAAGTGAACAGCAGGTGGTGCATAGCGGTCCACGCTGAGCTGATAAACGGGAATATCGGCCTCGGGATACATACGATGCAACACCGACCAGGTGCCGTGATCGAGCCCCCAGGTGTTGTCCACCTGAACTTCACATGAGATCAAGTCGCTGGTTCGATGGGCAAGTTGCGGCGCCCCCGGAGCCCCATAGACGATCTCGTATAGCTCCTTGGGAAAACCATACATATCATAAATGGTTTGAGGCTGGGGATCATCGTTGATGCGCGTTCCCTCGGTATACCAGTGAGCCGAGATAGAGAGGATGGCTTCTGGTCGAGGCAGTTCACAGCCCAACCTTGTCCAAGTCTGCGTAAAAACGTTGTCCTCGATGGCGTTCATGGGGGAACCATGCCCCACAAACAACATGGGCATCTTGCTCATCGCTCATCCACCTCCCTAGGTTTGACTGTTGGCTTGTTACCGACCCACTTGCTAGAGTATTTCATAAACAAAGACGCAGGGTTCCCTACCTTCGCTGTTCAAAAGAGAAGACTTTATTTGCTTTAGCCTCAGTTTGAGGCCAAGGGCCTTTTGGTAATGAAAACGAAAATGTCCTGCACAACACTTGCAATAAGAGAGCGGCATGGGGCCGTCTACAGGTTGATTGCCATTAATTTGCCAACAAGGGCACTTCACACCCTGAACGCCTCGCCAAAACACGGCCACCGACTCGATATCGCCATCGGCGTTCAAAAAGGGGCGTCCCATATTCTTGACGTCGTGCAGCAAGGCTAGTTTTTCCTCTAGGGATTTATCTTGATGCTCTTTGGCAAAGGCCCGGGCGTTGGTCAATCGATATCCCGTCTTGCAGCAGGCTCGATCGAACATCACCTCACTGAGGGTGTCATCATCCAACAGTTCTTCGCATCTGCGCAAAGCAGCTGCCATGAAATTGGCCTCATTCTGCTTGGCATTGGCCTCATCCCGGCAGTATTCGACACCCATGATCTGCTCGATGATACCCTCATTAACGCCTGCGTTACGCAAATGTTCATCAAATGCCATGCTTTATCTCCCGCTCCTTGATTCAGCCATAGTCTGACAGAGTTCATGCCGCATCATTTGCACCTGGCGCTAAATCCCACGACGTTCCCATCCGGGTCCCAAAAGTGTACCGCCCGATTCCCCCAAGGATACGTCTTTGGCTGGGTAATAAAGGCAACGCCCAAAGCCTGCAATCGCGCGTACTCGGCATCCACATCGTCAACATTGAAATTCAGTGTCACACTGCCTGTGCCCCAGTGGGTACTGAAATCAAAAGCCATGTCCCTTTCGGCAGCACGCCTAGCATAAAAGGACAGACTGGCGCCTTGTGTCTTGAGCTCTACATGGATATCATCGCCCTCTGCTGTTGTCTGCAAGATATTCTGATAGAACAGCGAGAGTCTGGGCACGTCCTCCGTGATCAGCGTGTTTCCCAGCAATTTCATCATCTGCTCCGATTTACCCATAACTGCATCTGTTCAGCCAGTTCGCAGCCCATCAAGCAGCTTGCGATTATCCGAATCGGCAGGGAAGAACTTTTCCATAATGTCGCAAGGATAGTCGTCACAGTCTGCACAAGTAACGATCCCTTTGGTCACAGCGCAGGCTCGAATCTCACAAGCGCCGCAAAACACATTGTCCACCGATGCAAGCGCATGACACCCCTCGCAGTTGATGTTTGCTAGAGTCACCTCGGGGTGGTCGGCAAAATAGGTGGCGAGCAATTCCGCTCGCATGGCATCGTCGTTCTTAATCGTGGCCACACGAATCGGGCAAGTATCGCACTGCAAACCGCAATAGGCAATTTCATCCATTCTGGCCCCTCATTCTTGCTGAACGAACCCTAGACATAGTCATATCATAGCAAAACAAGAGCCAGGCGTTAAGCCCGACTCTTGTTTTCATAGATAGGATGAAACACCAAGGCCTAGCGCACCAACTCGAAATTGGTGAACACCCAGGCCCCATCGACATTCTCATAAGCAAAGTCATGCGTTTCTGATCCCGTAACGGCAAACGTACTGGAATCGAGCACCTCTACGGTCACATGGCAGATGATCTTGGCATCACTTTCGTGAATGATTTCCAGCGTTTCCTCGCCTTTGGTGATGTCAGCACCTCTATCGGCTTCAAGAGCATACAGTGCACCATCAATATCGACGTAATGCTGCGGACCGTTGGTATTATCCGCGAGTAACATCTGCACGACATCCTCGCCGAATAAACCCCTCAAGTAGGCTTCGAGATCCGCAAATGTCGTAATGCCCTCGTAATCCACTTTGTTATACGTCATGCCGTTATACTCGGCTGTTTCCATGCTGCAGGGCATCGTGGTCATGTCGAACCAGCCGTAGGTCTCTACGGCATTGTTATAAGCCTCTTCAACCTGTTCATCACTGGGCACGTCTGCTCCCTGATCCGAACAAGCCCCCAAAAGTACGCTTGCCGCCATCAGGACGGCCACACCGAACCAAGCACGGAATCGATTGTTACGCTTCATTTTGCGCCTCGTTACGCGCTCATCTCAAACGATGAGTAGCTATTGAAAAATGGAAATACACAGCATGATATAGACGAAACAGAAAAGGAATTGTTCCACTTTGGCTTACAGGCAGAGTTTATTCTTCTTTTTGATAGCGCATAGCGATGCTCCGCGGGGTAAAACCCAAGCTCTGCCAGAATTGCGAGCCGGCCTCATTCCACGCATACACCTCGATGTCGATCGTTTCATCACCCAGTGCGTCCATCAGTTCGCCAAAGAAGGCTTTCCCATAGTCCCTTCTCCTGTGCTCACGGCAGATAAAGAACTGCCGCAAGTACTTGGGCGTCTCGGTAACCCGAACCAAAGCATAGCCAACGATCTCTTGCTCAATCACATAAAAATAGGCGCGGTAATCCCCTACTAGAAAATCCCGCATCCTCTGTTCGAGCTGTGCCCAATTCATGGGATTGTCGCTGGCTTCATCCTCGATGAGCTGCCTGTTCAGTGTGGCCAGCAGCGCACAATCACCCAGTGTGCATTGAATTACTGGCATTCGTTTGCGTCCTGTTGAGCTTTTTTATATCCAGCACATCATCCGTGTAAACAAGCAGTTCGTTGTACAAGGAAAGGTTATAGCTGTTGGGGTTAATCCGCGCTTCATCAAAAGGCTCAATGATGATCTCGCTGTTCATGTGCCTCTTGGTCTCTCTACCAGAAAGTATCATGCGCCGTATCCTACCTTGTCGATCAATCTCTCGAATCGCTAGGTACAATCTCCTAACCTATGATCTTTTTGCCGCCACGAATCTGAAAGCGGGTAATACACGCCATCCTTGGCCTGGCTGCCCATATCCCACGTGCCATCTTCACACTGATTGTCTCTGAGCCAATCCCCCACAAAGGCCAACTTGCCCCTGCACCATTCGCAATCTACCAAGAGCTCGATTGCCCCCAGATAACAGCTGGCGGATTTGCAGCGCGATGATCTCCTGCGACCATTTCGAGTCTTTGAACATACGCTCTCCTCCAGAAACTGGCACAGTCACACTCAAGTTCGCTAACTCACTATGAACATAGTCATATTATAGAAAAATAAGAGCCGAGCGTTAAACCCGACTCTTGAAATACGCTTGAGGAACGTTGCCTAGTGGCCCCAACCGAGAGCTAAATGAGTAATCCACTATCACTACAAAGCAAAACCTGCCCGCTGACTCGTTGTGCAATTCTCGAAAGCAAAAAGATTATAAAAATATAGCAAAATGGAAATATATGCTTTCTTATATAAAAAATACTTGACGCATCAAAGAGCTCGATCTAGTGTGTTTATGTAAATTGACGGATCCTTTACGCATTGATTGTTGAGGAAAAGCAGCAGCCCAAACCAGAAGGTATCCATCTTTGAGGAGTTCTATGAATACGAGTAGTTATTTTGCCTTGCCGAAAAAGAACTATGCAGGCCAGTATAGGCTCGGTGATGCAAATATCCCCTGCTACAGCAAAAAGCAGATGAATAGTCTTTATCCTCACCAAGATTATCTCGTCTTAGGCGAGATAGCCCCGAAGAGCGGGGAAAAAGCCGTCGGCACCCTAAAGAGCGATGATGGCGAATACGAGATATACCCCTACTTGTCGCATAATCGCCGCACGCATGCCGAAAAGGGCTTTGTGGCAGTAGATGGCGGCGAGGATCAATATGTGGCGCTGCTCAAAAATAATAGTGCGTCACGCTACTTGATCATGTTTCTGTCCTTTATAGTAATTGTCGGCCTTTCATTAGCGTTGCCTAGCCTCAACACGCCTTCGAATACAGAGTCCCCGACCACAGCACCAACGGCCGTCAAACAGCCAACCTCTGAGCCCATCATGACCGATCAACCAACTGCTGAAGCTATTGTTGCACCCACGCCAACCCGAGCACTCGAGTTGGAAGAAGGCGCCGTAGCCTGGGAGGGCGTCCATACCGAGGATACGGGTGGTGTGACGCAAGGCATCGCCATTCCGGGGTACAAGAGCATCACCATTGATGCCAACACGACGGATGTCTCTGTGAACCTGCAAAACCCCGAAGGAAACCCCTGCTACTTTATCATCAGCTTGCTTTTGGACGATGGCACGAAACTGTACGAATCCAAGATGGTCTCACCAGGGATGGGGCTTTACGAAATCACCCTTACCCAACCTCTGACCCCTGGCGAATACCCGGCAACCATCAAATACGAGACGTACAGCCTGGAAGGACTCAACCCGCTGAACGGCGCGGAAGTCAAAATTACCTTGATCGCACAATAGGGCTGGAAATGCCAGAGGAGTGCGTATGGTCGAGTTTGGTCAAGTGACTGGATCACAGCGATGAGGGAAAGGGGACCCGCTAGGCGAGTTCCTCAACAAACAAGCACGAACTTTAGGAGGAAGACATGAAAAAGTTGTTTACCGTGGTGTTGGCCTTGAGTCTGATGTTGGTTTGTGTGCCCATGATGGTCTCAGCAGATACATCCGTTTATGGAACCCTCAGCGGTAATATCGGTAATACAGGTGGAACTCTTACCTTTACCCCCACTGATACGGCGATCGCGCCGTATGTTTTGACGTTCTCAATCACGTCCGCAGAAGAAGCTGACCAAATAACTTCATTTACGGCAGATATAACCAACGAAGTTAGTGGTGCTATTAACGGTACCGTTTCAGGCAAGATGAACATCAACGGTTGCGATTCTGTGTACGCCGCTTTCACTGACCTTACAATTGGTGGCCAACCCGTCTATCTCACCGGCAACTTTGCCGGGGCGAGTTCCGGAGATTTTGTAGGTAAGATCATGGTTGGCGATGCGCCAGCAGCAGTTGAGAGCATTGCTATCGGAACAGCAACGGGCGTGGCTGAAGCTCAGGTGGGTGGCACGTTGCAGATGACAGCTGTGCTTACCCCCGAAAGCACAGCCGAAGTGACCTGGGCCGTCTGGTCGAACGATAGAGACGTCTATGCCACCATTGACAGGGTTACCGGCGTACTAAGCATAGTAGCTATGCCCGCTGATGGAAATGTGCTCGTTATCGCCAATACCCTTGATCCCAATGTAACCACCCAAAACTATACCGTTAACGTTACGCCCAGCACTGGCACTGAAGTAACAGCCTCGGTCGAGCCCACCTACACCATCGTCATCCCCAGCGCTGTCGATTTTGGCACCCTGCAGAAAATCGATGCCATAAAAGAAGCGACCTTTACGGTAGAGGCAACAGATGTATTCATCGAAGACGGTGCTAGCATCAACGTTGCGGTCACCAGCGACTTTGTTTTAGCATCTGGGAGTGAGCAACTGCCCTACAAACTGTACAATGGCAACAATGATGAATTCAGCGGAACCGCAACCGGTTTAGCATATACCTCATTCACCTCAACCGGTACGGATGATGGCAAAGTAACAGTCAATCAGAATGATATCACCGCTGCCGGCGATTATGCTGGCACCATGACCTTTGCAATCTCTTACGTCCTGCCCTGATCGATTCGGGTGAATCTAAAACCACCGAGTGCCCTGGCGGCAGTGCCGTCAGGGCCAAGGAAAGAGGACTATACGGTGCCAAAGCGAGCCTCTTACATACTCATTGTGCTGCTGTTACTGGCAGCGCTGTGCCCGCCTTTCATCGTCGCAGATAGCGGGCAAATAACAGAGGTCACTGCCAGAATACCGTGTTTCTATTGCTTTACGCTGCCGTCCTCTGCCACAATCCCCTTTATGGACTGCGTCTGTTCAATAGGCTATTTTGAAATAGACGATCTGCTTTTACAGGATAACGAGACGCTCCAGATCGAGGTAGAAACCGGACCGCTTCAGCAGGTTGGTGTTCCAACCAACGTGTTGCCTTATACCATCGATTTCCCGCATCCCGAGTACATCGATCAATCCAACATCGGAGACAGGTACGAGATCGATGTCCTGATCGAAGAATCGGATTTTCGTGCGGCTCATAGCGGCATCTATCGTGGAACACTGACCTTTAGCGTAAGAACTAGCACCACGAACGAGGCTTTGATAGTTAGTACAACCGACATTGAGGTGAATGCCGAATTTGATGCCCCGCTCTTGCCCACCGTTGAGCCTACAATCCAACCAACTGTGCAGCCGACAGTGCAACCCACAATTGAACCACCCACCACAACGACGATTTTGTGCCCCTTGTCTGCAAGAGCAACAGCCCCCGGATAAAAGACGTTGTTGTGCCCATGATGTATGCCAAATATCCACTTGCGTTGTTGAATCACTGATCTGGGGACATGAACAAAGAGCTCTCTGCGCCGAAAAGGCAGAGAGCTCTTGTCTATGGTGGAAGCAAAACATCAAGTTTTTAGGTCAAGCATACCTATCGGCTAACCAACCGCGCACAATCTGGCTATTTCTCAAAATCTCGGTACATCAAGCTCGCCTGTATGCCCGTGTTGTTCTGATATTTATTGCTATGATAGAGGTCATAGTCCCCCTCAATCGTATGGTAATAGATCTGGCAAACCTCGACATTGGGATAGATGATCAACGGCTGAATGCAAAACATCTCTAGCGTCCAATAGCCGGCAAAACCCACATCGCCAAAGCCAGCCGTCACATGGATGAACAGTCCCAAGCGCCCCGTCGAAGAACGCCCCTCCAACATGGGCACAAAAGTCTCAGTTCGGGTGTATTCGTTTGTCCGGCCCAGATACAGCTTGCCCGGTTCAAGCAAAAAACCCTCTTCAGGAATGGTTATCGTTTGCGTCCTGTTGGGCTTTTTCATATCCAGCACGTCATCCTCATACACAAGCAGTTCATTGTGCAACGAGAGGTTATAGCTGTTGGGATTGATCCGCGCTTCGTCAAAAGGCTCGATGATGATCTCGCTGCCCATGTGCCTCTTGATCTCTCTACCCGATAGTATCATGTGCCGCATCCTATCTTGCTCATCAATCGCCCGATTCGCCAGGTACAATCCCCCACGCGATCAGCCTTTCGCCGCCACGAATCTGAAAGCGGGTAATACACGCCATCCTTGGCCTGGCTGCCCATATCCCAAAGGCCATCCTCGCTACGATTTTGCTCAAGCCAGTCCGTCACAAAAGCCAGCTTACCCCTACAGCGTTCATAATCCGCCAAGAGCTCGACCGCCGCCAGATAGCGAATGGCAGCCTTGCTCATGAACTGATCGGGCAACACGCATAGCGGGGCGTCATAAATGTAATAGATGCCCGTCTCGTGCCTCAAAACATGCTCTAGGAAGAGGGCTTCTTCTCGTGAAGCCAAACAGCCCACCAGTAGCGAGACTGGGTAAAAGGAAACGAAATCGACGAGTCGCCCACCTCGCGCTTGCTTCTGAAAGCAGGCTTGATAGGAGCGCAGGTAATCTTTATCATCATAGCAACCCGAATGAAACGCACCCGAGATGACCTCGGCCCACATCCGCGCCGCCGCATTGGCATTAGCATCGTCTGGTGTAAAACGCCGAATCCAGGTAGCCAGCATGAGACGCGTAAAGATATCCCAATCGTGCATCTTTTCGCGGCGGTCGGGCAGCGTCTTTTCCCCTATAAGGCAAGCGTGCATGTAATCGACAGCCCTCCGAATGGGGGTATCCTCGATTGTGTAGCCCAGTACCGACAACCTCCGCAAGGCCTGCTCCGTCGTTATGGGCCGTTCTTTGGTGGGTTGGCTGAGTGTGTGAAAATACCCCCATGATCCCTCGGGGGTTTGCAGTGCCACGATCTCTTGCGCCCATTTCGAGCCCTTGAACATACGCGTCTCCTCCAGAACCTCAGCCAGTCGACATAGTCACACAAGTCCGTTGACTCACCGAGAACCAAGAACCCGCGTCTCTTCTACAAGATCATTTAGCATCTGCACCGAGTTTCCAATGCCCTCAGCACAACCGCCAAGATGTACAACTTCCAAGAGTCGCATCGAACAATCCTCTGGCGCCGTGGCAAAACCAGATAGATATTGCATGTTTCGCTTGCGGCTGGGGAAATAGACCTTGTTTGCCGCAAATAAAGCCTGCAAAAGGTGATCGAGGGCATTTTCAAGTACTTGATGATAGAAGAGCGGATCTTTTCGTTCTACCGCACGAGACAGCCCTTCTCTATCGAGCACGCGGCCAAGGTGATATTCGTACATTTTGGTGGATAGATCGTCTGGGTACTTTGCCAATCTATCCTTCAAAGCGTCAAGAAAACCCGTCCTGTCATACAAGATTCCGATACTGGCAAAGGTAGCACAGCGTCCGATCGGGTAGAAATCCCCTTCCCTATCAAGGGCATTCCCGGCAAGCACATTGCTGATGTACGCTTCCGTCTCTACAGCCGCAAAATACATTGGCATCGTATCGACACCACAAACATCGAAAACATCTCCCGTACCCCAAATGCCCCCTTGGCAAACTTGCATCGCGCAACTGTTGGCAGTGCCGTCCTGCAAAAGGGGCGCGTACTTGTCTTCTCTAGCGCTATATAAAGGGATAGAGTCGCAAATGACAAAGAGGTCGATATCGCCTTTACCCGCTTCAGGTATCTCCTCAGAATTCCCCGTTCTGCCGATGGCAAT
Organism: Anaerolineae bacterium; assembly: GCA_963675785.1. Classification (GTDB taxonomy): domain Bacteria; phylum Chloroflexota; class Anaerolineae; order UBA1429; family UBA1429. The sequence goes on from OY776562.1 coordinate 1,998,285, forward strand.
GACCTCCTCAAAACAGGCCAAGGTGTCAATCAAGCGATCAAGTTTGGCACGTATCGCCATTTCCATGATTCTCCTCAGGTTCAAACCATCTTACGTATTTGCGACAAATTGGAGTTTGCACTGACGCGTCATGCCCTTTTCATCTGCTGAACTTACCCCTGTTCCAAGCGATCAAAGATCCTCAGGCACAGATAGGTCAAATAAGGAGAAGGCTCTTTCTTTTGGCCGAAATCCCATGCCTTTAGCTTTCGGTACACCGATTCCGGCGTAAAAAAGCCATCCGCATCCTGTTTGTCCTTTATCAGGGTGACCATTTCCATAAAACGCGGATCATGGTGCACACATGGATACTTGCTCAGTACGCCAGTCACACTGACGATATCGTACCAATGGGACGGCGCCTTGAGCTTGCGAAAATCCGTCCCCATGTAAAAAATGTACGGATGCTGTTCACGGCTATTTTCCCATAGGGATAGCAGGGCTTCCACCGCCGTAACTGCCGCAGGCGAGTCGCGGTATTCCAGTATATAAGATAGCAAATCGGCCATGATCAACGTCGCGTAAGGGCAGCAATCGTCTTTTCTCCCTGGCCCCCGGAACTTGCCCAACTCCGGGGAAGCAGCGCAGGGGAAACCGTTGTCTCGGCTCAATGAAACAAGGTAATCGACGCCAGGCTTGATGTACTCTGAGTAATCCACGCCCGCCTTTAAAAGCGCAAGCAATAACAGGGGCGCATCGCATAGGCACCAACTGAACGTATCCTCGCCCGTCCCTCCAAAATGCTTGGGGACATTGGTCATTGACTGATAAACGCCATAGTCGTCTCGATGCTCGATAATCTCATCAATGGCTTTTTTGATCTCCGGGATATCTATGTCGAATCCGATATCCAGTAAGAACAACAGCTTGTGTATCGCCAGGTCAGGATTTTTGTGGTTTGTTACCGGCATGCCATAAAAATCTGCAACATCTGATATATAGTTCTGAATTCTTTCGTCCGCCAGCGCTGCTTCCCAGAGTTCAATGATCTCATCCTTGGGCTTGTGGCACAGATGAACATAGATCGCGTATTTCAGCCAATCTTCGCTGCGATCCAACAGGCTTTGATACGTCATTTGCCCCTCCCCTTTTGAATGAGATGGCACGCTAGAGTTACGAATTCATGCAGCGCTCAACTCTGTTTGCCCATTCCATCCAATAGCTGCCTTTATCATAACATGCCCTGTCATACTAAAAAAGCAGCTAGCCAAGCTAACTGCTCTACCCCTTTTACCAAAAAACACAAGCAAATCAAAGACCATTTACTTGTCATAGTGCCTACTCATCTCTGAAAAGAAATCCCCACAGATAACGTTTGCCTTCTCTGAGAGTAGAGGAACATCGCAAACTTGACCCATCTCAATCCCATCAATCCCCTTGAACAATCTGTCACCATCACGATTGATAATTGTGCTTCGTCCCAAGAACACTGCTTCAATAGTAGAATTCTGCTGTTTGCCGATTCGATTACAAAGAATCAGAGGAGTTAGATTTTCTATCGCCCTGATCCGGGAGATATCATAGGTCGTTTCCCCACCAAAGTTAGCAAGCACGCAAAGTAAATCAGCGCCTTGCCTAACTTGTTCTCGTGATATTTCAGGGAACCACAAATCAAAGCATATTTGAACGCCGATTTTGATGCCATTCGCCTCAAACACCGTATTGGCATCGCCACTATCAAATAGTTTTTTCTCAAAATCAGATAGATGGATTTTTCTATACACGCCACGAATAATTCCGTTTTCAATAATAACGGATGAATTATAGATTTTTCCCCCATCACGTTCTGCAACGCCAGAAACAATCGTACATCCCTTTTGCGCGGATAAGAGCTTTAGGTTATCTACAAACGCGTTTTCATTGATTGGCTTGGAGAGATTGTTGAGTTCATTTCTATCCTCAAACAGATAACCGCAATCGCACAGTTCTGGCAGAACAACTATCTCACAATCCATACTTGTGATATGCTTTTGCACAATATCAAAATTTTCTCTTCCATCTCTCGTAACGTCATATTGGACAAAGCCTATTTTCATGATTGCCCCTACATTCTGCCCCCAATAAGAGCGCCTGGCACTAAAATCGCACATCCAAGCGCCCGGGTCAAATAAAAGACCTCGCATGAATCATGAATTCATGCGAGGTTCTAGCATAGCAGGTACAACGACCTGACAAAAGAATCTTGCTACTTGGCTTTTTCCTTGACCGGGAGCAGCAAATCGAACTGTATCTCTTTGTCGTCGAACTCGGGGTTTTGAAGGTCACTCCAGAAATTTAGATGCTCTTCGAGACAGAAATCCATGTCCTTTTCAAAAGGAGAGCAGCGCAGCGTCCCACAATCGGATGCGTAAAGCGGATTTTCAATCACCCAATCGTGCAGAAACTTCCACTGCTCAAAGTCGCCCATTTTGATCATATGAGCGGCATAAAGCCCGCCGGTGAAGCTACGCTTTACCAGCGGTTCCGGCACGTCCATATCAGGGGGGATGGAAACCCACACTTGATACTTGAGAGAACCCTCGCCGATACCCGTCTGTCCGCAAGAACAATCGAAACCAAAGTGTCGGATATCGGGCTTGATTTTCAGCAAATCCCTTTCCAGCACAAACCGATTGATCATGTCTGCGGCTTTACCCTCACAGTTTTCTCCCGTTGCGCTGGCAGAGGCCACCGTCATCGGCGGCAAATAGATGATTCTCACGTCGGTTAGCTTGTCCAACTTGGCCTTGGCACGGTTCAAATCTTCCATTGACTTTTTCTCCTTGAAATTGATCTTTGAGACCGTCAGGGAGTCCACAACTTCCAACAGCTGCTCATCATCAAGTAACGCAACTCTTGTGCCATTGAGATTTAGCTTTTCGATAAAGGATTGAAGAATGCTCCGAATCGTGGATAACGCGGTTATTTCATCCTCTATCTCGTCAAGATTGCGCTCAAACGTCTCAATGACTTTCTCCATGTCGCTGTCTTCCAATATCTCTGCAATCTGTCCAAGAGGTATACGGAGTTTTCGCAGGATAAGGATTTGTCTAAGCCGCAAAAGGGTATCTGCCTCATATGTGCGGTAGGCAAAATCCTCTTTCTTCACCGACGCAATCAGCCCAATTTGCTCATAATAGCGGAGTGTTCGGGTTGATATATTGAACAGCTTGGACACCTGACTGATGGTCTGTAATTCCACAACAACCCTCCTTTCAACTCAACTATACAGGTTGACGCGACGTTCAAGTCAATAGAAAAATTCAGGAATAATTAAAACTGGTGTGTTCTCGCCTCATCGGTAAACCAAAATTCTGCTTCCGATTTGTGCCTTTTCAAATACATGGGCAACAAAGATTTGGTTGTCATTACGCAACATAGCTGCATATATGTAAGGTACCATATCTTGGAATAAAAAAGAGCCCCTTCATACGAAAGGGCTCTTTTTCTAGGGAAATGGCGCAAACAAATTTCCCAGTCAGGCAAATTGTCGGCTAGTTGAGCAGCAAATTTTATTCCTTATCTTCATGTCATAGCTATACTATTCATTTTGCGATGTACCGGCTTCATGTTTCAGCAAGTAACCGTGTTCTTTCTTGATGAGCTTTTTTTATTTCCTCAATCACCACCAAATCCTCGTTTGGTATCACCAGTGCTTTTGAGCCGCAGCAAGACTGAGTTTCGCCATCGAGAAACTCAACTTTATAATACTGGGAAAATCATCCTTTCATAGATAAAGCCACCGTCACCCACACCTAGAAAAGTCCATTTTCAAATATTCCACGTGAGCAGATTCAATCAATCGGAGGTACCGCCAAAGGAGGCAAATCCTACAAAAAGGGGGCAAAAAAGACTATCTCTTTTGCCCCTTTTATAAAGTTATGCTTCAAATAGAATTTTGCGCGCGAACGGTAGTGAGTCGCCAAGTGCGGGATCCAAGCGCTTGGCTACGGTCAAAATCTTGCCGTAGACGAGACTCACTCCCGCGAGGGATGCCAAATCAAGCCAGAGGGGGTTACTCTCTATCTAAACGATCAATTGGAATTGGTTAGCTTCATATAATGTCTGTCTTGAACAGTACTACTTTAACTGTTTCCTTACGACAAGCCCTTTTTCAGTCTCTACAGATACATAAAAACCACTTTTTCTGTACATCTCAAAATGGCCACCAAAATCTGATGACTGATAACTGGATTCTTTGTAAGGGTATGCCTCTAAAAAGTCAAAGTCATCTTGGATCGCATCCTTACATACACGATCCAATAGCAGTGTGGCAATGCCTTTTCTTCTCATCTCCGGCGCAATCACAAAACAGAATATTGATTTCACCTTTATACTCGTGCCAGGTTCCTCTAAAGGCACATAATCCATAAATCTTTGCCAACTAGCGCACTCTAGGCAATCTGATTTCGTATTGGCGTTGCACCATCCCACAATCGTATCGTCATAATAAGCAAGATACCCTTGAATGTTATTGCCTCTGACATATTGTAGGGCGCACTCTCTTCTTTTTTCTGCTGTTGAAAAGTCTTTGCCCTCATAATCATCGTTACACCAACACACACAATAACATTTATGTTCATCCACATTGTTATCGTGTGGTGTAGTGTCAAAAAAATGCACGTAATCTTCTGCAAGGTCAGGCGTCAATTTACGTATTTCTATATCCATTAGCTGCTTCCAACATATAGATTCTCTTCGTACCACGTCCCATACAAAATTCATTGTAACATAGCTTGAGATACAAAAAAAGACATACCCCCCCGCCCTTGGCGGAAAAAGTATGTCTTTCTGGCGGAAGCGACGGGAGTTGAACCCGCGATCTTCGGCTTGACAGGCCGACATGTTAGACCACTACACCACGCCTCCAATGTCTGCAATAATAGCATAGTGCCCCCCTTCTGGCAAATGACATACACGGCTCGCTTTTGCCAAGGCTGGCATGCATGATAGAATCCACCCAGAAGGAATCAGCAGGAGGCCACATGCCCACAACCAAACACCCCTCGCGCCTTGAACGCGTGCTGCTAGTCATCATCATGTTGGCAGCCCTGGGGTTGCGTATGGGCTGGCCCGGCAACAACAGCTTTTCTTTTGACGAGGCCCGCATCAGCCAACTGGCGCTAGTGATGGCCCGTAACAGTGTGTTTGCCTGGGTGGGCATGCCCTCCTCCGCCGGGCTGCCCAACTTTCCGGCCACCGTATGGCTGTTCAGTATCCCCTTTGCCATCAGCAGCAATCCGCTCTTTGCTACTCTGTGCGTAGGCCTGTTGAACGCCCTGGGCGTGCTGGCCCTGTGGTGGCTGGTACGAAAAAGCCTCTCGCCCACTGCCGGTTTGGTGGCCTCGGCCCTCATGGCCGCCTCGCCCTATTTGGTGTTCTACTCGCGCGGCATCTGGGCACAGGACCTTCTGGCGCCGCTGGCCATCTTTTGGGCCTGTGGCGTTGTAGTAGGTATTGCCGAGGGCAAAAACTGGGGGCTGGTGCTAGCCGTTTTTCTCACCGGATTCATCCCCCAGGTGCATTACGCCGGCATCGCTTTGCTGATACCCGCCATCTGGCTGTTTTTCCGTTTCAAGCTGTGGAAGCGCTGGCTGCCCCTGCTCATCGGCTTTGCGCTGGCCTGTGCCGCAGCAACGCCCTTTCTCTACACCATCTGGACCACGCCCGACCTGCGCACCAGCTTTTTCTCTCTGGGCGGGCAGGCTGCCATTTTCGATCTGACCGGCCTGAATCAACTCTTCCAGATGACCATTGGCCGCGGTTGGGAGGGGTTCTTGCTCGGCCAGGCCTGGGATTGGTCCTCCCTGGTGGATTCGGGCCTCTGGGCCTCGTATGTCCTCATCGTCGCCCTTGCCGTTACTGGCCTGATCGGTTCAGTCATCCGCGCCTGGCAAACCCGCCACGAACATTCGGCCGTGGCGGTACTGGCCAGCCTTACGCCAGTCTGGCTGCTCTCTGCGCCGCTTGTCTTTGCCTACCACAGCACGCCGGTTTACCACCAGTATCAACTGGCAGCCCTGCCTGTCGTATTCGTCGCCTGTGCTTTTGCCATCGAATTGGTACAAAAGAAATGGCTCCGCTACACCTTGTTGGGGCTAGTCACCCTTTGTTTCAGTCTGCAAGTGGGTCTCTCTGCCTACAGCTTGAACATGGTCTCTCAGGAACTCACGCCTGGCGGTGTTGGCACCCCCCTACTCTTTCCGCAGGCCGCCGCTGAGGCTTTGAAAGACGGTAGCGAGGTGGTCGTCCATGCCGCCGGTGATGACTCGGAATACTCGGGGGATGTGGCCGGTTTTGAGGTGTTGCTCTGGGATTATCCTCACCGCTTTGCGGATGGCCAATCGGTGCTCATCCTGCCCGAATCCGAGGATGCCCACCTCTTTTTCACCTTTGAGAGCCTGGCTGCCTATCAGCAAGCCCTAAATCTGGGGCTGGATAGTGAAATCACCACTTATCCTCGGCGAGCAGGTGAACCACCTTACGTGGCTATCTCCTACAACGCCCTTTCTACAGAGGCCTACACTGCTGTAGAACCCGTAGCGCTGGCCAATGGCGCTGTGCTCCAGGGCTATCGGCTGGATCGTGTTGGTGAGCAGATGCGTATCACCACCATCTGGCACATCGAGGGTACTATAGCCGATGGCGATTATCACCAATTCCACCACCTCAAACTGGATTCAGCCGATAGCGAAACAACCGAGATTCACGATGTAATCGTCTCTTCTCAGGCTTGGCAGCAGGGCGATACCGTCATCGTTTGGGCCGATTTTGCCGTACCCGAGGCCGATACATTTTATGTCGACTTGGGCATGTACCTCTGGCCCGAACTCACCCGCAGCGATCGCCTGGACATGTCCGAAAATCCCAGCGCCCCCATCACACTCGGCCCACTGTCGCTCCCTGAGGAATAGAAAAACGGGGCCAGAGATTACTCTGGCCCCGTTTTTACATCCGTATCTCAGGCGATGCTGCACAAAGCCTTTTCGAGCTCGTCCGCAGCGCGAACCATATCCTCGCGCTCCACACCGTAATGCGTCACCGCGCGGAAAGTGCGCTCGTCGATGTCCATAATATGCACACCACGCTCATTCAAGCGAGCCACTACATCTGTAGCGCTGCATCCCTCGATTGTCAGCCCAAAACGCACCATATTGGTTTGCACCGTCGCCGGATCAATGGTCACGCCGGGCATGGCCAATACGCGCTCGGCCAAGTAGCAGGCATTGGCGTGATCGTCAGCCAGCCGCTCGACCATATTTTCGACAGCATATAGCGCCGCTGCCGCCAACACACCCGCCTGGCGCATACCGCCGCCCAACATCTTGCGGTTGCGAATGGCCTCATCGACAAAGGCCTGCGGGCCACAGACGATAGAGCCAACCGGTGCCGCCAGTCCTTTAGAGAAGCAAATCTGCACCGTATCCACCAGCGCGGTTAGCTCAGAGACCTGAACGCCCAGGGCAATAGCTGCATTGAAAATACGCGCACCATCGAGGTGAATCGGCAGGCCGTGCCGATCGGCCACCTCGCGAATGGCTGCCATCTGCTCAACCGAAAGCACCACACCGCCGCAACGGTTGTGGGTGTTCTCCAGGCAGATCAAAGAGGTACGCGGGAAATGCACATTCGGCACACGCACAGCGCGTTCTACTTCAACCGGGTCCATGGTGCCATCGGGCTGGTTCAACACGGTGTGTACATGCACACCGCCCAGCGCCGAAGAACCACCACCCTCATACCAGAACGTATGCGATTGACTGCCCATGATGGCCTCAGTACCGCGGCCGCAATGGGTCAGAATGGAGACCAGGTTGCCCATGGTGCCGCTGGGCACAAAAAGCGCCGCCTCTTTGCCGGTCAGTTCGGCCATACGCGCTTGTAGGCGGTTCATGGTGGGATCTTCGCCGTAAACGTCGTCGCCCACTTCGGCTTCATACATCGCGCGGCGCATCTCTGGAGAAGGTTTCGTTACCGTATCGCTGCGCAAATCAATATCCAACACCGCGTCCTCCGATCTAAAACCAACGAAATGGCTGCCGCGCTGCAAGCCAAGCCAATAGTATCCCTGGTGTGATACGCCCGCAGCCAACATTCGTCAAATATCCGCCTGATGGGATGCGCTAACAGGACCTATTCGCTGCGCGCATATCCAAGAAACAGCACATCATCAGCCTGTACGTTCACCACCAACCGTTCACCCATCTGATACCTGTCGGAGGTCCAAATACTCTTGAGAGCGTACCTTCGCCCCCCACCAAGGCCCAGCATCCGCCGAGAAAGCGCCAGCGTGAGCAGTTTGTCGCTACGGTTAAAGATACCAATCCAGCCGGCATCGTCCTGTACTTTATCGGGGGTCATCCACACTTCCCAACCGACCGAGCTGTAGGTTTGCCTCCCCATAATGCCATTTTGGTTGCAGGCCAACATATCCGCATTGGTAAGCAGGGCATAGTCCTCATCGGGCGTCTCGGGCAAATGGCCGCCCATCATCAATGGCGATGCCGCCAGTGCCCGTTGGGTCATCACCGTACGCTTTTGCGCTGGCGTTAATTCGGATTGTCGTGCTGAACCCAGGCCATAGAGCAGGCTGGCGTCTTCATGCTTGCCCTCTGGTTCAGTACGCCAAATGCTCAATTTACCCAAGGGGATGATATCCAGATCGGGCCAAAACCCCTCACATTGTATGCCCTGAAAGAGATACCAAGAATCGAACACCGGCCCGATGTACCTCGATTCATCCCACATATCATCGGTGATGCGCACCATTGTGCCGCGCTGGTAGGTCTCCAGATCGCGAAAACACATGCGCCCACCCGGCGAAAGGCTCAACACGATGGGCCGCTCGGCTTTATCGACAGCGTCGGCAATGGCGTTCAGCTCACGGGGGTGCGGCACCAAGTCGTCCGCCTTGAGAAAATCGACGCCCCATTCGGCTAACAAAGCAATGACACTGTTGTAATAGGCCTGTGCGCCGGACCGATCCATGTCGACACCATAGTTGTAACTGCACCAGCGGCAGGTGTTCTCCAGATCGGCGATATCGCGAGCGTGATAGGGTGTACCATAGATGGGCATATTCTCGGCCACCGCCCGACGCGGAATGCCCCGCATGAGGTGAATGCCGAATTTGATGCCCAGCTCATGCGCACGAGCGATAATCGGCTCCAGGCCGTTGGGGAAGCTCACCCTGGCCGGTAAATAGCGGCCATAGCTATCGATGTGCGTTGGCACAACCTGGCCGTCAGCAGGAAATTCGTGGCCAGCCGTGACAGTATACTCACTATACCATCCAATATCGAGGACAAAGTACTCATAGCCAAACGGTCTGAGCCTCTCGGCAAAGGCCTCCAAGTTCTCTAGCAATCTGCGCTCGTTGGCCACGGCCCCAAGGCAGTCATAACTGTTCCAGCCCAATGGCGGTGCACTTAGTACAGTCTTTAGCCCTTTTGGCATTGTTCGCTCCTGCATCTTGTTCAATGGCGCACCAAGATTCGTGGCGCATCTTTCGACAATAGGAATAGCCCGCCGCACGACACATGACAACCGCCAAAAATGTACCACACCAGAATTCGCCTATCTGTTTACATGGCTCTGCAGTGATTACTAAATCCTATTCCAGGCCATCAGCGGCAGTCAAGAAACTTGTTTTATTTCATGCGACGCAAGCGGAGAAGAACGCTTTCGAGGTCGGCAGGCAGCTCGCTTTTGAGGTCGATGCGCTCGCCTGTTATGGGATGTTCAAAAGCCAAGTGCCAGGCGTGCAAAAACTGTCGGCCAATGCCCAATCGATCCCGCTTGAAACCATACGTCGCATCGCCAGCCACGGGGAAATTGATCGAGGCAAAATGCACACGAATCTGGTGGGTTCGGCCCGTGAGCAAATCAGCCTCCACCAAACAGTATTCGCCGAGGTATTCGCGAACGCGGTATTCAGTGCGAGCCGGACGCCCCTCTGGAGAGACCTTCATTCGCTGGCGCTGCAACGGATCGCGCATAATGGGGGCCTCGATGGCACCGCGCTCTGGTGAAATACCGCCGCAAAGCAACGCCAAATATTGTTTGACGACCCGCCTTGCCTTGAAAGCAGCGAGAAGCCCTTCCTGGGCCTCTCGCGTACAGGCCAACACCATCAAACCGGTGGTATCACGGTCGAGGCGGTGGACGATACCCGGCCGAGAGGGGTCTACGTCAGCAGCAATGGCCTCAGGGTGATAGGCCAGGAGCGCATCTACCACTGTAGGGCCGCGATAACCCGCCGCATCATGAACCACCAATCCGGCCTGCTTGTTGATGACCAACAAGTGCTCATCTTCATAGCGAACATCGAGTGGTGGTGGCGGGGCGACAGATTCTTGTTCTTCTGGCGGGAAGGACACCTCAATCTCGTCATCGACGGACACTTCTGTCCGATTGGTAACTGCCTCGCCATTCAATGTCACAGCACCAGCCAAAATTAACCGCTGAACCTGAGAACGTGAATAGCCAGGGAGCACATCCGCCAAATAACGATCCAAGCGCTGAGCCTTTTCAGTGGCGGTAATGCGCAGGGTTTCGGTCATGCGTCCGATGATCCCAGATCATCGTGCGGCATAGTCTCATTCTCAGCTGCAACCTGTTTCGTTTCGTGCTCTTCCGGCGGCGCCAGAAAAAGGATATACACCGCCAAGAGTATGGTGCCAATGACAATGCTGCTATCGGCCACGTTAAAGACGGGCCACCAGCGCAGATTGACAAAATCGGTCACAAAGCCGCGAGCGATGCGGTCGATAAGGTTGCCCGTAGAACCAGCCAGCATAAGGCCCAATGAAATGACCATAATGGCGGGAATCTCTTTTTGCTGACGGAAAAAGACAACGATAAAGCCAACCACCACAACTGCCACAATTGCCAATACGATGCTACCCCCCTGGAACAAGCCAAAAGCAGCGCCTGTATTCTGAACATAGGTCAGCGTAACAAAACGATCGAGCCAGGCGATGGGCATGTAATCAACGTACGCTGTCAGATTGGCACGCACCAGAGATTTTGTGTATTGATCCAGTGTAATAATAACCAGGGCAATGACGACAAGCCAGATAGTGGCCTGAATTTTGCGTGACTTTGACATATTCCTCCCCTAAGGTAGATACAACACGATCATTCTATGCCAAGCTTACAATGCGGGCAACCTATGCCACTCTTTGCCCCTGTGCAAAAGTGTGCTATTCTTCTGAGATAGTACAAAGGTGTAACTATGAGCGGGCGCACACGGCATATTCTGTCGAGCGCCCGTATTGTTCAGCTTCTTATGGACGGGGGAAGCGATGTACAAAACACACACTTGCGGCCAGTTGCGCCTTTCGGACGCTGGCAGCACCGTAACACTGGCTGGTTGGGTACACAGGCGCCGGGACCATGGCAATCTCATTTTCATAGACCTTCGCGATCGTTGGGGTCTGACACAGATCGTTTTCAACCCTGATACCAATCCTGATGCGCACAGTGTGGCTCAGTCTGTGCGCAACGAGTACGTCATCCAGGTGACCGGTATTGTCAACGCCCGTCCAGAGGGCCTATCCAATAATAATCTCGATACCGGCGACATCGAAGTTATCGTACAGACCATCCATATCTTGAACGAATCCAAGACGCCTGTCTTTTATATCAACGAAGAAAGCGACGTTGACGAATCGCTACGCCTCAAGTATCGCTATCTCGATCTGCGCCGCCCCCGGATGCAGCATAACCTTGTGCTGCGACATCAGGTATGCGCGGGCATTCGCAACTATTTGAACGACAATGATTTCGTCGAAATCGAGACACCTATCCTCATCAAGAGCACCCCTGAAGGCGCTCGTGACTATGTGGTGCCCAGCAGATTGCATGAAGGCAAATTCTACGCCTTGCCACAATCGCCACAGCAACTCAAGCAATTGCTCATGGTAGCTGGTTTCGAGCGTTATTATCAGATCGCCCGCTGCTTCCGCGATGAAGATCAGCGCGCTGATCGTCAGCCTGAGTTCACCCAGCTCGACTTGGAGATGTCCTTCATCGAGCAAGAGGACATTTTGCAGCTCATGGAACCCATGTTTGTCAAGCTGGTCGAGTTGATCCCGGAAAAGCATATCAGGCAAGTGCCTTTCCCGCGATTCACCTATGACGAAGCAATGGATCGTTATGGTTCGGACAAGCCGGATATTCGTTTTGAGATGTTCCTCATCGACCTCTCGGAGCTCGTTGCCGACTGTGGATTCCGCGTCTTTAGTGAAGCCGTCGCCACAGGCGGGCAGGTCAAAGCTATTTGTGTGCCCGGTTGCGCTGATTATACCCGGCGCCAATTGGACGAGTTGACCGAAATCACCAAGACCTACGGTGCCAAGGGTATGGCCTGGGCCGCAGTAAATGATGAGGGTGTACGTTCTTCGATCACCAAGTTTTTCTCTGAAGAAGAGATGGCCACTATTCTAGAGCGCGTCGGCGCTTTAACAGGTGACCTAGTGCTCTTTGTAGCCGATACCAAGATGGTGGTAGCCGCAGCCCTGGGCGGCTTGCGCAGTGAGATGGGCAAGCGGCTCCATTTAACAGAAAAAGATGAATTAGCCTTTGCCTGGGTGACCGACTTTCCACTGCTGGAATGGAACGAGGAAGAGGGGCGCTATACGGCCATGCACCATCCCTTTACTTCACCAGCCGATACGGATGTCGAGTTATTGACCACCGATCCTGGCAAGACCAAAGCCAAAGCTTATGACATTGTGGCGAACGGCTATGAAGTGGGCGGCGGGAGCATCCGTATCTACCGTCGCGAGGTACAACGCGCCATGTTTCGGGCTATCGGCATTGATGATGTTCAGGCTCAAGAGCAGTTTGGGCACATGCTGGAAGCCTTTGAGTACGGCGCACCGCCCCACGGCGGCATTGCTCTCGGCCTGGATCGTTTGGTTATGCTCCTCGCCGGTGAGCCCAATATCCGCGAGGTTTTGGCCTTTCCCAAAACACAAAGTGCTGTTGACTTGATGACTCAGGCGCCATCGAGCATCTCGGAACGCCAGCTAAAGGATCTGCACATCAAGCTCGACCTCGACGACTAAGTAAAACGACAGAGGGGCATCCTTACGGATGCCCCTTTTTGTTGCTCACACATAGGCTGCAAAATGGAACGAATGTTTTGTGTCCATGGCGGCTTGTGGTATCCTTACGGCGTAATCCCTACCATGTACGTGATCTTCTGTTGTTTTGAGCTGCTTTTTTGGTCTAGGGAGCCGGGGATTGCGGCCGCTTTTCGGGCTATCGCCCTGAGCGACCCACAGGCACCCACCTGCATTCGCAGGTTCAAGACCCTGGAGACACGGCAAGGTGGGGATTACGTATGCTAGGGTGTTGTGTTGCCTAGAATTTCCTCTCGGATTTCCCTCAGAGCTTCTTGACTTGCCTCTGTTCCAGTCGTACATCTTTGCAGACAAGTAACAAAGGCCCCCATCATTGCCGTTAACACGCTATCAGCCGTTGCAGGATCTGGATCGACAAGTGTACATGCCAAAGCAAGCTCGGCATAACGCGCACAGGGAGCCAATGGTGAAAGCGCCAGACAAAGCGTACGCGCACCTCTCGCATTAGCTGCTTTTATCACCTTTGCGACCATGCTACAATCCGTTGTAGATGAAAGACAAAGAACGAGCAGCCCTTCGTTGGCCCGTGCGATTCTGGCATAGAGCGTCGGAGAATCGATGGGCGGCGAGAATACAGGCTTGCCCAACATGCTAAGATGATTAGCAAGCAGTCTGGCATGGCCAAAAGAGGCCCCCTGAGAAACGACCAAAACCTGCTCGGCCGATTGCACCATATTGCAGGCTTTTTCGATTGCCTCTGCGGGAATCTGGCTGGCAACACGGCGCAACAGCACCGATTGCTGCAGCAAAGCCTCACTGAACAGACTCGCTTTGGTCTGACAGCCTGTGGTTGATGCTGAGGCATCAAGATCTTGCAGGACAATGGTACGCACATCTTCGACCAGGTCTGGGTAGCCAGGATAGCCTAGTCTCTGTGCAAAACGAATAACTGTCGCTTCATTCACATCGACATTTTGCGCAAGTTCTGAAGCTGTCATGAATGCCACATCGTGATATGATGAGACAATATAGTCAGCCAGCCGCATCTGACTCTTGGTGAGTTCTGGATACAGCTGCCTGATGCGTTCAAGAATCATCGAGTTCCCCCCTATTTCTAAGCATCGATGATGAACCATCCATTCGGCATAATGCTTGACATTGATAATGTGGTATGTTATTCTCTCGTCTCTCAAAGGTTCCGAGAGTGAGGTGAAGGTGCGCGTCGACCGAGTTGAAGAGAATGTCTATGTTTTTGTGAGTGAGCTATATGCCCAAGTCACGGCTACCGGCGTATTGACCTCTGAAGGCGCATTTCTGATTGACACCATGCCCTTTCCTTCAGAAACCCGGCAGATCATGGATTTTTTTCAAGAGCGACTAGGGCCTGACAGCATTCGCTATGTGGTAAATACCCATCACCACGCAGACCATGTCTACGGCAACTGCTTTATCGAGAGCGCAGAAATCGTTGCCCACCAGCGCTGCCGCGAGATCATGGCGCGTGTGGGCCAGACAAGTCTGAAACGCGCAAAACAAAGTACCCCGGCCCTGGCGGATGTAGAACTCCGCCTTGCCGATATCACCTTTCAGCGAGACCTAAGCCTTACTCTAGGTGAAAGCACTGTGGATCTCATGCATATGCCAGGGCATACGCCAGACACGATAGCTGCCTATGTTCGCGAGATCAAGGCGTTGGTGGCCAGTGACACCATCATGCCTATCCCCGTCATCACCTCAGGCTCGCTACCTCAACTTTGCCAAACACTCAAGGCTATATCGCTGTTCGAGCCCGACTTTGTCATCCAGGGGCACGGTGGTATTCTACTCAAGGGTGAAGTTGAAGAAACGGTCGATTCCAGCATAGCGTATCTTGACACCATTGATGAGCGCGTGCGCGATATCGTCAACAACTCGATCTCGCCGAACCACTTGCGTGATATTGACATTGAAGATTGCGGCATTTCCCGCATCCCCCTCGACGGCCTGGTCAACAAGCTGCATCTGCAAAACCTGGTATCACTCTACGAACGCTACACCAGCACCTAAGTGCGCTTGGTCCCTCTATACGCCAAACAGACCTCGTTGCTCGAGTGCATTCTGCAAGCGCTGCTGTGTGGATATGGGCGCGTTCTCAAGATCTATGCCAGCCTGCCGCAGAATGTCTAACGGATCGACGCCTTCAAACAACTCGGAATGAGAAAGCGTCTTTAAGGCCGCATCAAGTTCAGCACGCATCACAAAGAGCGCAAAAGTCATCGCCAAGGCATGTTCATAGGGATCAAAACTCCCCTGCGTAGTCTCCGCATACGCCACGAGCCCATCTGCGAGCTGCAAGAGATCGTCGCAAAAGTTGATCCGGCCATTTTCCTCGAGCATCGCACCATCCCCTTGAGATTTACTGATCCGCTTTATCGCGATCAAGAATCATGCAATCAATTGCCGGATGTCTACATACAACGCTCAGGGCAGAGTTAGAATCTCTGGCTCGCCGTCGGTTATCGCAAGTGTATGCTCAAAATGGGCGCACAACCCGCCATCACTCGTCGCAACAGTCCAATAATCCGGCTTGACGTACAGATCTGGCGGGCCAATGGTAACCATCGGTTCCAGGGCAAAGGTCATGCCGCGGCGCAAACGCCGGCCGTGACACGGTGTACCCCAGTTGGGTATCTGCGGGTCTTCGTGCATCTCTCGCCCTACACCATGCCCGGTATATTCGCGCACCACCTCAAAGCCCTCACCCTCGATATAGGCCTGAATGGCAAACGATATATCCCCAAAGCGATTCCCTACCCGAGACGCCTCTATACCGACCAACAAAGCGTGATAGGTTACCTCAAGCAAACGCTGTGCTTCTCGGCTGATTTTACCCACGGCAACGGTTAGGGCCGAATCGCCCACAAAGCCTTTCCAAACTGTGCCGCAATCAATACTAAAAATCTCGCCCGCACGCAGTTTGCGTTCTCCAGGTATGCCATGCACCAGTTCGTCATCCACACTGGCGTTAATCGTGCCGGGATAAGGGTGCCCGGGGAAACTGCCATTCGGGTAATCGAGAAAAGCGGGCTCGGCATCGTGAGAACGAATATAGTCCTCAGCAATTGCATCCAACTCGGCTGTCGTCACACCAGGGCGAACCGCCTTGACAACCGCATCAAGCGCTCCCGCATTAATGCGACCCGCTTCACGCATCATGGATACTTCGTTCGCACTCTTGATAATAATGGCCATCAAGCATCTCCCTAACAATAGTTGGGGAAAGTATACGCACCAAGCCGCTACTTCACAAGCCAGAGGGTTTTTACAGTATTCTAGCCTTGCATCATTTTGGCAGTCGCCTACAATGCAACCCATCTTTATCGAAATCGTGAAAGGATTGGCAGCAGAATGGCACAGACTACTGAAACCCAACACACGGCCTGCGGCGGAGCTATCATCAAGCCGTGGAAAGTTGTCGACATTGACAGAGAGTACGGTGGATGCTGGCTGGTAGCGGGAGATTTGACCGGAGACGGCGTCCCCGAACTGGTATCGGCGCAAAACTATAACGAAAACGACGTTCACTATACGAGCGCTGTGGCAGCACAGCGGCTGGATGGCAGTGTGCTGTGGCGCTGGGGGGACCCCACGGTTGGCCGCCGCAAGTTACATCACGATGTGGCCTGCCAGATTCACGATTGGGACGGCAACGGTTGTAACGACGTCATTGTAGCTGCTGATGAGTACCTGATCGAGCTGGACGGCGCCACAGGCCAGGAAAAGCGCCGCATTCCCATTCCGGCACAGGCCAGCGATTGCGTTGTCTTTGCCGATTTCTCCGGCGTTGGCCGCAAGACGGATGTACTGGTCAAGACGCGTTACGGGCAGATCTGGGCCTATAACCAGGCAGGCAACCTTCTCTGGACCGTCGAAATGCCCGGCGGCTATAAGACGGCTCATCAGCCAGAACCCATTGACATCAACGGCGATGGCCGGGATGAGCTGATGGCGGGTTATGCCATGCTCAATCCGAACGGTTCGGTACGCTGGGTATTCGAATCGCAGGTTACCGATCTCTCCCGAGGCCATCTCGATACTATGCGCGTGCTGCGCGCCGGCGAGAACCCTGAGGACTATCGTTTGGTGATTACCTGCTGCGGTGCCGAGAATATTGCCATGCTGGATGGCTGCGGGAAAGCCGTTTGGGAGTTGCCCGGCAAGCATTTTGAATCGCTGGATATCGGCCATTTCATTCCCGGTATGCCTGGCCTGCAAATCGCCGTCGATATCGATCATGTTCCCTGGGGCGAAAGCTATATCTGGCTCCTCGATGAGGGTGGCAAGCAGGTTGGCGAGTTCAAGACCGTCTACAGCCGTACCCATCGCGCGATCAAGTGGGATAAGAGCGGCCTGGATAGATTGGCAGTCGGGCAACCTCACGCATTCTACGATGCTCAGGGTAACGTCACCGCCACCTTTGAGATGGATGGCCAGGATTATTCTGTACAGGGAAGTCAGGGCATCAAGGCCATCGTTGGCGACATGACGGGCAACGGTCGGCCAGACTTGATTATAGCCACCGATGATACAGCTTTTATTTACCAGAATACCGAAGGACCGGTGGTCGGCGGCCCGGTTGGCACGGGGCTGAATTTTACCTGGTACTAGTACCCGTTGACCCTCTTGGGGCAACCCTCTATAATGACAGCGTTGAAAACACTGGGGCCTGTTCTGGCAGGCCCCGCTTTCTGCCAATAATCAGCGGCGATAAGCAGCCTGTGCTATTGAGGTGATTGCCTGTGCAAGCGTTCGAACGCCCCATCCTGGTGATCGGTGTGGCCGGCGGAACCGGTGCCGGAAAGACGACGATCTCCCACACTATCCTCGATCGTGTGGGGGCTGACCGCATCGCCTATATCCAACACGATTCTTATTACCGCGACCTCGGCCATTTGACGATGGACGAGCGTAAAACACGCAATTTTGACCATCCCGACTCTTTAGAGAACGAGTTACTCATCGAGCACTTGCTCGCCCTGCGTGCAGGCAAATGCGTCGACGTGCCTACCTATGATTTTCTCACCTACACGCGACGGTCAGAAACCGAATGCCTCTGCCCACAACCTATCATCCTTGTCGAGGGCATTCTCGTATTTGCGGACCGCGCGCTGCGCGAGTTGATGGACATCAAGATCTATGTCGATGCCGACGCTGATGTACGCCTCATCCGCCGCCTGGAACGTGATATCGTCGAACGAGGGCGATCGTTCAACTCGGTCATTAGCCAGTATTTGAACACGGTGCGCCCCATGCATCTTGAGTTCGTTGAACCCAGCAAGCGCTATGCCGACATCATCGTGCCCGAAGGAGGTCGGAACACCGTGGCGCTGGATATGATTTGCGCGCGCATCATCACCCTCTTGGATGGAGGAGCCTAAAGTGCAGCGGGTGCTCTTTGTTGACCACGCAACTGTGCTTGGCGGCGCCGAGCACAGCCTGCTGCTGCTCCTCAAATACCTAAACCGCGATCTGATTGAACCCCTTTTGGCGTGCCCGCCCGGCAAACTGGCCGAAAAAGCCCGAGAAGAGCACATCGCCGTCGAATGTATGGAGCTGCCTCGCCTAAGGCGATCGGCATTGTCCCCGTGGCACCTGTTGCATGGAGCACGGCAATTGGCTCGTTTGGCCCAAAATCAGCATTGCGACTTGGTGTGCAGTAATACCATGCGTGCCTCTATCTATGCGGCCGCTGCCGCACAGTTTGCCCACAAGCCCTTGCTCTGGTATGTGCGCGATGTCTTTTCTCCCGGGCACTATGTGAGTGCAATGACACACCGTGCCGCAAGTATTATCGCCGTTTCGCAGGCTGCGGCAGCCCCTCTGCGAGCAGCGGGGGCTGAGGTTCATGTTATTTACAATGGTATTGAGTTGGACGCCTTTGGAAGATCATCGGACGTCAGTGTACGCTCAAAATGGGGAATCCCTGCCTACGCCCGTGTGGCGGGCATTGTAGGTCGGGTACGCAATATCAAGGGGCAGCATCACTTTATCGAGGCCATCGCCCGCGCCCATCCGCAGAATGGCCATATCTGGGGGGTCATCATCGGCGGCACCCTGTTTGAAGGTGAAGAAGACTATGTCCCGTCGCTGCACAAGTTAGCCGAACAGCGCGGCGTTCAAGATAGAATCGTTTTTGCTGGCCACACTGATGACGTTCCCCACGCACTGCTGGGATTGGACATGCTCGTCTCCTGCTCCATCGAACCCGAATCCTTTGGCCGCACTGTGATTGAAGGGATGGCTGGAGGGTTGCCAGTTATCGCTTACAGCCACGGCGGCCCTTCAGAACTGATTACGGATGGGTGGGATGGCTGGTTGGTAGAGCCACGCAACATCGGTGCCTTGGCTGAGCGAATCGCCCTGCTGGCCAATGATGCCGAACGCTGCCAAGCTATGGGTGCAAGCGCCCTTGAAACGGCAAAAAAGTATGATATCGGGCCGCTTACCCGGCAAGTGGAAAGAGTCATCCTGTCCACAATTAATGAGGCGAACCACGAGGAAGTAACGCCATGCGCATAGGCTTTGATGGGCGCTGCATTCAGGATCATTTCCCGGGTATTGGTCGCTATGCCTATAATTTGATCGAGGCCATGACACGCCTTGACCGGGAAGATACCTTTACTGTCTTTGAGGCGGAGGGGGCTGTCAATTCGCGTTTCGATCTTTCCGCTCTGGCAGAACGCGCCAATGTGCAGCTCGTGCCTGTTTCCTGTTCGTACTTTGGGATCAAACAACACGTCATCATGCCCAGGCTGGCTCATCAATTCGGTTTCGAGCTGTACCACAGTCCCTATTACATGCGTCCTCTGAATATGCCCTGCTCTGTTGTAACTACCCTGCACGATATTATTCCGCTAGTGGTTCAGGATGCTGAACCCAATGTTATGAAAAAAAGTATCTATCGCCAGTGTGTACGAACTGCACTCAAGCGTTCGCAAGAAATTATTGTAGATTCGGCAGCGACACAACGTGACGTATTGGCCCAATTTGGTGTTACAAAGAACAAAATAACCATTATCCCACTAGCGGCCGATGTTGCTACCGATGATGCGCCAGAGAGACTGGCTCGACCTGCCAGCATTGAACGGCCCTTTGTGCTGGCCGTGGGCACAAACAAACCTCACAAGGGGTTGGGGGACCTGGTCAAAGCCTGGCAAACGCTGCCCTCCTCGTTGCGAGATGCCTACCAGTTGGTGCTGGCCGGGCCGCGCCTACCGGGAGAGAGCGCTCTGCCATCTGGAGAAGCAACGAATTCCATCGTCGAAACAGGAGCCGTATCAGAAGCAATACTAGATTGGCTCTATGAACATGCCGAGTTGTTTGTCTTTCCCTCATATTATGAGGGATTTGGCCTGCCAGTGTTGGAAGCCATGATCCACAGCACACCTGTACTGGCTCGGGAAAATGTCACTTCGCGCGAAGTGGCCAGCGATGCTGCCGCTTATTTTACTGGGGATGCATTGGCTTTGAGCATCGAATCGCTAATGCTAGACGAAGCCCAGCGGTACGCCTTGGCCCAAGCAGGAAGAGAACGCGCCCGGCAATTCAGCTGGGAAGAAACAGCCAGACGGACATTGGATGTTTACAGACGGGCGGTAATCACCTTTACATGAAGATTCTGCATGTCTATAAGGACTATGCTATTGCAGGCGGCATAGAAAACCACATACGCCTGGTGGCAGAACGGCAAGTTGCCGCCGGTCATGACGTTACTGTGTTAGTCACCAACGACAATCGACATACTGTGAGAGAGGTCTTGAACGGCGTTAAGGTGATCAAAGCAGGACGCCTCGTCAAGATCGCATCCACGCCGATCAGCACGGCTATTTGCCGAGAGATAAACCGACAACACCCGGATATCACCCACTTGCACTTTCCCTACCCCGTTGGCGAAACGGCCAGTCTGTTTTGCGGTCATGGCCCCACCGTCATGACTTACCATAGCGATGTCATTCGCCAGAAACGCTTCTTGGCTCTGTATAAACCTTTGATGATGCGTGTCCTCACCAAAGCCGAATACTTGATAGCAACCAGCCCGCAATACATTGAGAGTTCACCAGTACTCAGCCAGATGCAAGCTAAATGTGTTGCCATACCCCTGTGCATCGAGACCACGCGATTCCGTGCGCCCCATCCCCAAGCAACGATTCTGCGCCAAGACTGGGCGGGCTCACCCACTATACTGTTCGTTGGTCTGCTGCGCTATTACAAGGGACTAGAATATCTCCTCCAAGCTATGTGCGAGGTAGATGCACGACTGGTCATCGTAGGCGTGGGAGATCTGGAAGGCGAGCTAAAAACGCTAACCCACAATCTGCGCTTGGAAGACAAAGTGACCTTTGCCGGCGAAATCAGCGACGCACTGTTGCCGGCCTATTATCAAGCAGCCGACATCTTTTGTTTGCCCGCCTGCGCGCGTAGCGAGGCTTTTGGCATTGTGCAACTGGAAGCGCTCGCCGCTGGTTTGCCCATTGTCAGCACAGAACTGGGCACCGGTACGAGTTATGTCAATAAGCATGACGTGTCGGGCCTAGTGGTTGCGCCGCGTGATTCGGCAGCATTGGCGCGCGCACTGCAACAATTGGTGCAAAACAAAGAGCAGCGCCGACGCCTGGCCAGCGGCGCTGCTCTACGCTCTGACGAATTTGATGTCAATATCATGATGCAGCGTATCGATGATGTCTATCACCAAGCACTGGCCCAATGGGCCAAGCCCACAGCCCCTTAACCCAGATCCCAACAAACCCGGAGAATGCGAATGAAAACCCGTATCAGCGCCTTTTGCGATACTATCCTTGAAGCAGGATGGTTGCTAGCACTCGTGCTGGTGCCGCTATTTTTTAACTTGTTCTCCAGTCGCGTATTCGAGCCGGACAAAATCGCCCTTCTTCGCTCTATTGCCACATTGATGGCTGTGGCCTTGCTAACCAAATGGATTGAAGAGACAGAAAAGGGTTCGCTACGCAAGCGCCTGGCTAGCACAGTGCGCAAACCGCTGGTTTTACCTGCCCTATTGATAGCTATTGCCTACTTGGTGGCAACCGTATTCTCGGTATCACCACGTATCAGTTTGTGGGGGTCTTATCAGCGGCTGCAGGGAACCTACACCTGGTTCAGTTATTTGGTCATATTCGCTTCGCTGCTGACCAGCCTACGCAAACGCGAACAGCTCGACCGATTGCTGAATACTATTATTCTGGCCAGCCTGCCAGTGGCGCTATATGGTATTGTTCAACACTATCAGCTCGATCCTCTGCCCTGGGGCGGCGATGTGACCTACCGCGTGGCAGCCAACATGGGTAACGCCATCTTTGTGGCTGCCTACCTAATCATGGCCATCCCGCTCACCCTCAGCCGAATGATGGCCTTGAACCAGGAAAATGCTGCTGATACCCCCACTTTCAAGTTTTTGCGCCTCACCACCCTGCTGCTCGTAGCGGTACAAACGATCATCTGGTCGGTAGGCGGTTTTTGGTGGGGCCTGTTTGGCGGGCTGGCTGGCATCATCGTCTGTTGGTTCATCGCCGAACGGCGTAGTTTGCCAACAGCAACACTGTTGCTCATTGGCGCTTTTAGTTGGACATTATCGGCTCAGCTCACCTGCGTGTTCTATTCTCAAAGCCGCGGCCCCTGGTTGGGTCTGGTTGCCGGATTGGCTCTATTCACCCTGCTGTTGGCTCACACCAAAGGCTGGCGCAAGGGACTCTACATTGTGCTGGCCGTAACCCTACTGCTGGGCAGTGTGCTTGGCTGGTTGAACCTCTCTCAAAGCGCTCTAGCCGAACGCATCCGTGAGGTACCTTATGTGGGCCGCCTTGGTGAACTGTTGTCAGTGGAGAGCGGAACGGGCAAAGTGCGCGTCTTGATTTGGGAGGGCGCCGTAGAGATGGTTTTTGACGACCCGATGCGCACGCTGGTGGGATACGGGCCTGAAACCATGTACGTCGCCTATCCACCCTTTTACAATCCCGATCTTGCCCACTATGAATCGCGTAATGCCACGCCCGATCGCTCGCATAACGAAATGTTCGATGCCCTGATCACCACAGGGTTGGTTGGCTTTGCGGCTTATATCCTGCTCTTTATGAGCGTCTTTTATGTGGCGCTCAAGTGGTTGGGCCTAGTGCCAGACAAAAAGCGCCGCAATCTGCTCATCACCCTGCTGTGCGCCAGCGGTGCCCTGGGCATCGCGCTTCCCCTGCTCATCGATGGCAGCCTGCGCTACATGGGCGTGGGGGTACCCCTTGCCCTGTTGGCGGGAATCGGCATTTATGTGCTGATCGTCACCTTGAAGAAAACCCAAGTCGAACAGCCCGTATCTCTAGACTCCTGGCACGTAACCCTGATCATCGGTATTCTCGCGGCTATCACAGCTCACTGGGTAGAGATTCACCTAGGCATCGCCATCGTCTCCACGCGTATCATGTTCTGGGCGCTAGCCGGTGTGTTGGTTGCCGTGGGAACAGGGTCTATTACCGAAGCGCAGGTCATGCCTACACCCAGGGCCAAGGCCAGAGCACGCAAAAGCTCCCATCGCGAGCAAGAACACAATGGTGGTGTATTGGCCGGCATATTGAGCGGCGCCATTGGCTGCATATTGATTTGGGATTATGTCACCAACCCAGACGGGCTCTCTGATCCCATCTCGGTGCTGTGGCAATCGTTTACGACCATGACAGCTAGCCAGCAGCCTGAAGTGACGAACCTCGCCATTCTGGGTCTTATCATTGTCAGTGTTTGCACTGCTATTCTCGTTCTGGTGGCACAGGCGAAAGCACAAAAGAACGTACTTCAGGCTAGTTGGGGTAAGAGCCTGGGCACAGCGGCGGCTATCGCCCTGATTGTCATGCTCGCTTATGGCTTGCTGCACGCCTCCAGCCTAGATACGCGCGAATCGCTGCATAACCTCATTTATGGCTTTGCCGCGCTAATGCTGGGCTTTTGGATATTGCTCGCCGCGGCACTCTGGAACAAGAACGAAAAACTACAAACAACAAGCAGGTCCGCTTTATCCTATATCAGCATTCCCTTGCTGATAGGCGCGCTGTTCTTTTGCAGTAGCCAGAACCTGTCCAATATCAAAGCTGATGTCATCTACAAAGAAGGCTTACGCTATGATTCGGCAGAACTTTGGGAAGAGGCAGCTGGCATTTACGCCGAGGCCATAGAGCTGAACCCAATCGAGGACTACTATATGCTGTTCGAGGGTCGGGCTCTGTTGCAGATAGCTACTGAGGCAACAGATTCGGCGACTCGGGAGAGCTATTTCACGCAAGCATTGGCTTCTCTACAAAATGCGACCGATACGGCGCCGTTGAACCCGGATCATGCAGCCAATATCGCACGGCTTTACTCCCGCTGGGCTGCGGTGACCACGGATTCTGAGTTGCTGCAAGAAAGGCGAGGATTATCCGTTCAATACTATGAAAAAGCCTCCGAGCTCAGCCCCAATAATGTGGGCCTGCTGAATGAGTGGGCCATTGCCCTGGCCGAACTAGAACGTTATGACGAAGCCATGGCATTGCTTGACCATTCATTGGCGCTCGACCCTATCTACACCGAGACTTATCAGGCTATCGGTGAGCTGTACTACCGTCAACAGGCCTGGAGCGAAGCCCTAAGCTATTATGAACAAGCCGCCAGCGGAGATGAAACGAATGCAGCACTGGTGACAGCTGTGGCCCATTGCTATGCCAACTTGGAACAGTGGGAGACGGCTACCGAGTGGTATTCTCGTACGGTCGAACTCTCACCCGAATCGGCCCAGGCTTGGCTCTATCTGGGCAACAGTCAGGAGAATGCTGGCGATCTGCAAGGAGCAGAAGCTTCGTACCTGCAGGCGAATACGCTGGCATCTGGCTCTGAGACTGTGCTGCGAAGACTCGTTTCCACTAGCATCCAACTAAATGATCTGACCACTGCAGAATCGGCACTGTTGCAGCTGGCGGCAGTGGTACCTGATGACTGGACCGTATATCACGATCTAGCCATCGTTTACAGCGAACAAGGGCGAATCGATGAGGCCCTGGCCCAAATCGATACAGCCCTCTCATTAGCCTCAGGATCAGACTTGGAACGCCTTCAAACGCTCCAGAGCGAGATACTAGTCCAGGAGGATACCCCATGAGCCAGCCCCATTATGCGCTTGTGCTAATCGCTGCTCTAGCCTTTGCATTAACAGCCACGCCACTCTTTCGGCGCTTGGCCGTCAGGATAAATTTTGTAGACCAACCCAACGCCCGTAAACTGCATAATCAACCCATTCCACTCATGGGGGGACTGGCCATTTACGGTGGCATTGCCATCGCCCTCTTTGTGTTCGGTGAGGCCTTTTATGTGCGCGAATTGGCTGGTATTGCCATCGGTGCAACGCTTTGCGCCGCCGTCGGCCTATGGGATGACCGCAATGGGATGCGTGCCAGTGTAAAGATGGCCTTTCAGTTGGGGGCAGCCATCATCCTGGTGGTTTCCGGCGTGCAGGTTCAGCTGTTTGCCTGGCAACCTCTCAACTGGCTGTTGACCATCCTCTGGACGGTGGGCATCACTAATGCGCTCAACTTGCTGGATAATATGGATGGACTTTCCAGCAGCATTTGCATTGTCGCGGCCACTTACATGCTGCTGCTGGCTGCGCTCAGTGGTCAATACCTAGTTGGTCTGATGTGTGCTTCTCTGGTAGGCGCCTGCATAGGCTTTTTGGTGTACAATGCACCACCGGCTTCTATATTCATGGGCGATGCAGGCAGCCTGCTACTGGGCTTTATGCTCTCTGCAGCCGCCATTAAGCTGCGTTTCCCTGCCAATATAACTCTGGTTACCTGGATGATCCCCCTTTTCGTACTGGGCATCCCGATCTTTGATACGACCTTGGTGATCATCTCGCGCACCCGGCGAGGCCTAAACCCACTCACTCACCCAGGAAAAGATCATGTATCACATCGGCTAGTGCGTATGGGTTATACCAAACGTGAAGCCGTACTCAGTTTGTGCCTTGCAGGTGGTGCACTCGGCATAGCCGCGGTTTACATTAGCCAGGCGGCGCCACTAGAAGCCTACATCATCGGAGCAGTGGCTTTGGCCGCTGCTGTTTGGATGCTGTATCGCCTGCTCAAGCTAGACAATCAGAATACAGCAGTTTCAAAGACACCCGTCGGAGAAGGAAATGAGCAACAAGCGCGACAAGATGCAACGCCAGCGTCAGGTCAACAAAGCCCGCAAGGGTAACAGCAGCACCAGTTCTCACAGAACCAACAAAAAGCCAGTGATTCAGGAAAAGAAAAAGGCTATCAGTGATTTGTGGATTGCCATTATCGTGGTGGCTATTCTGGTGACGGCTATGCTCTTGATTTATCATTATGCCAACAAAGATTCGGATGCTTCTATCGTGGTGGAGACGCCGACGATTACCGGTACGGCGACACCGACGACAGAGGCTACGCAGGAGAGCGACGACGTGAGTTTGATGCAGTGGGACAGTGCTCCCGATATGATCATCGACACTTCCAAGGACTATCAGGCCATCATCAAAACGGCCAAGGGCGACATTACCATCGAATTAGCCGACGACCTAGCCCCCATCACGGTGAACAACTTTGTTTTCCTGGCACGGCAGGGCTATTACGACGGGGTTACCTTTCATAGAGTCATTGAGGGGTTCATGGCTCAAACGGGTGATCCCACTGGCACTGGAACTGGCGGACCCGGCTATACCATTCCTGATGAGTTCAGCGACGAGCTGCGACATGACGCTGCTGGCATCGTCTCCATGGCTAACACAGGCTATGCCGACACTGGCGGAAGCCAATTCTTTATTACTTATTCTGCCCAATCTCACCTGGATGATGTACACTCTGTCTTTGGACATGTCATTGACGGCATGGATGTGCTGGAAAGCCTGACTTTACGTGTCCCCGGTGATGAGATTCAAGGGGATGTAATCGAAACCATCGAGATCATCGAAAGCTAGTTGATGACTGAGGCCGAGCCCCGGCAGGGCTTTTGGAAGCACTATGGAACGCGCATTCTGGCGATCGCGTTCTCGGTAGCAATAACCGTCGTAGTTGTGCTGAATGCTGATCGTATGCAAGAGATGCAGCGATTGGGCTACTTGGGCGTGTTTATTGTTGCCCTGGCTGGTAATGCGACCGTAGTGCTGCCTGTGCCCAGCATGGCTATGACCTTTGCCAGCGGTTCGGTGTTGAATCCCTGGTTAGTGGGGGTAGTAGCCGGCCTGGGGGAGCCCCTTGGTGAACTGACGGGGTATTTGGCCGGTTATGGTGGAAGCGCCATCATCGAAGAAAGTGCTCGGTATCAGCGCATCAAAGCAAGCCTGGAAAAGCACGCCTTTTTGACACTGTTCATTCTCTCAGCCATTCCTAATCCTTTGTTCGATCTGGCAGGCATGGCTGCAGGCGTACTGCATTATCCGGTGTACAAGTTCCTCATAGCTTGTTGGTTGGGTAAAACGCTCAAGGCCTTGACTGTAGCTTTTATCGGCTCTATCTCATTGGGGGCAGTCCAACAGATCTTTGGCCTTTAGCAGGAATCAAACAAAAAGCAGGGAAGGATGCAAGAGCATTAGATCCTTCCCTGCTTTTTTTGCCAAACCAAAGTCAACCGGATTTTGGTTGGAATCCCTTCAACCCTGAAGCACTGCCGAAGCGATAGAAAAATAGATCAAGAGGCCTGTGGCGTCTACCACAGTGCTCATCAACGGGCCGGAAACCAAGGCAGCATCAATGCCGACACGAACGGCCAAAAGCGGCAGCAGCGTTCCTGCAAATTCGGACCAAACCACGATGCAGAGCATGGCCAACCCCACCACCAGCGCCACTTCGATGCCACTATTCCACAGGGCGAGGGCAACCAAAAATCCGCCCAGGGCCAGCAACAATCCAAGAAGCAGCGAAGTACGCAACTCTCGCCATAGAACTGCCAGTGCATCACGTGTGTGAATATCGCCAACAGCCAGAGCACGAATGATGGTTGCAGTAGTCTGCGAGCCAACATTGCCACCGGTGCCAGTGAGCAGCGGCACAAAAACGCTGAGAATGATCACACTGTTTAGCAGCTCTGAGAATCTGCTCATAACGGTACCCGTTAGCGTGCCGGTTACAAAAAGGAGCAACAACCAGCCGATTCGCTTGCCCACCGAGCTGAGAATCGTCGTATCCAGATAAGGGCGCCCCAAAGGTACGCTACCGCCAAAGCGCTGCACGTCCTCCGTCGCTTCGTCTTCTAGCACATCAACCAGGTCATCGACGGTGATAACACCTACAAGGTGATGTTCTGCATCCACAACCGGCACGACACTCAAGTCATAGCGCGCCATCAGACGGGCCACATCCTCCTGTGGCGTATCCGTAGTGGTAAAAAGCACATCGGTATCCATGATGGAGCGCATGGTATCGTGGCTTTCGGCACGGATGAGATCAAGAGCGCTTACCGAGCCAAGAAGCCGGCCCTCTGCGCCAATAACGAAAAAATATGAAAACTCGGGACCGCGTGGTTCCCAGGCTCGTACAAGAGCCGGTGCTTCTCGGGCCTGCATACCCGCCGGAAAAGCAAGGAACTCGGTCGTCATCAGACCGCCGGAGGTGTCATCTTCGTGTTCAAGCAGCGATTCGACTTCGGCTGAATCTTGCATGACGTCCAAAGTAGCCTGGGCCATTTCGGGAGACAGATCGTTCAAAAGGTCTGCCGCCTCATCGGGCTCCATCTCGTCCAAAATTCCGGCAAGATCGCCAGCATTCAGACGCGTCGCTACTATAGCCGCATCCTCATCCTCCAGTTCCTGAAGGATGTCGGCAGCAGATTCGACATCAAGCTCGGGCAGCAATGCATCCTGCTGTTCGGGCAGCAGGTCTTCAAAGACATCCGCCTGGTCGGGCGGCAAAAGGGATTCGATGATTTCGATGGCACTGGTGACGTCGTCACGCTCAAGAAGCTCGCGGACACGCATCAAGGTGCGATCAAGAGTACGGGACTCCATATGGCCTCCTTTGCAGAGCAGCAGATTGGCTTGCCAATACCGCTCCACACCAGAAGGCTGGCCTGTTAAAGGCCGAGGCAACTCCTATGGGGTGAGGTGGGGTAAGGGGTCAAGACCAACTCTGCACAACCCTGACGATAGCTAGGACTCGGTATCGGTATGTCAGGTTGTGATGAGGGGTCTTCCATGTTATCTACCTCTTCCAATAGATGCAGGTGATGGGTTGACTGCATCGCAATCGAATAATTCGCGCTGGTGCTCGTAAGCTCTTACTTGAGAGACGAAAGACGTCGCTGCACTTCATCCAGCTGTTGCTCAAGGGCTTCTGCCTCTTCGTGCAAACGTCCAACAGCATCATGCTCGCAACCACCCTCGGCGGGCGTTTCAGCATCATGATCATGACCCGCGCACGCTTCAACCCCATCGAGCTTGCCACCTAAAAACTGCTCGACTGACTGTTGAACCGTACCCATAGCGCCAGTCACGGGCTTGATGCCAAACTGCTCAAAAAACTCTACCGCACGAGCGCCCATGCCGCCGGACAACATTACGTCCGCACCCAAAGAGTTGATAAATTGCGGCACCTGGCCTGGTTGATGCGATGTATAGAATGGATTATCTACTGTTTTGACGGCCTCAACTGTACCGCCTTCAGAGACATCCACGAGCACAAAGAAAGGGCAACGCCCAAAATGGGGCGCTACAACCGAGATCAATCCATTATTGTTATCAGCCGATACAGCAATACGCATGGCTATTGCTCCCTCTCTAGTTCGCTTATGCGGACCATAATTGCCGCCAATCGCTTTCGAAGTTCTGCGGCTTCACGAGCCAGACTGGCGATCTCTTCTTCTCTGGTCTTTTGTGCAACAGCTACAGAAGGGCCTGCGTGCGATCCAACCGTCGCATCGGCCACGGCAACAGCCTTTTTACTCAGGACCTGCGCCACAGCCTCACGAATAGTGCCGCTCTTGATCTGATATACAGCAATACCCGCAGCCGAAAGCACTTCCATCGCGTTGGGGCCTACGTTGCCCGTAATAACAGCCTCTGCGCCACGCTCTACAATGAACTGCGCACTTTGGATACCGGCCCCACCACTGGCCCCCGCCGAAGCATTCTCTGCCGCCTCGATTGCCATCGTCTCCGTATCAACAAAAACGAGATTCGGGCACCGCCCAAACATCGGACTGATGGGGTCATCCAACTGAGACCCTTTGGCCGAGACAGCTATAAGCACGGCGTACGCTCCCCTCTATTGATGCGTAAAAGTAACCTTAGCCGGAACATCCTAACACCGCCAGCAGGCCCTGTCAACTGTCTTCCGCAGCACCGGCAAGACCTGCCACACAAGCTTGCTCGATTATGTCGAGAAGATGGAGCATCACCTCTAGATCGACCGGCTCTAGTAGCTGATTGCGCCATTCGGTAGCCTTATGCAGGCCCCGCACATAACGCACCAGGTGTTTACGAAACTGAATGATGCCTCGCTGCTCACCATCAATGGCAACCATCTCCAGCAAATGCCGTCGGATCATAGCAAAGCGTTGCTCTAGCGGCACGTTCTCAATATCGACGCGGGCGAATATCCAGGGGTTCCCCACAGCGCCACGACCGATCATCACACCCTGACAGCCAGTAACCTCATAAATGGCATCGATGTCGGCGACACTGCGCACATCGCCATTGGCGACTATGGGAATCTGCACCGCTTTAACCACGCGAGCAATAGCCTGCCAATCGGCCTGACCACTGTATGCCTGTTCTTTGGTGCGACCGTGTACAGCTACCATGGCCGCACCGTTATCCTCCAGAACTCGAGCAGCCTCAACATGAACAAGGGACTCGGCATCCCAGCCCAGGCGAATCTTGGCCGTAACCGGCACCGACAGCGATGAGGTCAGGGCGTTCATGATGACACCTATGTGGTCTAGTTCTTTCAGGAGAGCGGCGCCGCGGCCTCCCCCGGCAACACGGCGTGCAGGGCAGCCCATGTTTATGTCGATGAAATTGGGGTGTGCATAGGCGATAACTGCCTCAGCTGCACGCAAGAGTTGTTCTGGCTCGCGGCCCAACAGTTGAACCGATAGTGGGCGTTCTTCTTCTGTATAGGCGAACAGCGGCTGGCCGCGTTCGACCATGTGAACCAGCCCCTCATCAGAAAGAAGCTCAGTATAGCTGATAGCCGAACCCTGCTCGCGGCAGATGCGCCGAAAGGGAGCATCCGAGTACCCGGCCATGGGGGCCAGGATCAGATCGCCATCCAGCTCTTTGTCCGCAATTGTCAGAGGAGGGTGTGAACCCTGCATTTAACGCACCGTTCTCTTGCCACCACCCTGCTCCCAGCTAGCAAGCAAGGCCTGGACTTCTTCTCGGGTCACCACAGGCAGATCGAACATCATGGTCTGCTTGAGGCAGCTAGCTGCATCGCCCACCAGAACACCCTTTTGCAAGGCTGCTGCAGCACCAGTTTCTGTGAGCAAACCATAATAAAAGCCGGCATTCCAGGCATCGCCGCCACCCAGACGGTCCAATAAGGTGATGCTACGCACGGCAGGCGAGCGATAAAAATGCCCCTCGGCATCCATGGCCGCAGATTCCCAACGATGCTGCTCAAAACTATCAGGGTAGCGCAGCGTAAGTGCTACCAAACGCAGGCCAAAACGCTGCAACAGCCCGCGCATAAACACTTGCAAGTCATCATCAGACACAGGCCCCAGATCACCGTTCACAATCGCCTGGGGGCTATACTGGCCAATGCCAATATCGTACAAGCCGGCGATGTTGACGATACTGGTGATAAGAATGTCTACCTGCTCCTCCAGGATTGGCGTCATCACCGCCAACGCTTCCTGTTTGCCCCACAGGGTAGAGCGATAGTTATAATCCAAGCCGACCAAACAATCCGTGGGGCGAGCCACCATAGCCTCATTAAAGGCTTCGAGCAGATAATTGCGGGCATAACCGCTGTGGCGGGCCAAACCAAAGGAGATGCCAGATGTGTGAAAGAGCCGGCAGCCTGCTAGCGCTTGTTCCCAGTCCACCATGCCAGCACCGAGCTTGCTGGCCGCCGAGTGCATTCGCTGATACCAGCCCGCACCAGGGCGCGGCGTACGGCCCAATTCATACAAAAACCGCCCGATGGGCTCTGTTTGAGGGGCCCAACAAAAATGCTCCGTGTTGACGCCCATAGAACGGGCAATATCCCGTACCTGCCAGCCATAGGGATTATCGGGTACGCGCGTGATAAAGGAAGAAGACAGCCCCAGACGCTGCAGAGCAATAGCCAAAGAGTATTCACTGCCTGCTAAAGAGACATCCACTCGCCGCGTACGCTCCAAACGCTCGCCATCAGCGGGCGTATCCCGTACCATCACTTCGCCAAAGGTGACAAAGGCGTTTGCACCCAACGCCTCAGGAGTATCTGCTAGGATATCGAACATGCACTTCCTCCTTCATCTATCCGGGTTCTTCTTATTTGCCGGATACAAAACAATCCGGACGGATACAAAACAATCCGGGCGGATAAAAAACAATCCGGATGATGAAAAGCACCGCACGACCAAGGCCGTGCGGTGCTGCGATGCGAACTAACGATCATTCAGCCTTGCTGGTTGACATCTCTCCAGCGTCGGTCTGCGTGTCTGCGGCACTGGCAGGCTTATCTTCCGTAGAAGCATCCTTTGCCAAAACCTGGCTTGATTCAGACTCGATGTTCCCCAAATACTCGGGGAGCTCAAGCCCTGCCATTTTGGCTACTTCGTGCATGGGAGGCAGCACGCCAACCAGGCGTCGTCCAAGGCCAGAAAGTCCTCCTTCATCAGAACCCGAATCCCAAACCATGACCTTTTCGATGGGCAGGTCTTTGATGGCCTGAGCCTGAACGCCAGCCACCTCAGCGAGCTTTTCGATGACCAGGAAGGTCGATGCGGCCTGAGAACCACCGCAGGCGTTCACAAGCTGCTTGTATCCATCAGCCTTGGCGTCCAGAATTGCCTGGGTGCCCTCAGCCTCGGCGAACATCTTGGCCTTGACGGCGTTGGCAGCACCTGTAGCGACCAATTCCTGGCGCTGCTTTTCGGCTTGTGCTGCAATCGTAACCTGTTCGAGGTTTGCCTGAGCAGGCACAATCACTTCGGCCTTTAAGCGTGCATTCTCGCGCTCGGCACGGGCGATTTCAGCGTTACGCTGGGCATTCTCTTCTGCCACACGGATGGCACCATCAGCCACGCGAGAAGCCTCTTGCGCCAGGCGTCGCGCCTCTTGCTGAATGACTTCTTTATCGGCCGTGTACTGGGCCTTTTTAGCATCGTTTTGCGTTTCGGTTTGAACAGCCTGAGCATCCAGGTCAGCAAGTTGCTGACGGCGATCTCGCTCGGCCTCTTTTTCGCCGATCTCGGCAGCAGCCTCAGCGGCGGCAACAGACCGACGACGGTCACGCACGCGCTCAGCAACACCCGTCTGACCCGTCTTTTCCTGCTCTGCCACATCAATCAAAGCCTGGTTGATGGCCTCAGCGGCAGCCTTACGGCCGATAGCCTGGATGTAGCCGCTCTCATCCGAAATATCTCGAACGTTGACGTTGATAACCGAAAGGCCGACTTTTTCCAATTCGCCAGAAAGCGCTTCATTGACGCGCTCCATAAAGGCCAGTCGGTCACGGTTGATCTCTTCAATCGCCATGGTAGCAATGACGGCACGCATCTGACCAAGGATGATGTCCTCGGCCTGACTCTGAATCTGCTCTTTGCTCAGGCCCAACAGGCGCACTGCGGCATTGGCCATCAGCGCCGGATCGGTCGAAATAGCAGTTGTGACCGTGGTGGGCACAGAAACACGAATGTTTTCGATGCTCAGTGCGTTATCGAGCTCGATGGGCACTGCAAAGGGCTCAAGGCTCAGATACGCATAATCCTGGATGAGCGGCCACACGAACGCCGCGCCACCGTGGATCGTCTTGGCAACGCCCCGATTTGTTTTACCATAGACTACCAGTATCCGGTTAGACGGACACCTCCTAAAGCGCCGCGCCAGCGTGAGGAACAACGCCAGCACAATGAGTGCCAGGATAAAAGCCAAAATTACAGCTTGACTACCGTCCATTCTGAACTCCTTTATTTGCTTCAATGTCGCCAGCCAAAGAGACGGATAGAACCCCATCACTACTGACGCTACGAACAATGACCTCTTGCCCCGCTACAAGCTCGCTCCCCTCGGCGGATCTCGCCCGAAGATACGAAAGCCGATCGTCGGCAAGAACTCGCACTTGCCCAGTGCCTTCCGCAGGTATACGAATGTACACCGTAGCCGTTTTCCCAATCGTCGATGATAGCTTTAGATTTCCTTCTTCGGTCAGCTTGGGCAAGAGCCAGAAAAAACCAGCCACAATCAGCATACCAGCCAAGCCCCAAGCCAGGGCGATCAACAAACTATTTGCGATGCTAGCGTTATCTTGCAGGTACAGGGCCCCAGCCCAGCTAAAAAGCGTGCCAAAGGCAAGTACCGAACGCACAGACAGTAAACGGAAAGTAGCCAAACCACCGCTATCTTCGACAAGGTTGCCATCTGCTGTGCCGGCGTCCCCATGAATGTCACCGTGGATATCGCCATGGATATCCATGTGCAAATCCACATGAGACAAATCCACATCGCCACCCATATCAACATCCATGCCGCCAGTGCCTGCGTCCAGGTCGGCATCTCCTGCGCCGCCCAACCCAATGATCGAGGCGATGAGTTGCCAGCCAAAGAGCACGCTGAAGAATACAGCGCCACCCCAGAAAATCTGATTCAAAAGCGAAAGATCATTCCACCAGGCAGCCATGAAATCTCCTTATCTGCCGCAACAAATACACAAACTACTAGAACTGTATGGATTCGCCAGCCTGTGCGGCCCAAGCGATCTCGATAGATCGTAGCGAATCGCTGACAGTGGGCGACAATGCCTTTTGAGCACGGAGCGCTTCCACAAAGGCTGCACTCTCGCCCCAAAAGCCGCAGATACGTTCTGGCGGCTCGGAATCCTCATTCTCCAGGCGCTCAACCAGCTTGCCGCGTTCATATCCCTCATAAAAGCCAGGATAGTGCGTCAACCAATCAGTGAGGCCATCGGCAATGCAGGTGTAATCGCCAGCATGACCAGAATAGCGCTCACTCTGGACGCCCACCTGCGGGAGCATCTCCATACGACCGCTGGCCCCACCCGCAAAAGCAAAGGCGACCAAACGACTGCCTCGACGCCCGACGATCGTCTCGATTGAATCCACGCGATCATCAGCCAAATAGCACAGCGCATCTAGGCCGTGCAGGCCAGTGGCAAAAGGGAACACATCTTCATCGCGATGCGTACGGTAAAACTGGCAGGACACTGCATCCGCGCCGCCGCGGGCTCGAAGCTGATCGCGCATGCGCACCAAGAAAGGCGTAAACCGCCGGTTAAAGGCCACCATGTTGGGCGTTCCGGTTTCCCGGGCGATGGTTGCTAACTCGCGCGCCTCAGCCAGATTTGCTCCGGGCGGCTTTTCCATCAGTGTGGGTACGCCTGCCCGCAGAAAATAGCCGGAAACTTGACACGTGAGTGCCACCGGCACCAACACCCAAACAGCGTCGAGCTGCGCTCGTTCGACGAGTTGATGGTAATCACTATAGGCAGCCTCAAAGCCGTATTGTGCCGCCGCGGCAGATGCTCGATCGGCATCGACATCACAGACGGCAGCCAGCACCAAATCGCCGTGCTCACGCGCCAAAGCACGTAACGACGGCAAATGGTAGCGGTTTGCAATGCTGCCCACGCCTACAACGCCGATACGCACATATGCCTCCATGAATAACAGACTGCCTCATCTTAGGTTGACAGCGAACGCGCGTCAACTATATACCATATCGCGGTTGCACTTGATGCACTGCCTGCCTATGATGCAGCCATTATTTATTGCACATCAGGAGTGCGTGCCAATTATGCCAACTGTTCGCGCCGTCAAATGCTCTCATGATGCCAGCGATGACCAAGTACTCGCTTCGCTGATCCGCGCTACAGATCCGCTGGCCGATGCCTGGGCAAAGCTGGAAACTGCCAAACTAATCACCATCAAGTTCAACCAAGCCTGGCCCAATGCCCGAATAAGAACATTCCGCGGCCAAAACCAGGAACACGTCGATGAGCGAGTGGCTCGCGCCCTGCTCACACTGCTCAAACAACGCACCAAGGCCCGTATCGCCATCTGTGATATTAGTGTAGAGGGCGGAGGCGGTGGGCTGGGCGATTATGCCCTTATGCCAGTCTTTCGTGAATTCGATGTCGATGTCATCGATGGCGACCAGCCACCCTACACCTTGGTCGATGTGCCACATGATCAGGGGCTATTCAAACGCTATATGTTGCCCGAGTGCGTAGCCCATGCCGACGCCGTCATCTCGGTGCAAAAGATCAAAAACCACAAAGCGATGGGCGTCACCTTGTGTATGAAGAACCTCTTTGGCTTGCTTACCCGCGATCCCTGGTTCCACGGCCGACACTATTTTCACCACTTTGTACGGTTGCCTCACATGTTGGCAGATCTGGGCGCCATCATCCAGCCCTGCCTGAATGTGCTGGATGGCCTCTCTTCACAAAGAGGGGGCGAATGGAACGGAAAGCCCTTTGTAACGAACACGCTCATGGCTGGTGACAATGTGGTCTCCACGGATGCCATGGCCACCCACTTGATGGGACACAACCCCTTGGGTGATTATCCATCGCCCCCCTATATACGCGATAAGAACCATTTAGGTATCGCCCATCGGGCCGGAACTGGCACAGCCGACCGCAGTGAGATTGATTTCGAGAGCGAAGTGGACGAGCCCATTGGCCAATTCTACTGCGAGCGCATGTCTTCGCCTGAGCAGACGCGTAGCTGGCTGAGGACAACCTGCGAACAGGCCCTTTATTATCGCGATAACATGGCACGCTTTTCAGCTTACGCCGGACGATATATCCTATTGCAGGATCAGGTGGTGCGCTGGGTGGGTGATTCGGCGCGACTGCAGATTAGCCGCAGTGTGCTGTCAGGCGGGAATCCCGATAGCGCCATGTGGCTCAAGTATGTCGACCCCGACGAGACCGAGGGTGAGAACTATGCCATTTACAAAGATCTTCTCCAGGAGCTCGACTGGATAGAGCGTTATCGCCGGCACAGTTAGGAGAGTAACAATGCAAGCCGAACGCCCCAATATCCTCATCTTTATGAACGATCAGCAAGGCGCTGAACCGACCATGCCTGGGCACCCCTGTGCCACGCCTAACGCCGACCGATTGGCTGCTGAGGGCGTTCTCTTTGCCAACGCCTACACTTGCACGGCCCACTGCTGCCCCTCGCGGGCCTCGTTTATGACAGGGCTAATGCCCAGCCGTCACGGCGTCTATAACAATGTGCTCAATGATGCCGCTATTCACGAATCGCTCAATCCTGGGATCACCACCTTTAGCGAGGTGCTGGCGGGGAATGGCTACAACCTGGCTTATTCGGGCAAGTGGCACGTCTCTGCCACCGAAGGTCCCTCGGAGCGGGGTTGGGAGACCTATTTCAGCTCGGCGGTAGAGGGCGAATGGCACGGCACCCGCTGGGAGCGCTACAGAGCCATGGCCCAAGAGCCAGAGGATACCTCACCGCGCGGCCAAGGTGAGCTAGACCGGCCCGGCTGGGGGCGTTACCGTTTGTACGGTACTCGCCCCGCCGATCCCGAGACGGATCCGTTCAACCCACATGACTTGCAGGCCATACAAAGCGGCATTCGGGCACTCAATAATCTGGCGTCTGGCAACAAGCCCTGGTGTTTATATGTTGGCCCTGTGGGCCCGCACGACCCCTATATCATTCCCGAGCATTATGCCACCATGTATGATCCGGCCAGCATTGAACTGCCACCCAGCTTTTATGATAACCTGCTGGACAAGCCCCGCGTCTATCAGCGACAACGCCAATTCTGGAACCAGATGAGCGAGGATGAGTATCGTCAGGCTATCGCCCATTACTGGGGCTTTTGCACCATGCAAGATGACTTGTTGGGTATGGTACTGGATGCCCTGGACGAATCTGGCCAAGCTGAAAACACACTGGTCATTTTCATGTCGGATCACGGCGATTACTGCGGCGCTCACGGCTTGTTCATGAAGGGTGTAGCGGCCTTTGACGAGTGCTACCACATTCCCTGCATCATGCGTTGGCCACGCGGCATCAAGAACCCAGGGCGTGTCATCGACGAGTATATCTCTCATATCGACTTTGCCCCCACCTTTTGCCAGATGACCGGCTGCCAAATGCCAGAGAGTTCCGGACGCAGTATGATCCCCTTGTTACACGACAAGGAGATGGTGGATTGGCCCGATGCCATCTACAGCCAGATGAACGGCGTTGAGCTATACTATTCACAGCGCTTTGTGCGCACCCATGAATGGAAATACGTCTATAACGGATTCGATTTCGACGAGTTGTATAATCTGGTGGAGGATCCCCACTGCATGCGCAACCTGGCCCAAGATCCCCGCTATCTGCCAGTGATCAAAGAAATGTGCAGCCGCATGTGGAAAAAGGGCTATGAGGAGCGGGACATCAATTGCAATCCCTATCCTACTGTAAGTCTGGCACCCTTTGGCCCTATGGTAGGATTGCAAGACCTTTAGATCTAGAACCTTTAGATCTGCGATCTATGGAAGGAGTTGGCTATGAATCGACCCGAATTTGCAGAGAGCCTGGCAGCACTTTTGGATTCACCGCAGGATGAGGCAGCACGCGATTTTGTCTATCACTATGCACCCATCATCTTGTTCGATGAGCGCGAACCGTTTCTGCCCTTAGCAGGCGGATATACAGTGTTCACCGAGGATGGCCCTTCGGCCTCTTTTCGGCGAGACGTGGCCCTACGTGGCGCTGACGCTGCCATCGAATACGCCATCTGGTGGGACTGGGATATCGAGCACCTCTATGAACTCGAACATGTGTGGGTGTATGTCAAAGACGATGAAGTAATGCGCGTCGAGGCCAGCTGGCACGGTAAGATGCACGACATGCTTTCTGGCCCCCACGAACCCGTCCGCGGCACGCATCCGGTGGTTTATTCACAGCCGGGCAAGCACGCCTTTGCTGCTATGCCCGATTGGTATGATGAGTTCAAAGCCTGGGCGCCCCGCCAGAGCCAGACCAATCGCCTGGCCGGAGCCGGCGGCGTGTTAGCTCCAGCTATGTTTGGCGGCAAAATCAGCGAGTGTCCCTTGTACAACACCCTGGTGCGCACCTATATGCAAAGGATGTGTTTTGATGCATCCTGGTCCTTCACCAACGAATTCTCTTTCAACCGCGAGCAGATGGTGCCCTGGAAAACGCTATTCGAGTGGATTCCGAGCCGGGTGAACCTGTGGACGAGCATTATGGAGCAAGAGATCGCCCCTTCTGAATACCGCTATCTCAGGATCGGCCATCGCGGTGCACGCGCTTATGCGCCGGATAACACACTGACTTCATTCAAAAAAGCCATTGAATTGGATGCCGATTTCTCCGAGCTGGATGTTCATCTGACGGCAGATGGCAAAATAGCCGTCATCCATGACGACATGCTACGCACCAACGATGGGCAATTTCTCAAGGTGCACGAACACACTCTGGAAGAGTTGCAGCGCGTTGATTTGGGCGGCGGAGAACGCGTCCCCGAGCTCAAAGAGGTTTTTGCCTTGGCTCGACAGTCTTTCATGGGGCTTTTGATTGAGATCAAGGACGGCCGTGTCATCCCCCAGCTTGCCGGGCTGTTCACCGAATCATGGATGAAACGTCTGGTTATGGTGAGCTCTTTTCGGCCAGACTGGGTGGCAGAGTTTGGGGCTGCTGTGCCAGGCGTGTCTACGGCTGTGCTCTTTGAATCGGCCAACATCAACGCCGTGGCGCTAGCCAAGGCCGCAGGAGCCCAGTATGTAGACCCCTGTTGGGAAGGCCTGAGGGATGATCCCGCAGATTTATTGACCGAGGAATGGATGAAAGCCGTGCGCGAGGCTAACTTGGGTATCATCTGCTGGAGCGAACAACGCCCCAAGGTCATCGAGCACTTGAGGCAAATTGGGGTGGATGCCCTATGCAGCGATCAGCCTGATCTGTTGTAGTGAACAAAGGGCCCTCTTTCTGAGGGCTCTTTTGCCAAAGGAGTGCCATGGAACACATCATCAAACTCGTACACCATAGCGCCAACCGAGAGCACGGCTTTCCCTCAGGCTCGTTAGCGGCAGTACGTAACTGTATCGAGAACAAGGCCAGCTATATCGAAGTGGACATCTGCCCTACCGTCGATGGACGCTGGGCGCTGCTGCATAATCCCACCCTCGAAGGGCAAGTCACTGGCAAAGGCCGTGTGGATGCTCACACCGCCGCTGAGCTGGCTGGCATGAAGTTGATAACAAACGGCCAACCCACCGCAGAGCCGGTATCCTTCCTCAGCGACCTGCTGATTCTGATGGAAACGACCCCCTATCCCCTTGAGCTCCAACTCGACCTCAAGGCACACTCACCTCTTCCCCTACCTTTGTTGGAAGGGCTAGTACAGGCCTGTGAACCACTGCTGGGGCGCATTCGCATCAGTAGCGTGGCCGATTGGGTGCTGCGCCGTTTGGCACGCATCGAACCGCAGCTGGCTTTGGGATTCGATCCCCTAGCTTATTTGGATGTGGGCAACGGTCAGGAACGCAAATCACCACCCAGGCGAGTTGGTGCCTACGGCTATCATGACGAGCACCCTTTGGCGGAAACTGTGTGGGGCACCCCTGCAGAATATCTGGCTACGCGGGCCGAGATCCTCTACGACCAAGCTCCTGCTGGCGCGGTCTGGTACATCCGCGCCTACATGCTGGATCAAGCCCTACGAAACGGCTTTGACTGGATCACCTTTTTGCACAACCGCGACGCAGAAGTGGATGCTTGGACACTAGATAACACCCGATCGTTGGATACCGCACTCATCCCCCAATTGGCCCAGGCTAACGTCGACCGTATTACCAGCAATACGGCGCCAGCCATTGCTGCACTGCTTCAAGAATCTTGTTGCGTGCAGCTTTAGCACTTGACAAAAAAACGACCTTGCCTATACTGCTGTGCATGTGCACACGTGTGCATCAAGCCCTACCTCCTCTGGGCGGTTTTTTTGACTAACCGATGCACACGTGTGCAATGCGTTGATTGCAACTTTCGAAAGGGAAGATGTTGGGCGGCGTATCCATTAAGGACATTGCCAGAGAAGCCGGTGTCTCACATTCGACTGTCTCACGTGCTTTGAGAAACAGTCCACTCGTTAATTGTGAGACCGCCGAACGTATTCAAAAACTGGCCCGACATATGGGGTACTCACCCGATACCATCGCCCGCAGCCTGGTAACCGGTAAAACAAACACCATTGGTGTCGTTGTAACCTCGATCGTCGATCCTTTTGTGGCGGGCATCGTTCAGGCCATCGAATCCCAAGCCAGCCAACAAGGCTATACCGTCATCCTGGCATCCTCAGCCGCCCAGCCCGTTCGTGAAATGGAAGCTGTACGTATGCTGCGCGAAAAGCGCATTGATGGCATTATTGTAACGTCATCCCGCGTTGGCAGTCTCTATGCCAATGTCCTCGATCAACTCGGTATACCCATTGTGCTGATCAACACCCACGCTGAAGGCGGTACCCAATACACCTATTCGGTTACGATTGATAACGAGCACGGCGGCTATACAGCTACCAAACACCTCATTGCCCAAGGACACGAGCGCATCGCCTATATTGCCGGCTCGGATCGACATAGTGACGACATCGGCCGCATGGCCGGATACCGCCGGGCATTGGCAGAAGCCGATGTCGAATTCGATAACGCATTGATCCTTCGTGGCGACGGCACCGCCGAAGGTGGCCGATGTATCCTAGAACAGCTATTGACATTGCCCGGCCGCCCTTCAGCTGTGTTTTGCTATAACGACCTGACTGCAATTGGCGTGATGAGCCGTGCGCGCGAGCTGGGATTGTTCGTGCCCAACGATATCGCCGTGGTTGGCTTTGACGATATCCCTTTTAGTTCATTGATGTGGCCCACCCTAACGACTATAGCCCAGCCGATTGAGCGTATGGGCTCTTGTGCGGTAGATATGATGATGCAGCTTCTCAAGCAGCGCGGCGATGGCGGCGTTCATAACCAGGTGCTACAAGGATATCTTGTGGATCGCGCTTCAACGTAGTGTGTAGGCTGGTGGTAAAAGCCACCAGTTTCGCTTTTTGGTTAGCGATCAGCGTGACGCAGATCAAGGAGGCACCATGAAAGGTCTAGTTCTCAACGCAGAGTGGGATCCCCGCCCGGAGTATCAAGTTTCGGACTGGGAAAAGGAAACCGGAAAGGTCATCAACGGCAACAAAGTTTGGCGCAATCCATCTCTCGAGGTCAAAGCTTGGCCCGATCCCGAGATTGGCCCCAAAGACGTACTATTAGAGATTCAGGCTTGTGGCGTTTGCGGTTCAGACATGCACTTTTACGAGACCGACAAGGACGGCTATATCCTCTATCCAGGCTTGACCCGCTTCCCGACCATCTTGGGTCACGAATTCTCTGGTAAGGTCGTCGAAGTGGGCCCCGATGTTGTCGATCTCAAGGTTGGCGATATGGTTACCGCCGAAGAGATGATTTGGTGCGGTTACTGCATCCCCTGCCGCAACGGCTATCCCAACCATTGCACCAACCTGGAAGAAATCGGCTTTACCATCCCCGGCGCCTTTGCCAACTATATCTCGGTGAACGAAAAATACTGCTGGAAGATCGACGCCATCGCCGAGCGCTTTGGTGATGAGACCAAGGCCTACGAAGTAGGTGCTCTGACCGAGCCCACCACCGTAGCCTACAATGGTATGTTCGAGCGCGCCGGCGGCTTTCGCCCCGGCCACTATGTCGCCATCTATGGTGCAGGCCCCATCGGTCTGGCCGCAGTGGGTCTGGCTCGCGCAGCTGGCGCAGGCAAGATCGTCTCTTTTGAAATCTCTCCAGAGCGCCGCGAGTTGGCCAAAAAAGTCGGCGCCGATTATGTATACGACCCGCGCGAAGTCAAGCCCTCGGAAGTGCTAAAGGAATTGAGTGCCGGAGCCGGTTTCGATTTTCAGGTAGAAGCCGCTGGTGCCCCCGGCATCACCATTCCCGAAATGCAGGAATCTCTGGCCATCAACAGCAAGGTCGTACAAATCGGCCGCGGCGCTCAGCAAGTGCCCATGTACCTCGAAAATTTCCAGGTCCGCCGCTCGCAGATATTTGGTGCACAGGGTCATTCGGGCCATGAGACCTTCCCGAACGTCATTCGCCTGGTCGCCTCGGGTCGCTTGGACCTAAGCCCCATCATCACGTCCAAGTATGATCTGGTTGACACAGTCAGTGCCATCGCCAAATCGACGCAACGCCGAGACGGCAAGATTTTGGTCAAACCGAACGCCTGATTAGGGCAGGAGCAAGCTCATGGCAGAAAAATTGAGGTTAGGTCTGCTCGGCGCCGGCAGGATCGGCAAATTGCATGGGCGTAACATCGCCAATCGCATCGAGAATGCAACATTAGCGGCTATTGCCGATGTATACGTGGCCGCTGCACAGGCGCTGGCTGACGAACTCGGTGTTGCCCAAGTGTACAATGACCCGATGCACGTGATCAACGATCCCGAGATTGATGCCGTCATCATTTGCACCAGCACCAACACCCATGCCGAATTGATTGAAGCGGCAGCCAAAGCGGGCAAGCATATCTTTTGCGAAAAGCCCATCGATCACGATCTGGCGCGCATTGACCAGGTACTTGAGGTTGTGAAAGAAGCGGGCATCAATCTGCAAGTAGGGTTCAACAGACGCTTTGACCCAGGATTTGCCCGAGCCCAGCGCGCGGTAGCCGAGGGCCAGGTGGGCGATGTGCAGATCATGCGCATCACTAGCCGCGACCCGGCTCCCCCCCCCATCGAGTATGTCAAGGTTTCTGGCGGCCTGTTCATGGACATGATGATCCACGACTTTGACATGAGCCGCTTTTTGGTGGGCCGTGAGGTAGAAGAAATCTATGCTGTAGGCGCCGTGCTCATCGATCCAGCCATTGGCGAGGTCGGCGATGTGGATACAGCAGTTGTCACCATCCGTTTTGAGAACGGCGTCATTGGCACCATCGATTGCAGCCGCCAGGCTGTGTATGGCTATGACCAGCGCATCGAGGTGTTTGGCTCCAAAGGTATGGTCGCAGTGGGTAACAACACGCCAGATCAGGCCGTTGTGACCACAATAGACGGCGCCTTGGCTGCCAAGCCAGTCTATTTCTTCCTGGAACGCTACGAGCAGGCCTATATCGCCGAGATGACCGCCTTTGCCCAGGCCATTCTTGATGGTACCGAAACACCGGTAACAGGATGGGACGGACGCATGCCCGTGGTT
The DNA here is from genome assembly GCA_963675785.1 of Anaerolineae bacterium. Taxonomy (GTDB): domain Bacteria; phylum Chloroflexota; class Anaerolineae; order UBA1429; family UBA1429. Next base: position 2,042,851 of record OY776562.1, read on the forward strand.
ATGGCTGCTGCAGCACTCAAATCACTGAAAGAAGGGCGACCCGTTCGCCTGGATGAAATCAGAGCATAGGATTGGAGAATATCATGTCAGAAACACCCAAGGGCCTTTTGGCCACCGGTCAGCCCGATTTGTTCTTTGAGGACAATGGGGTTGGCAGGATGAAAAAGCAGATCTGGGAGGCGACAGCCGCAGAGATCGATGCCATCCTGGAAGAATACGACGTGCCTTCACCCATCGAATGGGGCAAAGCTGGTTCGTATATTCAGACCACCGTTCGCCATCAGGTTGAACAAGAGCGCAGAAAGAACGACATCGTGCTGATTCCGGTGGGCTGCACCGAGCTTCACGGCCAGCACATGGTCAGCGCTTCGGATACCATCTATGTCAGCGCCATCTGCGAAGGCGTACGCCGCTACACCGCCAAACGCGGCGCCCCCGTAGCTGTAGCCCTGCCACCGCTCAACTATGGCTCGCACCCCTACCATCATCTGGGCATGCCCGGCACGGTGATTGTACGCGAGAACGTGGCCCGCGAGTTGTTGATCGACGTCATGCTTGGCCTGTGGAACGACGGCTATCGCAAGCAGATCATCGTCAACAACCACGGCCACCTGTGGATGCTAGAATCGGCATTGCAGCAGTTCTGCAAGCGCTACCAGCTCCCCGGCATCTATCGCGTTATCGACTGGCACCGTGCCACTCGCGAGTTCTGGCGCACCAAGGAACGCGGTGGTGAGTGGGACACCAACTTTGTACATGCCGACGAGTCCGAGACCTCGCTAAGCCTGCTCTTTACGCCGGACATGGTCGATATGAACTATGCTGTCGATACTGTAGGCAAGAGCTATCTGCCCGAAGGCCATTTTGACAAGTCGGTCGATCCCTTTGGTCGGCCCAGTCGCTGGTCAGAAGGCGAAGGTCAGTCCCCCATCGAGATCTCTGGCACGCCCGAGGGTGTGGTCGGTTTGGCCACCCACGGCGATGCCCAAAAGGCCAAGCGCCCGGTGGCAGCCATCCTCAAGTACCTCACCTTACTGGTTGATGACATCCTGGAGGCCTTCCCAGCCGGCACCCTTCCGCCGACCGAAGAAGTCAGCCTGCGCGATCCAGAAGAGCTGGCCCCCTACCTCAAGGAACCGTTCAGCGAGGGTTGGAAGCCTGTTTACGGCCTGCCCCGCGTTGGCCAGGACACTTACTGAGTAATCAACGAATAACGGAGCAGCTGCATGAATTTGAGCATCGTTCTCTCGACACATCAGGCCAGTTTTCAGGCTGTGGCCTTTAAAGGAGACCTGGAAGAGAATATCAAACGCGTGACGGGATGGGGTTATCGCGGTGTTGAACTGGCTATCCGTGACCCACGGTTGGTGAATGCTAACCAGCTCTTGGAGCTGGTAGCCAAATACAATGCGGTGATCCCTGCCATCGGCACCGGGCAAGCCTGGGGAGAGGAGCACCTCTCTTATACTGATCCGGATCCGGCCGTGCGGCGCGCCGCTATTGAGCGAACCAAGTCACACATCCCTTTTGCGGCGAGGGCCGATGCACTCATTATCATTGGGTTGCTACGCGGGCTGGTGCGCCCCGAGATAGAACATGCCCAGGCTATGGAATGGATGATCTCGGCACTACAAGAGTGCTGTGATGCAGCTGCTGACGAAGGCGTTCGTATCGCTCTTGAGCCGCTAAACCGCTACGAGACCACCCTAATCAACACTACCGCCCAGGGACTCGATATGCTGGCGACCATCGCCCGGCCCAATATGGGCCTGTTGCTGGATACGTTCCACATGAACATCGAGGACCCCGACATCATCGCAGCCATCGTCCAGGCCGGAGATCGCGTGTTCCACTTTCACATTGCCGATTCGAACCGTTGGTATCCTGGCGCCGGCCATCTCGATTTTGGGCACATCCTGCGATCGCTGGACGACAGTGGCTACAAGGGCTGGGTTTCGGGCGAGTTTATGCCCATACCCGACGCTAATACGTCGGCGCTACGCTGCATCGAACACCTGCGCGTGCTTCAACTAGTCGATTGATCGACAAAGAAAAAGGCTCCGACCATGATGGTCGGAGCCTTTTTTGATGCCCAAAATGCTACCAGTTACGAGATGCTATGGTTACCTGAAAGCTGGAATCGATCGAGAAATAGGAATAGGCCGAAGAGGCGACTGTGCCCAGCCAAACCCAGGCTGCATCCGAAAGGAATGCCGGAGCGTTATCAGTAAGGAGCACTGTAAGCAACGAAGCGGCGCCAGTGATGAAATACACGCAGAAATAGAGGACGGCCAACCAGACGGCGCTGGTTGAGGATGTGTCATCATCGGGCTCAACGACCTCTTCGTCATCCAATGCACCCACCACCGCCACGGGCAGGGCCACGCGCGCACCAAGGAATGAGGCCAGCCCGAGCATCTTGCAGCGAGCCCGAGAAGGCGATCTAAGGGCATGCCAGCCCACACTGAGGGACTTGTGTTTGGCGGGATCCTTGAGAGCCACCACAGAAGTGCTCGATTGACTGCCACGACTAAAGCCAGCCGTTACCACCGCACCAACCAAGCCCGAGAGTCCAGCCACAACGCGCGTCCAGGCGTCTGTGAACACAGGATCCGGTTCGGTGAGTGTGCGATAAATGGCAATGCCCATGACCAACGCATAAATGAGAACTGCCATCACCGTCAGCATGAGCGAAAGAATCCTTCGCAGACGTTGAGGCAGCAATTCGCTCTCGATAATTTCTTCCACGTCACCCATCCTCCTGTATTCCTGTCGGCATTATAACGGGTTCACATGGTTGACGTCAACGAAAAAGGGGCATCTCGTAAGATGCCCCTCATATACTCGTTGGATAGCTATTCTTTTACAACGATACGGCGATAGCGCTTTTTGCCTGCACGCAATGTCGCCGAGCCTTTTTCAAGATCAGCCAGGGTGAACATCTGATCAAAAGAGTCAACCCGTTCGTCGTTGATGTAGGCACCGCCCTGCTGAATCAGCCGACGCACTTCACTGGCTGAAGCACACAAGCCTGTACGTTGAAAGACCTCGGCAAACGACACACCGGCTTTGAGTTCCTCACCAGAAATCTCGGTGGTGGGAATGTCGATATCGGCATTGCCAGCCCCAAACAGAGCCTTGGAAGCCTCTTCAGCCTTGTCCGCCTCTTCTTTACCATGCACGACCGAGGTCACCTCATGAGCCAACACTCGCTTGGCCCGATTGATTTCAGCGTCCTTGAGCTTGGCCAATTCGTTGATCTCTTCCATTGGCAAGAAGGTGAACAATTTGAGGAAGCGTACGACGTCTGCATCCTCGGCATTCACCCAATACTGGTAGAAATCATAGGGCGAGAGGCGATCTGGATCCAGCCAAACGGCGCCAGCTGCGGTTTTGCCCATTTTAGCGCCCGATGAGGTCGTTAGGAGGGGGAAGGTTAGGGCAAAAGCTTCGCCACCTTCCACACGGCGAATCAATTCGACGCCCGCTAAAATATTGCCCCACTGATCGTTACCACCGCATTGGAGCAAGCAATTCTCGTATTTGAAGAGGTGCAAAAAGTCATAAGCCTGCAAGAGCTGATAGTTGAACTCGATGAAAGAAAGGCCCCTTTCCAGACGCTGCTTGTAGGCTTCGGCAGCCAACATGCGGTTCACCGAAAAGTGGCGACCAATATCACGCAGGAATTCGACATAGTTAAGCTTACGCAGCCAATCGGCGTTATTGAGCATCACCGCTTTGTCGTCCGAAAAGTCGATGAATCGACTAATCTGCTTTTTGAGGGCTTCTGCGTTCTCATCAATCTGTTCCACAGTAAGCAGCTGGCGCAACTCTGTTCGCCCACTGGGATCTCCGATCATGCCCGTACCACCACCAATGAGCGGGATGGGCCGATGACCAGCTCGTTGCATATGCGCCAGAACCATCAAGGTGACCAAGCTACCACAATGCAGGCTAGAAGCCGAGGGATCATAGCCAATATACAAGGAGATGCTCTTCTCTTCGAGGACGGCACGCAAGCGCTCTTCATCCGAGACTTGTTCGACAAAGCCCCGTTCCTTTAGGACATCTAGTACGTTAGTCATGGCATCTCCTGTGATTTGACGCAATTGCTCTAGCACATTAGCATCAGCAAAATGTGACTATATCGATGGTATTCGCGGCACGAGCAGGTGTCAAATGAACGGGGGACCGGGTGCTGGATAATCTTTTGCTGCTGGCGTTGATTTGCGCCTGCGGCGCGTTTGTATCAGGCCTAGCGGGTTTTGGCTCTGGATTGGTTCTAATGGGCACCCTGGTGGCATTTATGGATATCCAAGTGGCCTCCTCCGTCACCGCAATTATCTCGTTGGGGTTGGCACTGGCCAACATGATCTCCGTCTGGAAGCATGTCCCCTGGAACGAAGTCTGGCGCCCAGCCGCTACAGCGTTGCCCATGGTGTGGGTTGGCGTCTTTATGCTGCAAAACCTCAACGACAGTGTGCTCAAGGGTCTGCTGGTCTTTATCATCTTGGCAGGCTGTGCTATTTCTTTGTGGTCTCCGGGCAAGCAAGAAATCAAAAGTCCCCTTTGGGCTTATGCCACAGGCATCATCGCAGGCCTGTTTGGCGGCTGCATGAACACTGCCGGCCCTCCGGTAGTGCTGTACACCCTACTGAGTGGTTGGGACAAGAAAAAGAGCAAGGGCTATATGTCCTTCCTCTTCCTGGTTCTGGTGGTAATGCGCATCATCCTGCTGTCCACCAGTGGATTGATGCCCACCACTGTCGTCTCGACGGGACTTTTATTATTGGCGCCCGTATTCGTGGCGTGGTATGCTGGGAAAACTGTGTTCGCACGCCTGTCGGATGATCGATTCCGCTGGATTGCGGTCATAATCCTAGTCGGCATTGCCATCCGCTTGTTGGTTACACTCTAGCTCAACCTGATAGCGATAGATTGTGAGGTGTAGATTGTGAGTACGTTCCTGCACATTTTCTCCAACAACATCCTGCCCGTATTTATCACCATCGGCATCGGTTTTCTGCTAGACCGCACATCCCATATCGATAAAAAGACCCTTTCCAGGGTTACGGTCTATGTTTTTTCGCCTTGTTTGGTATTTGCTACACTCGTCAAGAATACGGCCGACCCCAGAGACTTTGCTATGATGATGGTGTTCGCCACAGCCCTACACCTCGTCATGATCGTTATATCCATGCTAGTCGGACGTCTGCTCGGCTGGGATGCTCGACGACGTGATGCACTCGTGCTGGTTTCATCTTTTCTGAATGCCGGAAACCTGGGGCTCTCTGTTGTTTTGCTTTCCTTTGGTGAAGATGGACTGGCGTTGGCCATGGCTTATTTCGTCATCAGCAACCTGATGAACAACACGTTTGGGGCCTTTTTTGCTGCCCGCGGTGGGGGACAGGGTGGCGTCAAAGACGCCCTGAAAAAAGTGGTACGCCTGCCAAGCCCCTATGCGTTTATTTTGGGATATGGCCTGAGTTTGCTACATCTTGAGGTTCCCTCACAGATACTGACCCCTCTGGCCACACTGGGGAATGCCGCTTTGCCAACAATGCTGCTCATGTTGGGCATTCAACTCGGGCAGACCAAGCTGAACAATCAGTTGGGCGATGTTTCGATTGGTGTGTTCCTGCGGCTTGTAGCCAGCGCTGGCGTTGCCGCACTTATGGCCCCACTGTTTGGCCTAACCGGCGTGGCCTCTCAGGTAGCCATCATGGAATCTGCCACACCAACAGCGGTTACCACATCTCTTTTGGCCATCGAATTTGATGCCGATGCAGATTACGTGGTCAGTGTCATCTTTGGTTCTACACTACTGAGTGCCATTACGCTCACCGTTGTGCTGGCGCTATTACAATGAGTTCCAGATAACGAAAAGAGGGCAGTCGATGACTGCCCCCTTTTTTTATTTGCCAAAGATCAAGTTCTAGTCTTGTTCAAACCGTTTCCCCAAGCCCGATGGGCCTGAAGCATCCATGATATGCGCTAAAGCCCGACGCAAACCCGTGGGTAAATAACGCCCCAGCTTGTCAGGATTTGAGGCTGACACGACCAACAAAGCCACGACCATGAGCGCAAAGGGAGCCGCCTGAAACACCTGTGAGGGAATGTTGGGGTATACAGGCTGCAAGATACTGCCCAGCGATTTGAGTGCGCCAAATAAATAGGCGCCCAAAGCCACGCGAACTGGCCGCCATCCGCCAAAGATGACAATGGCCAGCGCCACCCAGCCAAAGCCCGCAGTATGTCCTTGGCTCCAGCCCAGTTTAACACTCAAAGAATAAGCTGCACCGGCACAACCCACAAGGGCGCCGCCAATGGCCGTATAGATGTAACGCATACGGTTCACTGGTAAGCCGCGCGCAAAAGCGGATTCGGGGCGTTCTCCGATCGCGCGCAAATTCAGCCCCTGGCGCGTATGGTTGATCCAGAACCAGGCCGCCAAAACCAGAATAAAACTAGCATACACCACGATATTCTGATCGAAAAACATCGGGCCGATAACCGGTAACTCTGCCAGTACAGGGATCGTCAGATGCGGAACACTTGGCCCCGGAATGCTTACATACGATTTGCCCAAGAAGGTGCTCAAGTCCGTACATAGCAATGTCAGCACAAAACCCACAGCTACCTGATCTTGTTTGAGAGCGATACTGCTGGAGGCCACAATGAGAGCGATGATAGAGCCAACAGCCATGGCAGCTGCAAATCCCCAGAGTACACTCCCAGAAGCATAAGCCGCCACAAAACCAGCCATGGCCGAGAGTAGGATTGAGCCATCCAGAGAGAGGTTAGTGATGCCGGCTTTTTCATTCAGCATCTCACCAATACCGGCAAACACCAGCGGCGAACCGGCGGCTATGACTGAAGCAAGGGTTTTAACCCACAAGGCGTCATTGACCACGGGCGAGCCTCCGTTCAGCCAGGCGCTGGCGAATGCCGCGCACGATTACGAAAAAGAAGACGACGCTGGCCTGCAACACACCACCGAGGGAAGCATCCAAACCTAAGCGCAGTTCAAGGCGCGGACTACCAACCTGCACAGCCGCAAAAAAGGCCACTACCAGAGGGACAATCTCGGCCCTAAGGCCTGAAAGCAATACGACCAGCTGTGATAAATAACCAATGCCTCCCGAAACACCAGGGATTAGGCGATAGCGGACTGCCGTAACCTGCACAGCGCCCGCCAAACCCGCCATGATGCCCGCCACCATAAAGGCCATCAGCAGGCTTTTACGATCTTTGATGCCCAAACGCCGGGCGGCTTCATCGTTCAAACCAATGGCTTTGAGACGCAGGCCCCAACGCGTGTTCCGTAACAAGTAATAAACTGCCACAATCGCCACAACAGCCAGAATGATTGCCAAAAGACTGGCACGTGTATCACCCAGGGTGGACATGCGCGCCGCTTCAGGGAAGGGTTCCGTACCACTCATGGTAGCGCCTTCAGCACGCTTCCAGGGGCCCAGAATCAAATAATTTGTAATAGCCTGCCCCACATAGTTGAGGCCGAGTCCAGCAAAAATCTCGTTAACGCCGCCATAAGCGCGAATGAGCCCTAGCAAGAGTCCCCAAAACACGCCGCCAACGACACCCCCTAGCAGCACCAGAGTGATGAACAATGCAGGCGAGGTGATGTCTGGAAAGGTTTGTACAACAAACGTCGCGCCTATCGCTCCAGCAATAATCTGACCCTCAATGCCAATGTTCCATAATCCGGCTGCAAAGGTGATAAGCATGCCTGCAGAACACAGCATCAGCGGTACCATGGACATGGCAACATCTGTAATATTGTTAACGCCTCCAAAAGCACCCGAGACGATAGAACCAAAGGCCTCAAGTGGATTGGCATCGGCGCCAAGAAGCAAAACACTGGCAAAAGCCAGTGCAAGAAAAACCGGCAAGAGTACAGGCGAAACTTTGTACCAGAGTTTCAGCCCGAATCGAGGCTCGGAACTCATGCGCGGCTCCCTCCAATCATATAGCCGAGTTGCTCGCAAGTTACCTCAGAACTGGAGACTGGTTCAGAGATGATACCACCTGAGAACACCAAGATACGGTCGGCATAGTCTACCAACTCGTCGAGATCCGTTGAGGTAAAGATAATGGCTGAGCCCTGATTGCGGCGTTCCAAAAGCCGCGCCCAGATGCGCGCCGAAGAATCGATATCGAGCCCACGCGTAGGATGTTCAAGCAACAATAGGGAGAGTTCATCAGGCAGAAGAGAGAGCAAGGCACGCTGCTGGTTACCGCCGGAAAGTTCCTCGACACAGGTATCGGGATGCCCAACGATGCCATAATCGCCGATTCGCGTCCGTGTCAGCACCTCGGCGCTCTCCCAATCCACCAGAATCCCTTGCTTTTGATAAGCAAGGGCGAAATGTTCGCAGAGTGTCATGCCGGGAATGAGCCCCTCTTCAAGACGTGCGGCGGGCACATACGAAACACCGGCCCGTCGAAACGCTGCGTAGGGAGCCGAAGAGAGCTCTTTATTGCCCAGAACGAGATGCCCCGCAGATAGAGAACGAATGCCCGCGCAAGCTTCCATAAAGAGGCGCTGGCCGCTTCCTTCTAATCCCGCAAGGCCAATGACCTCACCAGCACGCACGACGAGGCTAAAAGGAGCCACATCCAAACGGTATGAGCGAATGGCCGCATCTTCAAGCCTGAGCAACGGCGCGCCGAACTGCACTTGAGAACGCTGGTTGCGCGCCAAGCATTGTCCAAACATCATCTCGACAAGCGCATCGCTAGTGAAGGGCGCGCGAATCCGCCCCGAAACTTGACCCTGGCGCAGTACAGTCACCTCGCTGCACAATTCTTGAACTTCTTTGAGTTTGTGGGAGACGAAAATGATCGAAAGTCCGTCATCAGCGAGTTTGTGCAGCGTCTTGAATAAAAGCACACGCTGCGGCTCCGAAATGCCCGTGGTTGGCTCATCCAAAATGATGGTGCGTACACCCATGTTTAACAGGCGCAGGAGCTCTAGTTGCTGGCGTTCTCCCATAGTCAGATTGCGCACCAATTCATCGGGGTCTAGCTCAAAGCCAAAGCGCTGACAGAGGTCCAGTAGTTTTTGTCGAGATTGGCGGCGATAAAGGCGCAAGAAACCAGGGGATCCGAGGCAAAAATTCTGCAACACAGAAAGCCTGGGGACATCCAACGGATCCTGATGGAGCATGCCAATGCCGAGACGGGTAGCAACAGCAGGAGAGCCGACCTTGACCAGGCGGCCATCGAGGTAGATGGAGCCGGAATCGCAGGAGATATAACCAGTGAGGACCTTCATCAAGGTCGTTTTACCAGCGCCGTTTTCGCCGAGCAGCCCGTGGATTGTGCCGCTTTCTACAGTGAGGGAGATATTTGAGTTGGCTTGTACGGAGCCGAACGCCTTGCAGATCCCATCGAGTTCTATTTGCATATTAACCCTTGGGATAGACGGGGCAGAGGAGAATCCCCTGCCCCGTAATGTGAGAAATCAAACTAGTTGCTGGCGCCATCCATGCCCTGAAGCAACTGTGGGAGATACCAGATCTGCTCTTCTGTAGCCACTTCACCCTCGGCAACATAAAGTGTGCCGTCCTGCAGATAGAGGGGGCCTTCAAAGAGTTGGAACTCGCCGCTGGCCAGATCAGCAATGAAATCGTTCAGGTTAGCGATGTCTTCATCGGAAAGGCCTGCACCAAAGTCATAGCCAACCGGGCTGACTGTCGTGTCGTTGATGTCGTCCCAGTTGGGGGCGTTCCATTCCCAAACCTGCTCCAGCTCGCCGTTCATAGCGCGCGTGACAAAGTCAACATAGTCAGGGCCCCAGTTAAAGTACGGTGTGCCCAAGCAAACCTCAGGATAGACATCGCAAGCACCGACATAATCGTAAGGAATGGCCCAAACTTGCTCGCCCTGCTCGTAGCGCTGGCCGGCCACAACAATAGCCTCAGTGGTGTCGATGCCAGAAAGAAGCACGTCAACGCCGTTGTTGAACAGGTCATTGGCTACGTCTGTCGGGTCAAGGGTAACACCGGGGATATTGAACCAGAAGCCGATCCAGTTGACGATAAAGGTAAGGTCTTCGGCATCGCCATCGCGATAGCGCTCATAGCACTCTTTGCAGCCGAGGTAGCTGGCAGAAACCAGGCGACGGGTCTCATCGTTGACGAGGGGACCAAGGTAGCCAATGGTATCTGTCTCGGTCTTGAGGGCTGCTGCACAACCAGCAATAGCCTTCATGTAGATCATCTGCCCCATAAAGTTGGAGAGGTTTTCGGAGGCTTCGCCGGTGAGAACCTGGTCACCAGTGCATTGTACAAACTCAACATCAGGGTACTTGGTTGCGACAGCAGTGGTGTCAGCAGAAAAGTCATCCGAAGTGGTAAAGATGAGTTGGGCACCCTGCGAGACCATCTCGTCTACAACCTGCTCAAGGGTTGTATCGGGTCGATCCGACGTGTTTAGGCTTTCGAGGATAATGGCACGCGTGCCGGGGATTTGCTCTTCGACATAGGCAGCAGCCTCAGCATGAGCCTGGCTATAGCCATGATCGTTGGCAGGACCAACAAGCACTACGCCGAATACAAATTCTTCACTCTCATCGGGCACACTTGTCGCCGTCGCGGATTCACCCGCCGCTGTAGTTGCCGTCGCAGGTACGCTAGTCTCCTCGGGGGTGCCGCAGCCAACCAAAATGGTTGATGCCAACAACACGAGCGCGAGGAGCAAACCGACATGCTTCGTAAGCTTTGTCATCCCTTTTCCTCCCAAATACAGATGAAAAAAACAATTATGCCCCAACCCTGGTCAAGCGGCTTGTTTTACGCACGCAGGTCGGTCTCTGTTATCAGCCAGAAACAGAGAAACGGCGACACCACCAAATATTGTGTGGCCGCCGTTGGACATACCGCAGTGTAGCACACAAAGATGCGCTTGTCCAACGACATATCATCATGCTAGATAAACAATATCACCCTGGAATGCAGGATGACTTGCAGTCATTTAAAGGGTGTGTTATGATTAGGATTGGTGCTCCTCTCTTTGGAATCAAGGAGGTCTGCGTGAGCGTTCTGGTGATTGAAGCGGATACCCGCTATGCGCAGCAGCTAAAAGAGAACCTCGCTTCAGCCGATGGTCTTGGCCTTGATGTTCATATCGTGCCCGACATACAGCAGGCTTGCAAGTCACTTGAAGAGGCTTGCCCTCGCTTGATTGTTTTGAGTTTGGAGGACGACGAGACCAAACCGGGTGCACAATGTGCCAAACTCCACAAGACGAGAACGCCGCTCTTGGTGCTCGCTCCTCCTGATAAAAAAGAGTGGTGTGTTCAGTGCCTTTCCGCTGGAGCAGATGAATGCATCTGCAAACCCATAGGCCGCCGTGAACTTTTGGCTCGCGCCAGGGTTTTACTTCGCAAGGATCCACGAGCCAGAGCATCTCACGAGTATTTTGACGGCCACATTCAAGTCGACACACGAATACAGTGGGCGTGCCGCAACGATATTCCCCTACACCTCTCCAATATGGAAAACCGTTTGTTTGGTCTTTTACTCGAACGGCGTGGTCAATCTATTACCTATGAAAGCCTATGCGTTGCGTTGTGGCCGGAAAAGGACATGGAATCGGCCCGCCAACAGTTGGCCATTCTGGTGCACGCCCTGCGAAACAAAGTAGAAGACGATCCTTCTCACCCCGTCTATATCAGAACCCGCCGAATGGTTGGGTACTATTTTTCTCCCCAAAACGCTATTGACCGCAAGTAAAAGACTGGTTATAGTTCCGGCATCCTAGTTGATTGCTGGAGGATTCTTATGCCCAAAAAGCTTAGAGCTGCCGTCATTGGCGCTGGTGCCATTGCGACACACAGCCACATTCCCGCCTACCAAGCTTTGGATGATGTCGAGATTGTTGCCCTATGCGATATCAATGCCGCACGTGTTGAAGAAGAAGCACAAATACTCGGCATTCCTGCATGGTACACCGAGTACCAGAAAATGCTGGATACCGAGGCACCCGATCTTGTTAGTGTTTGCAGCCCCAATGCCTTTCATGCACCCATGACTATTGCCGCACTCAGGGCTGGTGCCCATGTGATTTGCGAAAAGCCCATGGCCTTAACCTACGCGCAGGCCTGTGAGATGGTGAAAGCCAGTGAAGAAACTGGCAAAACACTTACTTTTGGTTTTCACATGCGCTCTGAGCCAACCAGCTTGGCGGCACTGCAGGCGATCAAGAGCAACAAATTGGGGCAGATTTACTATGCCAAGGCCAGCTACTTGCGCAAGTCGGGAATCCCCGGATACGGCAGTTGGTTTACCAGCAAAGACTTGGCTGGCGGCGGTGCGATGATGGATATCGGCTGTCATATGCTTGATTTGACCCTTTGGCTCATGGGGCATCCCAAGCCAATAAGCGTTACTGCCAGCACTTATGCTGAATTCGGACCGAGGGCTAAAGGCCTCGGTGGCTGGGGAGCTGATCATTACGGACTGGGTGCACGCTTTGATGTCGATGATCTGACCTCTGCTTTTGTGCGTTTTGAGAACGGTGCAACTATGCTGCTCGAAGCAAGTTGGGCCACCATGGGGACTCAGGGCCAGCACTTTCAGCTCTACGGCACCGAAGGCGGTTTGGAGCTCAATCCAAACCTCTTTGGCCAGGATGAACCCCTGCACTATTTCACAGAGAGTGACCTGGCTGAAAACGGCTCGCCTGTCGAACTCGTAGATACGGATGAGCGCGGTCACAAGAGCATCATTAAGAACTGGATCGCAGCCATTCGCAAGGGCGAACAACCTGCCATCAAAGCCACCGAAGCGGCTATGGTCGTCAAGATCGTCGAGGCAGCCTATGAATCTGCCAGAACTGGCAAACAAGTCGACCTCTAAAGACTATTGAACAAGCAGGGTAGCTCAATTTGCTGCCCTGCTTTCCTTTTGTTCATAGCAACATCCCCCCTACAAAAGTTGCAAGCGCTCATCTTTATTCTCATTCAACTATTACGTTATATTGGATAAATACTATCTCTAATGTTGACTGAATGCATTGTATCGTGTAAGATAGTGTTAATCAGTCAGTGTATTCTTACAGAAGGCAACTGTGTTCTTACGTCAAGCGCCTGTGACCCTTGCCAACTTGGAATGCGCTGCTGGGCATAGTTTCAGCTATCCGCCCGAGGATTGCGGGCGGGCAAAACTGGGGGGATAAAAAGATGGCTCAAGAGACTCTCTTGAACGTCAAACAGGTTGCAGATTACCTGCAGCTGAAAGAGTCGACGATCTATTCGTGGGCTCAGGACGAAAAGATTCCTGCAATCAAGATTGGCCGAACCTGGCGCTTTCGTGAGACAGACCTAAACGAATGGCTCGAACGCCATTTGCAGGGTGAGGCTGAACCACTCAGCGAGTAGTTTTTGCTTGCGTGGACGCTCTTGATGCCCCGGAAGACGTTACTGCGAATTCATCATCGCCTTTATATTCTAGTTGCAGAACAGGCGAACCGGGGATCCGAGTTTGACTGAGAAAAGAGGATTGGCATATGCCCAATCCTCTTTTTGTATTGCATAGATTCTGACTAGCAGTAGAATGCGCGTTGGAGGTAATGAGCACATGGAATTCTCCCCACAACTCTACCAGCAGCCCCAACCACAAGCCGGTCGACGACACGCCCTTGCAGATATTATGCTGACCGCATTGCAAGCCGTGGACCCTACAGACGCCGTACAGCAAAGTGTTCACCTCACGGACACGGAACTCTTCATAGGGAACTCTGCCATCGCGCGTAATAGCATCGAGCACATCTGGGTAGTTGGTGCTGGCAAGGCCACTGCCGCCATGGCTGCTGGTTTGGAAGAGCAGTTGAACGATGCCATAACCGGCGGGCATATTGTGGTCAAATACGGCCACGGGTTACCTCTAGAGTATATTCGAGCTACTGAGGCGGGCCATCCTGTTCCCGATGAGAACGGCCTGCAAGGTTCCGTTGCCATTCTCGCACTGCTGAACTCGGCCACCGAGCATGATCTGGTCATCAGCCTCATCTCTGGTGGCGGCTCTGCGCTGCTTACCTGCCCACCTAAAGGTGTAGCGCTGGATGATCTGCAGCACCTTACCAAACAGCTCTTGCGCGCTGGCGCCACCATCAACGAGATCAATACGATTCGCAAGCATCTCGATCAACTCAAAGGCGGTGGTTTGGCACGTGCGGCTGCACCGGCGCGCGTCATCTCACTCATTCTCTCAGATGTGGTGGGGAACCCGCTCGATGTCATCGCCTCTGGCCCTACTGTGGCCGATCCCACTACCTACGCCGATGCCTGGCGCATTCTGGAACGCTACGATCTGCTTTCATCAGCCCCCGAAGCCGTGCTGACTCATCTGCAAACAGGACAAGAGGGTCGCGTCGCCGACACACTCAAACCAGGCGCGCCCGAACTGGCACGCGTGACTAATCTCATCATCGGTAGCAACGAGATCGCCGCCCATGCCGCCCTACAGGCCGCCTCTGAACAGGGATTGAATGCCTTGCTGTTGAGCACCTACGTAGAAGGCGAAGCACGCGACTTGGGACAAATGGCCGTGGCTATCGCCCGGCAGATTCTGGCGAGCGGCGAACCACTGGCCCGCCCGGCCTGTGTGGTATTGGGTGGAGAAACCACCGTGACCGTACGCGGCACGGGACGTGGTGGACGCAATCAGGAGGCAGCACTGGCCGCAGCTATCGCTCTCGATGGGCTGGAGGATGTAACCATCGCCTTTTTTGCCACCGACGGCACCGATGGCCCCACAGATTCGGCGGGGGCTATGGTTGATGGGGATACGCTAAATCGCGCCCGCGCCCACGGGTTGGATGCCTACGCTTACCTACAAAACAACGATGCCTATGCTTTTTTTGAGGCCCTGGGCGATCATCTGCTGACCGGCCCCACACGCACCAACGTCAACGACCTGGCCTTTGTGGTGGTGTGGTGATGCAAGAAACAGCCTTTATCCTCATCACCGGAGAAAAGCGCGTCGGCAAGTCGACGCTTGCTGCTCGTGTAGCTGCTCGTGCCCAAAATAAGGGACTAGAGGTCGGTGGCATCATCGCCGAAGCGACCTGGAAAGATGATGGCAGCAAAGATGGCATCGAGGTTTATAACCCGGCCAGTGGCGAACGCCGCAGATTAGCCAATGTGATTCACGATAGCAGGACGCCCACTATCGGCGAATACGCCTTTGAAATGAAAACAGCAGACTGGGCATTGGAAGTGATGCAACAAGCCCTGGCCTCCCCACTCGATCTGGTTATCATCGATGAAATGGGGCGCCTGGAGCTGTTCTATGGCTGCGGGTACGCGCCACTTGTCCCTCTGTTCAAGCAAGCACAATCTCGCATAGTCATAATCCTTGTGCGAAATGGTTATGTCAATACTCTCATAGAAAAGAGTGGCATTGAACCCAATGCCACAATCGAAGTAGACGAACTAAACCGCGACAAGCTACCAGAACGGGTGTACCGACGTTTGCGAAAGTTGCTGAAATGACAAGAGGGGCTGCCAGGCAGCCCCTCTTTAGTTTAGGCATGAATCGTAAATTCAGTCTGCCCCACCGGCAAAGTAGCGCTCTTTAGCATTGGCCCCTCCCTACTGGGGAAAGCCACGAACACTTGCACTGGGTAATTCCAGCACGTCTCGATGCGCCCACTCACAGAGTTTGCATCCGCCTGCACCTCAGCCATTTCGACACCGCCCATAGAGAAATGTAGATCGGTAGCCACAAAGGTGGGCTGTTCGTGCCAGGGCAACAGTTTGACCAGGGCATTGCTGTGAGCTGCGACATTCGGAATGGTTAGCGTCTCCCCGGAGGAGAAGACCCCCAACAAGCGCTGACTCCAGAACTCGTAGGCCAAAAACTTTTCGGTGATACGCTGGCAAACGGCCTCATCTAGCGTCAAATGCAGATCAGTGCGTTCATCGTTCCAATTGAACAGGGCCACAGTGACCCAAGGTTCAAGCGCCGCACAGACGGGTTGTATGGGCGTAAGCAACTGCGAGGGGCATTCGGGCGCAAAATAATCCAATGGTAGCGAGGGCGAATTCACCGAAGGAATGACGTGGCGATAGAGCGCCTTGCGATCGGCGTCCAACTCGCAGAATTTCTCAGTGAAACAGACGATACCGCCGCCCACATACTGATTGAGGGCAATGGTACGAGCTTCATCGTCGTTCCATAGGCCCAGGCTCAGTACGCCATGACGCGTATCGTTGATGGGCATAGTGCGACGCCGTACCATCATGGCATCGGGATCTACATGCCACAAGCGTGACATCCAGGTGCGGTAGATGTTCTGTTTGATCTTGGGCAGCGCCGGGGGATTATCCCACATACCGGAGACATCGCTGCCGCTACGCTGCGAATTGGCCAGCCCCAGTGAACCACCATAATGCCCGCCGCACACCGAGAGATAAGCCTCAGGGCCAATGCCACGCCGCACAGCTTGTAAACCACGCTCGTAAGCTTCCAAACGGGTGGCTGAGCGATCGTAAAAACGCACCCGCGGATCGACAAACACCGAACGCAGGAAATCCAGTTTGTGATAGGTAAAGCCCCAATCCTCGGTCAGACGGCGGTATAGGGTTTCGATATGGTCGCATACGCCAGGATAGGTTGGATCGAGAACATAGTTAGGACCATCCATAGCGAATTCATGTAGAGTGCCATCTTCCAGACGCAGCAAGGCGTCGGGATAGGAAAAAGCACGCTCTGCATCAGCCTTGACCAAATAGGGGCAAGTCCAAATGCCGGGACGGTAGCCCAGAGCGCGAATCTTGTCGGCAGCGCGCTTCATGCCACTGGGCCAAAGCTCGTTGCCCCACCAATCGCCCCAGTGCATATCCCAGCACTCGTCGATGAGGAACACATCAAGGGGTAGCCGATCCTTCTTCAGATAAGCCAGGTCCTCATCAAAATCCGCCTCGGCGAAATGGGGGCCATAATAGTACCAACTGCACAGCACCGAAGGCGGGCGTTCGGCAGGTGGCTCCACGTGATGATAGGCACCCACCAAATCGGCAAAGACAGCGATCAGTTCGTGTTCATCATCGCCGGCCATCAGCAGTACCCACTGGCTGGTGCGCTCGCCGCCGCGCGGCAATACCACATGATCGAACTCGCATTCGGCCTGGAACAGCTCCAACTCCTGGCGCTCGATATCAGTGCGCAAGGTAAGGCGGGCCAAATGCCCCTTTTGGCTCAGATAGCCAACCAGCAGCCGTGTGCCCTCCGACAAGCAGCGATTCTTGAGCACCCCAAAGCTGTCCATCTCGATCTGTCGTGCCGTACCATCAGCTTGGTTGATATAGCCCTGCTCACTGGCGCGAGCCACGTTTTGAGCATAGTCGCCATCGAATAGACCCGGGCGAACGGAGGTGGGAATGCCATTCTTGTAACGAGCCTGAGCCACTAACTCCCAACAGCCGACAGAAGCCCCGTCCAACAGAAAGCCTTCGTGCCCCCGACAGCAGAGAGGATGCAGCGCAACCAGCTCAGCCGGTTCGCTGCCCCGATACATCAATCGCTGGCGCAATGCTGTAAGCTTGCCACATAGAGATACCCAAACCTGCCAATAGAGCACAGCCGCCGGTGTCTCGTAACAGTATTCGGTCAAAGAACCCTCTGCACCGGCAAGGTTCATCGGACGTTCGACAACCTCACGCAGCACCCAACGATCGGCAGCAGGCAGCGCAGGCGATATAGCTGGCAAGGCTAATTCGGTAACAAGCGCCACCCCTTTAGCATGAACAGTCAGCTTTTGGTCAGCTTGTTCTATCTGAAATGCGAACTGCGTCATTTATCCCCCCCAATGAACATATATAAACAACGAGGGCTCTTCCCTAAAAGGAAAAAGCCCTCGCCACAAAGCATTACAGTTATTCGACCTTGACGGCCTGCATCTCACACTTGACGCAAAGCTCAGCAGCCTTGAGCGCATGCTCCTGGGTCATGGCTTTATCGGTACGGTTGATGCAGTCGAGAATCAGCTCACCAAAGTAGGGGAAGCCGATCTTGCCATGGACGTCAAAGCGATGCTCGCCTTCGTGGTTGACCATGTATACATGATCGCCCTCAGGATCGCGGGTTATATCGATGTACTTGCGCATCTCGATATAGCCTTCGGTGCCCAGCAAGAAGGTGCGACCATCGCCCCAGGTACCCAAACCATCGGGGGTGAACCAGTCGCAGCGGAAATAGCCCGTGGCGCCGTTATCAGCCAACAATGAAGCATCACCAAAGTCCTCGAGCTCGGGGTAATCCTTGAACTTGTAGTTGGCAACCTTGGCCGAAAGCACGGTAGCATCTTGGGCTCCTGTGTAATACAGGAACTGCTCGATCTGATGGCTACCAATGTCCGTCAGGATGCCGCCATAGTACTTTTTGATAAAGAACCAGTCGGGGCGGGTCTCCAAGCGAATGCGGTGTGGGCCCATGCCAAGTGTTTGTACTACGCGGCCGATGGCGCCCTGCTTGACGAGCTGTCCGGCGTAGACGGCGGCCTCAACATGGAGACGCTCTGAATAGTAGACCATGTACTTGAGACCGGTTTCAGCCGTCTTGGCCCGAACCTCAGCCAGCTGACCGAGCGTGGTCAATGGGCATTTGTCGGTAAAATAATCCTTGCCAGCATCCATGACGCGCAACCCCAGCGGAGCACGCTCTGAAGGAACTGCCGCGGCAGCAACGAGCTTGACTTCGGGATCTTCCAGTACCTCGGCCTCGCTGCGGGCCACTTTGGCGTCGGGAAAACGGCCGCGAAACTCTTTTACTTTGGCGGGATCGGGATCATACACCCATTTGAGCTCGGCACCAGCCTCGACTAGGCCATTGCACATGCCAAAGATGTGCCCGTGATCCAACGCGACTGCAGCGAACTTGAACTCACCAGGACCTACAACGGCCGAAACCTTGCCCTCGGGAGCATAGTTCATGCCATCTGCTTTTTGCATGTTGCCTCCTATAAATATCCATAACTGCGCCCTATTCTAGACATCTGAATCAAAATGTGCAATCGAATGCGCAGCTAATCCTGGAACCCTTCGACAATGCGGGCATAGCGCTGGACAAGCTCTTCGGCCTGCGCCTCACTTCGTGACTGGGTATAGATCTGAAAGCGCGGTTGGTCTTCATCCGGTGAAATCAACACCCATTCATCTTTGCCCAACTCTACCTTGACACCATCCATCTGGCGCCCCATCAGGCGATCCTTGAACTGTTCGTTCAACAAGCGCATGACTTGCCCCTTTGTCTCCCAGGGACAGGCCACTACACCCTGCGCCGTATAGTACTCGGGTATTTGGGCCAACGCACCAGAAAGTGAGCAGGCCTGCGTAGTCATAAACTCGCTCATCTTGACCACTGTCATAATGCCATCAACCACAGGTTGAAAATCTGGCCAGATAAAAGCGCCATAGCCATTAACTGCCAGAATAACCTCCGGATCGTTGGCAGCTGCCATCAAGGCATAGCTGTTGTTCTTGGTACGCGCAACCCTACCGCCATTCTGCTCGGCAATTTTTTCAAAGATGTTGGGCATTGAAACAGGCACAGCAATGGTACCGCCACCCCGTTTGCGAAGAGCCATTAAAGCAACAGCCGCAGCCAGGCGGACACCCGAAACCATCTTGCCCTGCTCATCGACGACATAGACACGCTCGCCACCAACATCGAGGCGAACGCCAAAGCAGATATCTAGAGCGCCGCAGATGCGCCCCAGTTGGATCAACGCCTCTTGAAATTCCTGGGAGGGGATGGACATCTTGGTTTCATCGACCGAGCTGTTGAGTGCCACAGCGCGAATGTTCAGGCCGGCCTCCAGGCGAGGCAAGAGCTCGGCAGCAGGCGCGTTGGCAAAATCGAGCACCATACGCGGGCTGGCAGCGGCAATGGCCTCAACATCGACCACACGCATGAATGCTTCCATATAGCGGTCATAGACGTGTTCGGCATAATCGATGGTGCCGATTTCATCCAAATAGACTCGCCGAAAATCCTCGCGGAAATAGATCTTTTCAATGTTGCGCTCGGCGTCTTTGCTAAGGTCCTGGCCTGAGGCGTCAAAGAACTTGATGTCGACCACGCGATTATCAAAAGGTGATAGTCGCACATGCATACCCCCCTGGGCATCGCCAGAGCGGGTGATAAAGCGTGCTACGGGGATGGGCACTGAACCCACGTCGGACACATTGACGCCAGCCGAAGGCAAGCCAGAGATAGCACCGCGCTTGAGCATGCGCGGACTGCGGTGCGGATCACGGTTCATGATAACCGTGCTGCCTTTGGGCAGCGTAGCGGCAAAAGCTGCCCCAAGTCGTGCAGCAAACTCGGGAGTGAGGTCCACGTTCACCAGGCCAGTTACGCCATAGCGGCCAAATAACACGCGGCGCCCCTGTGCTCCCCAGATAATGCTGGTGCGCACGGTTGCGCCAGCTTCTATTTCCTTTTGCGGCCAAATTTTGACGCCAGGATGAATGACAGCGCCCTCGTCGATGACAGACGAGTCGCCCACAACAGCCCCTTCAAAGATGACAGCTTTGCTCTTGATAGCACAGTGTCGACAGATGATGGCTCCGCGCAATTCCACGCCTTCACCAATGTAGCAGTTGCGCCAAATGATACTGTGCTCTACATGAGCGCCGTTATCTACAACGCTGTAATCCCGAATGACTGTGGGGCCATGAATAGTCACGCCGCCTTTGATTTTGACGCCCTGCCCCAAGTAAATGGGGCCATAGAGCTGAGCATCCGGCGCAATCTCGACACCCTCGGCGCAATAAATGTCCTCGCCCAATCTTTCACCCAGAGGCTCTGTCTTGACAAGGCCACTCAATACATCACCAGTAGCACGCATGTACTCGGCAATGTTGCCCACATCGCACCAATAGCCCTTGCCCACAAAGCCATAGAGCGGCTCTTCTTTTTCCATCAAAAGAGGAAAGAGGTCTTTTGAGAAATCGTACTGGATACCGGGTGCAAAGTAATCCAAGACGCGCGGCTCCAGCACATAAATGCCAGTGTTGACGGTATCCGAAATAACTTCGCCCCAGCTGGGTTTTTCCTGAAAGCGCTGAATGCGTCCCTGGTTATCGGTAATGATGACGCCGTATTCAAGGGGGTCTGAAACATGATACAGGGTCAGCGTCGCAGCGGCGTGGCGCTCTTTGTGAAAGTTGATGACCTCGGTAAGGTCGATATCCGTGATGCTATCACCGCTGATGACAATAAATGTGTCATCCAATAATTCCTGAGCCTGCTTGACACTGCCAGCCGTCCCCAGCGGTGACTCTTCGATGCTGTATTCGATGTTCATGCCCAAACTGGAGCCGTCACCAAAAAAGTCTTGCACATCGGAAGCACGATACTGTAAGGTCACGATGACATCGGTAATGCCATGGCGCTTGAGAAGATCGAGAATGTGGCCAATGACGGGCTTGTTGGCAACAGGGACCATTGGCTTGGGGCGGTTCATCGTCAGCGGGCGCAAACGAGTGCCACTACCACCTGCCATCACAACTGCTTTCATAGCATCATACCTCCAGACGGCATCGGAAAACGTTTGAAATCTATACGAAGGCTAACCTAAAGCGCTTGAATTATAACACACGCCTGGGCTCTCTGGTAGGCGAAAATGGGGGCGCGGCTGGTTGCCCGGTCGCAAAAAAAGCGCCCTCTCATAGAGAGGGCGCCTGAACGTGCCTAACTTGACAACTAGGCCTGCCGCAAGAAATCGACGTGAACTAGTACACTGGTTACAGGATCGCGCTGAAGTTCTTTGACAACAACAGCTTCGGTGCCGACACCTTCGATCTCGAGATTGAGCTCCATATCCAGGCCAGTCTTACCAAAGAGCATATCAAGAGTATGGGTGTTGATCTGCAGATGCCTGGTCTCATAGCCGGGGCCATAGATCACCGCCGGAATAAAACCGGAACGACGCAAGGCGCGCGGATTCATGCTCTCATCGCGCAGAGTGGCTGCAAGTGCAGCTTTGCTCGCCATAATTCATAACCCCCTATTGTGCCCATATGGGCTGCCGCGAAGAGCCGACACCCGAGCGAGGGCCTAGACGGGGTGACCACTGCTCGAAGGATACATGCTCCTCACATGTATACTTATCAATTAACCAGTATACCTTGCCCCAAGTTTGCGTCAAATAGAGCACCCTAGCACTTGACGCCCTGGCACTATAGAGCTAGATTCCCAGCCAGCAAGGTCGGCACCTCTTTAAACCGCAAAAACAAGGAGTTGCAGCATGGGTATATCCGTTGCCATGGTGGGTTTGGGCGCCTTTGGCAGTAATTTCGTCGAACTCTATCGAGATCATCCGCTCGTCTCGCGCATTGCCTTATGCGACCTAGACCCTCAAAAATTGGCAACAGCCTCGGAAAAATTCGGTATCAGTGAATGCTATGACAGCCTAGAGGCCGTCCTTGCTTCGGATATCGAGGCCGTGGTCATTATCACCCAGCATTGGATGCACGCCAAGCAAGCTATGCAGGCACTGAAAGCTGGCAAGCACGTTTATTCGGCCGTGCCAGCTGTGTACGGACTAGAGAGCGATGCCATCCTAGAATTGTTGGATGAATTGGTCGATACCGTCAAGAGGACCGGACAGGTATACATGATGGGCGAAACCAGCCGATATCGCGCCGAAACCATTTTTGCCCTGCAGCAAGCCGCTCAGGGAGCTTTTGGCGAGATAACCTATGCCGAATGTGAATACTGGCATGACTTGGATAGCCCCGAATCCAATCTGCGTAACGTGTTCCGTCGCAGATGGGGCGCCAATTGGGGAGATGACAAGCGGGGTGATATCCCCATGTTCTATCCTACCCATGCCTTGTGTGGCCCTATTACAGTGCTCGACACCCATATGGCTAGTGTATCTGCCCGAGGCTATGTCTATCCCAATGATGACTGGTTTTTGGCGGACGGTTATTGGGGGAATGTGTTCTCTAACGAATTGGCCATGTATCAAGCAGCCAACGGCACACTGGTGCGTCATTGTGAATTTCGCCGCATTGGCCACACCAACCTGGAGGCCTTTTCGGTGTACGGCACCGAGGCTTCGTTCGTCAACGATGCTGCTGGCCCACATTGGGTAACTCGGAGCAAAGTGGAGGCCGTCGATTTGAGTGCGTTGCGTGAGGAACTGCCCGCTCCTCTGGCCAAAGACTTGGGAGGGCACGGCGGTTCGCACGCCTACCTGGTGCACGAGTTCGTCTCGGCCTGCGCCGAACAGCGCCAACCCAGTGTGAACGTGTGGCAGGCGGCGCGCTATCTGGCGCCGGGCATAGTAGCGCATAAATCCGCCCTACGAGATGGTGAATGGCTCAGTATCCCCGATTGGGGCGATACGCCGAATAGTCTGTAAAACATCAAGGGGCGCCGCTAGTAGCGGCGCCCCTGATTTTACCTTGAAAAGTAGATACGCAATGTATCCTCTTGAATGGAAGCGGAAGTTGGCTGCATGGCCGCCAAATAGGCCGGCAGCACAAGCCGCCGCTGATTGTTGCCCAGCCGCACCATCAGTTCATCGCCATGTTTTTCCAGCTCAATGTTCTGACTCGAGACACCCGAAATCCTCAAGGCCATAATCTGCTGCTCCCCCTCAGCGTAGAACCAAAGTGTATCCTCGCTGGAAAGGCGTTCGTGGGGATCTAGCTCGCCAAAGAGACCCTCGGCCAATTGAACCAGAGCCTCAACACCAAGCACTTCGGAGGGCATGAGCGGCACCTCGAACACCGGCAGCGGCGCAAACATCTCTTTGACGTCCTCAGTCAGCCGGCGCTGATCAACTTTCCAACGCTCAAAGAAGGTGTCCTCCAACGTATCGGGATAGAGGCGGTTGACAAACAGCGCATCCACCGAAAGGCCAAAGAGGCTGGCATAGGTAAAAGCACGCTGAGTTTCGCGTACGGCCATGGTTTCGGGGTTGAGCACCAGGCGAACCGAGGTATGTTCGCCATCGGTAAGGATGGCTCGCAGATCATTGATCTCGTCGACGATGTGTTCCAGTTGAGATTGCACGGCCTGTTCGGTGATGGGCAAACTGGTCGCTTTGCGCAGGGCCGGCGCTGCAAAGCGCATCAATCCACGCGATAGGCCGGCAATGTTGCGCGTATACCAGCGGGCCAGATCGGGAGCACTAAGCAGCCGCATGGCGGCACCCGTAGGAGCACTGTCAATCACCAATGTGTCGTACTCGCCCGCTTCCGATATCTCGCGGATGCGTAAAAGAGCAATGATCTCGTCCAAACCGGGAAGCACAGCCAGCTCGCCGGCAATGCCATCGGGCATACCTTTGTCACGCAGCACGGCGGTCAGCCGAGCACGAATGTTGCCCCAATAGCGTTCCAACTCCTGACTGGTGTCTAATTCAGCCGCCCAGAGATTATCCTGGCCAGCAACGGGCACGGGATCGTTGCCCAGAGTTACATCCAGCACATCGGCGAGGTTATGGGCCACATCGGTGCTAATGGCCAGAGTGCGATGGCCCCGTCGAGCGCAAGCCAAAGCCGTAGAAGCAGAGAGCGTGGTTTTACCCACGCCCCCTTTGCCTGTATAGAGAATCGTTCGCACGCTATTCGAGGCCTAGAAGCTCATCGATGGCGGCGACTAGTTCTTCACGGTTCTTGGTCGTGATTTCGTGCTGACGGATTACATTCAACTGCTCGGCAGAAAGCCCGGCAAGACGAGCGATGACTTCTTTGGGTTCAAGCGTGTCATAGCCGTCGATGGCCAGCACCGGTACGCGCAAGGGCTTGGTGTCAGCCTGAGCAGGCTCGTCTTTGCGCCTTACAACGCGCATAACTGCCTGCGTGACGGGTCCCGGATGCTCGATCTCGTCGGCACCAGCCTCAGCCGCTTTTTCTACAACCTTGATGGCGCCGCGCACCAACAAAATACCAGCACCCAAACCGATAAGAAGGACTTTTTTAGCAACATTGGCCACCGGCTGCAAATCAACCTCGGGCAGTTTAATGTCCTCCAGCTTGGGCATCTTGATTTCGTACTCGACAACCCGTTCCTGGGCATCCACATGAGGTGCGGTGCCCGCGAATTCCTGACTGGACATATTAATACTCCTATTCTAGGTCTATATAAGACGTACACTATACGTAAAACCCCGCCCAGAGTTGCGAAGATACGCGTTAACGGTTTGTGAGCGTTCCTCTCGCGTGTTAGAATAGGCCTCGCAAGACTAAACTGGATAGACATGGCTGAAAATGATCTAAGCAAGCGAGAGCTTGAGATTCTCGAAAGGGTCGCCACAGGGGTGACCAACCAGCAAATCGCCTTGGACCTTGACATCAGTGTCAACACGGTCAAGGCGCATCTGCGTAATATCTATGCCAAGCTGGAGGTCGAATCACGGACTGAGGCTGTGATGGTGGCCATTCAGCAGGGCCTCATCACCGTCGAAGGGGAATCGACTGACGGCCAGAATGCGTTTGCCGACGACCCGGAATCATCTTCCGAGCAAGCAGCGGATACGCCCCGGGCAATCTCCCGGCTGAAATGGTGGTATGTGCTGCTCTGTGTAGCCATTGTGGCCGCCCTGGTGGTTGCCGCCCTACTATTGACTGACGATTCGCGCCACATCACAGGTGATCCCTTTGGCGACGAGCCGGGTGTAGCCTCGGGCGAACAGCCTGGTCAGGAGCATCTACGTTGGGAGCTGCGTTCGACCATGGAAGAAGGGCGCGCCCGCTTTGCAACGGTTGCCCTGGGAGATCTTGTGCTCGTTATCGGCGGCACAACGGAACAAGGCGTAACGAATAGCGTGCTGGGCTATGCCTATGAAAGCAAAACCTGGCAAGAACTCGCCAGCAAGCCCACCGCAGTAACAAACATCAGCGCCATTACCCTGGATGACCGCGTGTATGTGCCTGGCGGATATGACACAGACGGCCGTGTTCTTGATATACTAGAGATATATGATGCCGCCAATGATGCCTGGCTGACGGGGGCTAGCCTCCCATCGCCCTTGTGTGCTTATGCAATCACTATTCAAAATGGGTTGATCTATGTCCTCGGTGGCTGGGATGGTGTCAATTACCTGGACGATGTATTCTGCTACGATCCTGAACAGGACACATGGACGGTGGTTGCGCAGTGCCCCTCGTCCATTGGCTTTGGTGCAGCAGTCAGTGACGACAGCCGCATCTACTTGATTGGCGGCTTTGACGGCCAGCAAGAACTGGCCAATTGCTGGATGTTTGATCCAGCAGCCAGCGCCGAAACGGCCTGGGAAGAAAAAAGCCCCATGGAGATGGCTCGCCGCGGACACGCTGCTGTGGTCTCCGACGGCAAGATCTATGTTCTCGGTGGAGGCTGGAGCGAATACTTGCTCTATAACGAGCGGTACGATATCGCTACGAATACCTGGGCACGTTTCGAAAGTCCAATCATCGGCACCTGGTACAATCTGGCCGCAACCCTAGTAGATGAGCCCGAAGGCGGCTATGTTTACGCCCTGGGGGGATGGGACGGCACTTATCTAAGCACCATAGAAGCATATCAGGCATCCTTCCGCATTTACTTGCCCGGTTCATAGGAGGTAGACAGATGTCAGAAGTCAATATTCAGGCCTCGTGGGTTTCAGGATTACAGTTCGTCGCCACCGGTGAAGGTTCTAATGCTTCCTTCGTGCTGGATGGCGCTCCAGAGCACGGTGGTAAGGACGCCGGCATACGCCCCATGGAAGCGCTGCTATGCAGCCTCGCCGGGTGCACGGGCATGGACGTGATCTCCATCCTCAAGAAAAAGCGCCAAAAGATCACCGATTTTCAGATCAACATCACCGGCGATCGCGCCGAAGAGCACCCTATGCGCTACACCAGTATCCATATCGATTTTGTAGCTCGGGGCAACAATGTCTCGCTCGAAGCCCTGCAACGCGCCGCCGAACTCTCACAAACCAAATATTGCGGCACTGCGGCGAGTATTGGCGCGCCCATCGACTTTACTTGCCGAGTCGAGCAGGACGAGAACATTTCTGAGGCTGATGCAAAGGCATGATCATCGGGGCTCTGACGGTCGAACTGCAAGTGCCAGCCAGTCAGTCTCTCAAGGATAAGCGCAGCGTGCGCGAATCATTGATCAGCAAACTGCGTAGAGAGTTCAATATTGCCATCGCCGAGATTGACAATCAGGATAGTTGGCAATTGCTGACACTGGCCGTGGTCGGCGTCTCCAACGACAAAGCCTATCTGCAAGGCCTGCTAGATCGCGTACTAGACGCAATAGAAGAGAGCCGCCGCGACGTGATGCTGCTCGATTACGAGATGGAAATCATCTAGCGAGCGAGGAGAGCGAATTTGAAGGCTTTGGAAATTGCCCGAGATTGGTCCATTATTCTATTGGCACTAGAGGGCATTGTATTTGCCACTATCGCCCTGCTGGCGGCATTTTATGCACAAAAGGGCCTGGGGCAGGCTTTGCCCAAGATCGAGCAATTCCTCAAGACCGCGCGGGTTCAGGTCGCTTCCATCCGAGAGTCAGTACGCCTGATCCTACGAAAAATCGCCAGCCCGTTTGCAGCTATACGCTCTGTAAAATGCGCTATTAAGACTTTTTTGCGCGTCCTCATCGGTCGCTATAACTAGGAGAATAGAACATGCGGAATCGAACGAACCTTATCGTAGGAGGCGCTGCTCTCGGCGCAGCGTTGGGCGGCGTTGCCGGTTGGTTCTTGTTCAAGCAGCGCTTTGAGGCCGTCGAAGAAGGCATTGGAGAAAAGGCCCCTATCGACCGCGGTCAGATCGTACGTTTGGGGTGGAACATCATTGCTCTGCTCAGACAGATCACAGAATTAGCCTGAATTAAACATACCTGTAACATGAGTCATTCTTTGTGCATTCGTGCACAAACTTTTGGCAGATTTCCAAAGAAAGGCCTAGAATAAGCTTGTAGGGGCTTTACGTACACGGCCCTGACTGGGAGGTATTGGTGTATCGCATTCTGGAAAAGCAGGCTTTGACGCCTGTTAGCAAATTGTATGTTGTAGAGGCGCCCCAGATCGCGCGCAAAGCACGAGCGGGGCAGTTTGTTGTGCTGCGCATCCATGACAAAGGAGAGCGCGTGCCCTTGACCATTGCCGATTCGGACGCCGAACGCGGCACCATCACGCTCGTCGTCCAAGAAGTTGGCAAGTCGACGAAGCAAATGGGCGATATGGCCGTAGGCGATTCCTTGACCAGCCTGGCCGGCCCACTGGGCCACCCTACCGAGATAGAACGCTATGGCACCGTGGTCATCATCGGTGGCGGTTTGGGCGTCGCGCCCATTCATCCTATCTGCAAAGCGCTCAAAGAAGCAGGCAATACCGTCATCAGCATCATTGGCGCCCGCAACAAGGAGCTCTTGTTTTGGGAAGACCAAATCAAGGCCGTCTCTGACGAGGTCATTGTGGTGACCGACGATGGTAGCTATGGCCGCAAGGGTTTGGTGACAGAGCCGCTCAAAGAAATGTTAGAGGCCGGGCGCCAGATCGATGCCGTATGGGCCATTGGCCCCGCCATCATGATGAAGTTCGTCTCGCTCACCACCAAGCCGTACGGCGTCAAGACTTTTGTCAGCTTGAACTCGATCATGGTCGACGGCACGGGTATGTGCGGCGGATGCCGCGTCAGCGTGGCTGGCAAAAACATGTTTGCCTGCGTCCACGGACCCGAGTTCGATGGTCACGATGTCGATTGGGACCTACTCCTGAGTCGTCAGCGACAATACACGGACATGGAAAAGGTTGCCAACGAAGCCTACGAAGAGGAACACGAGTGTAATCTCGAAAAAGCACTCCGCCAAGCTGAACAGAGGAGCCGATAGCCGGTATGGCCAAGAACACAACGCCGCGCCAGGCAATGCCGACGCGCGATCCGATAGAACGCGGTTCAACGTTTGAAGAAGTAGCCCTGGGCTATACCATGGAAATGGCCATTGCCGAGGCCAATCGTTGTATTCAATGCAAGAAACCGATGTGCGTCACCGGCTGCCCGGTGAGCGTGCGCATTCCCGAATTCATCAAGGCTCTGCGTGAGGGCGATATGCCCACAGCCGTAGAGATTCTAAAAGACAAGAACAGCCTGCCCGCCATTTGCGGGCGCGTGTGCCCCCAAGAGAGCCAGTGCGAGGCCCAGTGCATTCTGGGGCGCAAGGGCGAACCGGTGGCCATTGGCCGCCTGGAGCGTTTTGTGGCCGATTGGGAGCGCGAGCAGGGTATCAACGTACCGCCGCGAGCCCAGGCCACTGGCAAGCGTATCGCCATTGTGGGCTCTGGCCCCGCTGGTCTCACCTGTGCCGGCGATCTGGCTAAAAAAGGCCATCTAGTGCATATTTTTGAGGCGCTACACGTGGCTGGCGGCGTGCTCATGTACGGTATCCCCGAGTTCCGTCTGCCCAAAGACGTGGTGCAAGCCGAAGTGCAGTATCTGGAAAAGCTCGGCGTCGAGATTGAGACGGACGCCGTGATTGGCCGCCTGTACACGCTGGATGAACTGCTGGATACTTATGACGCCCTTTTTGTGGGCTCTGGCGCGGGCCTGCCCATGTTCCTAGACATCCCCGGCGAGAACCTCAACGGCGTTTATTCGGCCAACGAGCTGCTTACTCGCACCAATCTGATGAAGGGCTACCTGTTCCCCGAATACGACACGCCCGTCAAGGTGGGTGAAAAGGTTGCCGTGGTGGGCGCAGGCAACGTGGCCATGGACTCGGCCCGCTCATCCCTGCGGCTGGGCGCCAAAGAAGTGCATATCGTCTACCGCCGTTCACGTGAAGAAGTGCCCGCCCGCGCCGAAGAAGTGCATCACGCCGAGGAAGAGGGCATCATCTTTGATTTTCTCACCAACCCCATCGCGATTCTGGGTGAGAACAACAATGTTACCGGCATTCGCTGCATCCGCATGGAACTGGGTGAACCCGACGCCAGTGGCCGGCGCCGTCCTGTGCCCATTGAAGATTCTGAGTTCGATATGCCCATGGATACGGTCATCATGGCTTTGGGCACGCGGCCCAATCCCCTGGTCTTTGAGGATTCGGCCAACATCGAACGCACCCGTTGGGGTACGCTGGCCGCCAGCGAAGAGACCGGACGCACCTCGCGCGAACGCATCTGGTGCGGCGGTGATATTCTGACCGGCGCAGCCACTGTCATCAGTGCCATGGGCGCTGGGCGTGTAGCTGCCACCGATATCGACCAATACCTCAATGGCAAAGATACAGTATGGTCGGCGAAAGAACCTGCGGGAGAATAGTCAGCATATCAGTGCAAGAACGAGGGCCGAGCGATGCTCGGCCCTTTTGCATTCCACCCAATTTGCAGCAGTCAAAAGCTCCGCTATGATGAGGCCAGATAAACATAGCGAAGGAGTCCCCATGGCAACGCTTCTTGATGAAATCATGGAACAGCCGGACGTTCTGCAAGGCCTGTTGGATCACGAATGGCCGCGCATCAAGCAAGTTGCAGAACGCATCAAAGCTGCCAATCCTAAATACATGGTGATTGCCGCACGAGGCACATCGGATAATGCCGCGACCTATGCCAAGTATCTGTTCGGCGCGGTGAATGGCCTGCCAGTATCGTTGGCTACCCCTTCGCTGTTCACGCTGTACAATCAGCCACCGCGCATGGATGGCGCCGTGGTATTGGCCGTATCACAGGCCGGCATGTCGCCCGATATCGTTTCGGTGATCCAAGAAGGCAACAAGCAGGGTTTGCTGACCATTGCTATCACCAACAACACCGATTCCGACCTGGCCTTGGCCGCCAATGAGGTGCTCGATATTCGCGCTAACCAAGAGACCTCTATAGCAGCCACCAAATCCTATACGGCTTCTCTCATGGTTTTGGCGTTACTCTCGGTAGCTCTCTCAGGCAGCCAGAAGGATTTCGAGACGTTGGCCACTGTACCCAACCTTGTGGCCGAGGTGCTCTCCAGCTGCGGCACTCTGGAGCAGCGCACCGAGCGCTACCGCTATATGGAACAGTGCGTCGTGGTGGGTCGCGGCTATAACTATGCCACCACCCTGGAGATGGCCCTCAAGCTCAAGGAGCTGAACTATATCGGCACTACGCCCTACTCTTCTGCCGATTTCCGCCACGGCCCCATTGCCGTTGTGGAAGAGGGCTTTCCTTCGATTCTGATTGCGCCTCATGGCAAGGTATTCGCTGATATGGCCAACCTGGCAGATGAGCTTATCGCGCGACGCGGTGAGTTGCTGGTTCTCAGCAACGACGCCGCCCTGCTAAAACGCGCTGATCTAGCTATCGAACTGCCTGCGGCTATGCCCGAATGGATATCCCCCATTGTAAGTATTGTGCCCGGCCAGCTCTTTGCTCGACACCTGGCCAAAGCACGCAAGCTAGATACCGCCCAACCGCGAGGGCTAAAAAAAGTAACCAAAACCACCTGATTCTCGACGAACCCAAGCCTTGAACATGATGACAATACCCTTTACAATAGAGACGTTATTACGCCCACACTGAACAGGGGAGAAGATCATGGTAGAAAAGAAATTCAGGGTACTACGGTTCGTCGGTTCACTTGCCAAGATCGTGGCTTGGATCGCGCTGGTTGGCGGAGCCATCGGCGGTGTCGTCGTGCTCATCGCAGCAATCGCCGGGGGATCTAGCTACAGCAATTATTATGGTAGCAGCAACGCCTTAGGCGGCGCACTAGCTGGTGGTGTCGCTGGCGCACTCTCCGGGTTGGGCATATTCCTCGGCTCACTTGTCACCTTTGTAGCGCTCTATGGCGCTGGTGAGATGATCTTTTTGCAGCTGGCCATTGAGGAAAACACCCGTGCCGTTGCCACCGCGATGAAGGATTAGCTCACCCCGAATCATTGCCAAACACCATGAGTAGAGCAAGAGCCCCGGAGGGCAAGCATCTTCCGGGGCTCTTTCATGTGCGTCAATCTCATCTTAACAAAACCACACAGCCTCATCCCAAGCAGCGCAAAAAGCAGCAATGGATGGATAACGTTCTACCCTGTTAGCGCTGGTTGCTTGGCTTGCCACCTCGAATAACGCTCTAGGGGCGTGCCATTCGGCCAATGTGCGCTCACGATTGTTCCCCAAAAACTCGAAAGCTAAGGCTCCCATGGTGAAAACGTTGGTCACCTCATCGATCTGTGCGCCAAGCACATACTCCTCGGGTGACATGAACCGGGATGATCCCCACAGTCTGCCCATCTCATTCGCATAAGGAGCTTTTTTGTATAGATCAATGTCGCAGATTGTCGTATGGCCCGTCGCAAAGTCGTACATGACACTGCCATCGTAGAAATCGATGGCGACATAGCCAGCTTTGGTAACGCGTTGGTGCAAAGAATAAATGGAAGCCAGACATTCTAATTTGGCTTCCAAAGGAAGAGCGGCAAAGCGGACATTGGGGGATTGGGGATGTGTGTATTTGGGATAGTGTTGAAAATTCCAGTGGGCATGGAGGCAATCTCCATCAACCCACTCAAAAATAGCTGCATACCCACCCGGTAGAGCGAAATGGTCGAGCAGTTTGATCAGGTTTGGATGCTGAATCGCCTCATAGATAGAGATCGCTTGCTGTAGCCTATAAATGGCATCGCCTGGGCCGCAGTCATAATACAACGTGGGCGCGCCAGCGTATTTGATGAAACGCCGTGTTGTCCCGTCATCGACGCCAAAGCAGATATTGCCCGAATCCTGCTGATCGAACACAGCAAAAACCCGGCCGTATTCATGCAGCCAGGACAAGTCATGTTCTGCTCGCAAGCCAAACTGAACGCCGTCCAGCACCTGAACAACCACTCACGCATCCTTACGCTCTGACGTACAGCCGATCTCACCTCAGAGCAAAAGAAAAGGGCAAGTGGCCAACCACCTGCCCAACGCTCACCAATCGCAATACATCCGGTATTTAGGCGTGGCCACCGCAGCGCGGTTTGCAGATTACCTCAAGCACGCGCAAATCAAACAAATCCTGCGCGTTGGCCGGTAATAGAAGGAGCGCCGTATCAGCGCCATGCCCTGTGCCGCCAATAGCGATGATCGGCTCCCCAGTAGGAATCAGGCCAGCATCCGCTGCCATCAGGCTGATCTCACAACTCACCTTGGTGCCCTCGCAAAACGTGCGCAGGGTAAAGGCAACGATCTCATCCACTTCATAGGTGCCAAGTTTACGGCGCACAGCCCTGCCAATACCGCCAAAGGCGTGGGTAGTCGTTAACAAGTGCGCCGACGAAGCCTGTATTTTCGCTATGGTCTCAGCGTCCATCTCTTGGTCGTTCGGAGCGTGAAACCCACTGGAATGGCTCACCACCACCAAATCATAGTCTGCAAATACCTCGAGTGCTTTGAGCGCCGTCGCCCCTGAGGTAGATGCCACCACAATGTGGCGAATGCCAAGCTCCTCAGCCCGTTCCCTAGCAAATTGGAACGTCAACTCGGTGTTTTCTACACCTGGCGTATCAAAGTAGGTACAAATAGCCTGTCGATAACCGTGATGCTCAGCATTCATCTTTATCCGCCTTGTCTGTGCCCTCTTTAGCCCGGTATTGTTCAAGCTCCGTCTCCAGCCAGCCTTGGTGTGTGCGTAGCGTCTCGATCTTTTCTCCCGCAGCGTGGATATGGCGCTTGACGCCGCGGCTGTCATCTTCGAGTTGGCGCAACAACTGCTTGACATAGGTTCGCCGGGAGACCAGGCTCTCGGGGCAACGGTCTCCGCCAATTGGGAAACCGCTGGCGCGAACAAACGGAGGAATGTTCTTTTCCTCAAGAAAAATCAAGGGGCGGATGATAGTAAGCTGACCATCAAAAAAACTCCCCCGCCCCTCCATGCCCTCAAAGCGCCCTGCGTAGAACAGATTCAGCAGTACAGTCTCTACATAGTCGTCGGCGTGGTGGCCAAAGGCGAGCTTGTTACAGCCTAGCTCATCTGCCAGAGCAAATAGCGCCTTACGCCTTTCCCAAGCACAACGAAAACATCGACTGCGGTCCATCTGCTCTAGTTCATCGGCTACTTTGATGGGGCGAGAGACATAGGGCACACCCAGCTCGTGGCAATAAGCCTCGATCCAGGGTTCGGGGACAGCCAACCCGCAAGAATAGTCGCTTTGGACATGTGCGGCGATAAGCGTGTATTTTTCAGCTGCGGTGCGCCGACGTCGATGAAGCAGGTCGAGCAGGGTGAGGCTATCCTTACCGCCAGATACAGCCACCAAAATCCGGTCGCGATCCTCGAGAACATGATAGCGTTTGACGGCCCGGGTTATGGTCTTGTTCAAGTAAAAGGCAAGCTTGTCGGCCTGCTCGGGATTGCGTGTATCGGTATAGTCAACCATGCTCAGGCCTTACCCTGCTGTTCGGCCTCCAGCTCATTGAAAAAGGACACCATAAAGGCGTGTCGATGTTCAGCCAACTCTCGGCCGGTCTGCGTGTAGAATTTATCCTTGAGTTTGACCAGCTTGAAATGGAACTCGTGAACCGGTGTATGCACGCCGTTCTCATGATCGCCCAGGCCAGCCTTGCGTGGCCTGTTGGCATAGTCCTCATCCACAGGGGCCCAGAGTTTTTGCTGATGGACACCCGCCCAGGCATAGGCTCGGGCCACGCCAAAAGCACCAATCGAGTCCAGTTTGTCGGCATCAAACAATACCATGGCTTCAAGAGAGCTGGGTTGCGTGTTGGCTCGGTAGCGATGCTGTTCAATAACTTTTGCCACGGCATCCACATACTCGGGATCGTTGCCCATCAGAATTTCTCGGGCCATGCGCGCCGAAATAACGGCATGGGATTCGCCCGTTTCCAGCTCTTCGGGACGACCAATATCATGCAGCAGAGCAGCAGAGCGAAGAATATCGAGATCAGCCCCCTCAGCAGCACCAATGCGCTCTACCAGATGGTAGACGCGCAGCACATGGTCAAAGTCGTGTGATGAATCCCTCAAGGTATATAGAGGCCGCGCCTGTTCAATCGTAATCACATGCGCTCAATATCAGGTGTATAGCGAATCAAAAAGGCCGAGAGGCCGAACAGCACGGCGAGCTCGATAGCAATGGCTACGCCGTACTTCCACACAGCATCCATCCAGAATGGCTCTGGGTAGAGCTGAATGAGCGTGTCTTGGGCGTAGAACAGCCACGTGCCCGACTGAAAGAACAGGCCGTGAAAAGCCTCGAAAAAGACATCAAAGTTGATGAGAGAAGCAGCAACAATACCAGCGATGATCACAGCCCCAAGCCAAATGCCCCCACGGATGGCACTGGCCAACTCGCGGCGCTCGGCACGATAAAGCAAATACAGCACTAGTACCAGCACAACGCCAGCCGCGATGACGGCTGCATCATAGAGCCCATCCATGACATAGCGCACATCCTGCATGTGTGAGATCTCGCGCTCATTGACTGCCGCCGTACCATCGGCCAGAGCGATATTGGCCAAATCATCCGCGGTGGCGCGACCCCGCAAAAAGTCGATCATGACATGCGATATGCTCAGTCGCTCCGAGTCGGTGAAACGAGCCGAAGACGGCATATCTGCAAGGCCATATTCGTGCCTGACAAACGCATCGGTAACGAACACATAGAGTGGTGCAAACAACACCATCACAGGTATGGCTACAACTAGTATAACCTGAATGATGCGAGTCAGAGTCTTCATGCCCAGGCCTTTCAAATTGGGAGACAACGCCCGTTCAGTATACGGTAGCTAGCCCATGGAGCAAACTAGCTTTTACGAACGGCCTCTTGCTTCTTGCGCTGGAAGAGCATTCTTACCAACACCATACGAAGCCGTGTATAAGCCTCTCGCGCAATCCTGGCCGTAAGGTTGGTAGGCGGATCCTTTTCGTAGGCAGCCATCTCGTAGGCCTGCCCGATGGTATTCACATCGTTGGCAGATCCCTTGGCAAAGCGAGCCCTGCGCTCCAGCGCCGGACCAAGGCTGGCCACGAATTCACGCGGCGTCTCGCTAGACACAGGCCCAAAGCCGATCCAACGTGAGAGGCGAACCATCTTTCGATAGATAGATGTGACCTCAACCTCTGGTGAGACAAAGCGAACTCTCTCATCCCCCTTGGGGCGCATAAGCAGGAACAGTCCTGTACCAAGAATGGGGATAATGAGCCACCACAACTGCGGCAGTGTGACATCCTGATCCGGTTCTATTGGCGTAGAAAGCGGCAGAGGCAATACTTCAATATCTTCTGTTTCTTCGGCTTCTTCCGAAGAGCGATCAAACACATTTTGGGATGGCGTCGGCTCGAATTCTACCCAGCCAATCCCCGGAAAGTAAACTTCGGGCCAGGCGTGGGCATTGTAATCCATCACCAGCCAGGCACCACGAAGAACATCAAACTGCCCCTGGTTATAGCCCGAGACATAGCGCGCAGCAACGCCCACTGCACGCAGCATAACAACCATAGCCGAGGCGGAATAGTCGCAAAAGCCTTCTTGAGTTTCAAAGAGGAAATAGTCTACCAGGTCCTCGCCATAAGGCACCGGCTCCACATCAAGATTGTACTGGTATTGACGCAGATAGGCTTCGATCGCTCGCGCCTTTTCATAGCGCGTCGTGGCACCCGCATGGTCGACAATTTCCTGTGCCCGTTCAATCACCCTTTCGGGCAGTTCTTCAGGGAGCTGCAGGTATTGCGCTGTAATCCAATCGGGGTAGTCTTCTTCGGCAGCTATCAGGTCTTCACGCGCGGGAGTAGCCACCAACGACGTCACCGTATAGCGTGTTGCCTCGATGCTATAGGCGGCCATATCACCTTCATCGCGGAGCAAAACCGTGTAGGGCTCATCCACACTCGCCATAGCATTCACGCCCAAACCATACTCACTGGAATACGCGAGAAGCGTATACGTTTGGGTCACAATCTCAGTGGGATAATCAATCTCAACCCAGGTATCATCTGCACCCCACAGCTCAGTGACTACTTCGCTGGTATCCCAACCGCGCCCCGTATAGATGTCATAGGTGCGTTCGCGCCAATAGCGCTTGGGCAACTGCCCTATTACATAATCCTGCAGAGATTCTTCATAGGCCAATTCTTCTTCGTCCACATGGGGTATCGGATCGCTGGTGCGCACTAGAAGCATTCTGTCGTTCTGAAACACAGGGGCACTATAAACGCTGTGACTACCAAGGCCCTCAGGCCCCGTTGCGACTACAGTTGGCAAAGGGTTACGCCCCGCAAAAGCTCGGTCAAGGTTGTCATAGAAACTCTCAAAAGTATCGCCGTAATGATTCCAGAAATAATCAACGGCACGATGCCAGGTAGCCACCGGCATGAGCAAAGATATTCCCAAAAGCAACACGATGATGGTTACGCTAGAATTGACCGAGCGTTCTCGCACACTCAGGGCGACATCCAAACCACGGGCATTCCAGCGCGATTCGAGCGTGATGATCCTATTCCAGAACATGGCCACCAGAAACAGCGCGAAAAAGATATACACAAAAACTGAACCCAGGCCAGTGTAGGCAGCGTTGATAATGGTGCTGATGCCAATGGGCAAGAGTGCAATGATTGGTTTCCGCGCTTTGATGAGGTAGAGGGCAGCCCACAAGGCACAGAACCACACCAAAAAAACGGCTCCCAGCTTGAGTGCTGTTGTATCCAACGAAGACTGACCAAGCTGCAGCACAGCCCACCAATCCACGAGACGTTCCCACATGTCCTCAAGAGCCCGCGCAACATGCTGTAAAGAGCCAGAAAAAGGCGTGATGGGTTCCGGCCATTGCCCCAGCAAAAGGGCCTTTAGCCAGGGAAATAGCACTTGCAGATCGCGCCAAATGATCTCGGCGCGGGGCATCACATCAGCTACCCAATTGATGCTGTACTCTAGGCCCAAAATAGAACCAAAGATCATAGAAAACCACAACGGGAACGGTGTTCTAGCAAGGATAGCACCTATTGCCACCGCAATGAGTGCGGGGGCAAACAGACGATATCCCTGCGGAAGCCACATGGTTTCATCAAAACTGAACGGTAAGATGAGCGCCGCAAGCGCCAGAACGATGATCAGCACGATATCTTTGCGCCAGGAAGGTTGTACGATCGAAACTGTATCCATTTACAGAATCTCCCTTCCTACCGTCACCCAGTCAGAATCCGGTCGGCCGGTAAGCCGCCAGTCCATACGGCGTTGACGACTGGCCGTTGTCTCGGGGCGCTGCCGGCGGGCAATATCTTCCAGAGCTAACGAACGTCCAATTGTTGTGGTGCTAATGCCAAACTCTGCCAAAGCAGAGCGAATATCAGGAGATGGAGGAGCACCGAATTGGGGGGCATCAAGCAAAAAGACATGCGGATAAATGCCACGATGGCGATATTCGAGCACCTCTTCAAGCCAGGCACTATCTGCTGAGGGCGTAATCACCGCCGCTGTCATGCCGCGCTTCACAAGCTGTTGGCTATCTCGAAGGAGCTGGTTTAGAGGCTCGGTGGAAACTGCGTGAAGACTAGCCAGTTCTTTGAGGATAATCCATAAATGTTGCATTCCTTTTTGCGGCTGAACGATATGCAGCTCAGTATCGCAAGAAAGCAATCCAACAGCGTGTTGGTCAGACAAGAGCTGGCTAGCCAGCGTAGTTGCCAAAATGACGGCGTATTCCTCGGTAGAAATCAAGCCCGAACCTGCATGTACACGCCTATGCATATCAAGCACAATCCACACATCACCAGTGGGCTCGATATCGAACTCGCGAACAAAGATGCCGCCGTTATCTTCAGTGCTACGTTTAGCGGTTGTTCGCCAATGTATCTTGCTCAACGGATCGCCGGGGTTGTAATCTCGCACAGAAGAAGCATTAGTGGTGAGCTGCAGGCTGCGTTGGTTTGCCCGTCCGCCACTGCTATTGGTTCCCTGAGGAGTGAGCAATCGGGGCAATGGTGCCACAGCGGGGTACACCACGAAAACGTCAGTGGCACTATGGGTTACGGTCACCTCAAAGAGGCCAAAGGGATCTCCCATGAGAATATCTACGGGACCAAGACGAAACACGCCGCGTTGAGAGCAAAGGACAGTTTTCTGCCAGTTTGAATATCGCCGCCCTTGCAAGCCAAAAGCGCGGCTGGCATCATAACCTGGCAGCGTTGAGTAGTCTTGTACTTCGGCCCAGGGTACCGACATCCAGGAATGATTCTGGACAATAAAGCGCTCTTCCAGAATGTCGCCTACCTGCGCCCATGTATGCCGCCGTTCCCGACGCACATAAATGGCCTTGGAGACACGTTTACACCAGTAATAGCAAACGGCAATCAGCCCTGCAAGAATCCAAAATGCAAACTGCGTGACACGAGTGGGGGAAAAGATTTGCAGGGAGAGTAGAAATCCCGCCAGAATAAGGGGAAGCCAAGAGCGTACGCGTACACGACTTTGTAACATCACCTCTCCAGGTTTACTAAAAAGGCGTTCAGAAGTCTATAATACCAAAAGGGCGTAGAGAATGCTATCTCTACGCCCTCGAAATTCAGATAAATCAAACAGATGGATCCAGTGGTCTGGTTTCGTCACCGTCAGCCGACTCATCCTCATCATTCTCTGCATCTGGAAAAGAGTCAGTATCTTCAGATTCATCTTCCAAGAGATCTTCTTCCATATCGTTCAGAAGAGCGGTGAATCCGGCAATGCTATCATCGAGGTCAGAATCGTTGATCTCGCTCTCAAAAAGCTTTTGCGTATCGCCCTTGGTTGACATGGAACCAGACGACGCCTTATCAGGCGACTGTACAGTCCGAATCTGTTGCAGGGCATCCACTTTGGTAATGAGCAACGCCCCTACTCCCCAGGCCTCAGCAGCCAGCAATAGAATCGTCCCCACACAGGGCACATAAGAGAGCAGCCCCAGTAACGCAGCGCCAAGCAATGTCTCAGTAACGGCATTCATCGATTTGAGAGACAGCAAGCGGGCTAAACGCTGGCCCAGCCAACGCCCTACTGCCGCCCAGCCAAAGAGCGCGGCGACAAGTATGAACACTCCCAAAACCAACAACAGTGGAATGCCGATGCAAATAAGTGAGAGTACGCCGAACAAAATCGCCAGCACAATGACAAGAACGATTGTCAGGGCGCCGATGCCCACACTGGCGATCCAGTCCGTCGTCATCACCAAATTGGTTTCTTCAATCGCCCTGGGGGCAATGAGAACCGCTAATACCGCCAGCCCCAGAATGAGGATGAACGACAATGAACGACCCAAAACGTTGGATGTATCCGCATATTGCACTTTAGTAATCTCTTGGGTTACCGAAGGAAATACGTCTCCAGAGGAGAATCCAATACGATCACCAAGGATCTGAGCTCCCTCTTGTTCTTGAAGGCTCCCCAGATTGACAAGA
Source organism: Anaerolineae bacterium (assembly GCA_963675785.1). Taxonomy (GTDB): domain Bacteria; phylum Chloroflexota; class Anaerolineae; order UBA1429; family UBA1429. The sequence goes on from OY776562.1 coordinate 2,083,208, forward strand.
TCACCTTCAATCAATGCTGTCGATTCGACGTTGATTTGTCCACCAAAAACGACGACATCACCACTTACTGTACCGGCGAGGGTTAGATCGCCGCCAAATACAGCTACACTGCCATCTACAAAGCTGTCTTCCATGAGTGAGGCTGATCCGCCAAAAACCGTCAGATCACCAAGAAGCTGCTCGCCAGAACTGAGCACATAATCTTCACCAAAGACGGTATTCGCTGTGCCAGAATCCGCCATCACCGGAAATGCTCCCAGCAATGTGACGGCCACAACAAGCGCTAGAGCCTGAACGAACCTCCGCATCGTCTTACCAGTCATGATGCTCACCGCCGCCTGGACGAAACGAGCTTTAGCGCATCGAACCAGAGAAAAATCAGGAAACCGCAACCGATTGTCAGGGCTATAACCATCACACTGCCCGAGCTATTGACGGCAGACCCCGCCATCCCTCGCAAACTCGAAAATACCGTCGAGATGACTCCGAGGAACTGTAAAAAACCGTCGGCAAACGTGCCTGTCATCGACGGAACGCTTGTCTCTCCCAGATTGCTCTCACCACCTGTTGGGGCAAACACCAAAAGGCCAACCAAAACACTGGCCAGAACAAACACACCCAGACTGCCTAACACGGCCCTGCGATGATTACGGCGTTTGACCTGCTGCATCACCCGCTGAGTAAAATCAGCGCGTGGCGCCAGAATACGGCTGCTACCCATGAGGGTTGAAGCATATTCCATTTGTGTGAGCAACCGACGGCACGTCGGGCATACAGCCAGATGTTGCTGCAGAGTATGTTCTTGCTCTACAGTCAGTTCGACATCCTGCTTGAGAGAGATAAGCTCGGAAGCCTGTTCACATTGCATTATGCTTGCTCCTTGTCTTATCCCGGCCGTCTATGCAGCCGAAACCTGTTTCTGTTCGGCCAACATAACGGCCATTTGCTTTCTGGCGCGATGAAGCCTTGACTTGACTGCACTCACAGTGGTCTCGGTGATCTCGGCCATTTCTTCGTATGAATATTCATGCCAATACCGTAAAATAATTAGCAATCGATACTCTTCTGGTAACTGTTGCAAAAGTGCACGAATTTCCCGCTCACGGTCTGCATTGAGCGTTCTATCTTCAGGCCTTGGCTTTTGATCGGGAATCCAACGCCAGGCCATGATCTCTTCCATCGATACAGCATTCTCTCTGCGGCGGCGCAAGCGGTCAATACAGTGATGTGAGGCGACCGAAAGTATCCATGAGGAGAACTTGCGCTCAGGATCAAAGGTGTCCAATCTCGAGTACACCTTGATAAACGTTTCCTGAGCAGCGTCTTCCGCCTCAGACTCTGAGCCTAACATTCGATAGGCCAGGTTATAGACCGGTCGTTCGTATGCCTTGACGATCTCAGCAAACGCTTCCTGATCTCCCGCCCGTGCCTGCAGGACCCACTGTAGCTCTTGATCCTGATCCAACGAAATCCTCCAAGAATCCTGTCGATATGGGTCCGCACGGTTCAGATACTATACGTATCAACAGAGATAGAGTTGCATATTTTAGAATACCAAAATGTGAATTTCGTGACTGCCCGAATCATAAACAGCGCAGGATGATTCACCAAAGCGTCCCATTACCTCGCCAGGGTTCACCAAGAGGCAGTCACCATAGCGCTTTTCCTCACGCCGATGGCTGTGTCCGTAGCATACCAGATCATAGGCACCGCAACGGGCCAAAGGATCGGCAACCTTACCATAGTGGCAGAGCGCGATTTTGCGCCCATCCAACTCTAGTTCACCGATTTCACCATGCAGAATAATGTTACCGGCCCGCTCAGCTTGCTGCGTCAACAAGAGCTTGTCACCATCGTTATTGCCCCACACCACGTGAACAGGCCCCTTAAAGCCTTGGCCCAGCATGGCCATGGTAAAAGGGGCACACAGATCACCCATGCAGAACAAAACATCACAATCGGACAGTTTGTTCAGCGCTCGTTCCAAAGCCCAGATGTTGTCGTGGATATCGGATAGAATGCCGATTCGCATGGCGACCTCCCTGCACTAACGCTTTGATAGCTTTTTTTTGTAACGAGCATAAGAGCTGGTGAAATGCACCAGAGGCGAAGAGACTCGCCCCAATATCTTGCTTTGGCCGATAGAGACCTTGAATTCGTTGGCAGTCTCAAAGGACGGTATATCGACACAGGCACGCCCCACTTCATAGGGATGATGGGCGTCGCTGCCTGCCCCCTGGGCAATACCCCGCTCGATAGCCAAATCGACCGCTGCACGATTATCTTGCTTTTTGATGACCCGCGCATTGAGCACTTCGAGCGCATCAACAGTGGCAAGGATGCGCATTAGCGCTTCACGCTTAATCACCGATTTGCGCAAACTATCGAATGGATGGGGTATATAAACCACACCGCCCTGCTCTCGGATGCGCCCAATTGTCTCCTCAGGAGACAGGCCCGACGGGATGGTTTCGTTGAGGAACAAGCCGATGATCTCACCCTCGGCAGTTTTTATCTCTTCGCCCACAATCACCTTGAAAGGTGCCAGTTCCTGAACACGCCAGGCTCCATCAATGATATTGTGGTCGACAATAGCGATGCCATCAAGTTCGCGCCGCTGGACTACCTGTACAAGAGTCTCGGGGGCCATTAGTGAATCTTTGGAAGAAGATGTATGCACATGTAGATCGATCTTCATCAGCAGCTCTTTTCAGTTCAGAAGACAGAGGCGGCTGGCACACACAAGCCAACCGCCTCGAAATATATTGAATTCAGCGAGCACTATTCGCGCTCGGCGCGCTCCTTGGCATCCGCCTGAATCTGCTCAATCAGGTGACTGGGCACGATGTCATAGTGCGAAAATTCCATAGAGAAATAGCCGCGGCCTTGTGTCATGGAACGCAAGTCCGTTGCATAGCGCTGAATCTCGGCCAAAGGCACCTGAGCGGTAACGATGCCATTGCCGCGAGCACTTTCCATTCCCGATACACGCGCGCGGCGTGTGTTCAAGTCACCGAGGATATCGCCCATCGACTCTTCGGGGACAGTCACAACAACATTCATCACCGGCTCAAGCAGCACGGGGGCACACAGGGGGATACCATTCTTAAAGGCCAAGTGCGCAGCTAATTTAAAAGCCATTTCTGACGAGTCCACCGGGTGATACGACCCATCATAGATAATCGCCTTCAAGTCCACCGTGGGATAACCAGCAATAACACCGTCGCTCAGGACTTCGTTGAGGCCTTTTTCGACAGCGGGCACATACTGCTTGGGCACCGAACCACCAAAGATCTCGTTGGCAAACTCGAAACCAGCACCACGCTCCAGAGGCTCAAAGCGAATCCAGCAATCACCAAATTGGCCGCGCCCACCGGTCTGTTTCTTGTGACGCCCTTGAACCTGGCCGATCTGGGTGATGGTCTCGCGATAGGCAATCTTGGGCAGTTCGGTCTCGATCTCAACGCCAAACTTTGAGGCAAGCTTCCGTGCGGCAATCTGAATGTGTGAATCGCCCATACCCGATATGATCAGCTCGTTGGTCTCGCTGTTACGCTCGACCCGCAGTGTGTTATCCTCTTCGGTCAAGCGGGCAAGGCCCTGGCCCATTTTATCCAGATCTGCCTTGCTCTTGGGAAATACGGCTACCGAGAAAAGCGGTTGGGGATAGGCAATAGGAGCAACCTGATACTGCTCACCGCGATCACACAGCGTATCCGAAGTCACGGTCACATCCAGCTTGTTGACCACACCGATATCGCCAGCGACGATACGCTCTGCGATCTTTTGATCCTTACCAAAGGGGATAAAGACCTGGCCAACGCGCTGTTCAGCCTGTTGATTCACGTTATAAACACGAGAGTCGGAGGTCAGCGAACCAGAAAATACGCGGAAGAAGCTCATCTTGCCAACAAAGGGGTCAGCCAGAGTTTTGAACACCTGAGCGACCAACGGGCCGTTGATGTCGCAAGTCAGTTCAACTTCTTCACCCGAAGCAACGTCAGTAGCCTTGCGAACCACATCCACAGGTGAAGGTGCGAAACGAATCATAGCGTTCAAGAACGATTTAACACCAATGCGCTCTGTAGCAGAGCCAGCAAAGACCAGGGTCAAATCACCAGAACGTGCGCCCCGAGAGAGCGCCGAGACGATTTCATCATCGGTGATCTCTTCTTCTTCCAGATATTTCATCATGAGCTCGTCGTCAATTTCGACGGCCAGCTCTACCATCTGCATTCGGGCTACCTGGACATCAGCTGCAATATCGGCCGGAATATCCTGTTCAGCCGCATCGGGCCCCATATAGGCCTTCATCGTTACCAGGTCCACCACACCTTTGAGCTCAGCCTGGGCACCAACCGGAATCTGAACGGGAACAAACTTGCCATCGAATTTTTGGCTCAGCTGCTCCAGAGCCTGTTCAAAGTTGGCATTGTCGCGATCCATCTTGTTCACAAAGATGAAGCTCGGCAGACCTTCGTCTTTTAGATACTGCCAGTGGAGCTCTGCCCCCACTTCGACACCAGATGCCGCACAAATAACCAAAACACCGGCGTCCACGGCGCGAAGTGCGTTCTTGACTTCGCCTACAAAGTCCGTGTAACCCGGTGCATCGACGACATTCAGCTTTTTCTTCTGCCACTCGAAAGAAAGCACCGAGGCACTCACTGAAAGGCCGCGGCGATGCTCTTCTTCATCATAGTCAGAAACCGTGTTTTTGTCTTCAATACGGCCAAGACGCGACACCGCACCCGCGGCAAAGAGCATAGCCTCACTCAGAGAGGTCTTTCCACTGCTCCCATGGCCCAGTAGCGTGATGTTGCGCAGGTCGGCTGGTTTATACTCCCCCATCTAAAAGCACCCTCCTATGCTCTTTGGTACGCCTCGTAGCATTATAGCATCACGACAGGTAATCACCAAGACGCCACTATGCCTCCATACATAATACAGACAGTAGTCTCACGGCCAAATGGCTGAGTTACACCTGTAGCCTGGGCCCGATTTTCATAGTCCGTTAGAGTTCCGAGCAGAAAGAGATAGCATATCTAGACGCCTGTTGCACGTCTGCTGTCTGCATGTTAAAAGAAAGGAGTTTGGAATGGAGATGAAATGCTGCAAGTGAACTTTTATCAGCATATCGATGATGCACTGCTCAAGTTCGCCGTGATCGTCTCGGAATACAATGAGAAGTGGATCTTTTGCAAGCACAACCAAAGGGACACCTACGAAATCCCAGGCGGACACAGAGAGCTGGGCGAGACGATTCTGCAAACCGCCCAAAGAGAACTGGTAGAAGAAACCGGTGCATGCCGGTTTGATATCTATCCCGTCTGCATCTATTCAGTGCAGGAAGACGAAGAGACATTTGGCATGCTCTATTATGCCCATATCAGCGAACTGGGAGATTTGCCAGATTCCGAGATAGAGCGAATTGAGCTATTCGACTCACTCCCCGATAAACTGACCTACCCTCAGATTCAGCCCTATTTGTTCGACCGGATCATATCCTTTATATCCAACGCTCAATCAGAAACCGCCTAGAGTAAATCAGCAAAGCTCGTGCCGTATTCAGGTTTCTCAACACGTAGCCATTCAGCGACCGTCGCTGCCAAATCCGCATACATGGGACGCGTCCCCAAGTTCGTACCAGACTGAATGGCCTTGCCATAAACTAGCAGCGGCACCAACTCCCGCGAGTGATCGGTGCTGGGTGTTGTCGGATCGCAACCATGATCCGCTGTCAGCATCAATACCTCATCATCCCGCAAGGCATCTACGATCTCTGGCAATCGCCTATCAAAAGCCTCCAAAGCATCGGCATAGCCGCGAGGATTGTTGCGGTGACCGTAACGCATGTCAAAATCGACCAAGTTCGTGAAAATGAGCCCGTTTTTGCCCGTGTTCATATAGTCGAGCGTCTTGTCCACGCCATCCATGTTGTCATGGGTGTGTACGGCCTCAGTAATACCCTGGCCCGCAAAAATATCCTCAATTTTACCTACCGCCATGACAGGCAGACCAGCGGCAACAATGTGGTCAAGCAGAGTTGGGCCTGGGGGCAATGCGGAAAAATCTCGACGTCGGTCAGTGCGTGTAAAGTTGCCCGGTTCGCCAATAAAGGGACGGGCAATGACGCGGCCAACATTGTGTTCCCCGGTCAGAATCTCACGGGCAATACGGCAGATGCGGTACAACTCGTCGATGGGAATAACCTCTTCGTGGGCGGCAATCTGAAAAACACTGTCACCTGAGGTATAAACGATAGGGTAACCCGTCGCCATATGCTCAGGTCCCAATTCCTCGATGATGACCGTGCCCGAGGCGGGATAATTGCCTAACGATTTGCGCCCGATACGCCGCTCAAACTCAGAAATAACCTCGGGCGGAAAGCCATGGGGATAGGTGGGCAACGGTGTTCTGGAAACTTGTCCCATCAATTCCCAATGACCAATGGTAGTGTCTTTGCCGGCGGATACTTCCTGAAGCTTGCCAAACGCCGCCGTGGCAAATGAGGTGGGCGGTACGCCCTCAATCTCGACGATATTACCCAGGCCCATGGCACTCAGATTGGGCATATGTAGGCCTTTCACGGCGCGCGCCGTGTTGCCCAGCGTGTTACTACCGGCATCGCCAAAAGCAGCCGAATCGGGGGCTTCACCAGCACCTACGCTATCCAGTACGATAACAGTTACTCTATGAATGATCATGGGGCTCCTTTGCCTTGAGACACTCATATATGGATTTATATTGCTCCTGCTGCCCTAAGTCTTGCTTCAATCTCTAGCATCACTTCCAATCTGCCGCGCGTTGCAGGATTAGGTGGCAAAAAGGGGCATGACTCTTCGGCGCGCGTCGAAATATCGAACGTACCAATGCGGCGCGCCAAATCAATGATCTCGGTCTTGTCATAGCCGATCAGGGGGCGGAGAATAGGCACGGGCATGCCATGTGTAATCAACGTCATGTTGGAAAGGGTTTGGCTGGCAACCTGGCCCAGATTATCACCCATAACAACGGCTTCGGCACCCAGTTCTTGTGCCATGGCACAAGCCCGCGAGACAATGGCACGCTTGCAAAAGACGCAGGTCCAGCGGCGCTCGTGCATTTCATCCAAAGCCTTGACGATGGGTTCCAGTACCTCAAAATGAGAAGCAACCTCAGGGCGCATGGTCCAGCCATAGCCGTACTGCTCTAGCACTGCAATGTTGTCCATGGTTTTGGCCGTCTCGATCTCGTTCTGCGAGAAATGCAACGGCACGATGCCGCAGCCGCGCCGCATCATTAGCCAGGCCGCCACAGGTGAATCAATGCCGCCCGACATGAGTGCTACCACTCGCCCCTCAATACCAAGAGGCAGACCACCTGGGGCCGGATAGTTGGCGCCAAACACGAGCACGCTATCAACCGTAATCTCAACACCGATAGTCACATCAGCATTTTTCGAAAGATCCACCTTGCCGCCTAGTTCGCGAACGATAGCTTCGCCTGCCAGGCGGTCAATCTCGGGTGACGTGAGGGGAAAGCGCTTGTCTGACCGACGCGAACGAACGCGAAAACTCATAGCGGGGTTTACCTTGGCCCGCATGGCTTGCGCCACACATTCCTGAATGATGGCATCGATATTGCGGGCCACCTCAATCACCGGGCTCAAAGAGACAAAACCAAAGACACGCTGGAGATGGGGAATAGCCTCATCCACAGCATCGGTTTCGACATACACGCGACTGCGAGTGGAGTAGACGGAACCTTGAATACCGTTCTTTTTGAGGCAGTCACGGGCATTCTGCCGCAACTTGCGTACAAAGCGGCTCTGGTTCTTACCCTTGAGCCCAACTTCTCCATAACGCAACAATATCAAACCCATCGCATGTATGCTCCCCATAAACTGTTTACTTGATTATAGGCTGAGTGCTGCGCCCCCACCAAATGAAAACGGAGCAGAATCAAGATTCTGCTCCGTTCCATCAACTACAAACAAAAGGTGTTAGGCGTTGGCCTCAATGGTAGACTTGGACTTGCGAAGCCAGGGCCATTCGCGGTTGTTCCACACCACCAACATGGGCGTGGCAAAGAACAACGAAGAGTACGTGCCGATGCCCATGCCCACCAACATGGTGATCATGAACTGCCGGGTGGTATCACCACCAAAGAGAGCAATGGCCAACATGATAAAAATAGCATTCAACTGCGTAGCCAGTGACCGGTGCAGTGTCTCGAGCAGGCTGCGATTGACAATCGTCTCATAGTTTTCAGTGCGACGACGGGTGATATTCTCGCGAATCCGGTCAAAGACGACGATGACGTCTTGAACAGAGAAGCCGAGCACCGTCAACGCAGCAGTAAGGAACATCGTATCGATTTCCCACCCTGCAACAAGCCCCATGATGCTGGCAAAACCCAGCAAAAAGAGCACGTCATGCATCATCTTGAAAATGGCGATAGCTCCATAACGGCCAGCATGAGGCACCTTGTGGAAAGCCATAGCGACAAAAGCCAAGATAGCCACCGAAGTCGCCAAAAAAGCTAGTCCAGCCGCACGTGCAGTTTCTTGCCCAACAGCAGGACCGACACTGTTGAACTGCCGCTCTGTAGCCTCACCAAAAGCCTCGGCCAGTGCAGCGACGATGACACCCTTTTCTTCAATCGACATTGTCTTGGTGCGAATACTGATCGTATTATCAGAGCCAATGGTATTGATAGTAGGATCGGAATAGCCCAATTCTGACACAATATCGCGGGCCACTTCGATATCTACCTCATTTGCAAAACTCACTTCCAACACCGAGCCACCGACAAAATCAATACCGAGCTGCCAGGGCGACCCCGAATTGATCGTGGAATAGAGCATGGCAATCAGGCCTGGGATAATGAGGATGGCCGAGATGAGAAAATACCACTTGCGCTTTTCAACCAACTGAAACATGAGTCCTCCTCGTTCCCGCTGCTAGACGCCCAAAAGCCACTTTTTGCTGCGGAGCTCTTCTCCCGTCAGCGCGAACGTTGCCTTGAGTAATGTACGCGTTACGGTAACCGCGGTGAACATGTTGACGGCCACACCGATGGCCAGAGTGAGTGCAAATCCCTTTACCGAGCTAGCGCCAAAGCTGCCGCCAAAGGCATACAGAATGGCGCAGGTGATCCATGTCGAGATGTTTGAATCAAGAATGGATGACCAGGCACGCTTAAAGCCTGAAGTAATGGCCCGATCCAGAGAACGCCCTGCACGAAGCTCTTCACGCATACGCTCAAAGATAAGGATGTTGGCGTCAACAGCCATCCCCAAAGAAAGCAGGAAACCGGCAATACCAGGTAGTGTGATCGTCACCGGAATGAGCTTGTAAAGAGACATCGTGATCAGGCCGTTCATAAGCAAGGCAACATCAGCAAGTGCGCCGGGCAACCTGTAATAAATGACCATGAACAGAAAGACCACGACCACGCCAATGATACCGGCACGAACGCTCTTGCTCACCGAGTCCTCACCCAACGTGGGGCCAACTTCTTGGGTGTCAATCACTGTGAGAGGAACAGGCAGTGCGCCATAGCGCAGTTGCAGCACCAGGTTTTGCGCTTCTTCCAATGTAAAGCTGCCCTGGATAACGCCCTGACCATCAGGAATAGTGCTGCTAATGACGGGGCAAGAGATGACTTCACCGTCCAACACGATGGCAACATACTCATTCGTATGGTTAGCCGTGTGCTCGGCAAAGATATCAGCACCTTCGGAATCAAGCTCAAAACTGATCATCGGCGTGTTGGTATCATCAAGGGCGACCTGAGCTGTTTTGAGATTGCTACCAGAAAGGATAGCATCATAGATTGGACCATCGGGGTCATCCAGGTTGACGTCCAAACCCGTGTTCAGGTCAGTACGAACCAATGTGCCCGGTGCAACATAGGTAGAACCCGTATCCACCCATTCCATAAGACCCGTCTCACGAAGCATAGCTATAGCTGCCTCGGGATCTTCCAGACCCGGCAATTCGACCTGAATACGGTCGGTGCCCACGCGTTGAACCACAGGCTCGGTAACACCGAGACCATTAACACGATTCTCAACGATGCTGCGGGCAGCATCCATCGCGTCAGAATCTAATTCTTGCCCTTCAGCAAGATCAGCCTGCAAGAGGATCTGAATGCCTCCCTGAAGGTCTAGTCCCTGATGGATAGAAATGTCTGTGTCGATGCCCAAAAAATGCAACCCAGGGTCAGTCGGCCAGGCAATCCATCCGGCACAAAGCGCCAGGACGGCGATGAAAATGAGTAACCGCTTGTCTCGTTGCTGCATACAGTCGGTCTCCTCAGAGTAATGGATGAACGACACATGTCGCCCAATGGCATAATATCATTAGGATTATAGACTCTGCCCACGGTGGGTCAAATGCAGTCGCAAGTCTACGCTAGAGTAATACATTTGTCGTTCAGAAAGCCAAGAGCGGCATCACAAACTTGCTGGGGAGACAGTGAATCAGTGTCGATGACAAGGTCGGCGTGTTGACGGGCATGATCGAGGCGAGCCTGCTGCCGATGAACCACAAGGGCATAGAACCCCATTTCTCGGCGGCTCAAGGCGACATCGGGAGATACATCGAGAAAGATAAGGTACTCGGGACGAGTAAGGCGCTGCCACATATTGGGGATATCACTGTGTTCCTGGCCGCATTGGTGGGCATCATAGCCCAGGGCACACAGAAACTCGACCAGCGTACTCTTGCCAGACGCACAAGGGCCCACCACCGCAATTCTTCCAGATATTGGCGGCGGTATTGCATGACGAGCATCCTGCTTTTGGAGCATGACACTCACCTCTTACGGCGCATGCTAAATCGGAAAGGTTACCGACATTCTGCGTATATCAATATCTTGAAGGGACTCGCGTACTGTTATTACCATGACACTGGTATCATCAGTAGGCCGTCCGTGATCGGCGTCAATGGCAGCAGCCAGCAGAATATCTGCCAGTTCTTGGGCACTGTTCGTGCGAGCAGCATATTCGGGCAGGATTGCTGCAAGATCAAGGGCGCCACCAGAACGCTCACCCGCTACACACATGCCATCACTAAAGGCCGCCACACACAGCCCCGCTTTTAGAGGAATCTCACGAATGACCGGCTTGGTGTCCGGATAGACTCCTACAGGAATGCTGGGCTCATTGATTATGTCTACTTGATTGCCGTACAGCACCAGAGCCGGGCAATGCGTATTCCGGGAGATGACCAGGGTTTGCGTGTTCAAATCAGCTGACACAATCACCAACTCGGCAGAGACGCTGCCGCTCCGGTGTGTGCGCAAATAATCGTGTGCGGCACGAGCAGCTGCGCCATCACGTACACCTTCAGCCAACAAGGAGAGCGCCTTACGCACCACAATATTGCTGATCAACTTGGCATTGCGCCCGCTGCGTTGTCCGTCCGCTAAAACAACGGATAGCCCCCCCATGGGGCGCTCCACAAACTCGAGCGTGTCGCCGCTCTCTGAAGTGGCATACTTGGCCACTTTGGCCGCACCCACATCCACTACTAAACCTCGAATACCCAAATCTTTGTCTCCCACCAGACCAAACTGGGCTTATTTTACACCCCGCCTGCCTCAATAACCAGTTTAGGCTTGACAGCCCCTGTCCCAATCATTAGCTTAACGAAAACATACTCGACAGGAGAATGCGTTATGGCCGGTGAAACAATCGCCTTTATTGGGCTGGGTATTATGGGCATGCCTATGGCTCGTCATCTGCTCAATGCTGGCTATCGCGTGGTGGGGCATAACCGCAGCCAGGGCAAAATGGATGCCTTTGCGGCACTGGGCGGTGAGACAGCGCCATCGAGCGCAGCTGCCGCGGCTGAGGCCAATATCGTCATCTCCATGGTGCCGGACTCACCCGACGTAGAGCTGGTTTACCTGAGCGAGGAGGGCGTGCTGAGTACGGCGCGACCGGGTACACTGCTCATCGACATGTCCACCATCTCGCCGGTTACAGCACAGCAGGTAGCCCAAGTTGCTAAAGCCAAGGGGTGCCCCATGCTCGATGCACCAGTGAGCGGCGGCCAGGTAGGCGCAGAAAACGCCCGACTCTCCATCATGGTGGGTGGTAACGAACAAGATTTCGAGCGAGCGCGGCCCGTGTTCGAGGTATTGGGCACCCCCACGCTTTGCGGCCCCAGCGGCGCCGGGCAAACCGTCAAAGCCTGCAACCAAGTACAGGTGGCACTCAACTTTTTGGGGATGGCCGAAGCCCTGGTGCTGGGAGCCAGTGCGGGCGTCGATCCGGAGATCATTATCAAGGTGTTGAGTGGCGGCTATGCCCAAACGCGCGTGATGGATGTACGCGGTCCAGAGATCGTCAAGGGCAACTATCAGCCGGGGTTTAAAGCTCGTTTTCACTACAAGGATTTGAACATCGTCCGAGAGACGGCTCGCGCCTATGGCGCTTCGCTGCCTGCAGCCAACTTGGCCCATGAACTATTCACCGCCATGATGGCCAACGGCTGGGGAGACCTCGACCATTCGGCAGTGGTCAAAGTCATCGAGATGCTCAGCGGCGTCGAACTATCCGTCAAAGCATGAAAAAGAAGGGGGGACTCGACGAGTCCCCCCCTTTTTGTATTTACTGCCAGGCTTGCTGAATCTTGAGTGCAGCCCAGGCAATATCTTCCATGTCGGCGGGTTGGCCCAGCAGCGCATACTGGGGCAGCCATAATCCCCGCAGGCAAGCCTCGTTGGCTATCGGGCAAACCTCATCGGGCTCATCAGCCAAACCCAAATGCTTCCTAATAGCCCGGCGGCGCTCGGTAACTACTGTGCTCTCATTGAGCGGCGCGCCATAGCCTACCGACAGGGGAATGCCCTCAGCTTTCATGGCACGAGCGAATTCGCCCGAGCTGTGCCCGCCAAAGGCTTCCGGCGTGTACCACATTTTGTACAGATGGTAGGCATTACAAGTAACGCGGGGATCGCCGGGCAGGGCGTCAAGGCCCTCTATCTCGCTAAACATCATGGATAAAAGCGCCGCATTGGCGCTACGACGAGCATTTTGCTCATCCAGGCGAGCCAACTGGCAACGCAGTACCGCACCCTGCCATTCCGTCAGGCGATAGTTGCTGGCCAGGGTGATGTGCCCATACCAGGCGCCTTTGACAGCTCGCCCTACGTTATGCACCGACCAGACCTTTTCCCAATGAGCCTCGCTGTTGGTAACGATGATGCCGGCCTCACCAGCGGTCATGTTCTTGCTGGCCTGAAAGCTAAAGGTGCCCATATCGCCGATGGCGCCCACCTTACGGCCCTGCCAAGTAGCGCCATGGGCCTGGGCCGCGTCCTCGATCACCACCAAGCCGTGGCGCCGGGCAATGGCGCAAATGGCGTCCATATCAGCCGGCTCACCGCCAATGTGCACCGGGATGATAGCCCGAGTGCGCGGTGTTATGGCTGCTTCCACCTGCTCGGGATCCAGATTCCAGGTATCGGGCAGAATATCGACAAAGCGGGGAATAGCGCCCACCAGCAGCGGCGCGCTGGCCGTAGCGATAAAAGTATAGGGTGTGGTGATGACCTCATCCCCCCAATCGAGACCAGCAGCTAACAGGGCAACCTCGATGGCCGCGCTGCCGTTGGTAACGGCCACGCCAAAAGCGGCATCCTGATAAGCAGCAAAATCACGCTCAAAGGCGTGAACCTGGGTGCCCTCTGGAGCCCACCAATCGCCCGATTCGAGCACCTCATTCAGCACGTGGCGTTCCTCATCCCCCCAAATCGGCCAGCGAGGGAAAGCCTCGTCTCGAACGGGTTGTCCACCCTCAACTGCCAACCTCTCTACCATGTGCTTCTCCTTTACACAAAACGAGGCCTTGTGCGGCCGCCCTGGGATTGTCTGGGGGGATAGGGCGACCGCACAAGGCCTACGTGCGATATTCTAGCACATGGACTTGATGATGTCGCCGTTTTTTTCTTTCGGTTTACATATATTCCAAAAATCTCTATAAAGCGAGACGTTCAGCAAAGCAATGGGTTATCCAATGCAGATGAACAGCAGCAACAGGCTGCCCGTTGAACAATCAGGCCAGATGCTCTAATGTAGAAACATTGGTCGAAAGAGAAAAGATGAAAAAACTCGCACGCCATGTCTCACTGAACGCGATCTTCTTTGGCCTCTCTTTTCTGTGGAACTCGTTACATCTACTGATCCTGCCGCTGATTCTGCTGCCCTTTGGCACCGAGACCACCAAGAATAGCCGACTGGGTTTGCTGACTTTTGTGGGACTGGTAGTGGCCATGTTGGTTCAGCCACTGGTAGGCAGCTGGAGCGACCGCACCAAACACCGCCACGGACGGCGTGCCCCATGGATCATCAGTGGGGTGCTGCTGGCCCTGCCGCTCATCCCCACCATCGGCCAGGCGCAAAGTCTGCTGGCTGTGTCGGCATGCTACATCCTTTTACAAATCGTCGGCAACAGCGCCATGGCCCCGGCACAGGGACTGATTCCCGACCATGTAGATATGGGCGAACGTGGCACCGCCAGCGGCATCAAGAATTTGTTGGACTTTTCCGGAGTGATCGCAGCCTCAGTAGTCATGGGCCTGCTGCTGGGAGGCCATACGCCCAATATCAGCACTGCGCTATGGGTGTGCCTGGGCGTGCTAGCGGTCAGCGGACTCGTCAACGGCATCAGCGCCGCCCGACAGGCTGAGTTTGTCCCATCTTCCTCCCTAGCCATCCCCAAGCAAATCCTGGACGCCGATGTAAAAAAGCACTATGCCCGACTGATGGGCTCCCGCTTTGCTCTACTTACCGCCACCTACTCGGTGCAGGCCTTTGGCCTCTATTATCTGCAGGACGTGCTGCACGCCGCCAACCCCGCCGCTGAGATGAGCACGCTGATGGCCATCATTGGCGTGGCTATTGTCCTTGTGGTGGTGCCAGCAGGCACGCTCTCGCAAAAGACCGGCCCACGGCGCCTGGCCATGATCGCTTGCGCCATGGTATCGCTCAGTCTGGTGGGGCTGGCCTTTGCCCAAAGCGTCTTGTTGGTGCGCATTCTTGGCGGCATCGTCGGGCTGGCCATGGGCGCCTTTCTCAGCAGCAACTGGGCCTGGGCTACCTCACTCACCCCCTCTGAAACCGCCGGACGCTATTTGGGCCTGGCTAACATTGCCACGGCTGGCGCTGGCGCCACCTCGCGCCTCTCGGGATTAATCATCGACGGCGTCAACAAGGTACAGCCCGGTAAGGGCTATATGGTGCTTTTCTTGCTGGGGGCTGTGTCCTGCGCGGTAGCCTTTGGGCTAAGTAAAAGTGTGAAGGAGCCGGGAGAATTTTAACAGAGCGAACACGTCACGATAGGCCAAGCCCCTTCCCGACAAAGGAAGGGGCTTTTCTTATGGAATAAAGGAATCAATCCACGTAAACAAATTGCAACATTTAGGTCTTTCAACCTTGCGCTTTCTTTATGATTGCTATAGTATCAATTTGTATGCAATTAGACAGATAAACTCTTGGGGAAGCACACTAAAAGAACATAAGAGGCTCCGCTTGCATATTAACTCGTAGCTGACACCGAACTCACATAGAAGAAAGCTACCCAATGAATGAATCTGAGATAGATCTTCGTACCATATTACAAACGCTTTACAGGTGGTGGTGGGTAATCATCCTCGTCGGTGGACTATCTGCTGTTGCCGCATTTGTCATTAGCACCCACATGACGCCCACCTATGAATCGTCGACGCTCCTCATCGTTGGCGGCAGCATTGATAGTTCAACACCCACCAGTGGAGAGCTGCAAACGAGCGAAAAGCTGGCTACCACCTACGCAGAGTTGGCCGAGACAGATTCTGTTCTAAACGCTGCAATGGGTGAATTGGGCCTTCAGGAAAAACCTCGCGTGGTCTGCTCTGTCCTATCGGGAACACAATTGCTCCAGATAACCGTTTCCGATTCCGATCCTGTCCGGGCAGCAAACATCGCCAATGCGCTTGCAGAACAGCTTATTTTACAGGCACCAAACGGCTTGAGTGAGGAAAGTCTGGCCTATCAAGGTTTTGTCAAAGAACAGTTGGCGAATCTAGAACAGGAAATCGGGGATTTGAGCGAGGACATTGCTCTGGCCGATAAAGATGGCGATACCGATGCAGTCACCCTCCTGGAAAATCAACTGCGAGAATATCGAAATACCTATTCCTCGTTGCTCGGCTACCTCGCCGATACCTCGACGAATTCGCTACGGATTTTTGAATCCGCCTCAGCGCCAGACGAACCCATCAAACCCGACGTGAAACAAAATACGATTCTGGCAGCACTCATTGGCGTCATGCTCGCAGCAGGCATCATCTATCTCATCGACTATTTCGACGACACCATCAAAACGGACCAGGAGATCGAGCAGGCTTTCCATGTTCCCGCATTGGGGCACATTACTGAGATCAAGCCTGTGGAGGGCACGTCCGAGTTGGTCGATTGCGATAACCTGCTATCACGGCAAGCAGAGGAATACCGTATGCTCAACATGAGCTTAAAGTATTCGTTGCCTGCTGATGAGCTAACACGATCCTTCCTGTTCACCAGCACGAACGCCAGCGAGGGCAAATCCCTCACCACAGCCAACCTGGGGTGCGTAGCCGCCCTTGCCGGGCAGCGCGTCATCATCGTCGATGCCGATATGCGCAAACCCAGGCAAAACTCGCTGTTCTCCATCTCGGCTAGCCTGGGGCTTTCTTCCTACCTGGTAGGTGAAGCCCAAACTCTCTCAGAGGTCATCTGCCACACGCCTGCCGACAAGCTGGACTTGTTGCCCTGTGGCACCATCCCCCCCAACCCCGCCGAACTGCTCATCTCAGCCAGGATGACATCCCTGCTGGAGGAGTTAAAGGCCGCCTACGACCTCGTGCTCATCGACACGCCGCCCGTACTGGCCGCAGCAGATGTGGCCGCTATCGCCAACCACGTGGATGGCGCCATTCTTGTGGTGCAAGCCGGCAAGACGCAATTCGGAGCGTTCTCTCAGGCGCTGGAGATTCTGAAAAGGGCCGAGGGCAAACTGCTGGGCGTGGTGATGAACCGCCTGCCAGTCAAGCATTCGCGGTATGCAGGGTACTATTACAGTGAGTACAAGGTGTAGGGGGAGAATATAAGCATAATAGCTTGAGTCGGGGTTAAGATTAAGTATGTGTAACGCGAAACTACACAACACAGCTATTCCTAGCCCATAGGGCAGAATGATAGTCGCTCAAGAATCAGCAATACACCAATGCCGCTTCTTGAGATTATATTTTATATCCGCACTCCTGGCGCCTATTTCGTGCCGTAGCTCTCTCCTCTTCAGTGAAGAGTTCAAAGTATTTTTCGTCAAGGACATGTGCCTCCACGGTCAAATCGAGTCGACCACACTCCCAAAGTCTAGTGTATCCTTCAGAAGGAGTCTCTTGGCGGTTCCAACCGCACCATATTCATCCAACATCTCGAAGAAACGTGTAGATGTATAGTGACACACTTGCTTTGCTCGCTTTGCTCGATGATATATCTCACGCATTGCGGCCTCGAAATCAGCCTCAATGGGGCCCCCATCATTTTTCATCTTCACGCTCCTGCGACAATGATCCCTGATAATGCCGAATATGAAGCAATTCTTGTTTTATTGATAAACTTACAACTGACATTAAAAGCTAGCTAATCAGTTAGAAAATCAAGCTCATATCATCTCATCGAAAGTCCAATCGTACATCAAAAAAGCTCCTGTATCCAAAGATACAGGAGCCTCTCATACATTACACTTCTACACTTGCTCAGTGCCATCTCAATCGGTCACCACATACAAATTAGGCATGAAAGACAGATAAATCTCCTTGATCATGAACGGGTGATAGGCCTCGATGACCGAGCGGGCTGCCTTTACATAGACTGCCTTGCCTCCTCCTGTGGGTAGAGGAAACACAACCCCAAAGGCACAAGTACTGGATATAAAGACATGAGCATACGCACTTCATACCAATAGCCCCAAACCATAATAGTAATCAGATAGAAAGGTATCACCAGAGCAACACGTTTCAGAAAGCGTGGCGCATGTTTGAATCCAAACAATGAAAAGAACCAGAAACCGCCCAAGAATAGACTGACATTGACGAATGTGCGAAGCAAGCGATCTGGCATGAGATTGCACGCTAGTATGTCCGCAATTGTTCCCACGTGGGGAGCATCTCCACGAAAGTAGCGAAGCCCCAAAAAGATCATCGTCCATGTTAGTAGCAATCCGCCGCCCACAAGAACTATGTTCCGGCTAGACCGGTTTCTGACCTTTAAGATACCTTTTACGTCAAGTGTAAATCCGAATATCAGGGGTATGAATACCGCTGTTTCTCGGTTCAATGAGGCCAGCGCCATGATCAACCCCAGAATCCAATAATGTTTGCCGCGAATCGCAATCAACGCCGCTGAAAAGAAAGCGGGTTCTAATAAAGACCAAGGCTGGAAGTAGTGATTCTGAAATGTGATGGGCATCACACCGGCAATAAATAGAACGCCTATAAGCGCTTGATCTTGGCTAAACCAGAGCTTCAGCCACAGAAAAAGCATCATGAGTGTGGCAAATATGCTTGCCAGATCACACATCACATAGGCTGCTAGGAAGGCTGATTTTGCAGAAAGGACCAGGGACAAGGCTCTTGTAAGGATCTCAGCTACGAAAGGGATGAGTATTCTGTAGCGATAGGGCGAAGGAGCTGTTCCCGCTATGATCTGGTTATGCAGATCTAGTCGTGATCCATAGCTCAGCAATTCGACTCGACAAAAGTATACATACGTTAACACAGCTGATACAGAGAGAATGAGGAGGAGAACCCTCGAATCTATTTTCTTTTCAGTATCTCGAATTGCCATTGCACCCTTCATTTTACCATGAAAACAGGTTGACCATCCTAATGACACAAGTTTTATATTGGAAAACTATATTAAAAAACACAATAGAACATAAAAATATATCTTATCAAGCAAGGAACATGAAAAATATTAGAGGCTAGATAGAAAATCTCACTGGCCACTTATAGCTCAGCGCCATCCCAATCGGTCACCATGTACAAATCACGCATGAACGACAGATAACTCTCTTTGGTCATGGGCGGGTGGTAAGCCTCGATGACCGAGCGAGCCTCGGCGGCGCCGTCGATGAGCAGATCAATGATGGTCATGGCAGCGGCACGGGCGGGGGCCATATAGGCCATGTCCTCGTCCACCACGCAGTAATCGGCGCCATGGCCAGTTCCTCCGCAGCCACGAGCCGTAGCCTCGATGGCCGGCATGATGTGGCTCAGATCGCCAATATCGGTCGAGCCAAAGCCGCGCTCAGGCGCGCTCCAGCCATCCTCCCCCACCAGGGTGATGGCGTTGCGCTTGTAAACCTCTACCAGTTCGTCCGAAACCAGCTTGGGCAAATAGCCGGGCAGGGTCTCGATGCGCACCTTGGCACCCATGGCCAGCGCGCCCGCCTTGAGCGAGCGATCGACTTTGGCCGCGGCCTCCAAAATAGCCGGCACGGTAGCGCCACGCACATAGGTTTCCATGCGCACGTCGGCGGGCACCACATTCACCAGTTCGCCGCCCTTGGTGATGATGGGATGCACGCGAATGTGGTCCGAATCCTTGAACGTCTCGCGGTTGGCATCGATGGCCTGTAGGCCCAGCATGGCCGCCTTGAGGGCGTTGATTCCCGCATGGGGCGCGCCACCGGCATGGGCCGCCTTGCCCGTGTAGCGAATCTGTTTAACCACACAGCCATTGGAGGGGCCGCCCACCGAAAAGAGGGAGCCCTCGCTCGCACTGGATTGGTGGGTCGCAAGACAGAGATCAATGTCGTCAAAGGCGCCAAGCTGGATCATCTCCGGCTTGCCCCCTAAGAACTCGATCTTGCCCTCTTTACGCAGACCCAGGCGGTAAGCCACCTCGACATACTCCTCGGCGGGCACCGACATGAGCGCCAGATTGCCGTCCAGCTCGTCCATCACGCCGGATTCGGCAAAACCGTAGGCCAAGGCCACCAGGTTGGCGATCTGGGCGTTGTGGCCGCAGGCATGAGCCGCGCCCGTCTCCGGGTCGGCGTCGGGGTGATCCTTGACCAGCACCGAATCCAGCTCGCTCAGGTACGCCACGGTAGGGCCCTCGCTGCACCCTTTGAACACCGTCTTGGAGCCAGTGATGGCCAACCCCGTGGTGGGCTTGAGGCCCAAACCAGTGAGGTGCTTCTCCACCAGGGCAGCGGTGCGGTGTTCCTTATAGCCCAACTCGGGGTGCACGCGAATATCCTCGCCCAGGGTCACGATCTCGTCGCGGTGGGCATCGATAGCGCGGCAGACCCGCTCTTTGAGTTCTTCCCGATTCATGGCGTACCTCGCTTTATGTGAACTAGATTTCGACGCCGTTCTGCTGCACCACCTGGCTATAGTAGCGGGCACTGTCCTTGAGGATGCGCTCTTGTGTTTTGAAATCGACATAGACGATGCCAAAGCGCCGCTCATAGCCCCAAGCCCACTCAAAGTTGTCCATCAGCGACCAGGCATAATAGCCCTTGAGCGGTGCGCCCATCTCGATAGCCTTGTGTGCTGCCACAAAATGCTTGCGATAGTAATCGATGCGCTTAACATCGTGTACTTTGCCATCTTCCACCACATCCGGGTAGGCACAACCGTTCTCCGTGATATAGATAGCCTTGGGGGCATAGTCATTGGTCAAACGCATGAGCAAATCGGTCAGGCCCTGCGGATAGACCTCCCAATCCATGGCGGTGTATTCACCAGCCGGGTGCAACGAGGTGTATTCCAACGGCTTGGAGGCATCGTATTTGGCCACATCGCGGGTGTAATAGTTGACACCCAAAAAGTCGATGGGCTGGCTGATGATGGCCATGTCGTCCGGTTCGATACGCGGCACCTGAGCGCCGTATACATCCCACATATCCTCTGGGTAGCTGCCTTTGAAGATGGGATCAGCGAACCAGCGGTTGAGCTGGCCATCGCTGCGGCTGGCCGCAAGCTGATCCTCATCCCTATCAGTAGCGGGGTAGACGTGGTTCATGTTCAGGGTAATACCCACCTGGGCATCAGCGCCGCCCAACTCGCGCAGCACTTGCATCGAAAGGCCGTGAGAGACCAGCAGGTGATGAGCCACTTGTAGAGCAATGCCACGATCCTCAACGCCGGGAGCGTGGTCGCCAGTTAGATTTCCCAGCATGGAGACCACCCAGGGCTCGTTGTGAGTGATCCACGTTTTCACACGATCGCCCAGGCGATTAGCCACCACTTCGGTGTAATCCTGGAAACGATAGATGGTATCGCGCGAGGCCCAGCCACCCAGCTTTTGCAGCTCAGAGGGCAGGTCCCAATGGTAGAGGGTTACGGCTGGCTGAATGTTGTACTTGAGCAGCTCATCGACCAACTTGTCGTAAAAGTCGAGGCCGGCCTCGTCCACCTTGCCCTTGCCGGCTGGCAGCACGCGGGGCCAGGCGATGGAAAAGCGGTAGGTCTGCATGCCCAGCTCTGCCATCATGGCCACGTCCTCGCGATAGCGATGCACATGGTCATTGGCCACATCACCGGTATCGCCGTTCAGCACCTTGCCGGGCCAGCGGCAAAACTCGTCCCAAATACACATGCCGCGTTCATCAGCAGCCCCTTCGATTTGAAACGAACTGGTGGCCGTGCCCCAGATGAAATCCTTTGGAAAGCTCAATATATCGGACATTGCATTCTTCTCCTCTAAGAAAATCTTGGCCAGTCTAAAGCGAGAGACGTTATCTGTCAATCATAGGCCAGTCTACCGTTGTTTTTAGCCCCTCTATTTGATAGACTGGAACAAGATAGATCATAGCAAAGGAGCATCATATGATCACCGAAGGACAGGTAGCACCTGATTTTACACTTGAATCTGACGAGGGTGAACAAGTTACTCTTTCGTCATTTCGCGGTAAAAAGATCGTTCTCTATTTCTATCCCAAAGACGATACGCCGGGTTGTACCAAAGAGGCCTGCAGTTTCCGCGATGACTATGGCCAATTCACCGCCAAGGGTGCGGTGGTAATTGGCGTTAGCCCCGATGGGCAGGCGTCGCATAACAAGTTCCGCGCCAAGTACGAGCTACCGTTCCTGCTGCTCAGCGACCCCGATCATGCCGTCGCCGAGACGTACGGTGCCTGGGGCGACAAGCAAATGTACGGCAAGACCTATCAGGGCATTCTCCGCTCTACCTTTGTCATTGACGAGAACGGCAAGATTGCCAAAGCCTTTATCAACGTCAAACCTGCCGGGCACGCACAACAAGTGCTGCCCTTCCTGGATTAAGATATGTCAGAGACTGCCCAGTCAGCCGCCCTGCCCTGCTATCCTGGCTTTGTAACACCCGAGATCGCAGGCACCGGGGGTACAATCCGCGATCATGACGCCGATTTTTGCGTCGAAGAGCTGCCCCTCTACCGTCCAACTGGTGAGGGGCAGCATACACTTTTCCTCATCGAAAAAGAGGGCATCGACACCCGCCGGGCCGTCCGCGATATCTCCCGCGTGCTGCACACCAGCCCCCGCAATGTGGGCACGGCCGGGCTAAAAGACGCCCACGCCATCACCCGACAATGGCTTTCGGTGGAGGGTGTGGCTCCCGAGCGCTTGTTCTCACTGGATCTGCCACATATCAAGGTGTTGGAAGCAGCGCGCCATCGCAACCGCCTCAAGATCGGCCATCTCAAGGGCAATCGCTTTTCCATTCGTATTCGTAACGTCGAGCCTGCTGCACTGCAAACTGCCGAGCAGGTCATGCAGATTCTAGCGGCCAAGGGCGTGCAGAATGGCTTTGGGCCGCAGCGTTTTGGCTTGCGCGGCAAGAGCCATCTTTTGGGTTCGGCCAGCATCCGCCAGGATTGGGACGCTTTTTACCATCACTTTTTGGGTGCCCCCAGCGAGGATGACGAACCAGCCGAAAAACAGGCTCGTAGCGCTTTTGACGCAGGCGATATCGAGACCGCGCTGACTACCTGGCCCTATCGCGGTGGGGAAGAAACCCAGGCGTTGCAAGCCTGGGCCCACGGCACCAAACCACAAGCCATTTATGCGAATCTGCCTCTTTCGTTGCGAAGGTTGTTCGCGGCCGCCTATCAAGCGCATCTCTTTAACCTGTTGCTGGCCCAACGCCTCGATGAAATGGGTACGCTGTTGGACGGTGATCTGGCCATCAAGCATGAGAACGGCGCCTTTTTCCTGGTTGAGGATGCCGCCGCAGAGCAGCCGCGCGCCGACGCCCTAGAGATCAGCCCTTCAGCACCACTGTACGGGTTCAAAGTACGTCTTGCTCACGGCGTGCCCGGAGATCATGAGCATGAATTGATGCGCCGAGAAGGGCTGGATGAGGATATCTGGCGCGTGGGACATGGCGTGCGCATGCCCGGCGAGCGGCGCCCATTGCGAGTTCCGCTGATGGAAGAACCGCGAGTGTTTTGGGACGAGGGTATTATGGTGCAGTTTGCGCTGCCGCCGGGGGCTTATGCCACCAACATTGTTCGCGAAATTACCAAAGAAGAGAGCCCTGGAGATTAATCTCCAGGGCTCTTATTTAGCTTGCGGGCTCTTGCTCGTGTTTCATCGGCCTGGCTAGTTTAGAGAGAAGAACGCCAATCTCGAACAGGAAGTAGATCGGCACCATGACAATCACCATGTTGATCGGATCAGGTGTTGGCGTCACCAGGGCCGCCACCACCGCCGCAATAACGATGGCATACTTGCGAGCCTTGGCATATTGTTGGCTGGTGACAATGCCCATGCGTGCAAAGAGGTACATGAGCAGCGGCGTTTGGAATACCACGCCCATCCAGAACATCACTCGCGTTGTGAACGATACATAGCTTTGCAGTGTCCACTGGTTGTTCACAATTTCAGACAGGAACCCCTGCATAAAGGTGATGGCCGCCGGTAACATGACGTACGCGGCAAAAGCAATGCCACCCGCAAAAAAGATCGTCACGCCGGGAAGCATAAAATACAAATAGCGCCTCTCGTTGGGGAGCATTGCTGGCAAAATAAAGGCAATGATCTCATAGACAATGACCGGCATGGCGCCGATCAAGCCTAAAATGAGCGCGATTTTGAAATAGACCACCAGCGATTCGGTCGGTTCGATAGTTTGGGGCACATAATCGCCTAGCGGCACAAGCAACACCTCTAGGAAATTCTGGGTGAACATCATGCCGATAACCATACCGATGACCACGGCGATAACGGCCACAATCAAACGAGTACGCAGTTCAAGCAAATGCTCAATAATGGTGAGCTCACGTTCGTCTCGGGGCGTCTTGGGGCTTTCTGTTACGGCTTCTGCCATGGCTATCGCCCCCCTTCATCCTGGTCATCGCTAAAGGAGAATGACAAGGCATCGCCAAGCGCATCCAGTGGATCATCAGAATCCGTTGGGGACGATTGGGCGGGCTTCTCGACAGTTTTCACCCTAGTCGAAGGCGTCTGCGGTGCAGATGCTTGTGCAGGCTTGGATTCCGTAGCAACGGCGGATTGCGGCTCAGCTGTTGATTTGGATTCTTCCCTTTTCGGTTCCTCGTCCAAACCAAAAGCACTGCCAAGCAAATCCGAGATGTCGCCATCCGGCACAGAGACGGGTGGTGCTGCCGGTTTGGGCGTGGGTGTAGAAGCAGGTTGTGTTACTTTGGTAGAAGTTCGGGTAGAGCGGGAGACAACCGCCTTTTCGGCAGCAGCGATCGCGAGAACCTCATCCACAGGCGGCTGCTGAACAGTTACCGCAGGTTCTGGGGCAGATTCGGCCACAGACGTAGGAGCAGATTCAACAGAAACAGCACCATCCTGCTCATTCGAGAGGGATTCGAGTAGCGCTATAGCTTCTTCATCACTCTTATCTCGCACAGACGCAGGCTTTTTTGAGGGCACAGAACTAGACGCTGTCGTGTTCGCCTTTTTATCAGGAATAGCGAACTGCGTCGGCGTAAAGCGCCACTGTGTTGGCGTCTTGTTTTTTTCTGAAAGCTCTTCAATCTCGGCGTCCTGAACGACGCCTTCGAGTGCATCTTTGAACTCTTTGGTTACCTCTGAGGTCTCACGACGAAATTGGGCGAACCATTTTCCAGCCTTGCCGGAATATTCGACCATCTTTTCGGGACCCACAGCCACCATAGCCAGAACGAGGATAACCAACAATTCTGGGATGCCGATCCCAAAGATATCCATCTAACGATTCCTCCTCGTGTTGCGCCGGCAAGGCACTAGTCGTCGATACGGCTATGCCGCTCCCTTGCTGGGTTCGATGGAAATACCCAGCTGGTGGCGTTGACTGACCAAAGTACCCAGCACACCATTCACAAAGCGACTCGAGCTGTCGCTTCCATATCGCTTGGCAAGCTCGACGGCTTCGTTAATGGCGACCTTGGAGGGTGTATCATGATAGAACAACACTTCGTACGCAGCCAGACGCAGGATATTCCGGTCAACACAGGCCATCTGTTCGATGGGCCACTCTGGGGCAATTCGTTGGATAATATCGTTCAGCAACTGCAAGTGCTCAACAACACCCGTAACAAGTGCTCGGCAAAAGGCTTCTGTCTCGGCATCCATCTCGACTTCAGTAAGACGATGGTAGAGTGCCAAAGTTGGATTATGCTGCACCGTATCGACCTCAAAAAGGGCCTCAAATGCAGTGACTCTCGCCAATCGCCTGGGCTTCAAAGGTTATTCCCCTTTAGTGGTAGAGTCAGTAGGCACATCCCGGACATCTTGAACGCTCACGTTCACAGCAAGAACGGGCATACCTACCATATCAGTAATCGCTCGCGATACATTCGCCTGGATTTTACGGCCGATCTCAAGGATATTGGCATCCTGCGACACCACGATCGAAATATCGACCGAGACCGCGTCATCAATTACCTCAACGCGGATCCCATCCTGAGCACCCTTGCCACGAAACCAACGGTCTACACCAGTTGAAAGATCGCGATACATACACACAACGCCAGGCACAGAAAGTGTCGTCAGGCGGGCAATGGTAGCCAATACCTGTGGCGAAATGCGTACAGTTCCAAGTCGACGTTCCATAGATTCGGCCTCCACAGTGCAAAAAAGGGCCGTGAGGCATGCTCAAGCGGCCCAGCGAGGTCGGCAAGTGAATATCCTAGTCCTCGACGTTTATGACTGACTCGCCGCGATAATTGCCACAATGAGGACAAACAGTATGCGGCAGACGCATACCATGGCAGCTTGGACATTCAACCAATTTGGTTGATGTCAAACCGTCATGGCTGCGGCGCCGAAGTGCACGGCTATGGGATATCCTTCTTTTAGGTAGCGGAGTCATCTATTTGTTCCTTTCACCAGAACTCTTAAAATCTTTTGCATCAACCAACTGAGCCAGCACGGCTAAACGAGGGTCTCCTGCCATCTGCTCACAGCTGCAGGGTCCTTCATTAAGATTACGGCCGCACTGGGAACACAACCCCTTGCAGTCAGGCTTGCACAACACAGGGTCCTCTGTCTCGATCACGGCGAACTGACGAATCACTTCTGTGAGGTCGAGGATATTCCGGCCATCGATCACCAGCTCAGGCTCATCCTCTGGCATAGCCAGTCGTGCACCCGTTTCCATATCCACAGATGGTAAAAAGACCTCATCGAAGGCAATCTTGTGCATTGCTTCGGTTGCCTCAAGGCAACGTCGGCAAGAAACAACTAATGGCAAAGAAACCATAACCCGAGCCACTATGCCTTCATTCGTTTTAATCAGCTCGACGTGACCGGTGACCGGAGTGGGCCCCGGATTAAGCTCATCAATACCCGAGAGCTCGCCGTCCAAGTCGTATCTACGAGACGAACCAACCGGTTCGCGAAGGAGCTGGGCAACGTTATATAACATAACCACATCTCCAGCCAAAGCTCATCTCACCCGGTGATTATACAAATCGCTCACCCAGGTGTCAAAAGACGCGCCAAGTGACTAGAGCGAGGTTAACTATCCTTTTGTTTGTCTCCTTGTGAGCCATCGCCGTCGACATTCGCCTGAAGAAGCTCCAATCCATTGCGTACCGTCTCCAATACGCGAACCACCTCAGACTCCATCACAGCGAGTTGGGCAATAGCGTATTGATCGGCACCAGAGCGAATTTCGTCCGCCTCAGCACGAGCGCTGAGAAGAAGGTTCTTGGCCTCAATCGCAGCCTGATCGTATAGAGCGTTTTCGTCCAAGATACGATTGGCCTCATCGCGTGCCTCTGCCAAAAGTCGGGCCGCTTCTTCATTGGCTTCTGCCAAAATTCGATCGCAGTCCTTTTCCAGGGCTCGGGCCATCTCGATCTCGCGAGGCACTGAAATGCGCATCTGTCCCAGGATACTGCTGGCAATCTCGGGATCGACAAACACATACCGACTTAATGGTACTTTGCGGCCCTCATCCAGCAGCTGTTCCAGTCTGTCGACAAGTTGGAGTATATCGATTCTGATCACCCCTTCCCTGTAACGATCTTGGCGCGAAGTCGTTTCTCAATATCCTCAGGAACAAAGTCTGACATCGAACGGCTGCCCATTGCCAAATCCTTCAAAAGGGTTGAGCTAAGGAACGCGTGCTCCATACTGGTCATCAAACAAACCATATCGATCCCCGGCGCAAGTTGCCTGTTGGTGAGCGCCATCTGGTATTCGAGCTCGAAATCCGAGATAACACGAAGGCCTCGAACGATGACCTGAGCATTGATCTTTTGGCAATAATCAACCGTTAATCCACTATAGCTCGTTACCGTGATGTTGGGAATAGATGCCAAAGCAGCTGAAGCCATATTAGCCCGTTCTGGAACAGAAAACAACACATTCTTATTCGGACGATCATAGACGCCAACATAGACATGTTCAAATAGCTGCGCCGCCCTGCGGGCAACATCAATATGGCCATAATGGATGGGATCAAAAGTACCCGGATACAATGCAATTGTCATAGTAGCCTCACTCTTTTGGCGCCCTGGCCCAAAACCGCTTGACCTCGCGGCGCAGCAAGCGATGTTCTTCACTGCGCAAACCAGGGTCTGTTTCATACACTTGAGCAGCCAATTGCCGGGCGATCTCTAGTGAACGCATATCGCTCAAGTCTGCCACTCGCAGCGCGGGCAAACCGCTTTGCCTTACACCAAAGAAATCGCCGGGGCCGCGTAACTCCAAATCCAATTCGGCCAATTCAAAGCCGTCATTGCTCGATACCATGGCCTCGAGACGTCTCAAACTCGTTTCCGAAGGATCATCGGACATGAGAATGCAGTAGGATGTAGCAGTGCCTCGCCCCACCCGTCCACGAAGCTGATGTAACTGCGCCAGCCCGAAACGTTCAGCGTTCTCGACGAGCATCACCGTGGCGTTGGGAATATCGATACCTACTTCTATCACGGTAGTTGCTACTAGAATATCATATTCTGTCGCTGCAAACGAGGCCATCACAGCTTCTTTATCTGCCGCGTTCAGCCGCCCATGAACAAGCCCCACACGCAGATCGGGAAAGATATCGCGTTGCAGACGCTGCTGCTCGCTGGTTGCCGCTACGCCAGAGCCATCCTCATCTGGTTCAACCAATGGACATACGACAAAGACCTGATGACCGCATTCCACCTCTTTGCGGATGAATTGATAAATACCATCGCGGGCGCCGCTATCGCGCAACGCCGTAACCACTGGCTTGCGACCTGCAGGCAATTCGTCCAGCACCGAAACATCCACATCACCATAAACTGTCATGGCCAGAGAACGAGGAATGGGCGTCGCGCTCATTTGCAACATGTGCGGCTGCAACTCGGCGTCCATCAAACGTGCACGCTGAGCCACGCCAAAGCGGTGTTCTTCATCCACAATAGCCAAGCCTAAATCGGCAAAAGAAACGCTCTCCTGAATCAATGCATGCGTGCCGATCAACAGGTCTACCTGGCCAGAGGCGGTTAGATCTCGAATGCGCTGCTTTTCCGTCTCGGGCAAACTGCCCGTCAATAGTTCAATTCGTACCTCGTCATGATCGAGAAGCGCGCTGATGGTTGCATAATGCTGCTCAGCAAGAATGCTGGTAGGGGCCATGATAGCCACCTGTGTACCGGCAGAAACAGCTGCGAGAGCCGCAGCTACCGCAACTGCCGTTTTACCAGACCCCACATCGCCCTGTAGCATACGGCGCATGGGATGTGGTCGCGCCATATCGGCCAAAATCGCCTCAACCGCCCGATTCTGGGCTTCTGTGAGAACAAAGGGCAAATTCTGCACATAGCACTCGATGCGAGCCTGATCGATGAACAAAGCACGGCCAGGCTGTTGATCCCGCTGCCTTCGGCGTTCAAGCAATCCCACCTGCAAGGCAAGGAATTCGTCTACACATAGCCGCTGACGTGCTGCGGCCAAAGCCTCCGCCGAACTGGCAAAATGGGCTTCTTGTAGGGCCGTTCGCAGGTCCATCAGTCCAAAGTCTGTTCGCTCCTGTTCGGTCAAGGGATCGTGCACCCGCACCACCCAGGTTTGCACCATATCGTGCATAATGCGCCTGAATTTGCCAGCCGTGAGCCCTTCAGTGAGGGGATACACTGGAACAAACTCGCCAGTGTGGATGGGCTGTTGCTCAAGCGGCTCCCAGGCCGGCGACTGCAACCCCACCTGCCCCTTGTACTCGGATACCTCACCACTCACTCGAATCAACTGTCCGGGCTCGAGTTGGCGAGCAATGTAACGGTTGCCGAACCAGGTAGCTCGAATGGAGCCCGTGTCATCAGAAAGCAGCGTAGTAGCAATGGGGATACGCTGCCGAGTGTTGTTGACACGAAGCTCTCCGACGGAGACAGAGAGGGTGACCTTTTGGCCGAGCAGAGCATCTCGCACAACACTGTGGGGATAGGCGTCGTGCCGGCGCGGCAGATGATAGAGCAAATCGCGCACAGTATGAATATCCAGCCGCGTCAGGCTGTCAGCCAGTTTAGGGCCGATGCCGCTGACCGCAGTAGCGGGGGAATCGAGCGTCGTAGCAGAAGGGCGAGACTTGGTCGCCTTTCTTTGAGGTGGTTGTTCAGCAGGAGCAGGCTGAGGAGCAACACGCCGTGATTGTTGCTGTTCAGCGGAGCTTGGCTGATCATCGGCTAGCTTTCTCAGAACACGATGAGCCATCAGCCGACGCTGCGCCGGATTGAGTGCGGCATAGCCACCCAGTTCCTGATTGAGCCAGGCCAACAAACGGCGCTCCTCGTCCGTCGAATTGCTAGACTGGAGCGAATGGCCCCAACTATCAAGAAACGCCGCGATGCCACCCATCACGGCGTTATTCTCATAACCCTGTTCATCCTCCAAAGCGAGAATTCGCTCAAGCGCTCGCGCTCTGTCCGATGATCTACTAGCTGTGCTGCTCATGCCCTCTCCGCTCAGGGTGCGACGATGACTGCCCCCATAGCCTGCGGCCCCACAATCGATCCCCAAACTGGCCCGTAGACATGTTCGGTAAACTGCTTGGAATTGGCCACTTCGCTCAACCGCTCTCGAAAGGCCTTGACTTCGGGATTGAGCGATGTATGCACCAGAGACAGATGCTCCCACTCGGTGAATTCCGTAACAAACTCTGTCAGGCGATCCACAATCGGCCCCCTGCTGCGCATTTGGAACTGAGGTGTTATAACGCCATCCTCAAGCGTCAGCAGCGGTAGAATGTGACGGCCACCATTAACACCAAAATTATAAGTCTCTTGATAGATGCCGCTGTTCTTGAGTGCCTCGGGAGTTGGTACGGCAAAAGCATAATACGTGCGAGAGATCAGATCGCGCGCATATTTGACCACATCGTCCAACGAAGCACCGCGAGCTGCGGTTTTGGCAGTTTGAGTGACGATATAGCCCAATGCGTGCGAAACAAAGCGCGTATCGATAACCCGGATATCCACCCGCCCAAGCAGTTGATCACGAGCCTGACAGGCCGCAGAGACTGTTGGGTTCATCGCCGAGCTGAGGTGCAGCGAAACAATATCGCTAGTCTCATGGCTCAAACGACGGTAGGCTGTCTCAAAACGCTGAGCAGCCGGGGGGCGGACACACAGATGTTCCCTATTCTTGACTACTTGATGGAAAAAGTCGCCCGAACAAAAACAAGGGTCATCCGTTATCGTATCAGCGCCTCGGCAGATATCGAGTGGAATAACAGTAATGCCTAGTTCGACGGCCACGGAAGGGTCCAATTCGGCAGAACTATCCGTGACTATCCTAACCTGGCTCATGGCGCATGCCTCCTGCATAAGCATCTTTGCTTGATTAATGCAGCCCTCATTCGGCAGAAATGATGTAGAAATAGTGGTCTTGGCCACCGCTAACGACTTCGATTTCGAGGTCAGGATAGAGTTCTTCCATAGCCTCGGCAAGATCTCGCGCCTCATCTGGCTGAACGTCGTTACCGTAATAGATGGTAATGATCTCGCACTCTTCGAGCGTCATGCGCTCTAGCAATCCCTGTACAATGTGCGTGATATCATCGCCAGCATCTACAAGATCACCATCCAACAGACCGATAATCTGTCCCTCGCGAACATCCACACCTTGTATCTCTACAGTGCGGACTGCACGCGTCACTTCTGCAGTAGAAACTTGATCGAGGGCTTCCGACATCAGGCGCAGGTTGGTCTCCGGATCAGCCTGGTAGTGGAAGGCCAGCAACGCCGAGATGCCTTGGGGCACCGTTTTGCTGGGCACGACCACAACATTCTTTTCCGGACACAGCTCCTTTGCCTGTTGAGCCGTAAGGATAATGTTGCTGTTGTTAGGAAGCAAAAAGACATCTTGACCGGGGACCGCCTGAACAGCAGCGACCAGATCCTGTGTCGATGGGTTCATGGTTTGCCCACCCGCAACAATAGCGCTCACTCCAATGCTCTCAAAAACGCGCCGCAAGCCATCGCCCGAAACCACAGCAATGATGCTGGTATCCGAGAGATCGTCGTGGATGGCTGCCATCGGAGGTGTGTATTTTGCCATCTCTTGGGTATGGGCAGCCTTGAAAACCTCATACTGAAGCTGCATGTTCTCAATGATTACATGGTCTACCTGGCCCTGGCGAACGCCGTAATCCAAGGCAAGGCCGGGCAAATCACAGTGCACATGCACCTTGATGGTTTCGCTATCGCCGACAACCAGTGTCGAATCACCAAGAGTGTCAATGTGTGCCCGAATCGCCTCAACGTCCATATTATGGCCAGTAATGATGAACTGGGTGTCATAGTTGTATTGGCCATCAGGAGGCCGAGTAAAATCATGTTCATGATCGAACATGGATTCTTCACCCGTTTCGATTGAGACGCCTGTATCTTTGCCCTGAGCAAATCGTTGAATGCCTTCCAGGATATAGGCAAAACCTGTTCCGCCCGAATCCACGCAGTTGGCCTCCTTGAGGATAGGCAGCAAATTCGGTGTTCGTGTGACAGAAGCATGAGCCTCTTGAACACAAACATCGAGCAAATCGATGAACACCACACCCGAGGCCACTGCTGCAAGTGCAGCCTCAGCCGTATCGCGCGCCACGGTGAGTATTGTTCCTTCAACCGGCTGCATCACACCCTTATAGGCCGTCTCAGAGCCAATCAATAAAGCCTGAGCAAGAGAGGGGGCATCCAAATTTCGGGAGCCTTCCAACGATCTAGCCATACCCCGCAAAATCTGTGAAAGGATGACACCCGAATTACCACGTGCGCCCATCAGAGCACCGTGGGCCACGGCTGCAGCCACATCCGATACGGTGCGACAGTCTCGCGAGTGTACCTCTTCGAGTGCAGCCTTTATTGTCATGGACATGTTGGTGCCAGTATCCCCATCGGGAACCGGGAATACGTTGAGATCGTTCACCTTGTCCACATGTACCTGAAGCCAGGCAGCACCCGCCTGTAGTGCCTCATAAAAACGTAGGTGATCCCACGACACGGCGAGCCCCCCCGCAGTGGCCAGGTCCGTCTCAGGGGCGTCGGTACGCTCTGGGAAAACGGAATCCGTCATCAGCCTCGATTCCTCCACTATCTCTCTCCTCGGTTGGTGATCAGTCACTGTTGCTTATGTGCAGGCCCTGGACATGCACATTCACAGCGGCTACACCCATGCCGAGTGTCTTTTCCATGTCAAACTTGACCGTCTGCATAATATTGCGGGCCACTTCTGAGATGCGCATACCGTATTCTAGAACAACATAGAGGTCGATTTCGATACGGCTATCGACGACTCGAACCTGAACTCCACGGTGACAATTTTCCACCTGGAGGATCTCGGCAATTCCGTCTGTAACATTATTGGCTGCCATGCCCACTACACCATAACAATTCAGCACAGCATGGCTGGCAACGCTGGCAATGGCGTGGGGTGTAATCTCGATCTTGCCCGTTGGAGAGTCTGTGCTCATTGAGCAGCTCCTCGCTTGCGTTTTTACAGATAGCTTTTGATATGGTATCATAACCCTTGGCTGAGGGCCAAATAATGCGGGCGCACGATGTGCGGCCCCTTCACCGTAGGAGGATATAGAATGGCAAAGTGTGAGATCTGTGGCAAGGGGCCCACATTTGGGAACAACGTCAGCCACTCTAAGGTACATACCAAGCGACGTTGGTCACCCAATCTGCAAAAAGTTACGCTGACTCGCGACGGTCGCAAGAAGCGAATGACTGTTTGCACGCGTTGCCTGCGCACTATTAACAACAAGGGCCTCTAAACCCGAACTTAACCCCGGCTGGTGCAAACCAGTCGGGGGTTTTCTTTGCCTACAGGGCAGCAGCAATCATTTCGCGGAACCCGGCCATCGCCGCAGCAATACCCTCGGGTGCACCGAAAACAGCCGAGCCCATGACGAGCACATTCGCGCCAGCGCCAACAGCATCTGCCAGGGTGCTAGCGTTGATGCCACCGTCCACCTCAATATCACAAACCAAACCCCGCTCATCGAGCATAGCCCGTAAACGCCGCACCTTGTCCAACGCAGCTGGGATCAACTTTTGCCCGCCAAAACCAGGGTTCACCGTCATAATCAACACCTGATCCACGTCAGGAAGAATTTCCTCCAGAGTGCAAAGCGGCGTCGCCGGATTGAGCACCACCCCCGGGCGCACGCCAAACTCGCGAATCTGCTGAATAGTTCGATGAAGGTGCGGACAAGTCTCGACCTGCACCATCAACGTCTGTGCCCCGGCCTCACAGAATGCGGAAATATAGCGCTCGGGCTTTTCGATCATCAAATGAACATCCATTGGCAGATGCGTTATGGGTTTGAGCGACTGCATGACCAGTGGGCCAATGGTGATGTTGGGCACAAAATGCCCATCCATCACATCTATGTGAACACGGTCGGCACCGGCTCGTTCCGCTTCCAGCACCTGTTCGCCCAACTTGGCAAAATCAGCCGAAAGAATCGATGGGGCAATCTCGATTTTGTTGCTGTTCATGATTCGACAACCTCATTTCATGATTCATCGCTGTGATGATGCGCACGAAGCTGCCCACAGGCGGCGAGAATATCGGTGCCGCGAGACAGACGCACGGTGGTCTCGATACCCTGTTTGACCAACACATCCTGGAAAGCCCGCACAGCAACCGCCGTTGGTGGTGGATAATCAAAACCTGGCGTCGTGTTTAGGGGTATCAGATTGACATGGGCAAGTGTTCGCCGCAGCAATTGCACTAGAGCACGAGCATGTTCAGGGCCGTCGTTCAGTCCACCAATGAGCATATACTCATAGGTTGGCCTTCGACCAGTTTTTTCAGCAAAAGCCTGCACCGCAGAAACAAGTACGCCGATTGGGTAGCGATCGTTCAAAGGTACTAATCTGCTGCGCAACGTGTCATCAGCAGCATGGAGCGAGATAGCCAGCCCCATCTGCGTGCCCTCGGCTGTCAATCGCTCAATACCCGGCACATAACCAGCCGTAGAGAGTGTAAACCGCCGCGCGCCCATGTTCAAGCCGTTCTCATCCTCCAAAATGGATACCGCTTTGAGCACGGCATCGTAATTCAGTAGCGGCTCGCCCATGCCCATGAATACCACGTTGGTTACCAGAGCATCTTGTGCAGCCAGTTCCCGCGAAAAATGCAGCACCTGCCCGGAAATTTCACCAGCAGATAGATTCCGTTCAAATCCGTTCTGGCCCGTTGCGCAAAAGGCGCAACCGATAGGGCAACCCACCTGAGTGGATACACAGACTGTGTTGCGGCGCTCATAACGCATGAGTACCGCCTCGACCAAAGCGCCGTCTCTAGCAGATAGCAATACCTTTTTCGTCTGGCCATCTTTAGATTCGAGTTCGGATGCCAGAGCAAAAGGCCGCAGAATGGCTTGCTCATCCAGGCGCTTGCGTAGCGCCACTGGTAGATTGACCATTACTTCAGAGTCAGTCTCTAATCGTGAATAGAGCCAGCCCCAAAGCTGGCGAGCACGAAAGCGAGGCTCTCCCCAGGTTAGGAGGAGAGCCTGTAATTCGTTCAGGTTCATGTCGTAAATGGCAATACGTCCATCGTTTGCCGCCAACTGCCTAGTCCCTTCTACGGTTCAAGAGCGTCATATAATAGAGCAGGGTTGAAAGCGCCTGCACTGCTGCGGCCACATAGGTCATAGCCGCGGCACTGAGCACCTTTTTCACCTGCGCTTGTTCTTCTACGGTGGTCAAGCCACTTTGCTGAAGTAATACCATGGCCCGCCGAGAGGCATCGAACTCGACCGGTAACGTGACCAAGGCAAAAACCAGCGTAAGCGAAAAGAGTACCAGCCCGACAAGAGAAAGATTCGATGAAGCAAAGAGCATGCCAACGATAAAGAGAAGAGGGCCCAGCCAGGAACCAACTTTTACAGCAGGCACAATGGCGCTGCGCAGTTTAAGCGGCACATAACCCTGGCTATCTTGCATGGCGTGCCCAATCTCGTGGGCAACAATACCAAGAGAAGCCACCGAAGGCACCTGAGCTACGTCGCGGCTCAGATAGAGCTTTTTATCGCGCGGGTTATAGTTATCAGAAAGGGTTCCGCTGGTAAGGGCCACACCGACGCCCTGCTGCTGATCTCCCAGACCGGCGCTTTCGAGCCCAGCGGTACGCAAGAGCACCTGCGCCGCTTCCTGCCCGCTGATATTCCGTAGATTGCGCACCTTGCTGTACTTGGTATATGCCGATCGAACACGGGCCTGCGCAATCATCCCCAGAATAAGCGCGGGAAGTGCAAACAAATAGTAGATTGGATCAAACACAGGCCAATACATGATGAATACTCCTACTCGTAACGATTGACCCCATATTGTACAACGACGCTACAATATGTCAAGTTATTACCTTGTAGAGCAGCTAGTAGCCTTGCGCCAGGCATCGAGCAATTCCGCCAGATCAGCAAAGACGTAATCGGGCGCCGATTCGTAAGCAACGGCCTCTTCAGCCGAATTGACCCCGGTTAGCACCATGATGCTGGTAAGCCCTGCTCGATTGCCGCCAAGAATGTCCGTATCCAAGCGGTCACCCAGGATGGCCGTCTCTTCGGGTTTGCTATTCATCAGGCGCATAGATTGTTCAAAAATGATGGGTTCCGGTTTGCCGATGACCAGCGGTTGGGTATCGGTAGCGGCGATGAGTGAAGCCAAAATGCTGCCCGCCCCCGGGATCAATCCCTCTTCGATAGGATAGGTCTTGTCGGCGTTGGTGCCGATGAAGGTAGCCCCGGCGCGAATGGCCAAACAAGCCGTAGCCAGCTTTTGATAGGTGATGGTTTTATCCCAGCCGCAGACCACGTAATCCGCATCCTTACCAGCCAGCGTGAAACCGCGCTTTTCCATTTCATGCGAGAGCGCCGGCTCCCCCACAACATTCACTTTGGCCCCTGCAGGCGCGATCGTCGTAAGGTACTCCGCCGTTGCTACGCCAGAGGTGATGATCTCGTCTTCTTTCACGTCGATGCCAAAACCAGCCATGCGTTTGACAAACTCGTCCTGTGTGGCCGTCGAGTTGTTGGTTACCATCAGAAACTTTATACCGCGCTCTTTAAGAAATCGCATGAGCTCGGGGCCGCCAGGCAGCCCCGTCTTGCCGCGATAAAGCACGCCGTCCATATCGATGAGCAGCGTGCGAATTGATGCAAGGTCAGTGGCCATAACTCACTCCCTGTTCAGGTTACATTAGCAAACATTCTCACCGAGTATACCACAGCCTGAAACAAGGCTTCGAATGAACCGAAATACCACATTATATCTGTATCCTTTATTGCGTTCTTGACGCAAAATACCCTTGACCAACGAGGTGATAAAGACTATAATCATACTTGTAGGTTGGCCTGTAGGGTCAGGGGAGTGCTGTGACGCAAGGTTGCCACGAACCAGATGCTCGGTAAGTTACCTCACGACGTGAGGAAGCTTGCTGAGCCTTTTTTTGTGCCTTGAACAGGAACCAACAGACACTCTGACGTGAATGACATGATGCTCCGGATACCGGACAGTAATATTATGGGAGGTAAGTTCTAGCAAGGTAACGGCCACACCAAAGAGGTGGTGGTAAGCAACGGACGCGCAAAACCTTGATGGAGAGGACAAAGCTGTGGAGGACGAGTCGACCAGACGCATCACCCGCGAAGCCGAGATAGACCAAATCTCTGCCGATGATACGGTCAGTCTGTACTTGAAACAGATGGGACAGGTACCATTGCTCACAGCTGAAGAAGAAGTTACCCTGGCCCGTCAGATCGAAGAAGGAACGTTTGCCAGAGCTCGAATCTGTGAGGGGAACTGCACCGAAGACGAACTTGATGAACTTGAGCGGATTGTTGTAATTGGCGAAGAGGCCCGTGACCGATTGGTGGTATCCAATACCAGGCTGGTCGTAAGCGTCGCCAAAAAGTATGTTGGGCAAGGTGTCCCGTTCCTGGATCTTATCCAGGAAGGCAACATTGGCCTGATGAAGGCCGTGGAAAAGTTTGACTACCACCGGGGCTTTAAGTTCAGCACTTATGCTACATGGTGGATCCGTCAGGGCATTACGCGCGCCCTGGCACAGCAGAGCCGCCTAATTCGGCTGCCGGTTCATGCTGGTGATCAAATCCGCCGCATCTACCGCCTCGCAGAAGAGATTGAACAGGAGACCGGCCACAAGGCGTCTCCTGAAGAGATCGCTGCCGAAGCAGGTCTGCCAGCCGATAAGGTTGATCAGCTCTTGAGAATATCGCGTTATCCCGTATCGCTAGAGCGCCCCGTGGGTGACGATGGCGATACCGAATTTGGCGATTTCATCGAAGACGATGATTCGCCCGAACCTACCGAAATTGCTTCACAGCAAATGCTGCGGGAAACCCTAGAGAGTGTGCTAACCGCACTCACTCCCAGAGAAGCCCGTATCCTCCGCCTGCGTTTTGGGCTGCGTGACGGCAAACCTCATACCCTGGAAGAAGTCGGCGAAAAGTTTGGGCTTACCAGGGAACGGATTCGCCAGATCGAGCATCAAGCGCTGGACAGGCTCCGCAACCCCCGTCGCAGTGAAAAACTGCGGGATTACATCCGTTAGACCCCGGGCCGCTCATTGAGCGGCCCTTTTCTGTGCCTCTGCTGGACTCTCCTCCCCTCCCGTGAGATAATGAAACAAGCTAGAGGGAGGCGAATTATGGAACAGTATCCTGGCATCACTGTCATACGCGTTCCCTTTGAAGAGACGCGCTATATCAATGTATTCTTGTTGAGTGGCACTCGTTCGATCCTTGTGGATACCGGCATAGCAGGCACCGCTGTTGGCCACATCCTTCCTTCGCTCGAACAAATGGGGCTCTCTGCCCCCCATCCTGCTATCGTGGTCAACCTGCACAGCCACGCCGACCACATCGGCGGCAACGCCGAGCTCTTTGCAGCATGGAAAGAGATGGTGTTATTCGCGGCGCACGTCTTTGAAGTCCCTTTCATTGAGGATCATTTTATTCTGGCGCGGTATGTCTACCATCTAGACACCGTGCCCGAGATCCGCCAATTAATGGGGCGCACTGGAAGCAGTGTACCGATCAGTCTCCGCCTGCGCGACGGCGACAAGCTCTCCCTCGGTAATCATGAGATAACCGTTTTGCACAGCCCCGGCCACACAGTGGGCAATATTGCCCTGTGGGACGAGGATAACCACATTCTCATCCACGGCGAAAGCATTATGGGGCCAGCTGAACTAGATGAGCACGGCAGCTTAGCGGCCAACTTTGGACGAAACCCTCTGGATTACCGCGAAACCCTTTTACGCCTGAACCACCTCGATTTTGAGACGTTGCTCTCATCTCACCGCCCCGCCATGAACGCAAAAGAAGGGCATGCTTTTATCCAGGAGACGCTGCACAGCCTGGAACGCTTTATCCAGACCGTAAAAACCTGCCTAGCCCAGGTAAGTAATACCTCAAGCGATCTCGCGAAATGCGTGGCCGAACGCGGCAATTATCAACTGGACAAAGACCTGATGCGACAAGTAGAAGCAATTGCCAAAAAACAGACAAAAGCCGCATTAGCCCCCCCGCCGGTTTCCGCTCTCTGATCTCGCTACACTACACCTCGACCGGGTTGCGTTCCTTACAAGCCCGGGTAGAATCTCCTCGTCTTGTGAAAGGAGCAAGTAGTGATCCCCCTTATCGAAATGTGTGTGGATTCGGTCGAATCGGCCCTTTCGGCTCAAGCAGGCGGTGCCCAGCGCATCGAATTGTGCGCCGACTTGCTAGAAGGCGGCACAACTCCCAGTCACGGCACCCTCGTTAGCACGCGCAAGGTCCTGTTTATCGGTATGAACGTCATCATCCGGCCCCGCGGTGGCGATTTCCTCTATTCCGAGGCCGAATATGCGGTCATCAAGCAGGACTTGCTCCATGCCCGCGAATGCGGCGCCGACGGCGTGGTCATCGGCCTATTGAATGCCGACGGTACTGTGGACAAAGAGCGCACTGCCGAGCTCGTGGCCTTGGCCCATCCCATGACAATCACCTTTCACCGTGCTTTTGACCTGACCCGCGATCCCTTTAAAGCGCTGGAGGACCTGATCGACCTGGGCATCGACAGGGTGCTCACGTCGGGACAAGAGAGTTCGGCGCTGGAGGGCCTGGAAACCCTGACTCGACTAGTAGGACAGGCCAAGGATCGCATTATCATCATGCCTGGCGGTGGTGTGAATGCTCGCAATATTCAGCGTATACTCACCTGCGGCGCCCACGAGGTACATATGCACTCGGCCCGAGCGTTGGATAGCGGCATGACCTATCGCAGCAGTCATTGTTACATGGGTAGCGCACTGCGTCCTGCCGAATACGCCCTTTCGATAACCGCCGCAGACGATGTGGCCCAGATTGTAGCTGCGGCCAAATAGAGGAGACTCATCATGCCCGTCGTTCCTTGGGAATGTGAAACAAATCCAGCCGATATGCACTGCAATCACATGGATCAATGGCAGATCGACTTGGCTGAACACAAAACCTCAGCCTTGTTAGTTGTGCGCCACAATCGTATCGTACACGAGTGGTACGCTCCCGAATGCGGCCCCGACGTGCCCCATTACACCGCTTCCCTAGCCAAAGCCCTGGTGGGAGGCACCTCCCTCGGCTTGGCGATAGCAGACGATCTCATCTCACCAGACAACCTCGCTTGCCAATACATTCCGGCCTGGCGCGTTGATCCCCTCCGTTCCAAGATCACCATTGCGCAGTTGGCCAGTCATTCTTCTGGCCTGGAGGATGCCGAAACGCTAGGCAAGGGTCACATGGATCAGGACGGCTGGAAAGAAGCCTTTTGGAGGCGTGATCCCGATCCATTTACCATCGCCCGAGATCAGGCGCCAGTAAGCTTTGAGCCGGGCTCAGCTTACGCCTACAGCAACACGGGTATGGCCATGCTGGCCTATGCCGTAACAGCCTCCCTCCCCGCGAATCAAAGCATTCGTGAACTGCTCGAGGAGCGCCTGATGACACCGCTGGGTATCCCTCAGGAGAATTGGCAGATCGGCTACGGTACCACCTACGAAATCGACGGCCTGCGCCTCAATGCTAACTGGGGCGGTGGCAGCTACACTGCCCGAGCGGTGGCCCGTGTCGGACAATTGATGCTGGATCAGGGGCGTTGGGGAAACCAGCAGCTCATCTCGGCCGAAACTGTGCGACGTATGCTACGGTCCGTGGGCGCTCCTCGGCCGCCACGGGCAGAGGAACTACACATCCCCACACCGGGATTAGGCTGGTGGTTGAATATCGACGGCACTTGGCCTAACTTGCCACGCGACGCTTTTGCTGGTGCTGGCGCTGGCCAGCAGATTTTACTGGTGGTGCCCTCACTTGATTTGGTAGTCGTGCGTTTGGGTGAGGCCTTTACTGGTGGGTTCCGTCATGATGCCTTTTGGCCCGATGTCAATCGCTATCTGATAGAACCTCTTCTCGATTCGCTCAAGCCAGTGATGACACCAGTCGACAAGCTGCCCTACCCCGCTAGCCCAGTCATTCGCGGCATCAATTGGGCTCCCATCAACTCGATGGTGCGCCAGGCTTACGATAGCGACAACTGGCCCACCACCTGGGGCGACGATGATCGCATCTACACCGCTTATGGCGATGGCTGCGGCTTTGCACCTTATGTCGATCACAAGATCGGGCTGGGCTTTGCCGCCATCTCGGGCACACCCGATAATCCCCTCGGTGAGAACATTCGCTCTGCCAGCGGCGAAAACGAGGGCATGGGGGCCAATGGCATCAAAGCTTCGGGCATAGTGATGATTGATGGCGTGCTCTACATGCTGGGGCGCAACGCTGGTAACGCTATCGTCGCCCGCTCTACCGACCATGCGCGCACCTGGGAATGGGCAGACTGGCGTTTCGAGACGAGCTTTGGCTATCCGGGATTCGTCAATTTCGGGCGCAACTATGCCAGCGCCCGCGATGAATACGTCTATATCCATTCATCCGATGGCGATTCAGCTTATCTCCCCACTGACCAGATGGTGCTGGCGCGCGTACCTCGTGAACGCATCATAGAACAAGAAGCCTATACCTTTTGCGCCGGATTGAAGGATGGTCAACCACGGTGGTCCGCCGATATAGCCGAACGTGCGCCTATTTTTATCAATCCCGGCCGATGTAGCCGCTCTAGCATGGTTTACAACGTCGGCCTCGGGCGCTATTTATGGTGGCAGGTGCTTACCATCGGCCAAGAACCAGGGCCGCGATTTTGTGGTGGTTTTGCCGTGTATGACGCTCCCGAACCTTGGGGGCCTTGGACCACCGTCTATAGTGCTGACCAGTGGGATATAGGCCCTGGTGAGATGGGCGGCTTTCCTGCCCGCTGGATGAGCGAGGATGGCAGAGAATGCGCCTTGGTTTCCTCAGGCAATGATTACTTTAGCGTCAGAAAACTGCGCTTACTCTGTTAAGGCAAATGAGTTCTTGATGACATCATTCACGGGTGTATAATCGTAACCTGATTAGTGAGTTATGGAGCACATGATGCGATTCAAACGTTTATTGCTCATAGTCATTCTAGCAGGAACGACGCTCATCAGCGCTGCCTGCGGTCAGGTTTCACAAACAACACAGCAAGGCGATATTACGACGCCTACGGCTCTTGCAACCGAAACGCCCGCTACGGTCATCGCTGAAGATCAACCCTGGACGCTGACCGTCATCCATAGTAACGACACCATGGGGCAGATGGTCCCCAGTGGTTGAAGCGACCCCTGCGGGGGGCTGGCTCGGAGAGCCGGCGTAATTGCTGAAACTAAAGCTGCTGCCGAAGGCATTGTTCTCGTACTAGATGCGGGAAGCTCGCTAATGGGTACAGATATCTCTCTGGAGACCGAAGGACTTGCTGTAGCCGAACCTATGGCTGCCATGGGCTATGATGCCATGGCCATTGGTGTCATGGACGCGGTCAAGGGACTCGATGCATTGCGGGCCGTGGAAGAAACGGGCCTTACACTGCTTAGTGCCAACATCGTTGATGCGACGACGGGGGATTTGGTCTTTACGCCCTACGTTTTGCTGGAAGAACAGGGAAAAACCATCGCCCTGTTGGGGCTTTCGGATGATGATGTCCTGTTGGCACCCGGCATGGATGGTGTCATTGATATTCTCGATCCCATCGAGCAAGCCAAGGCTTTAGTGTCTGAACTAGCCGAACAGGCGGATATCATCGTGGTCATCTCGCACCTCGGCGTTGATCTTGACGAACAGTTAGCTGCGGCGGTGCCCGATATTGACATCGTCATTGGCGGCAACTCGCAAAACATTCCCGACCAACCCGAAATCGTCGGCAGCACTGTGATGGCACGTATAGAAGCCTATGGTTCCTATGTAGGCCGCTTGACGGTCAAGTTCTCGGCCGATAATGCCATTACGGATGTGGGTGCAGAGGCCATCCATTTAGATAGCACGATTCCAGAAGACTCGAATGTAGCAGCCATTGTACAAAAGTGGGTCGATCTATACCCGACACCGACGGCTGATCCGGCAATCACCGAGACGCCAGCCGCTATCACATACTAAAAAAGAGGGGGCTTAAAGCCCCCTCTTTTCTACCCTTTGCGCACTGGCAGGGTTGAGCCGCAGCTCTGGCGTTGTATTACGCGCCCCCCCACATGCACCGTATCCACCTCTTGTTCCAAGAGCAACCCCTTAACTTGCCGGGCCACCGCAGTGGCTAAACCGTCCAAGTCAAAACGTACCGAAGTAATCGGTGTTGGAGCTACGCTGCACAAGTTATCATCACCCATGCCAACCACAGCCACATCGCGCGGACATGCCCGGCCAATGTTCGTCAATGCCGATATAACCTGCAACGCATAGATATCATGCGAGCAAAAGACGGCTGTCGGCCCATCTTCACTGGCAAATAGCGTTTCCAGCCGACTAACAAAGGTCGAACTCCCCGGCTGGCCCGTAATCACCCACTCGAGAGAGAC
This sequence comes from Anaerolineae bacterium, assembly GCA_963675785.1. Classification (GTDB taxonomy): domain Bacteria; phylum Chloroflexota; class Anaerolineae; order UBA1429; family UBA1429. The sequence continues at coordinate 2,127,113 of OY776562.1, forward strand.
GTCAGCACCGTGATCCCAGAGCGTGTTGGCATAGCCCCAATACCGCCTGTCGCCGGATACACTGGTTGGCTCTGCGCCAACATAAGCGATCCTCCTGTGCCCCAAAGAAAGCAGGTGCGCAGTAATAGTAGCCGCGCAGATATCCTCATCCAATACGACAGCCGGCACATCAATACCGTCGATATCGCGCAGAATCAGGATAATCGGCAAAGGGCTTTGTTCCACAAGACCGCCAAATCGATCTGATAGTCCAGAACTCTCGCCCTGAACAAGTATCAAGGCGGCGACATGCTGCTCGGCAGCAGCGACGTACAGAGCGTCCTCCAGCTCGTCCCAGTTACCTTCCAATGTGCGCAACACCACTTGCAGATCCGCATCTCCCAGAGCATGCATCATAGCCTGCAAGAGCCCAATGGGAAGTGCATCGAGGCGATCCGGCACCAATAAACTCACTGTCCCTGTTCGTGATCCAGACTGAGGATGTTCAGAAATGAACCACCCCAACCCATGGCGGCTAACCACAATGCCGTCATGTTTGAGTTCACGCAAGGCACGGCGCACTGTGATCTGGCTCACACCATAGGCATCACAGAGTGCGTGTTCGCTCGGAAGTCTATCTCCCGCTTGCAAGCGACCAGATTCCACCTTGTCGGCAATGTCATCCGCAACCCAGCGATAGAGCGGACCAGAAGGCCGTTCGGTCATGACCATGAGCTCCCTCCCCAGACCAAACCAGCACTAGATGAAACAAACTTTAATCCACACGCCCCTGACGTGCTGAGAACCAGCGATAATCAATGTTCAAAAAGACTTTGTCGAGTTCATATAGTTCTTCAACAAAACTCGTATCAATATCAGCATGCTCAACTGCATCAGCAAGCTGATTAAAGCGCACCACATGTGATTCGAACCGCTCTATAGCGTACTCTTTGGCCTGCCCAGTGGTGATCAAAAAAGGCCAGTCACTAGATTCGAGGAGCAACAATTCGCGTGCAGCCTGATCAAGCGCCCATCGCTCATCGCCTATCGCGTCAGGATGCTCGGCACAAAGCCGTTCCATCCTGGTTTCAGCCGCATGAATCGGCTCCCACACCCAATGTGTGTCGTCATTATCCCAGGTCCAATGGGTTCCGCCCGCTCCCCAGGAACTCTCAGGAAGCGCCATGACCTCTTCGGGCGGGTTGATCTCGAGATATTCGCTGGCCGTCACCAAGTCTACCTCGTCGTCCTCAGCCAGGTTTCGCAGAACCTCGCGAATCCAGGTAACACCCTCGAACCACCAGTGGCCAAAGAGCTCGGTATCATAGTTTGAAGCCACTAGACCATATTGACCAGTCTTTTCGTGATTTTCGACCAACAGCTCGTGCACAAGCGAAGCATAGTGTTTTGCGTGGCTTATTACCTTGTTCTCGGCCCAATCGGGGTGATACCAGTCTTTGGAACCCAATTCGGTACGGGGACCGGTAACGCGCCAGTACTGCAAACCCGATTCAGGGTCTTTTTGATGGAATTCGCGATAATCCTGATCACCAGGATAGCCCCAATCCGCCGACCAAACTTGCTGACCCGTACGATTGTTGCGCCCAATGGCTGCAACTGGCGGATCGACTAGCCCGTTGGTGTTGCCCATCACCCAATAGGCAGAGAAAGTGGTGCCACCACTGGTGTTGCTTTCAGCCATGGGTATAACATAATGGCGCTTGATCATGCCATAGGGGCCAATGGCAGTTTCGCCGGCAGCCTTACCCACAGGCATACCACCCTCAATGGCGTGCGTCTCCACAAAGAAACAGGTAATACCTTGCGCCGAGAGAAACTCTTCGATGCCCGGGCGCACCGTACCGTCGTCATCCACAAAAGCTGGCCTATAGGCACATTCGGGCAGCCAGATGGCACGAGGTGCCTTGCCGAAATGACGCATATAGCTGGCAATTCCCGTACGAAGCTGGCCATAAATAGACGAATCGCGCCCCAGCAGCGGCAGATAGCCGTGGGTTGCCGCAGAACAAATGATCTCGATCAGCTCCTCATCCTGCAGTTGGCGGAATGCGCCGATCACATCGCTCTTGAAACGGTCCAAAAAGGCGTTATGTACCTTGCGGTAATAGTCACGATAAAAGGTGGCCAGATATTCGGCGTGCTCGTCACCCTCTTCGCCAAAGCGGGGGATATCTGCTTCGGCAGAAGCGATCTCTTGATCCAAATAGGTGACAAAATGGGCTTTGATGTCGGCATCGGCCAGTTGCTCGGTGAGAACCGGCGTAATGCCGATAGTCAAGCGAAAATCAATACCCTCATCGCGAAGGTCATAGAGGGCCATAAGCAAGGGAATATACGTCTCGGCCAGGGCTTCGTGCAGCCACTCTTCTCCGTGGGGCCACATGCCCGCCCGTCGGCAATAAGGCAAATGGCTGTGCAGTACGAACGTAAACGCCCCTGCCGCCTGACCGGGGGTGTTGCGTGGTTTTAGGGCCTTGATCGGAGCCGGGACAATTGAATTGTTTGCAGACCGAAAAGCCCCCTGAACGAGCTGCTCTTTGAGATTCAGTGTCCACTCGATATCGATGCGAACACGTCCTGCAAGATGGCGCCAAACGGCATCCAGTGCCAAACCGGGCCCAGGCTGCGCCTGATAGGAGCGCGACATATGCTCAATGCGCACAAGTTCATCTTCTAGGTGCTCTAACCGGCGATCGAGGAGAGCAGCAAGTTCATCCTCAGGCAGCAAATCGATGAATGAGGCCGCCGCATCCTGAGGTACGCCTCCCAGCGCTGTTTCCTGCCAGGCATCTCGCAGCAAATCCTGAAGAACCAGTCCACCCTGGTCAGTAATCTGATAAACATTGCGAGCTGGGCGGCCCTGTGCAGCCTCAACGCCAGACTTGACGATCAGGCCTTCATCGGACATACGCGCCAATTGGGCATAGAGCGAGGCCGATGGCACGGTCGCCCAGTCACGGTAAGCATCGCTTTCCAGCGTTTTCTTGATCTGGTATCCATACATCTCGCCCCGGGCTAGCAAACCTAGAATCAAAGTACGTACTTGCGACATGAGCACTCCTTGCTAATAGTCCAAGTTAGACTATTTTAGGCCAGGCACTGTGCAATGACAAACCTCTGCGCGAGAACATGGCGCTATTCTACACAGTATTGTTGCATTCGTCCATGCCAATTTAACTTTTGTCCTTGATTCTGCCAACATGAAACACTATCCTCTCAAGAGGGAGAAGCTATGAAACCACAGATCATCGGACATATGACGGATAAAAGCCCTAACGGCCAATTCGAGATAGAACGCGTCGTATACGAAAACGAGGAAAACGGCTGGGCCGTGCTGCGTATGGTACCGCTTGATTCGCCTGCCGCCCTGCCTGTCACCGCCGTTGGAAACGTACCCAACCCCGTAGCAGGTGCCTGTTACGATATTGAAGGCGAGTGGCAGAAATCCAAGGAGCACGGCTACCAGGTTCAGATCAAGTCAGCCAAGCCCTTTGTTCCCGCCACAGTTCAAGGTATTGAGCGCTATCTGGCCAGCGGCGCCATTCCCGGCGTCGGTAAACATTATGCCCATTTGCTGGCAGAGAATTACGGCAGTGATACTCTGGCCATATTGGATGCTGGCGCACCCAATATGGAAGATATTTCGGGCATCGGCAAAAAACGAGCCGCCCTTATCCGCCAAGCCTGGCTAGAAAACCGCCACACCCACAGCATAATGGAACGCCTGCAAGGTGAGGCTGGTCTTTCTGCGCGCCAGGCGCAAACCTTGTACAAAGAACTCGGCGATCAGGCCTGGGAAAAAGTTCGCAGCAATCCCTATCGCCTGCAAGATATTCTGGCTGGTGTGGGTTTTAAGACCTGCGATAAGATTGCCCGCAATATGGGATTGGGGCTCAACGATCCAGCTCGAATCCGCGCTGGCCTGCTTTACGTGTTAGAAGAAGCCTTGCACAAAGGCGATCTATGGCTCCCCGAAGAGGCCATCAAAGCCCAAGCTACCGACTTGCTTCAACTTTCTACTGAGGAAATCGAGACTACATTTACCGGCATGGTCGCGCAGGAAGACTTGATCCTGGAAGTGCAAGAAGGCCAAAGTGCTGTCTATCTAGCGCGCGTCTATTATACCGAAACCCGCATCGCCGATGATCTAGCACAGTTGTTAGCTTCGCCACGGCCTTTACGAGCAATGTCTCGCACCAAAGCGGAAGAACTAGTGGACCGTCTGCAAGAGTTTCCTCTCACCGAAGCGCAGCACAATGGTATAGTCGAAATCCTCTGCGGTGCACCTCTGCACGTCATCACCGGTGGGCCGGGAACCGGCAAAACCACCGTCATGCGCACGCTCATCCGCTGTCTGGAAGACCAAGCCATCGAGTATGCATTGTGTGCCACCACAGGCAGAGCCAGCAAACAGTTGGAATCAGCCACGCAACGACCCGCTGCCACCGTACACCGCCATCTCAAGCTAGGCACGCCCGGCGAGCCCGAGCCTCTTTACGAGGATATTCTCATCATCGATGAATCCTCAATGATCGATCTCTGGCTCATGGCCGAGATCAGCCAACGGCTTAGGATTGGGCAGCAGTTGGTGTTGGTGGGGGATATCGATCAACTCCCCTCCGTGGGACCAGGTACTGTCTTGCAAGACATCATCCAAGCTGGCGCTAGCTGCCCCGGCATCTCTGTGACCCGGCTGGACACCATCTTTCGCCAGGAAAAGGGCAGCGAGAGTCTCATCGTCACCAACTGCCACCGCATCCGCCAGGGAGAACTGCCCATCAAAGGCGACAGCGAAGCCGACTATTTCGAGATGTCCCGCGATTCAGCAGAGCAGGCCCGTGACCTGGCCATCGAACTGGTTACGCGACGCCTCCCTGCCTATCTGGATATCGACCCCTTGCAGATTCAGTTGCTGGCCCCCATGCACCGCGGCACAGCCGGCATTGCAGCGCTGAATACCGAACTTCAGCAGAAACTCAATCCACCAGCCCCTAGAAAACCCGAAGTCATCCTCACCCACGGAGGCGAAGGGCCCGCGCGCGTCTTTCGACTGGGTGACAAGGTGCGGCAGACACGCAACAACTATCAGAAGCAAGTGCTCAACGGAGATATCGGCCTCATCGATTCAGTCAGTACGGCGAATCGACAGATCACGGTGCGCTTTGATAATCAGCTCGTACCCTACGAGGCAGACGAATTGCTCGAGCTGGTTCACAGTTGGGCTATGACCGTCCATGCTGCCCAGGGATCGCAATGGCCGGCGGTGGTCATTCTGATGATTTCCGAACATTATGTCATGCTGGAGCGCAACATCTTGTACACGGCCCTCTCTCGTGCCGAACGATTAGCCGTACTGGTCAGCGATGCTCGGGCTGTAGGCATAGCCGTCAAGCGTCAGCACGCCCTCGATCGTCACAGTGGCCTGGCTCAGAGAATTGTGCAGGCTACTGCGCAAGCAGCCGCTTACTGATTGCGTTATGCTGGGCGATGAGCGCATCGAGATCCACATCCACCAGGCGGCCATTCTCAATCACGATACGGCCATTGATCACACTGAGCGACACGTTCACTGGCGTGCAGAACAGAAGCGCCGCCACGGGATCGGCCTGAGCGCCAGCGAACTCAACCGTACGCGTGTCTATGGCAATGACATCTGCGGCCATACCGGGCGCCAGCACACCAATATCGTTGCGCCCCAACACTTGCGCGCCACCAACAGTCGCCATGCGTAGCGCCTCACGCGCCGAGAGTCCCTGTGGCCCCAGATTGACGCGCTGCAACAGCATAGCCAGGCGAACCTCGCCCAGCAGATGCCCTGAATCGTTACTGGCGCTGCCATCCACTGCCATACCCACACGCACACCAGCATCAAGATAGCGACGAATAGGGGCAATGCCCGAGCCTAGGCGCATGTTTGACCCCGGACAATGAGCCACGCCCGTGCCCGTTTCGGCCATCAGCGTAATCTCGCGCTGATTGGGCCAAACAGCGTGAGCCCACCATACATCTGGGCCCACCCAGCCCAACGATTCCATATAAGCCACAGGGCGCAGGCCAGTTCGCTCCAAACAATAGTCATCCTCATCGCGTGTTTCGGCCACATGTGTATGCATAAACACACCATAACTGCGGGCCAACGCGGCCGAATCCCGCATGAGCGCCTCGGTCACATTAAAGGGTGCGCAAGGTCCCACCGCCACGCGGCACATGCTATAGCGAGAAGCATCATGATAGCTCTCAATGACACGGCGGCTGTCGCGCAGCACATCTTCATCGCGTTCCACCACGGCATCGGGAGGCAGGCCACCGTCGGATTCGCCCAAAGTCATGCTCCCACGTGAGGGGTGAAACCGCACCCCCATCTCAGCAGCAGCACGAATCTGGTCATCGAGGCGAGCATCATTGGGGAATAGATAGGTGTGGTCGGCACAGGTAGTACAGCCAGAGAGCATTAGTTCGGCCAAGGCCAATTTGGCACTGGTATACAGTGCCGCTGCATCAATGGCTGGCCACACGCGATAGTGTGTACGAAGCCAATCAAAGAGACTGCCATCCTGAGCGCCCGGAGTCGCCCGCGTAAGCGATTGGAACAAATGATGGTGGGTGTTCACCAATCCGGGCAATACCACGTGCCCGCGCATATCCAGCACGCAGTCAGCTGTATTGGGCGTATCGCCTACCTGTTCAATAATGTTATCACGAATGAACAAGCTGCCATTGCGAATCTCGCGTCCTTGCTCGTCCATACAAGCCAGCACATCGGCGTTTTTTATCAAGAGCGTACCCATATCGACCTCCAACTCAAGTATCGACTTTAGCAATATCCCAAGGCAAAAAACACATCCTCAACTCTTTTGCCATGGGTGTATATCATCATAACGTCAAATCTGCCATTCTTGGCGGATTGAATGAACGACCATAGAATAGCAAATCCTAGCGTCAAATTCGGGGTTGTCCCAAAACTCGTTTGCGGCAGGATCGTGAAAAGCAATGCCCTATTTATTGGTTCATTGCAGCGTTTGCTGATGCATAAAACCGAATTCGGACGATAGCCCAGAAGACGCAAAATTTATGCATCAGTTTAGAAACTATAAGTATTCTGAAAGGGTTTTCAGGCTTGATGTATTGGCTAGGTGAATTTGCTGAAGTATAATTGCGTAATACGCTGACAGGGGGAAAAGAGATTAGCAGCTTTCAGGTCTCTCTCCAGGTCTTTGAGGGTCCCTTGGACCTTTTATTGCACCTAATCGAAAAGCGCGAGTTGGACATCACAGAGATTTCTCTGGCACTGGTGGCCGACCGTTTTCTTGCGTATGTCGCGGCCATGCACACCGTTAATGCGGGTGAGCTGGCCGATTTTTGCGCAGTTGCTGCACGCCTTTTACTGATCAAATCGCGCTACCTCTTGCCGCGGCCACGAGATGAAGAGAGCAGCGAAGAGGAAGAAGATCCGGCAGAAGAACTAGCCCGGCAGCTTTGCGAATACAAACGCTACAAGCAAGTCGCCGAACTGCTCAAAGAAATCGAAGAAGCCGGCGTGCGTTGTTACCCGCGCGTTGCTCCGCCTCCCCATTTTGAACGGCCGCTCAAACCCGGTGATAACACCCTGGATGAGCTGTTCAGCGCCTTTCGGCGTGCTCTCAAGGAACACCCCCAGCCCGGCAACGCCAACCACGTTGTAGCCCCAATCCAAGTATCCATGGCAGAATGCATCACGCGCATTGAGAGCATTGCTACCACAAACAGCCGCATCTATTTCTCAAGCTTGATAGGGCAAGCACAATCGCGGCTAGAGATCATTGTGCTCTTTTTAGCTGTTCTCGAATTGATCAAGCAGCAACACCTCACTGCCAAACAGGAGACTTCTTTTGGCGAGGTGTATCTGGAAAAAAGAGAACCTGAAGATGGTTTTGATAATGACCCCATCGACTTGAGCGAATATGGCGAAGGCCTCAGTGAATACGACGAGGAACTGAGCGAGTACGTAGAAGATCAGGTCGAATAGGCTTCAAGCGTTCGTTCAGCCAGGATACTCCAGTTGTAACGCTCCTCCATACGCTGCGCTGCAGCGGCACCAAGGCGATCAGCCAGTTCTCGATCATCCAGGATTTGCAGCGTAGCCGCAAGCATAGCCGCCTCGTCCCCTGCTTCTACCAACAAACCCGTCTCTCCGTGCTGGATATATTCTTTGTTCTGTCCCACTGCATCTGCCACAGTAGGTACGCCCGCAGCAAGCAAATCGAGCAGCTTGACCGAGCACTTGGTACGGTTGATCAGCGTGTCATCAAAGGGAAACCAGGCCACGTCCGCGGCAGCAAGCAAATCGGGCAATACACTCTCTTCAACCCAGCCTGTACGAACAACATGATCCTGCAAACCTGCCTCTATCACCCGGGTGTCCAATTGTACATCGGCCTCTGTAAAGAGCGCCTTGCCCACCACCAGCAGACACGCATCCGGGCGTAGCTCGACAAGGCGAGCCAGCATATGCACCACCCGCGCCGGATCGAATTCGAACAGCCGAGTATACAAGAGCACCAGAGGGCCATCGCCCAGCGCAAAAAGTTCTCGTCCGCGTAAGCGATCGCCCCGTTCCCGTGGAATTGCGCCATTGGGCACATAGTGTACAGCAGGCGCTTCTACCCCCAGCGCCCATACCAACGTTTGTAGGGCACGGCTGGCAACCGTTACAGCGTTGCAGTGGCGTAGCCCCCAGTTTTCTTGCCAAGCGAAAAATCGTTTGAGGAGTGCCGAATAATTGCTAACTTCGTTCCAGCCCCCCGCACCCTCCCAGTCATCCTCGTCTACCACCAAGCGCGGGCGATGGATTAACTGGTGCCTGAAATAGCAACCTGCAAGCCCTGAATAAGCTTTGGGCTTGAAAATATGCACAACGTCCGGCTGCCAGGCACAGGCAGCACGAATCAATCGATATGTTATGAACAGTTCGCGCAATACAGGTACCGCTGGCTTGATCGAAACATATTCCAACGTAACGCCCGCATCGCTCCAGCACCCCGCACCGCTGGTAGGATCTTTCCATGGCGGCATAACGATCAGCACCTCGTGCCCCTTGGCAGCTAACTCGCGGGCCAAGGGCAGAGCTCTTACTTGAATTGTTCCCCGATATTTGAGCCCAAAGGGGCCAATCATGGCAATGCGCATGTGTGTGATCCACCTTTTTTGTAAAGAGAGCGTAGCGGCCAGGTGCGAGACTGTCAAACACCAAATGCGAATGGTAAAAGAGCAGTTGCAGGTTGAACCGCGTGTTAACTATTGGTATAATGCTACCACGTAGATCGAGAATCTTATCAAGGGGGGGCTACTTTGCAAGAGATACCGACTGGCATATCTCAAAACATGGCAGGGCAGCCACATTCTACCGCCTTCACAGGGCATGAACAGAATCTGTCTCAGCAAGAAAGTATTGCTCTCCACCTCTTACAAAGCCTGCCACAGGGCGTCGCTGCTGTAAACCGCGAATCCGAGCTGCTGTGCATCAACAAGACGCTCCTAGATCTTGTTGGGTTGCACGACTTGGAAATATCTCTGCCCATCAAGATCAATTGTTATGACTTGCCCGAACCACTACGTATTTTGCTCAGCCCTTGTGCGCAGAACATTATCGGCCCTTACGAAATGAAAACCTCAGAACTAGAATGGCCAACTCCAGAACGTATCCTGCGGGTCGAACCACTCGAAATGTACGCCGACTCGGTATGTGTCATGGTTCTTGTAACTGACGTAACACCGGAAAGAATCGCCGAAAGCGCCCGTGCAGAGTTCATGTCACAAATTGCCCACGAACTACGCACGCCGTTGCAGCACATCATGGGTTTTGCCGGTATTATGAATGATATAGAGGACTTGGAACCCGGCGACTATCAGCACTTTTCGGCTCAGATCAACAGCGAAACCAAGATTATGGCGCGTCTGATTAGTGACCTCGCAGAACTTTCACTCATTACCGGCGGTCGCTTTATAATTGAACGTGAGCCAATTGACCTGGCGTCTCTGGTTCGGGAAATGACCTCTCGAACTCAACCGAGCGCGCGCGATCACGATCTTGAATTGGATTGTGTCGTTCCTCCAAGGGCTGTGCCCATTTATGGTGATGCGGTTCGCCTGAGCCAGGTGCTGGCGAACCTTTTGGAGAACGCGATCAAGTACGTGCCTGCTGGCGGGCAGGTTCATGTTACTCTTCAAATCATTGAAGGTCACGCCGTTGTATCAGTAGCAGATACGGGCAAAGGCATTCCCGCTGATGCAGTAGAGCACGTTTTCGATCAGTTCTTCCAAGTTCCCCAGTCCGGAGGAAATCGTTCTCATCGGGGAATGGGTCTTGGACTCTATATCAGCCGTGAGATCATCCATGCGCACGACGGCCGCATTTGGGTAGAAAGCGAACAAGGCAAAGGAAGCACCTTTGCCTTTAGCCTGTCACTTATGCCAGAGAGTGAGGCAAAATCATGAGCCATCGCGTCCTTATTATCGATGACGACCCAACGCTAGTCGAGATGTTGATCTTTGTACTCTCTCGAGGTGGTTATGAAACCAGGGCAGCTACCAATGGCGCCGATGCCTTGGAAATCCTAAAATCGACACACATTGATGCGATTGTACTTGATGTGATGCTGCCCGATGTGGATGGATATCAAATCTGCCGCAACATCCGTGCCCTACCCGGCATTGCTGATATCCCCATTCTGATGCTCAGCGCACGCTCTCAGGTAGAATATCGCCTCACGGGTTTTGAAAGCGGCGCAGATGACTATGTGCCCAAACCAGCGGATCCCAAAGAAGTGCTGGCACGCATCCATGCACTCATTGCTCGAGCTGAACGAGCACAAGTCGCTCCGTCACCAGTGATTGGCTTGGTCGGCGTTAAGGGAGGCGTAGGCACCACCACCCTTTTGATCAACACGGCGCTTGCCCTGGTAGAGGATAAAAAGCGCGTGTGTTTGATGGAGTTGTCGGACCACGGCTATGATGGGGCCTGGCGTCTTGGCATGGGCACTGGCCAACCGCTCATAGAGCTAAACATCCCTGCCAGTGGAAGAGTAACACCTGCTGCCATTCAGTCTTGCATCATCAAACACAACAGCGGCATTCATTATATGCCCTTGTGCACACAGCAACCAGACAAGCGCAGTTTTGCTGAAGGTGTTCTCACCAAAACCATAGAGACGCTGCAAACATCCTATGACATCATCCTCTTGGATGTCCCGCCAAGTGCCCTGGCTTTATACCCAGAGTTGATTACGACCGTTGGTGCCTTTATTCCCGTTGCCGAGAGAGATGACCTCTGCATTTGGCACTTGAGTGCCTTTGTCAGATGGCTGCAAGACCAACATGCGAACGTCCCAGGATCCGTCCTTGTGGATCGTACTATCGAACCTTCGCGCGACTCGGCTTCTTCAACCGCCAGCAAGATCGGTCTGGCCGTGTTGGCACTCATCCCGCCCATGCCGCTGGCCATGTTCCACGCAGACAACCTGCAAACGCCGCTATACATGAGCGACTCAACCAACCTGGCTTCAGAAGCCTATGCTGAATTCGCAACCCGATTGATTACAGATCCCATTGAAGGCCCTGCTGATATGCGTCCCTAATGCAACATTGCAAGAGGCGCGGATCGAGTTTCGATCCGCGCCTCTTTGTTTAGACATGCACCTAAAAGTGCACTATTGCAGGGGTTCCTCATACTCGATTTCGGCAGAGTCGGTGCCTGTGAGGGTAACATCAGGCGGCACCCAGCGACCGGTAAACTCAGCCAGATCGCGAATAGCCCGTTGCAGGCCCTCATTAAGTTGCCCGGCCTCAAAACGCCAAGCCCAATTGCCCTCTGGTTCTCCCGGTTTGTTCAAACGAGCCTCGGCACCCAGGCCAAACAGATCTTGCAACGGTGTGATAGCCATACTGGCAACTGACGTGTACACCAACCGCATCAGAGCCCACACCACACCATTGTTATCGCAGCCACCATAAACACGTACCTTGTGCTGGGTAGCAGCATCCAGCTCGGAAAACCATCCGCGGGTTGTATCATTATCATGGGTGGCGGTATAGGCCACACAGTTCACAGGGTGATTGTGCGGCAGATGCGGGTCGGCCGAATCACCGTAAAAACCAAACTGTAACACACGCATACCTGGCAAGCCCAAGCTATCGCGCAGATCATGGACATCCTGAGAAATCAGGCCCAAATCCTCAGCGATGATGGGCAAATCACCAAGGTGTGCCTTTATCGCATCAAAGAGAGCCTTGCCCGGCCCTTTGACCCAGCGGCCATTGAGCGCTGTCTTTTCAGCAGCAGGAACCTGCCAATAGCCAGAAAACCCTCGGAAATGATCTAGTCGAACCTTATCAACGCGACGTAGCGTCTGCTCCAGCCGCATCAACCACCAGTCATAGCTGCGTTCTGCCATACGGTCCCAACGATAAAGAGGATTGCCCCACAACTGGCCCGTTGCTGCAAAACGATCGGGGGGCACACCAGCCACCACCGTGGGACGACCCGTCTCATCCAGATAAAAGAGGGATTGATTAGCCCAAACGTCCGAGCTCTCATGGCCCACAAAGATGGGAATGTCGCCTATGATGCTAATTCCCCGCTCAGTAGCATAGTCATGCAAGGCCGTCCACTGCCGGTCAAACAGAAATTGCAAAAAACACTCGTAACCGATCTCATCAGCAAGTTTCTCACGCCAGTTCACCAAAGCAGCGGGATCATGTTGGGCCAGCTCAGTTGGCCACTCTGTCCAGTTTACCCACTGAAAATACCGTTCCGCAGCCATAAATAGGCAATAATCATCCAGCCAGGCAACTTCTCGTCTGATAAAAGCCTGCAGAGCGCCCTGCAGTGGATGGGCGGAATCCTTTGAAAAGGCCTGCCAGGCCTGGCGAAATAGCGCCGTTTTGGCTGGAATGACTGCGCTGTAATCTACCTGGCCAGAAGAAAAGTGTGGATAGGCCTCAAGATCGCCTTCCGTCAGCAAACCTTCTTCTAGCAAAAGCTGCGGGCTGATCAGGAGCCAGTTCCCAGCAAAAGCCGAAAAAGGTTGATAGGGAGAATTGCCATAGCCAGTAGGGCCCAAAGGGAGTATTTGCCACAATGTTTGCCCGGCATCAACAAGCCAATCGACAAACTCGAAAGCCTGCTGGCCGAGATCGCCAATACCGAATGGACCGGGCAAACTGGTAGGGTGTAAGAGTATGCCGCACTGCCGATTCATAAAACCCTCCCGAGTAAAACTGTTTGACAGAGCATTGCCCAAAGCCTAGAATCACTTTTCATGACTAATTGGCCGAATTTCGTGACAATTGACTCACATCGTCCCTCTGACGCTAGCCGCAAGCTATACCACGCAGCCAGCGCTATTGCCATTGGCGGAAACCTCGTGCTCATCGGCATCAAAGCGGTTGCAGCCGTCATAAGTTCCAGTAGCGCCATCTATGCCGATGCCGCAAATTCAGCCTCTGATGTAGTATACAGCCTTTTCATGGCGCTGGGGTTGACACTTTCACTGCGTCCGCCCGATTCGGGCCATCCGCACGGACACCAACGCGCTGAATCTCTGGTAGGCGTGGTCATCGCCATGGCCATGGGCATTGCCGGTTATGCAGCAGCACATGAAGGCATCGCGGCCTTTAGTTCGCCCGTCCCAACGATGAGCGTCTGGGCTATTGTCGTGCTCCTCGCCACAGCAGTCATCAAAACGGCTATGTACATTGGCTCTCGTCGACTCGCCCGAGAGGCACACAGCAGCACGCTGCACGCTGCCGCCGTTGATAACCTCTCAGATATTATCACCTCATCAGCAGCTCTGGCAGGATATCTGGCCAGTCAGTACATTTGGCCACAGCTTGACGGCATTGCGGCTCTTGCTGTTTCAGCCTGGATATTCAAGAACGCTATCCAGATTGCCATAGAGAATCTTGGCCATCTGGTCGGTTCAGGTGTTTCGGAAGAAACCCTCGAATCCATGGCTGAAATCGTCTTGCAGATTCCCGGCGTAGTAGCAGTCGAGCGATTGGTCGCTGAACATGCCGGACCGCGCGTCATCCTCGATGTACACATTCTGGCGGCTGGCGACATGCCTTTAAGGGAAGTTCATGCTCTCAGCCACCGCGTGCGAAAAGCCCTTGAGCAATGTGAGATTGTGGAACATGCCTGGGTTCACGTAGAACCCACTGACATGCCCCTGGATGCCTCATACTAGTAGCTCTTTGACCTTTTCTGCCAAAGCCTTGCCCAGTGCCGCATGCCCTTCAGCCTCAAAGTGAATGCCATCCTTTTCGCTGCTGATCAACACAGAGCCGGCGTCGAAATAGGCGCAGCCCTGCTCTCTGGCCACACGATGGTACTCGGCCGCAAATCGCGCCGATTTTTCACCTGCCCCGGCAAACATATCGCTATAGCTCGTCAGACGGACCGTGGGTGGTGGGGCTACTAGCAAAACCATTGGGTCGCCGTCATTACGACCGGTACCACTGCGCATAGTCATCCTGGCTAAAATGCCTGCTCCAGCGGCGATATCCGTGGGCGGAGCGCTAAAGCGCTGTTTAAGATCATTGGTGCCCAACATAATGATGACCAGATCCAGTGGTTTTTGCGACTCTAGACAGGGCTCCAAGTAGGTTTTGCCGTTCTTTAGGCATCCGATGGGATCATCCCATACCGTCGTGCGACCGTTGAGTCCCTCTTCGATGACACGATAGTTACTACCCAATTCAGCCTGCAGCACACCTGTCCAGCGTACATCATCGGCATAACGCCCCTGCGTCGAAGGGTTATACCCCCAAGTATTGGAATCGCCATAACATAGAATGCGATAAACCACGCTCAACCTCCCAAAACATGCTGACTAGAACTTTTGACGCGCCTAGCCTAGCACGCTGGAGGCAGATGGTCAACGATTGCAAGGCACAAAAAGGGGTGAGAGATTTACTCTCTCTCACCTGAGAAAGCGTTCTATCATGCTGCCAAAGCTCCATGGGATTCGTTCATGGTCTGTTCAATTTCCTTGCAGGTCCTATGTAAACTCCTTGATGTATTCACTGACCATTACACCACCAGAATACTGTACCCCCCTTAGCTATATCAATGGTGTATAATAAAAAAAGAGCCATCTGCTTAACAGATGGCTCTTTGTCGGGGCGAGACGATTCGAACGTCCGACCACTTCAACCCCATTGAAGTGCGCTACCTGACTGCGCTACGCCCCGGACACGAGTGAGAGTATAGCACCAACATGATGAACAGGCAAATGAAAACCGCTCGGTAACTTGCTTTTCATGAGCAATTTACAATGTTATAATGCCGACACTGGATGCAAGCAGGCAGGCACAATGGACAAAAGCAACATGGCGCAGCAGAAATCATCAACATGGCTTGAGAGAGTCGTGTCTCGTTGCGTCGCCTCCTTGGGCAGCTTGCGCGCCACTGAGCATTTTCCCATTGCAACCAGGCGCGGACTTGTTTTAGGTGCGCTAAGCCTTGGCCTAACCGGCCTGATCTTGGGTATCCTCCTAGGAAGTGCCAATCGAGGTCTTGTGGGAGCATTTGTCGGTGCCGTCAGTGCAGCAGCATTGGGCATTCTTGGCGGAGCGCTTATCGGGGGCATTCTGGGACGAACCCTGTTCCCCACAGAAGATGATGTGGATGTCTCTATCGAATTTGAACGCCCCGAACGCCTTTATGCAGCTGGCGATCTCATACGCGGCTACATTGCCGTCAAAGGCAGCAAAAAAATAAGACTGTTGGGCGGGACTACTTGCCTCTGGGGACGACGTTTTTACACTTATGACACCCTGGTTGACGAAGAAAGTGCTGCACGCGACATGGTGCAGGAACCCTACGAGCTTCACCTGGAACACACCCGCTCTATCCCCGAAAGAAAACTCGGACGTAACGTGCTGCTTCGCTATCCCTTTGAGTTTCGTATCCCCCAGGATGCTGCACCCAGCCAGCACGGCCAGATCGTCTCCATCCGCTGGCAGGTACTGGCCGAAATTGAACTACCCTATCTATCGTCGCTTATTGCACGTAGTGAAGTGTTTATCAGTGCTCCCCCACCCGCCGTACCGGATGTGGTCAGCCAGTATCGATCGCTAACCTCCGCCGAACCCTGCCAACTACTGCTCTCTATGCCTAGGGTAGAATTCTGGCCGGGCGAGACGATAGACGCGAATATAAGGCTAGCATCCAGACGCTCTTTTGCGGCCACCAGCATTCGCGCAGTGCTATACAGAGTCGAGCACATTGCTCAGGGTGACCCCCATGTGATCTATGTCTCAGAATGGGATCTCGCCAGCGGCCGCTTTGAAGGGCAACGCTGGCCTGCACAAGAAGGCACAACCTATATCTGGCTGGAGGATGAGTTCGTCCTCGGTGAAGAACTGGCCATCGACGACCAAGAAATGCTCATCTATGCTTTTTCCTTGCATATACCCGAACGATTCTGCCCCACAGTCCGCGGCGTGCCCTCTGTTACGTGGAAACTGGGCGTCATTGTCGAACAACCCTCAGGAGAGGCAAACGTACGCGTCTTTCACGAAGTAATCGTCTCAACCTGGCTTGATAGCCTCATCAAGCCCGAAAAACCTGCTTCTCAGCCCCAAATTACCCTCCGCAGGGTATCTCGATAGCCTTGCTTGACGCTCTCTCCGTTCAGCGTTACAATATCCTGCATTTTGCAGTTATGGCTGACAGGATAGGTTGATGTTCGAAGCACTCTCCGAACGACTTGAAAAAACCTTTCGCGATCTCTCTGGTAAGGGGCGTCTCTCTGAAGAAGATGTCTCGCGGGGACTTCGCGAAGTTCGTATGGCTCTGCTTGAAGCAGACGTCAACTATAAGGTTGTCCGAGAATTCATTAACAAGGTGCAGGAACGCGCCATAGGCGAAGAAGTCTCGCGAGCTCTCTCGCCAGCCCAGATGGTCATCAAGATCGTCAACGAAGAGCTTGTCAGCCTGCTCGGCAGCCCCGAGAAACTCGATCTGAGTGGACCACATCCAACGGTATTGATGCTGGTGGGCCTTCAAGGTTGTGGCAAAACAACGATGGCGGCTAAGCTTGCCGTCTTTTTGCGCAAGCAAGGGCATAATCCTCTCCTCGTTGCCGCCGACACCTACCGCCCGGCAGCCATCACTCAGTTGGAAACACTTGGTCATCAGATCAACACGCCGGTTTATGCCGAAGGCACCAACGTCTCACCCGTAACCATCTGCCAAAACGGCGTCAAAGAAGGGCGTCGGAACGCACATAGTATCGTCATACTGGATACTGCAGGTCGGCTACAGATTGACGAGCAAATGATGGGTGAACTGGTGCAGATCCGCGATGCGGTCAAGCCGCAAGAGATTTTGCTCATTGTCGATGCCATGACCGGCCAGGAAGCTGTGTCTGTAGCTGACGAGTTTAACAAAAAGGTGCCTCTTAGTGGCCTGATACTCACCAAAGTGGACGGAGACGCCCGCGGTGGTGCAGCACTTTCCGTTCGTTCAGTTACTGGCGTGCCTATCAAGTTCATGGGTGTGGGTGAAAAGACCTCGGACCTGGAAGAGTTCTATCCGCAACGATTAGCGTCCCGCATTCTGGGCATGGGTGATATGCTCACCCTCATCGAGCGTGCTGAATCAGCCTTTACGGAAGACCAGGCCCGCAAGATGGAAGAAAAGCTGCGTTCAGCTTCTTTCACCTTTGAGGACTATTTAGAGCAGATAAAAGCCCTGAAGAACATGGGGCCGATGAGTGAGATTTTGGCCATGATCCCCGGTATGCAGGGCGCAGTCAAAGGGTTACCCAATAACTTTGCCGAAGATTCCATGAAAGCCACCGAAGCCATGATCAGCTCGATGACGCGTGAAGAACGCCATAACCCAAAGATCATCAATGCCAGCCGCAAGCGGCGTATTGCTCAGGGAAGTGGCAAATCTGTTCAGGAAGTGAACCAGCTCTTGCGTCAGTTCGCGCAGACGCAAAAGATGATGAAGCAAATGCGGCGGGGCAAAGGCCGAGGACTTGCTTCACTCCTCGGTTAGACAAAATTATAGAACATGCGTATAATCACTTTGTGTGAAAGAACAAACGAGAGAGGGTTGAACACACACTATGGTAAGAATTAGACTCCGTCGTGTCGGTGCCAAGAAACAGCCTAGTTATCGAATCGTCGTTAGTGACCAGCGCTCACCGCGTGATGGCCGCTTTATCGAGCAGATCGGGCATTTCAATCCCCGCACTGATCCCGAGACGGTTGTGGTAGATGAAGAGCGAGCACGTTTTTGGCTGCAGCGCGGTGCACAGCCCAGTGAGCCGGTTAATCGAATCTTTAACCGCATGGGAATCTCCGCCAAGCCAGTCGAAGCTCAAGAATCCACCGAAATCGAAGCTGCGTAAGAAAAGAGCTATTCATGAAGGATCTGGTCCTGTATATCGCGAAATCGATCGTCAATAACCCGGATGACGTCCGCATTCAGCAGATTCGCGGACGCAATGCAACAATTCTAAAGTTGCGTGTACATCCTGACGACAAGGGCTGGGTCATCGGAAGGCATGGTCGCGTCGCTAATGCAATACGCTCGCTTTTGCGAGTTTGTAATGATGGCGATCGGCGCGTCATTCTCGAGATAGAGTAGCAACCTGCTTATCAGAATTAAGAGGCGACGTCCCGGTTGGGTCGTCGCCTTGTCTTGTATACAAGGGGAACAGCACCTATGAAATCTGCGTCTCCCTCCCATCTGGTTATTGGCACAATTGTGGGCGCACGTGGCCTCGACGGTGAGATGCGCGTCAACATCGAAACCGACCGGCCTGAGCGCTTTTATGATTTGAAAGACGTCTGCATCGGCCCCGAAAAACGACTTTACCATGTGGCACGGGCGCGGCTCTTCAAGGGGCAGGCACTGCTTGTGATCGAAGGTATCAGTTCGCCCGAACAAGCCGAACGTCTGCGCGGACAAGAACTGTATGTCCCCATCGAAGACGCCTACGAGCTCGGTGAAAACGAGTATTATGTGTTCGAACTGGAAGGCATGGACGTGATCAGCGATGAGGGTGAAACCCTGGGCATCCTGGCAGAAGTGCTGTCAACGGGCGCCAACGATGTCTATGTTGTAAGGGGAGACCGCGGTGAAATCCTCTTGCCGGCCATCAAGGATGTTATCCTTGACGTTAACACGCAAGATGGCATTATGACAGTACATTTGTTGCCAGGACTCGTCTAGAAAGGCCAGCTCGATGGACAAACGCTACTGGCTTGGCTTTAACATGGTGTCGGGCTATGGTCCTGCCCGTATAGAAGCTTTGCTGGAGCGTTTTGGTGATCTGGAATATGCTTGGAATAGCGATGCTGCCAATCTGCGCGCCCTGGGCATTCCTCGGGATGCCATTGAGTCTCTGCTGTACCATCGTGCCCGCCTCGACCTAGAAGATGAACTTGCTCGTGTGGCTGATCTGGATATCGACATCCTCACTTGGCAAGATCCCAACTATCCTGAACTGCTGCGCGATATCGACCAGTCCCCTCCCCTGCTATATGTGCGCGGAGAGATTACCCCGCCAGATGCCCTGGCTATCGCCGTTGTGGGTACCCGTAAGGTTACCTCTTATGGTCAAAGTGCCACGCGCGAGCTGGTGAGCGGTCTGGTTGCTCAGGGTATTACTATCGTCAGCGGTCTGGCCTTGGGTGTTGATGGTATTGCCCACACCACTGCCCTGGAACACAACGGCCGTACGCTAGCCGTGTTGGGCTGCGGTCTGGATGAAGTCTACCCTGCAAGGCACAGGGCCCTGGCCGAGCAAATTAGCACATCGGGCGCACTCGTCTCTGATTACGCACCCGGCGTCAAGCCCGAAGCACGTAACTTTCCTCCGCGCAACCGCATCATCAGTGGCCTTTCGCTGGGAACAGTAGTCATTGAAGCGGGAGAACGCAGCGGTTCTTTGATTACCATTCGCTACGCACTGGATCAAGGCCGGGAGACCTTTGCCATACCCGGCAGCATGTTCAACCCCCTGAGTGACGGGACGAACGCACTCATTCGCCGGGGAGAAGCCAAACTTGTTACCCGAGTCGAGGATGTGCTGGAAGAATTGAACCTGAGCATGGTCGCAGAACAGCGCCAAGTGCGTGAACTTGTACCCGATAGCCCCACAGAAGCTTCTCTACTCGATCTTTTGGGCCCCGAGCCTATTCAGGTGGATGACCTCGTCCGTCAGTCTCATCTGGCAGCAAATGTGGTTTCCAGTACACTGTGTATGATGGAGCTCAAAGGAATGGTCCAACGCGTCGACCGCTCTGCTTACGTCATCGCCCGCTAACTTGGGAGACTGCTATGACATCAGCCAACGACGGCAATTCAAACAGTGATATCTATGTCACCATCCTCGCGGGAGGCAGCGGCACACGTCTTTGGCCCCTCAGCCGGAAAGCGCTGCCCAAGCAGTTCTTGCAGCTCTGTGATCACCGTTCTATGCTGCAAAGCACCGTCGATCGTGTGTTGCAAGTTTGTCCCCTTGAGCATGTCTTTGTGCTAACCGGCCCCGAACATGCTCATTTGGTGCATGAGCAAATTGAGGGATTGCCGAAAGAGAACGTATTTATAGAGCCGGGCCCTCGCAATACTGCTCCCTGCCTTGGTCTGGCCGCTATGCGTCTGGCCCATATGACCGCGAACAAACATGCTGTTATGGCTTCCATCCATGCTGACCACGCTGTGCAGCGCCCCCAGGCATTCGCTGCCGCCCTGCGTTCAGCCTGTCAAACCGCACGCCAGGGTTACATTGCCACAGTGGGCATCGTTCCCACAGAGCCGCACACGGGGTATGGCTATATTGAAAAGGGCGCGCCCCTCTATGACGATACCGGCTGCACTGTGTATGCTGTTTCCAGCTTTGTAGAAAAGCCGCCTTTGGATCAGGCGCGGGATTATGTAAATTCTGGCAATTACTTGTGGAACACGGGGTATTTTGCCTGGACGCTGGAGCGCATTCTGGGAGAATTCGAACGTTCGCTCCCCGAGACTTTTGAATTGCTGCACCAGGTCGTCAGTGCCGAACGGCGCGGCGATGCCCTAGCTGCCGCATCAGCCTGGAACAGTATAAAACCCGTCGCTATTGATGTGGGCATCATGGAAAAAGCTGACCATGTTGCCGTCATTCCCTGCGAGATGGGCTGGAACGATGTGGGTAGTTGGGCATCACTCTATGAACTCGCCGAATACGACGAACAGGGCAACGTACTTTTAGGCGACAGCGTGCATGTGAGCCTGGATACCCACAACACGCTCGTCTCGAGTTCAAAACGGTTGGTGGCTACCGCCGGATTGGAAGACTATATCATTGTTGATACAGAGGATGCACTGCTCATCCTCCCGCGAGAACGCGCTCAGGATGTAAGCAGCCTGGTCAAGCAAATACGTGCCAAGGGTCTAGAAGAACACCTCTAAGAGCGAAAGTGTGGATACCTTGCAAGCGGAAATTGTTACCATTGGCACCGAGCTCTTGCTCGGTGAAATCGTCGATACAAACTCGGCCTGGATTGCACAGCGGCTCACCGAGATCGGCCTGAATCTCTTTTACACCACTACCGTGGGTGATAACCTGGAGCGTGCTGCGCAGGTGCTCAGACAGTCGCTGGAACGCTCGGACATCACCATCACCACCGGTGGGCTAGGGCCTACAGTCGATGATGTTACCCGTGAAGCCGTGGCCAAAGCCATAGGCTGCGCGCTCTATACCGATGATAGCCTCTTGGAGGAAATCCAGGGCTTTTTCGCCCGACGCAACCGCGTTATGACGGCAAGCAACCGCCGGCAGGCTCAGCTTCCGCAAGGCGCTCAAGTGATTCATAACCCCGTTGGCACAGCACCAGCCTTTATCGCCGAAAAAGATGGGCACATCATCATCTCGCTGCCGGGTGTACCCTTTGAGATGAAATACCTGATGGAGCACGAGGTGTTGCCCTACATCCGCAACCGTTATGATCTCAACGGTGTCATCAAGATTCGCGTTCTGCGAACCTGCAACATCGGTGAGAGCACGCTGGGTGAACGCATTGCCGACTTGATGGAACTATCCAACCCCACAGTAGGCACGGCTGCCCACCCCGGGCAAACTGATGTGCGCATTGCTGCCAAAGCCGATAGCGAGCAAGAAGCAGATGCCCTCATCGCCCCCATTGAGGCCCGCATTCGTGAGGTGGCCGGCGAGTATATCTTTGGCGTTAATCATGAGACTATCGAAGGCGTGGTAGCAGCCCGATTACAACAGTTGGGACAAACGCTAGCGGTGGTCGAGATTGGCACGCCCAGCCTCATCATCCAGCGACTGGCCGGCACACCAGAAGCAGCGAATGTGCTCAAATCAGCCATGGTGGCTGCCAATGCCCAGGGGTTGGCACTCGACCTGCCCACAGAGTTCGCGCAGCCCTCGCAAGAACTCGCCGATGCCGCTGCCATCGCCATACGACATGCAGCCCACAGCGACCTGGGCTTGGCCGTGTGCACACAGCCAACCGCGGACGACCAGGGCATGCCCACCTATATTACCCTGGCAACACCCGGTGGGCTGGTTCGCACAGAACCATACGGCGGCCGCCCCGGCCCTCTGGGGCAAGGTTGGGTTATCCACCTGGGCCTTGACACGATCCGACGCTACCTTACGTCATAAAATTGCCTATTTGACCAACAACCTCAATGTGCGTACTGTTAGCCGGTTTGCTGAAGCGGAAACCCTATTGAGGTTGTTGGTATGTCCAAGATACAACGTATTCGAGCCGAGCATCTGCCAATCAGTTATGCGCGCAACTATATCGCGCTAGGAGCTGATTCGGCCTTTTTTTCTGTAGGCGCAAGCCTGATCAGCACCACCACCGTCATTCCGGCTTTTGTCGATGCCCTGGGCGGATCGGCCTCACTTGTAGGCCTCATCTCAGGCTTGGCCAGCGGTGCCTGGCTGCTGCCTCAGCTTTTGGTGGCCAGCCACATTGCTCGTTTTGACAGGCGCAAACCAGCTATCCTACGCGCCGCATGGCTTGGTCGCCCCCTGTTCTTTATCTTTGCAATCCTCGTCATGCTGCTGGCAGAAAACCACGCCAATCTGCTACTCGGTTGTCTGGTAGCCATCATCTGCATGTTCTATGTTTGCGATTCCTTTGTAAGCCTGCCATGGATGGACCTGGTGAGCGTGGCCATTCCTGCGCGCCGCCGGGGGCGCCTACTTGGCACATCGCAAGCACTGGGAGGATTGGGAGGCATCGCCATAGGTGCGCTGGTTAACTGGTTGCTGGGTGCCAACAGTCGTTGGGGGTTCCCCACCAACTATGCCATCATCTTTGGCCTAGCCTCAGTGGCATTCATATTTGCAGCAACGGGTCTCTCAGCCGTCAAAGAGCCAACAGGTTGCTATCCCAAGAAACAACCCCTTGGTTTTGCCCAAACGCTTCGGAATATTCCCGCACTGCTGCGTGATGACCGTGCCTTTCTGCGGCTCATCATCGCCAAGATTACCGCCGGCTTTGTCACTATGGCCAGCTCTTTTTATGTACTACATGCCGTACAGGTGGGCAAAATGAGCGTAGCCTCGACAGGCTTGCTCATCTCTGCCCAGGTGGCTGGTACAGTAGCAAGCGGCCTGTTGATGAGCTTTGTTCAGGATGCCAAAGGACCTCTTTACCACATCCGGCTGACCTGTGTTCTGGCGGCACTGCCCTCGGCGGGTGCGCTTGTCCTTTCCTTGTTTCCAGGTGTTCTCGGCGAATCTATGGCTATCTATATGGCTATATTTTTCGTTCTAGGCATTGTTCTAAACTCATTGGGCTGGCCTTTTTACAACTGGATTTTGGAATACGCCCCTGCCGAACGACGGCCTGTGTACATTGGTACTATCAACACCCTTTCCGCATTGACCATGCTGGCTCCACTGGCTGGTGGCCTTCTTGTAGAGAACATCTCCTACACATTCGTTTTTGTTGCTGCAACGGCCGCCGCCGCTATCGCGCTGGTTTTGTCTCTGGGCTTGCCCAGCACGCGTGATCCCAAAGCGACCGAGAACGGCGTTGACACCAGAGTCAAAGCCTCGGTATAATCGCGAGGTTGGGTTCGAGATCAAATCGGGAGTCCCATGAAGAAAGCACGCGTCATTTCAGGCATTCTGCTATTTGCCATCATCATGGCTCTTCCGGTTTTGCCTGTGTGTGCACAGGCTCCTGTTCCGACCACCATTCCCGGATATCCGGAGCCAACCACCGGTGTGGCCACGCCAGTTCCCACGACAGTCTCGTCTTATCCCACGACGGAATCGACACAGGCTGCCCTCTCGACGCTGGCACCGACCAATACGCCCGTATCAGATGAAACAGCAGTGCCAACAATAGTGGGGGCCGCAACCGTGACCAACACGCCCCTTTGGACTCGTACACCCACGCCAACAACAGCGGCAACAATCACGCTCATCAGCCCCTCTACAACGACAGAAGAAACGCCAACGGCATCCGCAGCCACTACGCCCACGCCATCGTCGTACCCAACCGCAGTCTCTGACGAGACACCGCAGGATAGCCAGTTACCTTATGTATCCGATCCCATCTTTTGGGGCATCGTGGGCGTTATCCTCATCGTCGCCATTTGGGGCACATTCCGATTGTTCAAGAGTTCATAAAAAGGGTGTCACAAAAGATGCCCTCACAGAGATATCTAGCAGAACTCTCCGCAACCGGTGACTCGGTTCCGGAGAGTTCTTTTGTTATACGGACGTCTATATGGCTCATCGCTGGCGAATGAGATGCCTTTCAAATAGTAGTAAGATTTCTCTTTCTCGCTGATGTAACCTTTTACTCCTTACCATCATCTTATATGTGACCGGTCAATGAAAAGGAGGCAGCTACATGAGAGGAGGACATCCACAGCTGTGTTGAGCAATTATGATGAAAAAACCTGGTTTTGCGATCAGGTGATCGAAAACAAACTAGCTCTGTTTCGGCTTGCCAAGAGCATCCTGAAAAATGATGCCGATGCAGAGGATGCTGTGCAAGATGCTGTCCTTTCTGCATACAGCAAGCTATCTACACTGCGTGACCGCGACAAATTCAAGCCGTGGATCATGAAGATACTCGTCAACTCGGCTTACCAGACCTATGGCAAGCGCAAGCCAGAAGTCAATTTAGAAGACGTGGACAACATTCTCGCTGTGATACCTCAGGACAATACCAAAGCCCTCTCGTTATGGTCGGCGGTAGAAACCTTGTCAGACGATTTACGAGCCGTCGTTGTGCTGTTCTATTACGAGGATATGAGCATCAGCGAGATAAGCAGAATTACCGGCGCCAGACGCGGTGCGATTAAGACACGCCTCTGCCGTGCAAGGCAAAAGCTCAAGCCCATTTTACTTGGGGAAAGGAGCACACAATGAATAGCGATGATAGGAAACTAAGAATGATGGCTAAACGTGAGGATATGCATCTTCCGGAAGGCTATGACAACAACCTGAGAAATACCTTGAATTTACTCCCTGAAGCAGAGGGTGAGCAGCTACGCCACCATACTGGCCGTTGGGTTTCTGTCGCTGTTGCCACTGCCTTGGCGCTCTTTATCATTCTGCCCAACACGAGCATGAGTGTCGCCTATGCTATGGGGAACCTACCAATCATAGGCCCTATCGTACAAGTGGTTACTTTCCGCACCTACGAATATGACGATGGACACAGCTCTGCCAGTGTTGATGTGCCAGAAATCAAAGATGAAAGCGAAGCAGCTTCTCTGATCAATGCCTCTGTCGACGACTATACCAACATGTTGATTGAAAAATTCAAAGAGCAAAAGGAAGAGATTGGTGAAGGCTATCTCGGCCTTGATATTACCTACAACGTCGTGACAGACAGCGATGATTGGTTCACACTTCAGGTCGCCGTACTCGAAGTTCAAGCAAGCGGTTACGAATACAATGTCTACTACAACGTCGACAAGACCACAGGACAGATCATCGAACTGAAGGATCTGTTCAAGGATGACTCTGACTGGGCGTCTGTTCTCAATACAGAGATACTCAATCAAATGCAAGAGAAACAAAACCCAGACGAAGGAATCATGTACTTTCCGGATGATTTCACCGGGGTCACGGATGACCAGGATTACTATTTCAGCAGCGATGGCGAACTCGTCATTCCTTTTGACGAATACGAAATTGCTCCAGGCTCCATGGGCTGCCCTGAGTTTACTATCCCTCAAGCGCTCATCCAGGATTTGATGGCCTAGCGCAGAAAAAGAGCGCCGCTTTTGCGGCGCTCTTTTTCTTTAGGAGAGCAAGGCTTTTGCTTCTGCCATGCTCACAAAATTCATCACCAGCGGCTGAGAATAATCCTCCTGGGCTTGCTGCCAAGTGGCATAAAAGCCTCCCTCGGTCGCCAAAACATCCACATAGCGACTTGTACGCCAACCATAAGGCGAGAGAAACATGGGTTCATTGACCGACAGACGCTCAATCTCTGACACGCCATCGGCGGCAGCAACCGCAACACCGCCAATCTCCTCACATGAGAACCCGCGCGGCCTGCTGTGAGCCGAAGCATGCTCTTGCATATTGCGCATAGATTCGCCGCCGTCATAAAACACCAAGGTTAGCGCCGGCCCGCTGGCAAAGGCCCCAAAACGCGGCACCGAGAGCATGGCTGTGGCCCGCGTGATGGCTACATCCCAGGTAAACCCCCGGGCAAAGAAATCATATACGACGGCAGTCCAGTCACCTGTTTCTGCCGAACGAACAGCATAACCGCTGTTGCTGCTTGACCAACAAAAAGGATGTGTGCAAAAACCCAATGTAAGATCACCGCTAAAACGATCCATCACAAAGGGATCCTTGACATGGAGCCATCGCGGGTCATCACAATGTAGTACAGTCTGGATAGGGGCATCCTTCAAATCCGCAACCGTGTCAGCCTTGAGGCACTCGATAGACCAGATACCAGTGCCTGGTTTCATATAATCTTCATATCCCTGCGGATAATCTCGCCCGGCCTTTTCAGTGGAGACAAAAAGCTCAACGCCAGATTCAGTCCAGTGCAAAGCCGAACCTTCTATAGAAAGCACTTGCAGCCCGTTCACATCGAGATCCGGTTTTTGCCAGGAGACGAGATGTGCCCAGGTGGCGCCGCCATCAGATGAACGATAAATCACCAATTCTTTGCCTCGTTCGCCTGCCCCCAGGCCAGTGCGAGAATCCCCGTAATTACGATACCGCCCCACCACGTACAGAGCGCCTTTTTTATCACTGATCATGTTGCCGCCACCGAACCAATGTCCCTCTGAGGGGCGTGCAGCTGGTACGATAATGCGTGCAGCGTCCTGATTCACAAGCGCTCGGGCAAAGCGTTCAAGCCTAACCCGTTGGGGTACGGTCAACATCATTTGATATTTCCTCCCTGAAACATGCTCTCTGTCTGGCCATTATCCCAGCTGCCCACATAACGTCAACTCTGCACAAAAAAAGGGCACGACTTTCGTCGTGCCCTTGATGAGAAGGTTAGTGTCCTGCCTGAGCCAGTACAGCACTCTTACCGCGGAACTGGCTATAGTAAAGATCGTGGTAAAAGCCACCGGCTGCAAGAAGGCTCTCGTGGGTGCCTTCTTCGATCACCTCGCCATAGTTGATAACCAGCACCTTGTCTGCCTCGCGGATGGTACTTAGGCGGTGAGCAATAACAAAACTAGTTCGCCCCGCCATCAGGCGAAGCAGGGCATCCTGAAGATGCCTTTCGGTGCGCGTATCTACGTTACTGGTAGCTTCGTCGAGAATCAGGATATCCGGATTGGCCAAAATCGTTCGGGCAATGGCCAACAACTGCCGCTGTCCCTGGCTCAGGTTGCTGCCGCGCTCAGTAAGCACTGTGTTATAGCCGTACGGCAATCGATGGATAAAGGTATCGGCATTGGCCAGGCGTGCTGCCTCGTAAACTTCTTCATCGGTAGCCTCCATACGACCATAGCGGATGTTCGCCAACACGCTATCTCCGAACAAAAAGTTGTCTTGCAGAACAATACCAAGATGGCGCCGTAGTTCATCCATCTTGAGGTCGCGGATATCGCGGCCATCAATGCGAATACTGCCGCTATCTACATCATAAAAACGCATCATCAGGTTGATGACGGTGGTTTTGCCTGCACCAGTAGGGCCAACCAGGGCAATCGTCTGGCCGGGCTCTGCCACCAGGCTAACGTGCTTGAGCACAGGGGTAGTAGGCTCATAAGAGAAGCAGACATCGTCAAACACCACCCGACCAGCAACCCCTTCGAGTGAATGTGCATCAGCCGCATCCGTGATCTCGGGAATCTCATCCATAACCTCAAAGACACGCTCAGCGCCCGCAAGGGCTGACTGGATCGAGTTATACAATTGGGCAATTTCGTTGATAGGGCGTGTAAACTGGCGCGAATAGTTCACAAAGGAGGCAATGGTACCAACGGTCGCCAATCCCTTGACAGCAAACCAGCCGCCCAATCCAGCCACAACGGCAAATGAAGCATTGTTGAGCATGTTAGAAATAGGTCCCATGAAACCAGATAGGATTTGCGCCCGGACGGCGTAATAAACGTATTCGCCGTTCTTTTCTTCAAAGCTCTCGATCGTTCCCTCTTCGCGAACATAGGCCTTGACCACGCGCTCGCCGGTAATCGTTTCTTCAATCACACTGTTCAACTCACCGAGGGCACGCTGCTGCCCACGAAAGTTTTCGCGAGTATGTTTGGCGATGGCCTGTGTTACCAAAACAGTGGCAGGAGCCACCAGAATCGAAACCAAAGCCAAACGCCAGTTGATGACGAACATCATGATCGCAACACCCACAATTGTCAGGATGCTAGATATTAATTGGGTAACCGTAGATGTAAGAATGTTGCTGATGTTCTCAATATCGTTAGTGAGACGGCTCATCAACTCACCGTGAGTGTGTTGATCGAAATAGCGCAGAGAAAGCGTTTGCAGCTTGGCAAACAAGTCGTTTCGCAGATCACGCAGCGAATTTTGGGAAACTCCCACCATGATAAAGGTCTGCAACCAGGTGGTTATGGCCATTCCCGTATAGGCACCGAGCATCAACAACGCCATACGCGCCAGACCCGACATCTGCCCAGCGACCATATAGTCATCGATAGCCAAGCCCAACAGATAAGGCGTAAGCACATTGAATACAGAGGTAAGGGTCACCATTAACACTGTCCCTACCAAACCGCGCCAGTATCGCCCCAGATAGGTCGCTAACCTACTGGTTGTGCCACGCACATCTTTGGCGCGCCGCTTCTCAAAGCGAGCAGCCATACCTCCGCCAGGACCACGCCCTGGCACCATAGGCGGATCTGAACGCTGCACAGTGGTCGCTTTATCATCCGCTTGGTCATTCATCTGGGGGCGCGGACGTTGCGTTTTTTCTCTATCAGACATTAGCCATCGCTCCATTAGAAAGCTGTGATTCAAATATCTCACGATAAATGGGGCTTGAATCCAAAAGCTCGTCATGCGTGCCTTCGGCGGCCACCATACCATCATCAAGAACTAGAATCTTATCAGCATTGAGTACTGTGCTGATACGTTGGGCAATTACAAAGGAGGTCATCTCTTTCATAAAAGAAGCCAATGCCTCTTGGATGCGTCCTTCGGTCTCTACATCCACCGAGCTCGTACTGTCATCTAACACCAGAACTGCTGGCTTGGTCAACAGCGCCCGCGCAATAGAAAGTCGCTGCTTCTGTCCACCAGAAAGGTTTACGCCTCGCTGCCCCACTTCGGTGTCATACCCCTCAGGGAAGGATATGATGAAATCATGTGCTTGAGCCATGCGCGCCGCATGCTCGACTTCTTCTTGCGAGGCTTCTGGCCGTCCGTAGCGGATGTTGTCACGAATAGTGCCGGTAAACAGGATTGGCTCTTGTAGAGCGACACTCACCTTGCGCCGAAGTACGTCCGTATTGACATCGCGTACGTCAACGCCATCAATGGTTACACATCCGCCGGTAACATCATAGAATCGCGGGATGAGATGGACCAAGCTAGACTTGCCTGCTCCGGTCGTCCCCAGAATGGCTACTGTTTGCCCGGGCTCTACATCAAAGCTGACGCCCTTGAGAACAGGGTCCCCTTGATCACCATCATAACTGAACGACACATTGTCAAAGACCACATGACCGGTCGGGGAAAAATCGGTCAAAGCATCCGGGGAATTGACGATGTCTGGTTCAGAATCAAGTACTTCGGACACACGTATGGCCGATGCCTGTGCACGTGCAAGACGCATAACGAGCATTGCAACCATCACAAGGCTCATCATGGCGCGCGTCAAATAGTTAACAAAGGCGATGATCTGGCCAACCTGCATGTCTCCCTGCTGAACATCGATACCGCCAAACCAAACGACGGCCACAATGCCCAGGTTCACTGCCATGCCCATCAAAGGCATCGCTACCGCTGCAATACGCGAAGCTTTGACGGTAATGTCCTTTAGAGATTCGTTGGTGGTCTCAAAGCGATTTCGTTCGTGCCGCATCTGCACAAAAGCTTTGACCACACGAACACCCATCAGGTTTTCCTGCAAGACGGTGTTGAGTTTATCCAGGTTCTTTTGGACGATACTGAACAGAGGAAAACTCTTACGGACAACAAAGATGACGAAAACCAGCTCTATTGGCATGAGCACCAAGAGAATCCAGGATAACTTGGGGCTGGTTACGATAGCCATAGCAAAACTACCGATCATCGTAAACGGGGCTCGCACCATCATCTGCATGATCATGCGAGCCACTTCTTTGATCTGTACCACGTCATTAGTCAGGCGGGTTACCAATTCGCCGGTATGAAGCTTGTCCAGATTAGAAAATGAGAGAGATTGAACCTTGCGAAACAGTGTTCCGCGCAAATCTGCGCCAAAAGCCTCTGCCGCTTTGACAGCAAAAAAGGTGCAGCCCATGCCGCCAATCACACCGATGAGCGCTACCCCCATCATGAGCCAGCCCGTATTAACGACCAATTGAAGATCAAGGTTGGCAATACCTTCATCAACAATGCGCTCAACAAGGGCAGGCTGTAAAAGGTCCATGGCAACTTCCAACACCATAAACAATGGTGCCAAAATCGCCCACTTGCGATAGGGGCGCATGAACCTAATTAGCTCTTTCAGCGATTGCATACCCGACAGACTCCTCTCACAACAACTTAACTATTCTCAGTTACATTCTTGAGGTTTGTGATGATTCGTTCCAACAGGGCACGAATCTGCTCCCGCTCCTCGTCATCAAAGCCTGCAAAGGTTTCCTCATCGATTCGATCAAACGTCGCAAAAACCTCCTCGCGCTTGGTACGCCCCTCTTTGGTAAGATACACGCGAGAGATGCGCTGATCATTCATATCCTGCTTGCGTTCGACAAGACCCGCTTTTTCAGCTCTTTGAACAAGGCGCGTCACAGTGGCACGCGTGACTTCCATCTTGTCAGCAAGGTCAGAATGACTCTGCCCATCTTCATGCCAGAGCAAACGCATCAAACGGGACTGACTGTGAAACAATCCCAAAAGATCCATCAATTGCTGCACGCGGTGGTGATGCAAGTGCCCCACAGTACCTATCAGAAACCCAAGGGTCTTATCAGGTTTGTCGTGCACGCGGCACCTCCGATTGAGATAATACTTAGCTAGCTAAATATAAGCCGGCTTATCATTTTTGTCAAGCGCGTAGAAACATAAAAAACAGCCCGAGGAAAATCTCGGGCTGTTTATAGGGTGGATGCGGGTTTGCCGCATTCAGCTCCTCGGGCTGGACTCGAACCAACAACCAACCGGTTAACAGCCGGTCGCTCTACCATTGAGCTACCGAGGATTACAGGGTTTCCCCTAGCACGGGGAGCAGTTTACCCCCTAACTTTTGCAGTGTCAAATCTGACCGGGCCCACGTTAGGTCAAATAGTCACGCAGCTTGCGACTTCGAGTTGGATGACGCAACTTGCGCAACGCCTTGGATTCAATCTGACGAATGCGCTCGCGTGTGACGCCAAACCGCTGGCCCACCTCTTCAAGAGTATGCGTCTGGCCGTCTTCGAGACCGAAACGCATGATCAGCACCTCTCGCTCGCGTTCTTTGAGAGAATCAAGGCTTTCGGCAATCTGCTCACGAAGCAATTCGCGGTCCGTCTCTTCTACCGGGCTGGCCGTATTTTCATCCGCAATAAAGTCCACCAACACACTGTTCTCTTCAGAACCAACTGGTGTCTCCAAAGACATGGGCTCTTGCGAAACGCGCATGAGTTGCTGCACTTTATCAGCAGAATTCTCCAACCGTATGGCAACATCGCGTGGAAGTGCAGTGCCTGTGGTGCTGCAATTTTCGATAATACGCTGATCCTCTTTGGTAACAAAATCCAAGGCCATGGCCGTCTCTTCAGGCGTTGGATCCCGTCCCAGTTCTTGTTGCAGTTGGCGTTGTGCACGGGTAACACGATTGATCGATTCGACCATATGGACGGGAATACGAATAGTTCGCGCTTGGTCGGCAATTGCCCTTGTAACCGCCTGTCGGATCCACCAGGTGGCATAAGTGCTGAACTTGAACCCACGCTTGTAATCAAACTTTTCAACAGCGCGGATCAAGCCAAGATTTCCTTCCTGAATCAGATCAAGAAACGAAAGCCCTCTGCCAAGATAGCGCTTGGCCACGCTAACCACCAGGCGAAGGTTGGCCTCAGTCAATCGCCTCTGAGCCACATCTCCCTGAAGCACCTTGAGTTTTGTAGTCTGGAGCTCTTGGGCAGAAAGACTCGTCTCGGGGTCAGCCAATAACGCTTGCGCCTCAAAGCCTTCTTGCACAGCCTTGGCAAGGCGGACTTCTTCTTCACCAGAAAGAAGAGGTACCCGACCTATTTCGCGGAGATACATGCGTACAGGATCGTTGATCAGTGAAGGATCGTTGGAACTATTATCAGAAGTAGTGCGCATACGCGAGGCATCAGCCTCGATCTCTTTGTCCTCAACGGTTATAACCGGGATTTCCAGTTCTTCGAGAGACTCACGCAAACCTATAACCTGCCTCTTGGTTGCAGAAGCAGGAAGGGCGTCTTTGATGTCTTCTTCTGTCACATAGCCGCTTCGCTCGGCTTTTTCAACAAGCCTGCTGAACAATTGATCCTGTAGCGTGGGATCTGATGACATTCTTTGCTCCAAACTGGACGCTTACTTGCGACTCTTGCCCATCAAGGTTACTTCATATGCGCGCCGATTAGCTAGTTCAATCTCTCGCGAGATCTCTTCAGCCCTGGCTCCAAGACGTTCAGCCTCTTGCTTGTCGCCAGACTGTCGTGCATCCTCAAGGGCATATCGCAACTCTGCCAATGACCGGGAAAGATGTGCCTTGCGCATACGTAGCGCACTTTTGATCAGATCCTCGATCGCCATATCCTCGGACATGGCTGGCCCCGCCGTCAGGGCATCGCGCGTGGATTCTACACGACCTACTAGCTCTTCGTCAAGCCATTCTAACTTCTCTTTTGAATCTTCTACTGTCTTTTTTTCAAGTGTAAGCAGCTCTTCAAAGAGAGCACGGTTGCGCACATCTTGAAATGCTTCTGCATCGATTCCCGAGAGACTGCGGACTTGCTCAAACCGTTGGGGATAGAGCCATAGCAAACCAACTACACGATCCTCAATCGAGAGCGCACGCGCGGGTTGTCGCTGCGTCTCTGCCGCCTCCACCGGTTGCGCAGAATCCCGCTGACGATATCTGCGCATCTCCCGAGCCAACACCTGCTCGGATACTCGAACAAGTTGTGACAGACGCTGCAGATAATGGCTTTGCTCAACCTGGCTGTCAATGGCAGCAATGACCGGCAAAATCCGTTCGGTAAACTGGCGTTTGCCCCGCGCCGTAGTCAAATCCTCTTCGGATGAGACAATACGCATCACAAAATCAACAAAGGGTACGGCCTCTTCTACAGCCTGATCCCAAAGCGCCCGATCGCGGAGGATAACCTCATCTGGGTCTAGTCCATCCGGAAGTGTCATCACCCGAATCTCGGCATTCAGCTGATTCTCATAGCGCACCACACCATCAGCGGATACCAGTGGCACTATTTTGTGCCCCAATCCGTCCCTGGCCGCATCCACCCCTCGCAATGTTGCATTGATACCAGCCGTATCCGGATCCAGCGCAAAAAGAAGCCTATCCGTCATGCCACGCAGAATCTTGATATGGTCGTTGGTCAACGCCGTGCCCAGGCAGGCCACAAGATTGCGTACCCCTTCCTGATAGGGCACGATGACATCCATATAACCCTCTACGATGACAACCGTTCCTGTGTCGCGAATTGCCTGGCGCGCTAGATCAATGCCATAGAGCACGCTGCCCTTGTGGAACAACGGCGTTTCGGGGCTGTTCAGGTATTTGGGCTGCGAATCATTGAGCACACGTCCACCAAAACCCATTACCCGACCGCGGTGATCACGAATTGGGAACATGATCCGCCCGCGGAATCGATCATATATGTTGCCCGAATCGCTTTGGGTGAGCAGCCCTGCTTTGAGCAAGTCGCTTTGTGGATACAAGCGCAAGAGGCGCTGTTCTAGAACATGCCAATCGTCTGGCGCAAAACCAAGTTGATAGGCACGAAGTGTCTCTGGCCTGAGACCTCTTTTGGTCAGGTACTGCCTGGCCTCTTCAGCGCGGGGATCATTGAGTAACAGGTGATTGTAAAAATCGGCCGCTGAAGCATTGACCTCGAACAAGCGATCGCGCTCGCTCTTGATGGCCTGTTCCTGCGGCGTCTGCGGACGCAGCTCAACCCCAGCCCGTTCGGCCAACATACGTAGCGCTTCGCCAAAAGCCAGGTTCTCTTGCTTCATGATAAAAGCAAAGACATCGCCGCCCGTGCCGCAAGAACCAAAACAGTGCCATGTTTGGGTATCGGGAAAAACGATGAACGATGGCGTCTTTTCAGTGTGGAACGGGCAAAGGCCTTTGTAGCTGTGGCCGGCCTTTTTTAGTTCCACATACTGACTAATAACATCCACCAGATCGAGGCGCTGGCGGATTTCGTCGACGACATCCACCTTAATCCACCTCTCCCGACAATCCTTCAGTTCGGGTCACCCGTATGGGGCCATCAGCCACATAGAGTTCGCCCGTTGTCGTATCCAAGTCACTTGCTCGACTGTATCCTTCGGGAACCAAGGCTTGTTGGCTGATAATCTCAAGGGTATATGGATCCAGCAAATACATTGTCGTTGGCGTGAGCAAAATGACCGATTCACCATCCGCCGAGAGCTGCACATGATTAGCGATCGAAAGAGGCTCTGTAGGATTGCCCCACAAGCTCGCCGTAATACGGCCAGTCAGCGTATCAATGGCTTGAATGCCCCCATACTTGGCCGAAAGAGAATTAACGATGTAAAGACGATTGCGCTCACTATCCAACACCATATCGGCGGGCATGGCAGTCCCCGTCAATTCGATGTAACTCTCGATAGCCAAATTAGTCGTATTTATCAAGGCTAGACGACTGGCCTCTGGCTCAGCGACATAGAGCTTGCCGTTGGCCTCATCAAGCAGCATCATGTCGGGGATCGTCCCCAAATCGAGGCTATCGACAACGGCGCCACTCTTGGCATCGGCCAACACGAGCTGATCACTGCCTGCATCGGCGATCAACAGACCTTGACCCGATAGAATAGCAGCCACAGGCTTGCCCAAATCACTGACCGCACCAAGTAGATTGCCATCGCTGTCCAGCAGATCCACGCGCCCTTCATCGAAAAGCGGCACCGCCACAGAACCCGTGGCTTCATCCAAGCCCACAATACCCAAGGAGCTGGTGTAGTTGAGGGAGTAAACAATCTCCCCCGTCGAGAGATCGACGCTCGTTAGAGCTTTATAGCGCGTCACCACCATACGTTGTAGGGCTTCATCGATCTGCAATGTAGAGACTCTGGCATCGGCCTTGTTCTCCTCGGCCAAGGAGATATCCCCTTCCACCAGATCGTAGGTGACGGGGGGTGAAAGGGTCGTTAGCTGTACAGTTTCGCCAGTCGCCGTCTGGATCGCCACATGATCAGAAGAGTTGGTAGAAATCGCATCACAAGCCTCGACTGAAATATTGTCTACCAGCATTGAGGTAACGCCTTCGCTCGGGATACCATCGTTATAAACACCAAAATAAAGATATAATGTCTGACCGGCATAATCGGTAAGGTCATAGTAATAACCGACCCAGTCCGAAGTATTGTTCAAGCTCCAGAGAAGTGCTCTAGAAGTGCCAAGATCCTCTGATCTCAGTAAAATACACTGGTAGTCGCCAGAAGTATCGGAAGAAGAATATTTGGCCCAGAAGATCAAGGCAATATCATCAGCTTCAGGCAATGTGATCTTTTGCTGAACAGAACTAAAGGAATAGCAATCTTTGCTAGAATTCACGATGCCGATGCGTAAAGCCTGTGTCCCCGCATAAGCATCGCTGGTATAGCTAGCTGGATATCCTCCCTGAAGAGTCCAGACACTGCTCGTTTCGCAATTCCCATTCGTCACTAGTTCTACACAACCCTGCACGGGCGCCGGCGTTGGCTCGGTCGTCAAGTCTGCATACTGATAAATCAACGGCAGGTTCCAAACCAACGTACCCGCTGAATAGGGTGTAGGCGTGGGCAGAACGGTATCCGAAGGGATGCGCACAGGAGCGGCATTCGTCAACGCAGCACTGCCGTTGGATGGCGTCGTCAGGGTAGCATCGATGGTACGAGTGCCCGTGGCGCCACCAGAACGCGCCTCAAAAGTGAGCTCTAGCGTGCCCTCAACTAGAGTGCTGGGTTTGGAAGCTGCGGCTAACACATCGTATTGCGCATGTGTGCTGCCGTCATTATCGCGCCAATCCCACATATCCCAATTGCCGTTTGGATCAACCAATTCAAAGGGGCAGACCCCTATCACTTCGGACCACTGCGACCAATAGTCGGTCATAGCCCTGAGCATATAGTTAGCGCGATTGCTTTCGCCTATCTTGTCATACTCAAGATCGTTTGCACTCAAAGCATATCCCGTCTCAGTGATGAGTACCTGCAAATCATCACGACCGTATTGTGCTAGACGTTGTAGTTCAAGCAAATAGCTATCAATACTATAGTTAGAGTAACTTGTTATATTTCCAGCATGTAGATTGTATTCAGGAGGACGATTGCCAGGATAAGTATGGGCAGCCCACACATCAAAAGAATCCAACCAGCCGCTCACTCGAGCCATACGGTCGATGAACGCCAACGCAGCAATGTTTCCGCCATTGGGTGAAAGTCCACCATTCATGATGACGATACGATCATCGCCCAAGGCTCGTATGGCAGCCGATACGTCCACCATCATAGCAGCGTATTCTTCGGGGTTAGCCTCATCCCCCCACTCCAAATTCAAGTTGGGCTCGTTCCAAATCTCGATATAGAGGAGATGATCATTGGGAATGTACTGCCGCAGGCCATCTACTACGCGGGCAAAAGCCGCGGCGATTGAACTATAATCACCGGGAGCGTCAGCAATCGGTTTGTTCCAATAACCACTGCCATAGGTGCCCGCCAGACGAATGACTGGAGTAATGTTATTTGCATAACAAATTTCAACAAACTTTTCCCAACACGGCTGGGGGCCAGGTGTAGATGCCTCGATATCCTTAAAGAGCTGCTTGGCGTAGGTGTTTTCACCCACTACTTCAAGTGTCCAGTTCAACTGCTGATTAATACCGTCGGTATTGCAGTAATCTTGTACAAAAGTATTCATGCCATATACGGTGGTGGTACGCGCAGCAGGGATGGTAAAATCAGAGGCGGACCACCGTAGCGTATCACCAGAGACTACAGGATTCACCCCAGCCTTTGTGACACCATTGGAGGTCAGCGTGGTACTACCCGATACATAGGTAAAACCATCGGGCAAAGTCACCACAAGTGTAGCACCATCAACCTCGTTCTCAGCGGTATTCTCAACGGTGAGCGTATAAGTAACGGTATCTCCAGATACTACAGCCGAAGGAGAAGCCGAGGCCGACATCGCGACAGTAGGTGAGTCAGCAGATGCAACAGAGGTGGCTATGGTCAAGAGGGCCAGCAGCGCCACACCGAACAGACTGCGGGCCGCGATGCGTTTGCGCATCCAGGGTCCTCCTCAGAGGAAGTCTGAAGGCATTCCTTCAGGCTAAGCTAGATTACTCGCACCACACGGCGTTGTCAATCGCCCTCGATATGACAAGAGGGCCAGTCCTACTTGGGCCGGCCCTCCAGTAAAAGCAGGTATTACTCTATGCCAAGAGCGGCATGTGCGGCAGCCAGTCGGGCCACAGGCACTCGGAAGGGTGAGCAGCTCACATACGTAAGCCCCACCTCGTGGAAGAACTTGATAGAAGCCGGATCGCCGCCATGCTCACCACAAACACCCAGAAGGATATCCGGGCGAACAGCGCGTCCTTGCTCTACGGCCATCTTGACTAGCCTACCGACGCCGCCCCGATCCATCGACTGGAAAGGGCTCACAGGCAAGATGCCTCGTTTGACATAGTCCAGCAAGAACTTGCCCTCGGCATCATCGCGCGAATAGCCAAAGCTCATCTGGGTCAGGTCGTTGGTGCCAAAGCTAAAGAATTCGGCCTCAACGGCGAGCTCGTCGCTGGTCACGGCACCGCGTGGTGTCTCGATCATCGTGCCGAATAGAGCCTCAACATCAACGCCTTTTTCTCCCATAACCTGGGCAGCTACAGTGCGTAGCTTGGCGATTTCGGTCTTGAGCTCGTTGATGTGCGATACCAGCGGGATCATAACCTCGACCTTGACGTCGATACCCTCAGCAGCTTTGTTGCAGGCCGCCTCAAAGATGGCACGCACCTGCATCTCGGTCAGGCCCTTGTAGCTGATGCCCGCACGACAGCCGCGTAAGCCCATCATCGGGTTGATCTCGGAAAGATCGGTGACCAGGCTGAGCAAAGCCTCTTTTTCGGCCAGCTCCTTCGGATCGGTCCCAATGCAGCGCAGCTTGACGACTTCTTCCAACAACTCATAACGGCTGGGCAGAAACTCGTGCATGGGTGCGTCCAATAGACGAATAGTGACGGGCAGGCCGTCCATCGCCTCAAAAATGCCCTCAAAGTCTGCACGCTGGATCGGCAGTATCTCGTCCAGGAATCCCTGACGCGCAGCATCGTTCTGGGCCATGATCATGCCCACAATAGCCTTGCGCGCCTTTTCCTCAAAGAACATGTGCTCGGTGCGGCAAAGGCCAATGCCCTCGGCGCCCAAAGTGCGAGCGCGGACGGCATCGCGCGGATAATCGGCATTGGCATACACACCCAATACGCGAATTTCATCAGCCCAGCTGAGCAACGTGCGCAGTTCATGCTCTTGATCAAGATCCACTTCGTGGGTGGGAATAGCACCGCAAAAGACCTCGCCAGTTGTGCCGTCAATCGAGATGACATCGCCTTCACTGACGGTCAGATCGCCGATGGTAAAGCGGGCATTGATCTCGTCAACCTTGATGTCCTCACAGCCCACCACACAAGGTAGGTTGCTGCCGCGGGCGACCACAGCTGCATGAGACGTAGCACCGCCGTGCTGGGTGAGAACGCCCTTGCTAGAGAGCATACCGCCCACATCGTCGGGTGATGTTTCGGGGCGGACGAGAATGACATTCTCATTGGCTGAGCGATCTTCAGCACGAACGGAATCAAAAACGGCCACGCCCGTGGCAGCACCCGGAGAGGCGTTTAGCCCCTTGGTAATGAGCAAATCGGCCGCTGCTTCTTTGGCCGCGGGATCAAATGAAGGATGGAGCATGACATCGACCTGCGTAGCGGTTACACGAGCCACAGCCTCTTCTTTAGTAATGAGGCCCTCATTAGCCTGGTCCACGGCAATCTTGATGGCCGCGCGCGCGGTGCGCTTGCCATTGCGGGTCTGCAACATGTAGAGCTTGCCGCGCTCAACGGTAAACTCGAGGTCCTGCATATCGCGATAATGCTTTTCGAGCATCATAGCCACATCAAGAAACTGCTTGTAAACCTCGGGGTTTCTTGCTTCCAACTCGGCAATCTTGAGTGGCGTGCGAATACCGGCCACCACATCTTCGCCCTGAGCGTTCTCCAGGTACTCGCCAAACAGAGCCTTGTCACCCGTGTTCGGGTTGCGCGTAAAAGCCACGCCTGTGCCAGAATTGTCACCCATGTTGCCGAACACCATGGTGCAAATGTTTACCGCCGTGCCCCAGCTATCGGCCATATTGTTGTGGCGGCGATAGGTGACGGCATTGGGACCAAACCATGAATCGAATACGGCTTCAATACCCTGGCGAAGCTGCTCCCAGACATCCTCAGGGAACTCGACACCGAGCTCAGCCTTGTAGAGTGCCTTGAATTCTTTGACCACGTTCTGGAGCATTTCCATGGTAAGATCTGTATCGCGGCCACCTACGGTCTTGGCCTTGTAGGCGTCAAGAATGGCTTCGAATTTACGACCAT
Source organism: Anaerolineae bacterium (assembly GCA_963675785.1). GTDB lineage: Bacteria > Chloroflexota > Anaerolineae > UBA1429 > UBA1429. The sequence continues at coordinate 2,167,614 of OY776562.1, forward strand.
CTATGCCTTTAACGATGCGTCCAAACATGGAGATGAGCCGACGGTATGAATCGAGAGCAAAACGCTCGTTGCCAGAGAGTTCAGCCAGTCCTTTGAGCGTCTCACCGTTGAGGCCCAGGTTTAGTACTGTGTCCATCATGCCGGGCATAGAAACGCGAGCACCCGAGCGAACCGATACCAACAGGGGGTTGCTGGGGTCGCCAAACCGTTTGCCAGTTTGCTCCTCAACCACCTTCATTGACTCTAGAACCTGATCCCACATATTCTCTGGAAACTGCTTGCCAGCATCGAAATAAGCCAGGCAGGCTTCCGTTGTGCAGGTAAAACCAGGAGGTACTGGCAAGCCAGCATTCGTCATCTCTGCAAGACCTGCGCCCTTGCCTCCAAGCAGATCCCGCATGTCTCTGTTCCCCTCAGAGAACAAATACACCCACTTTTTCCCCATTATCAAACCCCCTTGTTTGGCGTAGCGCCCTTTGGACGCGTGATTATAGGTCCCATGACCTGATTCTGCAACTCTGCAACCACTGTTTAGTTTCAGCGTATAGATTATGATGCTAAAAAAATGGAGAGTAACTAAATGAGCCTGTTGATGAATGTCCTCTGGATCCTCCTCGGCGGATTCCTGGTTTTCTTTTTCTACCTTATCGGTGGCGTGGTGCTGTGCTGCACCATTATCGGCATTCCCTTTGGCGTTCAACTGATCAAGCTGTCGCTCTTGGGCCTAGCCCCCTTTGGCAAAGAAGTAGATACCACCGGATCTGCCGCTGGCCTCTTGCCCATCCTGATGAATGTGCTCTGGTGGGTCTTTGGCGGCGTCGAGGTCGCCATCGTACACCTCGTGTTCGCCCTGCTCTGTGCCATCACCGTCGTCGGGCTGCCCCTGGCCGCCCAGCACATGAAACTACTCAAGATGGCACTGGTGCCCTTTGGTGCACAAATTCGCGAAGCCCGCTAGCGTAAAACAAAAAGCGGGGTAGGCATTCCCCTACCCCGCTCGTTTGACTCAGAATCCCTCCATGGCAGTCAGGTCTACAATCCCCTCCGCCAGCCCCGAGACTGCTTGCAGCAGCCCCAGGCGGTTATTTCTGATATCCTGATTGGGGTCCATCACCAACACTTGATCAAAGAAAGCTGTGATGGCCGGCTTGAGCGCCTGAATAGCCTCCATCAGCGCATCCACCGTGCCCTTGCTACTGACTCCTTCTACCTGTGCAGCATAGCTAGCATAGAGCTGCCGCGAAGCCTCTTCAGAGAACAGTCCGGGGTTCACAGTAAACTGCGTATCGAGCTTACGGGTAATGCGCACACAACGCGCATAACTATCCAACAGTTCGCCCCAGTCATCTCGCCCAACCCAGACAGCCAATTCGTCCAGCGCATGGCGTGCCGCAGCCGGGTTGTCGACCTGAGCGTTCAACACTGCATCCACCTGGTCATAGGCGTAACCAGCATCGCGCAAGGCCACGCGATAGCGCGTCTGTACAAAGTCCAAGACCTCATCAACCAAGCCATTCCCAGCTTTGACTGGCAGGTTCGCTGCTGCGGACTTTATCGCTTCTCTCAACGAGATAGACATATCCAACTCAGAGAGCGTTTGCACGATGGATAGTGCCGCACGGCGCAGCCCCCAGGGATCGGCCCCGCTAGAAGGCTTGATGCCCACCGCAAACAGGCCAACCAGAGAATCAAGGCGGTCTGCCAGACCAACTACCAGGCCTGCCTTACTGGCTGGCAAACGGTCGCCGGTAAACCGCGGCAAATAATGCTCGGCAATAGCCTGCGCCACAGCCGGTGTCTCTCCCGTGTGTTCGGCATAATGGCGTCCCAACTCACCCTGCAATGAGGTAAGTTCCACCACCAATTGGGTGGCCAAATCGCTCTTGCAAATAGCGGCTGCGCGTTCAGCAGTGGCCTTTTCCTCAGCATTCAAGCCCAACGTATCGGCCAATACGGGCACCAGTTTTTCCATACGGTGCACCTTGTCCAGCACCGAGCCCAATTTTTCCTGGAAGGTCAGTGTGTTTAGCGCAGGCGTATAATCAGCCAGCGGCTTTTTGATGTCGCTGTCATAGAAATAGGCGGCGTCGGCATAACGAGCACGAAGCACCTCGTCGTTACCGTGGCGCACCACATCCACATCCAACGAAGCGCCGTTGGCGATGGTGATGTAATAAGGCAACAGTTTGCCATCCTTGAGCACCGGCAAGTAACGCTGATGCTTGCGCATCACAGCCAACAGCACCATATCGGGCAGGCGAAGATATTGTTCATCAAAACTGCCGCGAATGGCCAGCGGATACTCGACCAGATTGGTCACTTCGGACAGCAAATCCTCATCGTCAGGAATCTCGCCGCCCACCTCAGCCGCCAGGGCGCGAGCCTGCTCGAGAATGCTTTCGCGGCGCGCCGCCTGAGACAGCATGATGCCCGCCTCAGTGATGGCCTGCTCGTAAGCAGAAGCACAGCATATCGGCACCGCTGGGCTATCCGCCGGGCGAATGCCGCGCGATACGCGCCCACTGCGTACACCAGCGAATTCACAGGGCACCACTACATCGCCCAACAAAGCAATGATCCAACGCACCGGCCGTGAAAAGCTGATGCCTCTCTCGTTCCAGCGCATATTGCGCGTATAGTGCAATGAAGCAAACACACGCGGCAGCGCTTCGGCCAGCACCACAGCCGCCGGTTGGCCCTTTTCCGCCGTAATGGCAAACACATACTCTTTGCCATCGACTTCACGCACCTCAAGAGCGGTAGGGTCAATGCCCTTGCCACGGGCAAAACCCTCAGCTGCCTTGGTAGGTTGGCCGTCTTTAAAGGCAATGGCCGCCGCTGGGCCGCGACTCGATACTTTACGGTCCTGCTGAGCTGCCTGCAAACCTTTGACGATGGCCGCCACGCGACGCGGCGTGCCCTCGACTATCAAAGAATCATAACTCAAACGCGCCTGAGTGAGCTCTTGTTCCAATGCCTTTTTGACGTCATCGACAGTAACATCGAGATCTCCCACCGGCAATTCCTCAATACCCAGTTCGAGCACGAAATCGAACGGCCCGTCACCTTCTGGTTGAACAGGGGTTGGCAGAGGCGCTTCGACTATTTGGTCATTGGCGCGCAGCATGGGGTAGCCCATCTCTTTGCGCTGCTCGACATAGAGCGAAGCCACGGTGCGGGCCAAATTACGCATACGCACGAAATAGCGGGCCCTCTCGGTGACGCCCACGGCGCCACGGGCATCCAGCACGTTGAACACATGGGAACATTTCAAGACGTAATCATGGGCTGGCATCACCAGTCCACGATTGATGGCGTTCTGGGCCTCGGCCTCATACAGATCGTACAGGGCATGGAGGTTATCGACATCAGCCACTTCAAAGTTATAGGTACAGTGTTCGATCTCACCCTGCAGCCTCAAGTCCCCATAGGTGAGATCACCGTGCCATTTGATCTCGGGAAAAGTACTCACGCCCTGCAACACCATGACGATGCGCTCCAGGCCGTAGGTGATCTCGACCGCAACCGGATCCAATTCTTGGCCACCGGCCTGCTGGAAATAGGTGAACTGGGTGATCTCTTGGCCATCCAGCCAAACTTCCCAACCCAAGCCCCAGGCACCCAACGCCGGCGATTCCCAGTTGTCCTCCACAAAGCGCACATCATGCTCCGCAGGATCGATGCCCAATGCTCGCAAACTGGCCAGGTACAGCTCCTGTGGATTGCCGGGTTCCGGCTGCAGGATGACCTGATACTGATAGTATTTCTGCCAGCGATTGGGGTTCTTACCATAGCGGCCATCAGCGGGACGCACCGAAGGCTCAACATAGGCTACGCTCCAAGGTTCGGGGCCCAAAACACGAAGCGCAGTTGCCGGGTTGAGTGTGCCAGCACCCACCTGAACATTGTGCGGTTGCCACAAAAGGCAGCCATGCTCAGACCAGAACTGGTTCAGGCGCATGATGACGGTTTCGAAATCCATTTGCAGTCACCTCAGACAATATTTACTAATCATGGTTCATCCACGTTTGTTCCGTGATGAATTGGGCGGCGTTCGGCGCGACGCAGGCTATCCAGCACGGCTCCCGAGCGCACTTCACGCTCTAGAATATGCTGCATCACCATACGCAGCAGCGATTCGAGCTCTTGCAGGGTCACCGGTCGTACGGTCAGATGGCTCACTTGTTCGTCACTGTACCGCCGCATATAGCGCAGCACCTTTTGCGCCCCTAACGAAACCTGACGCGCATAAGGAATATCTGCCCCACAGTGAGGGCATAATATGCCGCCCAGTTCCGCCGAAAAACGGTTAACCTCAGGCAGCAATTCTTTGCCGCATTCCAGGCAATTGAACAATTCAGGGTCGTATCCCGCCTGCTCTAGTAGGCGCAACTCAAAGAGGCGCATACCCAGGGCTGGGTCATTGTCACTCTCCAACCAGCGCAAAGTATCTAGCAAGAGCTGGTACAACGCCTGGGGCTCTTCTTCCTGAGCAAACTGATCCACCAACTCTCCAGCATAGCAGGCCATAGTGAAACGCTCTACATCCTGCGCAAGCACATCGAACTGCTCCAGGCACTCGGCCTGGGTAATGGTATCCAGATTGCGCCCCTGAGCCACTAGCAGCCGCACCCGTGAAAACAAGGATAAATGGCCACCTTTGCGGCTCTTGATGCGACGCACGCCATGGGCCATGGCATCGAGCCGGCCCTGCGGCGTAATCAGCGACAGAATACGGTCGGCTTCTCCATAGTCGCGCTCTCGCAGTACGATGGCCTCACGCCCGTAGACGCGCTCGCGCGGCAAGTGTCACCTCCTAGAGCATCTCCGGCAAGCCAGGGCAAGCCCGACAATGCTTGCAATCTGGCCCGGCAAAATGGCGCTCGGAGCCTAAAAGCCCGTCTCGCATGGCAGATAGCCGTCTGATTTCGTCCAAGGGCAAAATCTGCACCCTGCCCAATTTGTGCGCTTCGGCCAGCACCACTGCCGTATTCTCGACCTTTTCGGTATGCGCATAAGCTTCCATCACCGTACGCCCCACCGTCACCGGCCCGTGACGATCCAACAACAAGGCGTCGTGATCACCAATCAATTCGCGGATGACCTCCGGCCCCTGCGCCGATGTCGGTGTAGCATAGCGCGTGGTCACGATGGTGCCCAGCGTCACCAGGGTCTCGGGCATAACACAGGGTGCCAACGAAATGCCAGCCACTGAAAGGGCCGTAGCCATCGGCGCATGAGAATGCACCACAGCGTTCACGTCCGCCCGCTGATGGTACACTTCCAGATGCAAGCGTAGCTCTGCCGAAGGACGATAGCCGTTGAGCGGAAAAGCACCGCCCTCGACGACTTGACCCTCCATATCCGTCACCACCAGGTCGGCCTCTCGCAACAAACCCTTGGCCAGCCCCGTGGGTGTCGTCACCAGATGAGCATCATCCAGCCGAGCCGAGATGTTGCCATCCGTCGCGGCGATAAGCCCACGAGCATAGAGCAACTGACAAGCACGTACAATCTCGCCACGCAGCATTTTTTCTCTATCAACAAGGCTAACTTTCACCAAGACCTACTCCTCAATGCCGTTGAGAATGGCAATGCCCGCACTAGCCCCAATGCGGCTAGCGCCTGCGGAAACCATGGCGATGGCCTTTTCGACATCGCGAATACCGCCCGCAGCCTTGACACCCATCTCCGGACCGACCACATAACGCATCAGGCGAACATCTTCAACCGTAGCGCCGCCCGGGCCAAAGCCGGTAGAGGTCTTGGCGAAATCGGCGTCAGCCTCGACGATTAGGCGGCAAGCCTCGACTTTTTCCAGATCAGTCAACAGCGCCGCCTCGATGATGACCTTACAGACAGCCCCCTTGACATGGCAAGCATCGGCCACAGCCTTGATATCCTTGTAGACAGATTCAAATTTGCCCGCCTTCAAACCGCCCACATGAATGACCATGTCGATCTCTCGGGCACCCGCTTTGAGGGCGTATCTGGTCTCCGCCACTTTGGCTTCGGTAGCGCTAGCCCCCAAAGGAAACCCAACCACACAGCAGACATCCACATCCGTATCGGCCAATGCCTTGGCACAACGCGCCGCATACACCGTGTTCACACAAACCGAGGCGAACTGATATTCGCGCGCCTCTTGGCAAAGCAGATCGATCTGCTCTGGCGTCGCTTCTGCCTTGAGCACTGTGTGGTCGATCAAGCCGGCCATGGTAGTTTTGGTCAGTTTAACCGGCGCATCAACGGGCATGTTCTCGTTGTACTCGCTCAATAGGCGAGCGCTATCTTCTTCAAAGGTGGACCACGTTATCATTCCGGGCCTCCTTGCGCGGTGTTGATCATACTGAACATTATAACTGGCTGCCTGTGCACGCACAAAGAGCGGCGCCGTGACAATGCCAGAAGAACTGCTAGAGTTGATCAGGTGTAAAGGAACGCGGCAACAGCTCGTCCATGCTATAGCGCTCGACGTTGCCCCGGGTATCGGCAATCAACACTGTAAGCTCGGGGGCAAACTCAGCCATCACCTGCCGACAGGCGCCACAAGGCGAGGAAGCGTTTTCGGTCACCACGGCAAGCGCTATGAACTCGCGCTCTCCTCCAGAAACCGCCGTAAAGATGGCCGTACGTTCGGCACAGTTGGTCAACCCATACGAGGCATTCTCGACGTTCACACCTGTGTAGATGTGCCCTAATACCGTACGCAGGGCCGCCCCTACCTTGAAATGCGAATAGGGCGCATAAGCCCTTTCGCGCGCTTCGGTAGCCGCTTGTACAAGCTCGGCCTCACGAGGATTCAGTTCCTCAATCCTGGTCTTCATCGACCCTCTCCATTTTGCGAATCTCGCGCGCAGGCTGCCCGTAGGCCAGCATATCGTCGCCAACCGGATGCGTCACCACAGAACCTGCACCCAGTTTGGCGCGCTCACCAATCTGCGCGGGAGCCACGATTAGCGAGCCGCTGCCGATAAAGGCGTCACGTCCGATAACCGTGGGATGTTTGTTGACGCCGTCATAGTTGCAGGTGATGGTGCCAGCGCCGATATTGACGTCTTCCCCCACCTGGGCATCACCCAAATAGGAAAAATGGCCCATCTTGGTGCCCGGCGCCAAATACGAGTTCTTCACCTCGCCAAAATTGCCCATGTGCACACCCTCGCCCAGGTGTGCTCCCTTGCGCAGGTGGCCAAAGGGACCAATGTTCGCACCGTCATCCATGCGAGCTCCTTCCAACATGGAAGAAAGCACGGTACAGCCGTCGCCGATAATAGAACCCTCGATAATGGTATTAGGGCCGATAGAGCAATCCTCGCCGATGACAGTGCCGGCGCGCAGATGCGTGTTGGGATAGATCACCGTGTCGCGGCCAATGACCACGTCGACATCGATATAGGTCGAGGTGGGATCGGTGATGGACACGCCATTGAGCATGTGCTCCTGGTTGATACGTTTGTGCAGAATGCGAGTACATTCCGCCAGATGAACGCGGTTGTTCACTCCCTGAATCTCTTCCACATCGTCAATGCAAACGACTTTGATGGACTCGCCCGCCGAGGCTGCCAGATCGACCACGTCTGGCAAATAATACTCATTCTTGGGTGGCGTGGGCTCGATGCGCTGAATATTCTCCCACAGCCAGTCGGCGTCAAAGCAGTACACACCGCAGTTTAGCTCACGAATGGCCAGCACCTCGGGAGAAGCCGCTGCCTCTTCGACGATAGCCTGTACCTTGCCTTTAGCATCGCGCACCACACGGCCAAAGCCCATAGGATCCTCAGCGATGACGCTCAGCAGGGCAAACACGGCATCACTCTCACGCTGCCTTGCGACCAGCGCCGCCAGCGTCTCAGCGCGCAAGGCGGGCATATCGCCATAGAATACGAGTACGCTATTAGCACCAAAATCCTCTACGGCCTTTTGGGCCTGCATCACGGCGTGAGCCGTGCCCAAGCGCTGTTCCTGCAGCACAAAGGTCACGCCCTGGCCCACATGCTCACGCACGGCATCGGCGTCATTGCCTACCACCAGCACGATTTGGTCCGAGCCGATAGCGCGAGCCGCCGCCACAGACCAATCCACCATCGGCCGCCCACAAACAGGATGTAGCACCTTGTTCAGTTTGGATTTAAGCCGAGTACCCTGGCCAGCCGCCAGAATCACCGTGGATAGTCTGTGCATCCAATGCCTCCCCTATAGACAAAGAACCAGGTATGCGCGCTTGCAGCCAAGGCACAACCTGGTTCTTTACGAGCACCGCATACGCTGTACCGGCGCTATCAGTAGCTGGGGCGGAAGGATTCGAACCTCCGAATAGCGGCTCCAAAAGCCGCTGCCTTACCGCTTGGCGACGCCCCAATAACAATCTGGATTCTAGCACAACTACCATGTTGAGCAAAAATCCACTCCTCGCAGGAACAATAACCCGCTAACAACAGCCCAGTGTGTGTAGTTCTGTTGCCAGCGCCAGCCACTCGGCGATATCGAGTTTTTGCGCACGAATCGCTGCAGGCAATCCGGCAGCCTGTAGGGCTTGCCGAGCAATCTGGTCATCACACGGGAGGTTGCTAGCCAAAGCATTGTGCAACTGCTTGCGCTTTTGGCCAAAACCAGCTCTTGCCACTTTGAAAAAGCGCTCGCGCTCATCGACAGAAACCAGCGGCTGCGGATGAGACGTGATTACCAAAACAGCCGAATCTACTTTTGGAGCAGGATAAAAGGAAGCTGCCGGCACATGCAAAGCAAGACGCGGTTTGCCATACACTTGTACACTCAAAGCCAGCAAGCTCATGTTACCAGGCACCGCGACGATGCGCTGAGCTACTTCACGCTGCACCATGACGGTGAGCTGCTCAGGCACCAGTTCAGCCTCCAGTAGGTGCCGCAACACCGCTGAAGTGATGTAATAGGGTAGGTTAGCAACCACCTTATAATGCAGCCCCTCATCCATCGGCACAATCTCGGCAGGATTGATCGCCAAAATATCATTGTGAACGATGGTTACATTCTCGCAACTGCCCAACTCTGACTCTAGAACGGGAATAAGCCGGTCATCCAGCTCGACCGCAACAACGTGCCGGGCTCGCTCGGCCAGCAACCGGGTAAGCACGCCCACACCCGGCCCCACTTCAAGCACCACATCATCTGAAGAGATATCGCTGGCTTCGACAGTGCGTTCCATGATGGAACCCTGAACCAAAAAGTTCTGTCCAAGACCCTTGGAAGGGCGAATTCCATAGCGGCGCAAAACAGCACGTGGGTCTAGCAAAACAGTTATTCCTTCTCTATCGGGTTATTGGGTATCTGCCAGGTAATGTTGCTTGCTGAGGGCACTGGCGTTAACAGATAAACATTCACCCATCTATACCACATGACCAAGTTATCATCATCATAACAGAGATCGATGTGTCGGTCGACAATGGCACTACCCGTATCAGCCGCCGTGGCCTTGCCATAGCCAGGCACATAGACTTGCGTGCCCAACGGAATCACATCGGGATCCACGGCCACAATGCCCTTGGCAGCCCGCCAGCCTAATACTGTATACCCGTACCACGATGCCCAGGGCGGCGTGCCCGCCGTGGCCGCATTATAAGAAGTGGCCAACATGCGCACTACACGCCAATAGGTGATCTCACCCGCTTCGGGAGTAGAGAGGGTTCGCTCGACGATCTGCGTCCCATAGTGAGTCTCTCGATCCTCCGGTTCGCGTTCGAGCCAGCTCTGCACCTCAGTGCGGTAGGTCTCTTGGCCGTTCACATAGTGCACGCGCACCAACGTACGCTCGGCACCTTCAGAGCCCCAGTCCACTATCTGCGAGTTGTCAATTTCGAGTGTAGGGTCCCCAAGAACCACTGCATCATAAGGCACAGGAACTTCTTGGAGGACGTACTCATCGTGCACACGCACGACATTGACCACATCGCCACCCAGTATCTCAGTAGATTCCCCCGGCAGCACATAGTCGTCAGGGCCCAGGGTAATCCCCTCGGCCTCCAATAGCTCTGTCACGGTGTCGGCCTGGGTGTACACCGATTGCTGCGTTCCGCCCACATCCAGCAAAACCGATGTAGCGCGCTGGATGGTGACACTCATACCCGAAGTAACCGGCTCGTTCTGCGCCGGGGTCACCACGTCACCGTCGCGCACAGTAATACCTTGTTCATACAAGGCCTGGCCCACGGTGCGTGCCGAAGTAAAGCCAACGTTGGTCAAAGAGCCATCTTGAACAGTAAAGGGCACCGCCCGTCGGACGTTCACCACGATGGGATCGCGCCAATTCTCTAGCACCCGGGAAACGGTTTCATCCGAAGCAATCTCGGGGAGGGGAAGAGCAGCATACAAATCGGTCTCGATGCCGTTCACATAAAAGCGATCGTTAGGGTAGATGGAAACACCGAGATCATAGAGGGCTTCACGCAGGTTGGAACCGAGGGAATAGGCACGCGTTACCTGTCCATCCTGCACCAGTGCCACGTCACGCGCCGCCGTAATCGAGATGGGTAGCCCCGCCCAGAGTTCTTCATCAGAAGGGATGACCACCACATCGTCTTCCCCGATGCTCAGATCGAGCTCTTCGAGTACGGCCTCCCCGGTGGTCTCGTGGGTATGATACGCCAACACCACCCCGTTGATATCGATTGAAACAGTTCGTTGTGTGTATTGATAGATGCCATAGAACAAAGCACCAGCGACGCACAAAGACACCGCTATGCCTATGGTTTTGCCAACATGTTTCTTTAGTGGACCGGCTGCATCTTGAGCAGTCAGAGTCTCACTCATGTTTGCTCCTCTCTGGCGGCATTTTCGCCGGCAAGTCGGCCAGTGCAAAAGGCCATCTGCAGGTTGTAGCCGCCGCTATCGCCGGCAATGTCAATGACCTCGCCAGCCATATAGAGTCCGCGCACAATATTGGATTCCATCGTGCGTGGATTGAGCTCTCTGGTGGAAACGCCGCCCACGGTCACCATTCCGCGTTCCAGCGGACGGGTACCGTCAATTTGGACGGACATACGTTTGAGCTGCTTTACCAGGCGGGATCGCGCAGCTGTCGTAAGTTGTGCAACAGCCAAATGCTCGTCGATCTCGCATTTATATAAAATCACTGCGGCCAGACCAGCAGGTACGAATTCGCGCAACAGATCCATTACAATCTGAATACGCTTTTCTTTGGCCAGGCGCAATAATGCACTATCAAGCTCTTGCTCGTTCAAATTGGGAGTGAGATCTAATTGGAGCAAGAGGGACTGTTCAGGCCGCAATTCACGAGCCACAAACAGCGAAAGGGAAAGAATGGCTGGCCCCGAAAGGCCGTCATGGGCGAATAGCAGGCTGCCATGGTGAGAGCCGAGCTTGCGTTCATCAGCATAGAGTGTCACTGCTACATCCGACACGCTAATACCCTGCAAACTTGCCAACCAGGGATCAGAACAACGCATACCCACCAATCCGGGTTTGGGGTCGAATACGGTGTGCCCCAAGCGGTGGGCCCAGGAATAACCATCGCCCGAAGAGCCAGTGTGGGGATAAGTAGCCCCACCCGTGCAAAGCACTATAGCATCAGCAGGTAGCGTTTCACCCGAACGAAGCCTGACCCCGGTAACTTGGCCACCTTCAACTACAATATCGTCCACTGCCGAGCAATACCGGATTTCAACACCGATACGTTCGCAGGCTTTGACCAAGCACTGTACAACGTCCAAAGCCTCGTTCGAGCGCGGGAAAACCTTGCCTTCAGCGTCCACATAAGTGGGGACGCCACGCTCCTCTAAAAAGAATCGCAGATCCTCAACAGGAAAACGTTCCAACGCCCCACGCACGAATCGTCCGCGCGGAACGACATGGCTCGCGAAATCAGCAGGATCGCAGGTATTTGCCAAATTACAGCGCCTGTTGCCGGTCAAACGCATTTTGGCGCCGGGAATATCCATCTTTTCCAGCAGAATGACCCTTGCACCGGCAGACGCTGCGCTCTCTGCTGCCATCAGCCCAGACGCACCGGCCCCGATGACAACGACGTTCTTGGCCATGAACCTCCAAAGAGACAGGGGCGGTGATGAGCCGCCCCTTTGACAGCAAAATGTCGTGCATCCCACGTTGTGGCGACTCTACCGTCTTGTCCCAACAGACTAACTCGGACCAGGCTCTCCCTTGTCACCCAAAACGACCCGCTTACCGCTGCTTCCTTCCGGACCTGGCGGGGTTCACAGGGTTTTGCCGCAAAGGACCCAATCCTCAACATTAACCTGTCGAGCCAGACTCAGCGAACCGTCCCGCGATGGGCCTTCAGCCCCGCTGTAGCGGATTGCGAGTACAGGGCACCGCTAGCTCCCCGCCTAGCACGACGATGAAAGCATAGCGTATGCTAAAAATTCTGTCAAAGAAGGAGCTAGTTTTTACTTTAGTATAGTTCCTATAATTACCTTTTAACGATTTTATATTTGTTTTTAAGAAAATTGAGAATGCACCAGGAAGACTACAAAGAGAAGGCTGATCAACCCATGATCCTGCTAACTGGCAATCAGTTCCTAGGGCAAATGCGCTTTTCTCCAGGCTTGACACTTGTAATTGGTTAGGTATGATATTCCGTATAAATTATACAATTCTTATAATTCCTACTTTTCATACTAAAAGGAGTTCTCCCATGAATGCACCAAAGGGGAAATACGCTTGGACTGCAAAAGTTGGAGATAAAGGACAGATTGTGATTCCTCAACAGGCTCGTGAGGTCTTTGATATCAAACCGGGGGATACCCTGCTCCTTCTCGGTGATGAAGAGAGGGGTATTGCCATTGTAAAAAACGACATCCTGCAGAAATTCGTCGATTCTGTATTGGGTGCCCAAGGAAATCCGGAGACAGAAGAATGAATGCGATAGAAACTATTGATCTAGCGAAACGATACGGAACAAAGACAGCTGTCGATTCACTCAACCTTACAGTCGAGCAAGGTGAGCTTTTCGCACTGCTCGGCGTAAACGGTGCGGGCAAGACGACTACCATCAAAATGCTATCGTGCCTGACCAAACCTACAAGCGGCGACGCCATTCTGCTGGGAGACAGCGTTATCTCCAACCCCCAAGCCGTAAAAGAAAAGATCAATATCTCGCCGCAGGAAACAGCTGTAGCTCGTAACCTGTCCGTCAAAGAAAACCTTGAAATGATAGCTCAAATCTACAGCAACAATAGAATAGATGCGCGTATCAAGGCAGAGGAAATGCTGTTGACCCTCGGCCTTGGCGAGATTGCTCAAGACAAAGCCAAGACCTTGTCAGGAGGCATGCAGCGAAGGCTTAGTATCGCAATGGCGCTGATCTCGAATCCACAGATCCTTTTTCTTGATGAACCCACCCTAGGGCTTGATGTCCTCGCAAGGAGAGAACTGTGGTCTATCATGGAAAAGCTGAGAGGCAACATCACCATTGTTCTGACGACACACTATATGGAAGAGGCGAAAGCCCTTTCGGATAGAATTGGTATTATGGCCCAGGGCGAACTAAAAGCAGTGAATACAGCAGCAGAGTTGATGCGCAAAACACGGACGGAGACGCTCGAAGACGCTTTCATTGCGATTGCCTCAGAAAGTGAGATGTCCGAATGAGAACGCTTGCCTTTGCTTCGCGCAACCTCAAAGAGATGATGAGAGACCCATTGAACCTGGTCTTTGGCGTAGGGTTTCCATTAATCATACTCTTGCTACTTTCTGCAATTCAGGCGAACATTCCTGTAAGCCTGTTCGAAATCGACAGGCTCACTCCAGGAATAGCCGTCTTTGGATTGTCATTCATATCGCTCTTTTCGGGTACGCTGATCGCCAAAGACAGAAGCACCTCGTTTCTGATGCGCTTGTTCGCTTCACCGCTCTCTGCGTCCGATTTCATCCTCGGATACACCCTGCCGCTTTTGCCCATAGCAGTTCTGCAAAGTATCCTCTGTTTCATTGCAGCCCTATTTCTTGGGCTGCCACTCACGGCCAATATACTGGTAGCGCTAGTCGTGCTGATCCCGGCCGCACTCTTGTTCATCGGTATCGGACTCTTGGCGGGGAGTGTGCTCAATGACAAGCAGGTTGGTGGAGTCTGTGGCGCACTGCTCACTAATGTTAGCGCCTGGCTGAGCGGCACCTGGTTCGAGTTGGATCTGGTGGGAGGAGCCTTTCAAGCGGTCGCTTATGCGCTTCCGTTCGCTCATGCTGTCGATGCGACCAGAGCTGCCCTGGCAGGTGACTATGCTTCGATATTCCCCCACCTTTGGTGGGTACTGGGATATGCGCTTATAGTATTGGTCATCGCAGTAATCGTGTTCAAAAACAAAATGAACAGCGATAGCCTCTGAGATTATGACAGCTATCTCGTTGGATCGTCATTTTTATAAGCGGCAACTTGTCGCAGAGCAACCATAGAAGACGGAGGATATGTTCCATAGTTAACAGTGAAATTGACGAAAACGATCAGTAGAAACGACAGATGACTATGTGGATCATATTTGCATTTGGCTCTGCACTATTTGCAGGCCTTACATCAATCTTGGCCAAGTGTGGAATTAAAAAGACAGATTCTACGGTGGCAACTGCCATACGTACCATCGTAGTATTGTTATTTGCCTGGCTAATGGTATTTATCGTTGGCTCCCAGAATACAATTGCAAGTGTCAGCCGCGAAACAATGCTGTTCTTGATCTTGTCTGGATTAGCAACGGGAGCGTCCTGGCTCTGCTATTTCAAGGCATTGCAGCTTGGAGACGTGAACAAAGTAGTACCCATTGATAAATCCAGTACTGTTCTGACAATGATCTTGGCATTTATCATTTTGGGTGAACCCTTTACCTTGGTTAAATTTGCGGGAATGGTAGCAATCGCCGTTGGTACCTATCTGATGATTCAGAAAAAGAATAGCGCAGAGCAGAAAAAAGAGAGCAAAGCATGGATGGTCTATGCAATGCTTTCGGCGGTATTTGCTAGCCTGACAGCTATTCTTGGCAAAATCGGTATCAGTGGCGTGGAATCCAACCTTGGTACGGCAATCCGCACTATTGTGGTTCTAGTCATGGCCTGGGTAATGGTATTCGTGACCGGCAAACAGAGAGAAATTAAGAAAATCGAGAAAAACGAACTGTTCTTTATCTGTTTATCCGGACTCGCAACCGGGGGTTCGTGGCTATGCTACTACAAGGCATTACAAGAAGGACAGGCAAGCATCGTAGTACCGATCGATAAGCTAAGCATCCTTATCACCATTGCCTTTGCATATGTCATATTCAAAGAAAAATTGGTAAAAAAGTCCCTCCTTGGATTGGTCTTGATTACAGCGGGTACGTTAATCATGCTTATTCAGTAAGGGCTTGGGCAAATAGAAGAATATCGGATACGCGCATAGACTAGTATGCTATCCAAAATGATGACACCCTGCCCCTTGTCCAAGAGTTAGTCACGCTGTTCAAGAACACATCACACAGTTGACGATGCTCCTAACTAAAAAGACTCAGTTGCTTTGTGCTCAGCTTGTCCTCGAAACGCCCCATATAGTGAAAAATCTGATCCGTGTTACTGACGATGCCATTCTTCATGCAAATATCTCGTGTCAACGCCGTCAGGTAACTACTGTTCGGCGACGGCACAATATAGTTATTTCCGTATGTTCTTATGTATCGTTCTTTCAGACCGGAAAAGTGCTCGCCCAGCTTTTGGTAAAAGTACTGACGATCACCGTCTCGCAGGGTCACGCCAATACTGTCAAAGAAAAGAACGCCATAGACCTCTGCCTTGATGCAGTAATCAAGGATGCCGCGTATGTTTTCCTCGGTATCGTTGATGAACGGCAGAATGGGTGTCATCCAGATGACAGTGGGAATACCCTCATCTCTTAGGATGTTCAGCACCTCCGCTCGCCTGCTTGTGGTACAAACGTTTGGCTCGACGATTCGGCAAAGAGCATCATCATAGGTTGTCAGCGTCATCTGCACCACACATTTCGTCTTGCGGTTGATGCTTCTCAGCAAATCGAGATCACGCAGGATCAAATCGGATTTTGTCTGTATCGCCAAACCAAAGCCATATTCGTCGATCAATTCGAGACATCTCCTGGTCAAACGCAGATTCTTTTCAGCATGCAGGTACGGATCACACATGGCCCCAGTACTGATCACGCACTTTTTCCGCTTGCCCCTTAGCGCTTGCTCCAGCAACTCTGCAGCGTTAGACTTGACTTCGATATCCTCAAACTGATGCTTCATCTGATAACATGTGCTTCGCGCATCGCAATAAATGCAGCCGTGGGTACAGCCGCGGTATATGTTCATCCCATTCTTGGGGGAGAGTATGGATTTAGCTAGTTTCTCATGCAAAGAGTTGCCCCGTCTCCAAGCTGTTGCTTATCTCACGCCGTTCATTGTAATGCAGAATCGGGAACTTTTCATGCTGATGCTCTGACTCTGGTGCCACAATGGAAACGGGGACTCGATGTTCTTGTGATTTTCGCCGCAGATAACAAAAGCCGGGACTTCCAGACCGGATTTCCAGCTGAAAGCCCCGCTTTCGGGCAAAAAGCATAAAACAAGGACGCAGCCATTGATACTATGGCTGCGTCCTGATCTGGCGGAGAGGGCGGGATTCGAACCCGCGAAGCTCACGCTTACACGATTTCCAATCGTGCGCACTCGACCGGACTATGCGACCTCTCCGTGACTCCTGCGATTATACTCGTGCTCGTTCTACAGGCCAAATCATGCTCTGCAAAACCACCGTCCTGTAGGTCAAGGGCTGGGTCTGTGCTATAATGTGCACATGTGTTTTATTGTCAGGGGAGATTATGACAGAGCTGCTTTTCAGACGAGACGCCTACCTTACTGAATTCGATGCTACCATCATTGAGCGTCGTACGATTAAAGACCACCCGGCCGTCCTTCTGGACCGCACTGCCTTTTATGCAACTTCTGGCGGTCAGCCGTATGATACAGGCACCTTGGGAGAGGCTCATATTCTGGATGTCATCGAGGACGGAGCAGATGTTATCCATGTACTCGACCGCCCTCTAGAGCGTAATTCAGTTCACGGGCGTATCGATTGGGCAAGACGTTTTGATCATATGCAACAGCACAGCGGCCAGCACGTGCTCTCTGCCGCTTTTGAAACAATCGGCGCAGCTACTATTAGCTTTCATCTTGGCGAAGAGACCTGTACAATTGATCTCGACGCCAGCGACATGACCGATGAACAACTCGAAATCATCGAACAGCGCACCAATCAGGCCATCTTTGATAATCACCTGGTGCACATATCCGAATGCAGCCTGCAGGAAGCCGCCAGCCACCATTTGCGCAAGCTGCCCGAAGTAGAAGGGCTTGTGCGCATTGTTGATATCGAGAATTTCGATGCGACGGCCTGCTGCGGCACTCACGTGCGCAGCACGGGTGAAATCGGCTGTATTCACATTCGCGGCCTTACCAAACGCAAGGGCAGCACACGTATCGAGTTTTTATGCGGCTGGCGAGCCGTCCGCGATTACACTGAACGCGACCGTCTCTTACAGGCGCAGGCCAATCACCTCAGTGTGGGCATTCATGATTTGGGGGAATCAATTGTCCGTTTGGAAGAGGCTTCCTCGACGGCACACAAGAACGAGCAGCGCTTACGTCAGCAATTGCTGGATATGCAACTGGCCGACATCGCCGCATCAGCCAGCGCGCTGAATGGCTTTCAGTTAATTTGTCAGCCCTTGCCCGATCAGGACACCAACGGCATGCGCTACGCCGCCCAACAGTTACTACAAGAACCAGGGCGCATCGTGCTCTTGGGCGTGACCGAGCCCAGCACACAGGTGGTTTTTGCTAGCTCGGCCGACAAGGCCCCACACATGGGCAATCTACTCAAAGAGGTATTGGCTGCTTTTGGTGGACGCGGCGGCGGCAAGCCCAATATGGCCCAGGGTGGCGGCTTTGAAGCCGACCAACTCGATCGGGTGTTGACAACTGCCAAGGCGCAAATCGTCACCGAAATCTCACAGGGGAGATGATTCTTTGCTCTACGAACTTGCAAAAGATGTGTACTATTGCGACGATTACCATGGATCGAATGTCGGCGTCATCCGCACTTCCAAGGGTGGCCTGCTGATCGACACGCCCATGCTGCCCCACGAGGCAAGTCAATGGCAGCGACGGTTGTATACCGAGCTGGGCATTGACCTGGTTTACGGCGTGGTCAATACAGACTTTCATCCTGAAAGCATGTTTGGCAATCATGCCTTTATGCCCACCATGATCTTTGGGCACGAGGCTTCGGCCAAACCCGTTGCCAAATACGAGGCCTCACAGCTCGAACAAATCGCCGAGACATTCAAATCGCATAATCCCCTCGTGGCCGAAGAGCTGCTCGACATTGAGATTGTTATGCCCAATGTCTTTGTTCAGGATCGTACTGTGCTGCACATGCCCGAGCGGAATATCGAAATTCTATTCTTGGAAGGCCACACGCCCGCTTCGCTCGGCGTTTGGCTGCCCGAAGAAAAGATCCTGTTTGTCGGTGATACCGTAACTGTCAATCAATTCCCCGACATGTCCAGCGCCAACACGCTGGCCTGGGTGGGTACGCTGAGGCGTATCCGCGAACTGGGCGCCGAACGTATCATCTGCTCGGAAGGCGGAGCTTGCGATCTGGAATCCATTGATGCACTGATTGAATACATGCTCACCATGTGGCAGCGCACCCGGCGTTTATTCAATGAAGGCGCCAGCCGCCGTGAGTGCGTCGACAAGGTGGGGTTGACTGAATTTTTCCCTACGCCCACCGAGAATTCGGCCGAGATCAAACGCAGGCGGCGAGAGAGCATCGAGCGAGTCTATACCGAAATCCGGCTCTCGGAGCGCAAGCGATAGACAAACTGACTTGTGCGGCGCCCGGGCGATGATTGCCCGGGCGCCGTTTCATTGAGAGGCCCCATGAGCAATGCTGGTTTGTACCTCCACATCCCCTTTTGCCGTGCCAAATGCGCCTATTGCGATTTCTGCTCGTTCCCCCATCGCGAGGATGCCCATGCACGCTATATCGAGGCGCTGCTATGCGAGGTAGAATCACAAAAGAAACTGTGGGCGCAGTTTCATTATGATACGCTGTACATCGGTGGCGGCACTCCTACTAATCTGGATACGGCGCTGCTGGTGCAACTGCTAACCACCCTGCTAAGCGGGATACAACCGGACGAAATCACCATCGAGGCCAACCCGGGGACAGTCGATGAAAGCAGTCTTCGTGCCTTACGGCAAGTCGGTGTGAATCGGCTCAGCCTAGGTGTGCAGAGCATGAACGATGACGAACTGGCCACGATGGGACGCATCCACAACGCCGTTCAAGCTATCGAGGCCATCCGTGCTGCCCGACTGGCCGGATTCGACAATATCAGCTTGGACCTCATTTACGGCTTGCCTGGTCAAACCCTGCATACCTGGGAATGTACCCTCGATGCTGTGGTGCAGTTGCATCCCAGCCACCTCTCGCTCTATGCCCTCACCTTGGAGGAGCATGTACCCATGGCTCAACGTATTGCCCAAGGTGATCTGCCCAAATTGGACGAAGCTCTGGCCGCAGACATGTATGCCCTAGCTCAAGAACGCCTTGCCAAAGCCGGTTACGCCCAATACGAAATCTCCAATTGGGCGCTGGCCGTGACCGGCGATGCCGACAAGCGCTTTCCCCGGCTGGCCTCGCGTCATAACCTGCACTATTGGCACAATGAACCCTACCTTGGACTGGGTGCGGCGGCCTACTCTTTCGACGGCCACCGGCGCTGGGGCAACACCACCGATCTTGATACCTATATGGAGAACGCCCTGCGGGGTGAACCTTGTATCGATGCCTCGGAAGAATTAGCGGCTGAGGAACACATGGATGAGACAGTGATTCTGGCCCTGCGTTTAGTAGACGGGTTAGAATATGCCGAATTCGAACAGCGCTTTGGTCTAGATCTCAAAA
This sequence comes from Anaerolineae bacterium, assembly GCA_963675785.1. GTDB lineage: Bacteria > Chloroflexota > Anaerolineae > UBA1429 > UBA1429. The sequence continues at coordinate 2,187,576 of OY776562.1, forward strand.
AAGTTTATGACCAGGCTATCGCTGCATCGGTGGAAGATGGCCTGCTAGAGCAGGATGAACGGGGCATTCGTCTCAAACCACAGGCATTATTGGTTGGCAATCGCGTCTTTGAACGCTTTTTAAGAGACTAAAAAAGGGAGAGGCCACTGGGTCTCTCCCTTTTTGTAATATAGAGGCACGATACTTTACAAGCGCTGAATCATCCTCTTGGCTTCGATCTGCTTGCGCACGTTATCGAGGTGGTCAGCCAATTCGTCGTCATCGGCACGTATGGCTTCCAGATTGTGGTCGAACATGGCCATAAAATCATCACTTAGCAAACCGCGGCTCTCTTCGAGCACCTTGTTGGTGCCGTCGGGGTATTCAGAACGCATAAGTCGGTTCAACAAGCGAATCTCCGGAGGCAGGTTCTCCTCCAGCACGCCCAAGGCCGAATCCATAATGCCGCGAATGCGCTTGGCCCGAGCCTCGTTACCCTGCTTTTCGGCAGCGGCAATATAGCGTGAAGCCACCACGACAAAAGTCTGGTCGATCTGGCCGATATGCTCATGCAGGGCTGCATCCACATCTTCCGATGACAGCAGATCCATCAAGAACATGGTGGCGTTGTCTTCAGCCTCACGGGCCATGTTATTGTACCTGTCGATCTCTTCCAAAATGCGCGTCCGTAGCTCGGTTAGTTCAGCAGCACCCGTCTCATCGCCTTTGACTTCAAGAGATTCGATCTGGGCCGTGAGGTACTGGAAAAAACCGTAATCCAAATGAGAGAGATTCAGGCCAATAGACTGGATCAGCCGTTCGTCGGATTCGGCACCCATCAAAAGCTCGATGACGTCCGCATAACTGGCATCCTCTGGGGCTGCCGAAGCAGGCATAGCTGGCTGAACGCGCTCCAGCAGCATATCGCGCAAGCCTTCGACTAACGTAGCCTCTTCATCCAAACCGCGTTCGCGATCACTATCGATGAGGGCACTCAAAAGCATGAAAAAGTCATAGTCCAGCTCGCCACGCTTTTCCTCAATCATGCTGTCGAATGATGTTTCGTCTTCCATGGCGTCGAAAAGGGCGTTCAAAAGCTCAATGCGCTTTTGTTGGGCCTCGATCATCTCGCGACTGACACCATCGGCCTCCAGAATGATGTCAAACAGGCTGCGCAATGTCAGCGCACTGGTGGGGCGAAAAAAATAACCCTTGCGCCCTTCTGGCGGCATACTGTTCATCACAGCATTCACCAAACCACCCACCAATTGTTCCTGCTGGTCGACACTTATGCCCATCTCGGCGGGCACATAGGTAATCAGCAATTCCTTGGCAGGGTCATGGTACACCAGCGGTGTGCTAAGAAGGCCTCCAGCACCGCAATTCGGGCACACTGCACGATTCAGCTCGCCAGTAAGCAATTGCTCTTTGAGCTCTGGTTCTTGTCCCACATCGACGATAGTATGCAGATTCACCACAAATTGATGGTTGCATTGTGGGCAACTAACAGGGGTAGGCATCGCAGGGAACGCCATGGGTTCACTTCCTCCATATAAAGACACGTCTAGGAGCTCTTGCGGGCATCGAGGACACGCGCTAGAACGCGGTGTGGGTTAACGACGGTTGTCTCATACACCTGTACTGCGTTCAATCCGGCGCCAGCAGCCACCACACGCGACATCTCAAAAGTAATCAGGTCAGATGGCGAATGGCCGTCGCTATCGAGCACCATAGCAGCGCCAGCCTCTGTGCATATTTGAGCGACATGCCCATTGGTTAAAGAGTGCCCCTTACGGGCGGTGATCTCGATGAAACAGCCCCGCTCGGCGGCGAGGTATGCTTCTTCCAGCGTCAAGAACCCGGGGTGGGCTAACACATCTACATCAGGGGATTCAATGGCAGCACGATTGGTGCCAGGGGCCACGGGTTCGACGGGTGTCTCACCATGTACCACCACAATCTCGGCACCCAGCAATCGAGCCTGACGTGCGAGCCTGGCAATGCTGTTAGGGGCAACGTGAGTCAGTTCGATGCCAACGATGAGCTGGGTATCGAAATCGTTGGGCTGCTCATCGAGCACACGCCTGAGGCTGGATATCACCTCTGCCATATTCGAGGCATCGGCGTGATCCGTAATAGCGTGTGCCCGATAATCAAGCACCGAAACGCGACGAAGAATCTCGGATGGAAGGAGATCTCCATCGGAGAAAATCGAATGACTATGTAGATCAATGCGTCTGTTTTCGTATTCCATACGGCCTATGATACTCATAGGCCGTATGCTGTCAATGAAAGCTTATTCGCCTTTGATGACCAACTGTGCACCATCACTGCGCCCAAACACATCCGGTGCGTACATCTGGTAAGCCGTGGCGGGCAACGCCTGATAGGTGCCCGGCGTGGCACACTGTACTGCATACACAAACTCGTACGTGCCAGCCGCCAACTGATCGGCAAATAAGAGTACGCGATCATCGCGCAATTCTACCCGGCTGGCCCACAGCGGATTGTACCAGGCCCAATAGTCGGACCAGCTAGATTCACTGGTAAGCGAAGGACTGGAGACAAGCTGGCTGACAATATCCAGTTCTGGATCGAGAGCCTCGCAGCCTGCGGGCAGCGGGTCTTCGATGACCAAATAGTGCAGATCTCGCGGCACTACCAAAGTCAGCTTGACCAAAAGCGTGTCGTTGACCGTAGCTGTGGTCACTGGCTCGTCCGAATCTGGCAAGACATAGCTGCGCGTGACATAGATGCCCCTGTCCAGCGCCTCGATATCCTCGGCTGGCACGTAATAATGCAGGAATGCGCTGTAGTACAATTCTCCTACACCGTTCTTCTCCAGCAGGATCTGGTTCACATCATCCAGGTTGAGATCCTCGATGGCAATGCTCACCGCCGCAGTCTGGTCGATAGTATCGGATGAAACCTCGCCCTTGATCCGTTCGACACCGTTCACAGAGGCACTCATGGTAAAAGACGCTGTAAGCTCACCTGTATTGAGCATGTGCTGTGTAAGAGCCAGGATTGACCACACATTCTCCTGTGTCGTCGACCAATAGTCGCTCTCGCGAGCTGAAACCAGCCAGCGTACAGCGCTGGGCAAAAAGCCGTTCTCTGGGTCGAGTTGCTCTATGGCCAGCAGCACCACTGCGGAACTGCGCGTATTGGTGTTCATAGCCCAAGGCGAGTCTTCGTCTTCTTCCCAATGTACACCCGAAGCATCGAGGATGGCTGCATCCACTAACTCATTGAGCAATTCGGTGGTACGCGTTGCATCCTCGTCGATATCATTCAGCGTCAGTGCTAACAGCGCCTTGGCATAGTGCGACATACCCTCGTGCTCGTCATACAGCCAGATGCTGCGATCCAGTTGGCCATTGCCCGAGGCGTCCAGCGCATAAAGCACTTCAGCCCAGGTATCTTTTTGCGCCGAGGTGCGCGCGGTATTGCTGGCCAGCCAACTATCCAAATAATCCACTGCCGAACTCTGCGTCCACTCGTCCACCACAAAACCAGCGTCCTTAGCCGTACTCAGACCAAGCAAAACATAAGCCGTCAACTGAGGATCGCTCGATTCGCCAGACCACCAACCCCAGCCCCCATCCATGTTCTGCGTGTTATAGAGACGCTGCAGGCCAAGCCCCACCTGCTGAGGCAGGGCCGCCTCCAGATCGGGGCGATCCAACCCGAGTGATGTGAGCGCATTAAAAGTAACAATGTTAGGCAAAAAGCGGCTTACCGTCTGCTCGGTGCAATCGTAAGGATAGCTCTCCAAATAGTCGAGGCTGTCGAGTATCGCCGAAGCCAGCGAGGGCTGCAGAGTGATAAGCAACTCGCCCATGGATGAATCGATGGTCTCATCGAGCATAATGTTCTCGACCACCTGTCCATCCACTGTGCCAGATGTGCCCACAAACTCGGCAGTACTGGGATGAAGCACTGGCAGCGTTACTTTGGCCGCGTCTGTCAGATTGGTACCCTCGACCGAAAAGATCATTTCGATCTCTTCTACCGATTCGACCTCAGCCGGCCAATCGATCTTGACCCGCTCACCTGCCGCAACCTCGACTTGCTGGGCCGCATCATCGTAGATCAAACCCACGGCCTCCAGATTCACATCCAAAGTGAGCGCCCCATCCGTATAGTTATACACCACCGCCGAGATGACCGGCTCGTCGCCAATCACCAGGAATCGCGGCACAGAAGGACTGATCATCAAATCGAGCAAAGCCACCACGTTCAGGTTGGCAGTGCCAAAGAGTGTTTCGCCAGCTACGCCATTAGCCTGCAAATGCCAGGTCGTCAGGCTATCGGGCAGCACCACCGAAACCGTGGCATGTCCTTCCTCGTCCGTCTCCACTGTCGCATTCCAATAGGCCGTATCAGGGAAAACCTCACGCACATAGCTACCGCCACCATCACCGCCACCACCACCCTTGGAACCATCGGTGGCATCTTGCACATAGCGGTCTACTGATACCGTCCAACTGCTGGAGGTACTCACACCGAGCCCTCGTTCGCTGTAAAAGGCCTCAAACGGCGTCGTATCGTCGTTTTCTAACAGGGATTCGACGGCGCGGTCCACCAGGCTCAGCGCCAGCTCGGCTTGCACAGGGTCACCAGCATAGTCCGTCACCTCGATATCAAAAGTTACCTCCTGACCGGGTTGTAGCTCAGCGCCTTCTTCCGAGGTCAACTGGATATTCAACGCTTGCTGTTCGCTGGAAACCATCAACTCTACATAGCCCAGCTTGAAATCGGGCATAGACTCAGCGTCGCCCATCCCCTTGACCATGGCCAGGGAGACATAGACGTTGGGCGCATAGGCATCTTCGATGGGAATGACTAACGTATCGCTGCTGCCATCAATCTCGACCATCTCGTATTCGATAATCGAGCCACGCTCGATAGTCAGCAATGCCATAACCGGTTCGTCGTAAGGTGAGGGCACCAGAATGTGGGCACTCTGACCTACTTCATAGCTGTCGCGGTCGGCCACCAGCTCGATGCGATCGTTGTTATCCCGACCCCAATTCACATAGGTGCTGCCAGCTACCCACAGGTAGTTGGCACTGTTGCTAGAACGCCCCTCAGCATCGACGCCTGTTGCGGTGATCTTGTATGAACCAGCTTCGGTGGGCGTAAAGAGGGCCGTCGCTTGCCCGGTACGCCCAGTGGTGAGGGTTCGCGTCATCACTGGCGTCAGCTCTTCTTGCGACGTCCAATAGTAGGTACCGTCGGCACCCAGTTCGCGCACTGTTGACCACTCTTGCTGGTTAAGCACCACCGTCAGAGATTGAGCTGCCAGGGTGTTGCCTTCGGAATCCAGCGCCACCAAATTGACCGACTGACTTGCCCCAACCTGACCAACGTACTGTTCCGGATGGACACCGATGTACAGATCACTCTTGTGCACCACCACCGATGCCTGCTGGCTCACTTGTTGATTATTGATATCGGTAACAGTGGCTTCGAGCGAATAGGTCAGCGAATAGGGGTAATCGCTCGTATCTGCCGCCAGTTGGATGATCGCCGTGCCATTGTCGTCCGTCTCGGTGTTGCCTTCAGCGATGAGCTCGGACCCGGCATACCAGTAATCATCGTAATCTGTAAAAGACCAGTATTTGAAATCATCGGGGGGTACAAAGGCATAGGGTGTAGCCAATACGTTCCAATCGACCTTGGCATTGGACACATCCCCGCCGAAAAAGTAGCTACTGAGCACAGCGGCACGAATGGTATCGCCATCTAAATAGCTGGAACGCGCCGGCTCCACCGAGACTTCGTATTCAGGCTTTTCGTATTCGGCCACCAGGAACGACTCGCTCGTCGAAGCAGCACCCACCTCAACGTATACCGAGTAATAGCCAAGTGTGGCTTCGGCAGAAATGGTAAATTCACCATCCAGCGTGCCCCAATCCGATAATGTAACGCTCTGGCTGATGAGCTGCCGTCCGTTGCTATCCAAAATGGTGACCTCGGCCTCTGTACCCGGCTCTGGTAGGCTGTAGAGACCGTCATCATCCCCTCGGATGATCGCCTTGTAGTAAACGGTCTGTTCAGGGCGATAGATATCGCGGTCAGTATAGACATAGCCGCGATAGTCCGTGGGGTACAAATCCGTGGTCAGATCATATTGCCAAGCAGTAATGCCATCATCCCAACTGGAAAGGTGCACCGTCGAGATACCGTCACGCTCGACCTGAATAACGAATGTATCCCAGGGGTCCTGCTCTTCAAAACTAAACTCGGCCAGGCCGTCTGCGTCAGTCTCACCCTCGGATAAAACTGCACCATAATCATCATAGACCGTCAGCGTCGCAGCTTCGACCGGATCGCCCGTCATATAGTCGGTTACCCACACCAGCGCCTCACTATCGGTGTGCTTGAGCAGTACGTTCACATCGCTCACCACAACAATGTGCTTTTCCGTGCGCGCTGGCGCATCGGGAGAGGTTACCGTCATATAGTACAGGCCCGGGTCCAGCGTGCCGACATTTGCCAGAGGCGTTAATACGATGGTGTTGGTGTTCAAATCGCCATCCACTGCCATGGACCAGGAGCGAATCAGGGCGTCGTCATCACCGGTATATCGCGACCAAGTTTGGTAACTGTTCGAGCCGGTCAGGTTGAGCAGATCGGCAACAGAAAGCCCGTACAGCTCGAAATCGAGTTCGCTGATATTCACAGTTTGCACCGGCACAATGGTATCGCCATAGGCATTGTACAAAGCCACGCTTTGCGGCACATCCAGACTAAAGCTGGGATCAAGCGGCCCAGTACTAAAGGAATACTCGGCAGCGCGCGTGAGGGCCTGACCATAAATGTCCTCGATATCCCGCGTCAAACGCACTGTATATTCTATCGAGGGGTCCATATCGGCCGAGACATAGACAATACGCTGGTTATCGCGCCAATAAGCATAGATATCCGCCTCGGGCTCGATGACAAAGCCATCGAGAAAAGTCTCCGAACTGATGGGGGCTGAAAAAGTGATTTCAATGCCGTCATAAATCGAGACGTCATCACCTTGGGCACTAAAGGCCACTACCTCGGGCAGCGGCGCTATGGAGAACCAGGCTTCGAGCGAGTCCACTGTCTCGGCGTTGCTATCCGCTGCAGGAATGCCCGCTGCCACCGTCAGGATGTAGCTGGTTCCACGCGTCAGCGCTTGGCGTGGTGTGAATTGCAGCGTGTTATCTGCCCAGACAAAGGTGCCATTAATGGGATTACCGCCGGCTGCAGGAATCAGCGAAAAGGCATCTTCAGCCGCGTCTTTATCCATGGCCTGCGAGAACTCGACGCTAATGGGCGAATCGGCTGCTAACGACGCTTCACCGTCCATGGGTATAGAACTGACAATGTGCGGTAGTTCGGTTGCAAAGCTCCAACTGGTTTCGCTGCCAAGCTGCGCACCATCCAAAGAGGCCGTATCAGCAGCCAGGCTCACAAGGTACTCCTGGCCACCCACCAAAGGCTCGGAGGGTTCGAACATATACGTCGAAGTATTTACCCAGGTGCCCGTTCCCTCGACAGCAGGTGTAAAGGAGAGCGGATCGAACGCCTGTGTGCCCGCGATGGTTGTTAAGGGCACCACGGGGCGGTTGAACACCAGACGAATGCTGCTATCCACCGAGACATTTTCGCTATCAGGCGCTGGGAATATATCGGTCACCAGCAACTCGCCAATAACGGTCATTTCATGTACATAGGGTACCGTCAGGGTTAGACCATTGGCATCCTTGGCCGTCTCGGCAATGGTCAGTGTGAGTACGGCATCAGGTTCTAACGTTACTGAGGGAACATAAGAGAGCGTCCGTTCATCCGTCCAGGTCAACGTACCATCGATCTCAGGCTCGAAAGTGAGTGCTGCTTCGACACTATCCGCATCCATAGCTGTATTGAAACGCACCGTAATGGCCTCGCCCACGGCCAGTTCATCGCCTGTTTCAGGTGAGAACGAGACCACGAAAGGAGCGACGGGCAGCCGTGTGGACGCCACGACAACAGTTGGTTGGGGTGTCTGTGTCCCCGAAGAAAGTGTGGGCACAGGGGTTATAGTTGATTCTTCCGATCCACAGGCAGACAGAGTGAGTGTGAGCAGTACAGCAATCAACACATACCAAACGCGTCTGTTCATTGTGAAATCCTTTCCCCGGTGCACGACTCGTTGACAGTGATGCTTATGCTGTCAGAATAGTCACCGCTGATTACTGAAAACACATGTTCACCTGGCACCAACTGCCAGAATGCTAAACAAGGTCGTGTCGTCCAACTGGCGATAGATTCACCATCGCAAAACAGCTCGACGAAGGAGCTTCCGTGGGCGTCCACCTGAACTTGAATGCGCTGAGTGGCAGGAGGTACGTCGCCGGATATACAATAAATTGCACCATTTGCTGGATAAGCAATCTTTAAGCCTGTCCCCTGCCTATCGGTTTCGTCCAGCTCGACCTGCAGGTTACTGACTAACCCTCGCTCTACCGCCCAAGCTTGCGCTTCTGCTGGCCAAATAGTGACGCGACGAGTGACGATACGCGATTCGGGCGTGGTATCATCCGCTAACAGCCCTGTGGCTGCATCTACCTCTACGAAACGATGCATATCACAGGTTGCAGTGGGCATATTCTCCGGCAAGAACAGCTCGGTGACGGTATGAGGGCAAGCCGCATTGGGCAACAATCCCGAATCTGGGCAAACCTCCACCTCGACCAGTGCAGTATCCGGTTCGAACGGTTCCGGGTCCTCGCTTTGTACCGTCAGCATGACATCGTGCCAGATGGGAGCAGCGCCATCGATGCCAGAAATATCATCCATAGGGCTGTTATCGGCATTGCCCACCCAAACGCCCACCACATAATCGCTGGTATAGCCCACAGTCCAGTTATCGTGAAAATCAGTCGTCGTGCCCGTCTTGACGGCAGCACCAAAGGGCGTCTCTAGAACGCTCGTCGAGCCAAAAGCCGGTTCCCGCGCCGCCGAATCAGAGAGCACATCGGTGATAAGGCTGGCCACTGCAGGTGAGACGGCCTGTTGCGGCGCATATTCAGGGGCAGTATAGAGTTCGTTGCCCTCAACATCCAGCACACGCGCCACCGAAAAAGATTCGACGACTGTGCCGCCGCTGGCAAAGGCACCGTAAGCCTCGGTGAGATCGACCAGAGATACCTCGGCGCTACCCAGCGTGAGCGCTAGCCCCGCCTGCTGCGAACTTGCAAAATTATCGATTCCCAACCGATGCGCCATCTCCATCAGGGCGTCAATGCCTATCTGATCGAGTAATCGCACTGCAACTATATTATAAGAACATGCCAGTGCCGTTCGCAAGGGGGTAGGCCCATGATAGACAAGATCGTAATTCCTAGGGCTATAGAGCGTGCCCTCAGCCGTCGTAAAGGTAACGGGCACATCGCAAATGACGCTAGCCGGAGAATAGCCCCGCTCAAAAGCCGCCGCATAGGTCAATGGCTTGATGGATGAACCCGTCTGGCGCAACGCCCGGGCCGCATTCACCGCCCCGGCAATGCTTTCATCAAAGTAATCGGGACTACCCACCAGGGCCAGAATCTCACCATCGGGTATACTGAGCACCACCACAGCGGCATTGTTCACATTATGCCCGGCAGACTCGGTGGTATTAGCATTGAGCGCCGCTAGATAATAATCGACGATCTCTTCCACGCGAGTCTGTAAACTGGCATCCAGCGTCGTCTCGATGACCAAACCGCCCTGCTGTATCTCCTCGGGATAGAGCGCCGCTACTTTGCTCAAGACTTCTAGCGTGAAATGGGGTGCCGTGATCTTGTACCAATCGCTGGAAAAGTTGATTTCCTCATCAACGGCCGCCTGGACCTGCCCGCTGTCAATATAACCTGCCCCCTCCATCAGCCCCAGAACGACCTGCTGCCGCTCAAAAGCGGCCTCTGGGTACACATACGGGTCATAACTGGTGGGCGCCTGAGCCAGGCCGGCGATGAGAGCACACTGGGCCAAATCGAGTTGGGAGACGGGACGATCAAAATAGCGCCAGGCGGCAACCTCGACGCCATAAGCCATGTTGCCCAAATAAGTGGTGTTGAGATAGAGGGCGAGGATCTCGTCCTTTTCATAATGCTGAGAGAGTTTATAAGCCAGCAGAATCTCCCGGGCCTTGCGCAGTAGCGTCTGCTCCTGGCGCTCCTCGGCCTGCATTAGCAAGTTACGAGCCACCTGCTGGGTGATGGTGCTGCCACCAGAGACAATCTCGCCGCTACGTAAGTTGAGCCACAGGGCGCGCACCAGACCGCGCACATCAAAGCCGGGGTTGCTATAAAAGGAGGCATCTTCGGTAGCAATAGCAGCTTGCTCCAAATAATCGGGAATATCCTCCAGTGAAACCGGATCATAGGCCCCTGCATCCGCATCCATGGCATCATAAAGCAGTACACCGTTACGATCCACAACTTGGCTAGATGGCGTCGGTGTGTAATCAAAGGGCGCCTCTATTGAGGGGAGGGAGAGCCATAAAATGAGCAATGCGACACAGCCCCCAGCCAACAAGATGGCCAGTGCTATGCCGCACCAACGCAAACAAGCTCGTACACGAGATGACATACCTGCATCCCTCTTTGCCCAACGTACTATTGAGACGTGAGCAGCTGGGGACGTGTTCCGCTCAAGCGGTTCTGTTCAAAAGACTCTCCGCCAGATCACGTAAAGCGTCTATTGCCGAGTTATCGAGCTCCAAACTACCGAGGTGAGACATGGTCAAGAACTGATGCTCAGCGGCAATTACCTCGGCATAGTCTCGGGCACCCAAATCCTCAAGCAGAGCCAGCACCTCGGGCACGCACAAACTGATATCTTCCTCGGCATAAATGCGCCGCAACGCCAGGCTGGCCGGCGCATCCTCTTGGTTGAGGGCATAGAGCACCGGCAATGTCTTTTTGCGAGTGATCACATCGCTGGCCACCGATTTACCGGTGACAGCCGGATCCCCCCAAATGCCCAGGATGTCGTCCACAATCTGAAAAGTAATGCCCAACTCTCGTCCAAAAGCGGCCATCGCCTCAACCTGGTCGCTGGTGCCACCGCCCACGACGGCCCCACAAGCCAGGCTGGCTGAAAGCAGCGCTGCCGTCTTGCCATCAATCATGGCCATGTAATCGTCAAGGGTCACGTCATCGCGTTCTTCAAAACCCATATCCAGGTGCTGCCCGGTACATAGTTTGAGGCAGGTCTCATCCAGCAAGCGCACTACAGCCAATGTCGCCCTGTTGGAAAGGCCGCGATCGGCCATACGATAGCAGCAGAGGCGCGACATGGTCCACATGGCATCGCCAGTGTTGATAGCCTGAGGTACGCCCCACAACTTCCAGACCGTTGGGCGGTGTCTGCGAGTCTCGCTGATATCTTGAATATCGTCGTGAATCAGTGAGAAATTATGGATCAGCTCAATAGCGCCCGCCGCAGGCAGAGCCGTCTTCCATTGCCCGGCTACGGCCTCACAGGATAAAAGACACATCGCCGGCCTTAGGCGCTTGCCGCGCGGCGCCTCCAGAGGGGCCAGGTTCTCGTCCAGCCAGCCCATATGATAGCGCATCATATCGAACATGAGCGCGGCATAGGCATCCGTCGTGTCGAGTACATCCTTCAATTCAGCCTCTATAGCCGTAAAGTAAGGAGCTAAATCAAGTTTCATTGGGATGTACACCTCGTTTCAATCTTATCACGACCGAGATCCGCCACGACGGCCGAGCCCGTACAAAACATGGCGATACGAAGCTGATCAATAATAATCATTAGCTGGTCGACCAGGACCTCAGTGCTAGTGCAGGCAGCGTCCAATAGCACACCAGCAAACCCCACCATACTGGCCCCCAGAGCCAACGCCTTGGCTGCCTCGACGCCGTTGGTCAGGCCACCACTGGCCAGCAAAGGCAGGCCGAGATCGGCCTGAAATACTGCATCCAGCGCTTGCGCTGTAGAGACGCCCCAATCCTCAAAAGGAGCAGCCACCCGCCGCTGACGCTCGTCGCCGCGCAGGGCCTCGACTCGGCTCCAACTAGTGCCACCAGCGCCGGCTATGTCCAACGCTGAAACCCCCGCATTGGCCAGACGACGAGCATCTTCTATAGCCAGTCCCCAGCCAACCTCTTTAACGATAACGGGCACTTTCAGCCCCTGGCAAATCTCTTCAATGGCCTCAAGCAGGCCGCTGAAACGGGTATTTCCACCCGGCTGCAGTGCCTCTTGCAGACAGTTCAAATGGAGTATCAGGGCATCAGCCTCAATGCTCTCTACCGCCCGTCGACACTCGTTCAAGCCATAGCCATAGTTGAGCTGCACCGCTCCCAGATTGGCATAGAGGACGATATCGGGGGCCACGTCACGCACCTGATAAGTCGCCATGAGCGTGGGATCATCGATACCAGCACGTTGCGAACCCACTCCCATAGCCAAACCCAATGCCTGGGCAGCCTGGGCGAGGTTACGGTTGATACGTGCAGCTTCAGCAGTACCGCCCGTCATAGAGGAAATGAGCAATGGAGCATGGAGTGCCTTGCCTAGAAAACCGCAAGAGAGGTCAATGGATTCAAGATCGAGTTCGGGAAGTGCCGTGTTTTTCAACGCATAGCAAGAAAAGCCGGAGGGAACGCGCGAACGCACGTCCTCATTCCGGCAAATCTCTAGATGCTCTGCCTTGCGCTTTTCGTGCAAAACCAACCTCTCTCCTGGGCGACAAGAGTGTAGCCTTCGCCCTATTCGGTGTCAAAACAGAGCCGCATCAAACCACGAGGTCGCCGATGCCCCTCCGCTCTAGAAGGGGATCTCTTCCTCATCAATATCAGAAATAACATCGTCCGACGGCCCAGCATAATCAGCGCCAGAAGAGCTCGTGCCGCCACCATCCGCACGAGTGCCCCCAAGGAACACCACATGCGAGGCGCGCACCTCAAGGCTGGAACGATACTCACCATCCCGCCCCTGAAAGACGCGGGGCTCTTGCATCTCGCCCTCTACCAGAACCATGCGCCCTTTGCTGAGGTATTGGTTGCAGGGTTCAGCCTGACCACCCCACACATTGACGCGGAACCATACAGTGCGCGTCTCGCGCTGGCCGGTGTTGCGATCAGTCCATGAGCGGTCGGTGGCGACATTCAACGAGGTAACCGCGGTTCCGGTGCTGGTGTAGCGCATTTGCGGGTCTTGCCCCAAACGGCCCACCAAGGTGATCTTTTGATACATAAAAAGCCTCCCTGCATCGTCGCATCATGCGTAAATAACCGGATTAAAAGGATTATAACATCAGAGTGTCATCGATACAACGCCCATTGGCCGCCTGGTTGGTCTGCGCCCTGGTGCCGTGGTAAAATTATCGTAATCTATTCGAGGGATGCCATGATCAATCTATTCGATCTCTTGCCCCATTGTAGCGGTGTCGTCGCTGGTAGCACCTATGCCACCACGTATGACGGCTTTGCCTATGACTCGCGTAACGTCCTCCCAGGCCAACTCTTTGTGGCTGTGGTGAGTGAAACAGGTGACGGACATCGCTACATCCACGAGGCCTGCCATGCGGGCGCTACGGGAGTGCTCTGCCAACAAGCCCCAGAGCCGCTGCCGGAAGGCACCACTATCATCATTGTGCCCGACACTCGCCAGGCCCTCAAAGATTATGCCCGCTACGTATATTGTGCGTCCCAACGCATCGTCATCGGCGTAGCTGGTACCCTGGGCAAAACCAGTACCAAAGAAGCCATCGCCAGCGTGCTGAGCAATTGCGACAATGATAGAACTGTCTTCCGTTCGCCTGGCAACCAGAGCGGGCGCTACGGGTTGGCCATCGCCTCGGGGCAAATCGAATCCAGCCACAAGACACTGGTGCTGGAGCTGGCCGTCGATGCCGTGGGCGAAGCCGCCGAATTGGCCGATATGACTGCTCCCTCGGTGCTAGTGCTCACCAATCTGGATGCGGCCTATCTAGAATCCTTTGGCAGCATTGAAGGTGCCTCCCGCGAGTTAGCCAGCCTCATTGCCATGTTGCCTGCTGACGGTACGCTCATCTACAACGCCGATGATGAACGGCTTATCGCCCTGGCTGCCGTGGCTCCCTGTATCACGCTACGCTACGGACATGCGCCAGAATGCGACCTGCGTATTGGCGAGACCAAAGCAGGCTTGGACGGCACTACCGTTAGCCTGATCGATAAACAGGGCGAATATCGTCTGTATTTGCCCTATGTGGGGCGTCACCATGCAGATACTGCCGCCGCAGCTGCCCTCGTGGGCCATCTGTTCAACAAGAGTTGGAAACAAATCACCCAGGGGTTGGCCTGCCTGAAGCCACTGCCTGGACGAACCCGTGTCCTTGCCGGGCGTAACGGTGCTACTCTGCTCGACGATTCCTTTAGTGCCACACCGGGTTGCCAAAGCGCCGCTCTCGATACCCTCAACGACCTGCATCCCACCCGCCGTATTCTGGTGCTGGGCGACATGAGCCATCTCGGTGAGGATGAATACGCTTACCACACCAGCGTTGGTAGGCTTTGTGCCGGTCGCGTGGATTTGCTGTTCACCCTGGGTGATTTGGCACACCATGCCGGGCAAGCAGCCGTCAACGCCGGTCTGTCCACGCAGAATCTCTATCCTACCTTCACCGCTGAGGACTTGGTCCGTAAGCTGCTGCCCTTGCTGCAACCAGGCGATATGGTGCTGCTCAAAGGCAGCGCCCGTATGCGTTTGGAGCATGTCACTGAAAGGCTGCTAGCTGATCCTCTCGCCGATGCCCCCCAACTGCCCCGACAAAGCCAGGGCTGGGCCCAGGTTCGCCTGGGCACTCCAGATCGCCCCGCCTGGGTCGAGGTCGATTTAGAGGCCATCGCTGAGAACGTACGCATCCTCACCGCCCCCTTGCCTGCTAACGTGGAACGGTTGATGGTGCTCAAAGCCAATGGCTATGGCCATGGCGCCGTACGTGTGGCCCAAACAGCGCTGAATAACGGCGGCACCTGGCTGGGCGTGGCCTGCGTAGGTGAGGCCATCACCCTACGCCAGGCCGGCATCACTGCCCCCATCCTGGTGTTGGGCTATATCCCTGCCTGGCAAGCCCGACAAGCCGTGCTATATGACGCAACCGCCGCCATCTATTCGGACTCGGTTGCCGAGGCCATGTCCCATGCAGCCAGAGACCTGGGCCGAACCGCCAAGGTACACATCAAAGTGGATACCGGCATGGGGCGCCTGGGCCTGCTGCCAGAAGATGTACTTGCTTTTGTAGAACGCATCAGTAGTCTGCCAGCGCTGCAAATCGAGGGCATCTTTAGCCATTTTGCCAACGCCGATGCCGACGACCTGAGTTTTACCTACGAGCAATTGGCCCAATTCCACGACGTCATCAAAGCGCTGGAACAGCACGGCCTACGCCCGCCGCTGGTGCATATCGCCAACAGCGCCGCCATCCTGCGCGTGCCCGAGAGCATCTATGACATGGTGCGGTTGGGCATTGCCATGTACGGCTTACCCCCCTCCAATGAAGTGACCTTGCCCGCCGGCGTTCGCCCAGCCCTCAGTTTCAAATGCCAGGTGGCCCAGGTCAAACCGTTGGCAAAAGGCCGCCCGGTAGGTTATGGCTGCACCTGGATGGCACAGCGCCCTTCGCGCATCGCCGTCATCCCCGTGGGCTATGCCGATGGCTTTAGGCGAGGGCCTCATAACTGGGGCGAGGTACTCATTCGCGGGCAGCGCGCCCCTATCATCGGGCGAGTGTGCATGGACCAGAGCATGGTGGATGTCACCGACATTCCCGGCGTTACCGAGGGCGATCAGGTAGTGCTCATCGGCCGTCAGGGCAGTGATGAAATCACGGCGCAAGAGGTGGCCGACAAATTGGGCACCATCCATTACGAGGTTGTCTCCGAGATCCTCTCCCGCGTGCCGCGCATCGTCTAGTATTTGAAAAAGTAGAACATTTGTGCTAATCTTGTCACAGAGACCTGGAGGGAAACTGTGGACAAGAGAGAGCGTATCGAATTTTTGGCCGATGCCGCACAGGATGATGTCGAGCTGCCCGATCTCACCCCTTTTATCTCCACCGTGAGCGGCTGCGGCGGCAACAACAAGCAGCTCAAGATACTGCAAACCAGTGTCTGTAACCGCGACTGCGCCTATTGCGCCAATCGCGCCGGTCGCGATACCGCACGTGCCACCCTAAGCCCTGACGAACTCGCCCGTGCCTATGACGATATGTACAGTCGCAAGCTGGTCGATGGTCTATTCGTCAGTTCGGGCATTGCCGGTAACGCCGACGAATGCCAGGCTCGCATGATCGCCACCGTCGAATTATTGCGCAAACGCTATGCCTACAAGGGCTTTGTGCATATGAAGATATTGCCAGAGGCCAGTGATGCCGCCATCGAGCGCACCGTGGCCCTGGCTGACCGAGTGTCCGTCAATATCGAGGCCCCCACCATCTCCTGCCTACAGGCTTTGAGCAGCAGCAAGGTGCTGCCACACCTGGTAGGAGAGCTGCGAACGGCACACCGTCTGCGCCTCAACGCCGATCACTATGTCAGCATGACGACCCAAATGGTGGTGGGCGCCGGCACTGAGACGGATCAGCTCGTTCTAGGTGCTGCTGAGCCCCTCTACAAGAGCCTCAAACTGTCGAGGGTCTACTATTCCGGCTTTCACCCTATCCTGAACACACCCCTAGACAATCATCCGCGCGAATCCGAAAAGCGCATCGTGCGCCTGTATCAAGCAGATCGCCTGATGAAGCTGTACGATTTCAAGCCAAATGAGCTGATCTACGGCGAAACCGGGATGCTGCCCGTCGGTATAGATCCCAAGGTGGCCTGGGCCAAGGCTCACCCCGAGCTATATCCTGTCGAGATCAACATGGCAAGCCGTTCGCTGCTGCTGCGCGTGCCCGGCATTGGCCCGGTGTGTGCAGAGCGCATTCTCAAAGCCCGTAGGCAAGGCAAGATCAAGTA
Organism: Anaerolineae bacterium; assembly: GCA_963675785.1. Taxonomy (GTDB): domain Bacteria; phylum Chloroflexota; class Anaerolineae; order UBA1429; family UBA1429. The sequence continues at coordinate 2,204,531 of OY776562.1, forward strand.
CCTTTCGCAGCTCAAAACATTGGGAGTGCGTACCAGTCATGCCCAAGAGTACATTACGATAGACGGACGTAGAGCGCTGGTTCAACTATCCTTCTTGGGGTGGGAATCAAGCATAGAAGCAGGGAGAATCGAATCTCGACCATAGCGGTCGCGAATCTCATCAAGAGCCTGATTGAGGCGTGCCTGACGCTGGTCGGTGTTTCCAAAGAGCTGAAGCTGGTATCCCGCACCCTCTAGCAAACCAGAAACACCCACACCCAACAGACGCACGGCTCGCTTGCGGTCCCAGTGCCTCCACAGCAAGCTAGCTGCCTGCTCACAGACGATCTGATGTTGGTCGGTTGGTTGTTTGAGGCGAATCTGCCGTGTGATGGTTTCAAAGTCAAAATAGCGCAGTTTGATGCGCACCACCTGGGCCATGCGCTGCTGCTTACGCAGACTGGTGCCCAAATACTCGCACATACTCAGCAGTTCATGCTCCAGAATGCCAGGATCGGTAATATCCTGGGCAAAAGTGCGTTCGTGGCTGATGCCCTGACGTTCGCTCGTACCCATCACCGGACGAGAATCCAGACCTCGGGCGGCGTTGTATAAAAAATCGCCCTGCTTGCCCATCACGCGATCCAGCATCTCTCGAGACCAAGCCGCCAAATCGCCAATGGTCTCCACGCCCATAGAGCGCAACCGCTCCCCGCCGACATGCCCCACGCCCCAGAGTTTTTCGATGTCCAGAGGCGCCAAGAAGGTCTGTTCATGTCCGGGTTCCACAACGGTGATGCCATGGGGTTTTCGGAATTCGCAAGCCACCTTGGCCATCATCTTGCTGCTGGCCACACCCAACGATAGGGAGAGATGCGTCTCTTCGTCCACCTGGCGTTGTATACGCAGAGCCATTTCGTAAGGTGCCCCAAAGAGATGCTCACTGCCGGTCATATCCAGAAAAGCCTCGTCGATGGAGATTTGCTCGAAATCGGGGGTATAGCTGCGCAGAATGTCCATGACTCGCCGAGAATAGTCCGAATAGATATGGTGGGAGGACCAGACCACTATCGCTTGGGGGCACAGGCGAATAGCCTGAGCCGTGGGCATGGCCGAACGCACGCCAAAACGTCGCGCCTCGTACGAAGCCGACGACACCACGCCGCGGCCACTAGCACTGCCGCCCACAATCACCGGCTTGCCAACCAGCTCCGGATGAATGAGTTGCTCCACCGAAGCGAAAAAGGCGTCCAAATCAGCATGGATGATCAGCCGATCCCATGGGGCATTGTTCATCTCTCTCCTGTCGGTCTGCTAAACAGAAGGAGCTTGCTTGATGTCGATTTGCACATCGACATCAAGGCGTTCGAACCAGGCATCTGGCGGCAGCCCAGCTTCCTGGCCCATTACCACCTTGGTGACGGTAAAGGTAACGACGGTAGAAAGCCGCTCTAGCGTGATCGTCGTTCCCTCTTGAGCCGCAACGAGCTCTCCGCGCGACTCTAGCAAGACGCGCATGTCGGTATCGTACATAGCCCATTCACTGCACAGTAGCTGCGAGACAGTCTGGACATCACTACGGTCGAATACCCAGACCTCAAAAGCCACGACATGCTGCAGAGAGGTACTAGCCAGAACCTCGGCCACGTTCACGCCACACTCGCCCAGAAAAGTCCCCTCGACCCCTTCGATGTTAAAAGAGACGGCATAATCATCATCGCCCAGGGCATAATGGGCCGTCTCACGTTGAGGAGGCTGCTCCGACTCTGCCACATCTTCCTCACCCGCATAGCCGTTCATAATGGTGAGAATCTCGTCGAGCGCTGAAGAATCTTTGACCTCACTGTTCGGTACAGGCTGTACCTCAATCTCGCTGAGGACAGGTTGCTCGTCTGCGGCCGGCACATCCTCATTCACCACAGGCTCTGCAAACATGGCCGAGGCTTTATCGATAAGGGATTCGCCCTCAGCCGGCTCATCAGTAGGCAGTGCGATAACAGGTGTGGCCTCAGAAGAGGACTTCTCCCTTTTAGATAAGGGTCTCTTGGAGACGGGGGCGACGTCGGAAGGTGTTGTCACCTCTGCCGCCACAAGACGTTCCTTTTTCTGGCGGGGCCAGATCAGCACAATCCCTACAAGGCCAAGCAAAGCTGCTCCGCCGAGAATCAGCAGCAGCGTTTGATTATCCGCCTCGGAGGGGTGTTCGTAAATCTCGACAGCCGTCGAGTCCCAGCCAATAGCCTCGCTAAGGGCATCGACCCGCTCCGCGCTGGACACCCGACCCTGCGAGGCTTCATATTGGGCAGCAAAAGCCCCCAGGTTGGCTACCTGATTCCAACTCGTATCTTCGTCTGTCAGCTCAAACAAACGTAATTGGGCTGTTTCAAGATCGTTGGTTATCGCATAGGAATCGGCCGCCAGCACCACATAATCCAGTTGGCCCTCCAGTGTAAGATCAGAAGGGGCGGCATTGAACCAATACACCGGCCACACGTCCCAGCCCAAATAAAGGCCGATGGCGCTGCCCAACACAAGGGCGCACAACAGCAGCAATATGATGCGCCAGAATCCTCCCGCGCGTTTATCTGCCATCGTGCGCCCTCCTGTTTTTCTCTAGCGAGAAGGAACGGGGATCGCCATCAGCTTGATGGCCTTGGTGAGCACCGTGCTCTCACCTTCTCCCACAATAATGATATCCTCGAGGCGAATGCCGCCCCATCCCGGAATATAAATACCGGGCTCAACCGTCAAAGCTGCGCCAGCGTTGATCGGCCCTTGGTACATCATTGAGGCCCGAGGTTCTTCGTGAATCTCTAGCCCTACACAGTGGCCCAAACCGTGGCCAAACTGCCCCTCGTAACCCGCCGAATAGATGATGTCGCGGGCGATGGCGTCGGCTTCCCGGCCACTCATGCCAGCCACAATGCCCTTTTCGCAGGCCAACTGAGCCTCTAGCACCTTGTTCCATACCTTGGCATATTCCTCGGTGGCCTCGCCAATGATGAACGAACGCGTCAGGTCAGAACAATAGCCATCGACCACACAGCCCATATCGATGACCACAGGATCACCGACGTCCATGGGGCGGTCCGTGGGCACGGCGTGCGGTAGCGAGCTGCGCGGACCAGCCGCCACGATGGTGCTAAAAGAAAGGGCCGAAGCGCCGTGGGTGCGCTGATAGACTTCGATGCGCCAGGCCACTTCGAGTTCGGTCATGCCCGGGCGAATCCAGGTGAACACGTCCTCGATGGCCGCATCGGTAATGGCCACGGCCTTTTTGATGGCCTCGATTTCTTGCTCATCCTTAACCGCTCGCAGCCCTTCGACGATTCCGTCAGTGGCCACCCACTCTACATCGGGCAGAGCTGCTTTGTACTGTTCCAGCCCCTTGACGGTAACCACATGGCTCTCATAGCCCACACGCTTGGCACCTAGGCTCTGCAAACATTCGGCTACAGCCTTGAGCGGCGACAGGGTGATGCGATAGAGCTCGTAATCGGGTGCTTGCACCTGGGCCTGCTCGTAATAACGGAAATCGGTGGCCAAAAAGGCGCGATCCGGCGTGATAATCACCGTACCCGCCGAGCCCGTGAATCCCGTCATGTAGCGACGGTTGGGGGCATACTCGACGAGTATGGCGTCCAGGCCCTCTTTGGTAAGAATGCTGACAAGCCGTTCCAATCTCTGATTCATGAACTGCTCCTATCTGATAACGCGGGCCTGATGCCCGATATGGCCTCTTGAAACTCGGGTTGAGCCAACGAAACCGGCATCAGCTCACCGTCAAACTGCCGACAAAACTCCTGGGCGACGCGTTCGCGCACCTCATCCAATGAGGGCACATCAGCCATCTCCAGGTGCATACTGGTCACGCCACCATCGCGGATACCGCAAGCCACAATATGCGCCCAGTGGGTCATATTTGTCTGCACGTTGAGCGCAAATCCGTGAAAACTCACCCCGCCACGGATGCGCGTGCCCAGGGCACAAATCTTGTTCTCGCCCACCCATACACCAATGACGCCCTGCCGACGATGCGTGGCAATGCCGTAGCTTGCCAGCACAGCCATAATGGTCTTTTCCAGCGCGTGCATGTAATCGCTGGCCCCCAAATCGCGACCCGGCAAATGCACAATGGGATAGCCCACCAACTGGCCGGGGCCATGATAGGTTACGTCGCCGCCCCGCTCAATGCGCCTGACAATAATACCCTCGCGAGCCAGCTCGTCGGCGCTGCAAAGGATGTTGTTCTCCTCGGCACGGCGCCCCAGAGTAATCACTGGCTCGTGTTCCAACAATATCAGTGTATCCTGAATGAGCTCAGCCCGGCGCAATTCCACTAACCGGTGCTGTAACACTTCGACTTTATCATAGGGCACCCGCCCCAGGTTCAGCACCCAAATGGGCTCCCCCTGTGTATCCCCTCTGGCCATGTTAACGCGCTACCGCCAGTTGGCTACCGATAAAGCCGCGCTGCCCACAAACAAAGGCCTGCGCCTCCATTGCCCGCTTGCCTGCCATCTGCACGCGATCGAGTACCAGCAAGCCCTGGCCAGTAACCACAGCCACTTTTTTATTATACTGGATCACCGTCCCCGGTTTTTCTTCCACAATCGTCTCAACCACATGCGCCTGGAGTATCTTTAATCGGCGCTCATCACAGCCTGTATAGGCCTGCGGCCAGGGGGTATAAGCGCGAACAGCCCGTTCGATCTCGACAGCAGATCGCGACCAATCGATGCAGCCATCCTCCGAATCGAGCATAGGCGCACTGGTAGCCAACGCATCCTCTTGCGGCACGGGGGTAATTTTGCCTGCCAGCCAATCGGGAAGCGTATCGATGACCAGTTCGGCACCCAAGTGGGCCAATCGCTCGGTCAATGTTTCCGTGGTATCCTCCGCCGCAATACGCAGAGAGCGGGCAGCAACAATATCCCCCGTATCCATACCGGCATCGGTGCGCATCAGGGTGACACCTGTCTCCGCATCGCCAGCAAGAATAGCTGCCGTAATGGGCGAAGCACCCCGCCAGCGCGGTAAAAGTGAGGCATGCACTCCCAGAATCCCATAAGGAGGAATATCCAGCACATTCTGGCGCAGAATCTGGCCAAAGGCGGCCAGCACGAACACATCAGCGCCCAGTTCAGCAAGGGTTTGAACCGATTCGGGTTCGCGACGCAGGCTCTTGGGCTGCATTATAGGAAGGCCCAACCGCCTGGCGGCCTTTTTGACCGGCGGGCTGGTTAGTGTAGTACGTCCGCGGCCTGCCGGACAGTCGGGCTGTGTCACCACCGCCAGCACCTGATGATGTTCAGCCAGAGCTTCAAGCACGGGAACACCATACTCGGGGGTTCCCATAAACACCACTTTTGCCATCATCTGCCCTCCTTCCGCAGCGATTCTAGCACAGCCGCAACAGTGCCGCAAAGCCCGCATCCCTTTGCGCAACCTTGCTGCCCGCAATACGTAAAGATAAATAAGGGAACCGAAACACGGCCCAATTGCAAACTTTTTTGAGGAGAGAAACAATGTCTGACATGCCTAATGAACCATTCCAAATCGACGAGGAACCCAAATTGGGGGATACTACGCCGAGTCAGAATGACAAGGCACTCGCCGGCTGCGCATACATCAGCCAGTTCGTCATCCCCGCTGTGCTGCCTGTCGTCCTGTTGCTTACCGATGAGGCCAAGCGCAGCAGTTTCATCAAGTATCATGCGGTGATGAGTCTTGGGCTTACCGCCGCCGCGGTAGTTTATGAAATCGTCGCTGGCATCGTCTTCGCCATCACGGCCGCCATTATCCCTTGCATCGCTGCTATCACTTGGGTTTTGTTCCTTCTACCCATTGTGCCCATGGTTTACTATGGCATCAAGGCCTTCCAGGGCGAGATATTCGATATCCCCTACTTGACTGATTTCTGCCGTAAAAACGGCTGGGTCTAACCCCCACTTGAGCCCCCGGACAAAACCCGGGGGCTTTTCCTTGCCCGTTACACCATCCCCGCTATAATCAACCCACAGACTGATGGGAGTGTAACGTGGCTGAACAAGAACGTTGGATCCTGGCCCGCTCGGCACCCGCCGTGGTGCAGCAAATGTCCCAGTATTACGACCCCCTGCTGGCTCGCGTGCTAGTTTCTCGCAAACTCGATACCCCCGACAAGGCTCAAGCCTTTCTGCACCCCATCGCAGAACTCGCTGATCCCTTTTTGTACAAGGGCATGCGCCAAGCTGTTGATCGAATCCTTCAGGCCATTGCTGATCAAGAAACCATTGTCATCTATGGCGATTTTGACACTGATGGCGTGACTTCAACCTGTGTCATGGTCACAGCGCTGGAGCAACTCGGCGCCCGGGTCAGCAGCCATATCCCCAATCGCTTTGATGAAGGTTACGGCCTCAACACCGATTCGCTCAAATCCTTGCAAGAACAGGGCGCTGACCTGATTGTCACTGTGGACTGCGGCGTTCGTGCCGTGGCAGAAGCCGCCTATGCCCACGAGATCGGCCTCGATATGGTCATTACCGACCACCACTCGGTACCCGAAATCCTGCCTCAAGCTGTAGCCGTCGTCGATGCCAAACAGTCTGATTGCACTTACCCTTTCAAAGAGCACGCTGGCGTGGGTGTTGCCTACAGCACAGCGCGCGCCCTGTATGCCGCCTGGAACGCTCTCCATCCGCAAGATGCGCCGCTTGATGCCAGCGAGCTTCTCGACTTGGCGGCAGTAGGTACAGTGGCCGACATGGTGCCGCTGGGCGGAGAGAATCGCATCATGGTGCAACAGGGTCTCAAACGCATCGCCGAGAGGCCGCGCCCGGGAATCGCCGCGCTCATTCAGGTATCAGGATCCAAGCCAACCGATATCGACGCTTCTACCATCGCCTTTCGGTTGGCGCCACGCCTGAACGCTATGGGACGGCTAGAACATGCTGACACCTCGTTTGACCTACTGCGTGCGAAAACCCCTGAAGAAGCCTCTGAGCTAGCCAATCAGCTCGACGAGACCAACAGACAACGCCAAGATATGCTCTCTGAGCAAGTCAATACTGCTGAAAAACTGGTCGATCCCCTGACGGATCAACTATTCTTTGCCTTTGATGAGAACTTTCATGAGGGCATCGTAGGCTTGGTAGCCAGCAGGCTGATGAACCACTATTATCGCCCCGCCCTGGTGATGCGCCGCGGAGAGAGCGAAACCACGGGGTCTGCTCGTAGCGTCGAGGGCTTTCACATCACCCAGGCATTGGAATACTGCGCCGACCTGCTGGTGCGTTTTGGCGGGCACGCCCAAGCCGCCGGATTTACGCTGGAAAACGGCAATATCGAGGTCTTTCGCCAACGACTATTAGCCTATGCCGACGAACACTTGACCGAAGAAATGCTCCAGCCGCGCATTCTGGTTGATGCCATCGTCGATCTGCCCGAACTCAACGAACGTTCGGTGGCCGCTCTTACCGAATTGGAACCCTGCGGCACTGGCAACCTACCCCCCGTTTTTGCCAGTCGCGGCGTACGCGTCGAATTTGCTCGCTGCGTGGGCGCGGATGGACGCCATCTGCAAATGCAGCTCTCGCAAAACAATGGTGCCCGGCTCAAAGCCATTGCTTTTGGCCTGGGTGAACTCGAAGGCCGCCCCAATCAGGGGGACCTCATCGATATTGTCTATACGCCGCGCATCAATCACTGGAACGGCAACACCAGTGTCGATCTGGAAATCCAGACCTGGCGGCCTACACAATAGCCCTACGTGCACTTCACCCAAATGGAACTGTGCAACTCCCCCATATGGAGGATGACACCCTTTTCAATCCATGATATTCTATCCATAGTGCAGCGTAGCATAATATTGACTGGCATTGGCGCCGCCCGACAGGTTCGGGCGGTGTTTTTCGTATTAAGGGAGGAACATGGCCCTTTCACTGGCTACCTCTACATTTGTTATCGATCGCGATCCCAATCGTTGTATCTCGTGCCAGGTGTGCGTCCGCCAGTGTGCCAACGACGTGCATTATTATGTCGAGTCAGAGGACGCTGTGAAGAGCCGCGAACAGAACTGCGTGGGCTGTCATCGTTGTGTCACCCTCTGCCCGACCCATGCGCTAACCATCCGCGAGAATCCCCTCGATTTTCGCCCACACGCCAACTGGTCCGCTGATGTCCTCAAGAACATCTACAAGCAAGCACAGACCGGCGGCATGTTGCTGTCTGGTATGGGTTGCGATCAGCCTTATCCCATCTACTGGGATCATATGCTCATCAATGCTTCGCAGGTCACCAACCCCTCCATTGACCCTCTACGTGAACCAATGGAACTGCGCACCTACCTGGGGCGTAAAACGGATCAAATAGCTCTGAATGCCGATGGCAATATCGATCTTTCCGTTCAGCCCTCGCCGCAGCTCCAGCTCGAAGTGCCCATCATGTTCTCTGCCATGTCCTACGGTTCGATTAGTTTTAATGCCTGCCTGTCACTCGCCCGCGCCGCCAGCGAGATCGGCACCTACTGGAATACCGGAGAGGGCGGCTTGCACCCCGAACTCTACCAGTTCGGCGAACACACCATCGCCCAGGTGGCCTCGGGGCGTTTCGGCGTCCATTTGGATTACTTGAATGCTGCGGCTGCCATCGAAATCAAAATCGGCCAGGGCGCCAAGCCCGGCATCGGCGGGCACTTGCCCGGCGAAAAAGTTTCGGCCGAGATTTCGCGCACCCGTATGATTCCAGAAGGCACGGATGCTATCTCGCCCGCACCGCACCACGATATCTATTCCATTGAGGACCTGCGCCAGCTCATTTTTGCCCTCAAAGAAGCCACCCATTACGAAAAGCCGGTCAGTGTCAAAGTAGCGGCTGTGCACAATATCGCCCCCATCGCCAGTGGCATCGTGCGGGCCGGCGCCGATATCGTCGCCATTGACGGGCTAAGGGGCGGCACCGGCGCAGCACCGACTGTGGTTCGCAATAACGTGGGCATCCCCATTGAAATGGCCCTGGCGGCTGTAGACCAGCGCCTACGCGAAGAAGGTATCCGCAACCGCGCCTCTATCGTGGTGGGCGGCAGCGTACGCAGTAGCGCCGATGTGGTCAAAGCCATTGCCCTGGGCGCCGATGCCGTCTATATCGCCACCAGCGCCGTAGTTGCCATGGGCTGCCACCTTTGCCAGCACTGCTACACCGGCAAATGCAACTGGGGTATTGCCACACAAGACCCCTACCTGACCAAGAGACTCAATCCCAACATCGGGGCCCAGCGCGTCAAGAATCTGCTGCGCGCCTGGTCATTAGAGATCAAAGAAATGATGGGCGGTATGGGCGTCAACTCGATCGAAAGCCTGCGCGGAAACCGTGACCATCTGCGAGGCGTCGGCCTCAACCAGGTCGAGCTGGACACCCTGGGCATCAAGGCCGTCGGGCAGTAGGAGAAACCCCAGATGAAAAGAATTGTCATCCATGAAGAATACTGCATCGGCTGCCGGCTCTGCGAGGTGCACTGCCTGGTGCAGCACTCGGAATCTCATGACATCATCCGTGCCTTTCGCACTGAACGCAACAGCATCATGCCACGGCTGACGATCGAAGAAAGCGGGCCTGTATCCTTTGCCTTACAGTGCCGCCAGTGTGAAGAACCAGCTTGCCTCGAAGCCTGCATCTCTGGCGCCATGCATCGCGATCCCGAAACCGGAGCTGTGATGTGTGACGAGAGCCGTTGCGTAGGCTGCTGGATGTGCATCATGGTTTGTCCCACAGGGGCCATCCAGCAAAATCTGCTGGGCAACCGCATAGCCAGCAAGTGCGATCTGTGCTATGGCGCAGATATGCCGGCCTGCGTGGCCAATTGCCCCAATGAAGCGCTCACTTACGAGGAAATATAACCAGGAGGAAACCTGTGCGAATTGTCATCGTTGGCAACTCGGCAACTGCTGTGGGCGCCGTTGAAACCATTCGGCAGCACGATCAGGCCAGTACTATCACCATCGTCTCCGAAGAACCCCACGGCATCTATTCCCGCCCCATGCTTGACCATTATCTGGGCGGTGAAATCGACGCGGCACGGCTCAATTACCGGCCATCCGACTTTTACGTAACTCACAACGTGCAGCCGCTTCTCGCGGATCGCGTATCATCCATCAATCCTGAGGCTCATACGGTAAATACCGAATCTGGCCAGGTACTGTCCTACGACAAACTCTTGCTGGCCACCGGCGGTCAACCCATCGTGCCGCCGATGAACGGCCTGGATACCGGCGGAGTCTTTAGCTTTACTCGGCTCGATGACGCTCGCGCCATCGAACAAGCCTTCAGCGAGCGTAGCGTCCAAAACGCCATCGTTGTGGGCGGCGGCATGATCGGCATGAAGGTCACTGACGCACTCTGCCATCGCGGCCTCAAGGTAACCCTCGCTGAACTGGCCCCGCGCATCCTCAGCGCAGCCATGGATGAAATCGGCGCCAGCATCATGACCGAGGTACTGCTCAATGGCGGCGTCGAGGTACTCACCGGTAATACTGTCAGTGAAATTCACAGTGAAGATGGCTGGATCAGCAGTGTCACCATGAAGGACGGCTCTGAAAAAGCTTGTGACCTACTCGTATTCGGCATCGGCGTTCGCCCCAATGCTGGCCTGGCCCGCGATGCTGGCATTGAGGTTAACCGCGGCATCGTCGTCGATCGTTACATGTGCACATCAGCACCTGATGTCTATGCCGCCGGTGATGTGGCTGAAGCCTATGACCTAGTGGTGGACATGAACCGCACCGTAGCCATCTGGCCCAACGCCTACCGACAGGGAGCCATTGCTGGCGCTCATATGGTGGGCATTGAAGAGCCCGACCAAGGTGGCGTCGCTATGAACGCAGTGCAGGCCTTTGGCATTCCGGCCATGGCCATTGGCAACGGCAACGTCGAACAAGAAGGCTATTCCATCCTTGCCGATGAAAACAAGCGCAACCATCGCTACAAGAAACTCGTGTTCGATGAAAAGAATCATCTGGTCGGTGCTATTTTGGTCGGTGATATCAACCGAGCTGGCATCTATACTGGCTTGATCCGCGCCAAACTGGATCTCTCCGAGTGCAAAGATAGCCTGCTCAGTGATCATTTCGGGCTGCTCTCACTGCCGGGGTCTTATCGCAAACACGTCGTTCGCGGCCTGGGCATAGAAGTCTAAAGGGGAATGCCATGAGTTGGTTGATGCAAGAAAACGCCTATGGCGACGATAAAGTATTCGATGCCTGCGGCCTGATCGGTTTCATCGATACCGACGGTAAGCCCCATGGTGGAGACGGCATTGTGGCCGGTTTGGTAGCCATGAAGGAACGCGGCAACGGCCTGGGTGCAGGTTATGCCGTATATGGCCTCTATCCCGAATTCGAGAGCCATTATGCTTTTCACGTCATGTGCAAAAGCGAAAATGCCCGCCAAAAACTCGATGTCTACCTGCGTAGCCATTTTGCCGTAGTCCACGACGAACCCATCCCCACCCGCTTTGTACAGGATATCCTCGATCCGCCCGTGGTATGGCGCTATTTCATGCTACCGCATCGCGCTGAACTGGGGGGGCGCGAAGAAGAGGACTATATCGTCCACCAGGTGATGCTCATTCACAGCACTATTCCGGACGTGTTTGTTGTCTCTTGCGGCAAAAACATGGGCGTGTTCAAAGGTGTCGGCCATCCAGAGCAGATTGCCGAGTTTTACCGCATCGAAGATTACAGTGGTTACATGTGGACTTCGCACAACCGCTTTCCCACCAACACCCCAGGCTGGTGGGGTGGTGCTCATCCCTTTGGCTTGCTGGACTGGACGGTGGTGCACAATGGCGAGATCAGTTCCTATGGCATCAACCGACGCTATACCGAGATGTACGGCTATCGCTGCGACATGCGCACTGATACCGAAGTGATCACATATGCAGCCGATTTGCTTATGCGTCGGCACAAGCTGCCCATGGAGCTGGCCGCGCGCGTGTTTGCTGCCCCTCTCTGGCAAGAGATCGAACACGTCTCTGATGACGATAAAAAGCTCTACACCGCCCTTCGGCAGACCTATGGGCCGCTTTTGCTCAACGGCCCCTTTACCATCATTGTGGCTCGCAACGGCGAAATGATGGGCCTCTCGGATCGCGTTCGTCTGCGCCCCATGGTCGCGGCCAGCAGCGGCAGTATTCTGTATGTCTCTTCCGAGCTGGCAGCTATTCACGTCATCAATCCCAATCTCGATAACGTCTGGATTCCAGAAGGCGGCGAACCGGTTATCGGCCGGTTGGGTATAGCCCCTGCCCCTTCAAAACCCCTTTCGCTGCAAAGAAAGCCTGCTCAAAAGGAGTTGGCGCATGTCTGAGATGCTAAACGTGCAAGAATGCGTTGTTTCGGATACAATTGCCGTCGATGTTGGCAGTACATATTATCGTGAGCTTAACAACCGGCTGTACGAACTCGTCCAGCAAGGGTACAAACGCTTTCAATTGCAGAATGTACTCGGCCAGCGCTACCTGGGCACCAGCCTGCAAAAGGCCATCGACATGGACATCCATGGCGTGCCCGGCAACGATCTGGGTGCCTTTATGGACGGCCCACGAATCAATGTGCTAGGAAACGCGCAAGATGGCTGTGGTAACACCATGAACAGCGGCAGTATCGTCATCCACGGTCATGCGGGTGATGTACTCGGCCTTTCCATGCGTGGCGGCGAGATCTTTGTGCAGGGAAATGTGGGTTATCGTGTGGGTATTCACATGAAGGAATACGGCGATACACGACCGCTCATTGTCATTGGCGGCACCGCCCAGCATTTTTTGGGTGAATACATGGCCGGTGGTACGCTGGTAGTATTCGGCATGAATCTTGAGGCCGACCAGCCTCATCCTTCACGCTATGTGGGCACTGGCATGCACGGTGGAGCCATTTACTTGCGGGGAGAGATCGACGATACCTTCCTTGGCAAAGAAGTGGGCATTGTCCCCCTGAATGAGGCAGATACGGCTCTCATCAGGCAATGCGCAGCCAGGTATGCCAACTATTTTGATGCAGATTTGAACGAGATTCTGGATCGACCTTTTATCAAACTGGTACCCCTAACTAAACGCCCTTACGGGCAACTCTATGCCTATTGACGAGGTGATATATGCTCTCCGAGCTTGCTCTCGATTGTGAAACAGAAGCAAAACGGATCAAGGCATTCATTCGCGAGAAACTGGCAGAGGCTGGTTTCTCGCGTGTTGTTGTGGGGCTCTCTGGCGGCATTGATTCGGCGCTAACCTGCGCCCTATGTGCAGAGGCTCTCGGCGCCGAGAACGTTCAGGCCATGATTCTGCCCTATAAAACCAGCAATCCGGATAGCGCTACCCACGCCTGCCTCGAAGCTGAGCGCCTGGGCGTCGTCTGTGAGCAATTCGAAATCACCGATATGGTTGATTCTTTGGTTCGCGCCTACCCAGAGATGTCCTCGGGGCGCAAGGGCAACATTATGGCGCGTTGTCGCATGACGGTGCTGTTCGATCAATCCGCCGCCTTTAACGGGCTGGTGATGGGTACCAGCAATCGCACCGAGTTACTGCTCGGTTACTTTACCATGCACGGCGATGGCGCCGCCGCCATGGAGCCTTTGGGCCATCTCTACAAATGCCAGGTCAAAGATATTTCTCGACACCTGAACGTCACTCGTGCTATACTTGACAAGCAGCCGAGCGCTGACCTCTGGAAGGGACAAACCGACGAGGCCGAACTCGGCTTTAGCTATGACGAGGCTGACCAGGTGCTGTATTGGGCAACTGAAGTTGGCTTGAACAAACAAGAAATCGCCTTGAAAGGCTTATCCCCAACGACTGTGGATGCCGTGCTGCAACGGATGAATGCAATGGCCTTTAAACTGCGCCCCATTCCAATGCCGGATACCCGCGGGCGCTGCAGCGAATAACGGAGAACACAATGGTTGAACGAACAAAAGGCCTCCTCGTACTCGAAGACGGCAGTGTATTTCCTGGCTACTCGATGGGTGCCCAGGGTGAATTCGTCGGCGAGTTGGTTTTCAACACCAGCATGACGGGCTATCAGGAAATCATTACGGATCCCTCTTATTGGGGGCAGATGGTAACCTTTACCTGCCCGCACATCGGCAACGTGGGCATCAACCGCGAAGACGCCGAATCGTGTGAGCCCATGGTGCGCGCCATCCTGGTGCGCGAAATGTGCGAAACCCCCAGCAACTGGCGAGCGCAGCAACCATTGCCAGAGTACCTCGCTGAGTACAATATCCCCGCACTGGTGGGTTTGGATACCCGCCGCCTGACACTGACCCTTCGCGATAAAGGTGTCATGCGCGCAGCCCTGGCCACTAACAGCACCGATAGTGCGCGTCTTTTGGAGATGGCCCGCAATGCGCCGGACATGAGCGCTCTCTCGCCGGTCGAGCAGGTTGACACCGAGGCGGTGAGCGATTGGGCCGAGCCCGTTGCTGAAGCCTGGGATGCCATCAAGTTCAAGCAAAAAGACGCTCCGCACGTTGTGGTTATCGACTGCGGTATCAAGCACAACATCCTGCGCATTCTAAAAACACTGGGAGCCCGCGTTACAGTGGTGCCAGCCAACACCAGTGCTACTGATATCCTGACCCTAAACCCCAACGGTGTGCTCATTTCTAACGGCCCCGGCGACCCTGTTCAGGTACCTGCCACCGTAGAAAGCGTCCAACAGCTCATGGGCCAGGTACCCATCTTTGGCATTTGCCTGGGGCATCAGATCATTGGCCTCGCTTGCGGCGCCAAAACCTATAAATTGCCCTTTGGGCACCATGGTGGCAACCATCCCGTCAAGAATCTGGCCACCGGCCAGGTAGAGATCACCGCCCAGAATCACAACTATGCAGTCGATGCCGAATCCATCAAGGATTTGCCACTTGAGGTTACCCGTATCAACCTTTATGACAACACCATAGAGGGGCTCAAGCACACCAAGATGCCCGTCTGGTCTGTTCAATACCATCCGGAAGCTTCTCCGGGCCCACACGATAGTCTGCACGAGCTGGCAAGTTTCGTTGCCTCTATTGCCTGAGCGCAACACAGGGAGTCGCCATGAACGACAGCATCATCGATATCCAGAGCCTCACCAAACGCTACCCCGGTAGTGCTATGCTGGCAGTGGATCATCTCACCCTTTCCATAAAAAGGGGGGAGATCTTTTCACTGTTGGGCCCCAACGGTGCCGGCAAGACCACAACCATCTCAATGTTGAGCTGTCTCCTTACCCCCACTGAAGGCGACGCCCTTATAAGTGGACACTCTGTTACCAACGACTCTTTGGCTGCCCGCCGCATCATCGGCATCGTGCCCCAAGAAGTTGCTCTCTATGATGATCTCAGTGCCCGTGAAAACCTGCTTTTCTGGGGGCGCATGTACGGGATGCAGGGCAAGCCACTTTCAACCAAAGCAGACGAGATTCTAGAGCGCATCGGCCTCACAGATCGAGCCAAGGATCGGCTCTCTACCTTTTCGGGCGGTATGAAACGCCGCCTGAATGTGGGCGTAGGCCTCATTCACAGTCCCGAAATTGTCTATATGGATGAACCCACAGTTGGCATCGATCCGCAAAGTCGCCGCAGTATCCTCGACATGGTCAAAGATTTGAACCAGCAGGGCATGACCGTGCTCTATACCACCCACTATATGGAAGAAGCTCAAGAGCTCTCAGACCGCGTGGGCATTATGGACCACGGCAAGATCATCGCCCTGGGCACCCAGGCCGAGCTCACCGAAATGGTGGGCGAACGCGAGGTGCTGCGCCTCTATCTCAGCGAAATACAATCTGCCGAAAATCTGGCTACCCTATTGCAAGAGCTGGATGTCGTCTTTGATGCTTCTGCTGTCGACCATCAAGTCATTATAAGCACCGCAGACGCCAGTGAAGCTTTGCCCGCGGTCATGTCAGCCGCCGCCGTAAACGGTTTTACCATTCGCTCTGTCGACATCCAAGAGCCCAACCTGGAAGCCGTGTTCCTGCACCTCACCGGTCGAGCATTGAGAGATTAACATGAAAATCCTCAACGTGGCCTGGAAAGAGATTCTCACTACTTATCGAGATCGCGCAGCGCTCATTACCATGCTCGTAGCCCCCTTTGCGCTGACCCTGGTGATGCTTTTTGCCTTTGGCAACTCTGGTACTGTAGTCTTGGAGAATATCCCCGTGGCTATCGTGAACCAGGATGGCGGGGAACTCGGACAGGCACTTGTTGATGTTTTCGAAAGCGACGAACTCGCAGACCTCCTCGAACCCAGTTTGGTTGGCACTGCTACCGAAGCCAAAGCCTTGGTAGACGAAGACAAAGCTGCCGCAGCCGTCATTATTCCGGCAGAACTGACCTCGATCATTACCACGGGCGGCCCCCCGGCAACAGATGCCCTGGCCACCATTGAAGTCTACCAAAACCCCGGGCGCACACTCAGCGCTCAGATCATTGCTGGCATCACGGATCAATTCGCAGGCAACATAGTTGCTGGTTATACCAGCGGCCATCTTCTTTGGGAGACGCTGACTGCATCTGGCAGCATTCCAACTGATGAATTGCAGATTCAAATCGAAAGCCTCGTCAACGCCTCTATCAGTAACACGATCATCACAGTGAACGCGACTGAACAAAATATCAGCCAAGCACAATCGAGCAGCGACTTTAACTGGGCCCAGTACATGGGCCCCAGTATGGCCATCCTTTTTCTCATGTTCAGCGTTGCGCGTGGGGGGCGCATCTTGCTTGTTGAGCAAGATCAGGGGACCTTGTCGCGTATGCTGGCCTCGCCCACACGCCCGAGCCACATTCTGATTGGCAAAGTGCTGGGCATTGTATCCGCCAGTATCTTGCAAATGCTCATTCTCATGGTGGCCATGCGTTTGCTTATGAACGTAAGCTGGGGCCCCTTTGGCCCCGTGCTGGCCATCATCGTAGCAGTAAGTCTTGCGGCAACAGCCTGGGGCATTCTGATCGGAACCCGCGCACGTACGGTCGCTCAAGCTGGCAATCTGGGCACGGCCATCTCGCTCATCTTTGCCGCTGCATCCGGGAACTTTTACCCGCGCTCAACCCTGCCCGAGTTTCTTCAAAAAGCCAGCCTCATATCACCCAATGCCTGGGCGCTCGATGCTTTTGAAAGCCTAGCCCAGGGCGGTGGAATGCAAGATGTCCTCATCCCTGTCATCGGGCTATTGGTCATGACCTTGATACTGGGCAGTATCGCCGTGCTTTCCTTCCGGCGCCGCTATGCGAGTGCACAGGCATGAGAAAAATACTGGCCCTGGCCTGGAATAACATCCGCCTGGAACTCTCTGATCGATCTTCCCTAGTCTTTTTGCTGATTCTGCCCTTGGCCTTTACCTACATCATCGGCATTGCTATGGGGGGCGCCTATGAACCAGAATCCAATGCCAGCACCGATACCCGACACCCCGTCATCGTGGTCGATCAGGATGCATCCGCACTATCAGCACAGCTCATTGCTGTCATAGAGACCTCGCAGATCATTCGTCCTGTTGAACAGAATCTATCCGATGCCATTGATATTTTTAAGGGCCAAGGGGTATCTGCCTACGTAGTTATACCAGCTGGCTTTGGCGCAAGCATCACTACTGGGCAGCCCACTTTGCTGGATCTGGTAACGGCTGCGGGAGACAATTATGCCCTGACCACGGGGCAGGCCGTACAGGCTGCCGTTGCTGAACTCAACGCAATCCTAAGCGCCGCAAAAACAACAACGGATATACTGGTCAGCCTCAATGCCTCGTCTTTACCCTATGACCAACTGCTTCAAGAAAACCTGCAAGCCGCCAGTGCCGTCGCTGCAGAGGCTCCGGTTACGGTGCTGCATACAGGCCCCTCGGCCACAACATCAGAAATAGCTGTTGGCTTTGCCCAAACTTCTCCCGGCCAGTTGGTCACCTGGGTACTGATCACACTCCTAGGCAGCTCTGTAGTCATTGCCAGCGAGCGCACCAAAGGCACACTTTATCGCCTTATGGCCGCCCCCTTGAGTAAAGGGCAAATACTCGCCGGCATCATTCTGGGGCGGCTGGCGTTGGGATTGGTTCAGATCATCATTCTCATCGGTTTTGGATCTCTGGTTTTAGGTGTAGACTGGGGAAGTTCATATTCAGCTTTGGCGCTGCTCTCGCTCAGCTTTGCGCTGGCTGCCGTAGCGCTTGGTTTGCTCATCGGCGTGCTTAGTAAAACAGCGGCACAGGCGCGCGAGCTAACCACTGCCATATCCATGATTACAGCAGCCCTTGGCGGCGCTTGGTGGCCCATGGAAATCACACCCCAGCTCTACCAGACTGCTGTCAAAATCCTGCCAACAACTTGGGCTATGCAGGGCTTCACAGATGTAATTCTGCGAGGACAGGATGTTTCGGGTATACTGATAGAAACACTTGTCCTGTTAGGGTTCGCTGTCGCATTCTTTGCTTTCAGTGCTAAAAAGTTTGACTATGAGTAAAGGCAGAGCGGTAAACATGCATCATAGACACTCGCCTCTTTGTACTCCCGGCGCCGCGTGCGTCCAGTTTCGTCTGAGGACCAAGGCAGGCATCGTCTAGGTGTCTGCCTGATCCGTGGAACCTCACCATACTATCATCGAAGATAGTATGCGGCTGTGAAGCCGCCCCATCACCGTACGATATCACACCCCATCGCCAAAGAAACAACGCGTTTGCGCCCTTGTGTGAACGCATGACATACTACAGATACGAGAGGCTGTTATGCCCAAACGAACTGACCTGCATAGCATATTGATCATCGGTTCGGGCCCCATCGTCATCGGTCAGGCCTGTGAGTTTGACTATTCTGGCACCCAGGCCTGCAAAGCCCTGCGTGAAGAAGGTTACCGCACCATTCTGATCAACTCGAACCCGGCCACCATCATGACGGATCCCGAGACTGCTGACGCAACCTATATTGAGCCGCTGACTGTCGAATCAGTGGAGCGCATCATCGCCAAAGAACGCCCCGATGCTTTACTACCCACCATGGGTGGCCAAACGGGGCTCAACCTGGCCATGGACCTGGCTGCTGCCGGCGTTCTCGATCGCTACAACGTCGAACTTGTTGGCGCCCGTGCCGAATCCATTGACATCGCCGAAGACCGCGACCTCTTCAAACAGGCCATGATCGAGATCGGGTTGGAAGTGCCGCGCAGTTATGCCATCGAGTCACTCGCTGAAGCCAACAGCATCCTCGGCGAAATTGGCCTCCCGGCTATCGTACGTCCTTCCTTTACCCTGGGCGGCTCTGGTAGCGGCATCGCCTACAACCGTCAGGATTTCTCGGATATGGTACTCAACGGCCTGGAGCAAAGCCCGGTGAACCAGGTGCTCGTTGAAGAATCCGTCATCGGTTGGAAAGAATTTGAACTAGAGGTGATGCGAGATGCCGACGATAACTTTGTCGTTATCTGCAGCATTGAAAACATTGACGCCATGGGTGTACATACTGGCGACAGCATCACCGTAGCCCCAGCCCAAACCCTGACGGACAAGGAATATCAAGTACTGCGCGATCAGGCCCGTAAAGTGATGGAGCGCGTGGGTGTAGAGACAGGCGGCTCGAACGTCCAGTTTGCCGTCCACCCCGAAACGGGTCGGGTGTTGGTCATCGAGATGAATCCGCGCGTATCACGAAGCTCGGCCCTGGCCAGTAAGGCTACGGGGTTCCCTATTGCTAAAATTGCCGCCAAGCTCGCTGTGGGCTATCGCCTGCACGAACTACCCAACGACATTACTCAAACGACACCAGCTTCTTTCGAGCCTATGCTCGATTATGTCGTGGTCAAAATCCCTCGCTGGCACATGGTCAAGTTCCCCCATGCTGATAACACACTCAACACCCAGATGAAATCCGTGGGTGAGGTCATGGCCATCGGACGTACCTTTGGCGAAGCCTTGCAAAAGGGCGTCTGTTCGCTAGAAGATAGCCGCGACAGCATCTTTGATGACAAAGCTGCTGCCATGACGCCCGACGAGCTGCGCAACAGCCTGCGCGTACCCACGCCCGAGCGCCTCTATGCCATACCAGCTGCCCTCACATCTGGCGTCTCGGTGGACGAGGTTTCGGAGCTCTCGCATATTGATCCCTGGTTCATTCGTCAGATCGAACACTTGTGCAATCTGCGGGCTTCTATCCAAGGCCAATCTCTGCAAGCCATCAATTCTGAAACCATGCGTGAGCTCAAACAGGCCGGCATGAGCGACGCCCTTATCGGCAGAAGCGTATCACCTGCCCGCACCCAGATGGAGGTTCGCTGGTATCGCAAGGGGTTGGGCATTCTGCCCGTCTACTCACGGGTAGACACCTGCGCTGCCGAGTTCCCAGCCAAGACGCCCTATCTCTATAGCTGCTATGAGACCATTTGCGAGTCCGCGCCCTCCGATCGGCAAAAGGTCATGGTGCTGGGCAGTGGCCCCAACCGCATCGGCCAGGGCATTGAGTTCGACTATTGCTGCACCCATGCGTCCATCGCCTTTCAAGAGCTAGGCTATGAGACCATCATGGCCAACTGTAACCCTGAGACCGTCTCGACCGATTACGATGTGAGCGACCGACTCTACTTTGAGCCGCTCACCCTGGAACACATTCTCAATATCTGCGATCTAGAGCAGCCCACCGGCGTCATTATCCAATTTGGCGGACAAACACCACTCAAGCTAGCCCGCGCCCTAGAGCGTGAAGGTGTGCCCATCATGGGCACCCAACCCGACGCCATTGACCTGGCCGAAGACCGCGAGCGCTTTGGTGATTTTGCCAAAGAGCTGGGACTGCCCATGCCCGAGCACGGTATTGCCCATTCTGAAGCACAAGCGTTCGTCGTTGCTCAAGAGATCGGTTATCCCGTCATCGTGCGCCCCTCCTATGTGCTGGGCGGCCGGGCTATGGCCATCGTCTATGATGACGACGAATTGCGGCAGTACGTGCGTTCAGCAGTTCAAGTGGCCGAAGATACACCGCTGCTCATCGATCGTTTCCTTGAAGACGGCTTTGAAATGGATGTAGACTGTGTCAGCGATGGTGATCAAGTCCGTATCGCTGCCATCATGGAACAGATCGAGCTCACCGGTGTGCATTCCGGCGATAGCGCCTGTGTCATTCCCACTGCCATGGTCTCTGAAGAGGCGCTGGAAACCATTCGCGAGTACACGCGTATACTGGCGCGAAACCTGCACACCGTAGGTCTGATGAACATCCAATATGCTATGAAGGACGGCGTCGTTTACATCATCGAGGCCAACCCGCGCGCCTCGCGTACGGTGCCTTATGTCAGCAAGTCAACTGGCCAATCGTGGGCACGCATTGCCTGCCAAATCATTGCCGGTGCTAAACTGAGTGAGCTCAACGTGCCTGACGAGCCACTTCAAAAGGGGCATTTCTGTAAAGAGGTAGTTCTCCCCTTTATCAAATTCCCTGGTGAGCCGGCCATGCTAGGCCCAGAGATGCGTTCTACCGGTGAAGTGATGGGCATGGATGATACCTTTGGCATGGCCTATGCCAAAGCCCAAATCGCCGCTGGTAACAGCCTTCCTCGATCGGGCACTGTCTTTTTGAGCGTGAACGATCGAGACAAGCCAAACCTCATTGCTACTGCGCAAGAGCTGGCCAAACTGGGCTTTCGCCTGACGGCGACACGCGGTACAGCTACTGTACTCAAAGAGGCAGGATTAAAAGTCGAGACGGTACTCAAAGTTCGCGAGGGCCGTCCCAACGATATCGACATGATCATCAACGGCGAGATTGACCTGGTCATTAACACGCCGCTAGGCAATCGCGCATTCGAAGATGAGCATATATTACGTGAAGCAGTCATCTCACACGGCGTGCCCATGCTCACTACCCTGTCTGCTGCCCGAGCCGCCACACAGGCCATTGCCGCACTCAACGGCCCCTGGACCGTCAAGAGTCTGCAAGAGCGCTTCAAGGAGACGTAGCCCATGGAAAACGACGGAAGCGTTACGGTCTCTGAAGTACTTCATCTGGCGTTACCACCCAACTCGCATGTATTGGGAGGTCAAGCGGGATTGTGCCGCATTGTGCGCGGCTTGGCCATTCAGAGAAGCACCTTTCCTCTGTTCGGCTCCATGAAACCGGGCTTTGCTGTTCTAGCACAGCCAAGCAAGGCACAACTCGTCGATAGTAACCTGACACCCGCTTACCTCTTGCGCGAGATGGGCCGTATGCGCATGGCTGTGCTCATCATCGATGAACCAGCTGCAGAAGAAGATATCCAGACTGCTGAAGAGCTGGGCATTCCGTTAATTCTCGTCCCGCCTATTGACGACACAGCGCTGTTGCAGCGAGCCATCCTGCGCAGTATCCATGACCACGATGCTCAGTTGGTAATCCGCGAACGAGAGCTTCGCACCCATCTGGAGCAACTTTTAAGCCAGGGGAGTATCCAGCCCGTGTTGGATGAGCTGTCTAGTCTCATCGGAAATGCCGTACACCTCATCGATGAGAATGGTCTTACCGTCGGCCAAGATAGCAACCACAAAAACGAGCCCCTCTCAGAAAACTCGGCACGCTTTGCAGTGCGCGTCGGAGGGCGCCATCTGGGTATGCTGCATATCAACATCTCTCGGGCCGAATGTACGCCCGTTCAGATGATGTATGGCCGCGAAGGGGCCAATGTTTGTGCCATTGAGCTCATTCAGACTGTTGCACGCCGCGAAACTGAAGATCGTATTGGGGCTGACCTCGTAGCTAGTGTACTTTCTGGAGAGATTGATACAGACACCGTGTATGCCAGATTATCTCGACTAGGCTATGTTCCCGATGCTGCCAGTATGCAAATCGTCGTAGCAATTGATGAGCATAAGGGCAAAGGCCAGGCCAGGCGCGTGGCCAATGATCTTGCCTGGGCAGCCCAGAGCCGCAATCGGCTCGCCGTAGCGCTCAAACACGGCAACCTAACGCTGGTACTCTCCGAATGGCCAACCCAGGTAAGCGAGATAGCCATCAAATCTTGGTTAGCGCAGATCAACGACTCGGCAGAAAACTGCGCCATTGGTGTAAGCCGCAAAACGCGAGACATGAACGAGCTTGAACACGCCATCGTTCAGGCAATCGAGGCTTGCGAGATGGGTCAGCGTGTGCAGGGCATTCCCAGTCCATATCACTATGAAGACCTAGGACTCTATCGGTTGCTCACTGGCTTGCGCGATCGCAAAGAACTCCGCATGTTTTACCAGGAGACGCTGGGGGCTTTGCTCGCTTACGATCAAGAGCACCATGGCGATCTTTTGCGCACACTCGAAGTCTATTTTGATCAAGGCATGAACGCCAGCAGCACCGCCCGTGCGCTGTATGTACATCGCAACACGTTAACCTATCGACTGCGCCGCATCGAAGAGATCACCGAAGTTTCCTTACAAGATGCCCAAGCGCGTCTTACACTGCAGGTAGCCCTCAAGGTTCACCAACTCATTCTGGAATGAGTATAGTGTTGTGCAATATGCACAACACTATGTCTACATGACTTGTGCATGAACAACGAGGTTCGAGCCGAGGTCTTGAACTATATTATCCTTTGTTATTCTTACGCCGACTGCGAATGAACCGCGCTATCAACGAGGATGCCTGGTGCGCTCGGCCCAGTGACTTTGGGAGAAAAGCATGGTAACCAAAACCAAGGAAATGATCCTCAAGGCAGCCAGCGAAAAGGAACTTCGCTTCCTCGACCTCCAGTTCACAGACATCGTCGGTATGGTCAAGAACATCACTGTACCCGTGTCGCAGCTCGAAAGCGTTCTCGATAACGGGATCTGGTTCGATGGTTCTTCAATCGAGGGCTTTGCTCGTATCAGTGAGAGCGACATGTTCTTGCGCCCCGATCTCGATACATTTGCCTTTATTCCCTGGCAGAATGGCGAACACAAGACCGCTCGAATCATCTGCAACGTATTCACACCATCCGGCGAGCGCTTTATGGGCGCCCCGCGCACGGCCCTTCAGGTTGCCCTAGAAGAGGCTGCCGAGTTGGGTTATGATTTCCGCACCGGCCCAGAGCTAGAGTTCTTCCTTTTCAAGACGGATGAAAACGGTGACCCCATTCCGGGTGCAACGCAAGATGATGCCGGCTATTTCGATTCCAGCATCGATCGCGGCACCTACGTTCGCCAGGCCATTACCACCGCCCTTGAGGGTTTTGGTATCGAGGTTGAAGCGGCTCACCACGAGGTGGCCAAAGGCCAGCAGGAAATCGACTTTAAATACGGCAACGCCCTCAAATCAGCCGACAGCGCTGTAACATTCAAGCTCGCTGCCAAGGCCATTGCTGAACAGAACGGGCTGCATGCTACTTTTATGCCCAAACCCATTGCTTATATCAACGGCTCGGGCATGCATGTTCACATGAGTCTTGCCGACATCAAGACCGGCGAAAACCTCTTTGCAGATGACGCCGATCCTTATAGCCTCTCCAAGATCGCCAAGTTCTTTATGGCCGGCGTTCTCAAGCACGCCCGCGCTCTGGCAGGCATTGTTGCACCTACCGTCAACTCCTACAAGCGCCTTGTCCCCGGCTACGAAGCACCCGTTTATGTTAGTTGGGCGCGCATCAACCGCTCTGCACTCATTCGTATCCCGCGGTTTGCAGTACCCGCCGCCACCCGCATTGAGCTGCGCTGCCCCGATCCCAGCTGCAACCCTTACCTGGCCTTTAGTGTCATGCTCAAGGCCGGCTTGGATGGTATCAAAAACGAGATCGAGCTGATTGAACCGACCGAAGAGAACCTATTCGAGTCCGAATGGGCCCGTGAAGGTCTCGCCACGCTACCTGGTTCTCTCGGCGAAGCCATTGAAGAAATGCAAAAAGATCCCCTCATCGAAGAAGCTCTCGGTTCCCATATCTATGAGCGCTTTATCGATGCCAAGCAGCAGGAATGGGACGAGTATCGCCTTTCGGTCAGCCCATGGGAGCTCGACCGTTACATGAAAAAGTTCTAAACAACGACTTTAAATTCAACCAATTAAGAAAGGCCATGCATAAATGCATGGCCTTTCTGGTTCTGCTCGGCAGCTTTTTGAGATGCCCCAACCTAAATAGAACGCGTCAGGGAAGGGAGCTGGTCACAAATGTAATACACTAGGCACAAGTGGCACCCCAACAATCTGGAGCAGTAAACCCAATTTTGCAGTGATGAGGTAGCAAGAACATACTCGCTAGAGAGATCCGGGAGAGACGCCTTTGTCTTCTCCCGGGGAATTTTCACCAAAGCAGCCAAATGATCACGCTGGCAGACACAGGGAGATTTGGATTTTGCGGCTGCTTTGGATGGCTTGACCTGTGTAATAGCACCTCCTCCCTCTACTAGAGTGCTTTTTACCCCACCCACGCCTACATCATAGGCAAGGCCTGTTCAAAAGCTGTTCAGCAAAAGTGAGGATAAAGTTGGGTTCGAAACCCTAACAATCTCGTGGAAGTCCTATTACCAATGCAAGAGAAGCCAATTGGATGATACCAGCAGCTGTCAAAGCACCTCGAATGCCTACCCAATCTGCAAGCGCCACGCCCACCACCGGCCCGAGGAATATCATCAGTTGACCGATCATGTTCCATACTGCGCCGAATCGTGGCTGCATCTCGCGAGTGCTATAGCCCAGCATCATATCGAACAAACCAACATCGATGCCGCCTACACTCAATCCCCACACCAAAGCAACGGGTACGATCCATACTGCCGAAGGGACCAGCGCCGTCAACAAAGGATAGAGCGCAGCACCTGCCCCTCCGAAAACTGCCAATGAACGATGCCCTAAACGATGAGCAAGCCGTCCCCACATCAAATAGCCCAAAACCAAGGCAAAATTAGCTACGGTGCCGCGAAAACCAATCAATGTGTCGGTTGCCGCAAGCTCGTTGACCCAAAAGAGGCTGTAAAGAGGAACGGCTATATTGAGAGAGAGGCGAAACGGCGCTGTTCGTAGAACAAAACGCATAAAGGGCTTGTGCTGCATAATTGGCTTGAAAAACTCTCCCCACCCTCCCTTGAGCATTGTGCTAGTGCGGGAAAGAGTAGCAAACGGCTCGATGCGTACCCGCGAGTAAATGAGGGGATCGAGCAGCGAGAGCAGAACTGTGCCCAAAAAAACAACCTGATAGTTGGTGGGGAATACAATCCTATCCAAAATCCAGCCGCACAAGGCGCTGGAGATAGCCATAGCTCCAGCCATCACAGCCCAGCGCACACTGTTCACGCGGGGGCGCCTTGCAGGACTAACAGCTCGACTTATCACCGTAGTAAAGGCAGGAGTCCCAAAAGCATCAAGCAGTGTTGCCAAGGTCCATACGACGACCAACGCGTAAATAAGTGGCTCACTACTAAAGAAGAAAGGGAGTATCCCGCATATCAGCTGCACTACTCGCTTCACTGCCTGAACCTTACAACGCACTGCAACTTGGTTTGCGTAACGTTCAGAAAAAATGCTACCTGGTATCAGCAGAGCGCCCATCAACAAACCCGGTACTGAATTGTAAATACCAAGTATCTCGGTCGAGGCTCCAAGTCTAGCGAGGAACACGGGCATGAACGCGACAATGCCCCCCATAGCAAGTCCCATGAAAAAGGCACTCGTAGTCAAAAACCAGGCATTGCGGTCCTCTTCATTGCGAGGACGTAGTTTGTTCCCCATACGCGTGATCACGGGAAACCGCACAGTCATTATTGAGCCTCCATCATAGCCAATAGACCGAATTCTAGGCACAATAACGTTTCGGGCAACTGCCTGCATTGACACAGATTGGGCTCTCGCCTAGATTAGAAGCGAATTAACTTTGATGGGAGTACGCGATGCAAATCATTAAAACACAGATTCCGGATGTCCTCATCATTGAGCCCCGTGTATTCGAGGATAGCCGCGGCTTTTTCATGGAGAGCTACAACAGACGCGATTTTACTGCTTTGGGGATTACAGACGATTTTTGCCAGGATAATCATAGCAAGTCCGTCAAGAACACGCTTCGCGGTCTGCATTATCAGACGGAGCCCGGGCAGGTCAAGCTTGTGAGAGTGATAGCTGGTGCAGTGCTTGATGTGGCCGTGGATATCCGTCACGGCTCGCCCACCTTTGGCCAATGGGTGGGGGTAGAACTCTCTGCCGAGAACAAGCGCCTGCTTTATGTTCCAGTTGGCTTTGCCCACGGCTTTTGCGTCCTCAGTGACACAGCCGAGTTTCTTTACAAAGTTACTTCATATTATGATCCATCTGCCGAACGAGGTCTTGCCTGGGATGATCCCGATATCGCCATAGATTGGCCCACAGATAGCCCCGTCCTCTCAGAACGCGACAGACACCATCCGAGATTGTCCAAAGCCAAAGCGGACTTTTACTACAAAGGCTGATGCCAGGAATCTCCAAAAGAAAAACGGGGCTCTTACGAGCCCCGTTACTTATTTCTAGAGAGGTAATTCATCCGGCCGGTGAATGCCCAGTTGAGTGATGATGGCCGTCACCAGGCTGGCAGGTGTTACATCAAAGGCTGGATTCACCGCTTGGGCCCCCGAGTGGGCCAAGCGCACGCGTCCGAATTCGCCCGAATCGAGCAGCCCATAGGCATAGAGCACTTCGTCCGCTTCTCGCTCCTCAATAGGGATAGAATTACCAGAGGGGCAACTCACATCAAGGGTACTGATAGGCGCGGTTACATAAAAGGGAACGCCATGTTCCCTGGCGCACAGCGCTTTTTCATAGGTGCCGATCTTGTTGGCCACATCGCCATTGGCAGCAATGCGGTCAGCACCCACAATGACAGCATCCACCATACCATGGCGCATCAGGTGGGCCGCCGCGTTATCGGCCAGAATAGCGTGGGGAATCCCCTCGCCTTCGAGTTCCCAAGCGGTGAGCCGAGCACCCTGGCTTCGCGGACGGGTCTCGTCCGCATAAACGAACACGCTCTTGCCCTGGCGCGCCGCTGCATAAACAGGTGCCAGAGCACTGCCCCAATCCACAAAAGCAAGCCAGCCCGCGTTGCAATGGGTCAACACACGGCATCCATCCTTCAGCAGCTCGGCGCCGTACTTGCCAATGCGTTCACCAGCCAATGCGTTCTCATCGGCAAGGGCTTCAGCGCGGTCCACCGCTGCCTGGCGAGCCGTAGCATATGATCCTGCTGCCACTGCCGCCGCCAAAACGGCATCCACTGCATAAAAGAGATCTTGAGCCGTAGGCCGGGTTTTGCGCAATGTCTCGGCGCCCGCCTGTAAATACGAATCAAAGCCGTCTCCATCGGGGGCTTCCAAAACGACCTGGGCCATGCCATAGGCAGCAGCAGCACCAATAGCGCCAGCACCGCGAACTATCATCGTTTTGATGGCGCACGCAGTATCAGTATGGTGTTTCAAATCAACGATCTCAAAACGATGAGGGATGAGCGGTTGATTGATCATACGCACCACGCCACCTACCATCCAGACCGTGCGATAGGGCACTCCGTCTACCAACAAAACATCACCTCCGCTACTGCTCTTCACCCTGCAAAAACTGCGCAATACCCTGCGCTATGCCTTCAGCCACAATCTCTGGCCTATCCTCCAGCAAACTGCGGTCATCGCTCATAAAACCACATTCAATGATGGCTCCCGGTGTGGAAATATCGATCTCGCGAAAAGCATGATAATCGCTCATATCAGTAGTGATCGAGTTCAAATGCTTGGCCAGCCCCGTCGTCTCGGCATAAGCTGTGTATAGATACGAAACGAGCGCATCTTGATTTGCAGCCGTCGAAACAGTTGACCCGGCGATCTTGAACCCAGAAAAGCCAGCTACGCAAGAATCGCAGTGTATTGAAACAAAGGCATCGGCCTCCAACCCTTCAAGATCGGGGGAAAACTCGGCCATCACCCAGGCATCATAGCCCATATCCTCCAAACGCTGTGCCACCAGTCGGGCAATGGTCAGGTTGAGATCAACCTCACGCAACCCATCCGAGCAAACAGCCCCTGAATCGCTCTGCCAGTGCCCAGCGACAATGCCCACGCGTTGTTCAGCCGGCCGCACTGATTGCCACAAGCTCTGCACAGCCGGAAGCTCGCTCGCCGCCAACAGCAACAAGCCCACCACCAGAACCACCACAGCAAAGCGCACAAACCTCATAAACTTGCGTATCAAATCCCACACTCTTTCAGCAGCCCTTATTCCGCCCTAGTTTACGGTCTACAGTGTGCACGGTCAATTGGTGCAATCTGTGCATATTGACACAATCTACTTATGGGACTAGCATCGGCCCCGCGCTGTCTGCACATTCTTTCACAAGATGCGAATGCAGCAACAACGCAGTGATCTCATTTTTCGCTCAATGCTGAGGAGAGAGTACTGTGGAACGAAAAGCTTCACCCACCCAACGAGACGCCTTTGCAACACGTCTAGGCGTCCTTGCCGCCACCCTTGGTTCTGCTGTGGGCCTTGGTAACATCTGGAAGTTCCCCTATCTAACCGGGGAGAATGGCGGCGCCGCTTTTGTCATCGTCTACATTGTTGCCACCCTGTTCGTTGGCCTACCAGTAATGATCTCTGAACATGCCATTGGCCGCATGACGCGCGCCAACGCCACCGATGCTTTTCGCAAGCTGGCTCCGAAAACACCATGGTGGCTCGTAGGTGTTGCGGGCGTTCTATCTGCTTTTTTCATCATGGCCTTTTATTCCGAAGTGGCCGGCTGGGTATTGGCCTACATCGCCAAATCTGGCATCAGCCTGTTCCAGGGATCTGCAGGCGCACTGGCTACCAGTGACCCACTGGCCACATCCGCCGTTTTCAATGAGCTAGTATCCGATCCCCTGTGGTCTCTCATTGTCCAATGGGTGGCCCTGATCGGGGTGGGCGCCATCATTGCTGCTGGCGTCAGCAAAGGCATCGAACGCATGACGAAAAGGCTCTTGCCCATCCTTTTTGTGCTTTTGCTTGTCGTATGTATACGCAGCCTTACCCTGGATGGCGCCAGCGAAGGGCTGAAATTCCTGTTCAAACCAGATTTCTCGCAACTTACCAGCAGTGCTGTTCTCGTAGCTATGGGCTTGGCCTTCTTTAAACTCTCAGTAGGCATGGGCACCATGATCACCTACGGCAGCTATTATCCAGATGATGCCAATATTCCTCACAACGCGATAAGAGTAATGCTCGCGGATGTTCTAGTTTCACTACTCGCTGGAATGGCCATATTCCCGGCCGTGTTTGCTTTTGGATTTGAGCCAGCAGCCGGACCTTCCCTGCTCTTTATCACCATTCCGGCAGTATTCAGCTCCATGCCCTTTGGTAGCTTCTTCATGGTGCTTTTTTTCATTCTCAGCGCTGTTGCCGCCACCGGAGCCATGGTTTCCCTAGTAGAAGTGCCTGTCGCCCTGCTGCACGAGAAACTAGGCTGGAGCCGAATCGTCTCGACGGTTGTCACCGTGGTGCTCTTGGCTGCAATTGGTTCAACCGCAGCCTTATCCAGCAGCACCCTGGCTAATTTCCAGCTCTTTGGCAAGAACATGTTCGATCTCTTTGACTTTGCATCGTCGAACATCTTGCTGCCACTGGGTGGGTTCTTTATCAGCCTGTTCATTACCTGGCGCTTTGGCTTTGGCAACAAGGAACTGGTAGCCACATTGACCAATAATGGTACCCTCAAGAACACCTGGTTGGTCAAGACTTTTCTTGCGATCATCACAGTCGTAACACCAATTGCTGTATTGATCATCTTGCTGGATGGCTTGGGGCTGTTCGCTTGAGCACGTTCTACCTGGCGAGGAGCATTGCAAAAGCGATGCTCCTCTGATATGGAACGAACATTTGCGAGCCAACTCTCGCCTGCCTATAATTGGAGATGGTGGGCGTGAAACAAGCAGTAGCCCTATTGCATAGTGCATATTGATATTGCGCTCGCAAAAAAAAGCTCGGAGGTATTGATAAATGCCAACTTATGGCTATAAATGTGACGAATGCGGCATCTACTTTGAGCGCTTTCAGCACTTCTCAGAAGATCCCATCAAGACATGCCCTGAATGCGGCGGCGATGTGCATCGCGTTATTCATCCCGTTGGAATCGTATTCAAGGGTAGCGGCTTTTATGTGACAGATAACCGCGGAAACTCGTCTACGGCTATCCCTGGCAAAAAAGCCGAAACCCCGAGTACCACTAGCGAAACTCCAGCCAAAGCCCCAGAAGCCCAAAAGAGCACCGCCAAGGATTAACAATCGTAAAAGCACAAAGGCGTCACTCTGATTGAGTGACGCCTTTTATTTATCCTGAACATCGGGTCAAATCTGAAAACCGGATACTCGTTCTGTAACCTTGTATACAAGGTCAGCGCCAAACTCTTGAAGGCGCGTATGAAGTTCGGCCCATTCTGCTGAGGCAAGAACCAGGTCAAGCGCTGCCTGGTCATCTGCCAGACTGCAAAGTACCGCGCGAGGGCCTTTGCTCCAGGGCGCATACCATGCTTCCGAAGGCTGCAAACCGATGGTTGGCATGATCTCGGCAAAGTCATGATTGATAAATTCGAGAAACTCGTTCTCCTTGCCGGCACGTATGTCGCAGGTGACAATCAACTTGATCATGGTATCCTCCAACCCATAGTGCACCTATACTAGTGCTGGTTGGGCTGTATCGCAACTGAATTGGCGAGGAACAAACATGAGAGCACTAGTACAACGCAGCAAGCGCGGCGCTGTCAGCGTCGATACTGAGATGCTGGGGGCCATTGGACAGGGATTAGTTATCATGGTAGGCGTCACACATGATGATCTGGAACAGGATGCCGCCTGGTTGGCCCAAAAGATCGCCCATCTGCGTATCTTTGAAGATGAGGCCGGCAAATTCGATCGTTCGCTCGTCCAAATCAGCGGCGGGGCGCTGGTTATATCCCAATTCACGCTTTATGGTGATACTCGCAAAGGGCGCCGTCCAAGCTTTAGTGATGCTGCTCAGCCCGCTGTTGCAGAACCCCTCATTGAACGCTTTTGTGAATTCCTCAAGACAGAAGGGGTGCCGGACGTTCAAACTGGCAAATTCGGGGCTCACATGTTGGTTGAAATTGAGAACGATGGCCCTGTCACCCTTTGGCTGGATACCAACATCTCTCGACGCGGCAATCAAAAGTAAACTCAGAGAGTCTCGTTGATACGCGCAGAAACTTGAGCAAGAGCATCTGGCTCACGATAGAGCAAGGCATCAATCTGAACCGCTGCAGCACCGTTCTCCAAGTACCAAAGAGCATCTTGTGTACTGGCAATGCCGCCACGGGCAATCACAGGAAGGTCTGTAGATTGCTGTACCTCTAGAAAGAGCCCCGTATAGAACGGCCAAGTGCCAGAACCATGCAATACACCCATCGTAGTCTGCTTTGGTACAAGAGCGGGTAGAGGCGCAGCGCAAACCAGGGCATCGGCGCCGCCATCTGCCGCCATCTGCGCCATATCTTGAGCAAATATGGGAGAAAGCCTTACCAGAATCGGCAGGCCCACGCGTGGTTCCAGTACATCTAGGGCGAGGCTCACCATCTCGGCCTGATCCAAGTGCAATTCTATCGCGGCAAACACACGATTACGCGATAACCAGTTGGCTATATCGAGCAGACTATCCTCAGCCGCAATACGAATGGCCGCAATGATCGGCAGATCCAGTCCTTGCCACAAACGGCCATACTTGGAAAAAGCATGAGGCAAACCGGGGTTATAGTCACCAGGTGAAACAACCACACCCCCTGGCACACGATACAGCCGACGCTGCTCATCTCCTCGTGATTGCTCCCAAAACATCTCGGGGGTAACAAAAGCTCCGGCGCCGTCAAAAGAACCCGGCGGCGTCGGAGCCCAACCCAATGCGCCGCTAGCAGGCATAACACGCGAGTTCATCACGAGCTCGCGTTTGCCTATGCCAAGCACAAGGGGTTCGCTGTTATTCAACGGGATAAAGCTCAAAATAAGCCTTGATGGCCTCAAAATAAGCTTCAGCTAACATCTGCTGCACCTCTGGCTCTCCCATCATTAGCCCTTCTACAGGGTTTGTCATAAAGAGAGGTTCATCCAAGGCCCCGGGGGCGTTAGAAGGACGCACAATGCGATCTGTTTGCGGCCCCAGTAGAATCAGATAGCCACCGAGCGTATCGTAATCCTCTAGGCTGCCAAAGTCGACAATATCATAATCGATTGAGGCAAAACCATCGAGGACGTATTCATGAACCAAATCTGCAAAGGTCCTGTTCTGCTCGCCGAATTCGCGATCAGCACAATAGTACGTCGTGCTGCCACTCACATTAGTAGCCACGCTGCCATCGGGATTCTCGTAAGCATTCCCATGAATAGAGAGAATCAAATCCACGTTTGCTTCATTAATGAGATCCACCCGAGCTTGCATTTCATCCGCCAGATCGAGAATGCCATCTCCATTGATCTCGTCCCAATCGTCATTCAGGCCGTAATCATCATCGCGAACCATCACAACTTCGTACCCATCGGCTTCCAGCAGTGCCTGCAATTTTTGGGCAATGGGCAGCGTCACATCCTTTTCACTCAAAAGGTACTCGCCATCCACCGAGAAACAGCGAGCGCCATAATCAATGCCCCCGTGGCCCGGATCAAGCGCCACTACAGCAGGGCGCGTTGTTGGCGCAGGTGTAGCAGTAGGAGGAACCTCTGTCGCCGTAGGAATTTCTGTGGGCACTTGGGTTGGCGCCAATGTCGGGGTTTCTGTTGGTACAGGAGACGATAACGCAGCCACCGTGTCTATAGGCTCTGCAGTAGCTGTGGAACTGGTTTCATTGCAACCCACAAGAGTAAAAACCAATACCAATAAAATCAGGACGACTGTCTTTATTTTACTCACAAAAAATCCCCCAATTCCAAAAATGGACCGTCCGTACATTCGTATCGAATTCCACCAGCTGTCATCACTGCGCAGCCCTCGCAACGCTTCATACCACAATGAACATGCTCCATATGCCAAACTCGTCCCCAATCGCGGGGCACTGTAGGGCGAACGCGCCTCACCATATCTGCTAACCTGGCATAAAAAGCATCGCTGCCTGTGGCAAAGAGGACATCAGCCCAAAGGCAAAGAGCCTCCAGTGCTTGCCAAAATGCCTGCGTTGCACCGGCACCCAGATGTACCGAGTACTCGACATTCGCTGGCAAAAGCGATGGCGGGAACAACTGGCCCATTGTGGGTGGGTGTATAATCAAGTGCCCCGCGTCTTTATCCGAAACCATCCCCAGTAAAGGAGAGGGTGAAACGCCCTCACAAACAAGGCCGATACGTCTATTGCTAAAGCCTTCATCAACTGCTCGTCCGCAAGGCCCCAACAAACTTAGCTCATCGCCAATAACGAGCTTGCCGCAGCTATGTGCTTGTAAGGATACAACCAATCCTGTCTCCGTGCGGCTAAATATAGGCCAGGCTTGCAACAAATAATCCTGTTGATCACGAGCGGCCCGCTCTCCCATAACAAACTGCCCTGGCCTAAGCGCCATGCTCAGTTCAGGGCATTGCAGCCATACCAGCTCGATCGTGGATACGGGCTCTACAATGGCCTGTACATATGCTCTGTATTTTTTCATGCGTCACGGCCCCGTTCCAAGGACATCAAGGCAAACGCTGCTGCAAAAACTGCTGCCATGAACAAAGAGGCCAGTATTCGCTGCCCCCACCTCATTGACTCTGGAGCCAATATCACAATGGCCAAACCGCCCAAAATACTCAAAACGAGCCACGGCCAAACCATACTGCTCTGGCATTTGACGGAATATCGGCCAAGCAGCGACTCGTAGGCGCTGTTTGCCTCTTGAGCCAACTGCGCTAATGACCCATTGTTTGTGATGACCAAATCAGCACGCGCTGCCCGTTCGGCAGAATCTGCCTGAGCAGCCACTCGCGCGGTTGCATCCGCCTCAGATAGGCCACGTTCCTCAACGAGACGCCGTATCTGCTGCTCCTGATCACAAATTACAACCCAGACCTCATCACAAAGTCTATCAAGCCCCGATTCGTATAGCTTGATTGCCTCTATGATCACCACATCCGCATCCATTGTACCAAGCCGCTGCCGAATCTCTATAACAACTTGTGGATGCACTAGTCCATCCAAGACTGCAAGAGCCGCGGGGTCCTTAAACACAATCTGACCCAACGCGGCCCTGTCTATTTCGCTACTCTCGCCGAGGATTCCCTGGCCAAAGTGTTCAACCACTGGCCAATACGCAGCCGCACCCGATGACATCAACTCACGGGCCACTATATCAGCATCAATCAGCACTGCGCCTTGCTCAACCAAAAGACGAGCAAAAGTGCTTTTGCCACTGGCAATACCACCCGAAAGCCCGATCACAATCATCCGTTTGCATCCTCGTACAACACGGTCTCCCACTCTGAAAGCAATTGGGCAAGCTGTTTTTCTGCCGCCTCATAATCTGCGCCAAGCCGATGCACTGAGTCAATATCCTGTTTGGCACTCGCCTGCTCTAGAGCGATAGATATCGTTCTGAGCCTGGATTCGAACTCGCCTATTTCTTTTTCCAACTCGTGCGCGCGCTGCGCAGTGCGCCGGGTTTCATTTTGCTCACGCCGATCTTGTGTCCGAGTTTCTTTGGGCTGAACCACTTTGGGTTCAGTCACAGTCTTGTTGGCACAAAAAGCGGCGTATTCGCTATAGGTGCCTTCAAACTGCTCCATCTCGCCATCGCGCACATACCATACATGCGTGGCAATATGGTCGACCAGATAGCGGTCATGAGAGACCATGAGAATCGTGCCGGGAAAGTTAGTCAGCGCTTGCTGCAAAATCTCTTGCGATTGTAAATCCAAATGCGTCGTCGGCTCATCCAAAATTAAGAGATTGGCGTCATCGAGCGTCAGCATAGCCAGTGCAAGCCGGGCGCGTTCGCCGCCAGAAAGCGTCTCGCAAGTCTTGTAGATATCATCACCCGAGAACAAAAAACGGCCGAGAAGCGCCCGCGCCTCATCGATGCGCATCTCTCGATGTCGAATTAGTTGATCCAATACCGAAATGCCTTCATCAGCCCAAGCCTGCGATTGCGGCAAATAACCAATCCGCACACTGGCACCCAGCCGAAGGCGCCCTTTGAGCGGCGGCATCTTGCCAAGCACCGTCTTGATAAAAGTTGTCTTGCCACTCCCATTGCTGCCAAGCAGTGCCACCGTTTGTCCCCGCTGGATCAGGAATTCGCCCGTGTTGAACAAGGGGTGCTCATGCACATCATCGCCACTGTCATCGGGGTGAGCCGCATAGCCAATAACTGCACTCTCGCTCATCAACACCCTGTCGCCAGAACGAAGCGCCGTATGCAAATGAAGACCCATACCACGATGATCTCGAGGTCGCTCCACACGCTCCAAGTGATCTAGTTTTTTCTCTCGGCCACGCGCCTCTCGAGATCTTTGGCCCGCCTTGTTGCGCCGAATGTATTCTTCCGTCCGTGCGATGAACTCTTGTTGCTCATCAAATTCCTTCGCTTGGCGTTCGCGCGATGCCTCGCGCTGCATCAGGTAGGCGGAATAATTACCCCGAAAGGTCGTCAACTTGCCAAAATCGAGCTCCCAAACCCGCTGTACAACCTTGTCCAGGAAATAGCGGTCATGCGAGACGATAACCAGACTGGACGGCCAATTCTGCAGGTAACCTTCAAGCCATTCGAGTGCCTTCAAATCCAAATAATTAGTAGGTTCGTCGAGAACAAGCAGATTGGGCTTTTCCAGTAAAAGCCGAGCCAACAAAGCTCGTGTGACCTGCCCACCGCTCAAAAGCGCGATGGGCCAATCATACATGCTCGCATCAAAGCCCAGGCCGCCTAGAACCTGCTGCATTTCGATCTCGTAGGTGTATCCACCCGCATGATCAAAAGCCTGTTCTTCAATAGCATAACTCGCCAAAAGCTCAGCATCATCCGGATTGGCTGCAAGCTGCTCAGCAATTGCCTGAATCTGTGCCTGCTGTGCAGTAAGAGCAGAGAATACATCCAGCATCTCTTCCCAAAGAGTGCGCTCTCCCTGTAATTCGGGGTGTTGTGGTAAATAACCCATTTGCAAACTCTTGGCTCGCGTCACATTACCCGATACGGGCTGTTCCAGGCCAAGCACAATTCGCAACAGGGTCGTTTTGCCTGCACCATTTGGTCCAACAAGCGCTATCTTGTCACCATGGGCTATATCAAAACTAACACCCTTGAATATATCCTGAGCGCCATAGTACATGCTCAAACCATTTGCTGAAACAATGGACATAATTCCACTAACTCGCAGTCCTAAAAGGCTCACTTAATACGGCCAATTATAGTACGCCAGACATCCCCTGCCCAACCCACTTGTCAGTGACCCATGATTCGATATAATCACAGAGAATCTGTGGGAGGTTAAAATGACAAGGCAAAGGCTTGAGATCATCCTGGGTCTCTTGTCACTGGCGGCTTGGGGAATGCTTCTTTGGTTTATGAATAGCGTCTATCCCACCAATTGGGCATCGCTGGCGTTTCTGGCGATTGTCGCAGTTGCGACGTTCTTGACCATGATACCTCTGTCTCTATGGATTACCTATCACTGGGGGACAAGCCGGGGAATGCGTAACGATTTGATGCGAGCATTACGCCACGGCGCATTCATCGGTATTCTTGTCGCCGGCCTTCTTGGCCTGAAAATCCTCGCTCTGCTTACACTGCCTTCGGCCTTGCTCCTCGTTGCGGTTATCATCACAGCCGAGATTATTGCACAGCTTAAAACCGCCTGACAAGAAAAAAGGCCGTGAGATTCATCTCGCGGCCTATATCTGGCAAACAGATTGTGCTAAGCGGACGGAGCAGCACGGTTGTTCCTGTACCGCCACGTAATGCGTCCCTTTTCCAGGTCATAAGGGGACAACTCAACACGAACACGATCCCCCAAGAGAATCTTGATGTAATTTTTGCGTAACTTACCTGACAAATACGCCAAGACTACGTGTCCATTATCCAACTCGACACGAAACTGGGTATTTGGCAGCGTCTCTGTGATGACGCCCTCTACGGCGATTTTGTCGTCACTTGCCTTTGGCATAAAGCTCCTTGGTCTCTTCAAGTACTCGGAACCACCTAATAGTATACTATTAGGTGGTTCTGGCGTCAAGCCATCTCGACACACCTAAGGACAGACAGCTTTGCCCATTTCAAAGTCCCATCCGCCCGGCCAAATACCTAATACAGACTCTGAGGGAGACCCAGCAGATCGCCAAGCAGCGACTTCATCGGCCCATACCGGCCAATCAGCAGAGTATAAATACAAGATGCTGCTCCGAAACTCGATCACCCCATTACACAAAATCAGTGCGAGCAGAGCGCCCAATGCCAATCGCCAACCGATCTTGAGCCCGCTCTCCATATAGACTTCGAGCAACATCAAGCAAAAAATGACATTGGGCACATAAAAATAACGCATATGCACGCCGGGGCTGGCCATATCCGCTGTCCTTAGTGCGCCATAATATGCAGACAGAATCATCGTTCCATACGCCCCTGCATAGAGCAACACGCGCTTCCAGCCAATTGCACGGGCCAACAAAACCAGCATCGCGCCGCCCAATGCGACAATCACTGCGGAAACGAGCACAAAGCGCACTGGCGCTAACAGCAACCAATCATTGAACGCAAGCCAAACCCGAGAAGCGGTAGTAGTTCCCAAAAGCAAATTGAGCGGAGTACGCGTAAACATGGCGATGAAAAAGTAACGTCCGATACTTGCAGCAGGCTGAACAGGCTCAGTCGTAAAAAATGCCATCCCCAACACCTGCAGTACCGCACAAATGCCCAGGATCATACCCTGCAACAGTCGCTCTCTAGCATGTTCTCCATTTCGCCGCTCAAACAAATAGACAAGCAAAAACATAGGGGCCAACACACAAGCCACTGGCCCTGTCAAACCAGCGATCGCTAGCACGCTTCGCTTTATCCAACGCAGGGCACTTGAACTGCGGGCTACTGGGGCACTGTTTCTATCAATGAGAATAATGAACGCAGCCAGGGCAAGATAGAACTTGGAGCCGATAGTTGTAAGCCATATTTCATTGCTCGGCATCGAAAACAACATCACCAGAATAGCCAATGCCTTGTAATAAAACCCTTGAAAATGCTCACCAAAGACGATTAGAACGACGGGGATCATCTGTGCAACCAGAGCCAAAAGCGTGGTAACAAGTGGCGCTTTTTCCAGTGTCACAACATTAGCAGCCAGAATTGTCGCACATGTCTCCCACAAGCCATAATATCCTCGGCGGGGATCTACATAAAAGAAGGCCTGGCACCAGCAACGGGTGCCCGCATAAGCAAAAGCATTTGTAAAGTAACGGCTACCTTCTTCGGCCCAGAAGCGAGGAGATAAAAAAAACGCAGGATAGCGCCAAATGCTCGCCACAATATACCCAAGCAGCAAGGCAATCTTGCTCATTGAGGTCTTTAGCCTATCTCGCAAGATAACCACTCCTGACGCTTCACCCTTGAGGGCTCATGCAGGCATCGACGACTCGAAAAGACTCCTGCTAGAATATGATAAGGGTATGATACCACAAAAGTAGCATTCTGTAAGAGGGGGTGTTTAATCCGGAGGCACAAAAAAAGACCGTCCATAGACAGTCTCTTTTGAAAAAACAGGTTTCCTTGGCGATGACCTACTCTCCCATCCCGTCACCAGGAAAGTACCATCGGCGCTGGAGAGCTTAACTACCGGGTTCGGTATGGAGCCGGGTGTGTCCCCTCCGCTCTGACCACCAAAGAAACCTGCCTCTTCCTTTGTTAGCCCGACACCCTAAAAACTGAACAGGATTTTCTAACGTCTATTCCCAACCGCGCCTTGGTTTAAAATTCTACAATCAAGCCCTCGACCATTAGTACAGCTCAGCTTAAAGCCTTACAGCCCTTACACCTGCTGCCTATCTACCTGGTAGTCTCCCAGGGGTCTTACTTACTTTCGTAATGGGTGACCTTATCTTGAGGCGGGCTTCCCACTTAGATGCTTTCAGCGGTTATCCCTGCCAAACGTAGCTACCCAGCAATGCACCTGGCGGTACAACTGGCTCACCAGAGGTCTGTCCGTCCCGGTCCTCTCGTACTAGGAACAGCTCCCCTCAAGTCACCTGCGCCCACAGCGGATAGAGACCGAACTGTCTCACGACGTTCTGAACCCAGCTCGCGTACCGCTTTAATGGGCGAACAGCCCAACCCTTGGGACCTTCTCCGGCCCCAGGATGCGACGAGCCGACATCGAGGTGCCGAACCTTGCCGTCGATATGAACTCTTGGGCAAGACTAGCCTGTTATCCCCGGGGTAACTTTTGTCCGTTAAGCTACGACCCTTCCACTCGGAGTCGTAGGATCACTAAGCCCGACTTTCGTCCCTGCTCGACTTGTTGGTCTCGCAGTCAAGCTCCCTTCTGCCTTTACACTCTTCGGCTGGTTTCCATTCAGCCTGAGGGAACCTTTGGGCGCCTCCGTTACTCTTTAGGAGGCGACCGCCCCAGTCAAACTGCCCACCTGAAACTGTCCCTACGCCGGTTTACGGCCGTAGGTTAGGGCCAAAACTCGATCAGGGTGGTATTCCAACAATGACTCCACCGAGGCTAGCGCCCCAGCTTCTTAGTCTCCCACCTATCCTACACAGACCGAGCCCTAACTCAATCTCAGGCTACAGTAAAGCTCCACGGGGTCTTTTTGTCCTGCTGCGGGTAAGACGCATCTTCACGCCTATTTCAATTTCGCCGGGTCCCCTGTTGAGACAGCGCCCCACTTGTTACACCATTCGTGCGGGTCGGAACTTACCCGACAAGGAATTTCGCTACCTTAGGACCGTTATAGTTACGGCCGCCGTTCACCGGGGCTTCAATTCGAGGCTCATCACCCCTCCTTTTAACCTTCCGGCACTGGGCAGGTGTCAGCCCCTATACTTCAGCTTTCGCTTTCGCAGAGACCTGTGTTTTTGTTAAACAGTCAGTAGGGCCGTTTCTTTGCAATCCACTCGCGCTCCTGGGGCTTGCCCTCTCACGCGCGCGGACCCTCCTTCTCCCGAAGTTACGGAGTCATTTTGCCTAGTTCCTTAACAAGGGTTCTCCCGATCGCCTTGGTATACTCTACCTATCCACCTGTGTCGGTTTGCGGTACGGTCATGCATAGACTCGCTAGAGGCTTTTCTTGGCAGTATGGGCTCAATCACTTGCGGGCTCTTTGGCCACCGCCATCACCCCTCAGACTCCAGAGACGGATTTCCCTATCCCCTTCATTGTCCTACAGGCTTGGCACCTGAATCCATTAACAGGCTGACCTACCCTCCTGCGTCCCCTCTTCACTCAATCGCCTATTACACGGTACGGGAATATTAACCCGTTATCCATCGCCTACGACTCTCGTCCTCGACTTAGGACCGACTAACCCGACGCGGACTAACCTTCCGTCGGAAACCTCGGATTTTCGGCGAACATGTTTCGCACATGTTTCTCGCTACTCATGCCAGCATTCTCACTCGTGACCGCTCCAGTACTCCTCACGGTATACCTTCTCTGCTGTCACGACGCTCCCCTACTACTCTTTCGAGTCCGTAGCTTCGGTGGCGAACTTAGCCCCGTTATATTTTCGGCGCAGGATCACTTGACCAGTGAGCTATTACGCACTCTTTTAAGGATGGCTGCTTCTAAGCCAACCTCCTGGCTGTCTCAGTAACCCCACTTCCTTTCCCACTTAGTTCGCACTTGAGGACCTTAGCTGACGATCTGGGCTGTTTCCCTCTCGACAATGAGGCTCATCCCCCACTGTCCGACTGCCGACTATATGTTATGGTATTCGGAGTTTGATATGGTTTGGTAAGCTATACGCCCCCGTACCAATTCAGTGCTCTACCCCCATAACTCTTCCGTCGACGCTAGCCCTAAAGCTATTTCGGGGAGAACCAGCTATCTCCAGGTTCGTTTGGCATTTCACCTCTACCCACAGCTCATCTCTCACTTTTGCAATAGTGAAGAGTTCGGCCTTCCACAAAGTACTACCTTTGCTTCATCCTGGCCATGGGTAGCTCACCTGGTTTCGGGTCTACTCCATGCGACTCGCCGCCCTATTCAGACTCGCTTTCGCTTCGGCTCCGGGTGTACTCCCCCTTAACCTCGCCACAAAGAGTAACTCGCTGGCTCATTCTCCAAAAGGCACGCGGTCAGGCCTATATAGCCCTCCCACTGCTTGTAAGCATACGGTTTCAGATTCTATTTCACTCCGGTTACCCCGGTTCTTTTCACCTTTCCCTCGCGGTACTCGTTCACTATCGGTCGTCAAGAGTGTTTAGTCTTGGAGAGTGGTCTCCCCTGCTTCCCACAGGATTAGCGTGCCCCGTGGTACTCAAGCTCTCTGCATGGAGTGTGGTCCCTTTCGCCTACAGGACTTTCACCTTCTCCGGTCGGCCTTCCCAGTACCGTTCCGCTAGGTCCCACCTTTTTTCTCCATCGGCCTTCTACAGTCGGCCTCGCAGCGCTTTCTACCCCCATCATGCAACGGCTGTATCCTTTAACACATGATCGGTTTAGACTTTTCCCTTTTCGCTCGCCACTACTCAGGGAATATTTTCTTTTCCTGAGGGTACTAAGATGTTTCAGTTCCCCTCGTTCCCCACGCATATCTATATATTCAATATGCGCTGACCAGGCTTTACCCTGGCCGGGTTCTCCCATTCGGGTATCTCCGGATCGACGCTCGCTGACAGCTCCCCGAAGCTTTTCGCAGTCTACTACGCCCTTCATCGGCTCTTGACGCCTAGGCATCCACCGTATGCCCTTAGTAGCTTGATTGTGCTTTTCTACCTCGGCATTGATTGGAAATTGTTAGACGTTCTTTCCTGTTCAGTTTTTAAGGTGCCGGTTAGCCTCTCGGTAGCTCTTCCGCTACCCCGGCTAGCCCCTAATACCGAGTCCACCTCAGTACCACGCGCTAACCGCCTAACCCTTCTTCACTTGTGGAGATGAGGGGATTCGAACCCC
>OY776562.1:2250000-2252500 GCA_963675785.1 Anaerolineae bacterium
GTATGGAGCCGGGTGTGTCCCCTCCGCTCTGACCACCAAAGAAACCTGCCTCTTCCTTTGTTAGCCCGACACCCTAAAAACTGAACAGGATTTTCTAACGTCTATTCCCAACCGCGCCTTGGTTTAAAATTCTACAATCAAGCCCTCGACCATTAGTACAGCTCAGCTTAAAGCCTTACAGCCCTTACACCTGCTGCCTATCTACCTGGTAGTCTCCCAGGGGTCTTACTTACTTTCGTAATGGGTGACCTTATCTTGAGGCGGGCTTCCCACTTAGATGCTTTCAGCGGTTATCCCTGCCAAACGTAGCTACCCAGCAATGCACCTGGCGGTACAACTGGCTCACCAGAGGTCTGTCCGTCCCGGTCCTCTCGTACTAGGAACAGCTCCCCTCAAGTCACCTGCGCCCACAGCGGATAGAGACCGAACTGTCTCACGACGTTCTGAACCCAGCTCGCGTACCGCTTTAATGGGCGAACAGCCCAACCCTTGGGACCTTCTCCGGCCCCAGGATGCGACGAGCCGACATCGAGGTGCCGAACCTTGCCGTCGATATGAACTCTTGGGCAAGACTAGCCTGTTATCCCCGGGGTAACTTTTGTCCGTTAAGCTACGACCCTTCCACTCGGAGTCGTAGGATCACTAAGCCCGACTTTCGTCCCTGCTCGACTTGTTGGTCTCGCAGTCAAGCTCCCTTCTGCCTTTACACTCTTCGGCTGGTTTCCATTCAGCCTGAGGGAACCTTTGGGCGCCTCCGTTACTCTTTAGGAGGCGACCGCCCCAGTCAAACTGCCCACCTGAAACTGTCCCTACGCCGGTTTACGGCCGTAGGTTAGGGCCAAAACTCGATCAGGGTGGTATTCCAACAATGACTCCACCGAGGCTAGCGCCCCAGCTTCTTAGTCTCCCA
Organism: Anaerolineae bacterium; assembly: GCA_963675785.1. Lineage (GTDB taxonomy): Bacteria > Chloroflexota > Anaerolineae > UBA1429 > UBA1429. The sequence continues at coordinate 2,250,911 of OY776562.1, forward strand.
CCTATCCTACACAGACCGAGCCCTAACTCAATCTCAGGCTACAGTAAAGCTCCACGGGGTCTTTTTGTCCTGCTGCGGGTAAGACGCATCTTCACGCCTATTTCAATTTCGCCGGGTCCCCTGTTGAGACAGCGCCCCACTTGTTACACCATTCGTGCGGGTCGGAACTTACCCGACAAGGAATTTCGCTACCTTAGGACCGTTATAGTTACGGCCGCCGTTCACCGGGGCTTCAATTCGAGGCTCATCACCCCTCCTTTTAACCTTCCGGCACTGGGCAGGTGTCAGCCCCTATACTTCAGCTTTCGCTTTCGCAGAGACCTGTGTTTTTGTTAAACAGTCAGTAGGGCCGTTTCTTTGCAATCCACTCGCGCTCCTGGGGCTTGCCCTCTCACGCGCGCGGACCCTCCTTCTCCCGAAGTTACGGAGTCATTTTGCCTAGTTCCTTAACAAGGGTTCTCCCGATCGCCTTGGTATACTCTACCTATCCACCTGTGTCGGTTTGCGGTACGGTCATGCATAGACTCGCTAGAGGCTTTTCTTGGCAGTATGGGCTCAATCACTTGCGGGCTCTTTGGCCACCGCCATCACCCCTCAGACTCCAGAGACGGATTTCCCTATCCCCTTCATTGTCCTACAGGCTTGGCACCTGAATCCATTAACAGGCTGACCTACCCTCCTGCGTCCCCTCTTCACTCAATCGCCTATTACACGGTACGGGAATATTAACCCGTTATCCATCGCCTACGACTCTCGTCCTCGACTTAGGACCGACTAACCCGACGCGGACTAACCTTCCGTCGGAAACCTCGGATTTTCGGCGAACATGTTTCGCACATGTTTCTCGCTACTCATGCCAGCATTCTCACTCGTGACCGCTCCAGTACTCCTCACGGTATACCTTCTCTGCTGTCACGACGCTCCCCTACTACTCTTTCGAGTCCGTAGCTTCGGTGGCGAACTTAGCCCCGTTATATTTTCGGCGCAGGATCACTTGACCAGTGAGCTATTACGCACTCTTTTAAGGATGGCTGCTTCTAAGCCAACCTCCTGGCTGTCTCAGTAACCCCACTTCCTTTCCCACTTAGTTCGCACTTGAGGACCTTAGCTGACGATCTGGGCTGTTTCCCTCTCGACAATGAGGCTCATCCCCCACTGTCCGACTGCCGACTATATGTTATGGTATTCGGAGTTTGATATGGTTTGGTAAGCTATACGCCCCCGTACCAATTCAGTGCTCTACCCCCATAACTCTTCCGTCGACGCTAGCCCTAAAGCTATTTCGGGGAGAACCAGCTATCTCCAGGTTCGTTTGGCATTTCACCTCTACCCACAGCTCATCTCTCACTTTTGCAATAGTGAAGAGTTCGGCCTTCCACAAAGTACTACCTTTGCTTCATCCTGGCCATGGGTAGCTCACCTGGTTTCGGGTCTACTCCATGCGACTCGCCGCCCTATTCAGACTCGCTTTCGCTTCGGCTCCGGGTGTACTCCCCCTTAACCTCGCCACAAAGAGTAACTCGCTGGCTCATTCTCCAAAAGGCACGCGGTCAGGCCTATATAGCCCTCCCACTGCTTGTAAGCATACGG
>OY776562.1:2255000-3217757 GCA_963675785.1 Anaerolineae bacterium
TCAAGCACGCCGCCAGCGTTCATCCTGAGCCAGGATCAAACCCTCCGTAATTAGTTCAACAGTGTTCCCACTGCTTTTTCTTTGTTACGGTGTTTGGTCTTGACAAGGGTATTTTAGTGCTTAATTCGTTTCTGCCACTCTTTAGTTGTTAAGGTCCCCTCGCACTCGCTGCCCCCAAGGGATACAAATGCCGACGCTCTCTACTGCTCCCGTCGGCTTTCCCCTCAGCGACTCCGCTTGCGCATTAACCAGTATAGGCTCTCCACTTTTCCCTGTCAAACCGCTCGCTTCCCTCTTCCCAAGGTCCGCTCGCTCCCTAACAGGTCCTTCATCTGGCACCTCTACTGTCGGGCGATGATAGTAGCATACTTGTTTGACCCAGTCAAACTAGCTCTCCCGTCCATCTCTGGTTTCGGTCAAGCCTCAGTCACTATTTCTCAAGCACGAGGTTGGAGTCTACTCGCTTACCCTGCTTTGTCAAATCCGGGGTCCCCTGCTCCTCTACCCCTTCGCCTCCGCTGCAGCCCTTAGCCCCTCAGCTCGGCAAGAAGTCAGTATACCATATTCCTCCTCCCCTGCAAATCACCCTGAACGGCCAAATTAAAACTCGGGGCCCTTTTGGAGTCCCGAGTTTTGCTCTATTCTATCGAATTAGGTGGTTCTTTTTCTATCATCTTATCCACCTCTCTTTTCAATGTTTCCAAATCCGCAAAAGAGCGGTAGACAGATGCAAATCGAATATAGGCGACACCATCCAAATCTCGAAGGTGTTCCATGACCAATCGGCCAATCTCCTGGCTAGACATCTCTGCCTGCCCGAGAGCATAAAGCTCTGCTTCAACATCGGCAACCAGGTTCTCGACCGACTCTGTATTGATGGGGCGTTTGGCGCAAGCCCGCCAAACACCTTCAAAGAGTTTTTGCCGATCAAAGTCTTCTCGGCGTCCATCACGTTTGACGACAATAAGTGTGACACGGGCCACTGCCTCATAGGTTGTGTACCGCTGATTGCACGTCTGGCATTCGCGCCGACGGCGAATGCGGTCTCCTACCTCGCGCGTATCAATCACGCGCGATTCATCATCGCCACAGAAAGGACACTTCATATATCAGCTCCTGAGTAGCTGGCTTAGCGCCGTGTGTGTTGCGTCAAAAAAGGCGGCAAATCGTCATTACCCCGGTTAAATCCCTGGCCCGTGACAACTGTAGGTTGCTGTGCCACTGCGGCCACGGCGTGACCACGACCGGCAACCGAACGCGCACGCTCACGCTCGCGTTGGGCTGGATCGTCAAAGCCAGTAGCTACAAGTGTGATCTGCAATTCATCACCCATTGCTTCATCAATGGTTGTACCAAAAATGATATTGGCCTCCGGGTGTACCATCTGGCGAATGACATCCGCAGCCTCGCCCACCTCTCTCATCCCCAGGCTGGGACTTGCCTTGATGTTGTAAAGCACGCCGCGAGCGCCATCGATCTGCACATCAAGCAGCTTGCTTTGCACTGCACGAGTTGCCGCTTCGACGGCACGGTTTTCACCCTTGCCAGAGCCGATCGCCATGAGCGCCGAACCGCCATTCTGCATGATGCTGCGCACATCATTAAAGTCCAAATTTACCAGTCCGGTCGTGGTAACCAGATCTGAGATGCCCTGAATGCCCTGCCGTAGTACATCATCAGCCATGAGAAAAGCCTCATCAACCGTCGCGTCGTTGCCTGCAAGAGACAAAAGCCTGTCGTTAGGCACAACGATCAATGTATCAACATGATCACTAAGCCTGGTGATGCCCTCGTCAGCGACTTTGGTGCGTTTGCCCGCTTCAAAGAAAAAGGGCTTGGTAACAATCGCCACGGTGAGAGCGCCGAGATCTCGAGCAGTTTGGGCTACCAGTGGGGCAGCGCCAGTTCCGGTACCGCCACCCATGCCGGCCGTAACAAAAACCATATCAGCGCCTTCCAAGAGCTTGGCAATTTCGTCCCTCGATTCTTCCGCCGCTTTGGATCCCACTTGAGGACTTCCACCGCACCCCAAACCGCGACAGACACGATCGCCAATACGCATTTTGACCGGCGACTTGCTCTTGGCCAAGACACCTGCGTCGGTGTTGAGAACCAGATACTCCACGCCACCAACGCCAACCTGAATCATACGGTCGACAGCGTTCCCGCCGCCACCGCCAACACCCACCACAACGATCCTCGCCGAGTCTTGTTGCATCATCTCGAAATGCATCTCTATCCTCCTCAGTCAATCAGCGTTAGGGCATAAAGACCCGACGAATAAACTCTACCACGGTCCTCAGCCAGCCATTCTTTCTGATTGGGTCGGCTTCCGTTTGCTCTCGCCTGGTTTCTTCGCGATCCGCCCAAAGCAATAGCCCAACAGCCGTTGCATATTGGGGGCCGCTTATGGTTTCTACAAGCCCGCTCAAGCGCCGGGGCAATCCCACACGCACGGGCATACCCAGGTGTTCTTGAACTGTCTCACGCAATCCGTGCAAACAAGAAGTGCCACCAGTAAGAACGATGCCCGCTGGCAGTTTATCCCAGCAGCCAGCTCGGGCTATCTCGCGTCCGACAAGATCAGCAGTTTCTTCGGCACGCGCGGCAACGATTGAACACAGTTCCCGCCGCGAAATACTCGTCAGGCTTTGTTCGCCAAAGGTCAACACCTCAATACGTTCATCGGTGCCAACCCCACGGACATCTGTGCGGCCATAACGAAGTTTTATGTCCTCCGCCGTAGCCAACGGAGTGGAGAGGCCAACTGCAATATCGTTAGTAAAGTGGTGGCCACCTACCGGCAGTACACAAGTTTCACGGATTGCCCCGTCGGTAAAAATGGCTAGGTCGGTGGTACCGCCGCCGAGATCTACAATAGCAGCACCGATCTCACGCTCGTCTTCTTCCATGACTGCTTCTGCCGAAGCCAAAGGCTGGGGCACGAGCTGGATCACCTCAATCTCGTTGGCCTCGATGCACTTGACGAGGTTCTGTATGCAAGTGGTCGAGCCGGTTACGAGATGGGTATTCACCTGCAAACGGTAACCCAATAAACCGATCGGATTACGTACACCGTCGTTGCCATCAACGTTAAACCCGCGCGCAAGGGCAAAGATCACTCGCCGATTATGCTCTAGTGAAACAGCGTTGGCTTGCTCAAAGGCTCGGTCCACGTCTTCACGATCAATGGGCCGTTCACCCTTGCCTGTTGCCACCACGCCGGTGCTATTCATGGAGGTGATGTGGCTGCCGCCGATGGAAACATAGGCCCGCGTAATGGAGCGTCCAGACACACGCTCCGCCTTACGCACAGATTCGCCTATGGCCGCTGCAGCAGCATCTACATCGGTAACTACGCCCTTACGCAAACCTCGTGAGGGGGCTACCCCTACGCCCACGACGCTTAGCTGGCCACTACCCGTTCGCTCTGCAACAAGCGTACAGACTTTGGTGGTACCAACATCAATGCCCACAATGGTCTGTTCCAAAGCATCCTCCTTCCGGCCTGCTCACTCTGCCAAGTGATACAACGGACGGTCCTCATTCCTGAGGTCGATGTACTCGATATTAGCCGTATCACTTCCGAGATAGCTTAGAAGGCTCTGCAGTACGGCGATTTTCTGACAAGCGTCTCCATCATCGCCAAGCATGACAGGCACGCTGTCACTCGACGCATAGATGAGCAGCCCCGAATCCGGTGTGTAATCAAACGTCTGTTGCTCGGACATACAAGCGCTCAAGTCCTGCACTAGATCCACAGGCACTAGCGGCAAGTAACCCACAGGCTCTGACGCAATGCTTCCCAGATCATGCACCACAACAAGGCCATCGCCCCCCTCAGTCTCACCATAGACCTTGCCCTCGCTCCCCACCCACCAGTAGCGACCGCCGCTCTCCCAAACCATGACGACATCGCTCTCTTGGATGATAACAACCACCTGATTCGGCAGGGTGCATTCAATACTTACATTGGCCAACGTTGGAAAGGTCTCTTCCAACAATTGCTCTGCTTGCGTCTCACCAATGGCAAAGATCGAACGCCCCCCAAAGGCCAGAGCCTCTTCGATCTGCGAGACGGACAAGTTCTCTGTCCCCTCGATAGTCACGGCCTCTACCCGGAAGCGCGAATCCGTCATGAACATGACAAAGAGTACCAAAGCGCCCACCGCAAGGAGGATACCGGGAATCCTTGCCCACAGGGAAAGGCCTTCTTCCTGACGCTCAATATGAACAGGCTCAGCATCCAACTGCGCAGAACGCGTTTGCGATCGCGGTTTCTTTTGACCAAGAATAGTGCGGATGCCCATGGCTATAGCCCCTAGTGATCATAGATGTAACGCGTCTCGGATCGTCCCTTTTCTTCAGCCCTTTCCAGAGCCAGCGCGATAAGGCGATCGAGTAAAGCCGAGTAGGAAAGACCACTAGCTGCCCATAATTTAGGGTACATGCTAATGGGTGTAAAGCCCGGCATGGTGTTCAGCTCGTTCAAGTAGACGCTCGAATCGTCTCTGGAGACGAGAAAATCCACTCGTGCCAGACCAGCACAATCCATAGCTACAAAAGCCTGCGCCGCCCAGTCTCGAATCTGCGCGGTCAAGTCCTCCGGCAAATCCGCAGGAATGATGAGCTCCGAGTCGCCATCAAGGTATTTGGCGGCATAATCATAAAATTCGTTGCAGGGAACGACCTCACCCAACACGGATACCTCGGGCGATTCGTTACCCAGCACGCTGCACTCTATTTCACGAGCATTGACGGAACGCTCTACCAGCAAACGTCTGTCGTAACGCGCGGCCAACTCTAGCGCCTGAATCAGTTCATCGTGGTTATGCGCCTTGGATACACCCACACTTGAACCCATATTGGCCGGTTTAACGAATACGGGATACGCAAAGCGCTCTTCGATATCGCGAACAATGGCAACAGGATCGTTCCGCAAGGCAATGCGCGTGGTGGCATAGTAATCCACAAAAGGTACGCCTGCTGTCTCTAGAATCGCCTTGGTAGCGATTTTGTCCAGGCCAAGACTCGACCCCAAAACCCCACTGCCCACATAGGGCACACCAGCGAGTTCCAACATGCCCTGAACTGTACCATCCTCGCCAAAGGTGCCGTGCAACACAGGCACAATGACATCCGCCGAAAAGACGGGAGAATCTGGCGATGGGACTCGCGCTCTGTCTTTTTTCTCAAGCCCGAGTTCATCTGCCAACAGGCGCACCAAATCCGAATCAATGACCCGCAACGAAATATCCGCATTCAGCCAATAGCCTTCGAGCGTGATGCCGATGGGGATTACGTCATAGCATCTGGAATCCAGGGCTGAGGCCGTTGATCGTGCAGATTCAAGCGAGACTTCATGCTCACCAGATTTTCCGCCAAACAATACGACTACCCTGGGCTTTTTAGCCATTTTCCGTCTCTCCGCTGTCCTCATTCGGCCAATCGCCCACAAGCTGAATCTCGGGTTCAAGTTGCTCGCCAAATTGCTCGACAACTCGCTCTTGAACTAGTTTCAAGAGGGTCCAAATATCCTGCGCCGTAGCGCCCCCTTCATTGATGATATAATTGGCATGCTGCTCAGAAACCACAGCCTTACCCAAGCGCGTACCCTTGAGGCCAGCCTGTTCGATCAAAAAGCCGGCGGGGTATTGTATTGTGCGCTTGAAAACACTCCCCGCACTCCAACCGTGGGGGTGCCGCTCACGGCGTTTCTGGGTGATGCCGGCAATATACTCAGCTAATAACTCTGGGTTCTCCGGCTTGAGTTCAAATACGGCATCCAGCACAATCCAATTGACACCACAATTGGCGCTGCGCTTGAGCACACTGTTGCGGTATTCATAGCCCAGATCCTGAGGCAACGCCTGCTCGATCTGCCCATCATCTCGCAACCAGCGAACACCAGCGAGCACATCGGCAATTTCACCGCCATAAGCGCCCGCATTGCCCACTACAGCACCGCCCACCGTGCCAGGAATGCCGCTGGCCCATTCGAGCCCCCGCCAGCCAGTTCGCGCCGACCAGCGAGCCAGCCGCGCCAAAGAAGTTCCACTCTCAGCATAGAGGGTTCCCTCATTCATGGAAAAACCTGCTGCCCGGTTGAGTACCACCAACCCACGTATCCCTCGATCTGATACGAGAATGTTGGTGCCGCCACCGATAAACCGCCGAGGAACCTCATACTCACAAGCCAGACGCCACAGGTGAATCAGCTCGTCACTGCTCTGTGCTTCGACCAACACATCGGCCGGGCCGCCCACATGAAAGGACGTATGCCGTGCAAGCGGCTCGTCAAACAATGTTCGCTCGGCAAATTCTGTATGGCGCAATGCCTCAATCAGGCCTTGTAGATTACTCATTTCTCCGCCTGACCCATTTCTACTATCAAGTCTTCACCAATTTTGTAACCATCACCCGCACCCAGTGTAATGACCAGATCGCCGCTTTGAACGTTCATACGTAGATATTCACGAGCAGCATCCATGCTATCCGCATAGTGCGCCTTCGGGTTCTTGATGCTTGCTGCCAGAGCCTCGGATGTTACCGTCTCATGCTCTTTTAAACGTGCCGCAAAGACGGGAATAATGACCAGCTCATCGGCATTGCCAAAACAACAGCAAAACGCATCCCAAAGTGTCTCGGTGCGGCTGTAGGTATGGGGCTGAAATACCGCCCATATACGCCGGTCAGGAAACTTTTCCCGTACTGCCGCCAGGGTCGCACGAATCTCGGTGGGATGATGCGCATAGTCATCATAAAACGTGATGCCGGCTACTTGGCCCTTTTTCTCCATGCGCCGCTGAACGCCGCCAAACGAACCTATCTCTTTTGCAGCAGCAGCTGGATCAATTCCCAGGCTATCAAGTGCGACAAGAACCGCCGTGGCGTTGAGCGCGTTGTGCCCACCTGCTACAGCTTGTTCAAACTGGGCCCACACACGGCCGTCATGCAGCACTGTACAATGCTCGGCGCAACGTTCCAGGCGATAGTCAGCTTGAGCACCACGACCAAAGGTGCGTATTTCTGTTGGAATGGCAAGCTGCTCCAACACCCGATTCACCGAGGGACTATCGCTGCACGCTATGATTGCTCCTCCGGGCCGTTTGTTTTCCAGAAAAACCCGAAAGGCGTCTTCCATATCGGCCAGATCACGATAGCAATCGGGATGGTCCATCTCGATGTTGGTCACGATGGTCACATCAGGGTGCAGACCCAGGAATGTGCGATCATACTCGTCTGCTTCAATAACAAAATGGGGGCCACTTCCCGCAGCCGCGTTCGCTCCAAACTCTTGTAATATGCCGCCCACAATGAATGTGGGACTCTTGCCCAGATGCTCCAAGACAGTCGCGCACATGGCCGATGTTGTCGTTTTGCCATGGGTTCCGGCCACGGCAATGGAAATCTTGCCCTTGAGCATCTCGCCAAGAAGTTGATGCCTCTTAATGATGGGAATGCCCGCTGCTCGGGCAGCAACCAACTCTGGGTTATCCTCAGGCACGGCCGAGGACATGACGACGAGATCTACGCCAGCAATTTGCTCAGCACGCTGCCCCACAAAGGTTGGGATGCCCAATTCATTCAAACCACGCGTAATATCGCTTTCTCGCAAATCCGAGCCCTGTACGCAATGTCCCCAGGCAAACAGCACCCGGGCGATGGCAGAGAGCCCGATCCCCCCTATGCCCACCAAATGTATTGTCTCTGGCAATGTTGGTGCTGAAAATTCTAGAGTCTTCATTCTAACTCCATCAACGCAACACACGGCCAAGTATAAGCAATGCTGTAAGATACAATAGGAGGCTCTCACCCAGAAATACAGGTTGCCCCAATAACCGTGAAGGCAAGTAATCGATCATCTGTTGGGCGACTGTTGAAAGAGTACCCCCATCCATGCCGATGAAACCAAAAGGATAAGAGAATTTATCCAGATAAAACCAAATCGTGCCAGCGATGAGATACCCATTTAACGCGCCCGTTACAGCCCCCAGAATCAGACCCTGTGTCCTGCTAGGAAGCTCTCCCGGAAAGTCCAGTGTAGCGCCGTGATAAGATATAAAGGCAACACCTGAAACGACAAGCATCATCAGCAGACACTCAGCAGTAGCCGCCCCGTCGCCAAAGGTCGCTCCACCCATCAATTTTTCAAGACCGCTTTCAATATAGGGTTCAAAGCGGTCGAGAACATAGAGCATGCCCATCATTACGGTGGTCACACCGAGTTCCCGCAGATACCCCCTGGTCATGCCAATCAATGCAAACATGACGACCAGTGCGGCAAAGAGCACTTCGATGGGTGCCAAGCGACTGCCTCCTATGTCTGCGCAAAGCGGGTCATCAACCCGGCAATGCGCTCCGCTGCATCTCGAACCGCCAGCGCATTCATCTTTTCTCGCATTGTCTGCAAACGGGCACGATCACTCAATAATTCGCTCACCAGGGAACTCAGCTGCTCGCCGATATCGCCATCATCCACGACTACGGCCGCCCCTTTGTCCCCCAGAAAATCCGCGTTCAGGCGTTGATGCTGTCCGGAATAAGGATAAGGCACCAGAATGGCGGGGAGCCCCGCTACGGGAAACTCGGCCAACGTAGCCGCCCCCGCTCTGGCCACAACCAGATCGGCCCCCAACAACAGATTCTCCATGCCCTCATGAACATAGTCATACAATCGATATCGTGTCGCCTGGCTCTGAGACAACCCGGCCAATTGAGTAGCGGCCTCGTCGTAATCGAGCGGCCCGGTCACATGAATCAACACACAGGACGCTAACAGCTCGTTCAAATGCCTGGCCACAGCCTGATTCAACGACCGCGCCCCGCGGCTGCCCCCCAGCACGAGCAACACATGTTCATCAGCGGTAATGCCCAAAGCATCGCGTGCCTCGGCTCGTGTCTTTTCAACCAGGGCTCGGCGCACCGGATAGCCCGTTACTATGGCGTTATCAAAGAACCCAGCTACCGAATCAAACGAGACGGCCACGGCCTTAGCTCTGGACGCCAAGCGCTTGATGGCCACCCCGGGCACCATATCCGGCAGATAAATGATGACAGGCACACGCCCGGCAGCCAGAATCAGTGGTGCCGATACATAACCCCCGGTGGAAAGAATCACATCCGGGCGAAAGCGGGCCAAATAGCGGCGGCACTGAAACCACCCTCTTATAACCTGGAATCCACTGCGAGCCATGCGCCAGGGGCTCATGCCCCGAAGCGGACCGGACGAGACGGACTGAAAAGCGATGGCCTCGCGCTGCATCAAACGCTCTTCAATACTGTCGCTTTCACCGAACCAGAGCACGTCCTCACGCGATACGCCCCAACGCGAATCAGCCAAGAGCTCTTCAATGACCGAGAGCGCCGGGTAAACATGGCCACCAGTTCCGCCACCCGTAACTGCTACACGCATCAGCCGTCTACCTCGCGTTTGCTGTGCAAAGAAACGCTCAGTAACAGCCCCATCATCGCCAGCCCGGTCACCATGGAAGAACCACCATAACTCAAAAAGGGCAATACGGTGCCCGTAAAGGGAATAAGCCGTGTGATAACACCCACGTGTACAAAAGCCTGTATGGCGATCCAACAAGTGATGCCCGTTGCAAGAAGCATGCCAGAGCGATCGCGTGCATTGGCCGCGATTTTGAGGCCGCGCCAGATGAGCAAGGCATAAAGCACGAGAACGAATAATGCGCCTACAAGTCCCAGCTCTTCGCCAATGATTGCAAACATGCCGTCAGTGTGGACAGCGTAATAGACGGCCTTTTGCTCGCTCTGACCCAGACCAACGCCAAATAGGCCACCGCGCTCCAGAGCAATGATGGACTGTGCCGATTGCAGCCCCTGACTCGTCACATCAGCCAGCGGATTGGAGCGGTTATACCACCATGACCAAACGCGCGAGCTGCGATAGGACTCGGTTAGAGCGAGCAAAAGGCCAAGCCCACCGCCGCCCACGATCAAGAGCGCCATCTGCCAAAGCTTGCCGCCCGCCGCATAAAACATTGCTACTGAAGTAAGTGCCAGAATCACCACCGTCGACATATCGGGCTGTTCAAGGATAAGAAAAGCCACAACGCCCAGCACTGCGATAAAGGGCAAAAATCCCCAGCGAAGATCACCGATCGCCTTTTCGCGAGAAGCCAACCATGCAGCGACATAGATGATAAAGCCTACTTTGGAGAGCTCAGAAGGTTGCACGGAGCCATCAAAAAGTTGCCGGGTGGCGCCGCCAATCTCCTCGTTGGTACTCAAAAGGAACAAGGGCAACAGAACGAGAATAGAAAGAAGCAGAATTAGGAAAGAGTGTTGGGTCCAGAATTTGTAATCAACAAGCGCCAGAATGATTGCGCCTGCAGTGCCCACAACGACAAAGAACAGCTGCCGCATAAAGTAGTAATTAGGCAGCCCATAGGTGGCAGATGTCTCGGAAAAGCTATAAGCATAGGTTGCGCTTCGCACCATAATCAAGCCCAGCACGATGAGGGCGAGGAGCACCAACACCAGCACCACATCAAAGCGGAACCTGCGATAAGAGCGCACGTTACTATTGGCCCGTGTTGTCGCTATCACTGCGCCTCCTTTAGCTCATTCACGAGACGACGAAACTCGATACCACGTTCTTCAAAATCTCGATAGGCATCAAAGCTTGTTCCACCAGGCGAGAGCAAAACGACTTCACCGGGCCGAGCATTGGCTGCAGCGGTACGTACAGCTTTTGCCAGATTCTCGGCAACGACAAGTTCGACGGAATACTCTTCAAGTGCGTCGCGAATGATGGGCACCGCCTCACCAAAGGCGACGACCAGCCTAGTGTGTTCGCTCACAACCTGAGCCCATACATCCCAGGGCAAATGCTTATCTCGCCCGCCGGCCAACAACACAACGGGGCTCCGAAAAGCGCGCAACGCCGCAATCGCTCGCTCAGGAGAGGTGGCGATAGAATCGTTGATATAGGTAACACCATCGACCACACGAACCACCTCAAGGCGGTGCGGCACACCCTCGAATTCGGCAATAGCCGCGCGTATCCCCTTGATGCTTGCACCAGCCGCCAGCGCTGTACAAGCCGCTGTAAGCACGTTAGCCAGGTTGTGGCGCCCCCGCAGATGCACCTCGTTCACTGTACCGAGGCTGTGGGTTTCGCCGTCAAAACGCAACACCAGTTCATCCTTTTCCAGCCAACCACCCTGCGCCACTTTGTGCTCGATGGAAAAGTAGAGCTTTTGGGCAGGTGTCAGTTCAGCCAGGCTGGGCGTCCAGGGATCATCGGCATTCAATACCACCCAGTCTTCAGGTGACTGATAGCGCAGGATATTGGTTTTGGCCTGCACATAGTTTTCCATTGACGGATGTCGATCCAAATGGTTGGGCGTAATGTTGGTTACAACGGCCACATGCGGGCTGCTCCCCTGCAGATTAACCGCCCGAGAACCAGCGGTTCGGCGTTGCCAAGTACTCTGCCCTTGGTAATCCGGCGAAAAAAGCTCCAACTGAAAGCTGGAAAGCTCCATGACTGCCGTATCGGCAGAGTCTTCTGTATCGAGTTTTTCGATGAGGGGGGTGCCAATGTTCCCGCCCACCCAAACCGATTGACCACTCTTTTCCAACATGAGCCCCGTGAGCGCGGTGGTTGTGGTTTTGCCACTGCTGCCCGTAATGCCCACAATAGGCATACCGCAAAGCTGAATGAATAGTCTGGGTTCGCTACTCAGCGGGATACCCATCTCTCGGCAGCGTACAACGATGCTTGCCGTTGGAGGCACGCCCGGGCTCAAAAAGACCACATCCGTTTGCGCCAGAGCAGGTTCTTGCCCACCTAGACAAAAGGTGATACCTAATTCCTCGAGGCCGTTCAATTGTTCGGCCAACGCCTCACGAGACTTGGCATCCGCCAGCGTAACCCGAGCGCCACAGGCAGCCAGAAAGCGCGATAGAGCGGTTCCTTCACGGGCCGCTCCTACAATCACTGCCTTCAAACCCTCTAGCTGAGGAAACCGACTCACAGGCCAACTCCCATCAGTAAAATACCGGCTGCAGCTGTCACTGCTCCCGTAATCCAGAACCGAAGCGTCACCTGAACTTCGGACATGCCGGCCAATTCGTAATGATAATGCAACGGCGCCATACGGAATATACGTTTGCCCTCACCGCGATGAATGCGTGTGTACTTGAAATAGCTTACCTGCAACATCACCGAAACCGCCTCAGCGAGGAATACCAGCCCGATCACTGGCAGCACAGCCAAACAACCGGTCATCATAGCGATGGCAGCCAATGCTGCGCCCAAAGCCTGCGATCCCGTATCACCCATAAATACGCGTGCCGGGTTGACGTTGAACCAAAGAAAGGCTAGCAGCACACCAACCAGCGCGCCACAGAACAAGGCCACCATCTGCTGCCCCAGCACCAGGCTAATTATGCCATAAGCGCCCACGGCCAATACTGCCAACCCCCCAGCCAAACCATCCATGCCATCGGCGAGATTGACGGCATTAGAGAACAAGGCCGCTAGAAATGCGGCAATAGGCACATACCACCACCCCAAGTCTACTGTCGTACCGCTGAAAGACAGCACCAATACGGGTGAATCATCCACTAAATAGAGCGCCAAGCCCACAAGAAATGCCGCTGCCCACTGGCTGATGAATTTACCGCGCACCTGCCAACCCACACCGCCAGCGTCCTGCAGGCCGCGCCAATCATCATAGGCACCTAAAAGGCCATAGAGCAGGGTGGCACCCAGCAGTACGAATATATCGTTATGACCGAACAAGGCGATGATAAGACAGGCGACAGAGAGACCAACTAGAAAATAGAGCCCCCCCATCGTGGGCGTCCCAGCCTTGGCCTGATGTTCGTCGGGTTCATCATCGCGAATATTCTTGCCGATGCCGTGGCGAACGAGTCCTCGAATAAAGGGCTTGCCCCAGGGCAGCAATAACAAAAAGGAGAGAACCATCACGATCAAGACATTAACCACGGGCCGAGTCCTCCAAAGCCTCTACACAGACTTCTAGCCCCATACTGTGAGAGCCCTTGACAAGCACTGTATCGCCAAATTGGACGACATCGGCCAACGCCTGAACCGCCTCATCCGCCGAAGCAACTTGCATTACATTTGCCGCTGGCAATCCGACCTCTATTGCGGACTCTGCAAGCAGGCGTGCGCGCGTACCCACAGTCAATAGTTGATCGACTCGCCCAAGGCAATGACGGCCGACCTCGCGATGCCCCACATCCTCAAGAGCGCCAAGTTCGAGCATATCGCCCAGAATAGCCACACGTCGCCCGGGCATCTCGGCCAGCACATCGAGCGCCGCTTTCATTGAAGCCGGCCCCGCGTTATAGCTGTCATCCAGAATCCGTACGCCCTCGCGACCAACGCGTGGCACAAGCCTCAACCCATGCCCCTGAGCCACTAACCCGGCGGCAATTTGCTCCCAGTTCAAGCCCTCAATCAGGCCGACGGTTACAGCCAGCAGTGCCGCATTCACCGTATGGCGCCCAATGGTACTCGTCCGCAATTCCTGTTGGGTATCGTCCACATCGAAATCCTGCAGGCCAGACACATGTACGGTAAAGCGCATACCATCCATGCCCAGATTTACGAACTCATCAGCACGAATATTGTTGTTCGCACCAAAACCGCACAGTATGCGAGATACGCCCTCAGCAAGAGGCATATCGGTCACACGCTCATCATCACCATTCAGTATGGCTACGCCACCAGCAGTCAAAGCACGCGGCAGCTCACTTTTGGCCTCAGCAATTCTCTCAATAGTTCCCAGGCGTTCCAAATGAAGCGGCTGCACGTTGGTAACTACACCCACATTGGGGCGAGCAATGCGACAAAGCAAGGCTATCTCGCCAAGGGCATACATGCCCATCTCGAGCACAGCATGGGAATGTCGTTCTTCAAGCGCCATAAGGGTCAACGGCAGGCCGATCTCGTTGTTATGGTTGCCCTCACTCTTGAGCGTGCAGTATTTTTGCGAGAGAACCGAGGCGATAGCCTCTTTGGTCGTCGTTTTGCCAACACTGCCAGTAACAGCCACCACTTGCAGATCGCTGCGGCGCGCACGACGTGCTGTAGCCAACAACTGTAACGCCGCCAGGGTATCTTCTACAAGAATGGTTACCGGCCCTTGAATCTCATCGGGCGGTTCTGATACCTTGATACAGTCCACATCGTCGATGGGACGAGAGATCAGAGCCGCAACGGCGCCTTCTCGAATAGCCGCGGCCACATAGCGATGGCCATCGGTTTTCTCTCCCAACAAGGCCACAAACAGGTCTCCCTGTTGAACCTCGCGGGAATCGATGCACACCCCCGAGATCACGACATCTCTGGCTCCAGCAGGTACCTTGAGACAACCGAGATCAAAAAGTACCTGCGCCAAATTCGTCAAGCCACTCATGATGATGTCGCCCCAACGGTATAGCTGTATGCCTGCGGTTTCAGGCCATAGTAATCGACGAGATATTGGGCCATATCGTGAAAAACGTCTTCCGTTGGATCAAAAAGCCAGTGCTGTGTCTCTGTCTTTTCCAACTTGACCAGAATAACGAATTGGGGATCAGGAAGAGGCCCATAGCCGATATAGATCATATAGGGCTCATCGTGCAGGTTGCCTGAATCGCCCGGCTCAGTCATTCGTCCCCACTGCGCCGCAAACGAATAGCCACTGGGGATGGCATCCGGCGTATTTTGTGCAGCAGAATTTGCCATCATGCCGGTAATATCAGCGCTTACCTGTTCAGAAACCACGCGCCGAACGGCAGTCGGCGATGTCTCAGTAGTCCCCGAATCCGTGCAAACTTCTTGAACGATGTATGGCCGCATCAAGATGCCGCCATTGGCCAGCGCCGCATAGGCGTTGACCAACTGAAGAGGCGTAACAGAAATCGCCTTGCCGATACTGTTACTGCCGAGCAAGCTCGTAGTCCACTCATCGCTGCCAGGAAAATAGACTGTACCCGCTGCTTCGCCGTACAAGTCAATGCCCGTGCGCTCGCCGAAACCAAACTCGCGAATCGATTCGTAGAATCGTGCCGATTGCAAAAGAGAAGCAACATAAGCCGTGCCCACATTGAGCGACTCGGACAGGATTCTGGACATAGAAGTTTCGCCATAAAAATCAGTGTTCTCATTCCAGATCGTCATTCCGCCGACGGTAATCTCGCCCCGATCGTCATAAGTACTATTAGCCAGAACGACTCGCTCTTCCAGCCCCGCCGCCAGAGTAAGCGGTTTGAAGGTCGAGCGCGGCTCGAATATGTCACTAATCACCGTATTCACATAGGCAGAAGAAGATGAGGCATTACCGTAATTGCCCGGATCATAAGTAGGCGAACAGGCCATAGTGATAATGGCGCCCGTATCTACATCCATCACAACAATGTTACCAATTTCGGCACTGCTGGTATAGACGGCTTCAGCCAATAGTTCCTCGGCATAAGCCTGTACATTGCGATCGATGGTGAGGACAACGTCGCTCCCATCCTTCACTGGCACATAATCCTCTCTGGAGAAAGCCAGATCGCCGCCCATCACGTCGCTGACGGCATACCATGTACCATCCAAACCTTCGAGCTCGTCGTTATAACTGACCTCAATCCCGTACCGAGGAACAAAATCCCCTTCCCACAACTGGATAAAGCCAAGGACATTCGCTGCTAGCTGACCATTGGGATAAACGCGAGCACTTTTCTGTTCCAGCAGAAAAGCCGCGTAATCGAGATCCTCGATCTGCAGTGCCTGAGTCAAAGGCACATCATCAGCCACCAAAGAATAGTCTGTGGTCTCATCAGTCAGGGCAGCCACCATATCCTCAAAGGGCAGATCTAATATCTCTGAAAGTGTGACTGCCAGTTCTTCCACATCTTCCTCCCAGATCATACTGGGAGAGCAGGTAATCTTGTACGAGCTGCTGCTAACAGCCAAAAGCTGCCCCGTGGCATCTAGGATGTTGCCACGTATGGCCTCAACAGTTTCGATCTCTACTGTAGATGTTTCTTCTGCATCCCAGGGGCGCAGCACTTGAATTTGTACAAGGCGCCCAGACATGACAAGGCCCACCGCCGCAAAAATCACAGCAACCAGATAAAGCCGGCTTGTCTGTCGCAAAGGGCCATCGTTCATGCCATTAGCCGCCTGTTACTCTTCACTATCGGGGGGCTCAGCCACCCAGCCCAAATACTGTAAAAGTCTGCTGAACAAACTCGATTCAGCTGCATCACTATTTGTAGATGGAATATCTGCTACAGAAGAAGGCGACACAGAAGACTCTGCGATTTCCTCCACGACAATCTCTACTACAGAGGCGTCATTGGCGCTGGTCAAGGTGTAGTCGTTCGCTTCTGCATAAGCCTCTATATCAGCCAAAGCGCTGGCCTGGGCGATTTCGGCATTCAGACCCGAGATCTCAAGCCGAAGCCGCTGCTTTTGCTCTTCCAGCAAGCGAACATCGTTACTGTAGCTAGCTACACGGCTGGTCTCTTCCAGGTTAAGCCAGGCTCCAATAGACAAAACGAGCAAAGTCAGGCCAAATACAAGCCAGCGACGCACATAGATATGCGTCCAGCCCCCACGAGAAAGCGGCCCGCCAGCCTGATAGAATATCTCTTTGTCGCGATCACTCGTCATTTGCTGCCTCTTTCAGGGGCAGACAGCCTAGCTGCTATGCGCAGTCGAGAGCTCCGGCTTCGAGGATTCAGCGCGATCTCAGCCTCATCCGCCATAATCGGCTTCCTCGTCACCCGTTCAACTGTCGCCACATGATCACAAACACATTGAGGAACATGGGGCGGACAGATGCAATCCTGTGATTCTCGAACTATAAACTGCTTGACGATACGGTCTTCAAGCGAATGAAACGAGATTACCGCCAGCCGTCCTCCCGGCTTTAACAGGGAAACTGCTTGCGGCAGCACCTCAGTTAACTGATCGAGTTCTGTGTTTACAGCGATGCGCAGCCCCTGAAAGGTGCGTGTCGCAGGATGGATGCGCCCTCCCGGCATCACACGAGCAACGCAGCTCGCGAGTTCGGCCGTAGTGCGAAACGGGCGACTCTTGACGATAGCACTGGCAATCCGGCGCGATCGGCGCTCTTCGCCATACTCATAGATGACGCGAGCGATCTCATCCTCAGGCCAGGTATTCACAATATCGGCAGCACTATAGTCACAATCAGGTCCCATACGCATATCCAAAGGACCTTCGCTCTGAAAAGAAAAGCCGCGCTCTGCCGAATCAAGTTGCATTGAAGAAACGCCCAGATCAAGCAAAATGCCGTCTACCTGATCAAATCCACTTTGCACCGCCACTTTTGCCATATCACAAAACGGCGTTTGTGCAAAGGTAATACGTCCGCCAAAGACGGCCAAGTTTTGTCTGGCGATGGCAATCGCCGCCGGGTCTCGATCCAGACAAAGGAGGCGACCATCAGGAGCCGAACGCTCGGCAATACCTCGAGAATGCCCTCCCAGTCCTACCGTCCCATCGATATAAAGCCCGCCAGGATGTACTGCCAGGCCATCAAGCACTGGTTTATATAGAACGGGAATATGCCCTGGCTCTGTGGCTGTCATTTTTTCTCTTTATCGCCCATCTGTCTAAAGATATCGGGAATCGCGAGCTCTTCTGCTTCGTTCATCTCGCGCCAGTATGCCAGTTCCCATATCTCAAAATAGGTATTGGCACCAATGATCATGGTTTCGCGTTCAATATGGGCATAATCACGCATAAAAGCCGGCAGGAGAATTCGGCCCATCTTATCAAGTGCAGTCTCATAGGCACTGCTATAGACAACGCGTGTATAGCGCATAACGGTTTCGTCATTTTGGGGCATCCTGGCGAGGTTGGCAGATAATTCATCCCAGAGAGGGCGAGGATAGGCGCGAATCACCGAGCTGGGGGCGAAGCACATGACAAGGCCGCCTTCGAGTTCGTCGCGAAAACGCGCCGGAACTGTCAGACGTCCCTTCGAATCCATGTTGTGTTCAAAGCGACCCGCGAACACGAAAGATCCTTCCCTGGCCTGCCCTTTTTATGCCACTTTGGGGAAACACACTCCCCTACATGGGATAACAAGCCACAATATGGTTTGTATATTCCACATCGTACCATTTATCCCCACAACTTACCACAAGTATATTCCACAAAACCCGGTTTGCCAATAGTTTTGAGAACTAAAAACGCACTTGGGGGAAGGAAAAACGCCTTTTTGTACAGATTGGAGAGACTATGTACGCGAGTTTTACGCGGGGTTGTGCTTAGAGATAGAGGCGATGATCGCGGATATATTCTTCAACGTCGGCAGGCACTTGATAGCAGATAGGTCGCCCTACATGCAGACGTTCCCGAATGTCTGTTGAGGAAATGCCAATTTGTAGCGTATCGATAAAAATACAGCGCTCTTGTAGCGGAGGCAATACCTGATATGCCTCCTGGATCTGTATCTCACAGCCTGGTCGGGTGACCAC
Source organism: Anaerolineae bacterium (assembly GCA_963675785.1). Taxonomy (GTDB): domain Bacteria; phylum Chloroflexota; class Anaerolineae; order UBA1429; family UBA1429. The sequence goes on from OY776562.1 coordinate 2,273,490, forward strand.
AGCAATCTTGGCCATATCCAGAATGCCTTGAGGATTCCGCCAGTGGTGAAACGTCATCAACGAGTCCATGCCCATGATAAAAAACAACTCTGTCCCCGGCAGCGCCTCTGTGAGCATCCCGAGTGTTTCGACGGTGAAAGAAGGCCCCCTTCGGGAAACGTCAATATGCGAAAGCACAAAATGTGGGTTACCCGCTATAGCGAGACGCACCATCTCCAAACGATGATCAATCGCCCCCGCCTGCAACCCCTGCTTTAGTGGCGATATGCGCGCCGGTACAAAGAGCACCTTGTCTAGCATCAGAACATGCCGGGCCTCTTCGGCCACAATGAGATGCCCGGTGTGAATGGGGTCAAACGTCCCTCCGTAAACGCCGAGACGTTCGACCCCTCGCAGGTCAGCCAGCTCTTGCTGCCATACGCTATCCTCTAGTCCCATTGCAGCTCCAGATCACCAATGAACACCGTATCGCCAAAGGCCACACCCGCTTCCTCGGCTTGCGCCGAGACGCCTCGCGACACGAGAATGCGTTCAAAACGTTCGGCACCTTCATCATTGAACCAGTCGGTCATAGCCGCCAGACGTTCGATCTCAACGCCGCTAAAGCGCCATACTCCTGGCTCCAGCTCTTCGATGGTAACCAGGTGGGGATTGATCTCTGCCGGTTTAAAGACAAACATCTCGTCGGGCTCTTGTTCTTCGGGCAGTGCCTGCAAGGTATCGGCAATAGCGCGAAGCACTTCTTGCAGTCCTTCGCCACTTACGCCCGACATAGCATAAACATGATCCACCTTGCCAGCCAAAGCCTCGCGAACAAGTTGCAGAATCTCTCGCGCCTCGGTCACGTCAATCTTGTTCAACACCACAATCTGCGGCTTGGCCGCCAGACGCTCACTATAGAGAGCCAGCTCTTTGTTGATGGCTTCATAGTCGGCCAAAGGGTCTTCGGCAGTACCATCCAACAAATGAACCAGCAAGCGGGTTCGTTCCACATGCCGTAAAAAATCGAGCCCCAGACCCACGCCCTGATGAGCCCCTTCGATAAGTCCGGGAATATCCGCCACCACAAAAGACCGTTGATCTACTTCAGCTACGCCAAGGTTCGGGCTCAACGTTGTAAAGGGATAGTCGGCAATTTTGGGGTGGGCCTTGCTGATGCGCGACAAAAAGGTTGACTTGCCCGCATTGGGTTTTCCCAACAGGCCAACGTCGGCGATGAGTTTGAGCTCGAGCCGAAGCTCGCGCCGTTGCCCAGGGCCGCCCTTCTCGGCAAAGTGAGGGGCCTGACGTGTCGAGGATTTGAAAACTGTGTTTCCCCGTCCGCCACGGCCGCCAGCAGCAACGAGACAGGTCTCACCATCCTTGGTTAAATCACCCAGCAACTCGCCGGTTCGGGCGTCATACGCGACCGTACCCTCAGGCACATCAATATAGAGATCTTTGCCTGAAACACCCTGTTTAAGCGAGCCCTGGCCCGCCTCGCCATGATCGGCGCTGTATTCCTGCCGGTGCGCAAAAGACATGAGCGTATTCTGGTGCACCGTGGCACGCAGATAAATAGAGCCTCCGCGGCCACCATTGCCACCATCAGGGCCTCCCAACGCCACATACTTTTCGCGGCGAAAATGCGCTGCCCCAGCACCCCCGTCACCGGCTTTAACGGTTATTCGGGCTTGATCAATAAACACGCCATATCCTCCCGCACTCTAGCAGAGCCAGAGCGCTCTTTTCATCGCTTGCTGCGATGTAGTTTTTCCAAATGAATCAACAATACGGATACATCCGCCGGGTTTACGCCCGAGATGCGTGATGCCTGCCCCAAAGTCAGCGGACGATGATGGATTAACCTCTCTCGCGCCTCGGTTCGTAACCCTTGCATTGCCGCATAATCCACATCCTCTGGGATGTGCATCGTTTCCAGGCGCTTGGTGCGTTCAACCTGACGCTGCTGCTTGGCAACATAACCAGCATAAAGAATGTCTGTGCAAACCTGTTCGGCCAAATCATCAGACATAGGCTGTTCAGGCGGGCAAAGCGCTTCTATTACATCATAGGTCATTCCGGGTCGGCTGAGAAGTTGTCGGGCGGAAACACCATCATGAAGCTCGTCCAAACCAAAATGCTCCAGCACACCCATTGCATCCCGCGGAGAAATTCTGATTCCTTCCAGGCGAGTTATTTCGTTTTCAACAGCTTGCTGGCGCCCAACAGCACGGGCGTACTGGGCCTCACTGATAAGGCCGGTACGTTTGCCCTCCTCTTTAAGGCGCACGTCGGCGTTATCCTGACGCAATAGCAGGCGATATTCAGCTCGTGACGTGAGCATCCGGTAGGGCTCGTGATGCTCTTTGGTGATGAGGTCGTCCACCAATACACCCAAATAAGCCTCTTCACGCCCCAACACTAGGGGTTCTTCCTCTCGGCAATAGAGCGCTGCATTGGCACCCGCCAATAACCCCTGCGAAGCAGCCTCTTCATACCCCGAAGTGCCGTTGATCTGGCCTGCCAAAAAGAGCCCCGCACAACGCCTCGTCTCTAACGAAGGTTTGATCTGATGCGGTGGAACAAAGTCATAATCAATGGCATAGCCGGGGCGCATGATGCGCGCGTCTTCCAACCCGGGCACACTATGCAGCATCTCACGCTGCACGTCGGCTGGCATACCTGTAAAACAACCCTGCACGTAAATCTCTCCCGTAGCAAAGCCCTCTGGCTCTAGAAACAGGTGGTGACTGAGCTTTTCGGGAAAGCGCATGATCTTTTCTTCGATGGAAGGGCAATAGCGCGGACCTTCGCCCTCTGTAACACCTGAGCCAATTGGCGAGCGGTGCATATTGTCTCGAATAATCTTGTGCGTACGCTCGTTAGTAGCAGTGAGATAACAGGGAACCTGTTGTCGCCAGATGGTCTGATGGTCAATGGGCAAAACAGGATTGATGGGCAGTGTATAAGCGCCCTCGGTGGTGCGATCGAACGAAAAATAGAGAGGGACATCGCTACCGTATTGCTGCCTAGTTCTCTCAAAGTGCACTGTGCGCGCATCCACCCGGGGCGGCGTATTGGTTTGCAGGCGCCCCACCTCAAATCCCAGCTCACGTAGTGAGGCAGTTAGTCCGTGCGCCGGAAACTCGCCTGCACGACCGGCCTCTTTGCGAAATTCACCTTCGAGGATGCGGCCATTGAGAAACGTTCCCGAAGCCAGTACCACGGCACGACAATCAACCTGCTCACCGCGTTCCAAAACCACGCCGCGGATACGTCCGTCTTTGGCGAGTAACCCAATAATCTGGCCTTGTTCCAAATCCAAATTGGGCGCTGATTCAATAACGTGCTTCATGCGCAAGGAATAAAGGCGCTTATCTGCTTGGGCGCGCAATGCCTGCACCGCAGGTCCGCGAGATTCGTTCAACATACGAATCTGTATCAAAGTCATATCCGTATTGCGTGCCATGGCGCCGCCCAGTGCATCTATCTCTCGCACCAGATGTGCTTTGCCAGGACCGCCAATACTGGGATTGCAGGGCATATGCCCTATAAGATCCATATTCATGGTAACAAGAAGAGTGCGGCAACCAATACGGGCCGCCGCCAGAGCTGCCTCACAGCCAGCATGGCCAGCACCTGCTACAACAACATCATACGCGTACGCGCTAGTTCCTGTTTGCTGCTTAGCCATTCTGGTGATCCAACTCTTCCCAAACGAGGCGGTGCACCGTAGCCCGGAATCGACCCCAATCGGCCCACTGCCCGGTGAGTGCCTCCATTTGGCTGGCTTCTGTTAATAGTTCGTTAGCCACAACTTCTCGAAACTCGCAGATGCCCTCATCTTCGTCCTCAGGTACAAGCTGTCCCTCGTTCTGTGAGACCAAAAAGACAAAGGAGACAAAGTCCAACTGATCCTCATCGCGCCGAAAATGATGGTGGACGATGCCCATAAAACGCTCAATATCGACATCAAGCCCGGTTTCTTCGCGCGTCTCTCTGCAAAGAGCATGAATGAGATCTTCACCCGGTTCGACCCCACCTGTTAACAGACGAAAAGTCCCCACAGGATAGTGCGCCTTGGTATGAACAACATAGTGGTGATCCGAACGTTCAAGCACGGGCACCACTTCGCTTAATCGTCCGGAAGTTACATCCTGCCAATAAGCGAACGTATCGTCTCCTACAAGATAGGTCACATGGACTTCTCTGGGCTGGCCGTACCGTTCGATGGCCTGACTCACACCAGAAGCTCCCCCGAGCTCAATCTGCATCACCAACGCCTCCGCGGCTTGATTATTCAACATTTGATTATAGCATAGAGAGCAGCGCTGGTTAAAACCCTATATCTAGCTTTTGCGTATATAATATGCATATATACGAATGGAGGCCAAGAAACATGAAGTACGGAGAAACTCTGAACAAAGCTCTGGCCATAACCTGGAAATACAAAATTCTTTGGCTAGTTGGTATCCTTATCGTCCTGTTTAGCGCTGGTTCTACAGGGCCCTCATCCATGCCCCAATGGACATCGTCCATGGATGAGATGCCCTCTTTTATCACCACCCATGGGGCCCAAATTGTGAGTCAACTACAAGCCGTGCTCATCCCACTAATAACTGTGAGCATCATCGTTGGCTTGATCATGACCCTGGTATCTATCGTCGTAAATTGCACCGGACAGGGGATACTCATCGACATGGTTGACGGGATCAACCATGAGCAAGAACCTGTATTCAAAGATTCCCTCAACAAGGGCTGGAAGAACTTTTGGAAGCTGTTCCTGATTCAAGTTCTCGTCAATATCGCTGTATTCGTAGCGGTCATAATCGAGCTCATTGTTTTGGGTATTCTGGCGGCTATCATCGTTGGCATCTTTTTCCTGCTGAGAAATATCGCCAACGCACTGGGGCTAATCTGGATCATCCCTATCGGCATTGTTTGGGGCATTATCACCCTGGCCGTGTTCATCGTCACAGCGGGTATAGCGCAGATCATTGCGCAGCTTGCCTACCGCGAGACGATCCTGAACGATCTAGGTATTCAGCAAGCCTTGGGTGCAGCCCTGAAAACCTTCCGCAGCAAGACCGGACCTGCTGCCGGATCCTGGGGTATGCAAATCGTCCTCGGCGTGATCTTTGGTGTCGTCGAAGGCATTATCACCATGATCATTCTCGTCGTCCTGGGAACCCTGTTGTGGATATCCATGGGCCTGGCAGAATCGCTAGGATTGTCGGTGATTGTAGCACTCCCGCTTATCCTGCTACTGGGCTTGTTCAGTCTGTTTATTGGCGCCTTGTATCAAGTAGCCAAGAGCGCCATGTGGACATTGTTCTTCAGACAGCTAGAAGAACTATCCGTAGAACTGCCCCAAGACCATCCGGAAGCCTTGCCCGCATAAATACAAGCCCCTTGTCCTGCTACTCGGGACAAGGGGCTTTTTATTCTAGTTGCTAGTCCGCTACCAAACTCTGAGCCACAATCCGAGCAGATTGAACCATGTCCTCGATGCGAATGTATTCCTCGCAGGTGTGGAATCCGGCCATCCCTGTGCTGAGTTGAATCGTTTCGATGCCAGCGGCACAAAAGATATTGGCATCTGAACCACCACCACCCGCCGTCAGTTGCGGCTCGATGCCGACACCACGCGCACCTGCACAAACAAACTGAACTGCTGCCGAGTCCTCAGCAAGCACATAGGCGGCATAAGCCGGCTTGACCTCGACATCGACTGTCGCCCCGGCATCAGCAGCTGCCTTTTTCAGCGCGTCAACCATCGTCTCCGTCTGCGCCTGGAGTTTATCTGCATTGCGGCTGCGCGCTTCCCCTTGAAGAATCACCGTATCGGGCACAATATTAGTCGCCTTGCCGCCCTCAATGACGCCAATATTGGATGTGGTTTCGGAATCAATACGACCCAGGGGCATGGCAACGATGGCCTCAGCAGCCACGCGAATGGCATTGATGCCTGCCTCAGGCGCCACGCCAGCATGGGAGGCTTTGCCGTGCATCACCGCCCGCAACGAATTCTGCCCCGGCGCGCTGACAATAACATTGCCCCAAGGTCCGTTCGCATCCAAGCCAATACCAATACGGGAAGAAAGACGAGAGACATCAAATGCCCCGGCACCCAGCAGGCCGATCTCTTCCTGGACGGTGAACAACACTTCTAGCGGCCTGTGCTGTAGACCGCGTAGTGCATCCAACACTTCGATGATGATGGCCACGCCCGACTTGTCGTCGGCACCCAACACCGAGGTGCCGTCACTGTAAACCACGCCATCACGAATAACGGCCACCACATGATCAGCGGGAGTTACAGTGTCCAGATGAGCCGTCAGCAGCACGGGCTCCCCCACGCCTTCAACACGGGCGAACACATTGCCCGCCTCATCTCGTTCTGATGTAACGCCCAGCCCTCTGAGCATGTCCATGGCCTCACGAGCTACCGCATCTTCGTGCCCCGAAGGACTCGGTATTTCGGCTAGCCGCACAAAGCGCTCCAACAGAGATTCAGCGTTAATCACAATCATCCACCCTTCTATCACAAAGCAAGCATTTCAGAGGCGCTTTGACGCGCCGCTTCTGTAACCTGACCGCGTATCATCAGTGCTAATTCATCGACGCGCTGTTCCTCACCAAGCCGGATGACCTGAGAAACGGTGCGTTCTTCCACAACATGCTTTTCCACACGATAATGGGCGGAGCCCCGTGCAGCAATCTGCGGCAAATGTGTAATGCAAAACACCTGGTGAGCATCCGCCAGCCTGGCCAGTTTTTGACCGACAACCTGGCCGGCTCGACCACTGATACCAGCATCGATCTCGTCAAAGATCAGCGTGGGTACAGGGTCAACCTCGCATAGGGCCACTTTGAGGGCCAGCATGATGCGTGAAGCCTCACCGCCCGAAGCCGTCCTGGCTAGTGAACCAGGTGCCTCACCGGGATTAGGGGCAATCATGAACTCGATTTGGTCTGCCCCGGTGCGATCAAAGGCCAGCCTCCTCCCCTCGACGGGGATACCGTTCTCGGTCTCTCGCACTGCAAAATGCACGCTAAATCTGGCATCGGGCATATTCAGTTCGTTCAGCTCGCGCTCAATGGCTTGCGCAAGTCGTGCGGCGGCAGCCTTGCGAGCATCAGAGAGTATATGCGCCAGCTCGCCCAAGTCATTCAGCAAGGCGCTCTCCTGAGCAATAAGTTGCTCGGAACGCTCTTCGCTGTGGGTAATGCCCTCAAGTTCGCTCTCAGCGCGCTGACAATAAGCGAGAATCTGCCTAATATCATCGCCGTATTTGCGCTCAAGATTCGAGATCAGCGCAAGGCGCTCTTCAACCTCTTCGAGGGATTGTGGATCATATTCGACCTCATCACGGTACTGGCGCAAACTGCGGGCTAATTCCTCGATCTGTTCGAGCATCGCTTCGCTATCAGCAGCAGACTGCTCCATGACGGTATCCAGCCGGGCTAGATCGGCCATATGCGTGGATACAAGGCCCAACAGGTCAGAAGCGGATTGCTCGCCCTCTGCCCCCATAAGCGCTTCATAAGCCTGATTAGCCAGATCAGCACGCTGTTCAGCATTAGCCAACAGCGTACGCTGCTGTACCAATTCTTGTTCTTCATCCACCGTCAGTCGGGCTGCATGAATCTCGCGAATCTGGAACTCGAGGAGATCCATACGCCGGGCTTTTTCGCGAGATGAAGCGCGTAACGTGGCAAGCTCATTGCGGACTTGGGCGAGGTGACTGGCCATACTGGCAAAACTCTCGCGCTGCGCAAACAGATCAGCGTATTGATCGAGAAAAACGAGCTGTTGGCGTGTCTGTAAGAGAGAGAGGTGATCGCCCTGACCGTGGATATCGACGAGGTGGCGGCCGATTTCATTGAGGACATTCAAGGTAACCGGATGACCGTTTACCCTGCTGACACTGCGTCCGCTTGAGCTGAGCTGGCGCTGAAGGACGAGTTGAGTGGAGTCATCGCATAGGCCCTGCTCTTCCAAAAGCAGAAGAAGAGTTTCCTGCGTCTGCTCAGAGAGCAAGAACAAACCCTCTACTGTGGCTTGATCACAGCCAGTACGCACCATATCGGATGAGGCCCGTGCGCCCAGCATCAGCCCCACTGCGTCAATGATGATAGACTTGCCAGCGCCCGTCTCACCGGTCATCACATTGAATCCGTCGCTAAAAGCAATATCCAGCGACTCTATGATGGCCAGATTACGGATGTGGAGCTCTATCAGCATGGATGACCTCCGCTCCAGACAAATACGTCTATCGTGTCACTGAGAAGGGCCAAGGTCCGGCCAACGCAGACGGTGAAGTACGGTTTCATAGAAATAGCCGGGGCTGCCAAAGCGAATGAAACGTGCTCGGGTATCGGCAGCACGAATCACCATGGCGTCCCCAACCTCAATATCAGCATCAACCTGGCCATCCATGGTCATCAGGGCATCAACGCCCTTGTCCAAAACCAGCTTGACGGTACTATTGGCAGGCACAACAATGGCATGCGCTACAGCCAGATGAGCAGCAACCGGCACCAGCGTGATGCCGTTCACCCCCGGAGAGACAATAGGCCCTCCGGCCGAGAGGCAATAAGCCGTGCTGCCTGTTGGTGTAGCTACCACAAGCCCATCGGCAGTTTGGGTCATTACATAATGGCCATCCACATACACCGAGATACGAACGGCACGAAGCGTGCCGCCACGCCCCATCACCACTTCGTTAATGGCGTTGCCCGAGAGAATACAGGCGTTATCCCGATATAGGTCGGCCTGAATCATCATGCGCTCTTCAATGAAAAAGCGTTGGGCGAGCAGGTCGGGGATGACCGCTTCGAGCGCTTCTGGTTCAATCTCAGCAAGAAACCCCAGCCGCCCCAAGTTCACACCCAACACTGGCACACTGGCGGCAGAAACAGAACGCAAGGCATTGACGATAGTACCGTCCCCACCAAAAGTCATCAAGAGTTCGAGATCGCTTGCTACAGCACATAGGGTCTCGAGATCATCACTAGTCCCCGTCCAGGTTCTGGCGCCGCCCGCCTGAAGCAACCGCTCTGCCCGACGCGCCAACTCCATCGAGTCGCTGCGTAGATTTCCGTACAGCAGGCCGATGGTTTTCATCTGGCAACCTCGAGTCGACGCTGAATCGCTCCAAGCAGCTCGTCAAAAACGACGCTTTCTTGCGGAGCGTCGCTGAGCATGTCGCGCAGTACTACCTTACCCGATTCAATCTCTTCATCGCCTATGATCACCGCCAGGGCAGCGCCAACGCGGTTGGCCGCACGAAACTGAGCCTTGATGCTGCGATCGTCAAATTCCAGGCCCGCGCTGATGTCGCTATCTCGCAACGTCTCGGCCAACTTGAGAGCCTGGCGCTTAGCTGCCGCGCCATGGTAAATCAGAGCGACTTGCTGAGAAGTTATGGCAGGAACCTCGATGCCCTGTTCTTTCATGGTCATTACCAAGCGCTCAATGCCAGAACCAAAACCAATGCCCGGCGTATGCGGGCCATCGAGCTGTTCGGCAAGGCCGTCATAACGTCCACCACCGCACACCGCATTCTGCGCGCCAATACCCGCCGCCCAAACCTCAAAGACGGTCTTGGCATAATAATCGAGGCCGCGCACCAACCGATGGTTGATAGAGTAGGGTTTACCCAGGTCATCCAGATAACCGCGCAGCACAGCAAAGTGCTCGGCGCAGTCGTCGCAAAGGTGATCCTGTATGTGCGGGGCCCCGGCAATAAGCGGTTGGCAGCTATCTTGCTTGCAATCCAAAAGGCGCAGCGGATTGCGCTCAAGGCGACGTTTGCAGTCGTCGCACAGCTCGTCAACATGCCCGCTATAGTAGGAGACCAATTCCTTTAGATAAGCCGGCCGACAGACAGGACAGCCCGTACTGTTCAACTGAAAGGCCAGATTCTGAAAACCCAGGTTCTTGAATAGCTGCCAGGCCACTGACATGACCGTCAAATCAACCGCAGGATCGGATGAGCCGATACACTCGATATCGAATTGGGTGTGCTGGCGGTAACGACCAGCCTGCACGCGTTCATAGCGAAAGATGGGGCCAGTGGTATAGATCTTGACTGGCTGAGGAAGAGTCTTCATACCGTGCTGTAAATAGGCTCGCACCACGCCAGCGGTGAATTCAGGACGAAGAGTGATATCACGACCGCCCTTGTCCTCGAAAGAGTACATCTCTTTATCGACAATATCAGTCCCATCGCCAACACCCCGCTGAAAGAGGCTGGTCTCCTCAAAAATGGGTGTGTCAATACGCTCAAACCCAAAAAGGGCGGCAACGCGACTTATTTCGCGATAGATATGCTGCCAGTAGGGCTGGTCCTCGGGAAGGATGTCGATCGTCCCGCGTGGTGCTACAAACATAAGAGCCTCCTGTACGCCGCACCGGGCGGCTCACTACTCTTCGGTATCCAGTTTCTCTTGCCAGTATTCAAAATAGGGATCCGATATGGTCATCAACACACCCTCAGGATTCCAATCCGTCAGCCACTCGGCATGTTCGGGCGAAATTCGAATGCAGCCATGTGAAGCAGGCTGAACGCCCAACAACTCGCGTTCTTGGTACACTTTGACGTCGTCCACATACGTATAAGGCAGACTATGCACCAGTATAAGCCCCAAAGATGGATAGAGGTACCAGGCATCATCAGCATACACATCGAACGAAAAGAACGTGCCATAGTACTGGCCCACTTCGCCAGTCCAAGCTTCGGTATAGGTTGTATCCGTAGGCAGGCCTGTGCTGCAGGGCAAGCTGCGATAAAGCTGGCCAAAGATAAAAATGTTCAGCCGTTGAGTCATTTGATCCACATAGATAAAGCGGGCCAGGTCAGGATGCGTATCGTAAGGGAAGGGAGTGGGAGAGAGCGTTGGCGTACGCGTCGGACTGGTTGTCGCAGTTGGTGTGCTGGTAGCCTGTGGTGTAGGTGTCAGGGTAGCCGTAGCCGTAGCTGCCAACATAGCCGTCGCAACGGATTCAGGGGTAGCTGTATCATCTACCACGGCAATCAGCGTAGGTTCGGCGTCAGCACTTTCCAGATGGTTCATCACCAGTGCCATAAGGCCCACAACAACAGCTATGCCCAAGATGAGGCTCAGCAGCCATCTTGTTGAGTTCATCAGCAATCAATCATCCTCTATAACTAGCATTATTCGAGATTCAAACGTTTCTCGAGATCCTTGAGAGCGCTCTGAAGCTGTTCCTGACGAACAGCGGTCGTAAGATCGCCGCGCGTTTTTTCGGTTACGCCACGCACCATATCCGTGGTGCGTCGCAAACCGCGCGTCAGCGAATCGGGAAAATCAATGGTCACCAGCTGGCTGTAGACATCATCCATAATCGTCAGAATGTGCTCAGCCTCGTCAATATCGCCCCGGCGAATAGAATCCAAAGCGAAACGGCGCATTTCGCCAATGGCCTCAGCCAGGCCATTCAGATAAGCAGCCCCGTCGGCATCCAGAGATTCCGGCGTAGGCAAGGGTTCATCTGTCACAAAGGCCAGCGTGCAAGAAGCCTCAACGAGTTCTTTGATAGCATCCTGCAAGTATCCCGCATAGTAGACATCCGGAAAAGTGCGGGCATCCTCGCACATTATCTGGGCCGCCTCTTGAGCCTTGCCCAACAATTCACGGGCCAGATCGTAATCATGTCGATGTGTGGCCCGAATGCTGTTAGCACAATATCGAATCAGAGCCCTAGAACGAGTCAAAGTCAGATCACGGGTCTCGTTCTTCGCCGTAAGATCATCACAAATTCCCTGAACGATCTGCTCTAATTGCTGCGATTCAAACATGATGCCCCCTCGTGTTTGTTGCCCTTATTCTACTGAGGAAAACACTACCCACGTAATCTTGCCAAATTGGGTGGGCACGTCAATAGGTGCAGAATCCAAACTATCAAGGCTCACCGTATAGGTGGCCTCGGTGTCGAGGCCGTCAAAGGAGAACTGGCCCAGGCCATCCGTCGTGTGGGTTACAGTCCAGTTCCAGGCTTGGATCCGCACTACAACGTTGGCCACACCTTTACCAGATGAATCCAAAACCTGCCCGCGGATCAGAATCCATCCAGCAGAGCCGCCATCACGTACTTCGTAGGTTGCAGTAAAAGTGCCCTTGGGAACAATGGCACTGGAATCGCTATCAACCGGAGGCAAAGTAAGGCAGTATTCTTCCGCTTCTGCTGCTTTTTCGGCCAAGCCGTCCGCACTGCCAATCTGCAATGCACGCGAATAAGCCTGTTCAGCCGAACACCAGGCATCCTGATCTCCCATGAAATCGCCATAGTTTACGAGGGCATCAAACAAACGGGCGCGCACATCCAAATAGCTAGGGGCAATCTCATACAATGCCTCAAACTCTTCTACTGTGCTTTCCCAATCGGCGCCCCAATAGCTCATCGCATTCATATACTCTGTCGCCAACTCGAGTTGAAGCCGGGCCTCATCATCACTGGCGTCAATGGCGAGAGCCCGATTGTACATGCGGATGGCCTCTTCAATGCGGCCTTCATCAATCAGATCAAGCCCAGAATAATAATAGGCGTCAAAAAGCATTTCATCGACCTTTGTCCGTTGATAGGTCGAATCCACAGACCACAACTGATCCGTGGTAGATATCACCTCTGACCAGTTTTCTGCCTCATACGCCTCTATGACTAGAGCAAAATAAGCCTCGTTCATTGCCTCACCCAGTACCGGCGTGGGCGAAGGGAAAGCATTGAGATGCTGTTGGGCCTCTAACAATATCTCGCTGGCCCCGGGGTAGTCTGCATTGATAGCCAGAACATACTCTAGTTCGGCAATAGCCAGTTCATATTCTCGAGCCTCAAAATGCTCGATCCCGCGTTCGTAATGCACATCTGCTGAATCGGTAACACTCGCTTCGCGATCCTTGAGGCCAAGATAGATAGCCCCCAGCGCCAGCCCAACAAGAGCCAACAGCAAAGCTAAACCGGCGATGATGACAGTGGCATTATGCAACGGGCTGCGCCTGGTCGGTTGAACAGGCGATTCGGAGAGTTCATCTCCCTCTGCCGTCTCCTCAACCGTTGCATCATCCAGCGCAAAAGGCTCTTGCTCAGATGGTTCGATAGCAGGCGCCTCTTTTGCGACACGTTGACGCCCACATTTGGGGCAGAACATTTGATTTTCGGCCAATTCCTGGCCACAGAACGGACAGTTTTCTACCATACCACCAATTCCAACGCTTGATCGTTCAGCGTTATCTCGACTTGAACAGTATCACCCGTGCCAACCGATCCAAGATCAAATTGATCCTCAAAAGCCGCTGACGGCGATACGTTGACTTCTTGGACCAGCAGCAGGGAATCTCCAACCAGTATGCGCACATTGCCCGAGCAAGGAATCCGCGAAACGATGCCCAAATCAAGCCGAGAGCCCTCGCGAATCGCAGAAACCGCCAGGTCATCGCTGACAGTCGTCAGCTCCTCCAGGCCCGAAACCACCCACCACGTCTCCTGCCATCCGGCAGAAGCACCGGGTTCAAGGTAGCGTTCTGTATCAAAGGCCGTTGTCAGGCCACCCCACATCTCAAAATACTTGGAACCGTCTGCGGTGTACTGGCCCGTATCACCAAAGTCAGAGCCAAAACCAAACATCTTGGTGCCCTGTACACTTGCATCAAAGGTGCGCACCATGCCGATGCGCGTCTCAGGCTCGTACACTCCCGAGGCTGAGGCGCTTAGCTCAGGAGCGAAAAAGCCCAACCAGTTTTGCCAGTTGCTGTACAAGCTCCAATCCGTGCCGGCATAGTTAGGCCAGCTCATCCATTCCCCCGCAGCTGGCAGCTGGTTGTCACCACGGCTGTGCACAATCACACGTTCTGCCGGGCAATAGACGACCAGCCTATCGCTCACGCTATCACCTGCTGGTGCCATCATACCGTTGACCCAGTATTGGCAAGCTGCAATCTCATCACCGACATTGGTAATAGCCATTGCAAGGTCAAAGCCGGCTGAATCCACGGGAAGAGTAATATCGGCACGAGCAGACAAGTTGCGCATCGTATCCAGACACTGCATTCGGGCCGTTACCGAGCCATCTGCGTTAGTCCACACAGTACAATCCCAGGGTTCCGCTGTCAGGTAACCGTGTTCCTCAACAGGCAGACAAAACTCTAGCCCGCCAATGGCCAGCCACCACCCCTGCTCCTCCGGTCCCCAATGTGTCGGCTTGAGAACAGGCGTCTGGTAAAACAGTTCTTGGCCTGTGGGTAAAAATACACAACGGTAGATCCGCCCGCCAAGTTCCGGAATCAGTGTCAATTCCAAGTAAGCGTTGCGCAATATAACCGTATCACAAGTCCGTGAAACTATGCCCCCAACCAGACCCCAATCTAAATGGGGATAGGTCAGCTCTGGCGAATAGTAGAGTGCCTCGCTGAGATCATAGGCCTGCAACACTATGGTACCATATTCTACGCTCACCGCTTGCGGATTTTCGGCAACTGGTGTTAGCGTAGCCAAAGCCGGCTGAGTTGGAATGGGCGTCAGTCCCGGCTCAGTTGGTAATGCCGTAATAGTTAGTGCGGGTAAAGGCGTTGCAGTAGCTGTAATGGCGCAAGTCGTCGTCTTTGTCGGTGTGCAGGTTTTTGTCACAGCCGGCATTGTTGTAAGCACAGCAGCAATCGTTGGCACCGCTGTCACTATAGCTGCCGGTGTATTTCCCCGGCATCCCCCGATTAATAGAGACGCAACAACAAGCACAAGTATGACCCGCTGCCTACGCACCTTGTCTCCTTTGCCAGCATGTCCGCTGATTATAGCTTTGCGGAACAAGAGTGTCCAAACCCGGTTACACTGAATCAAGCCTTTGTCGCATCCCTGCACCATGCTATAATCACCCCCTAGACGACACTTGTGGGAGCGTGCATGTTTCTCGATACCCGAAGGTCCGATACGAAAAAGCCGCGATGGCCCTGGTTCATTTCCATAGCCATCGCCATGTTTCTTGCCTGGTCACTCTATGACCAACAGGTCGAGATTCTTGAGCTTGTGAGCGGGCCACTGCCAACAGCTACTCCCACAGAAATCAGCCCCCTCGAACATGTGGCCTATGGTGATCAACTGCTGCTCAACGGCCAGATGGCCCTGGCGCTAGAACATTATGAACGGGCCATCGCCATGGATCCCTCCTATGCAGAAGCCTATGCTAAACGAGCTCGGGCATTGCTCCTTGATGGGCAGACTGATACCGCTGTCGAGGTTGCTCAGCAAGGCGCGGAGATCGATCCTGAATCCGCGCGCTGCCAGACAGCCCTATCCATGGCCTTGGACTGGGATGGCCGCGTGGAAGAGGCCGTGGCCGCTGGCATGAAAGCCACCAGCCTGGATAAGGACTATGCCCCGGGGCATGCTGCACTTGCTGAGGCATTGGCAGACCAAGGGCTTATTGAAGATGCGCTCGGCCATGCCACTACGAGCCTTGAACTCGCACCAGAGAACCCCTTTGCCCTGCGTGCCATGGGCTATGTATACGAGGTTCAGGGTGAATATGAAACCGCTATCAGCTATTATGAACAGGCAAAAGCTATTACGCCCAATCTCGCCTATATTTTACTAGATCTTGGCCGTAATTATCGCGCTCTGGGTTTGTGGGAAGAGGCCGTTCTAGTCTTTGAGCAAGCCATCAGCCTGGCCCCGGATGATGTCCGTGGATACGATCAATTGGGCTGGACCTATTATGTACAAAGCCTTTACAGTGCAGCGGTTCAATCCCTCGAAGAAGCTATAGAGGTCAATCCTGATTATGCTACAGCTTATGGACACCTAGGCGTCGTGCTATATGTGTCTCGTGATTATGAGACCGCCATTCCCAATTTTCAGCAGGCCATATCGCTGGGCGCGCAAAACGAAGAGTACTATTACGAATTGGGATTCTGTTACGTCTATATCGACGAATGCGAAGAAGCAATTCCTTACTTTGAGCAAGCCCTGATTATCAATCCCTCTAGCGAGGTGGCGGCGCAGGGTCTGGAAATGTGTCAGTAGAATTCAGGAATTATGAAAAAGAGAAACAACAAGATTATCTGGCTGCTATCCGTCATTGTCGTCATCAGTATGTTGTGCAGCCTGATCGCGACTATGAATTTTGGCTCCGAAACAGAACCCACCGCCACTCCAACGCTGGTGCTCCTCTATCCGACGAGCCGTCCATAGTGCATCGCGAGGCACATGACCCATGCTAGTGAATCTTTGGCATAACGCAATCTGGAGAGCACTGCTCGGCGGATGCATCTTTGTTATTCTTTCTGCAATCGCTACCCTGATCTTGGGCCAGAAACAAAAGAAAAACGGCCGCCTGTATATGTTGATCTATACAGCAGCCGTTATCATATTCGCTTTTCTGGGCCTTGTCGCGGGCGCTTTTTCACCGACGCGCCTGGGCATTCAAATCCCTAATTGGCCGGGCGATTTCATCATCGCTGGCATTGTCGCAATCGCAGCCATCATCTGGCTGTTTTTACTCCTATATCCCTTTCAGCCCACAGTGCGCGCCAGGCTCACCCTGGATCACACACCTTTGGCCAACCTGGCTCTCTGCTCTATCTGCGATGAGACTTCACTGGCCATTGCCAGAGCAGCTCTTGCGCCACTGGCCGGATTCTACACGGCGATCTGGTTAGCTCCACTAGTAAACATGCTACTCTCGCTAACAGACCCCAAAACGCACCAGCAGCTTGCCACACCAGGTGGACGAAGACTAGCGCTGCTTCGTTGGATTTTGGATTGGACTTCGTCCCTCACCCTATTCCTGATTGGGAATGTCTGGCTGGCTCTCGCAGTCAGGCTGATCATACGGGGCGCCTTTGAACTCGCTATTCGCATCCCCAGCCTCATCGCCTCGCAGCAATCCGTCCTAGAGGAAAAAGGAGAGAATAATTAACACACCAAAAAGACCGGCAGCAATCAAGCCAATCTTTTTTAGATCACCCAAGACGTATTTATACTCTTCAGCAAAGTCAACAACGGGAGCTTTTTTGTTTTGCTTCTGAGACTGAGCACTGCTCACTGCTACACGCTTTTTCTTGGCCACACTTTTCTCCATATTCTAGAGAATGTTCATCCTCATGCGAGGCATAGTATAACCCCGACAACGGCGCCGTCAAAGAAACCCTAACTAGCCCTTGATCACACCCATCGGTAGAGTCCGCGCAACAAGGCGGGCCAAACCTGCCTGTTCGGCCACCCCCACCACACGATCGAGATCTTTGTAAGCCTGAGGTGCCTCCTCTGCCAGACCCTTGCTGCTTCCCGCCCTAAGACTGATGCCGCGCTCATCCAACTGCCGTCGCAACGCATCAGCATGCACCGTTTTACGAGCCGCAGTGCGGCTCATGACTCGGCCAGCACCGTGACAGCAACTGCCAAAAGTCTCTTCCATGGCCTGCTGTGTTCCCACCATCACAAACGATCCGCTGCTCATATTTCCCGGCACGAGCACAGGCTGTCCGATGTGTTGATAATCCGCCGGGACATCCTCACATCCCGGGCCAAAAGCCCGCGTGGCTCCCTTGCGATGTACGCACAACGAACGGGGCAAATCATCGACGAGGTGAGTCTCCTTTTTGGCGATATTGTGGCACACGTCGTAAACAAGGCCAACGTTCAAACTCAATTCAGCGGCAAACACGCGCTCAAGCACGCCGCGAATTGCATGTGTGATGATCTGGCGGTTGGCCCAGGCATAGTTAGCCGCACAGTTCATCGCCTGCCAATACTCTCGAGCCTCGGGGCTGTTGAAGGGGGCACAGGCCAACTCTCTATCAGGCAGGCGAATGCCATAGCGCGATACGGCAACCTGCATAGTACGTACAGCATCGGTGCACACCTGGTGGCCTAACCCACGAGAGCCACAATGTACCCAAATACAGACCGTATCAGGCTCCAGACGCATAGCCCGGGCGGCTTCCTCATCATAGATATGGTCAACACGGTCAACCTCGATGAAATGATTGCCCGCTCCCAGGGTGCCAAGTTGATCCAAGCCTCGCTCCCGCGCCCGTGGGCTCACGGCATCTGGATCAGCATCCTGTAAATGCCCCTTATCCTCTGTATGGGCCTGCTCCTCTGGGGAGGAATAACCCTTTTTTACGCACCAGCTAATACCCGAGGCCAGAACTGCGTCCAACTCTTTGGAGTTAAGAGCGAGGCCGCCACCCGATCCCGCACCCACGGCAACTGCAGAGAACAAGCCGTCCATAAGTTGTTCCTGCTTTTTGCGAACGACTCTTGCAGGCAGTCCGGTAGAGATCACACGCACACCGCAATTGATATCATAGCCCACGCCACCCGGCGATAGCACCCCGTCGGGCAAAGCCGTCGCCACAACACCACCGATAGGAAACCCATAACCCTGATGGATATCTGGCATTGCCAAAGCGTAACGGACGATGCCGGGGAGGCAGGCCGTATTGGCAAGCTGCTCCAAAGAACGATCCTGAGCAGCCTGCGCAAACAAGACGGAATCGGCATACAACCGGGCCGGTACAAGCATATCCGGCGAATAGGTGCGAGGTAATTCATAAAGAAATGGCGATCTGGGCAAAAGTTGGTTTAGAACTGCCATTGGATTCCCTCCTTATGACTGTTCCAGACTCTTGCTTATACATCAAAGGTCAATACCACATGCAACCCCGAATCGGTGTGCAGAATGGTGAGGTCGGAATAGGTAACAGCTTTGATATCGCGGGCTGGTGGCTGCGAGGGACAGATGAGGATAGAACTCTTGAGCGCGTTCTCGGAAAGCTCATCAATGCGGGCATCGATAACGCGAAACTGATCTCGCTCTCCAATGTAAAGTATCTCGTTGAGCCACTCTACCAGGAGCATTTCATAACTGCTACCTGCTATCTCGACACTGCGCCATTCACACTCGCTGAGATGACCCTCCTCGTCATATTGCAACCAGAGCATCCCCCGGCAGGCTTCACAAAAAAGTTCGGGCAGAGAATGTGCTTCTACCAGGAGGGCGAGATCAGCAGTGTGCTCAACCTCGCGGTATGGCATCTGCGACCTCTAAAAGTGCGTCGGGGCGCGCAAGAATGATGCGAGCGTGTTCAATATCTTGCTGTATCTGAACCTTGAGCGCTTCTAGCGAATCGAATTTGACTTCGCCGCGCAGCCGCTCGATAAACTGAACCGATAGGGTGCGCTCATAAAGATCGCCCTCGAAATCCAGTAAATGCACTTCTAGCAGGCGGTCTTCTTCGCCAAAGCTAGGATTATTGCCAATATTAGCGACGCCCTGATACCGGCGGCCGCGGTACAGCACCATCACTGCATACACACCATCAGCAGGCGTTGCCCGAAGGGGGTCCAAGCGTAGATTGGCCGTGCGAAAACCGATTCGCCGACCACGCTGATGACCCGAAACCACATTGAGCGTCAGTGTATAGCGACGTCCCAACAAGCGTGAAGCCTCAGCAACATTCCCTGACATGAGCACTCGCCGAATGCGGGTACTGCTGATCGGCTCGTCGTCATCCACAAGGGGTTCTACAACACGCAAATCAAAGCCCATAGGGGTTGCTGCTCGTTCGATAAAGGCGATATCACCACGCCGCTGGCTCCCCAGAGCGAAATCCGGCCCCACCCACAATTCGCGCATACGCAGCTCATCCACCAGCATCTTGAGAATGACGCCCGGCTCGATATGCGCAAATTCTATGGTAAAAGGTTGAACAACAAGAAGATCGAGCCCCAAAGAAGCTAGCAAATGCTCACGCTCTTGCGGAAGACACAAATAGTGTGGTGGTTGCGAATCGTTGAGAAGAACACGAGGGTGGGGCGTAAAAGTGAGTGCCGCCGCAATGCTGTCAGTAGCTCTTGCACGTGTAACAAGATCTCGCACGAGCTGCTGGTGGCCTCTATGTACGCCGTCAAAGGAGCCAATTGTCAGTACGACATCTCGTTCCGGAACACGAGCGCCAATATCGTCCAGTACTTTCATCGTCTCTTTTTATCAGAGAGGCTGGAGCACCTTGACAGGGCGCCACCAGCCGTCTTCCAGTGCGGGTTCAAGAACAGCAACCAACGCACCGTCCTCATCTACAGCTTGCAGCATGGCCGATGTATGCTTCTCTAGTTCAATTGCCTGGCCGTGCTGTAACAGCAATTTTGCCTGGGGCGAGACTGGAATCGCCTCGAGGTGATCAAGGGCAACAACCATCGAATAGAGATGCTCGGTCCAGGCTTGGCTTGCCTGTTGCAATTGGTCAAGGGGAATCGCCTGTTCCAAAGTAAATGCCCCTACCCTGGTGCGAACAAGCTTGGCCAAATGACTGGCCGTGCCCAAAGCACGCCCCAAATCATGAGCCAAAGAACGAATATAGGTCCCCTTTGAGCATACCACATCAAGCACCAAAATGGGCGAATCCCAGGATACGATATCAAGCTCATGAATCTGCACCCGGCGCAACGTTCTCTCCACTTCTACACCCTGGCGAGCCAGTTTGTAAAGCGGCTGCCCGCCCAGCTTGATAGCAGAGAACATGGGTGGAACCTGGTCAATCTCACCCTCAAACGCCCGGCAAGCAGTCTCGATATCCGCCATGGTAAGCGCAGGTACGGGCAGGGTTTCCGTAACCTCACCATCAGCATCCCAGGTGTTGGTCTCTTGGCCAAATCGCACCCAGGCGCGATAAGCTTTGGTTCCCTCGACAAGGTACTCCGATATACGCGTCGCCCGACCCAGACAAACCAACAGAACACCCGTCGCCATGGGATCCAACGTACCAGCATGTCCCACACGCCGCTGATGGCTCAATTTGCGCACTGCACTCACCACATCGTGCGAGGTGATTCCAGAGGGCTTGTCGATACAGAGCACCCCCGTAGTCAGGGTGTTGGCTTGTTCGTTAAGAGACGGGGCCATCCACACTCTTTCGCACGACTTGCACCAGAGCGGCAACAACACGACTTCGCACATCCGCAAGCGTGCCAGGAACCATACAACCGGCGGCCTGAGGATGTCCCCCACCGCCAAAAGCCACAGCCACGCCCGAGACGTTCAGCCCCGGAGAGGCTCGCAAGCTCACATCCACCTGACCATCGGCCGTCTCTTCAAAAACTGCCGAAGCGCGAAGGCCTTCCATCGAGAGCATAAAGCTCACCAGGCCATCGACGGGGTCTGCCTGCTCGGTCTTTTGGCCCAGCCAGGCCAGGGGAATCTCGGTCCAGATCACCGAATCGGTGACCTGTGCTACCGAAAGCGCCTTACCCCACAGCCCTACTGTAGCAAGTGGCCGCTGGTTAAAAGCCTGCTCGCTTACCCAGGCCATATCAGCGCCTGCGTCTACCAGGCGCACGGCAGCAGAGAGCGTCTCTGCTGTAACATTTGAAGTGCGGAAACCCTGCGTATCTGTGACCACGCCTGTCAGCAGGCAATCGGCTATACGCTTATCCAGGCTGACACCGAGCTCGTCCAGAACAGGGATGATCATCTCGCATGTCGAGGCCGCATCGCTTAGCACATTCACACTGCCGAAACCCTTGTTGGTAATGTGATGGTCAATCACGATCATGGGCGTAAAAGCAAAACGATGGGCATCATAAATGCTGCCCATCCTCCGCTCATCACTGCAATCAATAGCCATGACCAGGTCTTCATCGGTCAGGGTGCGCGGCGCAAAGGCCGTCGAACCATCGAGAAAGCGCAGCTTGTCAGGCACTGCATCCTGACATGTAAGACGCACATCCTTGCCCAACTTCCGCAAACCCCAGGCCAATCCCAAACAAGCTCCCAGCGTATCGCCATCAGGCGATACGTGAGCGACTACAAGGATGCGGCCAGCCTGAGAGACCAGCTCACGAACTTTATTCAGCGGGCTGGTCATTCTCTTCTTCCGTCTTTTCACGGGCAGCATCTTGTTCATGCACAGTTGCCAACAATGAATCAATCTTGGAGCCATACTCCCAAGATCGATCGGGGCGGAACTCGATATGGGGCGTAAACCGCCAGGAAAGTGTCTTGCTCAATTCGCGGCGTAGAAACCCCTTGGCCCGTTCAAGTCCTTTGAGTCCGGCCTGCAGCTCATCTTCACCCTCATAAGAAGACACGTAAACACGCGCCACTCTTAGGTCAGGTGTCATATCCACAGTCGTAATGGTCAATGCTTTCACGTCAGGATCTTTGACAGATTGGCGCAAAAATAACGTCAGCTGTTCTTGTATGAATGACGCTGAACGCTCTTTACGAAATCCAGCCATCTCTATGCCTCAGTATCTTATTTGGATTGCTCCATCGTATAGAACTGGAGCACATCGTCCATCTGCAAATCTTGAAGGCCCTCGACGCCGACACCGCATTCTAGACCAGTCGTGACCTCACGAACGTCTTTGGTGAAACGTTTGAGCGACGAGCAATCGCCTTCGTGAATCGGATCACCATCGCGCAAAACTCTGACCTTGGCGTTTCGTAGCGCCTTGCCCGAACGAATCTGCACACCAGCAATGATACCCACGCGGGGGATGGTAAAAACCTCACGTACAAGGGCTTCGCCCTGTATCACTTCTTCGTATTCAGGTGGCAGCATACCGGTCAAAGCGAGCTGCACATCCTCGATCAAACGATAGATGATGTTATAGATCTTGATGCTCACCACTTCAGACTCGGCAAGGCGCTGAGCCGCAGGATCAACTGAGACATCAAAACCCACAATGATCGCACGAGAGGCAGCAGCAAGGTTCACATCAGATTCAGTCACATTGCCAACGCCAGTATGCACAAACTTGACCTTGAGATCACCCACATCAAGCTTTTCCAGCGAATCTCGAATGGGCTCAATGCTGCCATCGACATCTGCTTTGAGAATAATGTTGAGTGATTGTACTTCACCAGCTTGAGCCTGGGCGAATACCTGGTCCAGCGTCAGTACTGGGTGGAACTTGACCTGATCACGCACCACATTAGCGAGGCGTTCCTGAATCTCTTCTCGCGCTTTGCGTTCGCTTGCAACCCGGGTCACTAAATCACCGGCAGCAGGCACTTCCTTCAACCCGGTAACACGCACCGGCGTGGCAGGTCCTGCTTCCTGTATACGGTTCCCCAAATAGTCATACATGGCACGTACGCGGCCATAGGTATCGCCTACAATAAGGGCGTCGCCCATCTTGAGCGTACCATCTTGCACAAGCAATGTTGCCGTGGGCCCCAAGGAACGATCCAGGCGTCCATCGATTACCGAACCGCGCAGTTCGCCTACGGGGTTACCCACCAGTTTTTCGATATCTGCCACAAGAAGCGTCATACCGAGCAGCTCCGAGATACCCTGCTTGGTCTTGGCTGATACGGGCACGCAAATGACATCGCCGCCCCAATCCTCAACAACGAGACCCTCTTGGGCGAGCTGCTGCTTGGCAACTTCTGGATTGGCCGTAGCCAAATCCATCTTGTTCATAGCGACAATGATAGGCACACCAGCCGCGCGAGCATGAGAGATTGCCTCTCGAGTCTGCGGTTGTACACCGTCGTCCGCAGCCACCACCAGAATAGCAATATCCGTTACACTGGCGCCACGGGCACGCATAGCCGTAAAAGCCTCATGGCCTGGCGTATCCAAAAAGGTGACTAGCCTATCGTTCACCTGCACCTGATAAGCGCCGATATGCTGGGTAATGCCGCCAACTTCGCCGCTTTGGACGCTGGTTTCACGAATTACGTCCAACAGTGAGGTCTTGCCGTGGTCCACATGGCCCAGAACCACAACCACAGGGGGGCGTTCCTCAAGAAATTCCTTTTCTTCCTCGGAATACTCGTGGCGTTTGCGCACTTGCTCTTGTGCGCTCTCTTCTTCCGAGATGACTTCGACCACCGGCTCTACAATAGTAAAGCCCATGTCTTCTGCGACAATTGCAGCCGTGTCATGGTCGAGAACCTGGTTTATGTTGGCCATAATCCCAGCCGTCATCAAAGCCTTGATGAGATCAATCGAAGTAACACCCATCAACTCGGCCAAATCACGGACGATAATCTGCGTGGGGAGTTCTATCTCACCAGGCTTGACGCGCTTGGTCTCTTGCGGCTCCGAACGCCACTGCGGGGTCGGATTACTATCGAAATTCCTGCTACTTGATTGCTGTCTATTCCCAGTTGGTTTCTTTGGGCGCCTGCCAGCGGCACTCATCGTCCCATATCGGGAAGGACCATCCAGCGACATCCCGCCACTGCTCGCACGAGTTTGGCGCCCTGTCTTATAGTCCATCCTTGCCTCCCAATCTCAAATACCACACCGTTCGAGAGATAGCTCATATGATTGTACAGGTAAAAAGGGAATACCAGGCAGGGGATAAAACCAGAGATGGGGAACAGGGAGAGATACTTTGAGAGGGTTGTTCTGACTGCACTTATGCAACCATCATCAGTCCCCTTATTCCAATTTGGATGTTCCTGCTTGTTATCATCATTCCCATGGCTATATGAGCCGCTATTACTCTTTGACCGGTTTTCCAGACGATATAATTGCTTCAAGATCCGTCGCGTACTGCTCCAGAGCAACACGCGACGGGTCATCGAGCTCTGTTTTGAGTGCCGCTGCCAAGCTCCCCCTATTAGAGAGCGCCTTGCGCCAACACTCGGGCTTGTTGCAGATATAGGCTCCTCGCCCCTGCGCCTTGCCGGTATGATCTACCTGCACAGACCCATCGGGGGATCGCACAACCCTCACCAGGTCCCTCTTATCACGAACCTGTCGGCAGGCGATGCAGGTTCGCTGTGGCTTTTTGCGCTGCTTTATGGCCACGTGTTCCTCGTTTATTCGTCCTCTTCGCCCAGTTGCTCGTCCCAGCGCCAACGACTGTTGGGGTTCTCAGGCTGACGCTTTTTACGCGCCGGCCGGGGGGCAACACGCACACCATCTCCCTCGGTTTCGCGAGGGTGACGAGCACGAGTCTTTTTGCTACTGGAAGACTCTGCAGCCTCATCAGGCGGCACGCTCACCACTGCGTCATCCACAACAATGGGCTCATCCAATATATCCTCTAGTGAGGCCTCATCAAACTCGGAATCCTCACTATCGAGAACAGCTTCATCAACAAGACCTTCATCCTCGGATGCGACACTGGGGTTGGCCGAACCACCAAGAAGCGACTCCGCTTGGGCAAGTAATTCGGCGGCAGCCCTTACTTCGGCATCCCGTGCATCCGTACGAAGTTTTGCTTCCCGCGCTACTTCTTCCAGCTCGGCAGCTTCTTCAGCATCCATCTCTTCACTACGGATGTCGATACGCCAACCAGTAAGCTTGAAAGCAAGGCGGGCGTTCTGCCCTTCCTTGCCAATAGCCAGCGAAAGAGCATTCTCCGGCACTACAACCTTGGCCGTCTTTTCGTCAGCGGCAAGGTAAACAGCCGTAACCTGTGCGGGGCTCAATGCGTTGGCAATGAACACCGATTGATCATCAGACCAGGGTACTATGTCAATCTTTTCACCATTCAGCTCGCTAACGATGCTCTGAATACGCACGCCGCGCATGCCCACACAAGAACCAACCGGATCTACGCCCTTTTGCGCCGAATAAACGGCTACTTTGGAGCGAGAACCCGCTTCACGAGCGATGGCCTTGATCTCAACCGTCCCATTATAGATCTCGGGCACCTCGAGTTCGAGCAAACGACGCAACAACCCCGGGTGCGAACGCGAGACGATGATCTGCGGGCCGTGTGTCGAATGATCTGCTTCAGCGATATAGACACGCACACGCTGACCAAACTTGTAGAACTCGCGTTGCATTTGCTCTGACCGGGGCATAACAGCTTCAGCTTTACCCAAGCTCACCGTTACCGTACCCGATTTGCCGTCCACGTTACGAACAACGCCATTGGCGATTTCCCCAACACGATCAACGTATTCACTGTAAACCGAGTCACGTTCGGCCTCACGAATACGCTGCATAATGACTTGTTTTGCCGTTTGTGCGGCAATCCGCCCAAAGTTACGCGGACGCAGCTCAATTTGAACCGTATCCCCGATTCTTGACGATGTATCGCGCATCCTGGCGTCCTGAAGAGAAATCTGGACGCGCTCATCTTCTACTGCTTCGACCACATCCTTGACAACATAGACAGTGGCCTTGCCAGTATGTCGATCAACAGAGACAGAGATATTCTCGTCAGTGCCATAATTACGCCTATAGGCAGACACTAACGCAGCCTCAATTGCCTCGATGATCACCTCGGGCGAGACGTTACGGTCCGAACAGAGCTGAGTAATGGCAATCTCAAACTCGCTCTTCATGTATCCCGACCTCTCCGACAATAAGAAAAGTGGGGGATGCCCACTTTTTCATGAATCCACTAGTTGACAATAGTATAATACCGTGACGGCCCAACTGCAAATACCCACTCCCTCGCCAGAGGAAGCGGGTATGTATCTCCTCAGGCACTCTAGAACGGTGGGTTCTCTAGAATCGCATCGATTTGGGCCTCGAGTTGGTCGCTGGGCACCGTGGTGCGATCATCCGCCCACCTGGCCTTGACCTCAAAAGCACTCTCATCCATCATTCGCTTGCTAACCGTCACACGAACGGGGATACCAATCAGATCGGCATCATTGAACTTGACGCCTGCACGCTCGTCACGATCATCAAAGAATACCTCATACCCCGCAGCAAGCAGTCGCGCATACAAGGCTTCGGCAGCACTGGCAACCTCTTGGTTGTTACCGGCCAGCGATACGAGATGCACCTGGAAAGGAGCAATGCTCACCGGCCAGATGATGCCCTGATCATCGTGATGCTCTTCGATGACGCAAGCTAGTAACCGCCCCAGACCAATGCCATAACAACCCATGATTAGCGGCTGAGCAACACCATCAGCATCCAAAAAGTTGGCGCCTACGGCCTCGCTATATTTAGTGCCCAGCTTGAACACATGACCCACTTCAATGCCGCGTGCTTCTGTCAGGGTACCCCCGCAATGGGCGCAATGGTCTCCCTCACGGGCCAAGGCAATATCGGCCACGATCTTGGCTTCGAAATCACGCCCGTAATTCACATTCAAATAGTGGTAACCCGGTTTGTTGGCTCCGCCTACAAAGTTGGTGCCAGACATGGCCGAGTCATCGGCCACAACCAAAAGATCCGAAATACCAACAGGGGAAGCATACCCAGCCACCAGGCCAGCCGCTGCCAACTCTTCTGCCGTAGAGGCATGCAGTTCCTCGCCGCCCAGTACGTTAGAGAGCTTTTGTTCGTTCACAGCCAGGTCGCCGCGAATAATGACAAACACCACCTCACCGCTAAGGCGAGAATAGAACACCGCTTTGAGCGTCTGACGCGTCTCTATACCGAGAAAAGCTGCCACCTGTTCAATGGTCGTTTGGTTGGGTGTTGCCACCAGCTCCATATCGAGTAGCTCGCCATCCTGAGCAGTGCCTTTATCAAAAATGGCCGCTTCAGCATTGGCTGCATACCTGCAGGTGGGGCAAAAAACCAAGGTATCCTCGCCAGAATCGTTGATGCTGATAAACTCGTGCGAACCCGAGCCGCCCATCATGCCACTGTCAGCTTCTACAGCCACTGCATCCAGCCCGCAGCGCCTAAAAATGTTCTTGTAGGCATCGTAAACGCGCGGATAATAAGCATCCAGGCTCTCCCAATCCGCGTGAAAACTGTAGCCGTCCTTCATAAGGAACTCTCGTACGCGTACCAAGCCGCCGCGAGAACGCGGTTCATCGCGGAACTTGGTCTGAATCTGATAGACCATGGCGGGCAGCTGCTTGTACGAGCTAATCTCCTGGCGGGCCAGATCGGTTACAACCTCTTCATGGGTCATGGCCAACACCATCTCGTGGTTACCACGATCGGTAAAGCGCAGCAAAGCCGGGCCAGGCGCAGGCGCATCATAGCGCCCCGTGGCACGCCAAACTTCGGCGGGGTTAACGACCGGCATCTGAATCTCCTGGCCGTCCACTGCGTCCATCTCTTCACGCAGAATCTGCTCTATTTTATTGATCACCCGCAGACCCATAGGCAAGTAACTATAGATGCCCACAGCCAATCGCCGAATCAAACCGGCGCGCATTGAAAGCTGGTGACTCACCATCTCTGCGTCAGATGGAATCTCGCGCAACGTGCGTGCGAATAAGGATGATGCTCGCATGTACTGGCCTCCTTGCTATAGGTCAACAGTATAGGGGAATCACAGTTCAGGGCCAACTAGCCAAACGCAACGAGAAAACCCCAACTTTGACCCACGCCCCCACCCGTCGTAACATCCGATGTTGTGTCTAGTTTGGGGAGATTGTAAATGATCCTGGATAGAATTCGTGTTGGTGATATGCGCACCAATTGCTATATCCTCGGCGATGAAAACACCCGAGATGCCCTTTTGGTCGATCCCGGCGCCGATGGAGACATTATTCTTGAGCGATGCCAAGAACTTGGGCTAACCATCACCAACATCGCCCTAACTCACTTTCACTTTGACCACATCATCGCCCTGGATGAGATACGCAAAAAAACAGGTGCACCAGCCTATATCCATGCCCTTGACGCCGAACCCCTGCGCGCGCCGCACCCCATGTTCTACACCTGGTGCCGCGGAATCCCTACCGGTCTGGTTGCGGACCACACTGTTATAGAGGGAGATATCATCCGCTTTGGGCAATATAAAGCCGCCGTACTTCATACCCCGGGCCACTCTCCGGGCGGCATGTCACTATATATAGAAAAAGAAGCCACCGTTTTGACCGGCGATGCCCTCTTTTATCACAGCATTGGCCGCACAGACCTGCCGTGGAGCAGTGGCGCTGATCTCAAAGCAGGCATCCGCACACGCCTGTTCACACTTCCCCCAGAAACACTCGTCTATCCGGGGCACGGCCGGCCCAGCACCATTGGCGAAGAAATAGCCAATAATCCCTACATCTAGGAAGCCGGGAAGCAGCTCTCAATCACGGTGCGCGCTTGGTCTGAGAGAAGCCAATCGGCCAGCTCACGACCGCTACCGGCTATATCATCAGGCGCTACCAACACCACGTCGAGCAGCATAGGCCAAGCTTCGGCATCGCTACAGTCGTATGAAGCACCATCGATAGTAACGATTTGGACGCCATCGAGGGCTCGTGCGACCGAGGCCGCGCAGTAGCCAACTGCACCAATGTTGCCTCGCACATAATCCACGATGGTACGATCATCGGGCATAACAATGCAGGCAGAGCTGTTGGGTTCTCCTTCGAGCATAGCCTCTTGCCAAAGCGCAGAACGAGAAGCATCCGCTTGTACCAGCACCTCAGGGGCACCCTGCCCCATGCTCAAATCCGCCCAATCCAGCACAAAACCGTGGTAGAGGTCCTGCAAAGCATTATCCTCAATATCGGAAATGGCACTATCCGGATGAGAGATAAACACCAGGCCATCATGAGCGATGACCGCGCTACCAAACCCCTCATCAAGTTCTAGCGTGGTGCCGGACGGAATCAATACAATGGCTAACTCAGTCGTGCCCTCTGCAACCATGGCGATAGCATCGGTCGAAGTAGTCTCGTAAAGATCGAGGAGTAACGGCCCATCGTCAGAAGCAGCTTCACAGGCCTCGATGAGGAAGAAACCCGCGGTATCTACCGCCACAGGCAATCCCTCGACATTGGGCAGAGGTTGCAGTTCAGGCTCGGTCGTCAAAGAGGCGAACGGCGAGCAGGCTGCCAGTACTACGGCAAGCAGTAGACATGCCACACTCAAAAGCCAACGCCGCAAACGCCGATGCCTGAAATTCATCGAACCAGCCAGACGGTAATGCCCACAATGCCTGCCACCCAACAATAATAGGCGAACCCTTTGATGCTATGCTTTTGAACCAGGTTCAATAACCAACGAATAGCAAAATAGCCGCACAAAGCCGCTGCCACAAAGCCCACCGCCAACACACCCCACGATTCACCCATGGCCGCGCCTGAAAAAGCATCAGAAATCTTGAACACGGCAGCCCCGGCAATCAGCGGAATGCCCATGATAAAGCTAAAACGCGCTGCCGTCGGACGATCCAGCCCAGACAATAGGCCTGCAGAGATGGTCGAGCCAGAACGGGAGATACCCGGCGCAATAGCCAGTGCCTGGCCCAGCCCCATGACAACCGCATCACGCACGGAAATCTGCCGCATATTGCGTTCACGGCGACCCAGGCGATCGCTGACAAACAAAAACACCCCCGTCACCAGTAGCAAGCAGGAAACGATGATGGGCGAACCAAATAGCGACTCAAACCAGTCATCGAGCAAATAGCCCAGCACAGCCCCGGGGATAGCCCCCAAAATCACCAGCCACGGCAAGCGTTCGAAAGGCGTTGCCAGGCTACGATGACGTAGACTGGACCAAAAACCCTTGAACAACTCGATGATATCCGCCCAAAAGTAAATGATGACCGCCACCAAAGTACCCAAGTGCACTACCGTATCGAACAACAATGACGAGGCCGACCAGTTCAAAAGCCAAGGCACAAGTACAAGATGTCCCGAACTGCTCACCGGCAGAAACTCGGTTGCACCCTGCAGAACGCCTAGAACGAATGCTTGGAAAAATGTCACCGTGTGCCTCCCCGCGACTAAGAGTTTTGGCGCTTACTTTGCCCCCAGGCCTCACGATTTTCAACCCGTGCCTGGCTATTTGCAACCTGATAACGCTCAAGAAAGACGTCTCTGAACTGGGCCAGGGTTCCATCGAGAATGGCCTGGCGTATCTGCCGCATCAAATCGAGCAGAAAATGAACATTATGAATGGTATTGAGATGCAGCCCTAGGGTTTCTTTGGTCATCACCAAATGGCGCAAGTACGAACGCGTAAAGGTGCGGCAGGTATAGCAGGTGCAGCCTTCTTGAATAGGACGCTCGTCCTCACGATTGCTGGCGTTACGCAGATTCAGGCGACCATCCAAAGTGAATACAGCGCCATTGCGAGCCAAGCGTGTAGGTAACACACAATCAAACATATCAATGCCCCGCCAAACGCCCTCGATCAAGTCCTCGGGAGAACCCACCCCCATCAGGTAGCGGGGCTTGTTTTCGGGCAGGTAGGGTGTGGTGTGATCCAGAATACGCAGCATATCCTCTTTGCTCTCACCCACAGAAAGCCCGCCAATAGCATAGCCGGGGAAATCCATAGCGCTGAGCGTAGCCGCGCTTTGTTGCCGTAAATCCTCAAAGATGCCGCCCTGGACGATGCCGAAAACGGCCTGATCAGACCGAGTATGGGCCTCCAAACACTGTGCAGCCCAACGATGCGTGCGCTCCAGGGCACGGATATTGTATTCGCGGTCATGGGGTTCGGCGCATTCATCCAGCACCATCGCAATGTCAGAGCCAAGAAGCTCTTGAGTGTGCATTACACTCTCTGGTGTAAAACGATGTCGTGAACCATCGATATGAGACTGAAAGGTGACACCATCCTCATCGATCTGGCGCAAGCCCTGCAAGCTAAATACCTGAAAGCCGCCACTATCCGTCAGAATGGGGCGATCCCAGGCCATAAAACGGTGCAGCCCCCCCCTGCGGTCGATAAGTTCGGCCCCTGGCCGCAAATAGAGATGATACGTGTTGGCTAAAATCATGGGGGCGTCGAGTTCGACGAGATCGCGCGGAGCCAACGTTTTGACCGTGGCTTGCGTACCAACCGGGCAAAAGATAGGCGTAGGCACGTCGCCGTGAGGCGTGTGCATCATACCAGCGCGAGCCATCGAAGCAGGATCTGTGTGTTCTAGATCAAAAGTCAGTGCAAAAGGGGTAGAATTTGGCATGGGGCGATTATACCATAGGCACTGCAGGCGTCGGAATCCTCATGCAAAAGCAAAGCGCCCCTCATATGAGGGGCGCTATTTGCAAACCGCGTTTAGTGGCCGCAAGACGAACAAGAACCGCCGCTGCAACCGGCACAACCGCCGCCACCAGAACCAGAGGTGACCGAGCAGCAGGCCGTCAATTCACGTTTCGAATTCGTGCTCTTACAAGCTGGGCACTGGGCGGGCTCATCTGCCTGAGAATAGGGTCTCAACAGATCAAACTTGTTGTTGCAGTCCTTACAGGTGTACTCGTAGAACGGCATAGCTATTCCTTCCAGTGATTTGTTTCCACAACAGCCACTATGATAGACCAAACAAAGCAAGGGCACAAAACCCTATTCAGAACAGGCGTCGATGGCCTTGCGCAAACGCCGAATGCCCTCATAGATCATGTCGGGGTCCATAGTGGCGAACGATAGCCGTAGCGTATTCTTGCCCACGCCGGGCACTGTATAAAAGGGGCCGCCTGGCACAAAGGCCACGTTCTCTTTGGCAGCGATCTTGAGCAATTCGATGGTGTCCAGGCAGCAGTTGAGCTCCAACCAAAGGAACAAACCGCCCTCGGGACGAACATAAGTCACAATATCACCCAAGATTTCGTCCACAGCATCGCACATGGCGTTGCAGCGCACCAAATAATGCTCGCGGATGCGATCGAGTTGATCGGGCATATAACCCAACCGCAAGAACTCGGAGGCTATAGCTTGAGCCAGGGCGTTACTTTGCACATCGGCGCCCTGCTTGGCCATGATGAATTGCTCTTTGACCGAAGGCGGCGCTACGAGCCAGGAAATGCGCAAGCCCGGCGCGAGAATCTTGGAAAAAGAGCTGGCATAGATAACATTGCCCGTAACATGTTCGCTAGCGACCGCATTTTCAGGGTGCAAGGCAGCATCCAACTCAAAGAGCGAGGGGAGAAACTCGCCGTCAAAACGCAGCAAGCCATAAGGATCATCCTCGAGGATGGGCACGCCGTATTTATCAGCCAGCTCAACCACCTTCTTGCGACGCTCCAGGCTCATAGTCACACCAGTGGGGTTTTGGAAATTGGGAATGGCATAGATAAAGCTGGCCTTGGTTTCTTTGAGGGCTGTCTCCAACTCGTCGATGCACATGCCCTCGTCGTCCACGGGGACCGGAGCAAATTTGCAGCCATAGGCCTTAAAGGCCTGCAAGGCCCCAAGGAAGGTGGGAGACTCGACGATCACCACATCGCCTTCGTCCAAAAAGAGGCGGCCAGCCAAATCCAGCGTCTGCTGGGTGCCGCTAGTGATAGCGATATTATTCACGCCTGCATGAATGCCATTTTCTCGGGAGAAATCGACCAACTGCTGGCGCAAACCAATATAGCCATCGGTCACGCCGTACTGCAACGAAGCAGCAGGCTGCTCTTCCATGACATAGTTGGCGAGTTCTCCAAGCTTGTCTACGGGGAAAAGACTGGCATCGGGCCACCCACCAGACATTGAGATAACGTCGGGAGACTGGGCCGATTTGAGAATCTCACGAATAATCGACGTGGTCATCCATTCGAGACGGCGGGAATAGCGACTGGTCCAATCAACGCTCATTTTGATCTCCTCTTACCTGATGAGATGCCACGACGTCGTCGTCGAGCGCAGCCGCTGTTGCTGCGTTCTCTTCTTTGCCAGCCACATAAATGCCAGCCAGAATGAGAATACTGCCAATGTAAAAAGCGGGGACAGGGATTTCCCTCAATATGATAAAAGCCAATAGGCTAGAGCCGATTGGCTCGCCCAAGACAGTGAGGGTCACCATCACGGGCGTCTGGAAAGACAAAGACCAGTTGAGCAACGAATGGCCGATAATCTGCGGGCCCAAAGCCATCAGAATAACCATCAAATAAGTGTTCGAGCTATAGCCGATGACGGGGACCCCCATCACAAAGCAACATACTAATAGAATGATACCAGCCATGCCATATGTTGGCCAAACATAGGCCATCGTCGAGAGCTTTTTGCGCAAATGATCGGCGATCATAAAGTTGGCGCCTATGCAGAGTGCACCCAGAACAGCCATCAAGTCGCCCAGTAGAGCCTGGCCCGATAACCTAAAATCGCCATAGCTCACGACCACACTGCCCATCATAGCAACAGCGATGGCAATAGCCTTACCGCGAGAAACCCTTTGGCCCAAGAAGAAATGAGAGACCAAACCCACATAAATAGGCGTAGTAGTGACCAGAATGACCGAACTGGCCACAGTAGTGTACTCTAGAGAGGCGAACCAGGTAGCAAAGTGCGCCGCCAGGGCCGCAGCAGCCCCCAACATCAGCCATTTGTCTTTGGTGTTGAGCACGTGCCATTCTCTTCGAATGGCCGGTATACCCCAAGGGGCAAGGAGTATCGAAGCCAGCAACAATCGAAAAGCGCCAATAAAAAAGGCGGGAGCGTCCGAAAGACGCGCCAAAATCGAAGCAGTCGAAATTGCCAGGATGCTCAACACCAAAGCACTCGTGCGGATGCCACGTCGTTCGGCCAAGGCCATTCAATCACCCCAAGGTTCAGAATTATCAGGCATTGTACTGCTGTGGTGGCAACAGGGCAAAGCCGGCGGTTGCAGTGCAATACGGCCATGGTAGAATAGTGTATCAGAGAAGAGAAAGACACAGCAATGCCTATTCATATTCTGCCGCCTGACATCATCAATAAAATCGCCGCCGGTGAAGTCATCGAGCGGCCAGCTTCGGTCGCCAAAGAGCTCATCGAGAACGCTATTGATGCCGGAGCTACCGAGATAGAGGTGGCTGTGGATGAGGGCGGCCAGCGTCTCATCCAAGTCAGCGATAATGGCAGTGGCATCGCCGCCGATCAGGTGGAGGTTGCCTTTGCACGGCACGCCACCAGCAAACTCGAAAGCGCAGATGACTTGTATCGCATCCGCACTCTGGGCTTTCGCGGCGAGGCATTGGCCAGCATTGCCGCAGTTTCACAGCTTACGCTTACTACCCGTACCCAAGAAGACAGCGCCGGCACACTGGTGCGTTATCATGGTGGCGAACGCATGGAAAAGAGCCTCGTGGGGCGTTCGCTCGGCACGAGCGTGATGGTGGAACACCTCTTTTTCAATACACCCGCCCGCAAAAAGTTCTTGCGCTCGGATAGTACCGAGGCCAGCCATGTGGCTCGGCTGGTCAGCAGCTATGCTCTGGCTTTCCCCACCATTCGCTTTACGCTCAAAAAGAATGGACGTCAGATTCTAGCCAGCAACGGCACGGGCAAGCTGCTCGATGCCATAGTCGCTGTGTACGGCCTGGATACGGCCAGTCAAATGGTAGAACTGGAACCCCAGGAGAACCCCGAATTGCTGCTAGTCAGTGGCTATACTGGCGAACCCGGATTGAACCGCTCTAATCGCGGCGATATTGTGCTCTTTGTGAACCACCGCTGGATACAAGACAACACCCTGAGCTATGCCATCACCGAGGCCTATCGAGGCTTACTGCCGCAGCGTCGTTACCCGGTAGCCATCATTAATATCACGTTGCCTCCCGAGGATGTGGACGTCAATATTCACCCCACCAAGCGCGAAGTCCGTTTCCGCCAGGGGCGAGATATTTTTGTGGCGGTACAGCGCGCTGTTCGCCGGGCTATTCTAGGCACCAGCCCAGTGCGTTCCAGCGAACTGCCGCCCGCCGTTAATACAGCCAACTACCAGCCCCTTTATCATGAGCTCGATCTGCGCAATAGGCCAGGTGGTTCGATCCCCTTGGGCCCTAACACCCAGCAGGCCATGGAGGCTTACCGCCCCTCTGCTGCACTAGGGCCACAGCGAGAGGGTCGCCTGCCTATGCTGCGTGTGGTAGGACAAATTGCCCAAACCTATATCATCGCCGAAGGGCCCGGCGGCATGTATCTCATCGATCAGCACGCCGCTCACGAGCGCATCCGTTATGAAGAGATCCGCACGCAAAAGCAGGGCTCCTTGGCCGCGCAAGATCTGCTTCAGCCATTGCCCATTGACGTAGCGCCGCAGCAAGCCGCGCTGCTTGAAGAACATCTGGATGATCTGGTCTCGCTGGGCTTTGTCGTTGAACCCTTTGGCGGCTCGACCTTTTTGGTACGCCGTGTGCCAGTGGAAATGATCGGCGAGAGTGTCACCGAGGCTTTGGCCGAGATGCTCGACCCCGATGCAGCCGATAGCTCCTGGTCCTGGGATGATCGGGCCCAGATCACCCTAGCCTGCCATACGGCCATTCGCGCTGGCCAAACGCTCTCTATGCAAGAGATGCAAGAGCTGGTGCGCAAACTCGAAGCCTGCGAGGTCCCTCACACCTGCCCTCATGGGCGCCCCACCTTGTTGCACTTTTCCTCTGCTCAACTGGAAAAACAATTCGGCCGTATCTAGCTCAAATTGCGAAACCCTGTATCGGTTGCCACGTATAGTATTCGTTCATTCGCAACAACGGATACGGGAGAATAACGTGAAGAACATCTATCGTCGCAAGAACAATCGCGTCATTGCCGGTGTGTGCGGCGGAATCGCAGACTACTTGGGCATCGACGCAGTTTGGATTCGGCTCGCCTTTGTCGCCCTATTCCTGATGGAAGGCAGCGGCATACTACTGTACCTCATTGCTTGGCTGCTCATTCCTGAAAAGAGCGGCGAGCAAGAGCTCGATCCCTGGAATGAAAAAGACAACCAGAAAAGGGCCGAAGTCGGCGGCGTCCTACTCATTGGCACGGGCTTATTGCTCTTGGCTCGCCACCTGGGGCTGCTTAGCTGGCTCAACTTTGGCACATTGCTACCCATCGTGCTCATCGTTGCCGGTGGTGTGCTCATCATGAGAAACCGCCAGGGTGCCCACTCATGAGTGAAAAGCGCGAGACGCCCAGTCTGCTGCTGCCCCTGCTGCTCATTACAGCAGGGGCAGCTCTGCTTCTTCAACAAACCGGCATGTACACCATACCCTGGGGACACATCGCCAGGCTATGGCCCTTGCTTTTGGTGCTCTTTGGGCTAGAAGCCCTGTTCAG
Organism: Anaerolineae bacterium; assembly: GCA_963675785.1. Taxonomy (GTDB): domain Bacteria; phylum Chloroflexota; class Anaerolineae; order UBA1429; family UBA1429. Next base: position 2,310,285 of record OY776562.1, read on the forward strand.
GGCACTCAAAGCACCGGCGTTAGTGGCATCCAGTGCAGCCTTGGTCATTACCCTGGTTGGCGGCTTGATCTTTGAGCCCATCCTCTACCCCGCCCAGAATCCGGGGCAGGTATCCTACCTTTACCAGGGGAACGGCGCAGAAACCGCGGAATTATACTTGCAAGCCAGCGCTGCCACAGTGACGGTCGACACTGAACTGAATGAGGGGATGATTGCCGTCGATATCAGTGACCCTGAAGGCGTAGATGACATCTCAACGCAAGAAGAGCGTAGTGACAATACACTGATCGTTCGCGTGAACAACCAACGCACCCGCGTAAACGTGCCGCTTGTTGATGAGGAGACAACAGCCCAATGGCGTACCCATATTGCGGCGGATGCACCAAGCACGCTCGTTGTCGAGACCGGCGCAGGCAAGATTGATGTGGATATGAGCGAGGCAGCGCTATCTGGGCTGAACCTACACACAGGTGTGGGCAGCATGAATGTCGAATTGCCCGCAGGGGATTATTCGGCAGACCTAAGCTGCGGCGTAGGCAAGATTGTGTTGACCTTGCCGGAAAGCGCCGCTGTGCGCATCTACGCCGATAGTGGTTTGGGTAACACCACGGCAAACAGTCATTACCAGCTGGTAGACGGTTATTACGTCTCGGCAGCTTTTTCAGAAAGCGAACCTTTTGCCACGATCACTATTAGCACCGGCATTGGCTCGATCGTTCTTCAGTAGCAAAATACCCCAATTTACTGGATTTGTTTGACGGCCCTCCCGGGGTACTCTATACTGTCGCACGAGATACCGGTAGGAAAGGCAGAGCAGAGAATGAGCCGCCAACAAGACGAGATTCTGGGGCGCCTGCGACGAGTCGAGGGTCAGATTCGCGGCATTCAGCGCATGATCACCGAAGAGCGCGATTGCGAGGCGATCGTCACACAGATTCTCGCCGCACGCGCCGCCCTCGAGAAGGCGAGCTTGCTCATATTGAGCGATCAGATCGATAGCTGCCTGCTCGGCCCCGAAGGAGAGCAAGATCCCGAGCGCGTCAAGCGCATGGTCGAGCACTTGCTCAAGTTCAACCGTCCAGATGCTTCCGAATAACAACAAAAAAAGGCCGAGTCGCTTTGACTCGGCCTTTTTTTGTTTATCAGTGATATTCGGGCAGATACTCGCCGTGGGCCTCGATCAAATCATCGCACAGAGAGACGATTTCGTCGATAGTCAGCTCGGATGCCGTGTGCGGATCGAGCAGGGCAGCATGATAGATGTGTTCTTTTTTGAGTGTCAAAGCCGCCTCGATGGTCAGCTCGTGCACGTTCACATTGGTACGCGTGAGAGCCGCACACTGGGGTGGCAGGTCGCCTACATAGGTTGGGGTGATGCCGTTTTTATCGGCCACACACTTGACCTCGACGCAACAGTTATTCGGTAGATTGGTAATGAGCCCCGTATTCGGCACGTTACCCCCAAACACATAAGGGTTGCCGGTTTCAATGGCCTCAAAGATATAGGAAGCATACTCGTGTCCGCGCTCGTGGTGCAGAGGCTCTTCTTTGAGCAAGCCCTGACGCATTTCCTCCCAGCCGTTGATCTGCTTGATACAGCGTCGCGGATATTCGTCCAAGGGAATGTGGAAACGGTCAATGAGCTCGGGATGATCGGCCTTGATAAACCAGGGCGTATACTCGGCACTGTGCTCACTGGATTCGGTCACGTAATAGCCAAAGCGCTTCATCAGCTCGAAACGCACGGTGTCTTTGTAGTTATATTCTGGCAGTTGAGCGCGACGCTTGATCTCGGGGTAGAGGTCCTCGCCATCACGATTGATTTCCAGCAACCAGCCCTGATGGTTGACGCCAGCAATCTTCCAATCGATGTTATCAGAGGACAGGCCGACGCGTTCGCACAGGCCGGGGGCGCAAACCTGCACACTGTGGCACAGGCCCACCACATTCACGTTGGTGGCCTTTTGCAATGCGCCAGTGAGCATGGCCATGGGGTTGGTATAATTGATCAATAGCGCATCGGGCGCTACTTCTTCGATGATGGCACAATAGTCGAGCATCACAGGGATGGTACGCAGCGCCCTAAAGATACCGCCAATACCCAGGGTGTCGGCAATAGTCTGGCGCAAGCCGTACTTTTTGGGGATCTCGAAATCGATGACTGTGCTGGGTTCATAACCGCCTACTTGAATAGCATTGACAATGTAATCGGCGCCGGCCAGTGCCTGAGGGGCATCCTTCGCCAGATAGGAAGAAATGCTGGCCGAAGAGCCGATGGTACGGTTGATATTCTTGAGCATCACTTCAGAAGCATGCAAGCGCTCAGGATCGAGGTCGACCAGGGCGATCTCGGCATTACGCAGTGGTTCGGCATGCAGGCAATCGCCCAATACCTGGCGCGCAAAAACAGTGCTGCCCGCCCCTAAAAATACAATCTTGGCCACGTTGTGCCTCCTACTGTACCTATAACTTGATCTCGACTGATCGGCCCGTCTCTGCGCTCTCGATGGCGCCGAGCACCATGGCCAAACTCTTAATATTGTCCGAAGCGATGGTCTCGGGCACTCCGCCATTACGCACGCAATCCAGAAATTCACGGATGCAGCCAGCGTGTCCGCCCTGCTTTTCAGGCTCAGGTGATGCTGGCACCTCGAGCGGCTCCATCTCATAACGGAATCCCTCGGCACGTAAAACAGCCTCAGCCCGAAAAGAAGTGGCGCCATCCCACAATGCGGAACCCTGGGTACCCACACCGCGCCAGTCACACTCCCAGGTGGTATTCATGCCCTCAGCGCACCAGCTACCGCGATAGGTATACACCAAACCGTCGCTCATGGTAAATATGGCTACCGCCGAAGCATCCTGGTCATACCAAGAACCCTGGGGATTCCACTCGTAACAATAGACGGACACCGGATCGGCCCCCGAGATGAAACGAGCCTGGTCAAAAGTGTGGATAGCCATATCCAACAACAACACGTGCTTCATGTTGTCGCGGAAACCGCCAAAGTGCGCGCCAATGTAAAAATCGCTATTGAGCGTAGTCAGATCACCCAGGCGCCCACCCCGACACAGTGCCCCCATACGACGAATCTGTGGGTCGTAGCGACGATTCTGCATCACCGCAAAAAGGCGCCCTGCTTTCTCGGCTGCCTCGATGAGAACGCGAGCATTCTCCATAGAATCGGCCAACGGCTTTTCAGAGAGTACATGACAACCATGTTCCAATGCAGCCAGGGTTACATCGCGATGAGCTGCCGGTATGGTGCAGTTGAATACCACATCGGGGTTCAGTGTATCCAGCGCTTCGGCCAAGTCTGTGGTGATCAGTGGATCGCCTCTGCTCCATTCTTTGGCTCGCGTGGCCGCAGCAGCCTCTGCCAAATCCACAAAGCCAACCAGTTCGACGTTATCCATATCCTGAAGCGCTTTAATCCAGGTACTCGTGATACCGCCGCAGCCCACTAGCACGGCGCGAATTGTTTGTGGCATGTTTTCCCCTCTAGTACATAGCCTGGCCTCAATGACCAGTGGACGACTTGTCATCTCGGCCGATTATATCGCAACGCTTGCTCCATACAAGACGCTGCTTGCATTTCACTACGGTCAAAGTATAGTGGTGCCAGCTAGCCATGCAAGAGCGGGGGAGGCCATGACTGATCTATTACAGGATGCCAGATGGATTTGGTCCTCTGGCGAGAAAACCAACCATTATGTGCTTTTTGCCCGAACAATTCCCGGCCCTGTGGTTGCACTCAAGGCCGAGATTTCAGCATCGAGCTACTATGAGCTCTATGTGAACGGCAAGTTCGTCGGGCGCGGCCCAGTGTACGGCGATCCACAGTGGGTTCAAGTGGATGAATATGACCTGGGCACATTCCGCGGCGACGTGCAACTGGCCATTGTGGCCCATCACGAGAGCGGTATTCGCTTGGCCAGCGTGATGGAGGCCCCTGGTGGTTTCATCGGGCGCTTTAGCGCCAACGGGCAGACCCTCGTCACCGATGCCAGCTGGAAATGTCTGGACTTGCTCATGTGGCGTGATGGCGTCGAGCGGCGCGGTTGGGCCCTGGGTTATTGCGAGGACTATGATGCCCGCCTCGAACCCGAGGGTTGGACTGACAAATGTTTTGATGAGGCCATGACCGAGAATTGGCCGAATGCCGTGCTGGTGCCGGATCAAGAACACATCTGGGCCAATTACACGGCACGCATTGTGCCTTATCTAAAGCGCCGCATGGCCATGCCATTGTCTTTCAAAGCCTGGCAGGCACCAGGCCCAAGTGCAGCGGATATTGCCGAGGTATCCAACACCTGCGATACCGAAGAACTCGTGCCCCTCAACGACTGGGCACCTTTTAGCCTCAAGGCCTTTAACGAAACGCTGGGCACGGCCAACGCCTTTACCTTTGACCTGGGTAAAGAGCGCATCGGCTATTACGCCATCACCGTTCAGGCACCGGCCGGCACAATCATCGAACTCTCTGGCGCCGAGCTGCTGCGTGAGGGCCGTCCCTGGATATTCCGCAAGGGCACGCGCTATTCAGTGCGCTATGTCTCTCATGAGGGCCCGCAGACCTTTACCAGTTTCAGTTGGAACGGATTCCGCTACCTGCACCTGGTGATTCGCGGCCAGGTTGACCAAGTCTCAATTCAGAAAATCGGCTGCCTGCAAAAGATGGCCTCGCTTACCCCAACCTATGCAGTTCATTTGGACGACAAGCGTCTCAAGGAGTTGTTCGACCTCTGCGCCTATACGCTACGAATGGGCGTGCAGGAGCATCTCATCGACTGCCCCACGCGCGAACAGGCCCAATACTGGGGCGACGGCGTCTTTATCGCCGAGAGCATTCGCGTTGGCTTTGGTTGCGACGCCTACCTGCGCTGGTATCTAGAAGCCTTTTTGCACGTGCCCCTCAACGAGAACGGCAACATCAACTGCATCTATCCGGGCAACCACACCAGCCTGCTGGATTATTCGCTCATTCCCATGATCGGCCAACAATTCTGGAAGGCCGCCTATGGCACGTATTATCAGGCACGGGCCACCCTGGAAAAAGGCCTTGCCCTCAAAAAGTGGTACGATGCCAACACCAACGAGCTGGGCTTGCTTGATTTTCCTTACGAGGAATATGCCCAGCGCGGCCTGCGCAACTTTATCGACCATCCCGGCGTGGGCTGGCACAACTTTCCACATCCGGGCATCGAACGCGATGGCGTTAGCGCCCCTTTGAACGCTTTTTATTATAATTACTGTCGGGTATTGGCCGATATAGCTCAAGAACTAGACGATCCCATTGCGCACGACCTGGAAAAACAGACACGACAAATTGGCCATGCTCTGGTCAAGCACCTTTATGATGGCCAGGTGTTCCATGACACCGTCAAAGATGACGTCCTCTCTGAGGGTACTGCCTGGCAGACCAACGCTTTGGCCGTGAACTTTGGTCTATTGACAGGCGAACGCGCACGTGTGGCCATGCAGGCCATGCTGGATGGTTATGACAAGCTGTGTCGCTGTTCACCCTATTTCCACTTTTTCTTCTTGCCCGCGCTGCGTAAGGCTGGCCTGCAAGATGAAGCACTTGTCTTGATCAAGAAAGAATGGGGACAGATGCTGGATGGTGGTGCAACCACCACCTGGGAGGGTTTCCTGGGCGATGCCCTGGATTCGCTCTGCCATCCCTGGTCGACCGCCCCCTTCCTCTATCTATTACGTAAATAGGAGTTCGCACATGACAACTGAGGTCCTTCGCCCCAACGACTGGGAGAATCCCCGCGTTTTCGAGCGCAACAAAGAGCGCCCACATACAACGTTGATCCCCTATTCCGATATCGAAACGGCGCGCAACTGCGAACGTTACCGCTCAGAGTGGGTCGAGCTGCTCAACGATGACTGGAAGTTCGCTTACGCTGGCACCCCCAAAGAGGCTATCGAGGACTTTTGGAAAGCCGATTTCGACGTCTCAGAGTGGGACGACATCGAAGTGCCCGGCTGCTGGCAAATGCAGGGGTATGATATCCCCCGCTACAAGAACGTCGGCTGGCCCTTTGACCCCAGCAATTGTCCCAAGATTCCCGAGGACGACAATCCCGTCGGCTCGTATGTCACCACCTTTGAGGTGCCCGAGGAATGGGCCGGGCGACGCATCTTTTTAACGTTCGAAGGTGTGGAATCAGCGGCCTATGTCTGGCTGAACGGCCAAGAGGTTGGGTATACCCAGGATAGCCGTACGCCAGCCGAGTTCAATATCACGCCATACCTGCGCGAGGGCGAAAACACCCTGGCCGTGCGCGTCTACCGCTTTTCTGACGGCAGCTATCTGGAAGACCAGGATCATTGGCGCTTTAGCGGCATCTATCGCGACGTGTACATCTGGGCCGCGCCTTTGGTGCACATCCGTGATTTCAGCGTGCGCACTACCCTGGATTCTGCTTTTGTCGATGCCGACCTGGAAATCCGCGCCGACGTCATCAACTATGGGCAGGAGGACGGCCAGTATCGGCTGGAGGCGGCACTCATCGATCCCAATGGTGAGATGCTCTGCACTCTTGAACAAGACCTGGTCGCACGGGCTGGCGTTGAGCGCACCATAACGCTGACTACGCTGGTGGAAGCGCCCGAACTGTGGACCGCCGAGACACCTACCCTTTACACCCTGTTGCTGGCCCTATACGACGCTCAGGATGAGTTGATCGAGATGGAAAGCACGCACATTGGATTCAAAGATGTGCGCATTGCCGACGGCCAACTGCTGGTCAACGGCAAGCCCATCATCCTCAAGGGCACCGATCGTCACGACCACGACGCCTGGACGGGCAAGACCGTGGATGAAGAAGACATGCTGCAGGACGTACTGCTGATGAAGCAGTTCAACCTCAATGCTGTACGCACCTCTCACTATCCCAACGATCCCTTCTTCCTGGATTTATGCGATCTCTTTGGCCTCTATGTCATCGACGAGGCCAATCAGGAAGCTCACGGCGATCTGACTCTGGCAGACAATCCGCTGTGGAAAGACGCTTTCGTGGCTCGTGTGGAGCGCATGATCGCCCGTGACAAAAACCATGCCAGCATCATCATCTGGTCGCTGGGCAACGAATCGGGCAACGGCTCCAACATCGAGGCTGAAGGCAACAAAGCCCGCGTCATGGATCCCACCCGCCCCATCCAGTGGGAACCTGTCATGCGAACCGAAGGCTTCCAATCGCGCGTGAGTGACTTTTTGCCGCCCATGTACCCTACAATCGAGCGCTTGGTCGAGCTTGCTACCAACGAGGATGACCGCCCCGTTTATATGTGCGAATATGCCCACTCCATGGGCAACAGCACTGGTAATCTCAAAGAATATTGGGATGCCATCTACAGCCACAAGCGCCTCATCGGCGGTTTTATTTGGGACTGGATCGATCAGGGCCTGGCTATGGAAGATGAGGATGGCACGGCCTGGTTCGCCTACGGCGGCGACTGGGGCGACGAGCGTCATGACGGCAATTTCTGCATCAATGGCCTAATTTCGCCCGATCGCGTGCCCCATCCGGCCTTGTACAACTATGCCAAGATCATCCAGCCGGTGCTCATCGAGGCCGAGAACCTGGACGCGAACAAAGTACGTATTACCAACCGCTACAACCATATCGATCTATCGCACCTCACGCTCACCTGGGATTTGGTAGCTGATGGAGACATACTACAAGTTGGTGGCATTGAAACGCCTTCCCTGGCCCCCGGCGAATCCGCCATCATCGAGATTCCCCTGGACAAAGTGCCTCTGGAGGCCGGCACCGAATACTGGCTGACGATCATGTTCTCGCTGACCGAGGAGACCATGTGGGCCGAGGCAGAACATGTCGTGGCCTGGGAACAGTTCCTTATGCCCTATGCCGTGCCGGTTACACCTGAGCTAGTCTTGGATGATATGCCCAAGCTGGCTCTGGCCCGCAAGGAAGATGCCATCACCGTTACTGGCAGCGACTGGGTAGCCGTTTGGTCTTGCAGCGAGGGCAAGCTCATCAGCCTGGTCAAAACAGGCGTCGAATTACTCGAATCGGGCCCGCAGTTCAACGTCTGGCGCGCCCCCACCGATAACGACGCCCGTCGCTTGGAGGGCGAATGGATCGAGGCGGGCTTGGATGCGCTGGTACACCGCGTCATCTCTTGCAGCGCCGAACAGCTTAATGACCAGGTAGTGCAGGTACACATCGGCACACGCATCGCCGCAGATAATGTGGCTCGCGGGTTCGATTGCCAGTACACCTACACCGTATACGGCAGCGGCGATATCGAACTGACCACCCATATCATGCCCAACGGCGAGCTACCCACCCTGCCGCGCATCGGCCTGCAAACCGTACTGTTGCCCGAATTCGACACCTTTATCTGGTACGGGCGCGGCCCCGGCGAGACCTATCAGGATCGCAAAGACGATTCCCCCGTGGATATCTATGAGGGTTCGGTGGATGATCAGCATGTCGATTACGTCATGCCCCAGGAGAACGGCAATAAAACCGACGTACGTTGGGCGGCGTTGTGCAACGAGGAGGGCATCGGCCTGCTGGCCATTGGCTCTCCGCTGATGGAAGTGAGCGTCCACCATGATGACATGATGGGCCTCACCGCTGCCAAGCACATGAACGAGATCCCCTGGAAAGAGACAGTTGAGTTCAACATGGACCTGGTACAATCCGGATTGGGTGGTGAAAGCTGCGGCCCCGGCACCCTGCCGCAGTACCTGGTGCCAGCAGTAGAAACCCTTTGGAGCACGCGCTTGCACCTGCTGGGCGGTGAAGATGATCCAATCATGATCGCCAAAGAGAATTTGCCCAAAATCTAGTCCGAAAGAACCTGTAGAGGGCGGCCATGTGCCGCCCTCTTGTCATCTCTGCTTGTTATTCTTTCCGTGATACAGTAGAACACTCGTAAGATTGCCTGGGAGGAGCATCATGAGAGACGCTTGGCGTTGGTTCAATCATGCCAAATTCGGCTTTTTCATACATTGGGGTGCTTATGCTTGCGTGGGCCGGGGAGAGCAAGCCCTTTTTCGCGATCACCTCGACCAAGAGGAATACGCCCGCACGGCCTGCGCCTGGAACCCATCCTCGTTTGACGCCCGCCGCTGGGCCGAGATAGCCAAGCGTTCCGGAGCACGCTATGCCGTGCTCTCCACCCGTCACCACGATGGCTTTTGTCTGTGGGATTCGGCCTATACCGATTACAGCACTGCCAAGCAAGCCGCGGGGCGCGACTTTGTACGTGAGTATGTGGAAGCCTTCCGTGCCGCCGGTTTGCGTGTCGGGCTCTATTACTCGCTAGCTGATTGGCGCATCCCCGCCTACTGGGATAGCAATGCCGATCCGCAAGGCTGGGAGACCTTTAGCCAATACGTGCACAACCAGGTGCATGAACTCCTCAGCAATTACGGTAAAATCGACGTTATCTGGTTCGATGGCGCCTGGCCCCACACCCAGGGCGAATGGCAGAGTCACGAACTGGTCGAGATGATCCGCTCCCTGCAGCCCGATATCCTCATCAACAATCGTCTGGGCGTCCCCGATGAGGGCCCTGAGCAGATAGCGAGCGACACCATGGGCGTCGGTCAAAGTCTCGCACTGGGTGATTTTGGCACACCAGAGCACCAGATCATCGCTGATCCCGAGCGCCTGTGGGAATCCTGCCAGGTGAGTACCTGGCGTCTGTGGGGTTACACCACTGGGGAACACTGGCGCTCGTCCGAGCTGCTCCTCGACTTTTTGGTAGAGTCGGCCAGCATGGGCGGCAACCTGCTGCTAAACGTTGGTCCTACTCCTGAGGGCGAGTTTCCTCAGCCCTTTGTCGAGCGAGCCGAGGCCATCGGCCGCTGGCTGGAAGTGCATGGCGAGTGCATCTATGACGCCAGTGAAGGCGACTTGTGCGAGTTCATCACATACGGTCGGCAAATCTTGAAAGGCAACACGCTCTACCTGGTTATTCGCTTTTGGGATGGCAGCGGCCAGGTGCGTCTGGCAGGCATCACCACGCCTCTGCTAAAGGCAGAACTGCTCACCACCGGTCAAACCGTACCCTTTGTCCAAGAGGATGAGTCTATCATTATCAGCGGGCTGCCCCTGGAGCGTCCCTGCGAGCTGTTTCCAGTCATCAAACTCACCTTTGCCGAACGCCCCCAAACAGCCGCTTGGGTCAAGGATAGATTGTGGCAAGGTGATCCTCGCCGTATGACCGATTGGGCCGCAGCCCGAGGCACTTCGGTGTGGGCCGACGGACGCCCACGGGAGGAGTGACATGCGCTATATAACCCATACGGCCGATTTGTGCGTCGTCGGCGGCGGACTGGCCGGCATGTGCGCAGCCATCTCGGCGGCGCGCCACGGCGCCAGCGTGGTGCTCATGCAGGATCGGCCTGTGCTGGGCGGCAATGCCTCCTCCGAGATTCGCATGTGGCTTTGCGGCGCCCATGGCAGCAACCATCGTGAAACCGGCCTGGTGGAAGAGATCGAGCTAGAGAACACTTACCGCAATCCCACCAAGAATTACGCCCAATGGGATGCCCTGCTGTGGGAAAAGGCGCGCGGCGAGCCCAACATCAACCTCCTGCTCAACTGCTCCTGCAATCAATGCCAGATGGACGGCCAACGCATCGCCTCGATCACTGGCTGGCAGGGCACCGCCGAGACCTGGCATACGGTACAAGCCACCAACTATGCCGATTGTTCCGGCGACTCCATCTTGGCTCCCCTCACCGGTGCTGAGTTTCGCGTCGGGCGTGAGGCACGCAGTGAGTTCGGCGAGTCCATCGAGCCTGAGCAAGCCGACAACCGTACCATGGGCATGAGCTGCCTGCTGCAAGCCCGCGAGACTAATTCGCCGCAGATCTATGTGGCCCCGCCCTGGGCCAAGGTGTACGAGAGCGACGACGACCTGCCCTATCGCGACCACACCCTGCCCGACAGCAACTTTTGGTGGATTGAGCTGGGCGGCGAGGCCGATTCCATCCACGACACCGAAACCCTGCGCGACGAGCTGCTGGCCGTGGCCTTTGGCGTATGGGATCACATCAAAAATCGCAGCGACCACGGTGCCGATAACTGGGCGTTGGATTGGGTGGGCTTTTTGCCCGGCAAGCGCGAGAGCCGTCGCTATGTGGGCGATTACATCGTCAATCAAAACGATGTCGAGGCCGGTGGCCCCTTTAGCGACGTAGTAGCCTATGCCGGCTGGACTATGGACGACCACAATCCCGCTGGCCTGGCTCATCTCGGCGAGCCCAATATCTTTCACCCGGCACCCTCGCCCTGGGGTATTCCTTACCGTAGCCTCTATTCGCGCAACATCGCCAATCTCTTTTTCGCCGGGCGTAACATCAGCGTTAGCCACGCCGCCCTCTCTTCCTCGCGGGTGATGAAAACCTGTGCCTTGCTGGGCCAGGCCGTAGGCACGGCAGCAGCCATCGCCACGAAAAAAGCATTGACGCCGCGTGGCGTGTATGAGCAAGCCCTGTCCCAATTGCAACAAACCCTCATGGAGGACGATTGCTGGTTGCCCGGTCTAAAGCGCCGAATCTCGCCCCTCACGGTGGAAGCAACCTTATCCGCCTCTGGAGACAATCCCGAGCCCTTGCGTAACGGCCTGGATCGCCCCATCGGTGAAGATGATAATAGTTGGTCGGGACCACCGAATAGTTATGTCGAGTATCGTTTCGCCAACATGCGGCACGTGGGCCAGTTGCGGTTCATCTTTGACAGCGACCTAAACCGCCCTGGTGAGGACCACCGTATGCGCTGTAGCTACCCATTGAACGCCCAACCCACTCAGGTGGCCACAAGCCTGCTCAAGCGCTTTGCCGTGTACGCCGAAACTGCAGAGGGGGACTGGCGCGAGGTTGCCCGCCTGGACGACAACCATCAGCGCTTGGTGCGCCTCGCCGTGGATTGCGAGACCACTGCCCTGCGCTTTGTACCCCTGGAGACCTGGGGAGCGCCCCTGGCCCACGTTTTTGCTTGGGATATGCAAGAATAGTCGTGACAAACAGAGAACATAGGAGCCGCTAACATGGCCGTCTCGTTGGCAGAACTGCACCATCAGGTCGCCTTTGGTGAATCGGGTGGCAAGATTATCTGGCAGCCGCGCATTCAATGCTGGATCACCGATAAGCGTTTCGCTGGTGAACCCCTGCCCGAACCTTATGAGCACCTGACCGAGCCCGAGATATTCCGCCACCTCGGTTGCTCATCGCGCATCTATGATTACAACCGCTGCTTTGTCTCTCACGAAGACGCCGCGGTATATCGCACCGAACGGCAGCTCAACGAGACCGACCGCGAAATCACCATTCATACCCCCGTTGGTCAGCAGGTCGAGGTACTACGCAGCACGCCCAACAGCCCGCGCAGTATCCACATCAAATGGCAGATCACCACCAAACAAGAGATGCAGGTGGCCACCTGGCGCGCCCAGCATACCACCTGGTCGTGGGATCAGGCTGTCTTTGAAGAAACACACCGCACCTGGGGTGATATCGGCGCCCCCACCATGTACATGCCGCGCATCAACGTGCAAGATTTATTCATCAACACCATGGGCGTTGAGGGTGCTATCTATGCCATCTATGACTGGCCCGAGCTGGTTCAGGCCTATTTCGACGCACTGGATGACTGCCACAGCCTGATGATCAACGTGATCAACGATTCACCCATCGACATCATCAACTTTGGCGACAACATTCACGCGGGAACACTGCCGCCCCGCCTGTTCAAGCGCTACGTGCTACCCGCCTACCATCGCCGTGTAGAAAAGCTCCACGCCGCGAACAAGTTCTGCTACGCCCACTGGGACGGCGACACCAAGCCCCTGCTGCCACTGGCCCAGCAAACCTGCCTGGACGGCATCGAGGCCATCACCCCCCAACCCCAGGGTGATGTCACTCTGGAAGAGATCAAGGCTGGCCTGGGTGATGACATGGTCTTAGTGGACGGCATCCCGGCGGTGTTTTTCGACGAGATCTATCCCATAGAGACACTGGTCGAGTGTACGCACAAACTCATCGAGCTGTTTGCCCCACGTCTCATCCTGGGTATCTCGGATGAAATCTCTTCCACTGGCGATATCGAGCGCATCCGCATCGTCGGTGACATCGTCGATGCCTATAACGCCCAATTCGATTGAAAAAGGAAAGAATGTCGTGTCTGATTTCGACAACAGAAAAAAGCAGCTTCTCACCTTTCTGACGCATGACGTCGCCACCACTCCCGTCTTGCAGCAAACTGCCACCAACGAGCGCAACGGTGTGTATCTGACCCTGGCAGCACTAGAGATAGAACGACTGGGGCAGACAGACGTCCCCTGGGATGCAGCCCCCATTGATCGGGCTCTAGCCCTGCTCAAGGCGAGGCTGGATTGTTGCGATTTCGCTCAGGCAGCACTGCTGCGCCTGCTCTACCGCTATCCCGATTCACAGCTCTTAACGCCTGATTGGCGCCAGCGCATCTCCCAAGGCTCCATCAAGCACATCTATTGGGTGAACGAGCCCGGCGAAGAGCACATGTGCTTTTGCACCGAGAACCATCAGATCATCCACCACAGCAACGAATTGCTGGCCGGACAGCGCTGGCCCCAAAAGACCTTTGATGACGGTAACCTCGGTAACTGGCACCGCCAGCACGCCGAAAAGCTCATCGCCCTCTGGCTCGATTGGCGCCTGCGCTTTGGCTTTTCCGAGTGGAATTCCAACTGCTACTATGACGAGGACCTCATCGCTCTGCTAAACCTGGCCGATTATGCCGAGGACCCTGAGATCAAACACCGCTCGACGGCCGTTATCGATCTCTTGCTCCTCCATCTGGCCGTGAACTCGTACCAGGGCGTGTTTGGTTCCACCCACGGGCGTACCTACACCCGCATGACCGTTAATCCGCTCAAAGAGAACACCCGCCCCGTGGCCTGGCTGTGCTTTGGCCTGGGCGGTTACAATAGTGTTTTGAGCATGGGCACCACCATGATGGCCGCCAGCGACTATGCGCCGCCCGAGATACTGGCGCACCTGGCCGCCGACAGCAGCATCATGGAGAATCGCGAGCGCCACAGCCTGGACGTGACCGAGGCTCCCGAGCATGGCGTCGATCCTCACGATACTGACAATATTGGCTTTTTCTGGGGGGCACAGGTGTTTCACCATCGCGAGGTTATCGAGGCCTCTCGCTGGCTCTGCACCGAAAAGCATTACAAATGGAACCTCATCTGCCAGGCCTACAACTATTACCAGGAACAGGATCACCTGGGACTGCCCTACGAGCCCGATCCCGACTATCAGGCCATGACCCAGGTCAACATTTATACCTATCGCACCGCCGATTATTTGCTCTCCTGCGCCCAGGATTACCGAAAAGGGCGCCCCGGCTTTCAACAGCATATCTGGCAGGCCACCCTGCCCGGTAATGCTGTGGTCTATACCACGCATCCTGGTGCAGAAAATCTGGGTAAAAGCCGCCCCGATTACTGGCACGGCAATGGCCTCATGCCACGAGCCGTGGCTCACAAGAACGTACTCATCGGTTTATACAAGCTCAATGAGCAGGCCAAGCCACGCTTTACCGACAATGAGATCTCTGGCGCGCACGAGATGCTGTATTACACCCACGCCTTCTTTCCACAATACCTCATGGATGAAATCACAGAGGCCAACGGCTGGGTGATGGGGCGTGTAGGCAGCAGCTATGTCGCTTTGCGTGCCCTGGGCAAGATGCACTGGCAGGCTCCCCAGACTGAGATGCTCGAGCTGTTGCCGGGTACATCCTCAACCCTTGCACCTTATGAACTCATTAGCGAGGGCGCCGAGACGGGCTGGGTGTTAGAATTGGGCAGCGAGCGTGAGAATGGCAGCTACGAGCAGTTTTGCGCTGGCTTTGCCAATGCTGACCTGGAAGGCGATATCGAGACAGTAACCTATACCTCGCCGAGCCTGGGCCAATTACGCTTCGGTTGGGAAGGACCCGCTCTGCTCAACGGAGAGGCCCTCGATCTCGGCCCCTACCCCAGAATGGCCAACAAATACTGCGCTTGTCCCTTTGACGCGCCCGATGAACGCGACTATACCATCAGATTCAATGGTGAACAGTACATCATTCGCTACCGGTGATGATAGGAGACGCACGTGACCACCATGTCGACTGATCAGGAACGCCGCATCGAGTACCTTCGACTATTGGCATTTGAGCCGGACAAGCCGCTGGTGCCCTATGCCAGCTGGCAGGCTCCTGCTGGCAATGCCTTTCGCCAAATTGCCCGACTGGAGCTGGAAAAACGCGGCGAAAAGACGCTGCCCCTTGCTGCCGAGGATATTCGTGCTTCGCTCAAGCGCATGAATGATCGCCTGGATTGCGCCGATTTCGACCTGACGGCGTTAGTGCGTATGCTCTACCGCTACCCCCAGTCGAATTTGCTGAATAACACCCTACGTGAAGAGATGCGTCGCGAGATGCTGCGCTTTACCTATTGGGTGGATGAGCCGGGCTGCAGCAACATGATCTTTTCCACCGAGAATCACCAGATCATCTACCATGTAGACGAACTTTTGGTGGGCAGCCTGTGGCCCGATGACATCTTTGGCAACAACGGCGAAACTGGCCGCTGGCACGCCCAACACGCCCAACGCCATATCACCAAGTGGCTGGATTGGCGCATTCGCTTTGGCTTTTCCGAGTGGAACTCGAACTGCTATTTCGAAGAAGATCTCATTGCCCTGCTGAACCTAAGCGAATTTGCGCCCGACGAAACCACCCGTACCAAGGCCCGGCGTGTCATCGATCTGATCATGCTGCATCTGGCAGTCAACAGCTTTGACGGGGTGTTTGGCTCACCCCACGGGCGCACGTATGCGCGTATGTTGCTGAACCCGCTGAACGAGAATACCCGTCCGCTGGCCTGGATGGCCTTTGGCATGGGCAGCCTGAGCAATTACCGCATGGGGGCCACCCTGCTGGCCTGCAGCGATTATGCCGTACCCGAGATCATCGCCAAAATCGCTCAGGATACCGGCAGCGTCATCGAAAACCGCGAACGTCACAGCCTCAATGTCGAAGAAGCCCGCGATCATGACGTCTATCCCGAGCTAATGAGCGATCTCATGTTTTTCTGGGGCTGTCAGAATTTTCACCATCGAGATATCATCGATGCCTCCATGGCCTTTTGCCCATCAGAGCACCGCGTCGAATACCCCAAAATCGAGGCTGCCTATACGTACTATCATAACAGCGAGGAACGCGGTCTACCTTGGGTGCCCACCCGAGACCATCAGGGCATGTCCCAGGTCAACATCTATACCTACCGCACGCCGAGCTATATGCTCTCTTGTGCCCAGGATTTTCGCAAGGGTGAGTTCGGCTGGCAAGCCCACATCTGGCAGGCTACCTTGGGAGATCGTGCTGTGGTTTATACCACCCATCCCGGCGCTGAAGACACGGGTACCAGTCGACCCGATTACTGGCACGGCAATGATATCATGCCCCGCGCCGTAGCTTACAAGAACACCGCCATCTGTCTGTATCGCTCGACACCGCCTGTAAACCCTGCTGACAAAATCAACCCTTTACCAGCGATTTTGGAACGAACGACCGGCTTGGATATGACCCATGCCTTTTTCCCTAAATACGCCTTTGATGAAATACGTGAACAGGACGGTTGGGTGATGGGGCGCGCGGGTCAAGCTTATGTGGGACTCTGGTCGTTGGTGCCAGCACAATGGGCTGAGCCTCAAGATGAGGTTGTGGCTTTGCTGCCCATTGAACCCGACGAGACCGTTACTCCCTACGAATTGATTGCTGCGGGGCGTACCAATGCCTGGATTTGTGAGCTGGGCGATGCCGAAACCTATGACGATTTCGATGCCTTTTGCGCCGCCCTGGCCACCACGCAACCCGCGGGGGATACGGAAATACTCAGCTACACCTCGCCTTCCTCGGGTGAGATAACCTTTGGCTGGGAGAACAATCTGATAGTCGATGGACAGGTCATCGATCTAGGGCCTTATCCGCGCATCGACAATCGCTTCTGCTCAGTTCCGTTTGACAATCCGAACGTACCGACCGAGTATGACATCAAATATATCGATAGTCGCTATCGCATTTAGGAGTGTAACCCCATGACTGCATTGCAAGAACGACGATCCGAATTTCTAGAATATACAGGCTCTCCCGATGTTGATCTCCCCTGGCGCAAAGATCAACACTGGTCGTACGTCCGTGGCCCTTTCCTTGAACTGCCCAAACTGGAACGCGAAAAACTAGGTTTGCCAGCTTGTGAGTTGGATGAAGGTAATATTCAAGCAGCGCTTTCTGGCATGGTCTCTCGCATCGACTGCTGCGACTTTGCCGAAACAGCACTGATGCGCATGCTCTATCGTTACCCCAATTCGTCCATGCTCACACCCAAACTCCGCGAGGAAATCAAAAAAACAGCCCTGCAGCACATCTACTGGGTAGATGAGCCCGGCGAAGAGCACATGTGCTTTTGCACCGAAAACCACCAGATCATCCATCACAGTAACGAACTGTTGGCTGGTCAGCTCTGGCCTGATGAGGTATTCACCAACAACGGCAAAACCGGCGATTGGCACATTCACCATGCCGAGGGCATGATTCGTCGTTGGCTGGATTGGCGCATCCGCTTTGGCTTTTCCGAGTGGAACTCGAACTGTTACTACGACGAAGATCTCCTCGGCCTATTCAACTTGGCCGACTATGCCGACGATCCCGATATCCGCTCCGCCGCCAAGAGCGTTATCGACCTGCTCTTGTTCCACGTCGCGCTCAATTCCTACAAGGGCCTCATGGGCTGTACCCACGGCCGAACCTATGCTCGCAATATCGTTAACACAGCGCGCGACGGCGTGCGTAGCCTAGTGTGGCTGGGCTGGGGCGTCGGTGACTATCGCTATCTCATGAACATGTCTGCCATTGTGCTGACCTGCAGTGACTATCAGCTTCCCGAGGTCATCGCCAATATCGCTAACGACCTTCCTAAAGAAGCAATTATCAAAGAACGCCATAGTCTGGACGTTGAACAGGCTCGTCTCTTTGATGTCTACCCCGAACGCATGGAAGATCTGGCTTTCTTCTGGGGCGCACAGGTCTTTTGTCATCGCCAGGTCATTGAAAACTCGTTGAAATGGGCCGACAAGGGCCGTGATGGCCTCAACGCCCGCATCTGGGCTTATTGGGATCACCATGAAGAATGCGACCGCCTGGGCATCCAGAGCGAGCAGGATCCTGATGACACCGCCATGACTCGTGTCAACATCTATACCTACAAGACGCCAGATTACATGCTGAGCTGCGCCCAAGACTATCGCAAGGGCAAGACAGGCTTCCAGCAGCACATTTGGCAAGCAACCCTGGGCGACGGCGCCGCCGTCTTTAGCACTCAGCCTGGCGCGCAGGACGTGGGCACGAGTCGCCCCGATTACTGGCACGGCAATGCCCGCCTGCCCCGTGTCGCCGCTCATCGCAACGTGCTCATCGCCCTGTATCGCTTTGAGCCAGAAATCTCGCGCAAGTGGATGTGGTACACCCATGCCTTCTTCCCACAGCAGAATTTTGACGAGTTTGTGGAAAAGAACGGCTGGTACATCGGCCGCAAGGGTAATGGCTATGTAGCTCTTACTTCGCTCATGCCCACCGAGTGGGCACCTCCCCGAGAAGATGTGGGCGAACTGATGAAGCCTGATGGCGCCGCCGGTGAAAACTGGAAGGTCGAAAAGCACGAGATCATCGCCCAGGGTGCCAAGAACGCCTGGATTTGCGAGATGGGTAATGCTGAATCTAACGGCACATTCGAGCAGTTCGTCGAGACTGTCAGCTCTCGCCGCCCTGCGGGCGACCCATTGCGCATGACCTATGACTCGCCCTCTGTCGGATCTATCGAGTTTGGCTGGAGTCTGCCTTTTCTAGTCGACGGCCAGGAAATCGCCCTCGGCGATTACCCGCTGTTCGATAATCCTTACTGCCAGGCGCCGTTCGATTCGCGCAAATTCGAGCTCAGCCTGGGCGATGAGCGCTATACCATCGAGCCGCCGACCCTAGTCTAAAAACAATACACTCGACCAGAGGTAAAATTCTGGTCGAGTGTACTGGCAGTAAATGCCGTTCATCTGCGTGCAATCCCACGGGCAATATGTATAATGCCCTCACTGTAAGAATCTCTCAACAGAGATTCATTTGAAGGAGAGAAAAATGGCGAAACTACTCATCGGTGCGCAACTCTACAACGTGCGCGAGTTCACTCAGACTTTTGATGGCCTCAAAGAGACCATGGAAAAGGTCGCAGCCATCGGCTACACCACCTGCCAGATATCTGGTGTAGGGGCCGATATTCCTGCTTCTGATATCGGTATGCTGGCCAAGGATAATGGCCTGACCATCGCCTGCACCCATATGGCTTGGTCGCGCTTTTTGAATGACCTGGACAGCGTCATTGCCGATCACAAGGCCATGGGCTGCGTCCATCCTGCCATTGGCAGCCTGCCCCCCGAATACCGCACCTTTGACAGCATCAAGCAATTCCGCGATGAGTTGTACCCCATCGCCGAAAAACTGGCCGCTGAAGGCTTGGACTTTTCCTATCACAACCACAGCCACGAGTTCATCCGCGAGAATGGCAAGACCTGGCTAGAGATGCTGTACGAGACCTGTGATGCCGACCACCTCAAGGCTGAAATCGACACCTATTGGGTACAGGCCGGCGGCGGAGACCCCGCGCTGTGGGTAGAGAAAATGGCCGGCCGCGAGCCCCTCTTGCACCTCAAGGACATGATAGTAACCGTCGATAGAGAACAGCGCTTCTCCCCCATCGGCGAGGGCAACCTCAACTGGCCGCGTATTCTGGGCATTGCCGAGAACAGCGGCGTGGACTATATGCTCTGCGAGCAGGATCGCTGTTGGGATGGCATGGATCCCTTTGATGCCCTGGCCATGAGCTACCGTAACCTTACTTCCTGGGGTTACAAATAAACGAGGTACATGCTCTGTGGGGAGGCTTTAGCAAGCCTCCCTTTTTCTATCGAGGAGACTGCCATGAAATTCCTGTCCTGCAACATTCGTTATTCGGGTGCACAAGATGGCCCCAACAACTGGCCGCTACGCCGCGAGCTCTGCGCTGAGGTCATCAAACGCCAAAAAGCCGAGGTCATCTGCTTTCAAGAGATGTCGCGCGAACAGTACATTTATCTACGAGAAGCTCTGCCCGAATACGATGCCTATGGTATCATCGATGAGCCCCTGGGCATGAACCCCGTAAACTCGATCTTTTGGCTGCGCGAGCGACTCACGGCTCTATCATGCAGTGGCTACTGGCTCTCAGAGACGCCCCAGATCTGTGGTTCCAAGTCGTGGGGCAGCCGCTGTATTCGCCTGGCCAACTGGGCCATCCTCCTCGACAAAAAGAGCGGCTATCAGTTCCGCGTGATAGCTACCCACCTGGATCACATCAGTCAGCAAGCGCGTGAGGAACAGGCCAAGATGATCGTGGCCGAGAGCGACAGCATGCCAGACCTGCCGCAGGTGCTGCTCGGCGATATGAACTCGGCACCGGATAACCCCGCCATGGCCATATTCCGTCAGGGCGGCTGGACCGATACCTATGAGTCGGTCCATGGCCTCCTCAACCCCGGGCGCAGCTTCCATCATTTCCAGGGTGAAGCCTTTGTAGAAGAGCCAGACAAGATCGATTACATCTATTGCCGTGGTCGGCTTTATCCTCAGACAGCGACCCTTATCAAGGACAATGACGAGGGACGTTATCCCAGCGATCACTATTTCCTTTCGGCTGACCTGGGCTTACCAGAACATCCCTAAACGTAGGGCATACCCAATCTCTTGAATAAGAAAACAGGGCGGCTACAAAGCCGCCCTGTTGCGTTTACACTAGCTTATTTAGATTCGGTCAATGCAAACTGTTGGGCAATCTCTCGAATCTGCTCGCCAGAGATAACCTCGTGTTCCTGAAGCACCGTCGCTACCTGATTCAACGCTTCCTCGTTCACCCGCAACAACGTAAAAGCCTGATCCTGCGCTGCCTGAATTAAAGAACGCGTCTCCACGTCAATCAAGGCCGTGGTTTCTGGGCTGAGATCAGAACGCGTGCCTGTGATCCGATCCAGATAACCAGCCCCTGCCGTTGGCGCATAGCGCACCGGGCCGAGTTTTTCATTCATGCCGAACTCGGTGATCATCCGGCGAGCTAACTCGGTAGCACGTTCCAAGTCATTCGCCGCACCGGTCGAAACATCGTCAAAGATCAACAGCTCGGCCGCCCGACCTCCCAGCATCACCGCCATGCGTTCCCGCAGTTCTTGCTCACTGAGAAGGTATTGATCCTCATCCGGCATTTGCATGGTATAGCCCAGGGCACCCTTGGCCGTAGGAATGATGCTCACCTTGTGCACCGGATCAGTATGGGGCAAGAGTTGAGCCACCAGAGCATGGCCGCCTTCATGGTAGGCCACCCTACGCCGAACCGCGGGCTTGAGTGGCATCTTGCGCTGCAGGCCAGCCACCACGCGCTCAATAGCCAGATCAAAGTCAACCATAGTTACCGAGTTGCTGTTGCGCCGCACAGCTAAAAGTGCAGCCTCGTTGACAATATTGGCCAAATCGGCGCCAGAGAAACCCGGCGTAATCTGGGCAATGCGCCCTAAATTTACACCAGGGGCCAGTGAAACGCCACGCGTGTGAATATCCAAAATCTGCCGACGCCCCTCGTCAGTAGGCAGGCTAACCTCCACTTGCCGATCGAATCGCCCCGGGCGTAATAACGCACGATCGAGAATCTCGGGGCGGTTGGTTGCCCCCATGATGATCACCCCGGCATTCGCCTCAAAGCCATCCATTTCCGAGAGGAGCTGATTCAACGTTTGTTCGCGCTCATCATTACTGCCAAAACTGCCCACTGTCGAGCGAGATTGGCCGATGGCATCGATTTCATCGATAAAGACGATACAGGGTGCTTTGGCCTTGGCTTGCACAAAGAGATCACGCACACGGGCTGCGCCCACGCCCACAAACATCTCCACAAAGTCCGAGCCATTGATGGAGAAAAAGGGCACTCCGGCCTCACCAGCTGTGGCCCTGGCGAGTAGCGTTTTTCCGGTGCCAGGAGGGCCAACAAGCAATACGCCCTTGGGGAGCTTGGCGCCCAGCTTGGTAAAGCGAGCGGGGTCCTTTAGGAAATCAATGATCTCCTTGAGCTCGACTTCGACCTCATCAACACCGCCGACATCCTCAAACTTGACGCCCGTCAGTTCACCGGCTATTTCGCGGGCTTTACTCTTGCCCACCGACATGACGCCTGCGCCACCGCCGCCCAACTGCCCCATCCGCCTAAAGGCGAAATACCAGATGGCTACGAGCGGCAAAATCGTGAGGGCCCATCCCAAAATAGTCGTCAAAAAGCTCTCAGATTGATCCTCCGCAGAAAAGATCACGCCTGCTGCCAACAAATCATCGATAAGCGCGGGATCTTCAACCCGTATGGTGCTGAACTGTTGATCGACCTCATTGGCATTGCCGTCAGTCACCGTCTCGCAGCAAGTATAGTAAATCTTGTCTACATCGAGCGTGACCTCTTTGATGTTTCCTGCCGCCAACTGTTCGCGAAATTCGCTATAGGGAACCTCTTGCACCTGCATTACATAAGGGGTATACAGAAAAGTACGAAAGACGGTCGCAAGCACCAGTGCCACCACAAAGAACCATGCTGAAAAACGAACTTGCTTGCGTTGTTTATTATCCAATCTTTTCTCCTTGCGCCTCACCGGCAACCAACTATCAATCGCCGCCATATACCTCTTGCTCAGAAAGCGAGCCGTCAGGGTTCACGTGATAGGTATAGATCAATCCCGAATCGTCCTGATAGTATATGATTGAACCGAGAACCGTGGCAAGAATATCCTCATTGCTCTGTACGTTCTCATAATAGTAATCGCCGTTGTTGGTGATAAAGATCGCCGGAGGGATATAGTCATCCAGCCCTGACAGGGTCGTCCAATTGATGACGGATTGCTGCCCAGAGACCGGGTTCTCATACCCTGCATAGTTATAGCCATCCGCTACCGTACGCTCAGTTAGGCTGCCCTGCTCTAGCAGTCGCTCGAGCTTGACGCTCCAATAGAGGTCTTCTTCCTCATCGGGGTTGCTATCCAGCGTAACGTGGCTTTTGTAGGCATCAGCAATGGTTGAACCATCGGCAAGAATACTATTCTGCAGCGTGCCGTTGTAGACGGTGTTCATGGCTGCCAGACATTCAGGCACAGCCGTTACCGGGTCATAGAATACCTGAAGCGACGTACCCTCCTCATCCCACCAGTAATAGAATTCCGTCTCTCCATCGAGATAAGATTCAAAGCCATACGCAACATTTGGACCTATCTTGACGGGCACGGCTGAACTCAGACCGACAATTTGCTCCGCTCCTTCAGCAACATCCAAAGTGTTGTACGAAAGGATTGCCGTCTCCACGACCTCTTTCTCAGCCATGGCAGAACGTTGTGCTGCCGCTCCTAACACATTCCCTGTAGAAGCTGCAGCCACACTAACAAGTACCGCAATGATCGCCAAGACGATCAAAAGTTCAATCAGTGTAAAACCTCGATTACGCATCTTCCCCCCGAACGAACGTAAATATTCCGTCTATAACCATAGTATAGAGAACGGGGTATTGGGGGGCATAAAGTCAGTATAAAACGTCAGGTCAACCTTAAAATTGCCGTGGCCTCACCAGGATAATACGTCAGCATCTGCTGCCGCTCAGCTAGCTCAAAATCGTGAAAATCAAAGCCGGGAGAAACCGTACAACCCACCAAGGCATAGCCTAGTCCACTCTCAACCTCAGCGCCAAACCAACAGCCGGCCGGCACCACATATTGAAAAGCGCCAACCTCCGCGCCCAGATGATGGGCTTCATAGCTACCATCCGGGCGAAACAAGTGGATGACCAGACCTGTGCCAGCGTAAAAGTGCCACATCTCGTCCGACTTGATGCGGTGAAGGTGGCTGACATCCGCATTCGCTAGCAGATAATAGATGCCCGTACAACAAGCACGTGGCGCATCAAACTGCGCAAGAGTGCCTGCAGGGATGACCTCTGCCGCTGCATAAGTCTCACGATAGTACCCGCCCTCGGGATGCGACTCCAACTGCAGGCGTTCAATCCAGATTCGAGCTGTATGTTGCTGCGACATGGCTAAACCTCCACCGACCAAGCGGCTCTTACAAAAGCGGCCAACTTGTCAGCATCCAAATGCCCCTCGGTACGCACGCCAGAACAGATATCCACGCCATAGGGCCGCACCATACGAATTGCCTCGGCCACATTCTCGGAGCACAGCCCACCCGCCAGAAAGACGGGCGTCTTCACCGCCTTAACGATCTCGCGACTGATCTCCCAGTTGTGCGTTCTACCAGTGCCGCCCAACTCTTTGCGAGCCAGCTTGGGGTTGCCGGAATCCAACAGAATACCCTGCACCCGGCCATCCACCGCCCGCGCCTGCTCAATGGCTTCTGGCCCAGTCACATGAATGACCTGGACGATGCCTATGCCAGGCAGAGCTCTAGCCAACTCCTCATAAGCCGCATCCTCCACCTCGTCTACAAGCTGCAAAGTGTTCGTGCGGCAAAAGTGTTGTTGGGTGATGATATCGACTGCCTTCTGTCGGCTGGTCAGTAGAAAAGAGCTCACGCCTGGCGGCAGTTGCGCCGCAATCTCGACAATACGCTCATCAGGGATGACCCCTGGCCCGCTGGGCATGGCCGAAACCAATCCCAACGCTGAAGCGCCTGCCTTGATGGCCATCCAGGCTTCATCGATACTGCTAATACAGCAAATCTTGATGTGTACTTTCATTCCACATTCCACCATTTCGTATCACGCCAAGCCATATCGAATCATCCCATGCATGAGAAAGGGTCCACATTCGCCAACGCATCTACGTCGGGTCTACAGCGCATCCTTCCAAAAGCAGCTCTAGCGCTCTTCGCGCTCAAAACGCTCACCGAGGCCATTCGTGCGCTCAAAGGGAGCCCGCACCTCGTTAGAAACGAGAATCCCATAGCGATGGGGACGGCGGTAAGCGTTTCCCCAGATTCCATGAGCCCGATGCGCCCGCAACGCCTCAAGATCCAACTCGGCAATATAGACTCCTTCGGCTTCTCCTGCCTGAATCAAAAGGCTGCCATCGGCACCATAGGCCTGCGAATTGCCATTCTGCTGGGGAGTCGCATAGTTGGCCATTGCCACGGCCATCATGTTCTCATAAGCTCGCGTCTTGAGTTGGGCTGAGCGACAATCTTCGATGGTGCAGGCATTGGGCACCAATACCAGTTCGGCGCCGTTCAACATCAAGCAACGCGCGCTTTCGGGCTGCTCGCGGTCAAAACAGATCATGGAACCTACCGCCACGGGCCCCACCGCCGTATCCAATTCGCAAACCGGAAAATCGTCGCCCGGTGTCATACTGGCTTCCATGCGTTTGAAATCGCTAGTGTGCACCTTGGCATAGGTGAGCACGCGATTTCCATGGCGATCCACCAACACCAGCGTATTGCGTGGCGCGCCGGGCCAGGCTTCTAACAGGGCCACACCAATGGCCATATCCAACGCTTGTGCTAACGCCTCAAAGTGCGATACAAAGGGGCCATCTGCCGGTTGAGCGCAAGCCAGCCAATCCTCATAGGGCACATCGCTATCCGGGGCAAAGCGCGTGTAGCCGATACTCCACATCTCGGGCATCAGGGCGATATCCGCACCCTGCTGTTTAGCCTCACGGCAAGCAGCATCAGCAATCTCCAAGTTAGCTTTGACATCGATGCCCACTGCTATCATTTGCAGCATAGCGATACGAATAATTGCCACCAGGGCCTCCTCTTACGACATGAGCAACAAAGCTCTTACCACGCCATATCATAACAAAAAAAGGGCAGAGGTGTTATCCTCTGCCCTCTAGGATACGGATCTAGTAGGTGATGCCACCACCACGAGTCACACAGAATTCCATAGCCCAGTTGTTGGAGAATTCCACGCCATTACCCCAGGCTGTCTCTGTCTTGCCAGTCGCAGCATTTACCACAACAGCATGGGCTGCAAAACAGACGGTATCACCGCTGACATCGGGGATATCCACGATATATTCTGCCGAGTCAACAGCCGGCTTGTAAACGCTCTTATACGGGAATTTTCCCGGCGCGGCCTTGGCAGGCGCACCTTCACCCACCCACAGGTGGGTCTCGCTGATCAACCAACCCGAGTCGCTGGTGTCATAGACGACCTTGAACTGAGTACCAGCCTCATTTACATAGACCGTGACCGTGCCAACGTCGATATGCTGTCCAGCGATCAGCGTAGTCTGCTCAATCTGGTGCCATTCCACTTCGTCTGCCGAAACACCCAAAAGTCCTGGAAGTGCCAGAGCAACCAAAATCGCGATAACAACCCGTAGTTTCATCGCGCTTTCCCCCTCATATCTATAGCTAAGAATAGCCTCAGCTTCATACTCTTATTATTATAGCAAAGCGACGATCATCATTCAGTCAAATCTAATTACAATAAGGTTACAAAAAACTTGCAATTAGCCAGAGGAGAGGCCAATACGGTACCGTCGCGTCTCCCGGCGTCCACGCTTAAGCAGCTCAGGATCCTGGTTGAAGGAAATCGTATCGACGAGCTCAGCACCAGCCAATTCGCAACTCCGGCAAGAAGCTGAATTTCTCGGATCACAAGTGAGCCAAAGCTCGCCAAGGCCGTGTGCCAAAGCCAATGGCTTGAGCAGCAAGCAACTTCGCGCTGCATAATGATGACCCCGATAGGCTTCGTAAACTTCATAACCTAGGTTGCCGCCGAACAAGTTCAATTGAGCAGTGAGCTGAATGCGAAACGTGATCCAGCCCATCGTTTCACCTGTCTCCGTAGAACGCATCTCAAAATGATAGGCAGGGACCCAGCCTTTTGAGGGCGCCCCCGGCTCGCAAGCAACCAATATCAACTCAAGATCATCATCCACCATGGGGCCAGGGTCGATGAATGGAGGAGTAATCTTTACTTGAGTCAAGACGAGACCTCCTTTAGGCCGAAATTGCTAGTCAACAGCTTTGGCAGCATTTTGCCGTGAATACTTGAAATAGAGCATTAAATCTGTAGCCACCATCACCAAGTTTAGGATATAGAGTGCTGTCACCCAATCCGGATTGTATAACAATTTATTGATAATGCCGCTGGCATAGCCCACACAGATCGCAATCATAAAAAACGGACTCTTACCCTCCACCCGTTTCGCCTTGAGTGTTTTGGCGATTGAAAGGGGCCAACTCAGGCCAAAACAAAGTAGCATAATAACTTCAAACACACTCATCGCAGATCCCCTATATCTATCAAGAAGGCCAATTGGCAACAATTCCTTCATAAAAATTGCGGACGCCCTCGCCAAGAGATGTGACTGACAGAATGATGGCGATAGCGATCAGCGAAATAATAAGCAAATACTCGACCAAAGCGGCGCCTTGCTGCGATTCTCCGGGGAAAAGCAACAATTTTAGGTTGCCAAGCATACAGGACCTCCTGTGTGTATTGAAATTCACGCGGCCAGCACCGATCAAGGTTATTATAACGTGGTTATGTTCGGCAAACAATGCCTGAGCGCCTCAAATGCTTGCCTCAGCATAATGGGCAGCGTACAATCCAAGTGAAATTCACCCCTGTCTCCGCAAGGGTACGGGCTGATTACCGACCATCACGTACGCACAACTCTGGCTTTGACTCAAACAGCCTTGTGCACATCAGTAGTAAAGGAGAGAAAATGGCGAACACACCCATAGTATTTTGGGAATTGGCTTCACATGACGCCGACAAGTCCG
Organism: Anaerolineae bacterium; assembly: GCA_963675785.1. GTDB lineage: Bacteria > Chloroflexota > Anaerolineae > UBA1429 > UBA1429. The sequence goes on from OY776562.1 coordinate 2,338,170, forward strand.
CCCAATTCTTAAAGGACGTCTTTGATTGGGACATCAGCTACGACGCCGATGCAAATTTTTACGACGTTCCCGCTTTTGACAAGCCCGTTCCTGGCGGCATTTTCACGTTACGGCGAGCGCGCCTGCCCTTTCTGACGATCTATATCCGCGTAGACGACATCGATGCCATGGTCACTCGGGTAGAGGAGCACGGAGGCTATATCGTCGATCCGCCCATCGTGATAGACAGCGGCAGCAAAATCTGCCTGTTCTCCGAGCCTTCGGGGGTTATCCTAGCCATGTATGAACCGGCCAAGGCCAAAGAAGAGTAGGCAGTCGATTATCGTTTGAGGAGACACATGAACAAGGTAAAATGGGGTATTTTGAGCACCGCAAACATTGGCGTACGCCAGGTCATTCCAGCCATGCAGCAGGGTAAGTATTGCGAGATCGTCGCCATTGCCTCTCGCAATCTGCCCAAAGCCCGGCAAGTAGCCACAGAATTGGGTATTCCACGAGCGATTGGTTCTTACGAAGAGCTGTTAGCTGATCCCGAGATTGAGGCTGTATACATTCCTTTGCCCAATCATATGCACGTCGAATGGGCCATCAAAGCGTTAGAAGCGGGCAAACACGTGCTCTGCGAAAAGCCCATTGCCCTTAGCAGCGCGCAAGCGCAAACCCTGGCCGACGCCGCAGCGGCCCATCCCGAACTCAAGGTGATGGAAGCCTTTATGTACAGGCACCATCCCCAATGGCAGGCTGCCAGGCGCATTGTCAACGAGGGGGGTATCGGCGAACTGGTCGCCGTCAATTGCCTGTTTAGCTACTACAATGTAGACCCCAACAACATCCGCAACCAGGCACAAGCCGGCGGCGGTGCCCTGATGGACATTGGCTGTTATTGTATCTCTCAATCACGGTTCATCTTTGGTACTGAGCCCAAGCGTATCGTAGGCTCGGTCGAGTTCGATCCAGAGTTTGGCACCGACAAGCTAGCCTCTGCTCTACTTGAATTCGAGCAAGGCAAAGCAACCTTTACCTGTTGCACACAGATGTCGCCTTATCAGCGCGTGAACATCATGGGCACAACTGGCCGCGTCGAAATCGAGATTCCTTTCAATGCGCCCATCGATCGGCCCTGCAGAATTTGGCATCAGACCCAAGCCGGCATTCAAGAGATAGCTTTCGAAACCTGCAACCAATACACCATCCAGGGAGACCTGTTCTCACTGGCAATCCTCAACGATACAGATGTGCCCACACCGTTGACGGATGCAGTGGCCAACATGAAAGCCATTGAAGCCGTCTTTCGCAGTGCCGAGACGAGCGGTTGGGTGGAATAAAACTGCTCTCTAAAAGAAAAAAGCCCATCGCTTTCAGCGATGGGCTTTTTGTTTACTCTCTGGCGAGTTCCACTTTGATGGCCTGGCCGCGAATCTTCCAGCCTTTCATGCGCCGGATGACATGGTCTACTTGGTCCTGGGCAACATCAACCGAAGTATCCAAATCGTGGATCTTGATGGCGCCAATGGCCTTACCCTCGATACCCGCCGTGCCTGTAATCGCACCCACAATCTCACCCGGGCGTATGCCGCTTTCGCGGCCAACGTTTAGTGAAAGGCGAACCATACCCGGCTCATTGCGTGTTCTGGTCTGTGTTGGGCGTCGGCGCGGAGCGGAACGCTGCGGACTACGCCGCTCAGAGCGATCTCGTCGATCTCGCTCAAGCGTATTCGTACGCATTCGTGCAATATCCTCGACAGGTCTCTTGATTTCGCCAGCACGTGCCAACTGAATGGCCGCAGCCGCCAAATCGAGGGGATCATAACCCCCTGCTACGAGGTTCTCAGCCAGAGTACGCTCATCAGCAAAATCGTCCAGAGCCAACTGCTCGGCAAGTTTATCGATAAAACGCTCATCCCGGCGCTTTTGCACATCCGCAATGGACGGCAGTGAAACTTCGGGGATGGTCTGGTGCATATACTTTTCGATGCGCCCGAGACGCCAGCCCTCTTTGGGCGTCACCAGTGTCAAGGCCACGCCTTGTTTGCCCGCACGTCCTGTGCGGCCAATACGGTGCACATAGTATTCAATATCCACAGGGATATCGAAATTGATAACGTGAGACATATCGTCGATATCCAAACCACGTGCAGCCACGTCCGTCGAAATCAGTAGTTGTGTTTGCCCCTGGCGGAAATGTCGCAGCACAGACTCACGAGCCTGCTGCCCAAGTTCGCCATGTAGCGCTTCAGCCGTAAATCCGCGGGCTGTCAGTGCATCAGCCAACTGATCGGCGCCAACACGCGTCTTGGTAAAAACCAGGGCACTGGTGACATCCTCAGCTTCCAAAAGGCGAGTGATGGCCGCCAGCTTGTCACGCTCGGGCACCACGTAATAGCGCTGCTCAATGTTCTCTACCGTCACCTGGCCCGGATCAACGGTGATTGTCTCGGGTTCGTGCATATAGTTATCGGCCAGAGCGCGAATCTCTTTGGGCATAGTGGCCGAAAAAAGCGCCGTCTGCCGTGTATCAGGGGTCTCGCTCAAAATAGCCTCAATATCTTCGATGAACCCCATGCTGAGCATCTCGTCAGCCTCGTCCAGCACGAGAAAACGCACGCCAGCAAAGCTGAGCACGCCCTTTTTCAAGAGATCCAAAATACGGCCGGGTGTACCGACGACAATTTCGACGCCTTCTCGCAGACGCCTGATTTGATGCGAGTAGGACTTGCCGCCGTAAATCGGCAGCACGCGTGCACCTGTATAGCGCCCCAGGTCATGAATCGCCGCAGCAATCTGCATGGCCAATTCTCGGGTCGGGGTCATCACCAAACCCTGTACCTGACCCTCTTCGGGATCCAGATTTTGCAGCATGGGCAGCGCAAAAGCGGCAGTCTTACCGGTGCCCGTTTGGGCCTGTCCCACCATGTCATGCCCCGCCAACAAAACGGGGATGCTCTTTTCCTGAATGGCGGTGGGGCTTTCAAAACCGAGCTCATCCACAGCCTTTGCCAACTCGGGGCCCAGCCCCAAAACCTCGAACGTAACTGTCACTTGGTACTCCCTTGCAGAGAAAAAGGACCCGCCATACAGGCAAGGTCCTTTGCATTTCCTATAGCCTCTAAGTTTCATAACACCAACGAGTATCATATCACGGATTGCCGCCGATGCCAATATCCTGTATGAAGGTGCACACACATTCATGCGTGCGCCTCGACACTATCCTGGCACAAAATTCTCTCCATGACCTCACAAATACTTGACCAACTCAACTAATACAGATCATTACACTCCTTGGGCAGTTGAGCCATCCCTGCTAGAATATCAAAAGATCAATGGCGATCACGAACTCATTGAAACGCGAGGCGCCATATGGTGAAACACCCTTTTTTATCAAGATTATCAAGAGGTCCCCTACTGGCGGATGGAGCCCTGGGCACCGAACTCTACCGGCGAGGCGTCATACCCGACCAGGTATGCATCGCCAATATCGATCAGAGCGAGCTGGTGCAAGAGCTGCACATGGCCTACCTGCAGGCCGGGGCTGAACTCATCGAGACCAACAGTTTTGGGGCCAACCGCATTCAGCTGGCTCGCTGTGGACGCGACAACCAGGTGGCGCGAATCAACCGTCAGGCGGCCAAGCTAGCCCGGTATGCCCGCGATACTGCCGGCAGTCAGGCATTTATCGCCGGCTCCATTAGTCCTCTAACTATTAGCAGCCGCACCACCACCCGTTACGCTGTTGAACAAGGACGAGCTTTATTCAGCGAGCAAATCGAGGCCTTGATTGAGGGCGGCGTCGATCTGCTATTGTTCGAGACCTTTCCCGACGTCGAGGAATTGGCCTTTGCCGTGAAAACCGCTCGCGAACTCTGCCAGTTGCCCATCATCGCCTCTGCAACCTTTGGGCAGGATGGCCGAACTCCCTGGGGTCAAACCCCGCAAGAGGTAGTCAAAGCATTGCAAGCTGCTCAAGCTGATGTCATTGGCTTGAACTGCAGCGTAGGGCCCAGCGATGCCCTAGATATCGCCAAACAAATGCTCTCGGCGGGCGTTGAGTACCTCAGTATGATCCCCAATGCGGGCATGCCCCAAAGAACCAGCGACGGACGCCTGCTATATGCAGCCACACCGGCATACTTTGCCGAGATCGCCGTCAAGGCCGCTGCTGCTGGCGTCTCGGTGATTGGCGGCTGTTGTGGCACCACACCAGAACACATTGCCGCCATGCGCCAGGCACTGGATGCAGCTCACCCCGAGAAAAAGCCTGCGGCGGTCACGGTGGTACTGCCGCCCCGGCAAAAGGCCGGACAGGATACAGAACCCACAGCCTGGGCCAAAAAGCTCGCTGCGGGGCAATTTGTCACTTCTATCGAGCTCTCGCCGCCGCGAGGCCTGCACACTGGCGCCTTTATGCGCCAGGCCCGCCAAATCGCCGAGGCCGGCTGTGTGGACGCCATCAATGTCACCGATAGCCCCATGGCTCGGGTGCGCATGGACGTGGCCGCCGCCTGCTATATGCTGCAAACGCAGGTGCAAATCGAAACTATCGCCCATGTGACCACCCGCGACCACAGCCTCATTGGCCTGGAATCCATGCTCATTGGCGCCCACGCCATGGGCGTGCGCAACATCCTGGCACTCACTGGCGATCCTCCTTCGCTGGGAACCTGGGATCACAGCAGCGCCGTCTATGACATCGATTCGATCGGTTTGGTAGAGGCCATACAGGCCATGAAGCGCGGACAGGACATTGTAGGCACCGACCTGGGTTATGGAGCCGGCTTTTGCGTGGGTGCCGCCGCGGATCCCACACGCGATGATTTGCGCACCGAGGCCGAGCGCCTGCACCGCAAGATCGAGGCGGGGGCTGAATACGTCATGACCCAACCCCTGTTCGATCTGGCGCTGTGGGATCGTTTTTGCACGTATTACGGTGGTGAGGTGGAGGTGCCGGTGATTCTGGGGGTGCTGCCCCTGCTGAGCCAGCAGCATGCCGAGTACCTGCACAATGAAGTACCCGGCATTACCCTGAGCAAAGCTGTACTCGAAGAGATGCGCCACGCTGGCGCCAATGGACAGCAAGTGGGCATTCGCCTGGCGAAAGAGATGGTGGCCGCCGCCCACGAGCGCTTTGCTGGCGTGTACCTCATGCCCTCATACAACCGCTGCGAGACCGTATTGCAGGTGCTGGAATAGCCAGCCCCAAGCCGGAGGTTCTTATGCTGACGAAACTCTCATCCAAGAACAAGACCGTCAAGATTGCGCCAGAACGGCCGGTGGTGCTCATTGGCGAAGGCATCAACCCCACAGGCCGGCCCCGGCTGGCCCGTGCCCTGGCCAAAGGCGACATGGCCTATGTGCAAAAGCTGGCTCTGGAGCAGGCTGAGGCGGGCGCCGACGTGCTGGACGTGAATGTGGGCAGTGGAGGTGTAGACGAAGTGGTCGCGCTGCCCGCCGCCGTGCGGGCCATTGGTGAGGTGTGCGACCTGCCGCTGTGCCTGGATTCGCGGAACCCGGCTGCGCTGGCCGCCGCCCTAGCCATCTACGAGGGTACGGCCCTGCTCAACTCCATAAACGGCGAGGCGGCAGTGATGGAGCGCCTGCTGCCAATAGCCGCTGAATACGGATGCGTCATTATTGCGCTTTGCACCGACGATGAGGGTATACCCAGTACGGCCAGTGGACGCCTGCTCGTGGCCGAAAAAATCATTAACCAGGCAGAATCGGCAGGAATTGCCCGGGAGAACATCTTGGTGGACTGCCTGGCGGAGAGCGCAGGTGCCACACCGGCGGCGGGCGCGATCTGTCTGGAGGCGGTGCGGCTGGTGCGTAGCGAGTTGGGCTGTAATATGACCTTGGGCGCCAGCAATATCTCGTTTGGGATGCCCAACAGAGAGACGATTAATGCGCGGTTCCTGGCGATGGCAATTGCCGCAGGGGTTAACGCCCCCATCGTGAACGCGGCACAGGCTAAAGAGACGGCGATGATCGCGGATCTGCTGATGGGCAATGATGAGTTGGGTATCAAGTACATCCGAGCTGAACGTAAGAAACGGAGAATGTCCTAAAAAGCAAGGCCATCCTCTCGGAGAAGACGAATTCAAAGATTTTCGTCTTCTCCCCCTTTTGCCTAGGCCGCCATTGGGCTGCCCAACCGTGAGAGGATCAATGCTCGGTTCCTGGCAATGGCGATTGCCGCGGGGGTCAATGCGCCGATTGTGAATGCGGCGCAGGCTAAAGAGACGGCGATGATCGCGGATTTACTGATGGGCAATGATGAGTTGGGTATCAAATACAGCAGATAAAAAGCATCTGACGAGCTGAACGTAAGAAACGGAGAATGTCCTAAAAAGCAAGGCCATCCTCTCGGAGAAGACGAATTCAAAGATTTTCGTCTTCTCCCCCTTTTGCCTAGGCCGCCATTGGGCTGCCCAACAGAGAGACGATTAATGCGCGGTTCCTGGCGATGGCAATTGCCGCAGGGGTTAACGCCCCCATCGTGAACGCGGCGCAGGCTAAAGAGACGGCGATGATCGCGGATTTACTGATGGGCAATGACGAACTGGGTATCAAATACAGCAGATAAAAAGCATCTGACGTGCTGAACGTAAGAAACGGAGAATGTCCTAAAAAGCAAGGCCATCCTCCCGGAGAAGACGAATTCAAAGATTTTCGTCTTCTCCCCCTTTTGCCTAGGCCGCCATTGGGATGCCCAACCGCGAGAGGATCAATGCTCGGTTCCTGGCGATGGCGATTGCGGCAGGAGTCAATGCCCCCATCGTGAACGCGGCACAGGCTAAAGAGACGGCTATGATTGCGGATTTACTGATGGGCAATGACGAACTGGGTATCAAATACAGCAGATAAAAAGCATCTGACGTGCTGAACGTAAGAAACGGAGAATGTCCTAAAAAGCAAGGCCATCCTCTCGGAGAAGACGAATTCAAAGATTTTCGTCTTCTCCCCCTTTTGTTAAACACCGACCAAGATAGAGCAACAGACGGCTTTTGGCGATGGCAATTGCCGCAGGTGTGATAGAGAATGTCCACAAAACGGGGATATCCTCTTGAAGAGGACGAATTCAAAGATTTCGTCACCTCCACCTTTGCTTAGCCGCTATTGGGCTGCCCAACGAGAGACGACCATGAAGAATAAACAGGCTGATGGTGCATTCGCCTGTTTCTTTGTTTGAAGGTTTCTTGTTTTCTGGTCTGCTATAATTAGTGGAAAACAGGAATAAACAAGAGTTTGTGAGGTGAACGCTATGCCGCAGATCGCTAAAGGCGGGAAATTCATCTTTGGAAAATCTCTGATTCGGGACGGCTTGAAGATTCAATTTCCGCCTCAGGCTATTGCAGAATACAACATCACCGCGGAGGGGAAAATCTATTTATTCACAGGCAGCAAGAGTACGGGCGGATTTTGTGTAACACGAAAAGGACTGTTGTATCCATCCAAGATCGGCAATATTCTGCAAGATACGCCCGTGTTACTGAATTACGAATTGCAGGAAGGCGAGTTCGTCCCTTACAAAGGACGTTTTTACTGCTGGGTGAAGATTTTGCCCGAGGGGATGATCACACTGCCCAGACCGACGGCAGCTTTGTTGCAGGTTGAAACTGGCATGGCGCTTTTATCCATCAGAAGCAGCGATATTGCTTTTACAATGGGGGCAAAAGGACCATTGCTAGAAAAGGCCCAGAACTATGACGGCGTAATCGACGTTTTCTAGTTCGCTAGATTCCAACAACTGCGCGGGTGGGGCGAGTCAGGAACTTGTCAGTAAAGGGTAAGGGTATTGGCCATGTTTCGCTATGTGCATACGAATATTGTTGCTAAAGACGCAGGAAAACTGATCGATTTTTACAAGCGTGTGCTGCACTGTAGCAGCATTGACGAAAAGCGCGATCTGCGCGGGGAATGGTTGGATGAGCTCACGAGGGTAGATGACGCTCATATCAGGGGTGAGCATCTTTTGCTGCCGGGGTATGGCGAGGATCACCCGACACTGGAGATCTTTGGCTACGACACGACGAAAGATGCCATCCCCCAAGAGATCAATCGCCCCGGTATCGCTCACTTGGCGTTTGAAGTGGATGACGTGGAAGCCACCCTGCAAGAGATCATCCAGGCGGGAGGAAGCAGCATCGGAGAGGTGGTGACGGCAGCCTACCCGAACGGCGTGGAAGGGGTCTTTGTTTACGCACGAGACCCTGAAGGCAATATTGTCGAGCTGCAAAGCTGGAAACGGATCCAAGCCGACTCGAAATAGTGGATGCAGAGAGCCAGTACCAGGAGCCCACAGCGTAAGATGGGGTTTCTATGTTGATAGACCACAAGCGGACTCGCCGGTGAGGGCGGGGTGGCGAATACGGCAGACCCCGAGCTGAAGGGGCGCCGAGGTCAGTTTAGCAGGGCAGACAGCTCCGAGTAACCCTGGGCATCTGGGGCAATCTCGATACCCTGAAGACCCTGATAGATCCGAAAATGATCCAAAGCCTGAGAAAACGCACGGTTCATCTCGGACGAAGGGGCCACATTGGGCTGCCACCACCAATTCTTGATGAGCAGGGTGTTGTTCTGGCGGTTACGGACCGGCTCGAAACGGGCCACAAAGCGATCGCCATAGAGCACGGGGAGCACGTAATAGCCGTACTCGCGCTGGGCGACGGGCTTGTAGACCTCCCAGCGATAGTCGAAATCAAAGAGAAAGCTGAGCATGTCGCGATCCCAGATGAGATTATCGAGGGGGGCGATGAAAGAGACACGCGGGGCCTGGGTAGGCGGCTGCTGAGCCAGGGGCAGCAGGGCCTCCTCGGAGCGGCGCAGGTAATAGGGCCACCTGGCGTCCTCGACCTCGACCTCTAACAGCTCGCCGCGCTCGGCCAGACGCTGAACCGCGGCCGTGCGCTGAGCGGCCTTGATTCCGGACATGCCCATCCAGGGGACTCCGCCGCCGGTGCGCAGCAGGCCCACACTGCCCAGACGACGGAGGACATAGGCCTCCTGATAGGCCTCGGCGGTGGGATTGGGCTCCTCGGCAGAGACGATCTCGGTGGGAAGGTGGCGCTCGATGAGATCATAGACCTTGCGAGTGCCCACGCGGTGATGAATGACCAACTGGCCCATGGTGTGCATGCCCTCAAGGGCGGCACGAGAAACGCGGGCGGGGCCCCAAGGCCAATCCACACGCTCGTTATGGTCGAGATCGATGGAAGAGAGAGGGCCGCGCTCGGCCAGGGCCCGGCGCACCTGGGGGATGACCTCGAAAATGGCGCCGGAGCGCCTTTGCATGTGATGACGCTCACTCTCTCGCCAGCGCCCGAAAAAGGGCCAGTCCTCGACGGGGTAGAGGCAGGCCATCTTGTCCCAGCCATCCAGCAGGGCGAAATCGGTGTAGAGCAGCTCCTCCAGCAGGGCGGGCGTATAGCCAGAGACGCGCGACTGGAGGACCAGATCGGGATTGCGGCCCACCACATTGAGGGGGTCGAACTGGACGGCGCGCACGTGATGGACAAAGGCCAGAGCGCCCTCTTTGCCGCTGAGCTGCCTGGGGGGCAGCAGGTATTGGTGTAATAAGAGCAAACGACCGGCCTGTTGGCGGGTGAGCTTCACGAAAACCTCCACGATTGACGGACAACGGATACATGTTATCATAGAACAGATGTTCTTGTCTAGTGGGGACTGGAAAGATGGACAAAACCTGCTAGAGTAAGTTTATTGAAAAAAGAAAGAGGGAGCCATGAGCCCAGAAGATAAGCTCGTTCGCATTCGCCGTACCATGGTGCCCAGCTCAATTGGGCTGCTGCTGGTGGCGGCCACGACCAAGGGGCTATGCTATGTGGCCCTGGGGGATACGGAGGACGAGGTGGAAGAGGCGCTGCGCGCTGCCTACCCGCAAGCAGAGTTCACGGCGGGGGACGCCGAGCTGGCGGGCTGGACGCAACAGGTGCTAAGTATCATCGAGGAGCCGGGGCAGCCGGTGGACGTGCCCCTAGACGTGGAAGGGACAGCCTTTCAGCAAAAGGTGTGGCGGGCACTGCAAGAGATCCCGCTGGGGACGACGGTGAGTTACGGCGAGTTGGCGCAAAAGATCGGGGCGCCCAAGGCGGCGCGCGCCGTGGGCCACGCCTGCGCGACGAACAAGGTAGCGCTGGTGATTCCCTGCCACCGGGTGGTGCACCAAGACGGTACGCTGGGCAGCTACTATTGGGGGCTGGCGCGCAAGAAAGAGCTGCTGCGGCGAGAGAAGGACTCCCGAGGGTGATGCCCTCGGGAGTTTTTTGTTAATGGGCATTCTGCTTTGGTTGCTTGACGAAAACAGCAAGAAAACTATAGAATGATATTAACTATCCTGTATGCCATATTCAGGAGACAAGCATGGGACTATGCAAAATCTTCCAAAGTAAATCTTCCAATAAGATATCCCCTGTTTCAGAAATAAATGAAAATAAAGATAGACAAGAATTAAGGTTTAGAGGAAATAAACTAACGCTTGTTCCATGCACCAATACTGACGGGATACGTTTCGAACGCTATCTGCTCACGCCAGACAAGAACAGCTATGAAAAGGCTGAGGAATCCATAAGTGTAGAAGATATCCGCTCATGGATTGAGCCTTGGTTAACAGCGCTTTGTCAAGCTGAGCATCTTTCTCTGCTCGTAGGATCAGGAATGACACATGCTATTCATGCCATAGCTACTGGAGATTCGCTTCCAGGAATGGGCAAACTCTCATGGGGATCCAATGATGGAATCATCCAGGATGCCTCTCTTGAGTCTGCTAAGAAGATGGGGCGAAACGAAGGAAATCTAGAAGATCAGATCAGAGTAGCAAATGAATTATTACGTGGATTTTCTATCCTAGCGAAAGGTGACAAGAGTTATGAAGAAAGGAAAGATGAATTAGAAGAAATACTGGATCAAAATTTAAAACATTTTGCCCAATCGATTCTTAAAGGCGAGAACAACTTGATTGTTGCAGATGAGAAAGAACGTCAAAAAGCCTTTAGTTACCTTATCAGCTTCTTGATGAGCTTCTCCAGTAGGACAGGAACAAGAGAGCGACTTCAAATATTCACTATTAACTATGACCGTGTCATTGAAGCTGGTGCTGACGTAGCAGGCTTGAGGCTTATTGATCGCTTTGTGGGAGCGTTGAGCCCCATCTTCCGCTCATCACGCCTTGATATCGATATGCACTATGATCCCCCCGGAATTCGAGGAGAACCGCGCTATCTGGAAGGCGTAGCGAAATTCACCAAACTACACGGCTCGCTGGACTGGATACAATCCGGAGAAGATATTCGTCGTGTTGGCCTGCCCTTTGGCGCAACTAGCATTGATCCATATCTACAAGTACCCGAGGCAGGATCAACATTGCCACTCATGATCTACCCAAATTCAACAAAAGATCATGAAACGGCTCTTTTCCCCTACGTTGAGCTATTTCGTGATTTTGCAGCTGCAACATGTAGACCGAACAACGTGTTGTTCACATACGGCTACAGCTTTGGCGATGACCATATTAATCGAGTCATCGAAGACATGCTGACTATTCCATCTACACATCTCGTTATCATTTCGTATGGTGACAGCTTGGGCCGAATTACTTCTTTCTATGAAAAGCTAGGACGCAGCTCACAGATTACAGTGCTACTCGGCAATCACCTGGGGAACCTTGAATGCCTTGTAGACAACTATCTCCCCAAGCCAGCCATTGATCAAGCATCCTTTCGGATGTCTCAATTACTCAAGAACCGTTGGGGACAAAAACAAGCCGTCCCTCCCGATGATGTAGAAGAAGAGAAATCATGAGCTATGCTCCCTTTGAACACTTGGAGAGTCTGTGTATAGGCACAGTGGACTATGTAGCTCCTGATGAAATCAGAGTGCTCCTCGACACTGAAGCCCCTGAGACAATCGCTCTCAATGCTGGTGACCCTCGACCATTTCCACGCGTTAATGGATACGTCTTGATTCCTGTAGATACAAGCTATTTGGTAGGACAAATCGAATGGCTTACAGTCGAACGTTCTCCTTTTCCTCAACGACAAGGCATGCGTGATTTTGGGCTAATCGACTTGCCATATCCTTTAAGAAGAATGAAGCTCAATCCATTGGGCATGTTAACAGCCCAGAGTACGCCAGACGGAGCAGCTGCCTTTAGCTTCCGACGCGGAGCGGATGCACTGCCCTCCATTGGAACGAGCGTCTTGCTTCCAACAAGCGTTCAACTCCGCTCCATCATCGAATCCGGAGAAAAGCGACACGTCAAAATTGGCACCAGTCCCTTGGCAGGAAACGCAGACGTATGCGTAGATCCAGATCGTTTGTTTGGTCGACATCTAGCCGTTTTAGGTAATACGGGCAGTGGCAAATCCTGTTCAGTGGCAGGACTTGTCAGGTGGTCATTAGAAGAAGCAAGAAGAAAAGGAGGATGTGAGCCGAATTCCCGATTCATCATTCTAGATCCCAACGGTGAATATAAAAGCGCGTTCACTGGAGAAAATGCCCGCTTTTTCACAGCCAAAGTAGAAGAAAATGGGGACCAATTACTAAAAGTCCCAATCTGGTTTTGGAATAGTTCAGAATGGTGTAGCTTCATTGAAGCAAGTTCAAAGACACAGCGTCCCACTCTCATCCAAGCATTGCGAACTGTGAAAAGTGATCTAGTAGAGCCTGAAGAAAATCAAAGTCATGAAATGAGACGTTTCTTAAGAACGCTCGTCCAGATTCTAAGGATCGAGAAGAACAAGGGCAATCCTTGGGCAGGTTTTCCTAAATCAAAAGGATTCTATGAGCTTCTCGAAAAATGGAATTCTAGCTTAGAAGATGGACGCGCATCTTTAGAAACACAAGAAAGTGATAAACTCGAAGAAATCTGCGATGAACTAGAAGACCTCTGTAGGCCACGTCGGAAGCAGTATGCTACTTACGATTTTACTCTTCAAGAAATTGGCCATCTAATCGAACTCGCAAGCAACGCACATTCCCTCTTCGGCGGCAGTATAGAAGAACTAGAGCTTCTTGACGCAGATATTCCCCGGTATTTCTCTGGAGACTCTCTGCTCAGAAGCGTAGAAGCAACTGCCGAAATACTCAATGTTTCCGAACATGTGGAAACGCTGCTTATTCGCCTCAGAACGCTTCTAGGCAATTCCAATATAAAAACTATACTCGGAGACAAAGAAACAACTCTTGATACATGGCTAACCGATTATATTGGTTCAGAGAGAAATCTAAATGGTTGTATCTGTATCGTAGATCTTTCATTAGTACCTAACGAAGTCATCCAGATTATTACAGCAGTTATTGCCAGAATGGTGCTCGAAGCCCTTCAACGCTATCGGAAGATGAATAAAGAGGTTTTGCCTACGGTGCTTGTTATGGAGGAAGCACACACATTCATAAAAAAATACCCCCAAGACTCTGAAAATGTCACTTCAGCAACCATCTGTTGCCAAATTTTCGAAAAGATCGCCCGAGAGGGGCGAAAATTTGGTCTTGGATTGGTTCTTTCCTCACAGCGTCCAAGCGAGCTCTCTCCAACCGTATTGTCACAATGCAATACTTTTTTACTGCACCGCATTAGTAACGACCGAGATCAGGAACTCGTGCAACGCCTTGTTCCCGATAACTTGCGTGGCTTGCTGCGTGAGTTACCCTCACTTCCATCACAGAACGCTATATTGCTGGGCTGGGCAACAGAATTGCCTATCCTTGTCCGAATGAATGATCTGCCCGAAAATCAACGTCCCCACTCTAGTGATCCTGATTTCTGGAAAGTCTGGACTGGCGAAAGTGAAAGGTCAGTTGATTGGGAGAAGATAGCCGATGATTGGCAAGGTGGTAACCCCGAGGGTGATGCAGAAGATTCCTCACCTGACTGAATTCAAATTCTTACATCCTCATCAAGCCGCTGCCAGCCGCGCAGCGGCTGTTTTCTTTAGCGGCCCCACACCGAGGACCGACTTGAGAAACCAATTCAGTTGAAACATACTGAATGCAGACATCCTCGCATCCCTCCAGCGGAACCATCCCATGCCTTTTTGCGTATACTAGAATGGCATAACCCACAAAAATAGCATAGGTATTCGAAAGGAACCCCACCCATGCCAAACTTTCGATTGAAGCTGGCCGCACTGGTTGCGTCAGCCGTCATGGTGGTTGGCTGCAGCACGAGTGGCTCGGCCAGCCCTGAGCAGTTTTATTCCACCGGGCAAGTAACGCGCGGCGATATGGCCGAAGTGATTCAGACCTACGGCCAGATTACGGCGCAAGAAGAAGAGACCCTCACCTTTGGTACTGTCAGCGGCACCATCTCTGAGGTACTGGTGAGCGTCGGCCAAACCGTACAGGCGGGTGATCCGCTGGTGCGGCTGAACACGGCTGCGTTGGAAAAGGCGCTGGTAGAAGCCAAGGCCGATCTGGTGGTGGCCGAAGCCAAGCTGCGCGAAGCCGAGGTAACTGCCTCGGAATCCGCCGTGCTGGAGGCCGAAGCGAACCTCATCTCGGCTGAGAACGCGGTCTCTAAAGCCTATCTCGACTGGCAGATCGCCATCGCGACGGGCCTCGAATCGCTGCAGAACGCGGTGACCAAGGCCCAGGCCGACGTGGCGCTGGCCCAACAGCAATTGGAGATGACTCAACTTACCGCGCAGAGCGGGCAGATTCGCCTGTTGGAATACGACGAGGCGTTTTTGCAGCGCAGCCTGCGCGACATTACCCCCGAGCAAGACCCCGCGCCGATTCAGGAGCAGTTGGAGCAGACTCAGCAGAGCCTGGCCACTGCGCGTGCCTCGCGCGAGAGCAGCATTCAATCGGCGCAGGACGTGGTGGATCAGGCCGAGCAGGATTTAGCCCGCGCCCAGGCCAAGCTACAGCGCGCCACAAATGGCACCGACGATCCCACGGTTAGCGCCGAACTCGCCTATACACAGGCTGTGAGCCAGCGCGATGCTGCCCAAAAGGCGTTGGACGACCTCAATCAGGGCGGTGACCCTGCCTCTGTGGAGGCCGCCAAAACGACTTATGATGCGGCCTTGGCCAAGGTAGAAGAGATCGAGTCCAAGATTGAAGATACAACCCTCACCGCTCCCTTTGCCGGCGTCATCTTTTCGCTCAATGCCCAAGAGGGCCAGGTGGTTACTTCCTCCGATCAGATCATTTACCTGGCCAACCCCTCTGAGTTGAGCGCTACCGCCAACGTTTCCGAGGTCGATGTGGTGAAGCTCAGTCTCGGTCAAGAGGTGCGCGCCACTTTTGACGCCTTCCCCGACGAGCTGGTTATCGGCGAATTGGAGAGCATCGATCAACAGGCTGATACGCAGAGCGGCATTCCTGCGTTCGCCATCAAGGTCGCTTTTGACGAGACGCCTGACGGCGTCAGCCCCGGCCTGAGCGCCAATCTGCGCATCATCATTGGCGAACGGCAAGATGTCATTATGGTGCCCGCCGCCGCCCTGCAGCAGGATTGGGAAAACGTGTATGTGCAGGTGCAAAAGGCCAGCGGTTCCTGGGAAACGCGCACTATCACCATCGGCATCAATGATGGCATCATGGTGGAGGTTCTCAGCGGACTGGAAGAGGGCGAGACAGTGATGCTGCCTCTCACCGATACCAGCACTGACACCGGTACGGGCGTCGTCGAACCTCTCATGGAAGATTCCAATCAAGAAGGCGTCATCGATGAGACTGGAGACGGCGTCATTCTTGACGATTCAGGCGAAGGTGTGATCATCGAAGAAGCAGGGTCTTCTGAGGCAGGGATTGGCGGAGCTGATAGCCCTGAGATCATTGAAACGACGCCGCTGACCGATACGGTGTCCGTTGATAAAGAAAGCACAGAGGCCAGGTAAGATGAGCAAGAAACGTAAATGGACCAAGCCGCTGGCCGGCATCGGCTGCCTTTCTGTCATCGCCATCGTTGTGGTATTGGTGATTACGGTCGCAATTCCCCAGATCAAATCGCTGGTGAACGGCGACACGGATCAATCCCAATGGGACCTCATGGGCCCTACTATCGACCAAACAGTAACTGTTGGCTCGGTTTCCAACGGCATTCAGGTGTACGGCACGGTCAAGCCTATCCGCGAGGCCTCGCTGTCCTTTGGGTACGGCAACGCCACGGTATCGCTGATCAACGTCTACGCGGGCATGCCCGTCATGGCGGGGGATACTCTCATTCAGGTGGATACCGAAGAGCGCGAGCGCGACCTGGCGCAGGCCAAATCGGATTTACAGGACGCCCAGGATGAACTGGACGCCCTTTTGAGCGGAGTCGATCTGGCATCAAAACAGCTCGAACTAAGAGTAGAGCTGGCCCAGTGGCAGGAGAAACTCACTGACGCACAGACTGCACTGGCCGATTTCGATGCGGGCAAGGGGACTCCTGCCGAAGAGAGAGAACGCGCTGCGCAAGAACTGACCCAGGCTCGGGCCAATTTGGACGAGCTAGTAAACGGCCAAGATCGGCAAGAGATGATCGATCAGTTGCAGTGGATCTATAACCAGGCCGAAGTCAAGCATGGCGAGATGACGGTCATTGCCAACCCCAGCGAGCAAGACATGGATATCGAGTGGCTGCTGCGCATCGATATGCTGGCCAAGTACGAATCGTTGGAGCAGGCCAAACTGCAATACGATATAGACGTTGCCAACGCCGAGCTGCGTGTGCAGACTGCTGAGCAAGAACTCGCCCGGCTGGATGCAGAGCTGGCGCTAGGGAGCCAGGCCATTGCCCGGCAAGAGATTGTCGCCGAGATTGCCGCAGCGCAAACGCGTATTGCCCAAATCAACGCGTCGCTTACTAACCTTTCGCAGAATGTGGATACGGCCGAAGTAGCCGAAGCGCGTGCTGAGGTCATCAAAAAAGAGGGTGCTCTGGAAGAAGCCGAGAACGCCATGGCGGATTCGGTGCTCGTAGCCCCCTTTGACGGTCTCGTGGCTCAGGTCAATGCTGAGCAAGGCAGTCCCGTATCCGCTGGGGCAGCTGTTGTCATCATCCAGGATACCAGTTCGTTGCGCATCACTGCCCAGATGAGCGAGGTCGACCTCAAACGCATTACCACTGGCGATCCCGTAGTGGTCACTTTTGACGCCTATCCTGGTCAGCAAGTCTATGGCACAGTTGGCGAATTGCCGCTCACGGGCACTTATCAGAACGGCATCACCACCTACGAGGTGCCTGTTCTCCTCGAGGATGTGGGTATCGACCTGATGACCGGCATGTCGGCCAATGTGCTGGTGCCACTGGAAACCATCGATAACGTGCTGGTGGTTCCCGCAGCAGCCGTGTTTAGTGAATACACTGGTGACGACTATGTTTGGCTCGTCAATGGCAACGATGTCGAAAAACAATACATTGAAGTGGGCATTAGCGATGGCCTAAACACCGAGATCAAGGCGGGGTTGGAAGAGGGTCAGATTGTGCGAATGGTCACCCAGAGCTATTCCCAAAGCTCTGGAGGAGTGATATTCTACTAATGAAAAGGCCAATCAATCTACAATTTGCGCTGCATGGGCTGGGTTCCAGCAAGCTGCGTTCGGCACTCACTACACTTGGCATCGTCATCGGTGTCGCCGCTGTCATTACGATCGTCTCTTTGGGGCAAGGCCTAAGCCGGGCCACAAAGGAACAGATGGAATCTTATGGCAGTGGTACCATTGAGGTGCGTCCATCGATGAGCGGCGGCTATTACTATTCTGATTATGCAATGAGCTCGGTTGCTGTAATGGGTGGGAGTGATTACTATTCTTCGCCGGCGCAGGCCCAGCTTACGTCTCAGGATGTAACAGCCATCGAAATGCTTTCCACACGCGTGGACGGCGTATCTCCACAAATCGAGATCTATGGCAGCAGCTCGTGGAATGGCGAAAGCACCTACGCGGGTTCGATCCTTGGTATCACGCCGGAATGGCTCAACGTCTACAAGCGAGAACTGTCTCTGGGACGCTTTATCTCGGATGAAGACAACCAAAATCAGTTGCCCGTTGTGGTCATTGACGAGCAATTGGCAGAAGAGGTGATGGGAAGTATCAATCCGATCGGACAAATCCTCCATATCACTGTCAACGAAGTTACGCAAAACTATACGGTGATTGGAGTGCTCGCTGCCAACTCTCAGTACAGTTCTACGCGCTATAACCTGCTCATCCCTATGGAAACCGCGAACGTACGCCTGCCTGGCGCACGTGATGCAGGTATCAGTATGATTGCCTTGCGTATGGATGATCGCGACATGCAAGAACGCGAATATGCTTTGGCTGAGGTCAACACGATCCTGCGCGCCAGCCACAAGCTTAGCCGATCGGATACGGCAGACTTTTACCTGCAAGACACGCTGCAATATAGTGAAAGCTCCACCCAATTCCTCCAAGTCGTTACTATTGTTCTCGCCCTGATAGCCGGCATCTCTTTGATTGTAGGCAGCATCGGCCTCATGAACATCATGCTGGTCACTGTAAGTGAACGCACCTGGGAGATCGGTATGCGCAGGGCCATCGGCGCCCAGCGCAGCGACATCATGGTGCAGTTCCTGACAGAAGCCATCCTTCTTTCGCTGGCTGGAGGTTTGGTTGGCATGGGATTGGGAATCGCTGGCTCCTATGGTGTGGCGATGCTGTTCGAGGAACTTCAAGGGCATATCGTGGTCACAGCGGGCATCGTCGGCATTGCCGTAGGTGTATCAACAATCGTTGGCGTCGTTTCAGGCCTGTACCCTGCATGGCGCGCAGCCCGGTTGCAACCGACAGAAGCGCTTAGACACATGGCCTAGTTGTAGCAAGTACGCAGGAGGATTTCATGACAAGTGAAAACGGCGCTCTGCTGCACCTGGAGAACGTCCGCAAAATCTACCAGATGGGCGAAGTAGAAGTCGAAGCCATCAAGAACGCCAGCCTGGATATTCAGGCTGGAGAATTCGTTGCCATTGTTGGGCCTTCAGGTTCTGGAAAAACAACCATGCTCAACATCGTTGGCTGTCTCGATCTGCCTACAGAGGGCACGTATTATCTTCAGGGGCAGGATGTGATGGCCATGAACGATAGGCGAATCTCGCAGCTTCGTGGCGAGGGGCTGGGGTTTGTTTTTCAGAATTATAGCCTTTTGAACCGCGCCACGGCCCTGGCCAACGTTGAAATGCCCTACCTTTACAAGTACCGCAATGGAAATAAGAACCGTGCCAAAGAATTATTGGAAAAGGTTGGGCTCGGAGATCGTATCAACCACCGCCCCACCGAATTATCTGGTGGGCAGCAGCAACGTGTAGCTGTGGCGCGCGCGCTGATGAACGACCCTTTCTTGCTGTTAGCGGATGAACCTACCGGCAACCTGGATAGTCACTCGGGCCAAGAGCTCATGGATTTGTTCGATCAACTCAACCATGAGCAAGGGCTTACTATCATCATGGTTACCCATGACGCCGACATAAGTGCACGGGCCAAGCGCACTGTACACATGCTGGATGGTGAAGTTGAGCACGACGAACACAACGGCAGATAGCTCTCTCTAGATTTTGCTTATCAACAAGAACCGCTGCACCTCGAATGAGGTACAGCGGTTCGTTTTAGGTTGGGATGCCCCCACTCTACCCAAAAGCTCAATACTAAAAGAACTAAACAACTATCTAACAGCCGATTCATATTGTCTCTATATTCTTTTACGAGAATCTAGTACAGATTTGCCGGATTTGCTCAATGAACCTCTCCCACACACAAACAAAAAATCCGATTCACGGGCCCAAGGGCCTGCAAATCGGATTAGCATTTCTAGCGCGCCCAGCAGGGGTCGAACCTGCAACCGACGGATTCGAAGTCCGGCACTCTATCCATTGAGCTATGGGCGCAAAACTCACCACCCTAGTTTAGTCTGGCCCTGCTCTCTGTCAAATGGCCCAGCCCGAAGACCCGTAGGCCAAGATATCTATTTGCTGGCGCATTGCCCACAGAGCGCAAGTAACTATCCGACAAAGCACTATTCGAAAGGAGCCTTATCTAATGCCAAGCTCTCGATTAAAACTGCCCTCCCTACTGGCGGCAGTTATTTTGGTGGCAGGCTGTAGTGGCACCACAGGCAATTCATCCGATGCCAGCGTTTTCTACTCTACTTCAGAAGTAGCAATCGGCAATGTCTCTGAAATCGTTTCGAGTTATGGCAGCGTTGCTGCACAAGAAGAAGAGACCATGACTTTTGACAGTGTCAGCGGTACGGTTTCCGAAATCTATGTGACCGCAGGGCAGACCGTCCAAGAAGGAACTCCACTTCTTAGCCTTGACACCACCGATCTGGAAGAAGAACTTGTCGAAGCCAACGCTGAACTCGTTGTTGCAGAAGCCAAGCTGCGTGAAGAGGAAGTAACCGCTTCGGAATCTGCAGTACTGGAAGCCGAAGCCAACCTCGCTACTGCTGAAAACCAAGTTTCCCAAACATATCTCGAATGGCAGATTGCCATTGCTAGTGGGCTAGAAACCCTACAAAACGATGTAACAGATGCTGAATACGCTCTGGAAAAAGCCCAACAAGAACTCGAGATGACTGAGCTTACTTCACAAAGTTCAACCATACGCCAACTCGAATATGATATCGCCTTCTTTGAGCGCACCCTGCGCGATCTCGATGATGAGGAAGAAGAAGCTGACATTGAAGAGGAATCGGCCGAAGCCGAAAAGAGTCTCACATCTGCACAAGCGTCTCGCGAGAGCGCAATTCAGAACGCTCAAGATGCAGTAGATCAGGCTCAAGAAGATCTGGATAAGGCTCAGGCTAAACTCAATCTGGCCATTGCCGGCACATACGACCCGACTGCTTCGACAGAGCTTGCCTATCAGCAAGCCGTCAGCGAGCGTGATGATGCTCAAGAAGCGCTGGATGAACTCAACGAAGGCGGTGATCCTGCTTCTGTGGAGGCAGCTCAAACGGCATATGATGCAGCTCTTGCTAACGTCCAAGATCTAGAAGAGCAGATTGCGGATACAACGCTCTATGCTCCTTTTGACGGTATCATTTTTACATTGAATGTTGATCTGGGAGACACTGTTGCAGCAACAGACAGCATTATCTATATCGCCAACATGAGTGCCCTAGGTGCCAGCGGAACCGTATCTGAAGTCGATTACTCTTTGCTCAAAGTAGGACAATCTGTTCTCGTTACCTTTGATGCCTATCCTGATATTTCTGTCACGGGAGAACTGACCGAAGTCTCTGAAGAGGCGGACTCTGACTCAACGGTGCCTACATTTGACATCGAGGTGGCCTTCTCAGAAACACCAGAAGAGATCACCCCAAGCATTACCGCCAATCTGAGCATCGTTGTAGGAGAGCTCGAAGATGTTCTTACGGTAGCTGCGGCCGCAATCCAACAAGATGGTGATACCGTCTATGTGCAAGTGCAAAAGAGCACTGGAGACTGGGAAGCACGTGAGGTATCGATTGGGCTCAGCGACGGCACACTATGTGAAGTTCTGGATGGTCTAGAAGAGGGTGAAACTGTCATGATCCCCGTTGTTTCTAGTGGCAGCTCATCAGAAGATGAAGAGGAAGATACGACTGAAGAGGCGACGCTCGAACCTATAGCGACGACCACACCAGAGAGTACCGAATCTTCAACAGAGGATACCTCCGCTATGCCCGAAATTACGATGCCCACAGATGGCCAATTCCCGACCCAAGGGCAGCAAGGTCAGGGCCCCATGGGAGAAGGGGGAGGAACTGATTCTACTCTAGATCAGTTGCAGGATCTCTTGGGTGATGGCACTGATACTGCGCCCAGTGGTGGTGAGATGCCCAGCGGCGGCGAGATGCCCAGTGGCGGCGAAATGCCCAGTGGTGGCGAAATGCCCAGTGGCGGCGAAATACCCAGTGGCGGCGAGATGCCCAGTCAGACGAATCCCTAAGGATAGAGGCAAAATAGCATGAAAAAGAACCAGAAATTAACCAAAGCATTACCTACGCTTGGCTGCCTCACAGTCGTCGTCGTTGTCATTGTGCTGGTAATCACTATGGGCTGGCCAATGCTCAAGTCAGCTGTAGGGGTAGATACATCAAGCGCTACGTCGTCATTCGATCTTATTGGTTCAACTGTCGATGCGACTGTGGAGATAGGCTCTGTTTCTGATGGTATTCAGCTCTATGGCACAGTGAATCCGGTACAAGAGGCATCTTTGACTTTTGGTTATGGCAACGCAACCGTTTCCGTCGTCAATGTCGAGACCGGTGATACGGTTGCAGAGGGAGCTGTCCTTGTTCAGGTTGATACTGAAGATCGAGAAAACGACGTCGTTCAAGCCAAAGCAGACTTGCAGGATGCTGAAGACGAACTTGCCGATCTCTTGAGTGAAACCAGTGCAGAGACGAGTCAGCTCAAGCTAGAAGTCGAACTCAGTGAGGCGCAACAACAACTGGCAGAAGACCAGGCTGAACTGGCAGCGTTCGATGCAGGGGAAGGGACTTCCACTGAAGACAGAGAACGTGCAACAGAAACGCTTGCACAAGCTGAAGCGACGCTGGATGAACTCGTGAATAGTAGCGATCGCCAAGATCAGATCGATAACCTGCAATGGATTTACAACCAAGCTGAGGTTAAGCATGGTGAGATGACGGTCATCACAAATCCCAGCGAACAAGACTCGGACAAAGAATGGCTTTTGCGCATCGACATGCTGGAAAAGCAAGAGGCGCTCGAAAAGGCTCAGCTACAATATGAGATGGATATCGCTGCAGCAGAGCACGATGTTGAGGTAGCGACAAGAGAACTCGCCGAGATCAATGCAGAAATAGCCCTTGGCAGTCAATCGATTACGCGCCAAAAGATCGTTGCCGCAATCATGGCCGACGAAGCGCGTATTGCTCAGATCAATGCCTCACTGACCAATCTGTCGGAAGATGAAGAAAGTTCCGATATAGCCGAAGCTCGAGCTGCCGTCATCAAGGCTGAAGGCGCCCTAGAAGAAGCCCAGAATGCTTTGGCCGACTCTATACTCGTTGCACCTTTTGCAGGCACAATCACACAAGTCAATGTCTCTGAGGACAGCGAAGTTTCTGGCGGCATGACGGCTGTTGTCATCCAAGACAGAACTTCACTTGTTCTGTTGGCGGAAGTAAGCGAAGTGGACATTGTGGATATTGCCGCGGGTGATCAGGTTATCATCACTTTCGACGCGCTTTCAGACATTGAGGTTACTGGCACGATCGATGAATTGCCGCTAACCGGTACATATGACAGTGGTGTCACGACCTATGAAGTGCCCATTAACATGGACACAATCCCTTCGACGGTCAAAACGGGCATGTCTGCTAACATACTCATCCCCACAGGTACGATCGAAGATGTACTCGTAGTGCCAGCCGCTGCAGTATATAGCGATAACAGTGGTGATTATGTGTGGATAGTAGATGGCAACAGCCTTGAACAGCAGTATATCGAAACGGGATATAGCGACGGGCTGTACACCCAAGTCAATGAGGGGCTCGAAGAGGGGCAGACCATACGGTATGCCACGCAGAGCTACTCATCTGGTTACTGAGAGGGGTGCACTCGTGAAACGACTCTTGAAACGACCTATCAATATTGAATTTGCTTTACGTGGTCTAGGGACAAGCAAACTTCGTGCAGCTCTCACGATACTGGGGATCATCATCGGCATCGCTGCGGTTATCACGATCGTCTCGTTAGGCCAAGGTCTCAGCAGTGCAACCAAGGCACAGATGGAATCCCTTACCAGTGGCATGATCGAAATCACTTCGTCGTCAAGCTCTTCTAGCATGGGGGGCATGGCTGGCATGATGGGAGGACGCAGTATGTTCTCCATGACACAGTCTACGTCTTCGACAGCCGCTGTATTGACACTCGATGACGCCAAAGCCATCAAGACGTTTTCTAGTCGTGTGGATGCTGTAACTGCCGTAATCGAACTGTCGGGCACGCTCGCTTGGAGCGGCCAGAGTGTTTCCAATAGCGAGATACTCGGTGTCACTTCAGAGTGGCTTGACGTTTATCAGCGGGAGATGTATCTGGGACGTTTTATCTCGGATCAAGACAATGAGGATATGTCAGCGGTCATTGTGATTGGCGAGGACTTGGCAGAAGACTTGATGGGCAGCAGCACCAATCCCATCGGTGAAGTAGTTCGTATTACGGTGGATGACGTGACACAAAGCTATACGATCATTGGTGTGTTGGCCAGTGATTCGACAGTCACTTCCTCGCAGTACACGCTCATTGTCCCTATGGACTCTGCTATTGCGCGAATGCCCGGGGCCCGTGAGAATGGTATCAGCACGATCATCATTCGCGTAGACGCGAGCGACTCGGACGAACGTGATCTAGCCGTAGCTGAAATCAACACAATCCTGCGTGCCAGCCATAAACTGGAAAGTTCAGAAAGTGAAGATTTCACAATAAGCGACACCATGGAGTTCAGCGAAAGTACATCCAGTTTTGTACAGGTTCTCACAATCGTCCTATCCATGATCGCCGGTATCTCACTCATTGTGGGCAGTATCGGCCTCATGAACATCATGCTGGTAACGGTAAGCGAACGCACCTGGGAGATAGGCATGCGCAGGGCCATTGGCGCACAACGCAGTGACATCATGATTCAGTTTCTGATGGAAGCTATCTTCCTGTCACTGGCCGGAGGAATAGTGGGTATGGTCCTTGGGATTCTGGGGTCATACGGCGTAGCATCGCTGTATGAAGAACTGCAGGGATATATCACTGTGACGCCCAACATTATCGGCATCTCTATTGGCGTATCGGCTGCCGTGGGCATCCTCTCTGGTCTCTATCCTGCCTGGCGAGCTGCCCGATTGCAGCCAACCGAAGCACTGCGTCATGTGGCCTAGTTGTAGCGAACAGGAGATATTTTATGCCAAGTGATAATGGCGCTTTGTTGCACCTGGAGAGTATTCGCAAGGTCTACCAGATGGGCGAAGTGGAAGTAGAAGCTATCAAAGATGTCACACTAAAGATCTATCCGGGAGAGTTTGTAGCCATTGTGGGGCCATCGGGCTCTGGCAAGACGACCATGCTCAATATCACTGGCTGTCTCGACTTGCCTTCGCATGGCGAGTACTATCTTCAGGGAAAAGACATGATGGCCATGAACGACAAGCAGATCTCGCAGCTTCGCGGTGAAGGGCTAGGCTTTGTTTTTCAAAACTATAGTTTGCTAAACCGTGCTACGGCTCTGACCAATGTCGAAATGCCTTATCTCTACAAGCACCGCAGTGGCAACCGGGAACGCGCCAAAGAACTGCTAGAGGCCGTCGGATTGGGGGATCGTCTGAATCACTGCCCCACCGAGATGTCTGGCGGACAGCAGCAACGCGTAGCTGTAGCCCGAGCTTTGATGAATAACCCGTTCTTGCTGCTAGCCGACGAGCCCACCGGGAACCTGGACACACACTCTGGGCAAGAACTCATGGATCTGTTCGACAAGCTCAACCAAGAACAGGGTCTCACGATCATCATGGTGACCCATGATGTCGATGTAAGCGAACGGGCCAAACGCATTGTTCATATGCGCGATGGTCTGATCGAGCATGATCAGATCAATTAACCCAAGAAGAAGGGGGCAGCAAAAGCTGCCCCTTTTTCTAATCAAGCGTGACCAACACGGGTATAGTCCCCGCGCCCTCCTCAAGCGTTCCTAACGCCTTGCCGATTACTGTGCCCGGAGATGGCACAGTTGAAACCATAGCCAAGCCGAGATTGGAAGAAGAGACCAGTAAATCACCGGGGGCAATTGAGGCAGAACTAGCATCAACGTTGATCCAGCCGAATGTCCCCGAGGTTACGACATTCACATACTCCCCCGTGAGGATGCTTTCTGATTCGAGGACCTCCCCATTCTCCTCTGTTGCCTCGTCGAGCACCACACGCTCATCGACCACGCCGACCACGGCGGTACTGTTCGCCTCTGTGCAAGCTTTTACCAACAGTAAGGGAATATCACCTAGCACGGGCTCGCCTACGCCGACGATAACCACCACATCGCCTTGATGCAACGGTGTCTCGCCCACGTTCATGGCCAGATCGACAAGATAACCGCTCTTGCTACCTTCGACGGTGAGATCGCCCATCACGGTCAAATCGCCAGTCATCGTCGTAATGCCATTGACATAGAGACCAGCTCCGTCCGAACTCGATCCATCGAGATAGGCTGCCCAAGAACCATATCCGCCAGCAGCATACAGCCCTCGATAGGTGTTCGAGGTAATATAAGCACCATAGCTATTCTCAGAAGCCAGATAAGCACCGTAGGAATTGGTACTCAGGCCTTGCACTGCATAGCTGTTCGTGCTAGTGCCAACGACGCCTTTGCCATCCTTGGATGTACCCATCACACCCACATCCTGGCCGAGTCCCTGCACGCCAATTTTGCCGACAGATGGCTCTTCCAGTGATTGACCGCTCTGGCCCACCACGCCCGAGTTAGTCTCACTCTCGCCAACGACTCCCGCTTCTGACTCTGAAACGGCCTGAAGGGCTGTTCCGTTAGAAGAACTGAAATATCCACCATAGCCCGTATCCGTGCTGGCACCATACACCGCTGTGCCAGTCGTGCATGTGCCATACAAAGCATAGCCAGAGTTCGCTTGCCCCTTGAGAGCGATACCTGACTCGCTCGTCCCTAAAACGGCCGGGTAGGTTTCTGAGGCAGTCTCAGCCATAAGACCCACACCATTTTCGCTGTAGGCATAGACACCCGGAGCATAGGCATTGGCCTGAGAAGGGTCGGCACTGCTGGCTGCATAGACACCCGCAGCACTGGTTGAAGTGAACGAGCCGCCATATGAAGAGTCTCCAGTTCCGGTGCTTTGGCCAGCTATGCCCACGCCACTATTAGAACTGCCAGACAAACCGACGCCAGAATCCGAGGCAACAGAAAGCGCAGTGCCGCTAGAAGCTTGAATGCTGGCCCCCGGCAGCACGCCAGCAGCATAAGGTACAGCCGTCAATGGTTGACGCGGCGAAAGGGTTTCGCCATCCACTTGAACAGACAGCCAGAGGTCTCGGCCATCGAAAAGACTCGCAGGAACATTCAGGGTGACATCAAAGATGCCTTCATCCACGGAGACGGCTGTGAGGATACCGCTATCATACAAAGCTGTGACTGACACGGCGCCAGTATAAAGACGAAAGCGCATATCGATGAGACCATTTATGGCTACGCCGCCAGCATCTGCCAGATAGCCGCTGTAACCCAGCGAAATATTGCTATCATCAGCAGATAAAACTGGTGCGTCGGCAGCTGCTGATGATGCCGCCAAGAGCAGTACGAGGCAACAGACAGATATGAGAAACAGGGATCTCTTCATTTCGCATCAGCTCCATCGCAAATCATGACTAGAACAATAGAGTCATCATAACGCAATCAGGAACAGTGATGCAACACAAAAAGATGGGTCACGATACAAAGAGAGAGGTAATTAGCGAGTTTGGTTCTGCAACCATGTTTCAGCCTGAGCAGTGTTGACAAGTACACCGCGCACCTGAGCCAGGGTCAGTTCGTTGAGGAGGCGGCCAATCTCGGGACCAGTTGCGCCGGTGAGCCGCTGTACATCGTTGCCAGTGAGGAGCCGGGGAGGTGTAACGAGCCGATCATGCTGTTCATACCAGGCAGAAAGCAAGGCGTCACGCGTTTCTGCCGATGAAGAGCTTGGCGAAAGAGTGGCATGGAACACGGCCGCATCAACGCCCGATTCATTGAGCGCATCATAGTAGGCGTAAATGCGTTCCGGATCACGCCACCATCCGGGGGCCCAAGCGGAGAGCCAGGCTAGCCCCTGGCGAAGGCGCAGCAAGTGAGCACATTCGCGGCTGCTAAGCACCAGCCTTTCGCAGATGGCGGGCCAGATTTCATCTTCACCCACAGCCCCCCACAAAAGAAGGGCCAAACGATTGAGCAACCAGCGCGGGCGATCTGCAGCCATGAGCTGCTGCCAATCTCGATCCAGAGCCTCTGTTAAATACGAATCAGCCACGAATTCAGCAGGCTTTTTCAGCAAAGTGTTCAAGCTCTGAATGCCACAAATCAGCGCTGTACTCTCAATACCCAACGTTATTTGCGACAAGTCGAGCCTGACGAATAAGTCAAGGGCATTGAGCGGCTCTGGCGCGGACAACATGGCCAGAAACTCGTCGCGGATTCGCTCGGGCGAGACAGAAGGCAGCAATTCACGATCGCGCTGTACAAGTTCGAGAGTATGGGCCTCAATAGAAAAGCCCAGTGTGCCCGCAAAGCGGACAGCACGCAAAACACGAAGGGGATCGTCAGACAAGCTGGCATCGGTAATTGCCCGAATACGCCCATCCTGAAGATCCGTCAGGCCAGAGGAAACATCGATCACCTGATAGGTTTCATCGCCAATGTGCCAGGCCAGTGCATTCACTGTGAAATCCCTGTGAAACAGATCACCTTCCAGAGTTGGTTCGCGGTACTTTGTTATGTCAATATGAGTGGCTGCGTCAAGAAGCACGCGGCACACGTCACGTTCGGCATCGAGGACGTAAAAGGCCACATCCAGATCGCGGGCTAACGCTCGCCCAGTACAGATGGCTCCCTCGGACACCAAGATATCCAGATCAGCAACGGGGCGCCTCAAAAGGAGATCTCGAACGGTGCCCCCTACAACGAACGCCTCTGGACATGAAGCAAGAAAAGACAGAGCCTGGGCGAAACGCGGCGCAGTGCTCAGCCATGAGCAGAACGCCTCACCCAGACTGTTCGCTAGCATGAGATGCCCGCCCGTTTCAGCAACAGGTGCTGCAGGGCAATCACAACTGTAGCAGTTTTCATCTGGCCCTCGCGCATCATACGTACAGCCTCGTCCAAGGGGAAACTACAAACCAGAATGTCTTCCGATTCGGACTCGAGGCCGCCCAGACATTGCCAACCTGATTCGATTGAGATGGGTGCCAGATACACAAACAGCCGCTCGGAGCAGGCCCCACCGCTGGGAAACACGGTGGCTACATATTCGAGTTCATCCAAGGTGAGATGCGCCTCTTCCATGGCCTCGCGCCGAACCACGTCCTCTGGCTGCTGGCCATCCAACATGCCAGCAATAGTCTCCCACAGCCAACCGTCGCCCTCGCGCACATAGGCGGGACAACGGAACTGCTTGATGAGTACCACCATACCCGTCTCGGGGTCATAGGGCAGCACGGCCACCGCATCGCCACGTTCGAAAACCAGACGCTTCATCACCGGCCCCATACCGCCACCGAACAGCTCGTACTGGAGGGTATAGCGGTCTACCTTGAAGAAATCATCAAGCAAGCGTTCGCGGTTTAGCACCTCGACGCGAGATGGCGATAGTTCTTTTAAATTCTTTTCACTCTTTACAACCACGCAACCAACTCCCCAACTCCCCACACAGTCAAATCAGGGCATGAATCCGCAAAACGAGCAAGATCGCCATGACTGGCCACGGCCACAGTCAATGCACCAACCGCCTTGCCCGCCAGAATATCCATCACATAATCACCGCACATGACCGACTCTGCACCCGACACACCAAAAGCATCCAGGGCCACCTGCAGATGCTCAGGGTTGGGCTTGACCTTGGGGGCATCCTCACGCGCGACCAGTAGATCGCAAGGGATATTGTTAGCCATCAGAATGTATTCGGCTGCTTTGCGACAATTGCGCGTAACGATGGCCGTTTTGAAACCGCGTAAAGCTAAAGCTGCAAACAATTCCTGCACACCGTCAAACACTCGCGCTGAAGGGGCCGCCATGAGCTCTACCCGCTCGATGGCTCCATCAGCAGCCAAGCGAAACTCCGCAGCCACCTCAGATGAGGCCTTGGCGGCCTCGTGTTCCACATGATCTACTAGTTCCAACACCGGATGCTGGCCCGCAAAGGGCAGGCAAGACGCGAGATCGTAGGCAGCAATGGTGCGCATCACCTCGGCACGCATCAAGGCAAAATCCACGCGTTGCTCGACAAGCGTGCCGTCCAAATCGAACAACCAGGCCCGAGCCCGGCTCAAACGTTCCAGATTGTCCATGCTATTTGAATCCCAACACCCGGTTATTCAACGTATCGCACACATAGAGCGTGCCATCATCACTCAGGGCCACGCCAGTAGGCTGGTTCAAGCCATTCACGCCCGATCCCGTCTGCCCCCAGGTTCTCACCAGATTTCCCTCGCCATCAAACTCTAGGATACGGTCATCCTCGGGATCACTGACAAACACATGGCCCTCATCATCCACAGCGATATAGGGCTTGTTCACCACGGAGGTGCCTTCCCAGGAATAGATTGTCCATTCCCGGACATAGCGCAACTGATCATCAAAAACCTGTACGCGGTGATTCCATGTATCCACCACATATAAATAGCCGTCAGGGCCTATCGCCAAGCCCACCGGCTCTTGGAACTGGCCCGCATCCGAGCCAGAGCCGCCGATGATAGCCAGCGTGTCTCCATCGGCATTGTACTTGACGATGCGTTTGTTACCGGTATCGGCCACATACACGTTACCCTGCTCATCCAGAACGATATCACGTGGACCATAGAGTAAATAGCCCGAGCCGGACACATCCTCTTGACCAAACTGCCCCCAGGCATTGACGAGTGTGCCATCGGGGTCAAACACCTGGATGCGCCCGTTCCAGGTATCGGCCACATAACAAGTGCCATCATCGGCTACAGCAATGCCCCAGGGTTCGGAAAACTGGCCCAGCTCGGAACCGCTGCTGCCCAAAGTGCCAATTTCGATGCCTTCACTCGACAGAATGGTGACACGGTTCGCCGATCCTTCGGCAATATAGATATTGCCCTCAGCGTCTATGTCAACATCTTTGGGCGCACTCAAAGTCAACGTGTCCGCTGAACCTGTCAGGATCACATCGGCGTCTACTGATTCCCACAAGTCGAGGTACTCGTCGCCCGGGAGCGTACCGTCGAGCGAAGCCGTCTCGATGCCATAATCCCAGAGCTGCTGCGCAATATCGCGGCGAATATACATGGAAAAGCGGCTCACCAGCGGCCAATTATCGGTGCTCACGGTGTATTCACGACTCCAGATAATGTTCCATATCTGCTCGCGACTCTCAGCGTTGGTGAGCTTGTCCCACACATTGCGCAGGGTAAGGTTAAAATAGGTGTCTTGATTGGGCCACCAAATGAGGCGGTAATCACGCACATAATAGTCAGTACCCAGATAAGATGAGACTGCCGCTTGGTTACCAGAACTCACCAGAATAACATCAGCGCCCATTACGCTAGAAGCTGTATCTTCTGTAAAGAGAATGCGGTTATCGAAATCGCGCAGGTACCACTCGAAAGGCCACGATGATTCGTTGTCATAAGCAACTGTGAGGTGCAGATCGCCGGTCAAACGCTCTGAAAGCTCTTCCAACTCGTCGGCCACCAAAGCCACGTCTGGCGTGCCCTGGGCGTATACCATGTATTCGGTCGCCATGGCCGCATTGCTAAAGCTAGCCATGAAAGCAAAACGTAGTGTGACGGCAGCCAGGATAGAGAACAGCGACAGACCGACCATGCGCCAGCCATCTTGGCGCGACAGGCGAGACAGGATCCGTGTCATGAAATAGATCACAATTGCCCCGCCAATGAGAGTGACAACCGTTCTCATCCACTCTTGCTGGGCAATGCGGCTCACATCCAAAGGGTTCCCCGGCGAAAGCAGGCGATAAACGACATAGAGAAGCATGGGCACGAGAAGCAGCAGCCACAGGCCACCCTTTTCGCGCAGCGCCTTCCAGTCAGTCTCAAACAGGTGTGCTGCGGTCCAACCGGCCAATAACTGCATCGGGATGGCGATGTGGATCATCAACCAGGGCATTTTCTCGCCAGCCCAGCTGTACATGACAAAAGTAAGGACAAACCAAACGATGAGCAGCGGCACAAAGGGGATGGAAGGTAGGTTGCTCAAGCCTTCGATCTGCGGCGATTTCTGGCGGCGATCACCTTTGGCGGCGTAAACACCAATGCCGCAAAGAGCGAGGATGAGCGGCAGGAATTCGTACAGCGAGATGAACAGGGCATAGTAATAGCCAGGCTGGTTGCCGCGCTTGACGCCCTGCTGAGAAAGCCAGTAACCCAACTGCCCCACGATACCCGTCGCTAGGCCCTCGACGGGATTGGTGAACATGCTGGTAAAGAGGGGGATGAAAATAGCCCAGAAAATGCCCGCCGAAACGAGCCACTTTTTGCGATTCCACAGAATGCCCAACAAAGCAGAAAGGGCAATCATGCCACCCACAATGGCCGCCTTGGCCCCCAACTGGGTGGTGTAATCCACCGAATCCATGCCCAACAGGTTGATCACAAAGGGCGAGGCAAGGGGCAATATGAGCGTGACCATTACGGCCATGAGATCGAATACGGGAAGGTCGATAGCCTGACGGAAATTGAGCGGACGCATTCTATAAAGATGGTAGAGCCAATAGGCAAACAAGAACACGCCAAAGATGAAATAGGTAATAAAGGTGGTCTCTTTGGCCGTGAAGCCCAATGATATCATGGCGGCAGCCAAATAGAGATCGCGCGGTTTGCGATGCGCAAGGTAGCGCAGGCTGGCCACTAACAATAACAGGTTAAAGAGCGCTACAAATTGATCGTGGCGAATGTAGCGAGAACGAGTCATCAATACGGGCGAAATGGCCATAAATAAGGCGGCCAACAGAGCACCCTTTTTGCCCAACCACTCTTTGAGCAGCAGGGGCACCAGGGTGATGCCGATGCCAAAGAGAGCCGCCCCCAGACGCGCTGTAAAGTCGGTATCGCCAAATATGGAAAAGATAAAGGCCGTAAACGTGTACAGGAAGGGGCCATGATAGACGGGGTTATGTTGGTAGCCCTGGCCGGTGATGTATTTCCATGACATCCAGGCATGGATGCTCTCATCATGGCTGTAAGCACGCCCGCCCAGGTCCCACAGGCGAGTAAATACGACAAAGACAAACACCGCCACATAGAGCACCATGAACCATGAAATTCGCGAGCCCTTGAACAGCGGCCGGTCTAGAAATGTTGTTCGTTCCTGATCATTGGTCATGAAAGCATCTCCAACCTAATTCGCGAAAACCCACACCTGCACGCTGGTTTCCTCAAGATCACCTATGGCATCTCGCCACAGCAACCAGCTCAGCAGAGCGTTGGCATCATCCAGATGTTCGGTCCAATCCCAGCTCTTGCTCATAGAGAAAGTTTGAGCAACCATGCCCAGCGGGCCATCACGGCCATCCGCCGGGGCAATCAATACATCATACGTTGCATCAGCATCCGCTGCCGAAACGCATTCAAAGCCACGTGTGGCCCACAGCGCCTGCGGCGAGACATCGGCATCGATGGCAACCACGGCAACAGAAGCATCACCCAGATTATGTGCAGAATATGTATGAATCCAATCCTCTAGGAGCGACACCTCGCTGGAAGAAACATCCTCCACCAGCAGTTCCCGGGGATCTGCGGCCGTTTGATAGCCCACAGCCGTTGCACTGCGGATGGTGACCATAGCGGCTATGGCGCATAGCATCGCCAGGGCAATACGCCCCGCACCCCAATCTGTGGTATAGGCGCTCATGGCCAGGGCAGCAACAATGCCGATACCACAGGCAACAAGGGTCATTGAAAGCACAGTGTTGTTGGCATAGACCACATAGCTGGCTACCGAGAGGCCGCCAAACACTAGAAAAAGCCCAATCCCCCAAAGCAAGATGCCCTCGCGTGTACCAGGACGCGGCCAATTGACGATCATATGCTGCAAACCGAATCCGGCCAAAACCACGGCCGGCACGAGGATGGCCATGGATGAGGAAAGAATAGCCTGTCCGGAGAGCAAGCCATAGAAGATCGCCATCCCCGCCCATATGGACAGGCCAATGCCCGCAGCATTGCGTTGGTGAATGCTACTGACTACTCCCGTCACGGCCAGAATGGTGAGCAGCGGCTCATAAAGCAGGAGCACAGCGAGCTGTTTCCACCAGAGCTGCGGCGCAAAGAGCAGCCCAAACTTGCCGATGCTGTCGATAGTCGTAGCGATGCCATCCAGATTGGTGAGTAGAGCGCTGGACAGCATCAAGAACACAGCCAGAGCAATCAGCCAGTCCTGTCCATCCTTCAACCAGGCGGAGAGGCGCTGGCGGATGATCGTCCGCTGGGAATAGCCTGACAGACGGTAGGCAGCCCAGCCAGCCACCGCAGCACCGAGCAGGGTGCCCACAAAGGCACCACCTGCTACCAAGCCAACGCCGACAAGGATAATCGAGGCTTTGGCACAGCGGGAATCGCCCTCAGCCCAGGCACGCCAAATGATCACCAGCCAGGCCAGAGACATCGCCCCCACCAGAATGCTGGTCGATGAGGTGCGCGAGGCCAAGGCCCACACGGGGCTCACCAATAAGAGCAGGCTCATGCCCAAGGCGCCCCAGCGCCCCACGTAACCTCGCAGGCCCAAGGGCAGCAGCACAATTAAAGAGCCCAAGAGTGCCGGCAGCACACGAGTTGCCACCACCGAGCTACCGAATATCTCAAACATGAGGGCGTCTGCATCATACAGTAGTGCCGAATAGGCGTCGGGCAGGGCCTTCAGACCCAAAGCGCCCAAGGCCGTGAGCAAGCCCTCACTCGATAGAGGTGCATCGCCAAGCGCCCAAAAGCGCGCGAGCAGTGCCGCGAGGGCAATCAATGCATACGCGGCTACCTCGACAGTAATCGTAAACGGCCGTGACTCTTTTCCTGGCAATTCGCTGGAAACTGTGGAATCAAACATGCTCATCTCTTTACAACTAGAACGACAAGAGGATTATACCACACCACTTTTTTCGGCTATGGACGCTCAAAGACAAGGTAGTCACCCGATTCATAGGCCACCGATAAAAACTGACTCAAACGAAGTACCGTTGTGTCTGATACCCCGTAGGTCGTTCGCTCACGCGGCCCGATAATGACATAGTCCACATCATATTCGGCCAGGGTCTGGGAGATGGCGTCGATATCGGTACTGGTGTAGATCAACTCGACTGCCGCTTCGCGCTCTGCGGGAAGCTCGTAACTGCCACGCCATTGCAGCTCATGGCCGGTCCAGCCCAGCAGCGTGGGGATACCCGTAGCCGCCGAGATCCAGCCGTATTCAGTATAAGAGCCCCCTACAGCCTCGACTAATACGGCTTCATCGGGGGCGTTCTCGTTCAGCCAATCAATGACCGCTTGCTCATCGGGACGATAAACGGCTACATAAGCTGTGCCGTCCAAAGAAGGTGTGCCTGCAAACCCGTCGGTGCGACTGATAGCAGCCGCCACAGTATAGACACTGCCAGACAGGATGAGCACCACCACAACCACCAGCCAGGGAGCCATCGCCAAGCGGCCAGCCATACGCAGTGCCTTCCAACGACTAGCCACTGCATACATGCCCCAGGCCGAAGCACAGGAGAGCAACAACCAGCCCGCATAATAGAACTTGAATACCGTGTTCATGCGCGTGCCAAAACTATCACTCAGCATGATAAATTCGACGCTGGACACCAACAGCAGACCGCCGATGGTCATCAGCAGGGCGAGCATATCGGGCATATCAAGCCGAGCGCCATCCTCGCGCCAGTTGGCAAAAAAGACCGCAGCAGCAGCGGCAGCCAACCCCAGGGCGATGGCCGCAGTCCACCAGCCCTGCACCAAGCAAAGGCCGATGACGAGGAGCCCCAACACCTCAATCAGGCGTACGACAGGCTTGAGCGAACAGCGCGCACGATCCTTGAGGGCAGGCACAGCCAGTGAGATGATATAGCCCAACAGCGCTACAACGAACACGCCGAACATCAGCATGAACTGCTGTGGCTGCGTCTTGACATCGACAGCAGCAAAACCGCCCGCTTGAGAGCGGAAGGAGAGGTAAAAGGGCATATAGGCGATGATGGCAATGGACCCGATCGCCAGGCATTCTACCACCCAGGTAGAAAGCCACGCGCGCCAGTTACCGACCTGATAGCCAACCCGCACGCCCAACACCACCAAGAACAAACCAAGGTAAACGGGCAAGTCCCAGGTGTTCATAAAGCCAAAAGCACCTAACAGCAGGCCCCACAGCCAGGGATCCCAGCGCCAACCTGTGTCGACGCCCGAGAAGAGACGCGTCAGCACCATGCTGAGGCCGCCCTCTTTGTCACCTTCTTCACGTATGATGCGCTTGGCCGGCATGAGCAGCAGATTCAGGGCCAGTGCAAAAGCCAGCATGACAAAGGGCAGAGCCAATACGTGAGGGTGAATATCGCCCAAGATGAGGCTAAAGAAGGGAAACTCGTCAATGACCTCGGAAGATTGTCCCAGGGCGTTATAGTCGTGGACGACGCGCGAGGCACGCCACCACCACCAGGAATCGGCGGGTAGCCAGGTGCCGGTACCGGAAACAGTGAGGTTCTTGACATCCAGCCAGGTAAAGAGCGCCTCAGAGCCCAGGCCGCGAGAGCGAATTACCTCAAAGAGGCCCTCAAGATTGCCCATGAACAAGGCCAAAAAGCCACCCAATAGGCCAGCCCCAACACCACTGGCGCCCTCTTTGCCCTTGTGAGAAAGCACCATATTGCGCAGCAACGAAAAAGCGCCCATGAAAGCCAGAGCGAACACGGTCGCGCAGACCAGGTTATAGGTGATTGAGGCGCTCAACCCGGAAAAGAGCGTCACAAAAGCAGCGAGGATATAGCCAAAGTAATAATAGCTGATGCCATAACCGGCCAACCAGGGATCGGCTGGTGGAAAGCTATCCGAATGGAGGATGCCATTGATAAAGGCATATTCCATGGGTTTTTCAGTGGCAGAAATCTCGGGGCGGTAGGCCACAAAGAAGGTAATGCCCAAAAAGATCAGCAAAAACAGCCCCTCATTGAGCAGCAGGTGCCCACGAATAGCCTGCCAGTTTTCGCGCATTGCCTCATGATCGCGCAGCCACGGCAACCAGGAGATCACCCCAAACACCGTGATGATCGATATGACCGCCGCGCGGCTGTTATGCAGCAAACCTGCGGTAACCAGCAGCCAGTAAGCCAGGCCGCAGAGGGCCAGCCCCACCACACGTGCAAGGGCAACGCCCTTGTCCGGCAGGTGCCGAAAAAGCTGCACCGTCAGGGGCAGAGCGGCAAAACCGATGATTGCCAGGGAGAGATACCAGACAGCAATGTCGAGAATCAAGGATACTCCTCCAGGTCACATGGACGCGGGAACCTCATAGATTGCAGTCTCCGCATTTTGGTAGACGCGCTGTAGTTGACCAAGCGCCGCAAGCTGCTCGAACTTTTCCAAGCCTTCAGCATTGTACATGGCGTTCTCAAGCTGGCCTACATAGATGTACCGTACATCATAGAGAGATAAAAGGTCAAAGAAAAGGGCCTCGTCTGTGGTGTTGTACAGGGTCGAAACATCGTTTTGCCGACTCAGCACCGTCGCCCCATCGTGCTGTTCGCCAGAGTGCGCCCCTACGATGACCGCCAAACCCGTATAGGAAGAAACGCGCATGCCGCCTTCGCGATAGTAGCCTACATAGGCCTCCAGCAGGACGGGCGCACCCTCGACGTTGTTCCACAACCAGGTGATCGCCTCGTAATCGTAGGTCAAGTCAATGGTATTGCTGGCATCAGGCCAAGTGTAAACGCCGCCGTCCATATATGCCAGACCATCCAGTCCTACGGGGCGCGGTCCAACCTGACCGTTCACCTCGGGAAAGCGCTGAACGATACGTGAGGGAATGCTGAACGGCACATAAGAAAACCCGATAAACAGCACGAGCAGCAGACCCACGCGCCACGACCAGCGTCCCCAACCGAGTTTTTTGCTGGCCCGCCAGAGCAGGGGCAGTGTCGCGCCCACAGCCAGCCCAATGAGAATCCAGGACTGAATGCCGAATTTGAACACCGTGTTCATGCGGAACCAATCGCCGCCATCCAAAAAATCGGGGAGATAAACGAGCTCTACACAGAGCAACATGCCCCAGCCGATACATAGCAACAGCGCGATCATACGTAGAGCCGCTGAATCGGCAGTAAGAGCGCCCCAGCCAGATAGCAACACCAGTACCGCGCACAGCCCCACCACTGGATGTACCCAGAAGCCCAGGGCGACACCGCCAACAATAGCCGCCAGAACCACGCCCCAAGTAGCCTTGCG
Organism: Anaerolineae bacterium; assembly: GCA_963675785.1. Classification (GTDB taxonomy): domain Bacteria; phylum Chloroflexota; class Anaerolineae; order UBA1429; family UBA1429. Next base: position 2,376,299 of record OY776562.1, read on the forward strand.
TAAGCCGGCTGAAAGATGAGCCAGCTGCCATACCAGATAAGAGATGGAGGGAATGAGCAGCGTTCCCCATACCACAAACCACAATGCCGGTGCCGAACGCGATGCCGAAGGGACGAGGCTGAGACCCGATTCGGGGGCATCAAAGGTAGCGTAAAAAGGCGCATAGAGAAGCACCGCCAGCAACACTAGGGCAAGCGCTATCAACAAGCCAATACCCAGGCCATGCCATCGTGCCTGCCTCCAGCCGCGTAACACCAGTGCCCCGGTCAGCAGCAGCACGGCGGCGGGCAGAGACCAGGTGTTCATGGGACCCAACGCACCCAGAGTCACAACAGCCCAAACAAACCAGCAGAGGGCACGTCGCCAGAAGAATGTCTCTTGCTCCTGAGCTAATACGGCCCAAGCCAAGGCCGCAATAAAGAGCATAAAGGGAATGGCGATCATGTGCGGATGCAGATCGGCAAACAGGAAACTGAAAAAGGGAAACTCGTTGATGGTATAGGGGATAATGCGCGTGCCATGGCTCCAGTAGTCGAACGAGCCGAGCTGCGCTGACCCTGCCAACACGCTGCGCAGCCCCTGCCACACAGCGCCGATATCGGACCACTGCCAATCGGTGGCCGAGGCAAAAGTAGTGCCGCCGGCTGCAGCTAATTGCTCCAAGAGCTGCGCAAACGACGAAAGGTTGGCCAGCAAGGCCACACAAGCCGCGGCCGCCACCCCACCCCATAAGGCCAAACGCGAATCGAGGCGCTCGCCAGACAATCGCGAGGTCAACCATCGCCCCAGGCTATAGGCAATGGAAATGGTGAGTGCGAAAAAGGTGGGAATAGCCAGATTGAAAGCCACTTCGGGGGTCAGACCAGCCAACTTTTGCAGAAAATTGACCACGAACAAGCCGTAATAGTAATAGTTGATCGTCAGACCGGATAGATAGGGATCATAAGGCGGCATATAAGCCGATTTCGAGGTGGCGTTGAGAAAGGCGATCTCCATCATCTTTTCGCCGCCGTACCAGGGCTGCCACAAATCGGGGTTGAGCATGCGGATGATGACAAAGACGACGAACGCCGCGGTAAAGATCAGTTCAGTGCGCAGGATATCCTGCAGGATATCCTGGCCGTTCTCGCGCCAGGCAACGCGCAACGCGGGTTGGCGGCGCCAGGCGCAAATCCCGACGATGAACATCACGCCCAGCACAGCCCAGGCCCAGCCAGCACTGTTGGGGATGATCTCCAGACTAGAGCCCAACCACAGCAGCAAACTGCCGAGCAGTAAGCCTGCCGTGCGCGCAAAACCATAGCCCTTGCCGGGCAGCGCCTCAAACAAGGGAGCGATGAGCGGCCAAGCGGCCAGACCCAACAGCCACAGCACCAACCACCAACTGACAATGGCAACATTGTCAGAAACAGCCGCGAGTGAGTTCCACCCGCGGCTGTCGACGGTCTCCCGCCCCAGAGGATCGAGCGCTGCTTCTTCGGCAGTAGCGCCATCGTCCTCATCGGCCAGCACCGAAGCGCCAACCCAATGTTGGTTCAGCCAGCCCTTGATGCCATCGAGCAGACCGACAGCCTCGCTAACTTCTTTCTCTCCGATGACCTTGTAGATGACGGTATTGCCCTGTGAAAAGACAATCTCAAGGCTTTGACCCTCCATCTCGGTGAACTTGGACAAGCCCAAAGCGGTGTAGGAACTGCGTTCAATCTGCCCCACCATCACATAGGCCACATCATATTCATCCAGAATCTCGAGAGCTCGTGAGATATCCTCCGTGTTATAGAACTCGGACACATCCTGCAGGCGCCAATCAATGCGCGTGCCGCCGGCCACAGAGCGCTGCTGGCGTTGGTGCCAATCCCAGCCAATAACCGTGGGCAGGCCAGTATAGATGGACACCCGACTACCCCAACGATAGAGCTGGCCCACGCCTTCCATCACCACCGGCGAACCCTCGACGTTCTCTTGCAGCCACTCGATGGCCGCCAGATCCTCGTTGAGGCTCTCCGCCATGACGCCATCGTTATACATGGCCCGCTTCATAAAAGCGGTGCCATCCAGCGTGGCCTCTTGCTCAGAATCCCATTTATCGTTGACCTTGCCCCAGGTGCCCAGCACCGGATAAAGAAGGCCCGCAACCAGTAATAATACAAAAGCCACCCGCCAGAGCACCTTGCCCCAGGAGCGCCAGTTCACTTGGGCGTGCAACAGATCGGGGAGGAGCAACGCCGCGACCACGGCCCAGAGTATCCAGGCTTGCAAGTAGAACTTGAAGACGGTATTCATGCGACCGATATCGCCGTCCAGCACCACGTATTCAACAGCGATGACCAGCCCGGCTCCAACGGCTGCCAGAATACCAGCAAAGCGCATCATGTCGCTGGAATCCTGACGCAGGGCCAACCAACCACCCAAAGCCAACACCGGCAAAGCTAAGAAAAGTGCCCAGGAGCCAGAGAATAGAGCCATCACTTCTACCAGCAGCAGCACCAGAGCCAGAATCCACAGATAGCCATAGGCCACGCTCTGGCAGCGCACCAGCAGGTCATAGAGGTGCGTGCGTCGTTCGCCATGACCAAGCTGCGTGCCCCATAAACGCGCGCGGCGCGCACAGGCATCGCGAGAGCGCCGCCGGAAACAGGCACCCAGCAAGCCAGAGAGGAGCGGCACATAGAGCACGATCCAGATGGTCAGCAACTCGCTCAGGGTGCTGGTCTCGCCCTCCCACAGTTCAAAGCTGGAATAGGCCGAGCCGTAAGCGCTGTGGAAAGGCAGATAGAGGATGATGCTCAACGCCACCAAGGTCATGGTTAGCAGCACCCAGGTGCGAATGGACTTGAAATCGACATGCCTAGCGGCGGCATAGATGCCCACAGCCAGCGCCGCGATGGTAATCAGTAGATAGGTGGGATAATCCCAGGTGTTGGTACACCACAAGGCCCCCACCACCAGTGCGCTGAGGCCCACAGAAAGGCCCAGCCGCAGCCAACGGCGCTTGCCATCAGTCTGTGAGCCGTCACGCAGCACAAAGATCAGATTAACAGCCAACCCCAGGGCCAGTACCACCAGCGGCATGGCCATCACATGGGCATGCAAATCGCCATACAAGAAGGAAAAGAAGGGGAACTCGTTGATCTCGCCGTTGGCCATAATGCGCGAGGCGTTCCAGTACCACCACTCGGGACGGAAAGACAGGGTGATATCGGTTGTTAGCCAGGTCCAAAAGCCCGTAGCGGCCTGAGACAGGCCCGATGCGGTTGTCTCCACCAATCCCCGCGACAGGGCCAGGTCTTTGAAGCCACCCCACAAGAGCTCTAGCTCGCCCAGATTACCGATGATCGCCGCCAGCACCGCCCCCACTAGACCAGCCCCCAGCCCAGAGAGCAGTTTTTTAGCGCGCGGGCGCAGATTATACACCAATGAAACAACGCCCGAGACCAGCATGGCGAAAAAGGTGGGGATGAGCAGGTTGTAGGCGGTGGTGGGCACAACCGCCGAGAGCTTGACCATCACGGCGCTCAAGACAAAGCCGAAATAGTAATAGTTGATATAACCACCGGCAAACCAGGGATCATAGGCCGGGAACCAGGTGCTCTTGATGATGGCGTTGAGGTAGGCCAAGTCCATAGGCTTTTCGCCACCCGTCACCGAATGCCACAGATCGGGATTGGCGCGACGGATGAGCCAGAACAGGGCAAAAGCTCCCATAAAGATAACGCTCTGCGCCAGCATGAGCTGCCAGTGTTCGCGTAGCCAACTACTCAAAGCAGCGCGGTTACGCCAAGCACACCAAACTGCCAAGGCCCAGAGCACAGCGACAAGGCACCACAACACCGTCTGCGTAAAAGGCAACACCTTGACCGAGGCGCCCAACCAACTGAGCCATCCCACGACCACGAGGCCCAGCGTCAAAGCAAAGCCATAGCCGCGATCACGCAGGCCGCTGAACAGCGGAAAGCCCAATACAAAGGCCGGCACCGCCAGCAGAAACAGGATGAGCAACCAGGCCAACGTGGGCACGCTGTTGGCCAGTGAATCGCGGTCAAACATCTCGGACCAAGTGCCGCCCGCTTGCTGCTCCTCCCATTCTTTGTCCGAGAGCAGCAATGCTGTGGGCGCCTCGGTGATCTCGACGGGGCGCGTCCGGGCGATGCGCTCCAAGTCATAATCGTCAAAGAGTGCTTGTACGGCCGCAGGGTCATAGTCCGCGGTCTTGCGATAAATCAACACCCGTGGATGGTCATAGACGGTAAAAGTCTCATCGGCATTGTCATCTACGAACTCGAATCCCAACAGAGACGGGCGCGAGGTGAACTCGGCTACCAACTCAAAGCCCAGGTCACCGTCGAACAAAGCCTCATAGTAGGCCGTGGCCATGGGGTAGCGGCTCTCCATACGAGGGATGGAACCATAAAGGCGATTGCTGGAGAGGATGATGTAATCCGCCTGATCCAGCCAATTGTAAAGCGACTCGCGCTTGTCCTCAATGTCCTCCCAGTAGAGATCCATGGTGATGATGTCATACTCGATGCTGGCATTATGACCATCGATATTGAGGGGCAGGGCGTCATCCCATAGTTCGTAGGTAATGCTCGTGCCCTCAGGGATATTCTCATAGATCCACCGTGAGGCCGTGAGACGCGTCACTGGCTCGGAATAGATGCCCATAAAAGAGATGGCATAGAACAGTGTGCCCAGCACCACAACACCCGCGCCACCATAAGCGGCCACACGCGGCCATTTGATACCCCCCCGCCTGGCGCTGTATTCTTTGGCTCGTGAACAAAGGTACATCAGGCCATAGCCCGCCACCAGAGCCATAGTCGGATAGATGGGCAGCATATAGCGCACTGTTTTAACGAACTGGACGCTCTGATAAAAAAAGGTCAGCGTCATCCAGGTCCAGGGCAAGAGGTGCTGCCACCTCTTTTTAAAGAACATGTCATAGGCCATCAGGCCCCAGGAGGCCCACACGGCGAGGCCCAAGGGCACACCAAGACCCCACAACACCATGTTCTTGAGGGAGTACCAGACGGGTGTACGATCCGTCCACTGGTCGCTGGGGGGATAGTCGGTCTCGCCGGTCACCATCTTTTGGCTGGATTCCATATCATCCAGCCACTGCTCGTTCAGTTGGAGATCAAAAAAGCCGGGGCCGGTAAAGGCCTGAGGCTGGGCGACACGAAAGGTGAACAAGGCGACCACCAGAATGACCACCAAGGTCAGCGCAGTAGGCAGTAAGCGAAAGAGGAAGCGATCCGTCTTGGATTCGGGGCATTCCAACGGCGTCTCGGCTTCGCAGGTCAGGCGGACGCGGCCCAGGCGCAACCGCCAACGGCCGATGTAATCGGGGCGAACGTGTTCGGCGTCCTGACAAGCCCGCACCGTACGCTGAATCAACGCCAAGCCAATGACGGCCAAAAAGGTGAGCACGCTGATCTTGCTGCTAACGGCCATACCAAAGGAAAAGCCCAGCAGCAATACACTGCCCCAGCCGGCCCCCTTGGCCACGCGCACCGCTGCCAACAGAGCCAGGGTGACAAAAAAGGTTGTGGAGGAATCCACCGTGAAAAAGTGGGCGTGCTGGATGCTGAGCACCGACATGGAAAAGAGCAGGGCGCTCAACAAGCCGGTGCGCCGATTATAGAGTGCCTTGCCGATGAGATAGACAATCAACACGCAGGCCAGATCCATTACGCCGGACATGACCCGCCCCGCCAGATAGACGCCCGAATAGCCGGTATAGCCGGTGAGTTGACCCACTGCCTTGGACAACACCACCGGAAAGATGCCGTACACATACGAACCAAAGCCCTTGTTGTAGGGACTCAAGGGGTTGATGGAGCTGTCCCAATAGTCGCTCAGTGAGTCGGGCCATTCCAGGCCGTTCTCTACCATGGTAAGAAAGCGCTCGTCGGGATGCAGATGGGTGCCATCGTCCCAATCGACGTTGTAAAAGCGGAATATCGCTCCCAGCACGAGGATGGCAAGCAGCAGGATCGTCGCGCCGCGTTTGGTGTCCGTCCAGGCCAGCAGACGCTGCCAGGTGCTCATTTCGTCGTCTTTTACAATGTGGGGTTCACTATTGGGCATCAAGAATCTCCATAAACGGCAAGAAAGGCGATATTGCCCTCATAATCCAAATGCTCGATGATGCGCAGATCACCGCAGCTCTCCAGCAGTTGAAGCGAAGCAATGTCATCGGGGTGCAGCAAATAAAGGGAGTCATCTTGGGCACAGGCTGCTGCATCCAACTGCCTCGTCTCGTCAAAGGTATCATACCCCATAGCATCAAGCTGGCAGGCCACGGCGTTGCCATCGTACCAGTAGGGCCAAATGATCACCGTTCCCTGGCCGCTGTGCTCGGCGATGGTAGTGGCCATATCCAACGAGATGGAATAGTTGTCATAGGGCACTGCCAGTGGATAACGGCTAAAGCAGACATCCCAGGTATCGACAGCCTCGTATCCGGCCAGCCCCGCCAGCACAGCCCCAACCGCGACCAAACGCCAGGTTCTGGCCAGCCCAGTATCTGCAACAGATAGCGCATTGGCTAGCAGCAGGTCCAACCCATAGGCAGCGATGAGCAGTGCCGGTGGGCAAGCTCCAATGGCCCGAATGGCGTTGGGCACCTCATTGGGAAAAGCCAGAGCCATCATCGAGGGCCCAGACAGGCCAAAACCGGCCACCAGTACCCAGGCATTTTGCCCCTTGCGGCAGTTATGTACAAGCAGCACCAAACCTAATAAAAAGAGCGCCGCCGTCAGAAAGCCCAATTGACGAAGATAAGGCAGATTGGCCACATAGACGGTATCGCCGTGGACGTTGAACATGAGTAGGGCGTTCAACATGTTCTGGCCAAACACTGCCAATAGATTGCCAGACAGAGAACGTTCTGTAGAAGTAACCCGCGTAGCCGTGCGATAGAAATATTGGGCGGGGTCATCGGCGATGTAACTCAACAGCGGCGTCATCACCACCAACGCCGCGATGACGCACAACAAGAAACCTGCCCGGTGCTCGCGCAAGCGCACGCCGTTGCCCTTGATGGCCTCTACTGCCAACCAAACCAACAGAATGAGCGGGGCCACCATCCAGGCATTATAGGTGTAAAACCCCAATCCCAGAGCCAGCCCACTGACGATGTACCAGCGGCGAGAATTCGTCCGCCAGGCGCGCAGCAAGGCCCCCCAACAGATCAGCCACACCAGTGGCAGGGTAATGGCCCGCAAGCCACTGCGGCTCATGAGGATATGCCAATGACTCACGGCCAGCATCAAGGCAGCAATCAGGCCCGCACGCCGATTCCACAACTCTCGCCCCACCCAATAGACCAAAGGGATGGTCAGCGTGCCCAGCAACGCCGAAGAGAACTTGATGGCGTAAAAGCTCTGCCCCAATATAGCCGCAATGGGCGCCGAGAGGTAGAAGAAAAGCCCTTCACGGCCAGGGTAGGAGGTGAAAAAGATGGGGTATTCACCAGAGAGGATTTGGGCAATGTTCTTGTAGACATGGGGCACATCGCAGCCCATCTCAGATGGCAGGGCGTTGAGAATATAAAAGCGATAGACCGCACCCAGGGCGGTAATCAGCAGCAGAGCAACACCGTACCAGCGCGCACTGCGCGTGGTGAATAACCCACGGCTCACTTTGATACCGCGAAAGAGCGGCACAGCCAAACAAGCCAGGGCCAGCAGCCAGGGAATGGTGCCCCGCAGAGTGAAACAATTTTCGCCCAAGAGTACAAAGGCCACACCAGCCAACACTATGGCCAGAATGCTCCAGAAAGTACCCTTGATGACGATGCTGCTTGGAGAAAGCTCTGTTTCAGGCGGCGCTTGTAATCCGACAAGGGCTCCAGCAGCAGCCAGAACGTACATCAGGCCGCCCCACAGGTAACGTTCAGCATCCACAGAATTCTGGGCCAATACAACAAGCACGAGAACGCAGATGGCAACAAGCCATCGGTATCTCGTGCATGGCGAGCAGATTTGGCGAATGCGCCGCATGGGTGCCTCTTATTCCCCGATTCCATCCTCTGGTTTGCGCGCCAGTACACCGACGTTCACAAACGTCTTTTTGCGCGCCAGGCGCTGGGGATTCTCATTGAAATGATCGAACCAGCGAAAAAGCCCCAGAACCCAGTTGATGGGATTATACCAGCTCCCCTTGTTATCCGTTCCCTGAAAACGGTGTGTCGATTTAGCCAAGAACCCCGGCAACAGGTTATGGTCGATCAACCCCTTGCCAAAGGTGTAGACGATGGTTTGTGTGGCGGGGAAACAATAGTGGGTGAGCATGTCCATCTGCACCACCTCAAAGCCCGCCGCAACTATGCGCTCGACGATCTGCTCACGGGTATAGAGGCGCACATGATTGGCCCAGATGCCCGCAAAAGGCCCTTTACGAATGGGTCGATGGAACAGTCCTTCGGCCACACGATTGATGGGATCATACCAGGCCGGATAGTTACTGCAAGGCACAGTGATGGCCAACATGCCGCCCGGCTTGAGCACGCGATACATCTCGGCCAAGCCGCGGTCATCGTCCGGCAGGTGCTCGATGATCTCGGAAGCGATGAGCCGATCGAAAGAGGCATCAGCAAAGGGCATACGCTGAATATCGCTGCGCGACAAGAGCAGGCGGGCCTGATCGACGTGCTGGCGGGCGAAATCGAGCACACGAGGCTCCATATCGCAACCCCACACCAGGCAATCGGTATAGAGCGAATGCAGCACCATGGGGTAAAAGGCCATGCCCGTGCCGCAATCCAGAATGCGGTCCCCCGGCTGCACGTTCAGGTAGCGCAACATCGTCTTGACCCGCCGCCGATAGGCCACGTCGGACTCGTTGCGCAACAGCGCTTCCAGCGTCTCTCGTTGGGCTGGGGTCAGCTCCAGATCGGGGTTTACTGTACTGGCCATCAATTCACCAGCCGCTCGAATAACGTCTCGTAAGCATCGATAGTACGCTCCAGACTAAACACATTGCGGATGGTCTCGGGCGACTTGATATAGGCCTGACGGTTACGCAACACCTCGATGATCCCCTCGGCCAAAGCCCGTTCGTTCCGCGGCTCGACCAGTTTGCCCATGCCTGTCACTTGCAGCACCTCACGGGCACCGGGAATATCGGTGGTCACCAACGGCGTGCCACAGAGCAGCGACTCGATCTGTACACTGGGAAAGCAATCAGTGCGACTGGGCAGGGCGAACACATCGCACATGGCGTAAAAGTTGGCCAACTTTTGCTGATCGGTCAGCAAGCCCAGCATGGCAATGGCATCCTTGTGGGCCTCGAGCATGGGACAACAGGATTCATAAAAGCCCTCATAGACGACGTTGCATTCGCCCGCATAGGCGAAACGCACATCGGGGAAAGCCTCTTGCACAAAAGGGATAGCCTTGAGCAGATAATCAAAGCCCTTTTCCTCGACAAAGCGGCCGGCAAAGCCCACCAAGGGTTTGCCCTGCAGACCCAGCTCAGTGCGCCAGAAGGCAACAGCCTCGCTATCGGGATCGGGCAGCACCGCCGGAGGATAGATGGCCTCTAGTTTATCGAGATAGGGCCGCAAATAAGCCGAATGCTCGGCGTAATCCTGGCTGTGGGTGGTGATGACATCGGCAGCGGCAGCGCCGTCGTCCAGCATCCTGCCCACCGTCAGCTGTACGAACTGGTTAAATAGCCCACTGGGCATTACCAAGTCACCATGATGGGTCATGACCATCTTTTTGCCAGCGCGATGGGCGATCCGCCCTACCAGGGCTGTCTCCAACATGGGGGTATGTACTTGAACGATATCGTGCTCGGCCATGAGCTGTTTCACCATACGCGGAAAGATGGGCATCACCCGACCGCGACTGAGACGAAACCAACTGGGCACACGCACAATGCGCACGCCAGCGTGCTCGTCTTCCAGAGGCTGATCATCCGCAAACTGGGCGGTCACCACCGTCACCTGGTGGCCGCGAGAAACGAGGCCTTCGGCGATGCGTTTGGCATAGGCAGTGAGCCCGGTCCAGTGGGGATAATAATAGGTTAGGGCCATCAGGATCTTCATGAAATGCGATTCTCCGGAAAATCAATCCGTGCTATCAACGCTGGCGCTGTCGCCGAGAATATCGCGCCGCACATCAGAGAAGGAGAGATCCTGGCTGCGCAAAGATAGCAAACCATAGACAATGAGGGTGAGATTGGTGAACATGTGCAGGCCAAAGGCATAAGCCGAAGCATCGGCATTGCCCACTGCAAAGACACCAGTGAGCACCAGCACCGCGGCCGCCTCAAAGGGGCCAATGGCGCCCGGCGAGGAAGGCACAACCATGGATAGCCCGGTAGCGCAGAGTACGGTCAGCGCCGCTACAAAGGGCAAGTCTGTCATGCCCAAGGCCAGAAATAGCACATAATTGAGCAGTGCATAGCCCAACCAAACCACCAACGACCAAGCCAACGAGCGCAGTAAAATGCCGGCATCGGTTAGCACGCCAAAGCCCTCGACTAAACTGGTCACCAAGCGCTTGACGATAGGATGGCCAAGCACAGGAATGCGTGCCATCTTGGCCCAAAAGCGCTCGGTCGCGGCCTCACTCAGACGCGAGAGCACCGCCAAAATGACAATGCCCACCAAAGCAACGATACCGAGGAGAATGCCCCCCTGCACTAACCACTGGGGCAAATCGACAAAGGGAAGCAAGCCGAGAGCCAAAAAAACAACGACGAGCACGTCGAGGAGGCGTTCCACCACCAGTGAGGAGGCGCCTTGCCCCAGTCCCCCCTTGAGCTTACGCCCGGCCAAATAAGCCCGCACCACTTCGCCCGCCTTGGCCGGCAGCACATTGTTGAACAGGTAGCCAATGTTGACGATGGCGAACACTTGCAGCACCGGAATCGTCTTTTCACCCATGAGCACACGCCAACGCATGGCCCGCGCCATATTAATGCCCACCAGCAATAACAAGCCTGGCAGCAAATAGTCATATTTGCCGTTGGCAAAGATGCGCCACAGTTCGGTGAAATCCACTTTGGCAAACACATACACCAGACAGGCAGCGCTGATGAGAATGCCGATAATCAATTGCAGATGGTTACGAAGCCAGTTCAAGACAGACTTGATCATGTATCAACTCGTCGCTTCTGCCCACCTGAACGGCAGGCTTATCCGGGCGATTATAGCATCGGCAGCACATCGGGCCAAGCCCTCAGTCAGCGCTCTCACCAGCCATGAGCAGATCGTACAGCGCGTCGGCAGTGAAATACCCGGTGTTGGCAAAAACCAAGGTCATGGGGTGATCATAAACATCATAGCTCTCGTCAGCACGCCCGATGACCAAGCCGTTCTGACGCTCTTGTTCAATCAGTTCAGGCAAAGCCAAGTCCGTGCCCGTAAAAGTATCGTTGATCAGGTCAAGGCCGAATAAGGATGGGTAGCTTGATGCAGTATAGACGAGTTCATAGCCCAACTGTTCCGCAAAAAGCTGCTGATAGTAATTCGTAGTCAGCGGATAGCGCTCGGGCAGACGCGTGATGGTGGCATATAGGCGCTGGCTGGACAAGATCACATAGTCGGCGGAGGCCAGCTTTTCGGCCAATTCGGCCATTTTTTCTTCCGAATCCACGCCATAGGAATCAAAGCTGATCCATTGCACCCATTTGGTTGTGTCCCAGCCATCCACTCGCGTGACGGGCAAATTGTCATCCCAGGTCTCGCAGATCACTATTGATCCACGGGGCGCATCCTCTGAGAACCACAGCGAGGTTTGCACCCAGGTATGGGGCTCGTCATAAATGCCCAGATAGGCACAAGTATAGAGGCCGCTGCCACTCAAAACGAGAACCAGCAGTGCACCACCTGCCGTATGCCAATGACCACGTTGCTTTAGGCAACGCTCGATGAGCATGGCTGCCCAGATAGACCACACGGGAAAGATGGGTAGCATATAACGCAAAAATCGCGCCTGCATCCTGCCAATGATGGCGAAATAGATGAGCGTCCAAGCAAAGAGGATGATCGTGCCAACCTCAAAGGTGTGTTCACGGCGCCAGTCGCGCAGAGCCGCAATCGCCTCTCCGATACCGCCAACAAGGGCTGCCAGCCCCAGGGCTATCCCTGTCGACCAGACTACCGCCTGCTGTAACTGATACCAATAGGCGGTGGTACCCAAGAACTGGCGCGTATAGGGCACATCGATCAAGCCGCTGGCCATGCCGGATTCAAAAGTGACGTCGATGATAAAGGCGCCAATATCGATCAGGGCATAGGGTTCGATGATGAGAAAGATGACTATGCCAACGAGGACGGTCATTGCTGACAAGGAAATAGCCTGCCAAAGCCGCAGCCAAAAGCGATTTCCGGTTCCTTCAATAGACGCCAGGAAAAAACCAAGAAAGATGCAAACGCCAATGGGAGCCGCCGAAAGCTTGGTGGCCATAGTCATGCCCAAAACAACGCCAATCAACGCAGCCCGCTTAGCGGAGGGAGCTTCTGACGCCCAGAGGATGAGATAAAAGAGGAGTACAAGAAAAGTGGTGAGCAATGTATCCACAGTATAGAAATGGGCCAGCTGTACGTGGAGCACCGTCAGTGCCGTCAGTGCCGCAGCAATGAGGCCCACATTGGCGCTCCTTAGCTTTTTACCCAACACGTACACCCAAAAGACAGTCAGTGTGTCCGCCAAAGCCGAGATGATCCGCCCTACGAGATAGGGCTCGACCTCATAGTTGAACCATGCGCCGATGGGCGTTATCACATCAATGGCAATACGTAGCAAATAAACGGGCAGCGAGCCGTAGGAGAAGAAATCAGGGTTCCAGGGACTGTCCGCGCTCAGAAGGAGCTGCAAGTCCAGTGGCCAGGGGAAAGAGAGGTCATCCACCACCATGAGCAATTGGCGCTCATCTGGGTGAAACTGGAGGCCATTATCCCAGTTGACGCCGTAGAGACGCACACACAGGGCACACACCAAAATGGCAGCCAGGGCCCATTTTTGCCAGTAGGCCGCTGGCTGGTCCTTTGCGTAGGAACGTGTCGCTTTGTCAGTCACGACTCGTCAAGAGAGAGAACGGCCATAAACGCCTCTTGCGGGATTTCGACCTTGCCGATGCGCTTGAGCCGACGCTTGCCGGCTTTTTGTTTCTCCAAAAGCTTGCGCTTGCGGGTAATGTCGCCACCATAGCACTTGGCCAGCACATCTTTGCGCGTGGCCGATACTGTAGAGCGAGCAATGATTCGCGAGCCAATAGCCGCCTGAATGGGCACGGCAAAAAGCTGCTGTGGTATAACTGCCTTGAGCCTCCGCACAAGCAAACTCCCCTTGTTATAAGCCATCTCGCGGTGCACAATCATCGAGAGTGCATCCACTGGCTCACTGTTGACCAGCACATCCATCTTGACCAGATCGCTGGTGCGATAGCCACCAAAGACATAATCCATGGAGGCGTATCCGCGTGATCGTGATTTGAGCTGATCATGAAAATCGATAATGATTTCGGACAAGGGGATATCAAAAGTCATTAGTACACGAAGTTCATCGAGAAACTCCATCTCGCCAAACTCGCCACGACGATTGGTAGCCAGCTCCATTAGCGGCCCAATATATTCCTTGGGCGAAAAGATAGAGAGCTTCATCCAGGGCTCACGGATTTCGTCAATCTCGCTGGCATCCGGCAGTTCAGCAGGGTTATCGATTTCGATCAATTCACCACTCGTGCGCAGCACCTGGTATTCTACACTCGGTGCAGTGGCCAACAGGTCAAGATCATATTCACGCTCCAGGCGCTCCTGCACAATCTCCATATGCAGTAACCCCAAAAAGCCGCAACGAAAACCAAGGTTCAGCGCCACCGATGATTCCGGCTGAAAGACTAGCGAGGCATCGTTGAGCTGCAACTTTTCGAGCGAGTCGCGCAGATCCTGATAGTCGTCGTTTTCAATGGGATAGAGACCGGCATAGACCATCGGCTTGGCCGGCTTGAAGCCAGGGAGCGGCTCATGGGCAGGATTTGCCGCCAAAGTGATGGTATCGCCAACGCGGCACTCTCGCACGTTCTTTAGGCCCGTGGCAATATATCCCACCTCGCCAGCGTGCAACGCATCCACCTTGCGCATATCTGGCGAGAACACGCCCACCTCCATGGGTTCGATCTCAACTTGCGTCGACATGATCAAACCGAGGTCATCGGCCGTATACACACCGCTGATAACGCGCACATAGGCTATCACGCCGCGATACGAATCATAGTGGGAATCAAAGACCAGTGCGCGCATGGGTTCGTCATCAACAAGCACGGGGGGCTTGATGCGCTGCACAATGGCCTCCAGTACCGCCTCGACGCCCATCCCGGATTTTGCCGAAACCTGAAGTGCATCCTCGGCTGGAATGCCGAAAAGCTCTTCAATCTCTTCGGCAACCTCGTCTGGCCGTGCAGAAGGCAGGTCGATTTTGTTGACCACCGGGATGATATCAAGATCGTGCTCCAGCGCCAGATAGAGGTTGGCCAGAGTCTGCGCCTCAACGCCCTGGGTTGCATCCACCACCAGAATCGCGCCTTCACAAGCCGAGAGAGCGTGCGAGACTTCATAGGAAAAATCGACATGCCCTGGCGTATCGATCAAGTTCAATTCGTATTGTTGGCCGTCGCTGGCATCATAAAACATACGGACTGCCTTGCTCTTGATCGTAATACCCTTTTCGCGCTCCAGGTCCATGCGGTCGAGAACCTGCTCTGACATGTCGCGTTCGGCAATGGTGCCCGTTAGCTGCAGCAGGCGGTCTGACAATGTAGATTTACCGTGATCGATGTGCGCAATGATACAGAAATTGCGTATCCGTCCGGTCGTTCCAAATTCATTCGCGGTCATTATCTATACTCCCAAGGGCAAACAGGAACATTTTGTTGGATGACGATTCCCAACAAACTACCCCTGACAAGTATACATCAGGGGTAGGCAGGGTCGAAACTGTGTAGGATTGTACGTGCTAGGAAAGGCGGGCCTTCATAATCTCCATAGCCAATTCGGGAGTGGCTCCTCGCTCTGTGGTGCGCAGATTAAAGTAACGGAATACGTCGCGTAAAATGGCCGCCAGAGGCACGCCCAAAAGCATCCCCCAGATGCCGCTCACTTCTGCGCCTACTACCACAATGACCATGACCACTGCGGGGTGGAACTTGACAGCATTTCCCTGAATTTTGGGCAACAACAGTAGATTCTCTGCCTGCTGTACGATGAAAAAGACGACGCCCACCCAGAGCACCTTTAGCAGATCGCCACTGGCCAAAGCAATGATTAGCGGCAGCAGCGCACCGAGGTAGGGGCCAAGATAGGGGATGATATCTAGGATGCCGGCCACACTACCCAGCAACAACGCGGGCTCAATCCCCAGAATGAGCAAACCAATGGTAGAACCAATAGCAATCGAGAGACATAGTACGATCTGACCACGCACATAAGAAGACAGCAATCTGTCTACAATCTGGACCACCGCCCGCACATCAGCACGGGCCTTGTCAGGGATCAATTCATAAAAACTCTCTGTAAAACGCTTTTGATCGTTTAGAATATAGAATCCCCAAAAAGGTACAATGACAAGACCAATAACAAAACCCACTGTACTGAATAACGTTTTGGCAGTGGCTTCGAGGCCTGCAGAAGCCGAGTCGATGATCTGATTGAATAGGTTTTCTACATTCGTCTCGATAGCCGTACTTAATTCGGGAGGCACCTTCTCTAGCCATTGGGGGAGGTCATGGGTGATGACGCGCTGCACGCTCTCAATCCAGCCAGGGATCTCTTCTACAAAACTCGCCCCCTGCTCACGGAAAAGCGGCACAAACACGGTTAGCACACCAGCGACTAGCCCGAGCAAAAGGATGTAAACCAACACAACTGCCAGTGTGCGTGCTACTCTCTTGCCACGCCAAAAGCGAGGTGCGTGCGCCTCTAACCAATCTACAATGGGCATTAACACATAGATCAAGATGCTTCCCAGGAAAAAGGGCACCAGCGCCGCTGCCCCGCGGATGAGAATCCAGAGCAGGATAATGCCAAAAACGGTATAGAGAATAACCCGGTTGCGCGTTCTGCTGTCATAAAACCAATCAAACACGAGAACCTCCTGCACCAGCAACTATCTCTTGGATGTCTTGTTGCCAATCACCCAGCGCCGGCCTATTCCACCTCAACCAGACAAAAAACTCGACATTGCCCTTGGGGCCAGTAATAGGAGAGCGGCAAAGACCATTATAATGCCAGCCAGACTCTACTGCCCATGAAATAACACTCTCAAGTACCCGACGATGCGTATCTGAATCACGAATTACACCATCTTCGGAGAATTCTCGCTCTGCTTCAAACTGAGGTTTGATCAGGGCGACCAGATCGCCTCCCTCATCAGCAAACCAGCCTGTAATAGGGGGAAACAAAGCCTTGAGCGAAATAAACGAAGCATCGATCACAACCAAATCGACGGGCTCGGGCAGATTCTCCAGGTAACGCGCATTGGTACGATCCATCACCACTACGCGGGGATCACTACGCACAGACCAGGCCAGTTGGCCGTAGCCCACATCAATAGCATAGACGCGAGCGGCGCCATGCTGAAGCAAACAATCGGTAAAGCCACCGGTAGAAGCCCCAACATCGGCGGCGATGCGTCCCTCGACGCAAATGCCTAACAAGTCCATCGCTCCAGCCAGCTTGATGCCGCCACGACTGACATACTGGCGCAACTCGGCCAACTGGATATCGGCATCCAAGGGAACACGCGTTTCAGAGGTAACAAAGCCCATACCGGGCACCGATACCTCGCCAGCCATGATGATTCGACGAGCTTGATCAATATCCGAGACGAGATCTCGCAGTACAAGAAATTCGTCCAAGCGAATTTGTTTCATAAGATTTAACCTATCGAAGTAGAGCGCATGTGTCAACCTGCAAGCCATCTTGACGATATAATGCCCCCCCACTAGTATAGTGCAGATTAGGTATGGAGTATCGGCTGTATTTTGCCAAGCCTTCATTCAGTGAAAACGGAGTGAAACCGATGACGGATATGCCGTCTAGAGAACAAATTCTTGAAAAGGCTCGTCTGGTGCGACAGCGCATCCATGATGTGCACATCAAGCAGTTCCCCGACCAACCCGGGCCTGTGTTTCTGATCTCAAACGCCTACCCCGGTGTATGGCTAGAGCACGTATACGACGCCATCAGCTTTGCCCGGCTAGAGCCTGCCATGGCGCACATCGCCCGCAATCAGGTGCTTCTTTTTCTACGCAATCAAAAGCCTGATGGACGGCTGCCTTTTCAGGTAATCGATATGAGCAATCCGAGGAGCAATCATTACAAAGAGGCTGTAGGGTACAATCAGATACAGGAATGCGTATCCTTTGCTCGATTATGCCTAGAAGCCGCCCAACTGACCGGGGATCGGGCCCTTTTAGAAGAAGCATACGCTGGTTGTGCTAAATGGGATGACTGGCAGTGCCAGAATCGCATGACGCTAAATACCGGCCTTATCGAGCTTTTTTGTTTATACGATACCGGCCATGATCATAGTGCGCGTTTGGATGGTATCCCCGTCAAGTGTCCCGACGACGAGGGACGCGTGTGTGCGGACCATCCTGCATTGCCGATTCTCGCGCCAGATATGAATGCCGTGTTTTATGGTTCGCGCAAAGCCCTGGCCGAAATGGCCGAACTGCTCGGAAAACCAGATGAGGCCGCACAGTGGTGGCAAAAGGCCGAAACAGTTAAACAGGCAATGCTGGCGCGGCTGTACGATGCGCAAGACGAGTTCTTTTATGATGCGGACAAAAATGGCAATCATCGCAAGTTCCGCAGCATCCACATCTCTAACGTCCTATCAGAGCGGGTACCGGATGAGGAGATGGCTCAGCGCATCTACGAACGCCACATGAAGAACCCAAAAGAGTTCTGGACGCCTTACCCCTTCCCTTCGATGTCGATCTCTGACCCTGGCTCCAAGCAGGATCGTGACGGCAACAGCTGGGGCTTTTACTCGCAGGGCCTAACAACACTGCGAGCCATGCGCTGGATGGATGACTATGGTCATGGTGACGATCTCGAGTACCTGATGTCGCGCTGGGTCAAGGCGTTCACTGAATCGCAAGAAATGAACTTTTCGCAAGAACTGCATCCTATCACTGGAAAACTGTCGCGCAGCTCGGAATGGTATTCTAGTTCGATGCTGGTTTTCCTTCACGCCATCAGACGATTGGGATATGAATCATAACCTTATCGTCAAGGTTTTGCCACCAGCAGCAACTGATCAACGCAAACCTTGACGATACCACACCCTCTCGCTACTATTGGGTAATCTACATACAAGGAGCCAAGGGTGCATCCGCTACTCAAAACCATGCGGCCCAAGCAATGGGCCAAGAACGTTTTTGTTTTTGCCGGCTTGTTCTTTGACGGCAAGTTACTCAATCTCAAGAGTGTTGCTCTATCTGTGGCCGCATTCGCCGTTTTCTGCTGCGTTTCTAGTGCTATTTACCTGGTGAATGATCTCGCAGATATTGAACAAGACAGATTGCACCCCAAAAAACGCTTTCGACCACTTGCCGCCGGTACGCTTAAACAATCCACAGCTCGCATTGCTGCCGTCGTATTGTTGGTTGTTGCACTGGCAGGCAGCCTGGCCATTTCTACAACATTTGCTATCGTCGTGGCACTCTATGCCGTCATTATGTTGCTCTACAGCTTGCGCCTCAAGCATGTGGTCATCATTGATGTACTCATCGTCGCTACGGGATTTGTGCTGCGCGTTTGGGGCGGTGCTGTTGTGGTGCAAGTAGCGCGATTTTCTCCGTGGTTGTACGTTTGCACCACGCTGCTAGCACTATTTATCGCCGTCAGCAAACGACGTAATGAACTCATCACCCTGGGAGAAGATGCAGGCGATCATCGTGCTGTGCTCAATGGTTACACTCTCGGTTATATCGATACACTCACCTCGATCATCATCTCTACGACTTTGGCAGCCTATTCCTTTTATACTTTCAGTGCGCCCAATCTGCCAGATAACCACGCCATGATGCTCACCATCCCCTTTGTACTCTATGGGTTGATGCGCTACATGTACCTGGTTTATGTCAAAGAGATGGGGGGCGCCCCTGAAGAGATCGCCTTATCGGACAGGCCATTGATCATCTGCATCATTCTGTGGATGCTCACTGCCGGTATCGTCATCTATCCAAGCCTTATCTAGCCTAACTGCTAGAACACGGGCATATAAACAAGACGAGCTATGCGAGGATTCTCGCATAGCTCGTTGATATTCCGGATCCAAGCCGGATTAACGCTTGGTATACTGCGGCGCCTTACGTGCGCGCTTGAGACCGGCCTTCTTGCGTTCCTTGGCACGCGGATCGCGCGTCAAAAAGCCAGCTCGCTTGAGTGCCGGGCGGAACTCGGGATCTGCCTCCAGCAACGCTCGTGCGACACCATGGCGGATAGCTTCGGTCTGGCCAGTTACACCGCCGCCGGCCACAACAACCGAGATGGTGAATTTGCCATCCACTTCAACCAGGCGAAGCGGAGCCAAAGCAACATCCAAATCGCCCTCGCGAGAAAAGAACTCTTCAGCGGGCTTGCCGTTTACTACAAAAGCACCGTCGCCAGGGTAAAGGCGTACACGCGCTACTGAAGACTTGCGGCGGCCCGTGCCATAAAAATACCTAGAAGCCAATGGAATCCTCCTTTAACGATCCGGCATTCTGGTCAGCCTTGGCCGCCTAGAGAGCCAGTTCCTTGGGCTGCTGGGCCGCATGGGGATGCGACTCGCCGGCATATATCTTGAGTTTCTTGATCATCTGACGACCAAGTTTGTTCTTGGGCAGCATACCCTGTACGGCGTGCTCAATAACACGCTCAGGGTGCGTTGCCAGCATAGTCTCTAGCGTGGTCTCGGTCAACCCACCGGGATACCCGCTGTAACGATAGTACTTTTTGCTGGCCAACTTGTTACCAGTCACTGCAACTTTGTCGGCGTTGATAACGACAACAAAATCTCCCGTGTCCATGCTAGGGGTAAAGATGGGCTTGTGCTTGCCGCGAAGAATCTGAGCAATCCCAGTCGCCAGGCGACCAAGAGTTTTACCTTCGGCGTCCACCACATACCACTCTCGCACAATATCTGACGGCTTGGCAGAGTATGTCTTCACGTTCCGGAACTCCTTAATCCAACACTCGGTGAGCTTGGCTCACACAACCACTGCTGCGCGGTCAGCGCTAATCAGCAGTCCCATGGTCATCATAACACACATGCCACAGAATCAGCCCTTGCGGAGGCGCGGGTGGCGCCGACTCGTTGATGTCCTTCTGTAGCAGTAACTCGTCAATTCGGGATACTGGCCAATCGCCAAGCCCGACCTGAACGAGTGCTCCAACAATCCGTCTGACCATGCCTCGCAAAAAGCCCGATCCCTCAATGGTAAAAGTAACCTGGGCATTTGCAGCATTCGCTTGGCACAGAGCGTGATCGATACGGCGTATTGTGCTAAAGCCCGAAGTAGGCTGACCGAAACCAGCAAAATCGTGCTCTCCGAGCAGGCTTTGTGCCGCCACATTCATGGCGTCCACATCCAGCTCGGCGCGTACTCGCCACATGTAACGCTCTCGGAGCGGATCGCGAATTGTAGAGCTATACAAACTGTAAACGTACGTTCGCGACGTTGCACTGTAACGGGCATGGAACCTGGGATCACAGATAGCCAAATCACGAAATGAAACTGCTGGATCGACTACCGCATTCAGTGCACGTTGCAATTCGCAAGTATCATGACGCCAGATTAAATCAAAAGTGATAACCTGGCCTCTGGCGTGTACTCCTGTATCGGTGCGGCCTGCGCCCGCAATACGAACTTGCTGGCCAGAGACCTGGCGGATCGCATTCTCAATCTCACCCTGCACTGTCAAAAGGTCACGCTGATACTGAAAGCCATAAAACGTCGTCCCATCATAGGCGACGATTGAGCGGTACCTCTTGGAATCATCCATCATGCACCGCCCGAACAGTCGAGCTAGTCAACCAGCTCCACCACGACCATCTCGGCACCATCACCCTTGCGGGGGCCCAAATTATATATTCGCGTGTAACCACCATTACGTTCTGCGAATCTGGGGCCGATCTCATCCAAAAGTTTGCGTGCTACTGCAGGATCGCTCAACCTTGCCACAGCAAGCCGACGCTCATGCACATCCGAAGCATCATCTGCACGCTTAGCCGCACCATTTTTGGCAATCGTGATCAAACGCTCAGCATAAGGCCTAAAAGCCTGGGCCTTGGCTTTGGTCGTTGTGATCCTCTCATGCCGGAACAGCTCTGTTGCAAGTCCTCTAAATAGCGCCAGGCGCTGCGACGTATTACGACCCAGCTTCCGTCCGCTTACACGATGTCTCATCGAAAGCTACCTCACTCATCATCTACCAGGGACAGGTGCCCCGCTGGCATTACAGATCCAGTTCATAGTCCGAGGCGAGATAGCCTCGTTCCTTGAGCGTATCCACGAGCTCGACCAACGACTTTTGGCCAAAGTTTCTGATGGCAAGCATCTCTGAAGCACCTTTTTCAAGGCGATCAAGGATCTCTCCAACCGTCATGATCCCCGCCCGCTTTAGGCAGTTAAAGGCGCGCATTGGCAGCTCTAGCTCTTCAATAGCTATATCTGCAAATTCGCTCTCTTCTTCCAGGGGAATCTCGGCTTCTTCCTCAGAAACGCCCTTTTCAAACACAGCAATCGGTTCAAAGTGGGCCAGCAAAAGCTTGGCTGCCCTTCGCAAAGCCTCGGTCGGCTGCATAGTGCCATCAGTCCAAACCTCAAGCTTGAGAAGGTCATAGTCGGTGCGCTGCTCAATTCGCGTCGCAGTCACATCGGTATGCACTTTGACGATCGGGCTAAAGATGGCATCGATGGGGATTTGCCCAATAGGGAGAGTGCCTCGCTCCTCTGCAGGAGAATAGCCGACCCCTTGGTCAACTGTCATCTCAAAGTCCAATTCCGAATCCAAAGTGTCCAATGTCAGCAGCTGCAACTCTGGGTTGATGATCTCGATATCAGCCGGAACCTCAATATCACCGGCCGTGATCACGCTCTTACCCTGAGCACTCACCCGCATATGCACTGTATCCTCACTGTGCGAGATCAAACGAACCCGCTTGAGGTTGAGAATAAAGCGCATTACATCTTCTTTAGCGCCTGGGATTGGTGAAAACTCGTGCGGGACACCAGCTACTCGCACAGACGTAATTGCTGCACCGGGCAGCGACGAGAGCAGCACACGACGCAACGTCGTGCCAACAGTCATACCGTAACCCCGCTCCATCGGACCGATCGCAAAACGCCCGTAACTGAGCGTGGTAGCCTCACATACAATCCTCGGCAATACTTGCCTCAGCAAGGGGCTTCCTCCTTTGTTTTAGATGGCGACACCGGATGCCACAGCAACTCGGCCAACGCCACCAAACGGTCCGCCTTATCGCGAATAGTATTCGACAATAAGTTGTTCCTGGACGGGGATATCAATTTGTTCACGTGTCGGAAGCGCGAGAACCTCACCCTTGAGTTCGGCAGCGTCAAGACGCAGCCACACAGGGGTTGTTCTGTGCTCCAGAACCTCGCCCAAGCTCTTGAAATAAATGTTATTCTTGGAACCCTCGCGCACTTCGATCACATCGCCTTCGCTGACGAGCGCCGACGGAATGTCCAAACGGCGACCGTTTACACGAAAATGACCGTGATTGACGAGCTGACGAGCCTGAGCGCGGGAATCACCGAAACCCATGCGATACACGACGTTATCCAGGCGGCTCTCGAGAATAATCAAGAGATTAGCGCCGGTTGGGCCGGACTGGCCCAGAGCCATATCAAAATAGCGCCGGAACTGACGCTCCAAGACGCCATAGTATCGACGGGCACGCTGCTTCTCGCGAAGCTGTGTACCATAGTCGGATTCCTTGGAACGAAAACGCCCTCTCTTGGGATCAAACCCAGGGGGTGTGGGGCGCTTTTCCATAGCGCACTTGGGCGACATGCAACGCTCACCCTTCAGGAAGAGCTTCATCCCTTCCCTGCGGCAGAGCTTGCAAACTGAACCTGTGTACCTAGCCATCTTACCTCCAAGACCAATGATTCATGCGAAACGGCAGAATCACGGTAGCGGGTTTACGCTCATTCATGACAGTCGGAATGCCCAGTGTCATCCCCGCGCTACCGCAAGTGGGTGGGCTAAAAACACCCTCTTGCTACTACCGGCTCATGCAAACTAGATTCGACGCTTCTTTGGCGGACGACATCCGTTATGCGGAATAGGTGTTGTATCAGTAATAGAGCGCACTCTAAGGCCAACGGCCTGAATGGTGCGCATTGCAGCTTCACGGCCCGGCCCCGGACCTTTGACATAGATGTCGACTTCACGCATTCCATTATCCATCGCCGTGCGTGCTGCAGCCTCGCAGGCTACCTGTGCGGCATACGGCGTGCTCTTGCGCGAACCACGGAATCCCTGTCCCGCAGAACGCCAGCACACAACGTTACCCTGTGGATCAGTAAACGTCACAATGGTGTTATTAAATGTCGCCTGAATATAAGCACGCCCATAAGGCACGTTCTTGCGTTCTCGGCGAGACGTGCGCCCCGCGACATGTCCTCGACGCCCCATACTATCCTCCGTGTAATGACTACGCGCTAGATGCAGCGCTCAAGCTCAAGCGCTACTTGCTGGCGCGCTTTCTGCCAGCGACAGTACGCCTCATGCCGCGATTTGTGCGAGCATTCGTCTTGGTGCGCTGCCCATGACAGGGCAACCCACGACGATGCCGCAATCCGCGATAGGAGCCAATCTCCTGGAGGCGCTTGATATTCATCGACGTCTCGCGGCGGAGATCACCCTCGACGAGGTACTCGTTATCGATGAGCTCACGCAAACGAGCGCTCTCGGCCTCAGTTAGATCCCGACAACGTGTATCTGCATTAACCCCAGTGCGATCCAAAATCTCGCGACTGCGAGTAAGCCCGATACCAAAGATGTACGTCAGGCCGATCTCCACGCGCTTGTCGTTGGGGAGATCAATTCCCGCAATACGTGCCATTCCCTATCCTCCTGCTTGCCCGACCGTAATCGCTATCCTTGGCGCTGCTTGTGTCGCGGGTTTTCACATATCACGCGAACAACGCCCTTGCGACGAATGATCTTGCACTTCTCACATCTTTTTTTGACCGATGGACGAACCTTCATCGAAATATCCTCCAAAACAGATGACGCTAAACTGTCGGTGAAAGGGTAAGCTTCTCTGCACCATCTCGAGTGATCAAGATGGTGTGTTCGTAATGAGCAGAAAGACTATTATCTGCTGTTACCACAGTCCAACCGTCTTCTAACGTCCGCGTTTCAAACCCACCCAGGGTAAGCATAGGCTCGATACACAGCGTCATGCCCGTATCCAGTATAGGACCACGCCCAGGCGCACCCCAATTCCAGATAAGCGGTGGCTCATGCATCTCACGGCCGATCCCGTGTCCACCGTACTCACGCACAACCTCTAGCTTGGCAGCACGAGCAGTAATCTCGACAACATGGGAGATATCGGTCAGATGAACCCCTGCTCTTGCGGCTGCAATGCCAGCCTCCAGCGCGCGTTCTGTACCAGCCATCAGACGTTTTGCTTTCTCAGAAACACAACCCACCGCCACTGTTGTGGCGGCATCTCCTTGAAAGCCGTTCTTGATGGCCCCTACATCCACACTGAGGATATCACCCTCTATTAGTGTGTAAGCGCCAGGAATGCCGTGTACGATCTCTTGGTTTACAGACGCACAAATGCTGGCCGGAAACCCATGGTAACCCTTGAACGATGGAATAGCGCCCATGTCACGGATCACTGTTTCTGCCAGGGTGTCCAGCTCAGCAGTAGTTACACCGGGACGAATCGCCTGCCGCAGTGCCTCAAGCACAGCTCCAACGACGCGACCAGCATCTCGCATACATTCTACTTCTAAAGAGCTTTTTCGCCTAATTTGGCGACGGTCTCTGTTAAACCGCACAGGCAACCTTCATTTATCGCAGCAAGCGTTCTGGGCATTGAGTAAAAGCGCTCGCAGATCGGCTTGAATAGCTTCAATATCGCGATTCCCATTGATTGTTCGCAGAGCTCCCGTAGCTCTATAGTACTCAATCAACGGTGCCGTAGCCTCTTCGTAAACCTTAATTCGACGATTCTGAACCGCTGGCTCATCATCACTCCGTCTTTCCAAAGGGCGGGTGCAATTGTCACATACACCCTCTACCGCTTCGGGGTTAAAAACGTGATGATAAGTAGCGCCACAGTTAGAACAAAACCAACGGCCAGAAAGTCTATCAAGCAAGACATCTTGGTTCACACGGATATAAGCGGCAAAGCCCAAACTTCTACCCATGTCCTTTAGCATTTCGGCAAATGCTTCAGCTTGAGCCACTGTACGAGGGAAACCATCCAGAATGACACCCTCAGCACAATCAGATTCGCTCAAACGTTCGCGAACCAATGCAATGGTCGTCTCGTCCGGTACAAGTGCTCCTCGATCAATGAACGAGACAGCGTACTTGCCAAGCTCAGTCTCTTGCTCTATCGCGTTCCGAAAGAGGACCCCCGTCGACACTGTAGGGATATCAGCCCATTCAGACAGTAAAGCAGCCTGTGTACCTTTTCCAGCACCCGGAGCTCCCAGCAGAAGGATATCCACGACGTTACCTTAATTTTTTGATAAAGCCCTCATAGTGCCGCATCATTAGCTGCGCTTCGAGTTGCTTCATCGTATCTAACACAACGCCTACGACAATCAACAAACCGGTGCTTGTAATAAGCATTTGATCGGTTTGCACCAACGGCTTGACCAGGAACGGCAGAACGGCAATGAGCCCCAAGAAAAGTGCGCCAACTGCAGTGATACGGCGCATGACACCCTGTAGATAATCAGCCGTTCGTTTGCCCGGACGAATACCCGGCACAAAACCACCCTGGCGCTGAAGCGTCTCGGGCAAATTTTGTTGCTGGAACATGACATCCGAGTAAAAGTAGGTAAAGCCGACCGCCAGCAAAAAGTACATGATCCAATACCAAACGCTGGATGAGCTGAACACGTTAGAAACCCAAGTCGCAAAGCTCGCGATCCACTGCACATCTGCATTGACAAAGTAGCTAGCCAATACGCCCGGGAACATCATGATAGAAACCGCAAAAATAAGCGGGATCATACCAGCCGAGTTCACCTTGAGGGGGATGTGCGTGCTCTGGCCGCCATATACCTTGTTCCCGCGTACGCGCTTGGCATACTGCACGGGAATGCGGCGTTCGCCCTCATGCACATACACAATACCCACAATGGTGATAGCCGTAACCACCACAAATACCGCGATGGACCATGGATTGACGACCCACAATTCACCAACGTTGGAAGGGATGCCCGAGACAATGTTGCCAAAGATGATAATGGACAAGCCGTTGCCAATACCAATCTCATCAATAAGCTGACCCAGCCAGATCGCTCCCATGGTTCCGCCAACTAGTGTCAACAAAGTAGCCGTCGTCGGTAGCCAGGTGCCTGCTGCAAAGCCAAAGTTCTCAATGACCGCACCAGAAGACGACGTGGATAACATCGCCGCCTGAGCCCATCCCTGCAACAAGCAGAGGGGAATGGTCAAAAAGTAGGTGTACATGTTCATCTTGCGTCGGCCAGCCTCGCCCTCTTCACCAAGCCTTTCAAGCGCTGGGATTACGGGCTGCAGCAGCTGCAGAACGATCTGGGCTGTGATATAAGGATAGACGCCCAATGCCATTACAGAGAAACTTTGCATGGCCCCACCGGAGAACATGTCCAGCATGCCAAGAAGCTGGTTCTGCTCGATAACAGATTGCAGAGCGGCAGCATTGACATTAGGCACAGGAATGTGCGCAGCCAAACGATAAATTGCCAAAATCAGCAAAGTAAAGAGTAGCTTTTTGCGCAACTCGGGTAGCTTGAACGCGTTCGTTAGTGCCTGGAGCATCTATTCCTCCAATACCGCAATCAGCCAACGCGGCCGCATCAATTTAGAGAATTTCGACCGTTCCGCCCACAGCTTCGATCTTGGTGCGAGCCGAAGCCGAGACTTTGTCAACCTTGAGCGTCAAAGGACGATCCAAGTCTCCATCACCCAAGATCTTGACGGGGTAATGGTCGTTTTTGACAAGCCCGACGGCGATAAGCTCTAGAACGCTGACCACGGCGCCCGCTTCAAAACAATCCAGATCTCCAACGTTCACTGGAGAATAGGGAACTCGATTAAAGTTGGTAAACCCAGGACGGAAAGCAAGCCTCCGAACCAACGGCAGCTGGCCGCCTTCAAAGTATAACTTGCCGCCGCGCCCAGAACGAGAACCAGCGCCTTTTGTACCATAACCACAGGTTTTGCCCTGCCCTGACGAGATGCCACGCCCAACGCGCTTGCGCGAGTGAGTGGCTCCCTCAGGAGAAGCAAGTTCGTGTAACTTCATTATGCTACCTCTTCAACCTCAAGGAGATGCTGCACCTTGTTAACCATGCCGCGTATCACAGGATTATCTTCATGTTCGGACACATCACCCAGGCGCCTAAGCCCCAAGGCATGTACCGTGTCTTTTTGATCCTGTTTGCGCCCAATGGCGCTCCTCACATACTTGATTCGAAGCTTGCTAGACATCGGCAGACACTTTCCAGGGCGCAAGCAGATCAGACACGGGCAGGCCGCGTCGTTCAGCTTCAACCTCAACATCCTTAAGCTGCTTTAGCCCTTCAAACGTCGCAAAGACCACGTTGAACACATTATCGCTGCCCAAAGATTTGGCCAGCACATCTTTGCAGCCCAAAGCCTCAAGCACGGCACGCACGCCGCCACCCGCGATAACGCCGGTACCAGGCGAAGCCGGCTTCATCAACACCTGAGCCGCACCGAACTTGACCAAAACTTCGTGGGGAATTGTGCGTTCGGAAACCATGGGCACAGTAATCATGCTACGACGAGCATGCTCTCCCGCCTTGCGAATTGCCTGCGGCACTTCGCGGGCCTTACCCACACCCACACCAACGCGACCTTTGCCATCACCAACGACCATCAAAGCACGGAAGCCAAAACGGCGTCCACCTTTGACAACCTTGGAAACACGACTGATGTGAACGACGCGCTCAGTAAGCCCGTCATCCTCACGTCCACGAGAGCGGTCACGCCCTCGATCGTCATTTCTCGCCATTCACTCTCTCCTAGTCTTAAGCCGTTAGAGCCCAAGCTCTTACTAAGCAGCCCTAGAAATCCAGGCCAGCTTCTCTAGCGGCCTCAGCAAGGGCTTGTACTCGCCCATGATACTGGAATCCACCGCGGTCAAAGACAACGGTCTTGATTCCTTTGCCAAGAGCACGCTCTGCGGCCACTCGCCCAACCACCTTGGCGGCATCTGTCTTGGTCATACCTTCGACTTCAGACGCGATGTCCTTATCCACGGTGGAAGCCGAAACCAGTGTATGCCGAAGTGTATCATCTATCACTTGCACATAAATGTGCTCCAAGCTGCGATAGACGTTAAAGCGGGGGCACTCGGCCGTGCCATTGATCTTGTTGCGCACACGACGATGACGCCGAATGCGACTTTCACGTCTTTCCATTGCGGTGTTCACTTGGCACCCGCCTTTCCGGCCTTACGACGGATAACCTCACCCTCGTAAGCAATACCCTTGCCCTTGTAGGGTTCTGGCTTGCGCACTGCGCGGATCCGTGCGGCCATCTCACCAACAGCAGCCTTGTCATTGCCTTGAATCACAATGGCTTGGCCACCGTTCTCAACACCAAAAGTGATGCCCTCGGGTGCGGTTACTGGCACAGGATGAGAAAATCCCATCTGCAACACAAGATCTTTGCCTTGTGCTTCTGCACGATAACCCACACCACTGATGACAAGCTTTTTCGCGAACCCTACAGTTACACCGGTCACCATATTGGCGATCAATGCTCTTGAAAGGCCGTGAAGAGCCTTGTTGAACTTGGTGTCATCAGGGCGTTCAACTACGATTTGGCCACCCTCGATCTTGACGATCATGTTCGGGTGGATATCCTGTTCCAGGGTACCCCTAGGGCCACTGATAATCATCTTGCTGCCATCCAGCTTGGCACTTACTCCGGCGGGCAGCTCGACGGGCATGCGTCCAATTCGAGACACTAGAAACCTCCCAATATCCAGCTGCGAACTACCAGACCTTGCAGATCACTTCGCCGCCAACACCGAGCTGGCGTGCCTTGCGGCCCGTCATAATGCCCTGTGATGTCGATAGGATCACGGAGCCCATGCCTGACTGAACCATAGGGACATCAGCCTTGCCGGCGTAAACACGACAACCCGGCTTGCTCACGCGCTCCAAACCTCTCAAAACGGGAATACGCTCACGACCACCCGCATACTTGAGATAGATGCGCATCGTCGGCCATTTCGCACCAGCCACGTCTTCCACTCTCGCGACATATCCTTCACTAAGAAGAACGTCCGCCACAGCGGCCTTCATCTGTGACTTGGGGACAATTACCGTATCATGCTTTGCCATCACTGCATTACGCAGCCTGGTGAGCATGTCAGAAATCGGGTCTGTTACCGTCATCGTTCCAACTCTCCTGTTCCGCACTCAGCACTCGTCAGGCGGTAACACGCCTGCAGCACCGGCACGACTGCTACCAGCTCGACTTGACGACGCCAGGAATCTTGCCAGACATTGCCAGCTCGCGGAAGCAGATGCGGCACAGCCCAAACCGGCGCATATACGCTCTGGAACGTCCGCATCGACTACAGCGATTGCGAACTCTGGTCGGGTACTTGCGCCGAGTTTCTCGCGCGATCATCGACTTTTTTGCCACTGCACACTCCTCCACGCATCCCCCGGGCAGGGGGTTCGCTCGTCGTCCTTAAATCCTAGACACGCTGAAACGGCATGCCAAACAGCTCTAGCAATGCACGGCCTTCTTCATCGGTCTCTGCTGTAGTGACAACAGAAACTTCAAAGCCACGCACGCGATCGATCTTGTCATAGTCGATCTCGGTAAAGATAAGCTGCTCTCTCAAGCCGAGGGTATAATTGCCTCGGCCGTCAAACGCCGTCCTGGGCACGCCAGAAAAATCACGCTGGCGCGGCAAAGCCACGTTAATCAGACGGTCCAAAAAGGCATACATCCGGCGCCCGCGTAGGGTCACCTTGGCACCGATCGGGTTGCCTTCGCGCAATCTAAAGGTAGAAATAGACTTGCGCGCGCGCCGAATGATCGGCTTTTGACCCGTGATGGTTGTCAGGTCACTAACAGCGGAGTCAAGTGCTTTGGCGTTTTGCAGCGCCTCACCGACACCCACATTCACCACGATCTTTTCGATACGCGGCACCTGCATCACGTTGTCATACTGGAATCGTTCCATCAAACCAGGAACGATTTCTTCTTTGTACTGTTCCAAAAGATTGGGCATTTTTCGGGTACTCCTGGTCTAAACTCTGCGGCAATAGCGCTAATCGAGCGCTTCGTTGCAGCGCCGGCAGATCCGAACCTTGGTCCCGTCTTCACCGATCTGATAGCCCACTCTAGAGGGCTTGTCACAATGAGGACAGACGACCGATACGTTCGAAACTTGAATTGGCGCCTCGCGTTCGATGATGCCACCCTCGCTGCCGGGAGCACCGGTGCGCCGCTGGTGCTTTTTGATCATCCGCACTCCGGAAACAATAAGGCGATTCTCGCGCAGCATAACCTTGTTAACGGTGCCGCGCACGCCCTTGTCATTCCCGCTGATTACTTCAACTGTATCGCCCTTTTTGATCTTCATACCACTCACTCCTCGACGTGGCCGCCCTCCAGAGCGCCGCCCGATGCTGTTATAGCACCTCAGGCGACAGAGAGACGATTCTCATAAAGCCCCGCTCACGCAGTTCGCGCCCAACCGGGCCAAAAATGCGCGTACCGCGAGGGTTCTGCTCAGCGTCGAGAATGACTGCGGCATTGTCATCGAAGCGAATGTAAGAACCATCGGGCCTACGATAAGTCTTGGCCTGCCGCACGATTACGGCACGAACCACATCCTTTTTCTTGACGGCACCACCCGGCGACGCACTCTTGACCGAAGCCACGATCACATCGCCCACACTCGCATACCGACGCCGCGAACCACCCAACACCTTGATGCACATGATCTCGCGTGCGCCCGTGTTATCGGCGACCTTTAGCCTTGTATTTGCCTGAATCATTGCTCGTCACCCCAATGTTACTTGCGCGCCCAAGCGCCCTCGGCATTGCGCAGAACCACCCCAAGGGCAGGCCAGCCATGGGAATTGTGCGCTAGCGCACAACCTCCACGACTCTCCAGCGCTTCCTCTTACTCAGTGGACGAGTCTCTTCAATCAGGACAATGTCGCCCTCTTGGCAGATCTCGTTCTCGTCATGTGCAAGATACTTTTTGCCTGTGCGTATCGTCTTTTTATACAAACGATGCTGGAAAGCGCGCTCAACACGCACTGCCACGGTTTTTTGCATCTTTGTACTCACGACGACGCCACTCATTTGCTTTTGCGCCATACCTACTGTACCTCCTCGACGACCTGCTCGCTGAGCACCGTCTTGGTACGAGCGATCTCACGTCGAACAGTCCGCAGTCGACCTACATTCTCAAGTTGCCTAGTAGCCGCCTGGAACCGAAGATTGAACAGCTCCTGGTATAGCTCCTCAAGGTGCTGCGCGAGCTCGCCGCGCGTCATCTCTCGCATATCACTGGCTTTCATGCCGTCTCCTCCTCGGCGGATGCAACCTCGACGGCCTCTTCTTCAGCCAGTGCTTCGGCCTCTTCTTCGGCCTCAGATGCAACCATCTCTGCAGCAGCAGCCAAGTTCTCCGCGACTTCTTGAGCGCGCTCAGCGCGCTCGGCCTTGGTCAATTCGCGCTCGACGATGATGGTAGGAACAGCGAGCTTTTGGGCTCCAAGTTCCAGTGCACGAATTGCTGTGGCTCTATCTACACCGCGGATCTCAAAGATGATCCGACCCGGCTTGACAACTGCCACATAGTGATCCAAGTCACCCTTACCACTACCCATGCGGGTTTCTGCAGCCTTGGCAGTGACGGGCTTGTCAGGAAAGACACTCGTCCACAATTGTCCCGCTCGCTTCATCTGGCGCACAATCGCTCGACGTGCAGCTTCCAATTGACGGCTGGTAACCCAGGCAGGCTCGATGGCCTTCAATCCATAGTCACCGTAGTTAAGTTCACAACCACGATAGGCCTTACCACGCATGCGACCACGATGCTGCTTGCGGTGCTTTAGCCTCTTTGGCATCAACATGATACTGACTCCTTAGGCGCTGGCAGAGGCATTAGCAGCCTCGGGCAGTACTTCGCCGCGATAGATCCACACCTTGACACCGATGCGACCCTGTGCGGTCAGCGACTCTGCAACAGAATAGTCAATGTCTGCGCGCAGTGTATGAAGAGGAACGCGTCCCTCTCTTACCCACTCTTTGCGAGACATTTCAGCACCACCCAGGCGCCCACTGCAGCAGATCTTGATGCCCTCGGCGCCTGCGCGCATAGCACGTACAACTGCCTGACGCATGGCGCGCTTTTGCGAAACGCGTCGCTCCAACTGCTCTGCGACACTTTCAGCAACCAGATGGGCATCCAAGTCTGGCTGTTCGACCTCTTGAACATCGAGGCGCAAATTCTTGCTCTCGATATCCGTTAGTTCTTCAACCTTGTGCTTGAGGGCGTTAATGCTGGCACCTTTACGCCCGATGACAACACCTGGCTTGGCTGTTACGATCGTAACTGCAACCCGCTTGGGGAAACGCTGAATCTCTATACGAGAAACACCGGCGCGGCCAAGTTCACTGTTGATCAACTTGCGTATCTGTTCGTCTTCGTGGACCAGCTTGGCATATCGATTGCCTTCAGCATACCACGTGGATTCCCAACTCTTAATCACCCCAAGCCTGAAGCCTATGGGATTAACCTTCCGGCCCAAGATCTCCTCCTTGTACTCTCACGCTTTATGCCTGTGCCCGTTCTGTTACCATCACCGAGATGTGGGAGCCGCGCTTGAGAAGGGGCTTGTAACGCCCACGAGCGCCTGCACGCCCACGACGCAATGTCGGGGCATCATCCACCTTGATCTCAGCGATGTACAAATCATCCAACAGCAATCCATAGTTTTCTTCGGCGTTGGCAGCAGCCGAAGCGACTACCTGGGAAACGGACTTGGCAGCAGCGCGGTTCGTAAACTGGAGCACTGTCAGGGCCTCTTGTACATTCTTGCCACGCACGAGGTCAGCCACCAGGCGCACCTTTTGCGGAGACATCCGAATGTATTTGGCCACAGCTCGCACTTCAACGCTCATGCCTTATCTCCTAATCGTTCTCTCAAGGCACTATGCGTGCCAGAAAACTCGCTATCCGACACGCGAACCACGTTCGCTGGACCTTGCGTGTCCACGGAAGTAACGTGTAGGAGCAAACTCACCTAGCTTGTGCCCTACCATATTCTCGGTGATGTAGATGGGCACGTGACGGCGACCATCATGTACTGCGATAGTATGGCCAACCATCTGAGGGAACACGGTGCTTGCCCGCGACCACGTTTTGATGACCCGCTTTTCGCCGCGGCGGTTCATCTCTTCGACTTTTTTCAGAAGCTTGTCCGCTACGAACGGACCCTTCTTCAACGATCTCGACATTACCTAGCCTCCTGACCGGCTCCCGGGGATCCGGGGTGGCCCGGCCCAGTGCCTACGCTGATATTAGCTGCGTCCGCTTCCGCGACGACGGACAATGTACTTGTCACTCTGCTTCTTACCGCGAGTCTTGTAGCCCAACGCGGGCTTGCCCCACGGCGTACGCGGCCCCGGAAGACCAATGGGGGCCTTGCCCTCACCACCACCATGCGGATGGTCGCAAGGGTTCATCGCAGAACCACGAACTTGCGGACGACGGCCCATCCAGCGCTTACGCCCGGCCTTACCAAGCTTGATGTTGCCGTGGTCGACATTGCCGACCTGACCAATGGTTGCCATGCAATTTGCCTTGACAAGCCGCATCTCACCAGAGGGGAGACGCAAGAGCGCAGTATCGCCTTCTTTGGCTGCAACTTGAGCGCCAGTGCCAGCTGCACGAGCCAGCTGGCCACCCTTACCCGGCGTCAGTTCAACGTTATGAACAATTGTACCGAGCGGGATGTTTGCCAGCGGAAGGGCATTCCCAGGTCGAATTTCGGCCTCTGCACCGGAGCTCAGCATATCGCCAACTTGAACACCCACCGGAACCAGAATATAGCGCTTTTCACCGTCACGATAAGCGATCAATGCAATTCGCGCCGACCGATTAGGATCGTACTCGATGGTCTGCACTTTGGCGGGAATACCAACCTTATCGCGTTTGAAATCGATAATACGATAACGGCGTTTGTGTCCACCGCCACGATGTCGGACAGTGATTTTGCCACGGACGTTACGTCCGGCATGCTTGCTTTGCTTTGCCACCAGCGAGCGCTCGGGCTTGGATGCCGTAATCTCTTCAAAAGAGTATCCCGTCATCGACCTGCGCGAAGGCGTGGTGGGCCTGTAAACCTTTATAGCCATTGCCTCTTCCTCTCAGACTCCGCGAAACAGCCCTATACGCCTTCGAAAAAGCTGATGCTGTCGCCCGCTTTTAGTGTCACGATGGCCTTCTTCCACTCTGGACTCTGACTGTAGAAGCGACCAAAACGACGGCGTTTGCCGCGAACATTGATGACATTCACGCGGAGGACAGTTACATCAAAGATCTTTTCGACAGCCTGGGCTACCTGAATTCTATTAGCCCTGGTATCGACCTCAAAGGTGTACGTGTTCAGCGCGTCAGCCTGAAAATTGCTTTTTTCTGTCAGAATCGGGCGCCTAAGCACTTCATATGTATGCATCTCAACGTTCCCCCTATGCCTACCGGCTCGCTAGCCTAAGCAGCCTGGCCCAGCCAGCTCTCGATCAACTCGACCGCATCCACAGGGATGATGACATACTCATACTTGAGCAGGTCGCGCACATTCAGACATCCGGCGGCAAGCGTCTTGATTTCGCCAAGGTTACGAGCAGCTTGCTCGACGTTGGCGTTTCGCTCGGCCAAAAGCACCAGAGCCGACCCATCGACACCTAGATTGCCCAGACATACCTTCATGGCTTTGGTCTTGGCCTCAAGTGTCAGATCATCCATCACGATGATGCGCGACTCACCCGCCTTGACCGATAAAGCCGATCGCAACGCAAGCCTGCGCATCTTGCGGTTCATTTTTTGGGTGTAGAGCCGAGGACTTGCGGCAAAGACTACACCACCACCTTTAAACTGCGGGGCGCGGATGCTTCCCTGACGAGCACGACCAGTGCCCTTTTGCCGCCACGGCTTGCGTCCACCACCACTAACTTCTGCGCGTGACTTGGCTTTTTGCGTGCCAAGCCTTGCATTGGCCTGTTG
Organism: Anaerolineae bacterium; assembly: GCA_963675785.1. GTDB lineage: Bacteria > Chloroflexota > Anaerolineae > UBA1429 > UBA1429. The sequence continues at coordinate 2,411,814 of OY776562.1, forward strand.
CATAACAACAGCCTGATGCATAACGGCCTGATTGGGTTCGATCCCAAAAATGTCGTCTCGCAGTTCTATCTCTTTGACCGTCTCTCCGGCCACATTGCGAATCGCAACTCGCATGATTAACTCTCCTGCGTTTCATCCAACGGTCCGCTTATCGCTGACCTCTAGTGCGTTACGCTTCCAGAAGACTCTTTTTCTTTGAAACTGTGGTCTTGGCAGCCTTCCGAATGAAAACCAACCCACCTTTGGGGCCAGGAATCGCGCCACGTACCGCAATCAAGTTCCTGTCAGCATCAACCAGCTGAACCGTTAGGTTGAGAACAGTCACACGGTCGTTGCCCATGTGGCCGGGGCCACGCATGCCCTTGTAAACACGCCCAGGCGTTGTGCCAGAGCCAATGGATCCCACAGCGCGGGTTCGGTCAGACTGACCATGCGTTACCGGGCCACCGCGAAAGTGATGCCGCTTGACAGCGCCAGCAAAACCCTTGCCTTTGGAGGTACCAATCACATCCACCATGTCGCCCAGCTCAAAAAGCGAAGCGTCAAGTCGTTGGCCAAGCTCATAGGTCTCAGCATCGTCCGTACGCAACTCGCGAAGCGTCTCAAGCTGAGGCAGATCACCTAGGTGACCACGCTCTGGCTTGTTCAAGCGCTTGGCATTGCCAAAGCCCATCTGCACCGCATCGTATCCGTCTTTGGCGGTTGTTTTAACCTGCGTAACAAAGCAGGGTCCAACCTCAACGACGGTAACCGGTACTGCTTCACCGGACTCGGTAATGAGCTGCGTCATACCGATTTTTTTACCGATCAATCCTTGTCGTTTTGCCATCTCTCTTCTCCGGGAGCTTACCGACAGCCACGGCGTGAGCCGTAGGGCTGCAAGTGATGCTCACTTTCCCCCATTGTTTCAAGGGATGACGCGACCAGCGCATCATCCAGATTCGTACTACAACTTGATCTCAATATCGACGCCTGCAGGCAAATCCAGGCGCATCAAAGCATCAACCGTCTTGGGGTTCGGATCAAGCACGTCAATAAGGCGCTTGTGCGTCCGAATCTCCAGAGCCTCACGAGAGTCTCGGTCGATAAATGGCGATCGCGCGACAGAAAACTTTTCGATGCGCGTAGGAAGGGGCACTGGGCCCACCACTGCTGCACCTGAACGCTCTGCTGACTCGACAATCTGTTGGGCTGACTGATCGAGCACGCGATGGTCATAAGCTTTGAGTCGAATCCTAATACGCTGTTGCTTGGCCATATTCTCCCATGGGCAGGGTCTCCTCAACGCGAGGATCCCCTAACGCCCAACCTCCTTGTCAGCTATTCGCTCAGTCTTACTCGATGATCTTGGTGAGAACGCCCGAACCCACTGTGCGGCCGCCCTCTCGAATCGCAAAGTGCGAGCCTATCTCCAGCGCCACCGGCGTGATCAACTCTACTGTCAGGTTCGCATTGTCCCCCGGCATTACCATCTCTACGCCTTCGTCCAACCGCACTTCACCCGTTACGTCCATCGTCCGAATAAAGAACTGCGGACGATATCCATCAAAGAATGGCGTGTGACGCCCGCCTTCTTCCTTCTTCAATACGTATACTTCACCACGAAACGTCGTGTGCGGCGTGATCGACTTGGGCGCTGCCAGTACCTGCCCGCGCTCTACCTGCTCTCGATCTATGCCTCGCAGCAAACAACCTACGTTGTCTCCTGCCTGCCCCTGCTGCAGTGTCTTGCGGAACATCTCTACACCCGTCACTACTGTCTGACGTATGTCTTCTCGCAAACCCACGATCTCGACTGTGTCGCCAGTCTTTACCATGCCGCGATCAATTCGACCCGTCACTACCGTGCCGCGTCCCTTGATCCCAAATACGTCCTCAATCGGCATCAGGAACGGACGATCGACTTCTCGCACCGGCGTCGGTATGTAGCTGTCTACTGCATCCATCAGCTCCAAGATCGGCGCATAGATCGGATCGTTGATATCTGTCGACTCGCACTCCAATACATCTAGCGCTGACCCGCGAATGATGGGAATGTCGTCGCCAGGAAACTCATAGTCCGTCAGCAGCTCGCGCAGCTCCAGCTCTACCAGTTCCAGCAACTCTTCGTCATCCATCATGTCGCACTTGTTCAAGAACACTACCATCGCCGGCACTTCTACCTGCCTCGCCAGCAAGATGTGCTCTCGCGTCTGTGGCATCGGCCCGTCTGGCGCACTTACTACCAGAATCGCTCCGTCCATCTGCGCCGCACCCGTAATCATGTTCTTGATATAGTCCGCGTGACCCGGGCAGTCTACGTGCGCATAATGACGATTGTCTGTCTCGTACTCAACGTGCGAAATCGCTATCGTCAGTCCTCGCGCTTTTTCTTCCGGCGCGTTGTCGATTTGATCATACGCTTGAAACTTGGCATCACCCTTCATCGCCAATACTTTGGTGATCGCCGCTGTCAGTGATGTCTTCCCATGGTCTACGTGCCCAATCGTACCAATGTTTACGTGTGGCTTGGTACGCTCGAATACCTGCTTCGCCATCCTAATCCCCTTTCAGGTGCCGAGATCATACTCAGGCACGCGTCCACTGTTTTACAAGAGAAACCGACGAATTATAACTGAACTATCTCGACAGCCCAAAACGACGGACCGTACTGTAAAATTTACCGATACTGGCTGATCGGACCACCCAAGATGCGTTCCACCACGTCATCGGGGGCAGGTTCATAATGATCAAACTCCATTGTAAATGCCCCACGCCCCTGAGTTGAAGATCGTATATCCGTTGCGTAACCAAACATCCCAGATAGAGGGACAAATCCATCAATGGCTTGCGTTTCGCCCGGTTGTGGCTGCATCGCCACGATCTCGCCTCGCCTACTGGTGAGATCCCCGATTACATCGCCCGTGTTCTCAGCGGGCACCGTAATCTCGACCTTCATAACAGGCTCCATCAAAGTAGGCATACCCTTACGAAGTGCCTGCTGAAAAGCCAGGGAAGCGGCTCGATAAAACGCTGCCTCGGTCGATTCTCCTTCATAAAACGTGCCATCGAGCAATGTAGCGGCGACGTTTACCAACGGATAACCAGCTAGAATCCCTGAGCTGAGAGAATCTCGCACAGCGTCCTCGACCACCTTGACCATGGTGGGCGGTACAGCCGTCTTGGAAGCTTCATTCGTAAAGATGAATTTATCACCACCGGATGAAGGAAACACTTTGAGCACTACACGTGCCGACATGACTTTGGCACCGTGCTGGATGTGACTGTCCTCTTCACCAGTAGCAATCTTTCTTATCGTCTCTCGATAAGCAACCTGCGGCCGCCCTACTTTGGCATCGACATGGAATTCGCGCCGCACCCGCTCAACGAGAATCTCGAGGTGAAGCTCACCCATACCCGAGATGATTGTCTGGCCGGTATTCTCATCGATTGAGACCCTAAAAGTTGGGTCCTCTTCAGCAAGAGTTTCCAAAGCGGCAGCCAATTTTTTCTCGTCTGCTGCACTGCGGGGCTCGATGGCCACACGAATCACAGGCTCTGGGAAGCGGATTGCCTCCAAAAGGACAGGATTACTGGGGTCACACAGGGTCTCGCCAGTAAAGGTGAACTTGAGTCCGCCTACAGCAGCGATATCGCCTGCGGAGACCATGTCCACATCTTCACGACGCGATGCATAAACGTAGGTAAGGTGCCCAATGCGTTCTTTGCGAGACTTGATGGGGTTATATGTAGAAGAGTTCGAGGAAAGGGTGCCGGAGTAGACGCGCATGTAGGCTAACCTGCCCAAAAAGGGGTCCGTCACAATCTTGAAAACGAGCGCTGAAAAAGGCGCATCGGGATCCGCAGCACGCGATACTTTGTCGCCTGTGCGCGGATCCACCCCCATAATAGAGGGGACCTCAAGAGGTGAAGGTAAATAGTCTACAATAGCGTCAAGAACCGGCTGTACGCCCTTGTTGCGCAGTGAAGCCCCCGCCAGAACAGGCACTAGCCTGCCATCCAGAGTGGCCTTTCGAAGGCCAAAGCGCAATTCCTCAGAACTCAACTCCTCACCATCGAGATACTTGGCAAGAAACTCATCGTCAGTTTCAGCAACTGCCTCGACGAGCGCCTCACGCACTGCCGACACTTGTTCAACAAGGTCAGCAGGTATCTCGCGTTTCTCCGGGTCCAGTCCCAGCTCATCTGTCCAGATAAGCGCGACCTGGTCGATAACATCGACCACACCGGAAAAGGAAGCCTCAGCTCCAATAGGCACCTGTATTGCCACAGGTACAGCTTGAAGGCGATCTCGAATTGTATCAATCGAGCGCCAAAAATCGGCTCCTGTACGGTCCATCTTGTTAATGAAGCAGACACGAGGAACATGAAAACGATCTGCTTGCCGCCAAACCGTTTCGGATTGCGGCTCTACACCATGAACGGCATCAAATACGACTACGCCCCCATCCAGCACACGCAAGGAACGCTGAACTTCGGCAGTAAAATCGATATGGCCGGGTGTATCAATGATGTTAATGCGATGATCACGCCAAAAACATGTTACTGCCGCAGATGCAATCGTGATCCCGCGTTCGCGTTCCTGCTCCATGAAATCCGTGACAGTCGTACCGTCATCTACGTTACCCAAGCGATGCGTTCGCCCGGTATAAAACAGAATACGCTCAGTTGTTGTCGTTTTGCCCGCATCAATATGGGCTATGATCCCAATATTGCGAACACGACCTAGTTCAACGTCCCGGCTCACCACCGTGGTCATCTCTGCTCCTGCCAGTATGTATTGCTATGGACGCCAAGCGAGACACCAGATAGCTGAACCGCGCCGGTAGATTCAAAGGCTACCAGCGGAAATGGGCAAACGCCTTGTTCGCTTCAGCCATGCGATGTGTGTCTTCACGCTTTTTGACTGCTGAACCCGCATTATTAGCAGCATCCAACAGCTCAGCCGCAAGTTTATCAGCAAAAGTTTTGCCGTTGCGACTACGGGCTGCATTCAACAACCACCTCATCGCCAAAGACGTGCGGCGCTGCGGGCCCACTTCTACAGGCACCTGGTACGTTGCACCACCCACTCGGCGAGGTTTAACCTCGATAGTAGGAGCAATGTTATCCATGGCCTGCTCAAAAACATCAATCGATGCCTTACCTGTTCGCTCAGATACCAAGTCAAGCGCATCATAAACGATGCCGCGAGCCGTGCTCTTTTTGCCATCAACCATTACATTGTTGATAAACTTGGCAAGAAGCTCACTGTTGTACTTGGGATCAGGCGCAACTACCCGGCGTTCGGGTCGGTAGCGTCTCGGCATTACTACACCCTCCGATAGATTGTGCCCAAGCCCCGCCCAAATGGCGGGAAGAGCAACCTAATCGCGGGCAACAACCCGCGCGATATTCCTAACGACGAGGACGTTTTGTTCCGTACTGGGAACGACCACGACCACGACCCTCAACGCCAGCTGCATCCAGCGTACCACGAACGATGTGATAGCGAACACCAGGCAAGTCACGGACACGACCACCGCGCACAAGCACCACAGAGTGCTCTTGCAGGTTATGCCCTTCACCGGGGATATAGGCGGTAACTTCCACACCATTGGACAACCGAACACGGGCAATCTTACGAAGTGCCGAGTTCGGTTTCTTGGGCGTTACCGTGCTTACGCGTGTACATACACCACGTCGCTGCGGAGCACCTTTTTCCGAACGCGTCACAGTACCCTTTTGGCCGTTGAGGTTATAGCTCAACGCAGGCGCATTGGATTTCTTTGTTGTGCGCTTGCGGCCCTTTCGCACGAGCTGGTTAATCGTTGGCAAAGCAATCCTCCCTGGTTCCTTTTACGCGAGCTTTTCACTACTCACGAAGTATGAGTATATCCTGTCATCTATTTCCTGTCAAAACAGGTCAGAGCAACGCCAAGCTCAGCGCATTGAGGCGCCAAAGCCCAGCCCCAAGCCCAGATTAGGCATAGTTGCAGCAGTATCATCGTGCTTGAGCGAGACTTCTGCCCCATCGTCATCATACACGTGCACCGCCAACCCCAAGCCCTGAAGCTCTTTGATCAAGACACTGAACGATTCGGGAACGCCGGCATCTTCGATGGGCTCTCCCTTGACGATAGCCTCATAGGTCTTGACTCGCCCCACTACATCGTCAGACTTGATGGTAAGCATCTCTTGCAGTGTGTGCGCGGCACCATAAGCCTCCAACGCCCACACTTCCATCTCGCCAAAACGCTGCCCACCAAACTGTGCCTTGCCACCCAACGGCTGCTGAGTAACCAACGAGTACGGGCCAGTAGAACGGGCATGAATTTTGTCCTGCACAAGGTGGTTCAGCTTGAGCATGTAAATGATGCCGACTGTAACTGGGCGATCAAACGTCTGGCCGGTTTTGCCATCATACAGCACCATCTTGCCGCTGGTGGGGAGTGCTGCCCCCATCTCTTTCGCCTTGGTAAGAGCCTGCTGACTTGTTTGATCGCGAGAAAGACCCTCGACATCAACGCCTTCGTCCTGAAGCCAGACGCGCAGGCAAATCTCGGTAGCATAAGTATCTACGGCTTCTCGATGAGCTATCGATGCTTTCTCATCCTCGTACATAAGTGCGTCGGCGGGGTTGTATCCCTTTTCAGCAAGCCAGCGGCTCAACCAGAAACGGCGCACACGAACCTCATCGCCAAACAGCGAGTCAATCTCGCTAAAACTCATGCCTTCTGCACCGAGCAGCCCGCCCAGATAGTTAAGCACGACTTCCGAGTCATCTCGCATAAGCGTGGTGTCGATCTCATCCTCGACCACCCAATCCCAGGCGCGAACATGCAGGTCGGCCCAGGCGCGATCCATGAGCCAAGCACGGGCCAACTCGGAGGCAATCTCATCCTCACTGGCACCATCAGAAACCGGCGTCATTACCTTAAAGCCAAGTCGCTCTGCGGCCCAACCAAGGTGGGTCTCCAGAATCTGGCCTACGTTCATACGGCCAGGCACGCCCAGCGGGTTCAGAATAATCTGGACCGGCGTACCATCAGAAAGATAAGGCATATCCTCAATGGGAACGATGCCCGAGATAACGCCCTTGTTTCCGTGGCGACCAGCAATCTTGTCGCCTTGAACGATCTTGCGGCGCTGAGCCACGGCAACACGAACCATCTTTTCAACACCGGCAGCAAGGTCCTGGTTATCGTCACGTGTAAACACATTGACTTCGACAACCTTGCCTTCTTCGCCATGAGGCAGTTTAAGGGAGGAATCCTTCACCTCGCGCGCCTTTTCACCAAAGATCGCGCGCAAGAGCTTTTCCTCAGGTGTCAATTCGGTTTCACCCTTGGGGGTAATCTTACCGACCAAGATGTCGCCAGGACTTACTGAAGCGCCGACATAAATGATGCCGTCTTCATCCAGATTACGCAGGGCATCTTCACCCACGTTCGGGATGTCACGTGTGATCTCTTCGGGGCCGAGCTTGGTGTCGCGGGCCTCAACCTCGTGCTTTTCGATGTGGATGGAGGTAAACATGTCCTTGCGAACACAATCCTCGCTCACAACGATAGCATCCTCATAGTTGCCGCCCTCCCAGGACATGAACGCGCAAAGCACGTTTTGCCCAAGGGCTAGCTCACCATCTTCGGTGGCCATAGCATCAGCCAAGGCATCGCCCTTGCGAACTATGTCCCCTCGGTTTACGAGAGGTGTCTGATCCACACAGGTAGACTGGTTAGAACGAGCAAACCGGCGCAATTTGTAGACGCGCTCGCCGCTCTCCCCCTCTACCACAATCTCTTCACCACTGGCATGCTTTACCCGGCCATCTTCAAGAGCCAACACAACCTGACCCGAGTCGACAGCAGCACGCGCTTCCATGCCCGTTCCCACAACAGGAGAGTTCGCATTCAACAACGGAACAGCCTGACGCTGCATGTTTGAGCCCATCAGAGCGCGGTTTGCATCGTCATGGTCCAAGAAGGGAATCAGAGCCGCAGAAACACCGAACACCTGCTTGGGTGAAACGTCCATATGCATCACGCGATCGACATTTTCGATCACAAACTTGTCATAGTAGCGCGCCGAAACACGATCACCGATGAACTGATCTAGCTCATCGAGCTCAGAGTTGGCCTGAGCCACAACGGAATTCTCTTCTTCATCAGCCGAAAGATAGAGAACGCGATCAGTTGCGTAGGGGTGTACGCGGAAAGACTCGCGATCCAAGGCGGCAAGCGCCTCGGCAGCTGCTTCCGTAATCACATCGCCGCTTTGGATAATAGTCTCGCCATTAGCATCCGAAACAGACTCACGAATGGTACGGCCAACAAGAAAATCCTTGTCGTTCGGTGCTTCGTGTGCCACAACGCGATAGGGCGTCTCGATAAAGCCATAGTCATTGATTTCAGCAAAGGTGGCCAAACGCACGATCAAACCGATGTTCGGGCCTTCGGGCGTCTCTACCGGACAAATGCGGCCATAGTGAGAATAGTGCACGTCGCGCACATCAAAGCCGGCGCGCTCACGACGCAAGCCGCCAGGCCCCAAAGCCGAAAGCGTGCGCTTGTGCGTCAATTCATCCAGCGGGTTGTGCTGGCTCATGAACTGAGAAAGCTGACTGCCACCAAAGAACTCGCGAACTACAGCAACAACTGGTCGAATGTTGATCAGCGAAACCGGCGAAACCTGTTCTTGATCGTGCGTGCTCATACGCTCGCGCACAACGCGCTCGGTTCGCAAAAAGCCCACACGAAGCTGATTCTGCAAAAGCTCGCCCATCGTCTTGATTCGGCGGTTGCCCAAATGGTCGATATCATCCGGTTCGGCAAGACCGTTATCAATGCGAATAATGCGCTTGACCAGCTCGAGCACATCGCGCTTGGTTAGCGTACGAATCGCAAAGTCGTCAGGCCGTCCGATCCGGCGGTTCAACTTGTAGCGCCCCACACGCCCCAGATCGTACCGACGGGGGCTAAAGAGAAGCTGGTCAAGGTAGCTGGTAGCATTCTCTAGTGTGGCAGGATCACCAGGACGCATGCGCTTGTAAAAGTCGATCAGCGCATCTTCAGCAGTCGTATTTGGATCGTGCTGCAGCGTGGTAGCGATAAAAGGATGATCAGCATCCCTGTCTACATCCACAAACAGCGCGAGCAGTGCCTCATTACTCACATCATCCAACAAGGGATCCAACATCTGATCGGGCACTGCGCCAAGAGCCTTGAGCAAAACTGTTACGGGGATCTTACGCTTGCGATCAACCTTGACAGAGATCACATCGCGCTTGCTGGTCTCAAATTCAAGCCAGGCGCCGCGATTCGGAATGAGCTTGGCCATACACAAGCGGCGTCCCGTGGTACGATCTTCTTGTGCCGTATAATAGGCGCCAGGAGAACGAATCAGCTGCGAGACTACAACGCGCTCTGCACCGTTAATGATAAAAGTCGCATTGTCAGTCATCACAGGAAAGTCGCCCATATAGACTTCCTGCACTTGCTGCTGGCCGGTTTCGGCGTTCTCAAGAAGTACCGTTACATAGAGTGGGCGAGCATAAGTCGAATCACGCTCACGACACTCGTCTTCGGAATAAGGAGGCTCATCAAAGCGAAAAGCGAGCCCCCACTCATCGTTAAATGTCTGATCAGAGCCTGGGAAATAAAGCCTGAGGTTTTTGTTAAAGCTCTCGATAGGGGATATTTCATCAAAGAGTTCTATCAAACCCTCTGAGCAGAACCAGTCATAAGATTGGCGCTGTGCCTTCTTAAGATCGGGAATCGGCACAATGTCGGGAATACGTGCATAGTTTTTGCGCTGTTTTGCACGCGCGGTACCTGAGGTTTCGGGAGCCGCCATCACCGAGATTGCCATATGCCACACACTCCTTGAGCACTAGAAGGGTCCCGCCACCCGCGCTTTGCGGCGTGCCAGGAACACCCTGCTCACCACACCTGGCTATGGCCAGGAAATGGCTCAACGTAGAATCCGAACAGCATCCCCGAAAACGTCTACTGCCCAGACAATATGAACGCCGCGTTCAAGAAATCAGCGCGGGTTCATGAGGTATAAATACCGAAAGACTACCAAACTAACATTATACCGCTCTGAGGGATAATGTCAAATGGTTTTATCAAACCAATCACAACACACATTGACCCGTTTTCTCCTCACCCTATAATAACATCATAAGGAGACGCGCGATGAGACAGACCAGTTCCGTATGCAGTTCCTGTGGGATTGAATATCTGGGATTTGATAAGGGCAAGAAATGCCCAGGGTGCCGAAAGCTCGACGAACTGACCCGAGGTGAGGGCGTCGTCCGTTGGTTTGACCCTCGCCGAGGTTACGGCTTTATCCGTTCGGAGCATCATGGAGATCTCTTTTTCCATCACTCGGATTTGTATGTCCCTAGGAGATCCATTCACCCCAATGTATCCGTTATCTTTTTGGTGGAACGAACCGATTCGGGCGTACAAGCGCGCCAGGTACACATGAACCAAGACGCAGAATGACGTTTATCGAAGCAATACAGCGTATGCTATAATCGTCAGACCATTGCATTAATCAAGAAAGTAAATCATGGCTGACAAGGAAAATCCATCACTCATCCCTTATGCCCCCGCCGCCTGGGCAGCCGTGTGCGGTATAGCCGCAAGCGGCTTGGAGTTAACCTCTCTCACTCTGCTGGTAGCACCCATTATGGCCTGGCTAGCCGCCGATTCACTTGAAGGATTTATCGTTGTCAGCATAAAAAACTGGTGGCAGGATAAATCGCTTCGAGTTCTGTTTGTCGAAGCACTCGTCGTTTTTGCAATTGCGCTGGGGCTCGTCGCCCATTCAACACAGGCTGTGCTCATCATCATTGGGGCAATCGTCATCAACCTAGCCGCATTACTTTTGCCCAAGAATGTAACCCCCACCATCCACCAGGCTACCCGAGTAACGGCTGCCTGGTTGGCGGCCCATGCAAGCCTAGGAATGCTAACCCTGCCGTCGCTCTTGTTGGGATTGGGTGTAGGGCTGATGACTGCACTGCGTACAAGTCGGCACATGCTCGTCCCTCGTGTGGCCATGGGCCTCTTGTGGGGGACGTTGGCCGTTGGGCTCTTCCTCGCCCACCAGCCTCAGTTGGGTGTGCCCGTTGTTGCAGCAGGGCTGGTCGATATAGGTCTCGCGCAAGATATTCCCGATTCTGCTCCCAGTATTGGCTGGTCAGCAAGTATGCTATTGGGCGCCCTGGCCAGCGCCTACTGGAACATCTGATTCATGACGGCGTTTTGGATTGGAGGACTATTTCTACTGGCGGCAGCTGCCCTGTATTGGCTGCTGATCAGTACAGAGGGAACCTATCTCGGACCGCAAATAGTAGCCCTTCTCTATGATTGGACCGCACACCGTTATGAGAATATTAAAAACGTATCGTTCCTGAACGAAGTTCAATACATCGGTTTGCCCCTGGCAGAACGGTTAGAAGGTATACAGGAGCCTGTCATTCTTGATGTGGCCACCGGCACAGCACGAGTCGCCAGAGCACTGTTGCGCGGTACGAATCAGAGGGCACACATCATCGGCTTAGACCGCTCACCCGGCATGCTCAAAGAGGCAGCGCATATCTGTGAGGACTTGGTTTCGCTTGACCTTGTTCTGGGCGACGCCGCAAACCTCCCCATTGCCGATGGCTGCTGCGATTGCGTTGTCTGTCTTGAGGCTCTCGAATTCTTTGCCTCACCTGACACGGTATTGCGCGAATTTCTGCGCGTACTCAAGCCCGGCGGGCAACTCTTGGTCTCTAATAGGGTTGGAACGGATGCACTGGCCTTTCCAGACCGACTTGCAGGGCGTGGCGATACTGAAAGACGACTGGAAAAAGCTGGCTTGAGCCAGATTCAGACAGAACGCTGGCAAATTCATTATGATATCATCTGGGCAGCCAAGCCCTGAATTCTAGATGCGCGGAGGCAACATGAAAGACAACTGGCTATCTCTTGAGACGCAAACCCCCGACTCGCTCAATGCCCTGTTGGACCTGGCAGAGAGCCTAAAGGCCCAGCTGCAGGCCGGGGGCAATGAGCCTCTGTTGAGGGGTAAGGCATTGGCCATGCTTTTTATGAAACCCTCTTTGAGAACACGCGTTTCCTTTGAGATGGGCATGGAACAGCTCGGGGGACATGCTCTTTATCTTTCACCTGATGAGGTAGGCCTGGGCAAACGCGAAAGTGTCGCCGATGTTGCCCGCGTGCTGAGCCGCTTTGTGGATGGCATTATGGCGCGCGTCTTTGCGCATGATGACGTCGTTGAGCTGGCCAAATGGGCCTCTATCCCCGTTATCAACGGCCTTTCAGATTACAACCACCCCTGCCAGGGGCTTACTGATCTGTTGACAATTCGTGAGAAATTGGGGTATCTCAAAGGAGTTTCACTGGCCTATGTCGGCGATGGCAACAATATGACGCATACACTCATGTATGCGGCCGCCTTGACGGGCATGAGACTCACTATTGCTACGCCTCCTTGTTATGAACCCTTGCAAAACGTTGTGGCACGTGCACTAGAGCTTGCCAAGCAGTATGATACAGGTGCAACGATTACGGTTACCCGTGATTGCACAGCGGCCGTATATGGCGCTCAGGTTCTATACACTGATACTTGGACCAGTATGGGACAAGAGGAAGAGGAAGAGGAACGGCTCAAGGTTTTTCCGCCTTACCAGATCAATGCCGAGCTGTTGAGCAAAGCGGCTCCGGACGCTAAGGTGATGCACTGTCTTCCTGCGCATCGCGGACAGGAAATCACAGACGAGATTGCGGATGGCGCAGACTCGTGGTTGTTCGATCAGGCTGAGAATCGCTTGCATGCCCAAAAAGCGATACTGGTAACGCTTTTGAAGGACTAGCCCCGAAAGGTACAGCCCGTGGCCAATGTTCTGTGGATTCTGCAAAAAATAGATCTCTTGAACATTGTCGACATCCTGCTGGTTGCCGGCATTATCTACATGATCCTGCTGCTCCTTCGCGGCACGCAGGCCGTCCAATTGCTGCGTGGTGTTATTCTGTTGGTGCTCGTCGTCGCTGTTATCGGCAGCCTGGCAGGCCTTACCGCTTTTAACTGGTTGATACGCACAGGCGGGCAGTTTCTGGCTATTGCTGTCGCTGTCGTACTACAGCCAGAATTGAGGCGCGCGCTGGAGCGCATCGGTAGAGCCGGCACTGCCGCATTGTGGCGAGGCCGCGAGCTAGAGCTAGACCTGGTCATACGAGAAATCGCCAGCTGTGCGCAGCATTTGTCAGATCGGCGACACGGCGCACTCATCGTCATCGAACGCGAATCTGGCTTGCAGGACGTGATCGAAAGCGGTGTAGAGATCGATAGCAAAGTCACAGATCAACTTTTGCAAACCATCTTTTTCCCCAACACAGCCCTGCATGACGGCGCCGTTATCATCCGAGCTAACCGTGTTGTTGCAGCGGCCTGTGTATTGCCGCTTGCACAAAATGTATCCACAGGTGCTCACATTGGCACAAGACATCGTGCCGCGCTAGGCATCACGGAACAGACCGACGCCCTGGCAATTGTCGTTTCGGAAGAGACTGGCACCATATCGCTAGCTCGTAGCGGCCGAATGGCGCGCTATCTTGATGAACGAAGACTGACAACACTCTTGCAAAGCCTGCTCTCACCCAAAGTAGAGCGCAAGAGCACGGGACTATGGCGCTTTATGCCCTATTCCTGGCGCCCAGAAAAAACCGACCGACGCTCTTGAGGGGGCACCCGATGAAAAAATTAAAGTGGGACAACCTCAGCTCCATACTTCTAGCCATTACACTGGCCCTTATCCTCTGGGTCTATGCCACCTATGAGAACGATGCCCCCTATACCGATATATTTTCGGAAACAATTACTATCCAGATTCAGAACCAGGATGTCGATATGGCCGTCGTCGATTCCGTCGAGGAAACCGTCCAAGTAACCATACGCGCTTTCCAATCCGATTGGGATACTCTTACGGCAAACAGTTTTCGGGCAACCGCAGATTGGGGCGGGCTCGGTGAGGGCGTACACACTGTACCCATCGTAGTGACTTGTTCTGATCCCACAGTGACGATTATAAGCGTTCAACCCGAGGCAATGTATGTAGAACTCGAACCCATCATCTCGCGAACAGCGCAGATCGATCTGCGGCTCACCGATGAAGACTCGCTTGCGCTGGGTTATGTGCTGGGTACGCCGGCCGTATCACCAACCACCGTTACTATCAGTGGCCCGGAAAGCGTCATAGAAAAAGTTAGCTCCGTCAGAGCCACTTTGAGCCTCCTCGACAAAAGCGAGAGCATCGACCAAGATGTAGTGCTTATTGCACTTGATGCCAACGGTGAGATCGTTGGTGGGGTGACAATCTATCCCGAAAAAACACACGTCTCTATAGAGCTGGAACAAACACTCACTTCACGCGAGGTTGCCGTACGCGCCTCCACTACCGGCCAGCCTGCTCGTGGCTACTTTATCAGCGGCCTCTCTACAGATCCGGCTACCATCACTGTTATTGGGCCGCCATCTATCGTCGAAGATATGTCTGGTCTCATTTCCACTGTGTCCGAGATCGATGTAACCGATGCTACGCGCATGATTGCTGAGCGCCTCGAACTCGATCTGCCCGATGAGGTGACAGCCATCGATGAGAACAATGAGCCGCTGACAGAGGTGCTGGTTACAGTCGAGATCGATGCCATTACCAGCGGAACCACTATCGAAGTTCCCCTCACAGCTCGCGATCTTTCGGATGGATATGAGGTAGAATTGTCTGTAGAGACAGTTGATGTTATCCTAACAGGACCGGCTGTTGTCATTGACGAGTTGAACACGGCGCTCGTTGAGGCATATGTCGACTTGAGCGGTCTTGAAGAAGGCACACACCAACTCAAGACATCGGTAGAATTGCTCGTTGCGCAGAATCCGAACCTGGCAGATCTGGTGGTTACCAGTATCTCGCCCGCGTTTGTTGAGGTCACCATCCAGTCGCTGGCTACTCCCACGCCAACGCCAACCGTGAAACCGAGCGCCACACCAACCAGAATCGCCACACCGGCACCAACCAAGAACAGCACATCCCCGTGATGTTGCGATAGAAAATGGAAGCGAATGGCCACTAAACCAATTGTCGCCCTTGTTGGGCGGCCTAACGTAGGGAAATCTACGTTATTTAACCGCCTCGCAGGCGAACGCATCGCCATCGTCGAGGATTTGCCCGGCACCACGCGAGACCGGCAATACGCTGATGTCGAGTGGCAGGGGCGCATCTTTACCATTGTTGACACGGGAGGGCTGGTACTCGGTGACGAGGACAAGCTCGTCGAAGCCGTCAGAGGCCAGGCGCAAATGGCCATCGATGAAGCCGATGTGATCGTTTTTCTCACCGACATTACCACCGGCCTCACCCCTGCTGAACATGAAATTGCCGATATCCTGCGACGAACACACAAACCTATCATTCTGACCGCCAACAAGGCCGATAACTTAAAACGAGAAATGCTCATTCACGAGTTTTACGAGCTGGGTTTAGGAGAACCCTACCCCATCTCGGCGCTGGGCGGGCTCAGCACGGGCGACTTGCTGGATAGAATCGTCGAGAGGCTGCCTGAAAGCGGCTCACAAGAAGAAGACGATGATGACTTGCTGAAAATTGCCATCGTCGGACGGCCCAACGTCGGCAAATCATCCCTGGTCAATCGTTTGATGGGGGAAGAACGCGTCATCGTTTCTGACATCCCCGGCACCACACGTGATTCGATCGATACCACCATTCGCTTTCACGGCCAGGATATCAAGCTTATTGATACCGCCGGTATCCGCAAACGTGGCAAAATAGACCAGGGTATTGAGAAATACAGCGTGCTCAGAGCACTGCGCTCTATAAGCCGCGCTGATGTGGTACTGCTGCTCCTTGATGCTTCAACTGGTGTTACCGAGCAAGATACGCACGTGGCCGGCTATATCCTCGATGAGGCCAAAAGCGTGATTGTGTTGGTGAACAAATGGGACCTGGTAGAAAAAGACAGCTATACCATGCTCGAATACGAAAAGCGTGTCCGCAACGAGCTCAAGTTCATGTCATGGGTGCCTGTTCTGTTCATCTCGGCACTGTCAGGGCAGCGGGTCGGCAAAGTCATCACTGAAGCCATCCGCATCAATGACCTGCGGCAAAAGCGGCTCAGCACGACGGAAATCAACGACATCATCCGCAACGCCACCGCACGGCACTCGCCGCCCACAAAATGGGGACGCAAACTGCGTATCTACTTTGGTACCCAGGTATCGATGACACCGCCCACATTTGTCATGTTCGTTAATGATGTACGCCTGGTGCACTTTGGCTATGAACGTTACCTGGAGAATCAAATTCGGGAACGGTACAAGTTCGAGGGGAGCCCTCTCAAGCTAGTCTTCCGAGGACACGAACCTAGAAAAGATGAGAGATAAACGGCGCACCTGGCCTCCGGTCATCATAAAAAGGGTATTTCCATTTGGAGATACCTTTTTTATCAATTGAAGAATACCCGGTGTTCGTAACCACCTGTATTCTCACCCATAAAAATACCTGCTTGTAAAACCATTGCATCAACCTACCAAGTGCCATATCTTGGCTGCATTCGATTGTTGTTCTGTTCAGAGGGGAGAACAATGAGAGAGCGACTTTTGATGAACCGCAATTGGTTGTTCTATTTCGGCGAACCTGATTACAAGAGACCCAAGCCCACCTCTTCGGATCAGACCTACCACGGCAGTCGTGCCGAAAACGCCAGAGGCCCGGCAAGGCGCGATTTTACTGACAGTGACTGGAAAACTGTCACCCTTCCCCACGATTTCGTCAACGAGAATGGCCCCTCCCCGGATTGTTTGCCTGGCGAAAAACACGGCTATCCCCTGGATAGAGGTTCCGCCTGGTACAGACGCTATTTCCGCCTGGAAGAAACAGACAGAGGCAAGAGGATTACACTGCTCTTTGATGGCGTAGCGACCCGTTGTGAAGTCTATGTCAACTCGATGTTCTTTAAACTCAACCGAACAGCGGGCATCGGCTTTGAAGTCGACATTACGGATGCCGCCCGCTTTGGCACGGATTACAACCTCGTTTCCGTCCATGTGGATTGTCATGATTACGAGGCCTGGTATTATGAAGGCGGCGGCATCTACAGAAACGTCTGGCTCATCAAAACCGATCCGCTCGCCGTCGACCTTTGGGGAACCTTTGTGCGTTCAAAGCAGCTCGACGGCAACCAGTGGCAACTAGGTGTCGAGACAAAAGTTCGCAACGACTATTACTCGGACAAGACTGCCAAAGTCATCTCCAGGATAGTCGATCCCTCTGGAGAGACCGTCGCCGAGCTCGTCTGTGATACCGAGAACTTTTTCGCTCAGGCAGTCACAACCGTATATCAGAATGTGCTATTGAGCGATCCCGCCCTCTGGAGCCCAGAGATCTGCAATCTCTACACGCTCTATACCGAGATCGTGCTCGACGGGGAAACTGTAGACGATTATCAGACTACCTTTGGCATCCGTGAGTTGAGATTCGATCCCGATCACGGCATGTTCCTCAATGGCAAAAAGACCGTCATTTACGGCTTTGCCAACCACCAGATACAGGTTGGCGTGGGCAATGCCATGAGCGACTCGATGCGCGAGTTTCAGCTTCGTACCATCCACGATATAGGCGGCAACGGCTTTCGCACAGCGCACAGCCCCCACGGCCCCGCTACATACGACTATTGCGACCGCTATGGCTTGATGGTGATGGATGAGAACCGCATCTTTCAACCTTCGGATACCGTCAAGGATGAGGTTCGGCGTTTGATCAAGCGTGACAGAAATCACCCTTCCGTAATCATGTGGTCGCTTTACAATGAAGAGGACACCGTAACCCACGAAACCGGCAAGCGTATCTACCGTCGTCTGGCTTGCACGGCAAGAGAACTCGATCCGACCCGACCCATATCTGGTGCAACCTCTTATGGGATGTTCTCTGAGGGTGCAGATGAGGATTACGATCTGTTGGGCATCAATCACCAGACGATGAATTTCCCCGCTTTGCATCATGCCAAACCCGACAAGCCGCTCTACTCCTCCGAGATGGTCATTCCATTGGGAAAAGCCCGCAGTTTTCTGGGGTCGGATATAGTCCCTGGACAAGATGCGCATTCCACCGAGCTGGAATACGCCATAGGCGGTTATCATTTCACCGCCTGGGCCTTTGGCAGTGATAGGGGTAGGATATTCGCCTGCGACGGCACCCCAAGAACGATTGCCCACGGCTTTAGGGCCTATCTCAAACAAGACGAACCCTTTGTCAAGATATGCCCTGGCTGGAATCACCCCGAGAAAGAGGGGCAAAAGGTTGAGCTCAACATCGCCAACAATGGTGATTATGTCGAGTTATTTGTGAACGGTACAAGTAGGGGAACGGTCAAAACGGATCTTTATACGATTACCCCTTTCACCACCCTCTACGAGCCTGGCGAAATCCAAGCTATCGCCTACAAGGATGGCAAACGATGGGCTGAGGACACGGCGCGTACATCAGGAGAGCCTGTGGCAATCAAACTCGTCATGGAGAACCCCTCTCTGAAAGACGACAACGATGATGTGGCTATTATCTCCGCCTATCTCGTAGACGATGGCGGCAATTGGTGTGACACAGAAACCGGCTATCCCGTGCATTGGGACTGCAACTGCGCCGGCGAGTACGTGAGCTCTGTCTCCATACGAAATGACGGCTATATGGGCTGGCACGGCCCTGACACAACCTTCTTCGAGGGCAAGGTACAAGCCTTTTTCCGCTCATTGGCCGTTGATCAAGACCTCGTCATCACTGCAGAAACCGAAGGTTTGCCCAAAGCAGAGCTGGTGATACGCCGCGATAAGGTTGGTGCTATACCTGCTGTCACGGAGGTTCCCAACAATTTCATCCTCGATTGGCGAATTTCTAAACTCTATCCCTATACGATGGATGACGAGCAAGTCATGAAAGAGAGACAGATCGAACTTTGGGAGCACATTGATACCCAGGGCTCACCAGATATACTCTATGGCGCGCTGCCAGGGAGAACTGGCCCGGGCCTGTACCCCGCAGGAACGAGCATGAACTATGCCTACTATAGTTGCACCATGATTCCTGACATGGGCAATAAAGGTGGCAAAAAGCTGGCTTTGTTCTTTGAAGGACTAGATGGCATCGCCAACATCGTTGTCACCGACGGCACTAAAACAGCCCAAGGCCACCACCCTGCCAATTCACCCTGGCCGGGGCATTACCGCCCAGAGATGGTGGTCGACTGCGACCAATTCAAGCCTGGTGATCAAGTCGAGATTTGGGTGTTCATCCACGATGCCGTGAGGATTACTGGCATCGGTTGGCCAGTGCGTTGGGCATTTATGACGCAGCAAGAGATAGATGAGGTTGCGGAAAAGGAACGCCGAGAGTGGGCACTGCACACCTACAAAGGTTGAGCACTAAAAAGCCTATACCTGCCTAAATATAAAAGGGTGTATTTCTCCCAAGACGAGAAATACACCCTTAAACTATCATCTGTGAAACATCTCTAGATCACAGAACCCTGTCTAGTCGCCGGCAGGTGCCGAGCCAACGATCTCGCCAATGAGAGACCAAGGTCCCGTCCAAAAGATCTTGACTCGAGCCAGTTTGCCATGATAGTCGTCATCGCTCTCAAAGAACACCAGCCGGTTGGTTGTGGTGCGCCCACGCCAGCGATTGCGTGATCTGCCCTCCACCAGCACTTCAACCGTCTCGCCGAGGAATTGAGCCGCAATCTCGGAAGCAATCTCCTCTTGCAGTGCTTCAACGGCCTTGCGCCGTGCCTCTTTGACCTCGGGCAATACATCATCCTCCCAGCGAGAGGCCGGCGTGCCCGGCCGTACCGAATACGAGGCCGCATGCACCTGATCACAGCGTACCGTGCGCAGCAGATCGAGGGTATGCTCGAACTCGGCATCGGTCTCACCGCAAAAACCCACGATGATGTCGGTGTTGATGGCACAGTCGGGCGTGGACTGGCGAATGCGCGACACCACATCCAGGAATCGCTCCGCCGTATAGCCGCGAGCCATACGACGCAGCACATCATCATCGCCAGACTGTACCGCCAGTTCCCAGGTGGGACAAACCTTGGGCAGTTGCCCCACGGTATCGATAATGCGTTGGCTCATCTCGCGGGGATGAGAGGTAAGAAAACGAAGGCGCTCCAGCCCCTCGATCTCGTGAACAGCCATGAGCACATCGGCCAAGTCCACTGGCTCGTCGAGGTCCGATCCATAAGCATCCACGTTTTGGCCCAACAGAACGATCTCTTTAGTACCGTGGGCAACGAGGGAGCGAGCATCAGCCACAATCTCGACAATGGACCGGCTGCGCTGAGGTCCACGCCGCATGGTGACAATGCAATAGGTGCAGTGGTGGTCACAGCCATAGCTAATGGGCACCAAATCCGAGATCTGTGGCGGAGTCACCAATTCGCCAGAAACAGAGTCCGTCCCGTTCTCCCAGGCGCGCACATAGCGAGATACCCCCTCGATATCCGAAGGTTGGAAAAAAGCGTTGACAAAGGGATAGGCTTCCTTCATCCGCTGAGGGTCATCGACCAGGCAGCCCATCACCAGCAATGCCCGGCGCCTTTCGCCATCCAGCAGAGATTTGAGCGAGAGCATTCTGCCCATTGCACGGTCTTCGGCGCTCTGACGAACCACGCAGGTGTTCATAAAAAGCACATCCGCAGCCTCAGGATCGACCACAGGCTGGTATCCAAGCAGCTCAAGCTGTTCTTGAACCCGGTAACTATCCGAGCGGTTCATCTGACAGCCGCTCGACCATATATAGTATGCTTTACTCACAATCACTCTTTCACACGCTAATGCTAGTACAACACCCGCTTGAGATATTGTCCGGTATACGATTCGGGACAGGCGGCCACCTCTTCGGGCGTGCCAGAGGCGATGACCCGCCCGCCTTCTGATCCGCCCTCAGGTCCCAGATCAATAATCCAGTCGGCGGACTTGATCACATCCAGATTGTGTTCGATGACCGCCACAGTATTACCTGCATCCACCAATCTGCCCAAAACGAGCATCAAACGGTCGACATCGGCAGCATGCAAGCCCACAGTCGGTTCGTCGAGAATGTAGAGCGTTCTGCCTGTGGCGCGTCGAGACAGCTCACGGGCCAATTTGATGCGCTGAGCCTCACCACCAGAAAGGGTCGTTCCCGGCTGACCCAAACGAATATAACCCAGACCCACATCCCGCAGCGTTTGCAGATGGCGCTGCATGGAGGGGATGTTCTCGAAAAAGCGCAGAGCTTCATCCACGGTCATTTCGAGCACATCGGCGATCGAGGCTCCCTTGTATTTGATCTCCAAGGCTTCACGATTATAGCGCTTGCCCCCGCACACGTCGCAGGGCACATATACATCCGGCAAGAACTGCATCTCGATGCGAATGATGCCGGCACCCTGGCAGGCTTCACAACGGCCGCCTTTAACATTAAAGGAAAAACGGCCCGGCTTGTAGCCTCGTATCTTGGCATCAGGCAATGAGGCAAACAGGCTGCGAATACTGCCAAACAGTCCCGTATAGGTAGCCGGATTCGAACGCGGTGTGCGCCCAATCGGCGATTGGTCGATATCGATGACTTTGTCCAGATAATCCTGACCGCGCATCTCATCGTGCGGCCCCGGCTTGGTGGCAGCGCGGTTCAGCTCGTGTGCCAGTCGCTTGTAGATAGTCTCGATGAGCAGACTACTCTTGCCCGAACCCGATACGCCCGTTACTGCAACAAAGCACCCCAGGGGCATGCGCACACCCACATCCCGCAGGTTATTCATGCGCGCACCCTCAAGAGTCAGCCAATGCCCATTACCCGAGCGACGCTTGGCCGGCATAGGCACAGCCTTGGTTCCACTGAGGTACTGACCAGTCAACGAATCCTCACAAGCCATAATCTCTTGCAAGGTGCCAGCACAGACGATCTCGCCACCCAACTCACCGGCGCCAGGGCCCAGGTCGATGATGTAATCCGCACTGCGGATGGTCTCCTCATCGTGCTCAACTACCAGCACGGTGTTACCCAAATCCCGCAGGCCAATCAGGGTATCGATGAGCCGCTGGTTATCGCGCTGATGTAGGCCAATGCTGGGCTCATCCAGAATATAGAGCACGCCCATCAGCTTGCTGCCGATTTGCGTGGCCAGGCGAATGCGCTGAGCCTCACCACCAGACAGCGTCGCCGCCGCCCGTGACAGGCTCAAATAATGCAGCCCTACATCCCGAAGAAAATTGAGCCGATTGAGCACTTCTTTGATGATGTCACGGGCAATAGTTAGCTGGCGTTCTGGCAAATGCTGATCGAGGTCGGTGAAAAAGGCAATGGCCTCTTTGACTGCAAGCCCGCTCACCTGGTCGATCGCCTTGTCGCTCACGGTAACCGCCAAGCTGGTAGGCTTGAGTCGGCGCCCCTGGCAAACCGGACAAGGCGTTACCGACATGTACTCTTCGACGCGGCTCTTCCAGAAATCCGAGCTGCTCTCAGCATAACGACGCTCCAAAAACGGGATAACACCCTCGAAAGTGGTCTCATAGTTCCGCTCGCCGCCCTGCCAACTGTTGTAGTGAAAAGGAATCGATTCAGCCCCACTGCCATAGAGCACAATCTTTTGAAAATCGGGGGGCAGTTCACACCAGGGTTTATTCATCGACACGCCGTAATGTTCGGCCACGGCCGTCAACAGTGAACGGTTGTAATCATCGGATTTCAAACCATTGGCCCAGGGAGCAATCGCCCCAGCCGCAAGCGAGAGCGAATCGTCCGGTACCACCAACTCGGGATCGATTTCCTCTTTGATGCCCAGGCCAGTACATTCGGGGCAAGCACCATGGGGCGAGTTGAAGGAAAAACTGCGAGGCTCCAATTCGGGTAAACTGATGCCGCACACCGGACATGCGTATTTTTCGGAAAAGAGCATGTCCTCGCCATCGATGACCGCAGCGATCAGGCTGCCATCGCCAAGCTCTAACGCCGTCTCGATTGAATCCGCCAAACGCCGCCGAAGCTCATCGGCTGTAGCTACATCACCCTGCACATCGCGAACAATGATGCGGTCTACGACGGCCTCAATGGTGTGCATCTTGTAACGATCCAGGACAATGTCCTCGGTCAGGTCACGGACCTCACCATCGATGCGGGCCCGCACAAACCCAGCACGAGCGAGATCAGTCAACACCTTGCGGTGTTCACCCTTGCGGTCGCGAATCAACGGCCCAAGGATGAGCAAGCGGGTACCATCCGGCACGGCCAACAGCGTATCCACCATGTCCTGTACAGTCTGGCGGCTAATCTCGCGCCCGCACTCTGGGCAATGCGGCACACCGATACGAGCATACAAGAGACGCAAATAGTCATAGATCTCTGTAACCGTGCCCACTGTGGAACGCGGACTGCGGCTGGTGCTCTTTTGATCGATGCTAATGGCCGGCGAGAGCCCCTCAATGTGATCCACATCGGGCTTGTCCATCTGCCCCAAGAACTGGCGGGCATAGGCCGAGAGAGACTCTACATAGCGCCGCTGGCCCTCGGCATAGATGGTATCAAAAGCGAGGGAAGACTTGCCCGAACCAGAAAGCCCAGTGATGACCACCAGCTTGTCGCGGGGAATATCCACATCAATATTCTTGAGGTTATGCTGCCGCGCTCCGCGGATCGTTATATTTTCTTGAGGCATTCATCCACCATTAACTCTTTTCAACGCGTTGTGCTTTGCGAAAACGTTCCCACTCGGGAGCATCGTCTTGGGCCTCGATGCTACGCCGCAAATCGAGGATCTCGTCGCGAATGAGGGCCGCCTTTTCAAACTCGAGAGCACGAGAGGCCTCTTTCATCTGCTCTTCCAACTGTTTGATAACGCGCAGGGCCTCATCCACCGGAATAGCCGATACGTGATAAGCTGCCCCTTCTTCGGCCACAACCCTAGACGCAGCCGACAAAGCGCGGATTTCCTTGATAATCGAGGTCGGCTCGATGCCGTTGGCCTCGTTGTAGTCTCGCTGAATCTGGCGCCTGCGGTTGGTCTCTTCAATAGCCCGCCGCATTGAATCAGTGACCACATCGGCGTACATAATGACCTGGCCGTTGACATGCCGCGCAGCACGGCCGATGGTTTGAATGAGCGCCTGCGCCGAACGCAAGAACCCTTCTTTGTCCGCATCCAGAATGACCACCAACGACACTTCGGGCAGGTCGAGACCCTCACGCAAGAGGTTGACACCCACCACCACATCATATACACCGGCCCGCAGGTCATTCAAAATATCGACGCGCTCCATAGTGACAATCTCACTGTGCAGATAATGCACCCGAATACCCGCCTCTGTCAGATATTCAGCCAGGTCCTCGGCCATGCGCTTGGTCAAGGTCGTCACCAGAGCGCGCTCGCCATGCCGGGTTCTCTTTTGCAGCTCTTGGATCAAATCATCGATCTGCCCTTCGGTGGGTTTGACGACCACTTCAGGGTCAATCAATCCCGTCGGCCGGATAACCTGTTCGACGATCTGGCTGCTTACCGTTCTCTCGTATTCAGCGGGCGTGGCCGAGACAAACACACACTGATTGACATGATCCTCAAATTCGGCAAAGGTGAGGGGACGGTTGTCCATAGCCGAGGGTAATCGAAAGCCAAAGTCCACCAGCGTCTTTTTGCGGGCGCGGTCGCCATTGTACATACCGCGAACCTGCGGCACTGTCATGTGCGATTCGTCGATGAACATGAGATAATCAGAGGGGAAATAGTCCAATAACGTCCAGGGAGGCTCGCCCTCTTCGCGTCCGGAAAGATGACGCGAATAGTTTTCCACCCCAGAGCAATAGCCCACCTCGCGCAGCATCTCCAGATCATAGCGAGTACGCTGCTCCAGGCGTTGGGCTTCAAGCAGGTGGTCGCCATCGCGCAAAAGCTTGAGTTGGTCGTCGAGTTCGCCCTCGATGCGTTCCAGGGCGCCCTCCAACTTTTCCGTTGGCGTAATAAAGTGCTTGGCCGGATAGATCTGGATCTTTTCATGCTCGGCGATAATCTGGCCAGTAAGAGCATCCACCTCAGTCAGGCGATCCACCTCGTCGCCCCAGAACTCGATGCGATATACCGTCTGCCCATAAGCGAGCATAACCTCCACTGTGTCGCCACGCACGCGGAACTTGCCCGGAGAAAGTGCGGTGTCATTGCGCTCATAGAGGATGCTCACCAAATGGCGCAACAAGCGCTCGCGCCGTTCCACCTGGCCACGAGCCAGATCCACCACTACCTGACCATACGTCTCGGGATCGCCCAAGCCGTAGATGCAGGATACTGAAGCCACCACAACCACATCGCGCCGACTGAACAAAGAAGACGTTGCTTCCAGTCGCAGTCGGTCAATCTCATCGTTGATTTGGGCGTCTTTTTCTATATAGGTGTCAGTGCGCGGAATATAGGCTTCCGGCTGATAGTAATCATAATAGCTGACGAAATAAGAGACGGCGTTATCCGGAAAGAATTCCTTGAACTCGCCATAGAGCTGCGCTGCCAGGGTTTTGTTGTGAGCGATGACGATAGCCGGACGCTGCAAGGTCTCAATGATATTCGCCATGACGTATGTCTTGCCAGAGCCCGTTACACCCAACAGAGTCTGAAAACGGTCACCCCGCTCCATACCATCAATCAGGCTCTCGATGGCTTGCGGCTGGTCTCCTGTCGGTCGATAATCCGACACCAGTCTGAACTCACCCAATGGAACTCTCCTGTCTCTGAAACGCACCGACCGTTATTATAGCACAGATGTTCAAATTTTCCTTGATTGCTATACGGTTGCACAATGGGCTACCCTGCAATATACTGGCGAGTGCACGACTCACTCGATGGAGAGGAATTTTTCTAGTATGCGCATTCTGGTTACGGGAGGGGCGGGCTTTTTAGGAACTGCCCTGGCCAACAAACTGGTACAAGAGGGGCACATCGTCCGTGTACTGGACGATCTTTCGGCAGGCGATGCTTCTTATCTGGATAAAGACATCCTTTTCTCACGCGGCGATACACGCGATATCCCTCGCCTTTGGTCATTGCTCAAAGATGTGGATTGCGTCTACCATCTGGCGGCGCGCGTCAGCGTCCCCGAGTCCATCGCCTATCCCGTAGAGTATAACGATGTCAATGTAGGCGGCACGGTCAGCCTGATGACCGCCGTACGCGATGCAAGGGTCAAACGCGTGGTGCTGGCCTCTTCAGCGGCAGTGTACGGCAATCAAGCACAGCAACCCATCAGCGAATCCGCCGTGCTCCAGCCCGAATCACCCTACGCTGTCAGCAAAGTGGCCGCCGAAAACTATGTGCAGGCCATCGGCAAACTGTGGGGAATCGAAACGGTTATCCTGCGCATTCAAAACGCCTATGGTCCCAATCAGCCGCTGCCGGCCTCGCATGCGCCGGTTGTGCCGCGGTTTCTCAAACAGGTGTGCTCGGGGGGATCGGTCATTCTCTTTGGGAGCGGGCGTCAGACGCGTGACTTTGTGTACATCAGCGATGTTACCGATGCCCTGATAGCCGCGGGCAGCGTGCCCGATATCGACGGTACGATCTGTAACATCGGCAGCGGTAGCGAGACGAGTATCTCAGAGCTACTTGATGTCATCGAAAAAGTCACCGGACGAGAAGCACATCGGCTGCAAAACGGAGTTGGCGAAGTGGGTGTATCTCGCCTCTATGCTAACATCTCACGCGCCCAAGAGGTTCTAGGATATAGCTCCAGGGTGAACCTAGAGACAGGTCTCCGATTCACCCTGGAGCAAGATGTGCGTTTCAGCCCCTGTTGAACCTAATCCTGGAACGTCGGGGCTTCTTCGATCATGACCTTGCCAGCAACAGCTTCATCTATAGAGTGCACTGTGCCGCCACCATCTGCTATCTCGCTGACCAATGCCTCGAGGCTAAGATCAGTCCCGACAGCCGTGATCTTGGCGTTCTCAACCATTCGGTCAACTTCATAGATATTGATGTTGACGCCATCGACGCCAGGGAGCCCCGCGAGCCGCTGTGCCAGCACAACGATCGAGGGATCGTGAGGCTTGAGCACATCAAGCACGATTCGCCTAACCTTGGCTTCCATTTTCGTACACTCCTTCTTCAGAACTATCCAATTCTTCTACACCCTCAGAATCCATAGCGTCTGACGGCACATACCGTGCAAACACCAGATACCCCGTATGAGCAGGCATGAGATCGACAGGGCGCAGCCGGGCTGGAACGGGTTTGTAGTGGCGCACCAGAATCTCTAGCACCTCGACATCCCATAACCCCGTGCCCCGTATGCCAAACAACAAGTCAGTCACCTGATTGGTAGTCGGGACGAGTGCGCCAAAGAACCCTGAAGGCTGAAGCGCCGCCGTTACCTGCGTCAGATATTCCCAGGGTTCGCGTACATCCAAAAAGACCGCATCCACATCCGTTTGGTCAAATCCCTCGATGATATCACGCTGGTAAAATTCGACGCGATCATTATACCCGGCCAATTCGAGATTCTTGCGGGCGATGTTGATCATGTCTTCGCGGTTATCATAGCTGTAAATCGTACCCGTGGGCGCCACACGATGGGCAAATGCCGTGGTCAGAGCGCCGCTGCCCGTTCCCGCCTCAATCACGCGGCTTCCCGCGCCAAGGTCCATCTTGAGCAAAATCAGGCCAATATCCTTGGGATAGATGATCTGCGAGCCTCGCTTCAAGTTCATCAGCAGGTCATCCAGAGAGGGACGAAGCACCAAAACTTTGTGCCCTAAATGGGTGGTAACAGAGCGGCCGAACGACTGACCAATGATATCATCATGTTCAACAAAACCATGATGCGTATTGTGCCGCCAACCACTCTTGAGCACAAACAGGGAACGTTTGCCGTCTTTGCCAACAAGCAGTACGGAGTCATTCTCCTGTGCTAAATTCACATTTTATCCTTTACCTAAAGTCCCTCAACAATGTATTATAGGAGGCGTATATTGCTTGTACAAACTGCAGAACGGAGCGAAAAACATGAACGATCGGCAAGCCAAGACTGATTATCCTATCATGGATGAAATAGCCGAACGTTGGAGCCCCATCTCCTTTGAGCCAAAACCCTTATGTGAAGGTGAGCTGGCCAGCCTGTTCGAAGCTGCACGTTGGGCCCCTTCTTCGATGAACGCACAACCCTGGGAATACATCTATGCCCGACGCGAAAACGAGGTCGAATTCGACCGCCTGTTCTCCTGCCTCAACGAGGGTAACCAGGCTTGGGCCCACGAATGCAGCGTGCTCATCGTTACCGTAACCAACGGCGAAGGCCGCTATGCCTACCACGACGCGGGCCTGGCACTCGAAAACTTGGCCATTCAGGCCACCTCCATGGGATTGCATGTCCATCCCATGGGCGGCTTTTCGCCATCCAAAGCGACCGAACTGCTGGGCATCCCCGAAGGGCACAACCCCGTGGCCATGGTAGCTGTCGGCTATCTAGCCGACGATTCGGCTCTGGACGAGAACCTCATGCACAAGAACCGCCGTGAGCGTGCTCGCAAGCCGATTTCCGAGTTTTGCTTTGAAGGAACCTGGGGCAGCAGCATTCGCAAACTGTAACCATTTGGGGCAGGGCCTACCTGCCCCAAAAGATTTTGTGATGAGGTAACTCTACACCTGTAAGCTGAACTTTCCCTGCACAAAGGGCAAGGGGCTATTGGCAAGAGGCTGTCCTCCACCTACAGATACCGTGAAGGTACCAGGTTCTACATGACGCACGCCTTCATCGTCAAAAACTGCTAGCTGCGTCGGTTTGAGCGTAAAGCATACTATTTTGCTCTCGCCGGGCTCCAGGGCAATACGAGCAAACCCTTCGAGATGCCGCACTGGCACCGGATAGCTGGCCTCATCATCGGTCACATAAAGCTGCACGACTTCTTCACCAGCTCGTTGGCCCATATTCTTGACTAGCGCACTGATTCTGACCGTTGAATCCGTCCGTCCTTCGCCCTCATCGATCTTGAGATCGCTGTAGGCAAATTGGGTGTAACTAAGGCCATAGCCAAAAGGATAGAGTGGGTCGTATTTGAGAAAGCGATACGTGTGCCCCGAGTACATAGCGTAATCCGTAAAATCGGGCAACTGATCGACAGAGCGAGCAAAGGTAATGGGCAGACGCCCAGCCGGGTTATAATCGCCAAAGAGCACGCTGGCTAGAGCTGCCCCGCCCTCTTCGCCAGGGTACCAGGCTTCAACGATGGCCGGCACATGCTCATCAGCCCAGTTGATGGCTAACGCACTGCCGTTCAACAGCACCAATACAACGGGCGTGCCCGTCACAACGATCTCTTTTAACAACTCTTCCTGCACGCCAAAAAGAATGATATCATCGCGGTCAGCCTTGCGGCCTTCATCGTCTATATCCTCTTCGCCCTCTACCCTCGGATTGAGGCCTAGGCAAACGATGGCGACGTCGGCCTTGGCAGCAAGGTCCACTGCCTCGGCAAAGCCATCGCGCGAGTCATCCCAAATATCACAGCCCTTGGCATAGGTCACCTTGGCTTCTGGTAGCATGTTGCGAATGCCCGCCAATGGCGTCGTCGAACGGGAGGGGGTGCCGTTATAGTTACCCAGCAGCACTTCGTCATCATCGGCATTGGGCCCAATGACGGCCACATGCTTGAGTCCCTTGTTCAGCGGCAACATGCCATCTTTGTTCTTGAGCAACACCATTGACTTTAGAGCCACTTCCAGCGCAAGCTGGCGGTGCTCTTCTGAATCGTTCTCACTGTAGGGGATATTGGCATAAGACACGCGGTCAGCGGGATCAAACATGCCCAACTTGAAACGAGCCAAGAACAAACGCTTGACCGAAAGCGTGACGGTCTCTTCGCTGATGAGCCCTTGGTTCACAGCGTTCACCAACAACTCGAAGGCCTCGCCACAGTTGAGGTCGCAGCCCTCGTTCACCGCCAAAGCCGCTGCCTCTTCAGGTGTGGTGGCAAGGCCGTGATCCTGATAAATATCTTTGATGGCCCAGCAATCTGAAACCACATAGCCGTCAAAGTCCCATTCATCGCGCAAAATCTCGCCCAAAAGGCGATGACTGGCACAGCAAGCCTCACCGTTGGTTCGGTTATAAGCCCCCATTACCGAATAAGCACCCGCATCGCACACCAGTGCTTCAAAGGCGGGTAAATAGGTCTCGCGCATATCGCGTTCATCAGCTATTGCATTAAAGCGATGGCGATCAGCCTCGGGGCCGCTGTGCACGGCAAAGTGCTTGGCCGTAGCAACCAGTTTAAAATAGTGGGGATCGTCACCCTGAAGACCTTTGACGAATTCAACGCCGAGCTTTGCGGTGAGACAGGGATCTTCTCCATAGGTCTCCTGTCCACGGCCCCAGCGGGGATCGCGAAAGATATTGACATTGGGTGACCAAAATGTAAGTCCCTTGTAGATGCCGCGATCGTCCTGGCGTACGAATTCGTGGTGCTTGGCTCGGGCCTCGTCAGAGACGGCCACAGACATACGACTGATTAGGTCGGTATCAAAAGTGGCTCCCATGCCGATGGCTTGTGGAAAAACGGTGGCAATGCCCGCGCGAGCGACGCCGTGCAAGCATTCGTTCCACCAGTTATAGGCAGGCACGCCAAGCCGTTCGATGGCTGCCGCATGATGAACCATTTGAGAGACTTTTTCCTCAAGCGTCATTTGGTCTACCAGATCATCGACGCGTTCTTCAAAACTCAGATCCGGGTTCATATAGCGAGGAGCCGTATCAGACATCATAACCTCCTGAACAGATCTATTTTCCCTGATGACAGTATAGTCGGATAATCCCTTTAAACCAACGAATTCGCCGCTACGGGCGTAACTTCTCACGAGAAAAGGGGTTGGGAATATTACGGGTTTTTAGGCCATCCACACATTAAAAGCCAACATTCATAGCAAGAGAGGGATAGCAATGGCAGTCGCTGCACTGGAGCACAAAGCCACCGCCAAAGAGCGGTGGGCGTGGTACCTCTATGATTTCGGAAACTCGGCATACGCTGCGGTCGTTATCCTCGCAGTCTATGCAACCTACTTTAAAGGTACGGTGGTCGGCGGAGCACGCGGCACGTTGCTATGGGGCGTCGCAGTCGGCATTGCCATGTTGGTTGTTGCCATCATATCGCCCGTTCTCGGCGCCATTGCCGACTATGCTGGCGCCAAAAAGAAACTCCTCTTTTTCTTTACCTCTCTATCCGTTCTCTTCACAGCTCTCTTGTTCTTTGTTCAAGAGGGCAGTGTCTTTACCGGCATGCTCTTTTTCATCCTGGCAGAAATCGGTTACCGAAGCTCCCAGGTGTTTTATAACTCTCTTTTGCCCGATATCGCTTACCAACATGAAATCGGCAAAGTCTCGGGCAACGGCTGGGCGATCGGCTCAGCTGGCGGTATTGTCTGCCTTTTGATTGTTCTTCCGCTCATCTCGGGCATCGGCGGTGCTTTTGTCGTTCGCCTCTCACTGGTCATCACCGCGGTTTTTTATGCTCTTTCTTCGATTCCCATCTTCAAGTGGCTCAAAGAGCGCAATGAACCCAAAACACTCCCCGAGGGTGAGACGTATCTTTCGATAGCCTTCAAGAGCCTCGGCGAAACGTTTCGTTCAGTCCGTACTTTTAAGGAATTCGTCAAGTTTGTCGTCAGCTTTCTCGTATTCAATGACGGCATCATGATGGCATTAAACTTTGCTTCTATTCTGGGGGCCGTACTCTTTGGCATGCAGCAAACGCAACTGATCATTTTTATGATCATTGTGCAAGTAACCAGTGTATTGGGAGCCTGGCTATTCGGCATCATGGCGGAACGGGTGAGCTGCAAGCGATCACTGATAGTCTCCCTGGTCATCATGGTCGGAACAGTCACCTGGATGTTCTTTAACAACAGCTTGACCAATTTCTACATAATTGGCGCATTGGCCGGTTTTGCATTAACTGGGGTACAATCTGTAAGCCGTGCTATGGTAGGAACATTTGCACCCGAGAAGCAGAGTGCTTCTTTCTATGGCTTTTTCGCTGTAGCAGGCCGCGGCTCATCGTTCATTGGCCCAACAGTATTTGGTTGGGTTGCATCTGGTGCCACCAATAGCTATATTGCAGGCGGCTATGCAGCAACCATAGCTGAACAGATGGGGCACAGAGCCGCTATATGGTCTATTGTGGCATTTTTGGTCGTTGGACTGATCTTACTCCTCTTTGTTAATGAAAAGCAGGGACAGCAAGTTGCCAGAGATCTTTCCTAGTCTTCAAATGAGGTAGCATATGGCGATTCAAGGGCAAGTCGTGTATCCGAGGAGACAATTTGTTCGTGCCGGACTGCGAGGCTTGACGAGGATTGCCCTTAACCTTGTCTCCAATATGCATATAGAAGGTAGAGAGAATCTGCCTCAATCAGGGCCATTGCTCGTGGTTGCTAACCATTTTTCTTTTCTAGATCCCGTGGCCATGATTGCCGTAACAGATTGGCCACTTGAATTCATCGGCGGCACCCAAATGCCGGGGGCTCCCCCGGCAGTCCGCTGGATTCCCAAGATGTGGGGTATCTTCCCCGTCTTGAGAGGTACTGGCTCTCGTGCGGCGTTGCGCCGATCCGAAAGAGTACTCAAACAGGGCGGTGTTCTCGGTGTCTTTCCAGAGGCCGGCTCATGGGCCCAAGTACTGCGCCCAGCTCGCCCCGGCACCGCCTTTTTGGCGACGCGAACCGGCGCCAAGTTGTTGCCCATTGGCTTTAATGGATTGCCTAATGTCATGCCACGTTTGCGCAAGGGCAAGCGAGCTGATGTCCTCGTACGCATTGGCAAACCATTTGGCCCTTACAACGCCAGTGGCAGCGGCAAGGAACACCGCGCGCAGCTTGATGCCATCGGAGATGAAATCATGCTGCACATCGCTGACCTGTTGGATCCGGAAACCCGCGGCCATTTTTCCCAGGATCCGGAAATCCGCGCTGCTGCGGCAGGCACCGAGATTTATCCATGGGATGATGAGATGGAATCCGCCTAGTAGCTACCGACAGGCTGCCACATTCTAAAAAAGCACCTCGGAGTTCTTATTCTCCGAGGTGCTTTTTTTTGCAAAGCCATCTCTCTCATAGACGCATATTATGCCATCTCATAGGTTATTCGATCTCCTGATTTTTCTCACAACGCCTCTGATAGGAAATTGCCAGTATCGAGGTAACTATCGAGGTGACACTCAAGATGAGAATCAGTATCTGGGTGGCTCCGTTTTCCATAAAGCCCGTCGCCGTGTTGATATGATCGATACAAAACAGCACAATGAGCATGCCTGCAACAACGATACTGATATGAGGGACTATTTTGGATACCATATTGTGCATTTGCTTCAGTCCTCTCTTATTCACTTATAAAGACGATATCACTGACCTGACGCCCGCCGCTGGCCGGTTGATCGGCAATTTCACCTTCAAATGTCATAACTGAAGATTTGCCGCCATCAAGGTTATAGGCCACGGAAAGCCCCATGTCTTCCATAAGTGATGCCAGTGTTTTGAGGGTCATTCCCACCGAATAGCCATCCTGCCGCCCATCAACAACCACAAAACAGTAGTGACCCGGTTCATAATATCCAATGACGGTTCGGGGATTGATGTTGCTAATGTGCCCCGAGGCGAAATTCGTAAGAGCTTCTCCACTATCTGACAACAATGAAGGGCCAAAACTCCACGCCTGCCATGCACCAGATGCCATTGCCTCGTCGGCATCAAACTCATCCTCAGAATAGACCACCATTGTGCCGTCAGAGTAGAGCACACAAACATCACCGCTTACGCTCGAACGGTAAAGAATACCATTTCTTATCACGACACTGCTCGACCCTGTACCATAGTAATCACCGTTTATCGCAGCAATGGCATTGTTATCCTCAGCCATATTGAGCACCCAATCAGTGATTGATCTGCCATAGGTATCGTCGGCAAAGGCTGTACGCAGATATTCTATGCTACGAATATAGATGTCCTCGACGTAATAAGTTACACCGCCACTTTGTACAGAAGTGAGCGTTATATTCACATTCTCGCTCATGTACGTAGAATCGGTGGTTATCACCTCTCCGTCGGTAAACTTGTCGGCAAATTTCACACCCCAATCCTCAGTATCAGAAGTGACGACTGCCTCTTTGGTAGATACATCCACCGAAGCATCAGGCGACGTATCCGATGCATCAGATGCGACTGTTGGGCTAGGTGTAACACTCACCTCAGCAATCGCCGTAGGAGATACTATATTCTCAATCGTATCGGCCTGGACAGAAGTAAGTTGTGACACAGAAACAAATGAACTCGTCTTGGATAGATCTGTCGATATTTTCTGTGGTATGACAAGGTCAAATAACATATAAATGCCGAGTGAGACCACAATAAGCAGAATATCGATTACGGCCATTTTGGCCGGGGAAGAACTCTTTTTCTTGTTTGGTATTTTAGTATCATCCATATCAGGCGCCTCCGAGTTCAATCTTTCTAAAAACGAATCGCCTTTGCGCAACGTAGCTAAGAGCGAATAGTATCAATTCTACGCCAAGTTTGGCGATCCAAAGCGGTACCGAGAGAAGAACATTCAGCAAATACAGCATCAAATAGTTGATGCTGAGGATAAGGGCTGCCAAGGTGTAATAGCGAAGAGCCGCCGTCCATATCTGACCATCATCATGAAACACAAGCTGCTTATTCGCCAGAAAATTGACCAGCGAGCTGATCAGACGGGCACACACAACGCTGATCAGTAGTGAAGCCGCTTCTGCCATGCCTAAAGTCAGTGACTTGAAAACCAGAAGAAGCGTGAAATCTAGGGCAAACGCACTGAATGATGATAGCGCGAATTTAAGAATACAAGAATAAATTCTTATGGAATCCCACATGGCATTGAAATGCGAAGAGGCGTTATTCTCAAAATAAACCGTTTCTATCTTGATTTCGTGTATCTCGATCCTTTCTCTGACCGCCCAAAGCAATACATTCATCTCATACTCGTAGCGCTCACCATCCACATTGAGCAGATCGGGTATCAGGTCCGCGCTAAAAGCGCAAAGTCCAGTTTGCGTGTCCATAAGCCTTTTGCCGCTGGTAGCAGCAAATACATACCGCGTCAACGTATTCCCAAATCGGCTGCGAAGTGGCACCTCGCCTTCAAAATGGCGGCTGCCGAGTACCAAAGAGGCGCCCTGATCATTCAGAGATTCGCTTACCTTTTTGATATCCTCCGGGCGATGCTGTCCATCCGCATCTGCCGTTACCACCCCCCTGCAATCGGGGAGATTCTGGCGGATATAGGTTAGGCCGGTCTTGAGAGCACGACCCTTTCCGCGATTATAAGGGTGTGAAAGAAGGATAACCTCGGGGGGCAGCCTGGCGAACACATCATCAAACGCACTTCCGCTGCCATCGTTTACCACGACTAGAGTAAATCGTTCTTTGAGCAACAAATCCGCAAGTACTATTAACTCATTGGTCGGCTTGTAAGCCGGGATTAGTACGATGTGCCTTTCTTCGCCACATCCCATAGATTCTTCTCCAACCCTGCTTTCCTATCACAGTCGCTATTAACTTGATCTTTGGTTCAAGTATAGAAAGCAGTTGTTTAGAACAGTGCAAGAAAAAATGAATTTATCAAGTACTGTGCCTGAAAGAGTTGATTTCGTGCGCCCTGTACAATACGATCGAGAAAGACTGGCTTACCAAGACGTCCTGACACATAAGGAGATGCTGTGGGGGAAAATGCTTTGCACAATGTTCGTCAGGCTGTACCCTTCTTCTGGGTGCAGGACATGCAGCGGTCGCTCGCGTTTTATGTTAGCAATCTCGAATTCAACGTGGATCAAAAGTGGATTATCGATGGCAGAATTCGTTGGTGTTGGCTAAAACTCGGCAGCGCATCTTTGATGCTGCAAGAATTTGACGAGCATGGAGAACACACCCTGCCCGTTGGCCCCCTAGGCCAGGGTGTGGAAATATGTTTTATCTGTCAGAATGCTTTGACGATTTACCAAAAAGTCCAAAATAAGGAGGTCGAGTTTTCTAGGCCTTTTGTGGGGAATGGTATGTGGATTACAGAAATTTCGGATCCGGATGGATACAGACTCTTTTTTGAAAGCCCTACGGACATGCCTGAAGAAACTGTTTACAGGGGGACGGGAGTATGAACAAGCTGAGCTCTCGCTCCCTAGCTGTTCTCAAAGCGCTGTTCGTCGTCTTTCTTTGGGCTACTTCATGGGTTCTCATCAAGATCGGATTGCAGGATATTCCCGCACTCACCTTTGCCGGTCTGCGCTATGCGTTAGCCTTTGTATGTCTCATTCCGGTAATCATGCTCAGCCAAGAGAAAAAATCCTTGAGAGGGATATCAAAACAAGATTGGCGCCGTCTCTTGATCCTCGGTATCCTCCTGTACTCGATTACACAGGGTGCATCATTTGTGGCTTTGGCATATCTACCAGCGGTGACTGTTAATTTGATCTGGTCCTTTAGCAGCATCATCGTAGCCGTAATGGGAATCTTTTTCCTGGCCGAACGTCCATCCAAATTCCAGTGGCTCGGGTTGGGTTTTGCTATGTTTGGCGCAGTCGTCTATTTCTATCCCGTAGAATTAGAGACAAACCAGATTTGGGGTGTTATCGCCTCGCTTGTTGGCATTCTAGCCAATGCAGGAGCCGTGATCTTTGGCAGAAACATAAACCGAACGGGGCATATCTCTCCATTGATCGTAACTTTTATTAGCATGGGTTTTGGCTCTATCGGTTTGCTGACAACCGGAATCCTTACACAGGGTTTTCCCCCACTTTCGTTACAGAACTGGGCAATCATCGCCTGGCTGGCAGTTGTGAATACAGCATTCGCCTTTACAGTGTGGAACCACACCTTGCGCACGCTTTCTGCGATGGAATCGAGCATCATTAATGGCACTATGATGATCTGGATTCCTATACTCGCGGTCCTATTTCTTGATGAGACGGTTGCTACAAAAGAGCTATTGGGCTTGATCGTGGTTGGCGTAGGAACGCTGATTGTTCAATTGCGCAATCCAACAATTTTGTCCAAGATGTTCAAACGAAATCTCTCTAAAAAGTAGTAATGCAATATGAATTGCGAGCACAGGCGAGATGTACCCTGGCGATATTCGAAGGAGTTAACTGCCGAACGAGGAAGAAGCCTACTAGTCAGAAACAGCAAAACGACCAGTTGACATGTAATCAACTGGTCGCCATCTGCGTTTTAGGCTGAGGGACAGGGATTCGAACCCCGATTGACTGATTCAGAGTCAGCTGTCCTACCGTTAGACGATCCCCCAACGCGGGGCTCAGTATAGCAATCTGAGCCTCGAACGTCAAATACAGTCAGATGCTCGGCACAAAGCAGCTAGAACCATCTACGACTGGCTCAGCTTCTCATATGCTGCATCCAGGCGCGCTAGGCTACGTTCTTTACCAAGGATTTTAAGCGTGCCAAACATGGGCGGCGAGACGGTTTTGCCCGTTACGGCAACGCGAATCGGCGCAAAGAACTTGCCAGCGCCCATATCCAAAACGGAGGCTTGGTTGCGTAGCGCTTCTTCAATCGTCTCTTCCTCAAAGAGCTCTACCTCACTGAGGCAAGCTTTAGCCTGAGCAAGCATATTCAAAGTAGATTCGCGGTCCATTTTTTTGCCGATCAAGAGTTGCGGATCGTAATCGAGTTCATCGACGAAAAAGGTGTCCACAAGCGGCACAAGGTCTTTCAATGTGCGCATGCGTTCTCGTACGAGCGGCTCCAAATCCAGCACTGTGGCCAAGTCCGCCTTGATGCCGTTAGCGAGTAGCTCTTGCAGCATACGCCCGGCCAAGTCATTCATGCCCAAAGAGCGAATGTACTCGGCGTTCATGTGGTCGAGCTTTTCATAAGAAAAAGCCGCTGGCGATTTGTTGACGCGTTCGAGATCAAACACCTCAACGAGTCGACTCTGGTTGAAATACTCTGTCTGGCCGTCGTATGACCAGCCCACCAGCGCCAAAAAGTTGAACAACGCCTCTGGAAGATATCCAGCTTCTTTGAACTCGTGTACATAAGTCAACATTTCGGGCTCGCCCGGAATACGCTTTTTGCGCTTGCTCAGCTTGCCCTTGCCGCTGGGATCAAGAATGGTTGGCAGATGAGCCTGCACAGGCACTTGCCAGCCAAAAGCCTGGTACAAAAGCACATGCTTGGGGACACTGGCTAACCACTCATCGCCGCGCATAATATGTGTAATGCCCATCAAATGGTCATCGATCACATTGGCTAAATGATAGGTGGGGAATCCATCAGATTTGAGCAAGACCAGGTCATCCAACTGCTGGTTATCAACCGTAATGTGACCCCGGAAAAGGTCGTCATATTCGGTAGCACCCTTTGTGGGGATGGCCAAACGCACCACCCAGGGGCACCCTTCGGCCTCGTACTCGGCAATCTGTTTCTGAGTCAAAAATCGGCAATGCCGGTCATATCCAGGGGGTTGCTTATTAACACGCTGTTCCTCACGCATAGCGTCCAGGCGCTCTGGCGTACAATAACAGCGATAAGCCTTGCCCTCAGCAACCAGTTGGTCGCAATATTTTTGATAAAAAGGCAACCGGTCCGACTGAAAATAAGGGCCGTAATCACCACCCACTTCGGGGCCCTCATCCCAATATAGGCCTAACCAGCGAAGTCCAGCCATTAAATCGGGCAGTGAATCGGGCACATAGCGCGTGCGATCTGTATCCTCGATGC
Source organism: Anaerolineae bacterium (assembly GCA_963675785.1). GTDB lineage: Bacteria > Chloroflexota > Anaerolineae > UBA1429 > UBA1429. The sequence continues at coordinate 2,450,645 of OY776562.1, forward strand.
GAAGAATGAACTTGCCGCCACAATGTCTGGCAAACAACCAATTATAGAGCGCAGTGCGCGCCCCCCCAACGTGAAGATATCCCGTTGGGCTGGGAGCGAAGCGTACGCGCACACTATCAGAACTCATTCTAAATATCCCCCCGTGCTCAGTCTTCTGGCAGGCCAGGGCGCTCTGGATGCACAGAGCGCACCGCCACGCTTTGCGCCAATCCTAACGCCATAATTGTAGTAACCAACGAACTGCCGCCATAACTCACAAGCGGAAGCGGCAATCCCGTAACCGGCAAAATGCTCATGTTCATGCCAATGTTGACAAACATTTGAACACCTATCATAGCTGCAACGCCGATAACGATCAAACGCCCTCCAGCGTCAAGTGCATCATTGGCAATCTTGAGCAGTTGAAAGAGCAGATACACAAACAGACTGATTAACACCAAGCAGCCAATAAAGCCAAATTCTTCAGCGAGAACGGAAAAGATAAAGTCCGTATGACGCACCCGCAAGAAATAGAGCTGGCTTTGCGTCCCCTGAAGATAGCCTTTGCCAAAAAGCCCTCCCGAACCAATGCTAGTCAGCGCCTGGCGGATGTTATAGGTTGCTCCAGCAGGGTCACGGTCGGGGAACAAAAAGTTCAGAAACCGGTCACGCATATAGGTTTCCATCTGGAACCAAGCCACGGGCACAGCCAAAGCCCCCAAGAGGCCTGCACCGGCGACATAAACCCATCTGATGCCAGACATAAAGACCATGACAACCCAAATGAACGCGACGACCAGCGCCGTACCGGCATCTGGTTGAAGGTAGATGAGTGCGATGGGGATAGCAACAACAGCACCAGAGACTAACGTGGGGAGCAACGTGTCATGCCAGGATTCATACTGCTCTAAGAGATGGGCCAAGATAACGATAAGCATTATCTTGCATAATTCAGAGGGCTGCACGCCGAAATATTCGAGTTCAAGCCAGCTTTGAGCGCCAAAATTAGTCTGCCCTAACAGGGCCGTAACACCGAGGATGACCACACAAAATGCCAACAGCCAGCGCCACATGCGCAACATGACATGATAATCTACCAACACAGCTGCAAGATAAAAGATCAAGCCTATGCCAGTAAAAACCACCTGCCTGAACACGGTATTGTCCATAAGCGTTACGACATCTTCACGAGAGACCTCGTATGCGCTATAGATCATGGCACAGCCTATACCGATCAAAGCCATCATGGCCAGAAACATGCCCCAGTTAAAGTGCGAGAATAGTGCTCTTCGGCGCTGTTTCTCTATATTAGGCCCGGCCAAACTCCAGAGTGCCACTGATTATCGCCTCTCTCCGAACAAGCGCCCCACCCAACGCGAAAGCCGATTGCCGCTGATTTGTTGCTCCAGCGAAGGCAAGCTCTCGGAAGGATCGATGATGCGCCGTGCTGCCTGAGTAAATGCCACGCCAGCCGGAGATTTGATAAAGGTCACGGGGCGACCCGTTTTTTCCTGTAGTAGGACATTCTCATCCTCAGGGATGACGGCAAGCAATTCAACCGCAAGAATGCGGCGGATATCATCAAGAGACAACATGCTGTCGTGTTCTGCCAGGTTGGACCTGTAACGGTTAACGAGTAATCGTACGCGCGCGTTCTTTTCAGTTTCTAGAATACCAATGACCCGGTCTGCATCTTGGACGGCAGTCAGGCCTGGCGTTGTAACAACTATAAATTCCTCGGCAGGTGCTATGGCATTCCGAAAACCATGTTCAATGCCGGCAGGACAATCAATCAAGATATAGTCACACTGACCACGCAGCTCATTACATACACGAATAAGGTCCGCCGCGCTGATAGCTGTCTTATCGCGAGTCTGAGCAGCAGGCAGTAGATAAAGCTCATCTAGCTCTTTATCACGAATAAGAGCCTGCCTAACCCGGCAGCGACCTTCAGCAAAATCAACAATGTCATAGATGATGCGATTTTGAAGCCCTAACAAAATGTCGAGATTGCGTAATCCGACATCAGTATCGATAACCACGACCCTCTTACCAAGCAACGCCAAGGCAACACCCAAACTAGCAGTGCTAGTTGATTTGCCTACTCCCCCCTTGCCGGAGGTCACTGTGATTACACGCGTCTGCATTCGATCACTCCCCCAGCTCTATGCCGTCCCAGGGTTCAACCACAATCTGGCCCTCTCGAATGCGAGCCATTTCAGGCCCCGTCTTGGTTCGGGCTTTGTGGTTATCGTCTCCTCTAGCAACCAAATCGCCAATACGGAGCATGAGCGGATTTAGCTCCAGTGCACAAACCACAGCACCCGGCTCACCGCTAATTCCCGCGCAGATCATGCCGTGGGCACGCCCCCAAATAATCACGTCAGCCCCAGCCCATATCTCTCCGCTCGGGTTCACGTCGCCCAAAACAACCACAGGGCCTGAATGACGAATGACCTGACCAGAGCGTACTGTTCGCCGGATATACAAGGCTCCCGATACAGGAACAGCTGTTCTCACAGGCGCCGCAGCCGCCTCTGAATTTTCGCTGGATTTGGCAGCAGTGATTGGGGGCGATATCCGCAAACCCATTGCCTGAGCAGCCTCAACCGCACGCTCATCGGAAGCGACAATTGTGCGTAAGGCCATATCGTACTTGTTCAACAATTCGGAAAGCTTTTCGAGGTCAGATTGGTCAAACGGGCGAGCACCAAGTTGGACGGCTACAGTGCCACCCTTGAAAAAGGCGCCCTGTACTTTGAGGTGTGCGTCCAACTCTTCGAGCAAATCCTGTATATCGCCTTCTCCAAGCGATACAGTTAGCCCATCTCGGGTGCCCTTGATTGAGATATTCTTACTCATCAGGGTCTCCTCAGAATGTCCTATTCGACGGCTTCTGTCGACTCTGAGGTCGACTCGGAAAGGCCAAAGTAATACATCAAGATATCTCGAGCAACTGGAGCCGCTGTTTGAGAACCTTCACCACCGCCAGCGAGAAAGACCACAACCGCTACCTCTGGCTCATCATACGGAGCAAATGCCGTAATCCATGCATGGGTGGGAAGATCGCCATTTTCATCGACTATGAGTTCGCCATTTTCATCCAGCGCGGCATACTCGGCAGTGCCTGTTTTTGAAGCAATATCGACACCGGGAATGGCGATGCGATAAGCGGTACCTGATAGAACCGCCTGATGCAACCCTTCGCGCACTAATTCGATATGCTCATCAGTAGCCTCAATCTCGCGAATGATCTCTGGCGCTATTTCTTCCACAACCTCGCCATTCTCGTCCAGCACTTGATAGACAAGCTGCGGCTGGTATAACGTGCCGCCATTGGCAATGGCTGAGGTAGCGTTCAACAACTGCATGGGGGTAACCAAGACGTAGCCCTGCCCAATGGCGGCGTTGTAAGTATCCCCCGTAAGCCATTGTTCACCATAATTCTGGCGCTTCCATTTGTCGCCAGGAACCACACCGCTAGCCTCAGCAGAAAGTGGAATACCCGTTTTTTCACCAAAACCAAACATCTCGGCAAAGGCAGCCAGCGTCGTCATGCCCATGCCTGTCTGATCTTCGAATCCGCCGGCAACCTGGTAAAAATAGATGTCACAAGATTGAGCCAGTGCATTAACCAGGCTGATATTCCCATGCCCACTGGTACTCCAGCAATAGAACGGTTGAGCCAAGCTCGCATCTTCGGGAAAATACTCGTTGGGCAGGTACATTGTGCCACCACAATAGACTGTCGTGTTAGCGTCAACAACGCCGGATTCAAGTGCCCCTGTAGCCGTAACGATCTTGAAAGTAGAACCAGGTGGGTAAAGGCCGCTGATTGCATGGTTCACCATCGGGCGTAGCGGATCCTCGCTAAGCATAGCATAGTCCGCTATGGAAATGCCGCCCGAAAAGAGGTTATTATCATAACTGGGTAAAGAGACCATAGAGAGAACCTGGCCATTTTGCGGGTTCATAACGATGGCCACACCCGTTTCAGAGCCTGTATCAGCCATACCCGCTAAGAGCGCCGTTTCTACCGCCTGCTGCAAGTCCACATCAAGTGTCAAAACCAGATTACTACCCTGAACCGCTGCATCCTCTTGAATGAGCTCTACCTGGCGTTCGTAAACGTCCACCTCAACCAGTTTTTCGCCCTTGGCTCCCCTCAACAGGTTCTCTTGTGTTGCTTCAATACCCGTCAGGCCAACAAGATCATCTGCTTCATAATCGAAATCCGTATCGTCAAGATAATCATCAATATCGTCCGAAGGAATGGATCCCACATAGCCAAGAATATGTGCCGTCAACGAACCATAGAGATATTCACGTAGCGCATCGACTTCGATGCCCACACCCGGCAACTCGATATTCTCTTCTTCGATCATAAAAGCCACTTCACGATCGACATTGGTTGCTACGCGAACGGGTGAATAGGCACTGATAATACGTTCTTCTAGAACACGTTCAATACTGTCGACCTCTGGTTCACCATCATCCTGGATGGCTTCCTGACTGATTAGGCCGGGTTTACCCAAAAGATCACCGAGACGCGATAGTACAGCGTCATATTCATCTTCGTCCTCGGGCAGTCCGGCAGATACAATGGTGACCGAAAAGCTGGGCACGTTTTGAACAAGGAGATTCCCGTTGCGGTCATAAATCACACCACGGGGTGCATCAGAAGATAGCAAGCGAAAACGATTCTCATCAGCGACAGCCTGATAACTCTCGTAAGATATAATCTGCAAGTCCCAAAGACGCACCGCCAAGATCACTGCCAAAAGCACAACAGTAATCTCAAAAAGGGCTATACGAAATTTGGGGCTCCATTCTTTCATCACAGAATCCCCGGCTTTTGAGCCTGCTTACGAAGCGTGATGAATGTGCCGATCAAATAAAATAACCCGGCTCCTAGTGTATTGATGATCACCGAAGGGATAATGTAATTCAAAATCAAATCTCCCCAGAGTACCGTATGCCCACCTGCCCACAACCAGATCACGATGATTATCTCATAAAGCACCGTAGCCAAACCAACGATGCCAAAAAAGGCCGCTGTAAAACCATCCGAAACGTTATGGTCGATGATGCCCGCCAAAAGTGCGGCGGCGGCAAAGGCTGTCATACAAGCTCCAAAGGGTGCTGCTGAAAGCGCATCGCAAATAAAACCGGCCGATAAGCCAAAGAGGAGTCCGTCTTCAGAACGGCCAAACCACACCCACACACAAACTGTCATCAAAATAACGTTGGGAACACCACCCAGAATAGATACGCGCGATACCCAGCTGGATTGCAGTACGGCAGCAATAACGCCCAAAAGCAGACACAATAATGGATTGACCGAAGCGCGATCTTCCATCATTAACGCTACTCTTCTTCCAACTCATCAAGCATAGTCGAGTCAAAGTTCGTGATCACCATGACACTTTCGAGGTCAAAAAGGTTCACAGAAGGAACCAGTGTGGCGGTTTGAAACATGTCGATATCCTGCCGCGAAACCTCGATGATTTGCCCAATAACAAGCCCTTTGGGAAAGACAGAGCCCAATCCAGAGGTGAGTACCACATCGCCTTCGGTAATTGTATCTTCCTGGGGGATATAGCGCATGACCAAATAATGCCCGGTTTCGCCTTCTACAAGTCCGCTAGAGCGAGAGCTCTGTACAATGCCGGTGACTGAACTAGAAGGATCGGTAATCAGCATAATGCGTGAAGATGCCTGGGCGACTTGGGAGACACGGCCTATAAGCCCTTCTGGTGCAACCACGGGCATGCCAACTTGTAAACCATCTTGACTACCGCGATCGATAATCAGGTAATCGAGTTCGCCCACAGGATCTTTGCCGATTACCTCAGCAGAAAGCAATGTATAGCTCGGCGAAGTATTCTTATAGTCCAACTGTTCGCGGAGCGACTCGTTCTCAAGCTCAGCTTCCTGGAGGAGGATGATCTGGGCGCGCAACTGAGCGATCTCATCCTCGGCTGCGCGAAGCTGTTCTCTTAATGATTCTTCTGATACAAACGCACCAGAAATCTCTCCTGGCGTAGGAGAGATAGCGTTTGCAGAATATTGTAGCGGGGCAATGATGGTCGATACAAGGTCGCTGAGTGGATTAGAAATACCCAACTGATCAAGGATAAACCAAGAAAAGGCCAGCAAACAAAGGATAATGATAAGGATAGCTGGTCCGCGTTTCCACTTCACCTAGGGCCCCTTACAAACTCAAGACGAAAGACGCCCGCGTCGTGCCGAAGAGAGCACCTTATGGTAACGGTCCAGATCGGCCACGATGATGCCGGCACCGCGTACTACGCATGTCACCGGATCGTCAGCGCGATACACGCGCATATGGGTCTCTTCCGAAAGGCGCTCGGGCAAACCCTGCAGCAGTGACCCACCACCGGCCAGTGCAATTCCTTGTTCCATCAGGTCAGCCACCAGCTCGGGGGGCGTCTCATCAAGTGTAGCCTTGACCGCATCAACAATCACTTGTACCGGTCCTGAAAGCGCTTCGCGCATCTCTACGCTGCTAACTTCGACAGAATCCGGTAGGCCTGTGATGAGGTTACGTCCACGAATGGTAATGGTTTGCTCGGTTTCCAAAGGGAATGCAGAACCAATTGCCACCTTGGTGCGTTCTGCCATACGTTCGCCAATGAGGAGGCTATACTTTTGACGCGCATAGCGGATGATTTCTTCATCCATCTCATCGCCGCCTACACGGATAGAACGGCTTACGACGATACCACCAAGGCTCAAAACAGCTACTTCGGTAGTGCCGCCGCCGATATCGACGATCATGCTACCCACCGAATCCTCAATGGGCAGGCCTGCACCAATGGCCGCAGCCATAGGTTCCTCAACGGGATAGGCAGCGCGGGCGCCAGCATTGAGAGAAGCTTCGCGTACGGCTCTGTATTCCACTTCGGTGACGCCGCTGGGCAGCCCAATGACGACACGAGGTTTGGCGATGTGTAAGAAACTATTCCCATGCACTTTTTGAATGAAATAACGAATCATCTTTTCGGTGATGTCGAAATCCGAGATAACGCCATCCCGAAGCGGACGAATGGCTACGATGTTGGCCGGTGTTCGCCCAATCATTTCCTTAGCCTCTGCGCCGATGGAAAGGACGCGTTTCGTATTCTGATCAACCGCCACCACAGAAGGCTCATTGATGACGATTCCCTGTCCGCGGACAGCAACCAGAATCGTAGCGGTACCAAGATCGATACCGATATCTCGAGAAAACAAACCCATAAAGGCCCCAAAGGGATTAAACATTGAGCGTAAGCTCCCTCATAAATTTTTGTGAGCAACGCTTGCGATTATACCACAACTGCTAGGGGCTCAAAAGAACTCCTCAGTAGTTATGTAGCGCAGCAAGCAATACTCTTTTAGAATGGTGTGCTATAATTTGCAAGTCAAACTCGCAGAAAGGCCTGGCATGTTAGCACAGGGTCATCGTAAAACGCTGAGTGTGTTGTTGCGGTTCCTCATATCCACAATCATTTTTCTCATAGCGACCTTGCTCATCTATGACAATGTGAGCCTTAATCATGCAATCACTCGCGGCATTGAAACCGGGAACAAGGTCAAGGTTCAGCCAATTGCCAGCCCATCATTGGGCACAGACCTCAATCTCTCTACAGAGGCTAACACGGCAGAGATAAAAACAGCAATCGCCAGAGTAGCCGACGCCGGGCTCACCGGCTTTTGTCAGATATTCGCCTGGGATACCCTCGAACCACAACAAGGCGTCTATGATTGGGCCTTTAGCGATACGGTCGTTCAAGCTGCCAGTGAAAATGGTTTGCAGGTTATCGCCATCCTCAACCGCTCTCCCCAATGGGCTCGTAGCGATTGGAACAGCGATAATGTTTATGCGCCACCCGCAGATATGAACGACTATGCGGCCTTTTGCGCGGCCTTTGCCGAACGTTATGCTGGCGACATCGCTGGCTACCAAATCTGGGATCAACCAAACATCTACCCCAACTGGGGCAACGGCACAGTCGAGCCAAACGAGTACGTAGAGATGTTGGCTACGGCCTCACCAGCTATTCGAGAAGCTGCTCCGGGGGCGGTCATCATCGGCGGTGGGCTGGCTCCTAACACCGAATCCGGCGGAACCAACCTTTCGGATATCACCTACCTCCAAGAGATCTATCGACGGGGCGCTGGGGATTACATCGACGTACTGGGCGTCAAGGCCTATGGCTTTTGGAGCGGGCCTTATGATCGCACCACCGACGAGCAGACCCTCAACTTTTCGCGCTTGGTGCTCTTGCGCGAAGAGATGGTCAGCCGCGGAGACGCAGACAAGCCCATTTGGATTTTGGGCGGTGGCTGGGTTGCTCAAGAAGATGATTATGTTGGAGAGCCTTCTCCCATCGGCGCTGATTCATACTTGATACAAAGTCAGCGGCTTGAGCAGGCCATTGAACGCATTCGCGAAGAGTGGCCCTGGGTGGGCTATGCCTGCCTGCAAACCGCGCAACACTATGGCTCAGCTGATGATCCATTGCAGGGCTTGGCTTTGTTTAGCCGCAACGGTTCGCGCACGCTCCTCGGCAATGCCCTTGTTGCCGCAGTAAGGCCACAGCAAACACTCTATCCGGGTCTCACCCTGCCCTCTGATATCTATCTCGATGAAAACCTGACTGGCGAGATGGCCGAAGCCACGTTGTACGGCAGCGGCATCTGGCTGCAAATGGATTCATCCTATACTGGCGGCCTTTCTGTACTGGTGGATGAACGCCATACCGCCACCGAGATCAATCCGCCGACACGAGACGACGGCTGGGTGCGCGTTACCTCGGGTATGTCGCTCCGCAAGCACACACTAGTATTTTACGGTGACACTGAGGCTCGTAGTGCCATCCTGGCCATTCGTGTATCCAATAGTTATGTCAATATCCGCGAGACGATTACCCTGGCCCTTGGCGTCGTGATCGCGATCTGGCAGGCCGTGCTGGCCGTGTTCGCAGCCAAAGAACTGCCCTGGAAGCGCGTCTGGCAAAAACTCTTGGCCTTGTGGCAAAAGTTGCCTGAAAGTCTGCAATGGGGACTACAGATCATCCTGGCAATAGCCATTTTAGCCCTCTCCAATAGTTGGCTGGCGCTGCTGGCCGTCATCTGTTACGGCATCACTGCCCTATTCAGCCCCTGGAAGGCCACCTGCCTGGCCGCTGCAGCCATACCCTTTGCTCCACTTGGCAGTGGATTGATGGTGGGCCAGTTCGGCATTACGGAAATCACCGTGCTTGTAGCACTGGCCGCTTGGAGTTGGAATGCTTTACTAGGCAGCATCCAAATAACATGGAAGGGATTCCACCAATTCAAAACCATGGACTGGTTGGTCTTTGTCCTGGTGGCAATAGCGGCCATAAGCGCCATCCTGGCTGAGTATCAGCACGTGGCTCTACGTGAATTCCGAGTAACCATCGCCGAATCGGCCATCCTCTATGCACTCATCCGTCTGCAACGGCACAAGACGACCAAGAGCCTGCTGCTCATTGACATCCTTTGGGGAGTCGGCACACTGGTAGCGCTCTACGCCCTGGCCATCTATCCCACATCAGGGGGCGTCATCGAGGCCGAGGGCGTGCGTCGAGCACGAGCCTTTTACGGTTCGCCCAACAATCTGGCTCTGGTGATGGAACGCCTCTGGCCATTGGGATTGGCCATGGCCCTGTGGGGCAAAACCAAATGGCGTCGCTGGGCCTATGGACTTTCCAGTGGATTGATGCTCATTGTCTTGTTGCTGACATTCTCCAGGGGGGCCATCTTTTTCGCTCTACCCGCTGCAGCGCTGGTGCTGGCCCTCTCGCTCAACAAACGTTGGCGAACCATCTTGCTTGTCGGCCTAATAGTGCTCATCATTGCTGCCATACCCATCATTGGCACCGAACGTTTGACGACCATGCTCGACCCGCAAGGCGGCACCACCGGCCTGCGCGTCTCCTTGTGGCAAGCCTCGCTAAAGATGCTCAAGGACCATCCCATTCTGGGCATTGGGCCGGATAACTTTTTGTACTATTACGGCGATTACATCCTAGAATCGGCCATGATCGATCCCAACCTCTCGCATCCGCACAACCTGCTGTTGGACTTTTGGCTGAGGCTGGGCATTCTGGGGCCGGTGCTGCTCATCGCCATATTGGTTACCTTTGTAAGAACAGTTCGCAAAAAGCTGCCGGGAACCCACGGTGACCATTACGCCGTCATTATAGGGCTATCTTCAGGGCTGGCCGCAGCGGTGATGCATGGCCTGGGAGATTCCTTCTTCTTTGTCACTGAACTGGCTCTGTGGACCATGTTGCTGCTGGCCTGGGTAACCAACGAAAATGAGAACAATGGCGAACAGCAAGAACTTTGACACCGCCCTAGCCTACCTTATACTCGATACACTGGAGAAAGACTGAACATGAGGATTCTCATCACGGGTGGAGCCGGTTTCATCGGCTCGCATCTCTGTGATCTTTTGATAACAAAAGGCCACACCCTTGTCGTCGTGGATGATTTCAGCACCGGAAGCCGGGCCAATGTCCAACACCTCGCCCAGTCGGAGGTTTTTACGCTGGTCGAGCAGGATGTGGTGGCTCAACCCATCGTCATGGACGGCCCACTAGATGCTGTCATTCACCTGGCTTCACTACCCAGCCCGGTAGACTATCTCGGTAATCCCGTACAAACCCTGCTCACCGGCTCTACCGGCACCCATCATGCACTTGAGCTGGCACGCGCCAAGGGTGCCCGCTTTTTGCTGGCCTCCACGTCCGAGGTTTACGGCGATCCGCTGGTCCATCCCCAAACGGAAAGCTATTGGGGCAACGTGAATCCCATCGGCCCCCGCGGCGTCTATGATGAGTCCAAGCGCTTTGCTGAGGCTATGACCATGGCCTATTACACCAAATACGACCTGGATATCCATATCGCTCGCATATTCAACACCTATGGCCCGCGCATGCGTTTGAACGATGGCCGAGTGGTGCCCAACTTTTGCCGGCAGGCCTTGCGCAACGAGCCGCTGACCGTGTTTGATGACGGCAGCCGTACGCGCAGCTTTTGCTATGTCAGCGACCTGGTACGCGGCCTGTACGCCCTGCTGCTTTCAGAGGTGCACGAACCGGTCAATTTGGGCAATCCCCAAGAGATGAGCATTTTGGAATTCGCTCAGCTCGTCATCGAACTCGCCCATTCGCAATCCGAGATCGCCTTTTCGGCGGCCGACGGCGACCGTACCACCGATGATCCCAAGACCAGGCAACCGGACATCACCCGCGCCAAAGAGATGCTGGGCTGGGAGCCCCAAGTAAGTGTACGAGAGGGTATCGCCACTGCCCTAGCCTGGTTCGCAGAAAGGGTTTAGCTGGTTGACAGCCTATTTGCTCAACACACATCCGCATCACTATGAGGCAAAACGCCGGATTGAAATGGCCCTGGGTATCATCGGCCTGCTCATTCTGGGGTTACTGCTGGCGTGTGCCCCACTGACGTGGTGTGTGTTGGCCCTTGCTAGCATAGCTGGTTTGACGGCACTTTTGCTCAACCCTGCCCTGGGCCTTTACGCCCTGGCATTTACCATCCCCTTTGGCTCAGCCATTACAATGCCATTGAACCTACCCTTTGGCCCCAGCGAAGTTGTCTTAGGTGCAACGGTTTTAGCCTATGTGCTGCGCGCTGTGGCCCTACGCCAGGACGACCTCAACTGGCATCCTCTGATTCTTCTTTGGGTAATCTATGCACTCGTACTGGGCTTTTCCTTTCTAGTAGCCAGCAACCTGCAAGAAGCTGCCCTGGAATTGGCCAAATGGATCGAGCTGATCATCGTTGCCTTGATAGTTAGTAACCTACACAATGCCCAAAAAACTAAACTACTGGTGCTAGCCTTGCTATTGGCCGCTATTGCTCAGGCTGCATTGGGTCTTTATCAATTCGTCTTTCAAGTGGGGCCAGAAGGTTTTGTGCTGATGGGGCGTTTTATGCGCGCCTATGGCACCTTTGACCAGCCCAACCCCTTTGGAGGCTATTTGGGACTGGTACTACCGTTGGCCTATGGCATCGTCTACACCGGTTTTGGCAAGTTAAAAGCCACTGCGGCCCAAAAGGACTGGTTAACTATTGCCCTGTTTTGGGTGGCGCTGGTAGCCTGTGTGGCACTAACGGGGGGCGTTGCCGCCAGTTGGTCGCGCGGAGCCCTGCTGGGCCTGGCAGCCGGCCTTGTCTTGGTGATATTGGCCCTTGGACCAAGAATCTGGCTGACAGTGAGCCTTGTCGCTCTACTGATCGTCGCCGCTGTCCCCGTTGAACAGTATCTTTCTGGTGGCGACATCATTGAACGTCTCATCGAACCCGTCGCCCTGCTGCAAAATGGCGATCTGGCCACCATCGAGATCACCGATTCTAACTTTTCCACAGTAGAACGCGCCGCGCACTGGTTAGCAGCCTGGCGCATGTTTGAGCAATCTCCCTGGACCGGCGTCGGCCTGGGGCAATATGCCACCGTCTACCCCGAGGTGGCCGTGCCGCGCTGGCAGGATCCACTCGGCCATGCCCACAATATTTATTTGAACCTACTGGCTGAAAACGGCATCCCCGGCCTGTTGGCCTTTTTAGGCGTGATGATAGCTTGGATTGCTGCTGCCTGGCGCACCATCAGAAGAAGCAGCGGTTGGCAGCGTGCTCTGGCCATTGGCGTACTGGGCATGCTCGGCCATTTGGCAGCTCACTCACTCGTCGATAACCTGTTCGTCCATGATATGTACCTTTATATGGGCGTGATGTTTGGGCTACTGATTGCTCAATCGACATCCGCCTCAACGGAGTCCAATCAATGCCCAAACTAGTCGCTCGCATTCGCCAAATACTCACTGAGAACAAGAGCGAAGTACATCGTTTTTTGAAATTCGCCGTGGTCGGCAGCATCGGCTTTATCGTCGATTTTAGTCTACTCAATGTCGGCATTCAGATTTTTGGCCTGGAAAAGTGGGAAGCCAATACGATTTCTTTTACGGCTGCCGTCATCAGTAACTTTTTCTGGAACCGCTACTGGACTTATCCCGAATCCAGAGCAGATCGCTTTGGGCCACAGTTCCTTCAGTTTTTCCTGGTCAACCTGGGTGGCTTTGCTATCAATCAGGCAGTCTTTTTGTCCCTTTCCAATTATGTTTTCACCGATTGGGGAAGCTGGGGCTATAACATTGCCAAAATCATCGCCACTGCCATCGTCATGCTTTGGAACTTTTTCGTGAACCGCAAGTGGACTTACGGAAAGATCAAATGATGCGCATTGCCATCGACTATACCTCGGCCGTTCAGCAACATGCAGGCATTGGGCGTTACACCCGCGAGCTAATTCGGGCTCTGGCGCAGTTGGATCATGACTCACGCTATACGCTCTTTTCGGCGGGGCACGACCCCGAGGGCTATGCCTGGCCAAGCAATTTTCGCACACGCGAACTGCCACTGACCGATCGTCACCTGGCTATCCTCTGGCAGCGGTTACGCCTGCCACTGCCTGTCGAGTTCATCACCGGCGGCGCCGACATTTATCACTCACCCGATTTCGTGCTGGCTCCCGTGCTGCATGCCAAACGCGTGCTCACCATACATGATCTCTCTTTTATGCGGCTGCCCGAATGCTCCTCACCACCTCTGTTAGAATACCTGATGCGCAATGTTCCCCGTTCAATCGAGCGGGCTGACCTCATCCTGGCCGATTCAGAAAGCACCCAGCAAGATCTAGTCGAGCTGCTCCATGTCGATCCGGCACAAACTCGCGTGGTGTATGCAGGCATCGATCCAAACTTTGGCGAACACCTTGATGTGGACACTGCCCGAAAAAAGTACGGCCTGCAGCGCCCCTATATCCTCTCGGTAGGCACCCTACAGCCACGCAAAAACTATGTGCGGCTCATCAAAGCCTTTGCCCTATTACGCCAAGAGCAACAGGTCGATATCGATCTGGTCATCGCCGGCGGCAACGGCTGGCTGTACGAAGAGATATTTGAGACCATCACGGAGCTGGGATTAGAAGAGCGAGTACACGTCACCGGCTTTGTTGACGAAGCCGACCTACCTTCACTCTACGCTGGTGCGGCAGTTTTTGCCTTTCCCACACTGTACGAGGGTTTCGGAATGCCCGTGCTAGAGGCTCTGGCCTGCGGCGCGCCGGTGCTCACCGCCAACACTTCATCCCTGCCCGAGGCCGCTGGGGAAGCCGCTCTGTTGGTGGATCCTCTGAACATTGAGGGAATGGCCGAAGGTTTGTGGCGTCTTTTAGATGAACGCGAACTGCGCAACGAACTGATGAGCCATGCCGAGGAGCAGTTAGCCAAATTTACCTGGCCCCACGCAGCCGCCGATTTGTTGGCGTCCTACAAGAGCCTGTAAGACGAAAAAAGGGCGCTGCAAGATGCAGCGCCCTTTTTACTATAAAAAGAACTAGCTATAAACCTCGGGTTTGAGCACGGCGATAAAAGGTAGATTGCGGTACTTTTGGGCATAGTCCAACCCATAGCCAATGACAAACTCGTCATTGATATCAAAGCCCACGTAATCGACCTGGAGCTCGACCTCTCGCCGGGCTGGTTTGTTGAGCAGCGTGCATAGCTTGATGCTGGCCGGGTTGCGCACCTTGAGGTTCTCTAACAAATAAGCCAAAGTGTTACCAGTATCGATGATATCTTCGATGATCATGATATGCCGGCCGGTAATATCGCGATCCAAGTCCTTGAGGATTTGCACCACGCCGCTAGTTTCCGTGGCGTCGCCATAACTGGATACAGCCATAAAATCGATGCCATGATGGATGGTGATCTGTCGCGTCAGGTCAGCCAAAAAGACATAACCGCCCTTGAGCACGCAAATCAACAGAGGGTTAAGACCGTCATAATCGCGCGAGATTTGCTGGCCAAGCTCGGCCACGCGTTCCTTGATCTGCTCCTCTGAGATGAGCACACGGGCGATATCGTTGCTTATGGGATCCATCCTTGTCCTCCCGGTAGCCAAGTGAGATTGCCCCTATTCTACCCTTTTTGCGCAATGCCGCAAGGTTACTCGACCAGACACAACAAGCCCTTGAGATAGGCCCCCTGGGGAAAGGGCAGGAACACCGGGTGATCTGGCCCCTGGCGCAGCTCTTGCAGAACGCGCAGCTCACGGCCAGAATCAATGCCTGCCCCAAATACCACTTTTTGAAAGAGCAGAGCATCCACGGCACCCGAGCATGAGAACGTCGCCAGAATTCCCCCCGGCTTGAGCAGGTGCATGGCGGACATGTTGATATCCTTGTAGCCGCGCGTGGCCGATTGCACCTGGGCTTTGGAAAAGGCGAACTTGGGGGGGTCAAGGACGACCACATCATAGCGTTTGTTCTGGTCACGCAGAGTGCGCAGCAACTTGAAAGCATCACCTTCCAGTCGCTCTCCCGGCTCAAAGCCATTCAACACCATATTCTCCGCAGCTAAATCCAGGGCGTTTGCCGAGCTGTCCAAATGGGAGATATGCGCCGCTCCCGCCCTGGCCGCATACACAGAAAAACCGCCTGTATAGGCAAAGACGTTGAGCACGTCGCCGCCCGCACAATAGCTGCCTACCGTCTCACGGCTCATCCGCTGGTCAAGGTAAAAGCCAGTCTTGTGCCCGTTGAGGATATCGACGTAAAAGCGCAGGCCGTTCTCATGCACCTCGATGCGCTCCGGAGGTATCTCTCCAGCCAAAACGCCCACCACCGGCCCCAGCCCCTCTTGCGGGCGAATGTCCGCATCGCTGCGTTCATAGATACCCCTGGGAGAGAGCATTTCCATGAGCATCTCGGCGATCTCTTGCTTGAGACCGTCCATACCCATGGTGAGCGATTGCAACACCACCCAATCGGCATAGCGATCGACGATGAGACCGGGCAGGCCGTCGGATTCGGCATAGACCAGGCGATAGGCGTTGGTATCACCGCTCACCATGCGCTCGCGTCGGGCAATGGATGCGGCCAATTGTTGCCGCAAAAAAGCGCGATCGATGGCCTGTCCCTGCTCCCAGGTTAGCACCCTCACCCGAATCTTGGAATTAGGGTTGTAGTAACCCCTGGCCCACCAGGCACCGCCGGCATCCACCACATCGACCATGTCACCCGGCACAGCATCGCCAATCACTCTCGCCACTGCCCCGCTGTAAATCCAGGGGTGGCGGTTCATCAAAGCCTTTTCGCGCCCCTTGGCCAGGACGATACGAGACAATTCTGCCATCATGTTTGTTTCCTCTACGCTGAACGCCGCACAAGACGCAGAACCAGTACGCGGCGTGTTGATTCGGTAATACATCCGGCTTGACCCTGTCGAACACCAGCAAGCCAAACAATCTCGTCCCCACTCTCGATGAGCGGCAGTCCATCGCGCAAGGGCTGGGGCACATGTTCGTCGATGAGCACATCCTTGACCTTGCGCCTCCCAGCCATACCCAAGGGCCTCATGCGGTCACCCGGACGGCGCACTCGCAGTCGTAGTTCGCCCAAGGCATCGGCGTCCAGAAAAGCCGTCAGAGGATGCCCGCTACTCTGCCAATCCACAGGCAATTCACACCGTTCAAAGAGTTCACATTGGAGCACCCAGCCCTCAGCCAATTCGCACATCCCCGAACAGAAAATGGGTCGCGGATCGCCGTGATACTGCGGCAGCAAGCGCTTCGGTACAGCTTGACCGGCCTCAGCGATGATGACTTTATCGTAATAGACGGCTAGCTCTAGACCGCCAGGAAGCGTGCAATGCGCCCCGGTCTGCCCGCTACGAATGACCTGCAATGCCGCCTCGGCATGCACCCAACCCACATCGCGCAGGGTGGATTGCAGGTTAAAGATGGCACGTCGCACCATCGCTCGCACCACTGCATCAGAAAGTGTTTGCAGCACCTTGGCTGACAAAATGATAGGCTCGCCCTCGCTGATACAAGCCTTTTCCCAGGCGTTATCTACCACCTCAGAGATGATCTCGTAATCGCCTGCAAAGGCCTGACTGGCCTGCCAAACACCCTGCTTGAAATTGGGATTATAGGTCTCTAGCAGCGGTAACAGTTCGTGGCGCAGTCGATTGCGAAAATAGGTCATATCGGCGTTGGTCTCATCGATGCGCGGGGCCAGGTGATACTGCTGACAATAAGCCTCGATATCCGCCCGCCAGACGCCCAGCAGGGGGCGCAGTAGGCGCAGTTTTTCGGCACCAGGCACGGCTAGGCTCAGGGGATCCAGGTTAGATTCGAAAACCATGCCCCTCATGCCGCCCAGGGCCGAGCCACGGAGCCAGTGCATCACCACCGTCTCCACCTGATCATCGGCGTGGTGGGCCGTCAAAAGGACACTCGCCCCAACGCGAATTGCCGCCTCAGCCAAAGCTGCATAGCGAAGCTGTCTCGCCGCTTCTTCCAACGAAATGCCCGGTACTTGAGCAGCAGCTGGCGCATCCACAGAGATAATCTCACAGGTCAAGCCTAGGCTAACGGCATAGTCGCGCACAAAGTGGGCATCGGCCAGTGAAGCCTCGCCGCGGATGCCATGTTCTACATGGACTACATGCAACGCCAGGTCCAATTCTGGTGCCAGGGTGTGCAGCACGTGCAGCAGGCACAACGAATCTGCCCCGCCCGAGACTGCCACAACGATCGGCACGTCGCACACGAGGGGAACGGCACTCAACAATCTAGTCCTTACCCCTGCAACAATGTCCACATCTCTATCCTACACAAAGCCGGAGCACAAGGCTCCGGCTGCGTTCATCCTGCAAAACCCCGTCTCTCAGAACAGGCCGGTTACCTTACCATCTGCCGTCAAATCTATATCCATGAATGAAGGCCGCCGAGACAGGCCGGGCATGGTTTTCATATCACCACACAAGGGGTAAACAAATCCCGCTCCAGCGCTCACCGAGACATCACTGACGGGCAGCACATAGCCCTTGGGAGCCCCCTTCAGGGCCGAATCATGGCTGAGCGAAAGCTGCGTCTTGGCCATACAGATGGGCAGTTCGCCATAGCCCAGCTTTTCGTACTGCTTGATCTTGCGATCGGCCTCGGCGCTATACTCGACACTGCCGGCGCCATAAACACGCGTGGCAATGATCTCGATCTTGTCCTTGATGGGCAGATCCAATGGATAGAGATAACGGAAATCGCTGGGCTGCTCGCAAGCCGCCACCACAGCCTCGGCCAATTGACGAGCTCCTCGCCCACCTTCGGCCCAGTGGTTGCTGGGTACTGCGTCGAACGCTCCTGCTTGTAAGGCGATTTCACGGATCAGATCGATTTCGGCCTCGGTATCGGTAGCAAAGCGATTGACCGCCACCACCACCGGCACACCGTATTGTTTGGCAATGTTGATATTGGCAATGAGATTCTCACAACCTAGGCGCAAGGCGTCCAAGTTTTCCTCGACCAATTCGCGCGGCAGCGGTTTACCGGGCACCACAGGGCCCAAACCGCCATGCATTTTCAGAGCACGCACGGTAGCCACCATGACCACACAATTGGGCTTGAGACCACTCACACGGCACTTGATGTCAAAGAATTTCTCCATGCCACAATCGGCACCAAAGCCCGATTCGGTTACCACGTAATCGGCCATGCGTGAAGCCAGTCGATCGGCGATGATGGACGAATTGCCGTGGGCGATGTTGGCAAAGGGCCCGGCATGGACAAAGGCCGGCGTGTTCTCTAACGTTTGCAACAAGTTGGGCATAATGGCGTCTTTGAGCAGCACGGCCATGGCCCCAGCCACGCCAAAATCCTCAGCCGTAATCGGCTGACCACTGGTATCCAAAGCGAGTACCATACGCCCCAAACGAGCCCGCAGATCAGTCAGATCCGTAGCCAAAGCCAAAATAGCCATTACTTCGCTGGCCACAGCAATATCGAAAGCGGTTTCACGCGGCGTGCCCTCACGTGGGCCACCCAAACCCGTCACAATGTGACGCAAGGAGGCATCCTCGACATCCACCACGCGCCGCCAAAGGATAGCCATGGGATCAATATTGAGACGCTGCAGGCAGGCCTTGGCCAACGACTTGTCGCCCAGGTGACGTTCGTGAATCATGCGCGCATCAATGGCAGCAGCAGCCAGGTTGTTGGCGATAGCCACAGCATGGTTGTCGCCAGTAAGATGCAGATTAAAGTCCTCCATGGGCACAACTTGGGCATAGCCACCGCCAGCCGCACCGCCCTTGATGCCGAAGGTGGGCCCCATGGATGGCTGCCGAATACAGGTAAAAACGCGTTTGCCCAGCTCTGAGCCCAATGCCTGGCTCAGCCCGACAGTCGTCGTAGTTTTGCCTTCGCCCAATGGCGTGGGCGTAATAGCCGTCACGTCCACATAACGCGCGGCCGGACGGTCAACGAAACGATGCTCTGCCTCCAGATGGACCTTGGCCTTGAACCAGCCGTAGGGTTCGATGTCATCCTTCTCCAGCCCTAGGTCAGCGGCAAGTTCCAAGATGGGTCGCAATGTAGCGGCCTGTGCTATCTGTAGATCGGTGAGCATCGGTATCTCCTGAAAAGGGTATAATTTTAGCCCAATTGACGTTGGGCAGCGGAAATCGTATTCATCAACAACATGGCATTGGTCATAGGGCCGGTGCCACCGGGCACAGGTGTGTACCAGCCTGCCACATCCATGGCCGCCTCAGCGTCCACATCACCCACTATGACATCACCTACCACATTGATGCCAAAATCAATCACGGCGGCCCCTGGCTTGATCATCTCGCCAGTGACAAAGCCACATCGCCCCACAGCAGCCACCAAAATATCGGCCTCTCGGGCAATGGCAGCCACATCCTGCGTTCGCGAATGGCAGATGGTTACTGTGGCGTTGCGGTGCAACAGTAACAGCGACATGGGCCGCCCTACGATATTGCTGCGACCAATAACCACAGCACGCTTGCCGGCCATCTCGACGCCATAGCGTTCCAGTAGCACAATGCCGCCCAGAGGTGTCGCCGGAACCGGCGCATCGCCCGTATTCTGCAGCAAACGCCCAGCATTCAGCGGATGAATGCCATCCACGTCCTTGGCGGGGTCTAACACAGAAACGATGCTCTCGCTTGTGAGCGGCGCTGGCAAGGGCAACTGCACGATAATGCCATTCGTGCGTTCATCGGCGTTGAGCGCCCGAATGCGCTCTTGCAGCGCCGTCTCACCAGTTTCACTTTCAAGCTGAACCAACTCACAATGCAAGCCAGCACGCTCAAAGGTTCGGCTAATCTGGCGGACATACCAGGCCGAAGCAGGATCACTGCCCACCTGTACCACGGCTAGACCAGGGGCAAAGCCGTGCCTCGCCACAAACTCGGCTGCCTGTATGGCCGCATCTTGACAGATTTCCCGGGCACATTGTTTACCGTCGAGGATTCTAGCCGTCATGCCAACCCCTACGCTTTGATCCGCTCATCGACCAGAGCCAACACCGCATCACGACACTCGGTGAGACCCTCGGTCAAAGCAGCCATCTGTTCGGTCAGTTCGGCGGCTCTATCCGCATCGGTGATGCTTTGTAGATTGATGGTGACATTGAGCAGAGCGCCGTGCACGGCGCTCTCCGCCAGCCGCACGGCCACGCCTGCATCGCTCACTGCCCAGCGGTTGCCCAATTCGGCAGCCGGACGAGCCAGAGCTACCACTTTGGTGCAGGCTCGAGCGATCTGTAGCGGCACTTGGGCCGCCTGCCACAACGCCTCTTGAATAGCTGCGGCGCGTGCAATTTTTTCGTCTGCATCTGACTTGGGCAAATGATAAGCTGCCATCACCTGGTCATACACCATAGCATCCATATCGGCCAGAGCAACCAACTGGCAGCGCACCCCCTCGCTTTCCATCAACACTTGGCGCAATTCGTCCTGAGCACCTTCATAGCCCTTTTTGCCAAGGGTGAGGTTGCAAACCATGCTGACCAGACTTGCTGCCAGGGCACCGCCCATAGCGGCACCCGCACCACCACCCGGCGTCGAGGCCTTGGAGGCCAGAGCGTCCATGAATTCGTTGATGGTGAGTTGAGAAAAACTGGGCACAGCTATTCCTCGTTCATCAAAACTAGATGATGCGCCGCCCTGAAAGGGCCTCGGATAGGGTGATGCGATCGGCGTATTCCAAATCACCGCCGCGCGGCAAGCCCAGCGCCAAGCGCGATACTTGAATCCCCAGCGGGCTAACGAGCCGCGAAATGTACGTGGCCGTGGCGTCGCCCTCCATGGTCGGATTAGTAGCGACAATGACTTCGCGAATGGTATTGTCTTGCAGGCGATTCACCAGTTCGCAGAGGCGCAGTTCGTCCGGGCCAATCCGATCCATGGGCGAAATATGTCCATGCAACACGTGATACAATCCGTGATAGGTGCCCGTATCTTCGATGGCTACCACATCCAGCGGTTCCTCGACCACACAAATCAGTGAGCGATCGCGATTGCCGCTAGAGCAAATATCGCAAGGGTCAGATTCACTGATATTACAACACACCGAACAAAAAACCGTGCTTCTATGAAGGTCAGCTAACGCATTAGCCAGGGCCAAGGTCTCGTCCTCACCTGCGCGTAGCAGGTAAAAAGCCAATCGCGAGGCCGTTTTAGGGCCAATGCCCGGCAATCTGCTCAGGGCATCGATCAGCCGGGTGACGGGTTTGGGAGCACCAGCCATTAGAAGAGCCCTGGGATATCGACGCCACCAGCCAACGGCCCAAGCATATCACTGGCAAGCTTTTGCGACATGGCCGTCGCCTCATTAAAGGCAGCCATGATGAGGTCCTGCAACATCTCGACGTCCTCGGGATCGACAGCGTCGGGCGAGATTTTAACAGAGACCACTTCTTGTGCGCCGGTCATCTCTATAGATATGGCTCCACCACCAACCGTAGCCGTCACTGTCTTTTCAGCCAGCGATTGTTGGGCCTCCATCATCTGCTTTTGCAGTTGCTCCAGCTGCTGGGCCATAGGGGCTCCGCCACCACCAGGCGTCTTGAAGCGTTTCTTGCCTTTACTTGCCACTATCTTCCTCCTGATCAAGATCTTCCTTGATATGCACATCAGTTATTTTCATGCCCAAACGCTCGGCCTCTTTGATCGCCGGATGGCTGAGCAATCTGTCGCGTGCCTGTTTCTTGGGGTCGGGCACTGAAAATAAATCCGCTGGCCCTTCGCGCATCTCTCGTACAGCAGTCCCACTACTCGTTGTGCAAGTCACCCGGCAAGGCGTGCCCAACACTTCGGAAAGCACGTCCTCCAAAACGGTGCGGCGCTCATTCTGCTGTAGTTTTTCGCGGTGAAAGTCTGCTTCGCAGCCGATGATGACCACGCCATCTTGAACCCCAACAGGCCTGACAGAGTGCAAGAGAGCTTCTACCTGACGATTGACCGAACGCATACGAATAAGCACTTGCCGCCAATGCCCCTGCACCCAGTCCAAAGTTAAATCCGGTGTTGCTGTAGGTTGAGACGGCGTCTCTATTGACTCATCCGCCACACTCGCCTGAGGTTCGACTACCGGCTGTGCTTGTTCTTTCACCGTGTAGGTAGCTGGCGTTTCTGTACGAGGCTCCTCGACAGTAGGCGTTACCGCTTCGCGCACCTGGGGGCGACTGGAGCGAGGTCGAGAGGCTGTTCGTTCAGCAGGCGGCGTCTCGGCGGGCTTAGAGACGGTCTCGCTATCCTCAATGCGATGCTTTTGGCCAATAGCCATGGCCGCTTCTACCAGCGCCAGCTCGATAGGAATCTCGGGGCGTGTAGCGTGGCGCAAGCCCTGGCCCGCCTCGGTGAACAATTTAATGGCTCGCAACACCGTCCCCAAAGAACAACCTGCTTGAACTAGGGCCCTTAGGTCGGCAATATCTTCTGGCGTCATGGCCGTGCTCTCTGCCGAACTGCCCACCCTGAGCAACATGAGTGCCCGCAGTGCTTCGACAATATCAGCAAGAAACTGCCGTGGTTCTGCGCCTGCATCAAAGGCCTCGCGCACCACCTCAATGCCGCCGGCGGCATCGCCTGACACAATAGCCCGTACCAAACCAATGACCAGATCGCTGGAGGTGCTGCCCAATAGAGCCTGCACTTGCTCCAGGGTAATGCGGCTGCCCTCATAAGAGCTAAGCTGATCGAGCAGGCTTTCGGCATCGCGATAGCTGCCCGCACCACGCCGCGCAATATAGGCAAGGGCTTTTTCTTCGATTTCAAGACCCTCGCGCTTGCAGATCATGGTTAGCTTGTTCTGGATGTCCTCTAGCGAACCGCGGCGCAGATCAAAGCGCTGGCAGCGCGAGAGGACGGTATCAGGCAAGCGGTAGGGCTCGGTCGTGCAAAAAATAAAGACCACATGGGCTGGTGGCTCTTCCAACGTCTTGAGCAGGGCGTTGAATGCTTCGCGGGTCAGCATGTGGACTTCGTCAATCACATAGACTTTGTAGCGACACTCATTGGGGGCAAAGTTAACCTTGTCGCGCAGATCACGGATCTCTTCGATGCCGCGGTTGGAAGCACCGTCGATCTCGGTCAAATCGAGAGAGCGACCCTCCAGCAGGCTGGTGCAGATGTGGCATTGGTTACAGGGCGGCGTATCGGTGTCCCCGATGCAGTTGATGGCTCGCGCAAACACACGCGCAATGCTGGTTTTACCCGTGCCCCGCAAACCCGTAAAGAGATAGGCATGGCCAATGCGCCCACTGCGAATCTGATTCTGAAGCGTGCGCGTAACATGCTCTTGCCCCAAAATCTCGTCGAATGTTTGTGCGCGCCACTTGTTATAGAGCGCCATATTACTCATCAATCCGGGCCCCTGCTCTAAATGTATCTCGTTTAGTTTATCATTGGCCACAGGTGCATACAAACCCCGCAGTTTATGCCAACTCGGGCAAAACCTGCCTCAACGCCTCGATAGAAAGGCCCCCTGCACGAAGTACGACAGGGATGGCGCTGGTCAGATCCACAATTGTCGAAGCGACACCCATCTTGCAGGCACCGCCATCGACTATCAGCGGAATACGCCCCTTGAGCGCTGCAAAGGTCTCCTCAGCATTCTGTGGTGCCTGCTGCCCCGAGATATTGGCACTGGTAACAGCCATGGCACCGCCAAGGCGTTGGATGAGATCGAGAGCAAACGGGTGATCCGGCATGCGTACCGCCACAGTATCCCGCCCACCCAGCAATACGCGAGGCAGTTCTTCTCGCGCGGGCAAAACTAAGGTGAGCGCCCCCGGCCAAAAGGCTGCGGCAAGTTGCTTGAGCCGGGTAACATAAACCTCACTATGTGTTACCGAGCGAATGCCCTCAATCGAGGACACAAGCACGGGGATGGATAGATCCATAGGCCGCTGCTTGGCGTTGAATAACTTGCGAATGGCCGGCTCAGACCACACGTTGCAGCCCACGCCGTAAACGGTATCCGTCGGAAAGGCCACCACTTCTCCGGCCACAATGAGCTCGACTGCACGATCTAGCACACCAGTGTCATCAGCCCCGAGTAAGACCGTTTCCATCTACCAACTCCTCGATCACCAAGGCTACGCCATCCTCATCGCAAGAAAGCGTTTCGCGATTAGCAGCCGCCTTGACGCGCGGCAACGCCGACCCCATAACCACGCCGCAGCCAGCCCACTCGAGCATAGCAATGTCGTTACCATTATCGCCGATGGCTAACGTTTCGTTCTGAGCAACACCCAACTGCTCAGCCAGCCAGGCAAGGGCAGTGCCCTTGTTTACACCCAAAGCCAGACCCTCTAAAAAATAGGCGTGCGAGCGGAGAATTTCCATACGTCCGCCCAACGCCGCTTCCAGCTCTGGTTCTACAGCATCCAACTCGCTTTGTGAACCAATAATGATGAACTTGATGGGAGCACAAGGCAGCGACTGAGCAAGATCGCCCTGTACCACATGCCAGGGAAGGCCAAACCAGGCCTCGTAAAAGTCATCGGATTGCTGTTTGTCGGCTACATAAATCTCGTCGTTGGCATAGAACGTCAGCGACAAATGCCTCTGCTGGCAGAAATCACAGACCTCGCGAACCAACTCGGAGGGGAAGACCTTTTTATAGATCGACTCCCGGCTCAACGGATCGGTAATCAACGCGCCTTGATAAGAGATAATGGGCACATCAATAGTCAGGTCATCTGCCCAGGTGCGCATAGATTGATACGAGCGCCCCGAAGCCAGTGTGAACCTGATGCCTGCACGTCTTGTTGCCTCAATGGCACGCCGTGTTCGTGCTGAAACCGTATGAGCGCTATTGAGTAGCGTACCATCGAGATCACTAACAATGAGTTTAATGCTCATCAAATCCAGTCTCCACTATCGCTCAACACACACCAGGCGTTCGAGCCCGGCATAGTCCCTAATCACCTCAACCGTAGCGTTCGGCAGTATTTTAGCGCAAAACTGGCGCACGGCGTCTCCCTGTCCCTCGTCGATCTCTAGCAGACACAGTCCTGGTTGATTGAGATGATCCGGCAATTGATGAATGAGTTGTCGCACCAAGTCAAGACCATCAAAGCCACCATCCAGCGCCAACTGGGGTTCGTAGTCGCGTACATCGGGCGCTAACAAAGGGAGCCGCCCGACTGGGATATAAGGCAGATTAGCGACAATGATATCCAAGCGAAAATCCACGGCCTCTAGCAGATCACTGTTCAGAAACGTTATCCTATCGGCAAGAGCGCAAGATGCCGCATTAGCCCGGGCTACATCCAAGGCTGTCTCAGAGACATCCACAGCCCAAACCGCTGCCTGAGGGATATGGCGGGCCAATACAACAGCAATAGCGCCACTACCCGTACCTACATCTACAACGCGCGGCGCACCCTGTGGCCAATCCCTCGCCTTAGCCCAGGCTAAAGCTCTTTCAATGAGCAGTTCGGTCTCTGGTCGGGGGATTAGTACCTGCGCATTGACCGTAAGCTCAACATCATAAAAAGGCTGTCGCCCGATGATATAAGCAAATGGCTCATGCCCAGCCCGCCGTTCAACAACCCGTTCTATTTGCTGTTTTGCGTTATCGTCCAGGATATCATGCCAGCGCATATAGAGCTGTGCCCGACTCAATCCCAACACATGCTGCAGCAATGCCAGCGCCTCAAGACGTGCATCCTCAAGCCCCGCAGCAGCCAAATGCTCTGTCGCCTGCTGTACAGCCCCACCGATGGAAAGCACGCCGATTTCATCCATCGCTATGTTCAGTTACCCGCTGCTCCACCACCCAGGCGGCGCTCTTCTTCTTGCTGAGCCAGAGCATCAATAAACGGATCCAATCCGCCAGTTAACACGCTTTCCATATTATAGATCGACATGCCAATACGATGATCGGTGACGCGGTTCTGTGGAAAGTTGTAGGTGCGAATCTTTTCACTGCGTTCACCCGTCCCCACTTGGCTGCGACGGTCTGCATCAAGCGCATTCATCCGACGCGAATATTCGATATCATAAACGCGAGCACGGAGAATGCTCATGGCCCTGGCGCGGTTTTGCAGTTGTGAGCGTTCATCCTGGCATTGCACCACGATCCCTGTCGCAATGTGAGTAATGCGCACAGCCGAATCAGTCGTGTTGACACCCTGGCCACCGTGGCCGCCAGCGCGATACACGTCAATGCGGATATCGTTATCGGTGATCTCAACTTCAAGCTCATCCACTTCGGGCATTACTGCCACAGTAGCTGTGGAAGTGTGGATACGACCACTGGTCTCTGTTTCGGGCACACGCTGAACACGGTGAACACCGCTCTCGTACTTTAAGCGCGAAAAGGCGCCCTTGCCCTTGACTTCAAAAATCACTTCTTTAAATCCACCGATTCCCGTATCACTGGAACTCATGACTTCTTGCTTCCAACCGTGTGCAGCCGCATATTGCGAATACATGCGGAAAAGATCCGCAGCAAAAAGCGCAGCTTCTTCGCCGCCCGCACCAGACCGAATCTCGACAATGACATTGCGTTTATCGCGAGGATCTTGGGGAATAAGAAGCTGCTTGAGTTGCTCAGCTAGCTCTGCATCTTCGGATTCGAGGGCTTGGATCTCTTCACCAACGAGTTCGCGCATGTCCACGTCTTCTTCGCCAGCTAACATGGTACGAGCCTGATCCAGTTCATCTTGCACTTGCCGATAGCGCGTATAAGTAGTAACCAAATCCGCTATTTCGGCTTGTTCCTGAGAATACTCGCGAATCTTGGTCGGATCCGAGGCAATCTCAGGAGACGAAAGCAGGGTTGAAAGCTCGTCGTAACGCTCGACAATCTGAGCGACATTCTCAAACATGGAACACTCTCCCAATAGAAAATTATGAATCAAAAAGCGGAGAACAACCAGGTTCCCCGCCACAACAGTTTTAAAACCTGGTGCTATTCCTCTATGAGCCGATCATAGAGCGATTGCAGGTCGTCATCGGAATAAAAATGAATCACCAAACGCCCACCCTTGCGTGTTTTAAAGAGCTCCACCTTGGTACCCAGAGATTCGCGGAATCTGGATTCCAGTGCATCCACCTCTGGCGAACGCAAGCGCAAATCAGCATCCTCCGACTTGTCTGCCGCCTTGTGAAGTCTGCGTACCAACTCTTCGGTCTGGCGAACAGAAAAGCCCCGGCGGATAACCGTCGTCATGGTCCGGATCTGATCGGCTTCGTCTTCCAACATCAACAACGCCCTGGCATGCCCTTCACTGATCTTGCCTTCAGCAAGTGCCGCTTTGACAGCAGGCGGCAGTCGAAGCAAACGCAACGCGTTGGTGATGCTTACACGACTCCGTCCGACACGCTCGGCAATTTGATCCTGGGTCATGCCAAAGTCTTTGGACAATGCCTGATAGGCCTGTGCCTCTTCAAGAGGGTTGAGATCGGCGCGTTGAATATTCTCAACCAGGGCCAATTCAAGCGTTTCTTGTGGCGTGACATCTTTGACAATGACATCGAGATGCCTAAGCCCGGCAATTTGTGCCGCTCGCCAACGCCGCTCGCCAGCAATGAGTTGATAACGCTGCGGTGTCGCCTCGGCATCTGCCGAAGGCAGTAATTGAACGATGAGCGGCTGAATCAAACCCATCTCGCGAATCGAATCCGCCAACTCGGCAAGCGCCTCGGAATCAAAATGCGTACGAGGCTGCAGCGGATTGGGAACAATAGCATCGATGCTGACGCGTTTTAGACCCGTTGCACCTGCAGCGGGCGGAATCAGTGCATCGAGCCCGCGGCCCAGGCCGCTCCTGGAGTTGCGTGCCAAGCTACGCCTCCTTTGCCCTTATCGGCTCTATGACTCGGTTGCCAACAGCTCGCGAGCCAAAGCCGCATAGGCCTTTCCACCACTCGAATCAGGAGCATATGAATTGATCGGCTCGCCATAGCTGGGCGCTTCACTCAACTTGACGCTCCGCGGAATAACCGACCTAAAGATACGAGAAGGAAAATGTTCTTGAACCTCAGAAATGACTTCTCTCCCCAGGTTGGTACGCGCATCGTAAAGCGTCATCACCAAACCACGTATTTCCAGTGTCGGGTTGAGAGATTGACGAACGCGCTCAATAGTTTGTAAAAGCTGACTCAAACCCTCCAGAGGCAAGTACTCACACTGAACGGGAATGATGACACCATCAGCCGCAGTAAGAGCATTCACAGTGAGCATACCCAGGCTGGGTGGTGTGTCCATTAGCACAAAATCGTAGCGAGACTGGATCTGCTCAATGGCTCGCCGCAAGCGCATCTCGCGCCCCGGCAGATTGACTAGTTCCACATCTGCACCAGCCAAGATTGGTGCCGAGGGCACCAAATCCAACCCTTTGCAGGATGTCAGCGTAATCACGTTAGCCATAGCTTCGCCGCCGACCATCACATCATAGATGCAACGTCCGACGGCGTTTTTGTCGATACCGAGACTGCTGGTTGCATTAGCCTGGGGGTCGGCATCAATAAGCAACACACGTTTCCCATAGCTGGCCAGCAAGGCGCCAAGATTCACTGCGGTCGTGGTCTTGCCAACGCCGCCTTTTTGATTCGCCAGCACATATACTCGGGCCATAACTGCCCTACCCCCAAAATCGGCGATCCGACTGCCGTACGCGCCCTCTCTCCAGGCGCTCCCTCACGATATCCGGCGAGGGAAGCTCGTACGCACCCACATTTTCGACAACGAAAGAGGCAACGCAGTTGCCAAAGCGAGCAGCCTCTATCGGATCACCATGCTCTTGCAAACTGGATAGAAAAGCGGCTGCGAAGACATCCCCTGCACCAGTAGGATCAACCTCAGCAACCTCATAAGCGGGAATATTGGTAACCTCACCCGCATTATATACTACCGCCCCATGTCGCCCATCAGTAACCACAAGTAACCGGGTCTTCCGCGAGATGGCACGAAGCAGAGTCCAATCGCCGCCAACATCTTCCTGACTGAGTATAACCGCATCTGCACGATCAAGTACAGTCTCGGCCTGGTGCCATTCACATGGCACAATCCGCCCATCATCTTCCCAGGCACGCAACCACCCTTGAGGGGTAACACCTATCAATGAATGAGGGAACAGATCAACAATATCCGAGCTGAGCTCATGGTTGAGCGGGCCCAAATGCACAATGGAGGCGTTCAGCCATTCTTTAGGGACATCCGTGTTGAGTATGGGCAAAGCAACAGCACGAATGTACTGGGTCCGTGCACCATCAACATATACGTTCTCATACGTCGTGGTTACCTCACCCAACTGGCAGGCCACTGAAATGTTGGGGTGCCCCACCAGCGCATCTGGCAGAGCGCTTGCTCGAGTTACCACACCCACACACCTGCCAAGCATATCAGCATATACAGCCGAATAGCAAGCGGTTCCCCCACTTACATAGCCATCACCCGGAACAAGATCCCGGGTGACGTGGCCAACAACAATATAATCAGGCAATCGCCCGCTGCAATTCACGCTCACTTGGGCAGAATCTGCACTTTACGCGATTCATCCTGACCGATGCTCTCGGTATAAACATCCTCAGCATCACGCAGAGTCAGGTGCACAATACGCCGCTCATATGACGGCATCGGTTCCAAAGTTACGGGCTCGCCGGTTTCGCGCACCTGCTCGGCCATATGCAAAGCAAGTGTACGCAAAGAGTGCGCGCGGCGCTCTTTGTAGCCCTCTACATCCAATACAATATTGGGCCATCCACCAAGTTGCCGACTGACGATCAAGCGAGCAACAAACTGGAGATCACGCAAAGTTTCACCACGTCGGCCAATAAGGGATGTCACATCATCGCCAACGATGTTCAGTCGTAGCGGCCTATCCTCATCCTCATCGTCATCCTCATCACGGGCAATCTGAACTTCGACGGCTGCATAATAGCCCATTTTGTCCAGAAGCGTAGCAAGAACCTCAGTCGCGATGGCTTCGAGTTCTGGGTCAGGCCCACGCCCTGCCACCACGTCATCCTCATCATACTCGCCTTCCGAAGCATCATCACTCACGTCGTCTGCAGAAGCAGAGAAGCTCTCGCCGAGCATTTGATCCTGGACGTGCTGTCCCAAGTCAACGACAATCGTAACCTCACCCGTTCGAACCAGGCCAAGGAAAGAGTGCGAGGTGTTCTTGACAACGCGATAATTGAGCTCAGAAACACTCACGCCCAATTCGAGGGCAGCGGCAGCAACCGCATCATCTACGGAACGACCGGTGTACTCAGCGCTTTTTCTTGCGACGTTGTCTTTTTCTGCCATGCGACACTTCCTCATTATTGCCTTGTGTGAGTTGAGCAAGCTTTTCCGGATCAACCGGTTTTTCAAGACGATCGATCACAAGTTGCATCAACACACCGATAATGTTTGAAATAACAAAGTAGAGGGCCAGACCAGATGCGAATTGTGTCGTGAGATAGGCAAACATGAGCGGCATCATGATCTGCATCGAATTGTTCATCGATGATGTCTGTGGATCGGTGCTGGGTTGAGCCATCAACTTTTGCTGCAAATACATTGTACCGCCAACCAAAATTGGCATGATGTACATGTACGATGAACTATCCGGCACAGCCAGATTCAACCACAAAAACTTGGACTGGAGCGGCACAATAGGCGTATATGAAGCCAGATGGTACATAGTCTGACCGAGTTTCATCAATTCTACGGGCGTATCCGCCAGAATCAATGTGATCGACTGGTACAGACCAATCCAAATTGGGAACTGGATCAGTTGAAGCAAACAGCCGCTCATCGGATTGACGCCTAGCTCTTTATAGAGTTTTTGCTGCTCTTGTACGAGCTTTTCATTGTTGCCAGCGTACTTTTTCTGAAGCTTGGCCATGGCTGGCTGAATAGCTGCCATGCGCTTGGTTGTACGGGTTTGGCGAATGGCTAATGGCAAAGTCAACGCACGCAATATAACGGTCAACACACCTATTGCTATGACGAAGCTGCGCCCCAAATAAGTATACAGAATCAAGAGGGCGTTGGCTATTGGGCGAAGGATTACTTCGCTCCAAATTGTATTCCATCCAAAAGTAAAGACCAGGACCAGCACAGCACCAACACCGAGCCATGTCAGGATGGACTTACGGAGCTGCCTGCGGTCTACCTGCGGCCTAGTTGCATTCTCCACGCGTGAATATCCTCCGGTCGCTAGTTGGCAGCGGAATAGAGCCAAAGTTCTGTCGAACCAGGTTCCGACAGATCAAGGGCAAACAAATAGCCGGTAGTTGTGCCAACGTATGCCTTATCTCCCACAACAGCCGGAGTCGAGAGCACAGAGCCAGTCGCGGCAGTTTCGCCAATCTCGCCGACATCGGGATAGAGCCGAACTTTGGCCCCCGTCTCGGGGTCAATAGACCACACTTCACCTGATGATGTTGCCACAACCAGGTGTCCCTCATTCCTTACAACACC
Source organism: Anaerolineae bacterium (assembly GCA_963675785.1). Taxonomy (GTDB): domain Bacteria; phylum Chloroflexota; class Anaerolineae; order UBA1429; family UBA1429. The sequence continues at coordinate 2,482,475 of OY776562.1, forward strand.
AGACTGCGTATCTGCTCCAAGAGCCGTAGGCTCCCATCGCGCGCTGCCATCAGTTACGCTCAGGGAGTGCACCATGCCATCAAGTGTGGCAACATAGACATAGTCATCATAGACCACCATAGCCCCCAGAACCCAGCCATCAACAGGCTGTTCCCAGAGTAGCTCACCTGTTATTGCGTCGAGAGCATAAACATACTTGTCGAGGCAGCCAGCATATACAACGCCATTGTATAGCACTGGTGTTGCCTGAAAAGCGCTCTCGGCCTCATAACGCCAATCCTCAGCGCCTGTTGCAAGATCGAGTGCATAAACATTGTGATCCATAGCAGCCACATAAACATGGGTATCATCTACTACAGGACGAGACCAGATGATATCGGCACTCTCAAAAGGAGCCCCCCATACGAGATCACTTGTGGCCACATCCACGGCATAAACCTTGTTGTCGCTTGACCCAAAATAGGCTACGCCATCTTGATAGGCTATGCCACCCACAACAGCAGCTTCGGCAGTATAGATAACAGAATAGTCACCAGTTACGGCATCAAACAAGTAAACCTGGCCATCAAAGGCCCCCACCAGAATGCCCATATCCGTAACAGTGGGGCTACCGTACACCGCCTGAAGGGCACTGTCGCCCGTTTCATCATCATTGCCGCCAAACAGAGAAAACCCGCTCGAGCTTGCAACCTCGACGGGATAATACCAAATCGATTGTCCGCTTTCGGGATCTATGGCAGCCATGGTGCCGTCTGCCATTGCCGAATACACCGCGTCTTCCGTCGCTGTGACCGATGTCCAGCCGACATTCACGACGTTGCGTGATGTGCACCCAGACAGCAGAAAAACCACAGCTAGCACAGAGAGAAGGATAACTACTCTCCTCTGACGTTTGTTCAATGAAAACCTCCTAGTGACCGATTCCGTCTCATTTAGATCATGGAACCGGATCATAACCACCTTTATTAAAGGGGTGACAGCGCGAAAGACGACGTATGCCCATAGATAGACCATGGAATACCCCGTACTTTTCAACCGCCTCATAGGTATACTGCGAACACGTCGGCGTGAAGCGGCAGCTACTGGGGAAAGCGGGAGAAATAAATCGCTGATAAAAATGGATCAGCGCGAGGATAACGCGAACACCCAATTTCATGGTTGCTCACCCCGTTGGCCCGGGATATGCGCAGACTGCAAATACAAACTAGCAGAAGCAAGCAGTCGACTTACATGTTCTTCCACAGTCCCAAAGTCCTGACCCACAATATCCTTTCGGGCGATAAAAACCACATCCCACCCCGGGGAAATCGCATCCAACTGTAGCCGGACAGCCTCTCGCAACAGGCGTCGAACCCGATTCCGTGTCACCGCATTGCCAATTCGCTTACTAACAGAAAAGCCAAATCGACTGACTAAAAGCCCATTTGGAACCGCTGCAAGCACTACAATACGATTAGACCAAGAACGCCCCTGTGTGCGCACCCGGTTGAAATCAGCTGAATCAGTAAGGCGGTACGTTTGGGGAAGCACTAGAGTATTAGCAAGCCCTAGCGATTATTGATCTTGTAGTTACGTTGAACAGTAAGCACCTTACGACCCTTGGCTCGACGCGCCTTGAGCACTTTACGTCCACCGCGGGTAGCCATGCGGGACTGAAAACCGTGCTTGCGCATACGACGCTGCTTTTTGGGTTGCCATGTTCTCTTGGGCATGTGTATCTCCTAAAATATCAATCTCACTGGTGAGATGCAAAATACGCATTGAGCAAGTGATTATACTTGTGATACGCCAAGAGTGTCAAGATAGCCTGACTCCTCTTGAACTAGGCCTAATCCTGTACCGAATCAATCCCAACGCCCCGCACGGGGCATGGCCTCATAACCAACTCACAGCCAGATTCCAAAAGCTGATCAGACAACCTATCCGGGTCTTGAGAGAGGGCGATGATCGTGCCACCGTCACCAGCACCTGAAAGTTTGGCGCCCAAGGCACCAAACTCGAGTGCTTTGCGAATAACCCGCTCGTTGGCCTCGCCAGAGCCGCCTAAACCACGTTGTATATCGTGATTCTCGTTCATTAAAGCGCCAAATCGTGTCCAGTTTTCGGCAAGCAAAGCGCGTTTGCCTTCACGAGCCAGCAAAGCAATACGCTCATAGCCCTGTCGAACTTGGGTGTCCCCATCAAGCCATAACTCGCGAAGTGGCCGATGCACAGCATCCGAAGAATGCTGCTTGCCAGTATGAGCCAACACAAAAGGCAATTGGGGCACCATGGGATCGAGGCGTTCTACTGTAGCATACAACTCGCTCGAGTATTCACGATAGTACTCTTTTCCACGAAAATCGAGATAGTTCAATTGGCCAAATGTACACATATAGGCATCCTGGTACCCACAAATAACGCGCATATGGTTGAGTTCAACATAGCGCGCAAGTTCGGCTACCTGATAAAGATTGCCCAGTTGGTTCAAATAGACCAATACGCCATAGACCATGGCTACAGTTAGAGCAGTTGAACTGGACAGGCCCGCCGACATGGGCACGCTGCTCGAATACTGTATGCGGCAATGCAGATCGTCGCCAAGAAAATAGCCCAATACGGCGCGGGGCACGTCGAACAAATCGCCGCGCAGGGTATAGTCATCTGGCCCTGATATTGTAAATTTCGTTCCGGCAGTATCCAGCACAAGCTCCGTCGCCGGGCTAATGGTAACTCGTGCCCGCCGATCAATGGCACAAGAAATGACAGTGCCGCCGTACATATCCGTCGGATTCCCCAAAAGGCCGCACCTTCCAGGGGCCGAACAAGAGACCTCTCTCATTCTAAAGTTCGCTAGCCTTACGCTTGATGTACTGCCTTAGAGTGTAGCCGTATTTTTCATCGGCCAAAGCCATATCAACAAAAGCCCGATAGTAGCTCTCAAAGTTGCCAATGTCGTAGCGGTGTTCTCCCTCGCCAAAGCGAATAGCGCGAACGCGATAGCCCATGCGCAGCATCAGTCGAATTGCATCAGTCAGTTGAATCTCGCCGCCACGGTCAGCCGCCGTACGGCTGATGGCATCAAAAATAGCTGGGGAAAATACATAGCGCGCAGCAATAGCCAGCTGACTGGGTGCCACTGCTGGACGCGGTTTTTCAATGAGATCCTCAAGATCGAAATCACGCTGCCCTTCTTGCCCGGCAACCGGCTTGACGATGCCATAACGAAAGACCTCATCAAGCTCTACTTGCTCAACAGCAATAGTACAATCGGCGCCACTCTCCAGATGTGTTTTGACCATCTCTTCAAGAAAACAGGCGCCATTCCGTCCCTGAACGATTGAATCGCCCAACGCGACAACAAAGTGTTCATCGCCTACAAACTGCCGCGCATGATAGATTGCATCGCCAAGACCGCGAGGAATGCTCTGCCGCGTATAGTAAAAGCGTGTTGGCGTATCAGTAAAAGATAGCTCATCCAACAACGCCTCAGAACCGCCACTGGCCAACAGCCGCTCTAACTCGGGGTCCGCATCAAAATGATCCTCAATGGCTGTCTTTTTCCGGCCCGTAACAAAGAGAATCTGGTCTAGCCCTGCGTTCTGCAGTTCTTCGACCACATACTGAACCACGGGACGACGCCCAACGGGGAGCATCTCTTTGGGCTGAGATTTGGTTGCAGGCAGCAGACGAGTGCCCAATCCCGCTACCGGAATAACCCCCTTGATGATTCGATCAGTCATAGTATCTCCTTATTCGGGCCCGTAAGGATGGCTCAGCCTTGATCAACGCGGGCAATCAACTTGCGCAACGCTCGAGTCGCAATCTCGAAATTCTCGGGGCCAGAATACCCCTTGAAACTACCCGCAAAGCGCAAATGGGGTTCCAGAGACAAAAAACCATCATACCCGCGAGCGTTCAGGGCTGAAAGAATCTCATACACCTGGCCATCCCCCTCACCCGCTGGCACAATACGCTTTTCAGCGATGATGCCGTCCTTGATGTGCATATAGTCCACATACTCGTCCAGCATGTCCCAGCCGTCAGTATAGGGATGAACATCTTCCATCACAAAGTTGGCCGGATCAAAAGTCATACGCAACTTGGGCGTGTTGAAGGTTTCTAGAATATCCTTGCAGCGTCGGGGGATGTCACCATAGATGCGGCGCTCATTCTCATGAAGCAGAACAACCGGACGATCCTCGGCAGCCTCAATCAACTTGGAAAGGCGATCCATCACCGGGCCTCGATAGGCATCTGCCTCACCCTCGGGCACAAAGAAGGAGAACATGCGGATAAAGGGTGTTCCAAAGAGCTCGGCCAAATCCATGGCGCGCTCGAATTTTTCAAGATGCGGCTCAAGCGGGGCATCAACCTGAATCTTGCCGATAGGCGAGCCGATGGCAGATACCTGAATGCCTCGCGCATCGAGCTCTGTCTTGAATCGAGCGATCTCCTGATCATCCAAGTCGAGAACGCCTTTGCCCCATACAGCTCGAAACTCGAGATACCCTATGCCAAGCTGTTCCAAAACATCCAGTTGCTCATCCAATTCTTGCGAGATTTCATCAGCAAAGCCTGTTAGTGTGAACATCCTGTCCTCCTTTTTGCCAAAAGGAAAGCCCGGAAGCAATCAACGATCGCTTGCCGGGCCCATTCCCCTCTCACGCCTAAGTGCCACAAAAGGGCCCTGGCGGCCCTTCAAGTTACGACTCCTTGGAGTCGTCGTCTTTGGCTGTACCGATATCTTCGAGGTCTTTTTTAGCCTCATCTACATCTTTGATTGCACCCTTGAAATCCTTGACGCCACGGCCGAGCTCTTTACCGAGAGAGCCAAGTTTGCCAGCGCCAAAGATCAAGATGACGATGACCAGGATAATGATGAGCTCTGTTGTCCCTAAATTGGGCATGACCCCCTCCTTCGGCCGCAGCCATCGTTACTCTTCAGAAGGCTCTGAATCGTCTTCTGCCAAGTCTTCTTTCTTCTCAACGGAAGCTTTTTTCTGGCTTGAAGCCTTTTTGGCCTCGCCTTTTTTCTCTTCTTTTTCTGCTTCTTCATCGTCGGTTTTTACTGCCTTGCGAAAATCGGAAACGCCCTTGCCAAGTGCGCTACCAACGCTTCCCAATTTGCCGGCACCAAAAATCAAAATGACGATGACCAGAATGATGATCAGTTCTGTCGTTCCAAGATTCGGCATTGTGTGCTTCTCCCAAGAGCGAACGGCTCTACCCATCTCTAGATGGGGCCGCATGCGAATTAGCAGGCTCGGCGTGAGGGAGCCTCTTATGTATCTCCCCTCAAGCCACTCGTGCTATCGCAAAGACCAAACCATCTGAATTGCTATAATCAAGCGCTACCTAGTGTAGCCCTGTTTACCCTATCTTGTCAAAAGTGGATGGTATCTTTGACATAAGCCATCTGGTCAATCACGATTCGGTTGGCCAGCAACCATCCCTATGTTACAATTATGGCACTTATGAAACAAGCCAAACGTACAGGGAATTTGGGTGAAGACATGGCCTGCCAGGCACTCGCCCAGGCGGGTTATCAAATCATAGAGCGAAACTGGCGCTATGCCAAGGGCGAAATCGATCTCGTTGCCAGGGAAGAAGAAACCTGGGCTTTTGTTGAAGTCAAGGCAAGGCATGGTCGTAAAAGTGGTTATCCCGAAGAAGCGGTCACCCCGACCAAACTCACGCGCATTCAAGAAGCAGCAGAGAACTATCTTGCCGAACACAATCTTGATGACGTAAACTGGCGTATTGACATCGTGGCAATCGAGCTCGATCATGCGAATCACATCAAGTCACTTCGTGTTCTCAAGGGGCTCACTGCCGATGAAGACTGAACCGGCAAACGTCAAGGTCGTCACCATTGTTGGTCCGACAGCCGTGGGAAAAACCGGCCTCTCAGTCGAATTGTGCGAGGCTCTGGGGGGTGAGATCGTTTCAGCCGATTCACGGCAGATCTACCGCCATATGGATATTGGTACGGCCAAAGCCACTGCCACCGAGCAGGCCCGAGCCCGCCACCACCTCATTGACATTGTCGATCCGGATCAGGAACTCACCCTGGCACATTATCAAAAACTGGCACTGGATTGCTTTGACGAGACCAGCGCCCAAGGAAAATTGCCATTCTTGGTGGGCGGCACAGGGTTGTACGTCAAGGCGACACTAGAAGGTTGGACGGTACCGCAAGTTCCTCCTAACCCAGATTTCCGGGCAGAAATGGAATCGCGAGCCGAGGAAATCGGCGTGGACGGCTTGCATCAAGAGCTAGCCAAAGTTGATCCAGAAGCGGCTGCACATATTGATGCACGCAATGTTCGCCGCGTTATTCGTGCTCTCGAAGTCTATCAGCATACCGGGCAGAAAATGTCCGAGCAACAGCAAAAGTGCCCGCCCCCATTGGACGTGCTTCAAATCGGGTTGACACGGGGCAGGCAGACGCTGTATGAACGCATCGATCTGCGCATTGACCGAATGATCGAGATCGGCCTGGAAGCCGAAGTGCGCGGCCTGCTTGATAGAGGTTATACTCCAGATTTGCCGGCTATGAGTGGGCTGGGCTATCGCCAGATGATTGATGCCATTCAGGGCAAAACAACCCTCGATGAAGCCATTGCCCTGACGAAAAGACATACTCGACGCTTTGTTCGCCAGCAATATAACTGGTTTCGCCTATCCGATCCGGCCATTCACTGGTATGATGCTTCTACGATAGAAACTCAAAAACTGGCAGACGAGATTCAAACCTTTCTCAATGCCTAAGCGCAGCAGGAGACGGCGCGCATGTCGTATACTGACGCATCATTCGCACCCAAACGCGGCAAAGCCAAACGAGCTCTCACTGTCGTTCTGATTCTCATTGCTGTTGTCGTTGGCTCGCGTTTTCTAGAGACGGGCTCTATTCAAGTTTTGCCCTCGCCCCAAGTGGAGATTAACACAGGCACAGCGACGCTCTATCGTGTCGATTCTTCCGAACCTGCTACGCTCATCGTTGGAGCGACAAAGAACCTTGAAGAAGGCGATGAGATTGTTTGCAGTGCGGATGGCACGGCGACGCTCACACTGGGAGACAGCCGCACCATCGAAATGGCGGAGAATACGCGTGTTACGTTGTTGAGTACAGAGTGGGACATAACTGATCGCAGCAACCCCGCCTGGATTGCCGTAGACGAAGGTCAAGTTATTGCCCGAGTGGCGGCGTCTACACTTGCTTCAGCGCCGCTCACGCTGGATACAGATACTGTCAGCCTCAAAACAGAAAACGCTACCTTTACCTGCAGCGTACCTGATCGCGACCACACTTATGTTGCCGTCTTTAGCGGCGAGGTTACAGTGTCCATGGGTAGAGATGAGGTCACCGTTGTCGGAGGACAAAGTCTGGATGCCACCCTGGGTTACCAGCTCGAGGTGCAAGCCATGACAGACGCAGAACTTGCGGCAGAGCCAACGGCCTCACTGACACCAGAAGCCTCGACCTCATCACTTGCCACAACGCCCACTGCTGAAGGTGTTGGAGTCACATCCACAGCAAACAATGGGACAACCACCTACACGGTTCAATCGGGCGATACGCTCTACAGCATTGCCCAACGCTATGGCATCGACTGGGAGACTCTGTGGCAGGCCAATATCGATACTGTGCCCACCGCAGAACAGCTCAAAGCTGGCCAGGAACTGATTATCCCTACTGGTGGTAACTGAGCGGCAGATAGGTCACATAAACTGTATCAGCCATGTTGCCGGCCAGATCAGCAATGCGGAAACGAACCATGCCACTGGTTCCTGTAGGTGCTTGCAGGGTTACTGTAGCTGTTGTTCCCTCGTCCACATCCAAGGACAGTGCATTCCATGACGACCATGTTTTCCCCCCATTACTAGAGGTACACCACATCGCCGTACTTGGATCCAATCCAGAGACCGTATCACGAACGATAGCAGAGGTAGTTCCCTTGCTCACCCAGGTTGGCTCAGTAAGATCAAGACCCACGGTCAAAGTAGATTCGACCGCATTACCCGCCTTGTCAGATAGACGCACCAAAACGGTCTGTTCGCCCTCAATTGCCTCCAAAGCCCACCCCACCGAAGAACTCACCGGCAGCTTTTCACCATAGACTGTCACGCGATCCATGGCCAGAGTGCCCAAAGCATAATACAGCACCCGGAACTCTAGGCCACCAACCGTCATGCCCGCATCAGGCACAGACGAAGAGAGATAATCAAAGACGACAAGTACATCCTCGTAATCTTCGGAGGCAAAATCAGCGCTGGCGATGTCTCGGGAAGCATAGATGCGCAGCCCGTTGGAATCCGAGACGTCGATTTGAGCCAGGTTCACATCCTCGTCGGGCAGGCCTCTTAGGCGGAAATAAGCATCATAGGTACGATAAGCTGGCAGACCAAAGGTGTAGGGGCCATACCAATAGCCATACGAAGCATCCGCAGCCAACCAGGTGCTATCATTGATAGCCAAAGTATCTGTGGCAACACTGCCAGTATCAGGCTGATGCGAGAGCTCTTCACCCTCCCAGAACCAGTCGTTGCTAAACTGGACATAGTTCGCCCCGGAGCTGTCCACCGCAAAGTATGTATAGATGCTGTTTGTCCAGGCTGGCGCCGTCACAGTGCCCGTAGGCGCCGTATTGTCTACATAGAGCGTCAGGCTTTGCTGGGCTGAGCCACCATCGTTCGTAGCGGAAATGACGACCGTATGTTTGCCGTCGACATAGCCGGCAGTGTTCCATCGGAGGATATAAGGCGAGATAGTGGTTGCATCTACCTGAACACCATCCACGCGCAGAACTGCACTATTGATGGGTACGTTAGCCGACACGGTAACGCGCTGCACAGATGCGACATATGCCCCATTGGTCAATCCTTCTACAGTAATACGTGGGGGGATGAGCGAAAAGCGGCCAAGTGCTGTGCTGCGAATCGTACTCATGATGGACAGAATCTGCGCACCGGGGCAACTAACATTCTCCCAGCCACTGTGGGCCGAAACCACCGGATAGCTACTGCCGCCATAGCTAAAATAACCCGTTGGATTTAGCTCATACTCGACCGAGTCCTGGGCAATGAGGTCTTCCAGACTATCCACCATAGCTGATGAGGGCGCACTGCTGGCATAATCGCCCAGCAGCAGGATGCCAACGGCAGAATCATTGGCCTCGTCCAGATGCGTGCCAGCCACGCTGGCGCCACCATCGCGGGCCTCGTAAACATTGCCCAGCGCATCCATAGCATAATTGCAGGCCAATCCGCCCATGTTCAGACTGATGGACTGCATATACTCGATGCAACGCAATGCCGCGGTGGGGTCAAGGCCATTGAGTGAAGCCGTATCGTGCAGCACAAAGGCCTGCGGATCAGCACTGTCCGAGATGCTAACCAGCGAAGCATCCGCTCCCCAGCTCTCGCGTGATAACACCGGCACGAGCTGATACTCGGTCAGGTCCCCTTGCCCCACCAACGATGCTGCTGTTGGGCCATCGGAGCCATTCAGACAGAGTAGGCGCACATATTCGAAAATCGGGGATTCACCACTCGAATTGGCAGTAAACTGCACGCGGTACTGCACCGCCGTCGATTCACCAAAGATAGGCTCCGACCAAACGGAACGACCATCAGGGGCGTCGTCCGCCTGACCCATCTGCACCCAATCACGCCATGTTCCATTGGCAGCACGCGTGGATACAGAAAGAGTCAATGTTGCCCCTGTCGGCACGATACCATACCAGTTGACATACACCGTCTGAAAGCCACCGGATATCTCACTGATAGCCGAGGTAAAGGTACCGGAGGTCTGGCCAGAAGACAGAATAACTCCTCCATCGGTATCACCAGTGGTGTAACTCATTACAGTATCGTCTTCGCTCCACCCATAGAGCGACAAGAAATTATTGGAATGGATGATATCTTCGACCAACACGCCTGTATCAATGCTCGGCGTGCCCGTGTTGGATACGGCCACCGTTTGGAACGAGCCATCCCTAGGCCAGCGAGCCACATTGCCATCGCCATCATCAAAGTAGAATTGGTAGGCCTGAGTTCCGGCAGGAAGGTTGGTTTGCAGCACATAGGTATAGGGCTCGGTACCATCGCCAACGCGCTGCATCGCTTCGGCGCGCAACTCGCCGCCCTGCTGGAACAGCACAATGGCCACAGCCGGTGCACCCGTCAGCACCTGATTATAAGTAGCCTGAAAAGTAAACACCGTGCCCTTGTCACCACTGGAGGGGGTTACCGAAGCAGAAGGCACATCCGAAGGAACGGGCACATAGATTTCGACGCCGGTGTAATAGTGTTTGAGAATTTGGTCAAAGGTCCAACCTTGCAGAGCATAAGCCCTGGCGCCCACCTGGCACAGGCCGACGCCATGGCCATAGTAATAGTCATAGCCGCAGATGCATTCGACGCTACGCAGATAGGGAACATAACTGCTCCAAACATCCTCGACATTCTGCGTATGGCCGTTGCAATGGCCATGGAAAAAAGCATAGATGACCTCGCCATTGTAACGAGCTACAACCCCCGCAGTCGCGGCTACAGCGCGATCGCTGCTATCATAAGTCGTTGCCTTCCAAACCTGGCAATGGGTGGTGGTGCAAACGTCGGCATTTGCCTCATCGTGCCGATGAGCCGTAGCAGCATAGCAGCGGGCTGCCACAGCCTGAGCCTTGAGCGCCTCCATGGGCCAATAGGGCGACATCTCTGCCCAAACCACGCCGCGCAGATACTCTTCCATGGCCATCTCTACCACCGAGCCGTCTTCCATGAGCACACGAATGGTCTTGGGGCTCTCGTAGACGGCCTGCGTGGTAACAGCCAGCGTCTCCAGCTCGTGTTCCAGGTCTTCTTCGCTCTGAATACCCGTATCCGATACCAGTTTTTCATCGATGATGGCTGCCTGCTCCTCGGTCGGATCGGCAATCACCATCTCGAAATCCACACGCGCACGGCCCATATCCAGTTGGCGATAGAGCTGGGTCATGCCGATATAACCAGGCAGAGAAGCATAGAGATCATAATTGCCAGCAGGCAAGGTCAACACGTAATTGCCAGCCACATCGGTCTCGACGGTAGTATCCCCAACGGAAACATGCACGCCAGGCAAGGGTTCGCCGGTGACCAGATCGGTGATGGTGCCCACAAAGGCCGTATCATCCGATAGTTGTGCGGCGAACAGCAGAGGGCCGGAAGTGAGGATGAGCAGCGAAATCATTAACGAAGAAAGCAGGATCCGTAACGGATGTGACATTTTCATCCCTATCCTGTTTTAGCAGACGCGAAATGGTGAGCCCAACGTGTGGGCTCTGGCAGGCGATAGCGGGTGCTGCAGCCAAGTACCAGTTCTATAGACGAAGGCAGCGACATCTTGTTCCCGATGGAGACATACACGGGGCGAACCCGCGTGCGAGTGCGCAGCACAGCGCCGATCGTCTCCTCGCCATCGAACAGCAGCGCATAGCTGCCTTTGGATTCAGCCGGCTCCTCATGGGTGCCGGTCAAGCGCGACTTGGCGCAGCCGATAGAACGTACATCCAGCAACACGCCCAAATGAGCCGCCAACCCCATGCGCCGCGGATGGGCAATGCCCTGGCCATCGAACATGAGTACGTCGGGGGCCGCATCCAGTTCGCCAAGAGCGGCCAACACCGCCGGCGCCTCGCGATAGGTCAACAAGCCGGGCACATAGGGGTAACTCAAAGGGCGCTCTGCGGTAGCAACTTGCAACTGCGCGAGCTCGGGGTAAGAGAAAACGACGACCGCAGCGTGCATGGTCTCTTTGTTGCGAATACCCACATCTATGCCGGCAATGGTGTGCACCGGCTCACCCGTATCCTCACGGACAAGCCGCTCGGCCAGCGCCGACTGCGCCTGAATAGCCTCGTGTGGCGTCAAAGTCCAGTTTTCGGGAACGGCGGCCTGTGCCAGACGTTGTTGCCAATCATCTATCGAGATCACGAAAGAACGACCACCGAGTTCACGCCCCCGAAAGGATTCGGAGCATATTCATCGGCGTGCCAGTCGTTGATCCAAGTCTCGCCATCTACGAGGTAGCGAAACTCGATCCGCCGCCCTTTTTTCAAGTGAACCTTGATCTGCCAGGTTTGCGTTCTCTCATCAAACAACATGGGCGTAGAGCCTTTGTCCCAGTTATTCATATCGCCAACCAGGTGAGCCGAACGTGCCTGCACATCGGGCGGCAGTACAAACGTCACAGATACCGATTCACTGGAAGCATTATCTTCTCTGATAATCATCACTCACCAGCTTTATTCATAGAACAAACACATTCTAGCCTTGCTGCACTTGGCAAACAAGACCTGGGGGTAAAAAGCACGTGGGTAATGCACGGGTTGCCACAACGTTTTGGCTGTCAGCAACCCGTGCGATACATCAAAGATCAGCGACCGCGAACGATCTCTTCCAGCGCGTACAGCTCTGCCAGCGTGTTGGCTGTCTTGTAAACACCCTCATAGGCCTGGCCGGGCGCTGTGCCGCGAGCTGCCGCGAAAAAGGCATCCAGGTTGGCCAAGGGTACATCGGGCGGCAAGTCGCAGCCCGTACTGTAGATGAAATTGGGATAAGGCTTCATAGCCTCGATGAGTTCGACGCCAGCCTTGTAAACCCCATTTGGTGTCTCTTGCTTCATCACCGCCACCGGGTCCAGATTGCCAATCAGCACCACATCACTGGGCACCGTCTTAGCCACCTCGGGAAAGTTGACCATGGAATCCAGGCTCAACCCCTGAGCGCCCGTCTCGCACATCACTGGCAAGAGCTTGGTGGTCTGCCCGCAAATGTGCAGAATAGGCAGGGCCTTCATCTCGGCGATGATCTCGGCCACATACTGGCCGGAGAACTTGGTGTAATCACGCGGCGAAAGCAGGCCGCCAGTGGGCTCCAAGATAGCGATGGTATCGGCACCGGCCGCATCCAAAGCCGCTACGTACTCTTTAATGACCTCGGTGCAGTAGCGCAAGATGGCATGAAGATCATCGGGGGCCATCACCGTGGCCATAGCCGCCTCAGAGGCGCCCATGAGCAATCCGGCAAGAGAAAACGGCCCCACCACATAACCGCCACATACCGTATTCAGATGTCGCTTCATCAGGCGCATGGTCTGAATGTAGACCATAGCGCGGCCATCGGCGGTAATATCACCCTTGGTAAGCTGCGCAAGGTCGGCCGCGGTTTTCACCGGGTGCTCTTCGACCGAAGGCGACTCATCACGCGGAAAACGCACCTGCAGGCCCAGCGCGTTGGCTTCTACCGAGAGGTCCATGAAAAAGAACAAGCCGTCGGGCTGGAATCGCGTTTGCAAAGCCAGCAACGAGGAAAACTGCGAGACCCAGTTGAACGTGTTCTCGCGCAGACTGGTATCACTGAGCTGGATGCCGGGAAACCCCATGAGGGGTACGGTCATCACACCATCGTGAGCCTTGACCACATCTATCAAACGTTCCGCCATGCGCGCAACCCCCTGTTTCGCGTCTATCCAAGCGGTGCTGCCCACCCCACTGCGGACAACACAACAGCAATGATACCATAGCCACGGGCAGACTCAAGAATCCACCCAAAGGTTGACCCGATGGGTGATATACATGCCAGCCGTGGTCACCTCGCTGGCCCAAGCCTGCACACGCACCCCTGCCGCTAGAGCCGCATCGAGAGCATCGGCAAAGGCCGGGTCCATGGCCCGATTGGGCATAAACATGTCAGCATCACCGCGCTGCAACACAAAAATCACACCGGCCTGGCCGCCCTCACGGACGATCTCGGTGAGCTCGCGCAGATGCCGTGCACCGCGCAAAGTGGGCGCGTCAGGAAAAAGCGCCAGCCGCCCTTTTACCAACGAAACCGCCTTGACCTCGACCCAAAAAGGCTGGCCGTCGGCCATGATCAAGCGAAAATCAAAGCGACTGTTGCCGTGGGTTACCTCACGGCGCAGTGCGGCAATATCTCCCCAGGGGATGGTGCCGTCCTCCAGCGCCTCTTGCGCCAGATCATTGGGGTAACGGGTGTTGATGCACACCAGTTGGCCGCGATGCTCGACCAGTACCACGTCGTGGGTGGTGACGCGCTTGGGGTTGGTGGCCTTGGCCAGCCACAGGCGCCGACCGCGAATCAGCAGTTCGCGCAGCCGGCCCGGATCCGCCACATGAGCCCACACCGTCTCACCGCCCAGGGCCACACGCGCCCGAAAGCGATTCTCTCGTTCTAGCAGATGGCCGGGTTCCAATGGAGGAAAACGCATCACACATCCTATCTAGCAGCACACTTGTTATGATACCCGGGCAATGAGGGGCAAGCAAACACCGTTCGTTCTGTTCAAACAGGCCATAGGCAAGTTGTCTCCTTTTTGATATGCTTGCGCGGGAAAATACACAAAGGGGGGGGATATGGACGAGCACATTAGGCCCTTTGAACCGGATGATTGGGAGGCGGTGGGTTAGGTGGCACTTTTTACTATCTCCTCTCTCGCGAAAATCAACCGTGCTTCATTCTCTCGCTTACCCCAGCCCAGCGCTGTGCAAATCTGCGCCTCAACATCTACAGGCGGGATGGACCCTCGATTTGCCATATCGTCAATTGATCGTTGTTCACTGGAGCAGCGAGGTCTTCTTGGGGCATCCTCACAGGGTGCACATAACCATCCGCACCTTTCCAGAATCCACAGAATTCATCTCTAAAGTGAGTGCCAAATGAGCGCGTTTAATCTGTCATATTGGTAAGCGTTTTACAAGTACCTACCAATATGCAGAACGTGGTGATATACTGTTTCAGAAGGAGAGGGAATGTCTACCAATCGGGAAGAACTCATCCGAAAACGAGTCATCAAGGCACGAGAGGCATCGGGGCTGACTAGAGCAGAAGTCGCCGCGGCGTTGTCCCTTACCGAGAACAGCTATGGGCACTATGAGCGAGGACGATCTCCGTTCTCTGTAGAACTGCTCTTTGAACTGTCTCGCATCCTGGGATGCCCTGTTGGCCATTTCCTCAATCTCGATACTGAGCTGAACGAAGACGAAGAGCAACTGCTTCACTTGTACCGACAAATAAAGGGTGATAGACTCAAAGAAATGGCAATAGAGCTAGTGAGAAAGCTAGCAGAGTAGCAAGGAGGGCGATCTCTATGGGTGTGCTCACCATATTCATAATTGTAGGGATCATCTTCCTTATCCGAGAGATAGTCTGCTGGTACTGGAAAGTCAATGAGACTCTAGAGCTTCTGGAAAAGTCGGCCAGACACCTAGAACGCATTGATACTGGTTTGGCCAGGCTTCTCGACTTCTATGGTGTGATACGCACGAAAGAGAGAATCCCCTCAAGGCCAAAACCCGAGGGGACAACGATTATATAGATACTGAGTTCATCAGTGATGACTTGGGGAGCGTCGACTACATAGATGAGGGCAAACCCGCGCGGCTTGAGTAAGCCGATCATGGGCAAGCGCCGTTTCCCTACATCATTTTATGCAGAGACTTTCGCACTCTGTCACACAATACTCGATCACATCCAATAGCTTGAACAAGACCGCCCTGTCTTCATTTTCCTGAGTAGCACTATGGCGTCTCACTAACAACTTGACTAGGAGCTGCTTCACTGTGATATCCTCCACGAATCACTAGAACAAGTGTTCTGATTGTACCACTGTGGGGGTACCACTTCAAGAGACTATGAATCTGTAAACCCAACACTGTGCCGCTTGACCATTGCCTGGCAAAATCGTAGGAAGAGGCCGATGTCAAACTTCACGATAATGATGATTGAGGTTGCTCTCAGCGCCCCAATTGAGTCTGAACGAACAGAACGCTTCATCTAATACCGGAGGGCCCGAGAGACTTGTACAGAATGTATATCGATGAGAGTGGCAACCCTGATCTAGCGAGTGCAGATAATCCCAACGAAAGGTTTCTTGGACTTACCGGGGTGATCATAGACGTCGATTATCATGATAGACACATCAGATCTGAGATGGACGCATTCAAAAGTAAGTTCTGGCCAGAGCATTGTGTCGAGAATCCTGTCGTTCTTCACCGCAAAGATATCCTATATCGCCGTGGCCCTTTCGAGATATTGAAGATCCAACGTACAGCAGACGAGTTCGACAGTAATATGCTCGACTTACTCAGCGCTTGGCCATATCTAATAGTAACCGCGGTGATAGATAAGCTAGCTCACGTGAGAAAGTACAGGGCATGGCAGGAACACCCCTATTATTACTGTCTCAAGATTCTGCTTGAGCGCTATGTGATCTATCTCTCTCAGAAAAATGCACAAGGCGATGCAATGGCTGAAGCTCGCGGCGCAAAACAAGATAAGGAGCTGGAGTCGATTTATACGACGTACTTTGAGACCGGGGCGGGGTATAGAACACCGGACGAAATGCAGCGTCGCCTTACTTCTCGTCAACTGAAGGTAAAGAGAAAGGAAGCCAACATCGCAGGGCTGCAGATCGCTGACCTTCTCGCCTATCCTTCTCGTCTAGATACGCTCGTCCACAATGGCTTAGCCACTGCAGCCCCCCATCCCTTTCAGGATCGTGTTGGGGAGATTGTCCTAGCAAAGTACTACAGAAATGGAAGGACACAAGAGATTGACGGGTGTGGTCGGAAACTACTCCCATAATGAGAAAAGCGCACCTTTCGGCACGCTCTTCCGATGGGTCAAACCATCACCCTCCAGGTCTCTGCCTGGATTAACTAAAGCATACTATAGTTGACATGTAATGTCAAGAGGAGTACAGACAGTCAGTTCATTAACGACTGCATGCGTCGTCGTCCGTATTCACAGCGGCCGCGTCGCTCAGGGCAGAGTGGTCCCCTCTTTTGATCATCTAGCGCCTGATTTGGGAAGACCATGCTAGCACGAGCGTTCAAATTACAATACTGAGAGTGTACCACTTCGTGAGTCGGCAGATCTGCGATCGAAACAAAAAAACAGGTCTTACAGCAATTCATAGGCGACCTTACGCTGTAAGACCTCTGCCACAACATATAGTTAGCACCACGCCGCGTACCGCTACATCTTGCGTTAGTACCCCAGCCAGGACTCGAACCCGGGACCAACTGCTTAGAAGGCAGATGCTCTATCCACCTGAGCTACTGGGGCTCGCTCCCCATTATAGCGCTGGCCCAAACAGTGTCAAAGCTGGCCCGGCCCGTTAGCTTGACTCTTGCTTTTGTGCTACTATCGGCGCGTTGAACCCTGGATTGAGGAGGCATTATCATGACCAAGGTCGCCTTTATTGGCGCTGGTAGTTTTGGCTTTACGCGCAAGCTCGTCAAGGACTTACTCACCTTTCCGCTGCTGCAAGACGCCACCATCTGCCTGATGGACATTGACCCCGAGCGCCTGGATTACATCAAGCGGGCCTGCGAGCGCATCGTGACCGAAGGCCAGTACCCCGCCAAGGTCGAGGCCACCTTGGATCGCGCCGAGGCCCTCAAGGGCGCCGATTCCGTCATCTGCACCATTTTGGCCGGCGGCGTGGACGTGTGGCAGCACGACATCCTGATCCCGAAAAAGTACGGCGTAGACATCAACGTGGGCGATTCGCGCGGTGTTTCCGGCATTTTCCGCGCCCTGCGCACCATCCCGGTCATGCTGAGCATTTGCGCCGACATGGAAAAGTATTGCCCCAAAGCCCTGCTGCTCAACTATACCAACCCCATGGCCATGCTCTGCCGGGCCATGCAGCGCGAGAGCAGCATTCAAGTGACGGGCCTGTGCCACAGCGTGCAGGGCACCGCCTCGATGCTGGCTGGCTGGATTGGCGCCAAGGACGAGGAGATCAGCTACCTGTGCGCCGGTATCAACCACATGAGCTGGTATTTAAAGTACGAGTGGAACGGCGAGGACGCCTATCCCCTGCTGCGCGAGGCCATCACCAGGGAAGAGATTTTCAACGAGGAACAGGTCCGCAACGAGATGTTCAAGCATTTCGGCTACTATATTACCGAGTCCAGCGGACACAACTCGGAATACAACTGGTGGTTCCGCAAACGCCCGGACCTCATCGAAAAGTACTGCACCCACGGCACCGGCTGGAACCCCGGCCACTATGCCTACATTCTCGATTCCTACCGCGAGCGCGCCGGCGACTGGAAGAATGCCATCCAGGAATGGCTGGATGACCCCGAGCCGCTGGACCTGGAGCGCGGCCATGAATACGCCGCTTATATCGTCAACGCCTATGTGGGCGGCACACCGTTCAAGTTCAACGGCAACGTGCCCAACAAGGGGCTCATCACCAACCTGCCCGAGGATTGCTGCGTAGAGGTGCCGGTGTATGCCGATACCCAGGGCATCAACCCCATCCATGTGGGTGCCCTGCCAGCCCAGTGCGCCGCGCTGAACAACCTCACCGTGGCCAGCGAAGAGATGGCCGTGGAGGCCTGCCTGACCGGCGACCCCACCATGGTCTTTCATGCCATCGCCTACGATCCACTCACGGCGGCAGTGCTCTCGCTGGAAGAGATTCGCACCATGGTCAACGAGATGCTGGCGCAGAACCGCGATTATCTACCGACGTTCAAGCATTTCCAGGCCTAAGTACAAAAGTAAAGGGGCTGCTGCAAAAATTGCAGCAGCCCCTTTTTTGTTCATGGCGCTATGCGTTCACCTTGTGACAAGGCATGATATAGTCCAGCGCAACAATCTTTTCGCCACGTTCGATTGGCTCGCAATAGCGCTCGTACGTATAGACATCGCACCAGTAGAACTCGCCATCACCCAGCACATAGCCGTTCTTTTCGATGGCCTCCTTCATCAAGAAAAAAGCCTCGTTCAGAATGTCAACGAACTCGCCCTTGATGCGGGCCACGGCGACAATCCCCTCGGGTACCGTATGGGACACCAAGCCTTCCGGCACAGGGGCATCCAGGGTCATGAGCTTGCCGATAACATAGTCAAAGCTCTCGCCCGCCTCATCAAAGTGGGTCATATAACCCAGACCGGCATAAGCGTCGATATCCTGACAGACATACGATGCCAAGGCTTCGACCCTATCAGAAGCCCCTGAATTGAAATACTCTTGCCAAAACTCGCCAGCATTCTGAAAAGTAACCCGTTTCTCGATGCCGACCACCTTGCGCGCATCGAAATGCGCGTATTCGATCCTCTCCAGCTCGGCCATGAGCCGCCTCCCTTTCACCACACGATACGATTCTTCTGAGAGTTGAAAGGTTAGTCGCGGATACAAGTTCAGGTTCGCGCTGCTCGATACCCGCGAGGGAGCAATACCGATTTGCTCCTTGAAAGCCCGCGTAAAAGCAGCGTGCGATTCGTATCCGTACTTGAGGGCGATGTCGATTACTTTGTGGCCGCCTTCTAGCAGCTCGCCGGCCGCCAGCGTCAGCCGGCGCCGCTTGATATAGTCGGCTATAGAGATGCCACACACATAGGCAAAGATGCGCTGATAGAGCCCCAGCGGGATGCCCACCAGCTGAGATATTTCGGCGTAATCGATCTCTAGAATGTGTTCTTCAATGAAACTGATGACGTCCTCAGTCTCGTCGAAACAATTCATGGCCCTCACCCTTTCAAAAAGAGTTTATCAAGGGGCGTTGAGGTTTGCTTTGCCTTGTGCGTACAACTTTTATCAAGTGCCGCTCAGCGAACGGTCTTGATGCGCTCTAAATCGGCGCTGGTGAGCACGTCCAGGTTGGCAAAGATCTTTTCCGCGGGCCAATCCCACCAACGCCGCTCCAACAGGTAAGCAATCAGGGCCTCGTCAAAACGGGGGCGGATGACGCACGCCGGATTGCCACCGACGATGTGGTAAGGCGGCACATCGCGCGTGACTACGGCGTTGGCCCCCACAATAGCCCCATCGCCAATGTGCACCCCGGGCAGCACCGTCACGTTCTGGCCGATCCAGACATCGTTGCCCACCACGGTATCCCCCTTGTAGGGCAAGTCCTCCAGCGTGGGTATGGTCGATTCCCAGCCGTGGCCCATGATGCTGAAAGGATAGGTGGTGACGGCGTTCATGCGATGGTTGGCGCCGTTCATGATGAACTCGATGCCCTTGGCGATGGCACAGAACTTGCCGATGATCAGCCTATCGCCCATGAAAGGATAGTGATGGGTGACGTGCTGCTCGAACAGCTCGGCGCCGTCGGGATCATCGTAATAGGTGTAATCGCCCACCTGAATGGCGGGATTGGTGACGACGTTCTTGATGAAACAAACGCGCTTCATCTGTTCGTTGGGATAGGGGTTATTGGGGTCGGGTCCATATTGCGTCATGGGGTTCACCTGCCTGGTGTAGGGGTTGGTAGGGATAGTATAGCATGAGAGTGCCATAGAAGAACTGCGCGCGGAAAGGCTTGCGCTATGGGCGGCAAGATGCTGGGGCAGAACCGTGACTACTTGCCCACCTTTAAACATTTCAAATCCTAGTCTCGGGTTTAGTGTAGTTCAAGCCCCTGTATCGCTGGATAGAGGAGCTTGTTTTGTGTAAGATAAACTCTAGCAACTTCTTTGTACAAGGTTTCTAGCAATGGCTTGAAGAAAGGGTCGCTATGCTCGAATTTCTTCGCGATCAAATCTGGACATTTGTGGGTGTAATGTTAACAGCTATTCTTGCTATAGGAGGATATCGTTTGGGGAAACAAAAAAAGAAACTCTCCTATACTATTTCTTCATCCATTCCACAACTAAGCGTCGCTAAAGACATGGCCAGCAAAGTCACAATGTCATACGAGAATGAACTCGTAAAACAACTGCACCTTCTGGAGATCGTTTTAACTAACTCGGGAGATATTCCTATAGTATCGAAAGACTACGAAACCCCATTGCAGATCATATTCAGTGAAAAGGCACATGTACTATCAACGGAAATTAGCGGGACTAGTCCCAAAGGAATAAATCCGCTAGTCAAAACGGATGATCACAAAGTGTTGATAGAACCAGGGCTCTTGAATGCTACGGATTCTTTTACTCTTAAACTCCTAGTAGCCGAATTTGATGAAGAGCTCGATATTTATGCAAGGATTGTGGGAGTAAAAAAAGTCGAAAAGAAGGTCCAAAGCTTTTGGAGAAAGATACTTCCAGGAGCTATCTCCTACGCTGCCGTATCCTTGATTTTTTCCTTGGTATTTTACTGGACCTCCAATATAAGTTTATCGCAATCTTTCATCATGGGCTTTGGAATGATGTTCCTTATTTTAATAATTGTTATTGCAAACTCTCTAATTGATAAACTATTCGATTGGTTTTCTAGTAGAGACTGAAAATTCAGTCTCTACTAGTTTTTTATGGAACTTTGACCCGGTAAAATGCGAGACCGGTGGAGGCCACAATACGATGGAAGAAGAAAAAGTGGCTTTTGTCATCATGCCTTTTAGCAACACGACGAGTGAACATAAAGAGGAATATTGGACAGGCCACTTTGAGAAAATTTTAAAGCCTACAATTGAAAAAGTAGGATTAAAAGCAGAACGTTCAGACGAGCTTCGCGGTGATATTCTTGCCCAAATTATTAACAAGTTAGTCTTTTCTTATGTCGTTGTAGCGGAGCTGACCGACTTGAACCCAAACGTGTTCTGGGAGTTAGGTGTTCGACAAAGCTTCAAGCACCGAACAATTACGATTGCTCAAAATGACACACCCCTTCCCTTTGATGTTGGGCATAAGCATACACACTTTTATTATCCCCAAGATCATCTCAAGATGACAGAGTTTTATAAACAGTTTGAAAAAGCTTTGCGCAGCTGTCTAGATGAACCCGACAAATCTGACAGTCAAGTCCTAGAGGTGTTAGGGGGAAGAGGAACTTTGTTCCAAATATTCCAAGCTGAGCAAACGAATAGAAGGCTAGAGGCCCTGGAACGAGAATTTGACGCGAATATCAAAATTATTAACGAAATCGAAGAAGATCTAAAAAACGCTGAAAAATCTAATTCCCATGTATGTGGACTTGCCTATTGCTTTGAAACCGCATGTCTTGAACTATTAGTAGCCCAATGTTATATAGAACTCAACAGTGAGTTTTATGAAACTGCGGCTGACACTTTGTTGCTGTTGAATAGATATAATGCAATGTTTACAGAAACGCCAAAGAATGAAAAAGGTGAGTTTCTAGACATAGCTAATACCAATGCATTATATGATATTCTACAAAGAAATTTTTCAGAACTAAAACATAATATACATTCCTTAACAGAACAAACTCGTCACAGAAAATAACTTGACCAAAAAACAGTCCCTTCATGGAAGGTATTCATCAATTAGTCTCTGCGCCCCACACACAACAACAAAACAAAGGGGCTATCCATACGGACAGTCCCTTTTGGGGTGAGCGGTGGGGGTCGAACCCACGGTCTTCTGGGCCACAACCAGATGCCTTAACCACTCGGCTACGCCCACCATATTACCCGAATAATTTACCACAGAACGCCCAAACTGCAAACTTGCGCTCTGCTGGCCGGGCCTACAGGCCTACAATTCCTTGGGCGCTTTTTTGCTCTGCTGATAGACATAGATCATGCGGTGCAGCGCGGTTAGCGGCGCACCGATAGCCAGCACCCACAGGCCGATATTGGCATAACCCGCGATGAGGGCCACGATGACGATAATGGTGCGCTCCAGGCGGGTAAAAATGCCCACCTTGCAGTCGATCTCGACCGCCTCGGCGCGAGCGCGAGCATAGCTCACCAACATGGAGCCGACAATGGCCACATAGGCCAGAAGCACTTCAGTGGTAGCCCCCTGGGATGAATACCACCAGGCCAGGCCAAAGAGAATCAGCGCCTCTGAGACGCGGTCGAGCACGGAATCGAGAAAGGCGCCAAAGCGGGTGCCTCCACCCATCAGCCGGGCCAGCGAACCGTCGATGGCGTCCAATCCAGCGGCCAGGATGAGCAACAGCCCACCCGCCAAATGCCAGCCCTGCGAAATCAGCACAGCCACCACAGCGTTGAGCACCGCCCCCAGAATAGTGACCGCATTGGGCGTCATGCCCAACTTTTGAAAGCCCCTAGCGATTCCCTGTACGAACGATGCCGTCACCCGGCGAGCCCAAGTCGAGAACATGTTTGCTCCTCTCAGCAATGCGCCATGGTAATCCTGCGGGGCGCACCCTGTCAATTATCTTGTCATCAGAGTATCGGCCAAACCGGCCTGGCGGGCAATTGGTGCCTATTGACAGACCCCCGCTCCAAGTCTAGACTCGGGTAGGCACAAAAAAACGGGGCATTCATGGACAACAATCGGGGCTATACCATCAAGGAATTGCCCTCTGACGAACGGCCGCGCGAGCGTCTGATCCAGAACGGCGCCACCTATCTCTCCAACAGCGAGCTCATCGCCATCGCGCTACGCACCGGCGGGGCCGGGCAGAACGTGATGGGGTTGGCTGATGCGTTGTTGGCCCGTTTTGGCGGCTTGGCCGAGCTGGCCCAGGCCAGCAGCACCGAATTGTGCGAGGTGCCCGGCATTGGTCCAGCCAAGGCTGCCCAGTTGTTGGCCGCTTTTGAGATGGGTCGGCGCATGGTCATGATCAATAACGATGGCCGCGCGCGCATCTCCAGCCCCGACGACGTAGCCCGCTTTTTAATGGCCTCCATGGCCGGCCTGCAGCAAGAAGAGCTGCACGTGCTGGTGCTGGACGTCAAGAACTATGTGCGCAAACACGCCCGCATCTATCGCGGCAACACCAGCAGCGCCTCTATTCGCGCAGGCGAAGTGTTCCGCGAGGCCGTGCGTGATAACGCCACTTCCGTCATCATCGCCCACAATCATCCCAGCGGCGATCCGACGCCGTCAGCCGACGACATCGCCGTCACCCGCGACCTGGTGCAGGCCGGCAAGCTCCTGGACATCCAGGTGCTCGACCACCTGATCATCGGCAGCGGCCGCTGGGCCAGCCTCAAAAGTATGGGGCTGGGTGGACTATAACAATAGAGGTATATATGCCAATCAATCTTCCGGTACGACACAACCCCAAGCTGGCCCAGGTGCTAGAACGCATCAACACAGATGAAGAGCTGCACCAGCTTTGGAAGTGCGCCAACATCAACGCCGTGGACCGCTCGGGTATTTCCGACCACGGTGAGGTGCATATTCGCATCGTCGCCAACATCGCCCTGAAGCTGCTGCGTCTGCTGCGCGATGCCGAGGTGCCCATGAGCATCGTCACCGACCACGAGATGACCTATGAGGACGCCGAGGTGGTGGTCATTTTAGGCGCCTGCTGCCACGACCTGGGCATCAGCATTCACCGCCATCGCCACGAGGAATACAGCCTCATTTTAGCAGACCGCAAAGCCCGTGAGCTGCTCGATGGCATCTATGACATCACCGATCGCACCACCGTCACCAGCGAAGTGCTGCATGCCGTGGCCGCCCATCGCTCGGACGAAAAGTGCCTCACCATTGAAGCCAGCGTGCTCAAGCTGGCTGATGCCCTGGACATGACCAAGGGCCGCTCGCGTATTCCTTTTGAGACCGGCACCGTCAACATTCACGCCGTATCCGCTGCCGCCATCGACGAGGTGTCGCTCAGCGCTGGTGAAGACAAGCCCATCCGCATCGACATCAAGATGAACAACTCAGCGGGCATCTTTCAGATCGACGAGCTGCTCAAGAGCAAGCTGGCCAGCACCACCATCATCCAATACGTGCAGCTCTTTGCCCGTGTCGAGGGCGAATCGGAGCGCAACCTGGTCGAGTTTTACTCTCTCTAGAACGGGAGGGTCTATGGGAAAGATCAAAGAGCCAGAACCTGTTAAACTCGTCATGCCCATGTTTGGGCATGACCCCACATTGTTCGCGCAAGCTATCGCCGAACTGGAAAAGACGTTTGGCCCCACCGATTACGTGAGCGAAATCATCCCCTTTACCTTTACCCACTATTACCAAGCCGAATTTGGCGCTGACCTGCTGCGCCAGTTCGCCTCGTTCGAGCGCCTCATCGGCCAGGACGAACTGGCCGATGTCAAAGTGTTGACCAACGAGCTCGAATATGCCCTGGGTCAGGATGGCAAACGCGGTCTCAACCTCGATCCCGGCTATATGTCGCCGGGCAAGTTTGTGCTGGCCACCACCAAGAACTATTCCCAGCGCATCTATATCGGCAAGGGCATTTTTGCCGAGGTCACGCTGTACATCCGCGATGGCCGCTTTTGCACCTGGCCCTGGACCTATAGCGATTACGCCTCAAAAGAATACGCCCAAATCCTCGGTGAGATTCGGGCGTTGTACATGGAGCAGCGCAAAGCACGTCAGACCTATTCGGCTACTAGGGCCACATCCGAGACCAAACTCTCGTAATCCCAGCCCGAAGCATAAATGCGAATACTGAGAATGCGATAAGGCGGCACCGGCAGGCTGTCGAGTAGGTTTTCTGATTCGTAGGGATACCACTGATCGGCGGTGATCTGCGTGCCATACATGGTAGGGGTGTTGGAGGGGTTCTCGATGTAGAACCCCTGAATCCATTCCGCTTCGCTGTCGTACGAATCGCGATAGGTAATGCGCAGCATCAGCGGATATTCAGAGGACAAATAGCCACCGCCCGAGAGGCTCTGCGAGCGCACCTTGACCGAAGCCCGAATCACTAGCGAGGTGGCCGTATCAGGGATCAACTCATCGATGGTCTGCTCCATAATGGTCTCGCAATGGTTGCCATAACCGCCGCTACGCTCGAATTGTACGGCTGTGCGGCCCTCATCTTCCAGCACCGTCACCGTACCGTCTGCCTCTCCCGCATCCGTGCCCTGGTCATTGTAAATCTGCCAGGTCGATTCCAGGCTATCGCGGAAGGAGCCATTGGTGATCATGTCCTTGGCTACCGACATAGCTTCAGAGGGTGCCGAGCCGGCCATAATCTCGCTACGCTCGCGTGCTCCCAGAGCGACGGTAGCACTCTGGGCCGAAACTACCGCCGTGCCGCGATAGACATCGATGGAGGCCATCTGGCTATCAACCTCGATGGTATAGCTGCCATCCGCCGAAAGCTGGGCTGAAGCCATGGAAGTGTTGAGCGAATAATCGAGGCCTGAGCCGTCATCGAATACAGTCGAAAGGCGAATCTTGCCGGCGATGAGGGTTAGGCTCACCGTATGTGGCATGGTGCCCCAACGGTAACGCGGCGCACGTAACTCGTCCAACTGTACCGTGGTGCCCGGGTAGAGGTGCATAAAGCTCATATCGGCAAAGGTGACCACCGCCTCAGAGGTTTCATCTACATAGATGATGGTCCCCTCGGAAACTTCGGCCGTCTGATCCTTGGTCACCGGTGTGGGGCCTACCCCCACAATGGGGTCAATCACCACGGTGCCCATCAGGGTCTCCAGAATGGCTGGTTGCTCATCTTCGGCCGTCACCACGTAATGGCGAACCCCCACGGGCACCCCGACGATGATGGCAATAAAGACAAACAGCGCGGACCAAAGAATGAACCACGCCGTTCGTTCAGGTTTAGCACGCATCGTCAAATCACCTCAAAATGATTGAATTCGCCAGTAGGGCTGCGCCATTCGTGATCTACGCGGGTCACATGGGCCATCATAGGCCCCTGTTCGAGCCAGGAGAGAAAGGTTTCAAGCTGCAATCGGCGCCCCTCGGCGACTACGTGCACACTGCCATCCCAACAGTTCTGCACCGTGCCCACAATATTCATGGCCTCGGCGCGCTCTACCGCGCTATAGCGAAAGCCCACGCCCTGCACCCGGCCATAGATATCGGCCACCAGGCGGCTCTGCTCGGAATCCATCAGCAACCTTACTCAAAGTCGAGGAATTCGTCAGGCCAGTCGGTATCTTCTTCCTCGCCTTCGTCCTCGTCGTAATCATCATCATGAACGTGTGTATGCGGATGATCCTGTTCGTCTTCATCGTCAATTTCGTACACATCGTCATCATCGTCCGGCACACTGCTGTCAACCAAGAGCTCGTCTGCGTTGTATTCATGCACGAACATTTGCATAGGGCGTGTGGCGAATTCGATCTCGTCGAGTGCCGCCTCGGCCGCCAGGGCCTGCGCCTCATTCCCGTTTTCCAGCAAAAAGTCGAGCACTTCTTTGGCGCGCTTGCCGCCGATTTGGCCTAAGGCCCAAATGGCTATTTCTTGAACCTCGCCATCCAAGTCCTCCGTCAGGGCGATCAAGCGCTCGATAGCTGGCTCCAAACCTAGCTCGCCTGCCGCCCGAACCGCCTCGTAACGCATGGCCGGTTCCGCACTGCCCAACTCGGAGAGAACAATTGGCGCCCAACGCGGCTCAGCCGTACGCCCCATGGCAAACAGCGAACTCTGACGCATGCGCGGATCTTCGTGGTCATAGGCCAGATCGATGAGGTCCATGACCCAATCCTCAGCCAAGTAGGCAATAGATTCCAAAGCCCGCCGCTGTACTTCAATGTCAGGACCCTGTTGAACGGCATCATGCAAAGCATCGCGAACCAAGGCCGCACGGCGCTCGTCGAGTTCATCGCACTCGGCCATGAACATATAGCGCCCCAATGAAGTCGCCGCCGCCGCACGCACACCGAAATCGGAATCGTGGCCCAGTAGTTTGACCAGTGGTCGGATGAACTGAATGCGATCATGTTCCCACAGGCCATTGATGGCGCTCTCGCGCACACGGGCATCTTCATCAGCCAGCAAGCGAAAGAACAGGTCCACAAAGTCCAGCCTAAAGTCCAATTCGGCCTGTTGCACCATGCGATCCACGAGCTCTCGCCGTCGCATCAAGTCTACATCGGCCAAGCCCATCAAAAACTCGCTCATGTCCGGCTCGATCAAAGAAGAAAAGCTTGAGAGCATGTTCGCATCAATATCTTGCCCGTTCAGTAGATTGCTCAGACCCGTTCTGAAATCAGGAAGGCTGGAGACATTCTCATCTATATATTCTTCCATCTTGTCGGCCTCATTAGCATCATCCATAGTATCGCTGCACGTCCCAAATCGTCACGACCACAAACATAGCCAGCAAAACCATCATGCCGATGGCATGTACCATACCCTCTTTTTCCGGGGCAACGCGCTTGCCGCGCCGAATCCATTCTAGCAATACAAACACCACGCGTCCGCCATCCAGTGCTGGCAAGGGGAACATGTTGAACAGAGCAAGGTTCAGGCTCAACCAAGCAGCAAAACTCAGCGTATCCACCAGGCCGCTTTGGGCAACCTCTGTGGTCATATTATAGATGCCAACCACACCGGTCACTTCGAGCTTCATATTGCCAACAATGGTCTGCTGCAGAGCCCAAAAGAGGTTACGAACACTATTATATGCCGCCTGAAAGCCCTTGGGAATGGCCTGCCAAATCGGATAGGACTGCGTGGACAGGGGGAGCGATATAGAAATACCCAAGGCTCCCTCACCCTCTGGTGGATCGACACGAGGCACCACCGTCACTGGATCGAGTTGCTCACCGTCACGCTCGACAACAATGGTGAGTTCCTGACCAACGTTCTCGGCGATCATGTCGCCAGCCTGGTCAGCCGAATCGATAGCAACGCCATTCAACGAGATGATATTATCACCCGATTGAAGACCCGCGCTCTCCGCAGGTGAATTCACAGAGATGCTATAAATGCCCGCGCCGGGTTCTTCCATAGGCACAAGCGTACCGATGGTAAAAACGGCGGCATAAAGCGCGATGGCCAGCAGCAGGTTCATCAAAGCACCCGCCGAAAAGACAATGAGGCGTACCCAAATTGGTTTGTTAGCCACACTGCCGGGCTCTGAAGGATCATCCTCTGACATGAGCACAAAGCCACCAACGGGCAGCGCATTTAGGGTGATCTCAGTGCCATGCCAAGTACCCAGCTTGGCAATGCGCGGCGGATAGCCAAAGCCAAACTCGGAAACCGTAACCCCGGCCAGCTTGGCAGTGACAAAATGGCCAAATTCGTGCACAAATATCAGCACGCTAAAAACAATAATGAACGTAATCAAACCCAACATAGTCAACCCTTATCTTGGCGGGCCACGAGCGTGCCCGCTGCATAATCAGAATCGATCAAGGCCACTTCAAGCTGTCTCGGGATGACGCCCGAGAATAATCTCACCGAAAGTCCATCCAAGTCAGTCACCAAACGCAACAGGGATTCAACTTTGGAGAGCATACCGCCAGTTACATCGGTGGCATTGGAAGCAGACAACCAACCACGAACCTTATCATACCTGTCAGGAGAGATGCACGCTATTCTGCGCGCAGTGGGGTCCAGGGTGGGATCTCCTGTGTAAACGCCATCCACCTGCCCCACCATGAGCATACGGGCAGGATGCAATCTTGGCGCCAGATACTCGAATATCATCTCGGTAGAAGCGATGGTACAGCCGCGCACCGAATCCAGTGCCACATCGCCATAAACCAAGGGCACACAGCCCTGGGCCAGTAATTGCTCGATGACGCGCGTATCCATGTGCTGCACTGCCCCATCCACACAATTCAACAAAGCCGAGGGCTGCACCGAAACCGCAGGCACGCCCGATTCGACTAAAGCATCAGTCATGACACGATTGAGGCGCCCAGCTGCTGCACCAGTCAGCACATAGCCGGTCATATCGCGCCGACCATGTTCGTCATAACAGCCGTCGCGCACACTATAACGCGCCGCATAAACGTGGCCAAAGGAGCCGCTGCCATGGCCCAGAACCACTCGCAAATCGGGGCGAACAGCAAGCGCGGCCGCAATCTCACGGGCTAAACGGCCAATCACATCGATATTGGCAACCTCGTCGGCCTGCTTATCGGTGATAACCGAACCACCCAACTTGATAAAGACGAGCTCACTCAAACCAGAGTTCCTCACCTGCTATATGCACCTGCATACCCGTACGGAGCTTACTTGTATCCACCTGATCCACCATGGGGATTTCGGCAATCAATGCGCCAACCGCCACAATCGCCTCACTCTCGGCATTCACCATGGCGGCCGGAGCCAACCCATTCTTTTTGAGGCGATAAATGGTATAAGAACCCACTGTGCTGCCCTTGCCGTAAGGGAAGACCAGCACTTTGTTGGTAATACATTGGCCACACAACGGATGCGCTGGATCGACGATAATGCCCGTGTCTGGGTCGACGCCACCGAGAAAACCAATGGGAATCTCGGTAACCAAAGCCTCGCCCTCAGCAGAGCCTTTGAAAATGCTTCGACAGGTCAAGTGATTCATCGGTTGCATCCGCTCCAACGGCCGCTCACCGCCGCCTCAATGCACTGCTGCAAGCTGCCTAAATGAGGCAACAGTCCTGAATGCGGCAGGGCATAAGCCGCCATCTTGGCCGAATTGGTGGCCAGAGAATGATAATTCAGCTCGCTCATGGGCGCCACCACCACACAGCCATCGGCCACTACCATACCGCCAGCCCGCTCGATAGCCTCGACATAGCCCAATTCGACGCTGCGATCTTTGACCTGGCGCGAGGTGGTGACCCACAGCATGGCGCTGAGCGTTTGGCCTTCGACCGCATCAGCTACCGCCCGCAATTCTTGCAGCGAGGCGTGGGGGCAGCCAATCACCACCAAATCGATAACCTGTTCAGAGGCGTTCAAAGCCGCATAAGCGGGTTCGAGTGAATCCACTGTCACCTTGATGACCTTATCGAGCAGTAAATCCTTACGCTCGCGTGCCTCAGGGGTGATGCCTTGGAGATGGTAAAGCGCCACCGCCCCACTAGAGGCCAAGGCTGCGCCTAATAACTTGAACGAATCTGCATAGATCGAATCGACCAAAGCAGAACGTCCTTCCTCAGAGAAATCAATACCAGACAGTTCGAGCCCCTTAACATAAGGCACGCCGTTACCAGCCAATTTGCCCACGATATAGCCCAGAGCGGCGAATTCGTGAGGCTCATGCACAGGGCAGCGTACCTCGACGAGATGCGTCGCCCGGCGACCCGCATCGGTATGCAGGCCATAATCCGCGGTGCGCCCGCAAACCGCCGAGGCCAAGGCACTGGGGCCACCCTCACGGTTGGTGCGAGCGCCGAGCACCGAGTTGGCAAAGGCTACGGCACTGGATTCGCTCCAGGCTATATGCTCCCCCAAGCCCGGGAGGTTACCCACCAGATAAGGCGTGCACGTGCATGTGGGTTGAATACCCATGGACACATAGGCCTCTATCGTCGCCTGCTGACGCGAGGCAAAAGCCGCAGAAAAGCCCATGCGCTGCCAATCGCGCATGTCCATGCCTGCCGGGTTGAGTGTAGTCGGCACGCACACCCGAGCGCCCTCGCTGGCCCAATCCTGAATAAAAGAAAGTCCGGCCTCGCCCAGGTTACGGTAACTTACGCCGGCAACCTGCACCGATTCCACTGGCAAAAGGCGGCTAGCACCGTACACCCGCCCCAGTGTTTCCACAATCTCCATGGCACGCTGGACGGCCCGCCCTTGCTTGCCAGCCAGCATACTTTTTTCTGTATCGGTAAGCGTTAACATCATACTATTTACTCGTAATCCGCAAGATCGATGGGCTCATAATCCTCAATAGCATAATCGCTCATGTCCGGTGCCTGGGCCGAATCCCAGTGAATGGTAGCATCCAAAGCCAGTTTGGCCGTGCGCGTCTTTTTGCCAGGCACATGCCGCGCCGAAGGATCGAGCGAACTGCTGGGTTGATCGGTAAACAATTCCAGATCGCGGTCGGCCTGAAAGCGCGTGGCAATAGCCCAGGCTACTTGCTCGGGATCATGAATGTTCACGTCATGATCAACCACCACCACGTGCTTGAGCGACGTATGCCCCTTGAAAGCTGCCCGTCCTGCCAGTTTGCCATCTGCCGGTCTCTGCTTGTCGATCTGCACCACGGCGTGAAGCCAATAACCTCCGCCAGCAGTCATGGTCACATCGGTGCAGCGACAGACCTCATTCACAGACGCATAAATAGTGGGCTCGCGCGGTGTACCCATGAGCACCTTGTGCTCAGCGCCGCCTGGCAACAACGCCTGATAAATGGGCTCGCGGCGATGGGTAATGCGCTCTACCACAAAGACGGGTTGTTGGCGCACAAAATCGCGCGTCTGCGTCAGGTCGACAAAGGGCCCTTCATCGACCATCTCGTGAGTAAGCCGGCCTTCGAGCACGATCTCCGTATCAGCCGGGATGACCAGTTCGTCCTCTATACTCTTACATACCCGAATCGGCGTGAGGGCGTTGGCAATGTGCAGCTCATTCACACCGGCTGCTGGCGACATGGCCGCTGCTAACTGTACAGCCGGTGGCGCACCAATACACACTACCATGGGCAGGTCTTCTATAGTGCGCGACCAAGCGGTGTGTGTGCCACGGTTTTCCACCAGGCGCACCGCAAAACGATCTGGGGCGATTTGCATCAGGCGATGAAAGGCAGCATTTGGCCCAGTCACAGGGTCATTGATAATAGCCACACCCGAAGTCACATAAGGGCCGCCATCCTTGCCAAAGTGGGTGAGAATGGGCAACTCATCAAGATCGACGCGATCCCGTACCATCTGTTGACAGGCTGGCAAATCATCCCATGCGGGCTCAGATGGGTTGGCCAAAGCCTGCACCATGCGCCCCAAGACCTCACTTGGGCCACAATCCAGGAACAAAGCCAGGTAATCGCGGCTGCCAAACAGGCCGGCCACAACACGCCCACTCCAGTTAGCTACATCATCAAAAATGACCAACTCTTCGCCCAAAGCATGGATGACCCGCGCCATCTCTAGCTCGGCAGAAACCTGCTTGCCCATATGGTGCAACAGGCCGCGCTCGTCGGCCAGCTCAATCAGTTCTCTGACGTCCACCCTGCCGCCTCACTTTTTCCGTGCCTTGCCGGGTCACACGATAGTGATCCAAATCATGTGGTATTTTGGTGTGGGGGAATATAGTCCGTGCCTCTTGAATTAGCTCGGCTGCCATATACCGCCGGGAAATGTGAACCAGGAACAACTGCTTGACGCCAGCATCCCGTGCCAAGGTTGCCCCCTGGGCCGCTGTCAAGTGGCCGAAATGTGCTGCCATATCGGCCTCGCGCTGACCGTAGGTCGATTCAATGATCAGTACATCGGCGCCCTTGCAGGCTTCCAACAAATTATCTGTGCGGCCCGTATCGCCAATATGTACCACCTTGAGCCCAGGCATGGCCTCGTCCAGCACTGTTTCCGGCTCAATAACGCGGCCATCATCCAAGGTAATAGGCTCACCGCTCACCAGTTTTCGACGCTCTGGGCCGATAGGTACTCCCAAAGCAGTCGCCTTTTCAACATTAAAGGGGCGGTGACTCTTTTCCTCAAATACATAGCCAAAACACCCCGGTCCGCGATGTATAACCGGTACAGCGCGAATGGTCATATCATCGTTTTCCCAGATCAAGCCCTCTTGCACGATGTGGCAATCGACGGTCATGTCTACCTCGCCGCCGCGCAAGACGATGTCCATCAAGGCGGCCACGCGCTCTAGCGCCCAGCGGCCCCCATACAGGTCAATCTCAGAGATGGACTCCCATCGCGAAAAGGTAGACATCAACCCCCCCAGCCCAAGAATATGATCCAGATGGCCATGGGTGAGCAGTATCTTGTCCAATTTGCGAAAGCCCACGCCGCTTCGCAGAATCTGGCGCTGCGTGCCCTCGCCAGCATCCACCAAAAAACGTTGGTCATCGTGCATGATGATCAACGAAGAAAGCCCCCGATCAATGGATGGAGCAGAAGCAGAGGTGCCTAGAAAGACTATTTCAAACATATTCCGGTTCCTAAGGCTCGACGTTTCGCCGAACAAAAGAGGGATATGAGACGCTGGAGATTCACCTCACGGCGCACTCACATCCCCTTCTCGACTAGAACTACAGATCCTTGCCCATCACAACGATCGGCTCCATCACCTCATATCCAAGGCGTTCGTAAAGGTCAATAGCCCGGGTATTGCCACGGAACACAAGTAAATGGGTCCGCAAACAGCCCAGCGCGCGCAGTCGCGCCTCCGCCTCAGCAATGAGCGCCGAACCGATGCCATCCCCGCGCCTATCTGGCGCCACAACCAGATGACTGAGCGTACCGCGCCGGCCGTCCCAACCAGCCATGATTACCCCAACGATGCGCTCGCCCTCTTCGGCAACCAGAAAAAGGTCTGGATCGCGCTGCAAGCGCTTGTTGATCTCATCCAGCTCATCAGAAGGTCTGAGCGAAACGCCTGGGCCACCATTCAGCCAGAGATCTCTAACCTGAGGGTAATCCGCAACAACAAAAGGGCGAATCATCCAGCTCTCAGGCATCTTGCTCTGTCTGGCCAACTAACTGACGCCAGGGACCGTAAATACCGTCCTCTGAAACGCCATAGTAAATCAAGTAATCACCGCCCGTACGCTGAACGAGGTCGAAATGAGGGCGACCTGCCCGCTTGTAGCGATGCCAGAGCCCCAAATCACCCTGCCATTTGACGTTATCTGCCTGGAACGTGCCCTTTTCTTTGAGGGCAATGGCATAACGCCACAGACGCCGCGCCGATGAATGGGTCACGTTGTTCACTTCGCCACCATCGCGCAGATCGCGCATGGTATGATACAATACACCGTCACGATCTTCGCTCTTGACGATTTGTACGCCAGTGCTAGGTCCAGGCATAAGACCATCCGCCCCAATCGTTTCGGGGGCTGCCTTTTCTTCGGGCTTTTCTTTGGCCTGAGAGTTAGAGGGCGCCTGCTCCTTGCCCTTGTTCCTTGATTGCTGCTTTTGCGGCTCGCGCTGCGCCCTAGGCGCAGGTTTTTCGACGGGTGGACGTTGCGGCGGCGGTGAAGCCTTCGCAGCAGGCTCCAAAATTCGCTCCAACAAAGCAACCAGCTCATCGCGCATGGCCAATGATGTTTCCGTCTCGCGTCGAAGATAGATTTTACTGCCTTCCATCGCATAGGGACGATCCGGCCCAACCGGTACTTCGATACGGATCACATGCACACCGCGCGTTTGCAAATCACTAATGCTCACCTCGAGCTGTGGTGTAATGAGCCGATCAATTCCTTTTTGCAGCTCAGCGATTGCCTCTTGCGGCGAATCAATCCCTACAGGAGCCTGGCGTAGATTATGCGACACCCCAACATAAACGGTACCACCCTGCGTATTGGCAAAAGCTACTACATCACGTAAGACACTGTGCAATCGTCCACCTTGTCGGCTCATACCCTCATGAAAACTCTGCACAATGCTGGGTCCCTCTTTACGAGCTGCCTCAACATAGTCAAAGGGTGCGGAACGTTGTCGGTAAGGCCGAGTGCGGTCAAACTGAGTGCTTTTGAAAAGCTCCAATAGAGCATCAAAACTCACTTCGGGGACAAGTACCTCGGTGGCACGCTCACCAATACCAATCTTTTGATGATCGCCTGAAACACCCTGTACAAGGTGAGAATCCGATCCCTGGATACAGTGCATTCTGCGGGGGTATTCTGGCTTGGAACCGTTAAAGAACGAGGCCGTGGTGCGCCGCCTCTTGGTCTCGAGATCGGTAACCTCCAAAGCATGGAGGTTAGGATCCTGAGTAAAAGCAATCTTGGTTTGGCCGCCAAGCCCCAGGCCCACCATGGCCACACCGTTGCTGCTGTTGGCGTGTGCCGCAATCACCAAGGCGCCGGCCTTGGCCATGATCCCATAAGCCGAGATCACATCCGTGGTAGCACCCACAAGCACTTCGCCCATTTCCAAGGAACCAATGGGCACATCCAGATCGATAAGCACGTGCTCTATGGCACGAATTGGCGTTTTGGGATCAAACAACGCCAAAATATGAAACCCAAACATGGCCGTGAACTCGAACCCTGGCAAAACCAGGATCTTGTCCAATAACCTCTTGTATTCGTTCAATCGTTCGCGGTCTGGCGGGCGTATAGCCCCGATGGCTTCCCAACGTTCCAGATCATGAATCTCTTGCATCATGGCCGCATACCCTGCGACCGTGTTATGGTCCGTAAATCCGATAATATCGAGCCCTTCGGCTTCTGCTTTGCGCAGAATGTCGAGGTAACTTACACCCGATTCAGCATAGTCTTTGGAGCCAGGCGTATGCAGATGGAGGTCAATTCGTCTCCATTGCATCCTCTCTTTCGAGTCCCTGCTCCCCCTTGATCTTGCCACTGTTATTTCCTTCCACCTTGCCGAACGCTTCCTCAAAAACTTGGTCTACGCGATCGACAAG
This sequence comes from Anaerolineae bacterium, assembly GCA_963675785.1. Lineage (GTDB taxonomy): Bacteria > Chloroflexota > Anaerolineae > UBA1429 > UBA1429. Next base: position 2,518,574 of record OY776562.1, read on the forward strand.
TACAAATGTCATTTGCTCACGCACATCATCGGGTATCTCATCAAGATCTCTTTCATTACGCCGGGGAATACAAATCTTTTTGAGACCCGCACGGTGTGCGGCGAGTACTTTTTCTTTAATGCCGCCAACTGGCAGTACCTGGCCACGCAGGGTAATCTCACCCGTCATGGCCAGTTCACCATCAATCGGCGAGTTAGTGAGCAAGGAAGCCAATGCAGTAGCCATAGCGACGCCTGCCGACGGACCATCTTTGGGGATGGCCCCTGCCGGAACATGCAAATGAATATCGGACCTTTCAAACTGGTCCTCGTCCACGCCAAGAGCGCTCGCTCTGGAGCGCACATAACTCAGCGCGGCCTGCGCAGATTCGCGCATCACATCGCCTAATTGGCCTGTCACAATAAACTGCTTACTTCCCCGCATCCGGGTGGCCTCGATGAACAGAATATCTCCGCCAGAGGGTGTCCAGGCCAAACCCGTAGCAACGCCTGGAACCTGTGTACGCTGAGCCGCCTCGTAAAAATAGATGGGCTTGCCCAAGTATTCGGCAACATCCTCTGCGCCGACCCTGCACGATTCTGTATCTCCTTCAGCAATTCGCGTGGCCACCTTGCGGCACACACCGCCAATGCGTCGTTCAAGCTCGCGCACCCCGGCTTCGCGTGTATACTGCCGCACAATTTCTCGAATTGCCGATTCTTCTAGTTGTACCTCGTCCTCACGCAGGCCGTTTTCACGGATCTGCCTGGGCAAGAGATACTGTCGAGCGATTGCGACCTTTTCCTCTTCGGTATAACCAGAGATCTGGATGATCTCCATGCGGTCGCGCAACGCACTGGGAATTGTGTCCAGCACATTGGCCGTTGCAATAAAGAACACCTGAGAGAGGTCAAAGGGCACATCCAAATAATGATCGCGAAATTCGCTGTTCTGCTCGGGGTCCAGCACTTCGAGTAAAGCCGAAGAAGGATCACCCCGGAAATCACTACCTAATTTGTCAATCTCATCCAGCATGAAAACCGGATTTCGCGATCCGCAACGACTGAGGCCCTGAATAATGCGACCGGGCATGGCGCCAATATAGGTGCGCCTGTGTCCGCGAATTTCAGCCTCGTCGCGCATACCACCCAACGATTGACGAATGAACTCTCGGCCCATGGCTCTGGCAATGGAACGCCCAAGCGATGTTTTGCCGACACCCGGAGGGCCTACAAAACACAGAATTACGCCCTCACGCTCATGCCGAATGTGATCCGTCGGTTGGTTATCCTCAGAAGGTTCGCCAGTCCGCTCTTGACGCAGCTTGCGCACAGCCAAATACTCGAGAATGCGCTCTTTGACGCGCTTGAGGCCGTAATGATCCTCATCAAGAATCTCGCGTGCATCAGAGATCACTAGCTTGTCTTCAGTAAGCACTTGCCAGGGCAGCTCGGTCAACCATCCCAAATAGGTGCGAATTACACCATACTCTGCAGATGCTGACGGAATCCTGGACATGCGCTCCAATTCGCGCGCCGCCTCCTTTCTTGCCTCATCCGGCATACCTGATCGTTCAATCTTGTCGCGCAGCTCGTTAATCTCGACCGCTTGCTCGTCTTCCTCACCGAGCTCACGACGGATCGCTTTGAGCTGTTCTCGCAAATAGTACTCGCGCTGGCTCTTTTCCATGCCCGATTGCGCATCGGTCTGGATCTTTTTGCCCAGTTCGAGCACCTCGACTTCCCGCCCCAGCACAGTGATGAGACGACGCAGCTTGTCGGCCACGCTGTCCATCTCTAGCACCTGCTGGCGGACGGCCATATCCATTCGTGTACTCGTAGCCACAACGTAGGCCAGTTGCCTGGCGTCATCAGCATCGAGCGCACTGGTTACAATCTCTTCTGGTAGATAAGCTGCCAGTTCGACCAACTGGCGGAACAGGTCGATGGTGGTCCGCATCAAGGCATCAAGCTCGACTGAATCTTCAAGGGAATCCGGGGCAGCTTCTATAGTAGCCCGCATATATGGATCACGCTGGGTAAATCCCGTCAGGCGAACGCGCTCCAAGCCCTGCACGATGATATGCAACGCCGAACCATCGGGTGTACGCGCCAGACGATGGATCGTCGCCAGAGTGCCGTACTCGTAGAGATCCTCTGGCGTTGGCTCGTCCACATCGGGATTCTTGAGCGCCACCAGCGCCACCTGACGATCGGCCAAAACCACATCGTCAACCAGCTTGATCGAACGGGGTTTTTGCACCAAAAGAGGTAATACGGTAAGCGGAAACACCACCGTGTTTTTTAGTGGAAGTATGGGCAATTCCTGAGGGAATCCAGAAACTTCTGGCTCTGAGATAACCTCAATTGTTCGTTCTTGTTCTGCTGTATTGTCACTCAACACCTCTATTGGTGTGGTGTTGGTATTATCTGCAACCATGATGACTCCACCAATCAATTCTTGGGCAAAACGCGCTGCCTATCTCCCCTATTCCTCCACAGACTTGATGGGAACGTGTCGTTGTCTGTTGTTCTTGGGCAGATATACAAAGAGGAAGCCATCCTCATAATCAGCGCGAATCGCATCTTCATCGAGTGCCCAACCTATGAGCACTTCAGTACGAAACTCTCCGTAACGGATCTCCATATTCTGATAGATGATCTTACCCGTGGGATCCTTACGACGGCCAGAAATTGTGAGCCGCCGATTTTCAAAAGAGACATGCAAATCAGATTCTTGCATGCCCGCAATCTCTACTTTGACGACGACAGCCTCATCGGTCTCAAAGACATCTGTAGGCGGGCGCCAACAACGGTCGCTGCTGGCACTGTACCACTCGCCTCGCTGACTCAAACGCGTCCACCCATGTCCCAAAGCACCAACATCTTCGTCGCCACAAACCTGAATCATTTTGACGTCCATCATGTCGGCATGTACCTCATCGGGGTATCATCGGAACCAACTCATACGTTCTATTTTACCACACTTGGCAGACGCTCTCAAACAACCATATGACTCAACCAATCATGTTTGACAGTGACCCCTAGCAGGCATAAAATACCCTTGTTCGCGGGCGTAGCTCAGTTGGCAGAGCGTCTGCTTCCCAAGCAGAATGTCGTGGGTTCGAATCCCATCGCCCGCTCTATATCAAGAGCCTACCTTATTCATCTGGCAGGCTCTTTTTGTTCTATACGGAGCTAGACGGCACAGGGTCACATTAACTGCTCAAATGCAGCACCACTACCCAACCTTCGCCTTCAGCCGTAGCACCCTCTTGAAGCGGGAAAGAAAGGTCGAGGGATTGTGTTCCCTCCCAGGGATATTCCCACACGAACCCGCTGGCGTTGACAGCAATGAGCTGCTCGCCGGTCATCTCTAGCACCAGGTCAAGCTGTTCATCTCCCCCCGAGCCCGAGCACTCGCCCTGCACGGCGATATCCATGTCCAGAGTGACCGCATACGTGCCCCAGTCTTGAGGGAGTACGTCTTCATAAGAGATGGCCCCCTGTCCCTCCACGCCAGAGCTGGTGGTAACAAAAGGCACACTCCCCACGGCTACCGGCTCCAAACCGACGATCTCGGCGGGGCCGACGAGCACTTGGATCTCCAACTCACCGGTTAACCCCTCACAGCGACTGGCCTCCTCCGGCGGCGTAAGATCGCCTCCCGATAGCGGTGTGGGTGTAAGTGTCGCAGTTGCCGTGGGTATGACAACCACAGTCGGCGTCGAAGAGGGTGTTGGCGTGGGTGTGTCAGTTGCCGCAGCAGCGGATTCGGGCGTCGTCGTGCCAGGTGCAGAGGTCGGGGTGCAAGCTGCCAAAACAACTATCATACAGAGAACGAAGAAAACATAAACCAGACGACCATTATGTGTGCGCATCGACCACACTCCTTGGGGTTTTCAGCAAGCACGGCTTTGGGATCACTACGAGCGGTAGCTCAGGCTGGAGGAGTGAGGAATGTAAGAGTCTAGCGCACATAGCAAGCATATGTGCTTGCCCATCTATAATCAGTCTACTTGAAAATAGCACTAAAAGGCAAGGCCAAACCTCGGCAAAACGCGCACTTTGCGTACCAACATCATCTGCGCTATTCTTGAACCATGTTATCCGCTCAGCGTCGAGGCGGTTGCCAAAATGGCAACCGCCTCGTTCCATATCCTCACTCCTTCAGACTACTATGAGCCGAGGTGTATAATGAAACCATGCAGATCAACAGGGGCATTCATCCATGAGTAAAGGCATTATCATTATCGGCTTGGGGCCTGGTCGCATCGAACAACTCACCGTCGAGACAGCGCAAGTACTTGAGCAAGCCAGCGAGCTCTATTTGCGAACCAACGTGCACCCCACGGTGGCGGATTTGCCCGCTCACTTGGCGTTGCATTCCTTTGACGAGATTTACGAGACCTATGAATCCTTTGCCCAAGTATACAAGCACATCGCCGAGGAGATCGTTGGTCTGGGGCAGCGGCCCGAGGGCGTGGTGTATGCTGTCCCCGGCCATCCGCTCATCGGTGAAACAACCGTGCCCTTGATCACCCACAAAGCTAAAGAAATAGGCATTCCTTGCCGAGTGCTGCCCGCCATGAGTTTCATCGAGCCACTGACCATCTCGCTGAACATCGACCCCTTTGATGGCCTACAGATCGCCGACGCCACTCTGCTCAGCCAGCACTATCACCCCAACCTCGATCCCGACGTGGCCGTGTTGGTGGTGCAGGTATACAATCGCAATATCGCCTCTGAAGCCAAGATGACGCTGATGAACCTCTATCCTGACGAACAACCCATTCGGGTGATCACCAGCGCGGGCACTCCGAACGAGAAAATTCAAGAGATTCCCCTGTACGAGCTGGATCGCCTGTCCAACCTCGACCATCTGACCAGCGCTTATATTCCGCCCATGCCCCAACGCAGCAGTCTGGCCAGCTATCAGGATATTGTGGCCCAACTGCGCAGTCCCAACGGCTGCCCATGGGACAGAGAGCAAACCCATGAATCATTGCGCCCTTACCTGCTGGAAGAGGCCTACGAGGTACTGCAAACCATGGACGAGGACGATATGCCCCACCTGCAGGAAGAGCTGGGCGACCTGCTGCTCCAGGTCTTTTTAAATGCCCAAATCGCCACCGAAGACGCCGACTTTAAGATGGTTGATGTGACCCGCGACATTATCGCCAAGCTGACTCGGCGGCATCCCCATGTTTTTGGTGAAGCAACGGTCGATGATTCGGGCGATGTACTACGCAACTGGGAAGAGATCAAAAAGCAAGAGCGCGCCGAGGAAAAGCCGCGCTCCATGCTAGACAGTATTCCCGATGCCCTACCCGCCCTAACCCGTGCACTAAAGGTGCAAGAACGCGCCGCCCGCGTAGGCTTTGACTGGGATGAAATCGGCCCAGTACGCGCCAAAATCGACGAAGAACTGCGTGAGATGGACGAAGCCCCAGATGCCATAAATCGTGAGCACGAATTGGGCGATCTGCTCTTTAGCATTGTCAACGTGGCTCGCTGGTACGAAATCGACCCAGAGGCAGCCCTGCGTGGTTCGGTGCGGCGTTTTGCCAATCGCTTTGGCCATATTGAAACTGCGGCTGACAGTAACGGCACCTCACTGGTCGATATGACCTTCGAAGAGATGGATGTGCTCTGGGAAGAAGCCAAAAAGAAAGAGCGCAAAGGTTAGGAGCTTGCTATGAAACACATGAACACACGCTATATCGCCATCGGCGGAGTCATGATCGCCCTCATTGCTGTCATCACCCTACTGGTGCGCATTCCCATTCCGGCTACAGTCGGCTATCTCAACTTTTCCGATGTCGCCGTCTATTTCAGCGGTCTAGCCTTTGGCCCAATTATCGGCTTTGTAGCCGGCGGTGTGGGCACAGCCTTGGCCGATATCCTTGGCGGATATGCCATCTTTGCACCGGTCACCCTACTGGCCCACGGATTACAGGGCTTGTCCATGGGCTGGTTTGGCCGTAACCGCAAATTCACCAGCATTCTGCTGGGCTGGGTCATCGGCACCCTGCTCATGGTCGCTGCCTATTACATCGGCGAGACCCTCATGATGGCCTCGGGCATATTAGAGGCCGAGGCGGAGGGCGCCATCACCCTGTGGAAGAGTCCCGCTCTGTTAGAAGTGCCGGTCAACCTGCTGCAGAACGCCTTTGGCGGCCTGGTGGGCGTGCCCCTTTATTATCTGGTAGTCAAAGCCTACCCGCCGTTGGAACGCATGAGCCGCAGTGATACCTGGGAAGAGGAAGACGAGTCGCTTTGATCATCCGCATCAAGGACCTGCGCTATACCTATCCGCATTCGGCGGCAGGCCAGGGGCATGTGCTCGACGGTATCAACCTCACCGTCGGGGAAGGCGAGTTTCTGGCCATTATGGGGCCTTCGGGTGCCGGCAAAACCACCCTTTGCCTGGCGCTGAACGGCATTATCCCTCATGCCCTAGGCGGCAAGTACGGCGGCCATGTCTTTGTCAATGGGCAAGATATCCGCGGCCGCTCCATCGCCGAGATGGCCCAGGTCGTGGCCATGGTCTTTCAAAACCCGGAAGGTCAGCTATTCATGGCGACGGTAGAGCAAGAAGTGGCCTTTGGCCCCGAGAACCTGGGGTTAGAGCGCGATGAGATTCGCCGTCGGGTGGATGCTGCCCTGCAAGTGGTGGGCATGAGCGCGATGGCTCAGCGCTCGCCGCAAAGCCTCTCTGGCGGCGAGATGCAGCGGGTGGCCATTGCCGCCGCTCTCAGCCTGGAGCCACGCATTCTGGTGCTCGACGAGCCCACTGCCAATCTAGACCCCCTGGGACAGCAAGAAGTGCTGCAGGCTATCGACGCCTTACGCCAACGTCTGGGCACTGCGGTCATCATGGTCAGCCAAAACAGCGAATGGGTAGCCGAGTTCTCTGAACGCACGGCCATCCTGACGCAAGGGCGCATCGCTGCAGTAGGCCCCACACCAGAAATTCTGGCGGATAAGGCCCTGCTCGATTCGGCCCAACTCACCGCACCGCAGGTAACCCAAATCGCCCGTGGCCTCAACCAGATGATGGGCACGCGTTATGCTTTTTGTCGTTACCGCGAGACCTTGAGTGCACTGAGTCGAAATGGAGGCTCAGCATGAGCCCAACTGCCATCCATTTCGAGAACGTCTCTCACGCTTATGAAGAGGACACGCCCGCCATTCGCGGCGTCTCCCTGGATATCGCCGCCGGCGCATTGACCTGCATCATCGGCCAAAACGGCTCTGGCAAGACCACCTTGATCAAGCACATCAATGGCCTGCTACGCCCCAATTCCGGCTCGGTAACCGTGCTGGGCACCGATACCCGTGAACGATCCGTTGCCCAAATGGCCCAGCGAGTCAGCTTTTGCTTTCAGAATCCCGACCACCAGCTCTCGCAACCTACCGTGCGCGAGGAAATCTCCTTTGGTCCGCACAACCTGGGTCTCGATGAGACGACCATCGCAGAATACACCAACGACGTGATGGCAGAATTGGGTCTGGAATCCTGGAGCGAAATGCCCCCCACCATGCTCAGCCTGGGACTGCGCAAATTAGTCTGCATTGCCGCAGCCATGGCCATGAATCCCGACATCATGGTGCTGGATGAACCCACCGTCGGGCTGGACCATGGCACAGCCCAAAGGGTATTTGCGGTCATCAACACGATGCGCCAGAGGGGCTGTACCGTCGTCTGCGTCACCCACGACATGAACCTGGTGGCCGCCCAGGCCACGCAGACTGTCGTCATGCAGGCGGGCAGCATTCTCATTGATGGCCCCACCGCACAGGTGCTAGCCGACGCTGACACATTACGTCAAGCACATGTTACCCCGCCGCAAACCATGCGGCTGGCCCAAACCCTGCATTTAGCTGGTGATATGCTCTCCGTCGAGGGTTTTTGTGCCGCCTATGCTGCCGACCATGCCGAGGAGGTTCAAGCGTGAGCCCCTCTTTCGAGCTCTACCAGCCCGGCGATTCGGCGCTTCACCGACTAGACCCACGAGTCAAGTTCATTTTGACCCTCTGCCTAATGTTGGTCGCTCTGACCCAGAGCAGTGCCCTGGCGCTGGCCGTACTCTTGCTGATCGTTCTGGGTTTTTTTGTGAGTGCAAAAATCCAGATGGCGCGCGTCCGTTGGTTGTGGCGGCTTATTGCCCCCACGCTCATCATGATCGCCGTCTTGTGGATATTGCTCTATCCCTCGGTATCGCCGTTTCTCTCGCTGTGGATTCTCAAACTGGGCTGGGATAACCTGGCCCAGGCATTGAGCATTCTACTGCGCCTGACAGTCATCGCCCTGGGCACCTTTTTGTGGCTGTTTACAACAAACCAGGCCGAGCTTGTGCTCAGCCTGGTGTATTTGGGGCTTCCCTATGAGTTTGGCCTGATGCTCTCTATTGCCTTTGAGCAGATCCCTGGCCTATCTCGCACTTTTGCTACCGTGAAACAGTCCTACATGGCTCGTGCACTAGACCCCGACAAGGGTAGTCTATTCAAGCGCATACACGCCACTTATCCCATTCTCATTGCCACCATCATTAGCTCACTGCGTCGCGCCGACGAACTCTCTCATGTGATGCAGGCTCGTGCCATGGGCGCCTCGTCTCGCAGAACGCACCTACACACGCTAACTCTCACCTCACCTGATAAATGGTGGCTGGTCACTGGCCTGATCCTCACAGCGGCGCTGCTGGCCGCGAGATGGGGTTGGGGCTTGGGCCAAGGAGCACTCTGGCCCTTTGGCTGAGGTTATTCGGTCTTGGCAGCCAATGCCTTGCTCTCAGCAGCCCAAAGCATGCCACGGGTGACCATGGTCAGAATTTGCGGGTCTTGATCGAACACCTGCGCCACATGGCCCAGCGAGCAATAGAACACGCGGCCCTTGCCCCACATCTTGGTCCAGGTAACGGGCATCACCACATCGCCAAAATTGGTGGTGGCCAGCACCTTGTTGGCCGGGTCTACGTGCATGTAATAATGCTCGGAAACCACCTTGAAATCGTGCAGTCCTTCAACAATGGGGTCATCCACGTCGCAGATGTTGACCATGTACTCGATACCGTCGTTGCCGGGGTGCGCTACCCACTGACCGCCCACCATGAACTGATAATCGGTAGCTTCGCGGAAGGAATCGCCCAGGCCACCGTGTACGCCAGCCAAACCCACACCTGCCTTGATAGCTTCCAACAGGGGTAGCAGCTGTTCTTTCTCAATATAGCCCATAGTCCATTCGGGAATGATCAGATCTAGCGCCAAAAGCTTGTCCAAATCCAAGAATGAATCAAGTGTATCCGAAATTTCAACTTCAAAGTCGTTGGCTCGCAGTGCGCCAGCAAGAATATCAGAAACCTGCTTGGGCTCGTGGCCCTGCCAGCCACCCTGAACGATCAATGCCTTTTTCATATCCATCCTCTATTTTCTACTCGTGGTTATTGACTTGTTCTAGCATTTGCTAAAGAGAACGTCAAAGAACAAGGGCCTGCCAAGAGGCAGGCCCTGTTTTGTGGAAGAACTAGACCTCGTTCTTGGCTGCTAGAGTTGATCGATCAGGCAGGTCATCCCAATCAGGAATTTCCACCAAGAAAGCCTGACCATAACCCTGCGGATCAGCCGTAAAGGCGATCTGCTTGCCATCCGGACTAAAGCAAGGATGTACGTGTACATTCTGGATGTGAAACGAGCCACGGTGCCAGGCCAGAGCCTTGGGACCCTCAAAGACGCCGTCCTTCATACGCCACAGCAGTAGATAGGGATTGGCCGCCGTGCCATCACCCACTACCTGATCCAAGAAATAGCTGTGATAGTGCCAAGAGTGATAGGCAAACGGAGCCTCGACACGGTCGCTGTTGTCATAGTGGATTGAACCGTACATCTCGCCGTCAGGTGTTTTACCATGGTAACCCACGTGCACGCCATCGGGCATCCAATATTCGTGACCCACCGACTCTTCCGATGTCTGCGGACGCAACGGATAGATCTCGCCTGTGTCCGTATTCAGCACCCACATGCGCTGCTCAACCAAATCCCAAGGACCTTCGTGGCAGATGGTCATAATGTTACGTACTTTGGGTGAGGGGTTGAGGTGCCCCAGCCAGTTACGATCCTCGTGAATGACTTCTTGGCCGCTGCCATCCATAGCCACCTTGAGAATCTTGGATTGTGGATGGTACTCGAACCATTCACGGAACCCAACGTAACCATGGCCCATATCGGTATAGATGCGGTCCGAAAGGTCGTCGACCTCAGAAGTAATAAGATACTTGCCATCGGCCGTAACGTTCGTGCCGCCACCGACCCAACCATCTGGCTTTTCATAGATTGTGCGCTCTTCAAGGGTATTCAGATCCAGTACTTTGATGACCTTACCCTGGCTGAACACAACTTCATCCTTGGCGGGGTTGATCGAAGTTCCGCCGATGCCCAATTCCTTGGGGTAATCGGTCAGTTGCAAAAGCTCACCTGTCTTGAGATCGACACTATAGAGGTTGGTCGCATTCTCACGATCTGAAGTGATGACCATCTTGGTCGTATTGGCGTACCAGCAGGGGTTGGTGAAATAAGAATGTCGACTATGTGCATAATAGTCCGTCAGCTGATGTACGGTCGCGCCGGTCATGGGATCCTGATATGTATTCCACTCAGCCGGCCAAATCCGCCCTTTGCCACTCGTCATGTTACTCTCCTATTCATACAAGAAATCGCAGACAAAAGCCTAACTCATAATAGGCCCTAACTACCGCCCAGCTAACCCAAGTTCGTGCTCAATCTAGAGTGCTGATCTATCAGGCAGGTCATCCCAATCGGGAATATCCACCAAGAAAGCCTGACCATAGCCCTGCGGATCGGCCGTATAGGCGATCTGCTTGCCGTCGGGGCTAAAGTAAGGATGTACATGCAAATCCTGTACATGGAAAGAGCCACGATGCCAAGCCAAAGCCTTGGGGCCTTCAAAAACGCCATTCTTCATGCGCCACAACAGTAAGTAAGGGTTATCCGCTGCGCCATCACCCACTACCAGATCCAAAAAGTAGCTGTGATAGTGCCAAGAATGATAAGCAAATGGAGCCTCGATCTGATCTGTATTGTCATAGAGGATCGAACCATACATCTCGCCGTCAGGTGTTCTGCCATGGTAGCCAACATGTTCGCCATCGGGCATCCAGTACTCGTGCCCTACCGACTCTTCTGGCGTCTGTGGACGTAGCGGGTAAATATCACCAGTATCCGTGTTTAGCACCCATATACGCTGTTCAACCAGATCCCAAGGCCCCTCATGGCAAATCGTCATGATATTGGGTAATTTGGGTGAGGTGTTGAGGTGAGTAATCCAGTTCTTTTCCTCATGAATGATCTCCTGACCGCTGCCATCCATAGCTACCTTGATGATCTTGGAAACTGGATGATACTCGAACCATTCACGGAACCCCACATAACCATGGCTCATGTCGGTATGAATGCGATCCGAAAGATCGTCAACCTCGGAAGTGATAACATACTTGCCATCAGCCGTGATATTGGTGCCACCACCTGACCAACCATCGGGCTTTTCGTAAATTGTGCGTTCCTCGAGCGTGTGTAGATCTAGCACTTTCATATACTTGCCCTGACCAAACACAAGCTCGTCCTTGACAGGATTGATGTAGCCGCCACCAGCACCAAACCCCTTGGGATAGTCGGTCAGTTGTAAAAGCTCTCCCGTCTTTAGGTCAACGCTGTACAAGTTAGTCGTGTTCTCACGATCTGAAGTGATTACTATCTTGGTCGCATTGTCATACCAACAAGGATTGGTAAAATAAGAATTCCGGCTGTTCGCATAATAATCCGTTAATTGATGTACGGTTGCACCTGTCTTGGGATCCTCGTAGGTCTTCCACTCTGCCGGCCAGATCCGCCCTTTGCCACCCGTCATGTTACTCTCCTATTTCTAGCAGTAAGAACAAGCGCCAGACTAACCGCCCGATAACGCCTTGTCAACACTGCCAATAGAAATACTCTTTAAAAATGGTGATTCTTACCAGAGAAAATCGCCTAGGTACAAGTACGGAATCAAAGCGCGGTCCGTTCGGGCAGATCGTCCCAATCGGGAATATCGACAAGATATATCTGCCCATAACCCTCTGGGTCTGATGTATAGACCACTTGCGGCGCATAGGGGCTACAGCAGGGATGCGCATGCACACGCCCCACATGGAACGAACCGCGATGCCAGGTCAACACGCGCGGTCCCTCGAAAGAATCACCGCGGAACTTCCACATCAGCAAGTAAGTGTCCTTTGCACTGCCATCGCCCACAATTGTATCCAGGCTCAGGCTGTGAAAGTGAGTCGATCCGTAAGTGAACGGGGCCTCGACATGCTCGGTATTATCATAGCGAATCGAGCCATACACCGGGCCGTTGGGCGTTCGCCCATGAAAACCAATATGCTCTCCATCATGCATCCAATATTCGTGACCAATGGCCTCGTCTGGTGCATTCTCTCGAATAGCCCAGCAGTCCCCTGTATTTATATCCAGACCCCAAATACGATTCTCGACCACGTTCCAGTTGCCCTCGTGGCAAAAGGTCATGATGTTGGGCAGAGTTGGCGACGGATTGGCATGGCCAAAGTAGTAATCCTCTTCATGTACCACCTGAGAACCGCTGCCATCCACCGCCACCTTGACGATAGTGGAATGGGGGTGCAATTCCCAAATCATCTGGCGATAGCCAGAGACATCGCCGCCCTTTTTGCCTATGGCAAAGCGCTGAAATCCGGGGTCATCCGAACGACCCGATACATCTTCAATATGAAAAGTAATGACGTATTTGCCATCGGCAGTGGTTGAAGTAGAGCCTTTCATATAACCATCCGGCCGCCTGTAGATATCTGTCTCCTGAAGGGTATCCAGGTCAAGTTTTCTCAACATCGGTCCCTGATAGTAATAGACATCGCGTGTTTTAGTATTGACCGATATTCTATTGCCCAGCTCGCCATCAGCCAGATCCAAATCTGTCAATTGGAGAATCTCGCCCGAGAATAAATCCACGCTATAGATGTTATAGCTATTCTCTCGTTCTGATATGAACACCAACTTACGACCCTCGTCATACCAACCAGAATCCGTAAAATAGGGATGGTAATTATGGGCCATATAGCTGGTTAGTTGGTGAACCGTAGCACCGCTCACGCCATCAACAAACGTTTGCTTCTCTGACGGCCAGATCCGCCCCTTGTTTTCACCTTTCATCGTGTCCTCCTCTGCAAACAAAATCCCGGCCAAATTTGGTTGCTAAACCAAGCTTAACCGGGGTCTTTAATTTGTCCAGTGCGTCAATAACCTAGCCGCATCAATACCAGATAATGGTACGGGAAGTGCTGGAAGGGCTAAGGGGAGTGCCAATTTCAGCTTCGCTATAGCGCGATACCACTGTCACCTGCCAGAGAAGCTGTTGCTTCTCATCCTGGGCCGGACGCAATCCCTCGGCAAGCCTTACAGAGGTAGCCTGTGTCCAAATCTCTATCTCTTCTTCTCCGATATCTGACGGCCAAATGCGTACCAGGTACCATTCGTAAGGTTCCAAAATGCCGCTAGAAGTCCAGTTGAGCAAGATAGTCGCATCATCACCAGTGAACGCCGCTCCATTTACCGGGCTCAAAAGATAAGGCTTTGTGTAGACGTAATTGATAGATTCGGAAGCCGCAGGCGTTAGTGTAGGTACTGGCGTTACAGTTGGCATACCCGGCAGCGGCGTTGCTGTAGGTTCGGGTGTGCGTGTTGCCGCAGTGCCGCCAGCAGGAATAATGATCTCCTGACCGATGGAAAGAACAGAAGTCAAAGTAAGGTTGTTGGCAGCCAGAATCTCGTCAGCTGACACACCATAGTGAGCAGCGATAGACTCGATGTATTCGCCAGAAACTACCTTATGCACCGTAGCACGCTCTGGTTCTACGGTAGGTGTTGCTGTTGGCTCAGCCACAGCAACTGTATCCTCATCGTCTGCAGCCAGGGGAATCACCAGTTCCTGCCCAATGCTGAGAATATCGTCCACGTCGATGCCGTTGGCCGTAGCGATCTCTTGCTGAGTCACGCCATAGGTTCGGGCGATGATCAAAAGGTTTTCACCGGAGATCACCTTATGCACAACGGGCGTCGCCGTACCGCCCTCAACCGGGATAATCAACTTCTGGCCAATGCTCAAAATGTCATTCACACCCATATCGTTGGCATCGGCAATCTCTTGCTGAGTCACACCATACATCTGAGCGATGACCAACAAGTTTTGTCCGGCAGTCACCGTGTGGATCGTTTGAGAAGCAGCTGGCTCTTCTGTTGTTGCCTCGGATACAACCGTTGCAACAGGTGTTGGCGTCGCCTCGGGTACCTCAGTCGACAGCACTACCTCATCGCCGTTGACCGGTATCTTGAGAATTTGGCCAATAGAAAGCACATCGTTTTCTGTTAGCCCGTTGATAGAAAAAAGAATGTCTACACTGGTATCAAAACTCTGGGCCACGCTAAGCATGGTATCACCACGAACGACAGAGTATTCGATATAGGCCGGGGTTGGCGTCGCAGTCATCGTCGGCGTTAGAGTGGGTGTTGCACTTGCCGTGGCAGTCATCGTCATGGTAGGGGTTGATGAAGGGCCCGGCACAGACGTATAGCGCTCAGCTACGTTAACCGGCTCATCAGTTTCCAGATTGAGCCAAGCATTTGAGGATAACATAGCGCCCAACAATGCAACAAAAGCAATGACTAGCGCCAACATTGTCCAACGGCGCGCCCCTTTGGAAGCAGCCAGGTTCAGCTCATCTTCGGGTACCTGATTATCGCTGTCATGTTGATCCTCTTGGATCGGATCAGGATTTTTATTCTCTACATCACTCATGTTCTGTCCACAACCTAAGGATTGAGATCCAATTCACCAGCCACCGGCTTGAGCGCTTTTACAACAAACATGATGTGCTCACCTAGATCTACGCCCATCTCTTCAGCACCGAGCAGGATGTCCTCCCGGTTAACACCGCGAGCAAACGCCTTATCCTTGAACTTTTTTCTGATCGAGCTGAGCTTCATGGTCGAAAGGTCCCTATCCGGGCGTACCAGGGCACAAGCTACAACAAGACCTGATAGTTCATCGACAGCAAAAAGCGTTTTAGCCATCATTGTTTCTCTAGGAACACCGAGATAGGTGGCGTGTCCCTTGATGGCCTCGATAATATCCTCCGGCCAGTCCATCTCTTGCAGCATGGTCGTACCCACAATAGGATGTTCTTCAGCCGTCGGGTGTTCCTCATAATCGAAATCATGGATGAGTCCAGTGACGGCCCAACGCTCTTCATCTTCGCCGTAATGTCGTGCATAGGCCCGCATCACGGCCTCCACAGCCAGGGCATGCTTGATGAGTTGCGGATTCTTGGTATGCTCGTTTAATAGAACCCAGGCCTCTTCACGCGTTGGTGTCACAATGAAACCTCCAATACCAGCTATCGAGATAGCGCCAATTGCTGTACCAGGAACAGCTCGTCCAAGCCCTTTTCCGCCAGAGCCATGAACTGATCCAATGCCTCACGAGAAAAGGGTTCGCCCTCTGCCGTTCCCTGCACTTCGATGAAAGCATGTTGATCATTCATCACTACGTTGAAATCCACTTGTGCGCGGGAATCTTCGACATAGGCAAGATCGAGCAAAGGTTCGCCTTCTACCAAGCCCACGCTCACGGCCGCCACAGCTGGACCAAAGACATCAGACGATACAAGCCCTTTTCCCACCAGTCCTCGCAAAGCGAACATCAGGGCGACATAGCCACCCGTCACTGAAGCAGTACGCGTTCCGCCATCGGCCTGGAGCACATCACAATCGATAGTGATGGCATAGCCGTCGAGAGCTGGCAAGCTCACCGCAGCACGCAAGGAGCGGCCGATAAGGCGCTGAATCTCTTGCGTGCGTCCCGATATCTTGAGCCGTTCTCGATCGTGGCGGGTATTGGTAGCACGAGGAAGCATAGCATATTCAGCCGTCACCCAACCACGCCCACGCCCTTCAAGCCAGGTGGGGAGAGTTTGGGAGACAGAAGCCGCGCAGAGCACGCGCGTATCACCAAAAGAGATCAGAGCCGATCCCTCAGCATAAGGCTGGTAGCCGGTGATAATCTCAATGGGGCGTAGTGCATCGGGGGCTCGTCCGTCAGCCCGCATCATCATCAACTCCTTTGAAATCAAACTCTGAGGGGCCGGGGGCATAGCCCATCTCCGTCAAGAGTTCGTCTTGCTTGTGCCACATTTCGTGCTGTTGTTCAGCATCAGGATGGTCATAGCCCAACAAATGCAGGCAGCCATGCACGACTAACAGAGCCAACTCATCATTAACATGGCGCCCCGCAGCAAGAGCCTGCCGCTGCATCTGCGGTAAAGAAATGACGATATCCCCTAGATTGACAGGCATCCCTTCGGGCAACACAAAAGGTTCGCCTTCAAAAGATGAAAAGGAAAGGACATCCGTCGGCGCATCAACATCACGATATTTGCGATTGAGTTCTCTAATATGCTCGTCCAAAGTTACAAGAACACAGAGTTCGGTGTCATCCGGCTGATTGTGGTGCTGCAACACGTGCTCGGCCACAGAAATGATCAAGTCACTCTCTGTTTGGGCAAGCGTTACGCCATCGCCTTCCAGTACCTGAATCTCATAGGCAGACATTAGGCCTGACTTTCTACTTTTTCAAGAACATCTAAAGCGTGATCCTCTCCGCTCTCAATGGCAAGTGTGCGCTCGGCGTAGACACCTCGGTATGATTCAGGCAGGTTGAGTGCAATCTTGAGCATGATCAAATCAGACAGGGCTTGAAGTTGAGCAGTAGATGGCTTTTGCAATTGGGGCAAATAAAAGGGCTCCCCCACTACCACATGGCACACCGGGCGCCGCAGGTGTTTCCATTCTCCAATGCGCTCGACACCCCATTGGGCTACGGGCACAATAGGCACACGGTCGCGCTGAGCGATAAAAGCGATGCCCGGGCGCGCCATTTGCATCTGACTCGTTTTGCTGCGCGTTCCTTCTGGCGCAATAACCAGCGGATAGCCGCTATCCAAAGCTTTGAACGAGTCCTTGAGTGCCTGACGATCTACCTCACCTCGTTTGATAAAGATAGAACCTATCTGCTTTAAAAGCCAGCCAGCAATGCCCCGGTCCCGCCACTTGTCGGCAGCAAAAGGCACGACCTGCCTCTTTGTAACCGGGGCCATGACAATAGTATCAAACATGTGCAAATGGTTAAAGGCCAGAATGATAGGTCCTTCTTGGGGTACATTTTCTGAACCTACTAGGCGATATTTGTATAGGAAATGGGCCAAAAAGCACAAGACTGCACGCCATGCGGCATACATATGTCGATTGACTTTCCATGCTGTTTGGGGCGGCTTGATACTCATTCGTCACTTTCCTCTTGAAATACAAGCTCCATTGTACCACAACGGACCATGCACCATGAATAACACCAATTTTATTACAGTTCTTAACATTGATTCTGGCGCAGCAATCTGATATGTTAAGTTCAGGCGTGCCTTGCTGATTTCACGTTCCACACGCCTCCGTCCATTGTTGATGAAAGAGTCGCTTTTTCTAATCTATCATCCCTTGCAGGAGGCCCTCCCATGTTCAAACCACTGAATCAAAAACTTACTCTGATCATTGCCCTCATCACTGTCGCCACACTCATCGTCTCCGGCTGCGGTCTGGCCCAACCTGGTATCGGCTATCAGGGCGTGCTAACCGACGCATCCGGACAACCTGTTCCCGATGGTACCTATGATATGGAATTTCGATTGTACGAGATCAACTATGAAGGCAACCCTCTCGACCCTGATGTTGTGCCCAATCAAGTGTTTACCTATACAGCTTCTGTAGAGGTAACTGATGGCGTATTCGATGTTGTCATCGGCGATACGACAACTCCCCTGCCCGTAGACAAGATGGGGCAAGAGATGGAACTAGAGATCGCCGTGGACAACGGCTCTAGCTATGAGACCCTTTCCCCCCGCCAACCCCTCGTTGGCGCACCTTATGCCTTTAGCCTCTATCCCGGTGCCTGCATCACCGATGTTACAACCGTTGAGGGACCGGCACTCACCATTTCCAAAGACAGCACGCTGGGGCCTGCACTACTGTTGGATGGCAAGTTAACGTCAACAGAATACTCTTACACCTGGATAAACCCCCTCTCTACCGTGGAAGAGGGAACCGCCGATCTGTTCACCTTTTACTACTCGGGATCTTCGGACTTGCGCATCAACGCCACGAGCGGCGGTACAGATTCAGATATTTTGATCCCCCTCGATGTGCCGGGCACCTTGCTGGGCCAGGACGTCACCCTAGATAGCGTTCGTTTATATTATGGCTGTTCAGGAGATTGTTCTGCCACACAAACACGCATTCGCAGCATCTACCTCAACCGAGCCAGTTCAGCGTCCGCTGGTGCACTAACAGCGATTGATGATGCTGTTGGTATCAATGTATACGCCAGTAACAGCTCTTACTCACTTGGCAGCCTTGCTGAACCCCTCGGTTCAGATTCACTACAAAGCCTGGTGCTGCGTGTCTATCTTTACTTTCTGGATACAAACGACTATATTTATATCCGCGGTGTCAGACTGGGCTTTACCCACCAGTAAGGAGAGAAACAATGAAATATGCCAAAATAGCATTCTTGGCGATGGTTCTCTTGCTGCTGGTTACCACCACCGTCAGCGCCGATGCACCCTACAAGATCACGCTGTACCAGTTTCACGGCACTGGCGAGACCACGCTGTCTAGTGCCAGCTTTGGTCTGCAGGGTACCGTCACCTGGACGGGTATGGGGCAAACGAGCAGCGGAAGCTATGTGCTCACTTCTGGATTTTATCCGGCCGTAGTGATCAAGTCGCAATACAAGATATACGTCCCCCTGACCGTGAAAAACGCCACATAGAACACCTTGAATCCCTTACGAGCCAGACGCAGGTCTGGCTCGTTTGCTTTGCTGCTTCATCCTACTAGAATGACGCCATCTTACGGAAAGGATGCTCCATGCTACGTGTTATCTTGGATTTTGATGGCACTCTCACGGCGGAAGAAAAACAAGCAGCCGACCTTGCTCGACTTTCTATCCACACCCTGGCCAGTGATATCCTCCACATTTCTGAAGGTGTGGTTAGCGAGGCATATGAAAGCACCAAAAAACGCTTGCTGGCGCGTCCACGTGATTACGCCTGGATAGTCAATGGTCTTGTCGCTTCGTACTGCGACGAGGGTTCCTTTATACTCAACACAACCACGCTGCAAACGATGCTCTCGGAGAACGAAGACTATCTCAAAGCTGTGCAAGCAGCTTTTCCCAATCCCGAATATGATGCTGTGGCCGATTGCACCAACTATTTATTCCACAAGCACACACCCACTCTGGTACCAGAATTCAGGCCTCACGCCATGGACACGCTCGTCTATTTGCAAGGACAGTCCCATATAGAGCCTCTCATCCTGACAAACTCACTCGGTGACAAGGTGGCCCATTTCTTGCAGGGCGCCTCTTTAGCAAAAGCACCGCGCATTCTGGGAGATACGCGCCAGTATGATATGGCCCCGGATTGGCGATTACCGGGGCATACCGAGCAGTCAGAAACCTTTGTATTTGGGTATCCGGTGGACTTGAGGCGGCCCGCCTATTACGCAGCCCTTATGAGCGAATCGCGTGACGGTAGCCAGCTCATGGTCGTGGCTGATACATTCTCATTACCAGGCGCCTTGCCATTGGTGTTGGGGATTCCTTTTGTGCTGATACATACCGCCTACACGCCCGCCTGGTGCGTTCAAGCAGCAAGTGAACATCCTTTGGGCTATGTCATCAAAGATCTAGCCGAGATCGTCACCATTGCAGAAAACATGTGCTAGTGAACGGCGAAACTGCCAGATTGAACTTTGACCACGGCTTGCTGGCGTTGTGAATCACATTGGCATAGTTAGCATCAAAGAATGCTGGGCGCCAATAGTTGCCCATTCAGAACGGTATTGTGCTCATACAGAGGAGAGTCATTGATATGAAGATTACGGATATAAAACCCTATCCTGTTTGGGTGGGGCACCGCAATCAAATGCTGGTCAAGATCGAGACGGATGAAGGCATCTACGGCTGGGGTGAAGCTGGCGTCTCAGGGCGTGAATTGGCCGTGGCCGGCGCCGTGCAACACTATCGCGAGTTCCTCATTGGCCGCGACCCCATGCGCATCGACGCATTGTGGCAAGAGATGTACCGCAGCCAGTACTTTGAGGGAGGGCGCATCCTTACCGGTGCCATCTCGGCCATCGACATTGCCTTGTACGACATCGTGGGCAAAAAGCTGGGGGTACCAGTGTATCAGCTGCTAGGCGGCAAGCATCGTGATGCTATTCCCTGTTTTGCCACGGTGGGTGCCAATAATGAAGAACAACTCATCCACGATGTAGGCCTGCTCCTCGAAAACGGCTGGCACACGGTACGTACTGGCGTTCCCAATCCCCTGGCAGCGGAGGATGCACAGCTCTTTGAACCACGCGAATCGTTGGCCCTGGCTGCCGATTGGCTCACAGCTGTGCGTAAAGCATATGGTTCGCGGTTAGTGTTAGGCATCGATTTTCACCACCGGCTCAACGTCGCCGAAACGGCCTCATTTTGCCAGCGTATGCCCACTGGCACTCTCGATTTTCTCGAAGAGCCCATCCGGGACGAGTGCCCTTCAGCTTATGCCGCCCTGCGCAGCATGACGGGCGTGCCTATGGCCATTGGCGAAGAGTTTGCCAGCAAATGGCAGTTCCTGCCCTATATCGAGCAAGGGCTTACGAACTATGCTCGGGTTGACGTTTGTAATATAGGTGGCCTGACCGAAGCTAAAAAAGTGGCTGGCTGGGCCGAAGCACACTATATCGACCTCATGCCCCATAACCCCCTGGGGCCTATCTGTACCGCCGCGACTGTGCACCTGGGAGCGGCAGTGACCAATTTTTCCTGGTTGGAAGTGCGCTACAGCCCGACAGAAAACCTGCAAACCAGCAGCAGTGAGATTTTCCCGCAGCTCTTGGAACTCGACGGCGACACCATCCCCGTGCCCGATCGTCCCGGCCTAGGTGTAGAAGTCAATGAGGAATATATCAAGGCACAGAGCTTTGCCTATTGGGAAGCACCCCATCTGCACCGCCGTGATGGTTCATACACAAACTGGTAGACCACAACAACACGAATCCCAAAACAAAAAAGGGCAGCCATCAGGCTGCCCTTTCACTATCTAAAACTTAGCATGCTTTAACTGGTGCAAAAGCCTGCTTGCAATTGGAGCGATATATGGCAGAAAGCACGTCAATCGCTTTCCGTCCCTCTTCGCCGGTGATCATGGGGTCGCGATCCTCAAGAATGGCCTGGATATAGTCCTCAATGGCCAGCCCATGGCTGGAACCATAATAGGCCTTACCTACCGCATCGCCACCCGAAAATCCATTGACGGGGATTGCTGGCAATTCAGCGCCATCCATGGTCTCAAAGGCCGTAATCTCTTGGCCTTCGATCGTAATGGACCCGCGCGTCCCAATTACATCCACCGAAACATCCTTGGAGGGATAGGCGCAATTGGTGGCATAAAAACTGCCGATGGCCCCAGAGCTATAACGCAGCACAATGGAAGCCACATCCTCGACTTCGATGGTCGGGTGCCCAAGAGTACCTACGCTTGCCATCACACCGGACACTTTGCCACCCAGATAAAGCACCAGATCCAGTGTATGGATCGCCTGATTGATGAGCACGCCGCCGCCCTCGGTAGACCACTTGCCGCGCCAGGGGCTGTCATCATAATACTCGGGAGCACGATACCATTCGCAGGTTCCGTGAATGCTCACAATATCGCCGAGAAGACCCTGCTCAATTGCCGTTTTGGCTTGCTGCGTGGCAGGGTTGAAACGGTTCTGAAAACAAACAGCGAATTTAACACCTGCTTCGCGGCAGGCCATAATGGCATCCGTAGCCTCTTGCGAGTTCATGGCCATGGGCTTTTCTGTCATTACATGCTTGCCAGCCCGGGCAGCATCCACCGTCATGGGCACGTGCAGATAATGGGGAGTACAAATGGAAACAGAATCGATATCGTCTCTCTCAAAAATCTTGCTAGCATCGGTGTACCAATCAGGAACACCAAACCGTTCTGCAAAAGCCTGCGCCCGTTCAGGGATGATATCACAACACGCTACCAACTCGGCGGTATCCAGTGCACTCAAAACAGCACCATGAACGGGACCTATCACACCACAACCTATCACAGCACATCTTACTCGTCGCACGTTACGCAACCTCCGTGCTCTGCAGCCAATTGTTAAAGCATAGGCTTTAGCCGCTGCCGAGTCAAAAGTTTCTCCGAAATCAACAGAAATACCGGCCCCGCCCTGAAACGGGCGGGGCAGTATATTGCACTCATTCAGCTCTAGTTGGAAAAGTCCAAACGCAAAGCCCAATCCAAAAAGCGTAGTTCCATCACGTCATCACCTGCCTTATACTGGCAGTAGATGCTGTCACAGTGCTTTTCAAAGCGGAGCGGCTGCTCTTCGCCAGCTACCATGAACGGCCCTTCCCAGCCAAAGGAGACGGGCTGATCACGCAGGCCTGTATAATTGACGCTCAGACCATCGTAAGTGATCTCAGCACCCAGAACCTTTTCCTGGAACTCTTCAAAGGTGCCATCCTCCGAAGCACGCCCCATCTGCACAAGCCAGATATTCTCGTTACCATGAGAGCAAAGTTCGCGATAAGCGTTCTGCCCTAGAGTTGTTTCTTCCAGGCCATTCTTGGCAGTAATGGCCAAGTAGCCATCGTTCTTTTTGGCAAAGGCCCAACCATCGCGGATGGCATGTTCATCAAAAGCATATTCAGGGAAATAGGCATGGGTATATCCCATCCAATCATTCTCATCGAACTTGTGCACCGATACAAGGACATCCTTGTACTGTGCAGTACGCGGCAGAATATAGTTACCATGCCAATAGTTCGGGCGATGTGAACCTTTCTCACTGACACAGGTCGGATGGGTTACAAACACCACCGCATCAGGGCCCATAGTGGCTTGCCAGATGTGTTGTTGAAATCCCTTTTCACCCGAATAATAATCCTGCGCCGAAGCCAGCATGTAATCTGCCGTCTTGTACAAGACTTTATGGACACCCTTGAGACCGGCTATCTCTGTGGGATCACCGCTGTCTACATTTTGAGTCTCACGAGACCAAACATCGACGTCGTCAACAGCGATTGCATAGATGAGATCACTGAACTCGTAATTCTTGGTTGCGCACAGTGAAACAAACCCACGCATATTTTCGTTGAAACAGCCCATGCCCCATAGCAACCGACTCACGCCGCTGGTACCTTCTCGCCGAGATCCTTTGATATAAGGCGTATAAGAGCGTCCATGAGTCGATCCAAAGGCACCCTTGTAGGAGTTTAAAGCCAGCGTAAAGAACAGCTTGTCTAGCACTACGGCAGCCATCTCGGCCACCTCTTCATTCTCGGCTAGATCGACCAAATGCGAAAGAGCGAGAATATCCTCTTCGAAATAAACATTGGAATCCCACTCGCTGAAACCATAGCGCGCCCGTTGCTGAAGCCAGGCCATAGCCCGCTCTTCACCCAAGGTACGATGCCAAGCACCATTCTGGTTCACATTGCTGAAATTCTCATCGGGATAGAGCTGGCCAGCGAGAATCTCACAAGTATGAAAGAGGATCGAATGGTTCTCAGTGCGAAAGCACATAGCATCCGAGCCAGGTTCTTCGTCCCAGTAACGGAAATTGAGTGCACTCTCTTTGATCTTGCCTTTGAGTTCCTCAGGGAAAGAAGGATGGGCAAAGTACCGATAGACCATGCCCAAAAGACCCACAAGATCAAAATCACTGCAATCGCCCCGATCATTGATCCGTTCGATAGAGGCCTCGAGCACTTCAGGATGCAGGTTCTTCCAGACGCCGAGTTCCATCTTGGCAACCTCGGCATATAGATTCTTTTCCCGAAATGCGCTGGCCTTAAGAGCCTCGATACGGCGGGTGGCATAAGTGCCATAAGCCTCTTCAGAAAACTTGTTGCGGAAAGAATAGATATTTCGCTTGCGCAGTACCCGCAACCCCTTTTCATAGTACTCTTCCGGGGGTGCCATGAGCCAGAGCTCAAACTCACTCTCGGGCAACTCATAAGCCTTGACCATTTTTTGGCTCTTGCCGCTGATGGCAGCTGGATGCGCTTCAGCATAGATTCGACCATCAGGACGCTGTATGCGGATGCCAATCTTGCTGGAAATGCCCATATCCTCACCAAAGAGGATTTCGACATCCTCACCACTGACGAAGACATCGCGATCAAAATAGCACTTGTCAAGGATTTGCTCGAGCATCAAACGCCGTCCAATGGCCTCGTTTGGGGTAGGAATACGCACAGGACGTATGGGGTGTTCCAACCCACGAATCTGCAAAGCCATGACATAAGGGCATTCGCGCGCAGCAACTTCTTCAAAACGGATCAGAATGTCGTTCTTACCATCCTTAAAGGTGGCAGTAAACGTTACCCGGTTGGGGTCTTGGTGATAAAAATGCTCCTGGCGATGCACATGTTCATCATTGATCCAGATATCCGCCGGACCATTGGTAGTAAGCTCACACTCGAGTGTTTGCTCGCCATTTGCCAGCACAGTCGCAAAAGCCCAAGAGCGCAAATAGTGCGTCGTATGATAGAAAGAAGTTTGATCCACAAAATGGTCCGCAAGGCAGTGGCAAAAGTTCCATTTAAGATCTGGTAATTCCTCAGAAACGGGCTTTCGCTCGACGATCTCGACAGTCACACCAGACTCGGAGGTATAGTAGTGACGGGCGATCTGCAGCTTGAAATCAGCCCCCTGGAATTGATCCAGGTCCTCAACCTCGATCGCCTGCGGGCCAGCGACGAGCCAGTCGTGGATATAGCCGTCCTGAAGCTCGTACTCGACCTGGTACTTTTTCATGAGCTGCAACTCCTCTACGATTCGATCAGCAACGATCGTTATGGATTATACCAGTCCATTAACAGCTTGAAAACCTAGCGTTATCATATGGTACTAAGCATGTGAGAACTGGTCGAATTCGGCATTTCTATCTACTGGTAATGGCCAATACCCTTTCCAATAGATAGAAATGCGGAGCACGGCCCGAGCCGTGCTCCGCTCTTGCCTAACTTACCAGTTCTTGGGCCAGGAAAAGTGCTCGTTAATATCTTGAATCTGCTTGGCCGGCTCATTACGCGGCAAGCTAAAGACCGCATCCAAAGCCTCCAAAGCCTGATCATAAGAGCGAGTCTGATGGTCTTGGAGAATACCATAGAGGAGCATGGACTTGTCGCCGGAAAGTACGGCTTCCAGTTCAAGCTCCATCCGCAGCCAATTGGGGTAAATCCGCTCGAGCATGACCTTGGCAGGAAGGGGCTCGACACGAATTGGCAACACGCCCTTGATATTGACGATGGCCGGCACTTCAACTGCCACGTCATCAGGGATGCCGGGCAACGCGCCATAGTTCGGAATATTGACCTGGAACTGGCCTTCGTTGTCGTTTACCAGGGCATCGATGATACCGATATGCTGTTCGCGTGTCTTCTCAGAGCCAAAGAGGTCAACCGGGCGAACCTTGGCATCGTAAGCTGCCGTCTTCATCTCAGCGTACTTTGCTTCCTTGTCCAACAAGATCTTGTTGCGACCTTCGGGCGTATCGCCAGCGCCACTGCCACCATACCAACGTTTTCTGTTTTCGGCGCTTTCGGTCGCCCACCAGCCACCGGTACGCGGCGTATCACCAATGGGCATAAGACCCATCATCTTGTATTGCCAAATGGCGGCAGGTGACATCTGGTAACCGACCTCCTCGCCTGCAGCAGCCTTGGCCGCCCAATAATCCTCAGCCTCGTTGGCGATCCACTCATCCAGGCGAGGATACAAATCCTGGCCTTTGTAATAAAAGTGGGTCAGCCAGATATTGTGGTTGAGGCCCGGAGCCTGCCATGTGATGTTTTCCACATCTTCAATGCCCAGAGTACGAGCAACTGATTGATAGCCATAGTGCCCGTGGCATAGACCAATCATCTTGATGTCCGTCTCGCGCGTGACCAGTGTGGTGCAATCGAACACGGGGTTACCTGCCAGAATCATCCAGGCATCCGGGCAAAAACGCTCCATGTCCTGGCCAACTTCGAGCATGAGTTGAAGGTTGTAGTATTCCGGCATGCCTGCGCTGGTGCTGTAATAATATCCCAGCTTGGCAAGAGCCTCGCGGGCAGCCTTCATCTGATACTCGTTGTGTGAGATGGTGGCCGTGTTGATGACAAAATCGGCACCTTCGAAAGCTGCTTGTCGACAGGTCGTCTTTTCAAACTTGAGATTGGCGCCCAGGTCTTCGGCGTAGCGCTTGGCCAGCTGATAGACCACATCCAGCTTTTCTTCGTCGATATCCATAAAGCAGACTGTGCTGTCCGACAGTCCCTTGGTAAGGCAGAGGTCTTTGACCAAAGCCAGAGAAAATACCACGCTACCAGCACCGAAAACTGTAATCTTGGTTGAGGACATGATTGATCATCTCCTTTAGTGACCAGGCCTATCCTGGTCGAAGGTGTTATACTGCAAATAACTTTGATGAAAGGAGCAGGAAATGCCCCGACTGTATACAACCCTTGGGCCTCTTGAAGCTGATAAGGTAGGCATGATCCTACCTCACGAGCATATCTTTGTCGATCTGCGAACGCCCGACATACCAGAGCAAGGTCAGGCTGATATCGCCGATGTGCAGCGCTTGATGGCGCCACAAGTTCGCCTGGCACGTGCCGCCGGTGTTTCGGCGCTCGTTGATAGCGGCCCAGTTGGCGTTGGCCGCCGCTCCGATGCTATCCTCGCCGTCTCACAACTCACTGCGTTCCCCATCCTCATCCCCACAGGTGTCTATCGAGAACCCTGGATCCCCGATTGGATCAAGTCGGCTCCTGTTGAGGAACTCGAGATGTGGATGACTAGTGAACTGGAGGAACAGATCGAGGATACGGGCGTCAAGGCAGGCTGGATCAAGCTCAGTGCAGGCGACGATGGACTGACGCCCACAGAGATCAAAATCCTGCGAGCAGCCGCCCGAGCCGGAAAGCATACTGGCGCAGTCATTGGCAGCCATACCATACGGGGCCGAGTTGCAAACGATCAGCTCGATATCATCGAGCAAGAAGGTTACAGCCCCGAGCGCTTTATCTGGATTCACGCTCACAACGAGGGCAATCTCGACCTTGTGGAAAAGATCGCCCGCCGTGGAACATGGATCGAGTATGACGCTATTGGTAGTGCTGGCAAAACCGATGCCTTTTTCCTGGAACGAATCAGGCACCTGCTCGATGCAAACCTGGGACGCCAGGTACTTCTCAGCCACGATCGCGGCTGGTACGACCCCGCTAAACCCGGCGGAGGCATTCCCCGGCCCTTTACCTACATCAATCAGGTATTCCTGCCCTACATACAGCGTGAAGGCATTCATCAAGAGACCATTCGAATGTTAACAGAGAGCAATCCCTTTAGGGCATTTGCTCGTTAAGACAAGTTGCGGGGCAGGCATAACCTGCCCCGCCTGGCGATCACCAGTTATCAGGATAGCGATAGTGATCCTTGATAGCCTCAACGTAGGCCATCGGTTTGGAAGGATCCGTCTCAGCCAGTTTGAACATGGCATCGATCAGTTCGACAGCCTGATCGTACGACTGTGTTTGATGGCTCTCCAACACACCGTAAAGCAGCAGCGATTTGTCGCCTGTCAGTAGTGCCTCGATCGCTACTTCATTCTGCAGCCAGTTCGGATAAATCTGGCAAAGCATGATCTTTTGTGGCAACGGCTGAACACGTATTGGCTGAATCCCCTTGATATTGACAACAGCCGGCACTTCGACAGCCACATCATCCGGCAGGCCGGGGAGCGCGCCATAGTTGGGTACGTTCACCTGGAACTGTCCCTCATGATCGTTTACCAGAGCATCGATGATGGGCACATGCTGCTCTGCGCTTCTCTCCGTGCCAAACAGATCGGAAGGACGCACGTCCTTATCGAACGCCGCCCGAATCATCTCGTTGTACTTGATCTCTTTGCCAGCGATGACTCGATCGCGTCCACCAGGGGTATCGCCGCCACCATCCGGTCCACCGTACCAACGACGGTTAGACTCGGTATCATTGTGATACCACCAACCACCACTGCGTGGGGTATCGCCAATGGGCATCAGGCCATACATCTTGTACTGATGAATGGCCGCACGCGACATCTGGTAGCCATAGCCCTCGGTGTCATTCTCATGCTCGGCCCAAAAAGCCTCGGCCTCGTTCTTGATCCACTCGTCAACGCGAGGATAAAGATCCTGGCCCTTGTAGTAGAAATCGGTTAGCCAGATATTGTGGTTGAGGCCTGGCGCCTGCCAGGTAATGTTGTCCACATCCTCAATGCCGATAGTCTTAGCGACCCGCTTGTAGCCATAATGCCCATGGCAAAGGCCCACCATTTTGATATCTGTCTCACGCGTAACCAGGGTGGTACCCGCAGAAACGGGGTTGCCCGCCTGAATCAGCCAGGCATCGGGGCAAAGATCTTCCATATCCCGAGCGACATCAAGCATGAGCTGCAGGTTCCAGTAGGTAGGCATGCCGGTACGGCCATAGAAATAGCCCATAGAATCAGCGAGGTCACGAGCTCGCTTGTTATAGTACTCGTCATTGACGGTGGCCGAGCTGACGACAAAATCGGCATCTTTGAAGGCGATACGCCTGTCGGTTGTCTTTTCGAACTTGAGGCTGGCGCCTACATCCTCTGCATAGCGCGTGGCCATGTGGAAAATCGTATCCAGGCGCTCTTCATTGATATCGGTAAAGCAGATTGTACTACCAGCCAGGCTCTGGGTCAGACAAACATCTTTGACCAAAGCCAGCGAAAACACCACACTTCCCGCACCGAATATTGTGATCTTGACTGAAGACACGGTTAAACCTCCTTGTTAGCCGGAGTTCTCGTTCGTCCAGCGCGTCGTCCCTGGGATTAACATCCATTCCGAACGGCCATTCCCAGAGGCATCCCTGCTTGATAGCCATTCAGGCTTGTAGATTTCGTCTATAACAGAATCCCCCTGCAACAATCCCCTTTCAATATCCAACCATGGCATCTTAGAGCACTCTGCTAATAGAAGGCAAGCGAGAGAACGCTCTTTTTCTCATTTTTACGCAACGAGTTTTCGACAACCTGTGGATAACTCGAGGGCTATTTGTGGATAAGGTGGCGTTTTCCACATCAACCTGTGGATAACTCTGGGACAAAGTGCCTTGAGATGTTGATATGTACGGGGTTTGTGCACAACTCGATCCAGCCATTGGGGATAAAGTGTTATGACAGAGCCCCCACCTACAAGGCAGGGGCTCTTGATCTCAGGGCAGTAATTGAAACAAATCGCGATATACCTGATCGCGATGAACATCGGTAGCCATGCGCACCAGGTGCCGCCCCGCATCCGCATCCCAGGTGAGATCATCGCGCAAGATGGGCGATGGCATCAACTCAGTGGGTACCCAATCTGGATTGATAATCCAAGCCACAGTAGAAATGTCCCAAATCACCTTGGAGCGAGCATAGTGGTCATCGGCAAAATCCTCATAGATCTGGTACAAATAATCGCCAATGGCGCCGTGACCACGAACATAAGCGGCCATCTCAGGCAAGGTAGTGCGTAAATGCTCGGCCACGTTTTTGCAGGGAATCTGCACCAAGGGCACGCCAGAATCGAACAGCACCTGCGAGGCCGGGATATCCTGCATAAGATTGAATTCTCGCGCCGTAGGCCAATAGGTCGGCTGTCCGCCCAACCAAACCACCACGATCTTTTCACAGATAGCCGGTTCCATCAGAATAGCCGAGGCCACGTTGGTGGGCGCCCCGATGGTCAACACGTATAACGGCTCGGTAGCGACCAAAGCCTTTTGAATGAGGTCGCGTGCAGCCGGGCTATCGACAGGCTCGCCTTTGGCAGGCAAATAGCTCTCCGAACCCTTAAAGGCCATGTCGGTCGGCACACCCAGCATATCCAGGATGCGCAGAATCTCGGCATAGCTCTTTTCCATGCCATCACCCGGCCCCGCAGAGCGCTCATTATGAAACGGCGCTGCATAAACCGCTTGTAAATCGATCGCATCGGTCAAAAGGGCATAAACCAAGGCAAACTGGTCATCGATCTCATTATAGGTGTCGGTATCGAGCACCGCCTTAACCGGATTCTTCGGCAAGGCCAGCAGCTCTTGGCGGCGTATGTCGCTATTCAAGAACAATGCCATGACAATCCCCCGATTACGCCTTGTTCCAGGCCTTGAGATTATTGAGGCTCATACGGGCGCTTTCGATGCTAGAGCCATTGCAGCGATCCTGCTCGACGATGTACCAATCAGCGTCGGCGGCTTCAGCAGCAGCAAAGATAGGCGCAAAGTCCGTGGTGCCCTCGCCCACTTCGGCAAAGGTGCGAGCATCGCCCTCACCGGTCATATCTTTGAGGTGCACCAAGGCAATGCGATCCGCATAGCGTTTGATCAGCTCGGCGGGGTCATAACCGGCATAACGCATCCAGTACACATCAGTCTCAAAGTAAACCAGGTCGGGATCGGTCTCATTCATCAAGATTTCCCAGCCGGTGACGCCATCCATCATCTCGAACTCAAAATTGTGGTTGTGATAATAGAGTTGAATCCCTGCTTCGGCATAAGCCTGGCCCCAAACGTTCATCTTTTTGGCGACTTGACGGAAACCGGCGGGATTACGCAGCTCAGTGGCCATCCATGGCACGCCAACAAAGGGATTACCGATCGCTTGGTTATAACGGATGACGCCTTCGAGGTCCTCTTCCATGAGCGGTATGGCCACATGGCTACCGGCCGGCTCAAGTCCCGTCTCATCCAACAGCTCGCCCATGGCCTCTGCTGAAAGTCCGCCATATCCAGCAAACTCAACGCCCGCATAGCCCATCTCTGCCACTTTGCGTACGGTGCCAACAAAATCTTTTTCCGTCCAATCGCGAACCGTATAGAGCTGCAAGCCAACAGGAATCTTGTTCATGTCCATCTCCTCATCATAAGCGTGCAAAACGCGCGTATCATACTGTCTCAGCACCTGTATAGCAATCCAGGCCCAATAAAGCGGCGCAATAACCGAACGCCCTAGCCCAATCTCCAGGCACAATCACCTGATGGTTGCCCAGTAAATGTTCCACGAAATCGCGCCGTGATGCAAGCCTTACGCGCAACTGCGTGCGGCAAGTAGGCTCACTGGCGCCATCCAGCGCCCGCCCAGGGAAAACGCTCAAGGCCGATGAATCGCGACCAAAGCGCACCACCGTCACCTGCTGCCCCATCCACAGGCCCACCTGTGGGCTCACACCCAGGCCGCTTTCATGATGACTACGCAAACAAAGACACCCGCCGCCATCAGCAGGAGCCACCGGCGCCGTACAGTGGGCAAAGAGAATAGTATCGTCTCGTCCAATCACCGGATTGGCCATCCATGCCGACTGGCCAGTGAGGGCCTTAGCCAAGGCCAAGGTAACGGCTGCATCCACGTCCCCCTCACAGGCACCCATGCGATGCGTATAAGCATTGAGTGAGGCCAGCGCCAGACATGCCGTTGAGCTGATATCGCCGATCAGCGAGAAACAGGCCACCGCCGCGCCGTCAGCATCGTAAAAATCCAGCATTTGCTCAAGGGCCAACTCGATGCAACAGGCCTGCACCACATCCTTTTCATCGGGCTCAACCACACGTTCAGCGCGTTCAATCCAGTCCTGGGCCCTCAGCAAAGCTTTTTGTGCCTCAACGCGTGTCGCATAATCCTCTAGCACTCGCAATGGCACTGTGGTTACGCTCACACCCACCCGTTCGGACAGGCGCCCCAGGTCGCGTTCTGAGCTCTGTACCCAGTTTTCGGGTCCCCCTAGCAACAGCAGGCGCAATCTGCGTAGCCGTGCCACCGCTTGCACCGCCAGAGACAACTGCACGAAATCGTTGGCCTGTTCGGCCCAAATGGCCAACTTTTTGCCGCGTTTGAACAGGCTCCAAACCTCGACTGCTGCTGGCGCGGCGTTGCGAGCCAACGCCAACTGAGAGGCCGAGAGAGAAAGAGGTCCAGGCATATAGGCAGGCAACAGAGCCACCGCTTCAAAGCCGCTAGCCGCCTCGATCATCCAGGCCTGCACACCGCCGCTCAGTGGCACCAACAGTGCCGCACCGCCGCCCAAACCCTGCAAATCATCTGCCGAGTAAATGAGCGTGGTGGTTACGTCCAGGCCCGCCAACGCTTCTTCAAGCACTTTTTGGACGTGGCCGTAGATGACGGCCAACTCGTCCTTGTCGGGCCAGTAACGCGGGCTGGCAAAAATCAACACCTTAGCTTGTGTCGTATGCTCCAACGCTCTCATCTCAGGTCCCTGCCACACGGCCTCATGGCACCACTACCGTTTTGATATGGCCGCCCGGCCCGGATTTCAATAACTCTGGGAGTTCTTCCAAGCTAATATGGTTAGTCATCAGCGGCTCGACCTGAATACGCCCCTCAGCGAGCAAAGCCAGGGCCCGCGCATGGGTAAAGGGATTGATACGCGCGCCGCGAATCGTCAACTCCTTGCGAAACACTTCGTTGGGCTCGATTTCGATGGTATGGCCAGGAGGTGTTACCCCAAACCAGACAATGGTCGCCCCAGGAGCCGCCCAAGCTACGGCCTGGCTGGTGGTCACGCGTGAACCCACCGCTTCCAGCACCACATCGGCACCACCCTGCAGCGTCCCGCCAACCGCCAAAGGATTCTCGTTGAGCGGATCGATCACCACATCAGCGCCAAGCTCAAGGGCCATTTGCCGCCGCTCAGCCATGGGATCGCTAACCACCACTGGCGCTGCCCCGGCAAAACGCGCCAACTGGGCCAACATCTGGCCAATGGCGCCGCCACCGATCACTGCCACCCGATCGCCCGGCACAATGCCCGCCTGCTGAATACCCCGAACGCAACAAGCCAACGGCTCGGTCATGGCGCCAGCAAAAGTGCTCACGCCCTCTGGCAGCACATAGCACTGCTTGCGCGGCGCCACGCAATACTCGGCAAAGCCGCCATCCACGTCCACACCTAGGGCACGCAAGTTCTCGCACATGTTGATGCGACCCCGTTGGCAGGATCGGCAAATGCCGCAAGGCATGTTGGGGTCCACGGCAACGCGGTCACCCGGCACAATGTCGGTCACACCCACGCCCACCTCAACGACTATGCCAGCATATTCGTGACCAGGCACCACCGGCGGCACGGTGTCGAATTCACCGTGAAAAATATGGTGGTCGGTGCCGCAAACACCGCAGGCCTCGATCTTGATCAGCACCTCACCAGCCGATGGCTTGGGCGTCGGACGCTCTTCGCAGCGGATATCGTGCAGCCCATAGAATACGCAGGCTTTCATTTTTTACCTCTCCATTCATTCTCGCAACGTGCCGCCACTATAGCACCCCTTTTACCAGTCGACCAGCCCGCCAAGCAACTTGAGCAGACCGCGAATTGGTGCTAGAATAAGTATGTTGGTGACTCGTCGAGCATCAAACGTTGCAATTGCCTGAACAATATTTCGCTTGGATCGTTATACGACCGAGACGATATGAGACAGATGGGGCCTTGTGCCCAAACGCAGCCTCGTGTCCTCGGTCGACACGGGGTTTTTCTGTGAGTGACTTTATTCGTATCGAAAATCTGCATTATACCTATGGTGCCGATACCGACCATGCGGTCGTTGCTCTACGCGGCATCGACCTATCCATCGCCCAGGGCGAATATATCGCCATCATGGGACATAACGGCTCGGGAAAATCCACACTGGCCCGCTGCCTGAATGGCCTGCTGACGCCCACCCAGGGCACAGTTTACGTAGATGGGTTGAATACAGCCGATGAACAAGCCCTATTCGATATTCGCCGCCGGGTGAGCATGGTGATGCAACACCCAGATAACCAGTTCGTCTCCACTGTGGTAGAGCACGAAGTAGCTTTTGGCCCCGAAAACCTGGGCCTGCCGCGCGTCGAACTCGTTGAGCGCGTCGACCAGGCTCTGGAACAAACCGGCCTGATCAATCTGCGCCACCGCGACCCGCGTACCCTTTCGGCCGGCCAAAAGGCCCGGTTGGCTATTGCTGATATGCTGGCCATGCGTCCTGAATACCTCGTCCTCGATGAATCGACCATCTTGTTGGATCCGCTCTCGCGTGAATCCATTCACGAATTGCTGGCTCAGCTCAACGCCCGCTCTATGGGCATCATCCACATCACTCACCAGGTCGAGGAAGCTGCCGCCGCCAAGCGCATGATCGTGCTGCAACAGGGCCAAGTGCTGGTGGACGATGCGCCCCTGTCAGCCTTTGCCCAAGCCAGTGAACTCGGGTTGGGTATCGGACAACCTGCCCCCATGGCCCTTGCCGAGAGATTGCGACAGCGCGGCTTGGCCATCGAGCTGGTGCTGACCACGGCCAACCTAATAACAGCGCTGCAACAAGCGGAGGCCTTGCTATGAGCCAATCCGCCATTCAAGTGAGCAATCTGCAGCACATCTACATGCCCGGCACACCAGAGGCCTTTCAAGCACTATACGATGCCTCACTGACGGTGGCCCAGGGCAGCATTACCGCCCTAGCCGGCGA
Organism: Anaerolineae bacterium; assembly: GCA_963675785.1. Lineage (GTDB taxonomy): Bacteria > Chloroflexota > Anaerolineae > UBA1429 > UBA1429. The sequence continues at coordinate 2,553,318 of OY776562.1, forward strand.
AAGCGGCGCGGGCAAATCCACGCTGGCTCTCTATTTATGCGGACTTTTGCGTCCCACCAAGGTCGGACAGGTGCGCATTTTCGACCGCGATATGGCCCAAAGCAGCCCGGGGCGTGATGTGGGTCTGGTGTTCCAATATCCCCAGCAACAGCTATTCGAACGTTATGTAGGCGATGATATTGCCTACGGCCCACGCAAGATGGGTCTCGCTGATACAACCCTCACCGAACGCGTGGGCTGGGCCATGGAGATGGTAGGTCTCGACTTTGAGGCCTTTGTCGATCGTGAAACCTTTTCTTTAAGCGGTGGCGAGATGCGGCGTGCAGCGCTGGCCGGCGTACTGGCCATGCAGCCCCACATTCTGGTGCTGGATGAAGCCACTACCGGTCTGGATCCCGCTGGGCAGTCGCTTATTCACCGGGTAATGCGCGAGTTGCGCGACAACCTGGGCACCACCGTTTTGCTCATCAGCAATGACATGGACGAGATCGCCGAGTTGGCCGACGCCGTGGTGCTCTTGCATCAGGGGCGCACCATCGCCGAGGGTGCACCGCGCGAGGTGCTGGCCGAGGAAACGCGCCTCAATGCCTGCTCGCTGGTACGACCCACGCCCATGCGCATTCTGGCCGAGGCCGGACGTGCGGGATTTACCGTGAGCCAATCCGCGCTATCGCTCGATGAAGCCGAGGAAGAGTTATGGCAAGCTTTGCATCGCTAAGAAACATAAGCATCGGCCAGTACCACCCCGGCGATACAGTCTTTCACTTGCTGGACGCCCGTGTCAAGCTATCTGCCTTTATCCTGGCTCTGGTGGTTATTGTCATCGCCTCATCCTACAGCGCTAATATCTTGCTACTGGTGCTCTTCTTGGCGGCCATGTATGCCGCCCGGCTCTCACCCCGTGAGACCCTTGCCAGCCTGGGGCCGGCACTGCCGCTCATCGCTATGTTTGCCCTATTGCAGCTCTTGTTCTACGGCCAAGGACCGGCGGAATCGCGCATCGTCCTCGATTGGGGGCCAGTCATCATCTCCACCGCCGGTATTCAGCTGGTCGTTGTCTCGGTGATGAGGTTGTTCAGTTTACTATTCGCCACAGCACTACTCACCAACACCACCACCGTATCGGCGTTGACCCAGGGCATGGAACAACTGCTCTCGCCCCTGTCGCGAATCGGCTTGCCCGGCCACGAACTAGCCATGGTAGGAGCCATCGCCCTGCGCTTTCTGCCCATCTTGGGAGAACAGATGGCCGTCATCTCGCAGGCGCAAATGCTGCGCGGCGTGGACGAGGAAAGCGGCGGCCGCTGGCGCATTGTGCAAAATGCACGCCGTCTGGCTACGCTCATCGTGCCCCTCTTTGTCGACGCCTATCGACGTTCGGGAGAGATGACCGAAGCCATGTTGACTCGCTGTTACCGGGGCGGACGCGGACGCACGCATTTGTATGAACCCAAGCTCTCCTCAAGGGACCTGACTTCGTCTCTAGTATGTCTGGCGTTTTCCGGGATCGTCATTTGGATCGCTTATTCACCGCTACCCTAAAAAAGGGGGAATCCATGGTACCCAATCAAAGAGGCGTTCAACGCGTGGTAACCGCTGGCCTGTTGCTGGCCATTACCCTACTGCTGACCTTTACTCGCATCGGCATGATCCCAGTGCCTACGCCCGCTGGCAATGCTACTATCAGCCATATTCCTGCCATCATCGGCGGCATTTTGGAGGGCCCTCTGGTTGGCCTCATCGTGGGCATGGGCTTTGGCTTTGCCAGTTATGCCACAGCCACCACGCCCATGTTCAAAGACCCGCTGGTAGCCGTACTGCCGCGTTTGTTCATCGGTGTGGCTTCTTACTATATGATTGCCCTACTCTACAAGGCCAACCGCAAAACACTGCAGACCCTAGCCGGCGTATTGTGGGCCCTGCTGCTGGTTTTTTCCTGGCAGATCGGTGGACAGACGCTCTGGTTGGGCATTCTAGTTGCCCTAGTCTCTACAGCTGCAGCCATTGCCGCGTTTATCTGGCTGCAAAAAGAGGATACGCGCATCGTTGCCCTAGCCATTGCCTCGGTCGTCGGCTCTTTTACCAATACCGTGCTCGTTTTGGGCATGGCGGTATTCCGCGCCTATCTCACTGCTGAAGTAGCCTTGGCTGTGGGCCTTGTCCACGGCGTGCCCGAAGCCATTATCAGCGCCATTATCACCGTCGCTGTAGTCGCCACGTTGAGGCAGATCAATCGCAAAAAGGCGGGCTCCAAGCTCGTACGCGAAAACAGCAGCACGAATCAATAACAGCAGGAGGGGAAACATGCTTCTCTGTGTAGATGTTGGTAACACCAATACGGTCCTGGGGCTTTACGATGGTGAAGAACTGGTCACCCATTGGCGCATCAGCACTGACGCCCATCGCATGCCCGATGAGTACGGCATTCAATTGTTGACCCTGGCCGCCAATGCACACATCGAGCTACCCAGCATTGATGGGGCTATTGTGGCCAGCGTGGTGCCGCCTGTCACTGAATACCTGACTGAGATGATCCACGAATACGTGGGCATCGAGCCGCTGGTAGTGGGAGGCGGTATCCGCACCGGCGTGCCTATTCGCTACAGCAGCCCGCAAGAAGTGGGTGCCGACCGCATCGTCAATGCTGTAGCCGCTCACAAACTCTACGGTGGACCGGCCTGCATCGTCGATTTCGGTACTGCCACTACCTTTGACGCCCTTTCTGCCAAGGGAGAGTACCTGGGCGGCGCCATCTCGCCGGGCATTCGCCTGGCCGCCGAAGCCCTTTACGAGCGTACCGCCAAGTTGCCCCGCATCGACCTAAAAGCCCCCGATAAAGCCGTGGGGGCCAACACCATCGACGCCATGCGCTCAGGCATCCTCTATGGCTATATCGGCCTGGTGGAAGGTATGGTCAAGCGTTTCCGCGCTGAACTGGGCGCCAACATGAAAGTCATTGCCACTGGCGGTTTGGCCGAGGTAGTGGCTCGTCACACTGATTGCATCGAAGTAGTAGATACCTGGCTAACCCTCAAGGGCCTGCGGTTCATTTATGAGCTGAACGAGGAGGAGCGATGATCCTAAAAGGAAAGAACGTGGTCCTCGGCGTTACCGGGGGTATTGCCGCCTACAAAGCCGTAGATTTGTGCAGCAAGCTGGTGCAGGCTGGTGCTAACGTGGACGTCATCATGACGCCCGCCGCTACCAAGTTTGTCACGCCGCTGCCCTTTCAAACCATCTCGCAGAACCCAGTCTCTACCGACATGTTCCAGTTGCTCAAAGAAACCGATATGGCCCACATCTCCCTCTCGAAAAAAGCGGATGTGATCGTCATTGCCCCGGCAACCGCCAACACCATTGCCAAGCTGGCCCATGGTATGGCCGATAACCTGCTGACTACCACCGTGCTGGCCTCACCCGCGCCGTTGGTCATTGCCCCGGCCATGGATGCCGACATGTGGGCTAACCCACGCACTCAGGCCAACGTGCGCACGCTGGTCGATTCCGGCGTTGCTTTTGTAGGGCCTGGCGAGGGCCGACTGGCTTCGGGGCGCATGGGACGGGGACGGTTGGTCTCCACAGAAGATATCCTGGCTGCCATGCGCATCAAGCTGGGCGAAAAGGGGCCTCTGGCTGGCCAACAGGTGGTGGTTACCGCCGGTGGCACCCAAGAGCCGCTGGACCCCGTGCGTCATCTAGGCAATCGCAGCTCGGGCAAGATGGGTTACGCCCTGGCTATCGCCGCCCGCGATGCTGGCGCCCACGTTACCCTGATCTCGGCGCCCTGCTGTCTGGAAGCGCCTTACGGCGTCGAGTTTGTGCCTGTACGCACCGCCGCCGAGATGCACCAGGCTGTGCTGGCTCATGCCAATGGCTCAGACATCCTGTTCATGGCCGCTGCCGTGGCTGACTACCATCCGGCTGTTGTGTCCGCTGAAAAGATGAAAAAGACGCCGGGCAACCTCATGCTGGAACTGGAGCGCACGCCTGACATTCTGGCCAGCGTGGCAGAGATGGGCGTCGCGCGACCGCGCGTGGTGGTGGGTTTTGCCGCCGAAACCGAGAATGTGCTGGCCAACGCCCAGAGCAAATTGGCGCGCAAAAAACTGGACATGATCGTGGCTAACGATGTATCCGTAGCGGATAGCGGCTTTGGCGTGGACACCAACCGCGTCACCCTACTGACGCCTGATGGTCAGCAGGAAGAGTTGCCGCTCCTCTCCAAAGAAAAAGTCGCCGAACGCATCATTGCCGCTACCGCCTCGATGGGAGATGGGGCATGAAACCAAGATATGCGGGCTCGATCACCGATGTGACCGGCATTACCGTGGGGCAAGCGCAAAATCTCGAGGCAGGCACCGGCTGCACAGTAGTGCTGGCTGATGGTGGCGCTATTGCTGGTGGTTCAGTGCGCGGCCTCTCCCCTGGCACCCGCGAAACCGACCTTCTGCGCCCTGGCACGTTGGTACAAAAGGCCAATGCCATCCTGCTCACCGGAGGCAGCGCCTTTGGCCTGGCTGCTGCTGATGGCGTGATGCGCTATTTGGAAGAGCATGATCTGGGCCACGATACCGGCGTCGCAAAGGTGCCCATTGTGCCCGGTGCGGTGCTGTTCGATCTGGCCGTGGGCCAGGCCTCCATTCGCCCCGACGCTGCTATGGGCTATCTGGCTTGCCAGAACGCTTCAGTCGCCATTCCCGCCATGGGTAATGTAGGGGCTGGAACGGGTGCTAGTGTGGGCAAATTGCTGGGCATGAACCGCGCTTACAAGGCGGGCATTGGCACAGCCAGCATTAGCGCCGGAGGATTGGTGGTGGGCGCCATTGTTGCTACCAATGCTTTTGGCGATGTCATCGACCCCGAAAACGGCACCATCCTGGCGGGCACGCGTAAAGCCGTGGGTTCAGGCTTTGCCGATACCGCTCAGGCCATGCGCTCGATGGTCGTGCGCAATGTGTTAGCACGCACCAACACGGTTATTGGCGTCATTGCCACCAATGCCGATCTCGATGTAGCCCAAACCAACGAAGTATCCGCCGCAGCTCACGACGGTCTGGCGAGGGTCATCCGCCCCTCGCATACGCTCTACGATGGCGATACCCTATTTGCCCTTTCCACATGCGAGATCAAGACCAACCTGGCGTTGGTGGCCGATATGGCCGCCGAGGCAACCGCCAAGGCCATCATCAACGGCATACTGGCCGCCGAGGCCGCTTATGGATTGCCAGCCGTCAACAAGTAACCACAGGCGCGTTTTGCACAAGAAAAAAGGCGGTCGGATAATCCGACCGCCTTTTAGCATACGCTTCTAGCTGTGGCTCTGGCGACCCTCATCATAGATAGGGCCATAAACCTCGCGATCGAACATGGCACAGCCGGCCCGGCCGTGATCGCGCATGATCTGCGTGCAGCGGCTGCAGGCCACGCACACGCCGCGAGTCTTCATGGCGCCGTCCAGTAGAATATCGCGAGCAAAATCAGGATAGGCAAAGGCCATGCGACCCGCCCCCACGATATCGGCCCAACCAGCCTCGACCACGCCAGCAGCCACGTTGGCCATATACTGCCTCAGCCAGGAATAGCCCGAGCCCATAATCAACATATCGGGGTTAGCCAGCTTGATATCACGCGCCACATGGATGATGCGCTCCACACCAAAGAGCGGATGCTCTTCTGGTGTATAGGCCCCCACGGTATTGGTATCGAACGGGCGGTTGATATGCGGCTTGAAATAGGGGTTCCCTATCGTCACATTGACCAGTGAGACGCCCAATCCCTTGAGCATGCCGACCAGCTCGATAGGCTCACTCAGATCGGGCACCATGGGGTCGTCCTTACTGACGCCCCAACCCCAGGGATAAGGATGCCCATCGTAACAGTTCATACGAATGGTGATGTCGATCTCGGGCACCTCGTTACGCACGCGTGCCACGGTCTCACGCAACATGCGGGTGCGGTTCTCGAACGATCCGCCGTACTTGCCCTCGCGGGTATGGCAGGCCAACAGCTCAGAGAGCAGATAGCGATGGCAGCTCTTGATGTCGACGCTATCGAAACCCGCCTTGTAAGCCAGCTTGGCCGCCGCCACATAGGCGTCCTGCAAACGATCGAGGTAATCGTCCGTCACCAGAGGATAATCGGCAGGGATACCCACAGCATCGTCGAGCAGCCCATCATGATGGGCAATGATAGGAGCCGGCTTATCCACCGGGCGAGAATAACGCCCCGAATGGGTCAGCTGGATGGCGCAATAGGGGTCATAGGCAGCACCATTGCGCTCCTGGCCGTCCGCTACAGACTCTTCGCGAAGACGCTTGAAAGCGTCCAAGTTGTCCTCAACCAGCAATAATTGGCGAGGATTGGCGCGCCCCTCGGGAACCACGGCCGTGGCCTCGAACCAGAGCAGCCCGGCGCCGCCACGCGCAAAACGGTGATAGCGTCGAATGGTCAGTTCATCGGGCTTGCCCTCAGCTGTGCCGTCGCAGCCTTCCATGGGGTGAACACCCAGTGAATTCGGCGATACTTTGCGGCCAACCTGCACGGGGCGAGCGAGAACGCTCAAATCCTCGCTGACGGGCAAGTCTAGCCCGAGTTCATCAATGCGAGCCTTGAGATCATCCAAAGTCTTGAAACGGAACCTCTCATGGGGCATGAGGCTATCCCCTTTCTATCCAATCACGAGTACCATCTGGGAAAAGATAGCACGCTCGGTTGTCAGGGTCAACCTGCCATCGCTTCTTGACATCACCAAGCGCCAATGCCATGCTAATGGAAATCGATTGAGGAGAAACATGATAGAACCACTCTACCCCATGTTGGGTATGATCATCCCCACCTATTTCTCTGATCAGACGCCCGAGGGGATCATCCGTGAACTGTTTGCCATGACCCTGTGCCACCTCGACCATTACCTGCCGCTCGCACAGGTAGAAGTCGTTATCGATGGCGATCAGCGCGCGTTGCCCATCATTCGCGAACTGGGCGCCAGTCTCGATCAACCGTTCGACCTTGTCGTACTCGAGGAGAATCAGGGGAAATTAGGAGCCATTCGCGTGGGTCTAGAGCGCCTGTATGAGCGCTGGCCCAATACCGAGGCAGCCGTCATCCGCGATTGCGACGGCGACCATGGATCTGAGGCTTTGCCTTCGTTCATACGCCTATCCCAAGAGCTAAAAAGCGCTTCGAATGGCCTGTACATGATCGCCGGGGCCCGCACTTCGCGGCACCACCCCATGGGCTGGATGCGCGGCGAGTTGGAGACCATCCTCGATGCTGTGACCATAGACGCCCTGGCCTTTAGCCTGGCCAAACAGAATCGCCTGCTCGACCTGACCTATTGCGCTACGCAACGCGCCGTACCCGATATCAGCAGCGGTTACAAGCTCTATTCGCGCGAGCTTGTACAGCACATCTTTTTCACCCAGACGAACACAGCCTGTCTCTCGCCATACGACTATGATCACCTGGCCCCCGAGACGGCCCCCTTCGTAGAGGCCATGCTGCAGGGCGCCCTCTATGGCGAGATCGAACGTAGCACCTTTAACGGGCAGCCCACCACCTCTTTCGGCGAGTTCGAACACGCCCATCTCTACGGGCGTCTGCTGGCCTGGGTATGGACCCGACTCGACGTACCGCTCGACGTAGGTCTGCAGATGTATGACAATCACGCAGCCCCCAGCCTACTGCTCACCACCGAAAACGGCATTCAGGCCGTCGAAGCCGTTCGCCAACGGGCGGCAGACATTATTCAAGTTGGCGAGCCCGAAATGCGCTTTCGCAAACGCAGACGCAGGAGCTTTGTCTAGAACTTTTTCCCCGTTCTCGATCAAAAGATTACAATAATGAGCAGCTCAGGAGTGCAAATATATGTCAGATATCGTGGTTCTCGGCAGCATCAACATGGATTTAGTCGTTCGCTCACCGCAGATGCCCCGCCCCGGCGAAACGCTTAGAGGCAGTGGCTTTACCACCGTACCCGGCGGTAAAGGCGCCAATCAGGCCGCAGCGGCCGCCCATCTGGGGGCCAGCGTGCAAATGATCGGCTGCGTGGGGCAAGATGCCTTTGGTCAAACCCTGCTCACTAACCTCACCAATCAGGGTGTCGATGTCTCCAGCGTGCGCACCACAAATGACGAGGCTAGCGGCATTGCCCTGATCATCGTGGATGACGACGGCGAGAATTCGATTGTGGTAGCGCCGGGGGCCAATTATGCCTTGCAGGCTGCGGATGTGGCCCGCAACCGCCAGATATTCAAGCAGGCACGTATGCTGGTTATGCAGTTAGAGATTCCCCTGGGGGTCGCTGCGGAGGCCATCTATACCGCCAAAGAGATTGGTCTGCCCGTGGTGCTCAACGCCGCCCCGGCAACCAAGGTGCCCGCCGAGTTGCTGCGCGGCATCTGCGTCATCGTCAACGAATCCGAAGCCGAGACCATCACCGGCATTCCCGTTCATTCCGATCAAGACGCCTATCGCGTTTGCATGCACCTCATGGACCTGGGCGCCGAGACGGCTATCGTCACTCTGGGGCCCAATGGGGCCGTTTACAGCAACAAAAACACTAGCGGATATGTCCCGGGCGTCAAGGTCAAGGCCATCGATACCACCGGCGCTGGCGACACCTTTGTGGGCGCCTTTTCCGTGGCACTGCTAGAGGGGCGATCGTTGGGCGAGGCTGTGGCCTATGCCAACTGCGCCGGCGCCCTGGCCACCACCGTGCTTGGCGCACAAACCTCCATTCCCCAGCGCAATGATGTCGATTCCCTCTACGAGAAGACGAAAAGCCTAGCATGAGCGCCAGAATCGGACTCATCGCCAACCCCGCCGCCGGAAAAGACATCCGTCGCCTGATTGCCCACGGCACCAGCATGGATAATCAAGCCAAGATCGCCATGCTGCGGCGCATTCTAGTGGGCTTGCAGGCCATGGGACCGATCAACGTGTTGGCTATGCCAGATGCCAGCCATCTCATTCAGCGTGCTCTGGAGGGCATTGGTGGCGTCAAGCCCCAGGTCGATTACGTGGACATGGCCGTCACCAACCTGCCTACCGATTCGACCAAGGCGGCCCAGGCCATGCGTGAGGCCGATTGTGCCTGCATTCTGGTGCTAGGCGGCGACGGCACGGCACGCATCGTCTCTCAGGCAGACGTGCCTCTGCTACCCATTTCCACCGGCACCAACAACGTGCTGCCGGTAACCACCGAGGGCACCCTGGCTGGTATGGCCGCCGGAGCTATGGCACTGGGGCTCATCGACGCCAACCGGGTGTGTTATCGCCACAAGTGGTTGGAAATTCGCGACAACGACACTTATGTCGACCGCGCCTTGGTGGATGTGGCCGTCATTCGCGGCCAGTTCATCGGCGCCAAGGCCGTGTGGGATACCTCGCGCCTGGTACAGGTGATTGCTACCCGTGCCAATCCCATGTCCACCGGTATTTCGGCCATCGCTGGCATGTGCTGTCCGGTCGCCGTGAGCGAGCCGCACGGCGTGGCCCTGACTATTGGGCCGGATAGCAGCAAATCGGCCAGTCATCACATTCGCGCGGTCATTGCCCCGGGTCTGGTCGAGAGTGTGGGCATTCAGGCTCACCGCAGCATCGCCCCCGATGAGTCCGTGGCCATTGTCGACGAGCGGCCCCTGGTCATCGCCCTTGATGGTGAACGTGAGATCGTGCTGAACGCCCCCTCGCGGGCCACCGTCACCCTGCACGATGACGGGCCTTGTATTATCGATCTGGAAGCGGCCGTTCACCAGATGGTCAGCCGACACTTGTTCACAGTCTAGAGCGCCCCGACGCGCCCTACCCAGCCAATACGGAGGAATAATGACAATTAAAACAGATATCGCGATCATCGGTTCAGGCCCCGGAGGCTATGTGGCCGCATTGAGGGCCGCTCAGCTCGGTGCGAGTTGCACCCTCATCGAAAAAGACAGATTGGGTGGCGTTTGCTTGAACTGGGGCTGCATCCCCACCAAGGCACTGTTGTATTCTGCCGAGGTCATCGAGAGCGCCCACACCGCCAGCGATTTCGGTATCAACATCGGCGATGTGGTGGTGGATTGGGATGGCGTCCAGGCCCACAAAAACAGTGTGGTCAAAAAACTCACCGGTGGCGTCGAGGTGTTGCTGAAAAAGGCCGGCGTCAACATTCTTTACGGCGCGGCCAGCTTTATCGAGCCCACTATTTTACAGGTCGAGGGCGAATCCGGCACAGAAACCGTCGAGGCGCGTGATGTGATCATCGCTACCGGCTCACGCAACGCCAGCATCCCCATCCCAGGGCTGGATGGCCCTGGCGTGGTCGATAGCACCGGCGCTCTGGCCCTGGAAGCCCTACCCAACTCCATCTGCATTATTGGTGCGGGCGCCATCGGCTTGGAATTCGCCAGCCTGTTCAATGATTTCGGCGTCAAGGTGACCGTGGTCGAGATGATGCCCCGCATTGCCCCACTGATGGATGAGGCCATCAGCCGCGGCTTGGACCGTGCACTCTCTGGCAAGGGCATCGACCTGCACACCAACACCCGCGTCTCTCGCGTCGAGCACGATGGCAAGCAGTGCATCATCACCATGACCAAGGACGGCGAGGAGCAAAAGGTCTCGACGGACATCGTGCTCTCAGCTATCGGCCGAGCGGCCAACATTGAGAACATTGGCCTGGAAAATCTGGGCATCAAAGCCGACCGCAAGGGCATTCAGGTGGATAACCGTATGCGCACGGCCGTGCCCCATGTCTATGCCATCGGTGACGTGGCCAAAGACGGCCCCATGCTGGCCCACGTCGCCTCGCACCAGGGCATCGTGGCCGTCGAAGACGCCATGGGCCTGACGGCGCACATGGCATATAACGCCGTGCCTTCCTGCATCTATACTTCTCCCGAGGTGGCCTCGGTGGGTCTTACGGAGGAAGAGGCTCGCAATGCCGGTTACGAGGTCGTCACCGGCACCTTCCGACTGGGCGCCAACGGCAAAGCGCTGGCCATGGGCGTATCCGATGGATTCGTCAAGGTGGTCTCTGATGCCAAGAACAAGGCCATTCTGGGTGTGCACATCGTCGGCCCCCACGCCAGCGATGTCATCCTCGAAGGCACACTCTCGCTGGACATGGAAGTCACCCTCGGCGAGATGCGCCATGTCATCCATCCCCATCCGGCTCTGGGCGAAGCGCTGGCTGAAGCCATGTTGGATGCCGAAGGCATTTCGCTGCATTCCGTCTCGCGCAAGCGCAAATAATGAAAAGGGGGAGTCTTAAGACTCCCCCTTTTATTAGCGTTTCCGTGCCACCCACATGATGCGAAACGTCTCTTCTCCGGGCGGATCAAAGGTAAAGCAGTCATAGGCGGCTTCTACCGCAAAACCAGCATCAGTCAACAGATTGGCTACCTCTTCGGGCGGATAGGCCTGTTCGACATGCTCCTCGACCATGCGCTCATAGAGCTCACCGCGGCGCTCAAAGGCGGTGAGCATCAGATTGACTCGCTTGAGATAGTCGTCATAGGTGCTCTTCATGACTACAGCCAAGTCGCCGTTATCCCGAAAGGTCGTCTCGTCATCCCATAGCATTTCAAAGGCATAATCGGTATTCATGTCGAACATGAACACGCCGCCGGGCACCAAAGCATGGTTCACCCGTCGAAAAACGGCCAATAAATCCTCACTGGTGAGCATATAATTGATGCTGTCATACAGGCAGGTCACCCAGTCTACTGATGTGCGCAAGCGAAAGGCGCGCATATCCGCCTGGATGAGCGGGCAGTTGAGGCCATCCTGAGCGAGCTTTAGCCGGGTCTCAGCCAGCATCTCAACCGAACCATCAATGCCCAAAGCCTGCCAGCCGGTTTGCAGCATGGCCTTGAGTACCGTGCCCGTACCGCAAGCCAAATCAAGACAGCGCCGCCCCGCCACCTCGTGTTTGTCCAACAGTTCTTGCAGATAAGAGATCATCTTGATGCTAAAAAAGAGTTGCCCAGAAGCATCATAGATGTGTGCATAGTCCTTGTAATTGATCAAACCGAAAAACTCCTTTTGCCGCCAGCCTCAGAGGGGTTAAACTATCAGCATGAAAGACTATATCATCCGCAAGGCCCTGCCAAACGCGCAGGACTCAGCCGGCATTCATCATGTCGAGCAGATCAGCCTGGGCGATTCACCCTATGGCGTCGAGCGTGTGCTATCCGTGTTGGCCGATCCCACACACTATACCTGGCTGGCCCAGTCAGTCGAGGGCACCATCGTCGGCTTTTGCGACTGTTTTCTCACCCGTCGTCCCCGCCTTTGCCTGGAGATAGACTTGCTGGGCGTGCTATCCGAGGCTAGAAAAAACGGCCTGGCCACACAAATGCTTTGCGAGGCAGCTGCTTACGGTCACCAACTCGGCGTGGCCAATTGCCGTGCCCTGGTAGCGCAGGATAACATCGCCTCACGGCGAGCCTTTGAAAAGGCCGGTTTTACGGCCAGTAGCGAACTGTATCGATTGCTCATCTGTGAGACGGGCTCGACGCAGCCACAAGAGCAGCCACACCTCATAACAAGCCCTACGCAACCCGCTGGCTCCCCAAGCGCTGTGCCCTTGCGGCGTCTGCAACTGCCCTCGTCAGATGCCTGGGTCGACGTGGTCAAGGTTCGTACCATCCCTTACGACGGCCTCTGGATCGAGGGCATCGGGGAGGCGTCAGAAGATGACATACTCACTACGCTACGTCAACTTGTTGCCTATGCTCAGCAGCAAAATCTGGACGAGGTCGGGCGCATTCATCCACTCGATGATGAATCTGGCCAAGCTACTGCTCTGTTTAGAGCTGGCTTTAGCCACATTGGCGAGTATTACATTCTCTCGGCCTGAGAGGCAGCGATCTTGGTTTCCAACCGCGACAGGCGATGGCTCAGCTCTTGCAGTGTAAGCCGAGAGGCCTGTGTCATCGGTCGGCGTGCGCTTACCATGCACAGGGCCTCCTGGGTCAAGCTGTGGGCCTGGGCCAAATCGCGATAATCCAGCTGGTGTTCGTAAATCTTGGCCAGTTCCACATAAGGTTCCACCAGCCCCTGGCCAAGCTGATTGCGCCACACGGCCATGGCCATGTCATAACGCGCCCGCCTGTCTGTCTCTTTGCTGCCACGCGCCCAACGCTTGAGCATCAACCCCAGTCTCTCTGAAGCTTCGCCAGACACCGCCGGTCCGCCTTGCTGAATGGTTCCCTCGTACATGGCCATGGCCCGCTCGAACCAAACCTCCTCAACCTCGTCGGTAGAGCAAGCTTGGAAAGCACGCCCTTCAAACAGCCGCCCCAAAGACAAACATTCGGCGGGATCCTGGGCAGCCTGCGGCGCCTGCAAACTGAGCAGCTGTTCGGTGCGAGCTGTCAGTGTTACCAACGAGAGAATGTCCAGTTCATTATGATAAAAGACACCCTCCAAGGGCACAATTTCTCCCGCCCGCAAGTACTCGTCATAGATCTCGGGGACCAAATAACCAGGGATATCGATGCCCTTACGTACCACACCCAGCCTGTTATTCTCGATGGAGCCCAGGGAACAGGATGGGAGCGCGTTGCGCCAAAAGCGCCGCGAAAGGGTCAGCAGGTCGAGATGCGGCTGAGGGTTCAATTGCGGCCGTGCACCCAGACGCACATAGCGGTCGCACAGCAGGGGCCAGTCAAAACTTCGCCCGTTAAAGGTCACCAACCCGTTGAGTTCAGCCAGGCTGCTGTTGAGCAGCGAAAGCATGGCCTCTTCATCAGGCGGATCGGGCACAAAGAACTGCTGTAGCACAAAACGATCGCCTCGGAAAAAGCCCAGCCCCACCAAAAAGGCCATAGCGTTACGCAAGCCAGTGGTTTCCAGATCCAAATAGGCCACGCGCGCCGGATCAAAGGCGCCTGAACCATAGGCAAAAGGCTCCACTTGCCCTTCATAGGCCTGCAAGGCAAAAGCCAGCGGTGTATCCCCATGCACATGGCCAGGGTCATAGACGCGCTCACGCACCAGGCAGCGCATCCCTTGCAACTCGGTGATATCACCCCCCACCAGGCTTTGCAGATCACCCAATCGGGCAGGCCCGAGGTTTCGCGATCGCCCCGAGCTACGGCCCAGGGTTAGGCGTAAATGTCGATCAAGGCTATCCAAGGGTATCGTTTCTCCATCAGGTATAGTGAGATCATTATACCATCACAGAACAAATGTTCACATAAAGACAAGGCGGCTGCATGACGCAACCGCCTTGATTGTACTAGTTCAGCCCATATAAACCTGGCCATCGAACAAAGGCCGAGTCCAATCCTGTCCTTTGATGATCTCGCGGCCATACTGTACCCAGCCGACCTCCAGCCGCAGCCGAGGGTGCTCAAAGCCGTAGAAAAAGTGAATGCGGATGCGTTTGCCACGTACCTGCGTCAGAAATACCGCATAGGGCCCCATGGGGGAATGCACTACCTTGAGCGGGGTGATGTTCTCAAAAGCGGCAGCACATTCTTCCCGCTCCAAATAGTCCATTAGGGCGGGCAAGTGCTCTGCTGCATCCTGAGCTCGAATGGGATCGATCTCGATAACTTCGGGCTCATTCCAGGCGGGCAGGCCCTCTGCCGAGCCGCCGCAGGTGGATTCCACCCAAATGGGCGAAGACCAGATCATCTCGCCGTCCTCTTGCTCGATGCGCAGGTAATAGTAACTGGCGCCCGTCGGCGGGCAGTCGACGATCTCGGTGCCAAAGCTTAGCTCGCCCGGCTCCCAACGCGCCAGTCGCTGCGTATCGCGAATCAAATCCACACGCTCTAGGGGCGCAGTACCCTCGATAGCAATCTTGAGTGCCACCTCATGGTCAACTGAAAGTTCGCCGCCCATGAATACGCCATTCGCACTGAAATCTACCAAAGCCCGGGCGCCAGTGGTAGCATAGACCCTCCGTTGAGAAAAAGCCTCCCATAGCGCCTCGCGGGTCAGTTCCTTGGCGCATACCCCCAAGATGGGTCCACCATACCAGCCCGCATCACGGCGGCGCAACAACCCGAAAAAGCGGCCTCCCTCGCTGCTAACTATGCGAGGATGCCCCGGCGTGGCCTTGTGGCCATCCGAGCCACCGATAAAGCCCACGCGATAACCCTTTTGCAGATAGGCCTGGCCAAACCACTCAAAATTGCCATGCCCAGAGGTCATCTCACACAAATGCTCTACTTTATCGTCGTGGCAGGTAGGGAAGGCAATCGCACCGCCCACATGGGGCGTTACCATGCCTTGCTGTCGAGCCATCTGTGCAAAGACTTGATCGATCTTCCAAGTGGGGTCAGGTGTGGGCGCATCCAACTCGCGCCAAATGAGGTTGCGGTCACCGCCGATCTGCTCGCCATCGCGCCATTCACAGCCCAAAAAGGAAACAAAGCGACCCGGCGCATCCACGGCCTGAGCCGCCTGACGGGCTAACTCCCACCATTTATATACAGCCTGCGGTGCTTGCCTAAAGATATGCGAGCCCATGGACATGAAATCAAGGCGGGTCACATCGCGTCCATATTCAAAGGCCCCCCGAGGATGGGTACCCTCGTTGAGCACATTGATCTCTGAACCATCATAGCCGTGGCAGTGAAACTCGCCCCAGTACACGTTCCACTCGTTCTCGCCTACCTTGATGGGGTTGCTGATCGCGCGAATGCCGCGTTCCTCATCCACCAGCTCTAGCCGGGCTACACCAGAACGCTCTACAGAGGCTGTGGCGTGCAGGCCTTTGCCGACCGCCTGAAAGGTATCGCCAGTCGCGGCCAGCTTGATAGGGTGATCCACATCAATGGCGTTACCGTTGATATCCACCGGCAGGGCCGTTACCTCAAATGTCTCACCAAGCTGCGCGTTGGACGGCGCAAAGAAATAGTAACTGTGCACGGGCTGACAGGGCACCACACGCACCGTCATCGTGGCATTGGGCACGGGACGATAACGCTTATCGCCAGGCAAAGCCACACCCACCTCGATATGGGCGGCATCATAGCGGGCCGGCTGTACCTGACAACCCGTACCGCCAAAGCGCTGGTCGCCCATACGCATCACAATGATCTCGCCAGGTCGCCAATCTCGCGGCAGGGTCACAATGGCTGGCGTCGCCGCCTTGAACACTGTCTCGCATTCAAAGGGCAAAGGCTCTCCCGCACCCTCTTCTACCGTCACATAGCCCATTGATTCCGGCCAATAATCCTGATGAATCCAGTCAAAGCGAAACTCGTTCTCCATTTTGGTAAAGGCCACACGTGAACCAGCAGGCAACATTTCATCGGGTGAAAAACGGATCACCCAGGTGCCCACGCGGCCCGCCTCGACGGTGATCGAGGAAGCAGGGAGTACATCCTCAGCAAGGTTGGCTTCAAAGGCAATGGTCGCCGTACCAGGAAAAGTGTAAAAAGGCACATCCAAACGATTCGACGTCGGTTCTTTTCTATCCATCAGAGCACCTCCAAGGCAAAATCAGTAGCCAGCATTCACATAGTTGGGATCGGCGTTGGGGCCGTGGCCCAGTTCGGCCAGGCGCGCGCGGAATCCTGTCACAGCTTTGGCATAAGCGGGATCATCGATCAAGTTGTATGTCTCCCCCGGATCAGCTTCCAGGTCAAATAGCACCTCGGGCATCTCTTTTCCATAGTACTGGTACTTGAGCGCATCCTGCTTGATCATGTAGTTGGCCGTACCGAACTGCGAGAGCGCTTCATTGCTCCAATGGCTGGTGTCTCCCTGCATCAACGGCACCAGGCTGCGACTATCCAGCCCTTCGGGAATCGGAATGCCTGCTAGGTCGCAGAGGGTAGCAAAGAGATCAAGAGTGCTGACGTTCTCGTTCACCACATGACCGCCGTCAAACATGGCGGGGTAGCGAATGATGAGCGGCACACGAGCGCTGCCCTCAAAGAACTTTTGCTTTTCCCAAATACCGTGTTCACCAAGCATCTCACCATGGTCGCTGGTATAAACGATAATCCAATCGTCCAAATCCTGACCGGCAAACTCCAAAGCCGCCATCACCTCACCATAGATTTCATCGATACGATCCACCATGCCGTAATAGGCAGCCACAGCACGACGAATCTCGCGCTCACTGGCATCGATACCGGGTCTCACCTGACGTTGCGAAAGGAAGGGGTGCTCGAAAACCCGTTGGTTGGCAAAGGGCTGAACTCTGTTGAGGTAATACTGAAAACGTTCCTCATCGGTGAGATAGGGATAATGAGGCTGAGTGAGACCGAGCCGCAACAAAAGGGGGCGTTCGGGATTCTCGCGGTCATAATAAGTATTTAGCATCTGCCATTCGATATAATCGATGGCACCCTGTAAGGCATAATCGTCCCACTTGTGGGTATGGCAATAGCCTACACCAGCTCGCTTGATCTCTTTGGCATCCGACCATTTGATACCAAGCAACGACTTGGCATAGTGCGCCCATTCTTCTTGGACTTTGTCTTCGACATACTGATCATGGGTCATATTGTCAGCACCAATGCGTCGTGCCCAACCTGCCATGAGATCGGGTCCCTGGTGCATCAGACGTCCACAAGCTACCGTTTCATAGGCATAGCGCGTAAACTGGCGTGCCATGGTCATATGGCCTGGCTCAATATCCTTCCAACCCTCGCAATCACAGGTTTTGGGCATTTGTCCGGCATTGATGCACACCATGGTAGGCACAGTAATGGGCGACGG
The DNA here is from genome assembly GCA_963675785.1 of Anaerolineae bacterium. GTDB lineage: Bacteria > Chloroflexota > Anaerolineae > UBA1429 > UBA1429. The sequence continues at coordinate 2,570,994 of OY776562.1, forward strand.
TGTATAGGCATGGTTGAACAACACACCCGTCTCGGCCAGTTTATCGAGGTTGGGTGTACGCACTACCTCGTTACCAGCAAAACCCGCCACCGTTGGTCGATGTTCATCGCTCATCAAAAACAGGATATTAGGTCTCTTTTTCACGACAGTTTCCCCCTCATCGGCTAAAAAGCCTACTGACCTAGCGAGACTAGACGAAAAAAAAGGCACTGTCCAGTCAGACAGCGCCTTTTTTCGTACCACCAAGCCCTACTTTTTCTCGGGTGGTTTTTCATCCTTGAAACGGAAATGTACACGCTCTGCGATTTTATCTGGGATGGGCAAGGGTTCATCGCCAGTGGGCATATCCGGGTAATCCGGCATACCAATGTTTTGCACCAAGTCCTCAATTGTGATGAGCTGCCCTGTAGCCATGGATTTGTTAGCCGCAATACCCGTCAAGATAGACCAAGCGCCAGAGCGCTGATCAGCAGCGCGCTTGTATTTGTCACCCGACTCACCAGGATGGAATACATCAGAAAGCATCACTACATCGCCACCACCGTGGCCACCTTTGCCCTCCCACACCTCGACTGGGATCGGTGAACCAAAGTGCGGGTAGATGGTGATGGTTGTACCATCTTCTTTGAGCTCGCCCGGCACAGAACCATCGCCACTGATATAAACCGTCTCGCGGCAACGATGCTCTAAACGCCCCTTGGAGCCATTAAAGACAATATAGTAACCTTCCCAGGGCAAAAACGTGTTCAGAGAATAGCTCATCTTGCAGCCACTCTCGTAATTGACGATGACATTCATATTGTCTTCGATATTGATCTTGTCCGAAAAGACGCATTGGTCACGATAGTAGCCGTCGTACTCTTCATTATCGAGGTACAGCTCCTTGAGCTTGTCGTTCTCTGCCAGGTCAAGGCGAAATGGGCACTTGGTCTCGGGGCAAGTATGACAGCGCTCGGTACGATTTACCAGGCCGTAACGGTCAGCCGTCGAAGGTGTGTAGAACTTGCGATGGCCAGAAGCGAAAACTGACTCAGGCACTGAAGAAAGCCACCAGTTCACCAGATCAAAGTGGTGTGTGGCCTTGTGGACCATCAAACCGCCCGAATTAGCCTTGTCGCGGTGCCAGCGTCGGAAATAGTCGGCGCCGTGGGAAGTGTCGAGCATCCAGTGAAAGTCTACCGAAAGAACCTCGCCGATGACACCGGACATGAGCAGATCCTTGACCTGGGTCCGCGGTGGAGAGTAGCGATAGTTAAAAGTAACCAGGCACTGCTTACCCGTGCGCTTTTGGGCATCAAGAATGGCCGCGCACTTTTTGTCATCGGTAGTCATGGGTTTTTCAGTGATCACGTCGCAGCCGGCTTCCATAGCACGAATGATGTATTCGTCGTGGAAGCAGTCCTTGGTCGTCACAATGACGACATCCGGTTTGCGCTCGGCAATCATATCTTCAAAGTGCTTTTCATCATAGGCAACGACATCGCAACCATTCTCGATCGCCCAATCATAGCGAAGCTTGAGGCGACCTTCATTCATATCACAAAGCCCGACAAGCTCACACGTGTCGGCAAATGTCTCTACAATCGCCGTCGAGTACATCCATGATCTACTTCCCAGACCAACCTGTGCAAAGCGCTTCTTTGTCATCGTTTCACCTTTCTACGAAATCACAAGAGCGATAAACGGTTATGCCGTCATCTGAGCGTATGCTACTTGACTGCTAAAACTTGTGCAAGTGCTATGACTCACTTTGTCTGGCCAACCACAAGGGGTAAGGCTCATCTCGTTCGTAAAGCCAACATGCATACAAGAATCGGTACACGTCGTGAACGTAAAACTGAGGACAAGGTTTATTCGGCAGTGCCTGCATGAGGCTAGTAAGCACCCTTTCGGCCATGTTCTCATCCAGGCCTTTAGAAACCTCATAATCAAAGTAAATAGCCAAATCCCGTCGGGATTCATTAACAACGCGAGTAATGCCATATTGTTCGGGCTGTTCATAAGCAGGCGAGTATTTTTCCAGGGAAAAGGTGCCGATACCTGCCGAATGAATAGAGTCCTGATGGGCGTACAAAAAATTAACCGTCTCCTGAGCCTCATCCATCGTTTCCGTGGGAAAGCCAAAGAAAAAGAAAACGTGGTTCCACAATCCGGCCTGGGCTCCGTCGCGCAGTACGCGGCTCATCGTATCAATAGAGGTTCCCTTGACCATGTGCGCAGACACGCGAGGTGAAGCCGATTCCAAACCGTAAAAAAGCATGCGGCAGCCGCCCTGCACCATCTTTTGCAGTAACTCGGGACTGAATGTTTTGTCCAACCGGGCGCAGGTTGCATAGTGCACAGGTGAACCCAATTCAGTCAACAAACCTGACATGTGTCGAAAATTCCGCGGTGTGATGGCCTCGTCACCAAAGATGACATGGCGCACACCGTATTTCTCCTTGACGCCAACAAGCTGTTGAACCACACGCTCTGGTGAAAGCTGGCTAAAGCGGTTTTCTTCTCCATAACCCACATTACAAAAGGCACACTTGCCATGGTAGCAGCCTCGTGCTGTCATCAGAGGTAACACAGGTTCCGGTGCCAGATATAGTTCGAGAGGCAATCCAGCAAAGTCTGGATCGGGCAAGTCCATCATCGGGATAGGCGCAATATACGCTGTCTGCAGCACGCGCTCGTTATCTTTGTACAACAAGTTCGGTACTATAGAAAAATCGGGGGTGTCTTTCTCTAGTTGCTCCGCCAAAATTCGGAGTGGCTCCTCACCCTCAAACACTACGGCCGAATCAAAAACGTCCAAAATCTCGGGCACCAGCATGATCTGCTCCCGCAGCATAGTGATATGCGGTCCACCGACTGTGATATGCCCCTTGTAATCATGCTTTTTGAGGAGCGCGGCAACGGTCAATCCGGCCAAAAACTGGGCCTGTGTGGGGATCGAAATGCCGACAAGCTCTGGGTCATCGGCCATGATGCTGGCCACAAGCCCATCTTCAAAAAGGCCATAGAAGAAGTTCTCAGAAGGGGAACGGACTAAACGCATCAGATCATCGCTCACCTCTTCGGCACCCCCAGCTTGAAAGCTCGAATAATCAAGCCTCGATGGTGCATAGGGTAACGAGGCAAGTTCCAAAGCATCCATCAGCGTAGCAAATGCCTCGGCCCCAGTCGCACCTTCATAAAAGGCGTCGCTTCGCATGACCCCTTTGGCACGCTCTACCTGCGCAATAAGACGCGCCGCATTGTCTCTTACCCAAACTACAGGTGTACTGTCAGGTGCAAGATGACGAAAACGACGCTTGAAGGCTCTTTCAGCTCGCTGCAGATAACGCCTAGATAGCATTTTATCCATGCACTCGACATTGAGATCGCGCTGCGTCACCTGATGCCCATGCAATTGGAGATATGCCTTGAGTACAGGTGTTGCCAGATGCGGCATCGCGGGCGTCCAGCTAGGGGGAAATAACAAGGTGATTCTCATCAACAACCTCGTACTAGGTATCCAAAAGAACACTGGGAGGCGGCTCTCGCCTCCTCCCAGTGTACACTGTAAATGTATCTTTTGGCTACCGATACAGATGGCAACGAGCGTAATGCGCATCGCCAACTTTGACGTCCGGCGGGTCCTGTGTATCGCACAGACCCGGCATGAACTCTCGACAGCGCGGATAGAACGGGCATCCAGTCGGGATATTGTACGGATCAGGCACAGTACCTTTGATCGACTCGAGTCGCTCACGGCTCTTCATGCCCACACGTGGAATTGAGCGAAGCAATGCCTGGGTATACGGATGTTTGGCATCGTAAAAGATTTGATCCGTTGTGCCAGACTCGACAACCTTACCCAAGTACATGACGATAACATCGCGTGTCATCTGAGCCACAACACCCAGGTTATGGGTGATGAACATGATGGCCATACCAAGATCATCCTGAAGCGACCGCATCAGCGTGAGGATCTGCGCTTCTGTAGTCACATCCAAAGCCGTGGTCGGCTCATCCGCGATCAGCAAGGCCGGCTCGCAGCACAACCCCATAGCGATAACGCCACGCTGGCGCATACCACCCGAGAGTTCGTGCGGGTAACGATCTACCGTTCGAGAAGGATCAGGCATGCCCACTTTATGAAGCATGTCGATAGTGATCTCGCGGGCCTCTTGCTTGTTGACATCTTGATGCAGCAAGATGGATTCCATGATCTGGGAACCAATGGTGTGCACCGGGCTCAGCGAAGTCATGGGCTCTTGAAAGACCATGCCAATCTCACCACCGCGGATGGCACGCATCTCGGGACCTTTTTCGTCCATCTCGGTCAGTTCGAGCACTTCTTTTTGCTCGGTTCCATCAGGGCCCTTCGAATAGCGATGATATCGAATTGAACCCTCGGTAATGCGCCCGGGCCGGGCCACAATGCGCATTACCGAACGAGCCGTCACCGATTTGCCACAACCGCTTTCTCCTACCACGCCCAAGGTCTGGCCGCGGTAAAGAGTAAAGCTGGCATCTTCAACTGCGTGGACGGTACCCTCGTCCAAGAAAAACTGTGTATAGAGGTTCTTAACCTCAAGCAGCAGCTCTCTATCTGCCATAGCTAGATACTCCCCTCGCTCTTACTATTACCTGGCGTACGGATCGGCGGCATCGCGCAAGCCATCACCCAAAAAGTTGAAACAGAGGACGGCTATTACGACGAACAAACCGGGCAACAAAACCCATGGAGCCAGAACCACCGAACGCAAGTTCTGGGATTCCTGTAGTAACACACCCCAACTAATAGCAGGTGCACGCAATCCCAGGCCGATAAAACTCAAACCCGTCTCGCCGATGATCATGCTCGGAATAGCAAGTGTCAGATTAGCGATAATATAGCTCATAAACGATGGAACCATATGCCGCCAGATTATCCGCCACTCGCTTGATCCAGCAAGTGAAGCTGCCATAACAAAGTCTTCCTCACGCAAGGCCAAAAAGCGCCCGCGAACCACTCGAGCCAAACCAGTCCAGCTAATCAAGGAGAGAATGATGGTAATACCAAAATACACCTTGATGACTGGCCAGTCAGCGGGCAACGCAGCGCTCAAAGCCATCCACAGCGGGATCGTGGGAATGGAACGGATAAACTCGATAAGACGCTGGATCAGGTTATCAAGCCAGCCGCCATAGTAACCAGAAAGGCCGCCTAGCATGATTCCCAAAATCAGGCTGATAAAGACACCGATCAGACCGATGGACAGGGACAATCTTGAACCATATATAACGCGCGAGAACAAGTCTCGTCCAAGACGATCGGCGCCTAACACGAATATGCCCTGTTCAGCTTGTTCGACCCTGAGGCCAAACAAATGGGTGTCCATCTCAATCAGGCCCCAGAGCTCGTAAGAGGTACCGGGCGAGAAGAGATCGATTGTGTAACGGATCGATGTGTTCTCAGTATAGATGCTCCGCAGCGTTTCTGGATCACGAGTACGGTCGATCGAGTAAACGAACGGCCAATGAATATTACCGTCCTCATCAAAAATGTGAATATTAGTCGGCGGACACAGTTTGTACTGAGGGAAAAACTGCTCCGGGTCATACGGTGCCACAAATTCACAAAGAACCGGGCCAGCCAGATACATGATGATTAAAATCACAAGAGAAATCACGGCCAACTTGTGCTTTTTAAAACGCCAGCGCATCAGCTGTCCTGCTGTAGCGACGTATATCTTTTCTTCACCGCTTGCTACATCTTGCAGTGAGTCTTCGAGCTCTATATCCCGCAGATCTTTCATGTCAGATGTCATTTGTCTTACCTCGAGATACGAATACGCGGATCGACAATCGCCAGCAGGATGTCAGAGAACAGTGTTCCTATGACCGTCAGCGTACTCAGCAAGAGAATAAAGCTTCCTGCCAGGTACATGTCCTGCGAGGTCAACGCTCTCAACATCATCGGGCCCGTCGTTTGCAGACTCAACACAACTGCCACCAGCGTCGTGCCGGAGATCAGGTTCGCCAACGACCAACCCAATGTGCTAAAGAACGGGTTCATGGACACGCGTACCGGATACTTCCAGATCAGCTTGCGCTCTTTGACACCCTTGGCCCGCGCCGTCTCGACATAAGGCTTGTTCAATTCGTCCAACAGGTTGGCACGCGTTGTACGAATGGTCCCCGCTGTGCTGTTGAACAACAGTACGACAACAGGTATCCACATGTGCTGTAACAAATCCACAGCCTTTGCCCAGGACCATGGCGCCAGGATGAACTCTTCCGAGAACAGGCCTCCCACATTCAGCCCAAGCTGTGACATCGCAAACCACATCACCAGCAGGGCAATCAAAAAGCCCGGCGTTCCTACTCCTACAAAACTGATAAAAGTCATAAAGTAGTCCAGGAACGAGTATTGGTGTGTGGCCGAGTAAACACCCACTGGTATCGCAATAAACCAGCTCAAGATCATGGTCGTCGCCGAAAGCGCTACCGTCAAGCCCAGGCGCTCCCAGATCAGATCCTTTACCGGCTTTTGCCACTCCATCGACTGTCCCCAGTCGCCTCGCAGTAGAATGCCGCTGATCCATTTGTAGTACTGCACATAGACCGGCTGGCCCAGTCCATAACGGGCCTCTAGCGCTGCGATTTCTTCCGCGTCAATGTCTTCGCCTTCCATACGCAGCTGGGCCACATAGGAGGTCAAATAATCGCCGGGCGGTAGCTGGATGACCACGAAGGAGATGATCGAGATGACGATCAACGTCGGGATCATGTACAAAACGCGCTTTAAAATATAACCAAACATTCAACCCTCCACATTCTTACGCTATGCGCAGTGGTCTCAACCAAACTGCGCCAAGTTCAGCGTTAGGATTGTCTCCTAGTCGGACTCTAATGCTTTTCTGTTCGTCCCATCACGCCCATCAGACGCAGTTCTTCAGCACGATGGCAGGCCACAAAGTGATCCGTTTTGAGTTCACGAAGCTTGGGCTCTTCCATACGACACTTGTCTACTGCGTAACGGCAACGTGGATGGAAATAACATCCGCTGGGGGGATTAGCCGGATTAGCAACTTCACCCTCCAGCACCAGTGGCTCTGTGTGGTTACGAGGATCAGGACGTGGAACAGCCGACAGAAGAGCTTCTGTATAAGGATGCATGGGGTTGACGTAAAGTTCTTCAGTAGTGGCGCTTTCAACTAGCTTGCCAACATACATAACGGCCACGCGGTCGCTGATGTGCTCAACAACAGAGAGATCATGAGCGACAAACAGATAAGTAAGGCCAAACTCTTCCTGCAAGTCCTGGAGCAGGTTAAGTACCTGAGCCTGAACAGAAACATCCAAGGCTGACACAGGCTCATCGCAGACGACTAACTTGGGGTTTGTTGCCAGCGCACGAGCAATACCAATTCTCTGGCGCTGACCACCGCTAAAGGCGTGCGGATACCGAACAAGATACTCTGGCCGCAGGCCCACAACCCGCAGCAGTTCGGAGACGCGATCCTCTAACTCCTGACCCTTACAGATGCCATTCACCAACAAAGGCTCGCCCACAATCGAGAGCAGCGTCATACGAGGGTTCAGTGATGAATATGGATCTTGAAAGATCATTTGTGCGTTGGCACGAATCGACTTGAGCTCTTCCCTATCAAGCTTGGCAATATCGACAAGTCCTAGTTCTGGATCCTTGAACCAGATCTCGCCAGCTGTAGGTTCATACGCCCGCAAGATTGTACGACCAGTGGTCGTCTTTCCGCATCCGCTTTCCCCTACAAGACCCAGTGTTTCCCCTTCACGAACAAAGAGATTAACCCCGTCAACGGCTTTGACATTGCCAACCGTTCGCGAGAAAAATCCCTTCTTGATGGGGAACCACTTTCTCAAGTCTTTGACTTCGAGTAGTACGTTCTCATCATGAAGCTGTTCCGGCATCCTCTCCCTCTCCTTACGTAGTGAGACTACGGTGTAACGGTAATCCCTGCCAGCAAACCGGCGCGAAACGGCTCGCCAACAACGGAGAACAAAATAGGGTCAAGAACAACAAGGCGCAAATCCATTCGAGAGGGTCGATAAAAAACAAACGGCGCAAAGGCATAGTTTGCCTTCTCGCCGTTTCTAACAGCTAACGCCACCCTGCATCGAAAGAGAACCGATCTACAATCGAGGCTCGTCCTCGCGCCTTGTTCAGAGATCCCACAAAATCTCTCCTTAACCCCCAATGCAGCGATTATAGAACCTTCAAAAGCGACTGTCAAAAAGCGTTTGAATTCTCTGAACCGCGTCTGAATATTCTCAGAAACGCCTGACAGTATGCTCCTAGCATCGCCGCCAAAATACCAAATTAGCACATTATCTGGGCAACCTACTCGTGATACAATCAACAACGAGCTTATGCCCTGTCACTATCATATTGGGTAGATCGACTAGATAGCACACATACAATCGTCGTCCACTGTTCGTCTTGATTTCCCGACACAACCGAGCCAAATCATCAGTACGCCCAGTTGCGAATTGAACGCGTAAAGAACATGCTTTTGCCTACATTATGACAATAGTAAACAGCATGCAACCTCTGGACACCCAAACTAGGGTTATACGCGAGGTGCAATAATCACAACATACTTGAGGTTGCTATCGCCTGTGTTTACGAGTCCATGCTCAATCGCAGCGTCCAATATGATGGCTTCACCTGCTGCTAGGTCAATGCTCTCATCTGGCATCTCGACGCGTCCATTACCTTCTAGCGCCAAGAAACATTCTGTTCCCTGATGTTTGTGAGGCGGATGGGCCCGAGTTCCGGGCCCAATCTCGCTAATGTGAACGGTCAGATCATCTTTGGATGCACCGTTTGCATAGATTAAAGCCTTCAATCCCTTGGCAGTTGTCTTCTCAAACATCTTTTCCCCCTAGTAAGGATATTCGTACCAATCAAGAAATCCCTCAGGTCCAGCCTGGCAAGCATACACCAGGATGGAAGGGAACGTGCTAGCGAACACGCGTCCGCCCCCCATATTACCAATGACTGCACCACTCGAATCAATGAACTTGGGTCCGCGCGGCGCTTCTACCGAGCCCTCACTCAAAGCCGCAAATACCCGCGTAGCGATCTTGAGGTATTGGGAATCTCCTGAAAACCGATAGGCATGGGTAAGTGCCTCAAGCAAGTGAGAAGTTGGAGCACTCCTGCGGAGCGATGGTAGCTCTTTGTAGTAAGGAATGCCATCGGCGCCCATGCAATGCTCGAGCATGTCATCAACAGTTTTCAGAACAAGTTCTTTCACCCGTTCGTCATCAGCCACAAGTAGATAACGGGCAAAAGAGTTCGCAGTCAGAGAGATCATAAAAGGCACACGGGGCATACTGTGACTCGTATAGGGCGCCAGCAAACCGCCAAACTCGTCAAGCCAGGCGAGAAATAGTTCGACGATATGCTTGGCTTCATCGAGATATTGCTGTTCGCCGGTAGCCATATACATAGCTACCATGGCACGCAGAGCCCAACCACTTTCACGTACTGCTGCTTGCCCGGGCTCCAGCATCCGCGGCTCGCGTAGATGCCGCATGATATTCGCAGCCACAGAACGCGCGCCATCCAATCCTTCTTGTCGACCTGTCCAAAAATAATAGTCGAGAAAACCGTTTGTCCATTCGTGAGAAGGCGTAACGCCCCCCGTACCATGATAGGCAGTATGAATCTTGAGACCCCCGTCTATCAATGGATCCTGGCTATAATGACACAAATCAACATCGAGCCAATGGCGCGCTGTAACCAAAGCCGAGTCCAGCATGCGGCGTTCGCCAACAAGACCGTATAGTACAGAGCACCAGTGAGGACGATCGTACTCGTTGTTTACCCAGACAGTCTCGCCACGACCTCGTCCTTGATCCGTATAATGGGCGTCGGGCGCGTCACCAAAATGCATCATCCCGAGCGCAATAGGGCGTCCGTCGTGCATGCGCTCAAAATAAGTAATGAGGCGCTTGGGAAGCTGCTCTGCAAAATAATTCTCTTGCCAGGGGTTATTATTGCGGAACCATTCGCGCGAAAGTGCGGGCCGATCAGGAAGTTGGAATTGCAGGCTGCGCGTCGATATCTCTTCCAGCGGCGTATCAGGACCGTGAAAATAGAGCTGAATACGGTGTGTCTTAGCCATACCTTGAAGCACACGAGCCGGAGGTGCAGAACGGGGATAGAGATCTACAACAATGCCCTTGGGCGTAGCCTTGAGCCGCTTGGGAAAGTTCTGATGCGCCTGATGAATAGTGGCTGCAACACCAGCACATGAATCTCGCCAATCCACCCAAAAATCGCCATAAAAACAATCAACAAAATGTTCATTGGCTTGATAGAGCATGGTCTCATCATCGAGCGTCATCTCGACCTGCTCGTCACTAGTCTGGATATCAGTACGATAATAGCCCTGCCCTAAAGCAAGGTGTGCATCACCGCAAGCCTGGGGCTTGATCTTGAATGCAAGGCGCTCCAAGGAGATTTCACTGGCTTCTTCTGTGTTCACAAATTGATGTTCAATCTGGATATACGGTTTGCCCGCAAAGGCCGTGATCCGTCCTGAGAATTCTAAAAACTTGCCATTTTCATCGCGATGCCAGCCACGAATAACTGCCGTAACAAGGAGGGGTCCTTCATCCTCAAAGATTATCTCCACTGGTCCTTCAAGCGTAGAAACCTTGCGCCCATCACAGGTAATTTCAAATCCGCCCAAAGAATGTGCATCAAGAACCGCCGTACCATCCAGAGATACATCATACACCGGCGCAAAGCCAGATCGACCAATGGAAAACTGCAACGGGCCCGTATTCAGGCGGTATCCGTCGCCTGTCTCAACCACCGATATCTTTGCGGACGCTTGTTGTGGGGATTCACACATGCCAAATGCAAGTGTCTTGTCCCCATTTCCCGGAAGATCGGGCTGAAAGTGAACCAGAAGCCATTTAACGCTGCCATCTGACCAATTTGCTAACACGCGCGATTGATTTGCATAATGAACCCCTACCTCAGGATCCCAAATATCGAGATGCCACCCCTGTGGCAAGTCCCCTTTTGCAAAGGGAATACTGACCGTCACCGGCTCTTTGATGCGATCGAATTGAGATATCTTTTCAAAATACAACGTGCCTTGCATACCGTTCTCCTCCAAACCGCTAACAATGTCTTTGCTCGCACCGGTATAACCCGAGGAAAGTCATACGTCAACACAACGAAAAAAGGCGAGAGCGGGCTCGCCGCTCTCGCCTTCCAGACAAACAAGTCTACCTGCTAATACGAATACGCGGATCGACAATCGCCAGCAGAATGTCAGAGAACAGTGTTCCTATGACCGTCAGCGTACTCAGCAAAAGGATAAAGCTCCCTGCCAAGTACATGTCCTGCGAGGTCAACGCTCTCAACATCATCGGGCCTATCGTCTGCAGACTCAACACAACTGCCACTAATGTCTCACCAGAGATCAGGTTTGCCAACGACCAGCCTATAGTACTAAAGAACGGGTTCATGGACACGCGTACCGGATACTTCCAGATCAACTTGCTCTCTTTGACACCCTTCGCCCGCGCTGTCTCGACATAAGGCTTGTTCAACTCGTCCAACAGGTTGGCACGCGTTGTACGAATACTCCCCGCCGTGCTGTTGAACAACAGTACGAGCACGGGTATCCACATGTGTTTCATTAGATCCACAGCCTTTGCCCAGGACCATGGCGCCAGAATGAACTCTTCCGAGAACAGGCCTCCCACATTCAGCCCAAGCTGTGACATCGCAAACCACATCACCAGCAGGGCAATCAAAAAGCCCGGTGTACCCACTCCCATAAAGCTCAGAAACGTCATAAAGTAATCCAAGGCAGAGTATTGGTGCGTCGCCGAGTAGACACCCACCGGGATGGAGACAATCCAACTCAGTATCATGGTCGTCGTTGAGAGTGCCACCGTCAAGCCCAGGCGCTCCCAGATCAGATCCTTTACCGGCTTTTGCCACTCCATCGACTGTCCCCAGTCGCCTCGCAGTATAATACCGCTGATCCACTTGTAGTACTGCACATAGACCGGCTGGCCCAGTCCATAACGGGCCTCTAGCGCTGCGATTTCTTCCGCGTCAATGTCTTCGCCTTCCATACGCAGCTGGGCCACATAGGAAGTCAAATAATCGCCGGGCGGTAGCTGGATGACCACGAAGGAGATGATCGAGATGACGATCAACGTCGGGATCATGTACAAAACGCGCTTTAAAATATAACTAAACATTGAAACCCCTCCCCAGCAAAAACTTTGGCTAGTATGGCAAGGGATTTGCAGCGCCTTTGATGGGCTCTACTAAACAGGGCGGAAACGCCTCATTGCGTCCCCGCCCACTTATTCGATTGTCTTGGTAACCAGAGCAAAAGAGCAGCTTACCCTATTAGAGGATAATAGTATTCTCTTTTTTAGAATCTTCAATAGGCCAGATGGCTTATTCCAGACAGGCCTCCTGCATCGTCCGAACGCGGGGGGCCAATGCGGCTCGCAGGATGTCTAGCAAAGCCCGACCAAAGATGCAAAAAACTCCCAACAGGAAAAGGAGTGCTGTGTTTAGATACATATCCTGCGAGGTAAGCGCCCGAAGCATCATTGACCCAGTAGTTTGAAGACGCAACACTACTGCAACTAATGTCCCTGAGGAAAGGTTACGCGCAAAAGAATCTGCTTCCATTTCCAGAAACTTGCCCATAGCCACAGGAAACACATAGTGCCAAAGCAGGCGAGCATTATTGACGCCCCGAGCTCTAGCAGCATCCAAGTAATCTTGCTCCATAACTTGAATTACGCTCTGACGCATTGCCAACGTGCTATGTGCAGCACAACCCAACAGCAGAATGAGTATGGGAATCCAAATATGCCCCAGCATATCCCCCACCCTACCCCAAGACCAGGGAGCCAAGCCATACTCTTCTGAGAAAAGTCCCAAGATTTCTTGATCCAAGTACGACTTGGCATACCACATTGCTACGAGCGCCAGAAGAAAAGCAGGGATTAGGCGATTAATCTTACATATCAACGTACTCAGCTTTTCAAGAAAGGTGCCTCGATAGCAAGCTAAAGCCATTCCACATGGAAGAGCAATTAGCCAGCCAAGAAAAAGGGATGATGTTATCAGCAATACAGTGAGCCAGAATCGTTCAGAAAGGAGCCCCTGTACTGGTTCCTGCCACTCCATGGATTTTCCCCAGTCACCGTATACAACAACCTGGCGAACCCAGGCGGCATAACGCACTACAAAGGGTTTATCTAGGGCAAAACGCTCTATGTAATCAGTAATCCAGTCTTCATAAACTTGTGTCTCCTCTGGTGGAGACTGATGAATTATGAGTACATTCTCGGAGGGCAAAAGAAAACGTCCTGGGGGAAGTTCGAGCGTAACAAAGGCAATGAAGGAAAAAGCGACTACCGAGAGGAAAACCCATAAAAGGCGTCTGAGGACATACTTGACCACCGCTCTTCTCCCCTTTGAGAACGCGCTGCCACCCAAACGAGCCGACGGGAACATGGAGATGCCCCCGCCGAATCGGATCTCTTTGCTGCAGCAAGATAGACGATCGTACGATGCGTTATTCTATATTGAATTAAGTTAGGCTGTCAATGACTATGCCCTTATTCAGCAATTCGCCGTTCGTACCATCAAATTAGCATATTCTCCCACCAACGGCGCCATTTGCCGAAAGCCGATCTTGCCGCCGTCCAGCAAGGGGCCGTAAGTTTGGCCATCATCCTCAAAACGGAACACCTCGAGGTCGTTAATGGCAAAGGTTACTATACCGCCGCATTTAACGAGATGAATGTGATAGGGTGAATCGGCATCCTCCACCGAGGGAATGGGGTCGGCCCCCTGAGCCACCAGGTGAAAGCCATAGCTCTTGCGCAGATTGCAGGTATGAAAGGCCCGCTCCTCTGGCCAACGGCGCCGAAAATAAGAGACGTGCAGCGCATTGATATCACCATGATGGTACTGGTTGTACTCGCCCTCACGCTCGGCCAAGGCAGGATCAAAGATGCTCTCGCCATTCCGTCCCTTGGCGGCAAAGAAGAGGATGCACAGTCCCGGTTCACGAATCGGCCAAAAATCCCAGGTGATGCTCACATCGGCAGGTAATTCCTCAGGACACCAATACACGAAATTGGATTTTTGTCCCAACTCGGCCTCCAGAGCGTTCTCCATACGCAGCCGCCCGTTAGGAAAGCTAATCCTGGCCTGACCCTCTAACCGAAATCCTTTGACGTCCTGCGCGGTCGCCAGAGGATTCTCATAAACCACCTCGCCAATTTCAAACATTACGCCTCCCTCTGGGCGCGCATCAAGGCGATGTGCTCAGCTCCACGGGCATCCAGCCAGACGATACGCCAAAACGGCACCCAGCCCAGCCCAAACAGATCGACCTCGACATCGGTACGGCGCGGCTTGATCTCGAACGTGGCCACTTGCTCGGCTGTCTGCTGCCAGTTGGTCTTGATCAGCTCGATCTGCTCGGCCAGTTCGGCCTCTAGTTCAGCAATGTCCTCTTGCAGAGTTTTGATATCCGCCTCAGCCTTTTCTGCCTGAAGCTTGGCCTGCGAGGTTTGGCGCTGCTTGGAAAGCACCGTCGAAGCGACACGAGTTGAACGCCTACCCAGCAGCAACCCCACCACAGACTCACCCGCCGAGACCCAGGTCTCCATCTTGCGAGACTGAGCATTCGCCTCTTTGGTAGCCAGCGTCGATTCGGCTTTGCTCATCCTCTCGCGTAGGGCATCCAGCTTGGTCTCGTAACGCGTCCGCAGCTTGTCCACCTCATCGTCGCGCAATTCACGCGCCTGCTGCGTCAGCCTGAGCTTGAAAGCATCCTCAGTCTCGCCAGGGTGCGAGTACAACGCTGCCTGCTCAGAGTAGAATAACTCGTAACGTTCGTTATAGTAGAGGTGATCCGTCAGGTCGTTGCGCAACGCCGTAATCTCGGTGCTTTCATCGATAGCTGAGCCCAAATCCGCGAACAAGGCTTCCTCGTGGGGCTCGTCAGCGATATCACGGGGATTGATATCCACCTGTTCCGCCGCATCCCAATCCAATGAACCCATACCACCCGGCGCCTCAGCCAGAATCACAAAATCCTTGACCTCGTTGACCTCACGTTTAGCATCCACAAAGTGGACGCTGCCCTTCCCAACCAGATAGGGCTCGTAGGTCAGACGACTGGCTACCTGGGCCGCCTCGGGGTGTTCCTGACGAACCTGGGTCTCGCAGGCGCCGGCGCTGAGCTGAACGGGCAGGTACACCTGCGGAATGCGGCTATCCAAACGTGGCGGGCTGGGAGAATAGCCGGGCACCTCTTCAGCTAACAGCGGTGACTGCTCCGCCATCACCTGGCTGCTGGTTACTGCAGCCGTTGGAGCAGGTCGATCTGTTGTAGCACGGGGTGCCTCAACACTGCGGCCAGCCATGAGCATACTCACCTGCGGGCGCGTCAGCGGGCCGCGGAGATAACTCATGGCCCAGCGTGTCTGAAAGACGATGGGCTGCTCTTCATGGACGTTGTGCAGTAAAAAGACGCGCTTGTCCAGATTAGAGATGGCCTCACTCATCGCCCGCCGATCCAAGGCCTCGCCCGCTGTGTTGGATACCACCGCCAGGCCATCGAGTAGACGATCGCGGTCTTGTTCAGTCTGCAAACGGCCGATGAACCAGGTGCCAGCGTTGCTCAGGCCTTTGTAATCCAGATCTACCGGGTTTTGGGTGCAGAGGACGGTGCCCAATCCAAAAGCTCTGGCTTGTTTAAGCAGGGTCAGCAGCAACGGTTTGCTGGGAGGATTGGCTACTGGCGGCATAAAGCCAAACACCTCGTCGATGTACAGCAGTGCCCGCAGGCTGGTGGTGCCTGACTGCTCGCGCATCCAGGTAATGAGCTGGTTGAGCAGCATGGTCATAAAGAACATGCGCTCCTGATCGCCAAGATGGGCCAGGTAAAAGATGCTGTGCCGCGGGCGACCATCGGGCGAGGTTAGCAAGCTAGGAATATCCAGTGTCTGTCCCTGAGTCCATGTCTTGAAAGAGGGCGCCGCGATGATATTGTTCAACTGCAGAGCCAGCTCAAAACGGTCTTTTTCGGGAAAGAAGGTATCCACATCAAACACGCCGATTTTTTTCAATGGCGGACTCTGCAGCGCCGTCAGCAATCGTCCCATATCCAGACTCTGACCCTGCTGCCAAAAGTACTCGAAAAGATTAGAGAGCAGCACATGTTCGCGAGAACAAAGGGGATCGGCCTGAATGCCCACCAAACCGAGGAGCGCGCTTACGGTGCCCTGAATGCGTTCGCGCAGAGTGTCAGTGTCCGTCTCCCAGCTCAAACGGGGGGCCTCAAAGGAATGCAGTACAGAAAGAGGAATGCCGGCATCGCTGCCCGGTGTGAAAATCACAAAATCGGCAGCCTGACGCAGGCGGGCAATACGTGCCCCATCCTGGCCCCAACTAGCCAGGCCATTGCGCCACAGTTCAGCCTGGTTGGCAGCGAAATCATCGGCACTCAGTCCCTTGCGGCGAGCATCGTCCGGATTGATCCAAGGCTGAAAATCGGCTGGCGCCAAATCGGGAAAAGTAAGTAAAAGATTAGTAAGATCTCCCTTTGGGTCGATAATAAGCGCAGGTACGCTATCCAGGGCTGCCTCTTCCAGCAAATCGACACCCAAGCCCGTTTTGCCACTGCCCGTCATACCCACACACACAGCATGAGTCGTCAGGTCACGAGAGTCGTACATTATCAACTCATCGGTGAGAGCCTTCCCCGCCAGATCGTAACCTTTACCCAGGTAAAAAGCACCGAGCTGCTCCAGATCGATCATCGTTTCTCCCTTTCGCTCACTATTTCGAGTATAGCGTACGAGGCGATGAGGTCAATGGTAATTGACAAAGAAAAAGGCCTCGACTTGCATCGAGGCCTCATCTCTAGAGTTCAATCAATATCTTGGTAAATTTCCCCGGCGCATCGTTCCAATCGGCCAGAGCTTGGCCGGCCTCTTCAAAAGGATAGACCCGCGTGATCAGTTCTTCAAAGGGGAACATGTGGCTCTCGATCATATGGATCACCGCGGGGAACTCGTGCAGGGCATTGCGCGAACCGCGCACATCCAGCTCTTTGCGCACGAAATTGGTACTATCATAAGAGACAGGCTTTTTGGCATAGCCAATGTAGACCACACGCCCGGCATAACAAGCCGCTTCCACGGCCATTTCGTAGGTGGCGGGCAGGCCAACAGCCTCAATGGCTACCTGTACACCCTCGCCGTCAGTTAGGTTGGCGATAACCGCCAACACATCCTCTTTGAGCGAATTGATGGTGTGTTGCGCACCAAAACGCCGGGCAATCTCGAGCTTGCCATCATCGATGTCGCTGACGATGACCCGCGCGCCCTTGCGAGCTGCCGCCGAAATGGCCCCCAGACCAATGGTACCGCAGCCGATGATCAATACTGTATCCGTCTCGCTGATCTGAGCGCGGTTGGCGGCATGGTAACCCACACTCATGGGCTCCACCAGAGCCAGCTCTTGCAACGAAAGTGTCTTCGAAGCATACACCTGTCGGTAGGGCACGCTGATCCGTGCCGTCAAGGCGCCCTCACGCTGTACGCCTAGGGTTTCGTTAAATTGGCAGCAATTCGTCCGCCCCGCGCGGCAGGCTGGGCAGTGACCGCATTCGGTATAGGGCTTGAGCGTTACGCGGTCCCCCAGCAAGAGATGGCCGGGCACATCGACACCCTTGTCCAAGATGATGCCGGCAATCTCGTGGCCCGGAACCCGCGGATAGGTCACCATTGGCGAAGATCCGCGATAGGTGTTCAAATCGCTGCCGCACAGGCCAATGTATTTGACCTCAATGAGTACCTCATCCGGCCTCATAGTCGGCTCGGCCAAATCCACGATTCCTACACAGCCCGCTTCCAAAATCGATACAGCTTTCATAAACACCTCTGCATTGTGCTAATCCTATCGCTCGCTGGGGTGCATTATAGCCACTTCACGAGGTTCGCGAAAGACCACTTGTTGACACCCTGCAGCCGCCGACTTAACATCAATGCTGGTTCGTTTTGAGGAGAGGTTAGCCGATGCCCCCAGAGCAAGCACGCAGTCTGTTGATCAAGCCCGCTTCGGGTGATTGCAACCTGCACTGTACCTATTGCTTTTATCACGATCGCCCCGACGATCCCTACAAAACACAAAAACACCATCGCATGAGCCCCGAGGTGCTGGATACGCTCATCCGCCAAGGTATGCAGCTCAACCGCACCAACGCAGCATTTGGCTGGCAGGGTGGTGAACCCACACTCTGTGGCCTGGATTTCTTTAAACAGGTGGTCAAGCTCCAGAAAAAGTATGGCTCACGTGGCCAAGTAGTGAGCAATGGCCTGCAAACCAACGGCTTGCTGCTCAACGCCGAATGGGCCCAGTTTCTGCGTGAGTACAACTTTTTGCTCGGTGTCAGCATGGATGGCCCAGCGCGCTTTCACGACGCTTACCGCGTTTATACCAACGGAGATCCTTCCCACGAGCGCGTCATGGCCACGCTCAAGCTGCTCAGCGAGTACGAGGTACAGTACAACGTACTCACCGTCATCAACAGCCTAAATGCCAGTCATGCCCGTGAGATGTACGATTACATGGTCACTAACGGATTCTACTACTTGCAGTTCATCCCCTGCGTCGAGGTAGACCCCGTCAGCGGCCAGATCACCGATTTCTCGGTCTCGCCCGAGCAATTTGGTGATTTTCTGTGCGAGATGTTTGATTGCTGGTACAACGACGGGGAACCTGAGACCTCTATCCGAGATTTTGAGGCCATTGCCGCAGTATATCTGGGCCAACAGGCGCCCATGTGTTGCTATCAGGAACAGTGCGGCGGCTATTTGGTAGTCGAGTACAACGGCGACGTGTACCCCTGCGATTTTCTGGTGCGCGACGACCTCTACATGGGCAACATCATGGAGATGCCGCTGAACGATATCTTTGAGACCCAAAAGATGCGACATTTCTCGGCGCGAAAGGCAGTGCCGCGCCCCGAATGCCTGGCCTGTCCCTGGCTCATGCTCTGCAACCAGGGTTGCTATCGCTTTCTCAACCTGGACGGCTCGCGACAACATTACCTCTGCCGAGCCTACAAGCGCTTTTTTACCCATGCCCATAGCCGCCTATCGCAGTTGCGTGACCGCATCATGGTTAATCAGGGATTGAATCCCAAGCTTGCACCGCACATTCTGGGTGAAATCGGCAGAAACGATCCCTGCCCTTGTGGTTCGGGTTTGAAATACAAGGCCTGTTGCGGCAAGAACGCGCATTAAGGCGCGAGGAGGCTGAAACGTGTTCGTTCTCGGTATCGATATTGGCACACAGGGCACCCGCTGTATCATCAGCGATGTAAATGGCCACATCTCCAATCAGGCAGAACTAACTTTCCCCGCTAAAACAGCTATCCCAAAAGCTGATGGACATTTCGAGCAGGATCCGGACATGTGGCATCGTGCGATGCTGACCGTGATAAAAGAGGCCGTTTCCTCCTTTACAGCGAACGGTCATCAGGCTAGCGAGATTCGGGCCATCTCGGCCACTTCGACCTCGGGCACGCTGTGCCTGACAGATAAGCAGGGGCAGACGCTGGGCCTCGCCATCATGTATTCTGATAATCGCGCACAAAGCGTCATGGAGCAGCTCCATCAGGACGGCGCCTCCCAGGAAGAAAAGCTGGGTATTCGTTATGCGGCTTCTTTTGCCCTGGCCCGCCTCTACTGGCTGCGCAAGAACGAACCCGCTCTGCTGGCCCAAGCCCGCTGGGCCGCCAGTCCCACCGACCTAGCCCTGCAGTGGCTGGGCGCCAAACCCGGCATTACCGACTGGAGCAACGCCCTCAAGACCGGCTATGATATTGCTGAATTCGAGTGGCCCGCTTTTATTCCCACGGAAATCCGCAGCCTACTGCCCGAGGTGGTCGCACCGGGTACGGTGATTGGCGCCGTGTCAGTACCCATTGCCGATGAACTTGGCCTCCATCCCGGAACGCTGCTGGTAGCTGGGGCCAGCGATGGCACGGCCGCCCAGTTGGCTAGCGGAGCCGTCAATCCCGGCGATTGGAATACCACCATCGGCACCACGCTGGTGATCAAAGGTGTCACCGAAAACTTGTTGCGCGATCCATTAGGGCGAGTGTATTGTCATCGCCACCCCGAGGGGCACTGGCTGCCCGGCGGCGCCTCAAACACCGGCGCTGACTGCATTGTCAGGCGCTTTGACAACCCCGACTTGTTGGATGCCAGTCCGCTGCCGTTAGAACCTATTGACGCTATCGTCTACCCTCTAGAACGCCGCGGCGAGCGTTTTCCCTTTGTGGCGCCGCAAGCCGAGGGTTTTGTGCTGGGTGAACTCCCCGATGAGCCCGTCTACCAATATCGCGCTTATCTAGAAGGTCTGGCATATTTGGAGCGATTGGCTTACGATACACTAGAATCGCTCGGTGCTATTGTGGGCAAGCGCATCTACTCCGTCGGTGGTGCCACCAAAAGCCGCACTGGCTGCCAATTGCGCGCCGACATCTTGCAGCTTGAGATCGTCGTACCCGAAGCAGCCTCTGGTGCTATGGGCGCAGCCATCCTGGCTGCGTGTGGCTGTGCCTACGGGCTGCTCTCTGATGCCACAAAGCACATGGTTCACATTAGCCAGTGTGTAGCTCCACGGACGCAGTACCAGGTTGATTATGATTCAAACTACCAGCGTTTTGTAACTGCCTTGAAAGAACGGGGATATCTGTGAGTATTTTCAAAGCCTGCGACGTGCGCGGCATTTACAACAAGGACCTGGACGATGATATTACCTATCGTCTGGGGCAGGCCCTTGGTATGCGGCTGCAGGGTCAAAGGGCGGTAGTCGGCGGTGATCTGCGCCTCAGCACACCACCTCTCAAAGATGCGCTAATTCGAGGCATGATGGAGGCCGGCGTACACGTGCTGGATGTAGGCATTGTGCCCACACCCACCCTGTACTGGGCGCGCATCCATCTAAAAGCTCAGGGCGCCGTGATGGTGACTGCTTCGCATAATCCTGCCGAATACAACGGTTTCAAGTTCATGCTGGGCGCTCTGCCCATAGCCCCAGAAGAGATCGAAGGTATTGCCCAAGACGTCTTTGAGGGTTTGGAACTGCAAGTGCTGCCCGGTACGATTGAGCAACGCAACATCCTGGACGAATACGAGACTTTTTTGATCACCTCCGTCGTACGTCTCAAGAGGCGCCGCGTAGTGGTTGACGCGGGTAACGGCTCACTTTCTGAGATGGCCCCGCGTGTCCTTGCCCACTTGGGTCTTGATGTGGTGCCCCTTTTTTGCTCGCCCGATGGCTCTTTTCCCAATCGCGATCCCAACCCGGCTGTGCCTGAGCATATTGAGACGCTGTGTCGAGAGGTAGTCAGCAGTGGAGCAGATTTGGGTATTGCTTACGATGGAGATGGCGATCGCGTCATTTTTTGCGACCACACCGGCCAGACTTGCACAGCCGACCGCGTCTTTGTGCTCTATATCGATAATCTGCTCAAAAAACAGCCGGGTGCTGGCGTTGTCTATGATCAAAAATGTTCCGAAGTGGTGCCCGAGGCCATTGTGGCCCACGGCGGCATTCCCCTTGTCGAGCGTTCAGGCCATGCTTTTATCAAGCGCCGTCTGTTGGATGAGGACGCCGCGTTGGGCGGCGAGATCAGTGGGCACTATTTCTTCCAAGAACTGCAAGGGGATGACGCCCTTTTTGCCACGCTACGACTGTTGGCTATTCTCGATAAAGAACAAGCTAGCCTGTATGATCTACTGGCAAAGGTGCCGCAATACGTCACTACACCCGATATCCGCATCCCCTGTCCGCCCGATATGGCGGCCAACATCCTGCAAGATATGGCACGCTCGTTGGCCGATTACCCGCAGCAGCACATTGATGGCGTGCGCATCCAGTTCCCCGATGGCTGGGCCCTGGCGCGGCTTTCAGTCACCGAGCCCTTGCTGACCTTGCGCTGTGAGGCCCATACAGATGCCGCGCTAGAGCGCATCAAAAATAAATTGTGTGATTCATCGCCAGCCTTACACAATTGGCTGGCTCAAATAGGCAAAAGTTTGTAAAGGAGCTATCCCATGTACGATCCCAAACAGCACATGATCGAGATCGCTAAACTCGTATACGGACGCCACCTCAGCGACACAGCAGGCGGCAACATCAGCTTGCGACACGAGGGGCTCATCTATGTCTCGCCGCGCTTTATGGGTGCCCAGTACCACTATAACATCACGCGTGAGCAAATCTCGGTTCTCAATGCCGAGCATAACGTGCTCGAAGGCCCCACCGATCTCTCGCGCGAATCCAAAATGCACCTGGCGGCTTATGACAACTTTCCCGAGGTGAACAGCGTCATCCACGCCCATCCGACCTACCTGATGGTCTATGCGGCGGCCTCTAGAACAATGAAACCCGTACTGGAATACACCGAGAAATTCGGCGACATAGAGTGCATCCCCGAATCTCCGGCTCACTCGCCTGATTTGGCCCAACATGTGGTGGAGATGGGACAGCGCCGGCGCGAGCAGCTCAAACGTGTAGCCATGGGTGTCATTCTGCCCAAGCACGGCGTGGCCGTTCTGGGCCATGATCTCAACAACGCCTTTGATACGCTCGACCGTCTCGAAAAGAACGCTCAGGTCTCGTTGCTGCTTGGCTCATTGCCCGAGGAAACCGCGTGATTCTGACCATCACGCCCAACACGGCCCTCGACAAGGTCATTTTTGTCGATGATTTCCAGATTGGCCAGACAGTACGCACCAACGAGACGGTAGATGGTATGGGCGGCAAGGGGGCCGTTACATCCTGGGCACTGGGGCATCTGGGTGTGGCCTCGACAGCAACGGGTTTTTGCGGCGGCGCCACTGGCAAGCACATCGAGGCGATGCTAACCGACAAAGGCGCACACACCGCTTTTATCCATGTCGCCGGTGAGACACGCCTCAACTATGTCATTGCCCGTCGTGTCGATGGCGCCCAGGGCACCATTACCACCGCTGGTTACAGCGTAGAGCATAAAGATATTGCGGCATTGGAAGAATGCATCAGCAATCTACTCCCACAGGCAAAGTTTATGCTCTGCGGTGGCAGTATGCCGGTGGGTATGCCACCCAATTGGTACGTGAACATCATCCATGAGGCCCGTCATCACAAGGTGACCATCTTGGCGGATGTCAGCGGCCAATATATGGAACCCACTTTTGGCGCACTGCCCGATATCATCAAACCCAACGAGCACGAAGCAGAAGCTCTGTTGGGTAGATCGATCTGCACACTCGATGAAGCAGCAGAGGCAGCACGCGCCCTGCAGTCACGCGGCATCCCAGCGGTCATCATTACCATGGGCCACAAGGGGGCCGCTGCAGCTACACCCGCAGGGGCTTTTATCATGCCGCCAGTACCGGTTCAGGCAGTCAACACCGCCGGTGCCGGCGATAGCTTTAACGCTGGCCTCATCATGGGGCTCAGCGCAGGCCAAGATTGGCCGATTGCGCTGAAGCAGGCCACGGCTACCGCCACCGCTTCAGTGCTCACCCCGGCAACGGGTGCCGTGCGGAGCGAGGATGTAGCTAAAATCCTGCCAAACGTGATAGTACAGTTAGTCTAAAGATGCGTTCTTTAGAATTCTGACAGCTATGATATATAGTAACAAACGTGGTGTTTTTGTTTGTTGGGAGGAAACTAATGGGCAAGGCAAAAGGCAACCTTGTTGTCGGACAGTCCGGCGGCCCCACGGCCGTCATCAACAACAGTCTTGTGGGCGTCGTTCAGGAAGCGATGAAACACGAGGAAATCGGCGATATCATGGGCATGGCCCACGGTATTGCGGGTATTCTCAATGAAGAATTCGTTGATATGCGCAAAGAATCGCCCGAGACGCTCGAACTCTTGCGCGATACTCCTGCTTCTGCCCTCGGCACAGTACGCTACAAGGTTTCAGAAAAGGACTATGAGCGCATCCTCGAGGTGTTCATGGCCTACGATGTACGCTACTTTTTCTACATCGGCGGCAACGACTCGATGGATACTTGTTACAAGATGTCCTTGCTGGCGGCAGACCGCGGTTATGAGTTGCATGCCATCGGCGTTCCCAAGACGGTGGACAACGACCTGGCCGAGACCGATCACTGCCCCGGCTTTGGCAGTGCCGCTCGCTTTGTAGCTTCGTCAGTACGTAATACGGCCTTTGATACCAAGGCCATGGGAGACAGCAGCCCTATCAAGCTCGTCGAAGTGATGGGCCGCAATGCTGGCTGGCTTACGGCCGCGACAGTGCTAGCCAAAGAAGACCCCGACGATGCACCGCATCTCATCTACATGCCCGAGCAGGGTAAATCCCTCGAGTCGGTCATTGCGGATGTGGAAAAATGGTACAAGAAGTTGGGCTATTGCGTCGTCGCAGTAAGCGAAGGCTTTACGAACGAAGAGGGTAAAGGTTTTTCCTCCTCCAACGAGGTTGATGCCTTTGGCCATGCTCGACTCGGCGGCGTAGTAGAAGCGCTCGAAGAGGCCATCTCCGACGCTTTGGGACTTAAAACCCGCTACGACAAACCAGGCTATCTTCAGAGATCTTTTGGAGAATTGCAGTCCTCGGTGGATCGCGAAGAGGCTTACATGGTAGGCTGTGAGGCGGTTCGGGCCGCTCTGGCCGGAGAGACTGGAGTGATGATCTCCTTGGTGCGTGAAACAGGACCAAAATATGTTTGCCGACCTGGGCTCGCTCTTCTTTCCGAGGTAGCAAATGCCGAGCATGTGCTTCCCAGAGAATGGATCAACAGCGAAGCCAATGGCGTAACCCAGGCTTTTATCGACTATGCCAAACCTCTCATTGGTGGCCCACTCAAGCCTTATGGCTGGCTTTCAATGAACATCATGCCCAAAAAGCTCTGATATCCTAAACAAAAAAGGAGAGGGACTTGCCCTCTCCTTTTTCTATTCGAGTGGTTCCAGGGTAGTGTTTCCCCAAATCGTTATTTCGTCCGAGTGAGCATAAGCGATCACATTTCCCGACTCGATCACGGCGATCCGAAAACGAACGCTCGTTCCCGTTTTGACGCTTTGGGTATCCCACAAGTAGCTATCTGTAAGGGCCTTGTCCGTTGCACGCACGCGCCATGTCTGGCCGCCATCGTAAGAAACATCGAGCTGTACTGTTGCATCACAATCCACAGATGATACGCCCGTCCATGATACCCGCTGAACACCCGTCCAAACAGGTTCCGAAGGCGTCAAGAAAAATATATCTGGATTGCCCTCATTCAAAATTTCGACAGGCCCAAGATAATCGTTAACAGCGTATCTTCCGTCTGTGGCAGTTATCCTAAGCCACAACCGATCCGTATTGGGCAAATCCCGCGTATCCCACAGCACACTGCCCTCTGCTTGGTCATCTGTAGCGAACGTCGTCCATGTTGCGCCCTCATCCAAGCTGTATGCAAGAGCGATCGAGATCGAATCGTTATCTTCGTCGATGACATCCCAGGCTATTCGTTCCAAGCCGCTCATGGGAAAGCCCTCAGTTGCAACAATGAGCGAAGCAAGCGGTTGATTAAAAGTCGCATTGTTCACTTCAAAGGGACCGCTGATCTCTGATCTTGAGGTTTCATTGACCGCTACCAAACGCAGCCAATACCACCCGTTCATCATATCGCGGGTATCAAACAAAAACACACCTTCGTCGGATATCCTTGTTGCAATCGATTCCCAATTCTGTCCATCCATACTGATTTGGATATCGATTTCGAGCGGATCGATCTCGCCGTTTGAAGGTTGCCAGCGCACAATTTCTAGCCCACTCCAACGATCCCCGGCCAAAGGCGCTTCGATATACACAAAAGGCCTGGATGATAGGTTGATATCTCCAGACATCCAACTGGTAGAAAAAAGGCCGTCTGTGGCTGAGATTCTTATTCGTGATTTACTGCCCAGAGGAAGACTAGATAGATCATACGTACCACTGGCATCTAGCCTGGCAGCCAACACATCCCAAGAAACTCCATTGTCCGAGCTCAACTCGATGGATACAGAGACATCATCGTCATCCGAATCGGAAGCCATCCACACAAGTTGTCCATCGGCCAAGACATCATCAGAATCTGGCGATCCTACTTCCAATAGAGGAGGGTGAGAATTACCGAGTACACAGAACGCTCCTTCCATTGCACTCGAAACACGCGTTGCATCATCCACAATGGTCACACGAACCATCGCAGACGTAGCAATGCCAAACCTTGCCTCATTCAAAATATACCGCTCAGACTGAGCATCAGTAGACCCAACCTGCACCCAATTCGGCTGAGCTTCTGTCCATAAATCGATCTGGGCTGTCGCCTGAGTGGAAAAACCACTCAGTGCCCAGGAAACAACAACATCGCCATTCACGCTCTGCCCTGCTGAAGGAGATAGCAGGATCACAGAAGGCTCTGTCACAATGGAGCCCACCGTAACCGATACTTCATCCACAACATCCAAAAGCTGGTATCGGCCTGAAGTACGTCCGAATATACCAAGGACGAGTTGATAATCTCCTGTCAGGCCGGTGGCATCCCAAATGCCAAAGTTACTCTGAGAGCAATCTTCTGTGATCAACTGCCAATCGTTGCTATTCGCCTCTCGGACCATGAGGGCCACTGGTGTAGCTTGCTCTGATTCGTCAAGAGCCCGCCAACACAGCAAAACACTTCCCTCCAATTGGTCTCCCTCACGGGGAGACACGAGTTCATAGGCTGCATCAGTTGGTGTGCC
This sequence comes from Anaerolineae bacterium, assembly GCA_963675785.1. Taxonomy (GTDB): domain Bacteria; phylum Chloroflexota; class Anaerolineae; order UBA1429; family UBA1429. The sequence continues at coordinate 2,597,812 of OY776562.1, forward strand.
AATTGTCAACAAGCCTCCCGTCTCTGCCGATCCGGTAGCTTGTCCATCATTCGCAATGACACGAAGCCGGTATTCGTCACCCGCTGGCAAAAACGAGAATTTCCATAAATAGTATCCAGTATTGTCCAAGTCTTCGGCCAGAGGTAGCCATGTTTTGCCGGCATCATAGCTGTACTCGATAGAAATGGTCAGGTCATCGCCATCCTCATCATACGTATTCCAGAGGACGATTGCCTCATCTTCAAGCTCAATGTTTTCCAGCGGCGCATTTAGGCGAATCACAGGGGCCGAATTGCCCGAAATATACACTGGATACACCGAGTCTTCGCCAACAGCACCATCAGGATCAAAAACTTTGATTCGCACTTGATAGGTTCCAGGCGTCACATTGCGAACAAGCCAGGTAAGCTGACCTTGGTTCTCAGTCTGTTTGGCGATGATCTGCCATTCACCACCTGCCACTCGGTACTCAACCTGTGCCGACAGTGTATCATCATCAGTATCATAGGCCTGCCAAGTTATCAGACATTGGGAACTGATGATGTAATCAGGAACTGGAGACGAACAATATACAACAGGTGCATCGTTCACATTGTTCACTACTACAGGCCGTTCTGCAGACAAGATGCTCTGCGGTGTTACTGCGATAACCCGCAAGACTCCCTCGGTGCTATCCGCATTATCGCGTGTATCCCATTGATACGGCGCTTCCAACTCACCTGAAGCTAGAACTGTCCAATGATCTCCTGCATCAGGACTGTACTGGATGGTAACACCGTTTTCTACAGCCACTCCCTCAATAGTCCAATTGACCGCGACAATGCCTTTGAGTGTCTCATCATCCTCTACTGTCAACGTCAACGCTCTCTGCTCAGATACAAGTTGAATATCTCGTTGAATGATCGTAGTTTGCCCTGTCAGATCATCCTCAGCCATCAAAGACAGCACATATTTGCCAGCAAGCAAACCTTCTGTGCTAAAAACACTGCTTGCTATATCTTCAGAAATAGCCATATCTGGCAAAGTAATCACATTGCCCAACTCATCCACCATCTGAACACCAATTACAGAGCACGTTCCCGCCACGATTTGAGCCTTAATCGCAATTTGCCCGGCAACGGGAGCCTCGGACGGAAGGGACAAGAGGTTTAGACGAGGCGCATTATTCACGACACTAACAAGTTGAACAGGAGAGAGGGTATTTGAGCCGTCCAACATCTCTCCTACCACGTAAAGACCATATTCACCGTCGGGCAAATCAGTGGTATCCCACTGAACCTGCCAAAGATTACCGACTTGGTTCATATTCCCTACACAGATACCCAGGCCCGACTCGTTACGAGCATAGAGCTCAAGTCCAGAAACATTCTGAGGATTATCGGGCACAGCGACCTGCACGCGGCTCGATCCACTTACAGTCTGTCCCTCCAGCGGCGAACCCACGACTGCCCTGGCCTGGCCCTCGAGAAGTATGGTAACGGGCTCTTCCGTCGAACTCCAGCCCGCCAAGCCAGACGAGTCCCAGGCAATAGCAAAGATGTACCAGCCATCACCTTGCCAGTCTTCAGGTAGGCGGGCTTGGATGCGCCAGCCATCGACACTGCTGGAATCCGTTCCCAACCACATCATATTGCCCGGATATGGTTGTTCGCTTTCTATGCCCGGGCACAACGTCACATCCTGATATATGTAAACATCGATGCGTTCGATGGCACTATCTGCATCTTGAGCGATTAGAACGATATCAAAAGGAGAAGAAACTGCGGAAAGTGGCGCAGGTTCTATTATCGATACAGAAGGAGCCATGTTTTGCTGCACCACCAAAGATTGGCTCGTCGTTGTGCCAATGCTTGATTTGCCGCTATTGCTGCCGAGGATGGAAACATCATAGATACCGTTCGCCAGAACATTTGTGAGATCAATGGAATCCCAGAACCCCTTGGTCCAAAGGCCAGAGATCCCATCGCCAACTACCCCGATCAAACGCCGAAGGGGTGAGCTGCTTACGGTGGGGGGGACAGTTTCCTGGCTTACAGCAAGCAGTGCTGCCGAATCGTCATCGGCAAGGGGCAATACAGCTAGAGGAACAGATGCCGGATCCGCTGTATTGAGTGCGGGGGTAACCAAAAGAGCCGCCTGCGGCGAGTAAAAAGATGTTGATTCAGCCCACATAACTTGAGAATCTGACAACGAGGCCATCGCCATAATGCGACAAGGATCCAAGAAGGACAGTTTTTCAGCATCAACAGAGATAGACCAACCATCCTGACCGTTCTGGTCAATGCCAAGCAGATACAGTTGCACCGGCAATGTCTCGGTTGCGTCAGTAGTGCGCACATAAAAGGCGATACTGGTAATTGCCTCTGGGGGCTGGTTAGTGAAAGCAAAGATGGAGAATTGTTGTGAGGACTGATCCAATTGAAAAGGTACAGAAACCTGAATTTGTACGGGGATATCAATATCGGTTTGGTCAGGATGATTAAGCAAAGATTGTGTAACAGTGGGGGATATTACCTCGAGAGAAGAAACGAGAGGCGCCAAAAACAGACTGGCCAGAACGATTGCTGGCATCATACATAGAAAAGCTAGTCCCCTTTTATTGATCAGGGCCAAGCTCTTCAGACGATTCAACTGCAGTTTCAGAGTCATCAGTAGTTAACACCTGGCGGGAGCGTCCACCCGTCTCCGGTGGTCCAACAATTCCATGTTCCTCAAGTTGGTCGATCAAACGGGCTGCCCGAGGATACCCCACATGTAACTGGCGCTGCAAAAAGCTGGCCGAAGCCTGGCCGTGTTCTCGCACCAATTCGGTAGCCGCTTGTAGCACATCATCATCGCCTTCATCCCGGTCAAGGTCCATTCCTTCCCAGGGGGCTACTTCTTCTACTTGATCCTCATAAGCACTCTGCCGCCAAAAGGCAGTCACGTCATCTATCTCTTGTTCAGATATCCAGCAGCCCTGAATGCGCAAAAGATCAGACTGATCCGAGGCCATATAGAGCATGTCGCCACGCCCCAACAGTTTTTCAGCGCCTGGGACATCCAGAACAACGCGAGAATCTACCTGAGATGACACAGCAAAGCTAATGCGCGAAGGGAAATTGGCTTTGATGAGCCCGGTCACAACGTCTACGGATGGCCGCTGTGTAGCCAACACCAGATGAATGCCCGTTGCCCGTGCCATCTGCCCCAGTCGAGCTAGGGCTCGTTCACACTCTTCAGGTGACATGACCATCACATCGGCCAGTTCGTCGATGACAATAACAATGCGCGGCAAAATCGGCTGATCATCGGCCCGTTGCATCTCGTTGTATGTATCAATGTTACGAGCGCTCGCATTGGAAAAAAGCTCGTACCGATGCTCCATTTCTTTTAACGTCCACTTGAGCGCCACAATGGTCTTTTCGACATCGACGACGACCGGGGCCAAAAGATGCGGTATCCCGTTATATCGCGACAACTCGACGCGTTTGGGATCAACCAGTAAAAGCTGGAGTTGATCTGGTGTGTAATGGAACAACAGAGAAGCAAGAATTGCATTGAGGCAGGCGCTCTTGCCGGTACCTGTAGCTCCTGCTAGCAACAGATGCGGCATACGAGTCAGATCGGCCACTATGGGCTCACCAGATACATTTCTGCCCAAGGCGATACGCAAACGCCCTCTGCTCATTTTGTAGGCTTTGGATTCAAGCACACCTCGCAATCCGACAATGGCTTTTTTCGGATTGGGGACTTCGATACCCACCATGGCGCGCCCAGGAATAGGAGCTTCGACACGAATAGGAGAGGCCGCTAGCGCCAAAGCAAGGTCATCCGCCAGGGCCGTAATTTTACTCACACGAACGCGCTTGCTGCCCGATTTTGATTCGACATAGCCAGGCACAACGCCAAACTGTGTAATCGTCGGGCCGCGTTTCCACTCTGTTACCCTGGCAGGCACGCCAAACTCTCGCAGAGTCTTTTCGATGATTTGCGCCTGCATACGCGAATCAGCATCACTCCCCTCGTTCTCCGTGTCACTAATGAGCAGATCGAGAGGCGGTAGTTTACGCGAGCGGCGCTGAGCACGTCGAGGCGCGACAGTAGAATCCGAATCAGGATTAGCAAGGACCGCCTGACGAGTAGCAACAGGTTCAGCAAGTAGAATGGGGATTTCTACTTGCTGCGCCAGTATGGCCTGTTCTTGCAGCAAAGCCTCTTGGCGCAGTGCCAGGTCAAGCTCAAGCCGCTGGCGAAGCCGAACACCGAGTGAAGCAAAAGCAGTACGTATGCCCCAAATAACTGTACGCCAATTCGTACGAGTTGCCAATAGCAATGAGGCAATGAATGCTATCGACAGAATGAGAATAGAAAAGGCACGTCCAATAATCGGCACCAAGAGGCGATAAAAAGCCCAGCCGAAAAAGCCGCCCCACATGCCATGGCTTGCGTACGAAAATGCCACATAGACGTCTTTTGCTGCGATGACGTGTACAAGTCCCAATAACACAAAGAAGATCAATTCGACGCCAAGTAGAGTTTGCCACGATGGCGTCAGCTTATCTTCCAACGATTCCCAGAACAGGATGAGTACACCAGAAGCCAGAATGCCGGGGCCAACGATATAAGCGCCAAAGCCAAATAGTTGCTCCAGCATTGTGCTCCAGGCGCCGGTCCATACGCCTTGGTCACCAGAAAACAAGGCAATATTCGTAACAGCGCCCACAGCCGTCAGAACGATGCCCCACACTTCGCGCTGCATAAGCCAACGACCAACGCGCTGTAACACTTGCACAAAACTAGATGTTTGTGCCTTGCGCCGCCTTGATTTTTTTCGCCTTGTTGCCATTTTGCGTGTCCTGAAAATCTAAATTGCTGCGTAAGGTAATATCGCATGAAGTTGTCGCCTTGTCAACGACCCTAGAAAACCACACACCCCAGACAAGTGTGGTCTTGCCTGGGGCGTATTGGAGGGAAGGGAGCCAAGAACTAGCAGTAAGCGCTTGAATCGTATTGACCATCCCATCGGGATTCGCGCTCATCAATCGAACTCGATAGCTCATCCGAAGAATCCAGCGATTCTTCTTCATCGATGCGCATACTCAATCCAAGCCGATGATTTACACTATCGATGCGTAAAATCCTTACTCGGACAACCTGTCCAGGAGAAACAACCTCTGAAGGATGCTCCAGATGGTGTGCCGAAATCTCTGAAAGATGAACAAGACCTTCTAATCCTTCTTCGATCTGAGCGAATGCCCCGAACCCTACAATATTGGTGATACGGGCATCCAGCTCTTGGCCCAGGGTGTACTTTTGTTCGACCACAGTCCATGGATCGGGTTGCATGCGTTTGAGGCTGAGTGCGACGCGTCTTCTGTCTCGGTCCACACTCATCACATACACTTGAACCCGATCACCAATGGAGAGAATCTCGCGTGGATGCGTTACTCTCCCCCAAGAAAGCTCGGAAAGATGCACCAGACCATCGACTCCGCCCAGATCGACAAAAGCACCAAAATCACAGATATTGCTGACCACACCCGGGCATATATCACCAGGGGCTAGTTCATCCAGAACATGTTCGCCATCTTTGGCGCCCCAACGCGTGGCGCGCTCTGAAAAGACGAGGCGATTGCGAGAGCGATCGAGCTCGATGACTTTGAGGGAAACTTGCTTGCCAACCCAACGAGAGAGTTTTTCCTCTCGCGAAGCATCATCATCAAAGACAGGGACATCCGCCAACTGAGAAGCGGGGACAAAACCTTGTAACCGATCCCAACGAACAAGCAAGCCACCCCGGTTCCAGCCAGTGACCGTTGCGCTTACAACCTCGCCCGCATCAAAAACACTTTGAGCTTCTGCCCAGGCCTTGTCCAGCAAAGAAAATGTCGGCTGATAATCAACGTTGGGATTTACAAACGGCATGGATTGACCGTCCACAACGTCTGGTTGTGCATCCAAATCAACTTCAGGCACATCAGAAACATCCCGTCGTTCCTTGGCCCGTCTGATAAACCTCGCCATAGAGGTCAGAGAAAATTGTTGATCATCCATGCACTTCCCCTTTCAAGCAGCAAACATCCACGTCACCCACCCCAGCCATAGATACGCAAAAACGGACCCCACCAGTCAGCAACAGCTCTGTTGCACCGTACTGGAGATCCGTTTCACTGAGCACCGCATAACAAGTTTAGTATGCAAACCCTAACTCGCATGAGACTCTAGGGGGGCAACAATACGTGAATATTATAGGCCAATCTGTCAAATATGTCAATCATCTAGGTATTTATACCTAGAAAAATCTTGTTATTTGATTTGCACAGAACCCCGAGTCGAGTAAACTCCGCTGGCAGTTCATCAATTGAACATGTCCAGGAGGTAGTCGCCGTGAAGACTGTTAAAATCGGTATCATTGGATGTGGAAATATCTCATCCTCATATTTTGAGACAGCAAATGCCTTTGGCGCCATCGAATGTGTGGCCTGTGCAGACCTTGACCTCGAACGCGCCCAAGCGAGAGCGGAAGAATTTGGGATTCCTTGTGCTTGTACTGTAGACGAGCTCTTGGCCAACAAGGAAATCGAAATCGTTATCAACCTGACCACTCCTCAGGCCCACCGAACAGTGAGTGTTGCTGCGCTGCAAGCGGGTAAGCACGTCTACACTGAAAAGCCGCTGGCCGTAACCCCAGAAGATGGCATGGCCATCCTGGAAGCGGCCCAAAAAGCCAACTTGCGGATTGGTTGCGCCCCGGGTACACCTCTCGGTGCCGGGCTGCAAACTTGCCGCAAGCTCATTGATGATGGCGTCATTGGCACACCCGTTGCCTGCTCGGCCTTTATGATGAGTCACGGCCACGAGAGCTGGCATCCCGATCCTGCTTATTATTACCAAATCGGCGCTGGCCCCATGTTCGATATGGGCCCCTATTATCTCACCGCTCTTACCACCCTGCTTGGTCCTATTTCGCGCATCTGCGGCACAGCCGGTATTCAGATCCCCGAACGCACCATCACCAGTCAGCCTAAATACGGCGAAAAGATCATCGTGCGCACACCAGACCATGTAGCCGGCACCATGACCTTTGCCAGCGGCGCCATTGGCACCATCATTACCACCTTTGCCACCTGGCCCTCGCAACTGCCACGCATCGAGATCTATGGCACCGAAGGAACACTCAGCGTGCCCGATCCCAACACACTAGGTGGCCCCATCAAGCTTTGCAAGGCGGGCAGCAAAGAATGGGAAGAGATTGAACTAGCCTTCCCACACAGTGTGCGCAAAGATATGTGGGGACTCGGCGTGGTAGATATGGCCTATGCGATCCGCAGCAATCGTCCCCAGCGCATCACGGGCAAGCAGGCGTACCATGTACTCGAGTGTATGCAGGCATTTCTCAAATCGTCCGAAGAAGCCCGTTATTACGACGTCCAGAGCACTTTTGACCCTCCCGCACCATTGCCGTTGGGACTCGACGCTTATGAACTCGATGAATGATCAAAACGAGGGCTTGGCTTGACAGACATACAGCCCTGCTGTAGACTGTTGCTATTATGCAAGGGAAAAAGATGATCGTGATCGCTAACTTTCAGAGGCGCAGCATGAGGACTAGGCCGGACTAATGTCTGGGTAGTTGCGCTTGAGTTGGGAACATGATACCCACAAGGGCTCTCCAGACGGAGAGCCCTTTTTTCGTTTATGGCCAGGAGCAGAACTATGATCAAAGCAGGGGTCTTGGGCGCTACAGGATTCGCGGGTAACGAGCTCGTAGATATTCTTTTACGGCATCCCGAGGTTGAAATTGCCTTTCTTTCTTCCGCAAGCTATGCTGGAAAACGCTATTGTGATACCTGCAGGTCAACCTTTAAGATGACTTTGGTGACCCCTGAGGCCGTGCCCTATGCAAACGCTGATATAGTCTTTTTATGCCTGCCTCATGGTGCCTCATCTGCTTATGCCAAGCTAGCCATAGAGGCTGGAGCCTGCTGTATTGATCTCTCGGCGGATTTCCGCTTGCGAGATCTAAGCATCTACGAAACATGGTACGGCCAACATCAGGCACCCGAACTACTATCGCAAGCGGTTTACGGCCTCACCGAGGTTTATCGCGACAGCTTGGTCGGGGCCAAATTGGTAGCTAACCCGGGTTGCTACCCCACCGGTCCCCTGCTAGCGCTCATTCCCTGGCTCAAAGCCGGTTTGATCAAATCCAAGCACCTCATTATTGATGCCAAGTCGGGCACATCTGGAGCGGGGGCCAAACCGTCCGAAAAAACGCACTTTATGAACGTGCATGAGAATTTCTCGGCGTATAACATCGGTCGGCTACATCGCCATGTGCCTGAAATCGAACAGGAACTTGCTGGTGCAGCCGAACAGGATATTCAGATCGTTTTTAGCCCTCACTTGCTGCCGATTACACGTGGCATTCTCTCCAATATTTATGTCACCGCAATAGATGGTACTAGTGAGCAAGACCTACGCGCGAGTTGGGAAACAACCTATGCCGATGAGCCCTTTATCACGCTATGTGCAGCGGGCAAACTTCCCGAATTGGCAGATGTGGCCCGTACCAACGCCTGCCACATGGCGTTGACACCCGCTGGACGTGAAGGTGAGTTCATTGTCACCACGGCCATCGACAATCTGGTCAAAGGCGCTTCTGGCCAGGCCGTGCAGAACATGAACGTGATGTTTGGACTAGAAGAAACCCTGGCGCTGACCGGAGGCAAAGCCTAATGCCACCTATCCTCGTTCTCAAAGTTGGTGGGGCCGAGCTAGCAGACCGAGAAGCACTTGAGTTGTTCGTTCAGGCTGCTGTGGCTGCAACTCGGAAGGCCCATCTCATCATTGTTCACGGCGGCGGCCCTGAAATCGCTGCAACCCAGCAAGCCTTGGGCCTAGAGCCACGCTTCGCCGACGGCCTGCGCATCACCGATGACGCCTCTTTGCGCGTAGCCGAGATGGTACTCTCTGGTCTGGTGAACAAGCGCTTGGCTGGCGCCCTGACTATCGCGGGAGCCCCAGCTCTGGGCATCTCCGGCATCGATGCAGGCCTGCTTACTGCCCAGCGGCTTACTCCCCAAGGCCAGAATATTGGCTGGGTGGGCGACATACACAGCGTCAAGGTCGGATTATTGATCAGCTTGTCTTCACTAGGTCTAATTCCCGTGGTCTCACCCATCTCAATGGATGAGACAGGGCAGCATTACAACGTTAACGCCGATTCAGCAGCGCTGGCCATCGCTCAAGCACTCAGCGCCGATGAACTGGTCTTTCTCACCAACGTACCTGGTGTACTCCTCAATGCCCAACTCTTGTCCACGCTAGATGGCACCGACATCGAAAACCTGATTGCCGAGGGTACTATTTCCGGAGGCATGATCCCAAAAACACGCTCCGCCGTACAAGCAACCCGCCAGGGTGTGGCCTGCGTACGTATCACTAACCTAGAAGGACTCGCCACCGACAGCGGTACCCGCGTCGTTCTGCACAAAGTACAGGAGCAAGCCTGATGACGAACACACAAGAAATCCGCGACCTAGAGAACAAGTACGTACTCCAAACCTATTCACGAGCGCCCTTTGTGCTCGACCATGGTGAAGGCGTCTATCTCTATGACACCGATGGTAAAGCCTATTTGGACTTTGTCAGTGGTATTGCGGTAAACGCTTTGGGCTATGGGGACCTAGAAGTACGCGAAGCCATCGTCGATCAAGTCGACAAGCTGATCCACGTCTCCAATTTGTATTACACCCAGCCACAGGCTGAACTGGCCGAACTGTTGGTCAAGACATCCTTCGCCGACCGCATCTTTTTCTGCAACTCGGGCGCCGAGTCCGTTGAAGGAGCCATCAAGTTTGCTCGTAAATGGGCAAAAACTCATTACGGCAAGGGCAAGAACTGTTTTGTCTCGCTCTCGGGTGCATTCCACGGACGCACCATGGGGGCCTTAGCCCTTACGCCGCGTCCTCATTATCAGGACGCCTTCCGGCCGCTCATGCCTGGCGCACGTTTGGCCGAATTCAATAACCTCGATTCGGTGGCAGCCCAGATGGACGAATCCGTTTGCGCCATCATCGCTGAACCGGTGCAAGGCGAAGGGGGCGTGAATCCTGCCGATCCCGAATTTCTTCAGGGACTGCGCGAACTGTGCGACCGCTATCACGCCCTGTTGATCTTTGATGAGGTGCAATGTGGCCTGGGCCGCACCGGCAGCCTCTGGGCACATCAACAATACGATATCGAACCGGATATGATGACCACGGCCAAACCCGTCGGGGCAGGCCTCCCCATGGGGCTGGTTTTCTTAAAGCAGCATGTGGCTGATGCCATTGAACCCGGCGATCACGCCAGTACCTTTGCCGGTGGGCCGGTGGTTTGCGCCGCCTCAAAGGTTGTCGTATCGCGCGTTGCCAATCCCAGTTTTCTAGCACACGTACAAGAGATGGGTGACTATCTCGTCGCCGGCTTGAAGGATATCGCTTCACGCCAGCCTGTCGTTGAAGAGGTACGTGGCTTGGGTTTGATCATCGGCATTCAGTGCAGCTCCAGTGTTGGCCCTGTGGTCAGGGCCTGCTATGAAGCCGGTTTGCTCACCTGTAGTGCAGGACCCAACGTGCTGCGTCTGTTACCGCCACTGATTATTGAAAAGGGCGACGCCGACAAGGCACTCGCCATGATTGAGGAGGCTTTGCGTGTCATCGGGGAATAAAGTGCTCTGCCAGGAAGGTGCTATCATCGTTCGTAAGGCGCATATTGATGATGTGCCGGCCATGGCAGAGCTGATCAACAGCTATGGGCGTCAAGGCATCATGCTGGCACGCTCACGTCACCAGCTCTATCAATTCATCCGAGATTTTGTTGTTGCAGAGAATGAGCAAGGTCGTATCATTGGATGTGGTGCGCTTTCGATTGTCTGGTCCGATCTCTGCGAAATCCGCTCTCTCGCCGTCCAGGACGGATGGCTCGGCAAAGGTGTCGGTGGTCTTATGGTTCGGGCGCTCGCCCGTGAAGCGCAACAGCTCGGTGTCAGCCGAGTGTTTGCACTCACCTACCGCGTGGGATTTTTTGAGCACTTGGGATTCCATCAGGTCCCCCACGCAGAGCTGCCCCACAAGATTTGGGGAGATTGTTTGAATTGCCCCAAATATCCCAACTGTGATGAAGTTGCACTCATGATGCAACTAGACGCCGAACACAAGGAGAACAACTAATGTCCGTCAAAAAGTGTGTACTGGCCTATTCCGGTGGACTCGATACCTCAGTCATCGTGAGCTGGCTCAAAGAAAACTATGGCTGTGAAGTCATCTGTGTCACCGCCGACCTAGGGCAGAACGAGGAACTGGACGGCCTGGAGGCAAAAGCCTTGGCTACCGGTGCCAGCAAGATCTATATCGAAGATATGCGCGAAGAGTTTGTCAAAGATTATATCTGGCCGACACTCAAAGCCGGCGCCATTTATGAGCGTGATTACCTCTTGGGAACCTCATTTGCCCGCCCACTCATTGCCAAGCGTATGGTCGAAATCGCCGAAAAAGAAGGGGCCGACGCTGTAGCCCACGGCTGCACTGGCAAGGGAAACGATCAAGTTCGATTTGAACTTTCTTTCAAGGCCTTGAATCCCAAACTAACCATCATCGCCCCCTGGCGCGAATGGGACATCCGCTCGCGTGAAGACGCCCTGGAATACGCTGCCGCACACAATATTCCGGTAGCTCAGAGCAGAAAATCCATCTACAGTCGTGACCGCAACATCTGGCACATGAGCCACGAAGGCGGCATCCTCGAAGATCCTTGGGAAGAACCTCTTGAAGATATGTTCGTGCTGACCAAGAGCCCTGAAGAAGCCCCGAATGTGCCCGAATATATCGAGATAGGTTTTGAAGAAGGCGCGCCCGTCACCTTGAATGGCACCAGCTTGAGCCCCCTACAGATGGTTACATCATTGAACGAGCTCGGCGGCAAACACGGCATTGGCCGGGTTGATATGGTAGAAAACCGCCTGGTGGGTATTAAATCGCGTGGCGTCTACGAGACGCCCGGTGGCACTATACTCTATGCCGCCCACAAGGGCCTTGAAAACCTTACTCTCGACGGTGAAACCTTACACTATCGAGACCTGCTCTCGCAGAAATACGCCGAAGTGGTTTACAACGGCCGTTGGTTCACCCCCTTGCGTGAGGCTCTTGATGCCGCTATCAATGTAATCGAAAAGACCGCCACCGGCACCGTGCGCGTCAAGCTCTACAAGGGTCAGGCCACCGTCGTCGGTCGTAAGTCACCCTATAGCCTCTATCGTGAAGACTATGCCACCTTTGGTGAGGATGATGTATACAACCAGGCCGATGCAGAGGGCTTTATCAATCTCTTTGGCCTTTCCATGAAGGTGCGCGCTTTGCTCAACAAAGAAGGTCAGGAATAAACCATGCCGGCACTCTGGGGAGGACGATTCACCGAGGATACTGACGCGCTCATGTGGGCCTTTAATGCTTCCATCAGTGTCGATCAGCGCATGGCGTTGGTCGACATTTGGGGCAGCCAAGCCTACGCACGCGCCATCCAAAAGGCCAGCGTGCTCACAGAGAACGAGCTAACTAAACTCGTCAGCGGCTTGGATGTAGTCGCTGACGAGTTTGAGCAAGGCACCTTTGCCTTGGCCGATAAGGACGAAGACATCCATACCGCTGTCGAACGGCGTTTAGGCGAGATCATCGGCCCACTGGCTGGCAAGCTACATACCGGCCGTAGCCGTAACGATCAAGTGGCTACCGACGTGCGCCTTTACATGTTAGAAGCGCTGGGACACCTCAGTGAAATGCTTGACGCCACCTGCAAAACCATTGTGGACAAAGCCGCCGAGCATATCGATGTACTGATGCCAGGCTATACTCATATGCAGCCCGCGCAACCGGTGCGTTTCTCTCATTGGCTCATGTCCTACTTTTGGATGTTGGACCGCGATCGAGAGCGCTTGGCCGACCTGACCAAGCGGGTATCGTGCTGCCCCTTGGGAGCCGGTGCTTTGGCTGGCAACGCTTACGGTATTGACCGTCAGGCTCTGGCCAAAGACCTAGGATTCGATGACATCACATGGAATAGCATGGATGCTGTCGCCGACCGTGACATGATCATCGAATGCCTGTCTTGGGGAGCGCAGATTGGTTTGCACCTCAGTCGCCTGGCCGAAGATATCATCATCTGGTCGACGCGCGAGTTTGGTTTTGTGCACCTCTCAGATCGCTATTCGACCGGATCGAGCATCATGCCCCAGAAAAAGAATCCCGACAGTATGGAGCTGGTGCGCGGCAAAACCGGCCGTCTGCTGGCCAACCTGATCCAGATCATGGCCGTATGCAAGGGCATCCCTTCCACCTATGACAAGGACCTGCAGGAAGACAAAGAAGCCCTGTTCGACACGCTGGATACCTTGGGGATGCTGCTGCCCATCACGGCTGGTGTTGTCGCCACCATGACGATCGATGCGGACAAGATGGCCGCCGCATTGAGTGATGAACTCATCGCCACCGATATCGCTGATTATTTGGTGAAAAAAGGGCTCCCCTTCCGCGAAGCGCATGGTATAGTTGGCAGATTGGTACTACTAAGTGAGGACAAAGGCGTAGGTTTGTGCAGCCTTTCCTTGGAGGATTATCGCTCGACTTGCGAATTGTTTGAGGCCGATGTGCAAGGGGTGTTGTCTTTTGAGGCCTCTGTAGAGGCGAGGGACACAGCAGGAGGCACAGCACGTTCGGCTGTGTTAGAACAAATCACCGAGGCGCGGAAGCGTTTAGCCCAGTAAAAAAGCATATCACGTGCTTTATCAAACTAGGGGGGGCTGACAAAGATCAGGCCCCCCTTTTACATTTGGGCTACAAAATCTTTTTTCCTTTGAAAAAGGGAAAGGGGGTATAAATACCTCGAATAGAATAATCCGCCTCATAAAAAGGAACCTCCTCCCATTGCCCCTCGTATACATACAAGATAACCAGTCCTTTTAGCAGAATGCCAAGTCTATGTCTAGAGAAAGACACTTGTAGAGAGGAAGTGAAATGTTTGAACACAAACTAATGAACAGTGCTAAAAGCTATTGGCTAGTTGCTGGCCTGGGGTTCGCAGCTGGGGTATTGACGGTACTATTGGATTTCTTTCCCCCAGATACCTTATGGACCTGGAGCTCTTTTTCAGGATGCTTTGGCTTTTGGATCGTCACCACGACGATTCTCATTTTCTTGAGTGATTCACGCAAGGTCGCAGGGTGGAACGCATTTATCTATCTGAGCTCAATGAGCATTGCTTTCTATCTTTCCAAAGCAGTGGTTTACAAGTTCGTCTATTCTGCATCCCAATTTGAGCTAGAGTTTCTCTCCTTGACAGCTTTTTGGCTCGCAGCCTCGGCAATATGTGGCCTCTCCGCAAGTTTTGTATGGATAGGTCAGGGAGAGGGATGGTGGCCTGCTTTTTGGCGTGCATTGCCCATTGCAGGATTGATCATTGAAGCAACAAAACTCGTTGCTTCAGTCATTGTCAATCAAAAATACTTGGCCCAAGCCATCTTTGATATTGTTTTCGCCTTTGTCCTATTTTTCGTTCTGAACAAAAACAGATCACAAAAGTCTCGAACGTTTGTCTTCATCGTTCCAATTTCGGCGCTTGTCATCTTTCTAGTCTACAAAACAGGAACACTTGTTCAATATTAGGAGTGCCTTTTGCCAAGACGCAAAACAGCAGCATAGGATTACATCTGCTGCTGTTCACATGATTGAACTGACACTTGGCCTCGGCCAAAGATTCAGAACTGGCCAGCAATGACCGCTCCGCAGTAACCGCAACGATCGCCGTTCATGTGTTTGCCGCGTATCACATATCCAGAACGCTCGATAATCACTTTGCCACACACTGGGCAGATCGTATCCTCACCCTGGCTGCCAGGCACATTGCCAATGTAGACATGTTTCAAGCCGTTTTCGTAACCGATCTCGCGGGCACGTACCAGGCGAGCAGGCGGCGTTGGCGACACATCCAACATGCGAAACGTTGGGTGAAAGCGACTCACGTGCCAGGGCGTATCCGGCCCCAGTTCGTGGGCAATAAAACTGGCAACATCCGCCAATTCTTCATCGCTGTCGTTCTTGCCAGGAATAACCAGCGTAGTCACCTCTAACCAGATACCTCGCTCTTTGATTAACTTTAGACTATCCAACACTGGCTGAAGCCGTGCGCCGCACTCTTGCCGATAAAAATCATCGCGAAAGCTCTTGAGGTCCACGTTCGCTGCATCGAGTAGAGGTGGCACCTCTCGCTCCGAAACCACTTCCAGCATCTCGCGGCTCATGTAGCCGTTGGTCACAAACACGTTGGCGATCTTGGCTTCACGAGCCAGTTGCGCCGTATCTCTTGCATATTCAAAAAAAACAGTCGGCTCTGTATAGGTATAGGCGATGGAACGACACTTGTAACGCAGGGCCGCGACGACCAAAGCCTCAGGAGAAACATACTGCCCCTTGGGAACAGCGTCATCCCGCAATTGCGAGATGTCGGCGTTCTGACAAAAGGTACAGCGAAAATTGCACCCTGCCGTAGCAAACGAAAACGCATCACTGCCCGGGTAAAAATGAAAAAGCGGTTTCTTCTCGATGGGGTCTACTGCCTGGGCAACAGGATAACCATACACCACTGTGTGCAAAACGCCGCCTTCGTTGCGCCGCACACCGCAGATTCCGGTGCCGCCCTCGCGAATGAGGCACTGGTGCGCGCACAAACGACAGCGCACATCGTTACCCGGTAGTGTGTCAAACAATAAGGCTTCCCTCATCACCGCCTCCTCTAGCAGGCGTCCCACCAATTATCAGGCAGTTCCTGCTTATTCAGGCCGAGGAATCACGCAGACAAACTGCATCAGGCTATCGCCTGTATTGATGAACTGGTGCTTTTCGTTGGGCGCCACATAAGCAAACATCCCCGGAACAAGTTCAGTGCGGTTACCATCTGCGTTTTGTACCTCACACTTGCCGGCAACCATAAACACTTCGTGCTCCCACGGATGGGTATGATACTCGGTGGCTGCGCCAGGTTGTACCTCGATCATGCGCATGTAGAAATTGGGAGCATCCACATTCTTGGCCAGCATCCAGCGCACGCGCATGGTTCCAGCCTCATCCACATTCATTGCCTCAACCTGGTCCGTTCGCAACAACTTCATTTGCTATCTCCTGCATTTCATCTCGAGAAGCGCCAACAAGCGTCCTCAGAATGTCCAAACTCCATTTGTCCTGTACAAGAGTTACGTCTTTGGGCGTCTCTAGTACCATGGAAACACCAGCCAGGCGAGAATCGTTCGCCAATCGCCAAAAAGCGGCCAGGCCGATCATTCCCCGACCAATATGCTCATGCCGATCCACCCCACTACCGAGTTCTCGTTTCGAGTCGTTCAGATGGATCAGATCGAGATGCTCCAGGCCGATGATTCGATCAAATGCCTGCCAGGTAATATCATAACCTTCTTGCGTGCTCAGATCATAGCCTGCAGCGAACACATGAGCGGTATCTAGACAAAAGCCCAGGCGTTGCGATTGATTTACCCGCTCGCCAATCGTAGCGAGTTCTTCAAATGTGTGCCCAATGCTCGTGCCCTGTCCGGCCGTCGTCTCTAGCAGCAGGCGTGTCTCTTCCGTTTCAGCCAGCACCCGATTAACGGCCTCAGCAACACGTCGGATACCAGCATCTGCGCCACTACCCACGTGGGCCCCGGGGTGAAGCACATAACCGGGGATATCTAACATCTTGCTGCGCCTCAACTCGTCACGAGCGGCCTTTTGGGACTTTTGCCACAAGGCCTCATCCGGTGTAGCCAGATTGATGAGGTACGAGCCGTGGGCAGCAACAGCATGAACGCCTGTCTCTTGCTGAGCCGACTGCCAAGCGACAACCTGATCTGCGGTAAGAGCCGGTGCCTGCCAACGGTTGTTGTTCCGCGTAAACACTTGCACCACATCACAACCGACACTTTGGCCCCGCTCGATAGCTCGTACGGGCCCGCCAGCTATGGACATGTGTGCACCAAATTGTACCATAGTCTCTCCCCAATTCTATGTTGACGACTCGATGGGGTCAATGTAAAAAAAGAGACGGAGAACACCCTTGTTCTCCGCCTCAAATATCTATTCCCTATGAAGGAAGATGAAGCAAAAAGTCCACAATCGTATCGATATCATCACCAGAACTGCTGCAATCCGAACTGGATAGACAGGTCAAAGCGTACTGTCGGGCAAGCTCAACGCTGACGCTGCGCGTCGCAGCGCGAACGGATGCAAGTTGGTTTAGAACCTCTTTGCAGTCCCGGTCTTCCTCCAGCATGCGCTGAATACCTTGCGTCTGTCCCTCGATGCGGCGCAGACGTCTGATGAGATCATCACGCTGTTCTGGTGATATCATCCCTTAAACTCCTGGGCCAACATTCTTGCGACGCTCACTAGCGTCGAGGACCAATGCCTCAACCGCCCGTAGGCGCACAGCTGGATGACCCTGAACCCCAGCTTCCGCCAAAGCTAGAAACTTGTTTAACACAATCCTTACTGTGACACTGCGGACACTCTATTTCACCATTACTGTTAAAGGAACGCACCAGCTTTTCAAATACGTGTCCACACGTATTACAGCTATACTCGTAAATCGGCATCAGTTCACACCTCTAGGCCGTAATCGCTGCGTCGATCTTTTGCTTGAGCACAGGCTTGGGGGCGAACCCAACCATGCGATCGACTTCTTTGCCACCAGAGAACAGAATAAGCGTGGGAATACCACGAATGCCCAGTTTTCCAGGCACTTCGGGATTCTCGTCTGTGTTCACCTTGGCGACGACAAGCTTGCCAACGTACTCATCAGCCAGTTCCTCAACGATGGGGGCAATCATGCGGCAAGGACCGCACCATGGCGCCCAAAAGTCTACCAATACCGGGGTTTCTGCCTGAAGAACATCGCTATCGAATGTGGCATCTGAAACGTGCTTGATCGCGTCACTCATTGCCTGACTCCTTGTAGCTAAGTGGATTCTCAATACTGCAGGGACTTTGTGTCGTCTATGGGATACCCCCCTACAGTATTGATAGTATAGAACACTCGGCGTACTATGTCAAGAAGGATAAATCACAAATGCTATCTTGTCCGATTCCGGGATACAGGGATTATCAGTTTGAATATCTCGTTCTAGACCTTAACGGGACGCTATCAATCGATGGCGTGCTGCTGGACGGTGTTAGTGAACGTCTGACCGAGCTCAGTCAACAACTCGAGATATACATGGTAACCGCGGACACCCAGGGAACGGCTGCAACCATCGCTACAAAATTGGGCATCCATTTGTACAAATTATCTGCCGAACTCGGCACTCCACAAAAAGCCCTGTTCGTTGAGCAACTCGGGGCCGAACACGTAGTGGCCATGGGTAATGGCGCCAACGATATGGCCATGTTCGAACGCGCTGCCCTTGGCATCGCCATCGTGGGAACAGAAGGTCTGGCTGTACAAGCATTAGCCCAGGCGGATATCGTGGTAACCAATCCATGTGATGGTCTTGATCTACTCATTCACCCTAAACGCCTGATTGCCACGCTGAGGCGATAGGGATATTGCTCCAGACAATAGCAGCGTGTACAATCAGTGGCGTACTGCTCCAGAAAATATTGGGCTTCCTCGCCCAGTTTGTGTGTCATAACCAGATAGTGCTCCAGGAGAAACGATATGCCCTACAAGGACTTTTCGGAGCTCGTCCTCCATGAACAACGAGAGCAGAGCTTTGAGATATCGATCATCGACCGCAATGAACAAATCACCATGGCCGCGGTACATGGAGGTCCCATTGAGGTACTAACAGATCTCCTCGCTGAGCTTGCCGCTGGCAAAATCTGCAATTACTATGTTTTCAAAGCGACAGATCCAACCAAAGCCGAGTCTTTTCGCATCCCGGTAACACGGTTCAATGAACTCCGCCTCAAGAACCTCATGGAACGCTCGCGCACTACGGTGCATATTGATGGCATTCCCGGCAGTGCACTTTGCGTTGGGCTGGGAACGCCCGATGAAAATCTTGGAACTGCCATGACGACGAGTTTGCAAGAGGCCGGATTTGAGGTCGGTGGATTGTGGCACCCAGCCGATGTGTACGGTGGCTATCATTTCTTTTCCCACGGCCGTGATGCCAACGTGCAGATCGAACTCTCTACAGCGCTACGTGAAACTCTCGTTGAGGGTGGAGATGACGGCAGGTTCATGCTCAACGAACGAGCCCAGGCACTCGCCTCTGCCATACTCTCTGGCGCACGCACCTATCTCATCAATCGCGATATGGATCTCACTAGAACGATGGCCTGGTTCGATGAAACAACTGATCAAGTAAAAAAGGCAATATTAAAAGACGGTGGTGACCAACACCATCATCATGAACACGCTTAGGGGAGGATGCTTTGGTCTCGTTCGTTCATCTGCATGTTCATAGCGAGTATTCGTTGCTTGACGGCCTGGCAAAACTGCCCGACTTGTGTACTCGTGCCGCAGAAACCGGTATGCAAGCACTGGCACTGACGGATCACGGATCCATGTATGGCACCATCAAATTCTCGCATGCGGCAGAAGCAGCCGGCATCAAACCTCTCTATGGTTGCGAACTGTATGAGGCTCCCCGCGCCCGCTATGACAAAGAGGCCCAGGATCGCCGACCATATCACTTGGTTCTTATCGCTGAGAATCAGATCGGCTACAAGAACCTGCTCAAGCTTGTTTCTTTGGCCAACTTGGAAGGCTTTTATTATAAACCGCGAATTGACCGCGAACTCCTCCAGCAATACTCGGAGGGGCTGATCTGTCTTTCAGCCTGTTTAGCTGGCAGGCTATCGCGCTTGGTCGCCGAGAATCGCATGGATGATGCCAGAGAAGCCGTGACATGGTATCTGGATACTTTTGGCCGCGGCAATTTCTTTATCGAAGTGCAGCGCCATGCAGGTATCCCCGAGCAAGAACCCGTCAACCAAAAGTTATTCCAGCTTGCACAAGAATTTGACGTGCCTTGTGTGGCTACCGCAGATGTCCACTATGCCCATCGCGAGGATGCCAAGGCGCAAGAGCTCTTGTTGGCCATTCAAACGCAAACCACGATTAACGATCCCAACCGTATGCGTATGGGCGGCGATGACTTTTACTTGCTTTCTCCCGAGGAGATGAACGACCTCTGGCCCGATCACCCTGAGGTCTTAGCGAACACCAACCTCATCGCCGAACGCTGCAATGTTTCGGTGGGTTTTACCGAGTACCATCTGCCCAAGGTTGATGTGCCAGAGGGCTATACCGCAGAAGAGTATCTCCGAAAAAAGGCGTACGAGGGATTGGCCTGGCGATATGGTCAGGTTACGCCCGAGCTTGAACAGCGCATGGATTATGAGCTGGGTATCATCCACGGCATGGGTTTTGATGACTATTTTCTCATCAACATGGACCTCATGGACTGGGCCAAGAATCGCGCCAAAATGCTCATCGGGCCGGGGCGCGGATCAGCATCCAACAGCATTGTGAGTTATTCGCTCAACATCACCGATCTTGACCCCATTGCCAACGGCCTCCTTTTTGAACGTTTCTTGAACCCCGGGCGCATCACCATGCCGGATATCGACCTCGACTATCCCGAAGACCGTCGCCAAGAGGTTATCGACTATCTCAGCCAGCGCTATGGTCAGGATAAAACGGCCCAGATCGCCACCTTTGGCACCCTGGCACCGCGCATGGCTATCCGTGATGTAGGCCGTGCCATGGGTATCGGCATTGCTGAAGTAGACCACATCGCCAAAATGGTGCCTTCAGGCCCCAAAGTACACATCTCGGATGCGCTCAATGTGCCCGAGCTCAAAGCCGAATACGATACCATCCCTTGGGTACATGAACTCATCGACTATTGCGCCAAAGTTGAGGGTGTTTCGCGTCATCTCTCTACCCACGCCGCTGGTGTGCTCATCACCGATGTGCCCCTCGTCGAATATTGCTCGGTGCAACAGGCACCGCGTGGAGAGGGTATCATCTCACAGTATTGCATGAGCGATGTCGAAGAAATAGGCCTACTGAAACTTGATGTGCTGGGACTTTCCACACTGACTATCCTTGACCGCACATTTCGCTGGATTAAACGCACGGCGGGAGAGGAAGTCAACCAGCACTCTATTCCGCTTGATGATCCCGACACGTATGCCCTTTTATCCAGAGGCGAGACCGTTGGTGTGTTCCAGCTCGAAAGCGGAGGCATGACGCGTACCGTCAAAGAAATGCAGCCCACCGAGTTCTCTGACATTGTGGCCTTGTTGGCACTCTATCGCCCAGGCCCTATGGAGTTCATCCCTAACTACATCGCCCGCAAATACGGCCGTGAGTCAGTCGAATACCGACATCCTTCTCTGGAACCCCTCTTGAAAGAAACCTACGGCATCATCGTCTATCAGGAACAGATCATCAAAATCGCCTCAGAGCTGGCCGGTTACTCGCTGAGCGAAGCCGATTTGATGCGCCGGGCCGTGGGCAAGAAAAAGCTCAAAGCGCTAGAAGAGCAGCATAGCCAATTTGTCACGGGAACGATACACAACGGCATCCCCAAAGAGGCTGCCGAAGCCATCTTTGCCGATATTGAAAAGTTTGCCAATTACGGCTTCCCCAAAGGACATGCGGCCGGCTATGCCGTCATTACCCTGCAAACGGCCTATCTTAAAGCCCACTACCCTGCCCAGTTCCTCACAGGTATGCTCTCGGTCGAACGAGGCAATGCCGATAAGGTTGCCCTCTTTATCAACGAGTGCAAACGCATGGGTATCGCTGTTAGACCCCCGGACATCAATCTGTCTGAAGTAGATTTTTCGCTCGAACCCTTGAACATAAATAACGGCCAGCACGTTAGCGAGCAAATACTCGCAGCTGCAGATACCTATGCTATCCGCTATGGTCTGGGGGGAATCAAAAATGTGGGGGATGGGCCTGCCGGTACTATCGTTGAAGCACGCGGAGATCAGCCCTTTGAAAGCATTGGCGATTTCGTAGAGCGCGTTGACCTCCGACAGGTGAACAAGCGCGTGCTCGAATGCCTCGTACGCGCCGGTGCTTTTGACTCGTTGGGCAATCGATCCGCTATTCTCGCCGATATCGACAAAATCGTTGGCGAAAGCCAGCGCATCCATCGCAATAAAGAGATCGGACAGCGCAGTTTATTCGACCTAGCCCCCGCAAGCGGCAACGCTGAGCTTTCTACCTTTACCCTGAGTGCAAACGTACCCGATCTCAGCAGGCGCCAACGACTGCAGGATGAAAAAGAGCTTTTGGGCGTGTACATGTCGGCTCATCCACTGGACGGGGTCCGAACACAAGACGGCGAGAACATGAACAACTCGGCCGATATTGACGAGACCATGAAGGGAAACAAAGTCCGGTTGGTGGGGTTACTTTCTGCCATCAGAACCATTACAACAAAGAAGAATACGCGCATGGCCTTTGCCCAGCTTGAGGATATGACGGGAATCATAGAACTCACATTTTTCCCGCGAACTTATGAAAGCTGCAAGGATGAATTGACCGAAGAGAGCGTGGTTGTGCTGGAAGGCAAAGTGGACGTCCGTAATGAAAAATGCCAGATCATCGTGGATACTCTGTCCAAGTACGAGGCAACCAGGCCAGGCAATGGCAAAAGCTCGGCAAACAGATTAACGCTACGTGTCCCACTATCAAGCAGGAACAACTCGGAAGTTCAACTCATCGATCATCTTGTGCACCTGTTTGAGAACAATGCTGGTGCAGTTCCCGTCGAGCTTACCTTTGAAAGCACGGAGGGAGCAGTGAAGATGCAAATGAACAGCGGCGGCGTAAATTTGACGGACCTGCTCACGGGTGAGCTGGTCCGCCTAATTGGTCGTGATAACTTTTCCATAGCCTGACGTATCTGCTAGATGCGCCTTATAACACCGATGAGGCGGCCCTGTATTTGTAGGTTAGCTGGATGAACATAGATCGGCGCCATATTGGGATTGGCCGGTTGGAGCCGAACAAGGTTCGTCCCTTTGTCCCAAAAGATCTGTTTTAGCGTTGTGGCTTTTTCATCATTCAGCCAGGCGGCTACCATATCGCCATTTTCGGCATTCTGTTGATACTGCATCAGCACGAGATCGCCATCATTGATCAAGGCATCGATCATGGAAATACCGCGCACCCGAAGCGCGTAAACTTGATTGGCATCGCCAACCAATTCTTCGGGAACGGGAACAAGTTCCTGATTTTCATAGTCAGCATCTGGGATAGGGAGCGGCTCGCCAGCAGCGATAAAGCCTAACAACGGCACCATGGTCACATTCTCAGAGCCGCCCTGATCGTCGAGGGTTTCATCAATCAGTTTGAGGCCGCGCGAGACGTCGGGATCACGCATTAAGAAACCCTTGCGCTGTAGTACATCGAGGTTATAACTAACAACAGAGGTAGAAGAGATGCCGACTACTTCGCCAATCTGCCGCAAGGTAGGTGGATAACCCGTCTCGTCACAGAATTCGCGAATGGTTTCCAATATCTGACGCTGGCGTTCTGTAAGCCTCGGATGGTCTGACATGGGCCCCTCTCTACATGATGTGGCCCAATTATATGTGAACAAATGTTCTATGTCAAGGATTGCACAATAAACTCGTGCAGCATTGAAGGGAATCCTCCACTATGGCAAGTAGAGCCACTACGCCCCGCATCTCGGCCGTCTTTTGCAGTGCAAGATGCATCTTGCGTGATAGCGATATAGACCTCGACACTGCCCCAGAAAAGTGGGTGCTCGTTCCGGCTACGCTAGAAGCCGTGCGCTCTCTTGCTTCAGATTTTCGATTGCTTGTCCTCTTTGATGCCACAGCTGAAGGTTTGGCCAAGGATTCGCACAAAGCACTCGATGTGATTATCGAACAGGTAGAGGGTGCAGGCGGTCGTGTCGACGCGACAATCTCGTGTGCTTCTGTAGATGTGCCTACCTGGGGAGAAATCCCCTGGGCCTTGTGGCAAACAGCTGACGTGCTCTCTCTTGAACCCGAACGCTGCTATCTTCTTGCCGACGAACAAGAGGATGTAAAGGCGGCTTATGCAGTCGGCATCCGGCCTATTATGGTGATGGGCGAACGAAACATCACCGAGCTTATGGGGCCAAGGCCTACTCACAAAGATTTCCCCGTAGCCACAGAGCTTACCAGTGCACTTAGTTACATTGCCACTGAAGATGAAATGACTAATCTACTCGGCCGTGTCCGCCAGATAGAGACGCCACAACCACCGGAGGAAACCGCTCCTATAGAGATCGCAAGTGCACAATTCCTGCGGCTGACCAGCAGCAAGGCAAGAGATTTTCAGAGCCGGCTCAATAAATCAAAAACCCAGCTGCACGATTTAACGCGATGGCTTGCGTTCTTTGTACTCGGTGCAGCTGGGCTTAGTCTGGGTATCGCTTATCTATTAACACATCTTTACCGCGTGCAGCCGTTCCCAGATTTCGTCTATTATTTGACGCTGCAATTCATTCCGAGAATCTGGCGCGGTGTTCTATTTGTCGCCTGGGGCCTGGGTATCATCCTCCTGGCTCTGCGAAGCTATTTTCGTACTTCAGGCTTTCGCTTGCCCAAGCGCAAGTAAAACTAGCACAAGTCCTAATCGTCATCCTTGTTGACGCCGGTTAGCACACTCAGGATAAAGCTCGTCACGCTGATAACCAGCGAGGCCAAAATGGTGCTCCAAAATGAGGCTGTGCTTACGTCCATGCCGAATGCGTTGGCCAAGCGCACAGCAACCAACAAGGCGACTGCGTTGATGATGATCGTAAACAAGCCCAATGTCAGAATCATCAGCGGGCATGTGAGCGCCTTGAGCAGTGGCACAATAAGTGCATTCACCAAGCCGAGAATCAGAGCAAAGAGCAAATAAGTGATCCAGTTTCCACCAAGATCAAAGGTGGGGATCACGGATACGGCCAGATAGACTGCCACAGCACTGATGATCCAGCGAAGAATGGCCTTCCTCATTTCATTTTCCTCCCCTACTCATTCAACGAATATTTCGATATATTCACGCTCGGCGTCATCCGTTGCGTCAAAAACACGACCAAGATGCCCTGCGCGAGCCTGTTCGAGCACATGTTCAAGATCGAACCGCGCGCCATCAGGTACATAACGTGCACCAAGTCTCGCCCCAACCGAAACCAAGTCTATGGGCAAGCGAATGCTGATACGTTCCTTACCCGTATCCAATTCCGTGATGCGCACAATGAACCATCGTGCTCCCGGCAACTCCTCTTGAGTGGGAACTTGATCTTCCGCTTCCATCAAGCGCAGGGCTTCTTCCGGAATCAGTTTGCCTTCTTGTACGCTTTTAAGAATCGCCAACTTTTCACTTTGCTCAATCATATGATCACTTTTTCCGATTCATTGAGCACGAGTGCCATCTCATCCAAAATACGAAGCGGCCTCATCCCAAGTACACACGCAACCTCAAACGCCTCGCGGTGAGACGAAGAAATCAACATATTGATGGCCCGCTTTTGCACTTGCTGTGCAGACGCAAACAATGAATACAAAAGCTCATGCTCCACCAAGCCTCTGGCTTCCGGCAGAACCCGAATCTCGGCCTGATTGGGCCCATGGCCCGTGCGCAATCGCACTATCCCATAGCCCATCGTCTGGCCGTTATGCCGCACTGAACGCTCAACCAGCTGTTGTCCTTCTAACATGAATGCTATACGTGTGCCAAAGGAAAAAGGTGCTCCAAGCTGACTGGGCGAGCCTTGCTCATACAAACGTTTTACTGCCTTGCGATCCCATAACCAAGTGTGGTGAACATTAAAAGTGTTGCGACGCGCCTCAAACTTGTCTGTAGGGGGCAGTTGGAGTTCATGCCAACTTCGCTTGAGCATAAACCCCCGGCGTCCATACATTTCACGGGCAAGTTCATTGTCATGCCGAACTTGCAGTGTAATAGCACTGCCGTTGGCACGAATGACATATTCGATGGCTACGTCAACAAGCCTACCACCAATGCCCCTGCCCCGATATTCGGGAAGCACAGCGACATTGCTCATCGTCCAAATACGCCGGACACTGTCTCGATTCAGGCTGACATTTCCAACGACTCGATCCTCATCTATCCACACAAAGCCGATAAACGGAGAAAGCAGATTGGCCGATTGCATAAGCAATGGGCTCCAGCTGGCCATTTGACGCAAATCCGTCACAATCGTGCTACCAGTCAGTTCAAGCTCACGCGAAAAAGCGACCTCAATGAGCGTAGCAAGGTCATCGAGATCGCGATGAGGAACAAAAGCACGTATGGGGCCGTGTTGTTTACGAGTATCTGCAATGGCCACAGCGCCGCCACCTTGATTCAATAAAAAGCAATAATATCCTGTATTAACTATACACGCGGGAACCGCCCCGGTCAACGAATTATTGATTAGAGCTGGTGCCCGCGAAGCGTCACATCACCCACATAGAATGTTCGGCACTCGCCATGAACATCTTGCACCAACAGCGCCCCAAACTCGTCAACGCCAACTGCTACCCCCGTAAACACACCTTCTGACGTGCCAACAGAGACCGTCTTGTTGATCGTCTCCAGGTTCGCTTGCCAATCAGTATGGGGCTGCCAGCCAGTATCAAGCAGATCGAGATACGCTTCCACATGGCGCAAAAGTGCGAGCAATACATCAAGACGCGACACCTCGTGCCCGGTCTCTGCCATCAGACTCGTTGCTGGTGTCATGATCTTTCCAAGGAGACTAGGGTCGAGATTCACATTAATGCCCATACCCACAACAGCATAGGCCAACTGAGAGCCCCTGGCACAAAGCTCTGTAAGCACGCCACCCAGCTTTTTGCCATTTACCGTCAGATCGTTGGGCCACTTGATAAACACCCTAACGCCGGTCACCTCGCGGATTGCCCGAACGGCTGCTAACGAACAAATCATGGTAGTCCACTGGGCATGCATCAGTTGGATATCGGGTCTGAGCACCAAGGAAAACAGCAGTGAGCTGCCCATCGGGGCCTGCCACGAACGCCCCAGCCGGCCTTTTCCAGCAGTTTGGGCATTAGCGACGACCAGTGTACCATGAGGAGCCTCGGCAACTGCCAGCGCCACGGCGCGTATGTTCGTTGAATCAATCGATTCATAAAACTCGCCGTGCCGTCCGACAAACCGAGTTTGTAATCTCTTTTGAATTGTCTCAAACGTCAATTGTGACATGTTCATTCTTTCATAACAAAAAAACCCTCTCTACAAAGAGAGGGCCAGTGTGGGCGCGACAGGACTCGAACCTGTGACCTCACGGATGTGAACCGTGCGCTCTAACCGACTGAGCCACGCACCCAACACCGCGAGTATAGCACAGTGATTCTTTGCGAGCAAATGGCCTGGCGATGCACAAAAGCGAATGTCTGCCATTTTGACAAAGATAACACCCAGCGATATACTTTGTATCTGCCTAGGCCGGGGTCTCGATGAATGAGTCCGGTCACGACTAGATATAACGAGGCTCCCGGAGGTAAGGGAACGTGTACGCAGTAATAGAAACTGGTGGCAAGCAGTACAAGGTTACGGCAGGCGACACTGTCGCTGTTGAAAAGCTCGATGCCGAGGTCGGCGATATAATCGAGCTGGATCGCGTATTGATGGTCTCGGACGAAAATGGTGTGCGAGTTGGTCAACCCGCTGTCGATGGCGTTAGCGTCAAGGCAACTGTGGTGGATCAGGCCAAGGGCCGTAAGGTTCTTGTGTTCAAGTATCGCGCCAAGCAGCGTTACCGCCGCAAGGTGGGTCATCGTCAGCCTCTGACACGTCTGCATATTGACGAGATTAGCGCGTAAAACGGTCTGGGAGGGATTGACAGATGGCACATAAAAAGGGTGGCGGAACTAGCTCGAATGGCCGCGATAGTAATGCCAAGCGTCTTGGCGTCAAGCGGTTTGGTGGTCAAGAGGTAAACGCTGGCACAATCATTGTTCGTCAGCGCGGTACCCGTATCCATCCCGGAACAAATGTCGGCTGCGGTAGCGACTATACGCTCTTTGCCAAGGTGGATGGCTATGTTACGTTCGAAGACTTTGGCCGCGGCAAGAAGAGAGTCTCTGTTTACTCTGAAAGGAACTAGCCGTGAAAAAAGATATTCATCCTACGTATTATGAGGATGCTACAGTAACTTGCGCTTGTGGCAACACTTGGACAACCGGTTCGACGCAGAAGGAAATTCGTACTGACGTTTGCAGTCAGTGTCATCCTTTCTTTACTGGCCAGCAGCGTATTGTTGATACGGCAGGCCAGGTAGAGCGCTTTACCAAGCGTTTCGAGACTGCCCAAATGCTGCGCGAGCAGGACAAGGTACGAGCCAAGGCCCGTGCCGAGCGTGAGCGCGAACGAGCTCTGGTTGAGATCGTTGACGAGGACGACTCGGTTGAAGGTCTTGACAGCCTGGTTCAGGAAGCTGATAGCGCCGAGTAGGCCCAGTCTTTCATGACATCCAAGGGGGCAGAGTGAGTTCACTCTGCCCCCTTTTTTCTTACCCAGGAGAAGGCCATGTCATTCAATCGTTATAACGGCGGCTGGATCGAAGTAATTTGTGGGTGCATGTTTAGCGGCAAGACTGAAGAACTCATTCGCCGCATCAACCGTGCAGAAATCGCCCGGCAGCGCGTCCAAGTCTTTCAACACAGCCTGGATGAAAGATATGGAACACGCCGTATTGCTTCCCACTCGGGAGCCTGGGCTGACGCTACCACCGTCAAATACTCTCAGGATATTATTCAAGCAGTCGAACCTGATACCACTGTTGTCGCGATTGATGAAGTTCAATTCTTTGACGACGAAATAACCAGCGTTGCCGAAAAACTGGCGGCGCAGGGCATACGTGTCATCGCTGCGGGCCTGGATATGG
Organism: Anaerolineae bacterium; assembly: GCA_963675785.1. GTDB lineage: Bacteria > Chloroflexota > Anaerolineae > UBA1429 > UBA1429. The sequence goes on from OY776562.1 coordinate 2,626,745, forward strand.
ATTTCAGGGGAGAGCCCTTTGGCCCCATGCCACAGATGATGGCCGTGGCCGAGCTCGTCAGCAAGCTACACGCCATTTGTATTCAATGCGGCGCTTCAGCGACTAGAACGCAGCGCCTCATTGATGGCCGACCAGCATATTATGATGATCCAATCATCCTCGTTGGCGCTAGCGAAGTCTATGAAGCACGATGCCGGGCATGCCATCAGGTACCCAAAAAGGAGCACAATGACCAAATTTAACTATGGGGGGCAGGCAGTCATTGAAGGCGTCATGATGCGCGGAGAGCACGAATTTGCAGTTGCCGCCCGCAAGCCCTCGGGCGAAATAGCTGTGCACCGTGATAAACTGAACGAAACGCTATACGGTCGCCTGCTCAAAATTCCCTTTTTACGCGGGTTGGTCATGCTCTGGGATTCGATGGGATTAGGACTGCAAGCTTTGATGTGGTCTGGTGATACGGCCCTGGAAGAAGAGGAAGATGTTAGTTTCTCCGGCCCTGCCGCCTGGGGTACAGTGGCCGTCTCGCTGTTACTCGGCGTGGGTCTCTTTTTCGTGTTGCCTATGTTCATCACCACCGCACTGGACAAGTTCATTATCTCGGACTTTTGGAGCAATGTGGTAGAAGGCCTGGTTCGCCTGGCAATATTCCTCATCTATTTATCAGCCATCAGCCTCATGCCCGATATTCGACGCGTGTTTGCCTACCATGGTGCAGAGCATAAAACTATCAACGCTTACGAAGCGGGAGCCCCGCTCATACCAGAAGAAGTCGCCAAGTACTCGCGCACCCACACACGCTGCGGCACGGGTTTTCTGCTCATCGTCATGCTTGTTTTCATTCTGGTGGCCGCCTTATTTGGCCGTCCCATCCTTATTTGGCGCCTGCTCTCTCGCATCGTGCTCATTCCCATTGTGGCTGGCATCTCTTACGAAATCATGAAACTCTTGGCCAAGAATTACGAAAAACATGCCTGGGCACGCATTCTGGTGGCTCCAGGCCTGACTCTCCAAAAGCTTACTACACGCGAACCCGAAACTGATATGCTGGAGGTGAGCATTGCGGCTCTCAAAGCGGTGCTTGATTCAGAAGGGCTTACAGACGAGCCTGGCAGTGTAGAGAGTATGAGCGATGCCAACTAGAGACGAACAGTTAGCCAAAGCAAATGCACCGGCGCAGCGCGCCATGCAATTGCACCCCTATTATCACGGCAAGATCCAAACGACTGCCAAGGTGCCCGTAAAAAGCCTGCAAGACTTTTCTGTGTGGTATACACCCGGGGTTGCCGAACCTTGCAAAGCCATCGCAGCCGATCCCTGTCTGGTATATGAACACACCAACAAGGGCAATACGGTCGCCATCGTCAGCGATGGAACCCGCGTCTTGGGATTGGGCGATATTGGCCCTCGTGCAGCTATGCCGGTGATGGAGGGTAAAGCACTGCTCTTTAAATATTTGGGCGGCGTAGACGCTGTGCCTCTCTGCATCGACGCAGAGACCCCGGAAGAAATGATATCCTTTGTGCGGGCCATCCAGCCCACTTTTGGCGGTGTCAATCTGGAAGACATTGCCCAGCCCAAGTGCTTTCGCATTCTAGACACCTTGCGCAATGATCCGAACATGCGGATCCCCGTATTCCATGACGACCAGCAGGGCACGGCTACGGTGCTCCTTTCCGGCCTGCTGAATGCCCTAGAAATTGTCGGCAAAGAATTGCGGGATATTCGCATTGCCCTGGTAGGCACAGGTGCCGCCAATATCGCCGTGCTGCGCCTGCTGATGGCCAGTGGCGTCTCGATGGCACAAATCACCGCCACCGACGTACGAGGTATTTTGCACGAGAACCGCAAAGATTTGCGCGATGAATCTGAAGACTGCCCCGACCGCTGGCAACTTTGCCTGCAGGGAAACCCCGATAACCGCCGCGGCGCCATTGCTGAAGCCATGGAGGATGCCGATGTGGTCATCGCCTTTGCCTGTCCAGGACCCGGTGTCATCAAACCTGAATGGGTGCACACCATGGCGGATGATGCTATCGTCTTTGCCTGTTCCAACCCCACGCCAGAGATCTGGCCTTGGGAGGCCAAAGAAGCGGGGGCAAGAATCGTAGGCACCGGGCGATCGGACTTTGCCAACCAGTTGAATAACTCACTGGGCTTTCCAGCAATTTTCCGCGGTGCATTGGATGTTCGCGCCCAAACGATTACCGATGAGATGTGCCTGGCCGCCGCCCACGAACTAGCCACAACGGGGCAAGAACGCGGCCTCTCTGAAGATACAATCCTGCCCAAGATGGATGATTTCGAGATCTATCCCCGCGAGGCCCTTGCTGTGGGCTTGTGCGCCATAGAACAGGGCGTTGCTCAGATCGAGATGTCTCGGGATGAGCTTGAAAAGACTGTACGCAGCCGTATTAATACCGGCAGAGAAATGATCGAATCCATGATGGAGCATGGCCTCATTGCGCCAGCTCCAGGGCAAGACGAGTAGGACTTGGACCGTGACAGATTCTAGAAAGAGCTTTAAATATTTCGAGTTTGTGATGATGAGCTTTGTTGCTGTACTCATGATCAGCAATATCGCCTCCACCAAGATCCTTGATCTCGGACCTTTTACTTTTGATGGCGGCACGATTCTTTTTCCGTTGAGCTATATCTTTGGCGATGTGCTCACCGAAGTTTACGGCTATGCCCGTTCGCGGCGCGTCATCTGGTCGGGATTTGCAGCAGCAGCCTTGATGGCCGGTGTGTTGGCTCTAGTAGGGGCATTGCCGGCAGATGCCAGTTGGAGCGGCCAAGAAGCCTATAACACCATCCTGGGGCAAACACCGCGCATTGTCGCTGGCAGCCTCATTGCCTATTTTGTAGGCGAGTTTTCCAACTCAGTAGTCCTGGCCAAGCTCAAAGTACGCACAGAGGGCCGCTGGTTATGGATACGCACCATTGCCAGTACACTGGTAGGTGAAGGTCTCGACACAATCATCTTTGTCTTGATCGCTTTTTACGGCACTCTGCCCAGCGAGACGTTGATAGCCGTGATGCTCTCGAATTACGTGTTCAAGGTGGGGTTAGAAGCACTGCTTACACCAGTGACCTATTGGGTAGTAAACAAGCTCAAAAAGGCCGAACAAGAAGATTATTACGATCGAGATACGGATTTTAACCCGTTTACCCTCGACTAGCGGAGTGTGTGCATGACGACGGATCAAGAACTCTTATTTGACGATAATCTGCCTCCCGACCATCGTAGTGGCTTTGTGGCGCTGGTGGGCAAGCCCAATGTGGGAAAATCTACCCTTCTAAACCGCTGGCTGGGCGTCAAACTCGCTGCTGTCTCACCCAAGCCGCAAACAACCCGTAACCGCATCTTGGGGATATTGACCCAAGAAAAGGCGCAAGTCATTTTTATGGATACGCCCGGAATTCACTTGCCACACAGCAAACTGGGCGAATACATGGTCCGAACCGCCTCAGATACACTCCGTGATGCAGATGTTGTCGTCTTTATGGTTGATGGGCAAAGCCCGCCCAACGAAGCCGATCGTCAGGTTGCACAGGCTGTTGCCGGAGCCAGATGTCCCTCTATTTTGGCAATCAATAAAGTCGATGCCGTTGCTTCGGGCGCTTTGCTGACAAACTGGGCCGCTTATGCCGAGTTGGGCGAGTTTGATACGGTGATGGGCATCAGTGCCCTTGAGGGTACTATGACCGATGAGCTTTTTGCAGAGCTGCTCGGCAAGTTGCCCTTTGGGCCACGGTTTTTCCCTGAAGATCAGATTTCCAATGTGCAAGAGCGTTTTATCGCTTCAGAACTCATTCGTGAACAACTGTTGAGAAACCTCGAACAAGAGGTGCCCTACGCCTCGGCTGTGATCGTTGACGAGTTTACTGAAGCTGAAAACCACATTGAGATCTTGGCAACGGTGTTTGTTGAAAGGGAATCGCAGAAACGCATTGTCATTGGCAACAAGGGCAGCATGATCAAACATATTAGCGAAGCTGCAGCCAAGGACATCAGCAACTTTTTCAGCAAACGCACCAAGGTCAGGCTTTGGGTCAAGGTCCGAGATAACTGGCGCAAAGATAACCGCTCATTGCAAGAGTTCGGTTATTCATTCGAGGACAAATAATTCTGGCAAGACTCTAGACTATAGAGGCACTACTCGCTATACTCTAATTAAGAACTGCATCCAATAGGCATTGCCCTTCTTTAAGGGCACAACTCGCTGCAGGGGGTATTCCATGTTTGTACGCGATCGAATGTCCCACCATCCTATCACTGTCACACCTGATACATCGCTGCATGAAGCCCTAAAACGGATGCACGAGGAACACGTGCGCAGGCTCCCCGTTCTCGACAGACACGGGAAACTCGTCGGCATTGTGAATGAAAGAGATCTCTTATACGCCTCGCCATCTCCGGCTACCAGCTTGAGCGTATATGAGCTCAATTACCTCGTCTCTCGCGTCTTGGTTTCAGAGCTCATGACAAAGACCGTGATCACCGTCACCGAGGACACACCTCTAGAAGAGGCAGCCCGAATTATGGAGGACAACGACATCAGCGGTTTGCCCGTCATGAGAGGCGATACGCTCGTCGGGATGATCACCGAAAGCGACCTTTTCAAAATATTCCTGGAAATGTTAGGAGCACGAGCTTGGGGATTGCGAATTTCTCTCAAAGTGGCCGATAAAAGAGGTGTTCTCGCCACAATTACCCGAGAGATATCTGATGCAGGCGGTAACATTGTCGCCCTGGGAACCTTTTGGGGGGACGACCCCACGAGTGGTCGAATTGCCATGAAAGTTCAGGGAATAGAAAAAGAAAAGATCGAAGAGATCATGCAGGATATCGATGCCGAAATCACCGACATCCGCGAAACAAAATAGAGCTAGAGGGGAGAGCGTGATCGCTCTCCCCTCTCTTATTAAGGCCGTAAAACTGCCCTAATTGCCGTTGCAGCCCTGGCCCGGTGGCTCAACTGGTTCTTGGTTTTTTCGTCGAGTTCCGCCATGGTTTTGCCAAGAGTTGGCAGATAAAAGACGGGATCATAACCAAAACCGTGTTCGCCATGGGGCTCATCAGCAATTAATCCTTCGCATGCCCCGGATGCCGTCTCTAGACGACCTTCTGGCCAAGCCACGGCGATGACACAGCAAAAACGCGCTGTTCGCTGCATGCGCGGCACATTCCGCAGCTTATCGAGCACGAGCTCAAAGCGGTCACGATCATCTAAACCCTGACCGCCGTATCGCGCCGAATACACCCCTGGCTCGCCATGTAAAGCATCCACATTCAAACCAGAGTCATCGGCCAGTGTCATCATGCCAGATATTGCCGCATACTCCTTGGCCTTGAGAATTGCATTCTCCTCAAAGGTTTGGCCAGTTTCTTCAACTTCTCCTATGATGCCTGCTTCATCAAGCGTCAAAAGTTCGTATCCCAAATCAGCCAGTAACTCGGCATATTCGCGCTTTTTGCCGGCATTGTGTGTCGCAATCAAAAGCTGCACCTTTTCAACTCTCCTCAGATTTTCTGATCTGTACGCGTCGCTCGGGAAAAGGTTAATCCATACACTTTTGAGGCCCCTGCCTCTCGTAAAGCGGCCGCTGCGGCTTCAAGAGTGGCCCCTGTCGTTAATACATCATCAACCAGCAAAACGCTAATGCCATCCAACTGTTTGTTACAGATAAAGGCATCTTGAACATTTTGCCAACGCTCCTGACGCCCCAGGCCAACCTGGCTCATCGTCTGCTTTTGCCTCACCAGGCAATCTTTATCCATCATCAGTCCCGCACGGCCTGCAATCTGGTGAGCTAAGAGTGCTGCCTGATTATACCCCCTAGAGCGCCTGCGCCTCTTGTGCAACGCTACCGGCACAACAAGGTCCACATCGATCCCAATTTGACGCCAGTAATCATACATCATCTCCCCAAGCGGCTCAGCAAGTATCCGAAGCCCCTCATACTTTAGCGCCAGAGCCGATGAGCGAGCCGGGCCGCTGTGCCAGCAGAGCGAATATACTTGATCGAGATGGGATGGAGCAAAACGCGTGCGCTGTACGTCAGAAAAGAATACCAATCCACCCTTGCATTTGGCGCAAAGCCATGCCCCCGCACAGCCGCAATGAACGCAGTGTGGTGGAAAGAAGAGATCTGCTATTTGGTTGGTGAAACCGCTGATATAAGGCCCAATATCCACAATACTATAGTAACCGCACACCATCCACTAGGCAACAGATGATTGCTCGCCAAGAGGCCCTATGTTATACTCCGACTCACATGAACGGCCCCTTGAATTACACTTGCCCCGTACTGCGTAAAGGCATCTGCTCAGGTGGAAACCCACTTGTCTGGTTATATATAATAGCGCCAATACGAATGTTTCGAGCTCGCGATTCGAAAAATGCGGATGCCGTGACGTTGTTGGATTATTCGATATCTCGGTTTCACCAAAACATCTGACCGTATAATATGCATACAGAATGGGTACACAGCGATCTGAGAACCAGAAAGGTCTCACGTTGAGAAATCCTTATGTGACATCACGCCCTCTTGAAGAGGGAGATCTATACACAGGCCGAGAGTCAGAATTCAAAACGCTAGATGACTACCTGCACGATGGCAAACGGCTCGTACTCGTATTCGGTGCCCCGCGTGTTGGCAAAACATCGTTCCTCAAACAGCTTGCCCGCGTAGGCATTGGCGCATATCACATTCACATCACCCAGCTACCCTCTGCCCCCAACCTATTGACGGGTTTATTGCTTGGCATTCACTCTGCTCTAGGGGGTCCGCTCCCCGGAGTATGCCAAACTGTCACAGAGGCCAAAGACTATATCCTGAGCATCAAGAAAAAGAATGAAGAAACGCTGATTTGTATCGATGGCCTGGAACCTGCCGATCTGCCCACATCACAGGCTCTTGAAGATATTGCCTGGACGCTCAGCGCAGCCGGCGGCGTCTCGGTCATCGTCACGGTTCGCGGTTTGCCCTCTCAACTCAGCTGGAGCGCCATCGGTATTCCGTATGTGGTCATTCCTCCTTTCACCGAGCAAGAAACTGCTGACACCCTCATGGTTCCAGTACGCGGTATCCTCGCCTATGACCTCGATGTGGTTCACCAGATTCACCGTTTTTCTGGCGGTATACCCTACTATGTACAGATCTTTGGCAGCTTGATCTTTGAGAAACGAGCCGCCAAAGGCTGGGTGGGTAAGGCTGAAGCAGAAGAAACTCTGCCCCAAGTGTTACGAATGGCCGATGAAGAACTCAAGATACTTTGGGATCAGTGCACGAGAATTCAACAGGTTGTACTATGCGCACTAGCCGAGATGAAGGGATTTCATGGCGTCGCTTCACCCGACGATGTCATGGTCTATATTCGGCGTCAGCAGTACAACGTTTCATTGGAAAAGATAAGATCTGCCTACGACCAACTGCTGCGCTCGGGGTTACTCAAGCAATTGGGGGGCTCTACAGCCCGTTTTGAGAGCGAACTACTTCGACGTTGGGTACAAATCCATGTAAGCTGTGAGGATGTCCTTAAAAAGGCCAATCTCCACCGCGTTAGTGAGCCCAAGCAGGAAAATTTTCGGCGCCGTGAGGTTGACTGGGTAGGCGTGCTGCTTTGGATCATTGCCATCGTTCTTATTATCGGGGTGACTTGGATTTGGCGGTCAAGGGAGACCAACATCTCTATCGGAGACCCTGCCGATGTTTCTTCGGTGAATGGAACTCTTTTGCCAGGAACCGGCCCCACACCCGAGATTGCTGCAGCCAGTGATGGTAGTCAGGGGCAAATCACTTATCAGTCTCGTAGCGATTCCAGCGATGACTGGGATATCTATGTCATGGAGGCGGACGGCAGCAATCCCACACAGTTGACCACAGATATGGCAGAAGATACTTTACCGCAGTTCTCGCCCGATGGAAGCAAGATTGCTTTTGTTAGCGATCGCGATGGCAACCGCGAGATATATGTGATGGATGCAGACGGCAGCAATCAGAGCAACCTAACGCGTTCTTCTGGCGATGACTGGGATCCCACATGGTCGCCAGATGGGGAGTACCTTGCCTTTTCGTCATTCCGAGATGGTGATTGGGACATTTATATTTGTAAAGCCGACGGCAGCAACGTAACCCAGCTCACTACCATGGATTCGGCTGAACGCGCACCATCCTGGTCGCCTGACGGCCAGAGAATCGCCTTTATGTCGGATGCAATGGGCAATTGGGACATTTATTCCATGGCCTCTAATGGTGCCGATATGGTGCAACTCACTGTGGATTCCTCAACGGACCAGTACCCAAGATGGTCGCCCTACGGACAATATCTATTGTGGGGCAGCTATCGCGATGGGAACATGGAGATATATGTCGCTTTGACCGATGGTAACGACAAGCGCGCTGTTAGTCTGGATGCAGAAGCAGACGACCAGGCAGGAGCCTGGTCGCCATGGGGTACTGATATCGTTTACTATAGCAATGTCGATGGTGGATGGGACATTATCGTGCTTAACCTAGAAACAGGTGATAAAACCAACCTCACCTCAAGCACTGCAGAAGAGCAATGGCCCTCGTGGGGACCTTGAGTTTGGTTGTTCTAGGCTAACGATGAGAACAACATCTCGATAACTTGAAGCACGACAATGGCCACCATTGGGGAAAGATCCATGCCACCAACAGGTGGAATGAGGTTCCGCAACGGGCTCAGGATCGGCTCGGTTGCCGAGTAGATAATCTGGTAAAAAGTGCCTTCACGGGAAATTGGGAACCACGACAAGAGGGCACGAAAGATGATCAGAGCGCTCAATAACTCTGCAACGACAACAATAAAGCTTATCAAATATCCCATAAACTAGTTCTCTCCTAGCTCCTTTGCACGTTTGAATGCTGCAAAAACTGCTTTACCCACTGTGGCTCGCAGCTTACCGTCCTCTAGCTCGAACAGCCCTGCAGCCGTTGTGCCTCCCGGAGAAGTCACTTGATTGCGCAACATGGCCACGTGCTGTGGCGATTGAGCGGCATACATCGCCGAACCGCGCACCGTTTCGATGGCCAGCTTGGTAGCCACATCCCGAGAAAAGCCCAATTGTACCCCTGCATCTGCCAACGCTTCGATAAACATAAAGACATACGCCGGCCCAGAGCCACTCAAAGCCGTCGCCATATCCAAATAAGATTCCTTTTCCACATAGATCTGTTCTCCCAAAGCAGAAAGTAGCTGTCCAGCCATCTCTTTCTGCTCTGAAAACACTCCTGCCGACGTTGTCCACACCGATATACCCTCGCCGATTTGGGCGGGCGTATTGGGCATTACTCGAACGATAGCAGATTGGCCAAGATCTAGCCCCAAACCGGAAGCAATTGTCTTCATTGTGGCCCCGGCGACAATAGAGAGAATCAGATAATCCGCGCATTTGCCCGCAAGAGGTTCTAGCACGCGACTGAGCACTTGTGGCTTGACGGCCAGCACCAGAAACTTGACTACATCAAGCACATCCTCGTTAGCAGCATACGTTCTGATTCCCAATTCGTTTTCCAGGTAAGCGCGGCGCTCTGCATTGGGCTCGCCAACATGAATCGAGCTGGGATCGACCAACTGTTGGCGTATAGCCCCACGCACAATCGCTTCGGCCATGGTGCCGCCGCCGATGACGCCGATAGCTGCTAGAGTCTGAGTCATGCCTTTATACCTCCCGCGGGCCGAACAGGGCTCGCCCCACTCGTATCAAAGTGGAACCTTCTGCAATAGCAATCTCGTAATCATCCGTCATACCCATGGAAAGCTCACTCCATGAGCTAAAAGAAGCCGCACGTACACACTCTTCTGCCAACAGCCGCGCACGCGCGAAAACCTCGTGTAAAGTATGCTCATCAACTCCCTGGGGCGCCATGGTCATCAATCCACGTACATCCAGATGGTCGAGAGGCTCGAAAGCCTCAAGTTGAGAGAGAAACTTGGCTTTGCTGAATACGTCCGCTGCCGAGAATCCGTATTTCGATTCTTCGCCAGACACATTCACCTCAAGAAACACTGGCAACGGGCTCTGCCGCTCTGCCGCAAAGCGATTTAGACGCTGCGCCAACTTGAGCGAATCTACAGAATGCACGACAGAAAAGAGCTGTACTACATCCTCGGCCTTGCGGCTTTGAATGTGGCCAATCATATCCCACCGCACCTCGATATCCGGGCGCATATGGCTCACTGTTGGGATCTTGACTTCGGCCTCTTCAACGCGGTTCTCCCCAAGCACGACAAGCCGCGCATCGAGAGCCTCAACCACTTCTTCGGGCGTGCGAGTTTTGGTGACAGCAACAAGAGTCACCTCATCTGGGCTTCGATCTGCCTTCTCGCAGGCACACCGCATTTTCTCTCGCACGTCACCCAAGTTGCGTCGAATCACAGAACTCAAATCATTCCCCCTTTAGGCCGATAAGAGCAGCAAACCGGCCAGCGTGCCCTCCGCTTGCCCGATGGGAAAAGAATCTATCACTATGGCATGCCGTGCAAATACGCGCAACCTCGATATGCCGGACACCGGCATTTTCGAGCTGAGCGGCGTTGGCCTGCCACAAATCGACATAAGGCTTACCCGAGGATTGCCACACTATCACGCTTTCCGGTATGGCAGAATTAGCTTTCATAGCCTCCACCACATCTGGGCCCACCTCATAACAGCAAGGGCCAATGGAAGGGCCAATCACAGCAATTAAATCCGCTGGATTGCAATCAAACTCTCGCTGAAGGGCCTCAACAGTATGCCCTACTACACCGTTGGCTGTGCCACGCCAACCCGCGTGAGCAATGCCCGCAACGTGCTTGTGCGGGTCATAAAACAAAATGGGCACGCAGTCGGCAAAACGCATCAGCATAAACACGTTGGTATCAGATGTAACCATACCGTCGGCATTGCCTAGGACCGCACCAGCATTCTCGCGGCCAACTCGCACTACCTGGTTGCCGTGAACCTGATGAACAGAAACCACATCCGCCTGGCTGATACCCAAAGCACGGCACAGACGCTTGTGGTTCTCGCTCACATTTTGAGCATCGTCACCCACATTGCTGCCCAGATTGAGCGTATTCCACGGAGCCGGGCTAACGCCACCAAACCTCTCGCTGACTGCCTGAACCAATGAATAAGGCTCGAGCAATGTTGAGCGGTAAAAATGGATGCCTGACGTATGCGTCGCTTCGTTCACTCCAACTCCATCTGCAAAATGAGCGGCTTAATCATCGATGATAGATGCCGGCTCCGAGAGTGTCAAACAGCCGCCTGAAGCATTTTGACACACGCATCGGCAGAACTTACACTGAATAAGAGTGGGCCGGGCAGTCGCGTGGCGGCATTTGCCGTCCCGAGGAAAGTCCGAACTCCATAGAGCACGCTGCTGGGTAACACCCAGGCGGGGCAACCCGACGGCAAGTGCAACAGAAAGCAGAAACGCCCCGGCTTTGGCCGGGGTAAGCGTGAAACGGTGGTGTAAGAGACCACCAGCAGGCCAGGTAACTGGTCTGGCTAGGCAAACCCCAGCGGGAGCAAAACCAAGCATGGAGCGAGCGAATTTATTCGCGACGGACGGCTCGTTCGCGCTCTGGGTAGGTTGCTCGAGGCGGCAAGTAATTGCCGCCCTAGATAGATGGCTGCCTCCCTTTTGGGAACAGAATTCGGCTTATAGGCCCACTCAACCTTTTTTTTGTAATATTCCCCTTGCAAAGCATACCCCCCTATAGTATAATGGTGCCGATCAGTTATGGGCACAATGCTCTATCAGGCTCGTTCTTAATACCTTGACCTTGCATTTCGCAACAGTTATACTTTTTATGTTAGCTTTTTCATATCTCTCGCCGTTCAAGTTGAGGAAACTATGCCTGCGTTCTCTGATATTCTCCGCATAGCTATCCGCCGGGAAATGGATAGTTATGCCCTGTATACGCAAACCGCCGAAATGGTGGAATCGTCCTCCGGCAAAGAGCTCCTTCACGATCTTGCCAAACAAGAGGCCCTGCACCGCGAAAAACTGGAACAGCTTTTGGAGACAGGATCGGTCGATCTCGATTCCAACGCTGAAAAGCGCGTTGTCGATCTCAAAATCACCGATTATCTGGTCGAACCCCAGTTAGAACGTGGCTCAGACTTTCAACAAATTCTTATTGTTGCTGCTAAACGGGAAAAGGCCGCCTACGATCTGTATCTTGCCATGGGGCAGGTTACAGAAGACAGCCAGATCCGTAGCCTTTTCGAGTTTCTCGCCGGCCAAGAACTGGAGCACAAACAGAGGCTCGAAATCTTTTATGACGACATCGTTCTACGCGAAAACTAGCAATTGAGGAGTAAGAAACAATGAAATGGGAATGCCTGGTTTGTGGCTGGATTTACGACCCCGCTGTGGGCGATCCTGATGGCGGCATTGAACCCGGTGTCGCCTTTGAAGACCTCCCAGATGACTGGGTGTGCCCTGAGTGTGGTGCGACCAAAGACATGTTTGAGGCTATCGAGGAATAAGCTTTGCAATTGCGCCCCAAAAAAACGCTGATCAGCAGTCAGATAGCCTAGCAGAAAAGAACGTTAGGCAAAACGGGTGCTTGCGTATGTGCCCAGTAGCCGATGTCTTTTGGGCATCTTTTTCATTATGTAAAGACTAGAGACGGAGGCATTATGCAGGACAAGATCATAGAAATGCTGCGCGCAGACATGCGCGGCGAGCATCAAGCCATCATACAATACCTGTTCCACGCCTATGCCATGGGTGAAGGCGAACTGGCCTGTGAAATCGAAGCCATCGCCCGCGAGGAAATGCGCCACCTCGATTGGTTGGCCGACGCCATCATCGAACTTGGCGGAGATCCTTCCATGGACCGTGACCCCGTTGATTTTGCCATGGACCTTGTAAGCGCTCAGATGGCCAAAGATGTCATTCTTGAAGAAAGGGCCATTGCTCAATACCGCGCTCATATGGAAGCCATTGAGGACGAAAAAATTCGCCGTCTTTTGGCGCGCATCGTCCATGACGAGGAATCGCACCATGGCGATTTTGAGCACTTTGTCGAAAAAACCGCAGCAGAAGAACAAGCAACCGAAGGCGCCGAGGCACCCGCTCCCTCTCCCATGGCTCAGCGCTTGGCTGAGATCCTGAACCAGGGTATTCACCACGAGTACAGCGTTCTTTTACAATATATTTTCCATTCGTTCGTTGCACCAGATAAGGAACGGGCGGAAGAGCTACAGAACATAGGCATCAATGAGATGCAACACATGGGCTGGCTTGCTGAGGAAATGATGGGCATGGGAGGAATGCCCATATTTGAGCATGGCGATCTCGTGCTTACCCATGATATGGAAGAGGCATTGGAAGCTGATATTGAGGTCGAGCGCGAGGTGACTAACACCTACAGTCGACAGATTCCCGAAATCGATGACCCCGGCATCAAGAGCCTTATCGAGCGCATTCGAGACCACGAGATCTATCACGATGCCGTCTTTACCGATCTACTGGAAGAAACGCGCGAGCAGGAACCAGAGAAGAAACCTGAAGACAAAAAGACGTCAACCCCACCCAGCGTGGGTAGTCTTAAAAAGTAGCCCAGGAGGGCAATATGGCTGATTATTTGATGCGTGAAACAGCTCCCTTTGATCTAGAAGATTGGGCCAAAATCGACGAGATGGTCGTCACAGTGGCCAAAAAAGAACTCGTAGGCCGCAAGGTACTCGATATGGTGGGTCCCCTGGGCTGGGGTACTGAAGTTGCCCCGTTGTTCGGTTTTGAACAAAAGGACGGCTCGTCCGTCATCTCAGAGAAGACGACTTATGCCCCACTGGAGACGCTTCAGGCAGATTTCCAGCTTCGCGCCAAGCAATTGGCCGTGCGCGATCAAACCTCCTTCAAGATGGATCTCGGGGCTGTTGCCATCGCCGCCTCGCAATTGGTCCGTGCTGAAGATGCTCTCATCATGGGCGCTTTGAAAAAAGCAGGCAAAACCAAGGCACCCTTGGGCGATTGGGACACCATTGGTGGTCCGTTTGCTGCTATCTCTGCTGCCATTGCCACCATGCGAGATAACGGCTTTGCCTCGCCCTTTACATTGGTCATGAGCCAGGCACACTATGCCAAACTAGCCAGCCTCATGTCGCAGGGACGCCGTGAAATCGAGATGATCAAGGCACTGGCAGATGGCGGCATTTTCGCCACCACCAGCCTGACAGCGAATGATCCCGTTCTGCTGCTTTGCCCGGCCGACTGGAATATGGACCTCGTCGTAGGTCAGGATATCGCCACGGCCTATATGGGCAACGAAGGCCTAGATCACCTCTTCCGAATTCTGGAGACACTCCTCGTGAGGGTCAAGAGGCCAGGGGCCATCTGCTTGCTCAAAGATTAAGAAAACAGAGGGCCGCGCATGCGGCCCTTTTGTCATCTCCTCAACGCGATACACCAAAGGAGACCCGTTTATGACGCATACTGATTTCGTATTCCGAATCGGAGGCGAGGCGGGCCAGGGCGTGGAATCCAGTGGTGCAGGATTCGCTACTGCATTTACACGCGCCGGATTACACGTCGTTGCCGTCCCCGATTACTATTCCCGAATCCGCGGCGGGCACAACTTTTTTTCGATCCGTGTCAGCCCAGAACCTATCTATGGCCTCATCGAACGCGTAGATATTCTCATTGCCCTCACCGATGAGACAATCGAAAGACATCTGGAGGCGATGGCCGAGGGTGGCATCATCATCTTGGATGACCAATCCCAAGTGAGTGGTGAGAGCATCCCCGCCAGTGTGACCCTGCTCAGGGCACCGCTCAATGAGATCGCTGAAAAACACGGCGCCGCCGTCATGGCCAATACAGCAGCAGTGGCGGTCGCTGCAGGCTTGGTCGATTTCGACCTCGACTACCTCAAGGGCGTCGTTCGCGATAACTTTGGCAGCAAGGGAGAGGCTATAGTTGACGCCAACCTTGCCGTCCTTACCGATGCCTATCAGTGGGTAAAAGAACAGGCCTCCTTTGGGCGCACGCTCAAACCACAGGAATCGCCCAAGCGCATTGCCTGCAACGGCAATGAAGCCTTTGCCATGGGGGCACTTACCGCCGGCTGCAAGTTTGTGGCTGCCTACCCCATGACACCAGCCACCAGTGTGTTCGAATATATGTGCAAACATGCCGCCAAGTGGGGCATTGCCACAAAACACGCCGAAAGCGAAATTGCAGCCATTAACATGTGCATTGGCGCGGCTCACGCCGGCGCTCGCGCTATGGCTCCCACATCCGGCGGCGGGTTTGACCTGATGACCGAGGGATTGAGCCTGGCTGGCATGACTGAGACGCCCTTGGTGATCTACTTGGCCCAGCGCCCTGGCCCAGCCACAGGTTTGGCCACACGCACCGCTCAAACAGATCTCAACCTGGCCATGTATGCCGGACACGGCGAATTTCCTCGAGTCATTATGGCTCCGGGTACGCCCGAACAGGCCTTTGACTGCGCTCATCGCGCTTTCAACATTGCTGAAAAGTACCAGTGTCAGGTCATCGTCCTCTCGGACCAGTATCTGGCCAGTAGTATCTTTTCGCAGGATCGTTCGGCGTTTAACGTCACCTCGCCCATCATCGACCGCGGCAAGCTGCTTTCGGCGGAAGAAGTTGAAGCGACGGATGAGTACAAGCGTTACGCTTTGACTGAAGATGGCGTATCACCCCGTGCACTACCAGGTTCCAGTCCAAAGACTGTTTATCTGGCCACAGGCAACGAACACCGCGAGGATGGGCATATCACCGAGGATGCCAGCTTGGCCGAAGCAATGACCTTGAAACGCAACAAAAAGCTGGAAGGAATCGCCACCGAGATGCAGGCGCCTACGCTGTATGGCGATCCTGATGCCGAGTTAACGCTTGTAGGCTGGGGTTCGACCTGCGGCGCCCTTGTCGAAGTCGTCGATATACTCAACGCAAAAGGCAAAGCAACCCGTCTGGTGCACTTTTGCGATATATGGCCCTTTCCCGCAAATGCACGAAAGATTTTGGGCGATAAAGCCGTCATTGTCGTAGAGCAGAACGTACACGGGCAATTCGAAACGCTGCTCAAACAGGCAACAGGTATCACTGTCAAAGGTCATATTCATCGTGTTGACGGCCGGCCCTTTACAGTCGAGTACATTCTGCGGGAACTGGAGGCATAATCATGGCAACGGCAAAGGATTTCTCCAACGACATTCGGCCGACCTGGTGCCCCGGTTGTGGTGACTATGGCATTTGGAACGCCCTAAAGCGCGCCCTGCCCGAAGCTGGCTTGGAGCCCCACACTGTGATGATGGTGACAGGCATTGGCTGCGGCAGCAAAATGAACGACTATTTGCACATCAATGGCTTGCACACCCTGCATGGACGGGCTCTACCCGTAGCAACCGGCTACAAACTGGCTCACCACGACATGACCGTAGTATGCGTGCATGGCGATGGTGACGGTTATGGCATGGGCGGCAATCACTTTCTCCATGCCGTACGCCGCAATATCGGCCTGGTGGATATTGTGGAAAACAACCACGTCTACGGCCTTACCAAAGGCCAGTATTCACCCACCAGCCGACCAGGCTTTGTTACCAAAACATCGCCAGAGGGCACAATTGATCGGCCCGAAAACTCGTTGGCCCTGGCTCTCTCGCAAGGGGCAACCTTTGTAGCGCGCACTTTTACCCTCGATCTCAAGCACATGATCGCGGTAATGGTAGCGGCAATGAATCACCGCGGCTATGCCTTGGTGGATGTGATGCAGCCTTGTGTGAGTTTCAACCGCGGTATGGACTATGATTGGTACAAAGACCGCGTTTACAAGGTCGATGAAGAAGGTCATGATCCCAAGGATCGCATGATGGCTATGGCACGTGCCTGGGAGTTTCCTGGTGAGGGAAGAATCCCCATTGGTATTCTCTATCAAACTGAAGACATTCCGACGTATGAAGAGCAGGTTCCAGCTCTAGAGCGCGGCCCTCTTTGGCAGCAGCCGCTGAGGGAAGATCCGGCCAAGTACAAAGCCCTGCTCGACGAACTATCCTAAGGGAGTAAACACCATGACGGTGACTGTCTATTCAACCCCGACCTGCCCGTATTGCGTGCAGGTCAAGCGATATCTGGAACAAAAGGGCATCACGTATAACGACATTGACGTATCGCGCGACTCGACGGCGGCCGCAGAAATGGTGCGCATCTCGGGTCAGCGCGGAGTTCCTGTGACAGTGATCGATGAACACTTTGTTGTGGGATTCGATCCTTCCCAACTGGACCAACTGCTTTCCAGCGCCAGACGTCCTCGCCTTGGGGCTGCCATCGCCGACGCTGAAACGATGGCCCAACAGGGCAAATGCGTCGAAACAGTGGGCGCCTATGTGGGCGCTGTCCGCCCAGAATCTGTTGCCGGACGCGCCAGCATAAAACCGGGCGATGTCATCATCTCCATAGCTGGGCAACCCATAAGGCATGCCAGCGATATAGAAAGGCTGCTACCAAGGATACACCCCGACCAGCGCGTGCCGCTTATCCTCATTCGGGGAGACCAGCAGCAAGAAGTGTACCTCCGTTTCTAGCACCCAAAGGGGGGAAAACAATGGCAGAGATCAGCACAGATTGTTGGGCACTCAACCAAGCACTGGAACTGGAACAAGAGGGCTATGACTTTTATCAGCGAATGGCAGGCAGCGTAACGGACGCCGCCTGTAAAGACACTTTTGCTTCACTCGCTGACGACGAAAGACACCATGCCGATCTGATCACGCAGCAAATCAACCAGATTGAGACCTGTGGCATTTTCGTACGCCTGCCTGGCGTAGAGCCCGTCGATATCGACATCGATGTTCGCCTTTACGCTCCGAGCATGGACACCAACAAGGATTTGGGGGAAAAGGCTACGGAAATCCAGGCCATGCACATCGCCCTGGATACTGAAATTCGCACTTATAACATGTACCGACATGCTGCGGCAAATACCGAGGACAAGGCAGGCCAGGAGATGTACCGTTGGCTGGCCGCAGCGGAACTGACGCATTTCAATTTGCTCATGGCCAACTACCAAGCAATGACTGGCCTGGGCTATATCTAGTATCGAAAGGAACTGCCTTCATGGATAAGCAAGCTGCTTTGGATGTCATCAAGAGGGGCATGTCCACCGAGATCTGGGGGCTGCGCTTTTACGAACAGGCCGTTGCCCGCACCAAAGATGAGATGGGTAAGCAGGTCTTCCAGTCGCTCTTGAATGACGAAGAAGAACACCTAACCATTCTGCGTGGCGAATATGCCTCAATAGAATGCAATAGTTGCTGGATCAGCCGTGACCAAGCCGTCAAAATGGCTGAACAGGTTGAACCCACCGATATCTTCCCGGATGCCAAGAGCGCCGAACAGCTCATCCCCGAGGGTGCCTCTGACGAGGATGCGCTCAAGATGGCCCTTGATTTTGAAAGGCGCGGCTATGACATGTATGCCGAGCAGGCAGACAAGGCTACTTCAGCAGATGCCAAAAAGATGTGGGGCTACCTTGCCAAAGCAGAAAACGCTCACTATGCCTATCTCGACAAGAGCCTTGATTTTCTTGCCTCAAATGGTGTTTGGTATTTCGACGAGAATGAACTGCCCTTCTTTGAAGGCTGATTCGGCTCAACAAAAAAGGGGCGGCAAATTGCCGCCCCTTTTTACTTTTGTCAGCCCTTGCTGGGAATGTACTGGGCTATCTTGGCGGCGAGATTGGAGAGAGGCATACTCTGCAGCCAGATCTTGCCCGGGCCTTTGAGCGTAGCCAGAAAGAGGCCTTCGCCCGAGAAAAGCATGTTGGTAACACCCTTGACCGTGGTAATGTCGTAATCCACAGAAGGCTCGTACATGGCGATATGTCCTGGATCCACACGCATCACTTCGCCAGCAGTCAGGTCATATTCACGTACATCGCCGGCCATCTCGATGAACACAACGCCCGGGCCCGTTATCTTTTGCAGAATAAAACCCTCGCCGCCGAAAAAACCAGTGCCAAGACGCTTGCGGAAATGCATCTCAATTTTGACCGAAGTTTCGGCCGCCATAAATGCATCCTTCTGGGCGATGATGCTCTGGCCTGCGGCAAGCTCCATGGCCATCACAGTGCCCGGCGCCTCTGGCGTAAAGGTTACCACGCCCTCGGCACTACGGCAGGTGTAGGTGGTCATGAACAATGACTCACCAGCCAACTTGCGACCCAGGCCTGCGAGCAAACCGCCTTGTGTGCCAGTATTCATATCGATATTGCCGCGCATCCAAGCCATGCCACCACGCTCGGTATATATCGCTTCTCCCCCCTCGAGGATCACGTCAACCGAAGGCAATGTTTCTCCATGAATTTCATAACGCATGATCTTCCTCCCCTTTTATGTGGTTAAAAGATAGTAGATTTCACTATCTCTACGCCATAGTAAGTCATTCGGTTCGGCAAAAAAGAAAGCGAGCCTGTATCAACTACAGAACTCGCCTAGAGAGCCACCCTCGAGAGTTGAACTCGAAACCTGACACTTACGAAGCGCCTGCTCTGCCGATTGAGCTAGGGTGGCATACGAACGCGAGCAGTATATCATTAGCAACTTTTAGCGTCAAATGCATAGACGACCAAGCCTTGGCCATTCAGTGTCGCTTTGGCAGGGTACAGGGGCCCAAGCTATAATCCAAAGAACAAATACTGCATCACTTGCGTCCATATCCCGGATAGTATGCCCAAAGGCATCTGGGATTCTCGATACCGCGCCATAGCCCAGGGGGTTCAGATTGCACAAACAAGGCAGGCGTCAAGACCTGATCATCATCGCACTCTACATTCTATTGCCCATCTTGTTCCTCTGGCCCGTAACTATTGGCGGCCAGACCATGGTACCTGCCGACAATGTGTTTGTGTGGGAGCCATGGGCTAGCTATGCCGATGAAGCCGGCGTGGATACACCACAAAACGATCTCCTCAGCGATCTGTACCTCGAGAACTATGCCTGGAAAGAATTTATCTCTGAATCTGTGCACAACCTCGAACTGCCCCTGTGGAATCCCTATATCTTTGGCGGTATGCCTTTTCTGGCCGGAGGGCAACATTCGGCCATGTATCCGCTCTCGATCTTGTTTTACGTGATCCCCGTAGCTCATGCCTACGGCTGGTTTGCGGCACTGCACCTTGCCCTGGCGGGCGCTTTTGTCTATCTGTTCTGTAGAACCTTACGGCTGGAACGCGGCGCCTCGTTCCTCGGCGGCCTAGCCTTTATGTTTGGCGGATTCATGGTGATACGCAACGTCTTTCCCATGATCATTGCCGCCGCGGTTTGGCTGCCTTTTGTGCTGGCCATGATCGAGCTGATCATTCGCAAAGCCGAGGAACAGGAGACACGTACGCTTAGCCTGCTGCCCTATGCCATTCTGGGAGCCATTGGCTATGGCATGGTACTGCTGGCCGGTCACCCCGAAATGTACTATTACATCGCCTTGGCCTCGGTCACCTACGCTTTGTTCCGGCTGAGCCTGTACATTCATCGACAAAAGGGCAATCCGCGCCGTTGGAAGATCGGTGCCAAGCTGGGGTTGGTGCTCGTTTGTATGGCTGGCGTGGGCGTCGGCCTGGGCGCCGCCCAGTTACTGCCTCTCTACGAGTTGGTACAAACCAACTTTCGTTCTGGTTCGGCCAGTTTTCAAGAAGTGCTCAGTTGGGCCTACCCCATCCGGCGTGTCATCTCGCTCTTTATCCCCAACTTTTTCGGCAATCCCTCTGCCCACAGCTACTATGATCTCTTTACCGGCTCAACCGTCTCGGTAACAGTCAACGCCCTGGGCGAACAGATTGATAGCATCTATTGGGGCATCAAGAACTATGTCGAAGGGGCCAGCTATATCGGCATTCTGCCCGCACTACTGGCTCTCATCGGCCTCATTAAAAGCAAAGACAAGAAAAAGTGGTTTTTTGCCGTCTATGCGGCGCTCTCACTGCTATTCATGTTCGGCACGCCGCTCTACTATCTGGTTTACAAGCTACCCGGGCTCAATCAGGTGCATTCGCCCTTTAGATGGGTCTACACCTACAGTCTGTTCATTGCCATCCTTGTGGCCTACGGCGCCCATAGCATTATCACCCGCATTAAAGGAGCCGATGAACCACAAGGCAAACGCTTTTGGCAGGTGTTGGCAGACAAGATCATCCCCTGGGCAGCCGTCATCGGTGGCGGTGTTGGTATCATCGGCCTGGGCGTCTCCCTTCTATTCAAAGAGCAGGTAGCCCAGCTCGCCGAAAAGGTCATGTATCAGCTCACGTTTGCCACCAATGCCTTTAGCGATGGCGCCATGTTCTACTCTTACGAGTTCCCCCAGTTCCTGCTCTTTTTCAGTGCCCTGTTGCTTGGTGGCCTGCTGTTGTTGCTGAGAAAACGCTTCAAACGGCCCTTCGTCTGGGTAGCGCTGGCAGCGACCGTCATTTGCGGTGAGTTATGGGCCATCGGCATGCCATTTTTCACCCACGTGGACGCCGATCTGGTGGCCTATGAGACTCCAGCCATCGAGTTCCTGCAACAGGATGATGACCTTTTCCGCATCACCACCCTCAACAGCGGTGATGAAAAAACGCTCAACGCCAATATGGCCATGATCTATGGCCTGTACGACATACGCGGCTATGATTCCATCATTTCCAAGCAATACGTGAACTATATGTCATTACTCAGTCCGCAATTCGAGCTGGACTATAACCGCATCGCGCCGCTCACCACGGATTACCTGGAAGCACTCGATTCGCCTCTGCTCGATGCGCTCAATGTTAAATATGTGCTCACTGCAGCCGACCGCACCATCGATAATGAGAACTACCAACTGGTATACGACGGCGAGATTCGCATTTATGAGAACCTAGATGCCATGCCTCGCGCCTACCTGGTTTCGAATGCAGTCATCGTCAATAACGAAGAAGGGCTGGAAACAGCCTTGCTGAACCTTGATCCGAAAACCACCGTTGTCCTTGAAGGACAGCCCGATATGGTCATCGAGGCCAGCGAGACGGTGGGCCAGGTTACCCACATCGATTACACCGCCAACGAGGTAACCATTACCGTGCACACGGATGCACCGTCCTATTTGGTGCTGGCCGATACCTACTTTGATGGTTGGAAAGCCTACATCCGCGAAGCAGGATGCACCAATACCGATGATTGTGAAACCGAGCTTGGCATCTATCGGGCCAACGGCAATTTTAGGGCTGTTACGGTGCCCGCCGGCGAATATGTGATCCGCTTTAAATATTCGCCCATGACTATCAAGATTGGCCTATATGTCACTTTTGTTGCTTTAGTTATCCTTTTATTGGCTTTTTTACTCTGGCTAGGGCAACGCTATTACCGCAACCCTGAAGATGCTGAGGACGTGACGAGGGTCTCGCGCAACGCCGTGACACCCATGCTGCTGCAACTGCTCAACAAAATCGTCGACATGGTTTTTGCCATGCTCATGCTACGCATCCTGGGCCCGACGGAGAACGGCGAATATGCATTGGCCATCGTCATCATCGGCTGGTTCGATATCCTCACCAACTTTGGGCTGAACCCCTTGCTCATGCGCGAGATCGCCCGAGATCGTTCCAGTGCCAACAAACTGTTGAGCAACGCCACAGCTCTACGTCTGCTGCTTTCTGTAGCGTCCGTTCCAGTACTGGGGGCCTTTATCTGGTTGCGGCAGGGCACATCGCCGCTGCCCACGGGCACGATTATGGCTCTCGGGCTCTTTGCCCTTGGGATGCTGCCCTCGAACATCGCCTCTGGCTTTGCCGCCGTTTTCCAAGGGTACGAACGCATGGAGATTCCCGCGTTCATTTCCACCGTATCCACCGTCATCAAGGTGACGCTGGGAGCCATGGTGCTGCTGGCCGGCATGAGCTATGTAGGGCTGGCAGGGGTCTCAATTGCGACCAACATCGCCACAGCGATCATGTTGGCCGTGCTCATGCGTCGATTGCTTTTCCGTCCACACGCCGAATTCGACTGGTCGATACAAAAATGGATGTTCAAGCAGTCATACCCGCTGATGATCAACAACCTGCTGGCCACCCTGTTCTTCAAAGTGGCAGTCGTGCTGTTAGAGTGGATCCTGGCTGATTCGACGGTGGTAGGCTGGTATAACGCCGCCTATAAATATGTGGATGCCGTACAGATCGTGCCGGCCTATCTGACCATGGCCGTGTTCCCGGTCATGTCGCGCTATGCGGTAGATGCCAAAGAATCGCTCATCAAAGCCTACCGCCTGAGCTGCAAAGTGCTGCTCCTGGTGGCCATTCCCGGGGCACTCATTGCCTGGGCCCTGGCCACGCCGCTCATTAGCATCCTGGCAGGCAGTGAATTCCTGCCAGAATCAGCAAGCATTTTGAGTGTGATGATCTGGTACATGCCCTTTGGTTTTCTCAACTCGGTGACTCAATATGTACTCATCGCTCTCAACCGTCAGAACTATCTCACGCGGGCTTTTGCCATCGGGCTGACCTTTAACCTCGTCGCCAACCTGATCCTGATCAACCAGTTTGGGTATATGGCCTCGGCTTGGGTAACCATCGCCTCAGAGATCGTGCTGCTTGTTCCATTTACCATCGGCATCAATCGCTATCTTGAACACATCTCCTGGTTCGAGATGCTCTGGCGGCACGTTGTAGCCGCTCTGCCGCTCATTACCGCCGTCACACTGCTGGATTCCAGCTATCGCTTTTGGAGCGTGTTGATCGGATTGGTCGTCTACGGCGTGCTCCTCAAGGTACTCAAGGTCTTTAACACGCAAGAAACCGCCGCTCTGGGACGCGTCATTAATCTAGACAAGCTCCGCAATAAAGGGCGGGGACTGTTGCATAGAATCTTTGACCACGCCTGAGGCAATGGCTAGAATGTGCCCCAGACTAAATTGCAGGGAGGCAAAACGTGGCTGATCACGTCTATATCCGCGATATCGCAGCCTATGATGGCCAGGAAATCACCATCAAAGGTTGGCTTTACAACAAACGCGACAAGGGGCGACTTCAGTTCCTGATTTTGCGCGACGGCACCGGCTCGATACAAGGTGTGGCTTTTCAAAAGGAGATGAGCGAGGAGGCTTTTGAGGCTGCCTGCGCTGCAACGCAAGAATCCTCTTTGATCGCCACGGGCATGGTTCGTGCGGACGATCGCGCCCCCGGCGGCTATGAACTCTCGCTCACCAACGTCGAGATCGTTCAGCTCGCCGAGGATTACCCCATCACGCCCAAAGAGCATGGCGTGGATTTTTTGATGGATAACCGTCACCTCTGGCTGCGCTCGTCGCAACAGTGGGCTGTTTTACGCATCCGCGCCACGGTGGTCAAGGCCATTCGCGACTATTTGGACGATCATGGCTTTACGCTGGTTGATGCTCCTGTGCTGACACCCAGCGCCTGCGAAGGCACCACCACCTTGTTCGAAACCGAGTATTTTGGCGAAAAAGCTTACCTGACCCAGTCGGGCCAGCTTTACAACGAGGCAACCATTGGCGCATTCGGCAAGACCTATTGCTTTGGCCCGGCCTTTCGCGCCGAAAAGAGCAAGACGCGCCGCCACCTCATCGAGTTTTGGATGGTCGAGCCAGAGATGGCTTATGCCGACCTCGACGAGTGCATGCGCGTAGAAGAAGCGTTTGTTTCCTACATCGTGCAGCAGGTTTTGGCCAAGAACGGCCCAGAGCTCGACATCCTGGAGCGCGACAAGTCTGTGCTCGAAGGCATCGTCGCTCCCTTCCCGCGCATTACCTACACCGAGGCGCTCAAGATCGTGGAAGAAGCCGGTCTGGAACTCCCCTGGGGCGAAGATTTTGGTGCTCCGCACGAGACGGCCATCTCGGACCACTTTGGCCGGCCGGTGTTCGTGCACCGTTACCCCACACGCTGCAAGGCCTTTTATATGAAGCCAGACCCCGAGGATCCCGAACTTTCTCTCTCGGTGGACCTATTAGCCCCTGAAGGCTATGGCGAGATCATCGGTGGCGGGCAACGCATTGCCGACTTGGACTTGCTAGAGAAACGTATCGAGGAACATAACCTGCCCAAAGAAGCCTTTGCATGGTATTTGGATCTACGACGTTACGGTTCAGTGCCTCATTCGGGGTTTGGTTTGGGTGTAGAACGCACGGTTTCTTGGATTTGCGGCATTCATCACATCCGCGAGACCATTCCCTTCCCCCGTACATTGGGACGTATCTATCCCTAAGTGTGGAACGGGCAATGCCCGAGCTTTGACGGATATGGCAGGGGTGGCTATAATGGACGAGTATTTGAGCCGTTAGCTCAGTCGGCAGAGCCCCTGCCTTTTAAGCAGGTTGTCGTGGGTTCAAGTCCCACACGGCTCACTAGGGGTCGATCAAAAATGATCGACCCCTCTTTAGTAGCAGAAACTATCGACCAAGTTCCCCTCGGCATCATAAAGATAGCCACAATCGTGCGTGTTACGCCACACAGGCACCGTACTGCCAAAAGTACAGCCCGCGCAGGAATTCTCGTGCACCTCGTTGGTGTAAATGCGGCAGCGTCCATAACGCGGTAATATCGCGTCCTCTGGAAAAATCACATCCTGTCCCTCTTGGCCAGCATTCAACTGCCATCCAGCAAGGCTCACTGGCCCACCGTAATTGATCAATTCGCAGTATTCATCACTCTCTGTCTGGGGCACCTCCCCATCGGCGTGGATACTGGAAATGCGCACATCAGGGGCATCCAAATCGGCCCAAGCTACTAGGGGGATCGTTACCTGACAGACCGGCTCTGCCTCGGCATAGACGCGATAGCCGTAAGCGCCGATATCAATACGGATGTTCCCCTGTAAATCCGTGCGATACGTTGTGATATCATTATCTACCAGGCGATCCAGAATCACTGGCGAAGGCTCCTCGCCGCAAGAGATGATCGCTGCCTCGGGTGAAACTGCGTCCAGCAGACCAGTCGAAGTCGAAGTGATAGTCCCATGGTTGCCTAATTTAATCACCTCGGCTGTGAGAGATTGCCCTGAAGCAAGCAATGAATTTTCGGCATCCCAACCTGCATCTCCCATTAGGAGCACATCTACATTCCCCCGAGAAAGCATGACCACCAACGAGTTTTCACCCGCGTCTCCATAGTCCTGTTCGGGGTGCAGCACAGTGAGGATATTCAACCCCCAGGTAAGCGTGTCGTCTTGACCAACACCAACCAAGGGAACCGTTTCACTGGCTGCTGCTGCCAACACGTTGTTCATCAAGCCGGAAGTGCTGGCGAATCCATTAAAGACAATCGCGCCAACCGGCAAGGTGTGCAGCAATTCCGGCAATCCGCCGCCATGCTCCTCACGGTCGCAGGTCCAGAGCACACTATCTAGGTAATTCACGCCCTCCAATGCCGAAAGCACCAGCGCCAGGTGTTCAGCATCACCGGTATCGATCAGGCCGTTGAACCCAGATTCATCGCGCACCCAAATCGCATCTCCCTGAGATACATCTAAAAAAGTGATGTGTGTATCTGCGAAAATTCGCCAGGGTAAAAATAAATCAAAGACAAATACGCATCCTACTAGGAAAAGTAAAATGCGCTCTTTTATGCTTTGATCTGAAAATTTATCTTTCATGAGAGCACAATAATTGATGAAAAAAGGTACGTCAAGCAACTTGCGATATTGACAGTTTTGCGCAGGCCGTGCTATCGTCATAGCCATAAAGGAATGGGCGGAGAGTTCGATGGTGAAATCTCCGGATGCTGCAGAGATGATAGAGGGTACGTTGGCATGCGCAGAATTGACTGGGAATGCCCCGAGTGCGGACTCGTTATTAGCGGAATCACACCTCCCCAAGAATGCCCTGCTTGTGGCGAACTTGGAGAACTCTTTGAGCCAGTCGAATATGACATGGATGATGACGAATGGCTTGAAGAGGAATTGGAGGAAGAAGTCGATGATGAGAGCGACATCGATGAGGTGGATGCTGTTGTAGAAGAAGATGAAGATGAGGTCGACCTCGACGAAGAAGACCAGGCCATATTGAGGGCTGTCCATGAGGTCTTTGGCCTTGATGAGGAGGATGACGAGGACGAAGATATCGACCTTGATCTTGACCTCGAAGAATTCGAATAGACATGCCCCGCATAAGTGGCGCCGGCATACATGCCGGCGCTCTTTTTATTGGGTATGGCAGACGCAACGGAGATTAATTAATGGATTTCACCCGGGGATTGAACGCTGTTCAAGCCAAGGCCGTACTCGCCAGCGACGGCCCTGTTCTCGTATTGGCAGGCCCCGGCTCTGGCAAGACCCGTGTACTAACTCATCGTGTCGCGCATCTCATTGAGAATGAGGGGGTTTATCCCTACCGCATTCTCGCTGTGACTTTTACTAACAAAGCGGCACGAGAAATGGTCTCTCGTCTGGAGACACTCATTGGACCGGCCACGAAAGACCTAACCATTGGTACATTCCATGCTATCTGTGCTGGCATTCTGCGACGTGAGGCAGAACACCTGGGCATCTCGCGCAACTATGTCATCTATGACGCCGATGACCAGCGGCGGCTTGTCACTCGTATTCTCAAACAGCTCAACGTCGATTCCAAGCAGTTCGCGCCCAATGCAATGCAAGCGGCGATCTCACGGGCCAAGAACGACCTGCAGACACCCGATACTTTTGCGCCAGTGACCTATCGCATGGAGATCGTCAGCCGTGTATTCAGACAATACGAGCAAGAAAAGGCGGCCAGCAAGGCCCTGGATTTTGATGACCTGCTGGTCAAAGCGGAAGAGCTCTTTCGCGAGCATGACGATGTGCGCGAGCGCTACCAGCACCGCTACCGCTATGTACTGGTAGACGAGTTCCAGGACACCAACCGTGCCCAATACGAGATCGTTCACCATCTGGCTGGTCAGAAAGCTAATGTCTTTGTCGTTGGCGATGAAGACCAGAGCATCTACAGCTGGCGCGGAGCTGATTACCGCAACGTGAACCTTTTTCGAGAATCCTATCCAAAGGCACAAACCTACGTCCTAGAACAGAATTATCGTTCCACTGGTACTATTCTTGCCGCAGCCCAAGCCGTTATTGGCAAAAACCGACACCGTATCCCCAAACAACTTTGGACAGAGAATCCCACAGGGGAACAGATTCATCTTTTCGAGGCCTATGACGAGAACGAAGAGGCCGAATATGTGGCGCAGCAAATGGCGTCATTGGCGCTACGTGGACAGGGTGAGTATGGCGAATGTGCCGTCATGTTCCGAACCAATGCTCAATCGCGTGCGCTGGAGCAGGCGCTGTCGAGCCACCGCATTCCCTACCGCCTGGTGGGCGCTGTACGCTTTTACCAGCGGCGAGAGATCAAGGACGTGCTTGGCTATCTCCGTCTCGTCTTTAATCCAGACGATGAAGAAGCCCTACGGCGCGTCATCAACGTACCCACACGGGGCATCGGTGCCCGTACCATCGAAGCACTGGAATCCACAGCCGCTCGCAGGGGGATGTCGCTGGGTTCTTGTCTCTTACAAATCGCCCAGGTTGCTGAAACATCGCCAGAGAAGCTGAACCTCGATAGCAGGCCGCGCAAGCTACTGGCCAATTTCGGCAGCAGCCTTCAGGGTCTTGTCGCCGTTCACGACCAAATAGTCCCTTCTGAATTGCTGCGCCAGGTACTGGACAAGACAGGTTATCTCGATTACCTGAATGACGGCACTGACGAAGGAACCGAGCGCATCGAAAACGTCCGGGAGCTCTTTACGGCGATGGAACGCTATGATGGTTTGCCGTTAGAATCCGCCCTGCCAGCCTTTTTACAGGAAGTGGCCCTCGTCGCTGATATTGACGAACTTGATGACCAGACCAGTGCCGCGACGCTGCTCACGCTGCATTCGGCCAAGGGCTTGGAATACGATACCGTGTTCATTGTCGGTATGGAAGAGGGCATTTGCCCACACATCCGCTCGCTAGAAGACCCCGATGCCATGGAAGAAGAGCGTCGGTTGTGCTATGTCGGCATCACCCGCGCCCGTAAACATCTCTACCTGGTGCGCACCTTTAGGCGTACGTTGTACGGCAGCTCCGAGGTCAAAGAACCCTCGCGCTTTTTGCTCGACATCCCTGCCGAACTTTTGGATAACCCACTGCGCTCCCGCAGTACGGTTCGCCAAACACCGAGCTTTAGCTACAACTCGGACGATCGCCGCTCCCTCTATGCCGAGCGGCAACGTCGCGTGCAACGCCAGCGGCAAACCTTGGATGAGGATGATACCGAAAGGCGCATAGGCCCCTCTCAAGGAGAGGTCTACCGTTCGCGCCCCAAACCAGAACGACCAACCGTAGAGGCGAAATTCCGCACTGGCGAGACAGTACTGCACTCTATCTTTGGCGAGGGCACGGTCATTTCAAGTGAGGTGATAGGGAGCGATGAAAAGGTCTCGGTGGCCTTTGAGGGACGGGGCATTAAAAACTTGATGGCCAGCATGGCCAATCTGAAAAAGATAGATTAACAAAAAGGACGCGCTAAGCGCGTCCTTTTCCTTTCAACACTCAGGCCAGCCGAGCCAGCTCTTGGGTCTGAGGTCGAAATTTATAGTTATAGACGATGATCCCATCCTCACCTTCTTCATACATCTTGCGAGTGACCATCTCCACCGGCATACCGATGCTCACTTCCTCAGGTGATACGTCGGTGAGCTGGGCCGTGATCATGGGACCCTCATCCAGCTGAATCAGCGCCACCACATAAGGTACGTACTCGCCAAAGCGCTCAGGAGCTGAGAACATGGTGGTGTACGAATAGATTGTCCCCATGCCGCTAAAAGCATAGGCCTCTTTGGCCTCACCGTGGCATTCCGGGCAAATATCCCGAGGCGGGAAAAGCTTGTTCCCGCAATGCGGACACTCTTCACCAACCAGGCTCATTCGTTGCTTGGTTGTCCTACGATAGGCAGCAAGTTCCATCATTCCTCCTTTGGAGGCTAATTCTGTCTCTGAAGAACGTGGGACACGACCGTTGCACCGCTCCCACCAATACTGGATGTAAGCCCGAACTCACAATCTGCGAGTTGATTCTTACCTGCGTCACCGCGGAGTTGCTGAACTGCTTCGACAATCTGATATATCCCCGATGCGCCCACAGGGTGCCCCCTGGCTTTGAGCCCCCCCATGGTACAAATGGGCAGTTCGCCATCAAGACCAATCTTGTTCTCGACCGCCCAGGCCACGCCGCGCCCTCGCTCAGCAAAGCCAGCCGCTTCTAGCGAGAGGGCAGACATGATGGTAAAGGCATCGTGCAGCTCGTAAAAATCAATGTCCTTGAGCTGTATATTGGCTCGACCGAGCGCCCGAGCGACGGATAGATTGAGCGCCGACAGGAACAAGGGGTCTTTGCGCTCGTGCAATGCTACGGAATCGGTGCCAATGCCTGAACCGGCGATACGCACATGCTTCATGTCCTGAGCTCGTGCAAAGGACGTAGGCGCTAACACCACCGCTGCCGCACCATCGGCAATCGCCGAAGAATCAAAGAGACTGACAGGATCCGCGATCATCTTGGCCCGCCGATAGGTCTCTATCGAGATAGCCTTGCGGAACATGGCGTTGGGGTTGTTCACGGCATTCGCGTGGGCGTTAATCGAGAAATTGGCAAAATCGTCGTGCGTCCAACCGTATTCATACATATAACGCCGCATGAGTAGCGCGTTCAGGGCCACGAACGAAAGCCCATGCTCGGCCTCATAAATAGAGTCCGCTGCCGCAGCCAATGCTGTCGTGGTCTCATCCGAGAGCGTATCGGTCATCTTTTCTACACCCGAAGCCACGACGATCTCGTACTCGCCACTAGACACCGCCATGTATCCAGCGCGAACTGCCGCTGCACCCGAAGCACAAGCAGCCTCAATCTTGAAGGCCTCGATGCCTCGGAATCCAGCATAATCGGCAATGAGCGCGCCCAGATTGGCCTGGCGCGAAAGCTGACCCGAAAGCATATTCCCCACATACAAAGCCTGGGGACGATCTACATGAGCATCTACCAAGGCGGTGAGAACAGCCTCACTACCGAGAATCCGCAGCGGCTTGTCCCAATGTTCACCAGCCGACACCTGGCCAATTCCAATAATGGAAACATCTCGCACGAAGGTCACTCCTTAGTGCATCTTGAGTTTGCGACGAAAGCGCGAATACATCGCGTAATCAATCTCACAACGCGCTGCGACATACTCGCGGGTGGTGCGGGCCAGGTTCTGTACCTCTTGAATGCGGTCCGTCACACGCCAACAAAAAGCATCGCTGCCCGCCCCAGAGCCAAAAGAGACATGCAGAATGCGATCGCCGGGCTGGGCGATATCGAACAGTGCACTTAGGCCGGCCATGGTTGCCCCAGCATAGGTATTGCCAATCTCGGGCACTAACAAACCAGCCTGGTACTGTTCGCGCGTAAAGCCCAACGTGGCCGCCGCAGACTGCGGGAAACGGGCATTAGGCTGATGGAACACAACCAGATCAAAGTCTTGGGCGGTGTATCCCAACTCATCCATCAACGTTTGAGCACTCGCCAAGACATGCTTGAAATAGCCAGGCTCACCAGTAAAGCGACCGCCGTGCCGAGGATACTCTTGCATCGGGCGCCGCCAAAAATCGGGCGTATCGGTGACATAGGAATATGAGCCTTCAAAAACTGCAATGCTCTCTTCGCCAGGACCCACAATGAGCGCCCCTCCACCGGCTCCTGCTGTATACTCAAG
The DNA here is from genome assembly GCA_963675785.1 of Anaerolineae bacterium. Taxonomy (GTDB): domain Bacteria; phylum Chloroflexota; class Anaerolineae; order UBA1429; family UBA1429. The sequence continues at coordinate 2,658,471 of OY776562.1, forward strand.
GGCATCACCTGGGCGACCCTGTGCTGTATCCATACCGATGGCCATAGCATAATCCGCCATAGTAGAGCCCACCAGCCCAATGCAGGCCTGAAGCGCTTCGGTGCCCGCCTTGCAAGCAAACTGCCAGTCGGCACTCAAAGTAGCCGGCGTCGCGCCAATCGCCTCGGCCACAATGGTAGAAGAAGGTTTGACAGCATAAGGGTGAGACTCGCTACCGATCCAGACGGCACGCAATTGCTGGGGATCAATCCGCGCCCTCAGCAGCGCGTTTCGTGCAGCTTCAATCGACATGGTCACAGTGTCTTCGTCAGGGCCCGGAACTGCCTTTTCAGCAATCGGGGCGCCGTCGGATTCGCCGTGCCAAATACGGTCCACTTCGCTGGCAGGCAAGCGGAACCGCGGGACATAAGCCCCGTACCCTACAATGCCCACCTCACGCTGCGGCTTCATCACTGACAAAACGTTATCCTCCAGCCAGTTCTAATCGGTCGAACCGGCACGCATCGCGACCAGAATTTCGGACGCGCGTTCAGGTCGAATGTTCCGTTCTGAAACGAGCTGCTGCGCCACCTGTTCCACTTGATCACTGGTTGCGCCTGCCGCCAGAGCCACCTGGCGCGCATGCAGCTTCATATGTCCTTGCTGAATGCCTTCCATGGCCAAGGCGCGGAGTGCTGCCAGGTTTTGCGCCAAGCCTACAGATGCGGCGATCTCAGCCAACTCTGTAGCCGATTGAACGCCCAATATCTTTAGTGCCAACCGAGCCATGGGATGAACGCGTGTTGCCCCACCCACAGTTCCCAATGCCATGGGCAATTCGATTGAGCCAACCAGGTCACCGTCAGCGTTTTGTTCCCAGTGAGAAAGGGGACAATACTGTCCACCACGTGCAGCATAGGCGTGCGCCCCGGCTTCTATGGCTCGCCAATCATTCCCAGTGGCCACCACCAGCGCATCGATACCGTTCATGATGCCCTTGTTATGCGTTGCCGCGCGGTAGGGATCGCTGGCAGCAAAAGCATAGGCTTCAACAATGCGTTGAACGCCCTCTTGGCCCGTCAAGCCATACATGGCAAGCTGTTCGGCGGGCACCACACACCGTGCACGCGCCAGGCGCCGGTCGGCAAGATTGCTCAAAATTCTTAGTCCGACACGCCCGCTGGTGATCTTTTCGATCTCGGGAGAGAGCGCTTCGAGGGTCGTATTAATAGTATTCGCGCCCATAGCATCGCGGGTATCGATGATCAGGTGAACCACCAACATGGGGCCAACCGGGCCGGATTCTATCAAGCGAACCTGTATATCACGCGGGCCGCCGCCCAGGCGAACCATCACCGGGTCGATTTCGGCAGCACGCGCCAATAAAGCTTCACGTTGCTCCAAAATCGCCAGTCGCGCCGCATGGGGGTCAACTATATCCAAAACCTGCATTTGGCCGATCATTTCGGGCGCCGTGGTGCTGGCCCAAAAGCCCCCACCTGCCCGAACAAGTCGAGCAGCATAGCTCATACCCGCCACCACAGAGGGTTCCTCAATAACCATAGGCACGGCAACATCTTTGCCGTTTACCAAAAGGTTCGTGCCGATTCCCATCGGCAAGCCGTATATGCCAACAACATTCTCAATCATGGCATCGGCTGTGCGAACATCCAGACCACTGCCCTCACCAAGCAATGCCTTTTCCGAATCGCCCAGCTCAAAAAGCTCATCGAGCCGTTTGAGTCGATCAGGCAGTGCCAATTTGTAAAAACCCGAGAGGTCAGACTGATCCAAATCCATCTCCTTGACTGATAGGGCGCCTCAAAACATGGTGTATGCGGGCGATTATAACACCGCCACACTGTCAAAAACTCTCACAGCCTATCGGCAAGCTCTCAGATGTATCGTGAACACTCTGAACATTCGAAAAAAAATGCCTCGTCACGAATTGTACACGGCGGGGTTGGAACATATAGAAGTATGAACCCGTCCAAGATGTGTTCGGACGAAGGAGACATAATGATGCTCAGATCGATTGGTACGCTTGGAATCGTTTCGCTCTGCGCCGTAGCGTTGGCTTTGTGTTGTAGCACCGGGGAACCCATCAGTGCCGAAAAACCCGAACCGACTGCGCCTGACGCCTTGATGCAAGAAATCTATATCCCCAAAGACGCTCAATTATCGGTGGATTGGGCCATAAATGACTTGGCCAGCAGATTGGACGTAGCCAGCGACAATATAAAAACCACGGAAGTAAGCCAGACAGAGTGGAGCAACAGCAGCCTCGGCTGTCCCTCTGCTGGCCAGATGTACGCTCAGGTCATTACGCCTGGCTATGTCATCAAACTAGAATCGGGCGGGCAAACGTGGGAATATCACACTGCCCTTGGTAGTTCAATGGCGAAATTCTGTGGGGTCGCTAACAGTACAATTTCCTCCTCAATAACCAAAACTGCCATCTAGCCCAGGTGCATTTCGACACAAAAAAGAGGGCCCGAGTGAAAACTCGGGCCCTCTCGTTCTAGAGATGGGACATCAGGGTGCAACACCCCACAAGGCCGGGAACCAGAGCCATACTTCTTCAGCATAGTTCCGAACGAGTACGTTCTGCGAAGTAACGGTCTTGTGGCCATAGTTATCCGTTACCTCAACACGAACTGTGTACCAACCCGTCTTCGCATAGGTATGGGATACCTGACTGCTCGCATAAGCCGGCGTCCAGTCCGTCCCATCGCCAAAGTCCCAGCGATAGCTAACGCCTGTAGCACTACTCATAACCCCCGTGATAGCAGGCGTAGCAAGACTCGCCTCAAAGGTCATCAGTCTGCTAGCGTTGTCGACTGTCGTTACAGCAATCGAAGCAGTGGGCTCATCCCAACCCCACTCAAGCAGGGTTCCGAGGAACTCTTCGCGTGTGGTGCTTGTTTCGGTGTTGTTCACACCCTCCAAGCCGAACGTGGTATAGATAGAGCGCCCCAAATAGCTGATGCCTGGCGTCTCAAGCGTTGGTTCACCAGAGTGACTCATCGCCACGCAAGCGTTATGGAGCCCTGCATCCGAGGTTCCAATAGCCCCTGTGTATTGCAACAAGGACGTATATGGGAGCACTTCCTCAGGGTTATCCGGCGCTGTGACGGGATCTGTAGAAATCTCGTCAATATAGAACTGGTTAGCAGCGCCATCTCCGTCCGCTGAAAGATCTAGACTGATATCCCCAAAAGCGTCGGGAGCAGAAGTAACCGGTCCTACAGGTACAGTCGGTGTCAAGTAACCAGTCACCGAGTCATCAATGTACACACCACCCAAACCATAGGCATAGAGGAAACTAGCCGTATCAGCACTGGTCGCATCCCACACCGACGCCAAGTCCTGCCCCATGGCGATGAACACACCGTCATTGTTCAGGTAATCCATAAGGACATCCTGATCAACAGAGGTTAGTGGTGTAGAAACGGTAAAGTAACCGTTGGGATAGTAGTTGTCACCGGTGTAGTAAATGATCGCATCATAGCCATAGAGTACTTCAGCATTGGGAATCGTCTGATCATTACCGAAATACATGTCCGTGTCCCAGATGTCATAGGTATAACCCAAGTTGGTCAGGGTGGACGTGTAATAATCGGTGTAATCAGTCAGGTCCAAAGTCGTTGAGGCATCGTTGTCCAGCAAGAGGACATCCGCTCCACTGTACTCGGGAGTAACGCGGGCCCAGGCCGGCATGTGGGCGTCATGCTCGATACCGTCCATGATAATGTATCCCTGGTTATCGCCAGTATCAGCACATTCGGACGTTGTCACTGTCACTTCGATGACGGCAGTCTCACCCGGTTCAAGTGTGACAGAGCTCGGAGAGACGGTAAAGCCTGCCAACGACGTGGTTTGCGTGATCGTCTCGGCATAGTATGTTGAAAGCGCATAAGTCTCGGTGACATCGGCCACGCTTGTCAGAGTTACCTGCAACGAGGTGGTGGTTCCCGTCGGCACCGTGCCAAAGCTCAAGCTGGGAGGATCGAGCAGCACACCAGGATCCGCGGCATTGGTCAGATCTAGGCGGCCAGCGCCCATATCCAATGGCTGAGCAGGTGTGCCATCCGAGGTTACCACGCCCTCATAGACGGATGACGACATGAGGGCCGATTTGATATCATCGTTCGACCACTCGGGATGCGCGGCTTTGAGCAAAGCAGCAGCACCAGCTACGTGAGGCGAGGCCATCGAAGTACCTGACGCCTGACCGTAACCAAGGTGACGCGCCTCACCGGTAACACCCGAAGCATAACCCTGCGCCAGGATGTTGACACCAGGTGCAGCGATATCCGGTTTGAGTTCATTTCCTACTGCGGGCCCACGGCTCGAAAAGTCAGCGACCACATCTGGCGTGTTGCCGATCTGGAAGGCCGTCATATCAACGGTAAGAACGGCATCCGCATTCCCTTCGGCAAAGGCCACCATAGCATCGCCGTCGGTTTGACCAACAAAGACAGATGGAATAGTGACATAGCCACCATAGACACCGCCAGACATGTTGATCAGATCATCACCTGCATTGTTGTAGATGATGACCATTTCAGCACCAGCCAACTGCGCATTGTAAACTTTGAGGCCAAACTCGCAGCTACCGCGGCTAATGAGCACAGCCTTACCGTCAAATACACCATCATCCCATTCAGAACAGCCTGTCACATTCGTCGGATCAATCGAATTAGCTGTCACTAGAGAATAGGTAACGACAGTGCCCGCTTCCAAAGCGGCGCCAAAGTCTGCATCCCCAAAGTAGACGCCCGAGACAGGATCATCGGTTGCCGTTACGGAATCTACGCCCAATTGGCCAGCAGCCAATGTCCCCGTTGTGCTGGTTGCGGCAACGTTGATGTAAGAAGAAGAAGGGTGATCACCCGTCGAAAGAGCCGGGCCAGCATTGCCGTTGGACATGGACACAAAGATGCCAGCAGTCCAGGCGTTATTCAGGGCCGTATCAAGCGCATCAAACTGGCCACCCACACCAGTCGGGCCGCCGCCCCAGCTGTTGTTGAGCACATCAGCGCCATCAGCGACAATGTCTTCCAAAGCAGCAAGGCCTTCAGCCGTATAGAATGAACCATCGCCCGTAACACTGTCATAGAATACACGATAGCTCATGAGCCAGGCACCAGGCGCCACACCGCTCATGTCCTCAATTTCGAGGCCAAGGTAATCAGCAGTTACGACGTTACCGGCCGCTGTTGACCCAGTATGCGTACCGTGTGATGTACCTGTCTCACCTGGCCAAGGATTTTCTTCACCTGTCGCCGGGGGGTCCCAGGCGCGAAAGTAAACACGCGAGCAGATGATCTTACCATTGTTGTTTGACTTTAGGCCCAAACCACCCTCAGGATAGTCCTCAGGATAGTCAAAACCTGTACCATCAAACATGGCAGCCTCATTATGCAAGCCGCCGTCCATAGAGGCCACCTTTACACCAGCACCGGCGTCAGCCTGGCCGCCCTCAACATCCCACAACGTGGTTGCATTGATCAGGGTCGTGCTCGTGTAAAGGTCTGTCGAATAAGCATAGTCAAAGTAGACTGCTTCTACGCCATCAAGACTGAGTAAAACCTCTTCAGCCTTTTCGAGGTCCTCATTTGGATCGATCGCAAGACCGTTAAAGGCAATCTGGTAGGTCTCCTGTTCAGTCTCACCGAACTCGTTCACAAAGGCAGAAACCTCAGAGCCAGGCAGCGCCGCGGTCATTGCCTCAATGAAAGCTTGTTGCTGCGCTTGAAGGCTTGCAATATAGTCTTGCGATTGAATGTCCTGAACTGCTGAATAAGTGTCATTTAGCTGATCCGGATCATTCTCAGCCAGCCACTCAACAAGACTTTGCCCCTCAAGCTCTACAATCAAACGATGTGAAGTAACCTGGTCTACGCCACGCTCCGTCTCTGCTACTTTTACAGAGTCATCAGTGGGAGACACCGGCCCTTGCGCCATTGCCATAGGTGCCATAACAAGCACCAGGGTAATGAGTACACCTATTGACTTGAGAATGTTCCGCTTCATAGGCTCTTTGTTCCCCTTCCTCCGATTTACTTTTTCGAACAGCCAAAGCACCTTTGCCTTATTGCACATACTCCTTTTTAACCTATCCATGTAGATAGTGTCAAGAGCGAATATGCCCAAATAACCAAAAACTAACCTGATTGACAAGACCTTTCTGTAGTGATACTATTTCAATCGGCTTACATATATTATGGAAAGCGCTCTTATCCAGAGGGGGGGAGGGATCGGCCCTGTGAACCCCCGGCAACCCTGTTATTGGATTATTCTCTGGGTGCCAACTCCGGCAGATTGGTAATCTTGGAATTACCCGTCTGAAAGATGAGAGGGAGATAAGCATTCAGACGTCTCCCCATTCGGGAGACGTTCTCTTTTTGTGGGAGAAGCGCGTGACGCGCCATAAGAACAGCTTGACCCCTGGATGGCTACCTGTAGCCATGGGCAGCCTTCCGCATACTGATCCACATAAAGCTTGGCAGGCCATTCTAAAGAACTTGGCCGAAGTGCCTGGTTGGCCTCAACTACCCAAAAGAGCAGCCAACGAAGGTGTCTATCGGCAATTCGCAGAACGCTTTCCGGCTCTTTCGGTTGTGGATGGACGATTGTGTATTGACCGCACAGTAGATCTCGACCAAGAGTTGAGCGAACTTTATCTTGCCTACTTGGAATATGATCTTTCCTATGCCCGTATCAGCAATGAGCGGGCCAAGGCTCTGGCACTTTTGATCGAAGGACATATCGATGTAGGCAAGCCGCTGGCAATCAAGAGCCAGATAACAGGCCCGGTCAGTTTTGGTCTTTCCGTCGTCGATCGCTACCAGCGACCCATTCTCTATGACAAGGTAATGGCAGATGCCATTGCTAAACATCTTCGCTTAAAGGCCGCCTATCTCGAGCAACAACTCGACAGATTTGCCTCGACGATCATTACCATCATCGAAGAACCCTACATGGCCTCTTTTGGCTCGCAATATGTCTCCCTCACTCGCGCTCAAGTAACCACCATGATCTCCGAGGTCATGGATGGCATCCAAGGGGTTCGGGGCATCCATTGTTGCGGAAATACCGATTGGTCCCTCATCCTCAAAACACCTGTCGAGTTATTGAGCATGGATGCCTACGATTATGGACGAACACTGACGGACCATGCACAGGGGCTGCAGGCCTTTTTAGAGCGCGGCGGCATCTTGTGTTGGGGTATTGTGCCAGCCGGAATGGCAGCACAGAACGAGACTGTTCCGCATCTTGTTACACTTCTCGAACAGCACATCGAGCGCCTTGTCGAGCAGGGCGTCAATCGCGATCTCTTGTTAACCCAGGGCATGGTCTCACCATCGTGTGGGCTGGGATCTGTTGATATCCCCTTGGCGGAACACATTCTTTCGTTGACTCGTCAAGTCTCCGAGGAGATGCGGCACCGCTATATTGTTCAAGAGCCCGTCGTCAATGAAAACTCGGAGCAGGAGGAGTTGGGTTGATAGTTGTTGTAGGATCCGTTGGATTGGACGATGTTGAAACAAAACTTGGCAAGCGCACTCGCACACTAGGTGGTGCTTGCACCTATTTCTCAGCAGCAGCAAGCCTTTACGACCAAGTAGCCATGGTTGCCGTAGTGGGCAAAGATTTCCCCAGTGAACACATTGACTACCTGAGCTCCAAAGGCGTTGATCTTCGCGGATTGCAGATTGCCGATGGCAAGACCTTTTTCTGGGCGGGCCGCTACAGTGAAAACATGGATGAGGCACTCACCCTGGATACCCAGCTCAACGTCTTTGCCAATTTCCAACCGAACGTACCCGATGATCTGCGCAATGCAGAATACCTCTTTCTGGCGAACATTGACCCCAGCCTTCAGATTCACGTGCTGGAGCAAATGAAAAATCCGCGGGTTACTGCCCTGGATTCCATGAACTTTTGGATCACTTCTACGCGAGAAAACTTGACCCGAGCTATGTCTATGGTTGATATCGTCTTTCTCAACGAGACAGAAACTCGACTCTATTCCGGGATCGATAACCTGTGTGCCGGGGCCAGAGCCATTCTGACTCTGGGGCCGCGTGCTGTGGTCATCAAGCGTGGTCAGTATGGTTCTATGCTACTAACAGCTGCTGAACCCGATCTGCCCTTCTTTGTGCCTGCCTACCCCACCGAGAAGGTGGTAGACCCAACCGGCGCTGGTGACACATTCGCCGCTGGCTTTATGGGGTATATTGCTCAAACTGGTGATCTTTCAATCAAAAGTTTGCGGCAAGCCGTCGTTCACGGTACAGTTGTGGCCTCATTCACTGTTGAAGATTTTTCTATCGACCGGCTTCGCCAACTCTCGTCAGAGGAAGTTGACGAGAGATATGATACTATGCGTCTTCTGACGCACTTTGATCCTCCACAAGAGGATCAAGCTCGAATATTCGAGCAACCTTTCCTTTAGGATGCAATCGCCACAGTTGCACATATAAATCGAGAGTTTCTAGTACAGGAAGGAAAACTTGTGAGCAACTTTGACGTACGTGATCTATCGCTCGCTGCCAAAGGCGTCGAGCGCATCGAGTGGGCCGAGCGTGAAATGCCGGTTCTGCGTCTCATCCGCGAGCGTTTTGAGCGGGAGAAACCACTGAACGGCGTGCGCATCTCGGCATGTTTGCACGTCACTACCGAAACCGCCAACCTGATGAGAACCCTCAAGGCTGGCGGGGCGGATATCGTCGTCTGCGCATCCAACCCGCTCTCTACGCAGGATGATGTCGCTGCAGCACTCGTCGCCGAATATGGTATCCCCACCTATGCTATCAAGGGTGAGGACGGCGACACTTATTATCGCCACATCAATGCAGCTATCGACCACAAACCGCAAATCACCATGGATGATGGTGCAGATGTCGTTTCGACATTGCATTCCGCCCGTCGTGAGAACCTGGAATACGTCATCGGCGGTACTGAAGAGACCACCACAGGCGTTATTCGCCTGCGCGCCATGCAGCAAGACGGCGCCCTTTGTTTCCCGATCATCGCCGTAAACGATGCCTCCACCAAGCACTTTTTCGATAACCGCTACGGCACAGGCCAGAGCACCATCGACGGCGTAATTCGTGCCACCAACGTGCTCATCGCTGGCAAGACATTTGTAGTAGCGGGTTACGGCTGGTGCAGCAAGGGCATTGCCATGCGGGCTTCCGGTCTCGGTGCCAATGTCATCGTCACCGAAGTCGACCCACTACGTGCGCTAGAAGCTGTCATGGATGGTTACCGCGTGATGCCGCTCATCGACGCTGCGCCTATTGGTGATATCTTTGTTACCGCTACAGGCGACTGCAAAGTGATCGACAAACATCACTTTGAGGTTATGAAGGATGGCGCGCTGTTAGCCAACTCGGGCCACTTTAACGTCGAGATCAACATCCCGGCCCTTGAAGAGATGGCCGTATCCAAGTCGCGCATTCGCGATTTCGTGGATACTTATACGTTGCCCGATGGCCGCAAGGTCTCAATCCTGGGTGAAGGTCGCCTGATTAACCTAGCTGCCGCCGAAGGGCATCCTTCCGCAGTGATGGATATGTCTTTTGCCAACCAATCCCTCTCGGCTGAATACATGATCAAAAATCATGACCGCCTGGAGAATGCTGTTTACAGCGTGCCTACTGATATCGATATGAATATCGCCAAGCTCAAGCTCGAAGCTATGGGCGTCACCATTGACGAACTTACCGAAGAGCAAAAAAAGTATCTGGCTTCTTGGACATCCGGAACCTAATCAGTTTAGCCTGCGCCCACCAGGGCTCCACAAGAAAGCGAATGGGATATGAGCACCTTTGATGAATCCCCCCGATTTCTCTTTACATCTGAATCGGTAACCGAAGGACATCCGGACAAAGTCTGCGATCAGATATCTGACGCCGTCCTTGATGCCATCTATGCGCAAGACCCTTACGGTCGTGTTGCCTGCGAATGTGTCGCCACCACCGGGCTCATCCTGGTTACTGGTGAAATTACGACGTCGTGTTACGTTGATATCCCCTCCATTGTTCGTGAAGTAGTGGGCGATATCGGCTATACACGTGCTAAATACGGCTTTGATAACGAGACTTGTGGCGTGATCACCTCGGTCAAAGAACAGTCAGCCGACATCGCTCTGGGCGTCGATTGCGCCCAGGAAGCCAAAGAAGGCGAGATGACGGATGAAGAGATCGAAAAAGTGGGTGCCGGTGATCAGGGTATGATGTTTGGCTATGCTTGCACAGAGACGCCAGAGCTCATGCCTATGCCCATCACCCTGGCTCATAGGCTCTCAGAGCGTCTCGCCACCGTTCGCAAGGACAAGACCTTGCCCTACCTGCGTCCAGATGGCAAAACCCAGGTGACAGTAGAGTATCACTATGGCAAGCCGGTGCGCGTCGATACCATCGTTATCGCCAGCCAGCATGATCCCGATATCAGCCAGCCGCAAATCCAGCGCGACATCACCGAGCACGTCATCAAGGCAGTCATTCCTGCGGACATGCTCGATGAGAAAACACACATCTATGTGAACAGCACCGGGCGCTTTGTCATCGGCGGCCCGATGGGCGACTCGGGTCTCACCGGTCGCAAGATCATCGTCGATACCTATGGCGGCTTTGTGCCCCATGGCGGCGGTGCCTTCTCCGGCAAAGATCCCACCAAAGTCGACCGCTCAGCCTCCTATGCGGCACGTTGGGTAGCCAAGAACGTGGTAGCCGCCGGTCTGGCAGATCGTTGCCAGATCCAGCTGGCTTACACCATCGGCGTGGCCTCGCCCATCTCGCTGAACGTAGAGACCTTTGGTACCGGCAAATTGCCCGATGCCGAGATCGAAAAGATCATCCGCGAGCACTTTGACCTTCGTCCAGGTGCCATCATCCGCGATCTCAGACTGCGTCGACCGATTTATCGCCAGACAGCTAACTATGGCGCCTTTGGCCGCACCAACATCGATGCACCCTGGGAAGAGACCAACAAGGTGGACGAGCTTCGCCTGGCTGCTGACCGCTAGACGAACGCCTACGAACGCCCGCTGCCCTTGCAGCGGGCGTTTTTGTTTGGCCTGCTTACTCCAGGCTGTTATAATGCGGCTACTCATTCTTGGAGAAAAAAGACTTGGCGAATCAGTTACGGGCTCTTGTTACAGGCATCGCTGGCTTTGCAGGCAGCCACCTGGCCGATGAGTTGCTCAAAGGCGACTATCGTGTTTCTGGAACTGTGGTGCCTGACGGCCCCACAGACAATATCGAACACATTCAAGCACAGCTCAGCCTGCACGAGGTCGACCTGCGCGATCCAAATGCCGTCAAAGCATTCATTGCTCAGGTGCAGCCCGATCATATTTATCATCTGGCTGCGCGAGCGGCCGTCGGGGCTTCCTTCAAGAACCCCGCCGCTACCCTGGTAGATAATGCGGTTATGCAGCTCAACATCCTTCAGGCTGTCGTGGAATTGGGCATCAACCCACGCATCCTGGTCATCGGGTCATCCGACGAATATGGCAGCGTCAAACCAAATGAGCTACCCATTACCGAAGCCTCGCCGCTGCGGCCCATGAATCCCTATGCGGTCAGCAAGATCACCCAAGACTATATGGGGTATCAATACCATGTCAGTCACGGACTGGAGATCGTACGCGTGCGTCCCTTTAACCACATCGGTCCGAGACAGGGCACGGGATTTGTCGTTCCCGATTTCTGCTCGCAGATTGCCGACATCAAGATCGGCCTGGTGCCTCCTGTGTTGCGCGTGGGCAACCTAGCGGCCGAACGCGACTTTAGCGATGTCCGCGACATTGTCCGCGCCTACCGTCTGGCCCTGGAAAAAGGGAACGCTGGCGAGGTGTATAATATTGGTTCAGGGCAAAGTCATAGCATTCAATATATTCTGGATACCCTGCTGCGACTGGCAGGCATCCCCATTGCCGTGGAACAGGATCCGGCGCGGATGCGTCCCAGTGACACACCGCGCGTCCAGTGTGATTATAGCTCCTTTGCCCACGTAACTGGCTGGCATCCCACCATTACACTGGAACAGTCGCTCGCCGACACGCTGAGCGGCTTTGAAGCTCACAGTAAAGGAAAACTCGGATGAACAAGACCGCGCTCATCACCGGCATCACCGGTCAGGATGGTTCATATCTCGCCGAATTCCTACTCTCCAAGGGATACCGCGTATTCGGTATGGTTCGGCGCTCCAGCACCACGCCCTTTTATCGCATTCAGCACATCCTGGATGATATTACGCTGGTGCCCGGCGATCTTCTCGACCAGGTATCGATTTTGAATATCATCACTGATTGTCAACCCGACGAGGTCTATAACCTCGGTGCCCAATCCTTTGTGCCCACTTCATGGGCGCAGCCCGTGCTGACGGCCGAATTTACTGCTCTCGGCGTCACCCGCATGCTCGATGCCATTCGCATGGTCAAGCCAGATATACGCTTTTACCAAGCCAGCAGCAGCGAGATGTTTGGCAAAGTGCGCGAGGTGCCCCAAACAGAAGCCACGCCGTTCTATCCGCGCAGCCCCTATGGAGTAGCCAAAGTTTACGGGCACTGGATCACCGTCAACTATCGCGAGAGCTATGATCTCTTTGCCTGCTCGGGCATCCTCTTTAACCACGAATCGCCCCGTCGAGGGCTAGAGTTCGTCACCCGCAAGGTTACCCATTCGGCTGCCCGCATCAAACTGGGCCTAGCCGATTCACTGCCTATGGGTAATCTGGATTCGCGCCGCGATTGGGGCTTTGCCGGTGATTATGTCAAGGCCATGTGGATGATGCTGCAGCAAGATGAACCGGGGGATTATGTCGTAGCCACGGGCACACAGCATTCCGTGCGCGAACTGCTAGAATGTGCCTTCGGCCATGTGGGCCTCAATTATGAGGACTATGTCACCATTGACCCCAAGTTCTTGCGACCTGCCGAAGTCGATCAGTTGGTGGGTGATGCGAGCAAAGCCCACACGCAACTTGGCTGGCAGCCAGAGGTTTCTTTTGAACAGCTCATACATATGATGGTCGATCATGACCTGGCCGAGCTCAAGCAGCAGGCCTAATACGAAACCAGACAAGGAGTAGAGATGTCACAAATAAAGTTTGGTACAGACGGTTGGCGCGCTGCAATTGCTCGAGATTACACCTTTGAGAATGTTCGTTATTGTGCCCAGGGCACTGCCGAATACCTTATCAAAGCCGGCCTGGCCAACCGCGGCATGGTGATTGGCTATGATATGCGCTTTCTTTCAGAAGATTTTGCCAAGACGGTGGCTGAAGTGTTCGCTGGCAACGGCATCCACGCCTATGTCTCTGAGACGGCAGCTCCTACCCCTGTCAACTCTTATGCCATCTTGCCGCTCAAGGCCGCTGGCGGTGTGTGGATCACGGCCAGCCATAACCCGGCAACCGATAACGGTTATAAATTGCGCTCGTCTTATGGCGGCGCAGCAGCGCCCGATGTCCTTACCCAGGTGGAACAGTACATTACCGAAGCCCAGGCTGCTGGTAGCGTCAAGACACTGGATTTTGATGCCGCTGAAAAGCAGGGTCTGGTAGAGACGCTGGACATCGAGACCTCTTATATTGAGCACCTCAAGACCTTGCTCGATTGGCAGCCCATTCGTGATGCCGGGCTGCGCCTGGTGGTTGACCCCATGTGGGGCGTAGGCCAGGGCTGGTTCCCCCGTTTGCTCAGTGGCGGCAATACCAACATCAAAGAAATCCACGGCGAGCGCAATCCGCTCTTCCCACGGATGCATCGTCCCGAACCCATTGGCGAAAACCTGCAAGACCTCTTTGCTACCGTCAAAGAACTGGGTTCTGACGCTGGTGTAGCCTTTGACGGCGATGCCGACCGTGTCGGTTTCTGCAACGAAAAGGGCGTGTTCGTCAACCAGCTCGAGGTTTACGCTCTGCTCGCCTTTTACCTGCTAGAAATACGCGGTATGCGCGGCCCTTTGGTCAAGACTGTTAGCACCACGGTGATGGCTAACAAGCTGGCCGCCCTGTACGGTGTGGATGTCTATGAGACCCGTGTCGGGTTCAAATATGTGGCCCCCGAAATGCTGCGTACCGACGCCATTATGGGCGGCGAAGAAAGCGGTGGCTTTGCCTTCAAGGGGCACATCCCCGAGCGCGATGGCATCCTAGCTGGCCTGTTCCTGCTCGACCTCATGGTCAAAATGGGCAAATCGCCTTCGCAGTTGCTGGATCACATTTTCTCACTGGTGGGACCGCACTATTACGACCGTATTGATCGTCGCATGACGCCCGAACAAAAGCCGGCTGTTCAGGCTCTCATCGCTCAGGCCAAGCCTACCACCCTGGCTGGGCTCAAAGTGGAAAAGATCGACACCACCGAGGGCTATCGCTACTGCTTGGAAGACGGCGGTTGGATGCTCATTCGTTTCTCGGGCACCGAACCCGTCATTCGCGTATATTGCGAAACTACCTACGAAGACAAGGTGCAAGACCTGCTACACGAGGGTCTGCGCATGGCCAATCTAGCCTGATATGAACCTCTTTGATTCGCACACCCATCTTGCTTCGAGTAAATTCGAACAAGATCGTCAGAACGTAATCGCCCGCGCATTTGGCGCGGGCGTTCGGCGGATGATGGTGTGTGGCTCTGACCTCACTTCCAGCAGGGCCGCCTTGGCACTGGCTCAGGCATATGATGGTCTCTATGCCGCGGCAGGCTTTCACGCTCACGAAGCCAGCCAAGCTATCTTGACTGAAAGCGATTCTTGGCGCATCGATGAGGCGATTATTCAAGAGATCGCCACCCTAGCTACTGCTCCTCGCGTGGTGGCCATTGGTGAAATTGGCCTCGACTATCACTATGATTTCTCGCCTCGCGACATGCAAAAGAGTGTGCTGACCCGCCATCTCCAACTGGCCAATGAGCTGAACTTGCCAGTTATCTTGCACAACCGCGAATCAGACGAGGATATGCGTCATGTTGTCGATGCCATACCACCTAAAGCGGGGGGCGTGTTGCATTGTTTCCTTGCTGATCAGCAGATGGCAGACTGGGCCTTGTCGGTCGGGCTGTACATCGGTGTAGCGGGGCCCATTTCCTTCAAGAACCTCACCCACCTGGCGCCCATTCTGCGCACTGTGCCCCCTGAGCGTCTGCTCATCGAGACCGACTGTCCCTATCTGGCACCGCATCCTATGCGCGGCAAGCGCAACGAGCCGGCTTTTGTGAGCTATGTCGCTGGACACTTGGCTCGCGTCTTGGACATGACCCCTGAAGACGTCGCCGAGCTGACCACCGCCAACGCCTGCCACTTGTTTGGGGTAACCTAGATGGACGACCCCACCTTGCACATCATCATCGTCAACTGGAACGTGCGCGACTTGCTGGCCAACTGCCTGGATTCCATCGTCAGCCAGGGCACACTTCAGGATGATGGCTTTGTCACTCTCGATGATGGCAGCAGTGTAAAGGTGACAGTGGTAGACAACCATTCCAGCGACGATAGCGTGGCCCTACTCGAGCGGAATTACGGCTGGGTTGACCTGGTCAAGAGCAATACGAACTTGGGCTTTACCCGCGGCAATAATCTGGCCTTGGAACAGTCCCGAGGTGAGTATATCATGTTGCTCAACCCGGATACGCGACTGGAAGCGGGAGCCTTACGTATCATGCTGGATTATGCCCGCGCCCATAGCGATGTAGCCGTCATAGGGCCCAAGCTGCTGTACGGCGACGGTTCGCCGCAGTCCTCACGCCGCCGCTTCCCCACGCTGACGACGGCCCTCTTTGAGAGCACCCTGTTGGAGAGTTGGTTCCCCAACAACCGCTGGGCCCGGGCCTACCGCCTGGCCGATACCGATGATGACGCCACTCAAGATGTCGATTGGGTCAACGGCGCCTGTATGCTGGCTAAAAAAGCGGCTGTGAAACCCCTGGGCTGGCTGGATCCGTCTTATTTCATGTATTCGGAAGAACTCGATTGGTGCAAACGCATCCGCGATGCCGGTTGGCGCGTGGTTTATTTACCGCAGGCGGCGGTTATCCATTACGAGGGCCAGAGTAGCGGCCAGATCGTGGCTCAACGAGACATCTATTTCCATAGCAGCAAGGTATATTACTTTGACAAATATCATGGTCGTTGGGCAGCAGAGTTCTTGCGTTGTTTTTTGTTAGCCAGCTTGAGGCAAAGTTGGCTCATCGAGGCCCTTAAATGGCTGTTGGGGCATAAGCGTCCCCTACGCCAAGCGCGCATGACAGCTTACAAAGAGGTCATTCATTCCGGCCTCAGAGCAGCCGGTAACGGGCTGGAGGTACCCAGAGCGTGAAAAGTTCTTTCTGTGTATTACTCATCACAGGAGAATACCCCCCCATGCAGGGGGGCGTTGCTGATTACACGCGCATCATCGCCGAGAACCTGTCTCGCCGCGGCAGCAGAGTGCACGTTCTCACCAGTACACGTTCAACAAGTGCCTATGACGACGTCATCGTACACGCCGATGCACCCGATTGGCGCAGGCGCACGCTCAAAGAAGTAAAGCCGCTCTGCAAATGGATCGAACCCGATGTTATCAACATTCAATATCAAACTGCTGCCTTTGAAATGCGCCCAGCGATCAACCTGTTGCCACGGATGTTGAATATTCCTGTCGTGACCACCTTTCACGACTTGTTAGTGCCCTATCTTTTCCCCAAAGCGGGAGCGTTACGCTGGCAGGTCAACCGGATTTTGGCTCGTGAGTCTACTGCCATCATCACCACCAATCCAGAGGATTCGGCCCGACTGAGAGAGAAAGAGCATCTGGAAAGGGTGTACGAAATCCCCATCGGCAGCAACATACAGCCCACCCTGCCACTCAATTTCGACCGCTGGCTATGGCGAAACCGCTGGGAACTCCCCCAAGATGCCCATGTCCTCTGCTACTTTGGCTTTTTGAACCAGAGCAAGGGAGGTATGGATCTGATCCGGGCCCTCGGTCTCTTGCTCGAAGAGGACCCCAACGTGCATCTCTTGTTCATTGGCGGAGCCACAGGCGCCAGCGATCCCACCAATGCAGATTATGCATCTCAGATTCGGCGACTGGTCGTCGAGAACCGCTTGAACGACCACGTACATTGGACGGGGCATATCTCTGATGAAGAGGTTTCAGCAGCCTTTGCCTGTTCCGATATCTGCGTGTTGCCCTTTCAAGATGGCGTTTCGATTCGCAGAGGAAGCCTCATGGCGGCGCTGGTGCACGACATGCCCATCGTTTCCACAGAACCCTTGGTATCCACACCGGGCATTGTCCACGGCGAAAATATCTGGCTCACTGCCAGAGAGCAGCCGCAGGAAATAGCTCAGGCCGTGCGTCATATCCTGCAAGATCATGTCTTGCGCCAAAAGCTTTCCGATGGCGCCCGCGAATTAGCCAAGCAGTACGATTGGGACAATATCACCACTCGCATTCTGGAGGTCTATGGTGACGCTTTGCTCCGCTAATAACTCGACCAAAAAACAGCGGCACTATGACCTGCCGTTCATTCTCATTCTCGTCGCCTTTATCATCTTGGGCGTCATTTATAGCGTCACCACACCAATTTTCGAAGCCTCAGACGAACTTTGGCATTATCCCTTTGTCGAACACCTGGCCACCGGAGGAAGCTTACCCGTACAGGACCCTGACAACGTAGGCTTGTGGCGCCAAGAAGCCAGTCAGCCACCCCTCTATTATGCTATCGGGGCACTGGCCACCAGCATGATCGATACCAGCGATCTGAACCAAGTGCGCCAGATTAATCCACATGCCAGCATTGGCGTGCCCACCGATGATCGCAACATCAACATGACCGTGCACAGCCGCAACCAGGCCTGGCCCTACAGCGGTACTGTGTTGGCCGTACACATCGTGCGTTGGCTATCGGTGCTCATGGGCGCTGTGACTGTGACCATGGCCTATCTCACCACTATGGAAGTGCTGAACGACCGGCTGGTCGCCTGGACAGCAGCAGCCTTTACGGCTTTTAACAGCATGTACCTCTTTATCACCTCGTCGGTGAATAATGACGCCCTCGTCACCATGCTGACCTCGATAAGTCTGTGGCTCATTGTGCGCATCATTCGGCGTTACGCCCACAGCAAAGATTGTGGCCTGCCCCGCTGGCATGAATGGCTGGTGCTGGGCATCGCTATGGGGGCTGCCTGCCTCTCTAAAACAAGCGGATTGGCTATATTGCCTTTCTCCGCAGTAGCCGTGGGGTTAGTAACCTGGCGCAACCACTCCTGGAAGGAATTTTTCCGTGGAGCGCTGCTCTTGCTTGTTCCCGTGCTGGCTATCGCTGGCTGGTGGTATGTGCGCAACTGGCAACTCTATGGCGACCTGACCGGCATGGCCGCCATGGTCAGTATCGTTGGGGCGCGCAACCCCGTGCCCACGTTGGCTCAGTTAGCTGGAGAATGGCGCGGCTTTGTGATGGCCTTTTGGGGGTTCTTTGGCGGCGTCAACGTCCCTACCCCAAATTGGTTTTACACAGTGTGGAATATCATCGCCACCCTGGGTTTTACTGGCATCCCCGTCTACCTTTGGAGACGTAAGCGCAGTGAACCGCTGAGCATCGTGCAATGGCAGCAACTCGGCCTGGTAACCGCCTGGCCGCTGGTAGTGTTCATCGCCCTCGTTCGCTGGACGATGATGACCATCGCCAGCCAGGGACGACTCATGTTTCCAGCGCTCACTGGCATTGCCTTACTCATCGCTATGGGTTTGTGCGGCTGGCTACCCAGCAAGATAAAAAAGATCCTCCCCGCCATCTCGATGAGCTGGATGCTGGCCACGGCTATTTATATCCCTTTTGGCATCATCGCCCCGGCCTATGCCTACCCGGAGATACTCACTGAAGGCGAATTGCCCGATACGATGGTTTCTGTAGAGGCCCAGTTCGCACAGCATGTGGTACTCAAAGGCTATGAACTCTCGACCGATGAAGCAGCACCAGGCGACGGCATCGAGGTTACCCTCTACTGGCAGGATATCCAAGCCATGATCGAGGATTTCTCTATCTTTGTGCACCTGGTCGATGATAATGGCGTCATCTTGGCCCAATACGATGTATACCCTGGGCAGGGCAATTATCCCACCACCTTTTGGCAGCTCGGTGATCTCTTTGCTGATACTATCATGCTCGACATCCCCGAAGGAACCTATACACCCAACGAGGCTTCGGTGGTCGTCGGGCTTTATCGTCTAGAAGATGGCACACGTCTACCCGTTTCCGTGGAAGGAACTATCGTGGGCGATTCGGTAGAGCTGGGCAGTGTCGGCCTGCCAGCAACGGAAAAAGATGGCATTCCTAATCCCGTATCGTTCAATCTGGAAGACAAGATATCTCTCATTGGGTTCTCACTAGACAAGTCCCTGGTGCACCCAGGCGAAACTGTGGAACTCGTGCTATATTGGCAGGCACTCGCCGATATTGACGTCGATTATTCCGTCTTTACCCATATTATCGCCACCGACAGCACCATCTATGCACAAAAGGACGGCTGGCCGCAAGAGGGCGCCGCGCCTACATCGAGTTGGGCAGAGGGACAGATCATCGAGGATCACTATATACTAGAGGCATCTGCCGATGCCGTACCTGGCCTGTACGAGCTAGAAACAGGCATGTACGATGGAACAGGTGAGCGTCTCACGCTTCTCGGCGATGGAGGCTTTGCCCTGGGGAACCGCATCCTCCTCGGCAACGTCCGCATTGTCGAATGAGTCGGCTATTTTGGGCGGCAATCCTCTGAATGGTAGACTATGGAGAATTCAACAATCATAGAATCTGAAAGCCTTATGAAGGAAAAACTGAGCAAGATTGCAGTCGAGCATTGGGCGATTATCGCCATCACTGTCATCTTTTTGATCCTTGGAACTATTTACAATTTGACGACCCCCATCTTTGAGGCGCCGGATGAGACCTCGCATTATCGATACATTCAGTATCTGGCCGACGGCAATGGACTCCCGCCGCTCCAAGTAGCTGATAACGATGTGGAACAGGGCGAAATGCACCACCCTCCGCTCTACTATTGGCTCAATAGCCTGTTGATACGAAGCATCAATACGGGCGACATTGATGATGCCTACCAAACCAACCCTTATGCCGTCCTCGGCGATGCCAGCACGCTGGCTAACAAGAACGCCATCATCCATTCAGCCGATGAATCCTGGCCCTATGAGGGGGTAACGCTCGCCGTCCATCGCATCCGTGCTTTTTCCACACTCCTCTTTGCCATCACCGTTGTATTGACCTATCTCATCGCCCTACAGGTGATGCCGCATCGCAAAGTCGTAGCTGTTGGGGCAGCAGCTCTGGTAGCTTTTAACCCGCAGTTCATCTTTATTGGGGCCAGTATTTCTAACGATACCCTGGCAACCATGCTGGCAGCAGTCTCTCTCTATCTGGCCTTGCGCGTCTGTTGCGGCAAAGGCCAGACATATCGCACGCCTATCATCATAGGCATCGTCGTAGGGCTCGCGGCGCTTACCAAGGTTAACGCCGCCACCGTAGCACTGCTCGTTCCCGCTGGATACCTGGGTTTTTATGTTGCCAAACCCCAACACCGTTCGTGGCCTGACCTGTTCCGGCCAGTTCTTATCGCCGCCATCACCGCCATCGCCGTAGGCGGCTGGTGGTACATTCGCAACGGCATCCTTTATGGCGACCCAACCGGTATGGGCGTCATGAAAGAGGTCTTTGGCGTCCAAGCCGAGAATATTTCGCTTATCACAACGCTCCGCTATATGGCTGAATCTATCACCAGCTATTGGGGCGTTTTTGGCTGGCTCAACGTCAAAGCCGATGAAGCCTATTACGTCTTTGTCCGTGTCTTCTCTATCATGGGTTTTGCTGGATTGCTCCTCGCTGGTGTTTGGTTGGCCTGGCGCAAGCAAAATATGCAAGAGCGCAACTGGCGGGGTGCTCTCCTCGTCGGCTTTTGGGCTCTGGTCATGCTCTTGGCCGTGGGATACTTTACAATGACCATTACCCGCCAGCAGGGTCGGCACCTTTTCCCGGCAGCTCCAGGCATCGCCCTACTGCTTATGATCGGCGTTCTGGCCTGGGTGCCCAGACGCTATGAGAATATGACCGTAGGGGTCATTGCGCTCATCTTTTTGGGCGTCTCGATCATTACGCCCATTCGCTATATTGCCCCAGCCTACGAAACGCCAACCATCGTCACACTGGATGAGGTTCCAGAGGATATCAACCCGCTGAATGTCTCTTTTGGCGATGGCATGTTCCTGCTTGGTTACGACATCCCGCAAACAACGGTCACTGCCGGTAACGTGCTGCCCATTCGCCTGTATTGGGTGTGTACAGACCTCATCGATAAAGATCTAACTATCAGCATCAAGGCCTTTGGTCTCGATGAACAAGAACTAGGAACTTTGGATACCTTCCCCGGCGGTGGTAACTATGTTACTAGTCAATGGGTGCCCGGCCAGGTCATTTACGACGATTATTTCCTGCTCATCGACAAAGATCTTGAACTGCCCACCGCAGCACCAATCCGCGTCGGCGTTTATGATCGAGAAACCATGGAGTCTGTCGAGGTGATAGACTCGCGCGGCAAGAGCCTGGGAAACAGCGTACAAATCGCCCGAGCCCGTTTGCTGCCCATAGAAGAGCCTCCTGTTGAGGCTCAATACCTGGCTGATGCCAACTTTGCCGATCTGATTGCGCTGGATGGCTATGACTTTACCTCAGTACCCATCGACGGTCAGTGGGAGTTGACGCTGCACTGGCGTGCCTTGGCAGCACTGGATCAGGACTATACGGTGTTCGTGCATGTTCTCGACCAATCCGAAGAGTTGATTGCGCAGCTTGATGAGCAGCCTCTGCAGGCTAGCTATCCCACTAGTTTCTGGGAACAGGGAGAGAATGTGCTCGATACGCACTATATCAGCGTGCCAGAAGACTTTATGGACGATTATTACACCGTGCGTGTGGGATTATATCTGGTTGATACAGGCGAACGCCTCGTCATTGCCGAGGACTCGCTAACCTATACGGATCTTGGCCCACTGCTCCTGAACAAGGAATAAGCCGGTCACTCTGATGAAAACAGATAACACCGCTCTGCGTGTCTATCATGTCGCTTTGGTGGCCCTCATCTTGCTCTCCTTGGGAGCAAGCTTTTGGGGTATCAGCGACAAAGGGCTTTGGTGGGATGAAAGCCTGAGCCTCCATCGTGCCCAGCATAACCTCTCATATATCCTGAGCGGTCACATCGATTTTGGCGACACACAGACTATTGATCAGCATCCTCCGCTGTATTTCATTCTTCTCTCGGGTGTTACTCGTCTTTTTGGCGAAAGCGACACCGCCCTGAGAAGCCTATCGGCCGTCTTTGCCGCACTTTCTGTCTGGCTGTTGGCCCTGTTGGGCACAGAAATCGCCAATCGAAGGGTAGGACTGCTGGCAGCTTTGCTGGGCACTCTATCGCCACTCTATCTCTGGTATGCCCAAGAAGCACGTATGTACACCATGCTGGTGTTCATCACACTGCTTGCAACCCTTGCGCTGATACGCGCCTGCAAACGGCGTAGCCTCAAATGGCTCGTTCTTTACGGCCTAGCCACAGTCGCCGGAATTTTCACCCAATACATGTACGTCTTGATCATCCCGGCACAAGTTCTAGCCGGTCTGCTGCTCATGGGTGACATCAAACCACTTGATCTCAAATCACGCAGACCACGCCACTTTACCTTTATCATGGCCATTACATCGGCGCTTGTCGTCTTTGGCCTGGTTCTCGTCTACCTCCAAGTTTCCTCCGTGGTAGAACTAGCCGGGACCGGCAGGTCCTATGTTTTGCCTCATACCATTCTGATCGATGCGCTGCATTCCAGTCTATACGGGCTGGCTATACATCCCCAAATAGTGATGGCTATTACCATCCTTGCAGGAGCAGCCATCATCCTAGGCATCTATAGCCTATCCCGATCCAATGAGGTCGAATCACCAGCCTGCCGACGCGGCCTGCAAGCCTTGTTCATCCTCTGGCTAATAACGCCAGCACTTGGCTTTTGGATCTACTCACTGCTGTTCGGCCCCGTTTACATGGGCAGCCGCTACGTGATCACCTGTTCACCCGCTATCTATCTCACCATTGCCCTGGCTGTCGATTATCTCAACCAAAAGACACGTTGGACGGGATGGCTGGTACTGGGCGTCATTATCGCTGGCATGGCTTATGCCACCTACAACTATCGTTGTGCACCCGAATATGCCGCCAAAGAAGACCATAGAAGTGCGGCACTCTATGTAATGGCAGAGGAGCGTCCTGGGGATTGTATCATCCTGGATGCCCCAGAGAATTGGGATGCCTTTATGCATTATTACGAGGGCGACTTGCCGGTGATCCCCTTACCCTCAGAGGTCATGAGCGGAGATCCCGATGCCGAACACCTGGCACTCGAACTGCAAGAGCTGGTGGAAACCGCCGGCTATACGCGCTTTTGGTTGGTTGAGGGTCGTACCATGTACTCTGATCCCGACCTGCTGGTGCAGACCTGGTTGGATGACAACCTGCTCCTTCTCGGGGAGATTTTCTTTCCCAGCTCAGGCTCTACCATCACTGTGCAAAGTTATGCTCCTGCTCCCGAGGTGGGCACTATCGAAGGGAATGTTGAGGCACTCGTTACCTGGGATTCGCGTCTGGCCCTGTTAGAACAGAATATTCGTTATCAGGTCGTCTATGGCAGTATCAATGTCACCGAGACCTCTCTGCAAGGCGAGAGTTCTCCGGCCATCGAATCCGACGAATCGATCGTGGTGAGTTGGCAGTTGGCCGTGCTAGACTCGCTAGATGACTATAAAGTCTCGTTGCGTCTTACTGACGAACGCGGCGTACTGTGGACACAATCCGATCGCCTTCCCTATCTTTATCTGCCGACCTCGCAATGGATCCCGGGCTCTATCATGCAACTAGAACAGGATGTACGCATCCCTGCGGGCACGCCCCCAGGCATCTATACCTTGACTGCTGTGATCTATGATGCTGCAAGCGGGAGGCCGCTCAGTGCAGAAGATGCAGCTACAGGCATAACGACCTTTGAACTCGATCTTGGGCAAATCCAGATTGTAGCCAACCCTACCGCTTCATCGACACTCCCAGATACGATTAC
The DNA here is from genome assembly GCA_963675785.1 of Anaerolineae bacterium. Lineage (GTDB taxonomy): Bacteria > Chloroflexota > Anaerolineae > UBA1429 > UBA1429. Next base: position 2,682,615 of record OY776562.1, read on the forward strand.
GCAACCTAGCAAGACTTGGCATTTTGATGCACTCGATCTGGAAGGATGGCAAGTGGCCTGGTTGGACGGAGAAGCGGTAGATACGATCGCCGTAGATCTGTATTGGCGCGCAGGAGAGGATACAGACGGCGAGCAAGAAGTAATCTTTACCCTGACTAATAATCGCGGTATGGAAATTTACAGCACCAGCGACACCCTGACCAGCCAACCAGCTTTTGCACTGCAAGAGGGCCAACAGGTGCTGGGCAAACTGCAATTCGAGCTGCCCGCCGACACAGACCCCGACGGTCTATCGCTTTCTTTGGCCTTGCAGGACAGCCAAGGAAATGTCATCCCTGCTACACGGGGGCTATTCTCTTCGTCACAAGAGGCTGTCGAACTCGCTATCTGGCCCTAATGCTTTCAGGGAACGGCAATCTCAGCCAACTGGGCGCCTGTTATCTCGATGAATCCGGCAATCGGCACCTCCAGATTGATGCCGCGCTGCCCGGCGCTCATCAGAATGCGTTCATAATTACGAGCAGAAGAGTCCAAAAAGATACGCCAGCCCCTTTGCATCAGCGCCAACGAGGATATGCCGCCAACTTTGAGACCAGTCAGCTGCTCCGCTTCTTTGTGACTGGCCATACCGAGTTTTTTCTCAGAGGCAGCCCGAGCCAATGCTTTGAGATCAAGCTCGCGATCGCCAGGAATGACAGCCAACACCGGTCTGCCCTGCATAGGCAGCACAACTAACGTCTTGAATACACGTCCTGGCTCAATGCTCAAGGCCTCGGCAACCTCAGTGGCTGAATGCAGTGCTTTATCGTAATACCGAGCCTCATAGTCGACTTTGTGCTGCTCTAGAAAGCGCATCGAGTTCAGTTTTTTTTCTTTGGCCACATCCCACCTCCTCAATCAACCAAAGTCCAGTATACACAGGAACGTCCTGGTGTGCATCTTGACGCTCTAGGTAGCTCGCCTTATCATCGAGTCGTCATGTTGAATGAAAAAAGCTATTCCGCAGATGCCCCCAGCAAGGCTATCCTCCTCGGCGAGCACGCCGTGGTATATGGCCAGTCAGCCCTTGCTGTTCCTATTAGCAGCATTCGCGCCCATGCCGAAATTGCTAGTGTAAATCCGGGCATACGCGTACATGCCTTGGATATGGCCCGAACTATCGAGCTCGACTCTCTCCCACGGGATCCGGGCGACTTGGCTCTCTATACCGCCGTTCATGTCGCTCTGCAAGCTCTGGGTATCGATCCTGCCAGTGCTGCGATGGATATTGCCATTCATTCGGATATCCCTATCGCCAGCGGCATGGGCAGCGGAGCCGCCATCGCCACAGCCATCATCCGGGCTATTTACGCCTGGCATGGGCAGGCTATCGAGGCCGATGCCGTTTCAGCCATGGTCTATGAGAGCGAGACGGTACTCCACGGCAAACCGAGCGGTATCGATAACACCGTCATTGCCCATGAAAAGCCCATCCTTTTTTCGCGTAGCGAAGGCCTAAGGCCCATCACCATTGCCCTGCCATTGAGTCTGCTTGTAGCCTATACAGGCATTCCCTCTAGAACACGAGATGCTGTGCTGGATGTGCAACACGCCTGGCAGAATCGACGTAAAGAATATGACGCCTACTTTGATGCCATCGGCACGCTTGTTCTGGAGGCGCTGACCTGCCTACGCAAAGGTGATAGGGTAAACCTTGGGCAGCTCATGCTGGAAAACCACCATCTGCTGCAAAAGTTGGATGTCTCTTGCCCAACGCTGGATGCGTTGGTACAAGCTGCTATGAATGCCGGCGCTTTGGGTGCCAAAATGTCGGGTGGAGGACGCGGCGGCATCATGATTGTCCTGGCCTGGCCAGATGATGTAGCGAACATAAGCCAAGCGCTCACTCAAGCAGGGGCCCAACAGGTTTTCCGAACCACTGTAGCACCAACTGGAGCCAGGTCATGATCATCGGCATCGATGCCAGTCGCACCACCAGCGGCGAGCGAACGGGGACCGAGCAATATTCGCTCCATTTGATCCGTGCCATGCTCAAGCTGGATCAGAAAAGCCGATTCCGGCTCTATTGTCGGGACGAACCGCCCGTAGACCTTTTTGAACAGAGTGAACGAACAGAATATCGTGTGATCCCCTTTCCGCGATTGTGGACCCATATCCGCCTTTCGTGGGAAATGGCCGTCAATCCGCCAGATGTTCTCTTTGTGCCGTCGCACGTATTGCCGCTCATCCATCCCAAGAATTCGGTGAGCACCGTGCATGATCTGGGATACATTCATTACCCACAGGCGCATACGCGTTCATCGCGCCTTTACCTGGATTGGTCGACGCGTTACAACGCCAAGCACTCGCGGCAGGTTATCGCCGACTCTGAGGCAACGCGTCAGGATTTGATCAAGCTCTACGGAACAGAGAGTAACAAGATCACCGTAGCTTACCCTGCCGGACAAAGAGGGTTGGTTCCTGTCACAGACAACGCTATACTTGAACAAGTACAGCAGCGTTACGGTACGGGTGATCGTTACTTTATCTATGTGGGCACATTGCAACCGCGCAAGAATTTGGGAACCCTGATTCGCGCCTTTGCCGCCATCGCCAACCACGATGAAATGCACTCAATACGTTTGGTACTGGTCGGGCGCAAGGGTTGGCTCTATGAGGATATTCTAGCACTGGCCCACGATGTAAAGGTGTCGGATCGGATCGTGTTCACGGGATACATCGACCAACAAGACCTTGCACCGCTTTTGAGCGGTGCGCTGGCCTTTGTGATGCCCAGCTGGTATGAGGGATTTGGCCTGCCCCTGCTGGAGGCTATGACCTGTGAAACGCCCATTATCTGTTCGAACGTCTCGTCGCTGCCCGAGGTTGTAGGTGACGCAGCCATCACCTTTGATCCTGCCGATCAAGGAGCACTCGAAAGAGCCTTGTTGCGCATCACTGTCGACCCTGCTCTACGAGAAAACTTGATTTCCCAAGGGCTAGAGCGAGTGCAGGCTTTTACCTGGGAATCCTGTGCCCGTACAGTTCTCGAGGTATTGCATGGCAACGATTGATACGCTCGCTGACATAGAGAACATTCCTTCCATTCGCATACTCGGCGTGCGCGTTAACCGGCTGACCACGACCGAATTCATGAGGCTAGTGGATACGTATATCGTCTCGGGCCAGCCGCACCAGATTGCTACGGTGAACCCCGAGTTTGTGATGGAGGCGCGACACAATCAACCGTTTGCCAAGGTGTTGGAGACTGCCGACCTGGCCCCGGCCGATGGTGCCGGGCTTGTGTGGGCCTCGAAATATCTGAGGCAGGCTTTGCCAGAACGTATCGCCGGTTCGGACGCTGTACCGCTTTTGGCCGAACATTCTGCCGAACGTGGCTATCGCCTTTTTCTGCTGGGGGCTGCGCCTGGCATTGCCGCCCGTACAGCACAGATGCTACAAGAGCGTTATCCTGGATTGTTGATTGTGGGCACCTATGCGGGTTCACCGGCACCGGAAGAAGAAGACGTCATCGTAAATATGGTGCGCCAGGCCAAACCTGATATTCTATTTGTAGCTTATGGTGCTCCCAAGCAAGATCTGTGGATTGCGCGGAACAAGGAACGTCTCGATGTCCCGGTTTGCATGGGCGTAGGAGGAGCGTTCGACTTTATCACCGGCGTGGCCAAAAGGGCACCCTTGTGGATGCGCCGGATAGGGCTTGAATGGCTGCACAGATTGATCCACCAGCCCTGGCGGTGGAAGAGAATGTCTGTGTTACCCGTGTTTGTCTGGCTGGTGCTTTGCCAGCGTTTCAGAGGGGGAAAATAGAGCATGCGACGCTTTTTGTCCATCCTGATTGCTGTAATGTTTTTGGTAACATTGTTTGCGATGCCCGTCAGTGCCAGCGATCCCATCAGCATTGATGAAGCCAGCTATTATGTCGTGGTGCTGAACGATGGTCGACTGGACGTAACCTACAAGCTCACCTTTACCGAACTAGAAGGTGGCCGAGAGCTGTTTCATGCCGTAGGACGCTTTCCTGATTATCACGAGATCACCGAAGCCAGTGGCGAAGGACCCAATGGTACTTTTGCCATCAGCTTTCAGGAAACAGACATGCCTGATCAGGAACCCTGGCCTTATTTCAAGCAAGTCAACTTTGGTGACCCCACAGTCAAGGGTGAACAATACACCATCACCATTCGCTATGAGATAACGCGCTCGGTTTTCGAATCAACCACTTACAATAACATGGATTATGTCGCCATTGGCTTTGGCACTCTCCAGTGGTCACTGCCCATTGCCACGGAATACATCGATTTCATTCTGCCCATTGAGCTGGATGCCAGCATTCTAGAACCAGAGCAGGTGACTGATGACGTGGTCAATGCCGCAGGTTTTGTCAGCGGCGACACTTCTTCCTTTGATCGCTGGGTATTTTATCCCACACCGGATGAAGAGACGGGCAAAGTTTGGCTGTCGCTCCGCGTTCAGCAGAATAATGTGCCTGCCGAGGGCAAACTTGTACCCCAGTTTTACCTACCAGCGGGGGATATTACTACAACAATCCTCACACCCATTCCCATCGAAGGTTCGACAGACGCCGCCAACGCCGCAGCCACGGCTACGGCCAGACCTACTCCTACACCACAAGGCATTGTCGGCTATCTCAGTGAGGCCAGCGATGCCTTGTGCTGCACTGGCATTCCGATTGCCCTCCTGGTCGTTGGCCTGATCATCTGGGCAGCACGCAAGCGCAAGCCTAATCTTGGTTATGAACCACCCGAGATCGAAGTAGAAACTTTCCAGACTCCCGGCGTAGTGCCGGATATGAATGCCATCGAAACGGCTTTTTACATGAACAACTCGGCCAAGACCATCACCCTTATCGTCATGAGCCTGGAACGTAAGGGCGTGGTCAACATCCTGAACCGCGTCCCCTTGCAGCTCGAAGTGCTACAAGAGAATGCCGAGGTCGAATCCTACGAAAAGGCCCTCTTGGGCATCATCCAAGAAGATGGCACTCTAGATAAAGCGCGTATCCAAGAGGTACTGGCCGCAGTGGCTGCTGTAGTGCAACCCAAGCTGTGGAACGCTGATCCTGCCAAAACTCGCGAAACCTATCAGCAGCGCATCGATGGTGCCTGGGATAATTATGAACGCGAATGGCGCCGCACGACAGGCCCTATCTATCGCCCCGTGATGACCGACTGGGTACTGTTGAGTGGTCGCAATTACGGTTCGCCCATGCCCTCCGGCAATTCGAACGATCGTGGTGGCTCTAGCACGCCAGGGCCGTTAGTTCAATCGGCTCAGGCTGCCATTGCCCCCATCGAAGCGATGGCTACCGATATATCAACAAGCATCGAGCAGAGCATCAACGGCACTATTGATCGCGTCGAAGGGCTTTTTGGCGGCGGAGATGCCGCAGCTGCTGCAGGACAAGCCTGCCACAGTGCTTGCCACAGCGCCTGCGTACACGATGCTTGCCATAGTGCTTGCGTGCATGATGCTTGCCACAGTGCCTGCCATAGCGCCTGTGTGCATAGCGCTTGCCACAGTGCCTGTCATAGCGCCTGCGTAAGCCGTGTCTAGTCGTAAGAAAATACCTGGAAAGGCTATTTCATGTCTATAGAATCTGCGGAACGGCTACAAAGCCTTGCAGATCAGCTCATCAACTCCACCAGGAGTTACATATACATTCGGCCGGAGGACGGCCTTATCATCCTCCGCCCGAACCGTTTGCACTATTTGAACAAGACTGCCGTCTTTGAGCTGCAAACCCTATATGACGATCCCGACGGGCCCAATACTGAAAAGGTCGTTCAACTGGTCTGTGAGCGTTACGGCGCCGAACCGAACCAAGTTCGCGAAGACTTGGAAAAGCTGCTTTACAGTCTTTCGGCACTGCTAAACGACGACATCAGCATGGCACCCAGCGCGCATATCATGCGTTTTGGCTCGCACAATCGTCAATTGCCAGTACTCTCTGAAGTGGCACTGACCTACAACTGCCAGAACAAATGCACTTTTTGCTATGCCGATGCGCCCAAGCGTGGATCAGAATTGCCCGAAATGACCACCGAGCAGGTCAAGGTGATCATTGACCGCATCTATGACGAGGCCCACTGCCCAACGTTGTCGTTTACTGGGGGAGAGCCCACGCTGCGCAAGGATTTGCCCGAGCTGATTCGTTATGCCAAGGGCAAAGGCTTGCGTGTCAACCTGATCACCAACGGCGTCAAGCTGGCTGATATGGCTTTTGTGCAAAGCCTGGCTGATGCCGGGCTGGATTCCGCTCAGGTCAGCATCGAGGGTGGTTCGGCTGAGGTGCATGATGCCATTACCCGCAATCCGGGCTCGTGGGCCAAGGCCACACAGGGTGTCAAGAATCTACGTGCCTGTAATATTCATGCTCACACCAATACCACCATCTGTGGCCGTAACCGCGATCACCTGCAAGAGCTAGTGGAATTTGCAGCAAAAGAGCTGGGCTCTAGTTATTTTTCGATGAACATGGTTATCCGCACGGGCACAGCCTTGCGGCACGATGAAGACGATATGTCTTACGAGAGCATGGCGCCCATCATCAAAGACGTGCAGCGCTTTGCCGATGAGGCCAACATCCATTTTGAGTGGTATTCGCCGGTGCCTTACTGCATGTTCAACCCTGTGCAGGCCGGTTTGGGCAGCAAGTCCTGTGCCTGCGTCGATGGCCTGCTCTCAGTAAATCCGGCAGGACAGCTCATTCCTTGCTCTAGCTTTGGCCAGGGCATTGGTGACTTGTTGAATGAGCCTTTTGAAAAAGTGTGGAATTCGCGTACGGCGCTGTATTGGCGTCGCAAAGAGTTTATGCCGCCCATGTGCCAAAAGTGTGAGATCAGCGATATCTGCTGCGGCGCCTGCCCGCTTTACTGGGAGCAGCGAGGCTGTTTTGATGAGCTAGAACCCTATGCGCCGGGGGGAAAGCTTTTTTCCAATGCACTATGGCGCCTACGAAAGCGCCTGTGGTCGGGTACACACGGCGTTGGGCTTTGATTGGGGAGGTATACATGCCTGATACTACCTATAAAACGCGTAGTGTAGAGCTGGGCAACTTTCACGGCTATTTGGAAAAGAAAATCCAAGAGCTAGAGCGCTGTGAAGAGAGCCTGAACCAAGCACGAACCCGTCTTACCGAGGAATTCAAAGCAGTGATGGCAAGCTGGCAAGAGCTTTATGGCTATTGCTATCCTACGCTCACGCAAATGCGGCATGAGGTGCCTGCTGATTTCAAGGAGCGAATCGACCGCATTGAGACCGAAGAGCTGAAAAAAATCAGTCAAGAGATTGCCGACTTACAGCAAGAAATCACAGAGAAACGCGCCCGCTCTGACGAACTACTCGGCCTGGCCCAGGGTGAAGTAGAGCAGATGCGCAAGCAAAACCCAGAGATCGACGAGCGCGAAGAAGCCCTCAAAGCTCAAGTCGTTAAATACCAGGATGACTATGCCGACGCCTATGAAGAAATCGATCGTCTCTCTCATGGTGCATTCGGCTGGTTGACTAACGCCGGATCCCTGCGTGCCCAGAAAAAGCGCCAAAAACAGGCGCGCAAGCAACAGGAAAAGGCACTGGAAAAACTGCGGCAAGTGCGCCAGGAATGGCTCACAAAAGTAGAAAGCGCCGCTGATACCCAATCCGAATTACGCGAAGAATGGCAAACCGTGGGGGTGCGCCTGGCTGAAGCCGAGACGCGGCTAGAATATCTCACAAGCAACACAGAAAAACTGGGCGAACAGAATGCCATCAAGCGCATACTCGACGAGATGACCACCTCCCCACAAGCCGACGGGGAATTGGGTGAAAAGCTTGCTGCCTTTGCTCAGCAAAATGTGCTACGCAAACAGTACGAACGTGGAGTCTCTGCCGCTGCCGAGTTTACTGGCTATACCCGCGGCGTCGTCAAAGGCGTGCGCACATTCGATAGCAGCGTGGCCAAGGTTATCACCGAGCAAAAACGCTATAGCTTGAGCCGCGTCGAATTGGTCATCCAGGAATCGGCACAAGAGATGCTCGACATCTGGTACAACGTGCGCAGTGAACTGAGCAAGAACAAGGGATTCTCGCAACACCCGGCCGACCTGGCTGACTTGTTGGAACCCATCATCAAAACGCAACTGACCAACGAGAAAATTGCTGACCTTTTCGAATCGATGGGCAAAGCTCTTAATCGCGGAACCGCCGTTTGGGGCTAACCTGACTGGAGTAATTCGATGAAAAAGTTCCCATACATCCTACTTTCGCTGACTTCTATCCCGTTCCTGGCCTTGGGGCTCCTCTTTTTGATTTCGGCAGTAGGGAATAGCACGCGCCTATTGCCAGGGCTCGCCTTCATCGCCATCGGCATCTTTTTGCTAGTCATCGGTCTGCGCAAGTTGCGTAGAATTGCGGCCACCAGCCCCGATGTGCTGCGCACCGGTGCCATTGACCTAGCCAAACAACTGGGGGGCGAACTCACTGTGTCGCAGCTCCGCGCCGAATTCAAAATCTCGCAGCAGCAGGCGCAAGATGTGTTGAGCCAGCTCGAGGCTGAAGGCAACTGTGAGCGTGAACAGCGCGAAGAGCGTCTCGTCTATGTATTCAACGGATTGCTGCCTTCTATGGTTGAAAAATCCTGCCCTTACTGCGGTAACAAACTCCCTGTTCGCAGTTCACTGCGCAAGTGTCCCAACTGCGGTGCTCAACTAGAAATCACCAAATCATGAAGCTCCAGCGTCTCCTGCTGGGCCTGGGTTTACTTTTGTGCATAGCCATCCTTGCCTCATTGGCAATTCGCGCAATACCAGGTCCCGCTGGAGAGATTGAGCCGTTCGATTCACTCTTTGAGGGTATCATCCGAGAGGATGAATACCCTCAAAGCAAAGAGTACGTCCTCGGTGATCTCGCCTCCATCCCCATCGTTCAAAACAGTACCTCAGATCGCACCTGGATCGAGGCCAGTCTGGTAGCTCAATCTGATGACCTAGTCATCTGGTTGGAGGATGGCCTTGTCGTTGAGCAAGAGGCCTTCGATCACATCCTCTCTGTTTTTGAAGAGTCGTCTCTCCCAGTTCTCGCAGCCGTCTATCCCGACGAAACCAGTTCACTGGCTAGCGAGGAGCGTTTCAATATTGTCATTGCACAGTATAGTGGTTCGTCTGGCTATTTTTCCTCGTGGGTGACCACAGACGCCCCCAGTAATGCCGTCTATGTTTCAGTCGTGTTGAACATCGCTGCTGAACCGGGCAATGATACCTTTGATTCGGTGCTAGTTCATGAGATGGGTCATTACTTGCAATGGCTGGCCGATGATGACGAAGACACCTGGGTCAGCGAGGGATTCTCGACGCTCATCGAAGACCTCTGCGGCTATACTACCTCACAACGCGCCACCATTGCCTACGGTCTACCTTCGGATACCCAACTGAACACTTGGGGATCGCAAAACTCTGCCTCCCACTATGCCATCTCCTTTGCCTTTTTTCGTTTTCTCCATGACCGCTACGGCATAGAAGCCATTACCGATATCGCCCATTCGCCCGCGAATGGCTTGGAGGGCATACTCGACGGCCTGGCAGCAGCCGGTTTCGAGATCGACGAGCAAGACTTGATGGCAGATTGGGCCTTGGCTGGCGTCGCCGCCACAGCCGGTATGCCCGAATACGGCTATGCAGATATGGAGCCGCATGTCGTGCCCTATCCCTTGTCCTCCGCCTCAGATTCGTATGCCCAAGAAACTGCCGAATACGCCACCGACTATTACTTGATAGATACACGCACCCCCATCACCCTGACTTTCTCTGGAGAGACTACAACATCGCTCATGCCCCAGCCTCCAATGGAAACGAGGGTGTGGTGGTCGGGTAACGGAGACCGGCAAACAACCTGGCTAGAGTTGGAACTGGATCTTACGGACATGCAGACTGCCAACCTGAGCTATGACCTCTGGTACGAGTTAGAAGAACGCTGGGATTGGGCCTATGCGCTGGTCTCAACACCTGATGATAAAGAATGGACACCTCTTCAAACCGCTAATATAGCTCAGGAGAATCAGGAAAACGGGTGGTTCGGTTATACCGGCATGTCAGGTTCTGCAGAAGATGAGGGGAAATGGGTAGAAGAGATTGTGAATCTGGATGCCTATTGCGGCCAAGTCATCCATCTACGCATTCAGTGCGAGAGCGACGATGCCATCAATTTGGGGGGAATTGCCTTGTGTGATGTGCGGCTCAACGATGTGTCGGTGGCCTCTGGGGGAGCAGAAGCTCGTTCGGTGTGGCGCACCCATGGATTCAAGCACGTTTGGCCAACCGTAACACAGGATTATGTGGTACAGATCATCTCTCCTGAGGCGAAAAGTGTGGAACGGCTCGAACTCACAGAGGAGGAAACACAAATCGCCCTCTCCCCTGAACAGGGTGAGAGTGTCATTCTGGCCATAACGCCCCTGGCCAGGTGGACCATCTATCCTGCCGAATACTCCCTAGACCTTGAATACCTCGACTAGGCGTCGCGCCAATTGATCCTCTTGTTCCGGCAACACCGTGCGCAAATCGATCAAGAGACGATCCTGCTGAATGCGCGCTACCACCGCAGGGCTGCCAGTGCGTAGGGCAGCCGCTTGTTCCACCGTTACGGAGATGCTCAACAAAAAGGCGGGGAGGGTTTCATCGGGCAAGGAACCGCCACCCACAGCCGAACGGCCTTCGACGATCTCCCAACTACTACCAACAGGCCCCACCTTTTCCAAAAGGGCCTCAGTGCGTTCAGCCAACTCGTCGAGGGTGGTAGAGATCATTCGCCAAACAGGTACGGCACGCTCAGCCTCGCCCCGCAGGTAATGCAGCAAATTTGCCTGAATGCCAGCGATGGTGGTCTTGTCGACGCGTAGGGCACGTGTCAGCGGGAAACCTTTGAGTTGGGCAATGAGCTCGGCCTTGCCGACGATAATACCAGCCTGCGGCCCACCCAACAGTTTGTCGCCGCTAAAAGTAATGATATCGGCACCGGCCTGCACACTCTCTTGCACCGTAGGTTCGTGCACCAATCCATAGGCCTGCGTATCCAAGAGGGTGCCGCTGCCCAGGTCGTCAAAGACGGGAATATCGCGTTGATGGGCCAGCTCGACCAATTCTGTTAGTGAAGCTTCATGGGTGAACCCGCGAACCCGGAAATTGCTAGTATGCACACGCATCAACGCAGCGGTACCTTCGCCAAGCGCAGCCTCGTAATCGCGAATGTAGGTGCGATTGGTCGTGCCAACCTCAACCAACTGAGCACCACTTTGAGTCATCACATCGGGGATACGGAAGCCACCGCCAATCTCCACCAGTTGTCCACGTGAGATGACTACCTCCTGACCACGTGCCAAACAGGAGAGAGTAAGAAGCACAGCCCCGGCATTGTTGTTCACTAGCAGGGCTGCCTCGGCGCCGGTCAAACGGCATAACAAATTCTCAGCATGGGAATAGCGAGAGCCGCGCTTGCCGCTTTCCAGATCGAATTCGAGATTGCTATAGCCCTGGCCGGCCTGCTGCATGGCCTGCAACACGGCCCCGCTCAAAGGGGCCCTGCCCAAATTGGTGTGTAGCACTACACCTGTGGCATTGATCACCGGCACTAGCGAAGGGGCCAACAGAGCCTGGGCAGTAACAAGCACACGCTCACGCAACGTTTGATCACCACAGTACTCGGCGCCAGCCAAAATGGCGTGGCGCTCTTGATCAACCTCACGGCGAGCCGCTTCCAAAAGAGTATCACGCCCCAGAGAGGCCAAATATTCATCCAGGTCACGCAATAATGCATCTACCGAAGGAAGCGCGCTCAAACGCTGCTGCAAGTCTGTCATAAAAGGCATACCTTTTACATGTCATTCCATTGGAAGCGGGCCATATCCACATGGTTGCCAATGAACTCGACGCCCTCTTCTTCTAGCATGAGCCGTTGTAAGGGAACGTTGTTGGCCTCATCCTGGCCGGTACGAATCTCCCCCTTGGCATTCACCACACGGTGCCAGGGCACGTCATTTTGAGGTGCAGAACATAAGGCGCGCAAAGCCCAGCCAACGGTTCGAGCAGCACCGGGAGACCCTACCGCGCGCGCTATCTGGCCATAAGTTACCACATAACCGGCCGGAACCTTGCGCAATGCCGCATAAATCTCCTCGAACATGCTAGCCCTCCACCAAAGCAAGGCTTGGCACCACATCGAGATCAAGGCCGCTACGCGTGCCGTCTAAATAAGCATAGTGGCCAGCCATAGCCACCATCGCGGCGTTATCAGTGCAGTATTGGATAGGGGGAACGCGCACAGGCACAGGCATGGTTTCGATCATACGCTCTCGCAGAACGCGGTTGGCCGAAACGCCACCAGCCAACAACACCATTGCGGCACCGTAACGCTCTGCAGCGGCGCGTGTCTTACAAGTCAAAATATCAACCACGGCATCCTGAAAACTTGCAGCCAGATCAGCCACTGGCAAAATCTCGTTGACGTTTTCGGGTGTGGCATCGACCAGCCTTTGGCCACTGGCCTCAACCTCAATGCCCCTCTCGCGTTGTAATTGCTGTACCAGCCTGAGCACAGCCGTCTTGAGCCCGCTGAAAGAAAAATCAAATTCGTCGACGTTCAACGAACGAGGCAGTTCAAAAGCGTGAGGATTGCCGTTCTGGGCGGCCTTTTGAATACTGGGGCCACCGGGATATTCGAGACCCAGCAGACGGGCGACCTTGTCAAAGGCTTCGCCAGCAGCGTCATCGATAGTACGACCCAACAGCGTGTAATCATGATGATCCCGCACCAGTATGAGCGACGTATGCCCACCCGATACCACCAAACATACAGCCGGAAATGCTGGCGCCACAAAATCATCGATAGCAGTATTGGGCGGCACCAGCCAATTGGCGTATACATGGGCTTCTAGATGATTGATGCCCACCAAAGGCAGATTATGGGCCATGGCGATAGCCTTGGCCGCATTTAAACCCACCAACAAAGAACCCGCTAATCCGGGTCCATACACCACGGCCACGGCATCCAGATCAGACCAGGTAACCTCCGCCTTTTCCATCGCCTCGCGGATAGTTGGTGTAATAGCCAATATGTGCTGGCGAGAGGCCATCTCAGGAAAAACCCCGCCGTACTTGCGGTGCAACTCTATTTGAGAAGCCACCACATTCGAAAGCAGCTCTCGCCCATCCCGTAGAACGGCAGCAGCCGTCTCGTCGCAAGAGCTTTCTATGCCTAGAATCATTGTCATCAATCAGATCCCTTACAGTGAAGGCAGTGTTCCCAGCCACAACGAACGCCCGCTGAGCACAAAGATGCGCTGCGTCTCTTCATCTACATACAGGCCGCGAATGTCTTCCAACTCGCTGCCGCCGATCTTGGACTGAAACTGGCGTACATAGTTGCCGTCTTTATCGAACTGGACGATGCGCTCGTTCCCAGAATCGGCCACATAGATGTAACCCACAGCTTCTGGGTCCTGCTCGCCAGACACGAAAATTGCCGTCGGGTTCAGCATGGATTCGGGTACGCTGAGAGAATTGAAAGGCTCTTGTACCCCATTGTAATACTTGTCGATGTGCCCATCGGCAAAGAGGATGTACATATTGCCATCAACAGCCAAATCCACGGCGCCGGTTAGGTCAGATCCCAGATTGGCACTGATATAAGCAGAAGGAGCCTTGGTGTAGGCATCATCCACTGGCTCATACTTGAGCAGGGAGCCTAGCAGCGTATCGAGTACATAGAGGTTTCCATAATACGCCGACATGGCCACAGGCTGGCGCCAGGTCTGGCTATTGGCCACCGGAAGTGCCGTTACACCCAAAGCATCATCAAAAGCAAATAAAGTTCCAGCGCGATCCAACACCGCAAACACCGAGGTACCCCGTAAACCATCATCGCTAATCCAGGCCATATCCACCAGCTCTGAGGCAGCCGTGCCATCGTACACCTGCCCCTCCTGGACGAGCAACGGGTCAGTGCCTACAGCCTCCAGAGCATCGCCTACATCATTCATCACATAGTGGTAGACACGGTTGCTGCCGCGATGAAGTAGGTATAAATCGTTATCCTGAAGCAGGATGCGCGCTGAATCGGTTGACGACGAGGTGTACTCATCCAGTTCGGCCAACTTGTAAAAAGTATAAATGCGCTCGACGACATTGATTTGGTCCAGGTCATGCTCAACGCGTGTCTTGAGTGTCGTTAACAGCGTGTCATCAGGGCGCATAGCCAAGCCTTGCTCGGACTGCAGTAGCGCCTCTTCAAGATACTGACGCTGTACGGCTGCATCCGTCGCAGAATCGGCCATCTGGTAGGCGTTCTGGGCAGCAAGCTGTATCGTATCGAATTGGGTTTCGATGGCCCGGTCATATTGCACACGTGTGATGAGCACAAAAATCAACATCACAATGGGAATGGCCATGGCAATAAGTACAAGAGCCCGCCCACTCAGGGCAACTGTTTCCTTTTTTGCTGTCTCTTTTGGACGCTCTGGAAGCTTGTCTGGAAGAACACCCACGGCCCACTCCTCCATTCGACGAATAGCCCCACTAAACCAGGCCCTTGTTCGATCCCAAGTCTCATGTCGACGCTGTTTTGTCACGGGGCGATCGACAGTCGACTCGTCGAGAGCATCGCCCTCATCCCAATAGTCTTCATCCTCGGGCTCATTGTCCAGCTCGACAGATACCGGTTCCTCTGGCGCAGCTTTTTCCCAAGGGAAGGCAAACTCGCTCTTCCCAGATTCCTCTTCCTCAGGTTCTGTTGGCCCCTGGGTTGATTCAGGTTCAGAATCTAGCTCTGGTTCTATATCCAGCTCTGGCTCGAAATCGGCTTCTGACTCAACAAGATCAACTTCTGTTGCGGACTCGAACCCATCATCCGTTTCGTCTTGATCAATGTCTTCATCAGACTCTGTCGCGATGTCAGGGTCTGCAAAGAGCCCCTCGTCATCCTCAACTTTAATTACTGTCTTGATCGAATCAGATTCGTCGGCCTCTATCTCGGCCAACGCGTCAAATTCATTTTCTTCTTCGACGTACTCCTCATCATCGTCCAAAATCTCAACGATGGGCAAAGTCTCTTCCTGCACTTGCTCACTTGGCAATCGCGAGGGCGCATCGAGAAACTCGACGCGATGCAGAGGCACCGTCGAAGCCGGCATGTGCAAATCTTGAGATGAGGTTGAGGCGACAAAAGCAGCGACACGGGCATCTCCGTTCAGCCCATCCCAATGTGTCTTGCCCTCAGCATCAGAATTGCCCACCAGACCAGCGAGCAGATCGCGCAAGTTTATATCGGGGGAATCACTCGTTAACAGCAAAGCATCCTGCTCAGCCAGGGGGACAGAGAAAAAGCGAGCGTTCACGCCCAACTCCAGACCTGCCACTCGGGTTGCATCCGCAAACTTGTTGGTTGAGTGGCCGTCTTCCAGACCATGAACTTCATAGAACTTGGTACCTGCCAGACCCGCCATACAGACAGGCCCAAGGAGCATAGCGTAGGCTATAGTCTGATCCCACAACAACGCACCAACGCCAGCCAGTATTTGATTCTCGACATCAGTGCGAAGGTTGTGCTCAAAGAGCATCTTGTTAGCTGCCGTCAGCGCCGCCTTTAAGCAAAGTCCCGGCTCATTCTCAGCGGCAAGAATGGCAGCGTCCATCGCTGCAAATATTTCTGTGCAAATGCGCTGAGGCAAATCGCTGGCAAAAGCCGGCGTAACCAAGCCAACAAAAGTCATCTGCTCATCAAGCTCTTGAACAGACACATGCCAATCAGCCGACACAATATCTGCACCAGCTTTAAAGATCCGCACTCCCGTTAGGTCTGCCATATTCCCCTGTACTAGCCTAGATCATTTCCGCTTGCTCATGAAAAGCATCATTTCAGTTTAGGTTATATCGGGGCCCGTCAATTCCTACTTTTACTGTCTTATTATACTTTAATTTACTTTTATACAAGCTCTTTTGTAGAGTCTAACCCGCTACTTAATAACCCGCGCTTGATCTTTTCCCACCCAGATCCGCTTCGGATTCTTTCAAAAGGCCAGGCGCCGCCCCAGCAGAATACTTTTCCGATCAGGATACCACAACACATCAACGCCATTCCGACTGGTAAAACTGCCGTATACGCTAAGATCCGCCCCTCCCACACCAGGTTCGCCCCGCTGCCCATCGATGTGGTAACCATCGGTGTCCGCGAACAGCATCGGAGGTTCAAACCAAAGGGGTTGACAAGCATCAGGATGATAGACTCCTACGGAAACATACAGTGGCGCCCGGGGAAAAGCCTCCGATCCATCTCCCCTTAGGCAGTTGGCGTTAAAGTACAACAATACATATCTCCCATCGGATAGCTGGTAGATGGGGTCGGTAGTGACGGAATTGAGCATGGGCGATCCATGATCTCTGTCTAGCAGCGGTTGGGGATTGCTCCATGTGCGCCCATCATCTTTTGATCCGCTCCACCAGATGTACCCAGTACACGACCTCATCACACAGAAGAGGCTTTTATCGGGAAGCCGAACAAAGCTAGGTTCTTGAGCAGTACTCAAATGGGGATAAAGGTAATGAGGTACCCTAAGGGCATCCTCCCCCCAGCCGCTATATTCGATGTCGATGTCGCAGGGTTCAGGGTCCGCATCAATATTCGTAAAACGCATAAACTCCACCACTGAATCGCTCCATGTCCATCCCTTTTGATCAGAGGGACGGAAGGTAGATACAGTCGGATTGCACATGTGGGTATACCCCACAATGTATCCGCCCGATAGATCCTTCATGGGCTTTTGCCATACGACCCATTCGGGAGGAACGATCCCTTGGGGATCGTCATAAGGACTAGTTGGCATGGGAATCGGCTGAGGCGAGGACCATGATTTCCCATTGTTGTCGGAATAGACGCCCTCCATACTACCGCAGTGCATCTGGACCCAGTATCCACCAGGCAGTACCGTGTTTCTACTATAGAGCACATATATCCTACCCGATGAGGACACCATGGGAAAAGCCCAGCTAGCCATGGGCTCATCGCCAGGATGCATCGGCCCCACCACGCGAGAGGGCGCATCCCAGGTAATGCCTTCATCGGCGCTCCTGGAAAACATGATCCGGTTACAACGAGAATTGCGCAACGGAGATTGGACCCACACGGCCATCAAAGAACCATCAGGGCCATCAAACACCAAAAAGTGCTCGTTCAGGCTGTCATTTTCCGATCCGTCATAGTGCCTGGGAATATATACGACATAATCGGGCTGGGTTCTGCTGGCCTCTTGTTTGAGTACTTGTCGTATGGTTTCTTGTCCCATATTTTCCAGACTTTATGTCGGTCCACAGCGAGTTCAACAAGTTCTGCTGTTCCACCAGTCATTGATTGCAAATGGAAGGATCCAGCTTTTTGTGCAGAGCCAAGAATGGAAAAACAACCACTCTGCGCCCTTAAACCGACGGACAGATAAACATGCCGTTGCGACAGGAAATGACTATTCCCACTCAATCGTCGCGGGTGGTTTGCTAGAGATATCATAAACCACCCGGTTCACCGCCGCCACTTCATTGACAATTCGGTTCGACATCCGTGCCAACACCTCGGCAGGAATCCGCGCCCAATCGGCGGTCATTCCATCTTCACTGGTTATTGCACGAATGGCCACCACATACGCATAGGTGCGACCATCACCCATTACGCCCACGCTCCTGATATTGGTCAGCACAGCAAAGTACTGCCATATCTCGCGATCCAGGCCAGCTGCGGCGATCTCTTCACGTACAATAGCGTCAGCATCGCGAAGGGTGGCCAGCTTTTCCGCTGTAATATCACCGATGATGCGTACTGCCAGACCCGGCCCTGGGAAAGGTGGGCGGTAAACCATCTCTTCGGGCAAATCCAAAGCCATGCCTACTGCGCGAACTTCATCCTTGAAAAGGAAGCGTAGCGGCTCGATGAGCTCCATGCGCATATCCTCGGGCAAGCCGCCCACATTGTGGTGGGTCTTGATGCGCGCTGCAGATTTGGTGGTAGCCGACGTGGCGCTCTCGATGACATCGGGATATAGCGTGCCCTGCGCCAAAAAATCCACATGGCCCAGTTTGGCCGCTTCGCTTTCAAAAACATCCACAAAGGTGTGGCCGATGATATGACGTTTGGTCTCAGGATCGGTAACACCCTCTAGCTCGTGCAAAAACCGCTTGGAGGCATCGACATACACCAAATTGCTATCCAGATACTCTTCATAGCGGTCAACTGTCTCTTGAGCCTCATCTTTGCGCAAAAGGCCGTTATCCACAAAGATAGCCGTCAACTGATCGCCAATGGCCCGAGATAACAACGTGGCCACAACAGTCGAATCGACGCCGCCAGAGACGCCGCAAATCACCTTGCGATCGCCCACACGTTTGCGAATGGAGTCTATGGCCTCCTCCACAAATGAGCCTGCCGTCCAATTGCCACTGCAACCACAGATAGTCCGACAAAAAGCGTTTAGCAGAGCCATGCCCTGGGTAGTATGCACAACTTCGGGGTGGAACTGGAGCCCGTAAAGCCCTCGGGAGACATTGGACATGGAAGCATAAGGCGAATTGGTCGAGTGCGAGGTAACGACAAAGCCTTCTGGCAGTGCCGCCAACCGATCGCCGTGGCTCATCCATACTTGCATAGGGAATTCGAGCGCACCAAGCAGCGGATCATTAACAACATCCAGCTCGACAAAAGCCAAGCCATATTCGCGCTCGTTCGAGGGGATGACCTGCCCACCGAGGTTATAGGCAAACAACTGCATGCCATAGCATATACCCAGAACCGGCACTCCCAATTCGAGAATAAAGGGTGAAAGGGAAGGTGCACCCTCATCATAAACACTATTGGGGCCACCAGAGAGAATAATACCCCTGGGAGAATAGCTGCGAATGGTTTCCTCGTTCGCATCCCAAGGTAACATCTCGCAATAGACCTGGCATTCACGTACACGCCGCGTGATGAGCTGGCTGTATTGAGAACCATAATCCAGCACGAGAATCGTCTCGCGTGTCATTCCATCCGTCATTCGTGTCTATCTCCCAGATCTATTCCAATGATATCATTACTTGGCGATTATAACGTCGTGACGGGTCTCCATCAAGTAGGCAAAACTGCATTGACTCTTGGCAAACCCTCAACTATCATGCCTGTAGGATGCTGCAAAGATTGAGGAGTCGTATCATCTATGGGATCTGTACTTGTTCTTAATGCTACGTATCAACCTCTAAGCACGGTAAGCACTCGCCGAGCAGTCGTCCTGCTGCTTAAAGAAAAGGCAGAACTGCTTGAAGCAGCCGAGAGCCGCTTACGCTCGGCCAATATTAGCCTGCCCGTTCCCCTCGTGATCCGCCTCGTCTACTATGTGCGAGTGCCAAACCACTTTGGCATTCATCTCAACCGGGCCAATGTGCTCTTGCGCGACAACTACACTTGTCAATATTGCGGCGCCACGCCCAGCCGCAAAGAACTCACCATCGACCACGTCGTACCACGCGTTCTTGGCGGAACCACCACCTGGGATAATCTGGTATGTGCCTGCAAGCCGTGCAATCTCAAAAAAGGTGGCCGGACTCCCGAGCAGGCCAATATGCCTTTGAGAAAAATACCCGGTGAGCCCCGCTACATGGCACTTGTGGTAGCTGGAAGCGTAGAACAGCCCCAGGTGTGGGACAAGTATCTGGCTGCCTGGGTAACCAAAATGCCTTCTCTTAATTGATTACAACTGTGAGAGGGAGAACCCAAGAGTCCTGGGCTGAATCGGAATCTGCTATTGTTAGCCGCGCACCATCTGCTGCAGAATAGAGCCCGATCTCTATGGTATACTCGCCAGCAGGTGCACTGGCATCAATCTGGATGATATGCCGATCCAGTACAAGATCACCGACTTGCCAATCCAAAGCACTTACCGCACCACCAGCTGGTATTGCGTCACTCTGCCCCCACACTGGCCCCGCCGTTGCAGGATTAAAAGCCTCACCCAGCAAATGGCTGAACACCACCAACTCTTGCTGTGGCTCACCAGCCTCCCACACCAAATCTAGAATGAGCACATCCCCTGCATGCGCCGTCGAAACGGCATTGCCGTCACCATCCGTCAGAGCATAGCCTCGCAGGCAAGCCGTATCGTCAAAGCAAGGCATGGAAGCTGTCGAGAAGATCTCTTTGGTCAAGCTGGCAGTACATACTACCCACAAAGTGCCCAGTTCGACGATCTCATTGCCAGTTCTAACCCGAATTTGATACTTGCCAGAAGGCCATCCCTCATCGATTGCCCAATCGGCCTGTTGACGTGCCCCGGGTTCTAGGGCCTGTGTGGCAATCAACTGACCATCCGACGTCAAGAGTTCGATAGAAACTGCCTCAGTCGGTTCCTGCTGCCAAAGCAAAGCGATATGCATATAGCGCTCGGGCATGAATTCGTCGACGGGCATCTCCCAACCGGCTAGAACGCCGCCACCCAGGCTCGTGTCCGCAACATTGTACTGCGGCGAATAGGACTCCAAGTTGAGCGAAACAGCCTCAGCCTCACGTGCATAAAGCGTCAACCCATTATAGCTATAGGCCTCACTGAGAATCTGCGTATAGTTTTCATCCAGCCAGGTACGTGCCACTCCATCGGGATCAGTTAAATTGGTCTCCACCTCAGCCAGCCATATTCGTTGGGCATCGCCTACTAGTGCCTGCAATGTGGCGACATTGGCCTCAGCAGATGTAGCCAGGCTCAGCTCGGGCGTCCAGAGCACATCTGGGCGTTCACCCCCATATTCGAGGCCATCATAATAATAGAGAAACACCGGATAGCGACTACCAGAATCGAGCAAGACCACATCTCTTGGCTCAGCCTGACTGAGAATACAGCGGGCCATGCTCTGCAACTCGTCGTTTAGCACACGTCCATTATAATAGCGCGGCAAAAAACTGGCAGAGACCAACACTACAACCACACCGATAACCAGCCCAACACGCTGCCAGTGTTTGGAGATTAGCTCCACAGCCCAACCGGCCATAACCCACACCATGGGAGCAAAAGGCAACAAATAGCGAGCTTCTATGTTCGGGGTATAAAAGATACTACGCGGGAGCGTCGCGGCGTAAACAAACAGCACTGGCAAAAATCCCGACAGACCGATGGCAGCAACATGCGACCAGCGCAGTTCCTTGCGGACCAAGGGAAGCAAGGCAATGATGCCGCCTGCCAGAAGCGTTGCCAATAGCGGCACTGCGCCCCACCACACCGCATCGATGTTTACGGATACGCCCGTGCCCAGCAGGATGGCGTACAGCTTGGCCACAAAGGTCAGTGTTGTGGGTGTTGAAACAGACCATGTCTGCATGCGATCCCAGCTAAATATCAGCCAGATGGCAACCAGCACCCCAACGGCCAGTTCGGCCAGCACCCACCGCCAGAAAATACGTTTACGGTTGTAATGCCCGGAGAATAGCGCCAACAGCACAGCGATATTCTGAGCAACTACCACAATGCCCACTAAAAAGATGGTATAGAGCGAGGCCGTGGTTGCTGCGATATAGGCCCAAAACCAAGGAGACAGTCGCCCCTGGCGGGGCGAATCATCGCGTTCATCATCAAGCCAACGAATAAGGGCATAAAGAGAGAGAACGCACAAGAGGCCTGCGAGAATGTACATACGCATCTCTTGTGACCACCACACATGAAAAGGTGCGATGGTTGTGAGCAGTGAAGCAACAATGGCCGCACGTTTGCCCGCCACACGATGCGCCAGTGCATATACCGCTGCTACAGTCAGCACGCCAAAAGCCACCGAAAGCAGTCGCATGGCGAACTCGGATTCGCCCAGAGCCGAAACCCAGGCCCACAGTGACCAAAAATACAGCGGCGGATGAACATCGCCGGCCGTCCAGACAGTAACGCCCACAAACCCTTTGCGCACCGCCCAGATGGCCAGTGCTTCATCCCACCAGAGGTTGCTATCACCGAGTCGCCACAAGCGAAGGATAAACGCCAATCCCAGAATAGCTGCAGGAACAAGCCATCGCCTGTGCGCCCAGGTAGTAATCCTAGTCCTCATTGGCGATGATCCTGCGCAGCTCCTTTAGGCGTGCCGTCGATATTTTCGGCGCGTTATCGAGTTTCTCTTTGAAAAAATCAGCCACATTATCAGGCTGTACCACAGGCACCGGTGGGTTATCGAGTTCCAATTCGATCTCTGGATTAACAAAGACGACGAGTCCGTTTACAGGTACGTCTTCCATGCCGCGCTTAGCCAACCATTTTTGCATCGTGCGTATATCTTGAGCAACATCCAGTTCGGGTCGCCCCACACCGGGTTCACCAAAAAATTGCTTGACTTTGCTGAATCCTGCCTTGTGATGCCATCTTTTACCGTCATACCACACACGGCCCTTTTGCATGCGCGGAATCACAACGGTAATGCCATGATGAGAAAGGATGACGTTATCACTAGGAAGATAGTAGCTGTAAAGAGAGTACCGACGATCAACCTGACGAAGAGCTTTGGCAATGACCTGATCTGCACGCGGCTCTCGCACGTATTGATACATGATAAAAGAGGCTACCGTCGCACAAATGAACCCAACAATCAGAAACACATACGAGAGAGTGACATTTGTCCCAACGACAAATAGACCAAGAACAAGGACAGCTAGGCCGATAATGCTTCCCCAACGGGCTATCTTGGCCCTTTTTGCCAGGAACGCTTCATTCACAAATACTTGCATTACGCTTCCTCAGAATCTTCTAACGCGATGCTTCCAAGCCCTTCGCGTATATGATCAACCACTTTTTGCTGAACTGCCTCTCGGGCAACCCGGACGGCATTCTGAATTGCTAACGCATCCGATCGCCCATGGGCGATAATCACTACACCATTAACGCCAAGTAGGGGGCCTCCACCATATTCACGGTAGTCAAGCATCCCCTTGACCTTGTTGAACGCGGGCTTGGCCAACAAGGCTCCCAACGAAGTCAAGATGCCCGCCTGAAGGTATTCTTTGAGCGCAGAGAGAAGTACATTGGAGACGCCTTCGGCCGTCTTAATCGCCACATTCCCCACAAAACCGTCTGCTACAATAACATCGGCATAGCCAGAAAGAATGCCTTTCCCCTCGACATTGCCGACGAAATTCAAGCTCGACCCCTTGAGAAGTTCATGCGCAGCGATGACTGCTTCGTTTCCCTTGGTGTCTTCTTCTCCGTTTGATAAAAGCGCCACACGGGGGGAGGGGATTTCCAGAACACGCTCAGCATAAATAGAACCCATGTGAGCGAACTGAAATAACCAATCCGGCTTGCAGTCCGTGTTTGCGCCGATATCCAGAATAAAGCACTTTCCGGTGCGGGTGGGCAACACGGTAGAAATAGCCGGGCGCCGAATGCCCTTGACACGTCCCAGGCGGGAACGGGACAAGAGCGCCGTGGCCAATACGCCTCCCGAGTTTCCGGCAGATACAAATGCATCCGCCTGACCATCACGCACCAAGCCCATGGCAACCACCATGGATGAATCGGGCTTGGCTCGCACCGCCATCGCCGGGTGGTCGCTCATCGTGATTACATCCGATGCATGAACAATTTCTATATCCAGACCGGCGGTATCATACTTGGAGAGTTCCTGCTGAACTATCTCCTTCTCTCCCACCAGCGTGATAGCCACATCATATTTGCGGGCCGCCCAGATCGCCCCTTCTACATCGGGGCCAGGGGCACTATCGCTCCCCATTGCGTCTACGACGATTCGCATCTTATCCTCCCATGAGTCTGCAGACGTTCAACATGAATTGTACCTGTGGGCATGGTGAGTTGACAAGTCATATTGTCTGTCTATAATAATCCTCGTTGCCCCTGTGGCGGAATTGGCATACGCGGCAGGTTGAGGGCCTGTGCTCGTAAGGGCGTACTGGTTCGAGTCCAGTCAGGGGCACAGAGGAGCTGACTTTGATGTCGGCTCCTTTTTTCGTCAATCACCATTGAGACAAAACACTGGAAGGGTCAAATAGTGGCGGCTCATTGACACAAAGGCCCAGCACTGATACCATCCGAATTGTCAGATTGGAAGGCGTGCCTGGTAGAGGCACTATGAACATCCCCGGGGGGGAGCAATGAGAAAAAGACTGGTACTCATCCTTGTTGTATCCATGATACTAAGCCTGCTGACCGCTGGCTGTGGTTTGCTTGGTATTGGCGGTGGTAGCAATGGAGAGGCCTTGTACGAAGACGATTTCTCGGACGATAGTTCGGGATGGGAAATCGGCGAATACTTGGATGGTTGGGTTGGTTATGCCGATGGCACCTATGAAGTGGGCGCTACCTATACAGGCTCGCCAATGTGGGGCGTCGCTGGCCAAAAGTTCTCCGATGTCTCTGTCACGGTAGAAGCTACCCAATACGACGCACCGTCCAACAGCAACAACGACTTTGGCATCATCCTGCGCGAGCAGGGTAACGCTGATGGCTATCACTTTTTGATCTCGGGTGACGGCTACTATGCCATCTACTTGCTTGAAGACAGCTACTTTACACCCTTGGTCGACTTTGCAACGAGCAACGTCATTAAGCAGGGCGATACTACCAACACGATTACGGCAATTGCCAATGGCACAGAGCTGACACTCATCGTGAATGGTGAGACCGTAGCCAGCATCACAGACAGCACTTTTTCTTCTGGCGATATCGGCCTGGCAGTAACAACCTATGAAGAGGAACAGTCTGTCATCCGCTTTGATAACCTGGTAGCAGTCGCACCCTAAATAGCTATATTGGCGACAGCACTGTAGATATTGTGTTCACCAGCAGTGTGTGCCTGGTAGAGGCACTATGAATATCCCCGGGGGGGAGCAATGAGAAAAAGACTGGTACTCATCCTTGTTGTATCCATGATACTAAGCCTGCTGACCGCTGGCTGTGGTTTGCTTGATGGTTTGCTCAATGATGATAGTGGTAGCAATGGAGAGACCTTGTACGAAGACGATTTCTCGGATGATAGTTCGGGATGGGAAGTCGGTGAATACACGGATGGTTGGGTTGGCTATGCAAAAGGCACCTATGAAGTGGGCGCCACTTATACGAGTTCGCCAATGTGGGGTGTCGCTGGCCAAAAGTTCTCCGATGTCTCTGTCACGGTAGAAGCTACCCAGTACGACGCACCGTCCAACAGCAACAACGACTTTGGCATCATCCTGCGCGAGCAGGGTAACGCTGATGGCTATCACTTTTTGATCTCGGGTGACGGTTACTATGCCATCTACTTGCTTGAAGATGGCTACTTTACACCCTTGGTCGACTTTACAACAAGCAGTGTTATCAAGCAGGGCGATACCACTAACACGATTACGGCAATTGCCAATGGCACAGAGTTGACACTCATCGTGAATGGTGAGACCGTAGCCAGTACCACAGACAGCACTTTTTCTTCTGGCGATATCGGCCTTGCAGCAACGACCTACGAAGAGGAACAGACTGTCATTCGCTTTGATAATCTAGTAGCAGTCGCGCCCTCGGGAAGCAGTGCTAGTAGCAGCTCTGGGAAAGCCTCGCTCGGCAGCACGTCTGAGCCACAACCTACCAATACTACTGCACCGCTGCCCACCAACACCACAGAACCACAACCCACCAATACTGCAGAGCCGCTGCCCACCAACACCGCAGAGCCGCTACCTACCAACACCGCTGAGCCGCTGCCCACTGATGCTGCTGGTGGTGACACCGGAACGATCTTGTATGAAGACGATTTCTCGAATTCCCGTTCAGGATGGGAAATCGGCGAATATGAGGATGGTTGGGTTGGCTATGCTGATGGCACCTATGAGGTGGGCGCCACTTATACAGGCTCGCCGATGTGGGGCGTTCCCGATCAAAACTTTTCCGATGTTTCTGTCACAGTAGAGGCCACGCAGTATCAGTCGCCTTCCAACAGCAACAACGACTTTGGCATCATCCTACGTGAGCAGGGTAACGCTGATGGCTATCACTTTTTGATCTCGGGTGACGGTTACTATGCCATCTACTTGCTTGAGAACAGTGAATTTACACCTTTGGTCAGCTTTACGGCGAGCAGTGTCATCAAACAAGGCTTTGCTACCAACACGATCACGGCAATTGCCAATGGCACAGAGCTAACACTCATCGTGAACGGTCAGACCGTTGCCAGTATCACAGACAGCACTTTCTCGTCTGGCAATATAGGCCTGGCAGTGACAAGCTACGAAGAGGATTCAGCTGTTATTCGCTTTGATAATCTAGTGGCAGTCGCTCCCTGATTCTAGCAAAAAAGAGGGGAGATATGGGCATTCCGCCCTACATCTCCCCTCTTTTTGTATTCACCAATCCGATACTAGTGGTTCCTTCTCAGTCGTAAATACAGTAAATATGTGATCAAGCCGACCGTGCCAACAATAGCCATAACCAGAACCCAAGTCAGTACATCGAGCCCCTGAGAAAAAGTCTCCTCAGGCAGATCAATCTGCACCCGAGTTGGCAAGGGGGTTGGTTTGGGCGTCGCTGTAGGTACAACACCAGTTGACTGCGCGGCCACCAGGGCAAAAGTATCCACACCTGAAAATACCCGCACATTGCTGTCCTCTGTAAGAAGGGGGACGCCAAATAGGAATAACCCCATCAGCAGGATGAAAAAAAACAATGCCCTCTTGTGCCTGCGTTGCCAATGCTTTATCATTTTGCCTGCTCACCGGAAAACACCAACTCGACATCGCCAGTCAACATAAAGTCCGTCTCTTCGCCAAATGGTGTCATCACCGAGACAGCGATATCCGTTCTACCAGCTTGCCCTTGAAGCATCAGACTATAATCGCCCTGTTCAATGCAAACAGCAACCTGAGCGGGGAGTAGATATTTGAGCACAAGCGTGTACGTCTCTCCCTTGGGAACCACGATAAAGGTGCCCCATATCTGTTTCCCCTGGCTGATACTCGCATCAACGGGTTCGTCAGTTCCAGTAATAGAAAGCAACTCACACCCCGGTTGCGCATAAACCCGAACATAATCCCAATAGCAATCATTTGCCAACTCGGCATAGGTATCCCGATAATAGGAGCGGTGGTCGCATGCGTTACCATCAGGTGTCGATAGATTCGTATAAGTAATCTCTAGTGTAGCAGTAAGCCCATCAGCAGTCTCTGCAACTGCATAATTGATGGCTTGTTCAATGTTGCGATCAACTTTGTTCCAGCCCATATTTGTATCTACAACCATCAAATAGTCACAGTCAGACGATTTAATATCTCCGGCAAGGCCCGCATCCTCAATATCGGCCTGCACAGCTGAATTCTCGCTCCAGGCAAAAAGGTGTTTCTGTTCAGCACCCTGCACGACTGCCTGAAGAACATTGAGCAGCTCTCTGGCTCCCATGTCATGGGCAGCAGAGACGAATGAGTCCATCACATCGCCGCCAAAATCTTTGTGATGGGCAAGCCAATCGGCAAAACCACCTGCTTCGCCCAGCGCCGCCGCATCCTTGGGCTGTTCCCAATAGGAGATAAAAAGATCATAGAAATTCTCGCCAGTGACCTCGACCCCGTCATACCCCTCTACGTCGATGCCACCCACTGCATCCAGAACAAGTTGCAAAAAGTCCATGTCGATGGCAATCACGCCATCGATGGATTTTTCTGTGTCCATTTCATAAAGAGAGGCCATAACCGCAGCAGAGGAAGAAAAATCAGGGGACCAATTCGCATCGCGCATCAATAGAACGCTTGCACCCATGTAGGTTTGCAACGGGATCGGAGGTGTTGGGTGCACCTCATAGTAGGCTTCAATATCTTGCGAACTCGAATAATTAGAGACATCAAGATTGCCATCAGATATCGTGATCAGAGCCACAGCACTGATGAACCCGCCTGTTGCTCGAATCTCATCCTTGTTCTGAAAACAGGCCAGCCAAGTTTGATCTTCCAAACCCGAATCGGCCACTGCTAAGAGGGCACTAGAAACAAGACTCAATTGTTTGGCCCTGTCTGCCCACACACCATCGAGACCCACACTCGCTCGTTCCGCGGCATCACGTGCCTCTGTTAACACCTCTCGATGAAGGGCCATCTCGTACGCCGCGCCCTGCAGCGAAGAATCAGTCTCTCCCATGCCAAGTAAAGCCCACGATCCTGATTCGACCAGGCCGCTTATGCAAATTCCCAAGTCGCCAAACTCACCGGCCTTTTTAAAACCCACAAAATCCGCGACGTCCAGTACAAACTCGGTTTTATCAGCAAACCAACTTAGATGGCGAGATATCTTTTGCACCTGGTCAGCAAGGTTCAAAACAACTTCAGAGTCGTCCAAGCCTGAGTCAGATAGATCCCGGGCTGCCATGTAGGTACGCAAGGCAGCCCGGCTCAATTGCGAAGCGTGATACAGGGGAAAAGCCAAAAGCAGGCCAAGGATGACAATAACCCCAAGCCAACCTTTTTTCATGAGCCAAACTCTGCTATCAGTCTGGGTACCATATCGATATAGAACTGGCCCAATGGGTAGGACAGATGGGTAAAGGGATCATATAAGGCGCCCCCGAAAATCTCACTGTCATCTACATTGGGGTCATCACGATAGTCTTCACCGGGATGAGCCATGCTGTACCAAAGCCAACGCTGCACCAGCAGATTGCCATCAGTGGGACACCCAATCGCGGCGTCAGTTGCTGAGAGCATGTAGCGATAGCTGGTCTCCATAAAGTCTGCCATAATCGCCTCGCCTTCAGCCCCAAACCACTCCTGCGGGTTGAGGAACCCGAACTCACTAACAATCAGCTCGCATTCTCGGTAGCCGTTGTCGGCCATCCACTGGCGGAACGTGAGCATATGGTTCTCAAAGATATCCATATCATCCTGGTTCCACCACTGATATGTCTCTCCCTGCTCAGCATCAAGCCCCACCGGGATGCCAGCACCAGATTGGCCCTCGACTTCCTGTAAAATCTGATTGTGGACGGTCCACACATCCACCGGCATGGCCACACCATAAAGGCGCTCATACTCGGCTAATACCCGGTCCAGCCATTCCAAGCGCAACGCCGTAGGCTCTACAACTCCGCCCACCGCCACACGCGCCGTAAGATCTGCCTCTTTGAGCTCTGTATAGCAGGTATGATAGATGACAGCATACTGCTCAGGGGTACGCGCTCCTTGGCCATATGGGCACTCGGGCTCATTGCCAATGATCCACAAAGAGCCAGGATTAGCTGCTGCTGCAGCCTGAGCCTGGCTTAAATACGTGGGGTCTCCTAAAGGGTCTGCCCCATAAATCGATTCGCGCACCATGATCATCTGCACGTATTCGGCATCGCCAATATCTGGTAGAGTCATACGATAACTATAATCAGCATAAAGACCATACAAGCCGCCGAGAGCGGGATAATCGCTGGCGGCTCCGTAAGCAGCACAAAACCCCATGCGCTCCAACACGGTGTAGGGATGTTGGTGGTTACGCATGAGTAAAGGCAAAAAGGTAACATAACTGCTGGCCACCGCCGTTGGTGCCACAGTTGGCGTAGCAATCTCTGCAGGCGTTTCTGCATAGGGTTCGATAGAAAAAGCTGCTGTCGCAAACACAGCTATCAATAAAACACAGAGTATCCCCCAGACGGGCAGTCGTCTGCGATCTTGGCTATGCATAACAGTTTGACGCATTCGAGTCCTTTCATCAACCAGTTTACAGGATTCCGAGTTTGCTCAACCGAGCCACGATTCCCAAATATTCCATTCGCAGGACGCTGGCACAAACACAAATCTATATGAAACCTGCCGGAAAGTACAAAAGCAGATCGAGATAAGAGATTATTCGATTCCAAAGCGCTGAAACAATTCCTTTATCAACCGATCAGGCAACGAAAAGATAGCAAGCGAGTCGAAACATATCTCTAGCTTTTGAAAAAAGACTAGTCGCCCTCCACACTGTCAGAGGCTTCGTTAGCACTTGATTGATAAGCTACTTGAATCAGTCCCGCTAGAATCCAGAAAAACACGCCTGTTTTAGCGCCAAGGGCTATGGTATCGGCAATGCCATAAACACCAAAGCCCGCCAGCACAGCCACTACGCCCCCACCCAAGCCAGCTAGCCACCCTCGCCCACGTTGCGCAACACGAATTCCCTGCCATAAAATGATGCCACAAAAAGCTAGGAAAGCGGCTGTGCCGAGCAAACCAAGGTCGTACACAAGCTGAAGCACGAGATTGTGAGCGTGCGGCATAATTGCACTATACGTTCCCTTGTCGATCGCCACGTAATTTCTAAAGGTTCCTAAACCATTCCCCAACCAGGGCGATTTTTGTATCTCATCTAGAGCCTGTGCCCACACGATGGGGCGAGAATGCAAATCCCAGTCACCCAAAGGAGTGGAAAAAGTTTGGCCGCTCAAGAGTTCATTGGCAATCTCCTGAACAACATCAAGGGGGACAAATATCAGAAATAGAAGAATAGAAATGATCAGAGCCCAGATGACTGTTTTCCGCAACCAACGCCAGCGAACCATGAACACAACCAACGCACTAACCAAGGCCCCAGCCCAGCCACTATGCGACTGAGTAAGCACAAGGGTTACGCTCATTAGGAGTGTGCTTACTAGCGCTATCGTCCTCAAGACGCCCATCTTGTCTCCGTGAGACGGAGCCACAGACAACGACAAAGCAACAGGCATAAGGAATAATAGCGTCCCTGCCAATTGATTTTGGTTGGCAGCTCCGCCCAAGGCCTCAGGTAGCTTTTCAATAATGTGAGGCAGATGACTGTATAAAATTGCCATGAATGAGGATTGATGAGGCTCCTTCACAAAGAAAAAGCCCACGATGGCAAATATAGCACCTGAAGCAAGGTATAGCCCCACCAACCCCTTGAGCTGTTTTTCGCCGCGGAACAGCAAAGCCACCGAATAGGCGGCCAGGCCAACAACAACGCCCGCGATTTTGCTTAGCGTGAGTTCGTTATCCCCGCCCAGAATGGCCGCGATGGCTACTGCGACGAGGGTAAAAACCAAGGCCAAGTCCTGCTTGCCCAGAATCCAGGGAGTGCCAGACTGCCAAAGATATAACGTAAGCCAAACGAGCACGACCAAAATAGCCGAAAGCAGTGTCAACAGAGCACGTTGTGTTGGAAAAAGCAGGCCGGGCACAGCCAACAAGGCCAACAACGTGACAAAAACAAGTATCGTCGAGCGATATGGGGGACGCTCCAAGGGTACAAAGGAAGGAAAAGAAAAGCCCTCACGCTTTTGCCAGAATTTCCTGACAAAAAGAATCAAGCCCAACCCCATGCCAAGTGCGCCAGCATAAAGAGTCAGGCTTTCCGCGGTCATCAACAGGCCTACACCAAGCATCTCCAGAGCGATGCTGAATCCCAGAGTTCTTCTGGACTCATCTCGCGCTGATGATGCCTCGCCAACAAGATACCAGCTAAAGAGAGCGATCAGCAGAGCTGCGCCCATAATAATCAGACCAGCTGAAATCAGAGTAAGCGGATCAACATTCCAGACTACCGTTGTGCTTGTCAAGGCTGATTCCAAATCGCTGCAAAGATACCACTGTCGAAATCGCCCCGTCGCTATTTGCCCGTAGCGGGGAGAATGGCACGTGGTGCATCCAAAGTAACCTCTTGGGCATCAAAGATATCATCCATTGATGCCATGACTGTAACCGTAAAAGAGTCTCCAGGCCATAGATCGTCTGGAACCTGAATCGTAACCTGTAGTGAGTCTGCTTCACCAGGGTCCAGAG
The DNA here is from genome assembly GCA_963675785.1 of Anaerolineae bacterium. Classification (GTDB taxonomy): domain Bacteria; phylum Chloroflexota; class Anaerolineae; order UBA1429; family UBA1429. The sequence continues at coordinate 2,714,364 of OY776562.1, forward strand.
CAGCTACCACAGTATTAAAAACCATCTCCCCTGATGCCTCAACGATGGCAAGGCCATTCGCGTTGACCGTCACAGGATTCAAGTCCGAAAACGCTGTGCCTACATTTTCGACCATTATATTCAACTCGACCAGATCGCCCGGAGCAATTTCAAAAAAGGTGTCTTCGAGTGTAACCCAAGGTTGAGCATAACCTTCTTCAACAGGGGCATCTGTCGGCTGAGGGACAGCGGTAGGCCTAGGAGCCGTAGTAGGAGCAGATGTGGGTGAAGTAGTCGGTGCTATGGGAGTCCATGTTGCCGGGGGCGTCAAAGGCACGGTCTGCCGCAAAGGCGATTCCAAAGACATGGCCCAAGCCGTACTTGTAGAAGAAGCCCAAACTATGGCCAAAAGCAACAAAAGGCCCACAAAGTAGTGCTGCTTTTTTATCACAGGACACCTGCTCCTATCTTGGTATCTTGAACATATAAGCGTTTTCTAGATGTCACTTGTTCCCCACCACAGCCGTGACGATTAAGCGATGCGTATAACCCCACTCGGGCCAACATGTAACTAGGGTGAGCCGTGTATCTTCTGTGGCATCCAACACCTCGGCCGCCTCGATTTGTTCACCCACCTCAAGGCCCGACTGCTGTATGCGAACAGATCCGGTCACTGTATAACTCGTCTCAGTTCCCGACATATCTCTGAGGATGATCTCATCGCCCTCTTGCAGTGCCTCTAGCTGTGCAAAGGGACTGCTTTCTGTGCCGCCGCTATGCCCTGCAAGTACGCAATTACCCTGATCGCCCAACGCAGCTGAACCGATCAGGTAACTGACATAGGCATCATCAGCATCCCAAACTGCAACAGAGATGCCATCGAGTTGTTCAATATGCCAAGAAACTTTGACAATGGGTTCTTCGAGTTCAACACTGGGGATAACGATCCAGCCTATCTGCCCCGTTATCGGAGTAGGCGTGGCCGTTGGTGTAACTCGTGTACGTACAGGCGTAGCCGTCCTCACGGAAGTAGTTGTAAGCACAGGTGTTTGAGTTAATGCGCTGGCCGCAGATGGCGTCAGCGTAGTCTCTGTAGAGGAATGCCTACACCCAAGTGACAGAAAAATCAGAGAGATGAGAATAACAGATCGGACAATTATATTATGTAAATGCACTTTACCTACCACCGCAAGCGTATTTTAGCTAGTTTCTGGTATAGCCTATAGACACCTGGCGAGTCAAGCTTTTGTTCATACCTCTCTGCCTAAATATAGAAACTGAAAGGCCTTGCATCAGCGAATCCTTTCTTGCCGACATCCAGAGAGACGAATATACTTGTAGAAACGAATATTGGAGACCGGGTGTGGGATTTGGAAAAGGAACTGGCGATTTTTCAGCACGACAGCTCTGGGATTGGGTTCTGATAACCCTTGTGCTAACGATTACGTTTTTCGTTCTACTCCAGATAATCGGAGAGCAGGTAAGGGAAATCCTGGAAGTAGTTCGCGCCTTTCTTGCTGATCTGATATCCGCATAGATGAGACTAGCATAACAAGAACCTTTGGGAGGTACAACCTGGACTATCTAGATGTTGCGAAACTGGCAGTCGATGCAGCTTCTGCCAAGATGGCAGAAGACCTTTTATTGCTTGACCTGCAAGAACTTACCATCATTGCCGACTATTTTGTCATCGCTTCAGCCGACACTGGCCGTCAAATCGATGCTATCACTGAGGCAATCGATGGCGAGATCAAACAAAAGCTGGGGCTTGATCCTCTCCATATAGAGGGCACTGCAGATTCTGGCTGGGTATTGATGGATTATGGCGGAGTGGTTATCCATCTCTTTTCCAAACCGCAACGCGAGCGTTATCAACTCGAAGATCTATGGCGAGATGCGCGAGTCATTGTGAGAATAGCCTAACAGAAAGAGCCATCCAACGAGGATGGCTCTTTACTATCCGAATTATTCCAGAATCCAGCAGTCCGAGTCGCGCTTCCAATCGACGAGTTCGTCCTCGGCAAAAAAGAGGGCTATTTCGTGAGCGGCCGTTTCTGGGGCATCGGAGCCATGAACCAGATTCCGACCAATTTCCATGCCAAAATCTGCGCGAATGGTGCCCGGATTGGCATTGACCGGATTGGTTGCCCCCATGGTATTGCGCACCACCTGAATTGCATTCGGGCCTTCCAACGCCATCACCACAACTGGCGCAGCAGTAATATACTCAATGAGCCCGGCAAAAAAGGGCTTACCCTCATGCACAGCATAATGCCGCCTGGCCAGTGTTTCATCAATCTGCATCAGTTTGAGCCCTACGAGCTTGAGTCCACGCTTTTCAAAGCGTGCGACGATCTCACCCACCAAACCACGCTGCACAGCATCCGGCTTGGCAATGACAAGTGTTCGTTCTACCATTCAAAACCTCCAAACAAGTTTATGTAAGATTAGTTTCTAAACCGATTTAGCTCGTCACGAGCTTCACGCAAGAGTCCCCCCAAGCTTTGCTCCTGAGGAAACCGGCGAGTCAGAAATTCGAGATCACCAACAACTTCGCGAAGCAGTTCGCGATTATGAGAGACGAGATAGCTATAGTGCTCTACGGCCAGAGAAATGCTCTTCTCATCACGATAGCGCCGCGCCAGATCAAGCCGAGCCTGCCAGTCATCAGGATGGTCGTTCACATACATCCGCTGAATGTCTGTAATCGACAACCCTGGATCGATCTCGTTATCTTCTTTCTCTTCCCGAATGGGCTGAATGACTAAATCGACCGCTGTAACAGAACCCCCTTCAGGAATTGGCTCTGACCAACCAAACCACTCATCAATCATATCCTGAGGCGCTTCGCTTTCAGTCTCAGCTTCGGCAGCCGCATCATCCAAATAAGAGAGATCAAGAGGTGGTAACTCTTCCTCCAAGGCGGGGACGCGTACGTTACGTGGGGCAAGGGGCGATCTGGCGCCAAAGAGGCTTTGCGCCATGGCATTGTCAGGATCGAGACTTTGAGCACGTTCCAAAAGCATACGCCCCTGCTCATCCCGAAAAGTACCCAGCCACAAATTGCCCAAAAGCAAATTCGCTATTAGACAATCAGGAAGCAAAGCTAGAATACGCTGACTTTGCGCCTCAACTCGGTTCACATCCTGAAGATTCCATGAGCATTCAAGCAGAGAAACGAGAATATCTGTGCGCTCTGTTTTGTGCTCTAAATTCTCCAACTCCCATTGAGCGCGCGTGTAGAGCAATCCGCGCATATACGTTCGCGCCAAACCAACTCTTGTAAGCTGCACTTGCTCTACAGAAATGCCCTGTTCGTGGTACAGCCGCAAAAGTTCTTGTTGAAGCTCTGGGTTTGCGGGCGCCATCTCAAAAGCTCGTTCCAAATACCAGAGTGCACGGGATGTATCGCCAGCAGCGTCATAAATAGCGGCCAAACTGGCGTTTGCCAGAGGATCATTGGGATAGACACCCAGCACCCGGAAGAAGGCATCCGCTGCATGATCATCCTGGCCCAAAGCCAAATAAGCCTGCCCCACTATGCCAAAAGCACGGCCATGTTTGGGATAGGCCTTTAGCACCCTGAGGCAAAACTCTTTAGCCTGATTGGGTTGTCCCACACGTACCATGTGCTGTGCCCGTTCAAGCAGGGCAGCCACACTAAGTTCAGACATTTATTTTCCTATAGACACTGAAATCGAGCTGGCCCATTATGGCCCACACAAGGTTTGATGTCAACGTAGGGTAGGCACAATCTCCTCTCAGGCACCTTAGGCAGCTCTAACAAAGGCAACTTGACACACTGTGCACCCTGATGTATCGTTTCAAGATACTTTTTTCGTTTTGACACCGTGCAAGGGCGCTCGGGCGCCACGCATGGTGTCTTTTTTTATTTGACTGGAGGTCTTGGCATGAAGGCGCTATCAACTGCTGTTTCGAACATGAGCCGTTCCCCAATTCGGGCTATGTTTGACGCAGCCGCTGCTGTGCCCGATGCCATCTACCTGGCGTTGGGCCAACCAGATTTTCCGATTCCGGCGCATGTTGCCCAAACCGCAGCCAAAGCGTGTACTGATTCGTACACTGGTTACACCTCCAACGCGGGAATTATGGAACTTCGTCAGGCAATCTGTAAAAAGCTGGCACGAGAAAACAACCTCCACGTCGAAACAGACAACATTATCGTCACCAGCGGTGCCATGCAATCCATTCATTTAGCAATGAGTGCACTGCTCAGCCCGGGAGACGACATTCTCTTGCCGAATCCTGGCTATGGCAATTTCATCATGGCCGCCAAGCTCTGCTATGGAAATCCCATTGAATACCCAACACCACCAGAGCTGGACTTTACACCTGATTTTGATGCCTTGGAAGAGTTGGTTACGCCGAACACAAAGGTCATGCTCATAAACAGCCCCTCCAATCCGACGGGAGCTGTATGGAACGCTGAAATCATGCGGGCTTGCTTTGAGTTCTGCCAGCGGCATGATCTCTATTTGATCTCGGACGAGACCTATGATCAGTTAGTGTACGAAGGCGAACATATCAGCCCAGCGATTTGGGATACTGAAGGTCGCGTGCTCACCATCTTTACTCTTTCCAAAACGTATTCAATGACGGGATGGCGCGTAGGTTGGACTGTGGCCTCCAAAGAGATTGTTTCTGCCATGTCAATGTGCCAGGAACCCGTTGTAAGCTGCATCAACACCGTTGCCCAGTATGCGGCAATTGCTGCTCTGGAAGGACCGCAGGATTGCGTTGTCGATATGGTGGCGGATTATCGGCATCGACGAGATCTGGCCGTTGAGACAGCAAAAAAACTGGGATTGGATATTTATTACCCTCACGGTGCTTTCTATCTGTTGATCAACATCAAAGAGAGTGATCTCACCTCGGTGCCGTTTAGTGAGTCACTTCTCCAAACAGAACATGTCGCTGTTGCACCTGGCGCAGGATTCGGTAGTATGTGTGATGATTATGTACGCATCAGCCTGTGTGCAGCGGAAAATGATGTGATCCAGGGCATCAAAAGAATTGCCCGACACATGGATCGAGCCGTCTGACACAGGCCAGTGTTCGCAGGAGGCCTCGGACGTGCAGCAGGCAATATCGTGTCAGAATCTTACAAAGCATTTTGGCGAGAAGAAAGCCGTTCAAGGACTTGATCTTGAGATCGGCCAGGGCGAGGTCTTTGGTTTTCTGGGGCCGAACGGTGCCGGGAAAACCACCACCGTTCGCCTGCTCAATGGCCTTCTTGCGCCCACCAGCGGCAGCGCTACCGTACTTGGTATGAATATTCTAGAGGACGCATCGGCTATCCGTGCGTCCTCTGGTGTTTTGACCGAAACACCCGGTCTCTATGAATCCCTCACGCTGGAAGAAAACCTCCGCTTTTACGGCGAACTTTACCGCGTACCAGCAAATGATCTCGATAAGCGCATCACTGATTTGTTGGAAGAATTTGACTTGGTTGACCGCGCTCATGATCATGTAGGTACTCTGAGCAAAGGTCTTCATCAACGCATGGCTATTCTCCGAGCTCTGATCCACGATCCGCAGATTCTCTTTTTGGACGAGCCCACCGCAGGTCTGGACCCAGCCGCCACGCGCCAGGTTATCGAACTGATTAGTGATATGAGCCAAAAACGCGGACGAACTGTCTTTTTGTGTACCCATAACCTGGATGTTGCCCAAAAACTGTGTGACCGCATTGGTGTCATCGATCACGGTATTCTGCAAGCTGTAGGCACACCAAAAGAACTAGCAAGCGAACTCTGGAGACAATGCCAGGTTGAACTTGTGCTGGGTAATGTAAACGACAGTCGTCTGGACGCGCTCAGAGAGGCCCCGTTCATGCTGAATCTTGCAGTCCATGGCGACCAAGTCTCTGTCACTCTATCAGATGATGAAAAGATACCCGAATTGACCCGCTGGCTTGTACAAAACGAACTGGATGTTTATTCAGTCACGCCACAACAGCACACACTCGAAGATATCTATTTCAAGATCCAGGGAAACGATGAGAGCGAGGCAGGCGAATGATGAAATTCGAATGGCGCACCATCAAAGCAATCGCCCGCAAAGACCTTAGGCTAGCTCTGCAGAATAAGAACATTCTGGTGCCGACAATCCTCGTCCCCGCTATCATTCTAGTCATCATCCCCGCTATCATGGTTTCTGTGCCACGTTGGGCCTCGTTGGATGAAATGTCTTATGACGATATCGAGCCCTTTATTCGCATGATAACCGCTGCTGGGCTAAACATCGACATGAGCGATTACGTTGAGGCTTGGATCATTGGGAGCGCAAGCTATATGTTTGCCCCCATGTTCCTCATTATTCCGCTTATGACTTCATCAATCCTGGCATCAGACTCGTTCGTGGGAGAAAGGGAAAGACACACCATGGAGGGTCTGCTGTATACGCCGGTTAGCACGCGAGATTTGTTTATCGGCAAAGTACTCTCGGCCTTTGTACCAGCCCTCATTATTGAGGCTGTCTCTTTTGTCGCCTATGCCGTCGTGGTCAACGCGGCGGGATACTATGCCATGCAGCGAATCTTTTTCCCGCCGACTTTTTGGTGGGTGCTGCTTCTGTGGCTTGGCCCTGGCGTATCTCTCTCCGGCATCGGTATCACGGTTATGATCTCTTCCAAAACACAGACCTTTGTAGAGGCCCAACAATGGAGCGGCATTCTTGTGCTGCCCATTGTGCTCGTCATGGTCGGCCAACTCGCTGGTGTATTTGTTTTGGGAACGGGCATCGTCTTTTTGATCGGCGCCATATTCTGGGCTGTAGGCATAGCCGCCACCTTGTACGGAGCCAAAACGTTTCACCGCTCCGAACTCATTAGCCAGGTATAGCCAAAGGAATGCTATATGCTCAGTAATCTGCATCAGCAAAAACGCTTTCTGAGGCAACGCGAGAGCAGTTACAATCGCAACGGCGGAAATCGCGATTACATCGTCATCGAGGCTGGAACATCCTATGCGGCGCCTCAACTCCTAGGGGCAGGCATCATTCGCCATTTGTGGTTTACAGTGGTTCCTGGCTCTGAAGATGCCTACCGAAAATTAGTTTTGCAAATCACCTTTGATGAGGTTGGTGAACCTCAAGTCAACGTACCCCTTGCTGACTTGTTCATGTTCGGTCACGGCCATCTCGTCGATATAAATAATGCTGCTGTGCAGGTGAGCCGCCAGCCCCATCTCACGGAGCCTCCCTACCGCGGATCGCTCAACTGTATGTTCCCCATGCCTTTTGAGCATTCAGCCAAGGTAGTGCTCACTAACCATTCAACTGTAGATGCCAACGTTTTTTACTATGTCGATTGGGAAGCACACGAGTTGTTAGAAGAACCCGTGCTCTACTTTCATGCTACGTTGAATCAGGAACACACTACACCACCTATGAATCAGCCCGTGCAACCTCACGGCAACTTTGATGCCAACATCACAAATCTGGGCTGGGATGAGAATTATTGCCTTTTGGATGCCCGAGGCTATCTGGGGCATTATGTGGGGACAAGTCTTTCCATCTACTGCCAACCGGGAGAATCAGGCAAGTGGTGGGAGGGTGATGATATGTTCATCATCGATGGCGAGCCATGGCCGCCCCGTTTACATGGTACCGGCACAGAGGATTATTTCAACCTCGCCTGGGGATTCAGAAAAGTAGATTGCCGCCCCGAGTACGGCGTGACTTATCTTGATAAAGGCCCCGGCGATACTAACCAAATAGACGGCAAGTTTTCCATGTACCGTCTACATATCAGCGACTCAATACCTTTTAAAACGTCTTTGTTGGCGACACTAGAGCATGGCCATGCGAATGATTGCAGCGCCGAGTACCGGTCTGTCGCCTATTGGTATGGCAGAAAGCTAGTGTGAGAACAGTCATGTCATTGAATCAAACCCATCTGACCGAAACACTCTATGCACAATACCGGGCAAGGTTTCCCAAATCGGCTCAGGCCCATGAGCGTTCATTGAACAGCCTGGTCGACGGCGTAAGCCACACTGCCCGCCTGGTCGAGCCTTATCCTATTCGAATTGAAAATGCTCGCGGTGCTATCGTCGAGGATATTGATGGGCACGAAATTGTCGATCTGTGGCAGGGCCACTATGCTAACATCATCGGTCATAACCCCGAGCCAGTACGCCGCGCACTGATAGAGGCCCTTGAGGCAGGAAATGGCCTGCAAACAGGTCATGTGGAAGAAGCCCAGGCCACCTTTGCCGAAATGCTGCTCAAGGATACCGGAGATGACCGTGTTAGGATGACAACCGCCGGTACTCTGGCCACTATGTATGCCATGATGCTGGCAAGGGGCTATACTGGACGCCAAATCGTAGTCAAGACCGCCGGTGGCTGGCACGGCGCCAGTCCGTCGGGCTTGCGCGGAGTACAGCGAAACCGCGATGGCTATAACCATACCGATTCGCAGGGCATTACAGCACAAGATAATGAGACCACCCTGGTCATCGCTTTTAACGACAGCCAGGCGCTGATTGATCTGTTTGAAACACGGGGAAACGAGATCGCCTGCTTTATCTGCGAGCCTGTGCTGGGATCTGCAGGGTTTATCCCCGCCACCCGCGAATATCTTCAGACTGCACGCCAACTCACCGAGCGTTTTGGCTCACTCTTGATTTTGGACGAGATCATCACTGGTTATCGCTATTGTTTGGGTGGCGTCCAGCAGATGTACAACGTAAAAGCCGACCTCACAACCTACGGCAAAGTCATCGGCGGGGGTATGCCTATGGCAGCTATCACTGGTCGAGCGGATATTATGGATCTTATGAGCGTCAAGAGCCCCAGACGCGTTTGGGGTAGCGGCGGCACCTTCTCTGCTCATCCTTCAAGCCTGATTGCTGGCACAGCCATGATCTCGTACCTTCATGAACACAAAGCTGAAGTCTACCCTGTATTGGCAAACACCACCGAAATACTGCGCAACCGCATCGAAGAGACTTTTGCCAGACACAACATTATCGCCAGATGCACGGGCCACAGTGATGGGCCACTCGATGGCTCACTCGTATCCGTATATTTTCCAAAAGAGGTGAATTGGGTGCCGTCGTCGGCAGAAGAGATGCTCAATCCGCTCTATTGCAATGCAGCCTTGCGCGAAAATCTGCTGCGCTTGGGCATGTTGATCAACGATGTAAACGTGGTACATGGCTTTGGCGCGCTTTCTACAACACACACTCTGCAGCATATCGACCGTATCGTTCAAGCTTATGATGCTTTTGCCCAAATGATCGAGGATCACACCGACTAGTCGGAGAATACTATGAGCGACGTAGAGAATCACGACGATAAAAAGAATGCCAAAAAAGATTTACTATGGGCCTTTATTGCCCTGGTAATTTTTATAGCGATCTGTCTGGCCGTGCTCATCTCTCATAATCCAACTGCTGGACGTTCTGTGCAGGCGGACGGGCTAGAGCTAACGGTTTTGCACACCAACGACACTTTGGGGTACTTGACCGGCTGTGGTTGAGCGCACGACACCGGAGGAGTTGCCCGTCGGGCAACTTTAATTCAAGAGACCCAGGCGACCTATACGAACACGCTCGTACTGGATGCAGGTAATTCACTGCTCTATGACACATCGCCTGCCACCACAACTTACGGTAGAACTAGCATCGAGGCTATGAACCTACTGGGATATGATGTTCTCAACCTAGGGCTGAGCGACATCACCTTTTTGACGCAAACCCAACTGGAAGCGCGTATCACTGAGGCAGAATTCGCCGTCATCAGCGCTAACGCTTATTCACTTGCCACGGGCGATCTCATCACCGATCCCTATGTAGTTCTGGAGAGAGGTGGCTATAGCATCGGCATCATCGGCCTCAGTGAGCCGGGAGATGGCGAGGAGATGGCGGCAAGCGATCCGGAAGAAGCCTTGGAAAGATGGTTGCCAGAAGTAGCCAAGCAAGCAGATATCGTCATCCTTCTTTCTCACACAGGTGTGGATACCGACGCTGCTCTGGGTGAAGAGTTCGAGGATATTGATCTCGTTGTGAGCGGCAGGAACAGAGTGCTGGACGCTCCCATGACCCTTTCAACAGGAGCAGTGCTCATTCATGCTGACTATGCCAGTTCGGGAAGCGCTGGGGAACGCGTCGGCATTGCCCAGCTGAGTTTTTCGTCCAAGGGCGAGCTAGCTGATATCAGCTGGGAAAAAATCTTGCTGGATGAGGACGTGCCTGTTGATGAGGAAATGAGTGCCTGGGTCGACGAGGTATTGGCAGATAGTAGCAATTACTAGTAGGCGTTCTTTCTGTCGCGGAATATGCTAAAGACAGTGCGAAGAATGATCTTGATATCAAAGAGGATCGACCAGTTCTCGATGTAATACAGATCGTATTTGGTCCGTTCGATGATCGAAGTTTCGCCGCGCAGCCCATTGACCTGAGCCCATCCAGTCATACCACCCTTTTCCATGTGGCGTTCCATGTATCGGGGAACCACCTGCTTGAACTGTTCTACAAAAACCGGCCTCTCTGGACGTGGCCCCACAAGGCTCATATCACCCATGAGTACATTGATGAGCTGGGGTAGTTCATCCAGGGAGGTTTTGCGTAAAAAAGCCCCCAACCGCGTTTTTCTGGGGTCATCCTTGGTCGCCCACACTGGCCCCGTATCCGATTCAGCCCCCACTCGCATAGAACGGAACTTGAGCATGCCAAAGGGCTTGCCATCCAGCCCCACACGCACCTGGGTATATAGAACCGAACCGGGCGAATCAAGTTTGATAGCCAGTGCTATGGCAAAAAGCAGCGGAGAGATAACAACTAGGCCAGTAGCGCTAACGATGATATCCATGGCTCGCTTAACAGCCAATTTCCAGCCATCCAAAGCAATATCCCGCACCATTAGCATAGGCAGGCCGTCCAAGTCTCCAATAGAAACCTGTGATGCCATAATCTGGAACATATCAGGCAAAATGCGTACCGAAGCCTTGGCAGCAGCGCAATCCGCAATCATATCCAAGAGATCGGCATGTGTCGGTTCCAGCAGAGCGATGATCACTTCGGTCACTTTTTGTTCCCGAATGATTCGCTCCAGGTCTTTGGGTGTGCCGAGCACAGGTACACCAGCTACATCCTTCAGTGTCGTATTCGCATCGACAAACCCCACGACCTCATAGCCAAGATGAGCAGACTGGATGGTCTTTTGTAGAATTACTCGGGCCAGTTCGCCAGTGCCCACAAGAATCAGTCGCTCGGGATGCCTACGGCGTAGCGTCGAGGCCAGTTTGGAAACCAACGCACGGTCGATGATGACAAAGATGATTGTCAGCGCCCAGGTATAGAGAATAATGCCACGGCTCACCAGTTGTATACCGCTAGAAACAAGCATACTCGCTGCTGTATCCACAACGGTAGCGACACTCACAGCAGAGACGACACTGGAAAAAAGATCAATACGAGATTGATTATGGTTGCGGTGATAAAGCTGTGTAAAGAAAAAAGTCACCACAACGACCATCACATGCACAATACCCAAAGCTATATAGCCGCTAAAAGATCCCAGCTTGATAGGCGTAGGAAGTGGAATAGCGAGGCGTAAAACATAGGCACCATAAAACGCTAGTGCTGCGGCAATAGAATCCGCCAGCACGGTTATTGCTGTAATCAAAGTACGCTGTTGCTTGCTCACATTCACCTCAGGCCGATGCAACGTGTTTGCGATCATCCGGACGCAGGGCATTTTGCGCCAGTGAAAAATGGTGCTTGAGCCAGATACCAGCATCGATAAGCCAATTCAAGAGAAAGAACGTTTGCTGGCGGTAATATTTGCGATGAAAGATGCGCATTGCCTCGTAAAAAGCGTCGATAGATCTGGTGCTGCGCTTTGAACTGGCCGCCCCTTTGATGTGGGTCACAACAGTGCGGGGATAATACACAACGCGCCAACCAGCCTCTTTGATGCGATAACAGAGATCCAAGTCCTCACCGTACATAAAAAAGGCTTCATCAAGCAATCCCACATCCTGCAGGGCTTCCCGACGCATGAACATAAAAGCGCCAACCACTGAATCCACATCCACTTGCTCATCGACATCCAAAAACGACAGATTATAGCGAGCAAATATCTTACTCTGCGGGAACAAGCGATCCAGGTAGAGCATGTGAAAAGCTGATACCCTGGGCGTAGGAAAGCTGCGCCGACAAGCTTTGTCCAGGCTGCCATCAAGCCGTACTAGTTTAGGACCTACCACACCCACATCCGGGTTCGCCTCGGCAAACTCGAAAACGTGTTGCAGTGCATCGGGCGGCAGCAGCGTATCTGGGTTCAATAGCAGTGCGTAGCACGGGCTCTCAACAGCGTCATTCTCAAAGCCCATCGCGCGAAGGCCAATGTTATTGGCATAAGCATACCCGCCATTACGTTCTGCCGCAATGACCTGCACCCAGGGGTGCCGTTCCCGAACCATCTCAATGCTGGCATCCGTAGAATGATTATCAACGACGACCACCCGCAACTCAAAACTGTATACACTGGCGGCCAACGTACAAAGGCAATCATCCAGTTCATCTTTTGTATTATAGTTTACTATAACGATTGCCAAGTCGGCCATCAAGTCTCCTGCTCTAGATTTCTCTCGGCCCGAACGGAATCAGATGCGCTAGAATCGTCTACGAGCCCAAGGGCTCTTGGGCGCATTCCCCCGCAAACGCCACGCCAGACCTGCCGGATAACCGCACATCTTGGCGACATCGCCAATGATGCGCAAGCCGATAGCGCCCAAGTAATCTACTATCCTCGCATCTTTTAAACCAGAAGCGAGCCGGCGCGTGGGTTCTAAGGATAAAAAGGCCAGAACTGACAGACATAGCAGCATCCAGCTAGGGCCGACTGTGAAGGTCAAAATCAACCCGGCAAGCAAAGCGCAGTAGGTGCCATATCGCAGCAGATGCCGAAATACGTAAAGGCCAGCCTTGCCATCTCCCCGGGCATAACGGTAATACTGCCGCCAAAAAGAGCGCACACTGAGCCTAGGCCGAAAATGAACCAATGCATTAGGTACAAATACAAACTTGAGCCCAGCATCATAGAGGCTGAAATCAAAGATCAAATCTTCGCAGTAATCGAGCCATTCGGGATATCCGCCCACACTCTCCCACGCAGATCGGGTAAATGCCACCGAACGCGATGAAGGGCAAAAATGGGCAGCATCAATCTCTTGCAGTGTCGGTAGTGTGATGGCCCCGAGCACAGCCTCAAAGCGCGTCTGCGGAGCCGCCATAAAAAAGCCGCTCACGATATCCGGAGGATTATCACTCTCAAAGGGAGCAGTGAGCGCCTCGATCCAATGAGGATCGAGGGAGACGCCAGCATCCGTAACGGCCACGACCGCATAGGTGGCACTAGCAATGGCCTTGTTCCTCCCCTGAGCGATATTCAGCCCTGGTGCAGAGATTATCCGCAGCAGAAAAGGCAATTCAGGTATAAGACGCTGCATCAAAGCCACAGTTCCATCGGTCGAGCCTCCATCGACAATGACCATCTCATCAGGTAGCCTTGTCTGCTCGCTAATGGATTTCAGCAGCGCCTGAATGGAACCTGCTTCATTGTAGACGGTTGCTACAAGGGATATTTGCATCCTGCCTCCAGAGTTGAATTATACGAGCCCCTGCGCAGCCCGGCAAAGCAAACCGTTAAACAGGCGTTGTCTGAATGCACAGCGAATGCTATACTCCACACAACAGCTCTTTTGGGAGAAACCCATGCCATCATCCACATCCGAACAGATTATCGCCGGGAGATACCGAATCATCGAGACCCACCAAGTAGGGGGCGGCCTCGTTGTTTATCTCGCTCATGACGAATTGACCGGCAAGATGGTTCGTGTTCGTGAGTTGGTTGCCAGTGAGGTCACCGAATCCTTCTGGAATGAGACGCTCAAGGGCTGGCAAAAGAGCCTCAAGGTCTCACGGCAGTGCAGTAGTAGCGAGCATATCATCAAGTCGTTGACCATAGAGCAAAATCAACTCAACGGCAACATCTATCTCATCACCGAAAACATAACTGGCACTTGCCTGCCTGACCCTATAACTACCAAACCAGCCGATATCGAGCAGGTGTTGTTGGTGATGCGTTCCGCAGCAATGGCCATTCAGGACCTTGCCGAGGCTGGCATCACCCACCGCGATATCAAACCTGCCAATATCATCATTTGCGAGGACGGAATCCGGCTTGGTGGTCTGGATATCGCTCAGATAGCTTCAGATACAGCCATATTGCAAGCCTCAGAAGCGCATCCGGGCACGCCAGCCTATAAATCGCCTGAACAGGCCATGTTCACTGGACTGCTCGACCAGCGTTCGGACATCTATGCCCTTGGCCTGGTCGCTTATGAGATGCTGACCGGTAGGCGTTACACGCAGGATCACCTCCCTGCTCATGTTCATCGGCCTGATATGCCCCGTCCGCTGAGTAATATTGTGATGCGCTGCCTGGAAAAAGACCCCGAAACGCGCTACCAAACGGCACAGACTCTCATCCATGACCTTGGCCAGGTAGAACAAGAAAGTGTGTCTGGTCAACTCAAGATTGCCGCTCGCCCGATTTCAGGCCCGCGTTTTTGGCAAACCTCGGCAATACTAGCCGTCGTCATTCTTGCTGCATTATTGATACGCGCTAGCACAACCCGTGCCCTTTTGCCTCAAACTGGAGAGGGTACTCCTACATTAGCCAGTCAGGCGACGGCAGAGTCGACATCGGAGTCCGCGGGTATCCAAACCGTCAACATAGAAAGCGGAGATGCCTTTGAACCTGATGAGACAGAACCTGCGCCTCTAGCGATTGGTGAACTACAGGCACATACCTTTTCCTACAATGGCGATATTGACCGGGCTACCATTCAGGTTAACCAGGGGTGGACTTATACCATTGCGGCAAGCAACCTCTCTGCTGGTGTGGATACCGTCTTGGAAGTGTTGGTAGATGGCCAAAGCTATGTGAACGACAACAGCGTCGCCGACTCGCTGGCATCTCGCGTCGAATTTACTGCCATGAACAACAGTGTAGCTCTGATCACTATCACCAACCTCGGCACCTATGGCGAGGAACAGGGTTATTATCTCAGTGCCCAACAGGTGGCCTCGGCCACAATAACCCCCAACTATACACAGGTAGGGACAACACCCAGCCGCACACCGCGCCCAACCTATACAGCGACACCTATCGCAACAGCTACCTCAACCACAGGCGCCACGCGCACACCAACGCGGACGATAGCTCCCACCTCTACCAGAACACCGACGATCACCTCGACGCCCTCTGTAACGCCGACACCAAGCAACACGCCCACCGTTACAGCAACAGCCACGCCCTACCGCACGCCGCTGCCCGCACGGACTGTCGGCCCCGTCCAAGAATAATCTGGCTCGCAAATGAATTCTGGAATAGGCCTACCTTAACCTTACACTCCTACTAATGAAAAACTAGCGTTGCGTTCATCCGAACGCAACGCTAGTTACATAGATATGGCCTGTTCAAAATATTCTGTTCGTACCAAGCCAATCAGGCAAACAAGCCGGCTCAATAGAATATATAACCGTAATGGAAGGCAAAAAAATCGGCATGCTCAGGTTATTACCGGTTTGTCTGAATCAGTGGCTCGAAATCACCCAAGAACGTCAGAGCAACAGTACCCTTGTTAACCAGCATCGACCTCGTGCTCGGCATCCGACAAAAGCTGCGATACCCTAAGCTCTGCCTGTTCCAGTTGTTGTTCGCAGTGCCTTACCAGTGAGATACCCTTTTCGTATAGAGCAACCGACTCATCCAAGGGTAGCTCACCCTCTTCAAGCTTTTGAATGACCTGTTCAAGCATTTTGTAGCTTTCTTCAAAAGCCCGGGCCTTATTATCTGTCATCATTCTTGCCTTCCTCATCTTTGTTGTCAGCAATTGAAACTATTGCAACCTCCATGTCCCCATCAGCAAACCGAACCTCTAGTACTTGTCCTTTGACCACCATCCATCGTCGGGTGATCAGTTTACCCGTCATATCAGAAACAAGCGCATAACCTCTCTCCAAAACCCGACGGGGGTTCAAGGCCTCTAAGCGCAACTTCTCTCTGGCTATCAGCGATTCCTTACGTTCCAGAATCCCCATTATGACTGTGTTCAAACGCAGGGCATTCTCGGCCAATCTGCGCCCGTATTCGGTCAACCGTTGAACCGGTGTCTGCCGCTCCAGACGCATGCCAGCGCGATCTAGCATCTCCCATCGCTGCTCGATTGCACGCTGCATGGCCTCATCCAGGGCAAAGGTCAGGCCGTTCAGCCGCTCTACGATCTCGACACGATCGGGCACAGCTGCTGCTGCCGCAGCAGAAGGCGTTGGTTCACGACGGTCCGCACAAAAGTCTGCCAGCGTGAAATCCGTTTCATGGCCAACACCAGTTATTATAGGGATTGGACAATCAAAGATCGTTCGAGCGACACCTTCGTCATTAAAAGCCCATAGATCTTCGAGGGAACCGCCGCCCCTTGCAACAAGAATCACGTCAATGCTGGGCTGCTTCTCTAACTGCCGGATGGCATCAACAATACTGGCCGGAGCCTCTACGCCCTGCACCAGAGTGGGTGAGATAATCAGTTCGACAAGGGGATATCGGGCCTCAATGACGTTTTGTATATCGCGCAATGCCGCCCCTGTTGGCGAAGTCACCACACCAATGCGCCGCGGCCACTCGGGGATATTCTTTTTGTGCTCAGCATCAAACAAGCCCTCACGTTCAAGCTTGTCTTTGAGTTCCAGAAACCGCTGCCACAAATCCCCAGCACCAACGCTCGATAGTCTATTTACATAGAGTTGGTAATTGCCGCCGCGCTCATAAACAGAAACATAACCGCGTACCTGCACCAGTTCGCCTTGTTCGGGCAGCCTGTGCATATAGGCCGCCAGCGTCTTCCACATCACACAACGAATCTCTGAAGACGCGTCTTTGAGTGTGAAATAACAATGTCCCGAAGAAGCCTGCTTGAAATTGGAAACTTCGCCTTCAACCAGCACATCTTGGAGTATCTCACTACTATCAAAAAGTTCTTTGATGTACTGGGTTACCTGACTGACCGAGTAAAGAATCATGCGCCTATTATAGCAAACCTTTCGCGGTTTGTGTGCGTATATCTTTTAGCATCTTTATCCTTGACGCTCTACCAGGGGGAGGTTAGAATAAATCCAGAGAGACAAATACCCAAGTCTCGTTTCTTTGTCAATGTCGAGGGTTACCGCGTTAACAATATGCCAGAGTACTCGCAAGAAAGGTCGGGAACATGAAAGTTCAAGTCGCCCAAGTGCGTATTTTCACGTTTATCGAACAGCAATCAATGGATCGCGCCGAAGGCCTCGCCTGGGCTCGAAAAGCAGATGCTTTCGGCACTTTGAGCAAACTCTTTTCACGCCCCAAGGATGAGGAGTTTGAGCTGCTCTACAAAGAGCGCCGCTACATTCCCTTCTGGCACGCCACCGCCAAGTCCCTCATCACTTTTGATCGTTCGGCCCAATATCCTATTCCCGTCAAAGGGGCTGAGATCAAGTCAGTAACCATTGAAGGTAACGATTACGGCATCGTTGATGGCAAAGCCATTATTACAGGCATTGAGCACTGCGAACTCGCTGACAGTGTCCAAGTCTATGTGGATGCCCTGACCGGAGCCAAGAATGCCAAGTTGGCCGAATACCTGGCATTGCAGGCCACCGAAGTCAGCCCCGAGGAGATCGATCAGTTGGTGACAGACGGGGCCATCGTCGTCCCGCCCGTTATGGCTGCTCCCAGCATCGCTCGTGAGGCTGTGGCAGGCCTGCCCAAAAAGATCAACGCAGACGTGGTCAACGAGGAAACTCTTGAACTCGAAACACTGGACATCTATTTTAGGCCGGTGTACGCCTTCCAGTATCGTTGGCTGACCAAAGAACGCGAAGCCGTGATCGAGTATGACGGACTGACTGGCAAGCTGGAGATGGATGGACGTGTCTATCCTGAAGCGGCCGATCAGGCAGTGCCAGCAGATATGTTCAAGGGTGTGAATGAGGAGACCATTCTGGGTCTCTTGCCAGAGGGGCGACTGGCCATTCTTGAGGTTAAAGAATAGTTTGAGTCAATTAAAGAGAGAACCCGTAATGGGTTCTCTCTTTTTTGTTAGTATTCGTAACAGCTTCCACCAATAAATTCGCGCAGCAGCGAATCGGGCGGAATGGGCGAATCATCCTCAATAGGGGTAATCTCGCGGAACAACTTGGCAACCCGTTCGGCACGGGTAAAGGCGTCCTGACGAAGAGGATCACCACGATATTCATCTGCCCACTGCTTGAATTGTTCACCCAGCCTGGCTTTGAAAATGGGCAGTTCGTAGGGCAGTGCACTATTGACCACATAATCCACCGTGCTCACATAGGGGATGATGTTACGAAGCTCGCTGCTCCTCACATAATGCCAATGTTCCAGGGTCTGTTTGGGGTTATAGGCCCTATGCGTAGCATCGCGCAGCATCCTACGCATCAGGCGGATATCCGTCCAGTGCGCGTAATCCCCTTGCGAATCTTTGACCTGCATGAGTGGCTCGATGTACAGCCTAAAGCAGGACTCTGCTGGAATCCCCTCCAACATGGGGGGATACAACCCATGCAGACTGTCGATAAGAATCGCCTCGTTGGACGCCAGCTTCATAGGCGTTTGCGCCAAATGCCGCTTGCCCGTTTTGAAATCATAAAAAGGAATCATTACCTCTTTGCCAGCAATGAGCTGACTGAGTTGGGTGTTGATCAGCTCCAGGTCCAAAGCTTGGGGTGTCTCATAATCGTAATCACCAAACTCGTCACGCGGGTGCATCTCCAGGTCAAAGAAGTAGTTATCTACCGTGAGCGGCACCAAGGAAAGCCCCATCTTGGTCAAAAGGTGACTCAATTTGGTGGTTGTTGTCGTCTTACCAGATGAAGAAGGTCCGGCTATAATAACAATGCGTATTTGATCCTGTCGTTCGCGAACCAGCTCGGAGGCACAAGTAATATCTTCGTTATAGGCGTGATCAGTCTCACGAACGATATCAGGGAACTCACCGCGGGCAATGCGCTCGTTCAATCCCTCTGTGGTATTGACGCCGTGCTCTACGGCCCAATCTAGCACATGCCAGAGCTTGTGCCAGGGAATATTGCTGCTCTCTTCAGAGAATTTGCGTGCCGCTCTCTGACGTGAACGGGCTCGCTCATCACGATAGAGGATGTAGGCCTTGGCCGTACGTGCGTGGCCGTTCTCAATGAGAACCTTTTCGACGACATCCTGAATCTCTTCAACCGAAGGTATATGCCCTTCAGAAGCCTGCTGCTCCAGCATCTGCACAACTAGATCGGATAGTTCCTCGGCAGTGCTGCGATCACGGCCTCCTACGGCTACGGCAGCCCTATAGATTGCATTGGTGATGCGATCCTGGTTAAAGGGCACCACAGCGCCAGTTCGTTTGACGACATGTGTAATTTTGGCCATGGTTCCTCCTGATGTAAAACCTTTATGGCTCGAATATACATGACATAAACAGAAAAGTACAGAGGAGTCGCCCGATGGCGAAACGCACCAAGATCGTATGCACACTCGGTCCAGCTACCAGTTCTCCGGATATCATTCGCCAACTCATTCAAGCCGGTATGGATGTCGCCCGTCTGAATTTGTCGCATGGTTCTCATGAGGAACATGCCGAACGTATTCGGGTGCTCCGTGATGAGGCCAAACTCGCCGGAAGGCCCATTGCCATACTTCTCGATTTGCAGGGACCCAAGATCAGGACGAGCTCCCTTGTAGACGGCAAGCCAGTTGAACTCATTGACGGGCAGGAGCTGATCATCACCACGGATTGCTGTGATGGCACTGCCGAGCGCGTTGGCACAAGCTATGAGAACCTAGCCCAGGACGTAAAACCGGGGGACAAGATTCTCGTATCTGATGGGCTTATTGAACTGCGCGTTCAAGAGGTGCGCGGACACGAAGTCATTACCACGGTGACCAACGGCGGTGAGCTTCGCGAACATCAGGGCATCAACCTGCCGGGTATTCGGATCAGTACGCCGGCCATCACCGAAAAAGATATGGAAGACCTGATCTTTGGCATCGAACAAGGTGTCGACTATGTGGGGCTTTCCTTTGTACGTAACCCCAGCGATATCATCGAGCTCAAAGAACTCATCAAACAGCACAGTGCCGAAACCAAGGTCATTGCCAAGTTAGAAAAGCCAGAAGCAATTGAGCATCTTGAGGCCATTGCCCACGTTTCTGACGGATTGATGGTGGCTCGGGGCGATCTGGGCGTCGAAATGTCGCCCGAAAAGGTCCCCGGTATTCAAAAAGAGATCATCCGTGTGGCTAATTCGTTGGCTTTACCGGTGATTACAGCCACCCAAATGCTAGAATCCATGATCCACAATCCCCAGCCTACGCGTGCCGAAGTGAGCGACGTGGCCAACGCCATTTTTGATGGTACGGATGCGGTTATGCTGAGTGGAGAAACGGCTGTAGGCAAGTACCCGGTGAATGCCGTACGCATGATGAACCGAATTGCTAGCACATGCGACGCACAGGCGGCCAGCCTTGGGACACACAGGCCAAAGGACGAGTTTGAAGCGTTGGGTACTAGACCGCAAGCCATCGGTGCAGCCGTAAGTGCCGTGGTGAACAGCATCCCTGTTAAGGCTCTTTGCGTTGTTACCAAAACCGGCAACAGCGCCCGTATGGCTGCTCATTATAGGCCAAACGTGCCCATCCTGGCTGTAACGCCTGATGAGGTTACTTCTAGAGAACTCTGTCTGTTCTGGGGGGTTGAGCCAGTGCTTTCTACTTATGCCCGCACCGAGCAAGAATATTATAACAAAGTGAGGCGACTAGTCATTGATCTAGGTTACTGTAAGACCGGCGACTATGTGGTGCTTACTGGGGGGCGCCCCATTGGCGATGGTGGGCCAACCAACTTTTTGGAGATTATGGGCATCTAGTTGGCCCAATCCGGAACAAGACGGGATGCTTGTTGCAGATCCCGCCGACAACTATTGGCATCAGGTACAAAACGCCGTACGAGTTGCCAAAAAGCTTGGGAATGATTCAATTCGACTGTATGGCACAGCTCATGAACCAGTACATAGCGTACCAGCCGAGGGGGTAAAAACAACAGCTTGTAATTGAGACTGACCGTGCCTGACGAGGAATAGCTTCCCCAGCGGGTCTTTTGCCCGCGAATGACCACGCGCGAATAACCAAAGCCGCACTGAGCAGCTAGACGATCGAGTGCGGCGGTA
The DNA here is from genome assembly GCA_963675785.1 of Anaerolineae bacterium. Classification (GTDB taxonomy): domain Bacteria; phylum Chloroflexota; class Anaerolineae; order UBA1429; family UBA1429. The sequence goes on from OY776562.1 coordinate 2,735,654, forward strand.
AACGAGCGCTTGGCCCGTCGCTTTAACCAACGAATCAGAGCCTCTCGGCACGCCTGCTGATCACTCACGTTGCCACTGACAAGCAACACCCCTGGTTTTTGTTCCCGCACAGCGACGCTGTCCTGCTCTGCTGTGCGATAGATCACACGCCACGTCTCACCAACCACCGGCAGCTTGATCTCGTGGGGTAGCCGGGCCTCTGCCGCACTCGCTGGCGCCTGATTGAGCCGTGTTAGATGCTTTTCCACCCAATCGCGCTTTTGCTCAACAATCTCTGGAATGAGACTATGATCAAAACCAGGCGGCACAACTACTACAAGACCAACCTGCGGGGATATCGTCAAAGAGATATTCCGTGCCCGTTTGCTCTCGCGAACCGAATACTCGATTGGACTCAACCGAACCTCCAATTAGGCCTAGTTCTTGTATTCTATCGTACAAGGGCAAGATATGAAAAGGGCCCTCGCTAAGCGAGGGCCCTTGGGTTCATCACCTAGCCGGCAATGATGCCGTATGCCTCATCACGATAAGCATCCATCACATAAGCAATACCGGTCACATCTTCAGCTTCACGCGTAAGGGACATGATGTCCTTACGGGCGATGCTCGGCAGAGAGAAATTGCGGCTGCCGGCCATGAGCTGCTGTAAACCGACTTGGAGTTTGTCAACATAGGTGTACCAGCCCACAGCACCGAGCGGCAGTTCATTCACCTCATCGCCAAAACGCTCCTTGAGGGTCTCATAGGTCACAAATATCTCTTCAACCGAATCGCCAAACTGGCTCACAGTGCGCGGAAGTTTGCCTTCTTTCAGCCACATACCAATATTTTTGCCGACCATACCAGGGATCATGATGGCCCGACCGAGACACACGGCGGTCACATACGGTGCTCCCATAGCCAACACCTTAAACATGTGATCCTCTGTAGAGAGACCACCGCCTATCGCCAGATCGGGGATATAGGCACCACGTTCGGCTAGCTTGTTGCAGAGGTCATAGGTCATGGCTTCGAGGTAAACGGTGGGCACACCCCACTCTACCATCATCCGCCAGGGGCTCATGCCCGTGCCGCCAGAGGCGCCGTCGATGGTGAGCAGGTCGATGCCAGCATCCGACGACCACTTGAGTGCCATGGCCAGTTCGCGCATGGGGTAGGCACCAGTCTTGAGAGTAACGCGCTTAGCCCCCAGGCCACGAAGGCGCTCTACCTCTCGGGCAAACGAGTCTTCATCGACAAAACCAAGGCGTGAATGACGCTCAAACTGTTTGAGGGCGCCATCCTTGTAGGCCTGCTGAATGGCCAGATTCGAAGGATCTGGCGTTACCAGGTAACCACGCCGTTGTAGTTCGAGTGCCCGCTCCAGCGAATTCACTTTGATCTCGCCGCCGATACACTTGGCGCCCTGGCCCCATTTGAGCTCGATCGTCTCGACGCCCAGCTTTTCGATGGCGTATTCAGCCACACCAAAACGCGTATCTTCAACGTTCATCTGCACATGAATATCGCCGCGGCCATCATACCAGCGCCGATAAGTCTCTACTCTACGTTTGAGCTCGGGTGAGTTGACCACCTTGCCATCAGCATTTAGCTCCAAACCAGGGTCAATGCCGCACACATTCTCACCGCAAGTTAGCACTACACCCGAGATAGCCGCACCGGCAGCAAAATGCTCCCAGTTAGCCCGCGCCACCTCAGTTGAACCTAATGCGCCCGAAATAATGGGCATGGTGAGGAGCTCTTTGTTGGTATTGCCAATCTCACGCTCAGTAGAGACCATGGTGAACAGGGTGTTATCCGGCGTCCCCTCTACACCATCGGGCAATCCCTCAGCACCCAGTGCATAGCCCTGCACGTTGAAATGCGAGAAATCTACGGGATAGTCTTTATTGCCACCAGCCGTAATCTCACCAAACGGGCCGGGGTAAATCACCTCACGTCCGCGGAACGTGGACTTGAAAACTTCACAGTTTCCCGTGCAGCCGTCCACGCAGCGTGTGCATAGGCCAGATTGCGGGACAACGTCCCTGGATCGGTTAGAAGTCTGGGATATTTCGCTGGAATTGGGACGGGCCAAGTTTGCCATGGTATTACTCCTTCTGAATGACGGAAACACAAATAACGTGACGAAAACCAACACCTGTCACTTTTTCCGCCACAACGGGGAATCAGACGGGGACACTCCACAGCTCTGTGGCCGCCTCGCTGGCCGAGGTAAGAGTATTGTCGGAAATGCACAATCTCTATAGGTCAACATGACTAATTTTAGTCGGGTTCCCTTGCTATTTCAACTTGTAGAGTTCAAGAAGAGCTTTTGAACATTCCAAAGATGGGAAAAAGAAAAACAGAGCACATACAAAGCGCTCTGTTTTTATGAAAGGGAATGACCATTCTTTAGGACTATATCCAGCCCCGCTTTCGCATCCAACTGAACATACTGACCGGCAAAGCCACGATGGCAACAAGCCCAACAATAAACACTGGCTGACTGGTCCACGCAGAAAAGTCAACCGTCGGTTGAAAAAAGTTCATCCCCCAAAAACCCGTCAAAAAGGAAAGGGGCATGAATAGTGTGGTGATGATGGTCAATACTTTCATCACATCGTTCATACGATTGTTGATGACGGAAAGATACGTCTCTAGTACGCCGCCTAATAGATCACGCAAGCTTTCGGTGATGTCATAGAGGCGCACCAGGTGATCATAAATATCGCGAAAGAACACGCGATCCTTATCTCCGACAAGAGCATAATCGCCACGGGCCAGCTTGTTGATAACCTCTCGCTGAGGCGCAATCATTCGCCTGAGGCGAAGCAGCGAGCGCTTGAGTGTAAACACTTGCTCCAACAACTCGTTGGCGGGGTTATTAAAAACATCATCCTCGATATCGTCGATAGCCTGATCGAGGGATTCTATTACCGGCATATAGTCAGCTACCAGCTCATCTGCAATCCTATACATTAAATAAGCTGCATTGTTACTGCGCAGATGATGATCGCTTTGTGTAACAACTCCCCAGATACGTTCCACAGCCTCCAGAGGGCGAGGCTGGTAAGTCACAATATAGTTGGCACCCCAGAATACGTCGAGCTCTTCAGTGGTGATTTGCCAAGCGTTCTCAGGATCAAGAACGACTGCGTGCAACGTAAGATAAAGATACTCGCCCCAGTCATTCAGCCTGGGGGTGTGTGTTTCCTGTAATGCATCTTCAACAGAAAGTGGGTGAAAACCGAAAACATCCAACAAAATAGGCTGGCACTCGTTGACATCCTCAGAGACAATGTGAACCCACAGCATCCCCTCTTTATCCTGCAATGCGGCAGAGATTTTATCTGCGTCGAGATTCAATGTACCAGAAATGCTCGACCAATAGGCAGAACGAATCATGTCCCCCTCCCCACTATAGGATGGCAAGCTACTGATTCATTATGAGGCGCACATCCATATGCGATCGACCAAAGTATACGTCTAGAATCAAAGACGTACAGAAGCAAGTGTGGCTAGGAGAATTCCTGTCGCCTATATTGAAGAGCTTCTGCCAGATGCGTCACCTCGATTTGAACAGAGCCAGCCAGATCGGCGATAGTGCGAGCGAGTTTGAGCACGCGGTGATAGCCACGTGCAGAAAGGCCGAGTTGAATGGTGGCTGCCCGAATGATCGCCCGCCCCTGCTCGTCCAACACACACTGTTTGCGTATTTCGCCAGGTCCCATATCAGCATTACTCTGAAGCGCTGTGCCCTTGAAGCGTTCACGTTGGATCTCGCGAGCCTTTTCCACGCGCTCGCGAATCGCAAGAGAGGATTCTCCCGGCTCCAGCCCAGAGATTTTTTCATAGGGAACACGTGGTACGGCCATATGAATATCGATGCGATCAAGTAACGGCCCTGAAACTCGCTTTTGATAGCCCTCGATCTGGCCACGCGAACAGGTGCACTCGTGGGTTTCATCGCCGTAATAGCCGCATGGACAGGGATTCATGGCGGCAATAAGCATACAGTTCGCCGGAAAACTCAACGACCCTGAAGCTCGCGAAATGGTGACCACGTGATCTTCCAATGGTTGCCGTAGCACTTCGAGCGTCCGTTGGCCGAATTCGGGCAGCTCATCCAAAAAGAGCACGCCACGATGTGCTAGCGAAATCTCACCGGGGCGAGGCCAATTGCCGCCGCCAACCAATCCCGCCTGCGAGATGGTGTGGTGCGGAGCGCGGAAAGGCCGGCGGGTAAGCAGCGGCTCGTCAGAGGGAAGCAAACCCGCAACAGAGTATATTCGCGTCACATCCAAAGCCTCGTTGATGTCCAGCCTCGGTAGAATAGAGGGCATCGACCGGGCCAGAAGCGTTTTACCCGACCCGGGAGGTCCCACCATCAGTGCACAATGCCCCCCTGCTGCGGCAACCTCCAGAGCGCGCTTGACGTGTTCCTGGCCTCGAATTTCGGAAAAATCGCTGGCATATTCTGGCTTGAGTAGATTCAAGTCGGCAGACGCCCCATCATCACAGGGTTCAATCAACATCAGGTTGTTCAGGTGCATAGCCAACTCTGCGAGAGAGGTAACTGGAATCACCTCAAGGCCAGGCACCAATGCAGCCTCAGGCGCATCCACTGCCGGCACATAAGCCACCTTGATGCCCTGTTCGCAGGCGTGCGAAGCCATGGAGATGACGCCGTTGACATGCCGCAATGAGCCATCTAGTGAAAGTTCGCCAATAAAGATGGATTCGGCAAATTCCAAAGGAAGTTGATTCGCTCCAGCCAGAATACCCACAGCAATGGGCAGATCAAAAGCCGGACCGTTCTTGCGCAAATCGGCCGGTGCAAGATTCACCGTCACCCGCTGTTGCGGAAATTGCAGACCCGAATTGACGATGGCCGAGCGAACTCGCTCACGCGATTCCTGAACGGCCGCTCCGGGCAGCCCCACCATATCAAAGCGGCCAATCTGTCCACGGTGTACATCGACTTCGACATCAATCAAAACACCCTCGAGTCCAATGAGGGCGCAGCTTTTGATTCTAGCCAGCATGTCTTGCTCCTTGTTATCACAGCCTATGCCACTCTACCACGCCAAAGCTATGTTTTCCAACTCATTTTGTTCTCTTACATGACAAGAAGGGATATTGACAGGCTATGGGCCCAAATCTAGACTGGTAATAATCCTATGATGAGGAGTACCTAATGAAGATCGTCTCGATTGAACAAATGCGTGCTCTTGAGGCTGAAACAAATAACAGAGGCGTAAGCTATGCTCAAATGATGGAATGTGCAGGTCGCGCTGTGGCCGATGAAACTATAAAAAGAACCCAACTTGATAGCCCAGTCCTCGTGTTAGTTGGCCCTGGCAACAATGGCGGCGATGGATTGGTCGCCGCACGATACCTCGCCTTGCGAGGCTATGACACAGCCATTTACATCTGGAACCGTGCCCCGCAACAGGATCCCAACCTGGATGCAGCACAAGAGCTCAACATTCCCATCTTTTACGCGACTGACGACCCTGGCTTTACTGAGCTCAGTCGCCTGGCCAGTGAGTGTCTGATCATTGATGCCTTGTTGGGAACAGGGGCTCAAGGCGAGTTACGCCCAGCACTGCGTGAACTCATCAAGACAGTCCGACGAGCTCGGACAGCGGAGACCAAGAGTATTTTTACCATCATGCCCCAAGCTCACTGCTGCCGCACCGGCAACAAGCCCCTCGTCATCGCTGTGGACGTACCAACAGGTTTGGACGCCGATAGCGGTTGGGCTGACCCTGATACATTGCCAGCGGATGTAACGGTCACCTTTGTCGCTCCAAAGAGCGGTCATCTAGGGGCAAACAGTCATCTACTGGGCGAATTGCTTGTCGCCGATATCGGCGTCCCTCAAGACCTGCTAGAGGACATTCCGCTGCGTCTGGCAGATACAGCACTTATTGCCGGTCTTTTACCAGCACGCCCCGAGGATTCGCACAAAGGGACGTTTGGACGGGTGCTTATCATTGGCGGCTCTGCCAATTATGTGGGGGCTCCCTGTCTTTCCGCTCAAGCAGCCTATCGCGCTGGCGCCGGATTGGTCACGCTAGCCGTACCAAGCTCCGTTGCTGGCAGTGTCAGCCGCGTCACCGAAGCTACCCTGCTACACCTGCCCAGCGATATGGGGGCCATCATTCCCCGCGCCCTCGGGATTGTGGCAGAGGTAATCTCGACAGTCAAAGCTTTGTTGGTTGGCCCCGGCCTGGGCACTGATCCCCAGACAAGCGAATTCGTTAAAAGCCTAGTAGCAGGGCATCTCAATGGAATTGACAAGCCCGTGGGCTTTGTGTCCGGGCAGTCTACGAGAGCGCCTTTCGATTTACCTCCTATGGTGCTAGATGCCGATGCGCTTAACCATTTAGCAAACACGCCCAGCTGGTGGGAAAACACAGCCGCGCCACTAATCCTCACCCCACACCCTGGCGAGATGGCCCGATTGCTGAATACAACGACCGCCGAGATACAAGCCCACAGGCAAGACTATGCCACCCGTGCCGCCGAAAAGTGGAATGTCATGGTAGTGCTCAAGGGGGCTCATACCGTCATTGCTTCGCCGCAGGGACATATCACACTGCTTCCCTTTGCCAATCCCGCCCTGGCAACGGCTGGCACTGGTGATGTACTGGCCGGAACCATTGCTTCCTTTTTGGCGCAAGGCCTATCCTGTGAAGATGCCGCCCTATGCGGTAGTTACATCCACGGCTTGGCGGGCGAGTTGCGCAGAAAGGAAATCGGCGAGGCGGGTCTTTTGGCGGGCGACCTTTTGCCATTGATTCCTCAGGCGCTACGCCTAACCAAACAAGCATAGAAAAACGGGCCGCCCAAAGGCGGCCCGTTAAGCAATCTTGTAGAAAAGCTAGAGCTCTATTTCGGCAACTTCGATCGAGCCGTCATCCTCTTTGCCCATATCTGGGTTTTCGATCTGCTGCAACAGCTCTTCTTTGCGACGGGCAGCTGCCTCTTTGCCCTCCTGAATGGCCACTTGAATGCGACCGCGCTGTTCCTCAACGAAACCACGCCCACGAGAAGCAAAGCTGTGAACCGCTTCTGGATCACCGGAAATTTCTGCAGCGCGCTGCTCCAGCTCAATGCCCTTTTCCTTGATCTGCTCTCGGAGCTCGGATCCGCTAGAAGGTGCAAACATCAAGGCCGCCGCGGCGCCAGATACTGCCCCCAGGATAAAACCAATAACAAAACCCCCAGATCTGTTGCTCATTTACAGTACCTCCTCATCCTTCAAAGCCGAGGTTCTCTTATTCACCTGGCCGTTATCTGGCACATCGATTTCAATTTCTTCATCCACAACAGGTTCTGAACGAACGGGGCCGACCTTGCGGCCTATCGCAAAAAGCGTGTGCAGCGCCTGCATAGTGCCAGCATAATAACTCTTGATCTTGATCAAGGGGGTAACTACCGTCTCACTCACGAATTGAGTAGTTCCCTTGACGTTCTTAACCGTATCATTGGCCGATTCGAGCATCGGTTTGATTTCTTCCTGAAGCATACGGATCAGTTTTCGAATCTGGATCAGCAGCACCGTCAACAGGACGCCGATGACGATGGATTCGACTGCTAAAAGGATGATTGCCACATCTCTGGTTCCGGCAAGCAACTTACTAGACCTCCTTGACTGGTCTGCCTACGCCACAGTATATCACAAGCCCAGCCAGCGAACAATGAACATCGCCAACCAGCTTCCAACCGTTCCTTCAACAGCATGAACATCGCCCAATTGAAGAAAAGAAAGCCCCAAAAGATCTGCGACATAATGGCCAATAAAGAAGCCTGCCAGTGAGGCAATCCAGTAGAGAAAGAGATCCGGCAATTTTTTGCCGCATAGGGCATAACAGATGCCTGCCCACAATGTCGCCAACACCGATCCAATCAGGAAAATGGGTGAGCTAAACACCTCGCCTGACCTCCTGAGTACCTACGTGGATTGTGCAATTATACCGCCCCCGATGACGCGACTGCCTTCATAAAGGACGACAGCCTGACCGGGGGTAATATCGCGAAGAGATGTATCAAACTCGATCCGTGCTGCCTCAGCTCCGAGCGCATAATAGGTGCAACCTGTCGGCTTGCCCTGATAACGAATCTGAGCTTCAAAGCGGCTGCCGTCTTGAGGGGTTATACCCTCTATATAGGCCATGTTTTCTGCCACAAGGCCTGAACGTCCCAACTCTTCTATATATCCTACGATAACAGCGTTTTGTAAAGGGTCAAGCTCCAAAACATACAGGGCCGCAGGAGCAGAAACGCCCAAGCCACCTCGCTGGCCAATGGTATACGCGGCTAGCCCCTGATGAGTGCCTAACCGATTGCCCCACTTGTCCAGAATAGGGCCAGGATTAAAGGCCTGTGGCGCATGTTCGGCTACAAAACGACGATAGTCGCCATCACAAGAAAAGCACAAGTCCTGGCTCTCGGCTTTTTCTGCGTTGGGCAAAGACAACTCGGTGGCCAAAATACGCACACGGTCCTTGGCCAACTCTCCAAGGGGGAATAGAATCCTCCCCAGTTGTCTTTGGTTCAGGCGGTGCAAGAAATAAGATTGATCCTTGCGCTCATCCATACCACGATGTAGTTCCCAGCCTGTCTCACTCTGCAAAATCTTGGCGTAATGGCCGGTGGCAAGGTAATTCAAGCCCAAATCATCAAGTGCTGCCAGCAATACGCCGAATTTTGTTGTGGGGTTGCAATAGACGCAGGGATTTGGTGTTCGGCCTTGTGCATATTCACTTATAAATGGCGTAACCACCTGATTATAGAACTGTTGTCTGGCATCCAGTGTGATATGAGGAATGCCAAGATGAATACAAACATCCCGGGCTTCGTGCGCGGGCGAATAGCCGCACTCGTGCCAAAACTCGAGTGTTGCGCCGGTAACCTCATAGCCTTGTTGAACCAGCAACGCCGCCGTAACAGCGCTGTCCAGCCCCCCACTCATGGCTACAAGCACCCGAGGGTGCTTGGAATCCTTTCTAGCTCTCTGCCGGGGCATCAGCAACCGCATGTTCTGCTATATACTTTTCAACGGCTTTGTGTATGGCCGAGGCAGCCAAATTTGAGCAATGAAGCTTGGGATCGGGCAATCCGCCAAGGGCGGCTACTACATCATCGTCCGTCAAAGCCATCGCTTCGTCAAGAGTCATCCCCTTGACCATCTCAGTGGCGATAGAGCTAGAAGCAATCGCCGCGCCGCACCCAAAGGTGCGGAAACTAATATTCTGAATGCGACCATCCTCAACCATGAGATAAACTTCCATAAAATCGCCACAAACAGGGCTGCCCACCCGGCTGTAGGCATCCGGGGTATCCATCACGCCCACATTACGTGGATTCTGAAAGTGCTCGATAAATTTGTCTGTATACATTCTCTAACCTCTTGTTATGACAGCATGCCGACGCTATAAATTGGCGAAAGATCACGGATACCTTGCACAATTGGCGGCAATACCTCGATAACGCGATCCACATCCTCTTCTGTATTCTCTCTGCCTAAGGTAAGCCGAATGCTGGCTCGGGCAAGTAATTTTTTAATGCCGCAAGCTACCAGCACATGCGAAGGTTCAGCCTCTTCCGAAGCACAGGCCGAGCCAGTGCTGCAAGCGATACCTGCCCAATCTAGCTTCATCTGCACGGCCTCACCCTCAATACCGGCAAATATGAAATTGGCATTATTCGCCAGACGCCGCATGGGGTGCCCGTTCAAGCACGAATCTGGTACCAAGGTAAGCACGCCTTTGATTAGTCTGTCGCGCAGGGCAACCAAACGCGCTTGCTCTTGCTCGCGATCCTGATGGGCTAATACCAAAGCCTCGCCAAGCCCCACGATGTAAGGCACGTTCGATGTGCCAGCACGCATTCCCCGCTCTTGGCCACCGCCGGTTTGAATGGGCACGATCGGCGTCCCCCTACGAATATAGAGCACACCTACTCCCTTGGGGGCATAGAACTTGTGACCAGAAAGGGACAGCAAATCGACATTGAGTTGATCGACGTCCAACGGCAGGCTTCCGCCAGCTTGAACGGCATCTGTATGAAAAACTACACCCGCTTTACGAGCAATAGCACCAATTTCGGCGATTGGCTGAATGGTGCCGATTTCGTTGTTCGCATACATCACACTGATGAGCACCGTATCAGGTCGGATAGCTTTGCGCACATCATCGGGGTCAACCATGCCCATAGCATCCACAGGCAAATAGGTCACCTTATAGCCATCCAATTGCTCGAGCTGTTCGCAGGTTCGCAAAATGGCATGGTGTTCAATGGTCGTGGTGATGATATGCTTACCCTTGCTCCGCAAAGCCGTGGTTACACCGCGAATCGCGAGGTTATCGCTCTCGGTGCCGCAACTGGTAAACACAGTTTCATTATCGTTGCAGCCCAGGATACCGGCTACCTGCTTGCGGGCACGATTCAACCCCTCAGCAGCACCACGTCCCTGGTCATAAAGGCTGGCAGGATTGCCATAATGTTCCGTCCAATAAGGCAGCATGGCTTTGAGAACCCGGGGGTCCACCGCCGTCGTTGCTGCATGGTCAAGGTATATCCTGGTTAGTTGGGGCATCTTACTCCAATACTATGCTGGCTTGGCCGAACCAAGGGCGGCCGTGCTCGAAACCAATGCTTCTGTCTGCTCAAGCAATCGGGCCATCTCGAACAGACGCGTTTCCAATTCGTCTACACGGCCGATAAGCCGTTGGCAAGTATCGCACACAGGATCAGGGAGCTTGCCGTGTTCCATCGTTTCCTCTAGCGTGTGCTCCAAATGCGGCCCACGCACCACACGTGCTGGCACACCCACTGCCGTCGAATCTCGCGGTATCGGCTTGACCACTACGGCACCCGAGCCGATGCGAGCATAATCATCCACCAAAATGGGGCCCAGTACAATGGCGTTTGAGCCCAAAATTACGCCCTTGCCAATTGTTGGGTGGCGCTTGCCCTTTTCCAGTGACGTACCGCCCAACACCACACCTTTGTACATGAGCACATCATCACCAACTTCGGCCGTCTCACCAATCACACAGCCCATGCCGTGATCGATAAACACCCTGCGACCGATGGTAGCGCCGGGATGAATCTCGATTCCCGTTCTTCGCCGCGTCAAGTGCGAGATGAGCCTCGCCAAATAATGAAAATTGTGCGTCCACAGCCAATGGGCAATGCGGTACATCCATATGGCACGCAAACCCGGATAGCAAGTCAAAGCCTCAAACGTGCTGCGTACAGCCGGGTCTTTTTCAAATATAGTGGCAACATCTTCACGAATTCTATCTAACATGCCAGTATCTCCCGGTTTCCTGTAAACATTGCCTCCCCGCTCGATTCATCAGTGAGCACATCAGCAATTGTCAGATTATCAAGGGCGTCAGAAATACGCAGAGCCAACGTCGCAAAAACACTTTTGGTAACACAATGAGGATCCATACAACATCCCGGTGACGCGTGGGCGCAATCGACATTGAGCAGCGTTCCCTCGACTGCACGAATCACATCGCCCACGGAAATCGAATCGGGAGGCAGAGCCAGCATATAACCACCCTGGGCACCACGAACGCTCTGCAGCACACCCTCTCGCTTAAGGCGCACGGCAATACGCGCGAGGTAGGCCTGGGGCATCTCGCTGTCGTCCGCCAAAGCGGTCAACGATATTGGGCCCTCGCCATATCGGCGGCCCAGCTCGACAGTCAAACGCAAAGCTAAACGCTCTTTTGATGAAAGTCTCATAAAGCATCAATCCTTACTTGCAAATCAGGATTAGAATACCACGAATGCCTAGTATGGTCAAAGAGAATACGTGTGACTTTGCACGAATGATTTGCGCCGCATATCCAATCGTTGTAAACTTGCCGTGGTCGTTATGCCATCAAGGGAGATCGCTATGTTGGATATGTTTTCAAACCCTCGCAGTGTCGCCATCATTGGTGCCTCTGCTAACCCAAGTAAGATCGGTTACGATGTCCTTCATAACTTGATTACATCTGGTTATGAAGGCGATGTTTATCCCATCAACCCTAGCTCGGATGAGATTCTGGGGCTCAAAGCCTACAAGAGCGTAACGGATGTTCCAGGGTCTATCGATCTGGTAGTCATTGTTGTGCCTGCGCGCTTTGTTCCTCAGCTCATGGTTGAATGTGGGGAAAAGGGTGTCAAAGGCGTCATCGTCATTACGGCGGGCTTTAAGGAGATGGGTCTCGAAGGCGCCGAGATGGAGAAGCAGCTCGTTGAGATCGCCAAGCAGTATGGTATGCGTGTTATTGGCCCCAACTGCCTGGGCATTATCGAAACCCCCATCAAAATGAACGCTTCATTCGCCCCGGCCACGCCAGAACCCGGTTCAATCGCCTTTATGTCACAGTCTGGCGCCCTTTGCGGTTCTATTCTCGACTATGCTCTGGCAGAAGACATCGGCTTTTCGCATTTCTACAGCCTGGGCAACAAAGCTGATATCGACGAAGTCTCCCTCCTGGAAGACTGGGCCAATGATCCTAACACCAATGTAGTCATTGCCTACATCGAAGGCCTAAAGGACGGCAAAGCTTTTATCGAAACAGCCTCCAAGGCCACCCGCAAACTTCCCATCGTCGCTCTCAAATCGGGCCGTACCGCCTCTGGTTCCAAGGCCGTCTCTTCTCACACTGGGAGCCTAGCTGGTTCGGATGCAGCCTATGACGCAGCCTTTGCCCAGAGTGGCGTGCTTCGTGCCGACACGGTGCAAGACCTCTTTGACTTTTCAACGGCATTTGCCTACCAGCCCAACATCAAGGGCAACCGCATCTGCCTGATTACCAATGCTGGTGGCCCTGGCGTTATGGCCACCGACGCCCTTGAGCAGAATGACCTGGTACTGGCCGAACTCAAGCCAGAGACCCAGCAGGCCCTCGAAGCTGTGTTGCCCGCTGCAGCCAACACGCACAACCCTGTCGATGTGCTGGGTGATGCTCGCGCTGATCGTTACGGCCAAGCTATTGAGATCGTCCTCAAAGATGAGGGTGTGGATGGCGTCATCGTCATTCTTACACCGCAGTCCAGCACCGAAATCGTTCGTACAGCCGAAGTCCTCGTCGAAAAGGTTGCCGAGATCGACAAACCTGTAATGGGCTGTTGGATGGGCAAAAAAGAAATCGACCATGGCATTCGTGTTCTCTCGCAGAACAAGCTTCCGAACTATCCCTTCCCCTCTCGCGCTGTTCGTGCTATGGGCGCCATGTGGAAGTATGCCCAGTACCTGGCCAAGCCGATTGAAGAGCCCGTCGTCTTTGACGTCGACAAAAAGGCTGTCGCTGACCTCTTTGCGGAAATTCGCACCGAAGGCCGCAATGGCATTGGCGACTCTGAAGCCCAGGCCATCATGAAGGCTTACGGTATCACTATTCCGCAATCTACCGTAGCCGCCACGGCAGATGAAGCAGTCGCTTTCTGCAAAAAGATCGGTTATCCCGTGGTGATGAAAATTGCCTCTCCCGATATTCTCCACAAATCGGATGCGGGCGGCATCGCCGTGGGTGTATCGGGTGATGATGAAGTCCGCGCCACTTTTGCCAAGATCGTTGCAAACGCCAAGGCTTACAAAGCTGACGCCGAAATCTGGGGCACCCAGATCCAGGAAATGGTCACAGGCGCCAAAGAGATCATCATCGGCATGAACCGCGACCCACAGTTCGGCCCCCTGGTGATGTTCGGTCTTGGGGGTATCTATGTTGAAGTCCTCAAAGATGTCAAGTTCCGCGTAGCCCCAATGACCCGTACACAGGCTTACGAGATGGTCCAGTCCATTCGTTCCTACGCATTGCTCAAGGGTGTTCGCGGTCAGGCGCCTTCTGATATCGAAGCAACAGTAGACGTGCTCTTGCGCGTCGCACAGCTCGTGACCGATTTCCCTGAAATCGCCGAGCTCGACATTAACCCGCTGTTGGTGCGTGAAGCTGGCAAGGGAGCCGTCGGTGTTGACATGCGGCTCATCCTCAAGTAGGCTTAGCTTAGAGGTTCTAGGAGTTATTTCTGCATTTCTGTTGCAAGAACATAGAGCCCCTCACATAGAGGGGCTCTTCTTGAGTAAAGCGTATGACTTGTCGCCATTCATCGGTGATAAAAGGAGCAAGCAAGATGACCATTATTACTGATTTGCATGCACGCGAAATTCTCGACTCTCGCGGCAATCCGACCGTCGAAGTAGAGGCCGTGCTCGCTTCCGGTGCTGTGGGTATTGCTGCAGTGCCTTCAGGAGCCTCAACCGGCGTGCACGAAGCCCACGAACTTCGTGATGGCGATCCTCACCGCTATGGTGGCAAGGGTGTGCTCAAAGCCGTTGAGCATGTGAATACCACTATCGCCGACGTATTGGTTGGCCAGGATGCTTTCGAGCAGATTGCCATTGACGAGACGCTGATCGCCCTCGATGGCACCGAAAACAAGTCCAAGCTTGGCGCCAACGCTATTCTGGGCGTCTCTATGGCCGTTGCCAAAGCTGCTGCCGAAGCACTGGGTATGCCTCTTTACCGTTACCTAGGCGGTGTGAGTTCTCGCACGTTGCCCGTCCCCATGATGAACATTCTGAACGGCGGCAAGCACGCAGCCAATTCGACCGACCTGCAGGAGTTTATGGTCATGCCGGCCGGTGCTTCAAGTTTTGCTGAATGCCTCCGCTGGGGCGCAGAGATCTATCAGAACCTCAAAAAGGTGCTGGCGACCAAAGGCCTCAATACCAACGTTGGCGACGAGGGCGGTTTTGCTCCTTCTCTTGGTTATAACGCACAAGCTATCGAAGTCATCCTCGAAGCTATCGAAAAAGCAGGCCTCAAGCCTGGTGAGGATGTCTTTATCGCTCTCGATCCTGCCGCTTCCGAGATCTATAGCGACGGCAAGTACAATCTGGCTCGTGAGAACCGCGTTCTTACCAGCGACGAGATGGTCGAGTTCTACAAGGGTTGGGTAGAAAAGTATCCCATCATCTCCATCGAAGACGGCCTTGCCGAGGATGACTGGGACGGTTGGGTGAAACTGGTTGCTGCCATTGGTGACAAGGTTCAGATCGTCGGAGACGACCTGCTGGTAACCAACGTACAGCGTGTACAAAAGGCCATCGACCTCAAGGCCGCTAACTCGTTGCTCTGCAAGGTCAACCAAATCGGCAGTCTGAGCGAAGCCATCTCCGCTGTCGATATGGCACAACGCGCTGGTTGGACCGCCGTCGTCTCGCATCGCTCGGGTGAGACCGAAGACTCTACCATCGCCGATATCGTTGTTGCCTTTAACACCGGTCAAATCAAGACCGGCGCTCCTTGCCGTAGCGAGCGCGTTGCCAAGTACAACCGCTTGCTCCGCATCGAAGAAGAGCTCGGTGACACAGCTATATTCGCAGGCATGAACGCTTACCGCGTCAACCGCTAAGCCATGTTATACCAGAGGGCGGGGAATCCCCGCCCTCTTTTCATATGAAAGGCAGAGCAAGTGATGCAGGCATTGCTCTGGTGGGCTCTATTAACGATCAGTGGGTGGGCCGCTTTACCGCTGATGTCGCACATCCTCAAGACACCAGACAACAGCCTTGCGCTTGCGCATGTCCTCGGGCTAGCCCTGACCACTTTCACTATATGGCTCATCACTGTCGTCAGCCCAATCCCCTTTTCGCAAGCTACCGTCCTGATCGTCATTGCCCTGTTGCTAGCAGTTTCTTTCTGGGCGTGGTTCAGGGATAAATCACTCACTCAGCAAGTCAAACAGTCTTTTAAAAGCCTTCTCGTTGTTGAACTGCTTTTCGCGGCCTCTTTTGTGGCCTGTTTAGCGTTCCGCGCCAGCCTTCCGGCTGCAACCCATACGGAACAGCCCATGGATATGGCTATGCTCAGCTCGCTACTGCGCTCCTCGGCAATGCCCCCGGCCGATCCTTGGCTTTCTGGTCATACCATCAACTATTATTATGGTGGATACCTGCAAATTGCCCTCGTTGCCAAAGCAACGGGCGCCAGTGCTGGTGCCGCCTACAACCTCGGCCTAGCCCAAGTCTTTGCTTTAGCGGTTACAAGCTTGTACGGCCTCATCAAGCAGCTTTTACCAGCAAGACAATCCACAAAAACAAGAATCGCCCTAGCAGCCTTGGGCAGCCTGTCGATTATGCTATCGGGCAATCTGGCCAGCCTGCTGCAATTAGCCGAGTCAGTCGGCATTTTCCCCACAGTCATCGTGAACTGGCTCTCACTGCCGAGTATTGGTAGTACTGGCGATTACTGGTGGTGGTTCAACGCTTCACGCATTGCCCAGGACACAAACGTCTTTGGCAGGCTGGCCACACTCATCACCGAATTTCCCTCTTTTGGTTTTATTCTGGGGGATCTTCATCCGCATCTTGTGGACCTGCCGCTCTTTACGGCTGGCCTAGCGCTTTGCCTTCAAATAGGAAGCCGTCCCCATAAATCGTTCAAAGCGCTCGTTTGCAGCGTCGGCTTTTGGGTAGCTGCGGTTTTACTAGCGCTTGTCGCCATCACCAATAGTTGGGATCTGCCCACGCTGCTCTTCGTCTATGCCCTCGTTGTGTTGCCACAAGAACGGCAAAAACATCCCTTTTGGAGAGCTCTCTGGCAAACTACCAAAGCATGTGCTCTACTTGGCATAACAGCGTCGGTACTGGCATCGCCCTTTTTTGTCCAGTTCGAAGCGCCTACGGGCGGCATTGGTATCAGCTACTATGCCTTTTCGGATATCGCCCTCTATGTACTCATGTTTGGTGTATGGCTATTACCTATTGCCCTACTCTTTGCCAGACGCCGGGCAGCATCCCGGACGAGCCTTACCTTGGCTCTCATCATCCTAGGTACCATCGTACTGGGGGTTATCCTCTTGGGCGGGTGGGCGGATATTCTGCTTTCAGCCATTGGCATGTCCAGCGGAGGCTTGCTCTGGATTGCACTACTGCTGTGTCTGGCATCATTACTGGCGAACAGCCTACAGCCTCAACAGCCTAATGGCACCACCCTGATACGCAGCCTCTTGACCGTGGCACTGGCCATCTCTCTATTCGCCGAATGGTTCTACTTGCAGGATTCCTTTAACACCCGCATGAACACGCTATTCAAGGTATATGAGCAGGTTTGGATCATTTTGGGTGTAGTAGGGATCGCCTCTTTGGCTCAACTGATAGCACAGCACGGTTGGAAGCGCACCTTTGCCTGGGTGGCAGCCTCGCTCATGCTGCTCTCTTGCACATATACTTGGCAAGCGGTGGAAACCAGACTAGCTCAAGAAAGCGTCTCGCCCTCAATAGATGGAACTGCCTGGCTCCAAAATGCCAACGCTCAGGAATACGAGGCTCTGGTGTGGCTAGATGAACATGCCGGAGAGGGCGATGTTCTCATCGAAGCTTGGGGCGATGAGTATGCTGCCAATGAATCCCGTTTTGCCGCCATAACCGGTGTATCCTCTGTATTAGGCTGGTACGGCCATGAGGTGCAGTGGCGGGGGCAAACGACCGAACTTTTACAGCGTAAGAACGATATTGATGGTTTTTATGGCGAAAAGACGTCAGTAGACAAACTGCGAGACATCATCGAGGGTTACAGCATTGATTGGATCATTTATGGCCCGGCAGAGAGACAACAATACGCAATCGAAGAAGTGAATCCACATCTAGAGGAATTGACCCAAGTCGTCTTTGAAAACGATCAGGTGATCATTCTTCAAGTCGTTCCCCAAAAACGGATACGAGACAAAACAAAGAGCAGCTCTGATCAGAGCTGCTCTTTTACTTGGGGGTTCCCCCAATTACATTGCGTTAAAGCTGCGCATCAGGGAGGACTTTTTCCTGCCCACGCTATTCGCGTGCAGAACACCCTTTTGGGATGCCATATCCAGAGCACTCACTGCTTCACGTACTGCAAGCTCAGCTGCAGTCTTGTCGCCAGCCGCGATAGACTCGTTAGCCTTTTTCACGGCGGTCTTGGTCTGAGACATTACCATTCGATTGTGCATACGCCGCTTTTCGTTCTGGCGAACGCGCTTGAGCGCGGATATCGTGTGTGCCAAGGTAAATCCTCCATATGTAAATTAGAGCATACGCCATTTACAGATAAATAGTATATACAAACTTGTCCGGTCTGTCGAATTGGACAATAAGAGATGTGTTTCTGTTAGTTAGTTAGCTGGTTCGCGCAACGAGAAAACCACGTAAAGGCTAAAGGCAGCAAAGAGGGCATTGACCA
The DNA here is from genome assembly GCA_963675785.1 of Anaerolineae bacterium. Taxonomy (GTDB): domain Bacteria; phylum Chloroflexota; class Anaerolineae; order UBA1429; family UBA1429. The sequence goes on from OY776562.1 coordinate 2,753,875, forward strand.
ACTCGGCCAGGGGCAGCCCCACCAGACCCGCCAGCCCGGGGATGATTACCGCGATCGAAGCGTGATAGATAAAGGCAAAACCAAACCACCGCTTTTGCTTTGAAGCAATGCTTTGCAGAACCAGCAATGACCAGGCTAATTGATGTGGTAACGTAAGCACGCGCTCCACGGCAACGAGAAGCGGTTGTTCCCACGAGGTGCTGGCAATTGTGGTGAGCACCTCCTTGAGGCCTTCGCTTGCCCCTGCACCCAATGCATCCATCACCGTGCTTGGGCCAACAAAACTAATCATCACATAACCCAAAAGATACACAAAGGTCAGACCTGCGATAAGAATCATCGTCTCGACTGAAGCATGCCCCAAGCCATACATGATGCCATTTTCCCAGTTGAGATCGGCCTCAAGTCGGGGAAACAAAACCTTGTATCCCCAAAAACGTCCGCCTTCCTCTATGAGGCTTGTCAAGGCCGCCATGGCCAAAAGCCAGAGAAAGGCTGCGGTTTCGCCACCATAGGTGGCGCCGAACACTATATCCAGGTAGGCACTTAATGGCAGCCAGGTAACCAGTTGAAATAGAGCGAATACAAAAGCTCCAGCAAAAAAAACGTGCCAGCTAACATGTGCGCGCCGACGAAACCGGAGCGTTATGCCCAGAGGAAAACCCACCTGAACGATCAATGACACAATAAATGCGATAATAGTCGGTCCGCTCAAGTCATCCCCCCATGATCGGATCGCAAGGATTCATTCTGTCCATTATATGCCGCCTCAGCGTCCTGACAACCTAAAGTTTAGCTCGCACGGAATCAGCAGACCTGCTATACTCTGAACATTCGCTGTAAATGGAAAGAGGGTGAGTACGAAGACGCGTCCGATCTTTTGGCTTGATCTCTTTATTCTCATCGTCGTGATGTTTCTGGTCATTGCTCAACAGTGGGATTATGTGTTGGCGTTACTTATTGCGTTGGTGGTTATGAACTATTTCCACCGCACGATAAATGATCGAGAATAGAATAATATGATATTATGTATAATAATTGTAACAAGCCCTCGGCTTGGCTATACTTGAGTTATGGAAGAACAAACGGTCCTCTTACAATCAAAAGAGCTTCTTGATCGGGTACGCGCCTATTACCCTGAAGATGTAGAGCGTGTGCAGCACGCCATCGATTACGCCATCCAGGCGCATGATGGGCAGTTTCGCGTGTCTGGCGATCCTTATATCGTACACCCGCTTGAGGTAGCCATCATCCTTGCAGATTTGCAAATGGATGTCTCTACCGTCATTGCCGGCATATTGCACGATGTTGTTGAGGATACCGGGGTCACTCTGGAGGAACTATCCGAGCAGTTCGGATCCACAGTGGCTCAACTAGTAGATGGTGTTACCAAGCTGTTGCGTGTCAAACGAAAGAGCAAGGTAGATACCGACGATCTGGACGACGAGCAGGCTGAAAATCTTCGCAAGATGATATTGGCCATGGTGGATGATATTCGAGTTGTCATCATCAAACTGGCCGATCGCCTGCATAACATGCGCACACTGAGTGCGCTACCCCGAGAGAAACAGATACGCAAAGCCCGTGAGACCCTTGAAGTGTACGCTCCCCTGGCCAACCGCATGGGTATCTGGCAGCTCAAATGGCAACTCGAGGATCTTTCTTTTCGTTATCTGAACGAAGAAAAGTATTACGAGATTGCACAATTGCTGGCCGAACGCCGTAGCGACCGCTCTGGCTACCTTGAGCGCGTCATCAACAGTATCAGAGATAACCTTGCTGCACAGGGCATCCAAGCCCGCATTACGGGCCGCCCCAAGCACATCTATAGCATTTACCGCAAGATGATGACTAAAGCACGCGTTTTTGACCATATCTATGACGTACGCGGTATTCGCATCATCGTTGATCAGGTGCAAGATTGCTACCACGTGCTGGGCATAGTCCATACCATGTGGCGGCCTATCCCCGGCGAATTTGACGATTACATCGCCATGCCCAAAGACAATGGCTACCAATCGCTGCATACGGCAGTGGTAGCCCTGGATGGTCGCCCTCTTGAAGTGCAAATCCGCACCGAAGAGATGCATCAGGTTGCCGAGTTCGGTATCGCCGCCCACTGGCGGTACAAAGAGGGAGTTAAACGGGATAAATCCATCGAAGACAAGATAGCCTGGCTGCGACAGGTGACTGACTGGCGCGAAGAAGTAGAAGATGCTGGCCAGTTTGTTGATTCGATGAAGAGCGATGTCTTTGTCGATCGTATCTATGTCTTTACCCCCAAAGGCGAGATCATTGACCTCCCCCAGGGGGCCACCCCCGTTGATTTTGCATATCAGATCCACTCTGAGATTGGCCACCGCTGCCGCGGGGCCAAGATCGATGGCCGCCTTGTCGCGCTCGATTACAAACTCAAGACGGGCGACCAGGTAGAGATCATCACTGCCAAACAGGGCAAGCCCAGTCGTGACTGGCTCAACTCCAGCCTGGGCTATGTTGCCACACAACGTGCACGTCAAAAGATTCGCCAGTGGTTTAGGCGGCAAGAGCGCGAACAGAACATCTCCGCAGGCCGCGAAATACTTGAGCGTGAATTACACCGTCTGGGGTTCGAACAGCAATCTTTTACCGAGATAGCTCACCTTTTCAAGTACGACCGTGTCGAAGACTTTATGGCCGCGCTTGGTTATGGCGATGTCAGCCGAACCCAAATCGCTGCCAAGATCGATGCGGCTGAGCAGAAAACCGACGGCCTCAAACTCAAGGATCTCACTTTTAGCAGCGATACCGAGGTTCAGGTCGATGGTGTTGGTGATCTGCTCACAAAATTCGGGCAATGCTGCAGCCCCGTGCCTGGTGATGCTATCGTGGGGTACATTACACGTGGCAAAGGTATTACCATTCACCGTGCCGATTGCCCCAACATCGTCAACTTGGACGACAGCGAACGCCTGATTAATGTATCCTGGTCGCAAGGGGAAAAGATTTATGCCGTTCAGCTGCGCATAGACGCATTTGATCGACCAGGCATGTTAAGGGATATTGCTTCTATTGTTGCAGATGCAGGTATCAGTATGTCTTCCGTCAATGTGACTTCCAACCCTGATAGTACCACTACCATCAAAGCAAGCATGGGGGTTCATAGTGTTACTGAGTTAGCTTCCCTCATCAACAAGCTACAAGGCATTCGAGACATTCTGGATGTCACCAGAATGGCATAAAAAAACAACCCTCTGCAAGCAGGGGGTTGTTTTCACAAGTTCTAATGAATCGATCTAGAGATCAGGGATCATGGAAGATGTCCAATAACTCTTGACGTCATCCGCAGCACGTTGTTCTGCGAACCACGCATCCGCGGCATCCTCTTGCACAAGGCTAAGTGAGTATTCGTCCAATTCCATATCCTCAGCCTGGTCGGTCACTTTGAGCAATTCCCAACCATTCGACGTCTCAACCGGTTCGCTGGTCTCGCCAACTTCAAGTGCAAAGGCCACTTCAGCTAGCGCATCAGACATCTGCGCCGCAGGAACCCAACCAACTTCGGCACTCACGCTCATATCGAGATTCTCTTCACGCTCCTGAGCCATCTCCTCAAAGCTGGCCCCCGCGAGTACCAGTTCGCGTGCAGTCTGAGCTTCTTCCTCAGTATCAAAAGCCATTCGCCACAAATAGATCTGCTCGGCAGTAGTCGGGGCCTCTGCCATAATAGCATTCTGGACGGCCTCTAAATACAAAGAGTTTTCTACAAGCTTGTATAGATCCTCTTTGGTATACCCGGAGGCCGCCTCAATACTGGTGAAATAAGAGTCGGCTGTCGTCTCGTATTCTTCTTGTGTCATGGGTACTTCAGTAGGTGTTGCAGTAGCCTCAACTGTGGCGGTAACCGTCTCAGTTGTCGTAATAGAATCCGTCACTATTGCTGTAGGTACCGTAGTTGCTGTGGGAACAAGTGTCGCCGTAATAGTCTCAGCAGCAGCTATAGCAGTTGCCGAAGCTGCATCGGCTTCACGGTCATAGCCAAAGGTGCTCTCGACCTCAAGCTGAACCTCTTCATCCGTGATGACAATACCGCGAGCCTCTGCCTCGCGTCGAGCGATGGCATAGTTCAAGAGCTCGTCCAACACAGTTGTTGGCAGTTCCTGAATCTCTTGTTGAACAGTTTCAATCTCTGACTCGTACGTCGAGACAAGGAAGGACAAATCCTCACTCGAGTTAAAATAGTCAACATAGTCGTTCAGCGTCGAAAGCTCATCCCACAATGTTACAGCACGATAAGCATATAAACCTTGATAATCGGCCAATGTGATCTTTTGGTCGCCTACTCTGGCAACTGCCTTGTTTGGCTTCCATGAATACTCGTAAAGGGCACCAAAAACAAGAATCGACACAACCAAACCGATTACGCCGTAGGTGCTAATCTTGGCAATGCGATCCATACGTTCCTGTCGAGCACGGTGTGACTTGTGCTTGGGGCTCAGGAACTCGTCAGAGGGTCTAACTGACTTTTTAGACATATCGTCTCCTAGAAACAAAAGAGGGGCACTGGCCAACGCCCATGCCCCTACCAAAGACCCCTGCAATCATTTCAGCTCTTGCCGCAAAGCGGTGCGAATGACTAGTCGTTCTCACGCACGTGCGCAGGCGCATAAGGCAACAGAGCCATATAGCGAGATCGCTTGATGGCGTTAGAGAGCATGCGCTGGTGCTTGGCGCAGGAATTCGTCCGGCGTCGCGGCAGAATACGCCCACGCTGATTGACATAGCGTCGTAGAGTAGCTACATCCTTATAGTCGATCTCATCGATATTCTCAACACAAAAGTTGCAAACCTTTTGATGATGACGGTGCGAACGCTGCTGATCTCCACCAGAGCGAGATCCACCCTCTTCATCCTGTTCTGCATCTTGGACTTCTTCGACGACAACTACTGGCTCAACCCTGAGCATAATGTCGCGAAGTATGTCTTCAGACAGTCGCAGTGCTCGCTTGACAGCTTCAAGTGCGGGGTTACTCATCTCAGCAAGAACCAAGACATAGTGCCCGTCCCGATATCGACCGATAGGATACGCCAGCTGCCTCTTGCCCATATCCGTCACTTTGGTTATAACACCCTCGTTCGAGGTAATGGTTTCTTTTACCTGCTCGACGAGAGCGTTGAGCTGCTCCTCTTCCAAAGTGGGCTGCACAACAAACAATAATTCGTAACTACGCAAGATGGTGCCTCCTCCCTGCGGATTCGCCCCACTCCTTTTTACGACGTTGGCCACGTCGTTACGGTGGGGCAGAAAGGTAACTATCGATGCGCCAAGCGCATCATCATAGATTATACGTGCTAGCGCACGACCTGCCAAAATGAGCTATGTTCTAGTCTCTCGGGCTTGTTCTAGTATAGCTGCAGACCATTCACAGCCACCTTTTTGCAAAGCATAGGGGCATGCTTGTAACGGATGCACGGGGATATCCAATTCAAGGCTTGCAAGCGCATTATACAGATGGCAAAGCGGCAACCCCATTACGTTGGCATAGCATTGTTGAATGCTCTCAACGGGCTGAAACGCATTGGACTGGATGGCATAAGCGCCCGCTTTGTCCATAGGGTTCCCCGTTGCGACATATTGGAATATCTCAGCATTTGTGTACTCTCGCATCTGCACAGGCGTAGTGGCCAGTTGTATGTTCGCAATGCCTCGCACTTGACAAATAACGGCCAAGCCCGTATGAACAAGGTGTTCTCGACCACGCAAACGCTGCAGCATTTCAACCGCTTGAGCCTCATCTGCGGGCTTACCCAAAACCGCATTATCGATGACAACCAGGGTATCCGCAGCAATAATGACCGATTCATGATACTCTTGGCTAACTACACAAGCCTTGGATTCAGCCAGGCGAAGAGCTAACGCCTCAGGGACTTCACAGTCATGGGGATTCTCGTCGACATCAGAAACAATTATATCGAAATGCAGACCTAAACTACCGAGTAGCTCGCTCCGCCGAGGTGAACCTGATGCCAATACAATCTGAATGACATGATCCAAAATAGTTACCTACCTCTGTCTCTTTTACTATCGATTATATGGACAGTCCACTGGAGCTTCAAATAGATTAAATGCCTATTGTAACTTTTATGCTGCTTTCCTTTACTTTGTGTTAACCATGCACTACAATGGGTTGGACATTGTGACCCAGCCATAGTCTGCATTTCAGAGACGGATGGGGAGGAAAAGATGGACCCCAAGGCAAAATTACTCATTATTGATGATGATACAACACTGATCAAAGCCTTGGAGATGTATCTCACGCGAGAGGGCTATGAGGTACACCTTGCTAATAATGGTATGGACGGCCTCAAGAGCTTTTACACATTGAGGCCGGAACTTGTTGTGCTTGATGTAATGATGCCCGAAATGGACGGCTGGGAGGCTTGCCGACGTATACGTGAACTCTCGACCGTACCGATCATCATGCTCACCGCCAAAGGCCAAGAGAATGATCGGGTTATGGGTTTGAGGCTTGGCGCAGATGATTACGTGCCTAAACCCTTTAGCCTTAAAGAACTCGTTGCCCGTGTTGAGGCTATCCTCCGCCGCACGAAAATGCAGGAATCTAGTACAAGCACGAATAATGTATTGTATGTTACCGAGAACATCCTGATCGATTCGGAAAACTGGGAAGTTCGCCGTGATGGCGACCGCGTTGAGCTGACTTCGACAGAAATGCGCCTACTCTTTTACCTTGCCGAGAACGCCGGGCATGTCCTCTCGCATCAACAGCTCCTCCAAAAAGTGTGGGGACCCGAATACGTTGATAACATGGACTATACCAAACTGTATATCTGGCGACTCAGGCAAAAGATCGAGGAAGACCCCAAGAATCCCCGTTACATCCTCACTGCCAGGGGAATTGGATACAGAATGCAAAGAGCTGACGCGGTCTAGGCCGCGTCTTTTTTTGCCCTATACACATGAATCCGCGACAGAGCTTGTCTTGACACACCCTAGCGGCTGTGTCATACTTGCGAATACTGTGCCTGGTCAAACACTCTGGTGTCTACTGATAATCCTCTGCCAGAGCCTTAAACACCCCAATCGGGGAAAGGACGTCACTTGCTAGAACCGGTGACTACCCTCAGAACGCGAACCCACAACCCAAATGAGACACGAATCCTGGGTGCTGCCTTGGGCAAAGAGCTTCAGGCTGGTTTTGTCGTCTGTTTGAATGGCGATTTGGGCTCAGGGAAAACATGCCTGACACAGGGCATCGCCAAGGGATTGTGTGTAAGCGGTGTCGTCAATAGCCCCACCTTTGTTTTTATCAACGAATACACTACGCGAGAAAACGGCCTTTGTCTTTACCATGTTGACCTCTATCGCATCCAAAACTCTCTGGATGCACTGGCTCTCGGCCTAGAGGACTATATGTATGGCAATGGCGTAACAGTTATAGAATGGCCCGAAAGGGCAATCGACCTCCTGCCGGAAGAATGTCTTTGGGTGCACCTAACTTATGTGGATGATCAGGAGCGCCAGTTTGTCATCAAAGCAGTAGGTGAGCGCTATATAAAGGCACTCAAGGCATTCCTTGATTCATCTCAAGATCTCGGCTTGACCCTGGAGACCCTCGATGCTGATAGCAATTGATACAGCAACCCGCTTTGCAAGCGTATGCCTCTATGATGAGCAGGGCATTGTCGAAGAACATGCCTGGCGATCCAACAACAACCACTCGGTAGAGACACTACCGGTCATACACAACATGCTTACTCGTCAGGGCATAGTTTCTTCAGATATTGCTGCTATCGCCGTCGTTACGGGTCCCGGCTCCTTTACCGGCCTTCGCATTGGCATGAGCATTGGCAAAGGATTAGCCTTAGCGCTGGGCATTCCCATTTTAGGTATCCCAACGCTTGACGTAACCGCTTATGCAGCTGGAGATCCCGGCATGCCCGTTCTTGCTGTCCTCGAAATAGGAAGAAATCGGATATGCGTAGGCCGCTATACTTTTCAGGAAGGCTTGCCTGTCCTTGATCAAGACACTCTTCTCGTTTCTACCCAAGAATGGGTAGCTGATGCCTCTGAACCGGTCTTTGTTACCGGAGAGATAAGCGAAAAGTTGGCCACCAGATTGTTGGCTCAGGATAATGCCGAAAATATCTCGCTCTCTTCCATGGCAGGATCGATCCGTCGCTCTGGCTATCTGGCAGAACTTGCTTGGGAGCGCTTTTCTGCCGGGGAAAGCGATAACCTGGATACGCTAAGCCCGGTTTATGCTCATCATCCTCAATCTGGTACGGGATCAGAGGCATGAAGCCCCTGGTGCTGGCTTCTCTGCCGTTTCGCATTCAAACCATGACTCCCGCACACATCCCTACAGTGGCAGCCATTGAAAAGGATACCTTTGGTGCCCCTTGGCCCGAAAGTGCCTTTGTGCAAGAAGTTTCTCATAACCCCTATTCAACCTATCTGATCCTTCAATACCTACCACCAACCAAACGAAAAAACTTGAATCTGACAAGCCCTTTCAGAAAGGGCAGAGTAGATCCATCTATTATTGGTTACGGCGGATTCTGGCAGATGGTCGATGAAGCACACATTTGCACGCTGGCCATGCGCCAGGACTGGAGAAGCCGAGGCCTTGGCGAGCTTTTGCTGCTCGCTCTCATCCGCCAGGCCATGGAACTCGATATTGAGCGGCTTTCCCTCGAAGTCCGTCTATCTAATACGATCGCCCAATCCTTATATCGCAAGTACGGCTTTGAGGTAGTGGGGGATCGGCCCAGATACTATTCTGATAATCAAGAAGATGCACTCATCATGACAACATCAGATGTACGTACGCCAAACTACAAACAGACAGTGGTAGACTTGAGCAATGCATTGCTTGAGCAGCTCAATACGCTCGATTTAGAATCCCTGCCAACAGACAATTAGCCACTATGAAAAAGGAAAAAGCCATGAGCGACGGCGCCCCGCTTGTTCTGCTGGCAAACGATGACGGTATTGCTGCTCCTGGTATTGCTGCTTTGTACGAACAAATATCGCAGATTGCAGAAACCGTCGTTATTGCACCAGAGCGCAACTGGTCGGCATCGGGCCACAGCAAAACCATGCATAAACCTCTTAGGCTGTACCAAGCACCTCTGATGAATGGCGCAATGGGCTGGGCCTGTAGTGGTTCTCCTTCAGACTGTGTGGCTGTTGCGCTACTTGGCGCGTTGGAAAGACGCCCCACCATGGTCATTTCTGGCATCAACCAAGGGGCCAATGTTGCTCAGGACCTGACGTATTCTGGCACTGTATCCGCTGCCATGGAAGCCGTGATTGGCGGCGTTCCTGGGATTGCTATCTCTCTTAATAGCTATACCTCAACGCGCTTTGACATCGCTGCCGAATTTGCTGCATTGCTGACAAAACGCCTCTTGAGCGAGCCCAATGAACCGCCTCTGCTGCTCAACGTCAATGTCCCTGCTCTTGAACGGGATGAGATCAATGGCATTGAAATCACACGCCTTGGCAGGCGCATCTATCGTGACGCGCTCATCAAAAGAGTGGACCCCAGAGGCAGACCCTATTTCTGGATCGGTGGGGAAGAACCTGATGGCGTCATAGAGGATAAAACCGATATTGGCGCGCTTGCTAACCAGCGTATTTCCATCACACCGCTCCATCTGGATATGACCGATGTGGAAAACTTGCAAACAGTTGCTGATCTCAAGCTAGATTGGTGATTCCAATCTAAATAAACTGGCACGAAACTATTCAATTCTAAAAGGGTTGTAAAAGTGACGAGTACTGCCGTAGCCTGAGTTCATCTAGGTGATAACGGCTCTGATAACAGAGACTGAGGAGAAATCATGGCTTCAATAGTTTTCGTGACAGACAGTACCGCCGGTCTCAAAGCCAGTTTTGCCCAGGAGAACAACATTCAGGTCGTACCACTCTACATGCAAACTGAAGACAGCATCTATCGCGACGGTGTTGATCTCACTGCCAAAGACTTTTACGAGTTACTACCCAGCCTGAACAAACTCCCCACCACCTCGCAGCCCTCAGTAGGCGATTTCGTTTCTGTCTATTCTGAACTCATTGAAAAGGGTGCTGAAGCCATCGTCTCGGTGCATATTCCCTCGGGCATCAGCGGAACGACAAACTCGGCACGCTTGGCCGCCGAACAGTTTCCCAAAACGCGTATCGAGATTATCGACATGACCTGCCCTTGTGCAGCTGCTCAGCTGGCTATTGAAGCCGGAGTCCGTGCAAACTTGGCCGGCGAGTCCGTAGATGCCGTGGTCAAGGCTGTCGAGGCTGTATCTGAATCCCACGGCACTGTCTTTATGGTGGATACGCTTGAGTATCTTCATAAAGGTGGGCGTATTGGTGGCGCATCGGCCTTGGTTGGTTCAGTGCTCAAATTCAAGCCCCTTCTCTATTTCAATGACCGGAAAATAGACGCCATTGGTCGAGAGCGGGGCGCGGAAAAAGCCTTGGATGCTATGCTCAGAATTATGGACGGCTGGATGCCCAAAGACGAACCGCTCAAAGCCGTCATGATGGTCGCCCAATCTGAAGATCGAGCCGAGCGTATCCTACAAAAAGCCAGCGGCATACTGAATATCGTTGAAGTTGACACAGCCTGGCTAAGCCCGGTTATCGGGGCACACGTAGGCCCCGGCTGCCTGGGCATGTGCTGCTGTCCAATGGACAAACTGCACATCTAGGCATCTTTTTCAAGTTTGATATGAACGGCAGCAGGCAGGGCTAGGCCTGCTGCCACTTCTATTGCCTTGATCACAGCGCAGGGCACTGGGCAGGCCGCATGCAGCTTTGCCCTCGATGCGGCTTGATAGATTGCCGTTTCAGTAATGCGCTTGGTGATAATCTCCATCGCGTCTACCTCGCCCAACTCTTCTGCCAGTTTTTGCACGTGATTGCATCGGCTGGATATCACGATCTCAGCTTTATAGGTTGCCGAATCGACCTGCACCTCGACCACCGTCTCAAACCCACAAATACCCGGATTAACAGTCGCTCTTGCCATCATGCCTCCTATAGATGACTTAATGATACCACATTCCCCACTGCGCATAGATTGTTTGACACGCCAATGCCGATATGCTACGATGACACGCAATGGAGGGATTGATCGACATGAACCGATACAACCCTGTACAAGTCAGCAGAAATGGCCAGTGCACAAGCATCTGGTGTTGTTTGTTTTCATCTCTTCATCATCATAAGAACAGGTGATCGACTCGGCAGCCAAGGGAGGTTGCCCGGGACGCTCACCGCTGGAGACTAGTTCGCAGGAACTGGTCTTTTTTATTTGTAATGGGGCAAATCTTGCGAGGACAAGCCATGGGAGATTCGAATCTGAGAGCTAGATTGCCGCACGGCCTCTCGGACGTATTCTTTGAACAAGCGGCACTAAAAGAAAAGCTAGAAGCTGCTGCCGGGCACGTATTTGCCCAATGGGGTTATGGCCGTATTTATGTGCCTACGTTCGAGTATTACGACAGCCTGACAACCGAAGCCAGTGCGCGCACCCGTAGTGAGATGTATCGCTTTTTTGACCGTGACGGCCACGTAATGGCTCTGCGCCCCGATATGACCGTAGCTACCGCGCGTGTAGCCGGCACGAAACTGTACGATCAGCCGCTACCCCTGCGTTTTTACTACATTGGCAATGTCTTTCGCCATGTGGCCCCGCAAGCAGGACGTCAACATGAATTCACCCAGGCAGGCATCGAATTGCTAGGAGTTTCTACGCCCGAAGCAGATGCAGAAGTAGTCTCAGTAACAGTGGCCACCTTGGTAGCCATGGGCCTGACTGATTTTCAGATCAATTTGGGGCAGGTAGCCTTTCTCAAGGGGCTTCTGGACAATACCAGTATCAGCACCGAGGATATTGTCTCTCTGGAAGATGCCATCGAGCGCAAGAACCCGGTAGAGATCAATCAAACGATCTCCCGACTCGGGTTGGATCAATCCACCGAGAACGCCATCAGGGCCATTCCTTCACTTTGCGGCCGTGATGGCGTTCTTGATAGTGCTCGCAAGCTGGCTACCACTCGGGCATCGCAAGAGGCTATCGAAAGACTGGTTCAGGTCTACAAGCTGCTTCAAGATGCTGGGATGGGCGACCATGTCATTCTCGATCTGGGCGAAGCCCGTAGCATGGGCTATTACACCGGCACTACCTATCACGTCTATGCCGCTGGTCTGGGATTCCCTATTTGTAGTGGTGGACGTTATGACAACCTCGTCGCTCATTACGGCAAGATCATGCCAGCCATGGGTTTTGCTCTAGGCATCGAACGGGTGATGCTGCTGATGGACGAGCCCGAACCATTGGGGCCCGATGTACTCTTTGCCACCGGTGGCTATGCCGAATGTTATCCCCTCATCACCGCCATGCGCCAGAGTGGCCTAATTGTGGAACAAGAAATCAGCGGACGAACAGGGCAAGAATTGACCAACTATGCCTGCCAAAGCCATGCCCGCCGTTGGATTACCTGCCAGGCCGGCAGCAAGTTCATCGTTCACATCGGCGATGATACCAAGACCTATTCGCCCACAGAACTCGCTGAGGAGATTGCCATATGGGCCCGCTCATAATTGCCTTGCCAAAAGGGCGTATGCAAATTGATGCTCTGGAGCTGTTTGCCGAGATTGGCTATCCCACCGATGAATCCGATATCGGCCGTAAACTCGTTTTTGACGATGAAACCGGACGGCTGCGCTTTATCCTAGCAAAACCTTCTGATGTGCCTACCTATGTGGAATACGGCGCCGCCGATCTCGGCATCGTCGGACAGGATACCCTGCACGAATCCGAATGGGACCTTTATGAGCCGCTGGCGCTGAACTTTGCTCATTGTCACTTGGCCCTGGCCGGCCCGCCCGAAATGAGAGAGGCCAACTTGCGCCTGCGATCGGGCGTTAGAGTTGCCAGTAAATACCCAAATTTGGCCAACCAATATTTCGAGTCGTTGGGCATCTCAGCAGAGGTGATCTACCTCAGCGGCTCGGTGGAGCTGGGTCCTGCCACTGGCCTAGCTGACCTACTCGTAGACCTCGTACAAACGGGGCGTACCTTGGTGGAAAACGGCCTAGTCGAGTTGGACACCATCATGGAATCACAGGCCGTATTGGTCGTCAATCGCGCCAGCCACAAGCTGCGCTTTGAAGCAATCCAAGAGATCATCAACCAGCTAGCTCTGCGTGTCGAGGAAAGAAGGCCCAAGAATGACTAGCATGGTCAAAATAGTTCGCGGGGCAAATGAGGCCCGTCGTACACTGCTCAAGCGCCGTGCGCTGGCCGATATGGAAGCCTCCAGCGATGTACAGCAAGGTACACAAGAGCTCTTTGGCGAGCCTTTGACGCCCGATCAAGTCGTCAGCCGTATTCTTGGTGAAGTGCGTGATAACGGTGACCAGGCTGTGTTCAAATACACCGAGCTATTGGATCACACCAAGCTTGATAGTCTGCGCGTACCTCAAAAGCGCATTCTACAAGCCTGGGAGAATACCTCCACCGAACTACAAGAGGCCCTTCAACTCTGTGCAAAGCGCATCAGTTCCTTTTACGAAAAGCAACCTTGGTCATCCTGGCTAGATTGGGATGGTAAGGGCGGTGCTCTGGGGCAAATGCTTCGCCCGCTGGAGCGTGTGGGCATTTATGCCCCCAATGGCCGCGCGCCTTATCCTTCTTCGGTGCTCATGGGGGCAATACCGGCCCGTGTGGCCGGCGTACCCGAAATCGTGTTGGCCACGCCACCACACAATGGTGAATTGAATGACACCATCCTGGCGGCCGCTTATGTGGCCGGCGTGCAAGAGGTCTATGCCATGGGCGGTGCACAAGCTATTGGCGCTCTGGCTTATGGCACCGAAACAGTAGGCCGCGTCGACAAGATTCTGGGCCCTGGCAACATTTTTGTGGTGTTGGCTAAGCGTCAAGTGTTTGGTTTGGTGGATATCGACCAACTGCCTGGCCCCACTGAGACGCTGCTGGTAGCCGATGACTCTGCCAATCCGCGCTATTGCGCCGCAGATATGTTGGCCCAGGCCGAGCACGATCCCATGGCTTCGGCACTGCTCATCACCCCCTCTGAGGCTTTGGCCCTGGCCGTTGCCCAAGAGTTGGAAGAACAAGTCAAACTGCTCTCTCGTCAGGAGATCATCCGCGAGTCATTCAGTAGGCAAAGCGGCATTGTCGTTTGCGCTTCCATTGACGAGGCCATTGACCTAGCCAATGAATACGCGGCGGAACACCTCTGTCTGATCACCCGTGACCCCTATTCGCAACTCGGTCGCATCAAGAATGCTGGCGGCGTGTTCCTCGGCGAGCTCTCTTGCGAAGCCCTGGGGGATTATGCCATCGGCCCCAGCCATGTCATGCCCACCGGCCAAACTGCACGATTCTCTTCGCCGCTCAATGTCTGGGATTTTCTCAAGATCACCAGCGTGTTCGGCATCGACGAGGAGATGGTACGCACCACCGGTCCGGCCGGCATGCGTGTTGCTGAAGAAGAAGGGCTCACCGCCCACGCTCAGGCCATTCGTGTACGCTATCAAGACATCCTAGGAAAGGACGCTGAATGAAATCCGCCTTTGCGCCACAACAGTTTATTGCCTCCCGCGTGGCCAATCTGCAAGAATATGCGCCTGAACCCTTGGAAGCCGTGGCCGAACGTCTGGGTATGCCGCTAGAACAGTTGATCAAGTTGGATGCCAACGAGAACCCCTACGGGCCCACCCCCGCGGCGCTCACAGCGCTCAAGGCCTACGACTATTATCATCAGTACCCAGACGCCATCAGCCGCAAGCTGCGCGCCGCGCTGGCCGATTACGTCGGCGTGCCTATGGAGAACATTCTCGTCGGCAACGGCTCTGATGAGCTCATTGATATGACCGTCCGCTTGTTCAGGCCAGGGGAAGATGAGCACGGCATTGCCCGTCTTATCACCTGCCCACCGACCTTCGGCATGTATGATATATATGCCTCAGCCAACGACTTGGAGATCATCACAATCCCCAGAAAGACCGATTTCTCGCTCGATCTGGAGAGCGTCGAGGCGCTATTTGAGATAGATAGCACACCAGCTATTCTCTTTGTAGCCTCGCCGAACAACCCGGACGGCAAACTGCTGCCCGAGAGTGATCTACTGCGCCTATTGGCTCTGCCTGCATTAGTAGTGATCGATGAGGCCTATATCGAATTCGCCGGCACGTCATACGCGCCGCTTGTTCTAGAGTATGAAAACTTGATAGTGTTGCGCACCTTTTCCAAGTGGGCCGGCCTGGCCGGGCTCCGCGTAGGCTATGGTGTCTATCCAGCAGAGCTCATGCCCTCGCTCTGGCGCCAAAAGGCACCCTACAATGTCAATTGCGCCGCGCAGGTGGCCGCACTGGCTACGCTGGAGCACGTCGATGAAGCACTCAAACGCCTCGACCTCATCAAGACAGAGCGAGATCGCTTGATTGCCGCTCTGAATGCCCTCGACGGCATCAAGGTGCTGCCCAGTGATACCAACTTTGTGCTCGTTGAACCGACCAAGCTGTCCATCAATGAAGTTCGGGAGCGTATGGAAGCCCGTGGCATCATGATCCGCTATTACGGCAGTCCAGACTTGAAGGATTATGTCCGCGTCTCTGTGGGGACGCCTGAACAAAACGCCTTGCTTATCGCGGCATTTACTGCTTAGGAGACGCCCATGAGCGAAATCAGAAGAGTCCTGCTCGAACGCAAAACGCGAGAAACCGATATCAAGCTATCCCTAGATCTGGATGGCACCGGCCAATCTCAAATCGATAGCGGTGTACCCTTTATGGACCATATGCTCACCCATGTGGCCATGCACAGCCTTTTTGATCTCGACATAACCTGCCAAGGCGATACCGAGATCGACGATCATCATTCCATCGAGGATATAGGCATTGTGCTGGGCACAGCGATCAAAGAGACCCTCGGCTCCAAGGTAGGCATCCAGCGCTATGGCCAAATGCTTATGCCCATGGATGAAGCTCTGGTGATGGTCGCTCTCGACTTTTCGGGGCGCGGCATGCTGGTTTACGACGTGAACCTGCCTACGCCTCGCGTGGGCACTTTTGATACTGAGCTAACCCGCGAATTTCTGCAGGCTCTAGCAGTCAATGCAGGCCTGACGCTGCATGTCAGGCTCATTACGGGAATCAACACACATCACATCATCGAAGCCATTTTCAAGGGCCTAGGACGGGCCCTCGGCAGCGCTGCCGCAAGAGATCCAAGGAGGTCTGGAGTGGCCTCAACTAAAGGAGTCTTGTAGCATGCTGACGATCGTCGATTATGGCGTTGGCAACCTGCGTAACGTCTATATGGCGTTCCAACGCTTGGGCCTGGAGGCAGATGTCACCTCCAAGCCCAAGGATATTCGTAAAGCGCAGGCGATTGTACTTCCCGGTGTAGGAGCTTTTGGCGATGCCATGGAACAGATCCGTTCACTGGGCCTTGAAGAAGACCTCGTCGCCGCCGCCAAAGATGACAAACCCTTTTTGGGCATCTGTGTAGGACTTCAGGTACTTTTTGAGGTTAGTGAAGAGATGGGCGAGCATCGCGGTCTGGGTATTCTAGGTGGGCGTGTGCGTCGCTTTGGTAACGAACTGCTTGTGCCGCACATGGGTTGGAACCAAGTGCACCAGCAGAACGAATCATCCATGTGGAACAAGGTACCCAACCATGGCTATGCTTACTTTGTCCATTCCTATTACTGCGACCCATCGGATAAGGCGGTTGTAGCTGGCACAACGGATTACGGCATATACTATGCTTCGGCCGTTGAGCAGGGCAATTTGTTCGCCATCCAGTTCCATCCAGAAAAGTCCCAGGACTTGGGCGCACAGATTTTGCGCAATTTCTGCGTTCGCGCCGACCTGCTGGAGGACTGATATGATCGTCTATCCGGCAATTGATCTTCGCCAAGGTCGCTGTGTCCGCTTGCGGCAAGGTGACTTTGGCGCAGAAACTGTTTTCAACGACGACCCGGCCAGCGCCGCAGCCCGCTGGGTTGACGAAGGTGCCGAATGGCTGCATGTGGTAAATCTCGATGGGGCACTGGGCGTCAACGGCGAAAGCAACCTTGCAGCCATCGAACGTATTCGACGCACTGTGAATATCCCCATTCAAGTTGGCGGAGGCATTCGCTCACTGAAAGACGTGCAGCAACTTTTTAATGCAGGTATCAACCGCATCATCTTGGGCACGGTGGCCGCCGATGATCCCGACTTGGTGCAAGAATTTGTAGAGACCTTTGGTCCAGAATCTGTCGTCATCGGTATTGACGCACGAGATGGCATTGTCACCACTCATGGCTGGACCCAATCCGCGGGTATCCAGGCCATTGATCTTGCTTTGCGTATGGGGCAGTTAGGCATCAAGCGCCTAATCTACACCGATATCAGCAGAGACGGTATGCTGACCGGCCCCAACGTTCTGGCCACTGTAGAACTGGCAGAACGCACCGGGCTTTCTGTCATCGCCTCGGGCGGCGTCTCTTCTATCGAGGATGTCCAGATACTTGCTCAGCAACAAGCCGAAGGCATTGACGGCGTCATCATCGGCATGGCTCTCTATCGAGGTCGAATTGACCTCAGAGAAGCTATCGCATGCGCCCAGGAGGTAAACTAGATGTTAGCCAAACGAATCATACCCTGCCTGGATGTCATGAACGGGCGCGTCGTCAAAGGGATTAATTTTATCGAGCTGCGTGATGCCGGTGACCCGGTAGAACAAGCAGCCATTTATAGCGATGAGCGTGCGGATGAACTGGTCTTTCTCGACATAACTGCCTCGCACGAACAACGCAACATCGTTGCCAACATGGTTCGCAAGGTGGCCGACACCATCAACATCCCCTTTACTGTGGGCGGCGGATTGCGCACCGTCGATGACTTACGGGCCATTCTGCTAGCAGGCGCCGACAAGACCTCCATCAATAGCTCTGCCGTCAAAACACCTGAACTCATCACCGACGGAGCCAAGCGCTTTGGTTCGCAGTGTATCGTCGTGGCCATCGATTGCCGCCGAGAGACCGATGGCAGCTATCAGGTCTATGTCAACGGCGGCCGCATTCCTACTGGGCTAGAAGCCGTAGCCTGGGCCAAAGAGGTGGAAAGTCGCGGCGCTGGCGAAATCCTACTCACCTCGATGGACAAAGACGGCACTCAAAACGGCTACGAGTTGGCTATCACCCGCCGTATCGCCGATGCCGTACGCATTCCGGTGATTGCTTCGGGCGGGGCCGGCAAGCTGGAGGATTTCAGCGATGTACTCACCGAGGGGCACGCCAGCGCAGCATTAGCGGCCTCGTTGTTCCATTTCAAACAGCTTTCCGTGGGGCAGGTCAAGGCTTATTTAAGAGAACAGCTCATTCCCGTTCGCAACTAATGCTTGGAGTCAATTTATGAAGACAGTGCTGTCTGGTGATCTCGATGTCGATCAACTCAAATGGGATGCCGTCGGCCTCATTCCGGCCATCGTTCAAAATGTTCATTCAGGGCTTGTCCTAAGCCTGGCCTATGTCAACAAAGAGTCCTTGAAACTTTGCTTTCAAGAGGGAGAGACCTGGTTCTGGAGTCGGAGCCGCGGCTGTCTCTGGCACAAAGGAGAGACATCGGGAAATATCCAGACCATCTGCGAAATACGCTATGATTGTGATGCAGACGCCTTGTTGATGCTCGTAGAACCTGCGGGTCCGGCCTGTCACACAGGGGCCGAGAGCTGCTTTTACCGTACACTTGGCAAACAGGAGACACTGTGAGCGATACTATCAGCGCCTTGAACGCAACTATCAGAGAACGCAAAGAGAACCCTAAAGAAGGCTCGTATACCAGCCATCTTTTCTCTGAGGGATTGATTGAAATCAGCAAAAAAGTAGGTGAAGAGGCTGTCGAAGTAGTGGTGGCAAGTCATGCTCAATCCGATGACCGCGTCATCTATGAAAGCGCTGACCTGATTTATCACTTGTTGGTCTTACTCACCGAGAGGGGACTAACCTGGGAACAGGTTGAAGAAGAACTGCGCAATCGTTTCAAGTAACGGAAAAGAGGCCGGCTGTGCCGGCCCCTTTGAATTAATCCCTACTCTGCTATTCCTCTGGCTCTAGATCATAACGATAAAGCTTGTCTGCACTTTCGATTCGGTCCACGAACAAAACGCCCTCCAGATGGTCAATCTCATGCTGAAGTACTTCAGCAAAATAGCCTGTGGCGCGTATGCGTAAAGGTTTGCCATCCAGATCCTGGGCCTTGACCTTGACGCTTGTCGCTCTCTTGACCCAGCCCCTATAGCCAGGTACCGACAAGCAACCTTCTTCCATCTCTTCTTCGCCGTATGCTTTGACGATCTCGGGGTTGACCAGAGCGTATTCCTCAGCCGGGGCAATCTCATCGCCCTCTTCGTCAATCTCGGCCGGTATGCCAATGACGATGAACCGTTGCATCAAGCCGATCTGCGGAGCGGCCAGGCCAACACCGGGCGCGTCGTACATCGTTTCAAACATATCCTCAGCCAAACGCTTGAGGTCATCGTCGAACTTGACCACTTTGTGTGACTTGGTTCGCAGAAGCGGGTCTTCGGCTGTCACAATGTCGAGAATAGCCATGAAAATTGCTTTTCCTTTTATATGCTGTCTACTCAACCAGACAAATTATAGGAAGCCTTGGTTATCGCTGTCAAAATATGCCTGTGCTGCTAGAGAATCAGAGAGCCCAGCTGATAAGCAAGTATCCCTGCAACAAGCGTCAGAAGGGTCAAAAAGAGAATGTTGAGCAAAGTCCACTTCCACGAGCCGGTCTCTTGTTTAATGACGGCCACCGTGGACGCGCAGGGAATAAACAACATCTGTGCTACTAAATAAGCTAGTCCGGCAGCCGTGCTCATATCGGCCCTCAATGCTTGAGACAACATCGCCGGGTCTTGGCTTACGTTATAGAGCACACTCATCGAAGAAATAGCATTCTCTTTGGCCACAAAGCTAGAAAGTAAGGCCACCATTGGACGCCAACCGAGACCCATAAGCCGCCCAATAGGTTCGAGAAGGCGGCCAAACTGTGCCAAATAACTCGTCTCGATGTCCCCGGAGGGCAACGTCGAGAGAGCCCAAATTACTATCGACATGGCTAGAATCGTTGTGCCCGCCTTTTGCAAAAAGCCGAGTAGCTGGTTCCACACAAAGAGGGCAATCGTGCGCGCATTAGGCACATGGTAGAGCGGCATCTCCATGATAAAGATGTTGTCTTCATCCTTGAGATAGATCCGTTTGAGCACCATACCCATGAGGGCCAAGACAACCAGCGGCAATCCCGTCAACAGCCAGGAAACCAGTGTCGCGTGCTGAGGGAAGAAAACAGGCACCAAAATGGTGAGTACGCCCAGGCGGGCCGCACAGGGCACCAGCGGAGCCAGCATAATGGTAGCAATGCGGCTGCGCTTATCCTCGATGACACGCGCTCCCATGATAGCGGGCACGTTGCATCCAAAACCCAAAAAGAGGGGCAGGAAACTCTTGCCGTGCAGACCGATCACGTGCATAAAACGATCGACCACATAGGCCGCGCGAGCCATATAGCCCACATCCTCCAGAATGCCCATCACGATAAAAAAGATAAGCAAAATGGGCAAAAAGCTAATCATCAGCCCGGCGCCGCCGATAAGGCCATCAACCACGAGGCCCGACATCCAGGTGGGAGCAGAGGATAGAACAACAGCAAACCAGCGCGCCAAGCCTCCAACAACGTTTTCAGCCAACCATGATTGGAGAGGGCCACCGATAGAATAAGTAAGGTAAAAAGTAATCCCCAACACGGCTGCCAAAATGAGCAATCCCCAGAAAGGATGCGTTGCATATCGATCCAGGCGCGAAGTCAGAGTTACCTGCCCCGATCGTGGGCGTTTGAGAGCAGCTCGTGTCATTCGGCTGATCCACTCGTAACGACCGCTGGCTACGGCGAGCATGGCGTCTTCGTGGGCCTGCAAAATACTCTGCACCGGCTCCCATGAATCTGCCGGTAGTTGTAGCCGCATCATATCAATAACTTCACGGTCGCCCTCAAAAAGCTTGAGCGCCACCCAGTCCTGCGGATAAGGATCGGGAACATAGCCTTTGATGAGGGATTCGAGTTCTGCCAGAACTTGACGGTGATCCTCACGCACCTCGGGACGGTTTGGCTCCCCGGAAGGGCCGTGCAGGGCCACATCAATAGCCGCATCAATGAGTTCGTGGACTCCTATGCCTTTGGTAGCAATCATGGGAATAACAGGAACTCCGATGGCAGCTGCCAGCACTTCAGGATTGACCTCAAAGCCCTCTTGCTTGGCAACGTCGATCATATTCAAACCGATGACAATAGGGGCAGGCAAAGCAAGTAATTCAGCAACGAGGTAGAGATTACGCTCGATGCAGGCGGCGTTAATGACCACCATGACCACATCGGGGCGCTCGTGAATGATGTAATCACGCGTTACCGTCTCTTCGGGTGAAGAACAGGTGAGGCTATAAGCGCCAGGTAAATCGATGAGGTCGAGCACCAACCCATGATGATCCAAGGTTCCTGTACGTTGTTCGACTGTTTTTCCGGGCCAATTGCCCACATGTTGGTTGAGACCGGTGAGAATATTGAATACCGTACTCTTACCAACATTTGGCTGGCCGGCGAGGGCAATAGATAAGCGCTTGCGAGGCTCTCTCGGAGAAGATTGCTCCAGAGAATGCTCGGGGGGTCTATGATGTGGATGTGCTCGAAGGTGGTTATGCATGTGCACCTTCGTGGCCTTTCTAAGCCGATTTGCGGATAATAACACGCTCGGCCTGGCCTCGACCGAGCGCAACTTGAGTATCAAGAACGCGCACAATGACAGGGCTGGCCCCATGGTTGCGCACCATAATAACGCGCGCACCAGGGGTAAAACCAAGAGCAGCCAGACGCGCTACAAAACGTCGGCCGCCCTTCAAGGCAACAACCAAGCCACTATCATCGGGTAACAGATTAAGAAGCGTTAATTCAATTGCGTCCAAAAAAACTTCCGTTCTAAGGGCCTTTCGGCGGCCTCTGGCATAAACCAAACACACTCTAGCCCTAGCAGAGCCTGCTGTCAAGAAGACATTAGGCTTTACATATACTTTCATTGTTGGATGAACTGGCGAGCCTTGTTATAATCTCATAAATCCCTGATAGTAGGAGGAACCCGTGAGAAAAGCACTCAGTCTGGTTCTAGTCTGTCTGCTGGCTTGCGTTTTATTGACATCTTGTGGTGGAGCCGAGGTGCCCGTAAGCGGCAAAATCATCAACGCTTTGGATAATACACCCGTCGTCGGAGCCGAGATTGTGATCAAAGGTTCCTCTGTTCAAACCGATTCTGATGGTGCCTTTGAACTGGTGGTTCGTGGCAATCACGAATATCAGCTCACGGTATCAGCCGTCGGCTATGAATTTGCCCAAGTGAGTCTCGAGGTAAAAGATCAAGCCATCGCGTTGGATACCATCTCACTCGAACCGCGCATGTTGCAAGGCACTGTGCAAGATAGCGCAACAAGCTCACCCATCGCAGGCGCCCTCCTATCTCTGGGAGACGAATCGACGATCTCTAATGAAGCTGGCTTTTTCGAATTCCTGTCAGCCTCTCAAGAGGGTATCACTATCAACGCCTCTGGGTTTACAGCAGAGGTCATCAATCGCGAGACCATTGACGCCCTCTATGATGAAAATGGACTACAAAAAGAAACTGTCATTTTTGAACTGTCTCCTCGCACTGTTTCCATCACCCTAAAAGACGAACAGGGTGCAGCAGTCTCTGGCGCAGAGGTAACCGCCGGCAACCAAACCGTTCTTTCTGGTGTCGACGGCACTTGCGAAATCAAGTATATCGATCCGAATACGCCCATCGTCATAACGGCAGATGGCTTGCGAACTATCGAGACGCAGAGCGGAGATAAGACTTTTCTCGATTTATCGATGGATACTTGGCAAGCACAGGTCATTGTTGTAGATGCGGCCAGCGGCGAGCCCCTTGAGGCGACCCTCGTTCTCGATGGCAACGAGATGAGCGTGCCCGTAGAGGGACTCAGCTTGGCTATTGAGCCCGGGACCTTGGTTACCGCATCCTGTGATCGCTATACTTCTGCAGAGACAACTTTTTCAGGCGAGCCCGTTTGGGAGATTAGCCTGAGCTCGGTTGATCTGACTGGCAGCCTTACCGATGGAGAAACCGGCGAGCCCATTGTTGGCGCATTGGTGCAGGTTTACACCGGCGATGAAGAAAATGACCCCGTGATGCAGCGCACCGCTGATGATGGTTCGTTTACTGTGCAGAACGTGCCCACAGCCAATGAGGTTTACATCAAAGCGCCGGGGTATCGCACAGTTTCGGTGCCAGTGACCGATACCACCGAGTTGGATCTCAATCTGGAGCCCTTTGAGGCCCAGGCCATCTACGTGCCCTTTGCCCTGCTCACCGTGCCCGAAGTGATCACCGATTTGCTTGATATGGTAGACCGTACGGCTCTAAACAGTATCGTGGTGGATGTACGCGGCGATTATTCCTACATCGCTTGGCAAAGCGACAATCCCATTGCCCAGCAAGTTGATAACTATTACGAAGGCGTTATGGACCTCAACGATCTCGTAGAAGAATGTCACGAGCGGGGTATCTATGTCATTGCCCGTATGGTCATGTTCAAGGATGACATTGTGGCCACTACCATCACCGACTGGGCTATCAAAGCGCCTGCAGATGAAGGCGGCCTCTATTACGATTATGAGGGCCTCACATGGTTGGATCCTTATCTCCCTGAAGTAGTTGAGTATGAGGCCGATCTCATGTCCGAGGTTCTAGAGTTCGGTTTTGACGAGATACAGATGGACTATTTACGCTTTCCTTCGGATGGCCGTGCTTTTAGCCTGATCTACTCGCAAGAAAGTGAATACGAAACACGTATTGCCGCCATCGAGAGCTTTACGGCAGCCATGTATGATGTCGTCGAACCTTCGCGAGCTTTTCTCTCAGCAGACGTCTTTGGCATGACCCCCTGGACGGATGTTGATTTTGATATGGGTATCGGCCAGCGTGTTGAGGATATTGCCCCTCACGTCGACTATATCTCACCCATGCTGTACCCGACGACCTTTGCCAATGGTTCGATCGGCTATGCTGATCCATCTCTTTATCCATATGAGGTGGTGTACTATAGCGTGGTAGAAATGCAGACCAGGACCTTGACCAAAGTGCGCCCATGGTTGCAGCATTATTCGATCTATGACTATGTGTACGGCACCAACGAACTGCTCGAGGAACGCAAAGGCGCTGAAGATGGCGGCAGTTGCGGGTGGATGTTCTGGAATTCGGGCGCCCTGTATAACGAAACCGTCATGGGTTATGACCCTTATTCAGCCTATCCCAATTTGCCCAACCCACCTACAGAATAAGCTGCTCAACAAAAAAAACGGTCAGGTCGAATAAACGACCTGACCGTTTTCTTTATTCTAGATGACAGAATTGCCGTAAATCTTCATCACAGTACGATGAATGGGCTCATTTCCCTCTAGCGCCAACTCTGGAGTTGGGGTTGAGGCCTCATCGGGCTTGTCACTAATGCCAAAAACCAGCACTCCCTGCTCTTTGAGGTGCAGCGCCAAACTAGCCACCTCGCCCGTAATGACAATTTCACTATTGAGGACCTCTTTTTCAGAAGCATCCCCGCCTAGCACGTTCATGCGGGCTACTGTTTCCAGATACTCGCCGCGTCGAAACTCTTTGAATGGCGTTGGGTCGTTTTGGGCAATGCCTTCTTGAACCTGCTCATGCGCAGCCAACAGGGGCAAAGACATGGCGCTGCGCCGCCCATCACACAGAGCAACCACATCGTCAATGGAGGCTATTGCCCCCTCGCCGATCCGTTTCCACAATTCGTCGACAGGGATGACATCCCCCGCCACCATGAGGCATACATAGGCCAAGTAATCCTGATTGTCGGCCGTTACATGGTGATTTGTCGGTTGATTCAGAGGATTGTAAACCGCCAGAAAGGCTTGCTTATCAAAGGTATCGCCAAGCGCAGCACGCATGGTTCGTTCCACCGCAGAAACGCGGGCACCATCGATAACCTGATCATTACGGCCACGTGCGCCTAGTGAGGTTTTGTCGAGGTCGATGAGTAAAGCAGTACGCTCATCGCAAGGCACATTTTCTTCAAGCAAACTCTGCCAAAAATCTGCTAGCATCCCCCAACGGTTGGCCACCATGAGCACATCTTTTATCTCACAAATAGCAGGTTCCTTGAGCCGATCTGCACCGATAAAGCCACGCACTGGCCAGTAACTACCCACGTTCCGCGCAGCACCGCCATCATTGAGCATGGTATCACCAATGAACAAAATATTCCGCAACGGAGCCAAGCCACGCTGTTCCTGCGCTATCCTCAAAAAGTGAGCAAGTGTGCGTGCATACTCGGGTGATGTCTTGCGGGGTACCGCGCTGTCCAATAATCCAATCTGCTGCCAGCTGGCACTCAACCCCGGGATATCCTGTGTTTGCGGTTCGAGATTACGATAGACAACATAATCCTCAAAAAAGTCGGCCAATCTCCCTGTGCACCAAACCACTAGATCAACCCCTTTGCCACCATGATTTCGGCATTCAGGATCGAACCACCAGCGGCACCTCGGATGGTATTATGCGATAGCACGACGAACTTGTAATCCAGTAACTCACAAGGGCGAACGCGGCCCACAGATATCGCCATGCCTGCGCCTTGATTCCGGTCAAGATAAGGTTGTGGACGGTCGTTTTCCTCGCGCACAATAATGGTTGGATCAACCGCCGAAGGACACCCCAGTGCAGCAGGAATGCTCTTAAACTCTTTAAAGGCGGCAACGACCTCTGCAAGTTCTGCCTTGCGCCCCAACGCCACCGAAACCACTTCCATGTGGCCATCGCGAGTGGCTACCCGATTACATGAAGGGCTAACGCGAATTTGGGCCATATCGATACATCCGGCAGTCTCATTCAAAGATCCGAGGAGTTTGCAGGGCTCTGAGACTAATTTATCCTCTTCATTGCCGATGTAGGGAACAACATTATCCAGGCTATCCAGAGCAGGCACGCCCGGATACCCCGCCCCTGAAAGGGCCTGCATGGTAGTGACAAAGACCTTTTCCACACCAAAAGCATCGTGCAAGGGCTTGAGAGCCAGGGTCATGCCCACTGTGGAACAATTGGGGTCGGTTACAATAAAGCCTTTGTCCCAACCACGATTCTTGCGTTGTACCGCAAGCAAACCAAGATGATCAGAGTTCACTTCGGGAATCAAGAGGGGGACGTCCACATCCATTCTGTGGGTACTGGCATTGCTCAAAACACCGTATCCGGCCGCAGCAAAAGCCTCCTCGATGGGCCCCGCACTGCTGGATGGCAGCGCAGAGAATACCAGGTCGCAATCGAGGGGCGGTTCGCAGGGCTGTACAATCAAGTTGCGC
Organism: Anaerolineae bacterium; assembly: GCA_963675785.1. Taxonomy (GTDB): domain Bacteria; phylum Chloroflexota; class Anaerolineae; order UBA1429; family UBA1429. Next base: position 2,780,381 of record OY776562.1, read on the forward strand.
ACACTGGCCGGGCAATCCGCCGATACACGCCATACACAGGCCTCGGCATAAGGTTTACCCACCGATCGCTCAGAGGCGGCCACAGCAGTGATCTCAAACCACGGGTTTTTGTCCAGCAATTCAATAAAGCGCTGACCTACAGCTCCTGTAGCGCCAAGTATGCCGACTCGCCTGGGTTCCATATCTCGTCTCCTCGAGTTCACTCTTTATTCATCTCAAATTGATGATGGATAGCACGAACGGCCTCATCAACTTGATCCTGCTTGATGACCAGGGACATGTTATAGTCCGAACCGCCCTGAGCGATAGAGAGAATATTGATCTCGCTATCGGCCAAAGCCGCAAAAACGCGCGCTGCTATGCCCGGCACACGCCGCATACCAGCCCCAACAATGGCCACAATGGCAGCACCTTCCGTCTTTTTCACGCTGGCCACATCGTTGCGCAGCATATCAAAACGGAGCTCTTGTTCCACCGAGTTTTGCGCAGCCAAAGCGTCAGAGGCGGGCACCACAATGCAGATGCCCTGTTCAGAAGAGGATTGAGTAAACATCAAAGCGCTTGCCCCACTGCGCGCCAAAGCGCTAAATACCCTGCCAGCCACACCTGGCACACCTTGCATGCCTCGTCCTGCTATTGTTACCAGAGAAAGATTCCTGATAGCCGTAATACCCTTGACGAGCGGTTCATCAGTGACTTCAGCACAGATCAAAGTGCCTGGGTGCTCTGACTTGAAAGAGTTGAGCACACGCACAGGAATATCTTGATCAACCACAGGTTGTATTGTTTTGGGATGGAGAACTTTGGCGCCAAAGAAGGAAAGGTCGGCTGCCTCGCCATAAGAGATGGTTTTAAGGGTGCGGGCGCCGGGGACAATACGCGGATCGGCCGTCATCACGCCATCAACATCTGTCCAAACCCAAACCTCTTCGGCATCCAGACAGCTGCCCAAAATGGTGGCGCTGTAATCACTGCCGCCTCGGCCTAGCGTCGTAGGAACGCCGTCTTCCGTCGCACCGATAAAACCTGTAACAACAGGAACAATCCCTTGAGATACCAATTCTCGCAAATGCTTGGCTCGTTCACGAGTCTGATCGAGCAAGGGTTTGGCATCGCCAAAATTACTGCTCGTCACGATGATCTCGGTTGCCTCGATGGATTGCGCAGCAATCCCCATGGACATCATTGTAGCCGCAGTGATACGGGCCGAGATACGCTCGCCTAAACCAGAAACAACATCCAGGCCACGCGGAGTGAGTTCGCCAAGTGTGTAAATGCTCTGGCAAAGTGTTTCGAGCCAGTCCAGCAGGGTGTTGATTTCGCTATTGAGAGGGCGGGAGATGGCTTCTTCGATCTGACAGTCCATCACGGCTTGCTCATGGCGCTGTTGCAGCTCGTCGCGCAAGAGCCCGTATGATCTGCGATCGCCATCCGCAGCAGTTCGTGCCGCCCGCACCAGCATGTCTGTTACACCGCTCATTGCCGAAACAACGACAACCGGCGGCACCCCTTTTTCGTCCTGAACATGTTGGGCGATGCGCGCAACATTGCGGATGCGCTCACCACTACCAACGGAGGTTCCTCCAAACTTCATGACAATCATGATACTGGCTCCTGGGGGAAACTTGCTGAAAAGTTCGCGGGCAACACCCGCAACAAACCACGGGTAGCGGCAATGCAAGGGGAGGCAACGCTGCCTTTTGGGGCCTCGCCAGATGTGTTCTGACGATTAGCGATTATTATAAATGAAGAACCCCAATAGCTCAAGCCTATCAAAATTAGGGATTCAGTATCTGATCAAAAGCATATAGAGCAGGGATTCCGCCTGTATGCCAAAACAACACCGCCTCGGCAGGGCCGATCTTGCCGGTGCGGATCAAATCGATTAGCCCGCCGAGCGCTCGCCCTGTGTAAACCGGATCGACGAGCAGTCCTTCTGTACGGGCCATCAATTTTATCGCCTCACATTCTAGCGAGCCCGGGTGGGCATAGCCCTCACCAAGATAGCTATCGCAGATAGTAAGGTGCGCATCATCAAACGAACCACCGTAATCCACTGCCGAGGCAACCAGCGGAGCGAGAGCCAGCACGATACGGCGTAAATCGTCGGCAGGCTTGTCCACGCTGATGCCGAGAATTTCTCCCTCGTAGCCAGATAACCAGGCCCCTACCAACAATCCTGCCTGAGTGCCGCCCGAGCTGGAAGCAAAGATAATGCGATCAAACTGCACATGCATGGCCCCCGCTTGAGCCATCATCTCTTCCATCGCATATACATAGCCAGCAGCGCCTATGGGGCTAGAACCCCCATAGGGAATAACATAAGGCGTACGGCCAACAGCCGTTTCGGTGCGCACCACATCATCCACCACCTGCGCCACCGAGAGCGAACCCGTCCAGCGAATTTGCGCCCCAAAGAGTTGATCCAGCCAAATATTGCCTTTTTTTAGGCTGGGGCATAAACCAGAGAGTACTAACACACAGCGCAGCCCGACACGTGCTGCGGCAGCAGCTGTTTGGCGAGCGTGATTGGACTGCACAGCACCAGAGGTGACAAGTGTATCTGCACCTTGCGCGAGAGCATCCGCCACGAGGTATTCCAGTTTGCGCACCTTGTTACCACCGCCACCCAAGCCCGTCAGGTCGTCACGCTTGATAAACAGGCGCGGACCGCCGAGGTTACCCTCAAGGCGAGACAATTCGTAAAGCGGTGTAGGCAATTGAGCCAGAGAATAGCGATTCAGGGTCGACATTTTGTTCTCTCTTCCTTGGCAATTCTCATGGCCAGTATAACATAGCAGCAGAAAGAAACATATAAGACTTGACTTCTTATATGTAGTTCACTTGCGTTTTGAACAGCCGTATAGTAAACTGTTCACATGAGGAGTAACCAGGGGGATTTTACCTATGACCGTTGAGGGCCGAGACAAAGCGCTCGATACAGCCGTCACTCAAATCAAAAAGCGTTTTGGCGAAGGCTCCATCATGAAGCTTGGCGGTTCCACCAAGCTTTCTGTGGAAGCAATTCCCACGGGCTGTCTCGCGCTAGACATGGCGCTCGGTATTGGTGGCATTCCCCGAGGTAGGATCACCGAAATCTATGGACCCGAATCATCCGGCAAGACGACATTGTGTCAGCATGTCATTGCCGAATGCCAAAAGATGGGTGGCGTAGCGGCTTTCATCGATGTTGAACATGCACTTGATCCCGCTTATGCGGCCCGGTGCGGCGTCAATATTGACGAGTTATACATTTCTCAACCTGATACAGGCGAGCAAGCGTTAGAGATCACCGAGGCCCTGATTCGTAGCGGTGCAGTTGATATCATCGTTGTGGATTCTGTGGCTGCGCTGGTCCCGCAAGCAGAGATCGAAGGCGATATGGGCGATGCCCATATGGGTCTGCAAGCCAGGCTCATGTCTCAGGCTCTGCGCAAGCTTACAGGCGCTATCAGTAAAAGTCGTACTGCCCTTATCTTTACCAATCAGCTGCGTATGAAAATTGGCGTGCTCTTTGGCAATCCCGAAACGACCAGTGGAGGGAATGCACTAAAGTTTTACGCAGCAGTTCGATTGGACATGCGCCCCATGGAAACCATCAAACAACAAGCCGACATGATCGGCAAGCGCGTGCGGGTTCGTGTCAAGAAGAACAAGGTGGCTCCTCCGTTCAAGGTGGCTGAGTTCGATATCATGTTCGATCATGGCATTTCCCGAGAGGGAAGTTTGCTTGATGTTGGTGTCGACAGTGGTGTGATCGTCAAGCGAGGCAGTTTCTACTCGTATGGCGAGACACGGCTCGGCCAGGGTAGAGAGAACGTCAAGACGTTCCTCACCGAGAATCCGGATATGGCTGCTCAGATCGAGCAAGACGTTCGGGTGAACCTTGGATTTTTGGGCGCGCCTGCTGACGATGGCGACGATGATCAGATTACTGAAGCAGACGAGGACTGATTCGATCTGTACTGATATTCGTTGCTGATCAAGGCTGGGCCCCAGCCAGCGCTGTACGTAAGGCGCGTGATTCCGGCGAGGGGTGGCCTTAACGTATCTGTAGACATATAACAGAACGGAAGGCAAGCAAAGGTCGTTGACCTGCTGCCAGTATTCATCTATCTAGCCAGTATCACTGCACTCTACAACAGTTGCTAGCGAGGTGTAGCATGTGCTACGCCCCGTGGGCTGTGGCCTCTGCGCCACAGCTTTTTTTGTTTATCGGAACAGGCGATCAAAATGCCGCAGATCACATCTCTCGTCGTACAACGACGAAATCGCGGTCGAGTGAATGTTTACATCGATGGCAATTTCGGATTCGGCCTGGCTGTAATCTTGGCCGCAACCTTGCATATCGGGCAAGAGATTTCAAAAGAAGACATAGCCGAGCTGCAAGAAAGAGATGCTGTTGAAGCAGCATACGAAAAATGCTTGAACTATTTGAGCTACCGCCCCCACAGTCGTCAAGAGGTGGAACGGTATCTCGCCAAAAAAGATATTCAGGATAGTACCGTCGAAGAGGTTGTTGAGCGCCTTGAACGCCAACACCTGATCGACGATCGGGAATTCGCTAGATTCTGGGTCGAGAACCGTGAGACCTTTCGCCCGAGAGGGCGTTACGCTCTTCAATACGAACTCTGGCAAAAGGGGGTATCCTCTGATGCCATCGATGCTGCCTTGATAGATGTTGACGAAGAAGCAAGCGCGCAACGCGCCGCCGAGAAATATGTCCGGCGTCTTGTCGGCCTTGATAGGGATACCTATTACAGGCGCCTTCTGAGTTATCTGCAGCGTCGTGGGTTTGGATACGGGGTGTCTCGTCAAATAGTTGACCAGCTTTGGTCCAAACTAGATGACGAGGAGGGGACCAACCCGGACTAGCGGGTAAAACCCGATAATGAATAGAATTTAGAAAGGATCTTAAGAATGGGACCGTTTTGGAGTGCAGCAATTGCCCTCGTTGCTGCTGTAGCAGCATACTTGGTGGGATACACAGTCCGCTTGGGTGGTATCAACAAGAAAGCCACGCTGATCGAAACTGAAGCGGAGACCCTGCTTCGAGATGCGAATTCCAAGGCCAAAGAGATTGAACTAGAGGCCCGCAACAGCGCACTTCGCATCAAAGAAGAAGCCGAGTCTGAAGCCCGGCAAAGACAACAGGAAGTTGCCCACCAAGAAGATCGTCTTCAGCAAAGACGTGAGAATCTAGATCGGCGCTTTGATGCGCTTGAAGCTCGTCAGCACAAGATGGAAGACCGTAAAAAGAGCCTCGATTTGCGTCAGCAAGAACTGGATAGTGCTTGGGAAGCGCATATCGCTGAACTAGAACGCATTTCGGCCATGAGCCGTGATGAGGCGCGTGAAGTGCTTTTACAGCGTGTTGAGGACGATGCGCGCATTGATGCTGCCCGCATTATGCGGGAGATTGAAGCTGAAGCGCGTGAGACAGCTGACAAAAAGGCAGAAGAGATTGTCTTACAGGCAATTCAGCGTGTCGCCACAGATGTTGTCGCAGACAGAACAGTCTCGACGGTTGAACTGCCCAATGATGAGATGAAAGGTCGCATTATCGGTCGCGGCGGACGAAACATCCGCGCTATCGAAAATATCACCGGCGTCGACCTTGTTATTGATGATACGCCCGAAGCCGTGCTTCTTTCGAGCTTTGACCCCGTCCGGCGTGAAGTAGCACGAATTGCGCTCACACGCCTTATCAGTGATGGTCGTATCCACCCCGCCCGTATCGAATCCACCGTGGAAAAGGCCCGTCAAGAAGTTGAGACGGTTATCCGCGAAGAAGGCGAGCGCGCGGCCTATGATCTGAGCATCCATCAGTTGCCCAAAGAGCTTTTACATCTTCTTGGTCGGCTCAAGTATCGAACCAGCTATGGGCAAAATGTTCTCAAGCACTCTATCGAAACAGCGCAACTCTGCGCGGTGATGGCCGCCGAGCTTGAGGCAGACGTTGAAATGGCCAAAACAGCCGGTCTCCTTCATGATATTGGCAAAGCGGTGGATCACGAAGTTGATGGGCCTCATGCTATAATCGGAGCAGAGATAGCCAAGCGCCATAACCTGCCCGACAATATCTGTAACGCCATCGGCAGTCACCACGGCGAAATGGAACAGTTAACAATGGAAGCCGTGATCGTTCAGGTTGCCGATGCCATTTCGGCGGCACGTCCTGGTGCACGCCGTGAATCGCTAGAGAACTATATCAAGCGCATCAAATCTTTGGAGCAAGTCGCGAATTCGTTTGAAGGTGTTGATACGTCATACGCAATTCAGGCTGGTAGAGAAGTACGCATCATCGTCAAGCCCGATCAAATAGACGATCTTGCCGCAATGCGTCTATCCAAGGATATTGCTCGTAAGGTAGAAGAGAGTCTGCAATATCCAGGACAGATCAAGATTACTGTAATCCGAGAAACAAGGGCTTCTGATATCGCCAAGTAGAAAATTTATCTGAGACTTCCTATTGATTGCACCTTGCCTGACTGCGTCAAGCCATTGCAATAATCGGTCCTTCATCCGAATGCAATCTTGAGGGGAGCGTCTCACATGGAAATACTCAAAGTCTCCGCACGATCCAGGTCAACCGCTGTGGCTGGTGCAATTGCAGGAGTCATCCGCGACACGGGGCGCGCAGAAGTACAGGCAATTGGTGCAGGGGCCGTGAACCAGGCGACCAAAGCTGTGGCAATTGCCAGAGGCTACCTTGCACTTGAAGGGATTGATGTCATCTGCATACCATCATTCGCGGATGTCACCATCGGGGATCAGGAACGAACAGCGATCAAGCTCATTGTTGAGCCTCGCTAGAGCCAAAACTGGCCACTTTTGTTCTCTGAACATCATCAACAAAGACACAACTGCACTTGATGCGTATCTGCCAGAGTTCGATGGTAACGTATCATTGGTTGTCTGTGTGCTCATGCAGAACGTGTTTGTTTTAGCCAGGGCCGTGCCACACAAAAAGAAAGAGGCTATCATGATAATCATGACAGCCTCTTTTTTAGCAATACTGCCTGCCACGAGTCCACTATTTTTCTAGTCGGTCGCGGTATCGTCCTTTTGAACTCGACGGGGCGCATTGTTACGATTGGATGTTTTCCTCCGTCTCGGGCTTCTGCTCAAGTTTTTCCTGGTCTCATCGTTGGTATGATGATCCGGCTTGACCGATGAACTTGGACGTTGCTCCCGTAAGGGTTGTGCATTGCCCCCATCTGATCGTGTATTTGAACTGGGTCGACGTCGGTGACCTGCGTTTCTACGAGTCTCCTCGCTAGAACGCACCAAGTTCTCATCACCAGAAAACTCGTCCTCATCCAAATCTTCGCGTTCACTTTCAGCATAGTTCAAAGCCTTGCGAACTGCTGAAACCGCCCCCGGCCCTTCTGGAATCTGGATATCCTCTTCGCCATTAAGCTGAGCCTCTGTCACCCGTAGGCGAGTCCCATCCTCAAGCTCTATCTCAGCCAACTCTTTGACAATATTGAGCCCGATAACGCGAGCTGGCCCTATAGACGTTTCGATGTACTTGCCCACCTTGGGAAAACGAGAACGTACTTCTCTGTAAACTTCGTTCTCGTAATTCAAGCAACAGAGAAGCCTTCCACACAGTCCCGATATTTCGAGCGGCGTCAAGGGCAAGTTCTGTGTCTTGGCCATGCGAATGGAAACAGGACAAAACTCGTGCATCCATGTCGAACAGCACAACTCACGACCGCATTTGCCAATCCCGCCAATCATTTTGGCCTGGTCGCGAACACCTATTTGCCGCAGTTCGATGCGGGTACGAAAAACCCGAGCTAGGTCTCGCACCAATTGGCGAAAATCAACGCGGTGATCCGAAGTGAAGAAAAAGGTCAGCCGAGAACCATCAAAACTGTATTCGGCGTCCACAACTTTCATATCGAGGCTAGATTTGATGATCTCTTGGTCACAACGTTCAAGAGCCTCGGCCTCACGCAGACGATATCTCTCTGTGATTAAGAGATCATGGCTGGTCGCTTTACGGACTACTTCTTTGAGCGTGCCAACTATTTCGCTTTCATCGATCTCGTGAATCCCTTGCCGAATCTCGCCAATTTCTTTGCCTCTGGCCGTCTCGACGATGACGCTCTCGCCAATCTCGATCTCTTCCAAGGGGCCAGGAGCGAAAAAATACACTTTGCCCGTGCCTCGAAATTTAACCCCACATACAAGCGGCATGTACAGCCGTCCTCTCTATGCGCTAACTCGCCAACAACGGAAGCCTTAACAACAATACCTCCATGGCTAGGCGAGGGTTAACGTTCTGTCCCAATTGTTCCAGAGTCTCTTCTATCTGGCGCTCTGCCTGGTCCGCATCTGCGGCATCCAGGTGTTGGCCCTCTGAATCAATCAGTGTTGCCCAATCGATATCAACTGCCAGTTTCGGTTTGCCGACGCTTGCCACCAAGACATCATGCCACCATCCCTGCCAAAATCCCAGCACCTCTTCAAGATCGTCTGTTTTTGCCAGCTTTTCGGCTGCCACAATTCTATCCGCTGGCATAGAACGCAGAATGCTCATCAGCGCTTTTGTTCTCTCTGCTCTCTGCTGCACCAAAGAATCGTCCTCTGCGGCCAAAAGTGCCCAGCCTATACGTCCTGCAGCCATGCTCGCCAATTTCGTTGCTTGTTCAGGCGCTATACTGTAACGCTCCGCAAGTGTCCGCTCAATCACGTGCCCCGATACAAGACGCAAACCAATATGCTGGCAGCGCGATACGACAGTTGGCAAAAGCAGGCTTGTATCTCGTGCTGTGAGGATGATGATAGCACTCGCTGGAGGTTCTTCCAGTGTTTTGAGAAGCGCGTTTGCAGCTTCGGTCGTGGCAGTTTCGAACTCGGTGATAATACAAACACGATGACTGGACTGATAGGGCTTGAGCGATAGCTCGTGCTGTGCGTTGCGTATCTGCTCGATACGAATTGTGCCCTTATCGGGCGCAACCACAGTCAGATCCGGATGGGCCCCAGCAAGAATCCCCTTGCAACTTGAGCACATCTTACAAGGCGCATCAACCTCACGGCAGTTGATGGCTGCCGCAAGTTCCTTCGCCAAATGGCTTTTGCCAATACCTGTAGGACCAGTAAAGAGAAAAGTGTGCGAAAGACGCCCACGCTTGAGACTATTGCTCAGCAACTCTACGGCCCAGTCGTGCCCGATCGTCTGCCACATCGAATAGTAGGCCTTGCTTTAGATGCTGTACTCGGTGATTCTACCATGCTGACCCCTGCTGCACAAATAATCAGCGCATCCACGCCTGTGGTATACTGGTTTTATAAAGTGAAAAGAGGTACTTGTGAGCCAACATCGGCCATCTATCGCTTTTAGAATACGGCAAAATCACGCCTTTGAACATGCCACATTGCATATTGCTTCAAAACATGGCCTTAGGCACCGCTTGGCCGGCATTTCCTATTGGTCTGGCTATTTGCTACTAGGCCAGGTTAGCACTTCTTTTGTACAACTTGCGGCAAATGAAGCACTACAATCATTGAAAAACGGCCAAAGTGAATTAGCCATCCACTCTCACTGTGGAACCAATGTGGCCGCCACTGGCCTTATCGCCATTCTCGCCGCCCTGCTTTCTTGGGAGGCATGGCAAAATCTATGGTTAAGATCCCTCGGTATTGCTGCAGGATTGGTGCTCTCTGTTTTTGTTGGCCCCGATTTAGGAACAAGCATGCAAAAGCATGTCACCACGACGCCTCATGTCGAGACCCTTGAAATAAAGGGCCTTTGCCGTTTACAGATAGGAAAGCTCGTAATCCATCAAGTCCGCACGGAGGCTCGCTAAATGCCGAACGTTTATATTCTACACGGAGAAGAAGAGCTCTTGCGCACTGAAGCATTAGGGCGGCTCCGTCGCAAAGTAGCTGTAGAAGGCATGGGCGAACTGAATATCGTTACTTTGAACAGCCGCGACATCTCTGTGCGTGAGCTAAAAGACATCTGCAACACTATGCCCTTTCTTGCCCCGCAACGCCTGGTCATTGTCGAGGATATGTTAGGCCAGTTTGACGCAGCAGATAAAAAATCAACGGGGATAAAAGAGAGTTCCGATTCTGCCGAGATTATTGATTATCTGAACCAAGTTCCGCCCACAACCCTGCTGGCTTTTGTAGAATCCCACCCACTAAACAAAGGGAATCCTATCCTCAAGGCCGCATCCGCCAACAAAGAATGCTGTCAGGTCCAACAATTCGGCCAACTGGATGCCAGAAGGGGTCAGGTTGAAAACTGGATTAGCGAACGATCCGCCCAAAAAAGCGTTTCGATAGATGGTTCGGCGATTGCATTGCTTGCCACAAGCGCTGGAAATGATCTACGCCGAATCGATCAAGAGCTGGAAAAGCTGGCAGCCTATGTGGACTATAACGGCACCATAGATCGCGAATCCGTACAAAAACTGGTGCCTCCTGTGTTCGAGGAAAAGATATTTACTCTTGTAGACGCGCTAGGGCAGCGCAACGGCAGAACAGCGACCCGCATGTTGGAGGAATTTCTGGAAAATCGTGTCAATGAGCTCTATTTACTCACCATGATTGCGCGCCAGTTCAGGCTCATCATCGGCACCCAAGATCTGGCCAGCCGCGGCGCAACACCTGCTGAAATTGGCAAACAGCTCAATGCCTCTAGTCGGAATGATTTTGTGGCGCGCAAACTGCTTCAACAAGCGCATCTGTTTAGCCCAGGGGAGCTCATACGAGTGCAAGAGATGATCCTGGCAACGGATCAAGCTATAAAAACCGGCAAGATGGATCCAACGCTAGCCATTCAAACATTGGTGATATCCATCTGCGCTCATCGTAGGCAAGGCAATACTCAAAAAGCCAAGAGTTCGGCCCGTACCCGCTGAGCCAACTTTTGTTCGTTCTCATCGCCGCACATCAGATCAAGGTAGAGCTGTAGAGGGTTAACCAATGGTAGACCCTGATGAACTTGTTTTCCCGCTAGCACGACCTCATCGTAGGGTTGAAAAACAAACACTACCGTCTCCCCCTCTTGACCAAGCCCTAAATGGCGAGCTGTAAGATCCGGGGGTTGATCGGCATAAATTGCCACCATACCCTGCAATGAAACATCCGGTAGATAAACAGAAGCGGCCGTCCACAACGTTGTCGCAAAGTCTACATCTGGGTTCAAAGCTAAACGTGCCAAAAGCCCCGCAGCACTTTGGGCAGTACGATACATGCGATAAGAGTTGCGCATCAGATCATACGTCTCTGAAAGTGCATCCAACAGAGCCTGGCCATCGCGCAACGTCAAACCGGAACGCCCTTTGTGAACCCAGCCTGCTTCTGCAAAACGGCTCGAGGCCGTACTTGCCAACCCCAAACTCGTCCCCGAAACCGCAGCCAAGTCTCGCATCGTCCAGCGGCGTTCTGGCTCTAATAAGAGAGTACGAACCAATCGTTCGGCTTTGCCCGCAAGAATTCTCGACTCTTCCTCGTCTTCCACATCCGGAACAACCCGGGGGGGCTTTTCAATGTAAAAATAAGCTCGTGGTGTTTGCAACAGTGCGTTCCCATCGAGCAGTAAATAACATATATGATGATCTGAGCACAGCTGCCTGGCATCCTGAGATAGAGAAGGTGCAATAATCGTCGGGAATAGCGTCTCGGCGCTATCTCGTCTGGGAAGGCTCTCCAAGTCCTGGATCAGCCGAGATATCTCATCCGCCTCGTAGGCGTTCATCGTTGTGCATTCCAAATCAATGACTAGCTCTTGATCTCCCAGTGAGACGCGCAAAAGAAACCCAAAGGGGCCCAAAGCACCTTCGCGTACCTGCTTGATCCCGCGAAATTTGAGCTGAGGATAGAGGTCGGGAAACACATGAAGAAACTGATCCTGCAAGCCACGGTTGGTCAACTTGCATCCTCCTGAAGCCGCAAATCCCGAAAGCGCGTCATATAATCGTGGCGAATGCTGCTATCCTCAATGCGTGCCATATCAAGAACAGCCCTGATGACCTCTTGGTTGTCCTGATTGGCTATTTGCAACGCAAACCCAAGCGGATCAATGATGGCAGAGCGCATAATCTGCAGTGGATTGCCCACATTGCAGCCCACCACAAAACAACCCGTCTCTGCTGCCCTAGAAACAAGATGCGCCCCCATGACAGGCACCTTCCAGGTGTCGCCACCGGCACCATAAAAGCCTTGCATGATCACCTGTACGCCGCGATCCAGAAGATAGCGGTATCCCTCTGGAAAGCGCAGATCATAACATATCTGGAGTCCCACTTTGATTCCATTGATCTCGAAAATCGCAGGATTCTTGCCGGGTGTATAATAGGCCACATCACCAGGGGTGAGGTGTACCTTGTCATAATAAGCCTCTATCTCACCTCTGCTTGAAATCGCAAAAGCTCGATTGTACCAGGCCGAACCCATAAGCGTATCTGCTCCGACGACAGCCCAAATACCCCGCTCGGCACAGCGGTGCTGAATAGTCTCAATAGCGCCCTGGATATTGTCCCACTCCTGGGGCCTGCGCTGCACACCAAGCTCGGGACTATAGCCGCTGACGCAAGTCTCGGGAAACACAACCACTTCGATCCCTTGGCACGCACTAGCATCAATTGTTTCGAGAATGTTATCCAAATTCTCGCCAACATTGCCAGATACGCCAATTTGTGCAGCACCCACATAAAGAGTTCGCTTCATGTCTCTCCTAATGAGACTTTATTCGAAGCGATTCTACCACGTGGGATTGAGCGCTTCAAGCTCTCTAGTTTGATCAGCTAGACTTGCGCAGACGTCCTAGCTCTCTTATGATCTCGATTATCTCAACTATTGCTAGGGAGGTAGCCGTGAATTCGCGTGAGATTGTTCAACGCACTATAGAATTCAGTGAACCTGAACGTATTGCTGCTTCATTTCCGCTGCCTTACTGGAATGACATGTGCCACAGTCGTTATACGCTACCCGGCTTTTCGCGTGATTGGCAACCAACTACTTTGGGGCGCCAGGAGTATATTGATGAGTGGGGCAACACTTGGGGCAGAGTTGATTCTACTAGCAAAGGCGAAGTCATTCGGGGCGCCCTGGATGATTGGGCCGACCTGGAAAAACTAAGCCTTCCGGACCTGGCTAATCCCTCTCACTTTGAGCGAGTTCGACAAATATGCTCGGCCCCCGATAATGACGAGTGGCGCATTGGGAGCCTGCCCGGATTTCCTTTCAATATTGCTCGCAAAATGAGGCGCCTTGACGCTTTTTTGATGGATCTCATTACTGTGCCCGACCAAGTTGACATCCTTTTATCCCGAATTGAAGCCCTGCTCAGCTCAACCATTATTCAGTACGCACAAGCCGGCGTTGATTGTGTCATGTTCCCCGAAGACTGGGGCACACAGCAATCTTTGATGATCAGCCCTAAAATGTGGCGTAGGGTGTTCAAACCAGGATTTACGCGGCTTTGTGCTACTGCACACGAGAACGGGATCAAGGTTTTTATGCACTCGTGTGGCAAAATTACGGCTATCATCCCAGACCTCATCGAGGCTGGCATCGATGTTCTTCAATTCGACCAGCCGACACTTCATGGTATCGATACGCTGGCAGAGTTCCACGGGAAAATCACTTTCTGGTGCCCGGTCGATATCCAAAGAACACTTCAAACTCACGATGAGGACCAGATACGCGCCGACGCCCGATCAATGGTTGAAAAGATGGGGAGAGAAAACGGAGGATTCATCGGCGGCTATTACAGTGACAATGCATCGATCGGCCTAGATCCGCATTGGCAAGATGTAGCCTGCCAGGCCTTTATGGAGTATGGTAACTATTATCGCAACTGACTGGTACTATCTAGCCAGAGTGTCATTATTCTTTAGAGATGCTTTGGCTTTTTGTTTGTGAGGGAAAATGATAAAAGAGCAGCGTATTCTATATCTTAATCCACGCGAGTTGATGCCCAGTCGAAATAATGTTCGGTCCGATCCCGGCGACCTGGCGGGATTAGCTGAAACGATCCGGGAGCACGGCGTTTTGCAGCCCCTGGGTGTGATGCAAACTGAAGAAGGTTATCGTGTCGTTTACGGCAACCGCCGCCGAGCTGCCGCCATCGTCGTCGGCCTGGAACGCGTCCCTTGTGTACTTGTCGAACCAATGGATGAGGCCGATATTCTCGTTCAGCAGGTTTTGGAGAACATGCAACGCCTTGAGCTGAACGACATGGACAAAGCGATCGCTTTTGACCGCCTAGCGACTACTTTTGTGAATGCTGGCATGAATCAAACCCAAGGTTTGGAGCGTATTGCCAAGACACTGGGGCTTTCTGTCAGACAGATTCAGCGCTATTTGCGATTGAACGCCCTGAACGAGTCGGTCAAAGAGATCGTGCGCTCTGGCGACCTTGGCGTAACCCACTGCCAGCATCTAGCCGACCTAAGCGGCGACCCTCGTCAAGTCGATGCAGCCAAAACCGCCATCGAAGAGGGCCTGTCTGCTCGCGATTTGGCCAGGCTCTGCCAAGCACTGGCTAACAATCCTAATATCGGCGCTTGGAATGCCTGGGAAATCCTCAAGCTGGGGCAAAATGTTCCCAATATGACGCCCCCAGCGCAACTAACAGAAGATCACCTGAACACGGCGCCCATCCCAGAGGAATCGGATGCCGATCTTTGGGCAGATGAAGACGACGAAGATTTGTTCGCTGATTCTGCAGAAGGCTTTCAAGAGCCGCTAACCCATGACGGTAACCGTGTATTCAGAATCCACAATATGGATTCGTTTATGGACGAAGTGGAACGGCTAACTCAATGCGTTCAGGATGGCGATCTGCAAAAATTCTTGGATCAGGATCCCGTCAATCTGGTGCGGCTTCGTTTGGCCTCTAGGCAGATTCAGGCTTTGGCTAAAGCCGTTACCGCCCTGGAAGAAGCAGCAACCCTATAAACAAAAGCGGGGGCGCCAAGCGCCCCCGCAGGGTACAAGCCCTTTATCGTGTAGGATCAATAAGGATTTTGCAGGACTCTTTGGCAGCATGCATCAGCTCCATGGCCTCGGATATCTGCGATGCGGGCATAATGTGACTAACAGGCGTGATCAGATCGACACGGCCTGTAGCTGCGATATCAATAGCCCCCTGAAAGTCTTCTTTATCACGATAGACACGAATCGGCTGGCGCTGAACTTCGCGGAACAGCAGATCGGTGATATTAATGGTAGGCGGCGTCTTGGGCATGCCTACCTGCAAAATCTGACCGCCAATGCTAACCACAGCAGCAGCATTGTTTATGGTCGCCTGCACACCCGCCGTCTCGAACACGACTGGGACGCCAGCACCATCTGTGGCATCAAGAATAACTGCCGCTGTATCTTGCTCAGCGACGTTAATCACGTCAAAGCCCAGCTTTTCGGCAATTTCGAGTCTCTTGGGGCTCATCTCAGCGACAAATACCTTGCGAGCGCCAGCCAAACGGGCGACCTGCGCCACGAGCATACCCACCGGCCCCGCACCAAGGATTGCCGTGACATCACCCACCTTGAGGCGTGAAGCACGCACAGCATGTACCGCCACCGCCAACGGTTCGATCAAAGCGCCTTCTTGAAGCGAGATCGAATCAGGTATGGGGCGTACGGTGTCCAACGGCACAGCGACATATTCACCAAAGCCGCCATCAGCATCGATACCTAGCAAGCCCAGTGTTGCACATACATGCGGCATACCATTTTTGCAGGCGTAGCAGTGACCGCACATCAACAAGGGGTTCACCACGACCCTTGTGCCCGGCGCAAAGGCATTGCCATCCGATTCCACAATCGTGCCAGAAAACTCGTGGCAGGCAATCAAAGGCGCCTTGGCCCGCGGATGCTTGCCAAGGTAAATCATAATATCGCTACCGCAAATACCACCATAGGCAACTTTGAGAAGGGCCTGGCCTGGCCCAGCCACAGGGCGATCCACACGCTGGAATTCCATTTTTTCCGGCCCTAGCCAAACTGCCGCGTTCATTTTTTCAGCCATCTCTTACCTCATTTCATAACAACATCAGCTTGCACTCTTGGCGTACAAATCAGGTTGGGGGCAGTCTATCACGCACAGATTGGAAGAACAACTCTCATAACGCGCTAAAAGATGTCCGTTACGGATATGTTATCCCCCACAACGGTCTCTGATTGAGCAGTTGCACCCGCAGGCAGTTCGAGTACGGCATAAACATGCCTGCATATCGATCCGATTCGCCAAGGCTTGAGGGAATGATCAATGCAAATGACGCGACCTAATCTGTCCAGATAGACCGCGTCAATAGAAAAGCGCATAAAGAACATGTGGATTGAACTGCACGGCACAATGAGCAAAGCTTCATCCGCAGCCAAAGCACCTCTGCCCATCAGCCCTTTGAAGCGAGGCCAGAAGCTCTTTGCTATCTCCACATTTTCAGCCAAAATCGAATGCCGTGTTACGTTTATTGCTCTAACTATCATACCGGTTTTCTCCTAGAGCAATACAATGATCCAGAAAAGCCAGCCACCGGCAGCTAAGTAAGGCCCATAGGCCATATAGTCTTTTCGATCCAATTTTTGTGATATGAGCAGCACAATGGCAGCGATACCACCAAAAAGAACGCCTAACGCCAGGCCATAAAGAATAAAGGAATAACCCAAAAGTGCTCCCAAAGCTGCAGAGAGTTTAACATCTCCCATTCCCAAAGGCCCTAGTATGGCCAACAACAGTGTCACGCCGCCACCAACGAGTATCCCTAGCAGAGAGTCAGAAATCGGTGAACCTGTTGCCAAATGCCAGGTCAAACCCAAGGCCAAAAGCGCCAAATTGAGCTGATCCGGCAGTCGGCGTTCGACAAGATCCACCATTGCAAGGGCCATCAAGAGTGCTGTGGCTGCAAGCACTCCGGTCACGGCCAATAAGTTCATATCTGAAGATAACCAGGGAGAGCGGATTTCCGAAGATAGGTACCCTCCCAAAAGACCAAAACCTGCAAAGATGAGTACTGCACGCCAACGCAGGAGCTTGAAACCCTGTCCGAGCTTTGCGCGAGGTATGCCTGTTATTGAATTCAAAGATAACGAAAAGGCTGCCAAGCACAAGCCTCCTGACAGGAGACCGATGAGACAACCCCAAGTAACAAGCATCAGATTCCTCTAATCCTCTCCGGTGGTTGCACGGGGATCGTTGCGTTCCACGTACCAGTTGTCCAAATAACCCTCAAGTGTATTCTCAACCTTTGCCCAGCGATCCTGAATCCAACCCATTGCAGAATCAAAAACACCTGCCTCGCGCATATCCGTCCAATAGGGGCGGATATATTGCGGGATGAACAAAAGTGCGGCAATGAGGAAAAACGCCCCAACTAGCCGACGCCAAGCCAGATTACGTTTGTTCCCAATTTTCTTGGGAGGTTCAAACTGGTCATAATAAGCTCGCACTCGCCCACCCGTTGTCGGTATAATTCCCAGAAAAGCTCCCAACAGACCCAGGTTCACAAGTCCTCCCAGGATCTGTTCGTTAGAAACAAGCTCGGCTGTGGGTAATCCCTCCCAGGACCAATAGATCAGCGCAGCCAGAGCTCCAAGTTCTATTCCCCAAAGTAAAGTCTTTGACCAAACACGAAGAATAGAATACCAGACGGGCGAATTGGTGGGTTGCACTCGCCCATCAATGAATCCTAAAATTGCCCAGATTCCCGCCGCAATAGTAGGATAGATATACCAAGCCTGCTGCGGTATTGAGCCTAATATGGGTGCAGACCACAAATACCATGCAAGCCCCAGAATGCCTCCCCACAATGCCATGAAGAGGGCATGCAAAAGGGGTCGCCAGATTTTTCGCTCAGCCGTAGAAGGCAAACTGAGCAAGTGCAGTTTGATCGGAATCTGCAAGACCTCTTGCGCACTGTTGCTCTCAACCAGCAAATTTCCCTCATATTTACCAGGCAAAAAGTCGAGCTGATTCCCCTCTACTTTGATCTCAGCCTCTACCTGGCCATCATAATATCGCCCGGGATCGACCGAAAGCCAGGGTTGGTCAGTTTGTAGAGTGCCATAGAGGTAACCGTTGCCACTGCCCTTGGCAATATGAACTCGGCGCGTATATGTATTCTGGGGAAGCACAAAACCAAAATCGATCACAGAAGGATTGGCTTTTAGTTCGGGACGCTTGAAAAGCCCACTGGCCATTAAAAACCGTTCGAGGGGAATCCGACGATCTATTGCGGCAGTCATACGCGCAGAAGCAGCGCTACGAGCTAGTTCTATAGCCCCTTCATCAAAAAGCCATTGCTCAAGGCTGCCATCTTCAATGACAAGTATGCCCGCTTCAATATGAGAATCCATGTAACGAAGGGCATCCTCAATAGTCCATACTTGTCGGCCTACTGTCTGGCGGCCACCAAGAGGCTGAAACATAAAAGGCGTTCGGGTTCTCTCTGTGACGCCCTTGTTACGCTCTACTAGTAATCGTGTTACCTGTCCTCTACTAATATCATCGAGCAACTCGGTGTCTTCAAGTGCGGGCAGATTGCCTATGTACGCTGTTACGCTGTCAAGTGCAACGATCGCGATCCCGTCGCTCTCATCTAATGGATCAGGGCCATCGTGAACAATGACGCCAAACAAAGCCGGGTCCATATGAGTAAATCTGTCTTGCACAATGCCTGTCAAAATACCAAGCTGCTGGCGCACCTTAGTTCGAGCTCGATGAAGAGTCTCGCGTTGCTGGCCACAAATGTCGACAAGAATGAATAGGCCTTGTACGCCCACGACGACAACATCGAATTCTTGTCCTCCCAACACCGGCGAGACAATGACATCATAGTCATCTATCAGTCCGTCGGACAGGATTCGAATTAGATTTTGATGCTTTCCATCCCTGACAACCGCCTCGACGTTGGCCATGTTCTACACTCCTCAGTGCCATCCTCCACGCTTTTGTTGCTGGCGTTGAGAAACAGTTGGAGCAAAAGTATCGGGGGGAATCTCCACACCAGAACTTCTGAGCTTGTCGATGAATTTGGGAGGAATGCCTGCGGCGGTGTGGTATCCGATAACCTTACCTCCCTCGACTCCTATCTGCTCAAATGTAAAAATATCCTGCATGACGATCACATCGCCTTCAAGCCCTTGTACTTCTGATATCTGTGTCACTTTACGGGTTCCATCTGAAAGACGGGCAAGATGGACTACCAAGTCAAAAGCTGAGGATATTTGCTCGCGCACTGCCCGAAGCGGGAGTTCCATTCCTGCCATAAGCGTCATGGTCTCAATGCGGTGTAGTGTATCACGCGGTGAGTTAGAGTGAGCAGTTGTCAATGAACCATCATGGCCCGTGTTCATGGCCTGAAGCATATCCAGCGCCTCGCCGCCACGAACCTCACCTACAATGATGCGGTCGGGACGCATGCGCAATGCGTTAATAACCAACTGGCGGATGGGTACTGCTCCCTTACCCTCGACGTTCGGCGGTCGAGACTCAAGCCTAACCAGATGGTCTTGATCCAATTGCAGCTCGGCCGCATCCTCAATCGTTACAATGCGCTCTCTCTCAGGGATAAAGTTGGAAAGTATGTTCAAGAACGTCGTTTTGCCGGTAGATGTACCACCAGACACAACAATATTGAGACGCGCCAATACACACGCCCGCAAAAAGTCAGCCATCGGTTGGGTAAGTGTATTCAAGCGTATGAGGTCATCCGCTGAGTGAATGGCATGAATGAACTTGCGGATGCTGATAGCTGGTCCAACCAGAGAGAGCGGCGGAATGATCACATTCACACGTGACCCATCAGGGAGTCTGGCATCGACCATTGGACTGCTCTCGTCCACACGACGACCAAGCGGTGCAACAATGCGTTCGATGATTCGCATAAGCTCATCCTGATCATCAAAACGCACCTTGGTCTTTTCCAAAAGACCCCCACGCTCTACGTAAACACTGTTGGGGCCATTGACTAGAATTTCTGTTACAGTTTCGTCATCAAGAAGAGGCTGAAGGGGGCCAAAACCAAGGATGTCAGCTACAAGCTGTTCATAGATCGAAGCCCGCTCAGTACGCGTTATTACAATTTGCTGAGAAGAAACTTCTTCAGTGAGAATCTGCTCAATGAGCCGCCTGATCTCCATATCAGATGGACCACTGAGCGAGCTACCAGCCTCGTTCAATAAACGACGCTGCACCCGTTGTTTGATCTGTTCATAGCCCATAGGCGTACGGTCAAACCCACCAGGGCCATAGTCGGACCCAACACGGGGTGTCGTTCGTGATCTAGTCACCATATCTTATTTTCCCCCGCTACTTGACCCAAAGAGGATCAGTCGCATCCTCAAAGTCCGTCAGTTGTACTACGTTACGTCCGTCCGAGCCCATCACATAGATTTGAGATGTACCATTGCGATTGGACCAAAACACAATGCGACTGCTATCGGGTGACCAGGATGGACGCTTATCCCATGGCCAACTGTTTTCTGTAAGGTTCACTGCGCCACTGCCATCCGGATAAATCACCCAAATGTCATCGCTGCCGGTTTCCTCACTCACAAATGCGATTCGGCTACCATCCGGTGACCAAACCGGGTCATAGCATAAATCGCTCAAACGCGTGATCTGCAATGCCGGCAGCTCGCCGTATACTTCATGAACAGGCTGTGTCGTAAATATCTGAGCAATACCAGAAATACTTCGCACGAACAGATGGTATCGGCCATCGGGCGAATACATTTCGGCATCTCGTTGCGTCTCAATATCCGTTGTCAAAGATTTCCACG
The DNA here is from genome assembly GCA_963675785.1 of Anaerolineae bacterium. Lineage (GTDB taxonomy): Bacteria > Chloroflexota > Anaerolineae > UBA1429 > UBA1429. The sequence goes on from OY776562.1 coordinate 2,801,138, forward strand.
TACCGAGATATTGCAGATTCGAGCCATCTGGATCCATAACCCAATAGCCTGTCTGGTCATCGGATGTGCCCGTAAAGATGATTTTGCCAACATACGAACTAATCGGTTTTGGCGTAGGTATAGCAGTAGCCACGGGCACATAAACCGGAACAGGCGTTGCCGAGGGCACCGGTGTGGTAGTAGGTGTAGGGCTGGGCGTAATATAGGGGGCAATTTGAACGAGCAACCCCGTTGCATAGGTCACATCGACACCTGGCAGCAGGGATGCACGGCGATACAGCTCGTAGGCCGTATAAATGTCGCCTTGCCCAGCGATAGTATCAGCGGCCCGGATGTAGGATTCATAAAGCGCTGGCTGTAATAGAGAACCACCATATTCGGCATCTTGCTGGTAAACGGTCTCCAGCTGACGATAGGCATTGCTCCAATCGCCTCCCTGGTAATAATCCCAGCCTGATAAGAATGTGGTTGCCAGGCTTTTTTCAAGCACGATCTCTGTATCGCGCGGTTTGATGGAAAGTGCTTCGCCAAAGTAATCGAGAGCCAAGGAGACATCCGCAAGTGAAACCTCCTCAGCATGAACCGCCTCAAGCCCTAGCTGAGAATAAAGATCAAACAAACGAGATTGAACTGTATCTTGTTCATAATCCACATTGACCGTTTGAAGCTGTTCGTAGAGGTCCAGAGCAACTGTGGCATCGCCAGAAGCATAAGATTCTTCGGCCTGTGTAAAAAGATCAGATAGTTCAACTTCTTTGCGAATGGAGGTAATACGTGTGCTGACATCCTTGTAACCCGGGCTCGTCAAAGAAATATCGGTGAGAGCGGCAAGGGCCCCAGCCAAATCCCCTTGTTCCTCCAGGGTAATTGCCTGAGCATACAACGCAGCAATCTCACGCTGCCGGGCTATCTCGGCAAGAGTGTTTGTAGCCTGTTCATTTCCAGGATCTTGCTCCAGATACTGATTAAAAAGCTCTTCGGCGTTGTCCCAGTCGCCACTTTCGTAATAGTTTTGGGCTTCATCCAGCATATTCTGGAGATCTTGTTGACCCTGCGCCTCTGTTACAGCCGGAATAACACGTTCTTGCACATACTTGTAGCCATACCATAGGCCCAGGCTCACAGCGCCAACGATGAGCACAATCGTGACAATTCTGCGCCAGGGAACGGAGACCTGGCGAGCCTTGATGGTTTGGGAGCCGCTGAGCTGAGCCTTGAAACGGGCCTCGTCCAACAAGTCCGTTATACGCTTATCTTGAGGATCCTGCTTGATCAGTTCCTCTAAATCCTGAATCGCGCTGGCCCAATCACCAGATTGAAATGCCCGCAGTGCACGAGCATATTGCTCGTCAAACCGCTCTTGAGAGCGTTCACTCTCTGCCATATTCTGCTCTCCAAAATTGGTGCGTTATCATCCTGACATCCCCTGCAATGCTCCGAGAATTGGTGGGATGGCCGGGCCGAGAATGACCACGAACAGTGATGGAAGCTCAAAAAAGACGAGTGGAAACACCATCTTGACCGAAGCCTGCCGCGCCAGTTCTTCGGAACGCTGACGTCTCTTGATTCGCATCTGCGCCGATTGCGAGCGCAACACATCGGCAATGCTTACGCCCAACTGGTTAGACTGCACCAGTACAGCGACAAAAGCAGAAAGATCCGGCACATCCACACGCTCAGCCATACTGACCAGTGCGTCCTCTCGCGACACGCCATATTGCATGTCAGCAAGCGAGCGGCGTAGCTCCACCGTCAATGCGTTATCCCACTGGCCGCAAACGCGGATAAGTGCAGCCTCAAAAGAAAGTCCCGCCTCTACGCCAATCGTCAACATGTCTAGGGCATCGGGCAGCGCCCGGGCAATGTCATGCCTACGACCGTTGGCCTTTCCTCGAAGAACAAAGATTGGCATCAGATACCCCAGTGCCACCAACATGAGGCCATTCCGCAACAAAATGCTGGTATCCTGGCTGGAGCCGAATAGGATGAAATAGCCTACGCCCGCCACTGCGGCAATCAGCAAACGAAGTCCGGTAAAGTCCAATCCTGTGAGATTCATGGGAGAGCCTGCAGCCCGTAAGAGTGACTCTGATTCTTCAAGCCCCTGTTTGGGTGCAAAACGCGAGAAGAACCGAAGCATACTGCGAAAAGCTGGAATAACGACCCTTTTTACAAATGGCTCATCAAAGTTCTCGCTCTTTTCGGGAAGAGCTGCCGGATTCCCATAATCTTTGAGCCGCTCGCTAGGCGCTCGGCTCGATGGGGACATGGACAACCACAAAAAGAGGACCGCCAGGAACGCCAAAATCCCAAACACATAAGGCGCAATATACTGTATTGTCGCAACCGTAATCGGGTCAAGATTTAATCCCAACATCGCTAAACCTCGATATCCACGATGCGTCGAATCAACAAAAAGCCCGTCCCCTGCATCACCAGTGCAAAGATCCCTATCATCATGAGGATGGGCTCTGTCGTAAATCCAGAAACATAGTCCGGACTGACGATAAACAGAAACAGGAAAACCATCATGGGCAAACCGGCCAGCATATAGCCCGTTAATCGTTGCTGTGCTGTAAGAGATCGTATTTCGCGCTTCATACGGATTCGATCAGTCACTGTATCGCCAATGTTTTCGAGCGTCTCGGCAAGGTTACCGCCCATCTCGTATTGCACAGTGATGGCCGTCACCACCAAGTCGATATCGTCTGTTTGAACGCGGTCCGTCATCTCTTCCAGTGCTTGCTGAACGGGAATACCCAGTGCAACAGAGCGAATAACGCGGCTGAATTCCTCAGAAGCTGGGGCTTCAACCTGGTCGACCACCATCTCTAGTGCCTGAGTAAGGCCATAGCCCGCACGAAGCGCACTGACAAGCAACGTAAGCACGTTTGGCAATTGTTCTGTGAGAGCGCGTTTTCTCTTGGAGATGCGGGAACGAACCATCACAACGGGCACTACCGCAAGAATTATCCCCACAACCAACCCGACAAGAGCTCCATTGATCACAGTACCAAGTACCAAGCCCAAAACACCAAGCCCTATAATGATGAGCACGTATTCAGCGGCAGTCAATGATACGCCTGCCGTCGAAAGTTGGGTGGCAATATTTGCACCTATGCTGGATCGGCCGTTGCCATAACGCCTTTTACGGGCCCGTGCAGATGCGCGGGAATTATCCTCAACCGCCGCCACGAAATTAGAAGAGCGTCCGTACTCTGACAGACGATCCGAAGCCTGTTCACGCGTGCGCACAAACTGCCAAACGGCCATGAACATGGCCAAAACGGCAATCAAAATCAACAAAGCAAATGTCAACGGGCTCGCCATCGTTGTGCAATCCTTTCCCGCTATGCAGAACTATCGCTCTTGCGCGCAAACCAGGAAAACCTGCTATCGTCTCGTGCAGCATCTTTACCAGATAATGCTGCAAAACCAAGCTCCTGAAGCAGATGTTCTGCCAATTTGCGATAAGCCTTGGATACACTTCCTCGGTCATTACTGCGCTGCAAGGGGACTCCTGTATTGATGCTGTGTGTTACCAGGGGTTGGTCATCAGGCACTTCAATCTCGACAGGTATTTTCAAGCTGCGCTCAATGTCCTCGCGGCCCATAGCGCCGCGGATATTGGAGCGAATTACCACCAAATCAATCCTCTCGGCGGAATAGCCGCGTTCAATTAACCTATCGACCATACGCCGCGTGTTGCGCAATCCCACCATCTCTGGCTGCACGGTAATGACGATGTGATCCGCGCTATCTAAAAAGGCAAACGCGGTGTCATTCATGGGCAAACCAAGATCAACAAGTACAAAAGGGAACATGCGTTTCATCATGGCCGTGATGCGCTGCACCTGGGGCAAGCTGACCTCATCCGTAAGCTCCCCTGGTGGCGGCGCCAGCAGTACCCTGAGGCCGGAAGCATGTGTTGCCAGTACATCCTCGAGCATGCGATTATCTACCTGAGCCAAACGCGGCAGCAGGTCGCCGATCGAACGATCCCACTTGAGATTGAGCGCTACGTCCAAAGCAGGCGCCGCAAAGTCAGCATCGACCATGGCCACCTGTCTGTTGGAAATTTCTTGCATCCATAACGCCGTATTGATACAGGTAGTCGTTCGCCCCGTCCCCCCCTTAGGGGCACAGAACACAACCACCGAGCCAGAACGCGTGGGTTCATCATCCGCCAGAGCACTGGGGCGTTGAGACCCAATGACCCGGCGAATGCTGATAATCAAGTCCTCACGCGAGATTGGCTTGGTAACAAAGGCCCTGGCTCCCGCAAGTACTGCCTTGCTCGCTGTAGCCATTGAATCCCAGCCAACAATCGCCAGAATCTCTGTCTCGGGCACCGAGGCGAGCAACTGTGTAATTAATCGCTCGATATCCATGCCGAGCAGCTCTTCATCAATCAGAACGACGTGCGGAATGATGTCTGCCGCACGCACCAGTACCAGCTCAGGTTGCGAGACCCAATAAAGCTGATGGTTACCTAGGTGCTCGGCAAGAATTTCAGATACTTCTTCAAAAGTCGATTCCTGGGTTGAAACCAAAAGAATCCGCGTTGTCTCGCCAAAGCCAGATTGTAATATTCCCGAACCGGCCATAATCAACTCACGTCCAATGCTAATTGCTCAATGCTAATCGTATTTCAGCGCTCAGCCTCATCGGGCAGCTGGTAGCGGTTGATCAAATAGTCCATATCCACAGGCTCAACTTCAAAGGATTGGTCTGCACCCGGAGCCCGCAGAACCACATCCATAATGCCGTCGCCATCGAGCACATATTTGATGATTAGCGCATCTTGAGGGCTTACTGCAACCATCAATGCCTGCGCCGTGCCAAAGCTGCTGCCATCCACTTCTTCAGCTACAATAGCGGAAACAGTGCCGTTCTGCAGACCATCGTATGTAACTTGCTTGTCCTCGCCGCGGCTGACAGTACCATCGACATAATCCGTTGTGGTGGTAGTATCTTCGATGGATGGCACCGGCACAAACACGGTAAATAGAAGATCGATCTGGTCGCCCGCTTTGAGCGTGCCAGATTCCGACATGAGATCACTTGTGGGCAGCGCCATCAGCACACTGTCCTCTTGCAACAAGATACCGGTACGGCCATCATTGGCAACCACGTTCGGATCGACGAGGCGCTGATCCAGCAGAATCTCGCCCGTGTAAATATCCACCGAGGCGACCATGCCCACAACATCGCTTGTGGATGCCAGCGCCCCTGAAGGAACCTGGTCCACCGACATGTCAATTACTTGTACATCGGTTGCTGTAATCACCGTGCGGATGGGAATGTCTGTCGTCGCGACAACGACACTCACCGTAGGCCCCAGATCAACAACAACCTCACCAGAAGAAGCTGAACCGCTAAGAGCGATAAAGCCAACCAGCGCTGCAAGGCCGGCCACGATCAAGCCAGCAATCAGCCACAACCACCCCTTTAGACGTCCCAATGGTTACCTCCCTCAAGAAGCAAAACCGGGAAGAATCTTGTTTGCTCTCCCCCAAGCAAAGACACTCCCCGGCTCAGGTGCCGCGACACCAAAGTGCCGGGCGCCGACTACAAGCTCAGCCTAAACTGGATATTGGCAAATATCTCCTCATAGACGCTTTGAAGTTCACTAGCGTCAGGGGCGTAAAAATACCGATCCGAGGCTCCGGCGAGATCACGCATAAAGGCCTCATCACAAAAAGTACCCAATGCAATGGTATAGATGAGATATCCATCATCCAGAGCATTTTCGGCCACACCTAAAGCATATATTTCGGCAGCATAGTTATAGCTATCACCACATCGACCACGATTATCACAATTGGCCACACCGTCACTGAGCAAGATGATCACTTTTTTGGCATTGGCCCGGCCGTTGCTATCCAATTCATTATAAGCCACCGACATGCCACCGCCAGTGTTGGTCCAACCATCAGCCGTCAGGCCTCCAATAGCAGAATTAACCGATGAAAAATTATCGGATAGATGAAGGTTCAACCATGCGCTGGTAGAATAAGAAGCCAATCCAATGCGGGTGAGTTCGGCATCGTTCAGTGAGACAAAATAGCGAGCTGCATCCTGAGCCTGGCCTAGCGGTTCTTCTCGAACGGTCTTCCACACCTCTACCCAATCATCGTGGCAAACGTATTCATAATCACAAACTTGTTGCCAACGCCGACCAACACGAACCCATTGACACACACGCTCATAGTCGCAAGTTTCCTGGTACACCCAATCCCGATATTGGTATTGGCCGTATCCACTTACCCAGGGAAGATCCATGTCCTCAGAATCATCATCCATACTGCCAGAAATGTCCATCACGAGCAAGATATCCAGCGGCTGATACTGGGCCACTGAGACTGCCGAGGCGGTCATATGCCAGGTTACGGTGATCGGTTCCGTAGTAGCCAACGGATCGACTGTAGGCGTTGGTGTTCCTGGCCCTACCTCATAACCCGAACTGGCGCCGATGCTTAGAACCTGAAAAACCCCGGCGAAATAAGTGTCAGCCGAGGCGCTGGCCTCGACCTGAATGCCCGTAGCGCCACTGGGTGGATCAGAAGTAGCGGCAAGGTCCCCCATCGAATCGCCGTTAACGTCCACATACATGGCCTCATCCAGCTCGGCGCCATTCGCTATTACGTAAGCCTCGAGGGTGTCATAGATCTCTTGGCTGGTCACATGCTGGGCCATGAGGGAGACCGCCGCCAAACCAGCAGCGTCGGCCGCCGTGCGAGCCTTGCGGCGCTGCACATAGCCAATGCCCACATCAACAGCAAGCGCCAACATACCCAGAATAATGACCATGCTCAAGGCCACATACACCAGCGTGCTGCCGCGTTCTTTTCTTTTCATAGCGGCCTCCTTATAAGGGGACCTATTCAACCTGCATCGTCGATGCAGCTTGTATGCTAAAGACCCCGTCGCTGACCCCCAGCGCCTCTAAAAGGACTCCTGTGGCCAGCGTGTAATCATAGGTTACCACCACACGCACGGGCCGAGGATCACCCTCGTCCGGCCGACTAATTGTTATTGTAAGCAAATCTTCATTCAGCCCCGTTGTCAACGTACGAGCGGCTTCGTCAATCCCAGTTATATCCGTCGGGAAAACCGAGCCATAGCGCGCTCCCTCACGGGCGGCGTTAGAGATAGTATTGTAAGAAAAGATCAACATCCCGAATTCAAGGATGGCCATCATGACCATCATCACCACGGGAATGACCAAAGCGAACTCGACCAGTTCCTGGCCTCGCTCGCGAGATTTTCTCTTGCTTTTATCCGCTAACAAGTATCGTTTCATGACGACCGCACCGGGAATACCACATAGGTGCTGAGTTCGCCATTCCAGCCAAAGATGCCCAGCATGATCGGATCATAGGCATAATCTACCGTCACCCGCACCGAACCAAGAGGATCGCCAGTAACGTTGGCTTCAACATCAATTTCTGCCAGACCGGCATCCTCGGAGAGATCGACGACGGTACCCTGGGTTTCGGAGCGCACGTGAGTGATAATCAATGCCTCATCGCCCGAAGAGATGCTGACGTTATAGTACGGCGAACCGCTGGAGGAGAGGACGTTAAAAGCATAACGTCCCCCCTCACGCGCAGCATTATAGATCGAGATATAGGTGTAATATGCCCGCCCTACATCGATGATGCCAACCAGCAACAAAAGAAGCAAAGGCAGAACAAGCGCGGTTTCCACCAGGCTTGCCCCGCGCTCGTTTCGCCTTTGCACCTGCCGTCGCATCACAAAAGACCGCCCGTCGTCAGCCGCCGAGGCTACCAGTGATGTTCTCAAAAACAGCAGCAATAGTCTCGCCAAGGGGCCCTAGCGCCAAGATGACAACGACAGCGATGAGCACAATGATCAGGGCGTACTCTACCAGAGACTGGCCCTCTTCGCGGTGGAGCAGCGAATCAGCATACGCCTTTGCCAACAAATAAGCCTTGAGCATTTCTTTTCCTCCCAATGGCACATGTTTTTTCGTCCCAGTTATCAGCATCTACCCGGCCGGCCTGGTTAATTCGGCGCGGGCTATCTGCTAACGTGCTTTTACTCTAGCGCACCATGGTTAATATAACGTAAAGCTGGCGTAACTATTGTATAGCAGTACGTATTATGTCTATAAATAAAAAACCAGGATGTAAACGTCTGTTCACACCCCGGCAAGTTCTCAATGTTCGCAGTCAGCTCTGGATCGGTGCTGACGAAAGCCCGGGGTGTGATAGTCCATTTTTTGATGCCAGAGGCAAGTCCTGTTCGTCCTCAAAAGAGTCTGAACATGGTTCAACGAATTCAGGCACAAGATCGTGGAGTAGCTGTCGTACGTGGTCGCCATCCTTTTGGCGCGCAGCGTCCAACAGCTCATCTACTCTCTCTAGCAGCGCCTCACCCTCGCGTATGTCCTGCTTTAGCACATACACTTTATCACATTTGCTGCGAACATATGTCTCTTTATCCAATATCAGTTCTTCAAAGAGTTTTTCACCCGGGCGCAACCCCGTGATTTTGATTTCGATATCCACATCGGGTTCCAAGCCAGCCAATTCTATCATATCACGGGCCAGGTCAATAATCTTGATGGGTTGACCCATGTCCAATACGAACACTTCACCACCCGTACCCAAAACGCCGGCCTGCAGCACCAGCTGTACAGCCTCCGGAATGGTCATAAAGTAGCGCTGCACGCGGGCATCTGTTACCGTAACCGGGCCACCAGCCGCTATCTGTTGCTGAAAGAGCGGCACCACACTCCCCCTGGAGCCCAGTACATTGCCAAAACGGACCGCCACATAGGCCTTGCCAGTTCTTTGAGCCACATCCTGCACCACCATCTCGGCTATGCGTTTGGTTACCCCCATCACACTGGTGGGGTTGACGGCCTTGTCGGTCGAGATCATGACAAAACGGGGCACATCATAACGCGCACAGGTTTCCACCAAGTTGCGGGTACCATGCACGTTGTTGGTTACAGCATCCTGTATATTGTCCTCCATGAGCGGCACATGCTTGTGGGCCGCGGCATGGAACACGATTTCCGGCCTATACAGATCAAAAATATGATTCAGCCGGCACTCGTCGCGTACATCAGCCACCACATAATCGACCGTCACCCAGGGCCACTTGAGCCTTAGCTCGCGTTGGATGTCATATAGCGAGTTTTCGCCATGCCCAAGAACGATCAAACTGGTTGGCCCATAACTGGCTATTTGGCGACACAACTCACTGCCAATCGATCCTCCACCGCCCGTGACTAATACCCGCCTGTGGGCGACAAGTTGCCGGATGGATTCGCGGTCTGTCTCCACCGGATCGCGCCGCAGCAGGTCCTCGATCTGAATATTGCGCAGCCGTTCCACCGAGACGCGACCATCGATGAGTTCATAGATGCCGGGCATGGTTAACATCTCTAGCTTGAGATTGCGACAAGCATCACGAAGATGTCGAACGACATCCCCTCCCACTGAGGGCATGGCAATGATCATTTTATTGGCACCCGTTTCCTGAACGATACGGGCCACATCGGCCAACGTTCCTCTAACGCGGCAACCCATGATCTCCAGGCCCTGCTTTTGAGGGTCATCATCAACCATGGCAACAACCACATAACCCAATTGCGGATTCTGATTGATCTCGCGCAAAACGGTTATGCCTGCTTGCCCTGCGCCGGCTATCACTACCTTGGAGAATCCTTGGCGAGGCAGCGGCTTCTCTCGGGATGCTTGGCGAGCTGTTACCAACCTCAGCAGCATACGCGGGAACGCCGCTATGCAAAGGGATAGAATAAACTCGATAATGGGTATGGAGCGGGGCATACGAGCCATTAAACCTAGCGGGGAAAACACACCATAGATCAACAAGGTGAGCGCAGCACTACCCATAAAGTTGGCGAAAATCAGAGTCACCAACTCATCAGTTCCCGCGTAGCGCCACATCCGTTTGTAAATCCCCATGGCCCTATATATCGCCACCTTGATCAGTGAGGCAAGGATAGCATAGAAAAGTACAGATTTACCGTATGATATGGGAAAAAACTCTTCCAAGCGAATCAAAAATGCAAAAGAAATGCACAGGCCCTGGGTTACAATATCCCAGAGAACAAAGTGTCGGTTCCTAAGTTTGGAAAGAACCCTCAGGCAACTTGATGAGACACGCCTGGACATCTTTATTACCCCCAAGTATGCAGTCATTCTATCGATAGCCAATCGTCACATTCAGAGAAAACTTCATTGGACAGGCTAAAATCAGAGTAGAACGATGTGGGCGCCTTTGACGCCGACATTGCGTGTATCAAGAATAAGGGGCGCATACTTGGCCACACTTGGCCAATCATAGGCGCTGTGGGCAGTATGAATAAGAACGATATCAGCAGCCGACAAAAGATCTGGGTTCATGGGCTGTGATTCAAGCACCGCATCGGCCAGCCGGAGTTGGTCAACCCAGGGGTCGTTATAAACTACGTTGGCGCCGAGTTGCAAGAGCTCACTGATAATCTCGATAGCAGGGCTTTCACGAAGGTCATCAATATCCGGCTTGTAGGCCACACCCAAAACCACTACTTTGGCTCCCTTGAGCGGCATGGCTTTTTCATTGAGGGCATCCTGAATGCGGCGCACGACATAGTGGGGCATGGAAGAATTGATCGTATCGGCCAACTCAATGAAGCGCGTCTGCATTCCCAACCCCCGCATCTTCCAGGTCAGGTAGAGCGGGTCGATGGGAATACAATGGCCTCCCAGGCCGGGGCCCGGATAAAAAGGCATATAGCCAAAAGGCTTGGTAGAGGCGGCAGTGATGACTTCCCAGATATCGATGCCGATTCGATCGCAGATCTGGGCCATTTCGTTCACCAGGCCAATGTTCACCGCCCGAAAAGTATTTTCGAGGATTTTGCACATCTCTGCCGCAGCCGGGCTGCTCACCGGAACCAGTGTATCCACTGCAACGCTATAAAGCGATATAGCCACCTCGGTGCAGGCATCCGTAACTCCGCCAATTACCTTGGGGGTATTGCGCGTGTTATAGCGCTTGTTACCCGGATCTACGCGCTCTGGTGAAAAGGCCACAAAGATATCCTCACCAACGGTGAAACCGTTTTGAAGAATCCGAGGTATAAGTACTTCTTCAGTAGTGCCCGGGTAAGTTGTACTCTCCAAAACGACCGCCATCCCGGGATGCATATGGCCGCTGAGAGCATCTGCTGCAGACAGAATGTAGGAAATATCGGGGTCTTTGGATTTACCGAGCGGCGTGGGCACACAAATCACAACAGCATCTGCATCATCGAGCACAGCGTAATCCGTCGTCGCTGCGAGGCGGCCCGCGTTCACCAATGTTGCAATATCTGCATCAGGAACATCTTTGACATAACTCACACCGCTATTGATGCTCTTGCATTTGCGCGGATCAAGATCAATCCCCGTAACACGCAAGCCCCCGCGTGCAAACTCTACAGCCAGAGGAAGCCCAACATACCCTTGGCCGATAACACAGACATGCGCAGAACCATTCGCAATTTTGGACAATAACTGCTGTTTCATCAGTATGATCCTTATTCAACTATCTTTATGTAGGCCAAGGCCCAAGCATTCTCTACCTGATTATAGGCACTGATTGAATGACACGTCAATCACACATCATTAATAAAAGCATATATGTTATCAAAATGTTAAATACCCTCACAAAGGCGATAGGGCGGTTGACAGAGAAACAGTTTGTGTGCAAGAATCCAAACTGCTTGGATGTAATAGAGAATCGCGAGGAGAGGCAATATCGTGTCTGATGATCAGCTCATGACGGCTGAAGATGTGGCTAAATACCTGAATGTTCCCGTAGAAACCGTGTGGAGATGGTGTAGAAACCACACACTGCCGGCCCAAAAGCAGGGGCGGCAGTGGCAGGTTTCTCGTCAAGAATTGGACGCATTTCTTATCAAGAAAACAAATAACTGGTCTTAATACAGCACCTAAACGGCAAAACGAATATTAAGGATATCACCATCCTGTACAATGTATTCCTTACCCTCAAGGCGAAGCTTGCCCTCTGAGCGCGCTGCTGCCAGTGTTTTGCAGGCCATCATATCGTTATAAGCAAGCACTTCGGCTCGGATGAATCCTCTCGCCAGATCGCTGTGGATGGTGCCGGCTGCCTCGACGGCTGGGGCGCCTCGACGTACGGTCCAGGCGCGAACCTCGTCTTCTCCTACCGTGAAAAAGGACATCAACCCAAGAAGATTATAGGCCGCACGAACCATGATATTTAGACTAGGTTCTTTAATGCCATAACTCTCGAGGAACATCTCTCTTTCCTCATCATCCAACTGAGAGATTTCCATTTCGATAGAACCCCTTAGGGCCAAAACCACGTCGTTCGGATACAATTTCAGTCCGTAATCTGTCCCAGGATCATCATCTTCGCCCAAATTGAGCACAAGCATGGTGGGTTTTGCCGAAAGAAACTGAAAGCCGCGCAGCATCTGATTTTCTTCCTCGGCAAGGCCAAGCGACGATACCGTCTGTCCGTCTTCCAGAGCAGCGATAATGCGCTTCATAAGATCCATCTCAGCTTGAACCGCAGCCCGATCGCTGGCGCGTGCCTTTTTCAGATCTGATTCGAGCCTCACAATACGCCGTTCTACAACAGCCAGATCCGATATGATCATCTCTAGCCGTAAATCTTCCAAGTCCCTCGCTGCATCAATGCTGCCTTTAGGATGGGCAACGGTCTCATCCTCAAAAACCCGCAAAACATAGACAAGCGCATCGCACGTATTCAATGCATTCAGCACCGCGGGGGCAAGGCCTTCACCCTCGTTTTGTGCCGTGCCAGCCCCAGCCACATCCTTGAATTGTACCTTGGCGTAGGTGGTCTTGCGTGGGTTGAACATGGCAGAGAGTATATCTACACGAGGATCCAACACATCCACAATGGCCGTATTGACAGTGAACTTGCCAAAGGTGGATGTGCTAGCATTACTGCGTGTTAGCGCGTTGTAAATCGTCGTTTTGCCTGATTGTGGCAGGCCCACAATTCCTACTTGCATTTTTTGACCTCCACATAGAGAAAAGGCGCCGAACGCCCATAGCGAACGGCGCCCCAAAAACTCTTTTTTTTACATGCCTTCGCAAGAAGAATCTTCTTGGTCCGGCCAAAAAGCAAAGAGCGAACCCACCGAATTCCCCATGACGTTTCTGCGTATGGCTTCGCCAAAGATGCGCCCCACAGAAAGTACCGTCAGCTTTTCCAGATGCTTCTCCGGCGGCAAAGGAACGGTGTTGGTAGTTACAATCTCATCTATCTCGGGAATATTGGCAAGACGCTGGACGGCAGGGCCGCTAAAGACGCCGTGTGTACACGCCAGCGTAATGCGCTTGACATCGTTCACTCGCAAAAGATCGACCAGAGCGATAATCGAGCCACCCGTAGCAATTTCGTCATCAAAGACGATGACGTTCTTGCCCTTGATATCACCAATGATGCCAGCAATACACACTCTGTCATCTTCCAAACGTTCTTTATCGCCTGCAGCCACACCGATGCCGAGGGCTTTGGCGAGCTTGGAAGCCCGTTTTGCATGGCCGATATCGGGAGAGACGATGACTGTGTTATCCAGATTGCGCTTACGGAAATGATTAATGAATACACTTTGCGCCGTCAGGTGGTCAGTTGGTACACCGAAAAACCCGTGTACCTGAGAGGAATGCAACGTCATTGTCATTACATGACTAGCGCCAGCAGTTTGGATCAAATCAGCAATCAGCTTGCCCGTAATAGAGATGCGAGGGGCATCTTTTTTGTCAGAGCGACCGTAGGAATAATAGGGGATGATGGCATGAACTGTCTTGGCGGAAGCGCTTCGCGCCGCATCGAGCATCATCAATAATTCTAACAGATGGTCACTAACACTAGGCGAAAGAGATTGGATGATGGCAACCTCTTTGCCGCGAACGCTCTCTCCCAACTGAACAAAAAGATTGTCATTTGAGAAACGGGTAGTCACATGCGGACTCACATGACATCCTAAACTTGCAGCGATCTCGTTTGCCAATTCCGGGTGCGAGCTACCACTAAATATCCGTAGATCTTTCTGCAAGCATTGCTGTTCGTCGACTATATCCACCCCGAATCCTCCCCTGCTAGCTCAGGAGTCAGATACCAGCCCCCCAATCGAAAGACACGGGGGAGTGTACCATAACCACAAGTACAGTCCAACTCATCCTTTCATGCTTGGCATTTTGCTTGCATATACCCAAATGGTATAGTATCGCGCAGTAACTTGATCGAACAGGAGAAAAATAGCGTGCGACGAATAGCTCATTTGCTCCTCATACTTGCATGTTTGTGGACCATTGTGCTACCAGCAAGCGTCTCGGCGGATAGTACTGCCAACCTTCTGGTCAACCCTGGCTTTGAAGAAGGCGAGCACAAAACAGAAGATATGGGCACCAGCCTGTCCTCATCAGTGGGCAATGGCTGGACGCCATGGTCTGTCCTAGGCGATGTAACAATAAATCGCGAGGTAGAATACAAAGTCCTCGATGTGGCCACCCTTCCCGATAGCTATAACATTCATTCGGGAAACCATTGCCAAAAGTTTTTTACGACTTGGGGAACCCATACAGCCGGATTCTATCAGCGTGTGGCCGTAGAGCCGGGAAGCCTGGTTACTTTTTCCATCTGGGTGCAGATATATACGGGAGAACGAGAGCTCTACTCGAACGGTCACGCCATCTCGGACTTGAACTGGCCCACGGAGAGCAATCCCGATCAGGGTCCGGGATTATATGCCGTTTCCGCCGGCATTGATCCTTACGGCAATACCCCTGTGGGCTTTGGCGCAGCTCCCTCTTCGGATACTGTCTGGTCTGCTTCAGTAGACGAATGGGACACCCGCTGGATAGCAGAAAATGGTGAACAGCACGATCTTTGGGTGCAGCTGACTGTTTCTACTATTGCTCAAAGCGACTATGTCACCGTATACACCAAGGGCCAGCCAGAATATGCCGTCAAACATAATGACTCTTTCTGGGATGACGCTTCTTTGGTTGCTGAAACGCCCCCAACAGCAACGCCAACCATGACCAATACACCCACCTTGACGCCGATAGCATCCAATACGCCGTTGCCCACTGAAACGGCAACGTCTACTCTATCACCCACTGCCACAGCGACCCTACCAGCTACTGCTACAGCTACTGCCACTGCAACAGTCGTTCCGCCTACAGCAACAATGGAACCGCCAACAGCAACCAATGTTCCGTCTACTGAAACAGCGGTTCCCTCATCAACTGCAACAGCCACTACCACAGCAACTACAGCCGATGAAGCTGAGGGAAACGGTATAATGCTTCTCTACGGAGGTCTGATTATCATCGCAGTGGTTCTCATTTTAAGCAGATTCCGCACCAAACGATAATCAAAAGAGCCCTCTGCGCAATGCCAGAGGGCTCTTTCTTTTAACGCCAGAACGTCTCTATCTAGCCCTGTAGACACAAGCCCCGATTGGGCTATAATGGTATCGTTCCTGCAAGTAAAAGCGAGGAGGTTCGATGCAACCCGATCCCGTACTCTTTAGCATAGGCAACTTTTCGGTTTACTGGTACGGCGTCCTCATTACAGTCGGCGTCATACTCGCCACGTATCTTGCCAGCAAGCTGGCACAACGAGATGGTCACGACCCCGACCTTGCCTGGACCCTGATGGTCTACGTGCTCATCCCTGGTATCTTGGGTGGGCGTCTCTATCACGTCATCTCGAGCTGGAATTACTATTCTGCTAATCCACAGGATATCATTCAGCTGCAAATGCAGGGCTTTGGCATTTTTGGCGCCGTTTTTGGCGGCATTGTCGGCCTGCTCATTTTTGCCAAGGTTTACAAGCAGAGCTTTTTGCAGTGGGCTGACTTTGTGGCGCCGGGTCTTATTCTAGCCCAGGCTATCGGTCGTTGGGGAAACTTTTTCAATCAGGAACTCTTTGGTCCACCAACAGATCTCCCCTGGGGCATCTATATCTCTCCTGAGAACCGCATTGGCGCGAATCTACCTGCTGATTATATCAATTACGAGTACTTTCATCCTACATTCTTTTATGAATCGCTCCTGAATTTTATCTCTTTCCTGGTGCTCTATTATCTCGCACGTAACTGGAAAAAGAACCGCATGTACGGCGATATCTTTTTCCTCTATGGCATGTTCTATGCGGTAATTCGCTTCATTATTGAATTCTACCGCCCCGACGCCTGGACGTTAGGCGGCATCCCGACGGCACAATGGGTCTCGATTGCCATGTTTCTCGTCTGTGGTGCTATTATGCTCATTCGGCACCGGCTGCGCAGAGCCAGCATGGTCTATGAGCCGAGTGAACCGTGGGTTGCCCCTGAACTCGAAGAATCGCAAACCCAATCCGCCACGGAAGATACCCCTGTCCAAGATGAGGCTTTGCTTGAAAAAGAAGCCACATCAGAAGATGAACCTGCGAAAGAAGACGAATCACCGGATCCCAAAGATAAATTAACGGATGCTGCTGAATAATAAAAAGAGGGGAGACCAATGGTCTCCCCTCTTTTTACAAGTGCTAAGCAATAGACTGCTCTCCTTGAATACTTTCAACCAAAGCCACGGCCTCTCGAACATCTTCTTCACTGCCGAGCAAGAGCATTCTGAGCCCGCCTTCAGCACCTGCGATGCCACCAGCAGCAACGGGCAAAGCATCTACGTTACAAAGCACATCAAACGCCTCGATCTCGGTAAAGATATTCCCCTGGACAGGCCACAGTGCGTGTACTTTGCCAAGCGTATCTTCATCTTCAGCAACAATCTCACTTGCCGCTAAAATATCAAAGGGAACTTCTTTTTCTAATCCCACAGGAACCAACAGATTTAGCATGCCACCGATAATTTTGCCAATAGCACCGCCTATAGTGCCTCCGACAGGATGACCAATAGTAATGCCGGCAATGCCTGCCTGATAGTTGAGTGCGTTGGCCCCTTTGATATAGATATCTCCTGGCTTCATCTTGGCCAAAGCAGTCAGCCTATCCAAACTAGGATCGGGCTTGCCATCAACCAGCACAAGATCGGCAAGACCTTCTACTTGCCATGTGCCCTTGGCTTTAGCAGGTGTGGTGCGACCGGTTACATAGGCACGCTTATCAATCGTCTGGCCAGTTAGTTCTTCATACACATAACCATTCGTGGTACCCGAAGTCACCACGATGATGCCTTTATCCATCTTTTCGCGAACCTGGTCCAAAGCGGCAATTCCCTTGGCAATCAGTCTCTTTGATTCGGATACCGTCAAAACAACTTCTGCTTTCATTATCTTCCCCCTATACCTAGTAAACGGTTACAAGATCCCTGATCTGTGAAAAGGTTACATCACCTATGCCGGGCACATCCAACAGCTCTTCACACGAACTGAAAGGACCATTTTCGGTGCGATATTGGATAATACTCCCGGCAGTAACGGGGCCAATACTGGGAAGTTGATCGAGTTCTGCTTCAGTTGCTGTGTTGAGATCAATCAACCCATCTTCCTGTAAAGAAGTTGCACCTACGGATACCTGCTCATCTACAGCCGGGATATAGATTTTCTGGGCATCAACCAAATAAGCGGCCAAATTCACCGCCTGCCGGTCAGCATCATCCGCAAATCCACCGGCACTGTCCACAGCATCCAAAACCCGACTGCCGGAAGGAAGCGAGTAGACGCCTGGCGAGACAACCTGCCCAGTTACGTGAACGTACACCTCGGAAGATACGCCCTCTTGCTGGCTGGTATCTTGCACAAACTGTACCGTCTCGGGGCCAAGCTTGGCAGAGACAAGGTTGTAAATCGCAAAACACACAAGGCAACAGATCACACCGATGACAAAGGGAGCCAAATGCTCCTTGAGTTTTTCCATGTGCACTCTTTTCAACAACCTCTTTGATGTTAACACGTGACATGGTGAATGACAACAAGCCAGAGAGTGAGATTTTTGGCACTCTGGCGTTTACACTGCTAAATCAACACCTTGACAGCTTTAAATCATGGTGCTATCATACTAGCACTCTGTTATCGAGACTGCTAACCACAGATAAGAGATATGATGAACGAACCCGCCGAGCTCTCGCCCCGACAAAAAGAAATCCTGGCCATACTCGTACATGAGTACATCACAACGGCCACACCCGTCGGATCGAATACGATCCGCGATGCTGGGCGTATGTCTGTGAGTTCGGCCACGATCCGCAACGAGCTCATGTCTCTTGAAGATGCAGGCTTTATCATTCAACCGCACACATCGGCGGGGCGAATTCCAACCTTATTGGGGTACCGTCTGTTTGTGGAGCAGCTCATGGGTAACGTCAAGTTGCCGGACTATGAACAAAGAACGATTGAGCATCAGTTCTATCAGATGGGTACAGATATTGATCAATGGATGAAGTTGACGGCCGCTGTGCTGGCACGAGCAGTCGACACAGCTTCGTTTGTTACTCCGCCAGTGGCGGGCGAATCCCGTTTCCGGCATATCGAACTCATATCCGTAAGCGAATCAGCAATTCTTCTTGTGATGGTTCTCCAAGATGGATCCATTCATCAGGAGATGCTCGCCACAACGAATTCGATTTCTCAGGATGTCCTGAGTCGTGCGTCAAATCGACTTAACGCCCTGTTTGAAGATCTTGATATCAACGAAATTCGTCGATTCCAATGGCCAGAAGGCTTTGCTCCGCAGGATTGGGAAGAGCAAGTCATTCGGCACATCATCGACCGCATGAGCAATGTGAATAGCACAGCGGTGGGTCGTATCTATCATGATGGGCTCGTCAATGTTCTCAAGCAGCCCGAGTTTCTTGACATCGACCGCTTTCAGCACGTGTTAGAAATTGTTGAACGAAGAGGTGTTCTAGAATCCGTATTGACAAGTATTTTGAGAGCCAACGGTGTCCAGGTCATTATCGGCGGCACAGGGCGTTTCGGCTCTATCGATGATTTGAGTCTGGTGCTGACACCTTATGGCGTTCAAGGGCTAGCCAGCGGTGTATTGGGCGTTATGGGGCCCACCCGCATGCCTTACGCACGTGCCGTATCCACTGTGCGCTACGTCTCGGGCATTATGAGTGGGATCGTCGCAGGACTTTACGGTGATCGACCTCAGAATGATGCACATTCGGCAAGTTGAGAGAGGATGCTAATGACATTTAGTGAAAATGAAGACAACAGAAACACTCCTCGAACTGATGATCAGCAAGAAAGCACTTCTGAGGGTATAGCGGATACAGAGGCACTCTTTACTAGAATAAAAGAACTTGAGAGCGAGAGTGCCGAAAACCGCGATAAATATTTGCGTTCTGTTGCCGATTTATCCAATTATCGCAAACGAATCGAGCGCGACCGGGAGCAGCAAGCCTGGCGAGAAAAAGCCAGAATCGTATCCCGTTTTCTCGAGATTATGGATGATTTTGAGCGCGCCACAGACGCTATCCCTGAGACCGTGAGAAACGATGGCTGGGTTGAAGGCATCATGTTGGTTGAGCGCAAGCTTCGCACGACGCTTCAGGAATTCAACGTTGAAACTTTTACATCAGTCGGGCAAGTCTTTGATCCCAATCTACATTCTGCACTGATGGAAGGCGAAAGCAATACGTATCCCCAGGGTGTTGTGATGGCAGAGCTGCAAAAGGGATACATGATGGATGACCAAGTGCTTCGGCATGCAATGGTACAGGTTTCTTCGGGCACATCTGGCAATAACAACCAATAGCAACAAAAATACGACTTTCTAGGAGGCTTTTATAATGGCAAAGATAATCGGTATTGACCTTGGCACCACCAACTCTGTGGTTGCAGTGATGGAGGGCGGTGAGCCCACAGTCATCACAACAGCTGAAGGTTCGCGCTTGTGCCCATCAGTCGTGGCCGTCAATCCCAAAACAGGTGAGCGAATGGTGGGGCAGGTTGCACGCCGACAAGCCATTACGAACCCTGATAACACTATTTTCTCCATAAAGCGCCTTATGGGACGCAAGTATGATGACCCTCTGGTTCGCAAAGCCCAAAGCATTCTCCCTTACAAAATCGTC
This sequence comes from Anaerolineae bacterium, assembly GCA_963675785.1. GTDB lineage: Bacteria > Chloroflexota > Anaerolineae > UBA1429 > UBA1429. Next base: position 2,821,216 of record OY776562.1, read on the forward strand.
GAACGAGACAACGGCGATGCATGGGTTGTGATGAACGGCAAAGAATATTCGGCTCCCGAGGTCTCGGCCATGATTCTGGCCAAGCTCAAGGCCGATGCAGAGGCCTATCTCGGTGAAAAAGTCACTCAGGCCGTCATCACTGTTCCTGCTTATTTCAATGATTCGCAGCGCCAGGCGACAAAGGATGCTGGCCGCATTGCCGGACTCGAAGTCATGCGTATCATCAACGAGCCGACAGCATCCTCTTTGGCTTATGGTCTTGATAAAAAGAAGGATGAGCGAATAGCCGTCTATGATCTCGGTGGTGGCACATTCGATATCTCGATCCTCGATATTGGCGACGGTGTCTTTGAGGTTAAATCCACAAACGGCGACACCTTCCTCGGCGGCGATGACTTTGATCAGACCATCATCAACTGGATCGCCGATGAGTTCAAAAAAGAACAGGGTATCGACCTGCGTAGCGACCGTATGGCTCTTCAGCGCCTCAAGGAGGCAGCAGAAAAGGCCAAGATCGAGCTCTCGACAACAATGCAAACCGAGATCAATCTGCCCTTTATTACGGCAGACGCCAGCGGACCCAAGCATTTGAATATGAACCTGACCCGTGCCAAGCTTGAACAGCTTGTAGAGAGCCTCGTAGATCGTTCACTCGAACCCTGTCGAAAGGCACTCAAAGATGCTGGCTTAACGATCAAAGACATTGATGAGGTGGTGTTGGTTGGTGGCCAAACGCGTATGCCCTTGGTGCAAAAACGCGTCGAAGAATTTTTTGGCAAAGCGCCCCACAAAGGCGTTAACCCGGATGAAGTAGTCGCCATTGGGGCTGCTATCCAGGCTGGCGTACTCGCTGGGACTGTCGACGACGTGCTGCTTTTGGATGTAACGCCCCTGACACTGGGCATTGAAACCCTTGGTGGTGTAGCAACACCTCTCATCGATCGCAACACGACGATCCCAACCAAGCGCAGCCAAGTCTTTTCGACCGCCTCGGATAGTCAGACTCAAGTGCAGATCACTGTGGTTCAGGGCGAGCGGCCTATGGCCCGCGATAACAAGCAGCTGGGCACCTTTGTGCTGGACGGCATTCCGCCCGCGCCACGTGGCGTGCCGCAAGTCGAAGTAACCTTTGACATCGATGCCGACGGCATTTTGCACGTCTCTGCCAAGGATAAAGCGACTGGGCGTGAACAGAAAATCACCATCACAGCCTCTAGCGGCCTGACTGAAAATGAAATCGACAAAATGGTTCACGAAGCCGAGCAGCACCGCGACGAGGATGAGCGTCATAAGGACGAGATTGAAAAGCGCAATCAGGCTGACTCAATGGTCTATAGCGCTGAAAAGACCCTGAGAGACCTCGGCGACAAGGTGCCAGCTGACATCAGAACAGACGTCGAAGCCAAAGCAGAGGCTCTCAAAGAGGCTCTCAAAGGCGATAACCTCGACCAAATCGATCGTGCTTCAAACGATCTGCAGGTAGCAATGAGCAAGATCGGCGAGAAAATGTACCAGCAGGAAGGTCCTCAGGATAACAGCAGTGGAGCCCCTGACGATGATTCCACAGTTGATGGCGAGTTCAGAGAGGTCTAACCTCACACGGCTCACTCACAAACAAGGGTTAGGAGCGCAGGCCCCTAACCCTTGTTCGCTTGTTAATTGGATACGTCAGTAAGCACATTTTGACCAGCCGTGCTCACACAAATAAACTCTCGTTCAGGAGATAACTGCTTATGGCTTCTGAAAAACGTGATTATTATGAGCTCCTCGGCATTCCGCGTGATGCAGACAAAGATGCGATTCGCTCTGCCTATCGTAAACTTGCCCGCCAGTACCATCCGGATGTTAACAAGGATGCGGATGCCGAAGATCAATTCAAAGAGATCAACGAAGCTTACCAGGTTCTGAACGACGAGGAAAAACGCGCCGTTTATGACCGCTATGGGCATGCCGGTCTGAATCAAAACGGCAATGCAGGGTCTGGCGCTGGCTTTGGCTTTGATTTCTCTGATATTATGGAGGACTTTTTCGGCTTTGGTACGCGCACATCGCGTCAAGGACCAATGCGAGGTGCAGATCTTCGCTATGACCTCGAGATCACCTTTGAAGAAGCCGTTCTGGGTGTAGAAAAAGAAATAGAGGTCAACCGACGAGAGGCCTGCCCTCATTGCCAAGGCTCGGGTGCAGAGCCCGGTACCTCCCCAATCCGTTGCCCTGACTGTAATGGTACGGGCCAAATACGCCGCGCCCAGCAATCGCTCTTTGGTCAATTTGTCAATGTTACCACCTGCCCCAGATGTGAAGGGCGTGGAGAGATCGTTACCACACCCTGTTCGGTATGCCATGGCGAACGCCGTGTAGAACAAGCGCGCAAGTTATCCATCAAAATACCGGCGGGGGTAGATAACGGGAACCGCATTCGCCTCTCGGGCGAAGGCGAAGCAGGCATGCAGGGCGGTCCCACTGGCAGTCTCTATATCATTTTACACGTGATGCCTCATGCCTTTTTCAGAAGGCAAGATCAGGATATCATTCTGAATCTCAATATAAACGTCGCCCAGGCCGCTTTGGGAGACAAAGTGGACGTGCCCACTATTGAAGGTGAAGAAACGATAACAATCCCCGCCGGTACCCAAACAGGGCACGTTATCACCCTCAAAGGTAAAGGCGTTGTCGGCGTACACAGTACCCACCGCGGCAATCAACGCGTCTTTATCAATGTCGTCATCCCTACCAAGCTAACCAAAGAGCAAAAAGAACTGTTTAGGGAACTCGGCAGTTCGCTTGGGGGAGAGAGCATTGAAGAAGAGCGGTCGTTCATGGATAGGCTCAAAGAAGCCTTGGGAGGTTAGGTAAACGTGGATAGCCGTGAAACCCGTTGGGTCGAAATAGCTGTTGATGTGCCACGTAATGCTGTTGATGATATTGCTGGTGTTCTGGGGCGCCATTGTGCTGGCGGCGCTATCATTGAAGAATTGCGAGATCTTCCCGAAGGCCAGGTTAGCGAAACAGTAACCGTAAAAGGCTTTTTGCCGATCTGGGAAGAGGAAGAGCGGCAAAAAGTCGAGATTGCTCTCTTATTACTGTCCCGTGCAAACGATATCAGTGAGCCTCGAATCACGATTTTGGAGCCCAGGGATTGGGCCGAAGCATGGAAAAGCGGCTATACCGCCCAACGTATTGGTAAGCACATTCTCATCGTTCCCACCTGGCAAGAAGTTGATCTTCTTCCCGATGATGTGGTCATCAAGCTTGACCCTGGCATGGCCTTTGGAACAGGCCTTCACGCTACAACGCGGCTTTGCCTGGCGGCAATGGAAGATAGCATCCCCGCTTTAGCGCGTGTGCTGGATGTGGGTACAGGTTCTGGCATTTTGGCCATTTTGGCAGCCCTACAAGGTGTGGAGCATGTTGATGCCATCGATAATGACCCAATTGCCGTCCGTACTGCACAAGACAACATTGCCCTGAACAATATGCAAGACAAAATCACGGTTACTCTGGGAACGCTGGGAGCTACTGGTCATAGCGAAATCCCAAGACATCCTGGTACGGATTATGATGTTTTGTTGGTGAACATCCTTGCCGAGATCATCATTCAGATGGCCCCAGAAATCGGGCAGACTCTTGTACCCGGCGGAAAGATTATCGCTTCGGGTATCCTAACATCCAAGGCCGCTATTGTCGAAGACGCTCTCAACAAAGCCGGTATCATCATTGATGAGCACCCCTTTGAAGGCGAGTGGACTGCTCTCATCGGCCATAAGGAATAGCTCAACATGCAGCGCTTCTTTGTCGATCCAGAAGTGATACGGGGAGATATGGCAATTCTTACAGACGCCATCTCCAAACAGCTCTATAATGTCCTGCGTCAAACTCCGGGACAAGAGATCACACTTCTGGACAATACAGGAACGGCTTATCTGGCGATCATCGAGTCATGTTCATCCAAAGAGACACGATGCCTCATCTCCAAAACATGGCAGCCCGATACCGAACCCAACACGCATATTGTGCTTTTTCAGGCAATTCCCAAGAATCAGCGTATGGATATCGTGCTGCAAAAAGCGACAGAATTGGGAGTCAGTGCTTTTATTCCATTGATCTGTGAACATTCCGTGGTAAGGATAGACGCTAACAGCAGCAAGATCGAGCGATGGCAACGGATTGTTCAAGAGGCTGCCGAACAATCGGGTAGAGCGCGCATTCCAGAGGTTCAGCATCCTAAGACGCTGGCCGAGGCACTTGCAGGCTCGGTTGAAGACACACAAGTCATCATTCCGTGTCTTTCAAGGAACACAGTACCCCTCTCGCAAGTGTCCCTTTCAGAAAAGCTCCACATTTTTATAGGGCCAGAAGGCGGTTTCTCAGCCCAAGAACTCGATATAGCAAAAGAGCGGGGCGCACATCTCGTCTCACTTGGAAAACGTATCTTGCGTTCAGAAACGGCGGGCATTGTTGCCAGTGCCCTAGCTTTGTATCAGAGAGGTGAACTAGACTAGACAGAGTCACCATCTCTATAGGTAAGCAAATGCCCTCTTTGAGATTGACTTCTTCTGATCACATTAGAGACCGATGGAGCATCGGCCATGTGATGCTGTGCTGCCTGATGCTGTTACTCCTCACTTTATTATTAACAAGTTGTCGTTTCTTTGCGCCCTCAGAGGTGTCAGAACCCGTTTTAGCCCCTACATCATCCGTATTCGAAGAGACGCCTATACCTGTTACCACACCTTCTCTTCTTCCCCTAGAAACTACGCCGACGCCTTCTCCTCGTCCAACATCGCGTTCGGACTATGAGACTGTAACCCTATGGCATAGTCTCTCCCCGGACTCCCCCGAGGGACAGGCTTTGTCAGAATCTCTGGCTCGATTCGAGCAGGAGTATCCTCAGATTGTCGTCCTCGATCGCTATCGAGGTACAGATACACAGCTTTCAGAGATTCTATACGAGGCTGTCACAAATCTGAACATGCCCGATGTCGTCATTACCTCGTCCGGAACAATGGCCGAGTTGGCCAAAAGCGATGCCCTTGTTTCACTAGATGGCTTTTTGAACTGGGAACAAGACGAAGAGACCGAGTTTGAACACATCCTTTCCTCTCTGGGTTCCTGCTATGGCTGTGATGCGGGTATCTATTCGCTTCCCTATATGATTGACTCAATTGGTCTATGGTATAATCCGGAAATTTTAGACGGTCTGGGCATTGAAAAAGTACCGACGACCTGGCAAGAGTTTTCCATGACCTGCCAGTACATAAGCAGCTCTTTGGGCTCACCCGCCTTGTTGCTTGTACCTGATGGTAGGGTAGCACTAGCACTTGTTCTTAGCAGCGGTGAAATACCAACTGCAGAATCCCCTTTCTTTGAGCTGGGAGAAAATACCTCCAGCGTACTTGAAACCATCCAGAACTTGGCTTGGGCCAACTCGATTCTGCTAGAAATGGATCAAGAAAATGCACTCAATCTGTTTCTGAATGGAGAAATCCCATTCTGCATTTCTGGTACTGATTTCTTGAGTTCAGACGAGCTTGCTGCAAGCCAAATAGAGATTGCCCCTTTGCCGCAGTTAAATGCATCAGAGGCCACAAGTCTTGTCTACGGCTGGCATATCGGCATTAGTAAGGATGCTTCAGAATCCCGTGAACCTTCGTGGACGCTGGTACAATATTTGACATCAACACAAGAAGCCGCAGAAATCGCTCAAACCTCTGGACATCCGCCCGTAAGCCATCTGGCACTCTCTCTTGTAGGTACAGACGTTGCCCAGGAGCAAATGCTCTACTCTAAAGCCAATGTCTTTTATGATAGTGAGCCCCTTGGTGAAAGCATAATAGGGATCGATGGAATCAAGGCAGTTCTTTCCCAAGTTTTAGTTGACATAACAAGCGGGTCATATGTACCAAACGAGGCCCTCAAGCTGGCCCGTTCCAACATCTTGCGGCTGATTGCTTACTATGGCGTCACGCCTTGATAGGAGCCCGATTTTGAGTTTCTTTATTGGTATTGATATCGGAACTACAAACACCAAAGCCGTCGCCTTTAATCCAGATGGACAGGTTATTGGACGAGCATCCCGCCCAACACCTGTTCAAAATCTGGGAAACCGTCAGGCGTTATACGCTCCCCAAAAGTTATGGGAAGCTGTTGTTGGAGCACTAAAAGACCTTGAAGAGCAAATTCCGAATTCCCATGCGCTCGGTATTTGCGTGGCCAGCATCGGTGAATCCGGTATTCCCCTCGATTATGCGGGGCTCCCTTGCTTTCCCTCCATTGCCTGGTTCGATGAAAGAACCTTGCCTCAGGCAGCGTGGTGGGAAAACAGGATGGGGAAAAAGGAGATATTCCAAAACACTGGCCTCTCCCTCAGTCACATTTTTTCGTTGAACAAGCTCATGTGGTTGAGATCCCGCGAACCGGATGTTTTTACCAGAACCCGACGATGGCTGTGTATCTCGGACTATATCGCCTATAGGCTGTGCGGAGAGCAGGCTACAGGCTATTCCCTAGCATCCCGAACCATGGCCTTTGATCCGCTCAAAGCATGCTGGTCCAAAGAAATGCTGGCAGCAGCAACGATTTCAGAACAGCTGTGGCCGCAACCTCTACAAGAGGGGGCATTGTTGGGCATCGTCCTGCCAGAAATTGCGCAGGACATCTCCATGCTCAGCGAGACGCCCGTTTATGTGGGGGGACACGATCATGTGGTGGCCGCACTTGCTGTAGGGGCGATCGAACCGGGTATCATGATTGATTCCACAGGAACCACAGAAACCGAAATGGTCGCTCTCAAGAGTATTGACAAGGCCTTGAACGAGAGCAACACTTCGTTCTGCCTAGGCCGCCATGTCGTCAAAGACAGATACTATGCCATCGCAGGCATCCTCGGTGCGGGCAGCATGATTCAGTGGATGGGCAGACTTTTGTATGGTTCAGAAGTCTCAAGAGATGATAGTATTGCCATGCTGACTCAGGCGGCTCGAACCAGTTCTGTTGGTTCAAAAGGATTGTGGATTCTGCCACATATGGCCGGCAAAGGAGCGCCAAATCGTGATGAAGCCAGCAAGGCTGTTATCACCGGCCTGGGCTTGGATCATACCCATCAGGATATTGCTCGAGCCACCATCGAGGGATTGGCCTACGAACTGGCCTATCTTTGGGAAGCTCTAGAAGGCTTTACAGGACAGCCTTCTCTGCGCACAATCTCTGTAGGGGGAGGATCGCAGAACGAATTCTGGATGCAGATCAAAGCGGACGTAACCAATCGTACGTTGTATGTTGCTTCTGAGGCAGAAGCTGTAGCAAAAGGAGCCGCTATGCTGGCTGGCATTGGACACGGCCTATGGCCCGACGCTCAAACTGCTGTAGAAGCCTGGCAAAGTAATAGCTCGACTATTGTTCCAGATTCTGAGACAGCCAAAGAATATGCCCGACTTTGCTCTACGCTTCAGGGCATTCGCCCTATAGCACATGCTCTTGAACAAGGTTCCAAGCTCTTAAACCACCAATCGTCGGTAGGGTAGCATATGCCTCAAGACTATCCACTCATTCGCACAAAAACCATAGTCCCTCGGCTTCGGGACTCTCTTGTTCCGCGCCAACGACTCGTCGATCTATTACACAGCAATATTCATAACAAGCTGGTTCTTATCTCGGCAGGGGCAGGATACGGCAAAACTTCATTGCTCAACCAGTATGCTCATGATGCCGGAATTCCTGTCTGTTGGTATAGCCTGGATGAGAACGATAATAGTCTTGGTACCTTTAGCCGTTACCTGGTCCGTTCCATCCAGGAACAATTCCCTGCTTTTGGCCAAAGCGTTCTCACTTATCTACAGGATGTTGGAGCATTAGCAGATGTTGAACCTCTCGTAGGATTATTCCTCCAAGAGATAGAGTCCCATGCAAATCAGTTCTTTGCCCTGCTGTTGGATGACTATCATCAAGTTATACAAAGCGAGCCAGTCAATGCGTTGTTGGATGGCTTGTTGCGCTATCTGCCCGATCAATGCCACATCGTTTTAGCCTCGCGAGGCGTTCCCAGGCGCCTTACACTTTCTCGATTGGCCGCCCGCCAAGAAATAGCTGGATTTGGCGCCAGCGAATTGTGCTTTAACAGCGAGGAAATCAGAATGCTCCTCGCAAACATGGGGCACCTCGATCTGGATGAAAAAGAAATCGAGGCCATTGCCCAAAGAACAGAAGGCTGGGTGACGGGCATCATCCTTACCGCCCAAACTAGCTTGACCGACTCTGTTCGCGATATTTTGCATATCGTAGGGTCAAACGAAGGCGTATTTGATTATCTGGCTGAAGAAATCCTCTCGCAGCAGACGCATGAGGTGCAAGAGTTTCTTCTTGCGACATCTCTATTCCAACAAATGACACCGAGCCTTTGTAATGCGCTGCTCGACATAGATCAATCGAGTCAGATTTTGCGGTATCTCGTTGAGGAAAACCTCTTTACCGTCTCTCTGGATGCCGGCAGCAAATGGTACGAATATCATCAACTGTTTCGCGAATTCCTGCGCACCCGCCTGGAAAGAGAAGACCCTGAGCTTTTCCGAGCCTTGTGCCTTAAACAAGCACAGCTTGTTTCGACGCAAGGAGATTGGGCGCAGGCCATTTCCAGTTATCTCACCGTACAAGCCTATGAACAAGCTGCCGAAGCCTTGGAAATCGTCGTTCAAGAAGGGTTCGTTTCTGGCGATTATGCCCAACTGGACATCTGGTTCGATCAATTTACCGATCAGCTTCTCAACAAGCATCCTCGACTTTTGCTCTTTCGTTCACGTGTAGCAACAGAGCGCGGCAATGCCACAGAAGCCGAACGTATCGCCCAGCAAGCCTATGCCGCCGCATGCGACCTACATGATGACGCCTCGGCTGCCCGCTCGTTGGTGCAATTGGCCGTATTGAGACGCTTTCAGGGCAAGCCGGCAGAAGCCATCAGCTTTTCAGAAAAGGCGCTTGCCCTGGTTGATCCTCAAGATCTGATTACCGCAGAACAGGCTCATCGTGATATTGGCATATCTCTCTGTATGCAAGGAGATATGGCTGGCGGCGTAGAGGAACTAGAAAAAGCTCTCGAGATCGCAATCAGCATACCCAACGAAACCGAAGTAGCTCTCATTTCTGCTGATATTGGTTCTGCAGAAATCATCCGGGGGCATCTCGAAAAAGCTAGACGCCACTATCATCAGTCGCTTCTTTATTGGCGTAGAACTGGCAATGATGCCAGATTAGCGCATACGCTACAAAGTCTGGGCCTGATTCATCACTATATGGGCCAGTATGCCGAAGCCGAAAATCGCTTTGAGGAAAGCCTCAACAAAGCTAAGAGTGTCTCTGATTTACGAATACAAGCTTATGCCTTGACCAGCCTCGGGGACATGTACCGAGATATGCGTAGGTATGATCAAGCATCAACAGAATATGAACTTGCTTATGCTTGCGCTAACGAGGGGGCTCTAACCCCCATGATTAGTTACGCCATGTGTATGCGCGGAGATACACTCAGATTGAAGGGCGAATTAGATCTTGCGCATCAGGTATTGCTAGAAGCGCAAGATCAACTTAGTCCTGAAGAAATGCCCTTTGAACAGGGAATTTGCGATTTGGCTATGGGCGCCTATTTTCTCGAAACGAGCAATCTTCAGAAAGCTGAAGATCATTTGCGCCACGCATTGGAGCTACTACAGGCAAGTAACAGTACACGGGATGTGGCCCGAACACACCTCTACCTGGCTAATCTTGCTTATAAACGGGGGCAAAGAGAAGAACTTGATGCACAGATATCCAATGCTGTAAGTTACGTTCAAGCGTTGGGAACAAGCCAGTTCATCGTCGCTGAGTCCGTCTCGATGATCGATATGCTCTATGCCTGCTCTCACGAGCGCCAGGGCAGATTTGATTTCGCCGAGATTTTCAACGCCATCGATACTTTGATCCATAAACCAGCCCTCGACATTAATTCAATTCTTTATCAGATATCACTCCTTTCCCTGGATAACAACCGCATCTTGAAGGATAATGCCTTGGTGACCGACTGGGAATCAGAGATCGCCAAGCTCATGGTCTTTTTATTCGCAGAGAACCCTACCGGCCTCAGACGAGACCGCGTCATCGATTTGCTTTGGCCTGAAGCCACACCTGCCAGGGGCAATTCGTTATTCCACTCAACTCTTTACCGATTGCGCTCTTCTCTGGGCAAAGATTTTATTATTCACAGCAAAGGGCTATACCTCCTCAACCCCGATATCTCTTGCTATTATGATACCCGCCGATTGCAGGAATGCTTTGCTCAGGGACGCAATTCGGGGGATATGGCACATATCGCCCGACAAGAGGCTCTCAACATCTATCACACACCTTTTCTTGACCCCTTTGATCTGGAATGGTGCACTCAAAAGAGGGATCAATTACATGCACAGATGCTGGAATTAGTCATCTCAGAAGCACTGTACCAACTCCATACGGGCGACATGGATACGTCAGAAAGCCTGTTCATCCGCGCCAGAGGGCTTGAGCCTTTTGATGAACGAGCCTATAGGGGCGTGATGTGGTGCAGGGCATCGCGCAATGACAGAGCCGGGGCACTGCGCGAGTACAAGGAATGTGAAGTGATTTTGGCCAAAGAACTGGATGTCGAACCCTCTCTTGAGACGCTGGAGCTATACGATGCTATTACCAATGGGGTTCCCTTGCCGCCGCTCGAATAATAAAGCTTCTCCTTCACTGCACAAAAAGAGATTTCCCTCAAAGGAAATCTCTTTTTGTTATTCTTACGTGAGTGTTTCGTGAGTGCCTCTGGAATATGATTAGGGAAGAATCGTTCATGGAGGTATATGTAATGAAAAAGACCTATTACACCATCGTCTATATCGTGCTCTCTCTCACAGCTCTGGTTATGGCCAGCGGCGCCCCAGTTGCCTTCGGCGGCAGCGGCACCGGCGGCTGATCTCTCACCTGTCCATATCCATCATTCCTAATTGGGAGAAACAACAATGAAAAAGACCTATTACACCATCGTCTATATCGTGCTCTCTCTCACGGCTCTGGTTATGGCCAGCGGCGCCCCAGTTGCCTTCGGCGGCAGCGGCACTGGCGGCTGATCAAACAGTCTATTGATGCCTTGCGATGATACTTTTAGTTGCCGTCATTTTCTCGATCGCCATCGCGCTCATTCGAGGCGGATCCTTTAACAATCTGGGGCAGGTTAAATTCAGATACGGGTGGCTCGCCATTCTAGCCTTTGCTCTGCAAGCCGTCATCATCTGGGCTCCCCTCGAATCCGGCAATGGTTTAACGCATCCAAGAACTCTTTTATTGCTCGGATCGTACGGAATTCTTGTGGCAGTCGTCTTGTTGAATCGTAAGCTAGCAGGCATTATCATCATCGGTTTGGGACTTTTACTCAACCTGACCGTAATGGTCGCTAATGACGGATTTATGCCCGTTGATTCCTCTGTCCTCAGAACAGCAGGTCTTGAAGAATTAGCCCTATCTGATGAGACGGGTTCCCGGCTCACATCAACCAAAGATATTCTGCTCCCGCGAGAACAGACCAATCTTTGGGTTCTAAGTGACATATTCGTTATTCCCGCCAATTGGCCCCTGTCTACGATCTTTAGCATCGGCGACGTTTTCTTGGCGATAGGCGTGTTCGTTTTTCTTCAGCGGTACCTATCAAAATCGCCCGCCATGCAGAACAGTGAACAAACCAGTCCTGTCGACCCAGATTTTGAGGAGTAATAGCATGGCAAAAGACGATCTTCAAGAACTTGTTGGTACTGCGATCATCAGTAGTCAATTTAGAAGTGAGTTGATCACAAACACAGCGCGAGCTATAGAGGACTTTAACCTCTCTCCTGAAGAGCGTCTGTTCGTCAGCAATATTCGCGCCAACACATTCCAATCTTTTGCGCAGCAGCTGCATGATTGGATATCTGATGAATCACCTGTGGTCATGCATCGAGTGCCCACAGCCATTATTACGCGGTAACAGGCACCTGTTGCCTCCTGGCGCTACTAAAGACGCCAAGTCCCTTTTGAAGTGCGCCTGACACCCCCCTGTCAGGCGCACTTTCATTGTATTCAACGCCTGTTTGCCCCTCCCACTTGCCAGCGGTACAATGTTTGAAATAGGGATTCATAGAATCGCTTTGTTAGGATAGGAGCAGCACCAATGCCCAAAATCTCATCTGAAACCCGCCGATTGGCTGTTAACACGATCAAGATGCTGGCAGTTGATGGCGTCGAAAAGGCTAATTCAGGCCATCCAGGTCTCCCCATGGGTGCGGCCGACTATGCCTTTGTTATCTTTGCCGAGTATCTCAAGCATTACCCCAAGGATCCCTCTTGGCCTAACCGCGACCGTTTTATCCTGTCAGCAGGCCACGGCTCGATGCTTTTGTACTCGCTTCTTCACCTCTCTGGCTATGACCTTCCACTCGAAGAGCTCAAGCGCTTCCGTCAGTACGAAAGCCTTACCCCCGGTCACCCCGAATACGGTTTGACGGTTGGCGTTGAAACCACCACCGGCCCGTTGGGGCAGGGGTTTTCCAACGGCGTAGGTATGGCTATCGCATCCAAGATGTCTGCTGAAAAGTACAACACCACCGAGACGATCGTCGATCACTATATCTATGGTATCGTCAGCGATGGCGATCTGATGGAAGGTGTAAGCTCGGAAGCAGCCTCCCTAGCAGGTCATCTGGGCCTAGGTAACATCATTTACTTTTATGATGACAACCGCATTAGCATCGAGGGTAGCACAGAGCTTGCCTTTACTGAAGATCGCGGTAAGCGCTTTGAAGCCTATGGCTGGCAAGTGCTTTACATCAACGGTCATGACGCTGAGCAAGCCGCCAAGGCCATCGAAGAAGCAAAGGCCGAACCTAACCGCCCGACATTGGTTGTAGCCCGCACACATATTGGCAAGGGCAGCCCACATAAAGTTGATTCGGCCGAAGTGCACGGCGCCCCGCTTGGTGCCGAGGAAGTTTCTGCGACCAAAAAGGCCCTCGGTTGGCCAGAAGAACCGACCTTTTATGTGCCCGATGAAGTTCGCGAGCTCTTTGCCGCACGGCAAAAGGAACTCGAAGAGACCTACGATGAATGGCAGGTCACATTGTCTCGTTGGGAAAAGGCCAATCCTGAATTAGCTGCCCAGCGAAAAGCAGCCATGAACAAGGTTCTCCCGGATGATCTAGAAGAGCAATTGCTCTCCACACTCTCTGGCAAACCTGACGCCACCCGCCGTATTTCCGGTCAAGTCATCCAAAAAATACATGAGCTTTTGCCCTATTTTGTGGGCGGTTCGGCAGACCTGGCTCCCTCAACATCGACCCTTATCAAGCAGGCTGAGGATATTGGCCCTGGCCATTTTAACGGACATAATTTCCATTTCGGTGTACGCGAACATGCCATGGGTTCGATTCTCAACGGCATTGCTTTGTATGGTGGCTTTATCCCCTTTGGGGCTACCTTCCTTGTATTTGCCGATTATATGCGACCACCCGTTCGCCTATCCAATATCATGGGCGTGCAGGTTGTGTATGTCTGGACGCATGACAGTATCTTTGTGGGCGAGGACGGCCCTACACACGAGCCGGTAGAACAAGTCGCCTCGTTGCGCTTGATCCCAGGCATGAAGGTCATCCGCCCGGCGGACGGTCCCGAAGTGGCTGCTTCTTGGGCCTATGCCCTGCGCCATCAGGATGGCCCAACGGCTTTGATCCTAACCCGCCAGGGTGTACCCAACATCAAACGGCAGAGCGATTTCTGCTTCAAGGCTTTTAACAAGGGCGCTTACATCGTCGCCGAAACAGCTAACAAAGAGCCCGATGTGGTTATCGTTGCCACCGGTTCCGAACTCCAGTTCGCTGTGGACGCAGTCGAGCCACTTGAAGCAGCAGGCTATGCCGTACGCGTTATCTCGATGCCCTGCAGAGAGCTTTACGAAGCGCAAGACTGTGCCTGGAAGGATGCCCTCATCCCCGATTCGGCCCGCAAGGTCGTCGTCGAAGCGGGAACCAAGTTCGGATGGGGTGATATCGTCGGCAAAAAGGCTCTCTTTATCACTCAGGATGAATATGGCAAGTCTGGCCCGTACAAGACATTGATGGAAGAAATGGGCTTTACCAGTGAAAAGGTTGCCAAGCGTATTCTTGCCTGGCTCCAGTAACATAAACAAAGAGGGGGAGCGATGCTCCCCCTCTTTGTTATATATTTGCCTTTTTTATTTTGATCAACATCCTCATCATAGATCCTGTTATAAGCCTAAGGCCCCCAATTATCCACAAAGCCGCCTGAATACCTACCAAACTAGATATAGCTGTGCCAAGAAGCGGACCAGCAAAAGCACAGATATTATCAATCATGGCGTTAGCCGCTGCAAAGGTAGGTCTTTGGTCTTGAGGTGAAACGCGATAAAGCGTCTCGGTGAGAAAAATGCTAAATCCCGAGTTAAAAATGCCGCCAGCCACAGCAGATATTAGTAATTGAGGAGGGTTCACTGCAAGAGCCGTCAGTATTGGATACAACACGGTTGCCACACAAGTCAGCCACAGCCAGCGCCTTACACTCTGTTTGCGTAAGAGCCGGCTCAAGGCTAAATAGCCCAAGGTAGAAAAAAGCTGCTGAACCGTGAGAATGATCCCGATCCAGGCGTCGCTAGCTCCGACTTCACGTACCCGGTAGATCGAATAGAGCGCCGCAGGCATCTGAAGGCTGAGTCGAAAGGCGAGAACGAGAATAGCATATTTGCGAAAAGCCGGTGCATCCTTGATTAATTGCAACATCCCCTTGAAACCCAGGCTTTGCTTATTCTTTGCTTGGGGAAGGGCCGAGGTAGGAATCTGCAGCTGGCGCATGTTCAGATTACCGAGAATCGCTGGCACAATCGCAAAACCAAATAATACAGAGTAATTTATGGGGTAGGGAGCCCAGTCAAGCCACTGACCGGCAAGAAAACCAACGACAGCCGCGGATAGGCCGTTCACTGCCAGCCGCATCGAGAGCATATTAGCCCGTCGTCTCTCTGTCGTTGCTGCCCCCAGGATCGTCGTCATACTGACATTGCCTACAGCAGTGGCGCCTGACAGGAGGCTTCGGCCAAAAACCAACAGGTAGGGAGAAATCGCGGCGGAAAGAAAGGGCAATATAGAAAAGGTGCTGATTCCGATGCGAAAAACCGCTCTTCCACCGTTCACTGCTTTGACCAAGTCACCCTTGCGTTGAATAAAAGCCGCAGCTGGTAATGCAGCAATCGTCATCAACAATGCGGGCAGTGATGTGAGTAACCCTACTAACATATCTGAGGAACCCAGACGAACGAGATAC
Source organism: Anaerolineae bacterium (assembly GCA_963675785.1). Classification (GTDB taxonomy): domain Bacteria; phylum Chloroflexota; class Anaerolineae; order UBA1429; family UBA1429. The sequence goes on from OY776562.1 coordinate 2,836,561, forward strand.
ACCGAGAGAAAAGCTGTTATCCCGCTTCCAATAATGGCCTGAATTGCGGCATCGCGATAAAGGATATGTTCATTGTACTCGTCGCGATTCAATAAACGACGAATCCCCCGCAGCTTGAACATTTGCGGTTTTTCAGGCATAGGCTCCACAGCTGCTTTATCCCCTCTATGAAAGAGACAGCGATTCCCCTCATAGATACTTCACTAAAAATGAAATCCATTCTACCTTGTCAGTCAGGACGTCGCAACCTTATAAAGAGGGGGTTATTGATGCTGTAGCTACCGAATGTTAGAATATCTTTCAGACCTATCATCCAACCTGTGCATCTGAGAGGATCTGTTATGCGTATCTTTTGGAACGTTCTGTTTGCTCTTGTTATCCCTATTGGATGGGGAGTTCTTAGTTCTTGGTTCTTTGATTATTTGAGGACGCGGCGAGGGAAAAAGCAAGATTGTAACGAAGGGAATAACGTGTAATGGCTGTTTTCCACGTTACCCCCCTCATTTTTATTGGAGCGCTCGTTTTAGGAAGCGGCATTGGCGTGCTGACCGGGCTGTTTGGCGTCGGCGGTGGATTTCTCGTCACCCCCTTGCTCAACATTCTGTTGGGGGTACCCATGTCGATTGCAGTAGGCACGGGGAGTCTGCTTACCCTGGGAACCTCAACTGCGGGGCTGTATCGCCGGCATAAAGAACATCTGGTAGATTACAAGCTGGCAATCGTCATGTTTGGCGGCAATCTGGTGGGGGTTCGCCTCGGAGATAGCCTATTGCAAAGCCTCAAAGGGCTGGGAGAGATCGCTATTGGCGGCACTTTTTTGGATGCTGTCGATATTATCCCCAAGTTTGTCTTTATCGTTCTATTGGCAGCCATTACCGGGTGGATTTTGTACGATACTCTGCATAACACGGCGCAAGAGGACGCCCCTGTAACGGGTATTTTTGGCAAAATTCGTATTCCCCCTTATACCAACTTTGAGACGCTCGACCACCCGCGTATGTCCATCGCCGCCATCTCGTATTTCGGTGTGTTAGTGGGTTTTCTGACGGGATTGTTAGGTATTGGAGGTGGCGTCATTATGATGCCCGCCCTTTTGTACCTCGTTGGCATGCGACCACATCGATCTTCCGCAACCAGTCTGGCCATTGTTTTTCTCTCTTCACTAGTAGCTGTCATCTCCAAAGTGCCCCAAGGAGATACCAGTATTCCTCTAGCCATTCCCTTACTGCTTGGCGGAACATTTGGCCTACAATTTGGTGTTTCTATCTGTAACAAGACCAGCGGATCGAATCTCAAGAAATATTTTGTTGGCGTCGTCGTAGCTGCGATGGTCGTTGTCATCTATAATGTTATTTCGCTCGTCTTTTAGGCGCGAACAAAGAAAGCCCCTGCAATAAATTGCAGGGGCTTTCTTTTAGAGGCCGCGTATATCTGGACCACACGGCGTTTTGAGGACCACACGATTGCCCAGTGATCTTAAGATGTCTTCCACGTCGAGTCGGCAAAGTACACCTCGTGGAAAACAGGCAGAAGGCCAGCTCACAATGGGAGTTTCTGCCCACTCTTGCCAAGAAGATGGGTAGTCGTTCAAGGTAACCGTCGCAATATCGTCATCCAGAGCTGCGGCCAACATGGCATGAATAGCGCCTTGCCCCCTGCCGACAAGGTTCACAGATTCTGCCCCTAACTTGCGCAGCAGGTTCACCGTCACCAACACATCATACACTCGGCGTCCGAGATAGCTCTCTGCCAAGAGAATGCCGTGGCCGTGCATCATATAATCCATGCCATAGGGCGCCCAGAAATCGTCATCTTCATCGGGGATAGACTCGCCCAGACCGCGTACATCCAGCGCATACAGCTCGGTCTCTTGCTGTAATTCGAGCGACCAAGAATTGTCGACTAGGTCAATCTCTGCGGAAAAATGCGGCAGGTATAGTGTTACCAAGTCCTCTACTTCGAGAACATTGGCATACTGGGGCATGCGCATACACTTGTAAAGCAGCGCCCGAATGTTCCCTTCTGTTTCAATGGCATATCGACCATAATGCCTGTTCCTCAAGGTAGTGGCCCTGAGGTGACGATATTCTGGAGCAAAGTTGGGACGTGAAACACTGAGCATCTCTGCCAAAACCGCTCGTATGTTCCCTTCGGGGATAGCAGGACGTTTGGCAGCCAAAGCTTGGGCTTCCTCAGAGATGATCTTATAAATCGGCTTGCTGCCAGCCAATACCACGTTTCCTTCTGGTGCGGCCCAAAGTTTCTCTACAGGCAAGATTTGTGGGGCATCCAGAAACTCAACATTCTCAATACCAGCGTGCTTGGCAAAAAAGTAAACCATCTCGCGCTGATTCTCGTCCCAGTATCCATGAGTGCGCGGGCCGCGAAATCCTGCTGCCGTCCCCTCTGGTGCCCCCATTAGCCGATAGAAATCGACGATCTCATCTACGGCCTCTTGATGTCCTCGTGGATCGAAAAAGTCATAGCGTTGTCCCATCACCAAAGCAGGCTTGGGAGCCCCGGCAATGATAAAATCGGCCATATCAAGTCCACGGCCGACTACACCATAAGGATACTGCTCAGCATCCGCGGGTATCTCGTTTTCCAAGTTACGTGAAAAGGTAGTTACAAAGCAGGAAGGCGCTCCCATGGTATAGCGATCATCGAGGGCCCATAGCCAGGTAACCAATGTTCCGCCGCCCGAGTTACCGGTCAGGCCGACACGCGTTGAATCTACCTCAGGACGCGAAAGCAAATAATCAAGAGCACGAATGCCATCCCAGGCACGCCACGAATGGAACCCGTCATTGAGTAATTCCAATTGCTTGCCCATCATGTTGTGGGCATGAGTTGGTTGATTCACTAGAGAACGATCCTCTATCTGGATATATTGGTCGCGTTCACCCTGGTTGATGGGGTCAAAAACGAGAACTGCAAAGCCAGCATGAGCCAGACGCGCACAAAAGCTCTGGTATAGTTGGGAGCTTTTGCCCTCTGGCGAATGGCCACAAGAACCCAGTACGCAAGGTACCTTTTCTGTTGTCTTGGGAAGATAGAGATCAGCCGAAACGAGAAATCCCGGTCTGCTCTCAAAGAGAATCTTTTCGATAGAATATCTTTCGCCTTCTATTCTGCCCGTTACTCTGGCATTGAGCGGCGTGCGTTCGGGGAAGGGACCAAAGGCTTGGCGAATGATCTCTTGAACATGCTTTTGATAGGCGAGAGCGTCCTCGCGGGATGCCAGAGCACCCAAACGTTCCTTACGCTTTGCAGCCTCGTCGCGAAGACGAGCCACCGTGTGATCGATGACCATGTGTCCATAACCGCTACGCATGTTTCCTCCTGCTCCATCCAAATCAGCGGAACGCTTTTTTATCATATCGCGTTCACTTTATGCTAGAATCATACACCATATTGAAAGAGGGCCCAGTTTGAGTTCATCCCCCAACACCCCAAAACAAATATCGCGGCGTAGACTCCTGCGGAACGGTGCATATCTTTGCCTTGGAGGTGTGGTTTTTGCCGGAAGCACCACCCTTTATATGCGGTATGCTGAGCCTGCTTGGGTAGATGTAACCTTGACTACCGTCCCTCTCCCCAATCTCCCGGCTGCTATGGAGGGATTTCGCATTGCCCTCATAGCCGATCTACATTCAGGCCCCTATATGACGACCTCAAGCTTTAGCAAGGCTGTTAGATTGCTGAATGAACAGACCCCAGACCTGGCGATTTTGGCCGGCGACTTTGTAACATCAGATGCGCACAATATCGATGAATACATCGATCTTTTCAGTCAGATATCGGCCAAACACGGTGTCTATGCTGTTCTGGGAAATCACGATGTCTGGACCAATCCCGATTACATTACAGAATTACTGCAATCCGTAGGCATCCGCGTGTTGCAGAACGAACAAGCTATTATTCCCATTAACGACCACGAGTTGGTACTTACTGGTGTCCTCGATTCGGGCTTTGTAACCCGCGATCGCGCTGATCTTCCCTTGTTCTGGTCATCTACGTTAGAGGGCCTTCCGATGCTGCCCCCAAAAAGCTCGCAACGTACTAGCCTTTTGATCGTGCATAATCCAGATGTCAACGAGCTTTTGGCCGCTAGCGATGCCATAGACTTGGCACTCTGTGGTCATACTCACGGCGGGCAGGTTCAGCTACCTTTTGGCCTCGGGCCTATCTATTTGCCCTCATGTATGGGCGCCAAATACGGAGGGGGATTGGTCGACGCTCCGGCTAGCCCAGTTTACGTAACGCGAGGATTGGGTGTTTCAGGCCCCCCGATTCGTCTGAACTGCCGGCCTGAAGTCGCCATCCTAACCCTTGTACGTGCTTAGCTGATCTCGTTTAAGAAAGGATCCAACAATGAAAGGATGCGCGTCAGGGGAGCTATATCCTCTTTTGCAAAAGCAGCAACCTCTAATGAATCAATATCCAGCACAGCCACCACGCGATCCTCAACAACAAGTGGCAGCACGATCTCGCTCTTGGTTCGAGAATCACAAGCGATATGGCCCGGAAAAGCATGCACATCTGGAACTACTTGGGCACGATTCTCGTGCACACACGCCAGGCATACGCCTTGCCCTTTAAGCACCTGACAGGCCACTAATCCCTGGTAAGGTCCCACGTATAGCTCATCCCCCTCCAGCAGATAGAATCCCGTCCAAGAGTGATGCTTCATTTTATGATGCAGCACAGCACAGATTGTTGCCATGGCTGCAAGAAGATTGGGAGATTTGGCCAATAATCCTTCGAGTTGGGTATATATCCGGTCGTATCGACCTAGACGTTTGTTGTCCATGATTTCTTCTCTTTTGATCTTTTTAGGACTATAGGTGCACTTTATTCAATCCGAGCAACAGGATGGCGCAATACTGTTCTAGTTTTTTCTGGCGCAGTTCTACGCGGATCGGACAAATAGATCTCATGATGCTTACGTTCAGTACTGGTCATATCCCTTAGACCCTTTTGGGCCATAAACGCTCGCAGATGCTCAATCGTTGCCGGTTCAGTGGCATAAGGGCCAATATGCATCGTATGAACACAAAGCCCCTCGCAAAAATCCTCCAGCCGAGCCGCCTCAAAATTCAATTCAGAGTTCTTTTTTTTGCTAACTTGCACAGCTTGAGCGAAAACGTCTTCGGTGACAAACTCTGGTTGGCGTATCATAGAGGTCCAGCGCCAAAACTCGCGCCGCTCAAAGTCGAACGGCCCTCCCTCACACCACCACAAGCCCTCCAGCGGGGGAACCACATATTCATAGTATCCCGCGGGTTTCCAGTCTTTCATCTTGCTCATCTTGATGGCATACGTCAAAGCGTAGAGAACCTGCATAGCGTCAGAATACTCCCCACTCTCTTCATTGGGATCCCCTTTGCCATCTACCATGATGAATTTCATGATGGGCACATCAATCAGCGTGGGTTCCTTTGGTGCATAGAGGTCTTTTTCCTTTTTACAGTCCCATTTCACATCAGCCACGCAAACCTCCTAATACTTTTTTAGCCATGGATACGCCCTATCGACAGTTCTGTAGGTCTTGGAGCGTTCCCAAAATATGGGCTTTGATCACCCCTTCCAAATCAGGGCTCCAGCTCTTGCCAATATCGAATAGATGAAAAGATTCAGTCTCGTAACCACCTTCTTCATAGGCAGCGCCTGTCGGTAAATAGCCTACACTCCCATTGCAATAGCCAAGCATCATGATCGCTTCGGGGGAAGGTACAAGGCTTCGCGCGTAAAGAGCATATTCTACAAAAGCTTCTCCTCCCAATCCCATCAGAACACAATCGCCCAAACGGAAACTACCGAGCGGACACGGAGAGGTGGCACCATCCATGGTAGGAAGATTCATCATAAAACTCTGGAAACATAACGGCACAGTTGAAACCTGGCGCCAATCGCGAATGCCTGTCACAGCCTTGGCTACTGTCTCGCCATGCGCTTTCATCTGTTCTATCGTCCGTTCCTGACGATAAGGGTTCTGATCAGCACCACACCCTTGCAAATAAACCGCCCTAGTCCCCCGCCATATTTCCTCTATCCTGCTACGAGCTATTCCCATCCATTCAGCTGAAATGAGCAAGTTCTCTCCACCCAGGGTTGTGCCGTGCATGGGATGAGTAAAAAGGAGCACATCGTCAGTTGTGGGGCGCTCAAAGCGCCAACATGTTACCGCATCCAAGTGCGCTCCTTGCGGATTGACCCCGAGAATTATACGGTCATCAGCCGTCCTCTCCCGACGGTTGCAGCCGATGTTGGCCTTTGCCTCAGCAACGGTCATTCTCGCTGGCGTCAAGTCGTCTAGTGCTTCTTCTGCCGATATAACACAATGCTGCACGACCTGATAAACGTAGGCTTCCTCTGGCGAGTATCCCGCAAAATGAGCCACCATAGGGCCGGCGTGGGTATGTGTAAAGCTAATGATCTGCTGTTCTGGCCTTATGCCGGTTGCCTCGCAAACAGCATTGTTAAGCAGATCAACCTCGGGTAAATCCATCCAGCAAAGATCAAGTGCCAAGATCAGTACGCACTCTTCTTCAGATTTCAAAGCCACTGCCTGGCAATAGAGATCATCATGCACACCATCGAAAGGTGCCGTACGAGAGCCATATCCCAACATGCGCAGGGGCTGCGTTGGTGTAATCGCCTGCTGGGCAAAACCCACCTGCAAGTCCATTTTCATAATGCCCTCCCGAAGACACCTTTTTAGGCATCTTAGCAGATATCATGGGCAAATCCAGTAATAGAGAGGTTGACGAAGTCAGCAGAGCCCTTCATAATGCCCCTTGCGCTGCAATAAAGGAGTACGATGACATGTCAATCAAAGCTCAAGATATCGCCAATCACTGGCAGCATGTGGCCGACTGGGTTGATTGGGAGCATACCTGCGACGGGTTCAAAGCGGGATCGCCAAATACGCCCATTACACATATTGCCGTAGGGTGGCAGTCAACAATGGATGCCCTGCGTCAAGCCAATGATCTCGGCTGCGAGTTATTCATCACCCACGAACCCACTTTTTACAGTCATATGGATGATAACGAAGCCTGGAAAGCCACCCCAGCTGCTCAAGAAAAAATGCGCTTTCTGCAAGAAACAGGAATGGTTGTCTATCGCTGCCACGATGCTTGGGATACCTTCCCTAAAATAGGTGTAAGGGATAGCTGGAGCGCCTACCTTGATCTGGGCGAGCCCGTGGCACAGCGGGGCTATTACAACCTGCATGATGTTCCCATGACCACGGCCTGGGAACTCGCTGGCCGTATCGCTGAAAAAGTAAAACCCTTGCGACAGCAGGGCGTACAGTTCATCGGCCAAAAGCAACACATGGTTGACAAGCTGGCCATTGGCACAGGAGCCATAACCAATGCTCAGGAGATGGTCGCTATGGGAGCAGATGTCGTGCTGCTCACCGATGACGGCATGGTACAGTGGCGGGACGGAGCTTGGCTAGCGGATACGAACATCCCTGCAATTGTAGTCAATCACACTACAGCAGAATTCCCCGGTATAAGAAACCTTCAGGTATATCTGAAGGAAACTTTTGATGTTCCCGTAGAATTGGTTGGTGATAGTTGCGGGTATGAGATGTGGGTCACCCAACCTCGATTGGACGTAGCTGTACGCATGTTTCGCTCCTCTCTCAACGACCTGCCAGAGATTCAACTACCAGATGGCTATCATTGTGCAGATATGCAAGAAGACCAGGTATGGGCTTATATTGAAGTGATGAACCAGTCCAACTTTTCCGGTAATTGCGATCAGGCATGGTTCGAACGAACATTTGCATCAGACCCCTTATACAGGCCAGAATATATCAAAATCATTTGGAAAGGCGACAAGCCGGTAGCAGCCGCAGCGGCATGGCACACAGATAGCGATGAAGAACCTCGCGGAAAGCTACATTGGGTAGGTGCCATCAATACTGCCCGTGGGCTGGGGTTGGGCAAAGCGATTACATTGGCTGCGCTTTATGGACACAAAGCACGCGGGTTTAAACAAGCCATACTAGATACACATACATGGCGTTTGAATGCGATTGCTGCTTATATGCACATGGGTTTTGAGCCGTTGCCAACAGAAACTGCGCCACAAGAAGTTTGGGACCAAGTATTAAAAGATTTGGAAACATGGCGGAAACGCTATGCGGTGATGAAAGGACACTAGTTTGAAAACCGTAAAAAGAGTATTTGTATACTTAAAGCCCTACAGGTGGGCGTTGGTCGTCGCCATTACAGCCATGGTAGGCTTGGTGGTAACCGAGCTGGCTACGCCCGAAGTCGTTCGACGCCTTACTGCTGCTATCACTGGCGGAACATGGAATGATGAAACACAAAAGTTTGTCACTACCCTGGCGCTTGCTCTCCTCATTCTCTATACCTTGCGCGCAGGGCTCTCCTTTTTAAGAAGTTATTTTGCGCATATTGCCGGTTGGGGCGTCGTCGCTGATGCCCGGCGCAGTATTTATGCTCATCTACAAAAGCTCTCCTTGCGATACTATGAAAATCAGCAGACGGGGCAGCTCATGTCTCGCATGGTCAATGACTCGGACTATTTCGAGAGGCTCATCTCTCACGCCGTCCCTGATACATTGGTCAATATTCTGGAACTGGTTGCCGTCAGCGTCATGCTCAGCAGCATCAACTGGAAGCTTATGCTGCTGACGCTTATCCCTGTGCCTTTTATTGTTATTGGTATGCAAGGCTATGCAAAATTCGTTCGCCCGGCCTTTCGCACCCGGCAGAAAGAGTTGGCCGAGCTCAATGCTGTTCTCAACGACAACTTATCTGGCATTCGTGAGATCAAAGCTTTCAACCGTGAAGATATCGAGGCAACACGTATCGGCCAACGTATCGATAACTATCGCCTCTCTTTGCTTCGCGCCTTGAGGCTCATGGCTACTTTTGGTCCTGGTGTCGAGTGGGCCAGCTCGTTGGGCACAGTCATCGTCATCTTTTTTGGCGGACGGATGGCTTTTCAGGGGATACTGCCGCTTTCCGATTTGATTGCCTTTATTATGTACCTCAGCATCTTTTATCAGCCGATTCGCGCCCTCTCTACAGCCTGGGAAGCCATTCAGGAAGCCGCTGCTGGCGCAGATCGTGTTGTCGAGTTGCTAGATGAAGAACCAGATGTGATCGATCTGCCGAACGCCATTGACATTGAGCACTGTACCGGGCATATCTCCTTCCAAGATGTGAACTTTGCCTACATCGAAGGAGACCCCGTATTACAGCATATCGAACTGGACATCCCTGCCGGATCCGTCACTGCCCTCGTTGGCCCTACCGGTGTTGGCAAAACGACGATGGCCAGTCTTATTCCTCGCTTTTACGACGTTTCTCAGGGCAGTATCTCTATAGATGGACACGATATTCGTGACCTGACGTTGGCATCCCTACGCAGCAACATTGCCATGGTTCTGCAGGACGTCTTCTTGTTCCATGGTACGGTGCGAGAGAACATCCTCTTTGGCAAGCCAAACGCCTCTGAAGAAGAGATGCGCCAGGCGGCAGACATAGCCAACGCGACCGAGTTCATCAGCAAACTATCCGATGGTTACGACACAATGATCGGGGAGCGCGGTGTCAAGCTCTCTGGCGGGCAAAAGCAGAGAATTTCAATCGCCCGTGCCATCCTCAAGAATGCCCCTATCCTCATCTTGGATGAGGCAACCTCTAGCGTAGACACACAAACCGAATTGTTGATTCAGCAGGCACTTGAGCGGCTGATGATAGGACGAACTACACTCATCATCGCCCACCGGCTTTCGACCATTCGCAATGCCGACCAGATCATTGTCCTTGAAGGCACCGGTATCAAGGAAAAGGGAACACATCACGAGCTAGATCAGCTGGGTGGGCGCTATCACGAGCTCTTGCAGGCCCAAACATGGCTGGCTTCGCAATGAGTTATCCCCAATTGTGGATAACTGTGGATAAACTAACCCTATGAGAATTCTTGCTATCTCTTGCGAAGTTCTTGCCCGCTTGCTCTATGCATCTGCCGCGACGAGCCCTCATGTCATCGACATACGGCTCGTCGACAAAGGGCTGCACACCAAGCCGCAAGAATTACAACGCTATCTCCAGGGTCTTCTCAATGAAATAGACCCCAACAGCTATGATGCCATTGTATTGGGATACGGCCTCTGCAGCAACGCCACCGTTGGCCTTACAGCACCGATCAAAATGGTCATTCCTCGGGCGCACGATTGCATCACCCTATTTCTGGGTAATCGAGAAAAATACGCTGCCGAGTTTCGCGAACACCCTGGCACGTATTGGTACGAGCCTGATTACATGGAGAGGAACTCGGCGAATGGTGATTCGCTCGGTTTGGGCTCAGATAACGACCAGAGCGTAAAAGAACAATATGCTGAATATGTGACCAAATATGGCCAGGATAACGCCGATTATCTGATGCAGGTTATGGGCGCATGGAAGAGCCATTATGATCGGGCTGCCTTTATCCGCGTCGAAGATGTTCCATTGCCTGACTATACTCCTCAGGTTAGGACTATTGCCCGTGATAGAGGTTGGAACTATGCTGAAATAACCGGGCATAGTGAGCTAATCAGGTGTTTGCTCCATGGAGAATGGGACAACGGAGCCTTTTTAACCCTTGAACCAGGGGAGAGCCTAGAACCATCTTACGATGCCAGTATCATGCGGTGTCCGTTCAAACAAGGAGAGAGCCATGTCTGACACGCAAAACAAGAGAGAGTCTCTTTATTCTCTTCTTGGCGACCTACCTGACCGTAATCGCCCCATAGAGATTGAGATAGTTTCTATAGAGACACGGGATGATTACATACTCGAGACGTTGGTCCTTGATTTGAATGGAATTGAACGGGTGCCAGCCTATATGGTGCGTCCTCTCGAACAGAATGGCCCTGTCCCCTGCGTCATCTATAACCATGCCCACGGTGGTGATTATGTGCTCGGCAAAAACGAACTCATCGATGGGCGTTCTCACCTAAAGAACCCGCCCTATGCCGTCGCTCTTGCCAAAGAAGGCTATGCAGTACTGGCCATCGATCATTGGAATTTTGGTGAAAGACGCGGACGTACCGAAAGTGCCTTGTTCAAAGAATTGTTGTGGAAGGGCCAAGTTCTGTGGGGACTGATGGTCTATGATAGCCTGCGTGCAGTAGACTATGTTTGTTCTCGAAACGATATCGACTCCTCGCGAATCGCTACCTTGGGGCTTTCTATGGGCAGTTCTATGGCTTGGTGGTTGGCTGCGCTGGACGAGCGCATTCGTGTATGTGTCGATCTTTGTTGCCTAACCGATTTTGATTCACTTGTCCAGGCTCATGGTCTGGATGGTCACGGTCTGTATTACTATGTCCCTTCTCTGCTCAAATATTTCGACACTTTTTCCATCAACGCGCTGATTGCACCGCGCGCTCATCTCTCTATAAATGGTAATCTCGATCCCCTAACGCCCTCCGCTGGTTTGGACAAGCTGGAGGCCCTCCTTGGCGAGCTCTATTGCAGCTTGAATGCTGCTGATAACTGGCATATGCAGCGCTACGAAACGGGCCACTATGAAACAATGCATGCCCGTTTCCTCATCCTCAAGTTCCTTCGAGAGAAACTATAATTTTGTATCTCCTCAAAAACTAGAACATTTGTGTTATAATAATCGTCCGGTTGTTTCGCGTCACAAGTTTTGAATGGAGATGCATGGATCGTATCTATGTCGCCCTCGATCTAGAGATGACAGGGCTTGATCCTCGCAAAGATGATATTATTGAGATTGGCCTGGTTCAATTTCGCAATACAGAAATCATCGAAGAGTTTACAAGCCTCGTCCATCCTAGAATGCCCATACCGCTTAAAATCGAGCAGATCGTAGGCATCAGTCAGAGCGAAGTTGATACTGCCCCCAATTTTCGTTCGTTAATGGGGCAGATTCTGCGCATCTGTCGAGACCACCCTATTGTTGCTCACAGTGTTTCTATGGACATGCGTTTTATGCAGCGCGCTGGTATGCTTGTTAATAATTTGCCCGTCGATACCTTTGAACTGGCTAGCATTGTCCTTCCAGGAATTGGGCGCTATTCCCTCGAAAGCATTTCAGAGAAATTGGGCGTATCCCTCAACCAGGCGCATCGAGCCCTTCCCGATGCCCGGGCGACGATGCAGGTGTTTTTGCAGCTTCTGGACCAAGCCCGCAACTGGGACACTCTTCTCATCGAAGAGATCGCCCGTGTTACTATGGGAAGCTCTTGGCCACTTGCCCACGTTTTCAACGATTTAGCCGAAGAACGGCGTAGCCATTCACTTTTTGCTACAACTACTCGTCAATCCCAGGCAGCAGAACGTTTTGCAGCAGAAGCGCTAGGCCCAGCGTTGGAACCCCACGAGCACATCACGCCACCCGATCCAGAACAGGTGCAAGAGCTATTGGGCCCAGAAGGGCCCTTTGCGCATGCTCTGGCAGCTTATGAAAACCGACCACAGCAGCTCGATATGGCCAAGGCCGTTTCTGAAGCTTTCGGCATTCCCACTCACTTGCTGGTAGAAGCCGGTACAGGCGTGGGTAAATCCCTGGCTTATCTAGTTCCGGCAGCGCTCTTGGCTTCTCAAAATGATATTAGGGTCGTTATCTCTTCCAACACAATCAACCTCCAGGATCAGCTCTTTGCCAAAGATATTCCTGATGTCCGCGAGACGCTAGGGATTCCCTTCCGTGCGGCTATTCTCAAAGGACGCGCCAATTATTTGTGCCGCCGGCGGCTCGACACCCTCCGTAACGGACACCAAATCAATCCTGAACAAACAGGAGGCCTGGTAAAAATTTTGGCCTGGGATCATATCACTACAACTGGCGACCGCGCTGAGTTAATCCTCGTCGATGAAGAGCAAACTCTTTGGCAACAAGTACAATCAACACCTGAAACCTGCCTTGCTGATAGCTGCCCCTACCAACGGCAGGGACGGTGTTTCTTTAATCAGGCTCGCACAAAGGCAGAACGAGCTCATATCCTTGTTGTCAACCATGCTCTCTTGCTACTTGATTTGGTGATGGACAATCGATTGCTACCACAATATGACTATGTGGTCATCGATGAGGCCCACCATCTCGAAGCAGCAGCTACCGATCAATTTGGCCTACAAATCGCCCAACGCGATGTGCTTGGTTTTCTGACAAGCGTTTATTACGAAAGCGGAGGGCTTCCAGGAGGCCTTCTCTCGCGCATCCCTGTCGTCTACCAGCACCCGAGCGTCTCCAAGGAACATCAAGCCGCGGCTACAAAGTTGATCGATACCATCACAGAAGCCGTACAAGCAGCCCAAAAGAGAACTTTTGACCTGTTCAACACACTGCAAGCATTTACCAACGAACAGGCCGAGGTCATTCAAGGGCGAGCGGGTTTTGAAAGAAACATTCCTCTCACCAACGGACAGCGCGTTCAGCCCTCTTGGTCGGCCATCGAAATCACCTGGGAAGAGCTTTCCATCCCTATGCGGCGCATCACCAAAGGGCTAGAAGAACTGAACTCTGACATCGAAGAGATGGACATTACCGAGGTTCCCGAGATGGATGAGTTACTTCAGCTCTTAAAGATCACTGTTATGCGCGGTAACGAGATTCTTGTTGGCATGGAACACGTTCTGCTCTCGCCAGAAGATAACGATGTTACTTGGATCGCCATCGGTAGGGAAGAGGGTGAAATATCACTCTGTGATGCGCCCCTCCATGTGGGGCAGCTCCTTCGCGAAAAGTTATTTGAACAAAAGGCCTCGGTGGTACTTACCTCGGCTACTTTGCAAACAAACAACAGCTTTCGCTACATCGAAGAACGCATTGGTCTTGATGAACCGATCGAGTTGGCGCTAGATTCGCCCTTTGATTACGAACACGCTGTACTGCTTTATGTCCCCAAAAACATCCCTGAACCGAATGAACCCAACTACCAACACACAGTAGAAGAGGCTCTGATTGAGCTGTGTGAGGCAACTGAAGGGCGCACGCTGGTACTTTTTACCTCTAATAGCCAGTTGCGACGCACCTATGAAAGCATCCAATCACCTTTAGAAGAACGCGGGATTGTTGTGTATGGGCAGAACTTTGACGGTTCGCGACGTCAGGTGCTAGATCATTTCAAGAGCACAGAGAGAGCTGTGCTACTGGGAACACGCAGTTTTTGGGAGGGCGTAGACATCGTCGGAGAAGACCTGACCTGCCTGGTCATTGCCCGACTGCCTTTTTCTGTGCCCACCGAACCCGTATTCGCCGCGCGATCCCAAACCTTTGAAGATCCTTTTAACCAATTCTACCTACCAGAAGCCATCCTTAGGTTCCGACAAGGCTTTGGACGCCTGATTCGCAGCAACACCGATTACGGCTTTGTCTGCGTGCTCGACAAAAGAATCCTGACAAAATCCTACGGCAAGATGATGCTGCAATCCATACCCAAGTGTACCGCCAGAATGGGGCCACTATCCTCCCTGGCGGACTTGGCCAAGAGGTGGCTCGATCCCAGAAACCGAGCCAGATTAGAGTCATAACCTTGGAGAAACGACGCCTAGTGCCTATAATTGATTGGATTATGTTGTGTACTCGCTTAAGGAGCGCTAGATGATCTCTGTAACCGAAATGCGCAAGGGCGTAACCTGTGAAATCGACGGTCAACTCTGGAAAGTGCTCGAATACGACCACTACAAGCCAGGGAGAGGCTCTGCCGTGATTCGCACAAAACTTCGCAACCTGCGCACTGGAGCCACTGTCAACCGAACGTTCATCTCTGGAGAGAAAATCCAGGATGTTCGGCTTGACCATCGCACTGTTCAATATATGTACAATGACGGCGAGATGTATTATTTTATGGACTTGGAAACCTACGAGCAGCCCGCAATCAATAAAAGTTTACTCGAAGACGTTATCCCTTACATGAAAGAAGGGACCACTCTCGATTTGGAAACCTACGAGAATGAGCCCATCGACATCGAAGTGCCCATGACCGTCGAACTGCTTGTAACAGATGCTCCACCAGGATATGCCGGCGATACGGCAACAGGTGCCACGAAAGATGTCACCACGGAGACGGGCTATGTCGTCAAGGTGCCTCTTTTTATCAAAGAGAATGATGTCATTCGTATCGATACCCGAACCGGTGAGTATCTCACAAGGGTTTAGGTTGTGGTTATTTATCCACAAGGGAAGAGGGTCCGAGTCAATTATTGGCTTGGACCCTCTTTTTTTCGTAGCATCGGGACAAAGACTACACCTGAAACATTTCTCTTGTTGATCAGGCCTTTTTTCTTTTCTATTTTCAACAGACGCTGAATCCTTCCAGGCTCGCCAACAGGAAGAATCATAATTCCCGGATCACCAAGTTGCTTTAGCAAAGGCGGAGGAACGTGGTCGGGTGCACAAGTTACAATAATACGGTCGAACGGTGCTTCTTTAGGAATGCCCTCATAGCCATCCCCCTCTACAAAGTGCACATTTTCTGTCAGTCCATGTTTTCTTAGTGCCTCTATGGCTTGCAACTGCATCTCTTTCCAGAACTCGATAGTCCAGACCTCTGCACCCAGAAAAGCAAGTATAGCCGTTTGATATCCGGAACCTGTGCCAATCTCTAATATTTTGTTATCAGGTTGAACGCCAAGTAACATTGTCATCAACGCCACAATATAGGGCTGCGAGATCGTTTGCCCCAAGCCAATAGATATCGGGGAATCCTCATAAGACTGAGAGCGTTTTGCAAGAGGAACGAAAAGAGAACGATCGATGAAACGAAAGGCTTTTAGCAAGGATTCATCTTGAATACCTCGCGAAGAAAACTGCTGCTCGATTTGATTTTCTGTGAACCCCTGAAGGTACTTCATAACATACCATCTTTTAGAAGACTATTTATACACATATCTTATCTATAATATATATCTTTTATAGTAGCCGTAGTAGAGCCTGTGGATTTGTGGGTAAGAAG
Source organism: Anaerolineae bacterium (assembly GCA_963675785.1). Classification (GTDB taxonomy): domain Bacteria; phylum Chloroflexota; class Anaerolineae; order UBA1429; family UBA1429. The sequence goes on from OY776562.1 coordinate 2,852,522, forward strand.
AAACAAAGCACAAGCTGTGGATAACGGACGTAAGATCAGGGGCTATCTTGTGGAACTACATCCACAAGGTCTGTGGATAACTTTTCCACAAGTGAAAGAAGCTATTTTCTTATGAAGAGGAGCAAGAAGATCCTTCGAAGGAATCAATCCCGTATACAGTACCTTGCTCAAAAATACTACTATATATGGAGCTTCTCTGAAGCGTGTCGCTATAGGATGATGTAGGGTTATTAAAGGGTATGCACAGGCAAGGAGAGGTTATCCACATTGAAGGATACTTATCCACAGGCTATTTGTGGATAAGTAAAAGAGGGGTGGTTTTATCCACCCCTCTTTTTTCAGCAAGATTCAGTCTAGTAATTCGAGATTGTCATGTCAGTTTCGGAGTTGCAGAGTACTGCGCCCAACAGGTTGGCACGTGCTTTATGCAGTTGATCTGCAGCGTGCTGTACCTGATCTCGTTTGGTCTTTCGGGCAGTGACCACCAACAGGCAGGCATCTACTCGTGTGGCCAGCAGAGAAGCATCTGTGGCTACCAACACTGGCGGCGCGTTAAAGATGACGATATCACATTGAGAAGTAAGAGCTTTAATAACTTGCTCCATGCGTTTGCTGCTGAGAATATCAGCGGGACGCGTGGACGCTTGCCCTGCTGATATAACGCGCAGATTATCGACGGCAGTCCATTGAAGAGGGGGATCTTCCATGGTTTCTTCTTCTAGAACCATGTTGGATAAACCCTTTTCGTTAGGCAATCCCAAGAGCTCATGGATTGAGGGTCTACGCAGATCGGCATCTACGAGAATGACCTGTTGATCTACCTGGGCAAGAGTTATGGCCAGATTCGTCAAAGTTGTTTCCTTGTTATCATCAATATCTGGTGAGGTGATGAGTAAGGAATGGATCGGCGCATCCAAAGATGCAAATTGAAGGTTCATGCGTAGTGAGCGAAAAGCCTCACTTGCAGGAGAATATGGATCCGAAAGAACAACGAGTCTCTTGAGGTCTGTCACTGATAAGCCTCCATGCAAAGGTTCTGGCATTTAATCTGTTTCATTGTCGTGATTACCGGATGCTGGTATCGCCCCCAAGACGGCGATATCGAGACCTGTTTCCAGATCCTTTACATCTCGAATGGTATCAGATTCAAGCCATTCGAGGATGACAACGACGACGAATCCTGCCAATAGGCCGAGGATAGCCCCTGCCAACGTGTTGATCTTCCACTTGGGCTTGAATAGAGTTCCGGGTTCGGCAGAATCACGAATAGTTACTTGAACGCGGTCTGATTCGTCCTGATCCAACATGACGACTTCGATATATTCGACAAAAACTTCTGCCGTGGTTTGGGCGATAGAGCTAGCCAACTCTGGACTGTAATCGTCGGCATCGATCTGGATGAGATAATCCTCTTCGATGGGGCTAACCGAAAGCTGCGAAATGAGTTCATCCGTCGTAACATCGAGTTCCAGGCGGTCGATAACTTCAGAAGCTGTGGTTTTGGACATAATTTGCCCGGCATAGTTTCTCATAAGGCTCTTGATACTTTGAGTAAGGCCTAGGTCTAAGCGGGCAGGGATGACGTTCAAGTAGATGGTCGATCGGTAAATGGGGGTACGCAGTTGGCTAAAAGCAAATGCTCCTGCCGCTGCAATCACCATAACGATGACAATGATCCATATCCGTTTGGAAAAAATACGAAAATAATCTTTGATCTGCATAGATTCCTCTCAAAGGCACTTGCTTTAGAGATTATAACATGCTGCTACAGGTTCCCAAACACACCTGTGTTTAACGGTTAAAAGTTTTTTTGCCCGGCACTGTGGCTAATACCGGAATTCCCAGTTCTTCCAAATCCCTTGCGCCTCGCACCGAGTTATCCAGATAGTCGAGCAGGAATTCGAGCAGAATGCCGACTGCAAAGGCGAGAAAAAGGCGAATTGGAAGGTCTAGCCTATCACGCAAAGATTCTCCGACGAGCGTTGGGTGGGGTGAATCGATGACAGAGATGACAGCCTGATCTGTACCGAGTTGCTCAAAATAAGTTTCTGCATTTGTGGTTAGAATCTCAACCACAGCATCGGCGATGGACTGTAATTGTTGAGCATCAGACCAGGTAATATTCACAGATAGAATGCGATGAAGCTTTCCGGATGAAGTGGAACCCTGGATGGCGCTAGTTTGAACCGCGACGCCAGAACGTTCAGCAACATCATTGGCAAAACTCTCGCTTTTGACGACTTCGGAGAGATCATCGATCAAGTATTCTGAGGTTAGCCACGTGTAGTACCGATCATAGCCATAGACATCATCCGGGAGAGTTTCAGGCTCTATACCCACGACAAAACGCATGCTCGCAGAGTAGATGGGGGAAGCGGGCTGCTTTAGCATGAAATACGAAGCAACAACGACGATTAGCAAGACAAGTGTAATCCAGGCTCGGCGTTTGATGATTTGCCAATAACGGCGCAAGAGCATCTGTGTTCCCCCGAATTTAGTTAGCTAATATAGCCCAGAGATGCGGACCAAATACAAAAAGACCTATCCCCACAGAGGAAATCGCGGCGACTAGGACTGCACCAGCTGCTACATCCTTTGCCTGTTGTGCCAGTGGATGCCGTTGAAGAATCATCAGATCGACAATTCTCTCTGCCACCGTATTGAGCATCTCACCGACAAAAACGAGCGTGATGGCCACAATGATCATTGCCCACTCGATTGTAGAGAGACCAAGGATTGAGCCTAGAGCGATGGCACCAACTGCTGCCGCGACGTCTATCCTTGCGTTGCGCTCTGTTTTGAACACATGAGCAAGGCCTTGAGTTGCACATTGGAGGCTCTGGCGAAAGCTTGTATTGGCACTATTCTTCATGCGCCACCTCTTTGTTTAGACGCACGACGGACTTGATGGTTCCATTTAGGCCCGGGTTTGCTCTGGCTCTGGGTATTTTACCCTGGGATGAAATACCCCTTTGAGAACATCCTCAAAAGCTGCTTCGATTAGTGTTAGATCGGCAAAAGTAAGGTCACACTCGGCGAGTTGTCCTTCAGACAACCGTTCCTGAATGATTCTATTGACGAGTTCGTGCGTTTCATTGGCAGATGAAGGCCGTCTGGCGCGAACTGCTGCTTCGATACTATCAGCCAGCATAACAATGGCAGTTTCCCTTGAACGAGGACGGGGGCCCGGGTAGCAAAATTCTTCTTTGGGAATGTCTGTATCCGGATTCTGTTTGCAGGCTGTTCGGTAAAAGTAGCTTGCAAAAGTAGTTCCATGATGTTCGTTGATAAAGGAGCTCACACGTTCCGATAAACGATACTGACGCGCGAGATCCATGCCATCTGTGACATGTGCGATAATAATTCTCGCGCTTGTAAGAGGATCCAATTTGTCGTGCGGGTTATTACCATCATCTTGGTTTTCCGCAAAAAAGTTGGGCCGGCTGAGTTTACCGATATCGTGATAATATGCGCCAACGCGAGCCAACAAAGGGTCAGCATCAACGACTTGAGCTGCTCTTTCTGCCATATTGGCTACGATGAGTGAGTGGTGATAGGTCCCCGGTGCTTTGATCGAGAGTTGCCTGAGAAGCGGATGCGTGGGACGGGCTAGTTCCAAGAGCTGTAAAAAGGTGCTGATGCCAAAAAGTCTTCCGGTTATGGCAAATGTGATAAATGATAGACTCGAACAGATCGCGGCGTTCAAGCCGGAGACACCTAATAGTTCCAAAAGGCCAGTGGTATCATAAGATTTTGCGTCAATACGAAAGATCATAACCACGGCGGCGTTACAGATAAAGAGGTAAAAGGCCGTTTTGACAAAGGCCCCCATGTTGTCAATATGTCGTACCCCGAGCGAAGAAACGATGGACCCCAAGACAGCATAGGTGACGAGTTCCAATGATGCACCTGGAGTAAAAGCAAGAATGACGCCACAAATGACGGCAGATAGAATGCCCATCTCTCCGTCCAATAGAATCGTCATCAGCATTGTAACAAATGCTGCAGGTACCAGATAGGGAATCAACACATGACCGGGAACCATGAGGCGGATGGCGATGGCATACGTAACAATGGCCAGAGAGAAAAGAAGCAATCTCCTTGGGCGATGAAGCATATCCGGGCGAATGACCAGAATGTATGCTGCCAGAATAACAACAAGAATGAGGGCATAACCGATACCAGAGACTGTATCTTCCCAGGTTTTCTCGGTATCTTGAAGAATGCCATACTGCTGCATTGTTTCGATGGCGAGAGAATCGACGATTTCACTTTCATAGACGATCAAGTCGTTCTCACGCACTGTTACTTGAACAGGATCAACCTGTTCTTGCGCTTGTTCCCGTGCTGCCAGCGTAGCATCTACGTCCAAAAAGCTGTTTGGCGTGATAAAGGCGGCAATCAATTCATAGATGATGCTGTTCTGTTCCAAGGAAACAGCACGGCTGATCAACCTTGAGGCTCGATCAGCCGCCTCTTCATTTGTTTCAGAAGTGATCTCGTCGCGCATGATGAGATCAAGAACCCGCAATGCCTCATTTGTTATCTCATTCCATTCATCACTAGAAAGTGTGAGAATGCGTGATATGGCCGTTGAAGAGAACTGTACCTCAGAGATATCTTGAAGAAATCTCAATTTTTCCTGATAGGTGGTCGCATTGTTCTCAAGGATAGTCGTAATATGTTCAGAAAGGGTTTGAAGCTTGTCTATTTGATCCAGGCCAATCTGTGGATCGGCCTCTGTGAAAATACTGTCGACCTGATCTGCAGCTTCTAGTCGGGCCTCTTCAGTACGAATTTCGCTGGCATAAATAAGAGTGTAGGGTGCGCGAATCGTGCGCGGTGCAGGGTCGCCGACAGTAACCGCCAGAGTCTCAGGAGATTGAAGCAGGATAAAGGTCAGAGACAGGGCTGCAAAGAAAAGGACACCCATCAATGCCGCGTAGAGATAGACACGGCCCTTGTGGCGTTTTACTTTTTTGTTGTTTTTTGAATCAGGGGTTGAATTTGGTGTTGTCATGCAATCCTGCTTGAAAACGCGCAAAAGATAATCGGTTGCGTTTAGGCGAGCTTGCTACGGACGAGCTCACTTACAAGGCGTCCATCGGCTCGGTTGCCCACCTTGGTAATAATCGCTTTCATCGCACGCCCCATATCTTTGATCGAAGTTGCCTGAATCTCTGCCAGTGTCTCGACGATGATCTTTTCGAGCTCCTGGGCGTTCATCTGGGTTGGAAGGTACTCTTCAAGGAAGACGATACCGGCCTTTTCTTCCTCCACCAGATCGTTACGGTTCCCTCTGGCAAACAACTCGATCGCTTCTGCGCGCTTTTTGATCTCTTTGCTGATGATATTTTCGACTTCTTCATCGGTAGCGGGGCGGTGCATCTCTATTTCGGCATTCTTGATAGCCGCACGAACCATGCGGATGGCGTTCTTGCGGATGACGTCTCCAGAGCGCATGGATTCTTTTAGATCATCCATCAGCCGATCTTGTAATGTCATGGGAGTGATCCCTCTCTGTGTCTTTTGGACGTTCGATTATAAAAGCGCCCCTATATAATGTCAAGTGGCTAACTATACATCCTGTATTACAATTGTAAACCACCATCAACGCCAATTATCTGCCCAGTTATATAGCTAGACCGGTCAGAGCATAAAAAACTTACTAGATTAGCAACATCTTGCGGTTGCCCACAACGACCGAGGGGAATACGCGCGCGATAGGAATCCATTTTATCCTGAGAGACCCCTTGCCACATGTCGGTTTCTATCATGCCCGGCGCAACAAGATTCACGGTAATGCCAACGAGTCCCAATTCACGGGCCAGTGTTTTGGTCAATCCTATCAGACCTGCTTTTGATGAGGCATAATTGATCTGTCCGGCGTTTCCTGCCTGTCCGACGATGGAGCCCAGGTTAACGATTCTTCCCCATTTTTGCCTGATCATGTATCGTTGCACAGCCCTGCAACAATAAAAAGTTCCTGTGAGATTGACGCGGATTACTTCATCCCAGGCATCTGTCGCCATATAGGCTGAGAGAGCGTCGTGATTGATGCCTGCACAGTTGACCAAGATATCAACGCCCCCGAAATGGTTAGCTACGTCTTTGACCATGTGCTTGACCTGATCTTCATTGCCCACGTCGGCCTGATAAGCAAGGGCTGAGCCCAGTTCATTGGCCAAGGCCTCAGCTAATGAGGCGTTTTGCCGGTAATTGATGACGACATTCATGCCATCGGCAGCAAGAATTCCAGCGACGGCTCGGCCGATGCCGCGAGAGGCGCCCGTAACGATAGCTGTTCTTTTACTAGATTCTGACATCATCGGTCACTCGATATCTGCTTCTGTATAGGAAACACATTCTACATCAACAAGGCGTTTGACCATGCTTTTTAGAACGGACTGGGGACCGATCTCTATAAAGCGCTTGACCCCTTGGCTGGCGAGCAAACGGATGCAATCGGCCCAGTTGAGGGGAACCTTCAGTTGCTGGTAGAGGTTACTACGAATAGCGGCCGGTTCCTGGCAGAGGGAGATAGAGGTGCTGCAGAGAATTGGGACACGAGGACGTACGATTGGTGCGTCTTTCAGGGCTGCATCCAGTTCATCGGCCGCTGGCGCCATCAAGGGGCAGTGGGAAGCGACTTGCACCTCTAGGCGTTTGACCAGACGAGCAGCGTGAACATCTTTTAACGCAGTTTCGATTCGCTCAAGCGCTATCGGCGATCCCGACAAGACAATCTGCTTGTCTGTATTGACGTTGGAAATCCAAAGATCGTCGATGGTCAGAGTATCTAGCAGTGCTTGCATTTGTTCAAAGTCCAGGCCGATTATCGCAGTCATTCCACCATGACACTGGCTCATGACTTGAGAACGACGGTTTACCAGGGCCAAGCCGTCGTGAAAGGATAGTGCGCCAGAGGCGGCTAGTGCGGTATATTCGCCGAGGCTGTGTCCCGCAAAGCATAAGGGGTTGGTGTTCGCGCCGAATAATGTTTCATAGAGAGCGTAACTGACAGTGTAGATGGCCAATTGCGCGTTTTGCGTCGTATTGAGAAGGTGATCTGGTCCTCTCTGGCAAATCGTAGATAAGGGATAGTTTAGCTGCGCATCTGCTTTTTCCAAGGATTGTCGCGCCGCGTCAGAAAAACCCATGCCAACGAATTGGGTTCCTTGCCCAGGGAAAAGAATAGCTGTGTCTGGTAATGACGCACTTTTATTCATCGTATTTGATTCAACCATGGCATCATTGTAGCATCTTGGTAGCAAATAGGGGGAAAATGTGGACAGACGCGTCGTAGTTACGGGTGTAGGAGCTATTACACCTCTCGGAAATAACATCGAGACAACCTGGGAAGCCGTTGTGGAAGGGCGTTCCGGGATAAAATCTGTAAAAAAGTTTACCCCAGACGGGCTTGATTCTCAAGTCGCTGGGCAGATTCTCGATCTGAACGCCGAGGATTTGATCAGCAAAAGAGATCTGCGGCGAATGGATTCTGCCTCAGTTTATGCCCTTTTATCGGCGCGGCAGGCTCTGACTAGCGCAGGGTTGAAAGATTACGATGCTTCTCGAGCAGGGGTGATCATTGGAACGGGCTTGGGGGGGGTCGAATCATTGCTTTCGCAATCCCACGTGATTGCCGAGCGCGGCCCACAGCGCGCCGATCCTCTGTTGATTCCTCGTTTTCTTGCCGATTCTCCTGCCGCATTGGTGAGTATTGAGACAGGATTTCAGGGACCTAGCATTTCGGTGGCGGCTGCCTGCGCAACGGGGGCTGTCGCCGTAGGCGAAGCCTTTGAGATGATCCGCGCGGGCCGTATCGATATGGCCTTGTGCGGCGCCACAGATGCTGGCATCGTTCGTGAAATCATGGCAGGCTTTTGTGCCATCAAAGCACTATCTCGGCGAAACCAAGACCCCGAACATGCTTCTCGGCCTTTTGATGTCTCACGTGATGGGTTCGTTATTTCCGAGGGGGCCGCTGTTTTGCTGATCGAATCCGAAGAACACGCGGCCCAGCGAGGGGCGCGTGTTCTGGCTTATTTGGCCGGCTATGGTCATACTACGGATGCATTCCATATTACGGCGCCCATCGAGTCAGGGGATGTAGCGGCGCGGGCTATGACCTTTTCTTTGCGGCAGGCGGGTGTTTCGCCAGAGGATGTGGACTATGTGAATGCCCATGGCACCAGTACCGTACTCAACGATATAACCGAAACAAAAGCGATCAAGCGAGCGTTAGGGGAGAGAGCACTGACGGTGCCGGTCAGCTCGACCAAGTCTTGCACGGGACACTTGCTGGGCGCCGCAGGATCATTGGAAGCAGCCTTTTGTGTGCTGGCTCTGCGAGACGGTATCATTCCGCCGACGATTAACCTGGAACAGCCTGATCCTGAATGCGATCTGGATTACGTGCCCAACGTTGCCCGCAAGGCAGATTTGCATGGGGTCATGTCCAATTCGGTTGGTTTTGGTGGACACAATACGGCACTATTTTTCATTAAACCATAGCCTACTTGCCGCATCTCTGCATAAGAACCTGCCAACTGCCGGTCTGTACGATCGAGTCTTTATGATTTATGATTTCGACTGCCAGAATAGCCAAGCCGCTATCCGATGAGGGAAGACTGCGCAGCCTTTTCACGGTGATTTTTGCGTGGATACGGTCATCGATATAGACAGGTTCTCGAAAGCGCCACTCTAGCGTCGCCAAAGCCGTTACCTGCTCGCCCAATATGCCTGCTTGCATGGCTAACCCAGAGGCTACGGACAGGATAAACAGCCCGTGGGCAATGGGGCGATGATAACGCGTGTCGGCTGCATAGGTGGTATCCAAGTGGAGCGGGTTGGTATCGCCAGAGAGGTTGGCGAACGCGGCGACATCTTCTTGGGTTATAGAACGTTCTGAGGTGGCAAACTGCGTTCCTTCGGTCAGGTCATCCCAATACATCAAATTCCTCCGCCCTGTGGGAGATTGCGTTGAAAGCCTTAAAGCGAGTCGGCGTTGTTCTGGCTATTGTTTTGGCAGTGGCCCTTTTGGGGGTTCTTATCATAGCGGGCATGCGCTGGTGGACGAACGAGCATTACGGGGCCATGATTTATGATATTGACGATGTGCCCGAATCACCTGTGGCTATTGTCTTTGGCGCAGGCGTCTATCCGGATGGCACCCTTTCTGCTGTGCTAGAAGACCGCGTTGAAACGGCCGTGCAGCTTTACGAGGCAGGTAAGGTGCAAAAACTCCTCATGACCGGCGACAACAGTTATATCGAGTATAACGAGCCCGAAGCCATGCGTCAGTATGCGCTCTCTCGTGGCGTCCCTGACGAAGATATTGTGCTAGATTACGCCGGCCGTCGCACCTACGATAGCTGCTATCGGGCGGTTTATATCTTTGAACTGGATCGCGCCATTTTAGTGACGCAATCCTACCATCTCGATCGGGCGCTGTTTACAGCGGATCATCTCGGTCTGCAAGTAGTAGGTGTTGCTGCTGATCTCCGCGAGTATACAAACATCCAATACTACTGGTGGCGTGAATTCGTAGCGACCCCCGTCGCCTTTTGGCAGGTTCTGGTAACGCACCCAGAGCCCATTTTAGGGGATCCCCTGCCTATTTTCCCCTAGTTTGTTGTTCAACCCATAGATTTAATGCTTCATCGACATCCTGGCGGGTGGCAGTACCCGTGGTGCCAAGGCAGCGTACCGTTACCGAAGAGGTCAGGCAACCTATCAGTGCTGCTTCCTCCGGCATTGCCCTGGCGCAAAGGGCGGCAGTCAACCCGGCGAGTGTACTATCGCCAGCGCCAACGGTATCGATGGGCCCTTTTACGCGTACGGCGGGCACTTGATGGCGTATCCCCTCGGCAAAAACATCGATTCCGGCACTTCCCCGTGTCAGGTAAACAGGCTTGCTGATCAGCCGATTCAAGCGGATCCCTGTATCAAGTGCCTGTTCGTCATTTAGGGCGACAGACTGCATACCCATAGCCGCTGATGCTTCGCGGTCATTCGGTTTGATGGAGATGCCTAGATATTGGCTGATCCGACAACGCGAATCGGCAACCACGATTTTTTGAGGGTAACGCCCGGCCATCTCGATGAGATTGGTTCTTACTAATTCCGTTAGCACGCCGTGGTTGGGTTCTTCTACCTGGTCGGCAACGATAACGCCATCTACATCATCGATCAATGAGGCGAGGCGATTGACAATCTCTTGTTGTACCGCCGGAGGCATCTCCGAACGGTTCTTGATATCCAATCGAGAGAGTTCGTGCGTTGTCCCGTCAGGCTCGTGCATCATGGGTTTGGTATAGGTAGGAGTTACCCGACTGCTGGCACTAATGACGGCTTGAGTATCGATGGCATGATTCTGCAACTGGCTTAAGAGCTCATAGCCGTTGCCATCCTCGCCAAGGACGGTCAACGCGCAGGTGTTTACACCCAATGAGGCCAGATTCGTGGCCACGTTGCCAGCTGCACCAGGGTTGTTGCGCACGCCCGTCACTTGGTGGGCAGGCAAGCCTGTCTCTATCGAGGTTTCTTCAAGGCAGCGGTCAATATCCAAGTATTGATCTAGAAAAAAGTCTCCGATAACGAGAACGTTTACAGTGTTAAGACGAGAAATGATCTCGCGAATGTGCTGAATATTCACCGGGGCTCCTGCGTCAGGCATTTGTGTAGAACGGGAACGCTCACCTTGTGGTTCTGCCTCACGTAAAAACTCTCACCGCCATCACGCACAGTACGCACGAGGATGGTCTTGAATGGTCTAAAGTAATATTTGGCGTCCGTCTTATCTGCTTCGCTGGAAATATCCGGGCCCAGATCCTGTAAATCAAATACGGCAGTAGTAAAGTGATTAAGTGGTTGGTTCTTGGCAAAAGCTACGTTGCGGGCCATGGAAAGGGATTTGAGATAGACTTCTGGCCCCATCACAGCGGTGCCCATGCTCATAAAGACGCCGCCTTCCAGGTCGGTTATTTGCTGGGCGAATACCAAAAAATCATTGTATGAGGCCGCACCAAGGGCCGCGCCGTCGCAGTTGGGGTGTTCGTGGATGATATCATAACCAATGCTGACGTGAATGGTGACCGGGATATGCAAACGATAGCCCGCGGCCAGGATGCTAATATCGGCATGGGGTAGCTTCTCTTGTACGATGTATTGCCCCACAGCCTCGCCAAAGCCGATATCCTGCCTGTGTGCAATGGCAGCAAGCTCGTTGAGTTTGCCCGTCTCTCGCCAGAGGCCGAACTGACCCTCGCTGATATAGCGGGCCACACTTTCTGAAGTGGCACCGTGCATAGCCAACTCGAAATCATGAATACAGCCAGCACCGTTTAGGGCAACACCGGTAACAAGCCCACGTTCCATGAGGTCAATAACATAAGGAGCCAAGCCACTTTTGATGACGTGGGCGCCCATCATCCAGATAACGGGGTGCCCTTGTTCCCGGCTCTTGAGAATGCGCTTGGCAATCTCAGGGATATCCTCTTCAAGGTAATCGGGAACAGGATCATCAAGACGGGCCAACTCGTCCACATAAACATCACTGACGCGTTCTTCAAGGGGCAAGATTTTGAGTAGAGAACGATCAAATTTTGGGAAAGACATGTTCGCATCCTTGATGAGTGACTAGGGCGTAAACCTAAAAGCCTTGTTCGTACATTCGACAGTAGCTCTCGTAACGGATATCGCTGATTTGCCCCGAGTCTACAGCTGCCTGAACGGCGCATTTTGGTTCGTGGAGGTGACTGCAAGGCTGAAAATGGCATTGGTCGCGAAAGGGCGCCATCTCTGGGAAAAAGGCATCGAGTTCTTGTGGCTGAATATCCCACAGACGAAAGGTGCGCAGACCGGGCGTATCTGCAACAAAGGTCTCTTCTTCGAGATAAAAGAGCTCGGCTACAACGGTAGTATGCTTTCCCTTGCCATGGATCTCGCTGATCTCGCCAGTCTTGAGATTCAACTGAGGCCAAAGGGCGTTCATCACCGTGGATTTACCCACACCAGAAGGGCCCGTAAGTACAGATATCTTGCCATGCAGGGCATTGTATAGTTCAGACAAGCCCTGCCTGCTGACGGCGCTGGTGCGAATGACATGATAGCCGATTTCTTCATAGAGGTTCATAAGATCAGGCTCTGATTGGTCTACGATATCGACCTTGTTGGCAACAATGAGGATGGGTAATTCAACAGCTTCACAGGCCACAAGGTAGCGATCCAGCATGAGCGGGTTGGGCTCCGGATCGAGCAGTGAAAAAACAACGACAACCTGATCGGGGTTAGCTACAATAACCTGAGCTTCTTCGCCTTTGCCATAATGAACCTGGCCTGGTCGAAAGGATCTCGGAGGGGGGGATTGTCGTAAAAGGGCCGATTTGCGCGGAAGAATATTCTCTATTATGGCGCCTTCGAGCTCGGAATAAAGAATCTCTACATGATCACCAATAGCGACAAGCTGGACATCGGATTTGTTCTTTTTGATGCGACCACGCATCCGGCAATCCAGTTCTGTGTCACCAATGCGTACATAGTAATGCCCACCATGTACGCGTATTACAGTACCGATTTGCGTCTCTGAATCCATGCTCCCTCGAACTAGGCCTGGCAATTAGGCCGCCAGTGCCGATATCGCCATAGCGCTTTGAGTGCGGGAAAGCCGTCTCTCCAAGGAGAAAGCTTTTTCTCTTCTCGTGGTTCGTACGAGACGGGCACTTCGTAGATTTTGATGCCTTGGCGGATGACCTTGGCAGTTATTTCCGGCTCAAGGTCAAAGCGGTTGCATTCTATATCAAGGCAACGGGCGATATCCAATTCCATGACCTTGTAGCAGGTTTCCATATCGTGCAGGTGCACACCATAGAGGATGTTGGTCAACCAGGTAAGCCCTTTATTGCCTAAACGCAGCAATGTCTTTTGCCCTTTAAAACTGCGTACACCATATACTACGCGCGCTTTGCCATTGTAAATCGGTTCGATGAGCGCTGGGTAATCGTTGGGATCGTACTCGAGGTCTGCATCCTGAATGATGACGACGTCACCGCTGGCCGTTGCCAACGCAGTCCGAATTGCTGCCCCTTTGCCCTTGTTGGTCTCGTGCCGAATGGATACGAGTTCGGGAATATGGCTTTGGGCAAGGATATCGCCAGTCGCGTCGCTGGAGCAATCATCAACAACAATGATCTCTTTATCGATAGGGACGGCAGAAACACGATTGAGCAGTTCTTCCAGACCAGCTTCTTCGTTATAGACTGGAATCAGAACAGACAACTTCATTCGCAAATCCTCGAATAGGGCCAGTGCCCGGTGTTGAGGTGTAAACCTCACTTGGTTGGGTGTGTTTCCTAAAACACACCCAACCAAGTATACGTGAAGGCAAAGTCCTCCGCAAAGTGCTAAGCAGAAGGTTCGAGGAGTTTGTCATAGATGCGATACGTACGGTAGATACGTGCGCCCATCATCTCGATGCTTCGCCTTACGCGATAGTTATCTTCGAGAATCCACGAGCATTCAATATGGCGCATACCCAGAGAGCGGCCGTAGCGGGCACCTTCTTCATAGAAAACAGCCTCTATGCCTTTGAGACGGTACTCCTCCAGAACGCCCATAATAAGGATGCGCATACCGTTGATCCGCGGTTTGTACCACAAGAGCTTGGCCCAGCCAAATGGCACTATGCGGCCATTCATGTGTTCGAGTACCTGGTTAAAATCTGGGAGGCCCACAAAGACGCCCACAGCTTTGCCATCAATATAGGCAACATAGGTCAGCTCTGGTTGGTAGAACATTTTTAGTGTGTTGGCTAAATTATTGAATTCGGCATCGGTCATGGGCAATTCGCCCCAGTTCTTTTCCCAGGCGTGCTGATAGATAGGCTTGATCTCGGCAATCTTTTCATCAAAGTTGGCTTTGCTAACGTGTTCTATGGTGACATTGAACCGCTGGCGGGCAATTTCAGCTACCTGGTGTACTTTTTCAGGAACTCCCTCTAGCTCTTCGCCATACTCTTCGAGATCGGCATAATAAGCATAGACATCTTTGCTTTTGGTAAGGCCATATGTTTCATAAAGCTGCTCATAGTAGGGAGGATTATAAGCCATCAAAATCACAGGTTGACCGGGTTCACCGTCTATGAGCAGCCCTAGAATGTCATTGACATCCATGCTGGCAGGCCCGCGCATGGCATCCATGCCTTGCTCGGCAAGCCAGTTTCCTGCCGCAGAAAACAGGGCATTGGCCACGTTCTGGTCGTTCACACACTCAAACTCACCAAAAAAGCCAATGTTTTCCTTCCAGGTTTTGATGTGCATGTCGTTCACGATCGCGGCGATGACGCCAACTGTCTCTCCATCCGCAAGAGCCCTGAACAATTGTACGTGTGCATGTTCATAAAAGGGGTTTTTCTTGAGGTTAAAGTGCTGTTTTCTGTCCATGAGGAGTGGTGGAACCCAATAGGGATCATCTTTATAGAGCCTGAAAGGGAATCTGATGAAATCCTTTAAGGCTCGGCGGTCTGTAACTGGTTCGATGATAACATTCTCATAAGGCATAAGGGCATCTCCCGATGATGGGTGGGCTTGAACTCTTGAACACTGGCTATGACTTTTGGATTCGCCCGTGTTCATGTTGGCCATTATAACGTGTTAAAAAAGTCAATCAACCTTTGCCTTACGACTCTAGTGAGGTTATGATAGCCGGACAGGTTTTACGTGTAAGGAGTATTGATGTGAAGATAGAGTTCTGGGGAGCGGCTAGATCGGTTACCGGTTCGATGCATCTGCTCACTGTAAACGGAACCAAGATTTTATTGGATTGCGGGCTCTACCAGGGTAGGCGGCAAGAGGCGTTCGAACGTAACCGGAACTTGCCGTTCGATGCAACTCAAATCGATGCCATGATTCTTTCTCATGCTCATGTTGACCATAGCGGGAATATCCCCAATCTTGTCCATTCCGGGTTCAAGGGGAATATCTATGCGACTTTTGCCACCCGGGATTTATGCAGCTATATGCTGCGAGATTCGGCGCATATCATGGAATCGGATGTGTACTATTTGAATAAAAGGCGCCGTCGAGAGGGGTTGCCGTTGCTTGAGCCCATTTATGAAACTCGGGATGCAACGCGCGCTCTGTCCTATTTTGTTGGCATGGATTATGAGCGAACTATGTACGTTGGCCCGGGGGTTAAGCTCACTTTTTATGATGCCGGCCATATTCTGGGATCGTCATTGGTGGTGTTGGATATCGAAGAAGAGGGGCGCTCGTATCGTCTGTTGTTCACGGGGGACTTGGGGCGTAACGATCTGCTCATCTTGAACGATCCTCAACCAGTCTCTGGCGTCGATTATCTTATCACTGAGAGCACCTATGGCACGCGGTTGCATGGCTCACCACTGGTCGCTGAACAAGAGTTGGAGCGAGTAGTCAATGAGACCTACAAGCGGCGCGGTAAACTGATCATTCCTGCCTTTTCCGTGGGGCGCACCCAAGAGATCGTCTATGCCCTGCATCGCTTGCGGGTGGCTGGCCAGATTCCTTACTTGCCCATCTATGTGGATTCTCCCCTTTCTACCAATGCCACCGAGGTGTTCCGGCTTCACCCAGAATATTATGATGCCGAAACTTACGAGTTTATGCTCAAATACAAAGATCCCTTTGGATTCAGTCAACTTCGCTATATCCGTCAGGTGGAGGACAGCAAAGCACTGAACACACGCACAGAGCCGATGATTATCATCAGTGCTTCGGGCATGTGTGAAACGGGGCGCATTCTGCACCACCTGAAGAACAATATCGAAAACCCCAAGAATACTATTCTGTTTGTCTCTTTCCAGGCAGAAAACACACTGGGCCGGCGGATTCGCGATGGCGCCGAGCGGGTACGTATCTATGGCCAAGAATACGACGTTCGAGCCAAGATCGAGGCTATTGATGGCTATAGCGCTCATGCAGACCGAGCAGAGCTGTTGGCCTTTGCCGAAAAATCGGGCGGAGCCAGCATCAAAGAGGCATTTGTGGTGCATGGTGAAGAGGAATCGGCCTTGGCCATTGGCGAGGCTCTCAAAGAAATGGGCATTGTCCAGGTTGAGGTGCCCGAGCGCGGGCAATCTTTTATCATCTAGAAAAGCGTAAAATGAAACCGGAGGGTCTTAGGACTCTCCGGTTTCGCTTTGAAGGGGTAATTCCAGATCGTTTTCCCAAACGCTTCCCTGGCGTTGTCGAAGAAGTGACAAGGTGCTGGAGATAAAGCCAACATTCAACTTGATCGATTGCGTACGCTGGGTGAATTCCCTCATCTCAGCTTCCGAAAGGCCCAGCCCCAGGGTTACATGAGGCATGTACTGATCGATCGTCCAGGCGCGAAATTGCTCACTCTCGGGCGTAACGGCCTCGGCAAAAGTTTCGAGCAAGTCGTTATGCAACGCAATATACGGAGAAGGATCAGCGATGCCCAGATAAGGTGTGCTGATATCGCCGTCCCTAAAAGTTCCAATGGTGTTAAGCACCGTGTATAGAGGGAGATAATCTTTAAGCAGGGTAGAGGCACGCTGGATTCCTTGGTCAAAAGCATCTTGATGAGCAATAATCGCAGGCCCCAAAACGGAGATATGGTATCCCATAGCAGGACGCGTCGTGCCTACGATGGTCAGGAACGAATCCTCGATTAAGACTTCAGTCTTGCGTTCTAGCCTAACGGCAAAAAGAATGCGCTCTGGACGAGGAGGCACGGGGGCTCCTTTGACTGTGTGATCATATCTATTCTAATAGACCACAGCCATTGTGCAAGGGGTCAGATCTTTTAGGTGTGAGAGT
The DNA here is from genome assembly GCA_963675785.1 of Anaerolineae bacterium. Classification (GTDB taxonomy): domain Bacteria; phylum Chloroflexota; class Anaerolineae; order UBA1429; family UBA1429. The sequence goes on from OY776562.1 coordinate 2,869,345, forward strand.
AATGCCCGGAGCTCTTTGACTACATTCCTTCTTTCGCGAGGATCGAGCGGCAAGGCTCGATATTCGTCCGTATCATCCAAAACGAAGGATTTGTCTGGCAAGATGATGACATCCAGGGCCAGATCAGTCCAGATGAGGGTGTTTTCTTGGATGACGGCCGGACGAGTTAGATTACAGTACCAGCCCCGCAGTTTACCATCGGGAGCATGGATTTCCATGATATTGAACCAGCGATTATGAGGGTAGTACTCGATGAACGTATCGCCATGCAAGACGTCAAAGGGACCTAACATTCAGGTATCATGATCCCAGCGGCAGCGGAGGACCGTTTCATGCTCGTTTTGCGTGACGAGATGCCCTTTATAGCTGGTCACATAATCTCCATGATGGTCACATTTGGTAATGAGCCAAGTATTATTGGTCATAGGGTAATCCCCAGTGAGGCGAGAAGATTGTTTCGCAGTGTAGAGAACTCGGCTGTGCTGACTAGGTGTTGGTGCCGAGGCCTAGGTAAATCGACGGCGAGTTCTGCAACAACGTGGGTTGGCCTTGGCGAAAGCGCATAGACGCGATCAGCCAGGAGTAGGGCTTCGTCTACGTCGTGGGTAACCAGCACCATGGTGAGTTCTAGACGCTGCCATATTTGGGCCAGCCAGTCGCGCATCTGTAAGCGGGTCAGGGCATCCAGGGCACCCAGGGGCTCGTCCAGCAGCACCAACTCTTGGTGGCAGAGGAGTGTTCGCAGCAGGGCAGCACGCTGGCGCATCCCGCCGGATAAGGTAAAAGGTAGAGATCCCTCGAACCCGCTAAGGCCAAAGAGCGGTAAAAGCTCTCTGGCCTCCTTTTCTGCGCTAGAACGATCTACACCCATCACCTCGGGGCCAAGCAGTACGTTATCTAAAAGATTCCTCCAGGGCAACAGCAGATCATGCTGGGGCATATACCCCACATTGCCCAGAAGGGAGAGCCCAGGGTTTTCTTCTAGGGCAATCTCTCCCTCATCTACTTTCAAAAGGCCAGCGAACATGTTCAGCAGGGTACTCTTGCCGCAACCGGACGGCCCGACGATGGCCACGAACTCACCGTGTTGAATCGACATGTTGATATCGTCAACGACCAGCATTTGCTGTTCATTCACAACAAAGGATTTAGAGATATGCCTGGCGCTAAGAAGTGACAGTTGGTTATCCATACTATTTTGGCAGGAATTCGTTAGTGAAAGCAGCGGCCGGATCGATTTCCTTAGCCAATAATCCGTTATCGTACATCCAGGCGGCAAAGGTGCTCCATTTTTCGGGATCCTGAATGCCCCAAGAGTCTGCGTCATCCTGATAGCGGGGGCTGAGCCAGGCCTGGCTGGCCTGGGCCAATTCAGCATCGGTTTCTGGCGAGTACTTGAGCAGGATTTCAGCGGCTTTATCAGGATTTTCAATAGCGTATTCGTACCCGCGGGCCGTGGCGCGCATAAAGCGCTCAACCAAATCCGGGTTATTGGCGATGGTACTCTCGCCAGAGATGATCACCGGCGTATAGTAATCAGGGAGACAGTCGCCGTACAGTGGTACACTGACGAGTTCGACACCCTGCAACTCGGCCTGAATGCCATCCCATCCGAGGAATATCCAAGCTAAATCGACTTGTCCACCCACTAGAGCAGGATAGGCATCAAATCCCACATCCACAAACTCGATCTTGGAAGCATCCGCGTCCTCACAAGCCATCAGACCTTCCAGAATGGGCGCTTCGATAGGCAGGCTATAGGAAGCATAGGTCTTGCCTTCGAAATCGGCAGCGCTCTCGATGCCCGAGCTGGCCAACGCAGCAAAAGCCGAAGTATTGTGTTGGATGATGGCACCAATGGACACCACGGGAATGTCGTTGGATCTGGCGACTGTCACCTCTTCTTCAAAGCTCACGCCGAACTCGGTGTTACCGGCACCAACCTGCTTGAGCGCTGCCGAGGGATCGGAGGGGATCTGAATCTCCAAGTTGATACCCTCTTCTTCGTACCAACCCTTATCCAAAGCCACGTAAAAGCCAGTATGATTGGTGTTGGGCACCCAATCCAACGAAAGGACAGCCGACTCTAGATCATCCTCGGTTGATGAACAAGCCGCCAGCGGCATAATCAGCATGATGGCGACAATAACATAGAGCAATAGGTTCTTTTTCATTTGTCTCCAATCTCCTCCCAAACTTCTTGCTTGGAAGATTCAAAAAACCAGGGGATGGTCAATCGTTCGATGATGGATACCAACGCAAATAGAGCAATGCTGATGATCGAAGTGACCAAAATGCTGGCGAACACCCAGTCTGTACGGAACGAGTTGGTAGCACGCAGCATGAAAATGCCCAGTCCTTTACTAGCGCCGACCCATTCACCCAAGATAGCTCCCACCACGCTATAGGTGATGCCGATGCGGATGCCGGAAAAGATGATGGGCAGCGCGCCGGGAATGCGCACCTTGAAGAGGAGTTGCTTTTGGCTGGCCCCCATGGTGCGCAATAGGTTCACCAATTCACGGTCGCTGGCGCGCAGGCCATCGGCGGTGCTGATGACGATGGGGAAGAAGCAAACCAGCGCTACCACAATGACTTTGGGCAGAATGCCATAGCCGAACCAGATGGCCAGAATAGGAGCTATGGCCACCGTGGGTATGGTTTGTGAAGTTACCAACAAGGGGTAGAGAGCTTTTCTAGCCGTTGGTGAAAGATCAATGAGAAATCCCAACCCCAACCCCAGCATTAGGGCGGCAGAAAAGCCGAGCAGTGTCTCCAAAAAGGTCTGCCAGATATGCGGCGAGAGCACATCCCACGATTCCACCAGACTTTTCAAGATGTCGATGGGCGAGGGCAGCAGCCAGCTTTGCACATCGAAAATCATCACGCCGAGTTGCCACAACACAGCCAGCAATAGAACGACCAATACTGCCGGCAGCCAATTGGCGGTCTGTCGCCAGGCATGAGTCCGTTGAGGTGATCTTGGACTCATCTGCCGCTCTCCTCACTATTTAGCGAGAGGGGGCAGGTGTTGGAAAGCGTGCATTGCATCACCACAGCGTATTGGGCCGCCACGCGGCTGAACATAGCATTCAGTGCTGCTTGAACAGCTTCCATTTCGCCGCTGATCAGCGTGCTCATGGTGCCGATCTGATAATCGACCTCATATTCCTGCAAGACGCTGATAGCCAAGTCGATAGCCGGCGCTAGATTATCGCTTCCTAGTGGATAGACGCTCACCTGTGCACTGACAATCATGATTTATCCCCCCGTATGACAAGCAGAGCGCCTTTACCTCTGCAAAAGACTTGGCCCAGCCTTTCCACGAAATGCCCCCACCAGGGTGCGGCGCCGTTTGGCCCATAGAATACCGAACTACTCCAGCGTGTTTGGCAAGCGGGCAGCAGGGCAGCGAGTTCGGAGGCGCTGTAATAGCGAGCGTAAGCAAAGGGCGTCTCGCTCTGTGATGCTTCCTGATCACGGGCGGCGGCCCAAGAACTGCGACTGTTGAGCACGCCCAGCACCAGACGTCCGCCTGGTTTGAGCACGCGCAGCATCTCTTGAACAGCTGCCTGGGCGTCGGCCATGAATTCGAGCGCCGTGATGCAGGTTATCAGGTCAAAAGAACCATCTCCAAAGGGGAGGGTATCTGCTGAGCCAAGGTGCCAGTCCACAGCGTCGGTTTTGGCGCAGGCCACCTCGTACATGGCAGCTGAGGCATCGATGGCGGTTACGTCGAGCCCCAACTCATTCAACAGGCAGGCGAAATGGCCTGTTCCAGTGCCCACGTCCAAGGCTTTTTCTCTCGCACGCGGCTGGGCCAGGCGCAAGATGAGCCGCGTTTCCAGTTCGTCGGTCAGGGCTCCAGCGGGCGTTTCGAACCAGGCGTCATATCCACGCGCCAGAGGTTGTGCTTCCCAGGGATTAATGTGTTCTGTCATTGCCCACTTCCTTGCCGGGGGGTATGGATAGCCAACAGCGTACCCTGCTGAATTTCGACAGTGGCAACGGAACCTGTGAAAACGTTGCTGATGCCCCGTGCGGCACCTACGCGCAGGGGTTCATCGATGAGTGGGTAGTAAAGGCCCGCTGTGCGTACACCGGTCACATCGCCACCCAGCGGCACAAGCGAGAGCAGATCTCCCGGCTCGCCCTTTATTTCTGCACAGTCGTGGATGATAAAGACAAAAGATTCGCCGTCATAGATGGCAACCTTTAGCTCTTTGAGCACGTCCATATAGAGCAAAAGAATGTTGGCGAGCAGATGATCGACACGGCCGCCCGTGGCCCCGAGGAGGGTGATTTCGGAGGGATTCAGGCTAGCAGCCAAGATTAGGGCCAATTCAGCATCGGTCTCATTCTTTTCTGGCGGATATCTCTCAATACGGCAACCAGCGGCTTGGCAGGCGAGAAGAGCTTCTTGTGTGGCCGAGTCGAGGTCGCCAATGAGAACATTCGCTATCCGCCCGTTGGCATGCAGCCAGTTGATGCCGCCGTCAGCCGCAATGATATAATCGCAGCTATCGAGTAGCGCTAATTGATACTCTGGCCATGGGTATTTACCGTTGAGAACAACGGCGATATGTCGGTAGGTCATAGTTCACTATCCTCAGATGAAACAAAAACCGCCCAGTCCTGAAGGGACTGAACGGCACGAATTATGCTTGCGCATACTGCTTCCCTACGCTGGTATAATCCAGGTCAGGTAGTAGGAGTCGATGACAGATGTCATCCTCTCAGCCGTTGGGCTCCCCCAGCAAAACTATTCATTTATAAACTCATACTAGCCCCGTTAACACCTGGCGTCAAGAATTGAACCTGTTCGCTGCGGCTTGCTTGCTATGTTATAATCGCCACGTTGCACCCAGAATGAGGAGTAAAAGTTATGCCCAGAATAGTTCGCAATAAGTCATATATCATCCTAATGCTGGTTTTAGCACTGACTCTGGCCGTTTTGGTTGGCTGTGGTGATGATGGTGCGACGGTATCCTCGACGGATGCAGAGCAGACAGTGTTACCCACCTTTACACCTTTCCCTACAGCTACACCTACCGCAGCTGCGACGGCAACACCTGTACCTACGGATACACCGGAACCTACGCCTACGCCGAATCCCAATGTTAACCCCTTGACGGGACTAGTGGTTGATAATCCCGAATTGTTGAATCTACGCCCTATTGCTTTTCGCGTGGGCAACGACCCAATAGCGCGTCCGCAAGATGGCCTTTCCTCTGCCGCCGTAGTTTGGGAAGAGGTAATGGAAGGATATAGTATCACCCGCTTTACGGCGATCGTCTATGGTGAAGAGGTCGAGATGGTGCGCCCGATCCGTAGCGCACGCCTGAGTAGCATTCAGATTGCTCCCATGTACGATGCAGCTTTGGCTCACTCGGGCGCCAGCGACACGATTCGCTGGCTCATCTCGCAGGCCTCATTCGTCAACCTCGATGAATATTATACCCAGACTGGCTATCACTATTTAGGCGCCGACTGGCGCACGCGGCTCTATGCTGACCCCGCAGAGCTTCACGAGTACCTGGCGGATAACGATCTGGAGCGCTCAGAACCCATCGAAGGTTATACGTTCGATGAGACCGTGCCCTTGGGCTCCACCGCCGAGAGCATCCATATCCCTTATCCCAGCACGTGTTTTGTGGATTGGAAATATGACGCTGAAACGGATACTTATCTACGCTGGGTAACGAATGTGATTCACGCCGATGGCCTGACGGGTGAGCAGTTGGCGGCTGATAACGTGGTCATCCTCTATGCTGTCCATGGCACAACGAATATTGTTGAGGATACCAATGGGGCTACGGCCATCGACATTCAACTGACGGGTACTGGCGATGCGGTGCTCATCCGTAATGGTGTAGCGGTCGAGTGTCAGTGGATTCGTCCTGATGATGGCGGACTGCTTCAGTTTTATGATGAAGACGGCGAACTCGTGCCGCTCAAGCCTGGCAAAACCTGGATTGAGATGGTGCCGCCTGATTACGACGTCACCATCGAATAAAGTGGTGAGGGGGAGACCAAAGTCTCCCCCTCTGTTACATTCTCTGATAATTTGCGCCTCGTGCATGATGTGACTATACTCTGTAAGTAATGTTGTGGCTCACAAAAAATGGTCGCGGCAGACATAGACGTCTCCTCAAGTACATGCGAGGGGGCGTTTTGCATTTATGCGACCTGAGCTTTTCAAACAGCAGAGTTAGGAGATTATCATGCCCGCGATTGTGATCATTGGCGCGCAATGGGGAGACGAAGGCAAAGGCAGAATCGTCGACCATATTGCTAAACGGACTTGCATGGTTGTACGCTATCAGGGTGGCAATAATGCCGGGCATACCGTCGTCATTGGGGATAAGACGTTCAAGCTGCATCAGGTGCCTGCGGGCATCATGCGCAAGGGCGTCGCGGCTGTTTTGGGCAACGGTATGGTCATTAATCCTCTTGCTCTTGTGGAAGAACTGGATACACTACAGGCAGAGGGTATTCCCATTGAGGATATCTATATTAGTTCAAATGCCCATGTGATTATGCCCTATCACCTCTTGTTGGATGCCTTGGAAGAAAAGCAGAGAGGGGCTGCCTGCCTCGGTACTACCTTGAGGGGCATTGGCCCTGCTTATGCAGACAAATACGCGCGTTGCGGCTTGCGTATGCAGGATTTATGGCCGCTGGAGCGCTTTGAGAAGCGGGTCGCCGAGGTTCTTCCTCGTGTGAATCTAGAGTTAGAAGGCGTTTTCAAGCACGAACCCTTGACCGTTAAGGAGATCGTGGATGCTTATGCTGGCGTTGCTGAGCGCCTTGCACCTTTTGTAACCGACACTAGCTTGTTGGTAAACAACGCGCTGGACAAGGGCGAAACGGTCCTCATGGAAGGCGCTCAGGCGACCATGCTGGATATCGATTTTGGTACTTATCCCTATGTCACCTCTTCTTCGCCGACGGCTGGCGGAGCCTGCCAGGGGGCTGGCGTCAGTCCGGTCAAGATCGGTGCCGTGTTGGGCGTCGTCAAGGTCTATACTTCTCGTGTGGGTACGGGACCTTTTCCCACCGAGTTGTTGGATGAGACGGGAGATTGGATCGTGGAAAAGGGGCAGGAATACGGCACGACTACCGGTCGTCGTCGTCGCTGTGGTTGGATCGACCTCGTTTCGTTGCGCTATGCCACGCGTATCAACGGTTTTACGGACCTTGCTCTGACTCGTTTGGATGTGCTCTCGGGGTTGGACGAGGTCAAGCTTTGTGTGGCTTATGAAATGCCCGATGGTTCGATAACCCGCGATTACCCCCTGAATACAGACACGCTTGCCCAGGTCAAACCCGTTTATGAGGCCATGCCAGGGTGGAGTGGAAATCTCCATGCGGCTAGGAGTTTGACTGATTTACCTGAGACTGCCAGGAACTATTGCATTCGCGTTTCAGAGCTGCTTGGAGTCAAGCTGGACATGGTTTCCGTAGGGGCAGAGCGCGACGATTTGATTGTGAATAGCTGGCCCATCAATTGAAATCCATTGTCGCCTGGTCTTGCCTAGACCAGGCGACATAACTTTAGGAGGCCATATGTCGGTCGAAAAGAATAACTGGAGTAGAGCTTTTACCTTCGATGACGTCCTCTTGCTGCCGGGCCGTTCATCCGTCCTTCCTGGCGATGTGGATATTTCGGTTGACCTTACGCCCAAAATTCGTCTGAAGGCTCCGGTTCTTTCGGCTGCCATGGATACGGTAACTGAAGGGCGTATGGCTATCGGCCTGGCTCGTGAGGGTGGGCTAGGCATCATTCATCGCAATTGCTCCATTGAAGTGCAGGCCGGCGAGGTGGACAAGGTCAAGCGTTCAGAGTCCGGTATGATTGTCGATCCAATCACGCTACCTCCTACGGCGACGCTTGCCGAAGCCAACGAACTCATGGGCCGCTACCACATTTCGGGTGTGCCCATCACCACGGGAACGCGCTTGGTAGGCATCCTCACCAACCGCGACATACGTTTTGCCACAGATATGTCCCATCTGGTCTCAGAGTATATGACTTCGGAGAACTTGGTGGTTGCGCCTCTTGGCACCACGCTCGATGGCGCGATGGAGATTCTACAAAAGCACCGCATCGAAAAACTGCCTTTGGTGGATGACAATTTCAATCTCAAGGGACTGATTACCGTCAAAGATATCCAAAAGAAGCGGGACTATCCTGCGGCGGCTTTGGATGAGAGAGGCCGTTTGCTATGCGGCGCTGCTGTTGGTCCTGGCCCCGAACTCTTTGATCGGGCTTCGGCTCTAGTCGAGGCTGGTGTGGACGTCATCTCGATCGATGCGGCGCACGGCCATTCGGACAACGTCCTCAAGGCCGTTGAGATGCTCAGAAGCACATTCAGCGATGTGGCTGTATTCGCTGGCAACGTGGTAACGGCAGAGGGCACGGTGGATTTAATCAAGGCCGGCGCTCAAGCAATCAAGGTTGGCGTGGGTTCGGGCTCGATCTGTACAACGCGCATTGTGGCCGGTGTAGGTATGCCCCAGTTGACGGCTGTGCTGACCTGTGCCGAGGCCGCCGCGCCCTATGGCATCCCCGTCATCTCTGACGGCGGCATTCGTTATTCGGGTGATGTGGTCAAGGCTCTGGCGGCTGGCGCTAGTGCAGTCATGCTGGGTAGCCTGTTCGCAGGAGTCGATGAGAGCCCTGGCGAGCTGGTTATCTATGATGGTCGTCGTTTCAAGGAATACCGCGGCATGGGCTCAGAAGGTGCTATGAAGGGCTATGGACGCGATCGCTATGCAACCGGTCAGGACAGGGGACTTGTTCAGACGAGTATTTCTTCACGCTCTAGTGGTAAAACCGTTCCTGAGGGCATTGAAGGACGGATCGCCTACAAGGGCAATCTCTCGGCCATGATTTATCAGCTACTGGGTGGCTTGCGCTCGGGCATGGGTTATGTTGGCGCAGCAAGCCTGGCGGAACTGCGTGAGAAAGCTCGCTTTATCGAGATTACCCAGGCTGGCTATGTGGAGAGTCACCCGCACAATGTGGTGATTACCAAAGAGGCCCCCAACTATCAAATCAATCCCTGATCGACAGGAGTAGCGTTGTGAATCAGGTTTATCGTATCGAGGTCGCTCTTTTACCAAAAGAGAACCCTCCCGATTTGTTGTTGTCCGATATCCGTTCGCTGGGCATTGCAGGTGTTCAGCATGTGCAGCAAAGCGCTCTGTACTTTTGCTATGGGCAGCTGACTCCACAAGAGATCGAGCTGTTGTGCAACGAGCTGCTGGTCGATCCTATCACTCAGACGGCGACTTGGGGCCTGGCCGACGAACCCGTAAGCGATGCTTCGGGCGTCCAGCGCATTGAAGTGGGCTACTTGCAGGGCGTTACTGATAGTGTGGCCGATAACCTAATGAAGCGAGCGGCGCGATTGGGTGTCTCGGGTCTCATCGAGGCGGGCTCGGCACAGTGTTACCGCATTCAGGGCAGCGTATCTGCTACCGACCTGGATACTATCGCTCACCGGCTGCTCAGCAACGACATCATCCAACACTACGAGTTGGGTCAGCTCGAATCGCATGTGGGCAAACCCTTGGCAAGTCACGTCATTGCTGCGGAAGAGGTGCCTCTCGCCGGTTTAAATAACGACGAACTCTTGACTCTTTCAATCAAGCGGTTGCTCTCCCTCGATTTGGCCGAGATGAAGGCTGTGCAAGCCTATTTCGAGGCCGAGGGTCGGGCGCCAACCGATGTCGAGTTGGAGAGTATCGCCCAAACCTGGTCAGAGCACTGCGGTCACAAAACCTTCAAGGGTATGGTCGATTACAGCGAGACCATTGATGGTGAGACCACACACGAACTGATCGATAGCCTCATTCGTACCTACTTGCAGGTGCCCACACAGACTATCGCTGCTCCCTGGGTGCTTTCGGCTTTTGTGGATAACGCCGGCATTATGGCCTTTACCGATGACTATGACGTCTCCTTCAAGGCCGAGACACACAACCATCCCTCGGCGTTAGAGCCCTTTGGCGGCGCCAATACGGGCGTGGGCGGTGTAGTGCGCGATATTATGGGTGTTTCGGCTCGACCTATCGCCAACACCGATGTGCTCTGCTTTGGCCCGCTGGATACACCCATGGATGACCTGGCGGCGGGTGTGCTGCATCCCCGCCGCATCTATAGCGGGGTGGTAGGCGGTGTCGAGGACTATGGCAACAAGATGGGTATCCCCACGGTGAACGGGGCCATCGTCTTTGAGCCGGGTTATACCGCCAATCCGTTGGTCTATTGCGGCTGTATTGGTATGGCGCCGCGTGGTTCGCATCCCGATGGGGCTCGTCCGGGCGATCTGGTGGTCGTGCTGGGCGGACGTACGGGACGCGATGGCCTGCATGGGGCTACTTTTTCTTCCATCGAATTGACCGACGAGACCGGTGTGACCTCGGGGGGCGCCGTGCAGATTGGCAACCCCGTCACCGAAAAGATGGTGCTCGATGCCATTTTGGTAGCGCGCGATGAAAAGCTCTACAGCGGCATTACCGACTGTGGCGCTGGCGGCCTCTCCTCCGCAGTGAGTGAGATGGGCGAGGATACTGGCGTGGCTGTGCGGTTGGAAATGGTGCCGCTCAAATACGCTGGCTTGCAGCCCTGGGAGATTTGGCTCTCTGAGGCTCAGGAGCGTATGGTGCTGGCCGTCCCCCCCGAGAACGAAGCGCGGGTGCGGGCCATCTGCGAGCGCTATTCGGTGGAAATGACCATCATTGGCACCTTTAGCAACGACGCCCGGTTGCACCTTTCTTACGACGACGAGACTGTGGCCGATGTCTCGATGGCCTTTTTACACAAGGGCACGCCGCGTCGCCATCTGGTGGGCGAATGGGCGGATCCCAAGGGCGCTGAACCTATCGAGCTTTGGGAGGCTAAAGGCAGCGCATTGCGCGAGGCTTTGTTGGGCATCCTGGCGCACCCCAATGTGCGCAGCAAAGAGGATGTGGTGCGCCTCTACGATCACGAGGTTCAGGGCGGCACCGTGGTCAAGCCTTTTGTTGGTCTGACTAACGATGGTCCAGCGGATGCGGCGGTGCTCAAGCCGCTAGAGGTCGAGGATTCGCGGCGCGGCTTGGCTGTGGGCTGCGGTTTTAATCCTCAGTATGGCCTCATTGACCCCTATGCTATGGCGGTTTCGGCCATCGACGAGGCGGTACGCAATGTAGTATCCGTAGGCGCTGATCCCGATTGCATCGCCATTTTGGACAACTTCTGTTGGGGCAACCCCACCAAGCCAGATCGTATGGGTGGCCTGGTGCGGGCCTGTAAGGGCTGCAGAGACGGCGCTTTGCACTATGCCACGCCTTTTGTTTCGGGCAAGGATAGCCTCAATAACGAATATCAGGACAACGTGAGCGGTCAGCAGGTGGCCATTCCGCCTTCACTGCTGATCTCCTCGTTGGGTCAACTCGATGATGTGACTCAAACCTGTACATCGGATCTTAAAGACGGCGCTAGCCATCTCTATTTGGTGGGGGCCACGCTCCCCGAGTTGGGCGGCTCGTACTATTATCGTTTGAATGGCGAATTGGGCGCCTCGGTGCCAGGCTTGGTGAAAGAGGGCCCTGCAATCGCCAAGGCCATTCACAACGCCATCCAAAAGGGATTGCTGTTGGCCTGTCACGACTGCTCTGAGGGAGGCTTGGCAGTGGCTGCTGCTGAGATGGCTTTGGGCGGTGGACGTGGCCTGAGTATCCATTTGGCCGATGTTTGCACTGCCGGTGCTGAGGTCGAAACCAAGGACGCCTGGCTGCTTTATTCAGAGAGCAACGCACGCTATGTGGTGCAGGTTGCTGATGATCGAGCCAATGAGTTCGAGGCATTGATAGGGGAGCTTCCCTGTGCTCGTATCGGTGTTGTAGAGGATGAGCCTCGACTGAGCTTTGGCTCGGCTTCGGGTGATGAATTGTTTAGTGTAACGCTTATGGAGGTACGCCAGGCCTGGCGGGGACACCTGCAGGGCGGTGGGGAGTGTGCAGAATGAATCATCCACGTGTCATGATCCTGCATGCCCCAGGTACCAACCGCGATCGCGAGGCTGCTGCGGCCTGTAAGCAGGCTAGTGGTGATCCCGAGATCGTTCACATCAACCAATTGCTGGCTGGTGAATGCGAATTAGCGGCTTTTCAGATGTTGCTGTTGCCCGGTGGGTTCTCTTATGGCGATGACCTGGGTGCCGGTCGTTTGTGGGCCAGCGATTTGTTTCACAGTTTCCACGAGCAGTTGGACGCCTTTGTCGAGGTGGGCAAGCCCGTCATCGGTATCTGCAACGGCTTTCAGGCCTTGGTAAAGGCCGGCTATTTGCCTGGCCCTGCGCCCGAGCAAGTAGTGACGCTGACAAACAACAAACGCGGCCATTTCGAGTGCCGTTGGGTGCGACTGCGCCCCAACGCTGAGAGTCAGTGCGTATTCACTCGGGGCCTCGATGAGGACATCTATTGCCCAGTAGCTCACGGTGAAGGACGTTTTGCCGTGTTGGACCCGGCCGTGCTTTCCACTCTACACACACAAGGGCAGGTTGCCCTGAACTATGTACATGTTGCCGATGCTGCTCAGGCTGCGGATATGGCCGCTGCTGTTCCGGCATGTGGCAATGCGGGCTATCCCGCCAACCCTAACGGTTCCATGGATGACATCGCTGGTATCTGCAACGCCGCTGGTAACGTCTTTGGCCTCATGCCCCATCCTGAGGATCATATTTGGGCAGAACAGCACCCTCGTTATGCACGGGGTGAACGCGGCGGCTTGGGCATTACTCTGTTTGAGAACGGCATTCGCGCAGCAAAAGCCTTTGTTGGGTAGGTATTCATGAGCGACTATACGCACGAAACCTGGATTTCACCCTTTACCTGGCGCTATGGTAGCGAAGAAATGCGAGCCCTGTGGTCCGAAGCGGGTAAGCGCCGTATCTGGCGGCATATCTGGGTGGCATTAGCCAGGGCTCAACAGCAAGCAGGACTGGTAACTGCCGAGCAGGTGGCCGACCTGGAAGCGCATCAGGATGAGATTGACTGGGAGCGGGCGCAAGAGATCGAGCGCGATCTGCGCCACGACCTAATGGCCGAGGTTCGCACCTATGCCGAGCAGTGTCCGGTGGGTGGAGCCATCATTCACCTCGGTGCTACCAGCATGGATATAGAGGACAATGCCGACGCCCTGCGCCTTTTCGACGCGCTGGCTCTTATCAAGCCCCGGCTGATCGCGGTACTCTCTGTTTTGGCTGAACAAGCTGAACGAGAGGCCGATACCCTGGTGATGGCCTATACCCACCTGCAGCCCGCTGAACCGACCACTGTGGGTTACCGCTTGGCGCAGTACGCCTATGACTTTTATGTGGATTTATTGGATCTCGAGGCTGTAGCGGGCACAATCAAGGGCAAAGGCTTTAAAGGTGCCGTGGGCACGGCTGCCTCGTATGACCATCTCTTACGCGATCGCGGCATGACGCCGCTCGAGATGGAAGCACTGGCCATGGCTGAACTAGGCATCGAGGCTGTACCTGTAAGCACGCAAACTTATCCACGCAAGATGGATTTCCGTGTGCTGAACGTGCTGGCCAGCATCGCCCAATCGGCTTACAAATTCGCCTTTGACCTGCGTTTGCTACAATCGCCCTTGTTTGGCGAGATGTCCGAACCCTTTGGTAGCAAACAAGTGGGATCTTCGGCTATGCCTTTCAAGCGTAATCCCATCTCTTCGGAGAGTATTTGCTCGCTAGCGCGCTATGTGGCCGGTCTGCCCCGCGCCGCTTGGGATAATGCTGCCCTCTCGGCGCTAGAGCGCACCCTGGACGATTCGGCTAACCGGCGTTCGGTGCTGCCCGAGGCTTTTTTGGCGGTAGACGAAATTCTGCGCCGTGTTGAGCGCATCGTTAGCAACATCAACATTGGCCGTGAGGGTATTACCCGCAATTTGACCTCGTACGGGCCGTTCGCGGCCACCGAGCCACTGCTCATGGAGCTGGTTTCAGCCGGGGCGAGTCGCCAGGAGATGCACGAGCGCATTCGCCTGTGCAGCATGGAGGCCTGGGCCGCGGTAATGCGCGGTGAGGCCAATCCCCTGGTGAAAATTTTGACTACTGATGTAGAGATAAGCGCTTATCTACCACCCGAGAAAATCAAAGCAATTATGGCTCAGGGAGCAGATGCAGGCACCGCGCCGGCAGCCTGCCGTGAGTTGGTTATACAGATCCGTGAGGCCATCGAGGAAGCTGGCCAGATCTAGAGGGCTCCACCAGACATGGATGTCTATGGGGCCATCGACTGGTTATCCAAAGGAGAACGAGATGCCTCAGACAACAGAACTCGGCCCGGTCATTGCCGAGGGCAAAACCAAGATCATTTACGCTCATCCCACCAAAACAGACCTGGTTTATATGGCCCACAAAGACGGGCTTTCGGCGGGAGACGGCGCGCGTCGCAATGTTCTTCCAGGTAAGGGTAAACTGGCCTGCAGAACCACATCCAACGTGTTTTATCTGTTGGAGCAAAAGGGTGTGGCTACCCATTATATTGGCATGATCGGCGATGACATGAACCTCGTTCAGCGCTGCGCCATGATCCCCCTCGAAGTGGTCATGCGCCGCATCGCTACGGGCTCCTACATCAAGCGCAACACTGATGTGCCCGAAGGCACCCGCTTTGACCCCGTGCTGATAGAGACCTTTTACAAGGACGATGCCAACCACGATCCCCAGGTGAACGACGAGCAGATTCGAGAGATGGGCCTGGCTACGGCGGAAGAGATCGAGTTTCTGCGCGAGACGGGACGCAAGGTCTTTGAGATTTTGGAAGAGGCTTGGGCTGGCCTGGATGTGACCCTAGTGGATTGTAAGATCGAGTTTGGTCGCACCGATGACGGCCAGATTTTGGTGGCTGATGTGGTAGATAATGACTCTTGGCGAATCTGGCCCGGTGGCGAAAAGGGGCGTATGCTGGATAAGCAGGTGTACCGCAATATGCCGAAAGTAACCGATGAGCGGCTGCGCGACCTCTTGGAAAAGTATGCCCAGGTGGCCGCCCTGACTGACAAGTGGGTCGAGGAGTAGTCGCGTGGCTCGAGTTGTCGTGCTTATGGGCTCCAAAAGCGACCTGCCTCATGTACAGCAAATCACCAAGGCCCTGGATGCTTTGGGCCTGCCCAGCGAGTGCCGTGTGGCTTCGGCCCACAAGACGGTCAAGCATCTGTTTGACATCTTGGAGGGTTTGAACGCTGAAGAGGGGCCTTTGGTGCTCATTGCTGTGGCAGGGCGTTCCAATGCCTTGGCTGGCATGTTGGACGCCAACACCCCTTGGCCGGTCATCACCTGTCCACCGGTTTCGTCTAGCTTTGGCGGGGCGGATATTTACTCATCACTGCGAATGCCCAGCGGCGTTGCTCCCATGGTGATTCTTGATCCCGAGGGGGCTGCGTTGGCTGCCTGTAAGATACTGGCCACCAGCGATAGCATGTTGCGCCACAAGATAGAGGATTATCAACAGGCCATGCGCGATGCTGTGGTTTCTGCCGATGATGAACTCTCGTCACAGCAGTGAGTGATTCACTGTTGATGGAGGTATAGATGTCAGATTTCCTTGCTGAAGATAATCAGCAAGAGGCTTGCGGCGTTTTCGGCATTTACGCCCGAAATGTGGCCGTGGCCCGAGTAACGTTTTTTGCGTTGTTTGCTCTGCAGCACCGCGGACAAGAGAGTGCAGGCATTGCCGTCACTGACGGACGCCATGCTGAACTCTATAAAGAGATGGGCCTGGTGACGCAGGTTTTCAAAGAAGAAAACCTGGCACCGCTAGAAGGGCACATTGCTATTGGTCATGTGCGCTACTCTACGGCCGATTCTTCACGGCGTTTGAGCGCCCAGCCCTTTATGCTGGATTCTGCCCTGGGGCCCATTGCTATTGCCCATAACGGTAACCTGGTGAACGCCCTGGAGTTGCGCCAACAGCTCTTTGAAAAGGGTGTGGGCCTGGTTTCCTCGTGCGATAGTGAGACGCTCATTCAACTGTTGGTTGGCGGCCGTGGCGAGACCTGGGTCGAGCGCATCCGCGACGTCATGTCGCGTGCCAAAGGCGCCTATTCCCTCACTATTATGACCAACGAGGCGCTCTATGCTGTGCGTGATCCCTGGGGATTCCGCCCACTGTGCATGGGCAAGTACAACGGCGGCTGGGTGGTAGCCTCTGAGACGTGCGCACTGCAAACCATCGGTGCCACCGAGATCGAAGAGATTCCCCGCGGAATGATCGTACGCATCGATGATGACGGTGTGCAGATGCTGGAAGGCAGTACCCCCGGCGATTCACACCTCTGTATTTTCGAGTTTATCTACTTTGCCCGCCCCGATAGTGTTATTGAAGGCAAGCTGGTGCATCAAGTGCGCCAGGAGCTCGGTCGTCAATTGGCCCGTGAGCACCCAGTGGAGGCAGATCTAGTTATCTCTGTGCCCGATTCGGGTAATGCGGCGGCCATTGGTTATGCCCAACAGTCGGGCATTCCTTATGGTGAGGGCCTCATCAAGAACCGCTACATTGGACGCACCTTTATCCAGCCCAACGATCAACTGCGCAAGACGGGTGTAGCCCTCAAGTTCAACGCTCTGAATGAGATTCTCGACGGCAAGCGTGTGGTGGTGGTCGACGACTCGATTGTGCGCGGCAACACCAGCGGCCCCATTGTCGATTTGATTCGACGGGCTGGCGCTGCTGAGGTGCATATGCGCGTTTCCTCACCGCCTATCAAGCATCCCTGTTTTATGGGTGTGGACATGGCCACCTACAAAGAACTCATTGGCCACAGGCTTTCCATCCCTGAGATCGAGCGGCATATTGGCGCTGACTCGCTTGGCTATCTATCCCTCATGGGCATGATCGACTCGGTCGGTTTACCCTGGGACAAGTTCTGCCTTTCTTGCTTTAACGGCGAGTACCCCTTTGAGGAGCGTGCCGGCGGTTTTGTGGAACGCGAGTGCGTCTGCATGGGCAAGGAGGGGTAGGTGGATATCCTTGTTGTGGGCTCTGGCGGTCGCGAACATGCCCTGGCCTGGTCGTTGGCCCGCTCGCCGCGCGTTGGACGCCTATTGATTGCCCCGGGAAATGCTGGCACAGCGGCGCTTGGTGAGAATGTGGCTGTTGCCGCCGATGATATCGATGGTTTGGTCGATCTGGCCTGTCGCGAGCAAGTCGATCTCGTTGTGGTGGGCCCTGAGGTTCCTCTCGCTCTTGGTTTGGTGGATCGTTTGGCCGAACGAGGCATCGCCGCCTTTGGCCCCATGCAGGCCGCGGCCCGTATCGAGGCCTCCAAAGCCTTTTCCAAGGATTTCATGCGCGATAACGGTATTCCCACCGCCGGTTATGGCGTTTTTGAGGATTATGACGAGGCCCGGGCATATTTGCAGTCGCATCCGGTGCCCGTGGTGGTCAAGGCCAGCGGATTGGCGGCTGGCAAGGGCGTCATCGTCTGTCAGACGGACGAACAGGCCAAAAACGCGCTCGACACCATCATGCTGGATAAGGCCTTTGGCAGCTCGGGCGATCAGGTGATCATTGAGGACTGTCTCACGGGCCAAGAAGTATCGGTGCTGGCCTTTTGTGATGGCAAGACGGCCGTGCCTATGCTCCTTTCCCAGGATCACAAGGCGGCTTATGAGGGCGACAAGGGCCCCAATACCGGCGGCATGGGCACCTATGCACCAGCGTCATTGCTCGACGAGGCCATGATGGCCCGCGTTCAAGCCAAAGTGCTGCAGCCGACAGTAGATGCCATGGCTCGTGCAGGTACGCCCTATGTTGGTGTGCTCTATGCTGGCTTGATGATAGACAGCGGTGATTTCTCGGTGCTCGAGTTTAACTGCCGATTTGGAGATCCCGAAACGCAGGTGCTGCTGCCATTGCTGAAAACGGACCTAGTCGAGGTCATGCTGGCCTGTGTGAACGGTACTCTCGACCAAGTCGAGTTGGCCTGGTCGGAGCAGAGCTGCGTGTGCGTCGTCATGGCCTCGGGTGGATACCCGGGCAGCTATAAAAAGGGCTATCGCATCGGTGGGCTGGAGGCAGCTGTCGCACTGCCCGATACGGTCGTCTTTCACGCAGGAACACGGCTGGAGAACGGCAACGTGCTCACGGCCGGTGGGCGTGTACTGGGCGTAACCGCCTGGGCTGACGATCTGGCTACGGCTGTAGAACGCGCTTATCGCACTGTAGATGAAATCAGTTGGCCCGAGGTGATGGTTCGGCGCGATATTGGCGCCAAAGGATTAAAGGAGAGCTAGATGAACAAGGGCTCTTATGCTTCAGCAGGCGTCGATATCGATGCCGGGAATAAAGCCGTCTCGCTAATGCGCGAGGCGGTGCGTTCCACCTATGGCCCCGAAGTGCTGCTGGGCATCGGTTCCTTTGGAGGATTGTTCGATGTCTCGTGCCTCAAAGAATACGATGCTCCGGTGCTGGTGGCCTCGACGGATGGCGTAGGCACCAAAACCGTGGTTGCCTCAGCCCTGAACAGCTATGAGAGTATCGGCCAGGATATCGTCAATCACTGCATCAACGACATTCTGGTTCAGGGTGCGGAACCTCTTTTCTTTCTCGATTATATCGCCATGTCGGTCCTCAATCCGGAACATGTCGCCAGCGTGGTCAAGGGCGTGGCTGCGGCCTGTCGGGCAGCTGGCTGTGCCATTCTCGGTGGAGAGACAGCTGAGATGCCCGATGTCTATCAGCCAGGCGAGATCGATTTGGCTGGCACCATCGTGGGCATAGTGGATAGAGAAGACATCATCGATGGCTCGTTTGTAGAACCGGGTGATGTGCTGCTTGGTTTGCCCTCCAAGGGGCTGCACACCAATGGCTTTTCCCTGGTGAGGCATATTTTCCCGCCAGAGGCCTGGTCGCAAACCTTCCCTGGGCTTGGGAGAACCTTGGGCGAGGCTCTGGTCGAGCCGCATCGTTCCTATTTGGAAGTCTTCCGGGTGTTGCGATCGGTAGGAACTATCAAAGCCATGGCCCATATTACCGGTGGTGGCTTTTACGAGAACGTGCCCCGCGTTTTGCCTGATGATTGTAGTGCAGCCATCGACCGTTCTGCCTGGGAAGTGCCTGCGCTGTTCCAGATCATTCAGCAGCAGGGCAATGTGGATGCCAATGAGATGTACCGCGTGTTCAATATGGGTATGGGCTTTGTCATTATGGTGGATGAAGACGAGGTAGATACCATGGTGGCTGCCGCACCCGAGGCACGAGTTATTGGCCGGGTAATTGAGCGTACGGCTGGCCCCCGGGTGGTGATGGCGTGAAGCGACTCGCTGTTATGGCGTCGGGAAACGGCACGAACCTGCAAGCTATCATCGATGCCACCGAGAGCGGAACACTCCCTGATTGTCAGGTTGTGGTAGTCGTCTCGAATCGTAAGCACGCTTATGCACTGGAACGTGCCCAGAAATACGGCATTCCCACCATCTGCCGTACACTCAAAAGCTATGAGAAGGCGGGCAAATCGCGTCACGAATACGATATTGACCTGGCCGACGCGATCGCAGCCTATAGTGTCGACTTGGTAGTGCTGGCTGGCTGGATGCATTTGTTCTGCCAGGATTTTCTCGATCGTTTCTCTGACAATATCGTGAATATCCACCCGGCATTGCCTGGTATGTTCCCTGGAACACACGCCATCGAACGAGCTTACGCGGCCTATGGCGAGGAAAAGATTCACGAAACAGGCGTAATGGTTCATTTTGTGCCCGATGAAGGCGTGGATAGCGGCCCAATCATCTGCCAGCGCGCGGTGCCCATTTTGCCAAATGACACTTTGACTGACCTCGAAGAGAAGATTCATAGTGTGGAACATGTCCTCTACATCGAGGCCATCGCCAAGGTGTTGAACCTCGGTTAATTCGGCCCCGATGTAGAGAGAAAAAGTTGATTCTAGGCCATCTTGATTCTAAAGGTGCGAATTTGGAACGGTTTGATCGCGATTTCGAACGAGGATTCCTCGAACGGAATCGCGGTTTCGTTTTCTTCCATCAAATTGCACTCATATACGCTGGCCAAAGGCATAACAAAGGACAGGCGCGCATTGCCTCGGCGGTTGTGGGCTTCGTACAACCGCACGATGAGCCCCTCACCATCCTCGGCGGCTTTGATAGTATCGACAATGACGTGCTCGGCGTCACACTGGGCAAAACTGAGAGCAGTAGGCAAGTTAGCTTGTTCGCAGTGCCCTAGAGGACACACAGGAATCAGTGGGTCGTTGAGCATGGCTGCCTGGTTGATGGTATCGCTGGTCCAATCGCCGGTGTGAGGCAGCAGCGAATAGACAAAGCGGTGCAAACCCTGGTCGGCTTCGGGGTCGGGATGGGTACCGGACTTGATCAGGGTGATGCGCATCACATTGCCCTTGATGTCATAGCCGTACTTGCAGTCGTTCAACAGGCTAACGCCATAGCCCGTCTCAGAGAGATCGGCCCAGCGCTGAGCACCCACCTCAAAGCGAGCGTAATCCCAGCTGGTATTCCAGTGGGTTGCACGCTCTAGGGCGCCGAATTGGATCTCATACGTAGCTCGGGCGCTGTGTACATCCACCGGGAAAGCGGCTTTGAGCAGCACGTGGTGCTCGTGCCAGTCTACCTCGGTGTCAAAATCGATGCGCGGCGTATGGCTGTACACGTACAGGCGCTGTATGAACCGCGAGTTGCGGTAGGTCTTTTCGATCTGCAAACCGGCGCGCAGCGGGCCTTCTTCGATGACGGTAACGCGTACGTTCTCATCCACTACCCACATCTTGTCTTGATAAAAGATGTCGATATCCCAGGCATCGTGGGCTACGGGCTTGTCCTCAAAAGTCTGCCACACATTGGCCTCTGCTCCCTCGGCCAATACCTGGCGCTGGTTCTGCTTGTCATAGACTGAGGTGAGATGCCCGCGCTCGTTCAGTTCGATGGAAAGGAAAGGCGTCTCGATGTGCTGCGGCGTGACGTGCAGTTCAGAGGGCGAAGTCTCGCAATAGGTATCAGACCAGCCCAAGGCGCGGTATCCCCAAGCCGGAACATTGCTAATCTCGGCCAGCACGTCGCCCGATTCGAGCATTTGAACGGGGATGTTTCGTCCGCTTTCTAGATCGATGAGACAGGGCTTTTTACCAGCCAGTTCATCGGGCATCTGGACGGCTGGGATTGTCACCAGGTCGTCGCGCTCCTGGCTTAGGCTGTTAAAGATGACCACGGGAGCCGTCTCGTCACAATCAATACTCTCCGCGATGGCTTGCAATGCCTCATCCCGCGCCGAACGGCCAAGCTCGGCCACGTGTTCATACTGCTCGGCGGATTCTTCATAGACGGCACGGATCGACGATCCCGGAATGATGTCGTGGAACTGGTTCAACAGGATGAGTTCCCAGCCTTCTGACAAGGCGTTTTGCGGATAGACCTTGCCCAGCAGGGTGGCCGCGGCACAGGCCGCTTCGGCCTGGTGGTAGAGTATTTCGCTTTTGCGGTTATAGCGTTTGTTCTGGGCTTGGCTGGTTAGTGTGCCGCGATGCAACTCCAGGTAGAGTTCGCCTTCCCATTCGGGCAGACGCTTGCCCTCGACGTTCTTTTCCAGGGTGTGGAAAAAATCATTGGCCGGGCCCAACACCACTTGCGGCGCTCCGGGATAACTCTGCAGGCGCTGCCCGAACTCGATCATGTCGTAAGTAGGCCCGCCACCGCCGTCGCCGTGGCCATAGGTCAAGAGGATGTCGTCGGTAACATCCTTACTGCGGTTGGCTGCCCAGGTGCCCAGCACGGTGTCAGGCTCCAGAGCACCGTTGTAAGTGTAGAACCAGGAATTGGATGGTGTGGTCACAAAGTGGGTCAGTACCGAGGTTCCGTCGATACCCTTCCAGTCAAAGGTGTCGTAGGGGAAGCGGTTATATTGGTTCCAGCTGATCTTGGTGGTCATGAAATAGCGAATACCCGCGCGGCGAATGATCTGTGGCAGGGAGCCGCTGTAACCAAAGACATCGGGCAGCCAGAGCACATCGCCTTCGGTGCCTACTTTATCTTGGAAGAACTTGCGGCCGTAGAGGAACTGGCGAACCAGCGACTCGCCGCCGGTGATATTGGTATCCATCTCGACCCAGGTGGCGCCGTTGACCTCCCAGCGACCCTCTTGAATGCGTTCTTGCACTTGGGCATAGATTTCGGGATAGTCCTCTTGCACGAATTTGTAGAGCTGTGCCTGGCTCGACATAAAATGATAGTCGGGATAACGCTCCATCAACCGCAGGGCGGTAGAGAATGTTCTTGCTGCCTTTTGCCGGGTCTGCCCCAAAGGCCAGAGCCAGGCCACATCGAGGTGGGCATGGCCGATAGCGTGAACGCGTTCGTGGCGCGGCGGCAGGGGCGTGCGTTCGATGGCGGTCTGCAGGGTAGCACGTGCCTTGCGAATGGAGGCATAGTAAGCTTCATCAAGAGGTTCGCGCAGGTCAAGGTCCAAAAAGGCCTCTTCCAGAGCGTTGATCAGATGAGTGCGTGCGTAATCGGCCTCAGGCAAGCTGCGGGCAACCTCGAGGGCTGTTTTGGCGTCGTAGCAAAAACCATTGACATCTGCATCGAGCCAAACCAACTCGGCACGCAGGAACTGTTCTTCCTTGTAGCTGCGACCCCGCCAAGCCTCGATGGCTATATCACAAGTTGTGCCAGGCGTGGCTTTTTGGTCGAGGTAAACGGTATAGTGATAGTGGTCCAGGGCCTGATGAGGCACACCGTCGATATAAACCAAGGCCTCGGGGGTAACACTCTTGTAAGGATCGCCCAACAGGATAATCAATGCAGCATCGCGACCCTGCCAGCCTTCGGGAATGGTGACCTGACGAGAGAACCAGGCCCAGGGGTAATCATCGTTTTGACCCCAGCGCTGACCAATGCTAAAAGGCTGCCAACGTGGATCATCCACCTCGGGTACGCTGTTGGTGTTCTCCGCTTCTGGCAGAATGCGCCAGTTCTCTAACTTGTATGTGTCGCGGGCAATGTGCAGTTCGATCTCTTTGATCTGTTGTGTAAACCGCTCGAAAGCGAACCTCATGCTTGGCCTCCATCAACATATGTTGGTACGGTCGGGTCTAGCTCCAGTTTTTGACGTGAAAGAGCAGATTGGAACGCAGTTCTTGCGCGCATTGCTCGCAGAACAAGTAGGGCAAATTATTCTCTTCGATGGCGTATTCGATCAGTTCCTCCACAGAGCTAGCATGACGCATCGCACAGCGGTTCACACAATGTGTTTCCAGGCCATGCTTTACGCTACGGTAATCGCGTTTATAAGAGACGGCTCCCATAATGTGACCGAGATTATGACGGACTAGTCTCTGCAAAGCAAGCTGCCGAAGACGAGCGTCGGGGATGGCCCGTACTCGACGAACTGACATGACAGCGATGCTTCCAGGAAGACTGGAACCCAACGCGTAATGTGGCGTCTCCTTCGTAATTGGACCTGCTGTGGGATAATCCGTCAGATCGTGGTCGATGAGAGCCAAGTCCCAATGGGGCGTTTCGATCTGCCAGGGCTCTTGGCGCATCAATTCCAGAAACAGGGGAGCGATGACTTGCTGTAGGTCTTCGTTAAAGCTGGAATCGATATACCATTGGGTTCCCCAATAAGGACTGCCGGGTTCAAGCCCAGAGATCGCCCAATCGCCAAATACTCGAATTTGCGTGGGCGGTGTATTCAGGGCTGTGGGCAACTGAAAGTAAAGCCACTTGATGATGCGGCTGACTTCTTGAATCAGGATGGCACTTTCATCTTCGTTAATGCCTTCAGACCAGGTGATGGAGATAAAACGATCCACACTCTATCCTCCATATCCACATACTCGAATTATGCCATTCAGGCCTTTTGTTTACAAGACATGGCCTCTGCTTGGCGTTCTTGCTAGAGAGGGACATAATTATTCCTAGCGTATAAAAGGAGAAAACGTGTCTGAAGCTACCTACCCGATTCTAGAGTTCGATCCCTCGTTGGATGCGGTTATCAAACCTTCTCACGTAGTTGAGCGGATCGAAATGCCCGAACACCTCGTGCTTTGCTATTTCAACGAGGTGGTCAGTCTTCTTGTTGAGCAACATGCGGCCAGAGAAATCGCTTCGATCAACAGCGAAATGGGCAAACAACCCGTCTATGTGATAGAGACGGACGGACGCCAACTTGCCGTGATGCAGGCGGGCATTGGCGGCCCGCTTGCGGCGGGGTTGCTTGAAGAGGCCATCGCTTTAGGCGCCAGTAAATTCGTGGTTTGCGGTGGGGCTGGCGTGTTACACAGTAATATTGCTGTGGGCCATGTCATCATTCCCACGGCAGCGTTGCGAGATGAAGGCACATCCTATCATTATGCGCCGCCCAGCCGCACTATCCAGGCCAATCAAAATGCCGTGGCAGCCATCGAACGTGTGCTGGTTGAGGCCGGCGTACCCTATGAAAAGGGCATGACCTGGACCACCGACGCTTTTTATCGCGAGACGCGCGAGCGCGTGGCCCGTCGTCGGGACGAAGGCTGCATCTGTGTCGAGATGGAAGCAGCGGCTTATTTTGCCGTAGCCCAGTTCAGAGAGGTCATCTTGGGGCAGTTGCTCTATGGCGGTGACGATGTAACGGGTGAGGATTGGAATTCCCGTGCGTGGAACAAGAGAGATAGCGTGCGTGAGCGCCTTTTCTGGCTGGCTGCGCAGGCTTGTTTGTCGCTCTAGTCATTGTGGTTGACGATCTGGCAGCACTTGGGTAACCTGAGCTCAGTTAGCGCTCAGCGTTCGGGATGTACCTGGAGGATGTTACGATGAAAAAAGTGGTGACTTTTGGCGAAATCATGCTGCGTCTTTCGCCTCCTGGCTACAAACGGTTCAGTCAGGCCGAATCTTTTGACGTGGTTTATGGTGGTGGCGAGGCCAATGTGGCTGCATCGTTGGCCAATTATGGGATTCCTACTGATTTTGTGACTCGCCTGCCCAAGAATGATATCGGCGAGGCCTGTATGCATTTCCTCCGGGCCCAGGGCGTTGGTGTGGACAAGATTATCTATGGTGGCGAGCGCCTGGGCATCTATTTTCTCGAAATGGGCGCCGTCAGCCGTGGCAGCAAGGTAGTCTACGACCGCGCTCATTCCAGCCTTTCTGCCATCGAGCCGGGCATGGTCGATTGGAAGAGCGTTTTCGCCGATGCCGAATGGTTCCATTGGACCGGGATCACCCCTGCTATCTCACAAGGGGCGGCGGATGCCTGCTTGGAAGCGGTACAAGTGGCTAAAGAAATGGGCCTCATTGTCTCGTGTGACCTCAACTATCGCAACAAGCTGTGGAAGTACGGTAAATCCGCTTCAGAAGTAATGCCGGAGCTGGTTAGTTATTGCGATGTGGCTATTGGCAACGAAGAGGACGCCGACAAGGTATTCGGTATCAAAGCGCCCGAGACCGATGTCACCAGTGGCAAGGTGGATGCGACGGGCTATCGTTTTGTCTGTGAAGAGTTGGTCAAGCGTTTTCCCAACCTCAAGACAGTGGCCATCACCCTGCGCGGCTCCATCTCGGCCAGCCACAACACATGGTCGGGTATTATGTGGGATAATGGCGAGATATATAAAGCGCCAACGTTCGATATTACCCACATTGTCGATCGTGTCGGTGGCGGTGACTCGTTCATGGGTGGCTTGATCTATGGCCTGCTTACCTACTCAGATCGTCAGAGCGCGCTCAACTTTGCTGTTGCTGCGTCGTGTCTCAAGCATACTATCTTTGGTGATTTCAACCTCGTCACAGTAGATGAGGTCGAAAAGCTCATGGGCGGCGACGCTTCGGGCCGCGTTTCCCGTTAATTAGGAAGAGAGTAAGAAAAATGGCCAAGCATTCAAGGTTGGAAGTTTGGAACACCATGGAAGAGGTGGGCCTGGTTCCCCTCTTTTACAATGCCGATGTCGAGACCTCCATCAACGTTATCAAAGCCGTTTCCGCGGCTGGCTGCAAAGTAGTCGAGTTTACTAATCGCGGTGATCGTGCTTTTGAGGTTTTTCGCGAGGTGCTCGTTTACTTTGAAAAAGAAGATCCTTCGCTCATTCTTGGTATAGGCTCAGTTCAGGATGTAGCTACGGCGGGTCTGTTCATCAACCTGGGCGCCAACTTTGTGGTGGGCTCGGTGACCAATCCCGAAGTGGCTCGCTTGTGCAACCGTCGCAAGATAGCCTATTTCCCCGGGTGTGGGACGGCTACCGAAGTGGCCGCGGCTGAAGAGTTGGGCTGTGAAGTCGTCAAAATCTTCCCCGGCAGTGAGCTGGGCGGTCCTTCGTTCGTCAAAGCCATTACGGGTCCTTGCCCTTGGACAAAAGTAATGCCCACAGGTGGCGTGGATGCTACTTGGGAGAATCTCAAGGGCTGGTTCGATGCGGGCGTGGTCTGCGTGGGCATGGGTTCCAAGCTGGTGCGCAATGACCTTATCTCCAAGAAGGATTGGGCGAGCATCCAGACTTTGGCTGAGCAGTGTCTAGCTTGGGTTAAGCAGGCGCGGGGCTGATTTTTGACGAGAAACGGGGTTCGCTAGAAACAGCGAACCCCGTTTTGTTATGCGTAGAGTTGATCCAACAGATCTACCGTGAGTTGAGTGAGATCGTCGAGGATCAAGTCGGCCTCTGCCAATTTCTCAGCAGGATGCGTGGTGGTGATGGCCAAACAGTGCATCCCTGCACGTTTGGCGGCTTGGACGCCTACAACGCCATCTTCGACCACCAGGCATTCGCAGGGTTTTGCCCCCAGCGAAGCGGCCGCGTTGATAAAAATGGTGGGATCGGGTTTGCTTTTGGCTAAAAAAGCGCCGGAGAGAATGCTTTCGAAATAGTTGCCCAGATCCAAGGCATTGGTCACGGCTACGATGTTGGCCATTTCTCCCGAAGAAGCCACGGCTTGGCGATAGCCATGCTCGCGCCCATAAGCCAGCCAATGCGGCACGCCGGGCACGGGTTTGATCTGAGCAACGGCATCGCGGAAATAGACTTCTTTGCGTGCTGCTAGCAGTCGCTTTTCCTCTGTGGTAGCCGAGGGCAACCACAAATCCAGAATCTGCGCATTGGCCATCCCAAAGGTGTCATCAAAATCCTGGCGGGTCAGGTCTCGTTCTAGTTCCCCCAAAAGCCGCTGCCAGGCCACATAATGGGCAGCTCCTGTATCGGCAATGACACCGTCCATATCCCACAGAATGGCTCGCATACAATCCCCGCTATTCACTAACGCTCGGACGCTACTTCAAAAAAGGCCGCTTCTAACATCAGGCAAAGTTGATGGTAGATAATGATATGCAGTTCTTGCACTCGATAGGTCTCGGTTTCGGGCACGCACAGGGAAATATCCACCAACTCGGCCAGGGGATTGGGCCCCTTACCCGTTAGGCCGACGGTGAGCAGATCCAGGGCATTAGCTGTTTCTGCGGCCAGGCGCACGTTCATGGCTTTGCCGCTGGTGCTGATCCCCAACAATGCATCGCCAGGGCGAGCCAGGGCGTAGAGCTCCTGGGCATAGCCGATACCGGGCAGCCCGATATCATTAGCAACGGCGGATGCCAGCGCTGGATTAAGCCCCAAAACATGGGCACGCAGTCCGCGCTGAAGATTTTCTGCTAACTGTTGGCCATGCTGTTGGGTGCTGAGTGAAGTGGCCATATGGGTATCCACAGGGCGGGGCAGCACGAAGGACTTGAGCATCTCACCCGAGATGTGCATGGCGTCGGCAAAACTGCCACCATTGCCGCATAAAAAGAGCGTTCCGCCTTGTTTTAGGCTTTGTTCA
Source organism: Anaerolineae bacterium (assembly GCA_963675785.1). Lineage (GTDB taxonomy): Bacteria > Chloroflexota > Anaerolineae > UBA1429 > UBA1429. The sequence continues at coordinate 2,897,160 of OY776562.1, forward strand.
AGCTGTTCAAAAGCTAAAAGGACTTGAGGAGCTATTTCTTCCAGATGAGGATGCGTCGCCAGCACTTGATATGCGCTGGCGACGCCCCGATTTTCTTTATCTGTCATGTAAAATCCTATCCTACGATGGGAGCGGGCTCGATCGAAGCTTGAAGCGGCAGTTCATCTGCCGGCTGATCGAGTGTCATGGTGAGTTTATCCGTCTCGGCATCAACGTCAATGTAGATTGTATCGCCCTCACTAAAAGTCTTTTCGAGTAGTTTTTGCGAGAGCGGATTTTCGATATTGCGCTGAATGGCGCGGCGCAAAGGCCGGGCACCAAAAGCGTCGTCGTATCCTTTATCAGCTAACCAGCCTTTGGCAGCCAACGATACTACAAGGTGCATATCTTGCTCACGCATACGCTGCTCGACGAGTGCAATTTGCAGATCGACAATTTGAATCACGTCGTCTCGTGTGAGTTTGTGGAAAATGATGATCTCGTCGACGCGGTTTAGAAACTCGGGTCGGAAGGTCTTTTTTAGATTTTCAGATACATCATCCGAGAATTGTTCTTCTTCGGTAGAGCTGGATTCGACCGTAAAACCCATCATCTTGCCTCGTCGAGAGGCGTACTGCGTGCCCACATTCGAGGTCATGATGATGACCGTGTTGCGAAAGTCTACCGTGTGACCGTGTCCGTCCGTCAACCGACCCTCTTCGAGAATCTGCATCAGGGTGTTCCACACATCGCCGTGGGCCTTTTCGATTTCATCGAAAAGGATGACCTGATAAGGACGACGCCGTACGGCTTCGGTGAGTTGGCCTCCTTGATCATAGCCAACGTATCCTGGAGGCGCTCCCACCAAACGCGATACAGTGTGACGTTCGCTGTATTCGCTCATGTCAATCTGCAGGATGGCATCCTTGTCATCGAACAGGAACTCAGCCAACGATTTGGCCAGCTCGGTTTTGCCCACACCGCTCGACCCCAAAAAGATAAAGCTGCCGATAGGGCGGCGCGGATCCTTGAGCCCTGCCCTGGCGCGGCGAATAGCGTCTGATACGGCATTGATTGCATGGTCCTGACCGATCACTCGGGCGCGCATAAAGTCTTCCATGTGCAACAGGCGCTCCGTCGTTCCTTCTTGTAGACGTGTGACGGGTATGCCGGTCCACATGGCCACAATTCGGGCGATATCTTCGGTATCTACTACTTCATCGAGTCCTTGCTGCTTTTGCCAGGTCTCTTTACCCTCGTCGAATTCGGCCTGCAGCTTTAAGCGTTGTGCCTTGAGCTCGGCGGCTCGCTCATAATCCGTGTTTTGGCCAGCGTTCTCTTCTTCCTGCTCCAGACGCCTTATCTCCTTGCGGATGTCTTTGAGTGGTTCCGGCAGGCTGTGTATGCTGATTCGTAATCGAGAGGAGGCCTCGTCGATCAGGTCGATGGCCTTGTCTGGCAGATGACGGTCTTTGACATAGCGATCGGCAAGCCGTACTGCCGCCTGGACGGCCTCATCGGTGATACGCACTTGATGATGAACCTCATAGCGATCTTTGAGGCCGCGCAGCATCTCGATGGTATCTTCAATGCTCGGCTCTTCGACAAAGATCGGTGCAAAGCGGCGTTCTAGAGCAGCGTCTTGTTCAATATGTTCACGATACTCATCGAGTGTTGTGGCGCCAATGCACTGCAACTCACCGCGTGCCAACGCAGGCTTCATCATGTTAGAGGCGTCAATAGCGCCCTGAGCAGCGCCAGCCCCCACAACCGTATGCAGCTCATCGATAAAGAGGATGATCTCTCCCTGGGCCTTTTGGATTTCATCGAGCGATGCTTTGAGGCGCTCTTCGAATTCGCCGCGGAAACGTGAACCGGCGATCATAGCACCTAGATCCAACGATACAACTCTTTTGTCCAAAAGGGTCTCGGGCACATCCCCCTCGACGATCTTTTGGGCTAGACCTTCGACAATGGCCGTTTTACCCACGCCAGCCTCGCCAATGAGTACCGGGTTATTCTTGGTTCTGCGTGAAAGAACCTGTAAAACACGCATGATCTCGACATCACGACCGATGACAGGATCCATACGTCCTTCTTTGGCCAACTGGGTGAGATCTCGACTGTATTTTTCCAGTGTGCGGAATCGGGTCTCCGATTGTGCATGGGTGACTTTGGTTCCGCCGCGGAATTCAACCAGAGCATCGTGAAAGGCATCGTAATCGACACCCTCTTCGATCAACATACGTGATGCCGCACTTTCCTTGTCGCTTAGCACAGCAAGGAAAAAGTGCTCGGTCGAGATGAGTTGATCTTGCAGTTGAGTCGCTTCGACGTTTGCCCGATCCATCATCCGCTTGACCCGAGGAGTGATGTACATCTGCGGCGGGTGTGCCCCACCGACCTGATTCGTTGATAGGCCTGCTCGCAGCAGCTCTTCAAAACGCTGCCTGAGCGCATCTACATCAACTTCCAGCGTGCCCAGGATGCGGTAAACTGGGCCATCCGTTTGTTCAAGAATGGCCAGTACAATATGTTCGGTGTCGAGTTGGCTGTGCCGGAATTGCTGCATGAGCTCGTAAGCTCGCGATACAGCTTCCTGAGCGCGCTCTGTGAACTTTTCAAATCCTATCATGGTTTCTCCTATAACTCGGGTACCAAAGCCCGAGCAGTATTAGGCTATCAACATAGCTCTTGATGAGTCTACCTCAGGCCCAACCTTATTAGGGTTGAATAGCCGTAAAAATGTAATCCTCACCCTTCACGTCAACCTGGACTATTTGTCCGTCGACGATCTTGCCCGTAAGTAACTCTAGGGCCAACGGATCCTGAATGCGACGCTGAATGGTTCGCTGAAGCGGGCGGGCACCATATAACGGGCTGTACCCTTCTTTTGCCAGAGCTCGGCGAGCATTCTCACTAACAGTCAATTCAATATCTCTTACAGCCAAGAGATGTTGTAGATGTTCAACCTGAATATCTACAATTTCACCCAATTGCTCTTCACTCAGTGAGTGGAACATGATCACATCATCGATTCGGTTGAGAAATTCAGGTTTAAAGTGTTGACGCAGGGCTTGCATAACACGTTCCCGCGTTGTCGGATCCTCGATATGGCCTTCGATCAGATATTGGCTACCGATATTAGAAGTCATAATGACGACAGTGTTAGTAAAGTCGACTGTTCGGCCTTTGCCATCTGTCAACCGACCATCATCCAGTACTTGCAGCAGAATATTAAACACTTCGGCGTGCGCTTTTTCGATTTCGTCCAGTAGTACTACGCTGTATGGACGCCGACGCACGGCCTCGGAAAGTTGACCACCCTCGTCGTATCCCACATAACCAGGAGGCGCACCAATCATTCGAGCGACGGTGTGCCGTTCTTGATACTCGCTCATGTCCAGCCGAATGAGTGCATCCTCATTATCAAAAAGGAATTCGGCAAGGGCCTTGGCCAGCTCAGTCTTACCGACACCCGTGGGCCCCATGAATAAAAAGCTGCCGATGGGGCGTTTTGAACTCTGCAAACCCGATCGTGAGCGGCGAACTGCGTTAGAAACGGCTGAAATGGCCTGATCTTGCCCCACAACACGCTTGTGAAGACGCTCTTCCATGTGCACGAGCTTTTCGACTTCACCTTCTAGCATGCGAGAGACGGGAATACCCGTCCAATCAGCGATAATTTGGGCAATATCGTTCGGCGATACTTCTTCACGCAGCATCGAACCCTCACGGTGTTCTAGGGCTTTTTCCTTTTCGGCCAATTCTTGTTCGGCCTGTCGGATATCCGAATAGCGCAGCCGGGCGGCTTTTTCGAGATCGGCATTGCGCTCGGCCATCTCGGCCTCTGACCTTAGATCTTCGAGTTTCGCCTTGAGCTCTTGGATGCTCTGGATTGCCTGCTGTTCCTGTTTGTACTGAGTCATCAGAACGTCGAGGATCTGCTGTTTTTCGCCCAGCTCTTCCTCGATTTTGGCCAAACGTTCCTTTGATGAGGCATCACTTTCTTGTGAAAGAGCCTGTTGCTCGATCTGCAATTGCAGAATGCGGCGCTGGGCATCATCTACCTCTTGTGGCGAGCTATCGATCTCCATACGCAGCCGTGCGGCCGCCTCGTCCACAAGGTCGATAGCCTTATCGGGCAGATAGCGATCAGCGATATAACGATCCGAGAGCGTTGCCGCGGCAATGAGGGCCGAATCTTGAATGCGCACACCATGGTGTACTTCGTAACGCTCTTTCAAACCGCGCAAAATGCTGATGGTTTCTTCCACCGAAGGTGCATCGACATACACCGGCTGGAAGCGTCGTGCTAGAGCAGCATCTTTTTCAATATGCTTTTGATATTCATCGAGGGTTGTTGCCCCGATGCAATTCAACTCACCCCTGGCCAAAAGCGGTTTGAGCATATTCGAAGCATCCAGCGAGCCTTCGGCTGCACCAGCACCAACTACCGTATGCAGCTCATCAATAAAGAGGATGACTTCCCCTTCAGATGCTTGCACTTCTTTGAGGACGGCCTTGAGACGCTCTTCGAACTCGCCGCGGTATTTGGCGCCAGCGACCAACGAGCCCATATCCAGCGATAAAAGCCGACGGTCACGCAAGCCCTGAGGCACATCGCCATTGACGATGCGCATAGCCAGGCCTTCGACAATAGCCGTTTTCCCCACGCCGGCCTCTCCAACCAACACAGGGTTATTTTTGGTTCGGCGCGATAGGATTTGGATGATGCGCCGTATCTCTTGATCCCGCCCAATGACCGGGTCCAGCTTGCCCTTTCGGGCAGCTTCGGTCAGATCCTGAGAGTATTTGGCCAGTGCCTGATAGCCACCTTCGGGATTCTGATCTGTAACACGTTGAGAACCACGAATCTTGGACAATGCCTCATATACATGATCGTGATCGATCTCATTCTTTTTCAATAGCGTTGCGACACGTCCTGTGGCAGTGGCGATGATGCCCAGCAACAGATGCTCCGTCGAAACGTACTCGTCGTGCATGCGGTGTGCTTCTTCTTGTCCCTCTTGCAGGGCGGCACTTAGCTCTTGTGAAATGTAGCGTCGAACTGAGCCGCTCACCCTAGGAAGATCGGCAATGATACCTTGTAGTTCCTGCGTAAAGGACTGCCTGGAGACGGCCAGTTCTTTGAGCACTTCAGGCACGACGCCATCTTGTTGCTCTACCAATGCGAGAAGCAGGTGAGCGCTTTCAATATTGGGATTGGTGTGTTGTTCGGCCAGCTCTTGCGCCGCCATGACGGCTTGCTGGGCTTTATCTGTGAATTCATTGATATTTGTTGGCATGATTTTGGGCTCCTATATGACCCTGTATCAGTATCTCAAGAGCGCACCAATATGTCCTGCATTGGCTAACTCTTGGCTATTTCTAACAACGTTAACAGTTGCATCTGTCTGTATGGCCTGGTATATGGCCTGATTGACGGCATCTGGAGTGGGCTCAATATCGGTGGAACTGCAAAATGGACATTTGACCATGATATCCGCTGAAACATAGCCGCAATCTTTACAGCGGTATCCTGGATGTGTAAATCCGGCTTCCACAAGCATGATTTGTACTTGTCCTTGCTTTAGCGCATAGAGAGTGTCCTGCAGCCCCATGGCTCCTTCGCCACCTTTGCTTGCGGCTGTGATGGCTCGTGTTACAAGGGAGAGATCTCTCTGGTGTGCAATTTCCTGAGCCAGCTCCAGTGCCAGTTCAAGCACTTTGGCTGCAGGGATGCCTATATCTGCACTAAACTCGCCAACGATTGTATCTTTGAGTGGCGTTGGCATGAGTTCCTTGACCTGAGCAATGACACTGCTGCTGCCAGCCAGAAGAAGGTACTCAATACCACTGAATTCCATGAACGTCTGGATAGCTTCTATGGCTTGTTTTAGATTCTGCACGGCCAAGTGGTCCTCGTGCCGTTGATAATTCTGCGCAGACCAGCCGCCTTGCTTATGCCGCTTGAGTTCTTCTCCGGTAAGTTCTGTACGAGCCTGTATCTCTCCCCACGAGACCATAAAGAGACGAAGCTGTTCTTTATCGAGCAGGGCAATGCCAAATGGCGCATAGAAATCAATCAGGTTAGCTAGAATGCCCACATAGGGCTTGTCGGAAAGGTATGCTTCTGGATCGACGGATACTGGCAGGGGGATGCTCTTCCAGAGAAAGTCTCCCGCTGAAAAAATAGCCAATCCGCGTGCCTGCCAGTCATACTCGTAATCGAGATACTTTTGGATGCGCTCGATATCGCTTTTGTCAGCTTGCAGTTTGCCCAGATGATGACGGACAATGAGCCTTACGCCGTCTTTGTTTTGATGTGCAAGGTCTGTCGGGATGTAGAGTGAGATGACAGGGTGGTCCTGGTCATAAGACACAAGTTGTTCCAACTGCTCATGCTCGTACATGACTACCTCCCCTTGCTAGTTATTGCCCATTTTCTTTATTCTGAGGCATCTTCATCAGGGTTGACCTTGATGATTTGCAGCGGCTTTACCTCAGCCGCAGCCTCCTCCAACATTTCAACGCGACGTTGAAGCCTTGCAGTCTCTTGCAGATAGCGTACCTCTGATGCTTCTAATCTGCGCTGCAAGTCATGGATGCGATCGGTCATATTGAGAATGACTTCAACGCCAGCAAGGTTCACGCCAAGTTCTTCTGTTAGGCGTGATATCTTGCGTAGCTGTTCAATGTCTGCTTGCGAATACAGCCTTTGATGGCCTGCAGTTCGAGACGGCTTTAGAAGACCTATCCGCTCATAGTATCTGAGTCGTTGCGGATGAAGGCTCACAAGCTTAGCGGCAACGCTTATCACATAGCAGGGTTCTTCTTCTGGCAGATGCTCGTCATCCATCATGTTTGGGCTCCTGGATTTCTACTCTGCTGGTCTTTCTTGCAAGAGGACAGGGACATTTATGGTTTCTCCATCTCGGATGATGGTTAGCTCTACCGTATCACCAGGCAAAGCGTTCCGAGTAAGGTAAATGAGAAGATCATCAAACTGGTTTACAGCCGTATCGTCGATAGCAATAACGACATCCCCGCCCGTCGGCAAAAGCGAACCTAGCTGTTCTACGGTATCTGTACTGGGCAGTAAACCTGCTTCTTCCGCTGGGCTTCCTGCAGCAATGCTCAGCACAATGGCACCCTTGGTATTATCTAATCCCAGGCTTTCTGCCTGGGCCGGATAAAGGTCCATACCAGTTACGCCCAGCCAGGGGTACTTGAATTCGCCGTATTCAATCAATGAAGGTGCCACTCGTTTGAGCGTGTTGATGGGCACTGCAAAGCCCACTCCTCCAGATGTGCCACTGGTCGAATTAATGGCCGTATTGATGCCGATGACTGCGCCTGTTCTATCGAGCAGTGGTCCGCCCGAATTGCCCACATTGATGGCGGCGTCGGTCTGAATCATCTCGGGAATAGAAAACTGGCCCGAGATCGCCTCGGACGAATGACCGATTTGTAATGTCCGACTAAGGGCGCTGACGATGCCAGTTGTCATGGTGCCTGCAAAGCCAAAGGGATTGCCTATGGCGATGGTTTGTTGACCAACTTGTACCTGGTCTGAATCAGCTAAAGGTAGTGCGACCAGATTAGCCGCGTTAGGATCGATCTGAATAATGGCGAGGTCAGAGTCAGGGTCTGTTCCCAGTGTCTCTGCCTCTAGCTTGGTACCATCGTAAAAAGTGACGAGTATTTCGGTGGCGCGCTCAACAACGTGATTATTGGTGGCGATATAGCCATGTTCTGCGTCTAGTACAAAGCCAGAACCTTGACCCTGTTCAATCACGGTTTCTCCGGCATCCAAAAGCTCGGTTAGTTCGGAAGGCCGCACGATTTCTATGGTAACCACGCCCTCAATGACACGTTCATACAGACCGATAAGATCAGTCTCTTCCGGCGTCTCTGCGGCCGCTGTTTGCTCTGCAGTGGGCAGCGGCGTGGCATAGGTTAGGACACTTGTAACACTGCTGGGTGGACTGCAAGAGACGGTTGTAAGAACAAGCACCACGGCGATGAGAAGAAAGGCGAGTTTGTTTCTCATGGTGTTACTTTCTAAGTTCCGCAAGCTCACGGTATAGTTCCTTTTCGCGTTCAGTGAGTGATTCTGGGATCTTGGCCACAATGGTAACCAGGAGATCCCCCTTCTTTTTGGGATGCTTTACGACAGGCATGCCCTGCCCGCGCAATCTAAATACGCGCCCCGAGGCTGTTTCTGGCGGAATACGTAGCGCTAACTTGCCTTTGAGCGTTGGAATTGTGGCTTCCCCGCCAAGAATGAGGGTGTATAGATCAACCATTGTCGTGGTGCGTAGATCGTCGCCATCCCGTTCAAATTGGGGGTGAGGCCGGACTTGAACGACAAGATGCAGATCGCCCTTGGATCCCCCATTGAAACCCGATTGACCTTCTCCGGCAATACGCACGCGTGATCCTGTTCTAACACCGGCCGGTATTTGTACTTCGATTTTACGTGATCCCGTATCAATAACGCGATGTGTACCTTCAAAGGCCTCTTCCAGGGTTATCTCGACAGGCAGTTCGGTGTTTTGTCCCTCGCTCATCTGGTTAAACCCCGAACGGGTTCGTGTTCTGCCAGAGTTTGTGGATCCAGCGCCACCAAACAGGCTCTCAAAGAACTCGGAAAAGGGATCTCCTCCACCCATACCACCTGCGCCCGTTGTTGTATAGGTATAGGTTTGTCGCGTGCCACCAGGTGCGGCCCCGCCGAACCATTGGCCCCAATCAAAATTTCCAGGATCTGCTCCCGTGTTTTGATAGTCACGCCAACTGGAGCCCAGCTGGTCGTACTTTTGGCGCTTTTCAGGGTCAGTCAGTACCTCGTTAGCTTCATTTATTTCTTTAAAGCGTTCTTCAGCCGCTTTATTGTTAGGGTTGACATCCGGGTGGTACTTGCGCGCTAGCTTACGATAGGCCTTGCGAATATCCTCCGTGCTAGCATCGCGTTCTACACCCAGGGTTTTGTAATAGTCCTTGTATTCCATACACCCGCTCCACACATTTGAGTACCATGATTATAAGCACGAAAAGGCCACAAGTCAAGCAACTTGTTAATAGGCAGTCAAGTTTAGTTACTGTTAATTGTGAAAAAAGTATTGACAGCATATATCAATGGTGCTATCATCTCAATTGAGAGATTTGAGCGAGAGTTCATGACTCTCTAGATCAAGTTTGGAGGTGCTTTATGAGTAGCCTTGTGAGATTCGATCCTTTTAGTGATGTGGGCGTTGCCCGCCTGGGCACGCGCGCGGCTTCTTCTCTTGGAGTAGCTCTGGATATGTACGAGATCTCGGACGGCATTGTGGTTGAAGTGGCCATCCCAGGCATTGACCCCGACGACATAGAGATTTCTGTAGTCGGTGATGATCTTACTATCAAGGGCGAATTCAAGGAAGAATCCGACCAAGAGGGACGTCAGTACTTTGTGCGCTCGCGCCGTTTTGGTGAGTTTTCACGCATGATTTCGCTGCCTGCATATGTTGATGCTTCCAAGACCACAGCCAGCTATGATAAGGGCGTTCTCAAGTTGGACGTCCCCCGTCGTGAAGAAACCAAGCCACGTCAGATTCAAGTCAAGATCAAGTAGGAGGAATTCAACATGTCTATGACACGTTGGGAACCATTTAGGGATTTGATTACGCTTCGTGATGCCATGGATCGGATATTTGATGAGAACTATGTACGTCCGGGTGCTCGTTGGACAACTTCCCAGGGCGAGCAGTATTGCAGTTTGCCGATCGACATCTATACCACCGGGGAAGAGATTGTAATTCAGGCCTCAGTGCCTGGTCTCGATCCCGAAAAAGTGGACATCACACTAGAAGGTGATACGCTCACGATCAAGGGGGAGGTTGCAGGCCCTCTCGAGAATGTGAACTATGTGATTCAGGAAATGCCTTGTGGCAAGTTCCAGCGTACCTTGCGATTGAACGTGCCCATCGAGGCAGAAAAGGCTGAGGCCAGCTTTGACAAGGGCGTTCTGACTCTGGTCGTTCCAAAGCAGGAAGAGATCCGGCCCAAGACCATCAAAGTGTCGACCAAGGAGTAACGACATTTTGATGTTTGACAAGAGAATAGCATATTGCAAGTTCCCGAGGCTGCTGTCTCGGGAACTTTTTTACGAGTTTTGTTCAAATAGATAGGATCGAAGTGACTTTATTTGCCAGGTCATCGGGCCTGCTAACAACCCCTCTTTGGACATGATCTCTAGCTCACTTGGGGAAACCCACTTGGCGGCAACTGTTTCTCCTTCTTGCAGAGCGAGATTTCCGATAGAGACATCTTTACGGACCAGATAGAGATCTACAAAAACGTCAAGACCCTTTTTGACAGTCAGCAAGGTAAGATCGCATTGATTGATCGTGATTCCCGTTTCTTCTTGTAATTCGCGTACTGCGCCCTCTGTGCTGCTTTCTCCAGCGAGAACAGAACCCCCAGTGTTTTCCCATGTGTTTGGCCAGGGCTCTTTGTACGGATCTCGTAGCGTTAGGAGAATCTGCTCCTCACTGTTAATTGTCCATATATTTACGACGATGTGACGCTCGCCTTCCTTGAGCACAATTCCTCTGGGGTGTGTCCTATCGAGCGGATGCCTTTTCTCATCATATAAATCCCAAAATTCCATAGTTTGACCTCGTCTTGAGCCAGCACGTTGCCTGAGCATATCATTTCATAGGTCGAAAGGCTATTCTATCTGAGGCGCAGATGCTGTTACTTTGTATGGGCATAAAAAAGGGGCAGGTGCATTTGCACCTGCCCCTTGAGGAGGATCTTTGAGCTAATTGAGAATTAGTAACCGTAGCCGCCCATGTCGCCGCCGCCAGCAGGGGCAGCAGGCGCAGGAGGCTCAGGAATGTCCGTGATCAGGGCTTCGGTGGTCAGAATCATGGCCGCAATCGAGGCCGCATTCTCCACTGCCGAACGGGTCACCTTGCAGGGATCCATGATGCCCATCTCGAACATGTTACCAAAGGTGTTGGTCATGATGTCATAACCCAGGGACGAATCGCCCTTTTCGGCCTGCATACGGCGCACATCGTTCACGTACACCGCACCATCCAGACCGGCATTGACAAAGATACCCTTCATGGGCACGTCCAGAGCCTTGCGCACCACGTTCACACCGGTGTTCTCGTCGTCCAGGGGCAACTTGATGTCGTCCAGGGCCACAATGGCGTTGATCAAGGCCACGCCGCCGCCAGCAACCATGCCCTCTTCCACAGCCGCACGCGCTGCCGAAAGGGCATCTTCCACACGGTGCTTCTTTTCCTTGAGCTCGACCTCAGTAGCCGCACCCACACGGATGATGGCCACACCACCAGAGAGCTTGGCCAAGCGCTCCTGCAGCTTTTCACGGTCGTAATCCGAGGTGGTGTTGCTGATCTCCATGCGAATCTGCTCGACTCGTCCGCGAATGGCCACGTCAGAGCCCTTGCCTTCGATGATAGTGGTGTCTTCCTTGGTGCAAACCACACGTCGGGCCTCACCCAGATCAGCCACGGTAGCTGTCTCCAGCTTGCGGCCCATCTCCTCGGTGATAACCTCGCCGCCCGTGAGCACGGCGATATCCTGCAGCATGGCCTTGCGGCGATCGCCAAAGGCCGGAGCCTTGACGGCCACCACATTCATGACGCCGCGCAGCTTGTTGAGCACCAGCGTGGCCAATGCCTCACCATCGATATCCTCGGCCACAATCACCAGATTGCGGCGGCCCGTCTGCACCATCTTCTCCAAGAGGGGAACCAGGTCCTGGGCGGCCGAGATCTTTTTGTCGTGAATGAGAATATAGGGGTCTTCCAATACGGCCTCGGCGGTGTCGCCGTTGGTGATGAAATAGGCCGAGATGTAGCCGCGATCGAACTGCATACCCTCGACGTACTCGGTCTCAAAGTCCAAACCCTTGGACTCTTCCACAGTGATGACCCCGTCCTTACCAACACGGTCCATCACGTCGGCGATGAGGTTGCCGATGGTGTTGTCCTGAGCCGAGATGGCGGCCACATGGGCGATGTCTTCGCGGGTGCTGACATCGCGGGCCTGAGCCTTGATGTGGGCAACTACAGCGGCCGAAGCGGCTTCGATGCCCCGCTTGAGCAGCATGGCGTTGGCGCCAGCGGCCACGTTCTTCATGCCCTCGGTCACGATGGCCTGGGCCAATACGGTAGCTGTGGTGGTGCCGTCACCAGCCACGTCGTTGGTCTTGGTGGCTGCTTCTTTGAGCAACTGGGCCCCCATGTTCTCAAAGGGGTCTTCCAGATCGATCTCTTTGGCTACGGTCACGCCGTCGTGGGTGACGGTGGGGGCTCCCCACTTCTTGTCCAGAGCCACGTTGCGGCCCTTGGGGCCCAGTGTCGCCTTGACGGCTTCGGCCAGGGTGTCAATGCCCGTCTTCAACGACTTGCGGGCCTCTTCGCTAAAGGATAGCTGCTTTGCCATTATATCTTGTACCTCCGAATGGATTATTCTACGATGGCCAGGATGTCGCTCTCGCGCATCACCAGCACTTTGGAGCCGTTATCGAGTTTGATTTCAGTTCCGCCGTACTTGGCGTACAGCACCTTGTCACCTACTTTGACTTCCATGGCAATGAGCTTGCCCTGGTCGTCTTTCTTACCTGGACCTGCTGCAACGACGAGACCCTGCTGCGGCTTTTCTTTGGCCGTCTCTGGCAGCACGATGCCGCTTGCGGTCACTTCTTCCTGCTGGGCAGGTTCTACGATGAGACGGTCAGCAAGGGGCCTAAGGGACATGGACATTTTGACTAACCTCCACTATTTTCTTCTATCTTAGCAGTCATGATAACCGAGTGCTAAGCACAAGCGGTACTATACACCAATGAGCGGAGTGTGGCAAATGGTTTTTTACAAGTGCTTTGACATTGTTGTTACGAGTCGGTAGAATCGTCGTGATATACAATGTGGAATAGATAACAGTAACTTGACATAACGAATGTTTAACGTGAAACATTGAGAGTGATAAACATGGTAGATGGCTATCAGCCGCCGATCTGTGATTATGAAGGAAGTACCTATCGTACCGACTTTTGGGAGGGGCAAGGTCGCGAATACGAGGATGGAGCTGAGCGTCGTGCTTTGGCTCGTCTTTTGCCTCCCTGTGGGAGGCGCCTTGTAGATATTGGTGCGGGTTTTGGGCGATTGGCTGACGCGTATGATGGCTATGACCATGTAATTTTGATGGATTACTCGCGTTCTCAGCTGGAATTTGCTCGTTCGCGGCTGGGTGATGAGCGCTTTACGTATGTGGCTGCGGATATCTACCGCTTGCCTTTAGCTGCCAATGCGGTAGATACGGCTGTTATGGTTCGAGTGCTGCATCATCTGGTAGATCCTGTGCGGGCTTTTTGTCACATTCATCGCATCGTTAGGCCCGCTGGCACTTTTGTGCTTGAGTATGCCAACAAACGCCATCTAAAGAACGTCGCGCGCTACGTTCTTGGTAAGGGAGTGAGCCCCTTTTCGCGCAATCCTTACGAGTTTGCGCCTTTGCATTATGATTATCATCCCCGTTGGGTGACCAATCGCCTTCGAGAAGCAGGTTTTGAGCCTGGGAAGAGGTTGGCTGTGTCGTCTTTGCGCGTGAATGCACTCAAGAACAACATCCCAACGGATGCATTGGTCGATGTGGATGCCTTTTTGCAACCCTTGCTGGCGCCTTGTGTCCCGAGTCCCAGTGTTTTTGTACGCAATAGAGTCCGCAAGGATGGGGATTTGGCACTGGCCCCCGCAGATCAGATTTTTGCCTGCCCTGAATGCGGCTATTCGCCGCTGATCAGGGAGGGTGATGAGATGGTTTGCCCAACCTGTTCCCGCCGTTACCGTATCGAAAACGGCGTCTATATCTTTAAAGAGCAGGAATAGAAAACGATCCATTTCCTGATTTCGAATTTGCCCACTGAATCGCATTCAACCAGTTTTAGGAGGAAGGTCAATGAAGGTCTCCTGCCTGCAAGAGAACCTGGCCCGTGGTCTCTCGATTGTCAGCAGGGCAGTGGCAACACGTAGCACGTTGCCAGTGCTGTCGAACATTATGCTTTCAACTGATGAGTCACGCTTAAAGCTGTCGGCTACCAATCTCGAAATTGGCATCAATTGCTGGATCGGAGCCAGGGTTGAGCAGCAGGGCGCCACGACGATTCCTGCTCGCATGTTGAGTGACTTTGTGAATTCGCTGCCGCCAGAACAGATTGATCTGGAGCTGATTACGCGCACGCAAACTGTCAATATCAAATGCGGGCGTTATGAGGCTAATATCAAGGGAATTGATGCCCAGGAATTCCCTTTGATTCTGGTGCCTGAAGAGGATCATCGCATTCGTGTTGCGCCTGATGCTTTGCGCTCGGCAATTGATCAGGTCGCTTTTGCTGCTGCTACCGATGAGAGTCGCCCCGTATTGACCGGTGTTCTTGCCGAAGTGAGCAGTAAGGGGCTCTCCTTTGCTTCGGCTGACGGTTACCGTCTCTCTTTGAGCTCGATCGAGCTCAAAGATGAGCCCGAGTATCCGATTTCTGCCATCATTCCGGCAAGGGCTCTTCAAGAACTGCGTCGCATTAGCGCTGAACAGACCGATATGATCGAGATGCTGGTGGCTCCCAGCCGTAATCAGGTTTTCTTCCACCTAAAGAATGTGGATCTTGTATCTCAGCTTATCGAGGGGCAATTCCCCGATTTTCGCCACACTATTCCCTCTGAGCATGCCACCCGGGTTGTGGCCAGCACGGCAGAATTGTTGCAAGCGACAAGGATGGCTTTTATCTTTGCACGAGAATCCGCAAATGTCGTACGGCTTCAGGTTGTCCCTGGTAGTGAATCTACTCTTGGTAGACTGGTCATTACGGCGACTTCGTCTGAGCATGGCGATAATGTGAGCGAGTTGGATGTTACTGTCGAAGGGAACCCCATCGAAATCGCTTTTAACGCCAAATATCTCATTGATGCCCTCAGCGTGATTAGTGAAGCCGAGGTTGCTATCGAGATGCGTGATCCAACCAGCCCTGGCGTCTTGCGGCCAGTGGGCAACGATCACTTTGTTCATGTCACAATGCCCATGTATACGGCTCGATAGGGGCTGAATGCACGTACAAAGCATCAGACTTGATTATTTTCGAAATTACGCGCGCTTGGAGCTAAATCTCCCGGCGCGCGTCCATGTTTTTCGCGGCGATAATGCTCAGGGCAAGACGAATTTGCTCGAAGCCATCTATTATGCCGCGACGACGCGCTCGCGTCTGGCTTCTCAGAATCGTGAACTCGTTGGTTGGTCGGCTATTGAAGAGGTTTTGCCTCACGCTGAGATTGTTCTTGTGTATGTCCGTAGCGGACTCGAACACGAACTCTGTATAACTTTGATGCTGGATGGAGATACCCCGGATTCTGCTTCGGTCAAACGCCAGGTTCTGGTAGATGGCGTCCGTCGACGGGCTATGGATGTAGTAGGATTGCTCAATGTGGTTTTGTTTCTCCCCGAGGATATTTCTCTGGTTGCTGGGGCACCCTCAGAGCGCCGCCGTTTTCTTGATACATTGCTCTGCCAGGTCGATCGACCCTATTGTCGTGCTCTGGCACGTTATAATCGTGCCCTGGCACAGAGAAACGCCTTGCTCAAGCGCATTAGAGAGCACCAGGCACGTTCCGCAGAACTGGCTTTCTGGGATCAGGAGATCATCTCACATGGCGCAGCAGTGCTACGCGGCCGCCTGGAGGCGGTTGTTGCGCTTTCTGAGTATGCGCGTGTCATTCAACCTGAACTGACTGGCGGCGGAGAAAAGCTTGATATTACTTATGATGCAACAATAGCCGACGAGAATGGTGCATTGCCTTCAGATTCGATCGAGGAGCTTTATCGACTAGCTCTCAATCGTTCTCAGAGGGAAGAATTGGGACGGGGAGTCACCATAGTGGGGCCGCATCGTGATGATATTCGACTCTTGATTAATGGTTATGATGTGGTGACCTTTGGATCACGCGGCCAGCAACGAACCGTGGCTCTATCGCTCAAGTTGGCCGAAATTGATCTGATGAAGAACCGTACGGGAGAAAGTCCTGTCTTGTTGCTGGATGATGTTGTCTCGGAATTAGATGCGCGGCGTTGTGGGTACCTCTTGGATCGAGTTTCTCAACATGAGCAGGTTTTGCTCACCACGACTGATTTGAGCTTTTTTTCTCCTCAATTCCTTGAGAAAGCTATGCTGTGGGAAGTACAGGCAGGCACTATACAGCCTGGCTGATCATCCCCAGCCCTATATCAATCGGTCAGAGGATGTTTGCCTGGTACGCCGGTGCGTCGGGGATATTCGTCGGGGGTTGGTTTGACTTTGCCGATAATGACGAGAGAGCGAGCCTCGTGTAGACCTGGTACCGCCACCTTTTTTACATCAATGATCTTGCCCCCAAATACTTTGATTGCCCTTTCGGCTTCCTCAAGTTCTTGTTCAATGTCCATACCTTTTTGAGCAACGAAGCGACCACCTATTCTGCAAAAAGGCAGACAATACTCGGCAAGAGTTGACATTCGAGCGACTGCTCGTGCAACGGCAATGTCATAACGTTCGCGGTGCTGTTCGTCATGTGCCGCCTCTTCTGCGCGCCCCTCAATAAAAGTAACGCCCTGCAGTTTCAGCGCGGAGGCCATGTGACGTAAAAAGGTCACCTTTTTGCCAGTGGATTCAAGCAAGGTCAATTTGAGTTCTGGGTGGGTAATCTTGAGGGGGAGTCCGGGGAAACCTGCTCCCGATCCAATGTCGATGCATTGCAGTTCCATCGGCCGCGTACGCACAGGGATTGTGTCGTGTACGCCTTGGTCGTCCTCGTCACACGGGATGGCTAGCAGGCAGGCCAACGAGTCAACAAAGTGCTGACATTGTACGTCGGCATACTCGGTAATGGCGGTCAGGTTGAATTTCTGGTTCCAGGCAGTCAGTTCCTGAAAATAGAGCTCAAAAGCATCAAGTCGTGTTTGGTCAAGACTGAGCCCCATTTCTTTTGCTCCGGCCTTTAGCAGTTCCATGGCCATTGTGAACTCCTACTCATCAGGGAGTACCTTGCCTGGGTTTAGTATGTTATTAGGATCGAACAAACATTTGATATCGCGCATCACTTGAATAGTAGCAGCGCCATGTTCTTTTTGCATGAGATGTTTTTTCGCACAGCCGATTCCGTGTTCGCCAGCGATAGTACCGCCTACTTCAAGAGCCCGCTCTACAATCTTGTCGGTTGCTTCCAATGCGCGTTCTAGTTCTTCTCTATCATTGGGATCAGCGACAATATCTGTATGCAGGTTACCGTCACCAGCATGACCAAAGGCATAAATGACGACGCCATACGCATCACCTACCTGGTGGGCGTAACGTATCATCTCGCCAAATTGCGACATGGGGACGCAGATATCACCAGCAACGAGCCTCATGCTCGGATGCTCGAGCTGCATGGATTCGTGAGCCTTGGCTCGAGCCGACCAAAGACGTTCCCGACTTTCGGTATCTGTCGAGGTCTGAAAAGCGAGACAGCCGTTATCTTGGCATATCTCTTGTAGATATTGCATCTGATCCTGAATATCACTCGTGCTGCCGTGGAATTCGACGCATACCGTAGGCCGTATTTGCAGGTCAAGCCCCTGCTGCCGGTTCGTTACTTGAACGATCTCGGGATCCAGCATTTCGATGGCTGCGGGTCTCAGTCCAAAACGCATACATTCGTATATAGCATGTGAAGCATTTTCCAATGTTTCGAACGGAGCAATAGCCACGGCTATATTCTCCGGTAGTCCCTCTAGGCGCATGGTGATCTCGGTGACAATGCCAAGTGTGCCTTCTGAGCCGATAAAAAGATCAGTCAAGGCATAACCGCTGGTCGTTTTTTTTGTGCGGCTGCCGGTGTGGATAATACGGCCGTCTGCAAGGACGACCTCTAGCCCCATGACATAATCCCGTGTGACGCCGTATTTTACGGCACGCATGCCGCTCGAATTGTTAGCTACCATACCGCCCAATGTAGCAACATCCGAACTCCCTGGCGCGGGCGGAAAAAAGAGCCCCAACCGACGAAGCTGCTTGTTGAGATTGCTATAGACGACCCCTGGCTGTGCGCGGACCTGTAGATCGGGCTCGATAATCTCAATAACCTGATTCATTCTGTACATGGCCAGCACAATGCCGCCGTACAAAGGGATCGGATTACCCTCCAGGCTAGAACCGCCGCTTCGCGCAGATACGGGTATTTTTCTGGCGTTGGCAAAGGCCAATACCTTGGAAACTTGGTCGGTGGTTTCTGGCCAAACTACCACCTCCGGTATATGCGGATCCACCCACGATTCATCCACCGAATGCGCTTTGAGGTCTGCATCGGAAGTAGAGACACCGGCGGGGCCAAGGATTTCTATCAGTTGGACAATATCACTATCTGTAATCACGAGTCTCCTTCTGGCGTCTTTTCCTGCTCTCCCAACGGAGGCAGCAACACTTCGCGAGGCTTGTTTTGTACCGTGTAAGGGCCAATGGCGCCTTCTTCTTCCATCTGATCGACAATTCTGGATGCACGGGTATAGCCAATGGAAAGTTTGCGCTGCAGCATAGACACCGAGACAGCACGTTCTTTGCGGGCAAATTCGATGGCTCGATCCAGCATTTCGTCTCTGTTAGGGTCGATATGGGTATTGATTTGCGGCCATAAAGCTTGTTGCATGAGAGGCACGTCAGAATCTTGATCCTGGGTTTGTTTTGATTTGCCGTTTGACAAAAGCGCAATTTTTTGGTTCTTCCAGAACTTTGTAATTCTGTTGATTTCTGTGTCTGTGACCAGGCAGCCTTGTATACGCTGCAATCCCGCTTTTTCGGGGTGCATAAATAGGCTGTCTCCGCGACCGAGAAGGGTTTCAGCACCCACAGTATCCAGAATGACCCTCGAATCAATACCTGATGATACGGCAAAAGCGAGCCTTGCTCCAAAGTTGGTCTTGATGGTGCCCGTCAAGACATCGACAGAAGGGCGTTGGGTTGCCAGAATGAGGTGGATTCCTACTGCGCGGGACATCTGAGCGATGCGGCAGAGCAGTGTTTCCATCTGGTCAGAGGAAGTCATCATCAAATCACCCAACTCATCGATGATGCAAACAATGTAGGGCATTTTTTTGCCGCCATCTGTAGCAAGAATCTTTTCGTTATAGCCCACAATATTGCGCACGCCAGCCTCATTGAGACGTTTGTAACGCGTCTGCATCTCTTTGGAAAGCCAGGCTAAAAGTCCCACCACGCGGTCCGGCTCTACAACGACATCGGTTAGCAGGTGCGGCACATCGTTATAACCGGTGAGCTCGACGCGTTTTGGGTCAACCATGAGCAATCGCAACTCCTGCGGCGTGTTTCTGCACAACAGGCACG
Organism: Anaerolineae bacterium; assembly: GCA_963675785.1. GTDB lineage: Bacteria > Chloroflexota > Anaerolineae > UBA1429 > UBA1429. The sequence continues at coordinate 2,916,562 of OY776562.1, forward strand.
TAATAAGGGCGTTGATGCAGATACTTTTGCCCGAACCGGTAGCGCCAGCAATGAGAAGATGCGGAAGTCTAGCGATATCGATCAAAACCGGCTGCCCGGAGACGTCTCTTCCCAGGGTTATAGTCAGTGGCGGTGCGTTGAGCATCTCTGTGGACTGAAGAATGCTCTTGATGCCTACGGTAACCGGCTCATCATTGGGGATTTCGATGCCTACCAGCGATTTGCCGGGAATAGGGGCTTCGACGCGGATAGACTTGGCTGCCAGAGCCAGAGCCAGATCGTTGGCAGCATTTTGTATGCTGCTAACTTTGACGCGGGCGCGAATACTGTCGCTTCCAGAGACGTTACGATCGAGATACCCCGGCTTGATGCCATATTGAGTAATGGTAGGCCCGGGATTCACTTCTTCTACAGTGCCCGGTATAGAGAGGCTTTTCAGCGTGTTCTCTATGAGCATGGCCTTTTCACGTAACTCGCTAACATCCAATGCGGTCTCGGCGTGATCATCGAGCAATGCTTGAAAGGGAGGGAGCGTCCATACTTGGTCGATGTCATTACGGACCTGAATCACTTCTTCTATTTGTTCTTCTTTTTTAACCAGGGCCGTGTGAGCTTGAACAGATTTTGAAGGAGCTGGCTTTTCTTGTGCGGGCATGACGGAGGTAGGAACTGCGATTCTCGGACCTGATTTGATGCGGCGACGCTCACGTCGCTCGGCAATTGTAGTGCTGATCCACTGCCATAGCCTCTGCAGCACGCCGACGACCGAGGTGTTGAGTGCCAGCATAATGGCAAGGCCACCAATAGCAAACAGCATAACCAGTGCTCCAGATCGTCCAAAAGCATACGTAAATATCTGCGCAAACCATCTCCCCAGATTACCGCCATGCTTGGGATTGATCCATCCCAGAATACCATCCAGCATAAAGAACAACAGGATGATTCCGATAATGCGGTCGGTTGGGAAGCGTTCTACCTTATCGCGAGCTAGGAGCAATAGGAGGATACCAAAAGCAAAAAGTGGGGCAAAAACAATATATGCGAGATAACCGCATATGGAAAAGCTTTGATGTTGCCAGGCCGAAAACAATTTGGGGAGATCACCAGGCATGATGGAGACGAACGCAACAAGACCCGCCAGCAGAAACAACGCGCCAATGATCCCTACGATGGTTTCAGAGCGAATCGATTGAAACCATTGTAGGGCTTTATCGATCGAGCGCTTGGTCTTGCTTCGCTTAGGCCGCGCCATGTAAATGCACCTCCCAAAGGGCGATATTTGCTATATCTTGACTACGATAGCCTTAACAATGGGGTGCCTGCCAGTCTCTCTGTTGAGAAACCGACCAACGTGTGTCTCAATTCGTTCACAAATTGAGGAACGGGAGCCACCTAATTCTACAGCATGTGCCGCTTCAATGCAGGCTTTGTCTAGTACGTCTCCCGATTTTTGTTCATCGATAAAGCCGCGCGATACGATTTCGGGGTCTTTGAGGAGACCGTTTGTATAACGGTCTAGGGTCACACTACAAACGACAAAACCACTGCGCGATAGCTTGTGCCTATCTTCCAGCATGGCGCTGGTAATATCGCCAATTCTGCGTCCATCGACGAGGACAGGTGGCGCGTCAATGGAGTCTCCCAGAACCGCGCCCTCGGGTGAGAGTTCAAGAACATCACCAGGCTCCAGAATAAAGGCCTTTTCCGGGGCATGCTCACACTGCATGGCCAATTCGGCGTGTAATGCGAGATGGCGATATTCACCATGAATGGGCACAAAGAAACGGGGACGCACGAGGTTGATCAGACGAATCTGATCTTCTCTGCTGGCATGCCCAGAAACATGCACATCCCTCAAGCCACTGTAAAAGACATGTGCGCCAAGGCGATAGAGGTTATCGATCGTCTTGTTTACGCGTTCTTCATTTCCTGGGATAGCACGAGCCGAAACGATGACGGTATCGTTTTCTTTGATGGTGAGAAAGCGATGTCTTCCTTCTCCCATGCGCACAAGAGCAGAATCCCGCTCTCCTTGGCTACCCGTACAAATGATAGTTACTTGGTTTTGGGGATACTGCCCGATATCCATGGGGTTGATCATCAACTCTTCCGAAATGGACAGATATCCAAGCTCGCGGGCGATCCGCGAGTTGCCAACCATGCTTCGTCCTACAATAGAGACCTTGCGACTAAACTGTTTGGCAGTATTGACCACTTGTTGAACCCGAGAGATATTGGAAGCAAAGGTGGCGACAATAATTCTGCCTTTGGCGCTGGCAAAAGCTTCTGCCAGGGGTTCATCTAATTCGCTTTCAGAGCGTGAACTACCATTTTGATCCGCGTTGGTGCTGTCGGCTAGCAATAAGGCCACGCCACGCTTGCCCAATTCTTGTAGCCTGTCGAGATCAGTATGCTGCCCCACGACGGGGCTTTCGTCTATCTTGTAATCACCCGAATGCACTACCAAACCAGCTGGTGTTGTAATGCCCAGACCCACACCATCTGGAATACTGTGACATACAGAGAAAAACTCGACACGAAACGAACCTAGGAGAAGAACATCCTTGGTTGTGATGGTATGAATCTCTGCTAGCCCTAGCCGGTTTTCGCGAAGTTTTACTTCGATCAAGCCTCGCGTAAGCCGGGTAGCATACACAGGAGCGTTGACGTGTTCTAGCAGGTGGCAAAGTGCTCCGATATGATCTTCATGACCATGAGTGATGACAATGCCTCGAACGCGATTGGCCCTTTCAAAAACGTATGACATGTCGGGGATGACACGATCAACGCCCAGGAGATCACTTTCGGGGAACATGAGCCCGGCATCAACTATCAGGATTTGTTCATCATACTCTAACACCAGCATATTTCGGCCGATCTCTCCGAGACCGCCGAGGGGCATAACAGAAAGGGTTTTGGGCAAGAATGACCTCCAGGCAGCTAGAACAGGCTCAATTGCTCGGGGCGTTGTGGTGCTTCCTGCTCAACACTGCCCAGTTGCATGAGAATCTCGGGGATCCGCTTGACATCCTCTTCAATCAGAGAGCGATAGCGAGGCTGATGCAAGGCGGCGGCAGGATGAAACATGGGATAATAGACATAGTCGCCCACTTTGCGTGGTGTGCCATGAACGCGAGATATAGAGGCTCCCTTGAAGGCAAGCTGCATTGAAAATCGCCCCAGGGTGACGATGAGCCTCGGCTGGAGTATAGCCAACTGCCGCTCCAGATAGCCTGCGCAGGCTTCTATTTCATCAGGTTGAGGATCTCGGTTATTGGGCGGACGGCATTTGACCACGTTAGTAATATAGACGGATTCGCGCGCGAGATTGATAGAGGCCAGCAGGTCGTTTAAAAAATTCCCTGCTGCCCCTACAAAAGGTTTGCCCTGGCGATCTTCATGAAAGCCCGGCGCCTCACCAATAAAGACGATTTGCGCGTTCTCAGCGCCCGATCCTGGTACTGCCATAGTACGACTAGCAGCTAGACGGCAACTGGTACAGCGTTGAATTTCACTCGAAATGGCGGATAATTCGGACACAAACTCCTCCAACATTATCGTAAGATTTATTGTCTTCGGCTGGCATAGTCTTTCGTGGTCATGATGGGAGCGTACTCAAATAACCCTGGAGCGACATTGTTCGGTGTGACAATCGAAAGACATCTTGGTTCAACGCTAATCATAACAGGTGTTGATCCTTGCGGATCACCATCAACGTGAATGGGAATGGGATTGTCCCCTTCAATGACAATCTCTCGGGCACGATAGACTTCAAGTTTTGGATCCAATTCTTGATGTCCAGATACTACCATACCTACATGTCGGATGATGTCCAAGTTGTTATTTCCGCGAAAGACTAACACGTCCAAAAGGCCATCATCGAGGCGAGCCTGTGGGGCCACACTGACAGATCCGCCGTAGAATTTTGCGTTAGAGACAAGCGCCATGATAATCCTCTGCCGCATCACTCTTTGGTCTATCCTTAGAGTGACTCTTTCGCCGCGCATAGACAGGCTCATTGCCGCGATGGCAACTGCATATGTTATATTACCAAAACTGCGCCGTAGATCGCGATGGGGCTCTACCTCGGCAGCCACCTGAGCATCAAAGCCCACGCCGCACCAAAGTAGGAACCGCCTATCATGTACAGTTCCGAGATCGACAGAGCGCAGTTGCCCATCCACAAGCATGCGTGCGGCGTCCATCAAAGCATTTTGAGCAAGTGGTGTCCAATAAGGAATACCGAGTTGCCGGGCCCATACGTTACCGGTTCCTACGGGAAGCAGACCTACTGGGCAATCAGAACCGGCTACGCCGGAACAAACCTCACCTAGAGTGCCGTCACCGCCTACTGCGATAACCATGTCCGCACCCGTTTTCACAGCTTTTTCTGCGAACCGGGCGGCATCACCGGCACCTGTTGTTTGTACGAGGCTTGTATGCCAACCTAATCGATCCAGATATAGACGGAGATTATCTAGTTCGGCACCAATCTCATGTTGACCGGCCACAGGGTTTTGGATTAACAGCAGCTCCATAACGTTAAATATACTCCGTTCAAAAAATAGTGTCCAGAGAGGGGCCGAATCACACAGAATGAACTTGTCTTGGCGCAGTTCTTACCTCATGCTATAATCTACGCGTCTTGTGCCCTTGGCGTTGCAAATCGGAGGTTCTCTTGGGACCCTATCTGAATGTTGTTCAAATTATTGTCTCTATCGCACTCATCGCACTGGTCATCATGCAGCGCGGTGGCCAGTCTGGCGGCTCCATGTTTGGTGCCAGCGCTGGCTATCAGACTCGGCGCGGCGTAGAAAAGACGATGTATAACATGACACTCGTCATTTCTGTGCTATTCTTGGTCACGTCTTTGCTTAGCGTGTTGATCTAGGGACGGAGGCTCCGCATGAAGCGGAAGCGGCTTCAGTTGGGGATAGCTATCGTCGGCGTCATTGCGGTGCTGGCGGTAGTTGTTTACTTGGCTTTTGGTTTTGATGCACAGCCAGTTGCGGATTATGGCGGAACCTATGTTGAAGGTGTCGTCGGTAATCCACGTTATATGAATCCGTTGCTCTGTCAGTCAAATTCGGTGGACTGCGACATTGTCGCACTTGTTTTTACCGGATTGACTACAGTGGGCAATGATGGCGTCATTGAGCCGGATCTGGCAGAGAGCTGGGACATTTCGACTGATAGCACGGTTTATACCTTTTACTTGCGGCAGGATGCCGTCTGGCATGATGGCGCCCCGGTGACGGCTGCAGATGTCATCTATACCGTGAGTATTATGCAAGACTCCGAGTTTCAGGGAGATTCTTTCCTCTCAGAGATGTGGCAGACGGTTGTTGTCGATCAGATCGATGAATACACTGTCAGGTTTACTCTGCGGGAACCGTTCTCACCTTTCCTTGAGCATACCACCATTGGCCTGTTGCCTTCCCACATTTTGGCTAACGTTTCTGCGTCTGAGCTTGGCGATTCTGCTTTTAATGCATCGCCAATAGGCACGGGACCTTTCAAGATGAGTCAGGTGAGCGCTACTGAAGTTGAGTTGGTAGCCAATAGTGACTATTACAACCCTCGCCCATATTTGGATTCGATCGTGCTCAAGTTCTATTCGGATTATGCTTCGTTGCTAGAAGCGCGCGAGCGTGGCGAGATCGCCGGTATGTCTCGTGTTCAGCCTGAGCAGCTTGAAGCTGTGGCAAAAGACGATGACCTCACTCTTTATTCAGCGCCCCTTTCTGGCTACACCCTCGTCTATTTAAACCTGGATCGGCCTGCGTTCCAGGATCCAGCTGTGCGTCAGGCTTTGATGTATGCATTGGACCGCCAGGCCCTTGTGGATGATATTGTCTATGGGCAGGGGATTGTTATTGATACGCCAATCATGCCACATTCTTGGGCTTTTGATGATAATCTCGACACCTATAACTATAACCAGAACAAAGCAATCAGTCTGTTGGAGCAATCGGGTTGGTTTGATGATGATGGAGATGGAATTCGCGAGCGGGGTACGACGCGCTTGCAGTTTATCCTCTCTACCAATGAAGATGATTCTGTGCGTGTGGCCATCGTTGATGCTATTGCTCGACAGTTGGCCGAAGTTGGCATTGCCGTCGTTCCTGATACGGTCAGTTGGACCACACTGGTTGATGAGATGCTTCGCCCACGGGCGTATGATGCTGTTTTGCTGGGCTGGCAGGATTTGCCGCCTGATCCCGATCCCTATCCTTACTGGCATTCGAGTCAGGCTACGCAGACGGGGCTGAACTTTGCCAACTATATCAGCTCGACAGCAGACGCTTTGTTGCAGCAAGCCAGGGCAACCACCGATCAGGATGAACGCTACGAGTTGTATCGTAGTTTTCAGGCTCTCTTTGTCGAAGATGTGCCTTCAGTGGTGCTTTATCAACCGGTGTATACCTATGCTGTCGATTCTGGCGTCTATGGCGTACAGGTTGCACCTATGACGACAGGCTCCGATCGTTTTGCCAATGTAGCATCGTGGTACATGGCAACGCAGCGGTTGTTGGACGAATAGCTCTGTGCGACTTTGTTTTGACAAGCTGGGGCCCTGGTGGTATCATGCCCTCTGTTAGCCGAGGTGGCGGAACCGGCAGACGCGCCACGTTCAGGGCGTGGTGGATATAGATCCATAAGGGTTCAAATCCCTTCCTCGGCACCTGACCCCAGTCTAAATTGACTGGGGTCTTTTTGTTGCAATTGATTAGGAGCGGAGATGCGTATAGAGAGAGATTCACTCGGTGAAGTTCGCGTGCCCAACGAGGCCCTTTGGGGAGCGCAAACACAGCGTGCTCTTGTCAATTTCCCTATCAGCGGTCTTCAGCAGCCCGATGTGTACATTTGGGCCAGTGCTCTGGTTAAGCGGGCGGCAGCTCTGGTCAACGTCTCTCTCGGTCATCTGGATGCTGCTCAAGGCGCGGCTATAGCCGAGGTTGCAGGCGAGATCATGGATGGCAAATGGCGCGACCAGTTTGTGGTAGATCCTTTTCAAGCTGGTGCGGGTACGTCTCACAACATGAACGTGAACGAGGTCATTGCCAATTTGGCTAATGAACGCCTTGGTGGTCAGCGAGGCCTCTATAAACCTGTAACTCCCAACGATCAGGTCAACATGGCTCAGTCGACCAACGATTATATTCCCACAGTGATCCGTGTGGCTGCAACCCAGCAAACAACACAACTTTTGCGGGCTGCCGAGGACTTGGCGCTGGAATTGGAGGCTCGCGCGGCGGATTTTGGCGACATTCTCAAGTCGGGCCGTACACATTTGCAGGATGCTGTGCCGGTTCGGCTTGGCCAGGAATTTGGTGCTTATGCCCTGGCGGTAAGGCATGATATGGAGAGAATTAAAGCCGCTGGCGAGCATGTACGTCGTTTGGGTATTGGAGGCACTGCCACTGGCACCGGTCTGAACTCGGATCCCCGTTACCATGCTGCCATGCTGGAAGCCATCAGTGGACTGAGCGGATTCCCGTTTGTCAGTAATGGCAATCTCTTTGAATCCATGCAAAATCAGGCCGATCTCGTCGATTTCTCGGCAGCCTTGCGTACGCTGGCGGTGACTCTGACACGCATCGCCAATGATTTTCGTCTGTTGAGCTCTGGTCCCACTACGGGTCTGGCCGAGATTGTATTACCGGCAGTACAGCCCGGCTCTTCTATTATGCCCGGTAAGGTCAACCCTGTTATGGCAGAGATGCTCAACATGATCTGCTACCATGTCATGGGTAACGATCAAACCATGATGATGTGTGGTCAGGCGGGACAGCTCGAGCTCAATGTGATGATGCCCATTATGGCCTATAATTTGCTGCAATCACTGCAAATCTTGGCCAATGGCATACAGGCTTTTACCGTGCGCTGCGTGGCTGGTTTATCGGCCAATAGAGAACGCTGCCAGGCTTATGCGGAAAGGAGCATGGGGTTGGCCACGGCACTCAACCCTTATATCGGTTATCTGGCGGCGGCTGAAGTGGCTAAAGAGTCCTTTTCTCGGGGAGTTTCGCTACGCCAAGTAGTGTTGGAAAAGGGTTATCTGACTGAGGATGAGCTCGATCGCATTTTGGACGCACGAGCGATGACTGAGCCTGGTATTCCTGGCCAAAGAGATACGAACTAGCCTCTATATGGCCAGCCTATGGCCTGTAGGATGCGTCTAGTAACACCCGTTAGACCGTACTGAGCTAGGTCATCGGCTGCAACAAAGACTGCTTTATCCCATGATGTATCGGGCGAGGGCGTGCCGCTGATAGTGCAAGGTAGAACAGCTACATCGACGGTAAAATGAGTGTAGGCATGGCGAATGTGGGCTGCTCTTGGTTCAGCTTGGCTCTGCAGCTTGAGGTCGGTTTGCAATAGACGTTCTACGCTGCTCTGGTCGGATTCGCCTGCCAGCGGTTCACTGTTGGGTACTTCCCACAGGCCACCCAAAAGGCCTTTTGGAATACGTCTGACCAGCAACAAACGGTCGTCCATGATACAAAAGGCTGCAGCCAGATGGTGATGCGGCGGTTTGACACGTGCAGGCTTGACGGGCCTATCTTCGATAGTGCCGTGCTCAAGAGCCAGGCATTGCTCTGCCAGGGGCAAACATCACACAAGGGTGAATGGGGTGTACAAATCGTTGCCCCTAATTCCATCATGGCCTGGTTGAAATCTCCCGGACGTTCGTTGTTGAGCAATTCTTGAGCCAGACGGGCAATTTTGTTCTTGGTGGCTGCACGGGTGACATCGTCGCTCAAATCGTAGAGGCGGCTTAGCACGCGGATGACGTTTCCGTCAACAACGGCAATGGGTTCACCAAAGGCAATGCTGGCGATGGCAGCAGAAGTATAGGCGCCAATGCCGGGGAGCTTGCGTAAAGCGGCTGCTGTATGCGGAATGACGTTTCCCAGTTCATCTTTGATGATCCCGGCGGCATGATGCAAGCTTCGAGCTCGGCTATAGTAGCCAAGGCCCTGCCAGAGGGCCAGTACCTGATCGAGGTTAGCCTCTGCCAGAGTTGTTATGGTGGGAAAGGTTATCATCCAGCGTTGATAATAGCCGATGACCGTAGCCACCTGAGTTTGTTGGAGCATGATCTCAGATACCCAAATGGCATACGGATCACGTGTATGCCTCCAGGGCAGCTCACGCCGATTGCAATCGTACCATGTAAGGAGCGCTTTGCTTGTATTCATGGACCTCTGTACAAACGGGGGCCATTGGACGTAGCCCCCGTTGTAGTTAAAATATTGTTACAGGGTAGAAAAGGAGTGCCTAAATGTATACGACTCTAATGCAGCTCTACTTTGAGGTAGCTGAAACCCCCATAGACTTTATCGGTCTGATTATTTTGCTGATGGCTTCGTGGGCATTGATTGTCAGTGTCATCATGGATATATCCATCCGAATTTTTGACCGGCCCATCGACTAGCGCGATACGTTAATCATGTCGCGTAATACAGCGGCAGAGGTTGGTACAGGCCCCTTTTCCTCTATCACCGCACTAATGATGCCCATGTAATCCGTGTAATAAACCACGCCCATATCCCACATGCCCGTTCGCGCCAGAGGATGATCGGCTGGCAGACTTGTTGGCTTGACACTGAGACAATAATCATTCCCCTTGAGTTCGGCAAGGGCAATGAGTTTGATCACTTGACCATTGGCCTTGGCCTCTAGCATATCTTGCAGCGTTACCCCACGTATGCCTTCTACGGATAAGTCATCCAACTTGGTCGAGCGTTTGAGTACGCTGTTGGCGATGATGACTAGTTTGTTGGCGGCATCCCAACCGTCTACATCCAGTGTGGGATCAGCTTCGGCTATGCCGGCCTGCTGGGCTCCCCGCACAGCTTCTTCATAGGATATGCGCTCATCCAACATACGTGTAAGAATATAGTTCGTGGTGCCGTTGAAAATGCCCTCGACGCGTGTAACAGCTGAACCAGCCAGGTCACGCATACCGATGTTGACGGTGGGCAATCCTCCCGCTACAGTACCGCTAAAGGCAAAGTGTACATTCTGGGCATTGGCAGCCTGCAAGAGTTCATCATAAGCCAGAACAAGGGGCCCTTTATTGGCTGCAACGATCTGCCAGCCCTTTTCTATGGCTCTGTGGCAGCAACTCAAGCCCGGTTCACCATCTTTTAGATTAGTTGGCGAAGCATCGATTAAAATGGCGGCATCGATAATCTCGATCAATTCGTTAGCCAGTACGCCGGGTTTGCCGACATTGGGATAGTTGGCTATACCTTGGCGAGCTAACTTTAGGGCAACACACGTTTCCAGATTGAGTCCTTGCGCGGACCATGCAGCCCCTGATGAATCGGCTGCGCCCACCAGTATGAATTTGAGATCATATTCGTTTTCAATAGCGGCAGTTCGGTGTGTTAGAATATCCAACAAATTACGCCCGATATTACCCAGACCGATCAAGCAAAAAGGAATTTCGCGGCTCAAATGGTGCCTCCTCTGATGCACTAACGGCTGCTTTGCGTAAGTCTAGCACAAAGAACCATGTGCACCAATCATCAAAATGGAGACTGCCTTGGATCTCTCTCTTCTCATTACCCTACTGGTCATCTTTGTCGTTACGCTTGTCGGCTCGGCTCTTTCTCGGCTCAAAAGGGATCGTTGTTTAGCTGATTTCGATGATTATTGGGTTGTTATCGAACGGCTGTCTGCTCTGCCCGTATACGGACGCATGTCTTTATTTTCTACGGGCCTTGAGCTGCTCTACGAAACACCTTCTCTCGATGACCAACTGCATATTGAGGGATCCTTTGTCTTTTACAGTGCGGAATTTGCTAGTGTCACCGGTATTTATCGCTATGTGGATGATCTGACAGCGGATAAGCGTGATGAGCGGCAGCGTGCGTGGATACGTGCCTTTAACGGTTCCTTTTGGATTCGCTCCAAGCGCAATACCAGCAACTTTGTGGCTACGGCAACGGATTCTCTGACCAATGCGTTGAATTTGGTGGTAGGCCAAACTACAGCCAAAGCCCAACAAGAAGAACTTTTGTTAGCTCAGGGTGAGACCGAGATCAAGGGTCTTACCAAACAAATGCTGGGATACGTGGGCAACAAGTTTGACCCTCTTTTAGAGCGCATGGTGGGCCAATTGGTGGTACTCCAGGTTACAATGGATAACCTCACTACCGAGTACGTGGGTATTCTCAAGGATTATTCCACCGACTTTGTCGAGTTGCTTGATTGTTATATTCCTGAAGAAATGAGTGTTATCGTAGAACGCGATGGAACTGTGCATCGCTCCTCTCCACAGGCCACACCACGCATCATCGGCGCTGGCAATTCTTGGCTAGGAGGCGTCGATATCTCTTTTGGGCAGGACCACCTTACGATTACAAACACAGCGGACCGCCCCTTTATCCTTAACACATTGACCGTGAGCGGAAACGAAAAAGATGTCATGGCCATGATTGATGCGGGTAAATCTGTTGAACTAGAGATTTCCGGGTACCCGCAGTCTGTAGGGCTCTGCCTGTATGTCATGCTTCGCTATGATATGATCATTCCCCGAAGAATGGCCCTGGTTCGGCATCGCGCAGCGCGCTTTTCCTCTCAGCACGTTTTTGGATATCCGATTGTTGCATTGTCTCCTGTTCATTCTCCAGAAAGGGAAGAAAGCCTAAGGCAAAAACTGGCCAACAAGCCGGATGATGCCCAGACAGCGATGGCTTTGGCCATGATGTTGATTGCCCGCAAAGAATCGTACGAGGCTGAGCGGTGGTTGGATATGGCCCTAAAGCGGCGAGACCAGCTTGTCGATGATGGCGTGTATGCAGAACTCTTATTGGACTATGTTCATTCCGAGATCAAACGGATCACGCTGTTCACAGAGAGGACGTGTCAGACTCAACAGAGGGTATGACGATTTCGATAGTTCCTTCTAAATCAGTACGTCGTATGTCAATTCCAGCCTCAACCAAGCGTGCCAGGCATTCCTGTGAGGGATGCCCGTAGCGGTTGTCAAAACCCACACTGATGATCGCCAGTTCGGGTGAAACGACATCAAGAAAAGCTTCGCCTGAGGCGGTGCCTGCCCCATGGTGTGAAACTTTGAGGATATCTGCATCCAAAGTGTCGCATCCAGCCAACAAAATGCTCTCCGCCGTCATGTCGATATCGGCTGTAAAAAGTGTCGACACACCCGCGTCGAGCTGGGCAACGATAGAATAACGGTTTTCGTCGAGATCGCCTCTCGCTTCCGTTAGTGATGGATGCAGAATCGACAGATGGAGACTGTCACCTATTTCGAGTTCTTGCCCTCGGTGTGCCTGCACGATAGGCGTCTCTCTTCCCTCTAGTGCCTCGTGCCAACGTTCTACCAGCGCCGTTTCGCCCATCACTGGCGATTCAATGGCCAGGCCTATGTCATATCGTTCCGCAAGGGGCACTAGTCCTGTTAGGTGGTCTCCATCGGCGTGGGTGGCGAGGACGCAATCAATGTTGCGCTGCCAGTAGGGCAGCGTTTCGCCAATTCGTGCGGCCAACAAAGCCGGGTCGGCGCCACCATCGATGAGGATCGTTCTGCCGCCTGGAGATACAACCAGTGCTGCGTCGCCCTGGCCCACATCGAAAAAGTAGATATGGGTGCTGCCATCGGGCAATCGTGAGGTGATGGCGACTAGTGCCAAGGCCGTTAACCCGAGCATGGCTACCCAGTTAGGCAATCGCAGCCCAGAATTTGTGGATTCGTCATGTGGCTGGCGCTGCCGCCGCCAGATGAACAGACCAATGAGTGCATAGATACCCAAAATCCACCAGAGACTGGCTTGTGGCAGGGTGATGAGCGACCAACTGGGCGTGGCCAGCGCTTCAACGACTTGATTGGTGTAGCGTAATAGCGGCCATACCAAAGCCGCACCAAGCTGCCCCAGTGGCAGCCAAAACATGCCTAGAAGCGTCATGCACCCGCCAAGAATGAGAATGGCTGGTTGTGCCCACAAAACTAGAATATTGGCGGGTAGAGCGATTAGGGAAAGCTCACCAAAGTGATACCAAGCGATGGGCAAGGTCATCAATTGAGCCACCAATGTGCTGAGCACCAGGTCTCGAAAGGTGCTAAAGGCATTGCCTTGTAAGGCCAAGCGGTTGGCGATAGCGGGTTCGATGAAAATCAGCCCTGCGCTGGCTGCAAAGGAAAGCTGAAAACTCACATTCCACAGGATTCGTGGCGAGATCAGCATCATAAGCAGAGTAGCAGCAGCCAGGCTAGTGGGCGTGTGGCTTTTGCGGCCAGAGAGTTGAGCGATGATCGTCAAAGCGCCCATGATGGCCGCGCGCGTGACGGGCGGCGACCAGCCCACGAACAAGGCAAACAGCAAAATCGTTGCCAACGAGACCCACAAACCAAGTTGTTTTCCCAATCTGCTGGAGGCCATCATCATAGCTTGGGCGATGAGACTGATATTGAACCCCGAGATGACGATGATGTGCGACAAGCCCGTGCTGCGATAAGCTTCTTGTAGATAATCGGGCAGGGTGTGGTCCTGTCCCAAGAGGATGCCCACGAGTAAACCGGATTCAGGGTCGGGCAATAGGCGTTCGACGGTGCTGCGCAATGCTTGTTTTATGCCTAGCAGCCATCGATAAAAGCTCGATTGTTCTTTCATCAAGGTAATATCGCCAGAAATGAGCGAATAAATCTTGCGATCCGCTAGATAATCCTTGTATGAGAAATCACCTTCTTCCGGTGGTTCTTCGATACTGCCAGAGATGGATAATCTATCGCCGTATTCAAAGCGGGGATAGATAGGTGCGCTCAGTAGGGCATAGCCACTGACAGACTGCCATTCACCGTCTATCTCGACACGCTCCACGGATAAAACGAGCTGGAATCTCGTACTACGGCGATCCGGTTCCTCGCAAACCAACCCTTCGATGATGGCGTTACGAGTACCATTATAGGTAGCGATGTCAGTTTCGTCGGGGCCGATGGGTTCGAGGGCATATCTCAGCATGCCAGCAGCCAGGATGGCGCAGCAGAGCGCAGCGCCTCTCTGGGGGTTTTTGAGCACAAATGAAAGCAGCACACAACCAGTCAGCACAACCAGGCAAAACCCTGTGCTTAGCCCCAAGGCGGCACATACCAGCGTGCCTACAACCCATAGCAGACAGCCATAAATTAATCTCATAGACTCCACCGTCTCTGCTGCCGGGCATTGTACCGTGTTAGGCTATCCCTTGTCGACTTGTTTTGGATACTTGGCTGACAAATGCCCTGGTGCTATCATTTCTGACGATATGAATATCTATCTAACTGCCCTTGGGTGTCGCCTCAATCAGGCGGAGACCGAGGATATGGCGCGCAAGCTCGAGACGCTCGGGCAAAATATCGTGGATGATGCCCAGATGGCTGATCGCATCGTCGTGAATACTTGCACGGTTACTCATGTAGCCGATCGCAAGTCACGGCAGCTCATCAGGCGACTGCATCGCCTCAACCCTGCGGCGGGCATTGCCGTCACTGGCTGCTACGCCGAGACCTCTCGTGAGGTCATTGACAAGTTGGATGGCGTTGACCTGGTGGTCAGTAACGGCGATAAAGAACGAATTGTCGAGCTTTTGTTGCAGCACGAACAGGTTCCCTTGCCCGTCGCGATCGTTGCTTCTTCTGGTCCCCTTAAAAACGGCCACACCCGGGCCTTTGTCAAGATTCAGGACGGCTGTGACAACGCCTGTAGCTATTGCATCGTCACAATGGCACGTGGTGCCCAAAAGAGCCTGGCGCCAGAGCGGGTTATTGAGAGAATCTGCCGCCGTATAGATGAAGGCTACCGCGAGGTTGTCCTTACTGGTGTACATATCGGTGCCTATGGGCGTGATAGCCACCCTGCTGGCGCACTGCCGCCAGAAAAGGGTTGGTCTCTGGCCCGGCTGGTTCAGCGTATTTTGGACGAGACAGATGTAGAGCGCCTCAGGCTCTCTTCGCTGGAACCCTGGGATTTCTCGAACGAGCTCCTGACCTTGTGGCATGATGAGCGCCTTTGCAATCATTTGCATCTCCCCTTGCAGAGCGGCTCTGATGCGGTGCTCAAGGCCATGAACCGTGACTATACCACGGACTATTTCGCTCGCCTGGTTGAATCTTTGCGTGCCGCCATCCCTAATCTCTCACTGACGACGGATGTCATCGTTGGCTTTCCAGGAGAGACGGATGCCCTTTTTGAAGAATCCACTCGGTTCGTCGAAGCCATGGCCTTTGCCAAGTTGCATATTTTTCGCTATTCGCCAAGACCAGGCACCTTGGCCGCTGAACTAGACGGGGCAGTACCTTCGCCTGTCATCGATGAGCGCGCCCGGCAACTTGCCGCTTTGTCTCGCAGGCTGGGATTGCGCTTTAACAGGCAATTCGTAGGCCAGCAGATGCAAGTGCTCTTTGAGCATTGCGCCGATGACTCGACCTGGGATGGCCTGTCTACCAATTATTGCCGGGTCAAGGTCAAGAGCGAACAGGCTTTGCGAAACCATTTGGGCCAAGTGCTCGTCGAACGGGCTGATTCAGCCAGCCTAACGGGCCGATTGATTATGGAGGAAGGCTAGTGCCTTGGTTAGATACAGCAGAGAGGGCCGCACGCGCGGCTGGTCAGGCCATCATGGCGCATTACCTTGGTCAACACCAGATCAAGGTCAAGGGGCTGAGAGATATTGCTACCGAAGCTGATCTGGCGGCTGAGGCTGCTGCATTGGCGGTGATACGGGCCGAATGCCCTCAGGGATTCATCGTTTCGGAAGAAAGCAACGGCGAATTTGTCGAGCATGCTGGGCAGATCACCTGGTTTGTGGACCCTCTGGATGGCACGACCAATTATGCCCGCGGTTTGCCCAGTTTTTGCGTCTCTGTGGCTGCCGTTCTCGATGGCCATCCGATTGCCGGTGTAGTCTATGATCCCCTTGATGACCAACTCTTTGGCGCTGAGTACGGGCAGGGGGCCTACCTGGACGGCGTTCAGTTGCACGTGAGCGAACGCACGAACTTGGCCGAGAGCGTGGTGCTGGTTGATTGGCCCCGCGATCAGACGCTTCGCCAGCAATCCGGGCGTTTTTTGGCAAGGGTTGCGCCCCAAGTCGATACGGTGCGCAGCTTTGGGGCAGCGGCCAAAGCCTTTTGTTACGTGGCTGCGGGCTGGGCAGATGTGTACCTGCAATTTACCTTGAGCCCTTGGGATGTGGCTGCGGGCATTCTCATTCTGGAAGAGGCTGGTGGGATGGTGACGGATTTGCGCGGCCTGCCCTACGAGTTAAGCCAAAAGAGCTGGCTGGCCAGTAATGGGCTTTTGCACCAGCATATGGTGGCTATGAACCCTTATGCCTGATTGAATAAAAAAGAGGGGGCTCAAGCCCCCTCTTTTCCCGTTACAGCGCAGCCTCTAGAATGGCCAACACATCGTCGTGGCCTAAAGGCCGTGGATTGTGTTTGAGAGAGCTAGAGGGCAATGATTCGGCGATGATCTCTTTAAAAGCAGAGCGTTCTACGCCAAACTCGGCGAGATGCAGCGGGATGCCCACGTTTTCGATGATGCTTTTCACCTTGTCGACGGCCTCACGAGCGGCCTGAGCCTCATCCATTGGCGCCTCATTTGAAAGCATTCGGGTAACGGCTGCATACTTGGTTTGGGCATAGTCGATGTTGTAGGCCATAGTATATGGCAGCAACAACCCGCAGACCGTACCGTGGGGAATATGGTATCGTGCGCCAAGTGGATGGGCCATGCCGTGTACACCGCCCAATCGGGCACTGCCCATGGCCATGCCGGCCATCAGGCTGCCGTAAGCCATATCTTCACGGGCGGCTAGGTTGCTCCCATCCTGATAGGCGGCTTCCAATGAATTGCCGATGAGCTGGACAGCACGCCTGGCCAAGGCGTCGGTGATGGGCGAAGCGCCGATTGAGGTATAAGCCTCGATGGCTTGGCATAGGGCGTCACTGCCCGAGCTGGCTGTCACCTTGGGCGGCAACGACAGGGTCAATTCTGGATCGACGATGGCCGTCCGTGCATACCAACGGTCATCGCGAATACTTTGCTTGATGCCGGTGGCTGCATCGGTCAAAACGGCATTCTTGGTTACTTCAGCTCCTGTGCCAGAGGTAGTAGGGATGGCGATAAACGGCAGTCCGTTCGCCGTGATGGCTTTGCCTTGAAAGTAATCCCTCACCGATCCTTCCAGTCCCGCCAGGCCAGCGATGGCTTTGGCCGTATCCATGGGGCTGCCCCCACCCATGCCAATAACCATCTCGATGTGGTTTGCTGCGGCGAGTTCGAGCCCTCGTTCTACCATCTCTAGCTCGGGCTCGGCGGCAATACCCTCGTAAAGGGTAACTTGAACGCCGGCCTGGATTAGAATCTCTGTAGCGCGTTCGACATAACCGGCGCTTTTGGCGGATTTTCCGCCGCAGACTAGTAGGGCGCTCTGTCCCAAGGCCGCTGCCTCTTTGCCCAATTCGTTCAAGGCGCCACATGCGGCAATAATGTGCGTCGGCAGATAATAGGTATTCAATCTAGGCTCCTCTGGCTTTTTCGGGCTCTTCGATGTAATCGATATCGATGGAGAACGGTTGCTGTCCCAGGAACTGTCCCATCAATCTGGCTTCTTCGGCAATCAGAGCCAGTTGGGTGGGCGTCATTACCTCAAAGGTGCGAATTACGACACGGTCATAACGATCTCGTTGCCACCAGATGCCCACCGCTCTCCCCTCATAGAGAACGACTCCCGTCGAATCGCCGGTCCAATCGTACACGCGATCCAGATTGTCTCGGTCGATAAAGCGCGCGTTATCTCGATAGGCCATCATATAACTATCTCGTGGGGAAAGTAGATTGGTGATTTGCCTGGGTCGAGGCGGGTTGAGCAGCATGCCGATATCTTCAGTCAGAACATAGTATTCGCCAGGATAGTCTCGCAGTTCTAGTCGCGATACCTTTGTGCCAAGGCGATACAGTGCTGAGACGATCTCGCCACGTCGTACGGCACCGATCCAATGGACGATATCGCCAACTGTAGCCGGGCCAAAGGCCCTGAGGTAGCGTAAAATTATCGTGGCAATGGCTTCCTCAGATGAAATGGCATCCAAACTCACTGCTGGGAGCCAAGAGGACAAGGCCGCAAAGCGATAATGGTCACTGCGCCAGCTTCCCTGGATATCTGCTCGGACCAGAATGCCGCGGGCACACATGGCCGGTACCAGACGATCTCCTAACCTACTGGTGCCCAGCTCTTTCTTGCCGGGGGCATCGGGAATGCGCTTACCAAGTTCGGGAATGCGATCCATTAGTTCTTCGATGGTGCAAGCGCCGCGAGCACTCAACACGTCGAGCACGTGAGAGGCGAGCGTAGCAATGTGCGGCTCTTGGTCATCATTCGCACTGCCGAAGTTCTCTAGGTATTCATAGAGGTCGGTAGGAACAAGAGCTTCTCGCACATGGTGATAGGCGGCGTAATCCTCAGAGGGAATGATAAAGAGATCACTTTGCATTGCTGGGATGCGGACGAGTGTGCGGTCGGTGTGCAAAGCCTGGTCGAGCAAGATGGGCTTTTGGTTCCGCGCACGAGCCCATAACGAGAGGTGAGCTGTTACACCAGGGATGGCGCGTACAGGCCCGGCTTGTTTGCACAATTGAACAGCGCTACCGTAATGATCTGTATGCAACAGTCCCTGTCTATAGAGGCTGAAAAAGGTTAGATTTTCTAGATTTACACGTAATGGCATGCGACTTTTCTGCTAAAACAGCATACCCTGATCTGCCATTCTGATTATAGCACATGCGCCAAGTTCCCTCCGCAGAGCATTTATCGGAGAGAGAAATGCATCAAGCCAGTCTCATCTGAAGTATAGAGGCCGTATACAATTTCATCCTTTGAATTGGCGATGCGTGGTAGCAGTTCGGCTAGATTCTCTACTAGATCGTCGGTCGGCAAGTTCGTCAGGAGGTGCCATTCCAGAGAGCCCTCATCGCTGGGAGTGATTTCTCCTGTAGCCTGGTTACCGACAAAGACATTGAGGACAACACCTGGGGCTTGGCCTTGTCCCTGAATATGGATCAGAGCGGCCAAACGTGCATCTACGAGTTCAAGACCGGTTTCCTCGTGAAATTCGCGCAAGGCTGATTCACGAATATCCTCGCCGGCTTCGACATGACCGCCGATGCCGTTCAGATGATTGGCCCACAGACGCTTGGTGGAGGCACCGCGTAAGAGCAATACATGATCTCGCTGGATCAAAAAGACAAGTGTGCAGGGGACGATGGTATAACGATGCGTGTCGATGGTGCCTTGTTCACTAAACTGCATGAATGCTCTTTTCCTTACCAGCGAAAGGTGCCTGTGAAAGAATCGTGTAAACAGGCCCCGAGGAAATGAGTACGCTACGATAGAGCGTCAACGAGTTGGCAACCCACCCCATCTGAGTGATACGTGTCTCTTGTAATGACGCACCAAGAGCTGCCAGAGTTTCATTGCGAGCGTCGCGCTTTGCCCTGCCAAGTGTCAAGTGGGGCTGAAAGGGGCGGCTCTCGGCAGCCAAGCCCAAGGCGATGGATGCTCGTTCTATTTTTTCCGCCAGAAGCGACAATTGATTGTCGCTATCTCGCAGGCCGGCCCAGATAATACGCGGCTGGCGCGTATTGGGAAAGCAGCCCAGTTGGGCGAGCGATAATTCGAATGGGGTAATTTCTGCGCAACAGGTTGAGAGCACTTTGGCTAGATTGTCGATTCGGCTCTGCTCAACCTCTCCATAGAATTTGATGGTCAAGTGTATCTGCTCGGGGGCAGTCCAGCGGGTAGCTTTGCCTCCAGGGGCAGCAGCCAGTTTTTTCTGCATTGCAAAAAGGGCCTCGCGAATGTCTTGGGGCAGTTCGAGGGCTGCAAAAGTGCGCCAGGTCGTCATATCAAGTTTCTTCTTCCAAGGGGATGTTCAATAATCGGGCGGCGTTTAGGCACATAAAGGCATTCAGATCGGTTTCATCCAATCCAAGCCGCTGAACATGCTGAACAAAGCGCTCTTGGCCGATAAGCGGGTAATCTGTGCCAAAGAGCAACCGTTCCCTGGCCAGTTCTAGGCCGATGCGAAAAGCGCGATCGTCATAGAGATAAAGCAAAGCAGCCGAATCATAATAGACATTCTGCAGAGCCGCCTGCACTTCGGGCATCGTTTCATAATAAACAAGCCCCCCGCCCCAGTGAGCAAAGACCAAGCGAGCTTGGGGGTGGCGTTCGGCTAGCAACAGGGCAGCTTTGGGCCCAGGCCCAGATTTGCCAGCATAGTTGTGCCCGAAAAGTTCGTTGATATGAATCATGACAGGTTTGTTCAAGGCCTGCGCTGTGGCGATCAACAAATCCGTGGCTGGGTCATTCAAGCCAAAGCCTTGCCCGTGGGGCATAAGTTCACCAAAGCCCTGGGCTCCTCGCTCGGCCAGATGCCGCATCTCATCAACTAAATTCTCATCCTTGGGCGAGACCAAGACAAAGGGCAACAGCTGGTCAGCACTCTCTGCGGCGTTTTCAAGTACATAGTCGTTGCAAACCTGGCGCAGGCTCAGATTGACAAAGGGGAACCCAAAGGTGATAGAGTGGGCGATGCCTGCCTGGGCCATAGAGGCCAGCAATTGCTCGGCATCCACCATCTTTGCCTTGGGCGAGCTGTACAGTTCGCCAAACCAGGGTTCGTCCTGGGCAATTTCCACTCGCTGAGAGATGATCTCGGGAGGAAAGATGTGCGTGTGCATGTCAATGATCTTCATACTCCTATTCTGGCTGTCGCGTTCAGCGTGTCAAGATGTCGCGTGCAACGGTATCATTTGACACTCTTAATGCTTGATGTATACTGTGAAGCGTCGTTGGACTGGGGGGCTGTAGCTCAGCTGGGAGAGCGCATCAATCGCACTGATGAGGCCAGGGGTTCGAATCCCCTCAGCTCCACTCGGTGGCCTGTAACAATATAATATGGGGCTGTAGCTCAGCTGGGAGAGCGCTTGAATGGCATTCAAGAGGTCAGGGGTTCGATTCCCCTCAGCTCCACTCAACACCCCTTAACCCTGCCAGCACAGGGTAATAATTGGACCCCTTCGTTGTGATGGCGAAGGGGAATTTTTGTTTGTATGTCCTAGTTTTCAATAGCAGCAGCGCTAGCTGCTCTAGGGATAGCGGCTATATCGAGTGCCTTAGGAGGTTGCACGATGCAGGATAGGGAAAAGGCCCCGGAATATCGGGCCCAAGAGATCGAAGCCAAGTGGCAAAGGCGATGGGATGAATCCGGCCTATACAAGATGGTCGAGGATCCCAGTCGTCCCAAGCACTATGCGCTAACGATGCTACCCTATACCTCAGGTGATCTTCATATTGGCCACTGGTACGCTATGTCGCCTTCGGATTCCAAGGCGCGCTATATGCGGATGAAGGGTTACAACGTCTTTTTCCCCATGGGCTTTGATGCCTTTGGCTTGCCCGCGGAAAATGCGGCCATCAAGCATGGCATCCATCCTCGTGAGTGGACCTTTAAGAACATCGAACACATGCGCCACCAACTTTGTAGTATGGGCGCTAGTTTCGCCTGGGATAACGAGGCTGTAACCTGCCTGCCTGGATTCTATAAATGGACGGAGTGGTTCTTTTTAAAGATGTACGAAATGGGCCTGGCTTACCGCAAAAAGTCGCCTGTGGACTTTTGCCCAACCTGCAATACAACCCTGGCTCGTGAGCAGGTTTGGGGTGATGATCGCCATTGTGAGCGCTGCGGTACGCCGGTGATCAAAAAAGACCTAGAGCAGTGGTTCTTCCGTATTACCGATTATGCAGACCAATTGCTCGAAGGGTTGGATCGCATTGATTGGCCAGAGCGCATTAAGACGATGCAGCGCAACTGGATCGGTCGCAGTGAGGGCGCCCAGGTTACCTTTAAATCCGAGCAAGGCGACGATATCGTCGTCTTTACCACCCGTCCTGATACCTTGTGGGGGGCTACTTTTATGGTGCTGGCCCCCGAGCATCCTCTTGTCGATAAACTTGCCGCAGATGAGTGCATGGCTGATATCGAGGGATACCGCAATCAGGCGGCGCGTCAGAGTGAGATTGAGCGCTTGGCGACTGATAAAGAAAAGACGGGGCTGTTTATTGGCGCTTATGCCGTAAACCCCGTCAATGGCAAGCGTATCCCTATCTGGATCGCGGACTATGTCATGCTCACCTATGGAACGGGCGCCATTATGGCCGTGCCAGCTCATGACGAACGCGATTTTGCCTTTGCGGTTAAATTCGGTCTGCCCATTGTGCCCGTCATCGGCCGACTGGATCATATCTCCAAGAGCATGGTGCCTCAACCGGCCGCTGATGATGGGCTGGAAGCAGCGTTTACTGAGGCGGGTATACGCTTTGAGCTTGTAGATGGGGCTTACTGCATCACTTTGAAATCTCCAGAGCAGGTTTCGGCCTATGTGGCCACTGTTCAAGCGCATCTCAAATCGGGCGCCTGGGTGGATGTGGTTGGTGCTCAGTGGCTGACCGTATTTGCCGATGAAATTATCGTTTTTGATTCGGTGGAAACGCAGTCGCGCATTCTGGCGCGGATCAAGGCTTTGTGCGATTGCCCCGAGGTCCAAGAGGCACGTACCTATATGGAGTTCCTGGATAGCGTCGAATGGTATCAGGACGTGCTCTTCCATGCCGAATATGGCGAGATGATTCACTCGGCTGAATTCAGCGGCACGCCGGGCGATGTAGCCAAGGGCCAAGTCATTTCCTGGCTTTCGGAGAAGGGTATTGGCTGCGCCGAAGTGAATTACCGTCTGCGTGACTGGCTGATAAGCCGTCAGCGCTATTGGGGTGCGCCCATCCCCATGGTTTATTGCGACGAGTGTGGCATTGTGCCGGTACCTTTTGAGGATTTGCCGGTATTGTTGCCTGATGATGCCGAGTTTATGCCCACGGGCGAATCGCCGCTCAAGTACCACAAGGCCTTTTATGAGACAACTTGCCCCAAGTGCGGCGGTCCGGCCAAGCGTGAGACGGATACCATGGATACGTTCATGTGTTCGTCGTGGTATCAGTATGCCTACGTTAGCCCCTACTATGAGGGCGAGACGCCGATTGACCCGGCAAAGGGTGCTTACTGGCTCCCAGTAGATCAGTATACAGGTGGTGTGGAACATGCCACCATGCATCTAATGTATACACGCTTCTTTACCAAAGTGATGCACGATATGGGACTGGTGGATTTTGATGAACCCATGCTCAGGCTCTTTACCCAGGGCATTATTCTGGGTGAAGACAATGAAAAGATGTCCAAGTCACGCGGCAACGTGGTCAACCCGGATGACTATGTGTCGACCGTTGGTGCTGACGCGGTGCGCGCGTTCATTATGTTCATTGGTCCCTGGGAGCTTGGCGGTAGTTGGGTATCGACAGGTATTGACGGCATTACGCGCTTTATGAATAGGGTGTGGAGTGTTGTTCTTGAACCGCGTGACGAACCCCAAAAGCCAGCTACAGCCAAAGAAATTGCTGATCTGCGCCGTTTGACGCACAAGACCATACACCGTGTAACGGATGATATCGAGGTTTTCAAGTTCAACACCATGTTGGCTGCCTTGATGGAATTCAACAACTATTTGCTCAAAGCCAAGGATACGGACGTATATGGCACAGAGGCCTGGGCAGAGGCAGTTGAAAGCATGGTGTTGATGTGTGCACCTATCATGCCGCATATTACCGAAGAGCTCTGGGAACTGATGGGCAAACCCTATAGTGTGCATCAGCAAAGTTGGCCAGCGTGGAGCGAAGAACTGGCTGCTGACGACGTAGTAACCATCGTCATTCAGGTGAATGGCAAAGTCCGTGCGCGTCTTCAAGTTCCGGCAGACATTACAGATGAGGACGCCAACACCTTGGCGTTGGCCCAGGAAAACGTTCAACGTTACATTGAAGGCAAAAAGATCGTCAAGCAGGTCTATGTGCCGGGTCGGCTGGTGAATATTGTAGTGCGCGGCTAAGGCATTAAGCGCTTGTCCTTGACACTGCTCTGACTGTTTTCTAGAATCGCGGTGCTTGCTTGCCGGTGCGCTTGAAGGAGTTGCCACATGATGAAAAGCAGATTTACGACTCTTGTAGCAGCGCTGGGGTTAGTGTTTGTAATGGTTGGCTGTCGGTCTGAAGAATTGCCCGACGGTTCGTTGCACTATGACTTACCCTCGACGATCTCGGTTGATGTGGGCGGTTATGTACCCGGGACCAACATTCAGTATCTGGGAATGAGTGACCGCGGTGCTCATGTGATGCTTGGCGATCAGATAGCCTACAAAAAAGTGGGCGATTCGTTGGACTGGTCAGGTACGCCAGTTGATGGCACAGATGTGGACTTGACGTTGCGTGTCTTGTACGTTGGTGATACCAGCCTAAAGCTCGTTGGCGAATCCGAGCTGACGATTACCGATGCCAATCCCACAGTCGCTCAGATCAGCAAAGAATCAGACATCAAATACGGAGGGCTGGTAACCTATACAGTTCTTCGTGGAGAGGCTATTCCTGGCTCAACCGTCATTTATGAGGGTTTCGATACGGATGGCGTGATCCTTTCCGGCGTTGAGGGCTACCCGTACCGCAAGACAGGGGATTCTATCGCCTGGGAGGGCACGCTACGCTCTGATGTTGAGATTGAACTCACTGTTCGAGTGGTTTACTATAACGAAGAGAAGCTATACGTATCTGGAACAGTGAATCTCTGGCTCGAATAATGCAGAGTCAGATGGAGCTTTGCGCTGACTTTGGCAAGTTGGTATAATGTGATAAACTAGGAAAATTCCAAAAAGGAGACGATGTCTGCATGGACGATCAGGACTATACCGCGCTGAATACTGAAGGAGGTGAAGGGGCTGAACAGTCTGTCAATCCGATGGCTGCGCTTTTGGAGCAGGGCTATGGTTGCACCTTCCCAGAGCGTGGAAAGATTGTAGAAGGCACGATTGTATCAGTTAACCCTAATGAGGTTCTCATTGACATCAACTACAAGAGCGAAGGAATTGTTAGCTCGCGCGATTTGAGCAAGCTGACTTCCGAGTACCGTGATTCGCTCAAGGTAGGCAAAAAGGTCAAGGCTTATGTGGTTCGACCTGAAGATGCCAAAGGGAACACCATTCTTTCACTTCAGCGTGCGTTGTTGGAGAACGACTGGGACGAAGCCACGAGTCTATACGAGGCGGAAGAGGTGTTCTCCAAGCCGGTCGTGAGCTATAATAAGGGTGGCGTGATCGTTAACGTCGGTCATGTAAGGGGATTCGTCCCCGCTTCCCAAATTGTGAGTGCTCGTGGACTTCACGGCGGAGATCAGGGCCAGCGCGATGACATGCTTGCTGGCGTCGTGGGTACCGAGCTCAAGCTCAAGATTATTGAGATCGACCGTCGCCGCAATCGCCTGATCCTTTCGGAGCGGGCTGCGGTACGCGAGTGGCGCCGTGAACAGAAGGATCGCTTGCTTGATGAGCTTCAAGAGGGCGAAGTTCGTAGAGGTGTTGTCAGCAGCTTGTGTGATTTTGGTGCCTTTGTGGATCTTGGCGGAGCTGACGGCCTTGTTCACCTTTCGGAGCTTGCCTGGCGTCGCGTTGGGCATCCTCGAGAGATCCTCAAGGTGGGGCAAGAAGTTGATTCCTATGTCCTTTCTGTGGATCGCGATCGC
This sequence comes from Anaerolineae bacterium, assembly GCA_963675785.1. Taxonomy (GTDB): domain Bacteria; phylum Chloroflexota; class Anaerolineae; order UBA1429; family UBA1429. Next base: position 2,942,258 of record OY776562.1, read on the forward strand.
CGGCGTATAGCTCTTAGCCTCAAGCGTCTTCAGAAGGAACCCTGGAGCCAGGTTGAGGATGCTTATACTGTCGGGCAGGTTGTTAAATGCACGATAACCAAGATTACAGACTTTGGTGCTTTTGCTCGGCTGGATGACAACATCGAAGGCTTGATTCACATTTCCGAGCTTTCTGAGGAGCGTATTGAGCATCCCGGTGAGGTTGTTCAGGAAGGCCAGGAATTGGAGTTGAGAATCATCCGTATTGATACTGACCGCCAGAGAATCGGTCTCAGCCTGCGCCGCGTTAGCGAAGAGCTGTATGATGCCGATTTCGACTGGGAAGAGGATGATCAACTTGATGGTGCACTAGATTCAATAGATGCCTAGCATTTTTCAAGGCATGGACTGAATGCAATTGGCTGGTAACCAAATCACTGGCCCAAAGCAGCTAGTAGCCCTGCCAGTGCTAGATACAGGTCGCGTCGTTTTGGCGGTTTCCTAGTTTGCCGTCTTCGACAAGACCAAACAAGTACGGACCGGGGGCCAGTGTGGGCAGACACACTGTGCCCCCGTTTCTTTAGGGCAAAGGCAGGTTGAAAATGGTTCAGAATCTAGAACGCTTCACCCAGCTTGCCCGCAATGTGCTGGTGATGGCACGCGAAGAGGCGCAGCGCCTCGGCCATCACTATATTGGAACAGAACATCTCTTGATTGGCCTGCTTCGTGAGCAGGATGGGATGGCGTTCCGTGTCCTTCATGATTCCGGCCTTGATGCGGATACAGTGCGCGTTGTGGTGCGAGATTTGGTTGGTGCTGGCGAGTCTTCTGCCTCTGCCATGCAATTGGGCGACCAGACACGCGTTGTCATCGAGGCCGCAGTGCTCGAGGCCAAGCGCCTTGGGCACCGCAATGTTGGGACAGAGCACCTGTTGCTGGGGCTGATTCGAGAGTCTGACAGTATGGGCGTTGCCGTGTTGCGGCACTTGAACGTCCGTTCTGATGTTGTGCGCCAAAAAACCTTGATGATGATTCGCGAGCGCATGACACCTGTCGCAAATGCGCCGCAAGAAAAGACACGCGGTCAGCATTCTGTACTGGATGAAGTGGGCATTGATCTCACCGAGCTCGCTCGCCAGGGTGCCCTCGATCCCGTCATTGGACGAACCAAAGAGATCGAGCGGGTGGTTCAAATCCTCGCCCGTCGCAACAAGAATAACCCCGCTTTAATTGGTGAACCCGGTGTTGGCAAAACAGCTATCGTCGAGGGATTGGCCCAACGTATTGTTCAGGGGCGTGTGCCTGCGGATCTCGAATTCAAACGTGTTGTGCGCTTGGATGTAGGAACGTTGGTGGCAGGCACCATGTATCGCGGCCAGTTTGAGGAACGTCTCAAGCACGTTATTGATGAGCTCAAATCCTCGGATACTATTGTATTCATCGACGAACTGCACATGATTGTGGGGGCTGGTGCTGCTGGCAACCAGGTCGATGCCGCCAATATCCTCAAGCCTGCCTTGTCTAGAGGCGAAATTCAGTGTATTGGCGCTACCACGTTGGATGAATACCGCAAGCATATTGAAAGCGATGCTGCGCTTGAGCGACGTTTTCAGCCTGTCTATGTCGAAGAGCCCTCGGTAGAAGATACCGTTGCCATTCTCAAGGGGGTGCGCAGTCGTTATGAAGCCCATCATGGCCTCAAGATCAGCGATGAGGCAATAGAAGCGGCTGCCCGGCTTGCTGCACGGTATGTGTCGGGGCGCTTTTTGCCTGATAAGGCGATCGACCTTGTCGATGAAGCGGCATCCCGAGTACGCGTTTTCAAACATTTTGAAGGAGAGCGCTCCGAAAGCGAAGATGATTTGCTTTCGCTGGAAACCATCTACCGCCAGGATTCACTACTCGCCTCGTTTGATCAGGGTGAGGATATTAAATTCGAATTCAGCGAGCAGGTTGTGCGTGCTGAAGATATTGCCGAGATTGTCGCCATGTGGACTGGTGTTCCTGTGGCATCCATGGCCGAATCCGAATCCGAACGCTTGTTACATATGGAAGATGAACTCCACAAGCGGATTGTTGGGCAGGATAGAGCGATCAAGATTCTGGCGCGCGCGGTCCGCCGGGCTCGGGCAGGATTGCGTGATCCGCGTCGCCCCATTGCTTCGCTTATTTTCCTTGGCCCCACTGGCGTAGGCAAGACCGAGCTCTGTAAGGCCTTGGCAGGATTTATGTTTGGCAGCGACGATGCTTTGTTGCAGCTCGATATGTCCGAGTTTATGGAAAGGCATACACTCTCTCGGCTCGTAGGTGCGCCTCCTGGGTATGTGGGTTATGATTCTGCTGGCCAGCTTACTGAGGCTGTCCGCCGTCGACCCTATACGGTAGTTTGTTTTGACGAAATCGAAAAGGCCCACCCCGAAGCTTTTAATATGCTTTTGCAGATTATGGAAGAGGGACATCTTTCTGATGCTCGGGGTCGTAAGGTGGATTTTCGTAACACCATCATCATCATGACTTCAAACATCGGCAGTGACGTTATTACCCGGGATGTCTCACTTGGATTCGACACCGCACCAGAGGAACTTGCCGAGCGTCAGCGCTATAGCGATATGAAGGGTAAGCTCCTTACTGAACTAAAGCACTTGGTGCGTCCCGAGTTCTTGAATCGTGTGGACGATGTTGTCGTCTTTCATCAACTCAGTCGCGATGAAATATCGCAGATTATCGAGATTCAGCTTGCCGAGCTGAATCAGCGACTTGAACCCATGAATATTCAAGTTTCTTGCAGCGAGGCGGGCCGTGAGGCGTTACTTACCGAGGGGTACGATCCACAGTATGGTGCTCGGCCTATGCGCAGAGCGGTTCAACGCTTGATCGAAGACCCACTTGCCGAACAAGTTTTGGATGGTGTATTGCGCGCAGGGGATCACGTGCTGGTTGATAGCAAGGATGGCGAAATTATTCTGCAGCCAAATTATCCTATTACTGAATCCAGTCTTTTGCTATCTGGCGACCGGCAGTAGCGCGCATGGCCAAGCCAAAGACCCGATTTGTGTGTCGGGAATGTGGGGCAGAGCAGCCCGGTTGGATGGGGCGCTGCCCCACTTGTGGTGAATGGAACACGCTAGAAGAGGTTATTCCTTCGCCTGGCGTGCGCATCGAACGTTCTTTGGCCGGAGGTCAGGTATCCCGATTGGCCGAGATATCTCCCAGCGGGCGTGAACGTATTCAAGTGCCTATCGGCGAGTTTGCCCGTGTACTCGGAGGTGGGCTTGTGCCGGGCGCTGTGACGTTGTTAAGTGGCGATCCAGGCATTGGCAAATCCACGTTATTGTTACAACTTGCTGCCACCATGTCTGCACAGGGTCATAAAACACTATATGTTTCTGCTGAGGAATCTGCCCATCAGATCAAGTTACGGGCCGACAGGTTGAGCCTAAAAGCAGACGATCTTTATATCTCTTCAGAAATATGCATGGATACCATCTTGACCCAGATAGGCGACTTGAAGCCGACCATTGTGGTTGTGGATTCGATTCAAACAGTCTATCTCGAAGACGTATCGAGTTCTGCTGGCAGCGTGACCCAAGTTCGGGAGTGTGCAGCCGCTCTAGTCCGAGCCGCAAAAACAATGGATATGGCGGTGTTTCTGGTGGGCCATGTGACCAAAGCTGGTAGTATTGCCGGTCCACGGCTCCTGGAGCATATTGTGGATACAGTGTTGTATATGGAGGGAGAACGGTTTCACGCCTACCGTTTACTGCGCAGCGTCAAGAATCGCTTCGGTTCCACAGATGAAGTTGGCGTTTTTGAAATGCGCGAAGAGGGTATGGTAGAAGTGCCCAATCCCTCGCAGGTTTTTCTCGAGGAAAGGCTCGGACGGGCGACGGGCTCGGCGATTGCTGTAACTATGGAAGGAACCCGCCCCCTTTTGGTAGAAGTTCAAGCGTTGGCTAGTACGTCGAATCTCCCCCACCCTCGACGTACTGCGAACGGTTTTGATATTAATCGTGTGCTTCTATTGGCGGCTGTATTGGCCAAGCGAGTGGGTCTTGGACTGAACGATCAAGACATCTTTGTAAACATTGTCGGCGGATTGCGAGTGGGTGAACCCGCAGTGGATCTCCCAGCAGCTGTGGCCATGGCGTCTAGCCATTACAATCGCCCCGTTCGCGAGGGATTGGCCATGTTTGGCGAGGTTGGCTTGTCGGGTGAATTGCGCAGTGTTGGCCAGAGCGAACGTCGTATTAACGAGGCACGAAAACTAGGTTTCGACCATATTCTCATGCCGCCTATCCGGAACAGTTCTACAAAGACTGATGGTGTCGCTATTCTGGGAGTGCGAACTCTGGCAGAGGCTGTTGATTTGGCTTTGCAAAAATAGTTTTATCTTTTGTTCTCTTGGTGCATTCATATCATTTATCCAACAGTCATCTGGAGGATCAGGTTGTCCCTTTCAATCATCATTCGAATTGTTGTTGTTATCATCAGTGGGGCGATCGCCTGGGAGATCGGGGTTCTGACGCCGCATGTGGCCGCCTTTATCGGAATGGGCATCGAGTTCTACGAGGCTATTCTGGCTCTTGTTGGCGCGGTCCTGGGATTTGTACTTGCTCCCCATCTCACTACCAAGCCGTTCAGAGCCGTCTATGACCGACTTGCAAGTACGCCGGTGCGGGTGTTAATCCAATCCACCATCGGCATGGTCATCGGCTTTTTGATGGGTGCTTTATTGGCCGGCCCACTTGGGAGATTACCAGGCATTATCGGGCAGATTCTTCCCGGCATGGCTGCCTTGCTCTTGGGCTTTATCGGCGCGCGTATCGGCAGCCAGCGAGGCGATGAGGTTTTGGCTGTACTAGGGCTAAAGATGATCGAGTCCACCGAAAAGCGGCATGTGGTACTGTTGGATACAAGTGTCATTATTGATGGGCGAATTGCCGATATCGCCCGAAGCGGGTTCATCCGTGAGATCATGATTGTGCCCCGGTTTGTGCTCAATGAACTCCAGTATGTGGCCGATTCGGCTGATGTACTTCGCCGTAACCGTGGTCGACGAGGGTTGGATGTGCTCAACCGCCTTGAAAAAGCCCCGGCTGTGTCGCTAGAGATCAGTGAAGAGATTATTGACGAGGTGGACGAAGTGGATTCCAAGCTGGTAACCCTGGCTCGACGCCTCGATTGTCCGATACTGACGAACGACTATAATCTTAACCGCATTGCCGAGCTTCAACATGTTCAGGTGCTCAATATTAATGAACTGGCCAACGCCGTCAAGGTTATTGTCCTGCCAGGCGAATCTCTTGAAGTTACCGTGATTCAAGAAGGCAAGGAAGTTGGACAAGGCGTAGGATACCTGGATGATGGGACGATGATTGTTGTTGAGGATGGCAGGCGGCTCATTGGCCGCACTGTATCTATCAGCGTGACGCGCGTTCTGCAGACGGTCGCCGGAAGAATGATCTTTGGTCAGCCGGGTGCCGATTCAGCGACGCAGGATTAGTGGAATGACTCAGTTTGAGATCAGCGCCGTGCAGAATTGCGGCAAAAGTACAACGCTACAGTGCGTTTGTATCAAGGGGTACAGCCTATAAGCTGTGCCCCGTATCGGCTTGCCGCCATTCGAGTCTAGTTCTTGGGAGTCATAACATGACGCTGTATGTTTACAATACGCTGATACGAGAAAAACAAGAGTTTGTGCCCCTACACCCCGGGCGTGTGCATATGTACGTCTGCGGCCCTACGGTCTATAACGACAGCCACCTTGGCCACGGCAAGACATATATTAATTTTGATACTGTTGTGCGCTATCTGCGTTATCTTGGTTATCAGGTTGTGTATGTTCAAAACATCACGGATGTAGGTCACCTCCTTGATTCGGGCGAAGACCGCATGCTCAAGGGAGCCCTCCGTGAGCATAAGCATCCCATGGCTATTGCCGAAACCTATACGCAGCGCTATTTCAGTGATATGGATCGGCTTAATGTACTCAGGCCGGATATTTCGCCGCGCGCCACTGGGCATGTCCCCGAAATGATTGAGATGATCGAAACCTTGATCGAAAAGGGCTATGCCTACGAAATGAATGGTTCGGTCTACTTTAGCGTGCGTAGCGATCCGGACTATGGCAAACTTTCAGGGCGCCACGTTGATAATATGATGAGCGGCACTCGGGTTGAGACTCGCGATGAAAAACGGGATCCAGAGGACTTTGCGCTTTGGAAAAAGGCCGAGCCCGAGCACATCATGCGATGGAAAAGCCCCTGGGGCGAGGGGTTCCCTGGTTGGCACATCGAATGCTCGGCTATGTCTTCCAAGTACTTGGGATTACCCTTTGATATTCACGGCGGCGGTGTGGAGAACAAGTTCCCCCATCACGAATGCGAGATTGCTCAAGCTGAATGCGCCACTGGCAAGGATTTTGCCCGCTACTGGCTGCATAACGGCATGCTCATGATTCGCGGCGAAGAGATGCACAAATCCTTGGGAAACTATGTCACTCTGGAGAAAGCATTTGAACGCTGGGATCCCATGGTCATCCGCTTTTTTGTGCTGCAAAGTCACTATCGCGGGCCTATTGATTTGACCGAAGACGCCATAGAGGCCGCTGGCAAAGGACTAGATCGTTTGCTCAAGTCAGTTGGCGCGGTGCGCAAAGCCATGGCGGATGCGCCCGAGGGTGCTGCAAGTGACGCTGTTCTGGAGATGCTGATAGCCACCAGGGCCGAGTTTGAGCGCAGCATGGACGATGATTTCAACACTGCTGGGGCAACAGCAGCCCTCTTTGAGCTGAGCCGTCAGGTCAATGTGCTTTTTGCAGAGAGCGACATTGTTACACAGAGTTCTCTCCAAGAGATCGACAATCTTTTTACCCTTTTACTCGAGAATGTACTGGGTATTCGTTTGGATAACCTCAAGGATAACAGCCTGGGCGAAAGTCTGGCATCCGGATTGATGGACTTGCTTATTGAGACGCGTGCGGCGCTGCGCCAGGAACGCCAGTGGGCTATGTCCGATAAGATTCGCGATGGTTTGGATTCGCTCGGCGTGGAGTTGGGAGATGGCCCAGAGGGGACGACCTGGTCGATCCGCTAGTCGTGGCCAGCAACCAGTTGAATATCTTGCTGGACGAAACTCAGTGCGTGAAGCACTGTTCGCCAGGAGAAGAGCCATCCAGCGGGTGATTGTCGCTCATGGAACCGAAGCCAGTGGAACTCTGGGCGATATCCTTGCGTTAGCTGAGGAAGGCGATATAACGGTCGAGTATGATGACCGAAATCGCCTGGACCAGCTTTCGGAAGGTGTCTATCATCAGGGTGTTGTGGCAGAAACCAGCTCTTATCCATACGTTGAACTGGATGATTGCCTGGCCCGTGCCAGCGAACTGAACGAGATGCCCTTTTTGCTGGCCCTGGACTCTGTTCAGGACCCACAAAACGTCGGTTCTCTGTTGCGCACGGCAGAAGCTGTGGGGGTTCACGGGGTTATCATTCCAGGGCGCCGTAGCGCTAGCATTACGCCAGCTGTCAGTCGAGCTTCGGTCGGCGCGGTAGAGCATTTGCTCATTGCAAATGTTACGAATCTGACGCGGACGCTCAACGCGCTCAAGGCTCAGAACCTCTGGGTTGTTGGTATCGAGGGGCTTGCTGAGGCTCAAGAGTACGATACGGTAGATTTGGCCATGCCTCTAGTGCTTGTATTAGGTAGCGAGGGGCAGGGCATGGGCCGCCTGGTTTCTGAGACATGTGATATCCTGGTGCGTTTGCCCATGCGTGGTCAGGTGACTTCGCTCAACGTATCAGTGGCCGGTTCGATCGTACTTTATCGTGCGCTTGAAATGCGCCAGGCTCATAAATAGGCAATTCAATGAGCTCGACACAGCGATGCGTATAAAAGCAGAGTAAGAGGAAAAACGGGATGAAAGTACTTGTGACAGGTGGTGCAGGCTTTATTGGTTCACATGTGGTGGATGCATGTTTAGGCGCTGGCCATGATGTGGTCATCATTGATGATCTCTCCACAGGTAAGCAAAGCAACGTCAATGCGAATGCGCGGCTATATGTGGCCGATATTCGCGATGCGGCGGCCGTCGATAATGTTCTAGCGGCTGAAAGGCCGGATGCTATCTGTCATCTTGCTGCAAAAGCGAATGTGCGTGAGTCGATGGAAAAGCCTGTGCTGTATGCTGAGGTGAATATCATCGGCTCTTTGAACCTGCTAGAGGCAGCTCGCAAGTATGGCGTGAAAAAGATCGTCTACGCTTCGACGGGCGGCGCCGTTTACGGTGAGCCCGAATATTTCCCGGTAGATGAAAAACACCCGGTGAATCCCCTGGATTGTTATGGCGCCAGCAAACACCAAGTAGAGCACTATTTATTCATTTACAAAAAGAGCTACGGACTGGATTACACCGTTCTGCGCTTTCCCAATGTCTATGGCCCACGACAAGACCCCTATGGCGAGGCCGGCGTGGTTGCTATTTGGACGGCTCAGATGATGGCGGGTCAACAGCCTGTCATTAACGGCACAGGCGAGCAGGTACGCGACTTTGTGTACGTTGGCGATATTGCCCGGGCCAATGTGTTGGCACTCAAAGCAGGTTCTGGCGAGATTATCAACCTGGGAGCAGGCATTGGCACCTCTATCAACGAGGTCTTTTACGCGCTCCAAGAAGCTACCGGGGCAGCATGCGAAGAAAAACATGCCCCGGCCAAACTAGGCGAAGTGTTCAAGATATATTTGGATGCATCCAAAGCCAAGGAACTGCTTGATTGGGAGCCACAAGTGCTGCTGAAAGATGGCATTCAACGTACGGTAGAGTATTTCAGATAGACTTTATCCAAGAGCGGCCCGAACACTCGGGCCGCTTTTAATTCTTACAAACATGAAAGCTTGTAAAGCCTGGACATTCGTAAGCCAGTTCGTTAGAATGCGACCATGTTATACTTTTATTCGTACAGCAACTAACGGCATTCATCCGTCAGGGAGTATTTTATGAAGGATATCTTTGAAAAGTGTTGGGAATACACTCGCGCTGACGAAGCAAAGGCGAGTGGTGATTATCCCTATTTTATTCCTCTCGAAGACACTGAAGGCACCGAAGTGGTCGTCCAGGGCAAACACATGATCATGATAGGTTCCAACAACTATCTTGGTCTGACCACACACCCGCGTGTACGCGAGGCGGCCATGGAGGCTCTCAAACGTTACGGCCCGGGCTGCACGGGATCTCGCTTTCTCAACGGTAACTTGGCCTTGCATAATCAGCTAGAAGAAGAACTGGCTGCCTTTATTGGCAAAGAGGCGGGTTTGGTATTCAGCACAGGAATGCAAACCAACATGGGCACGATTTCTGCTCTTGTAGGGCGTGGCGACGTGGTGGTGACCGATCGTGAGGATCATGCCAGCATCATCGATGGCTGTCGCCTTGGTTATGGCGAGATGAAGCGCTATCGGCATAACGATATAGAGCACCTGGATGCTGTGCTATCTGGTATTGGAGATAAACCAACACTGGTGGTAGTAGATGGCATCTTTAGCATGGGCGGGGATATAGCACCGTTGCCCGCCATTGTTGAGGTTTGCAAAAAGCATGGTGCACGCTTGATGGTAGATGATGCACACTCGCTAGGTGTGTTGGCCGGTGGGCGTGGCACTGCTGCTCACTTTGGTCTGACTGATGAGGTCGATATCACCATGGGCACCTTTAGCAAGTCTTTTGCATCCATCGGTGGCGTTATTGCTGCTGATAAAAAAGTGATTGATTATATCAAGCATAATGGCCGTGCACTCATCTTTAGCGCCAGCATCCCGGCGGCAAGTGCAGCGACCGTTCTGGCTGCTTTGCATGTACTGCAAGAAGAACCTGAGCGTGCCGAACGGGTGATGCAGATTGGCGAAAAGATGCGCCAGGGCTATCGTTCCATGGGCTTTAATGTGGGAGCTAGCGAGACGCCTATCGTGCCTATTTTCATTGGCGATGATAAAAAGACCTTTGCTATGTGGCATGCTCTGTTTGATGCGGGCGTATACGTGAATCCTGTGGTTCCGCCGGCGGTTCCGCCCGAGATGTCGTTGCTGCGTACCAGCTATATGGCTACTCATACCGATGAACAGCTCGATCGTGTGCTCGACATATTTGGCGACTGTGGTAGAAAAGTGGGTTTGATCTAATCCCTGTAGCTAAACGGGGAGCGCTCAGCATTTGATGCTGTAGCACTCCCCGTTTTCTTGTTTATGGACTATTGATTGACCAAAAGACCCTGAATGCCGCTATCAAGTGCAATCATCAGCGACTCTATGGTCCAGGCCGGTTTTAGCCAGAGTTGTGTAGGTAGCTCTTCGTTTGCATATAGCTGCACACCGGGAAAGGCCAGCATTTGAGAAAGCTCGAGCTGTTTTGCCGCTAATACCCTCCGAACAAGGCCTGTGGGGATAGCCAACAATCCTAGGATATCCCTTGGCAGGGGCGTTTGGTTGAGATGAGCTAGGTATGTGGCGATGATTAATGTCTCAGCTAAAATGTTTTCCTGGCGATGCAGATTCTTACTAATGGTCAGCAAAGCGGGAGTGGGCTCTGTGCTTGTTTCAAAAGAGCTGACGGTGACGACTTTATGTTCGTATACCGCGCAGGTATGTTCGGCGTTGATGATCTCGACGGAACACCCCACTTCTTCGAGGGCCTCACGTCGGAGAGTTTGCAAAAGAGTTTCTCCCGGCTCGATCGAGCCGCCAATAGCCCCCAGAGGTGCTATCAAGTCGCCATCGATAACCTGCCAGTGCTTGCGTTTGCCTATCTCTATGTAAAAGTAATCATTGCTATGCAGCAACGCCGAAGCGCCTGTATACGCCCAAGAAGCTTTACCACAGAGCTTTGAGATAACTTGGTCTAATGTGTTGGTCATGTTTGATCTGCAGTTTTAGTGTATGAACATGGCGTCGCCAAAGCTGAAGAAGCGATAGCGTTGTTCAACGGCGTCATGGTAGGCTTTTTGTATGTTCTCCTGTCCGGCCAGGGCTGATACGAGCATTAACAGCGAGGACTTGGGCAGGTGAAAGTTCGTGATGAGCGCGTCCACGATTTGGAACTTGAATCCGGGATAGATGAATAACTCGGTAGCGCCGTCCCAAGACTCGACCAAACCACTGTGCCCCTGTGCGGCTGATTCCAACACACGCACTGAGGTAGTGCCTACTGCAATGATCCGGCGGCCCTCCTTTTTGGCGGTGTTGATCCTTGTAGCGGACTCTTCATTGAGCTGGCAGTATTCGGAATGAATTTGGTGATCCTCGACCCGATCCTCGCTCACGGGGCGAAAAGTGTCCAAGCCAATGTGCAGAATCACCGAGACCCACTCGACGCCCTTGGCTTGAGCAGCCTCGCAAAGGGCAGGCGTAAAGTGCAGGCCTGCCGTGGGCGCTGCCACCGAACCTTTGACGCGCGAATAGACAGTTTGGTAGCGTTCGCTATTTTCGAGTGTGGTGTGAATGTAGGGCGGTAGCGGCATGATGCCGATATTGTCCAAATAATCGTCAATGGGTACGCCGAAATCGACAAGTCGCCCGCCTGACGGGGTGATGGCTGTGACCTCGCCCTCAATGTGAATAGCAGGGTCAGCAGTGTGAATAGCGATATGTTGGCCTACATCAACCTTGCGCCCCTTGACCAGCGATTCCCACACCGTATTGCTACGTCTGGCCAGCAGCAATAATTCGACTTTGCCGCCGGTGGGCACCTTGCTGGCGTGCAATCGGGCAGGGATAACCCGCGACTCGTTGGCTACGAGCACGTCGCCGGGGTGCAGGTAATCGAGAATATCGTGAAAGACGCGATGCTCAATCTTTCCGGTGTGTCGGTCCAAGATAAGCAAGCGTGAGCTATCTCGGGGATCTGCCGGCGTTTGGGCAATGAGTTCTTGCGGTAGGTCATAGTTGAAATCAGTTGTCAGCACGATTAAATGCTATCTCCTCTAGAGCGTCTCGGATTGGTCCAGGCAGTGCTATCGAGCGCTTCCCATTCGCTATAAATGCAACCGCAGTATCGCTGCATGTAAAGGTTACTTTGGTGGGCCAGGCGGTGATGCTCGGCAAACCCGCGGCGGAAATTCTCCCAGTACCAGGTTACCCCGTACTTTTTCGCTAGTTCCTCTCCCATTTGACGGAGGGCTTTTTGATTCTGATAGGGGCTGATAAGCAGTGTGGTGCTAAAAGCATCCATGCCTAGCTCAGCAGCTCGTGCTGCAGTGCGCTCCAAGCGCATGTGGTAGCAAATCATACAGCGCTTGCCAAATTCTTCCTTGTTAGCCACTTGACGCAGAAACTCGGGCATCTCATAGCCGGGTTCCCATATCACAGGCAGTTCAATCTCGGTAGCATACTGGGCTAGCGTGCCGCGTCGTCTTTCGTGCTCAGAAAAGGGATGGACATTGGGATTATACCAATATCCGCTTACATCCCAGCCCTGTTCGCGCAGACGGGCCACAGTGTAGGTGCTACAAGGTCCACAGCAGATATGCAGCAGGATGGATTGGCCTTCGAACCTCTGTGGTCCTGGCAGGGTCTCAGGGGTTGGAATGTCGATGATTTGGGCGAGTTGAATGGTGAGGGGGGATTCAGCGATACGAGTGGCTTTGCCCTGGACAACAAGTTTCTCGGCGCGTTCTTCAGTGGTATTGGATATTTGATTCCCTCTGGCGTCGAGAACGATGGCGCCTTTCATAATAACCTCTGCTGTTCCTCGTTTGAGCGGGTACAAGCTATGCCAAGATGTTCATAAGCGCGACGGGTAGCCATACGGCCTCGCGGTGTGCGTTCGATAAAACCGAGCTGTAACAAAAACGGCTCGTACACGTCATTGATGGTATCAGCATCTTCGCTGAGAGCGGCGGCAACAGTGTCTAATCCCACTGGGCCACCATCGAACTTTTCGATAATCGTCAGTAAGACGCGGCGATCTGATGAATCCAGGCCGAATTCGTCAACCTCGAGCATCTCCAAAGCTGCGTCGGCTACACTTGCGGTGATGACGCCATCGGCGCGAACTTGGGCATAGTCACGGACGCGCTTGAGCAGACGGTTGGCCACGCGCGGTGTTCCTCGCGAGCGCTGGGCGATAACCAAGGTACCGAGTTCATCGATCTCTACACCCAGAATATGTGCCGAGCGGCGGACGATGGCTATCATGGCGGGCTGATCGTAGAAATCTAGGCGCTGTACGACGCCGAAACGATCTCGTAGTGGTGAAGTGAGCAGTGCAATGCGCGTGGTAGCACCGATCAGGCTAAAACGCGGCAAGTTGAGCCGAAGCGTACGGGCTGTTGGTCCTTTGCCGATGAGCACATCCAGCTTGTAATCTTCCATCGCGGGGTATAGTACTTCTTCGACTGCCCGGCTAAGGCGGTGAATTTCGTCCACAAAGAGGATATCGCCCTCGCGGAGGTTGCTGACGATGGCGGCAAGGTCTCCTGGTCGAACGATGATCGGCCCCGAGGTGATTTTGATGCGCACACCCATCTCTGTGGCAATAACATTGGCCAACGTAGTTTTCCCCAGCCCCGGCGGCCCGTAGAGGAGGATGTGATCCAGCGCCTCACCACGAGAACGGGCTGCCTCCAGGCATACACGCAGATTCTCGACAACGGCTTCCTGGCCAATATATTCGTCGAGTGTGTGGGGCCTGAGACTTTTCTCAATGGTCTCTTCTTCGGGGTGAACGGCTGGAGAAATGACACGATCCTGGTCTTGCACGTAACCTCTCCGATTGGGTGAGGGAACTCAACAAACGGGGATGCCACCAGGCATCCCCGAATGAACGCATAGTCTTTTGGCCTGGCTAAACGCCGAGGAGCGTTTTGCAGAGCTGCGCGGCCCCGGCGGCGTCACGAGAGTACCCATCGGCGCCGATCTCATCAGCATACTTTTGTGTAACAGGAGCACCACCGATGATTACCTTGATCTTGTCGCGGTAACCGGACTCTTCGAGCACCTCAATGGTCGCTTTCATAGATGGCATCGTGGTTGTGAGTAGCGCTGAGAGGCCGATGATTTGAGCGTTGTTGTCGATAGCTGCCTGAACAAAGTCTTGCGGCGAGACGTCAACACCCTTGTCAATGACTTCGAAACCGGCACCTTCGACCATAATGGCCACAAGGTTCTTGCCGATATCATGAAGGTCACCTTTGACGGTACCGAGCACAACCTTGCCTAGGGGCTCATAATCGCTAGCAACCAATTCCGGCTTGATGATAGCCAAGCCGGCCTTCATGGCGCGAGCGGCGATGAGCATCTCCGGTACATAATATTCATTGATTTCGAAAAGGCGGCCTACTTCGGTCATGGCGGGAATCATGGCATCAAAGAGCAACTCTTTTGCACCGATGTTCTCGGCTAGAGCTGCTTCTGTCGCCTCTTCGACGGCTTCCATATCACCGTCCAGGATCCCTTCGTAGATATCTTCTTTGTAACCCATTACAGATCCTCCTGCGCGGGCGGTATGCGGCTGTTACCACCGCCGACATAACATCGTGCGTATTCTAGCATTGGTGGTGGACAGGAGCAAGCCGCGAAAACAATCAATTCAACATCTTTAAACAGAGTGCCGTGATTAGGGCTCCGACGATGGTACTGATGAGATCGATAGTCTCGTCAGTGATCCAACCGATGCCCCGGACATACTCGGCCGGATGTCCTTCCGAGTCGGTTTCTTGCTGACTAAAACGCTTGCAAATATTGCAATAATACATTGCCTGTGCGGTTTGCGCTAGGATGCTATCTACTAGCATACCGACGAATCCGCCGATGGTGGCTGCCAGAGGAAGCCATAGGCGATCCTGTGGCCAGTATTGCTGAGAGGCCAACATCGGCAAAGAGCTGGTCAAGAGTCCAACCAGACCGATAAGCCATCCACCACCCAAAGAAGCTACAAGACCCAGTGTAGAGATGGCCCCGGGTGTGCCAGGGGGAACGGGAATTTTGCTGGTCAAAAGCCGTGGTTTGTCTTTTGAGAGCAGGCCGATTTCCGTTGCCCAGACATCAGCGGTGGCGACGGAAAGAGAGCCAATAAAAATCGGAAAGAGGCTAAATTCGGGCAAAAAAAGTTGGGCTGCTGCCATGGCTGTAGGCCAGCCAAGGCGCGAAGCTACTGCAACGCCGCTGAGATTCTTTCGGGAGGACTGTGCCTTTTGCTCAGAGCTAATCCCCATCAAACTCCAGTAAACCTGAGCGCCGATGAATACGATCAGTGGCACGGCCCATGCCCAACCCTTGCTGGCTGTAACAATGACGATAATGATTGCAGAGACAAGCATTCCAGACCGTGAATAAACTTGAAAGCGATGTCCCATGTAAAGGATGCCAAAAGAGACAAGAGCGAGTAGGGATAATACCCAGATTGGTGTACTCATGCTTGCCCCATTATGCGCAGCAACGCAATCAAAAGGGGTACTTGCACTATGACCGACGTTGTTGCGGCGATGTGGGATCCAAAACGCCGAGTAGAGTGGATGAACAAGCCAATGACTGTGTTTACGAGGACAAGTAAGGTTCCGATTCTCGGCAGCAGAAAAAGGCTTTCTCGGGAGATGATGGTGCCGTTAATGTTGCTAAACGTAGAGAGCAAAGTTACTCTGGCGGGGATATTGGCAAAGTTGAGAGATAATAAGGCAGTTAGAACAAGATTGATGAGGATAGATGCAATGACAAGTGAGCGGAAGGTGCCGTCGCTCCAGATTTCACGTGCTGCGATACCCGTACGTTGGTGTATCTCGATGGTGTGTTCTGATACACCAATCTCTCGCTTGAATTGAAGGTCTGCAACAAAGTGTTGAGGATTTGCAGGAGATATCCCATAGACGCCTCGTTCGGTAACCAAGATTACTTGATGCTCAAGTGGCTCTGTGCCGCATACGGTTAGTTCGCCCAGACTCTCCAATTCGATTGATCCTAAAAGATAACCTGGCCAACCAATGCCGCGAAAACCTTCTTTCTGTCGCACATTATCGCCTGTTATCACTGCTTTGATGGTATCCAAGGGAATAACGTGACGAGTTGATCCCGTATCGATGGTAAGAGCATTTTGTGAAAGTGTATAAGAGAGCTGCCAGAGGCCGCCATACCAATAGGTCCAGAGGCCGAGCAAAATAAAGGCGGCCAGAGCTAACAGCGATGTGGCAAAGGCACTAAGCCCTGGCTCTTGCTGAAGGCTGCTTAGAGTTAAAAAGAGGGCTGTGCCGAGGATGATGATCAGCATGATCATGCCAATGACAACACCCACTATTTTATTAGGCCGCCAAACCATAGGGTCTCCAACTGTAATATTCAATATGCAGGACGATTATAGCGATGCAGGATTAGAGGTGTCAAAAGAGTGTGTTCGACCCAATTGACCGCCTCTCAAGCCGTGTCTACAATCATAATTGGTCATCCAGTATGGAGGTAATCGGCAGATGAAGATAGTGCAAAAGCTCGCCCCGGTAATGGGGCATGGTGAACCGATGCCTACAATGACGGGGATGAATGGTATTCTGATGATTCACCATAATGACATAGGTTGGGCGTATGGCGACTGAGCCTTTGCGTGTGGGATTATTGGGTTCCTTTTGGAATATGGGGAATACGGGCAGCGGCCAATACACGCGTCGCCTTTATGAGCAATTGGCACAGCACAACGAGATCAGTGTGACACCTTTTATAGGATCAGAAATTGAACCAGATGAACACCCCGATGAAGCAACCCTCCTCAAGGCGCCGTTGCGTTTTGGTGAAAACGTTGCCAAGCTTTGGCAAGAGCAGGTGTCCTTCGCGCGCAGTGGTAGGCGGATGGGAATGGACTTGTTGCATGTGCCCTATTGGGCGCCGCCTTATTATCACCATTTGCCGGTGGTAGTGACAGTGCACGACATTATCCCTTTACTTTTGCCCGAATATCGCGGATCGCGCCGTGTACAAGCCTACATGCGGCTGGCTAGCGCGGCTTGCCGGCGCGCTGAGGTAGTGTTGACTGACTCAAAAGCTTCAGCAAGGGACATTGTGACACATCTCCGTGTGCCTGAGGAGCGCGTGTGCAGGATTTATTTGGCAGCGGATGAGATGTACCAACCTGCGGGTGAAGGAGATTTGGCAGAGTTGCGAGAACGTCTGGGGCTGCCCGACCGTTATTTGCTTTACCTGGGTGGCTTTGACTGCCGCAAAAATGTGCTGCTGCTGTTGCAAGCTTTTGAAGAGCTGTCGCGCGGTGATCCAGATATCGTTCTGGTGGTGGCAGGCAAGTTACCTGATGAGGATACAGCCTTCCATCCTGATCCCCGCCGATATGTGATGGACTGCTGTATGGAACGTATTCAGTTCCTGGGCTGGGTGGATGAGCAAGACAAGCCAGCCCTGTATTCTGGTGCATTGGGTTTTTGCTTCCCCTCTAGCTACGAGGGCTTTGGGCTGCCCGTGCTGGAGGCCCTTTCGTGCGGTACGCCGGTCATTGTGGGAGACAACAGTTCTTTGCCTGAAGTAGCTGGCCCGGGTGGGCTGGTCGTGCCCCTGGAGGCTTTGGCGCTGGCCGAGGCTATGCAGCAGCTCGTTGAGAATGATTCTCTTCGCCAGCAATTGGCTTCTGCTGGGATGGCACATGCTGCGGGTTTTTCCTGGAAGACGACGGCCGACGAGACGATTCAAGCCTATCGTACAGCGCTTGAAGATGGGAGAAATTAGCCCATGATGCAGCCGGCCAAGCGATCATCTATTTTGCAACATCCCTTTTTGCCAAGCCTGCTAGTTGGCCTGGGCTTGGGGCGACTGGTGTGTGAACTATTTTTGACGCCAGCCCCTTTGTTGGTGGCTGTGACGGCTGTTGTTGTATCCGGTCTGGTTTGGTACTTGATCGCGCGCAGCCTCAAGACGGTTTGGCCTCTTGTTTTGCTACTTGTCTATATTTTCTGGCCTGCCTACGCGCCACAAGTGGGTGTAGCGGTAGTTGGAGGGACGGCGCTCGCCTTGTGGCTGACGATTAGTCAAGATGAAATCTCTGATTGGCTGTTAGGAATTTTGGTATTTTGTGGTTCTATGCTTCTTTATCTATTAACCCTTTCACCGGGGCTGCTGCCTGCCGATAGCGGCGAATTTCAATTGGTAACCAACGTTCTGGGCATCGCTCACCCGCCCGGATACGCCCTCTATACTATGTTAGGCAAGCTCTTTTCGCTCTTGCCCCTGGCCGATCACACCATCGAGATGAATTTGCTAAGCGCTGTATTTTCTAGTGCGGCGCTGGCAGTGATAGCTCTGGCTGTCTATCGTGTCACCAAGTCGGCTTTTGCTGGTGTTGTCTCTGCAGGCGTGTTGGGCTTGGGCGCTACCTTTTGGGTACAAAGTACCACGACCAATATTCGTTCGCTAAGCGCCTTGTTTACTGTGCTTTTGGTAGCGTTATTATTGGGGTGGCAGCGAAACAAAAGAGATGCATACTTGGCCTGGTTGGGCCTTGTTTTTGGTTTGGCTGTGGGCCATCATGCTTCGCTGGCTTTTCTGGCGCTGCCTATCACCGCCTTTTTGTTTTGTGCTGATACCTCGCTTATCAAACAACCGCGCCGTTGGCTTGGGCCTTTGGGCCTCTTTGCGGCATCATTTGTGGTGTTGCTCTATCTGCCCATACGTAGCGCCATGTCCCCCGCCTTTGATACATCCCATATCGATTCCGTCTCTGCCTTCTTTTCACACGTATTTGCCACAGGCTTTGGCGGAGACATGTTCTATTACCGCACTCTGCCAGAGATTATCGAGCGCCTGGGAATCTGGTGGCAGATCATGGGCTTGGAACTGGGCACAGTGCTCAGCCTAATAGCCCTTGGCGGGCTGGGGTTGCTCATTTGGCGAGATTGGCGTAAGGCCGTGTTGCTGGGCGGCATGGCGTTGATCAACAGTCTGGTAGCCATCACTTACAAAGCCCCGCAAACCGTCGAATACATGCTGCCCACCTATGTCGCAGCGGCCTTTATCATTGGTTTGGGCTATGCTCCCTGTCATGTTGCAGACTCTCCTTCGTTTGCAGGCAGAAAATGGTGGCGTGCAGTATCCAGTGTGGCTTTGGCTGGTCTAGCTATGGCCGTTATGGCGCTAGGAGCTAGTAATTGGCCTGATCTGGACGCACTGCACAAGGACGATTCCACGCGCGAGTACGCCGAGAGTATTTTGAACGAGGCGCCGGAAGATGCTCTGATTTTGGCCGGCTGGCATCAGGTGACGCCGCTATGGTATTTGCAGATTGCCGAGGGCCAACGGCCTGACGTGACCATCGACTATGTCTACCCCGAAGGAGATCAGGACAACGAGACGGTATGGCTGAAGCGCATTAATGCAGGCTTGGAGCAGGGGCCTGTGGTGGTGACCAACTGGTTCTACGCTTACGAGCAAAGTGGACTGATCTTTACTCCTCTGACAGAGGGCTGGCTAGTTTCGGAAGGCGCTACTGCGATTGTGCCAGATGCGACTGTCTCTCTGGATGTCTCTTATGCAGAAGGTCTGTCACTCCTGGGCTACGAACTATCTTCCAACAGCGCCCAGCCCGGCGAGACGATCACCCTTTCGCTCTATTGGCAGGTGAATGAGGCGGTGGAACGTGATTACACGCTGTTTGCCCAACTCATTGGCCCACAGGGTGTCATTGGCCAGGGCGACCATGCGCAGCAGACTACATCCTATACGGTTGGCGGTGTGCGCGTGGATTCCTTTGATATGCCCCTATTACTGCAAACGATCCCGGGAGAATACAACCTGGTTTGTGGCTTTTACTATGCCGATGGCGAGGGTTGGACGCGCCTCTTGGCTGATGGCGCAGATACCGTCTCATTGGGCTCTGTACAGGTGCAGGCGGCCTCACAAACCCCAGAAACCGTCAATCCCCTGGCGATTCAGTATGCTGAAGGCACACTGCTCAAGGGCTATGACGTAGATAACAGCATAGCTGGTCAGACGCGGCTCTACCTGCATTGGATGCAACCAGAGGAGTTAATGACTGAAACCGCGTTAGTCAGCATTCTCAATGGACAAGAGCTTATTGCACAAGCAACCTTGCCAGCGTTAACTGCTGGCCAGACGCAAACTCTCGCTTTGGATTTGCCCTCTGGCTTACGTAGTGTCAGCTTGGTGTTGGAGACCGATGGTGAGAGACTGTCTTATACTGGCCTCTGGGGAATAATGCAGCGCGATTTGCTCACCCTTTCGCTGGGAGACGGTACCTCGCGCTATGTGCCTTTGGGCGGCGAGATAGTCTATTTGGGTATGGCGAGCGAACTAGATACTGACCAAGTTGTGCTGACATCCACTCTGCTTTCGCTGCGTCCGCTGATGAACGATTATTCGGTCTCTGTGGGATTGCGTTCTGCCGATGGAAGTGAGCTCAAGGACGACGGCACGCCCGGTTTGGGGTCTATTCCTACACTCAAGTGGCTCGGCGGCTGGCAGGTCGACGATCCGCACACCATTGAACTTGCTCAGGGCGAGGCTGTCGAGGGCTGGCAGCGTACGCTGACTGTCTATGATGCCTTTACCCTGGAATCGTTGGCCGTCCTCGATGATCGGTTGGTCAATGCTGGCCAGGGTTTGACCTTGGTAGATGGCACACTAGCCAGTGAATAGGCCTAGGCTTATTCCAGTTCGATCTCGACAGTGGTAACACCGGCGCCCTGGAGTGTCAACCGGTTGTAGAGCACAACCTCGACGGTGTAGGTGCCTGGTGTAAGCTCGCCATCGACGGATAGCGGCACACGATCGGCAAAGGTATCCAATGGCAGCCAGAGCGAGGTGGGATAACAGCCCAGCAAAGGCGGCAGATCGCGAGAGGCAAGGATGGTGCCGTCGGTCTGCTTGAGCCGTACAGAAAGCATATAGTTGAGTGTGGCCTGGCGTTCACTGCGCCAGGTCATTTCTATAGTCACCGTCGAAGCATCGTGGCGTTCCGCGGTCACACCAAGCAGCGAGATCTCGATGGGCTTGCTCTCGGGACCGTACTGGCCGATGGCCTCGGCTTCGGATAAGGATCCGCCCATGGTTACCTGTATCGGCGTGAGCACTGGCGTGCTCATTTCGACACCGTCGGCAGTGGTAACAGCCACAGCTTGGCCATCTTGTAGCACACGTAGACGAATCACATAGGTGCCGGGGGCCAGTTCGTCGGGGAGTGTCAGTATTAGCATGTCATCAACAAGCGCGCCACTGACCTGTGCCCAGATCGGCGCAGGCTCATAGAGGTGGGCCGTCGTTGAGACCAGCGATAATTCGACGGTATAAGCGGCATCCTCCGAGGATTCCCAGTCGAGCAGGACTTGCAGAGCTTCGCCGGGCTGCAGAGTAGTAGTGTTATAGCTGTAATCTACCAATCTGGCCTCGCCAAAGAAGACACCCTCGGGTTCGGCGTGCAGATAAGGCGCCCGTGAAAAATCGGCGATGCGTGCTCCTTCCAGAGCCTCTGTTTGGGGTATGAATGGTGTAAGGGCGGCCCAAACCACAATGATCGCCCCTGCGCCCAGCCCAACCAACAGCTTGTTACGCTGTTTGCGGTTCTTGATGCAGGGAATAGTCAACAAAGCGGCAAGCACGATCAACGCCACCAGTGAAGCCCATTCAGCTACATTACGCACCGTGCTATTGGCGAAATAGAGGGTCACCTCATGGCTGCCCGGATCCAGCCGCAGCCCACACAGCCCCAACCCGGCCAACGGCTCGATACCCTGCGTCTGGCCATCCACAACGGCCTCCCAACCAGAGAAGAAGGTGGTGTTAAAAGCCAGCAGCACCTTTTCTTCGATGGTGATACGCCAGGTTTGTGTGGTCGAATCCCTTTCCACCAGTTCGGCGCTGCTCATGACGCCTTCGAGCACCAACGGAGAGATCGTCTCGTCACCCAAAGCTACGGCGGAGGTCTGCGGGCGCGGCACAAAATCCGCTGGCAGATATTCGTTGCGGATGGTAGTACCCGTATTGCCTGAATAGGCCTCGTAGAACTGGAGCTGTTCGGCAGTGACATCGGTTTCGGTAATGGGTAAATAATCAAGATCGAGGCCCCCCATACCGGCAAAGGATACAAGTGCTGCGATGGCTATGCCCCAAGCCCATTGCCACTTGTCACGTAAAAGTTCGAACAGGTTGGGGACGAGCAAGGCGATGCCCAATGCTTGAACCGACAGCAATCGCCAGGGGAACTGGGTGTAGGATAAGAGGGGCAGATTCTCCCATACGATCAAGGATGAGCTGGTCATCAACCAGGTATAGCCCAGTGTGGTTATGAGAATGAGGATATTGAGCCCGTCCGCTTTGTGTTGCTTGATCATTCCCCCGATGGTTGCAATGATGCCCAGAATGCCCAGTACGGCTTCAACGCCGCCCATGGCAAAGGGATCTTGATTTGCCGTGATGGTATAGTCGTGGATCAGGCTGGGCTGCACAAAGGTGTTGGTCAGGTGTCCGCGAAAGTCAAAGTATCCTGTGGTTTGATCGGTGAGTTGAACCAGCGGCTGCTCCCATAGGGCGGGTACCCAAAACCAGGCACTGAGGGCCAGCCCGAGCAGAAGTGCGCCAGCACCCAACGATAACGTTCGCCAGTTTTTCTCGCTACGCAGGGCTTGTACCAGAATCCACATGGCTACCAGCGGTGCAAAAAGCATCGCCGAGATGTTGTGCGAGAGCATGAGCGCGGCAAAAGAGGCCGCCAAGCCGCAAAAAGTCCAAAAACTCGGCTTTTTCTCCAGGCGCAATGCGGCATAGAGAATGATCGGAAATAGTGCCATAGCATAGAATTCGGAAAGCGAGTCGCCACGGACATAGATGTTGATGAGATGAAAGGGAGCGAAAGTATAGATAGCCGAAGCTGCCACGGCTGCGGGGCGTTTGTGGCCGAGTTCGAGTATCAAAGCGTAGGTGGCTACTGCGGCTATGAGAAAGCCGAGGATTTGTGTGGCCTGGATGCCGCCGATGACGCCCAGGCCCATCAGGTTAAGCGTTGAAGCAATATAGTAGGGCAGTGCGGCGTAATAATTGTAAAAAGGATAGCCCAAGCCCTGGGCGGCGCCCGCCATCCAGCGCACGGGGAACTCACCATCGGCTAGCGATTGACTCATCTCGTAGACGCGCTGCAACAAAAAGGGCGAATCGCCGCCAGCACGGGTATTGATCATGCCTTGTCCGCTGACAATGGGCAGCGCGGCAAGCAGCCCGAACAAAAGAACCAGCAAGAGACTCCAATTGAGCCTCTTGCTGGTTGTCTTTTCCGAGCTTTGGGCCCGAATCATGTTCTTACTCTACTGGTTTCTTGAAGAATATGCGCGATAGCACAAACAGGGCAATAGCGACTATGACAACGATAATCCCAGTCCAGCCACCGATCCCCCCGCCACTATCGCTTGAAGAGGTTTCTGTAGCCGTGGGCTCTGGTGTAGCTTCGGCGTCAGCTTCGGTAGGTTTGGCTGTCGGTTCTACGGTTGGGATCGCCTTGACGGCGAAACTCACCTCTGCCGTTTCACCCGAAATCACAGAGACAATTGCCTCGTTAGGTGTAACTGAGGTGTATCCATCAGGGTTAATTTTGCTCACGGTATAAGTGCCAACGCTCAATCCTTCTGTAAGATTGATCTCAGCAGCATCATAGCTATCGACCACGACATCATCTGAATCAGTAATTTCAACGGCGGCGCCGCTGATGGTGGCTTCATCGTCATCCATGATGCCGTTTTCGTTCAAATCGTCAAAGACAGTCACCGAAATCGAGCCGGGCACGGGAGTAGCAGTTGGTTCCGCCGTGGCAGTTGCTGTGGGTAGCGGTGTCTCGGTCGGGATGGTGGTAGCCGTAGGAATGGCGGTCGGCGCTGGTGTGTTGGTAGGCATGGGCGTCGGCGCTGTATAGGTCACGCAGATGTCGTCCCAGTAGCTATAGTTATATTTGATCTTCCACTCAGCACGGCCGCGCAGGAACACGGTGATAGTCGAGTTTTGTGCTTGAGCCGAAAGTGTCAGGTTGACCCAGCTATCGAGGGTTATGTTCTCGGCTGACCACACGACGCTGGAAGCTGACCAATCGGTGCCGCCAGTGGGGTCAATACCCACGGAGAGATAGTACTGGCCGCCGGTCGAGACATTGCTGTCATCGCCGGTTGAACTCCAGGCTAGGGCCCAAGCAGAGAGCGTAACCTGGCTACCAGAAGACACTTGAACCTGCTGATAGATACCGGCATTATGCGTCGAATAGGTCATGCCAAAGGCCTGAGAAGTAGCTCCTTCACGAATACGGGAGCTGTTTTTCTCCTGGCCGAAGGTAGGCCTGACATTCAAACCGTCCTCTGAGAAGGGGCCATTTTGGTAAAAATAACCCCAACCATCGGCGACATAAATCTGGCCGTCGGCACGGTCGGAGAAACTGCCTTCAAAACCGCCGTTGCTGAGCACATTGCCTGCGCAGTCGGCTGAGACAGAGGGGACGATGAGGCTCAAGCTGAGCATCATCACCAGCATATAAATAGCGAATCGGTTTAGGCGGTATGAATGCATGGTATCTCCTGTGCTATGGGTTTAACCCCTGTAATGGTATATCAACCGCTGTTGCTTCTGTGTCATCATAAGCCACAGCCAGACGTTCGAGCGTATCCCAGTGATAGAGCCCTACTCGGAGAATCAAATTGTCGAGTGTTTGGTCCGGATCGAGTGTAAGCCTATGGACATCCTCAACGACGTCACCAGAACGCCAAAGTTCCGTCCCATAATACCCCAATGCTAGCGGGCCGTCATCTTGAACAAGAATACTATCCGATTCAAGGACGTGGACAAAGACGTTCAAACTTGAACCCAGCGATTGTGTGCAGTGCCAATACAGCCTGACGATCAGTTGGTCATCGATGGTTTCACAGCTATAGCCTACGAGTTCAATGCCGTCTTCAAATGTAGCCTGTAGGTTATCAGGCGTTTCGATGGCAGAGGTACTGATAGACACGTTGAGCAAGCGCGATTCCGTCTCCAAATCGCCCTGCTCATAACCACCCTCGGACACGGTGATCAGGCGATTTTCGGGCAAATAAGTCATCAGCTCTTGCCACGACTCATAAGGCCAAAACACCATCATAGCATCTTTGGCATTGGTCAGTTCTTGTGGATTGTTTGTGATGAATCCGGCTTTTTGGGCGGCATCGGTCAGATAGGTGATGGATTGCCAGCTATCATAAAAACGCGGTGCGATGTAAACCAGCCGTTCTGACTCAGGTTTGTCGTTGGAGACGCTATACCCTTCTCCTTGCCAGCCTATACCCAGGTACTGGTTGACCCCGACGGCTAGCTCGGTGGCAGCGCTTTCGAACTGGTAATAAACGGTCTCGCTTTGCAGGTGGGGTAAATATGCGGTGAGGCTCAGCGTGGCCGATACGGCGATGATGCCCACTGCCGTGCCTCGCATCAGCCGCATTTCGTCGAGGCGCCTGACCAAGGTGTCCAATCCGTAGGCGGGCAATAGGTAGAGCACCGGCAGCACACCGCTGGCCCGCAAAAAGTGGGGGGCATCCTCGGCGATGACGGTAGGAACTAGCATGATGGCAAACCAGATGAGAACGATAGCGCCTTGGGGGTTACGGCGAAAGCGCCGCAGGAGAACGATAATCCCCAGAGCAAAGCAGATGGCGATGAGTGGATCGAACACGGGACGCAACGGTACGTTGTGCCGAGGGATGAAATCTCCCTGCCAGAAAAAGGCCAGTGCCGTTTTGAGCAGGTTTTGCCCCAACATAGCTAGGGGCTGGCCGTTGCCTATAGCGGGATTGAGAATCGAGACCTGGCCGGCTCGGCCAAAGGTCTCTTGCCAGTGTGTGACGAAATATATGCCTAGTGGGGCAAAGATGATGATGGCGCTCAGGCAGGCAATGAGCAGACCACGCCAAGTTTCTTGGCGGTGCCAGATCAAGAGATAGAGCAGGATAAGGCACAAGGCGACGATACCCACGCGTGCGGACAGATAAGTGTAGAGCGAAAGACCCAACAATACGCCGCCGCCAAGAGCCGCCCAAAGGGATCTTTTCTTTTGAGAGTGTACCAGTAGCGCCAGAGCACTGGTAATGATGGGCAGATAGGCAATGGCGCGAAAACCCACCCGGCTGAGATTGATGGCCCACACACTGCTTGTTGCTAGTAGGGCGGCATAGGTGGCCACCCTACGATTGGCTAGTTCACGTCCCAGCCAATAAACACAAGGTATGAAAAGCGTACCCAGCAGCGCCGATACGAGGCGAATGGCAGCAGGGGTAGCCCCCAAAAGGCGAATGCTCAGTGCTATGAGATAAATATAGAGTGGCTCGCGGCCATTGTTTGCCTCAAAATAGAGGGGATGATCGCCATCCAACACAGAGAGTGCATCGATGCCGTTGACGGCTTCGTCGTGGTATAGACCAGTAGGTAGGGTATCGAGCTGGTAAAAGCGAATCAACGCGGCTGCAAGGATGATGGCCAGCAGCACAAACCATTCATTTTGCAGTAGGCGTTTCATATGCGGAATAGGCTCCTGTGTGGACGTTCGCTCCGAGTATAGCAGAGCTGGCCTGAGCGTCAACGGGGCACCGATATGCTCGATGCCCCGTTATTTGTGTTACCTAAAGCTCGGGAATAGTAGTTTGGCCCCCCATGTAAGGGCGCAGCACCTCGGGGATGACGATGCTGCCATCGGCTTGCTGATAGTTCTCGATGATAGCGATCATGATGCGGGGCAGGGCTAGTCCTGAACCATTTAGGGTGTGCACGAATTCGGGTTTGCCGCCCTCTGCCGGGCGGTAGCGGATACCCGCTCGCCGTGCTTGAAAGTCTTTGAAATTGCTGCAGCTCGATACTTCAAGCCATTCCTTGCAACCTGCCGCCCAAACCTCGACATCGTATTTGACGGCGGCGGTAAAGCTGAGGTCGCCTGTGCACATTTGTACCACGCGGTGAGGCAGGCCCAAGCGTCGGCAAACATCTTCGGCGTTGTCCAGCAGGGACATCAGTTCGTCCATCGAAGTCTCTGGCTTGACGAACTTGACCATCTCGACCTTGTCGAACTGATGACCGCGCTTGATGCCACGTGTATCTTTGCCAGCCGACATCTTTTCGCGGCGGAAGCAGGCCGTATAGGCGGTGTGATAGATGGGCAAATCGGTTTCGTCCATGATCTCGTCGCGGTACATATTGGTGACGGGAATCTCGGCCGTGCCGATCATCCACAAATCGTCTTCGTCGTCGTGATACTGGTTATCGGCGAATTTGGGCAGCTGGCCAGTGCCATAAAGACATTCGCGGCGCACCATATAAGGCGGATATACTTCGATATAGCCGTGCTCGCGGGTATGCAGGTCCAACATAAAGGCGATGATAGCACGCTGCAGACGGGCGCCGTCCTTCTTTAGGATGTAGAAGCGGGTTCCCGAGATTTTCACGCCGCGCTCAAAGTCGATGATACCCAATTCCTCGCCCAGCTCCCAGTGGGGTCGCGGCTCGAAATCGAACTGGGGTAGATTCTCAGCCTGCCTGAGGATGAGGTTTTCGCTTTCATCGAGCCCTACTGGCACCGATTCATCGGGCATGTTGGGCACCTGCATCATCAGAGTGTCCAGCTTTTCCTGGGTGGGCCCCAGTTCGACCTCGATGATCTTGATCTCATCGCCGACTTGACGCATTTTAGCGATGAGGGACTGTTTTTCATGCGGGTCCTTGATGTGCGGAATTTCTTTCGAGACCGTATTGCGCTCTGCCCGCAGTGTCTCTACCCGAGAGAGCATCTCGCGGCGCTTTTCGTCGAGTTCGAGAATCTCATCAATGGGCGCCGTGGTGTTTAGCGCCTTCATTGCTTCCCGAACCTGATCTGTATTGCTGCGGATATAGGACAGATCGAGCATTTCTCTTCCCTCCCATAACAACGAAAACAAAAAGCGCCCTCCATCCCATAGGACGAAGCGCGCTTGCCTTCGTGGTGCCACCCTGGTTTGCCAACGCCTTGCGGCCGTCAGCCTTAGGCCCCTTGATGGGGCGATGCTCTATATCGGGAGCGCCCGGCCTGCTTAGCATCATGGTTTGCAGGCGGCTCTGGAGCGGAATTCGCCGATTGCTGTACCCTCTTTCCACCATCGAGGGCTCTCTGTGGCAGCCAGATCGATTACTGCTCTCCTTCAATGCCTTATGCCAGTATCATAGCTTTAGGCTCGGCTTTGGTCAAACGACTGCTTTTTCGCGTGATGCCAAGGCAGCTGCGATGAAAAACAGACCTGGCGCGGCAACCAAAAGGAACCAGGGGCCTTTTGCTATAGTGCCACTGCTGATGAGCTCGACAATATAAAAGATGATCAGCGAACCAAGGGCAATGATGCCACCGCGCATTTCCTGCCAGAATCCCAGTAGAACCCCGGCCAGTACGCCGACGGGGAAAAAGGCGAAAGCCAAGAGTTCTTCGGATTGGAATTGGTAGGGATCGGTTTCAAGGAAAATATTGCCGATGAACATAACTAGGATAAAGGCGATGCTGAGGATACCCCAAATGCGGGCAATCCAGCGCAAGACGGTTGCAAGCGAGTTCTTCTTCATGGATCCTCCTTTTGCTCTTTATGTTACAACCCCCTGGCAAGTCTAAGGATTCACCAGAGGGTTATTTCGTTTATAGCAGCTCAACCGCAAATATGCTAGTCTTGCAGGATTGTGATAGAGCCAGTTCCAGTACGCAGAATGAGCTTTCCTACAGGTTCATCGCCTACCGCACCAGAAAGAGAGTCATTGGGCCCCATACTTGTGTCGGTCTCGCCATCGACATTGAATTCACAGTCAATATCGCCAATGCCGGTTTCTGCATCAATCTCAAAGCTCAGTGAGCGGTCCAATTCGACCTCAATGTCACCGACACCCGTCTCCACACTCGCATCATTGGTCATGGTCCAGCTGTTTACGACCACGTCGCCAACGCCGGAATAAGCCTGCAGTTCACCCTTCAAGCTGTCGATCTTGATGTCGCCGACACTGGTGTTGACGATGATCTTGCCTTCAATGTCCGAGATACTTGTTGAGCCCACATCTGTGGTGATTTTGATATCTGAATTTGCTGGCACTGTGATTTCAAGGTTGATGCTTCCCGAATTGCTCGCAAGCCATTCTGAGGGAACTTGGCCTGTAATGTACAGCGTGTCGTTATCTTCTTCGACAGAGACCTCGATTTGTTCAAGCCACTCATTGGCATTGGTGCCTGTGGCCTTGATAGTGGCGCTTACATAGACTTCATCGTTATTCCCGACGCGTATAGTGGTGTCTCCCACTTCATTGGTGATGACGATATTGGCCGAACCATCGACATCGAAACTCTGTTCCAGAGTGTCAATAGCCGTGTAATTACCACTTGTGCTTTCGGTTCTCAGTGTCTCAAAAGTGCCGCTTCCAATCACACTTCTGGAGATACTTGTGATAATCAGGGTTCCTACGCAGCACACGATGAGGCATAGTGCGACAACGGCAAGAATGATCACAACGGTTTGATTGGTCTTTCTTTTAGCCTCATCAGGTGATGCCGCATCACCAAGGCTGGCCGGCTTTTCAATTTGATCGGGTTCGAGCACTTTT
Organism: Anaerolineae bacterium; assembly: GCA_963675785.1. GTDB lineage: Bacteria > Chloroflexota > Anaerolineae > UBA1429 > UBA1429. The sequence goes on from OY776562.1 coordinate 2,971,814, forward strand.
CGCTCGTTTTCTGGATTGTCAGACATTTCCCCCCCCCTTTGTCTTTTGGCAAACAAAAAGCGCAAACCTAAACCGCTTTCTGCTAACAATACGCACTTTTCAGCACATGGTTTCATAACCGAAAGGCAGACAAATTCCATACTGTTGGAGTCAATCTATAGTGTGGATATACTGTAAGAACTAGTAGGGAGTAAGAAATGGATGATACACTCGACAGAGCTACTCGAGCTCTTGCAGCACTACAACTAGACGAAGCAGCTAGCCTTTATCAGTCGTTGATTGATCAGGACGATGAAAATTACGAGGCCTGGATAGGCTTTGCCAAAACACTCACCAAACAACGCAAAACGGATGAGGCATTTGCCGCTGCGAACAAGTGCATAGCGCTCGATCCCGAACGATGGGATGGATATGCCTCGCTGGGCACGCTCTCTTTTCTGATAGACGAAAACGACCAGGCTATCGAAGAGCTGAAAAGGGCTGTCAGCCTGAATGCCTCAGAGCCAGAACCTCTCTTGACCCTCTCGCAAGTATATGCTGAGAAGGAAGAGTTTGAGCTAGCTGAAGATTCTCTTCGCGAAGGGCAGTCGCTCGTTGACCAGATGGAAGAGGGCACAGAAAAGCGAGCCATGCAGGCCTTTGCCCTACACGTCAAGACCTATCTTTTGCTCTCTAGGGGCGAAAACGATGCCGCTTTTGAGACGGCTCAAGAGATCATTGCCTACAAGGATGCTAATCCTCACGCTGCTTGTCTGGCTTATTCGACATTGGGCATTCTCTCTTGGCGCGATAAAGATATGGACGCTGCCCAAGAGTATCTCGAACAGGCTCACGAGCTAAATCCCTACTTTAGCCGTTCGGCTGCAACTCTGGGACAATTGTACTATATGCGACAACAGTACGATAGGGCCGTAGAGGTTCTTGGAGATGCCGTGGCGCTCAACCCGCGGACAGATGGGGCAATTCACTATGCTTACGGCTCGGCGCTCGCCAAGGCCCGACGCCGGCAGGAAGCCCACGTGCAGTTCAAGGTGGCTATAGAGCAAGGCCTTAAAGGCTTGCCCAAATGGGTGGCTCGCTGGCAGCTCATCTGGTTGGGCACGGTAGGCAGAACGGTCATCATCATGTTGGGGCTTGCCTTGGTTGCCGCATGGCTTATCTGGGGTCAGCCAGACATGTCTACACTGACTCTGTTTGGGGCTTTTGCCGTATTCTTGTTGCTCAGGCGTCTTTTTGGCAAAAAACGAACCAAACAATAGTTGTCACTGTTCGGCCATCATGCTATACTGCTCGCGTAAAGGCTTTGACGGAGACCGAAAGCAGCCAGAGCGTTCAGAGAGTTCACCATCTCGCTGCAAGGTGAACACGCGAAATCTGCTGGATATCACTCTTGAGCCTGCATCCCAAAGGCTTTTGGCCCAGTAGGCTTGCACGGTTTCATCCACCGTTATCCGGATGCACGCATCGGATCAGTTCCTGTGGGTGTAAAGTGGGCCATTTTGGGCCAACAAGGGTGGTACCGCGGAAGCATCTTCGGCTTTCGTCCCTCGAGGACGAAGGCCGTTTCTTTTTAGGAGAATCTGTACATGACAGAACGCCTTTACCAACTCGATAGCTACCTGAAAGCATTTGATGCCGTGGTAATGGCTGTCGACAAAGAGCAGGCTGCCATCGAACTCGACCGTACGGCCTTTTATCCCGGTGGAGGCGGCCAACCTTATGACAGAGGTACGCTTAGCTGGGATGGAGGAAGCAATTCAGTTGTCAAGATGAGCGGCCACGGCCAGGTGTTGCATTTTTTGGAAGGCGCCCTGCCGTCGATTGGTACGCTGGTTCATGGCGAGATTGATTGGCCGTTGCGTTTTGACCACATGCGCACGCATACGGCCATGCATATCCTTTGTGGTGTGGTTTGGCGAGATTATGGCGCCCAGGTGACGGGTGGCAACATGACGCCACGCCAGGGGCGGATGGATTTCGAGTTCGAGAACCTCAGCAAAGAGCTGGTAGCTGAGATCGAGGAAAAGGTTAACATCGAGGTTCAAGCAGATCGTCCGATTCGCGTGGCTATACATTCTCGAAAAGAGGCTTTTGCCATCCCCGACCTAATACGCACCAAGATCAATCTTTTGCCAGAAGGCATTGAGCAGATACGAACGGTGGAAATTGTGGGACTGGATTTGCAGGCTGATGGCGGAACGCATGTTTCTAATACAGCGCAGGTGGGCCCTATCACCATTGTAGGATACAAGAGCAAGGGACGTATCAACAAGCGTATCGAAGTCGCCCTTGATGAGGTTCAGTTGGAGGGACAAAAGTAGCGATGGCCTTTAAAGAGGTACCTTCTCAGGTAGATTTTGTCGCCCAGGAACATAGAGTCCTGGATATGTGGGCGCACGAGTGCTCTCATGAGCATCTTTGCGAGTTGCGCCATGGCAGCGAGCCCTGGTCTTTTATCGATGGTCCCATTACTGCCAATAATCCCATGGGGGTGCACCACGGTTGGGGACGTACGTATAAGGACCTCTATCAACGTTATTGGGCCATGCGCGGTCGTGATGAGCGCTACCAGAACGGTTTTGATTGCCAAGGCCTTTGGGTCGAGGTCGAGGTGGAAAAAGAGCTGGGTTTTAAATCCAAAAAGGATATTTTGGATTACGGCCTGGCTAACTTTGTGCGCAAATGCAAGCAGCGCGTGCTGCGCTATGCCGCTGTACAGACCGAACAGTCTGTGCGGCTGGGCTATTGGATGGATTGGAACGACCCCGACACCTTGCGCCTGCTGGCCGACAAGCTGGACGAAGACCCCCAAGAAGTGATCACCGTCGAGGGGCCCAATGGCCCGGTAACTGATACGGTAGAGCGCATCGTCGGGCGCTTGGGTATGCCCGAACTGGGCGGCAGCTATTTCACGTTCTCTACTGAGAACAACTATATGATCTGGACCTTTTTGAAAAAATGTTGGGAAAAGGGCTGGCTCTATCGCGGTGCCGACGTGATGCCCTGGTGCCCTCGCTGTGCCACCGGCATTAGCCAGCACGAGATCGTCACCGATGGCTATGCCGAACTCACCCATCCCAGCATCACACTCCGTTTTCCGCTGCGTGAGAGGCCTGGTGAATCGCTGCTGGTGTGGACGACCACGCCTTGGACGCTCTCTTCCAACATCGCTGCGGCTGTGGGCCCTAATTTGATCTATATCAAGGTCAAGAACGGCGACGATATCCTCTACCTCTCCAAAGCCTGCACACACATGCTGCGTGGCGAATACGAGATACTGGCCGAGCTCAAGGGCTCGGAGATGGTTGGATGGACATACGATGGTCCCTTTGACGAGCTGCCTGCGGCCAACCAGCCCGGTGGTCTGACCGAGGTTGCCGAGTTAGCCCATACCACCGAGTTGACGGCTGTCCAGGCTCACCGCGTCATTCCCTGGGATGAGGTGGGTGAGGACGAGGGCACCGGCATTGTACACAGTGCGCCGGGCTGTGGCGCCGAGGACTTTCAACTTGGTAAGGAGAACAATCTGCCGCTCATCGCCCCGCTGAACGAAGAGGGCTATTTCGTCGAGGGGTTTGATTGGTTGACGGGCATGAACGTGCACGAGGTGCGCGACGCCATCTTTGAGAACCTTGAGGAAAAGGGTGTTCTCTATCGTGTCAAGGATTACACCCACCGTTACCCGGTGTGTTGGCGCTGCAAGACCGAACTAGTCTTTCGGTTGGTGGACGAGTGGTTCATCAGCATGGATGAACTGCGCAACGACATGATCGAGGTGACCAAGCAGATTCGCTGGATTCCCTCCTTTGGCCTGGACCGCGAGCTGGACTGGCTGCGGAACATGCACGATTGGATGATCAGCAAAAAGCGATTTTGGGGGCTGGCATTGCCCTTTTGGGAATGTCCTGAATGTGATCATTATGAGGTTGTTGGCAGCGGCGAAGAGCTGCAAGAACGTGCCGTCGAGGGTTGGGAGATTTTTGAGGGGCACACGCCTCACCGACCATACGTCGACGAGGTCAAGCTCCGCTGCCCCAAGTGCGGTGCAGTGATGAATCGCGTCATTGATGTGGGTAACCCCTGGCTGGATGCTGGCATCGTTAGTTTTAGCACTTTGAGCTATCGCGCTGACAAAGAATACTGGGACAAGTGGTTCCCCGCTAACTGGATCAGCGAATCCTTCCCGGGACAATTCCGCAACTGGTTCTACAGCCTGCTGGCCATGTCCACCGTGTTGGAAAACAAGCCACCATTCCTGGAGAATTTTTCCTATGCCACGCTGTTGGCCGAGGATGGCAAGCCCATGCACAAGAGCTCGGGTAACTCGATCGAGTTTAACGAAGCTGCCGACCAGATGGGCGTGGACGTGATGCGTTGGCTCTATTGCCGACAAAAGCCAGAGAATAACCTGATTTTTGGCTATAACCGGGCTAATGAAGTGCGTCGGCAGTTCCTCATCCCGCTTTGGAACGTCTACAATTTCTTTGTGACTTATGCGCGACTCGATGGTTGGGAGCCAGAGCAAGCCGGGTTCGACCCCGATATGCCTGAAGGTCCGACGCCATGTAGCGATAATCTGCTGGATCGCTGGATTCTGGCTCGTATCAACGCCGTAGCAGAGGCTGTACGGGTGGCTTTGGAGAACTCGGACGCCTATACGGCCACATTGGCCGTAGATGGGTTCATCGATGACCTGACCAACTGGTACGTTCGCCGCAGTCGCCGCCGTTTCTGGAAGAGTGAGCATGATGCCGACAAGACCACAGCTTATGCCACGCTGTATCATGTGTTGGTCAAGCTGATCAAGGTATTGGCACCATTTACGCCTTTTGTTACCGAGATCATGTACCAGAATCTGGTGCGAGAACTGCAACCAGAAGCGCACCCCAGTGTGCACCATTGCCTGTGGCCGCTGACGGACAAATCGGCATTGGATCCCGAGCTCATCGCTCAAATGGATCTGGCTCGACAGGTGGCTAGCCTGGGGCTGGGAGCGCGCAGCCTTGTCAACATCAAAGTACGCCAGCCATTGGCCAGGGCACTGGTCTATGCTGGTGACAGACAAGTTGCCCTGTTGCCCGAGCTGATGGATATCATCATGGACGAACTCAACGTCAAGATGGTTGAGTTTGTCCATGATGAGGGAACTTTGGTCAACTATCGCGTGGTAGCTGACGGCAAGGTTTTGGGGCCTCGCTTTGGTAAGAGCTTCCCACTGGTTCGCGCTGTTTTGGGGGCGATGCCAGCGGCTGAGGTGGCAGCAAAGGTCAAGACTGGTCGGTCGGTGCTGGTAACTATTGCTGGTGAAGAGGTCGAACTTTTACCCGAAGAGATCATCATCGATACCGAATCAGTAGAAGGCCTTTCGGTGCAATCGGACAAAGGCATCACTGTGGCCATTGATAGCGTCATTACACCCGAACTGGAGGCCGAGGGATTGGTGCGCGACTTGGTGCGCTATGTGCAGACACTGCGCAAAGAGGCGGATTACGATCTCTCTCAGCGAATTACCGTGGGACTGTTTGGCTTGGATGAGGCAGCACAGGCTGCCGTGGTCTCCTTCAAAGCCTATTTGCAAGGTGAAACGCTCTGCAACCAGGTCCTTTTTGAGGATGACGGTGCCGAATGGAACGCGCGAGGCGAATCCAAGCTGGCTGGCGCTACTATTGAGGTTGCTGTTCGGGCTTAGGAAAAATAAGGGCCGCCGAGTATTCGGCGGCTCTTTGTTATTAAAAGTCAGAGTGTTTTGAGCTGAGCAACGCCGTATTGAGCGCTCAGTTTGTTCATAATGTTCATTACATCTTCACTGAGTGGTATGCCTTTTTGACGGTTCTCAGCTGCCCTGCGTTGCTCAGGCTCGCCAGGAATGAGGATTTCCTCGACATCTGGCTCTAGGGGTGTGGCTTTGATGCGGCGAATGACCTCATCGATGCGTTCTCTAAAGGCATCGATAGGCATAAAGCGGCTCACGTCCAGGGCTCCGACAAAATGCCCCAGACTCTGCGGCTTGGCCAGGTTAGAGAACAAACCACCAATGTCACTGGTCATCATGGCGCCGGTCAACACAGAGCTAAAAACCTCGGCAATGAGACCCAGTCCATAGCCCTTGTAACCACCGAGGGGCAACAGATAGCCATTGCTTCCAGCTTGTGCGTCCGTCGTCGGTTGGCCGTCTTTGGTTACAGCCCAGCCCAAAGGGATATCGTGTCCTTCCAGAGCGGCCAATTGCACTTTGCCGCGAGCTACTACACTGGTGGCCATATCTAGCATGATGCCGCTCGTTTCTCCGCCGGGCACCCCAATGCAAAGCGGGTTGGTGCCCAATGCGGGCGCAATGCCACCGGTTGGCAGCACCATAGGCACGGCCGCTGTGGTGGCAAAGCCGATCATCCCCTTGGCTACAGCCCGCTGCGCAAAGAAAAAGGCGGCGCCAAAATGGGCGCTGTTGCGTACGCCCACCATGCCGCAACCGTTTTGGCCAGCCATATCGATGGCCATGTCCATGGCCGTTATACCCACAAAAGCACCGGGCGAATCGTCGGCATCAATGAGCGCTGTGGTGTTCGATTGGGCCAGTACCACGGGATGAGGGTCACCGTTCATGCCCCCATGTTCAATGCGTTGGCAATAGTTCTGCAAGAGACGAGAAACACCGTGACTGCCCAAGCCGTGTAATTCACCCTGGACTAGGCTTTCAGTGACCGATACGGCTACATCACGCCGCATCCCGGCCTTGGTCAGAACTGCCAGTGTAAAACGATCCAGTTCGTCTGCCGCAATGCGTACATAGTCGGTCATATCTTGTCTCCGTTCTCGTTGCCAATATTCCATGTGGGTATCATACCGAGTTGCCTCTCTCTGTCCACTTGTTTTTCGCGCTCTTACTTTGCGGCGGTATCGCTAACCCCGTACAATGACAATACTTTATTGAAAGGATGATCCCTTTGGATCTCTTTGCTCATGCTCGAAATGAACAGAATGAACATGAGGCCCCCTTGGCCGCACGGATGCGCCCTCGCAACCTGGATGAGTTCATTGGCCAGGAGCACGTGGTGGGCCCTGGCCGCTTGCTGCGCCGCGCCATCCAGGCCGACCAGCTCTCGTCGCTGATCTTTTACGGGCCGCCAGGTACGGGAAAAACCACGTTGGCTATGGTAATTGCCAACACGACCAGTTCTCGCTTTGTAACGCTGAATGCTGTATTGGCTGGCGTGCAGGATATTCGCAAAGTGACAGCCGAGGCACGTGAAGACCGCGATCTCTATGGACGTCGCACCATCCTTTTTGTGGACGAGGTACACCGCTGGAACAAGGCCCAGCAGGACGCACTGCTGCCCTGGGTAGAGAACGGCACCATTGTCATGATTGGTGCGACGACGGAGAATCCCTGGTTTTCGGTGAATAAAGCGCTGTTGAGTCGCAGCCGTGTCTTTCAACTCGTGCCCCTCAGTGAGGGCGATTTACTCAAGATCGCCGAACAAGCTATTGCTGATGCCGAGCGCGGCTATGGCAAGTTGAATGTCATCATCCAGCCGGATGCTATGGACCATCTGGTGAATGTGGCTAACGGTGATGCGCGCTCGCTACTCAATGCTTTGGAATTGGCTGTCGAGACCACCGACCCTGATAACCAGGGGCGAACCATCATTAGTCTTGCTGTGGCTGAAGAATCTATTCAACGCCGCGCTGTGCTTTACGATCGTGAAGGCGATTATCACTTTGATACCATTAGTGCTTTTATCAAATCGATTCGCGGCTCTGATCCAGATGCGGCCCTCTATTGGCTTTCTAAAATGGTTTATGCTGGCGAAGACCCGCGTTTCATCTTTCGGCGGCTGCTCATTTCTGCCAGCGAGGATATCGGTTTGGCCGATCCACAGGCTTTGCGTGTGGTAGAGAGCGCTGCTGCCACCTTTGATCGTGTCGGATTGCCAGAGGGCCAGTTTCACTTGGCGGAGGCTACGCTCTACCTGGCCACTGCGCCCAAGTCCAATTCGACAATGGGCTATTTCGATGCTTTGGAGGTGGTTCGCACCGAACGTAGTTCGGATGTGCCAGCACATCTCAAGGATGCTAGTCGCGACAAAGAGGGTTTTGGCCACGGTGAGGGGTATTTGTATCCCCATGCTTATCGTGATCACTGGGTAGCTCAGCAATATCTACCCTCCTCGCTGCAAGGGCGTCTGTTCTACGAGCCCGGCGATCAGGGCTATGAAAAGAGTATTCAGGTACAGGTTCAGCAACGCCGCGAGGCCCAATTGGCAGCAGTGGTGGATACCTCCGATGCCGCTGATGTGCTCACCTTTTCGCCGGTGAATGCGAACGAGAGCCACTGGCTGACGCGAGCCATCGGTTCTGTCGGTCAGGAATTGGCCAATCTTCGCGAGATCGTCTTTGGTCAGGAGCGCTGGGAACGCCATTGGTTGGTTTTGGATCTCAACGCCGGTTCTGGTTTGCTTACCTGGGAAGCACTGCGCCGGGTGCCCGAAGGTGGTGTATGGGTTTTGGTGGACAATGAATCGACGGCACAGGCACTCATCGAACAATCCCAACATCTTACCCAGTTGTCCCGACCGCAGGTGTGGGGGGGAGCAATCCCCGATGTGACTGAACATGCGGATGTGCGTTTCGACCGCATCATAGGGCGAAATGCGCTAGGCTCACTTCAGGACAAGGCGAGCGCTTTGAAGGCGATTGCAGATATATTAGCTGCTGAAGGTGCGCTAAGCCTGGTAGAGGCCATTCCCTCGCGGGCACAACGTCTATCCGATCTGTTGAACACTTCCGCCTGGCCCCAGGGCCTTGCTGGCGCCTTTCGCGAACTGGAAGAAGAACTCTATAACGATCCCACCAGTCCTTTGACCAATTGGAAGGCAGATGATCTGGCCGCATTTGCTACGGAAGCGGGATTGCGCCTGGTTCAAGTGACCACTGTACCTCTTGAACGTCAGGTGCTCATCAATGCCAAAACAATTGAGGGCTGGTTTGGCGAGGGAAGCAAAAAGGGAGCTCCGTCTTTGGGACAGCGCCTTAGGAGCACCTTGAGCGACGATCAGGTGGGTACTATTGAATTGGCTTGCCGAACTCAGCTTGTTGGTGATCCTGTGCCCTGGCATGCCGAATATGTCCATCTCCAGGCTGCGCGGGGCCGCTAGGAATTATTCTGCTGTTCGCAGACCACCCCGCAAATAAATATGGCTAACAATGGCGTCGGTGCAGCCGGCCACATCGTTTAAGATGCTTTCAGGTCTAAAAATGAGAATATCCCACTCCTGAGGTTGCTCATTGGATGGATCTACGAGTTCGCAGAGAACACCCACGCCGCCACTCGCGCAAGGAATCGCGAGATCAACCTGAATGGCGTGATTCTCCATGGAAATGGTATAGGGGGAGGCGCAGGGTACTTCGCGAATTTCCAAAGCTTTCTTGAGTCTGTCCACAGCGGTTTCGCGATCCCACAACTGGCCGATTTCGGTGCTGCTGTAGAGTAGAGATAGGCGTGTGGGGATAAAAGTGATGCGCCGCAGGTTTTCACTGATGATAGGGTGGGGCAGTTCTTCAAGCTTAGCCAGGTCAAAGCGATAGTATAGTTCGCCGGCGCGCGGGTGTGCGGCTTCTTCGGGCAATAATTCGCGGCGAGGCATCACGTGCACTTGCTGCACGTGGGCCATGTATCTGACAGAGTACTGCCAATCCTCAAAAATGTGAGGGTGATAAAAAGCTAAATAGGCCACATGAATTCTGCTTGGTGCACGTTTGACGGGGATGCGGTACCAATGTTCGGTTGTAATGTGCCCCCAATCTGTCACAGTAGGGACAATAACCACCAAGGCGGCGGGGTCACTTTCGGCATATTCAATGCTTTCGATATCGGCTGGCTCATCCCACATGGCGCATCCTCATGTTGTTTTCGCCTAGTATGCCAGAATAGCAAAACGGGTGCCAGTGTACTGGCACCCGTTTCTCTAATAGGATCAGCCGCCGAAGATGCCGCCCAATGTAGACCAGAGGTGATCCCACTGTGGTGTCGAAGCATCCGTGGGGAAGAGCAAATATCTGGGGATGAGATAGACTAGATACAGCCCCATGAGATAAAAGGCGTGTGCCTTTTTAAGCTTGCCCTTGGTGAACCAGAGAATCAGCCACAAAATGATGCCTGTGATGGTTTCCCAAGGAAGATCCCAGAGCACAAGAGGCTCGGGAACATAGTAAGTCGAGATCAAAGCACCGCCACCGATGGCTACCAAAGGGTTGGTGATGTTGCTGCCAACCAATGTGCCCAGTGAGATACCATGGGCCTTTTTGCCAACGCCAGAAAGCGCTGTGGTGAGTTCGGGAAGTGCCGAAGCCAGACCCAACGTGACAACGCCGATAAGCGAACCACTAATGCCTGTCTGTACGACAACAGTCTCAGTTGCGTGAAGCACAACTTGGGCTGCACCAACCGTTATAGCCATGGCCAATAGCGAGATGAAAGAATACTCCCAGGCCTCTTTTTTGTTTGCAGGCGCCTCAGTATCGTCATCATCGGTCTCAGGTTGACCATCAAAGTGCTTGCGCTCATCCCAATAAAGGTACCAGGTGTAAAGGATGAACGTGCCAAACAAAATGAGACCATCAATGCGGGAAAAATTTCTGTCCCAGCCAAGGATGATACACATAACCGTCGTGCCAATCATGGGGATCATGCTCTTCCAGAGGAAGTAACGCCGGAAGTACAACGTGCCTGCCAAAAAGACAACAAGCCCCAGAATGACGGTCTGCTGTACCACATCTGAGCCAATGTTTGCGCCCAGGACAACGGAGGATAGAACTTCTCTGCGTGAGGGATCACCCAGAATGCCCACGGATGCTGTCAGGTGAGAAGTGATTTCTGGGATACTTGTGGCCAGTGATACAACGGTCATGCCCATAAATGTCGTTGATAAATTGAAATACTTTGCCAGACCAATGAGCTTGCCGACGGCCTTGTCAGCTGCAAGAACGAGCACAACAAGTGCACCCACGCCGATTAGTGATACTACCCAGAGACTTTGTGACTGAAAAAACGCTGCCATTCCCCGACCATCCAAGCTAGTGAGTGGGCTCCGCGATACGTTTTTAGGTCTGTGTATGCGATATGAGCAAACTCTGCCAATAATACGACATGGTATTCTACCAACCCCTAAAATAGCTGTCAAGCAGTGCTAAAATGCATGTTTGTGCAATGTGCCCTCTTGTTCTTAGGGTTTCAATTTCAGGGGATTTAGAGAGATTGTGCTACTTTTAACCGTGCCATTCGATTTAGTTCTAGGGTGAAAGGCCCCAGTGTTTTAGGAGCAAAGTCAGAGCTAGTGTTGAAACTTGAACTAGATTTAACGACTATTCTTTTACTATAATCACAAATAGAGTCTTTGGATGCAACTATTTGGTCAGGAGACGTGGTTCGCGCCGTGGACTTTGGCATCGAGGCAGGTTAGGAGCAAGATAGTTTCTTTATAGTTAATTGAAATAACCACATCATTATTGACTGCAGTTCCTGATGGGGCGTGAGCATGCGCCGAGAGTCGTTTGTTTGGTGCTATGTGCACAAAGTTTTGAGCTACGGTGCCTGCTGCGAGGAAAGGCTCTTCTAGCAGAACTGTAAAAGTGCGGCATCATTTGAGAACTGGCTAAGCAGCATCAAGAGATTTTTCAGAATAGCAGCTTCTAATCTGGATTGGTACGATAGCCGTGGAGATGAATGCGTCACAAGGGCATGACCACAAAATAAGAGGACATCCTACAGGGATGTCCTCTTATTTTATGATTCTAGCGCTTTGCGTACAGCCTGAATAATTTGGAATCCATCAGCTGTGCCCACTGCTGCCAGTTGATTGTTTACAAAGGCGAGGGGATAAAATACGTATCCTCGCTCATGCTCTGTTTGCTTGATAAGCTGAGCATATTCTTGCGGAAGCTCACCATTGTCTATGTCAAAGTAGGTCAAGCTGACCTGGTCGCCGAACATACGCTCGAGTTGAAGCCGTGTGATCTCGCTAGTCTCCGCCGAAGACCTGCGCGGGCCTCAACCACCGCCGCAGAACTCGGCACCGGTCTGGCCGAGAATGAGCACCTTAACTTTTTCCGCCATGTATACCCTCTCATACCTTTATACCCAGGGTGGGTACGCAAAATATACCATTGATGGTCTCGTCAGTCAATCGGCCGGTTGACACCTGTACCCCTCAACCATATAATCCACACGAATTGTCTTCTGTGTGCAACCCCTGGCTATGAAACTGCGTCTTATCATTGTCTCAAATCCTGATTTAGGAGTTTGACTGAGCGATGCCTATCAAGGCCTTTGTCTTTGACTGCGGAGGCGTGCTTTTTCGCGATGGTGACCTGACGCCCTATGACGTCTGGGCAGAGCGTGCTGGAATTACACCAGAGGCGTTACGTCAGCTTTTATGGGCCAGTGATTTTTGGCGTCAGGCCGAGTGTGGCCAGATTACAGATGCACGTTACTGGGAATTGATTCTGCAAGAGCTGGGCCTCGACGATGAGACTTCACCCCAGGATCTTAAGCAGGATCTTTGGACAACGTGGGAGCTTGATTCTGCCCTGATAGAAACGATTGACGAGCTCCGAAAGCACTATTCCGTTTCAATGCTTAGCAATGCAACTGATGATCTGGAGTGCATTCTCGATACGTTTGGGGTTTCGGATCGTTTTGAGCATATCATCAATTCTGCACGGGTAGGCACTGCCAAACCCGATAAAGCGATTTTTGCCCACACGCTCGAACGAATTGGCTTTGAACCAGATCAAGTTGTATTTATTGACGACCGCGCTGAGAATATCACTGCAGCTTCGGGTGTGGGGATGCATGTCATCTGGTATGTTGGTCTAAATGAACTGCGTCGCCGCCTCTCCTTGTTCGATCATAACCTCTCTTTTTAATTCTTCTTCGTCTGTCGCACGTCCTGCTCCTGGAACGTCTGTAACGACCGTTACGTCGTACATAGGTTGATACTCTGTGAGGTAGACCAATGCGCTTTACGCGTATTCTTTTTGTATTTCTCTGTATTCTGATATGTATAGCTCTTCTTGGGACTATTGGCATTCTAGGGGTATACGCTTATTTTGCGCGAACTTTGCCCGCGCCGAGTGAGTTGTACGAACTGGCCAGCAGCTTTCAGAACACGCGCATTATGGATGCTGATGGACAGCTTCTCTACGAGTTCTACGATCCCTCTGCCGGGTTACGTGTTGTGACAGCCTATGAGAATATCTCTCCGCTTCTTATTGATGCAGTTGTCGCCACCGAGGACCCCACATTTTTCAGCAATGTTGGGGTGAATCCTCTATCTATTGCCCGTGCTTTTTATCAGAACTTGCGCGCGGGTTATGTGGTTTCTGGCGCTAGCACTATTACCCAGCAGGTGGCGAAAAACGTGTTTTTGAGCACCGAGAGAACCTACACACGTAAGATCGAAGAAGCTATCCTTGCTACAGAGCTGACGCGCACCTATTCCAAAGAACAGATTCTGGGGGTCTATCTTAATGAGAGTTACTTTGGAAACATGGCGTATGGTATAGGCGCTGCTTCAGAGACCTACTTTGGCAAGACACCCGATGAACTGACCCTTGCAGAGGCTGCGCTGTTGGCTGGCTTGCTGCAATCCCCCGTAGGGTATGACCCCTACACCAATCCGGATGTGGCTATAGCGCGTCGGGCTACGGTGCTTTCTCTGATGCAGCGTCGGGGCTATATCACAGCTACAGAAGCTGTTGAAGCATCGGCTGCACCACTTGGCGTGGTCGAATCACAGACAAGCCTCAAAGCTCCCCATCTTGTCATCGAAGCGCGCTCGTGGCTAGAGAAAGAATATGGTACAGAGTACGTCTATGAAGCCGGTTTGCAGGTTCAAACCACCATCGATAGCGATTTGCAGGAGATGGTCGAGCGTGATGTGACCGAGGGCATTGCTCAATTGGACGGCTATAACGCCAATAATGCATCTGTCGTGGTTCTGGATCCGACAACGGGCGATATCTTGGCTATGGTGGGCAGCGCCGATTTCTATGATGCTTCGATTAACGGCCAAATCAACATGGCTACCACAGCGCGACAAACAGGTTCGGCGATCAAACCCTTTACCTATCTTGCGGCACTGGAACAGGGTTATACGGCGGCTTCGCTGTTGATGGATATCGAGCAAGAATTCCCTGATGGCGTGAATTCTCCTTATGTACCCACAAACTATGATCTCGAGGAATGGGGGCCCATTTCATTGCGAACAGCCCTGGCTAACTCTCGCAATATCCCCGTTGTTCAGGTTTTGAATGATATCGGCGTAGATTCTCTTTTGGAGATTTGTGATCGACTAGGCATCGAGCTTGAAGATCGCGACGATTATGGACTATCGCTTACGCTAGGCAGCGGTGAGGCTACTTTGCTAGATATGACCCAAGCGTTTGGCGTTCTGGCGAATGGTGGTGCCTTGGTACGGGCTCATTACTTGAGCAGCATAAGCGATAGTGCGGGGCAAATCATTCTGGATCAGTCGAATTTGCAGGCAGAGCAAGTGGTAGATGCCCGTCTGGCCTACATCATTACCGATATTCTCTCGGATGATGAGGAACGCATGCGCGCATTCGGCACGGTGAACAATTTGGATGTTGGCTTTACGGCAGCAGTTAAAACGGGCACAACCAATGACTATCGCGATAGTTGGGCTATTGGGTATACGTCTGATATAGTCGTTGGTGTATGGGTGGGGAATGCTGACAATTCCGAGATGACCGAGCTTTCTGGCTCTCGTGGCGCTGGCTTGATCTGGAACATGATCATGAGTGACTATTATGCAGTCAGTGAGCCAACACCCTTTGCTGAGCCAGAGGGGTTGGTTACTGTGGCAGTTTGCCCCGTTTCCGGCGAGCTACCAGGTGCTTATTGCCCGGATGCTGTTGAAGAGTTATTCACCACTGAGACAGCGCCGACAATGACTTGCACGGTGCACAAGACGGTACAATTATGCAATGTTACGAACAAATTGGCCCTTTCGTATTGCCCTAACGATCAATTGACTGAATTGCTCGTTACCGATTTTGGCGAGGAGTGGGACGAGTGGGCAATTTCTCAGGGGTACACTGTGCCCCCGCGAGAGTACTGTGATGTTCATACATCGCCGTCTTTGGTTGAGTTGAGTGTGCCCTCTGTGGTTTCTGGGGTTGTCGACATCTACGGAACGACGATGTTGGATGATTTTTCCTATTATGTGGTCGAGTTAGGGTATGGTTCTTCTCCTGGTTACTGGAGCCCTATTAGCCCTTCGATTCACGCTGCGGTTAGCCATAGTGTGTTGTACCGCTGGGATACGCGCAGTTTGAGTAGTGGTGACTATTCATTGCGCCTGGTGGTGTATAACGCCAGTGGCTGGCAGCAAGCGACAACCACAACCTGCTATGTGCAGAACTAGGGGTAAAAAAACGCGGTACGGTTGGCAAAGTCAACCGTACCGTAGTAGTTGGCCTTGTAACTAATCGAACTCGTCAAATTCAATGATATTAGCCAAACGTTCTGGCATAGGGGTCATGTTTTTGATAGAAAAATCACCATAAGGTGTAGAAAGAATCTCATCTTCAGTCTTGAATAAAAAGAACGCAACTCGTGTTGGCATATTTTCTTTTTTTGGCACATCATATGTTCCACATAGCTTTTCTGTGCCTTCTAAAGACAAGTACTGTTCCATATACGGGCATTGCCAACGCATACGATCTAATTCTGCATTCGGAACTACGAAACCTGCCCAGTCGATGCTTTGAGGTGTATCATCGAGGATCATTTCGACTAGAACGGCGTCTTTGTTGAAATCATAACAACCATGCAAGATAGCTTTTTTCATTGTGGAATTCACCTCAGAAGTAGGGATTCTGATCAATGAAGATAGTTTAGCATTGAATTATTAGCAGGAGAAGGCAAGGTCGGCTTTGATTCTGAGACAAGAAAAGAACGCATCGAGGTAATTTAAAAGGGGCTCACCTTTAGGTGAGCCCCTTTTTTTTATATTGTAACTAGGGTAGATAGACTAATGGGTTACGTTGAACACCATTGACGATAACCTCAAAGTGCAGGTGAGGCCCGGTGCTGTTTCCTGTGCTACCGCATGTGCCGATCTGCTGGCCCTTGGCGACAGATTGTCCAACTTGAACCCAATAGGAGGTCATGTGGGCATAGAGTGTTCTATAGCCGTTACCATGATCAATAATGGCCATGTTGCCGTATCCCACGGTACTCCAGCCCGCTGCTACCACATATCCTGCATCTGCAGCATAGATTGGTGTGCCAGCCGATGCTGCGATGTCGATGGCAAGGTGCCCCGCCCAATAACCCTGACTAATATAGCCACTCATCGGCCAAGAAATGACTCCTGAGCCTTTGACAGCGCTGCTAGGAGCGCTTGAGGCAGTTGCTATCACTGCTCTGGGAGTATAAGGCTTGATACCGCCGGGAACAATGAGTCTTTGCCCCACCGTGAGTTCGTAAGGCTCGGTCAGGCCGTTTTCCTCAAAGCTGGTAATGGCTTCAGTTTCTACCTGATACTTTTTGGCAATGGATTCAAGGGTGTCTCCACTCGCAACCGTGTGATAGGCACCATCGACCGGCAAGATATAGAGTACGTCCCCAATCTGCAGCAAGTCAGGTGTGTCTTCAAGTTCATCGTTTGACCACAGTATTGTGTTGGCATCCAGGCCAAATTTGTCAGCAATGCCCAGCACGGTGTCGTGTGCCTGGACTGTGTATTCGATGACAGAATTGCGAACCTGGCGTTCTGCAGAGACTACCGGCAAAATGCTGCGAATGGAAAGCTCAGTGGAAGGCACAGCCGCAGCCGTTAAAAAGCCCGTCTGTGTCTCAGAGGTGAACGAAGCGGTAGTGATTTGAGACGTTTCTGTGGACTCTACTATCTGTCCGGCAATGATGCTGCTGGAGGGGTTGATGGTGAAAGCGAGTACGAGAACCAGGAAAGCTATAAACGCATGACTCAAATACCTGACCCAATCCTGTGAATCGGGTCGGTGAAGCTTTCGCACTCTAGTTTTAGGTATTGTTCGATCCAGATGGCCCTTGGCGAGGCGAGACCGCCAGGCAATATCCATGAGACTTAGATATCCTTATTCAAGGTGTTTAAAAAGTCAGTATTGGTAGTAGCTCGTCGAAGCCTTTCAAGGATGGGCTCGACACTTTCAACTCCACCGATTGTATCAACCATTCGCCGCAATGTCCAGATTCTCTGAAGCGTAATAGCGTCGAGAAGCAATTCCTCGCGACGTGTGCCCGATCGCTGAATGTCGATGGCAGGGAAGACGCGTCTTTCGGCAAGGCGGCGCACCAGATGTAGTTCCATGTTGCCTGTGCCCTTGAATTCCTCATAGACCATGTCATCCATTCTGCTGCCCGTATCTATAAGGCAGGTGGCGATGATGGTCAAGCTGCCGCCTTCCTCCATGTTTCTGGCTGCACCGAAAAAGCGCTTTGGGGGATATAGCGCAGTGGGATCCAAGCCACCAGAGAGTGTTCGACCGCTAGGCGGGACCACCAGGTTGTACGCTCTGGAAAGCCGTGTGATGCTATCCAACAGGATAACGACGTCCTTGCCCATTTCCACAAGCCGTTTTGCTCGCTCTAGCGCCATTTCTGCTACACGAGCATGGTCTTTGACTGGTTCGTCAAATGTCGAGCTAAAGACTTCGGCCTCTACGGAGCGGTCCATATCAGTTACTTCTTCAGGGCGTTCGCCAATGAGGACAACCATAAGATGGACGTCACTGTGATTGGCTGAGATGCCGTTGGCGATATCTTTGAGGATGGTGGTTTTACCAGCTTTTGGAGGAGAGACGATCAATCCACGTTGGCCGCGCCCGATGGGTGAGAGCATGTCGATGAGTCGAGTAGAGTAAATGCCGGGGGCGGTTTCGAGACGGAGTTGTTCTTTCGGAAAAATGGGCGTTTGGCGTTCAAATCGAGGTCTTGATTTGGCTAACTCTGGATCGCCGTTGTTAATGGCCTCTACGCGTAACAAACTATAATATTTTTCCGAATCCTTGGGCGCTCGAACTTGGCCAACAACCATATCGCCTGTACGCAGTGCAAACCGCCGGATTTGAGACTGTGATACATAAACATCGTCCTGCCCGGGCAGCAGGTTATGGCTTCGGAGAAAGCCAATGCCATCCTGAACGATCTCTAGCACACCGCCTCGGAAGGTGTGGCCCTTTTCTTCAGCCTGCGATTGAAGCAGGCGGAATATCAGATCGCCCTTTTTCAGGCGACTGTAACCGCTAATTTCGCGGGTACGCGCGATTTCTCGCAGCTCTGGCAGGGTCATGGTATCGAGTTGGACAATATTCACACGAAACGCTCCATGTGGTGTTGCTGTTTTTACGCACAACAACAGCAAGATGAGAACAAATAAGGGAATTTAAGTCTGGGGGAATCCGAGAAATTGGAAGAATACCGATAAAGATTACCGCAGTGAATGATAAAAGAGGTCATAGGAGCAGATTTGCCTGCTCCTACTTGCCCTATTATATGGAGGCTTTCTTGCAGCGTCAAATGTCTTTAAAACTAGGCCGATATGGGTTCCCCTGTAATGCCAGGAACCGGGACGTTCATTAGAATATCTTTGACAACCGTGCGGGTATCAATGTCTCGAATACGGGCGGATGGGCTAATGATCAATCTATGCGCCAGTACCACCGAAGCCAATTTCTTGATGTCATCTGGGATGACATACGTACGCCCGTTAATGGCTGCCAGCGCCTGGCCCGTACGGTAGAGTGCCAGCGAGCCGCGCGGACTAGCCCCAAGGTAAATATCCGGGTAATTTCTGGTCGCTGTAACAAGGGAGATGATGTACTCTTTGACGAGTGGATCAATATAAATGTGTTTAACAGCCTCTTGAGCAGCTAGCAGCTCTTGAATTGTTACAACCTGAGGGATGGAGTCCAGCGGATGTTTGTACTGCTGAGAATCCAGAATAAGCAACTCATCTGCTTCTGAAGGATGGCCGAGGCTTATTCTCATGAGGAACCTATCCAACTGCGCCTCTGGCAGGGGAAAAGTTCCTTCATACTCAATGGGGTTCTGGGTTGCTAAAATGATAAAGGGATCAGGCAGCGAATAAGTTTGTTCATCCACTGTGACCTGGTGTTCTTCCATCGCTTCCAGTAAGGCAGATTGAGTCTTTGGGGTTGCCCGGTTGATCTCGTCTACGAGGACGAGTTGAGCCATTATCGGGCCAGGGCGATACTCGAATTCGCGCGTTTTTTGGTTGAAAATAGAGACGCCGGTGACATCGCTGGGCAAAAGGTCGGGTGTAAACTGAAGGCGACGAAAACTGGCACCAATTGACTTGGATAAAGACTTGGCGAGAACTGTTTTGCCAACGCCGGGGACATCCTCAATTAGAACATGGCCACGGCATAGCAAAGCGACGATGGCCAGCTTGATTTCGTCGGTTTTGCCAAAGATGACCTTTTCTACGTTGCCGGCAATGCGCTCAGCAACGCTCTGTACCTCGCCCATGCTGCCTCCTAAACTTTTATTGTTATGAGCTTATGCAAGCAAACAAACTCTGTCAAGGGCTCTTTACAAACTTGGACAGGTGCAAGCGGTTTTGACATGCTGATATCAGCATGATAGCATCCGCAAACTATACGCAGTTCATCTTGGGATTCGGGTGGGAATGTGATTGATCAATCGTATCAAGATTTCATAGAGAGCAATCATCGCTGGAACTTTGTTGTAAACGTTCTTGATCTGACATTCTACAATTTAGCGTTGAGCTTTATTTTTGGTTCAACAGTCCTTTCTCTTTATACCAGCTATCTAACCAGCTCTGCTATACTGATAGGCCTTATCCCTGCCGTTCAAAGTGTGGGCTTTTACTTGCCGCAACTCTTGCTTGCACGCAAGTCCTCGATGATGCCTCGAAAGAAACCGTTCTTGGTGCGTATCAGTGTTTTCGAGAGAATGCCCTACATATTCGTGGCCTTGATAGCCTTGCTTTGGCCCCAGGCACCGAATTACATCGTTTATACTGTTTTGGCGGTTAGTTTAGCTTCTGCGACGCTTGCTGGTGGATTAGGTGGGCCTGCCTGGCAAAGCATGCTGGCCAAGGTTATCAAGCCAAATCGTCGAGGTTTGCTCTTTGGTCTTTCAAATGCCCTGGGGGGATTTCTGGGCATATTGGGGGCGATGTATTCCGCTCATGTTCTCAATACGGAACTTTATCCTCGCTCCTTTGGGATTTGTTTCTTGTTGTGTTTTATTTTTCAGCTAGTTTCATGGGTGTGCCTGAATCTTGTGCGCGAACCGGCACTAGAGCCCATCCATATACCGCCTCCTGCTCGTGAGTATTGGCGGCAGCTTCCTCAGGTTTTTCACAAGAATCCTAATTTCGCACGCTATTTGGTCGGGCGCTCTCTGATTGTGCTGGGCACGATGGCAACAACGTTTTACATCATTTATGCCCGCAAGATTTTCGCTGTGGATGATGCTTTTGCAGCCGACCTAACCATGGCAGCGCTTGTGAGCCAGACGATTGCAACGCCACTTCTTGGGGCGCTTTCTGATAAACTGGGCCACAAGTGGCTAACTGAGGTTTCCGCATTCATTGGTGCACTGGCAGTGCTTGCAGCTTTGTTCGCACCATCAGGGCCTTGGTTCTATTTGGTGTTCATTTTGATGAATGCTTCGACATCGGGGGCAATGGTGGCCAATCTCAGCATGACCATGGATTTCTGCGATGTTGACGAGATGCCCACTTTTATCGCTCTGGCCAACACGGTGATTGCATTGCCAGTATTGTTAACTCCGGTTATTGGCGGTTGGCTCGTTGATTTAATTGGCTATACGGCTATGTTTGCTATTGCTTTTGTAATAACGCTGTTGGGTATGGCTACCATGCATTGGTTTGTCAAGGAGCCGCGGAATAATACTAAAGCTCAGGCCGAGCCCGTTGCTAGTGAGTGATGCAGCCTTTTCATGAGACTCGCAAATTCAGGTGTGTACAGGTTCTCTCTAATTCGCGGTCGGGCTATATGAATATCAAGAGATTCTGTGATATAGCCTGGTCGCGACGACATGACTAAAACACGATCAGATAGATAGATCGCTTCTTCGATGTTGTGCGTAACCATCAGAACCGTTTTTCGATCTACAGACCAGATTCGTAACAGCTCGTCATTCATGTGTTCACGGGTTAGCGCATCCAGAGATCCAAAAGGTTCATCCAATAGTAATGCGCGCGGCTCATGAACCAAGGCCCTCGCTAGGGCAACCCGTTGCTGCATTCCCCCGGAGAGCTCTCGCGGCAGGGCTTGCTCAAACCCACTCAAGCCCACCAGATCGATGACAGCTAGGGCCTTTTCTCTGGCCAGTTTTTCGTGTGTACCGCGTAATATGAGCGGCAACTCGACATTTGCGATGGTTGTGCGCCAGGGCATGAGGTTGGGATGTTGAAAAACAAAGCCAATGCGAGGTCGTGGTGCAGTAACCGGTGTGCTCTCAAAAAAGACCTCGCCGCTAGAGGGTTGAACTAACCCCCCGAGGATGCGTAATAGCGTAGATTTGCCGCATCCTGAGGGGCCGATGATACTTACAAATTCGCCGTCATCCAGCGCCAATGATGTCTCGCCCAATGCCTCTAGGTGGCGATCGGGGCCATCGTAGAAGGTCATGGAAACGTTTTGCGCTACGAGTACAGCGTTTGGGTTCATGGTAGAAATTCGTTTGTGTATGCAGTCTGTGGATCAATCGTACCTGCTAGCACGTCCAGTTCTTGCATCAGGGTTACCGACTCATCCCAGGCAGCAGCATCATATTTGCCAAGCTCGTCTGCCTGCCAAATGGTCAAACATGCCTCTAGTACCTGTCGTTGTAGTACTGCAGATTCATCATCCATCTCGGGGATTGCCGCGCGTGTGATCTCAAAGGCAGCATCAGGATCCTCAAGCGTGTCTTGTAATCCTTTTTGAAAGGCGGCAAGCATATGCTGTATCAATTCGGGGCTCTCTTCAATGATGCTTTCGCTAGTGACAATACCATTGGAGGGAAGCGACGTGTATTCCTGTAGATCGAATACGTTCACCTCATAGCCCATGCTTGCCAATTGCACGGGTTCGTTCATGGTGTAGCAGATGGCGGCGTCAACTCGTCCTTCTGTAAGGCTAGCAACTTGGGTATAGCCAATGACCTGAAGATTGACATCCGCATCATCAAACCCCATCTCTTTCGCCAGAGCCAACCAACCAATATAGCTGGCGCCATAATTCGATGGTGTTCCCACAGTTTTCCCTTCCAAATCAGCCGGTTCTGAAATGCTACTGGATTCCAGACTCACGACACATACGGGAAAGTGTTGATACCAATTGTATACACACTCGACCGGCAAATCATTGCTTCTTGCCAGAATAACCTGATCACCACTGGTGATAGCAAACTCGACTTCGTCTGCCGCCAGGCGCTGCAATAGATCGGTCTCCATGCCATAGTCTAGCGTGAGCTCAATGCCTTCATCCTCAAAATAGCCGCGTTCGATTGCAACATAAACCGGTGTGAATTGCACACTGGGTATGTAACCCATTGCCATTGTAACTGGGGTCAGTTCTTCTGGTGCAGGGGTGCTGGTTTGGGCACAACCGGACAGTAAGAGCAGGCAGACTAACGAAAAGTATAACGCACGTCGCATAATTTTATTCCTCCAGGATTGCCATCTATTCAGCCAGATATTGGCTTTATCTGTTTCATATCAACGCCGGGATAACAGCCGTTTTTCCAGGGTGTCTACGGCAAAGTAGAGTATCAGGGCGACTATCATGAGGGTGATCAAGGCGACAAAAAGCAACGAGGTATCAAAAAGCCCCCGTGCCAGATTGATCAGGTAGCCAAGGCCGCGGTCGGCAGCGACAAATTCACCGACGACGGCGCCAATAACTGACAGCGTAACCCCTACTTTGATGCCCGCCAGCAACACGGGTAGTGCCGCGGGGATTTCCAAGAGCCTAAAACGTTGCCATCGTGTTGAGCCTAGCGAGCGCATCAGCTCATCTAATTCTTGAGGGACTGATCTCACGGCTACCACGGTATTGATCAACACGGGGAAAAAGAGCGTAAGTGCACAAACCAGCACTTTGGAGAGACTGCCGGTGCCGAACCAGATAACCAACAAAGGAGCCAAGGCCACGATAGGGATGGCCTGCGACGCTACGAGATAGGGCGAAAGGATTCTTTCAACAAGTGGGGATTTCGCCAGCACATAACCTAGAAAAAGAGCAACAGTAAGCCCCAGTGCCAAACCTTCTAGCACTTCGGTAAGGGTTATCGATATGTGATACAGCAAAGTGCCGTCGCTTAGCACGTCGGAAAAGCGTTCAACAACGTCACGAGGAGAAGGCAACAAAAACGTAGGATAGTTCTGCCAGCGAACTAGCAGATCCCAGAGCACTAGAGCGATTAATAGGGTAATGGGGATAATCGCATATTCCCAACCTGCGATGCCAGGGCGATGAGCGGCAGTATTCTGTTTGTTGTGGTATCTTGAAGAGTGCTTGAAAAAAGCCATAAAGAAACCCCGCACTGCATGAAATGCACAGCCACGGGGACGTAAACACTTTTTACCTTCTCTTATCCGGACTATACCGTCGGTTCTGGAATCTCACCAGATCAGCTTTACGCTCGCGGACTTGCCATTTGGCTTACCGCCGATCGGGAATTGACCTCTCAGTCTCACCCTGCCCCGAAGGCTGTTCAATTGTGAGCATTATTATAATGTCGAGAAGGATGACTGTCAATTGATGGTGCGATCATAGATAAGCTGAAGGTTTACCTCGGGCAAAAAGGCAATTCTGCCTGAAGAAAGCCTCACTTCAGCACCAGCTACAACGGTACTGTTGTGGTGTGCAAGCCGCTGCTTTCCGGGCGCGACGATTGTAGCTGTTTCTCCATGATGCGGTCCCCGAAGAATTCGGACCAACGTTCCAGGGCGCATCTCAAACCGTAGTTCTATAGTGTTTGCGGGAGCAGATTGATCTACAGGGATGATGATAGCATGATCGCTATAGGGCGGAGCTGCTTCGATATAAGCCTGCATGCCCTCCAGTTCTTGCAGGGTTTTGAGCAGAGGACCCGATAAGGTGTGTTCGCCGAGCCCTACGATGAGCATAAGGGGAGTGTGGTACTCGGCAAAGCTTTCTACCATGTTTGGGGGCATACTGCTGGCAACGACCCCCGCAAGATGGAACATCTGGGCTCGTTTGAGAACAGCAATGTCTGACAAACACCCACCAACGAGAATACAACCCTCGTGTTCCTCGCTTATATCCTCAGGTAACATACAAGGTCCCGGAAGATTTTGGGCTAGCAAAAGCTTGCCAGCGGCTGATCCTCTTCGCCATGCTCCCGAGATGAAGGCAGCTTTGGTTTCAATGGTGATATAGTTCCTTTCGGACACACTGACAACAAGGCCGGGGAGGGCAGCTACAGCACTTGTCGGCTCGTGTTGTTTGTGCAGATAAAGAGTGCCTCGATCATAGTGCCCTACAACGATATCTGCAGGGGATACAATCTGATGATTGGTGAACCAACGCCTGTGGGAGGCGAGCAGCTCTCCTTGGAGGACCTGCTGACCAGGGCGAACACGCAATGTTTTGATCGCTGCAGTGGGCGAGACATGGAAACTTTGGGCAATGGGGATGGATAGAATATCCAGCGAAGGGAGAACTGTCTGGATGATCATCTGATTCTCTTGAACCAGTTCCCCCTCGCTAACAAGTACCCTGGTTTCTCCAGGAAGCTGGTAATGTCTTTGGATGCGGGCACTTTTGAGCAGTGCAGGACTAGCCGAGTGGTTCATCGAGTGCCCTCAGCCAGCCCTCGATTTTCTCCTGTTGCGTGGCCTGGCGTACATTAGCAGAATTGCTGTGGCGTGTATCTACGACAAGACCAAGCCCTCCTCCATATACGGCGGATCTTCCACCACGGCCAGGTCTTCCAAGCCCAATATCGACACCGCGATGGGGAAGGACCTTTATAACCGCAGTTTGTGATCGTTCCAGCGCGATTCGTGCGATTGTGCCTGTACTAATCTGCATCTCTGCGCTTGTACCCGAATCCAAAGAATATTCGAGTTTCATGGCGCGGTCTCCACGAGGTTTCCCTTGTGAGGAAATCACTGTGGCCATAGGTGTCAGGGCGTCATTTTCTAGCACTTGAAGTGCTGCGAGTGGGGCAATCCTGGCTAGTGCGCCAAGCTGAGGCAGCAGGGCTTGATCATCGATCAAGAATCTCGAAAGCCCGGTGGGCTGCAAGGCTTTGAGAATGGAGAGCAACGCAGCCCCGCTTTTTTCAGCGCCGGAAAAGGCCTGGCTCTGAACAACATAGAGATCAGCAGAATTGGGCGGTGGTGCCTGAGTGTGCTGTCGAGCATGGATCTCTACAAAATTATCCCGCGCTTCTTGAATGCGTATGGATGCCCAAGTAAGCATCGCTAGGTGTTCTTCAAAGGTTTGGGCCATTGATGAGGGATTGGCCAGAGCGTCGGTCAACATCTGGGCAATCTCTTCTCGGCTGATTGGTTTAGGCCAGGCTTCCAGAATGCGTTCCACGTCTTGTTCGAGCATCAAATCCGTTAGTTGGGTTCTCTGCCATAACCACTGGTAATCATCGTCGTGGGCTGCCGCAATCACGACCTCCATTGGGCTGGCTGCTGTAATCAGGACACCTCTTCGGTTCGTATTAGAATGGGCTATAAAGCGCGCAGTGAGACCTATAGCTCGTGGCGTTGAGATGATGGGGGCATCCGCCCATTCCTGGACACGTGCAAAACCAGTGCACCGGCTGGCACACTGGTTTTCATAGCAACTCAATACCTCTCTCTGCAATTCTGAGGGGGCCTCGGTATCGGGAGTGGGCCTCACGTTATCGACAACAGAAAAGGGCAAAAAGCCTTCGATGTTGCGAATGACGGTTCTCCTAGCCTCAAGATTACCTGCATAGATAAGATGAGGCACACGGGACGGTGAGGCTTGGTAGAGCATGGCCAACGATCTGGCAGCTGCCTGAATGGGTTTGGTACTGCCCTGGTCGGTTCCCCCTGCCAGAACGATCAAATCTGGAGGATCCTGAGCAAGCGCAGTCAGTGTATCTCCGGTCCATGGTGACGAGGATTCTCCGATGCCCAGGGTCATTTCGATAATTGCGCCGGAGGCTTCAACTGCTCGTCGTGCACTATCTAGCGAATACGCGTTGGTGAGCCCAATTACAACAGTACGCAGTGCTGGCGCGGCGCTAGTCGTTACGATCAAAGAATCGATTCCGAAACCGCTCTCTTGTCTGGGTTTGATGGGACCGGTGTCTCCCCAGAGTCGCCGTTGTATAACTTCTTCTAGCGCGCTCACCGAATTTCTCAAGCTGGATTCCAGATCGGGATTCACGCCAGACCAGATCGTGGCACTTTGTCCCTTGGCTACAAAGCGATAGACTCCCTCGACGGGTTCGATGAGAGCAGTATGCGTTATAGTTTGGCCAATATCGGCAACGAGAATGGAAAAAGGACTCTGCATAGCTACAGCCCCACTTGTTCAATGATCAGAGGTATACCCACAGTTAAGAAATCGATGCGTTCGAGCAAGAGAGTGTAAAAAGTTAACAATGCACCACTCAAGAGAGCTCCAAGTACTATGGCGATGACGGCTTTTCCCATCCTGCCCAGGCCGCTAGAGATGCGCTCCAAAGCATTAGGCAAGCCTCTGCCATGTAACGAGATATAGTGAAAGGCTGCCAGCGTCGAGATGGTGCACAGAATCATGATGACGGCGTCCAATGCAAAGCTGGTCCCTGAGAGTCCCGATCCATACGCGTCGGGCGAAAGTGATTTGATCGTTGCCTCTGTTTGAGGCAATAACGTACCAGAAAGCGTGCCCCCCAGCGCCAACCCTGCCCCGACACTTACAAGCAGTATGAGGGGGATGCGAGCAAGTCCTGATATCCCCGGGGTGGTCCTGACAAAAAGAGCTAGACCAATGAGGATGAACACCCCGTAATACCAGTATGCAGCAGGTTCCTGAAGGAACAGGGCCAACCGTGTAATGAGAACCTGCCGCCAAACGACTGCTCCCACATAGCCTGCTGTGATTCCTACCAAGATGTGTTGTGAAAATAGCGAGACTTTGCGGTTGATCAGACCGATGAGAACAAGAATGGTCAGCGCACAGGCAACGATCAACCCGATCGTACCCGGTTCCGTGGTTAGTGTGATTAGCATAGCACTAGCGTCCGACGCTTTCGTGCGATTTAGTCCATGTTCCCCATATTGCCAGCACAAGCACACCAACGAGCAAAAACAGGCTCGCATCACTACCACGGATTTGCGATTCCTCGTCTGGTGTTGCCGATACGCCACTTACTAAAAGATCCAATTGCCCCGAATCCTCATAGGGCAGCAGAAGAGGGTAGATTCTTTCGGTAACGACCATCTGAATGGGAATATCTACCTGCGAGCCAAACAGCTCAATCCAAGCCAGAGATGTTTCCAGACTATCGCTGAATACCAAAACGCGACTTACCTGGGTGGCGTTTTGGGTGCTCTCGGTCGTGCAAAGGGGAAAGGCAGCTTGCCAAGACTGTGCCAACAGACGCAACCCTGTCTGCCCAGGTGTATAGCCGAGGTCTGTCCACTCTACACTGAGTGTGTCTGCCTCCAGGCTCGAAAGCACAAGTGCAGACATATCGGCGGCCGTGGTACGAGTTGTCATGGTTAGCACTGGGACCTGACGAACGACCAACGTATTCAGCACGTTCTTTGCGACGGGTAAAAGCTCACCGGCGTAAGAGGCATCATAATCAAAAGATATGAGCACGGGCTGGTCTGTAGGAACGATGGCTAGCTCCGAAGCTAACAATCCGCTTGCTGATTCGTCTGTGGTCAGCGCATCAGTGATCTGTCCTTTGGTTAAAAAAGGCAGTAAAGCCAGGGCAAAAGTAAGAATATAGATGAGAAAGCGCTGTCGAGGCGTTGTGCGCTTTTCCTGGCTTTCCGAAAGGTTGTGTCTTCCCTCGTCCATTGGTGCATGTTTAATGCCGATCTGTTGCCAGAGTCTGGCTAGCTGATTTTCTCGCGAGGTAGGGCGACGGTACCCCGGAGCGGATGAATCTGGCTGTTCCATTGTTCGTGTATTGATGTCGAGAATATCATCAATGTTTCCCAGCTCATCATCTGGAGAGGGCACGAGTTGGGGCCAGGATGATTCCTCTGTGCTTGAGATAGATGTAATGGGCAACTGCTCTTGGGCAAAGTCATCCTCAATTGGCGCTGCAGGGTGCATAGCTTGTTTGTCGGTCTGATCATCAGTGAGCTCCGGCTCGGATGCTTTTTCCTCAGTCTGATCAGGTTCGGCCGAGATAACTTTGGGACTCGCAGCCAAGGCCTTTTCCGTCTCAGCTGTGGGGTGCAAAAGGCTAAAGCAGCTTACGCAATAGAGGTCTTGAATCGAATTTGTCGCGCCGCAGTGAGGGCACTGCATCGTCGTGAGATGCCGCCCACAAGATTTGCACTGCTCAGCTCCCGGTTTATTACTGGCCTGACAAAATGGACAGATTGTCATTTAGATGCTATTCCTCCGCTTCAGCGATTGTGTTCTTGCCAGCCAGAAGACGAATTGATGATGTGGCAACACCTATAGCCGTGCCGATGAGAATACCCCGGGCTCCGTACGCGATTGGAGAGGCGTATAGCCACTGGCGTAGTGAGACAAAGATGGGCGATATGGATGCGGAAATCGGCAATTGTATGAACAAAAGCACAAGGCATGTGCCCAGCATGAGTGCGGCTTCGATACCCTTGGTATGAAAATGCAAAAAGGCAGTCTCCATAACATAAAAAATGAGAATAGCGGTAAAGGTCGATTGCAGCGGGATTAGCACATATTCATAGGTCCAAAGACGTGTACTGGCATTGGGCAATACACCCATGACAAATGTACCAAGGAGGCAAATCAGTGTGATAATTGCTCCCGGCCGGCTGCTTTTCTCTTCCAATCTTTCGGCGTTGTGATACAGCAGATTGATGACGCCAGCCAGAACAGCCATTCCTCCGATGATGATGGTCCCTTCTAAAAGGATGTGCCCTATTTCGTCGAGCCAAGGTATGGAAAGGAACATATCTGCGACGATTATCAGGCCGCAGATCAATCCCAAAATGACAAGGATTCGTTTCTTGATCATGTAAAAGATACCACGATTGAACCAACAATGATGATTGCAGTAATGGCCATTCTTACAAGATCGTGCCAGACAAGCCTACTCTCGCCATTAGAATCTTGTTCTGTGTTTGCCGAATAAGCCAATACATCTTCTCCCATAACGCAGATATCGCTCACGGGACTAAGCAGAACCCAATCTGCGGGGTTTATCGCGCCAACGATACGAACGTGAGCTTGTGGGTGGTTATTTATGAAAACAAGACTTTCGGTTGGCGTGTCACCCCACATGATAATTGATTCAGCACCGGATTCTCGAGCCTCTTGTGCTGACTCTAGTCCTGCTACGATAGGCGATGATCCAGAAGCTAGAACGCTTGTAGGAGAAAGAATGCGGCCGTTTTTCTCATTCTCATCCTGGGCAATCGCGTCTATTGCGCAATAGAGCGATGCTGCGCCGATCGCCTGTCGGACTGGCGCTTCTGCCATCGCAGCACGTTTGGCCAGCTTTTTGCCCAGCTCCAATGTGGCAGCATCCTGCGGCTTGATGATTAAAGCATCTGTACGCCCTGCACTTAGGAACACGGGGATATCCTGCTCGGCAGCTTCGGCGGCAATGAAAGGCAAGCCCCGGAGCGGATTAGCATGTGTCAAACGGATGGAGCGCCGTGACCTTGATAAAGGCACTGCAGTGGCACAAAGAACCAGCAAAACACCGATTGCCAGCGCTATTTGCCAGCCGTTTGTGTATTCCCACATCCAAATATCCGTCATGATCTGTTTCCATGGGGGATGAGACTATCGTCTTTTCCATCGGGTATTTTGTCTGCGTCGGCCTGAATTCCCAGTTTGGGGAATAGGGGCTCAAGAAGATCACAAAGCCCTTGAATGATTGGCGAAATGCGATCATCCGCAAAGACGAGTTTTGACTCTTTTTGAGGCATTGTCTTCACGGGTTTTCTCCTCATTACCGACAGCGTTGGCGCGAGTATACCATTTGCAAGGGAGCGTCGCAACCGCTTGACAGGATCCGTCAAGCTGGTTATCTTTTGTACGCATAATCATTCGGTAACGAAATATTCGGTTCCTAACGAACCCCGGAGGTCTCAGCGTGAATCAGAATGGTCCTCCTGTCGACAAACAGGAACTCGTGCAGGAAGTTATACAGAATCTGCTGGGCTTTAAGCGTGAGTGGCGAGTACAAAATCGCCGCTTGCAGGAAGAATTTGGACTTTCTTCACAAAAGATAGCCATATTGCGGCGTCTTGCTTCAGATGGCCCGACAACAGTTGGGCAGGTTGCCAAGCGGTTTTACGTATCGTGCCCAACTGCTTCGGAAGTTCTTGATGGATTGGCGTCTCTGGGATATGTAACCAGCCGCGTCGGTACGCAAGATGCAAGAAGGAGATGGATTGAGGTAACAGAACAGGGCCGTGCTATCGCGGAAAACGCTCCGTTGACCACCGTCGAACGTGTACGGATTCACCTGTCTTCTCTAGAGACAGATGAGATAGAGCATATTGGCAAGGCGATTGCAGAGATCACATCATGCATTAGCTCGGGGGAGAGAGATAGCGACTGATGAAAGCTTCTCTACGCGTACTCAAATACATGAAGGATTTTTGGTTCCTAGAGGTTACGGCTTATCTCTGTATGTTGGGAATCAACTTTGTACAGATATACCGCCCACAGCTTACCAAGCAAATCATCGACATTGGCATTACGGAGAATCAACCGGATGTTCTTACATCGTCTGTGCTGATGCTTCTTGTACTCACTCTTGTGCAGGGCGCTCTTCGGTTTGGTGAGACGTACCTGACTGAGCGGGTTTCGCAGGGCATTGCTTACAAATTGAGAAATCAGCTCTACCAAAAGATGCAAAAGCTCTCTTTTAGCTATCACGATAAAACGCAGACGGGACAGCTACTTAGCCGGACGACACGAGACGTGGATAGATTGCGACGGTTGACCGGGCGCAGCATCCTGGGACTTGTGCAGGCGGTCATCCTGGTCATCTCTACAGCTGTCATTCTTTTTCGAATGAACGTTACTCTTGCGGCCTTTTCTCTGTTGGTTATGCCAATCATCGTTGTATACATGAGCAAGTACGTCAACGTAGTGCATCCCATGTGGCACCATCGCCAAGATATCATGGGAGATCTGACCACGCGATTGGAGCAAAACCTCTATGGGCTCAAGGTGGTTCGTGGTTTTGCCCAAGAAGACGCGGAAAAGGAGCGCTTTTCTCAACCTAACCAGCAGATTTTCGATATCTCGATGGATCTTGCCCGCAAAGAGGCCGTGGCCATGCCACTGACTGTACTCTTGGCCAGCTCAAGCGCGGTCTTTATCCTCTGGCTGGGCGGTTCTTTTGTCATCCAGGGCAAGCTTACGTTAGGCGAAATGATTGCCTTTAACTCGTATGTTCTGCAACTTGTTGCGCCGATGCGGCGTCTTGCCAACGTTGCGGCAATGCTTGGTGAATCCGAGGCTAGCGCTGAGCGCGTCTTTGAGGTGCTAGATGCTGATGTCGAGATACACGATGACCCCGATGCCAAAGAGCTGGGCAAGATTCAAGGGCGTGTGGAATTCGAGCATGTGGATTTTTCTTATGTCGGTGGAACATCGGTGCTGACGGATATTTCTTTTGTGGTTGAGCCGGGTCAGACGGTGGCGCTTTTGGGGCCAACTGGCTCAGGGAAGAGTACGATTATTAATCTCATACCACGTTTCTATGATGTCACTGGTGGTGCCATCCTGGTCGACGGACAAGATATTGCCAAGGTTAAGGTAGAATCGCTTCGGCAGCAGATTGGCATTGTGTTGCAAGAGACAACTTTGTTTGGCAACACTGTGCGTGAAAACATCGCTTTTGGGCGCCCTGATGCGACACCTGAAGACATCGAGAATGCGTCCAAGGCAGCTGCCGCGCACGATTTTATTATGCAGATGCCCAATGGATATGAAACCATAGTAGGAGAACGCGGGCTGACGCTTTCTGGTGGACAGCGACAGCGCATTGCCATTGCCCGGGCCCTTTTGTTGGATCCCCGCATCTTGATTCTCGATGATGCCACTTCCAGCGTCGATACCGAGACGGAGCAGCTCATTCAGGGAGCGTTAGATAATCTTATGAAAGGGCGCACCAGTTTTGTCATTGCTCAGCGCGTATCGACTGTTCGCAATGCCGATCTGATTCTTGTTATTGACCGGGGACACCTTGTTGCCCGCGGGCAGCACAATGAGCTGATTCAGGAATCAGGCATCTATGCATCCATTTATCATCAGCAGCTCAGATCGAGCGAGGTTGATGTTGATAGTGGGAGGTCAATAGGATAATGGGATTTACATTTGCTCCCCCGGTAGGTGGTGGCCCACGACATGCTCTCAGGCAATACTCTGAAGAGACTCAGGGTAAAGCATTCGACCCCCATGTGATGCGAGCCCTGTTGACCTATCTTCGTCCCCATCGAAAAGGGATGATTGAAGGTACCCTTTTGATGATCCTTGAGGCGGGCATGGCCTTGCTTGCTCCCTACCTGATCGAAATCGCTATCGATGACCACATCTCGAATGGTAACTATCAGGGGCTGGCGACAATTGCGTTGGCAGCATTTGGTGCCTATGTCGTGACTTTTGTATCTAGCTGGCGTCGTACTATTGTACTGAACCGCGTTGGTAATGGTGTCTTGTTCAAGATGCGCAGTGACCTTTTCGACAAGTACCAGGTGCTATCCATGCGTTATTTAGATCAAAACGGCACTGGCTCGCTCATTTCACGTATGCTCAGCGATGTCGGCGTGATCAACGAACTTCTCTCTCAGGGCCTCATATCGTTGTTGAGCGATATGTTTGTGGTAATTAGCACCGTCATCGTTATGCTAGTTATCAATTCTCGCCTTGCTGTGCTTAGCTTTTCTGTATTTCCCTTGGTAATTCTGGGTTCCTGGTGGTTCTCACGACGGGCGCGCACAGCTTACCGAGCCACACGTGAAAAGGTGAGTATTCTGACCGGGCGCTTAGCCGAGGACATCAGCGCGGTGCGCGTGATCCAGGCTTTTTCGGAAGAAGACAGGGCCAGCCAAGAGTTTGACACGGTCAATAGGCAATCTCGGGACGCCAATATCAACGCCATTACGTTGGCGGCCATCTATAACCCTATGATGGAGATGCTGACCATGGTAGTTACCGCCATCATTTTATGGTTTGGCGGCAAAAGTGTCATAAGCGGCGGGGTAACCATCGGTGTGTTGGTGGCTTTTACGAGCTACTCCAGCCAGCTATTCCGACCCCTGTTGGAGATGAGCACGATTTTCAACAACTGGCAGGCGGCTATGGCAGGCGGTGAGCGCGTCCTCGAAATCCTAAATCTAGAACCCGATATCGTGGATGCACCCGATGCAGTTGCTCTTGAGAATGTACACGGCGATATTGTTTTTGATGACGTGAGTTTTGCTTACAAAAAAGATGTGCCAGTTCTTTCTCACATCGATGTACATGTGCAATCGGGAGATACCGTGGCATTGGTTGGCCCAACAGGTGCGGGCAAGACGACTTTTGCCAGTCTGCTGATGCGCTTTTATGACGTAGATGAGGGGTCTATCTGTGTGGATGGCAAGGATATTCGCGATGTCACCATTCAGTCTCTGCGTCGGCAACTAGGTGTAGTTCCGCAGGAACCTTTCCTCTTTCAGGGAACGATTGCTTACAACATTGCCTATGGCGATGTGACCAGATCGCGTGAGAGTATTATCGAGGCGGCCCAATCAGCCAATGCCCACGAGTTTATCACGCGTTTGCCGAACGGGTATGACACCGAAATATACGAAGGCTCGACGAATCTCTCGTTGGGGCAGCGTCAGCTGGTGTGTTTGGCTCGTGTGATTTTGGCGCAACCCAAGATACTGGTTTTGGATGAGGCGACGTCTAGCGTGGACTTGCGGACTGAGGGCCTGATTCAGGATGCTCTGGATCGGCTGATGGAGGGGCGTACCTCATTGGTAATCGCCCACCGTTTGGCCACTGTCCAGAGGGCTTCGACCATTCTGGTAATCGATCACGGGGAGATCATCGAAAGGGGTTCGCACAAAGAGCTCTTGGCGAACCAGGGTCTTTACAGCCAGCTCTACAAGAGTCAGTTTATCGACTAGGGCTACTCTTTGGGTGCATTTTTGGCGAGCAATCGCGCGTGAGCGCCATCCCAGGTGGATGAAGACCGGGTCAACTTGGCGATTTTTATGTCACCAAAATGCGGTGCTAACGCTCCCAACTCGCGCGGCAGCTCGCTCCAACGATTACCGAGGACGATACGCTCCAGACGGTCGGCTGATGGTTTGGCCCAGTCCCACTCGCTACGAAATCGATCTGCCTTGAGAAAGTAATTGCGATCTTCCCAAGCTCGAGTAGTAGTTTCGATGGTGTTATCGATCTCTCGCAAGTAATAGACAATGGCTGCTGCCATGTCTTTGGTCTCTTGATCGACCTGTTGTTTCATCATCAGTCGGCGGAGCATCTCAGCGATGCTTCGCCGACAGCCATTTCTTATACTTCCGGGACTCGATGTATTAACAATACGACTCATAATCTCCCTCCAAACGTTGTGAGTTTACAGACCAAGGCCAAAATCGTCAAAGAAGTAATCAACGCCTTGACCGGGACATGCGGAGAGGTTAGTATTCTTTGGATTATGCTTTTCCCCACAACTTTATTCTCCCGACTCTTGATAGCTAGCCGGTTAACGGACCCGATTCATTCCCGGAGATTAGAATGAACAAGCCTGGGCCTTTTGTTTCCTTTTTTCTTGTTCTCACCCTAGTTGGCTGTACGGATGCTGAGCTTACGCCAACAACTCTGACGCCTACACCTACAGAAGCATCAACAGCAACAATTGCTGCAACGGATACGGCTCCTGCTATTCAAGAGGCGTCGCTTACTCCTTCTGCAACTGCTACGCGTACACCTTTGCCAGCGACAGTTGGTGAGGTCATGATGCAGGCCCAGCAATTATATGCTGAAGGTGACTTTGCTGCGGCTGTGGATTTGCTTCAGTCTGCCGAAAGCATGGCAGATAAAGATGAATGGGCGGTTATGCAGCTCCTTATGGGGCGCATCTTGCTGGATGATGACCAGCCTGTAGCGGCTGTTGAGGTTTTGGAGGCTATCCAAGTCAGGCAGCTATCAGATGATGATGCATTGCTGCGCCTGGGTTTGTTGGGCATGGCCTATCAGGGGGCAGGAGATACGGCCGCGTCAGCTGCAAGCTATGACGATTATCTCGATCAAGGCGGTGCCGGATCAGCCGAGATTCAGAAATTGTTGATCGAGGTATATCAGCAGGCAGGCGAGTACGAACAGGCCGTTGCCGTGCTCGAATCAATGGATCTATCCTTGTTTGATACCTCAGACCGTGCCGATCTGTTAGAACAGATGGCTTCTCTCTATTTAGAGTTGGACGAGTATGATGCAGCCTTGGCTGCCTATGAAGAGATTCTCTCTTTTGCCCAGTATGCTTCTTATCGCTCTCTGGTCATGTTCTACAAAGCTCAAACATTACTGCTTGCTGAGGATGAAACCGGGGCGGTTACGGCTTTTGGGCAAGTACTGACTGATTATCCTTATAGCTACGGCGCATATTTGAGCCTTGTCTCTTTGGATGAACTAGAGCAGCCGGTCGAGGATAATCTCATTCGCGGCAAGGCACTGCTGGCCGGCGGCCAATCGGTTGATGCAGCGAATGTTTTGCTTGAGGCACTAAACGTGTCTACAGGCAGTTGGGATGAGATCTATTACTATTTGGCTTTGGCCTATGAGGCTGTTGGCGACGACACGTCTGCCGATATCTGCTATGCCCAAATCATCGACGGCTATTCCAACAGCGGTTATATCGTATCCGCTTGGTTTGGACGAGCAGAGTTGGCCGATTCTTTGGGGCAAAGTGCGGCTCAAATCTACCAGGACTTTGCCAGCACCTATCCGAATTCTGCCAGCGCTCCTGAGGCCTTATGGCTGGCTGCCGAGGAGCTACAGGATGCAGGCGAGTGGTACGACGCGGCGCTGGTTTATCAGACCTTACGCTTGACCTATCCTACAGATAGTGGCGCCCCAGAAGCCCTTTTTCAGCAAGGTCTTTGCCTATATGTGGATGGGCAATATGAGCTGGCGCGAGACGTATGGGCTGGATTGTTGGATGCGCAGACCTCTGCCGAAGACAGAGTTAGGACACTGACCTGGTTGGGCAAAGTCTATCAGCAGCTTGGCGATGCCGAACTGGCGCAACTATACTGGGCGCACGCTGTTGCCGAGGCTCCCCAAGATTATTACGGGCTTCGTGCGGCTGATTTGCTGAATGGCGCCAGCATGTTTCTGGATGTTATAGCTTCAGAAGCACTTGTTGATACGACAGTAAACGAAACAGATTGGGACGAGTTGGAAAGTTGGTTGGTCTCGTGGGCTGGGGCTGAGCAGGTTGAAGAGACCGCGGTCGATGTCGATCCTCTGGCAGATGCTGATGCCTTGTGGTCCCTGGGGCTGCATGATGCTGCTGTCGACGAGTATGTCAGCTATCGGCAATCTATCTCGGATGATCCCTACGCGCTGCTGGCCTTTTTGGAACATGTCTACGATTTGGACGTTTACCAGATGAGCATTTGGACGGCCACGCGCTTACAGGCATTGGCGGAATTGCAGGGGGTTGAGGTTCCCCAAACGATTCAGTTGTTGGCCTATCCCATCTACTATGGCGAGCTCATTTCGGCCACTGCTGCCGAGTGGGACGTAGACCCCCTGTTATTCATGGCCTTGGTGCGGCAAGAGAGCCGTTTTGATGCCCAGGCCATCTCTTGGGCGGGGGCTATCGGCCTAACTCAAGTAATGCCAACAACGGGAGAGTGGATCGCGACGAAACTCGGCGATTCAACCTATTCCTCTGAGCTTCTCACACGCCCGGTCTATGCCGTCCCTTACGGCATTTACTATATTGCTTTCACGCTGGATCTGTTTGACTATCACTGGCCGGCTGCTCTTGCAGCTTATAATGCCGGGCCGGGAAACGTGGGTAATTGGGACGATGCCTGGGGGCTGGATGATCTGGATCTATTCTATGAGATGGTTCCTCTGGATGAAACTCAACTGTATATGAATCTCATCTATGCCAACTATCGTATCTATCAACAGCTTTATGATTGACACAAATGCAAGAGCCGCCCCGGGAGGGGCGGCTCTTTTCATTTAGGCCAGGGTGATAGTGAGGACAGATCCCCGCTCCAGATTCAGTTCTTTACTGAATATCAGTTTGCTCGATTCCGCGACGTTTGGGCTGCATGGTATGCTTTGGCCGTCTACTGTAGCGGTGCATCCAGCTGCGATGAACCCCGTTCCCAGTGCTTTGAGCTGCTGCTCACCGTACAATACCTCCAGTTTCACCAATGCATTCCCGGGTTGACCGCTTTGCTCATAAGTGCCCCAGGCAGTGCCGGTGGACCAGAAACATTTGAAATCATCTGCGTACAGCACCGGGTCAAAACCGAGGTAGCCTATTGTGGCGTCATAACTCATGCCAGATAGCGCTGTGAGCAGCCCCCATGAGGCCATTGAGCGAGCATAGTGGCTGCCGCACTCGAACTCGTTCCAAGGGTTTCGACGTTTGCCATCATGTCTGGCACGTACACCTTGAGCAATCGCCAAACCTTCATCGACCATGCCGCAATAGATCAGATGACTGGCTACCTGGTATTCAATGCCGCAGAAAACCTCATCTGAGTAGACGAAAGGCAGTGCAGGGCGCTCACCATGTGGCCATGAGCAGGTGGTCAGGCCTTGCTCATCGTTGAGGGCAAAAATCCGTTGGGGGTTGGCATGTTCCCAAAAGTCGGTCTTCCAGTTGTAGCGAAATATGGATGCCAAAGCTGCTTGCTCGTGAGCGGGATCGAGCATGGGGCCCAGGCCAGCGATGCGGGCCATCCACTGGCCCAGCAGCTGATCTGAAAGACAGCCCTTGCCGTACTGGTAGCGAGCTTCCGAGGCATCGACCTCTTGCTCATAGTATTCGCCGTTAAAAAGACGAGCATCCAAGTATTTGCGGCCATTTTCATACAAGCGTAGATATTCATTGGCTAGGGCTTGATCGCCGAGATAGTCGGCAATGTGCGATCCGGCCAGCAAGGCACCGAGATAGCAGGTACCGGTCATCGTGTTGGGGCCCTCAAACTCGATGTCATAGGTGTTATGCTGAGTTCCCTCCATGACGCCGTCTTTATTGGCATCCCACTGCTGCCAGGCAAATTCGAGCGCTTGCTGGGCCTTGGGCCATTGTTCGGCCAGCCAGACGTCGTCGCCGCTGAGCTTCCAGTCACGATACAGCTTGATGAGCCCACCCATTTGGCCATCGGCGGCGGCGTGAAAATTATGCATAGGGCTGCCCAAGGGAAGTTGGAGACGAAAACTCATGTGGCCATCTTTGCGAAGGTTGTAGGTATAATCGGCGCTGCGCATGGAGCGTTCAAGCGAGGGGAACAGAAATGCTTGCGTCTGGGCATAGTTCCAGACGTGAGTGCAAGAACCCTGGCAGCAACCGCCGCCAGCGCAGCAGCCTTCAAAACCGTAAAAAGTACCGTTCTCCAGACGAACCACAGTAGGCGTGTGCAACGTCGAGGCCTGACTGGATACGGCATCTAGAACATGTGCCGGCAGCTTGGAGGAAAAGAGTGCGGCGTGAAAACGCCTGGTTTCCTCATCGAGGCGGACGTCGTTTTCGGCATAGTGCCGAGCTACGTCCTTGGCATCCGTCCAAAGACTGGCGTAATAGTTCTTCCAGACCGGTTCCGTCGGTAGTTCGATATTCTCAATGTTGGGCAGCGCGTCCCAGTAACGGCAAAAATTGGGCATGTACCAGCTAATAAAGATGGGCAAGGTGACGCTCTCACCCGGGGCAATGTTGGCGCGCAGCCAAAGGCTGCCCACATCACTCTTGCCCTCGTCAGAAGGACCATATTCTCGTGCTGGCAGTTCTCCAGAAGCAGCAAAGTGATCCCAAAAGCTGTGCATGGAATCGTACCAGGGGCCGCGCAGCCAGTAAGATTGGTACCCCACATCCTGCCATGTTGTGGAGAGGGCCATGCTGCCAAAATATCTTGAAAAAGTCTCGTACTTGTTACTAGTCATAGACAGGCCGCGGACGTTTCCCTGATCATAATAGGCATTGACATTCTGTCCCTGTCCTTTGCCATCGAAATGGCCCGTGCCAGGATAACCGACAGCGTTGTATAGATTCCCCGCCAATGAGACCTCTACGGGTACGGCCTGTGTGTTGGTGATGGTATAGCGCAGTACGGCAATGGGCATGCCGGATTCATCCGGATTGAGGGGAATAAAGGGACTGTGAGCCGCCAGTCGCACTTGAACGGGAAGTACAGGATCGACAAAGCGAATCCAGGCGTAAGGGAACTCGCCCATGAACTCTGCCTTGCGCATTTGCGGAAACCCCGAGCCATCCATGCGCGAGATGCCAAATCCGAGGCCGGCATAATCCTGGCTGCCTACACCCGTGAAAGGCGGATTGGGTGGTGCCTGCAAGACGCGTGTTACTGGTGTCTTGTCCTGCTCTTTGGCCCATAGCGTGAAAAAGGTATAGGGAAGTAAAGAACCTTTGTTAGGCCTGTTGAAAATCTCCCAATCAACCAAAGATCCTCGGCCAGATAGCGAGACACAACCAGCGCCAATTCCACCGAGCGGAAAGGCGATTTGGCTAAGGTACTCGCCAGTATATGTTTTAGGGCGCCCCAATGAGCGTAGTGCATCACTGTCTAGCCCGATCGAAAGCGTTGTCATCCCAATTCCTCCTCATCTCATTCGGGTCCATCTAACTTGTTTGCCAGGGTGGTGTCAAGCCTCTCAGAGCCATTGACCAAAAGTGTATCTATCCGTAGAATGGCCAAAATGCCATTCACTTTGAGGGGTGACTGTGAAAGCACTAATTACCGGGGGTTGCGGTTTTATTGGGAGCCACCTTGCTGAAAAACTGTTGGCGCGTGGCGATTCAGTCTTTGTGGTTGATGACTTGTCAACCGGTCGCTTTGAAAACATTGCCCATTTGAGGGGCCACGAGCTTTTTGGCTTTGCCATTGAAGACATTGCCCACGAAAACGTCATGGATCGGCTCATCAGTGAGTGCGATGTCGTTTTTCACCTCGCTGCGGCCGTAGGTGTAGAGCTTATCGTCAAAGACCCGGTGCATGTTATCGAGACGAACGTCAAAGGGTGCGAAACGGTGCTGCGCATCGCTGCCCGTTACCGCAAAAAGGTGATGCTGGCTTCTACATCAGAGGTCTACGGCAAGAGCACAGAGGTGCCCTTTCTGGAGGATGCCGACCGGGTTCTCGGTCCCACAACCAAGAGCCGTTGGAGTTACGCCTGCTCCAAGGCCATGGACGAATTTTTGGCCCTGGCCTATGCCAAACAGGTGGGTTTGCCGGTGGTGGTTATGCGCTTTTTTAACACGGTGGGCCCCAGGCAGACGGGCCGATACGGCATGGTGATGCCCCGTTTTGTCCGCCAGGCATTGATGGGACAACCCATTACGGTATACGGAGACGGGCAGCAATCGCGCTGTTTTTGCCATGTGGGCGATGTGACGAACGCCATCCTGTTGTTGGCTGATGAGCCTACGGCTGAAGGCCAGGTGTTCAACGTTGGCAGCACCGAAGAAGTGACCATCCTCCAACTTGCAGAGCATGTGCGCCAGCAATGCCAGGCGAATGTAGATATCGTTCTTGTGCCCTATGATCAAGCCTACGAAGAGGGATTTGAGGATATGCGTCGCCGGGTACCTTCTATCGAAAAAATAGACCGCTATGTGGGCTGGCACCCCCGTTTTACGCTTGCTGAAACGATATCAGCTGTGATTGACCATATGAAACATGATATGGCGCAATAAAATGTGGAAAGGCCATGTTTTGACAATGCTGGACGCCATACCATAATGTCTCACATGGTTAAGAGTGTTATCAAAAAGTGTGCACCTACGCTTCTGACTTTGATGATTATGTTACTTGTGGCTGGTTGTTCTTCGTCTTTAAGGGGGACAGCTACGCCTGATTATGGGGCGCTGGCAGCAGAGGTACAACAGGCTCTGTCTGCTACATTGACTGCTCAGGCGCCCGTCCCCACTATGCCCGCTCCAGTTGCTTTGGATGAAACGCCTGTGCCAAGCGAAACAACGACAGTTGTCGCGACTTTGGCTCAGCCTACGTTGGCCGCAGACGAACAGATAGCGTATGTTCGTATCGGTGAAGAACAGGCTGCCAATATTATCCTGACGGATTATGATAGATCGGTTGAACAACAGCTCACGCATTTTGTTGAAGAGCTCAATATGAGTGATTTGTCATGGTCGGCCGATGGTGAGTGGCTTGTTTTTGTGAGTGCTCATGATTACATCCGC
The DNA here is from genome assembly GCA_963675785.1 of Anaerolineae bacterium. GTDB lineage: Bacteria > Chloroflexota > Anaerolineae > UBA1429 > UBA1429. The sequence goes on from OY776562.1 coordinate 3,013,476, forward strand.
AGCCATGACCTGGAACGCAATATCTTTATTATGCGCGCTGATGGCTCTGAATTGCAGATGGTCACTGGTGATTCAATAGCGGCTGGACAGGCAGCGGGCCCTTTTGTGACGATCTCGGGCACTGTTGCGGAAGTGGGGGCCGGATGTTTGGTGATGGCTCAAGGAGCAACAAGTGCTGCGTTGACCGACGAGTCTGGTGCCTTTGAATTGACCGGCGTACCTGTTGGGGCAACTTGGATCAGAGCAGTCTATCCCACAGAGGGGGGCTCTCGCCAGGGAACCGTTGATCTTGTTTTGAGTACAGATTCCAACTCGCCTATCACCATTACTCTTGCCGATGCCGGCCAGGGTTGGACCCAGGCCTCCATTTCTCCTGATGGCACGCGCATTGCTGGTTCTCTCTATTCTTGGTCTCTGGTGGACGGACAGCGTGCTGTGGAAACTCAGGGCTTGGTCATTGATCTGGAGACGGGTGAAGAGACGATGCTTGATTATGGTACCGAATCAACCATCACCAGCTTGATCTGGTCTTCAGATGGACAGTCACTTGTTGGAACCTTATATGATGAGTCTGGCGTCTCTATTGTGCAGTGGGATACAACCCTAGCTTCTGCTCAGGAATTGGTGCGTTTGGATAATCCCGAAGACACCATTTATTCTGCGTTTGACCCAGTGTGGTCAACAGATGGCGCCCGCTTGGCTTTTTCTCTCCGGTCGTGGTATTGGTGGGGAGAGAACCGTTACAAGAGTGACATTGTGATTTTGGATGTCGCTACGGCTTTGACCACCACAGTGGTTGAAAGCGAGTGGGGTGTGGATGCTCGCAAGCCTGCCTGGTCTGTGGATGATTCTACCATCTATTATCAGACAAACGAGGCATCGGCTTCGACAGAGGCCAGTGTAGGCCAGACGGGTGTTTGGCGTATCACACTGGACGGAAGGGCGCCGGAACATTGGCTTGATGGAGCCGAGGGTTATTTGCCATCGGTCAGGCCCGTTGTTTTATCTCCGTCAGAGGAATAGACACCATATCTGAAACAGTATTGCTTCTGCGTAATATTCTTTGGAAATGACCCGGTTGTGTAGCGGTGCTATAATGTTACAGCCTCTACCATTATGAAGGAGACCCAGCAGGCATGACTCTGCCAGAGAACCTTAATTCGTATATCTCAGCAGCCCTCTTTGTGATGGGCGCCTATTTGCTTGCTCTCTATGTGGGCATGATCATTTGGACCTATCGTGATGTCAGCTCGAGGTCACGCGACCTTCTCGCCAGAATTTTGGCCACACTGTTGGTTGCTATCTTTAATGTTCCGGGCATTCTGGTTTATATGCTGGTTCGACCCCGTACTACGCTGGCCCAGGATTATGAGCAGAGTCTAGCTGAGGAGGCCATGCTGCAGGACCTTGAGGATCGGCGGATTTGCCCCAACTGTCATCGCCCTGTTCGCGAGGATTACATTGTGTGTCCCGAGTGTCATCAGCATCTGATGACCAAGTGTATGGGTTGCGGACGATTACTCGATCCTCGCTGGGACGTGTGCCCCTATTGTGGCCTCTATCAAGAGGGTATTACGGAGAAAATTGAACCGAATGGTGCTGAGGATACAACTGTCTGATCGGCAGAGGAATGTTAACGGGCGGAAGCACGCTTCCGCCCGTTTTTATTATGAGGGATCAATGCGTACATGCGGCCAAATGCCGTGAGCCTTGAGACAGGCGGTTAGCTCTTGAAGATTCTCTTCACGAACCAGACACACCGTCGGCGAGATGACATGTTCGAGCAAGGGACTTACATCGGGCCAATCTTGAAGGTTCTGCATCGTTTCTCGATCATCGGTTTCCAAAAGGATGACGCGCCGCACCAGAACGCGGCCAAAACGGCCTCCCCAGGCTCGCAGCGTTTGTCTGACGATATCCGGTACCTGACCGCCGGTGATGCGCTCTAAAAAACGCTGAACTCGATCAACGGGGACATTGGCATTTTGTCCCTCCCAAATAGATTCGGCAGTGATGCGCAACACCGCCTCATCGTCTGTCTGCGCTTCCCACTGGGCAAAACGTTCCAGCTGGTATCGGTCGTAAAGCGTTTGTGCTGTGGGCATGTGTACCCGAAAAGACGCATCCAGAATGGCCACTCCCGCTTTTTGTGGGATAGCGCATTCTTTTTTGCCTAATAGTGATGCGGCACCGATTGGCGTCAGCTTGAAGGTTTTACCATCGTCACCAAGAGCGACAAACCCCAGCCAGCACAGGGGCTTGCTCAGCATTGCACGAATGGTTGCCCCTTCGATACGTTCCCAGTGTTCAAATCCAGCGAGTAATTCGCCCGTTCTAGCATCGTGGATGTGCCAACTCTGCATATCGCCATCGGGCCGAAGTAAGTCCGGATGCTCTAGTTTGATGCGGGCGATGAATTGATCTGTGCTGATCCATTCGCTTTCGGGTAAACCAGCCAGATATTGTAGGATGATCTCACGTCCGGGGCGGGGGTCGTGTTTCAGGGCGTTTCTGTCGCACTCGATGGTTTGGACGAGCTCTAGCTCTCGCCAACTGCCGATTTGCTGCCAGGCACCAAGTAGAGCGGCAGCGCGCTGCGCGTCATCGAACCGCAACCAGTTCCTGGCTTTGCTGGCGGGCAGCAAACGGCCGTGTTCTGCTTTGACCAGTCCCATCCCCAATACAATCTGCCGTAGCAGACTCAAGCGGCTTGATTCTTGCTCTCCGAGCAGTCGCCCGCTCAACCGTTCAATTTCTGTATCAATGGCACTGGCAATGCTGACGCGACTGCTGGCGTGCGGCATGTGCTTCCGAACGTTGACGAGGATGGCCATCATATCCTCCTCAAAGCTGTTACCACAGGTACTGACACGCGATGGTATCGGGCCAGTAATGGAATTCGACAAAGCAAAGGGGAATAGGATTCTGATATGAGGAAGTAGTTGATCTGCAATGACGAGCTGCTCTTCGACGAGCTGGCCTGTATTGACATAGATTTGAAAGCAAAAGCCCTTGTAGACGAGTTCTTCGAGTGGGTTTACAGGAAACAGCCAGGGTTGCTCGCGCATCAATCTGGCGCTGCCTAGTTTGCGGATATCGCCATATGCTTGTAGCCGATGCAACGGCAAGGCACCGCCTTGCTGGCTAATGCGCGTGAGCAGTGTTTGCGCCTGCTCGCTCAGGTCGCTGCTCAGCAGGGTGAGGCGCTCAATGGATAACATGGCGTCGCCAATGCACTGGGCTTGCTGAATTGGATCGGTTGAGTCCAGCTCAACTTGCCAAACCAGCGCCAGGCCATCTCGAAGGGCACTGTCTAGATTGACGATCAGGCGGTATAGATCATTCATTCTTTCTCCTACCTGATTATGCCATTGCTTGCCAAGTGCGGCAATAGACCAACTCGTTTGACCCATTCTTCTGCTGGGTGTTATAGTCAGAAATCATGATGGAATCAGCCCTTTGTTTTGGGAGGAATGCACATATGTTCAAGTATGCCCTGGGTGTTGATTACGGTACCGAGTCTGCACGCGCGGTATTAGTCAACCTTGCAGATGGCTCTGAGGTGGCTGAGGCTGTTTTCTCTTATCCTGATGGCGTTATCGACGAAAAACTCCCGGGGACCGATGTGCGGCTAGAGCCAGACTGGGCTCTGCAGAATCCCAATGATTATGTGGCGGCGTTTGTCGCTACAGTCTCTGCGGTCGTCAAAAAATCGGGTGTGCATCGCCGTGACATCGTTGGCATTGGCGTGGATTTCACAGCCTGCACCATGTTACCTACTTTGATTGATGGTACACCCCTCTGTAACGTGCCCGAACTACATGGTAATCCCCATGCTTGGGTCAAACTGTGGAAGCATCATGCGGCCCAATCAGAGGCGGATGAGATCAACGAATTGGCGCGCCGCAGAAACGAACCCTGGCTGGCACGATACGGCGGCAAGATATCATCCGAGTGGTTCTTCCCCAAGGCACTGCAGATTTTGCATGAGGCCCCTGATGTTTATGAACGGGCTGACCGCTTTATTGAGGCGGCTGATTGGATCATCTGGCAGCTGACGGGAGTGGAGACTCGTAACTCTTGTACTGCCGGATACAAAGCTATTTGGTCCAAAAAAGATGGGTTCCCCTCCCCCGACTTTTTTGGTGCGCTAGATCCGCGCATGCGCCATATTGTGACCGAGAAAATGTCCGAGGACATCCTTCCTCTTGGTTCTTGGGCAGGCGGTTTGACCGCAAAGATGGCCGAGGCCACTGGACTTTGTCCGGGAACGGCTGTGGCAGTGGCCAATGTCGATGCTCACGTGGCTGTACCGGCCGCGACCGTCACTGAGACTGGGCGCATGGTCATGATTATGGGTACATCGACGTGCCACATGGTGATGGGAGACCAGGTTGCCATGGTGCCGGGGATGTGCGGCGTCGTTGAGGACGGCATTCTCCCCAATCTGTACGGCTATGAGGCCGGCCAATCTTGCGTTGGCGACCACTTTGCCTGGTTTGTTGATAATTGTGTGCCTGCTGCCTATCAGCAAGAGGCGGTGGATCTGGGCGTGAGTATCCACCAGCTTCTTGAGCAAAAAGCCTCCAAGGCCAAGCCGGGAGAATCAGGATTGTTAGCCTTGGACTGGTGGAACGGCAACCGTTCGGTGCTGGTGGATGTGGACCTTACAGGGCTACTCATTGGACAAACGCTGGCCACGCGCCCCGAAGAGATTTACCGTGCGCTAATCGAAGCTACGGCTTATGGCACGCGTATCATCATCGAGACTTTTGAGGAAAACGGTGTGCCCGTGCGCGAGATTGTGGCGGCAGGCGGCTTGCCTGAACGCAATCGTATGCTTATGCAGATTTATGCGGATGTAACCGGGCGTGAATTTAAGGTAATCGGTACCACTCAGGCGGGCGCTTTGGGTTCCGCCATGCATGGCGCCGTCGCTGCTGGCGCTGCGGCAGGCGGATATGAGAGCATCATCGATGCCGCGAAAAAGATGGCTCACATCAAAGAGGAAAGCTATGTGCCCATCCCAGAGAACAGTCGGGTGTACGATAGTCTCTATAAGGAATATGTGCTGTTGCACGATTATTTCGGACGCGGAGCCAACGATGTAATGAAGCGGCTCAAACGCATCAAAGCAGAGGCTATGGACTAACGGGCAAAACGCGGGGCAGCCAAAAGGCTGCCCCTTTTTTTATAGGAGAGAAACAGGGTCGATATCAATGCGCCAACCAAGGGGAAGTTCGATTTGTCTGAGCATGGCACCGGGGTCGAGGGACTGAAGGATAATTTGCCAGCGGTAGCGCCCCCGAATGCGGCTAAAGAATGCTGGTGCTGGCCCAATAATGCGCGTATCAGCCAATCCCTGCCGTTGCAGCATGGTATTCAGCATGTTGGCCACGCGATTTGTCTCTTCTTCCGCCAGGTCGTTGTTGGGATTGAGGTAAAGCAGGCGCGCCATGCGGCTGATGGGCGGATACCAGTGCTCTCGGCGAAAGGCGATCTCTGAGGCGTAGAAACCGTCGTAATCGTGCTGCGAGGCCGCTTGGATGGCCGGGTGTTCTGGGGTGTATGTCTGGATGATGACCCGTCCGCCGAGAATGCTGCGCCCTGCCCGGCCAGCTACCTGAGTGAGTAGTTGAAAAGTGCGTTCGTTGGCCCGCAAATCAGGCAGATTGAGCATGGTATCGGCCGTAACCACGCCCACCAGCGTGACTCTCGGTAGGTCCAATCCCTTGGCAATCATCTGTGTACCCACCATGATGTCGGCCTGACCGTTGATGAACTGATCGAGGATGCGCTCGTGATCCAGCTTGCCGCCAGTGGTATCCACATCCCAACGCACCACGCGTACGCCGGGATATTTTTGTTGAACGACTTGTTCTACCTTTTGGGTACCTGTGCCGAAATAACGAATGCGTCGACTGCCGCACACAGGGCAGGTTTTTGGTGTCGGCTCACTATAGTTGCAATGATGACACAGCAGTACTTCTCGACCAGTGTGATAAGTCAACGGGATCAAGCATTTTGGGCACTTGACTACATAGCCGCAATCTCGACAGGAGACAAAGCTGGCCGCTCCTCGGCGATTCAAAAAGAGAATGATCTGTTCGTGCTTGTCAAGGGATTGCTGAATAGATTGATCCAGTGCACGAGAGAGAATGCTGGTATTGTGCGCCAAAAGCTCAGCACGCATGTCTACTATCTCAACCTCGGGCAGATCGGCAAAGAGGGCATCCTGAGTATCGGCATCAGCGTTGAAATGGCTTGCTGGTCGGTCGAGATCATGTTCTTGCTCAAGAATAATCAGTCGGTGGCCCATCACGCGTCGCGGCATGACCAGCCGTTCGAATTCGCCACGTTCCACAGCATAGGCTGATTCCAAAGAGGGTGTGGCGCTGCCCAAGATCAAAGTGGCCCCGTATATGCGCGTCAGCTCTATGGCTGTCTCTCGCGCGTGATAGCAGGGGGTGCGTTCTTGCTTGTAAGAGGACTCATGCTCTTCATCAATAACGATGAGGCCCAAATCCTGAACCGGTGCAAAGAGTGCCGAGCGGGAACCAACGACCAGTTTGAGATCTCCAGAGCGGATCAGGTTCCATTGGTCGTAGCGTTCGCCGGCAGAGAGTTTGCTGTGCAGTACCGCCAAAGTATCGGCAAAGCGAGCCCCAAAGCGGCGAATGGTCTGCGGCGTAAGGGCAATTTCGGGAACCAGCACAATCGCCGATTGACCGCGTTCTAGCACCTGGCGAACAGCACGCATATATATCTCGGTTTTGCCACTTCCGGTGACACCTTGCAGCAACAATGGGCGAGGATGAGGCTCATCAAGCCGCGTGGCGATGGTCTGCCAGACTGTGCTTTGGTCGGAGGTGAGTATCGGCTCGGTCAGAGGCACAAAGCGTTTGCCTTGAAGTGGATCACGCCACAGGCGTTTTTCATCTGTCTCCAGGGCGCCATTGTCAATCATGCTTTTTACAACACCTGCACTGACCTCACTGGCATCAGCTGCCAGGGCTGCGTCCATCCAGCGGGGGCCCTGTTTTTCCAGCCACTCGGCCAGGCGCAATTGTGCTTTTGCTCGCGATGAGACATGATCTTGCCAATTGGGAGCCAGATGCACAACTCGGGTTGTGCGCGGGCGTACAGTGGGTGGCTGTATCTGTTGATGTGTATTGATCAATCCCTTGCGCAAAAGCCTGTCTAGCGTTTGAGATAGACGTGGCATGTTAAAGCGCCGTTGAAGCTGCGCTTTCGTCAGAGGCGTATCGGCTTTTTCTAACTCAGCTAACAGAGTGCTTTCGCTTTCATCCAGCGCAAGGCCGTTGCTCTTGTTGCTGGTCTGATATACCGTAACAACGTTCTGGGTGACGCCGGGAGGCAGTAGGGTATCTATGACGGTGGCCAATGGGGCAATGTAATAGTCGCTCATCCAGTGGGCTAACTGAATGAGTGGCAATGACATGATCGGTTGCTCGTCAACGATCTGGTCAATGGGACGGGTCTCTGGCACGGGGCTTGCATCGTCCAAGCCGATGACGACACCCTGAATATAGCGACGGCCAAAAGGAACCCAGACAAGCTGGCCAATCTGGATGCTATCACGCAGTTCTGCGGGAACGTGGTAGTGAAAAGTGCGATTGCGCTGATCCTCTTGAAAAGCATCTTCATCCTGTAAAGGGTAGCTTTTCTGGGATAGAGGCGTACGAACCAGAACGATCGCGTAGAGGGTGTCGCTTCCCGTCAAGTTTTGGTAACCAAGGTTTCTATCGGTTATCACGGCTAAATAAAGGCGATGGCGGCATAGCCAACCATAACAGCCGGTTCGCCAATGGGATCTACTTCGTGGCTTGTTGTATAGTGCAAAAGCTTGCCGCTCGTACTGCCGAGATCACGAGCGCAGGTTACGGCTGCCGCAACGGCCCCTGCACCGCAAGCGTTGCGATGGGCAGAGGCTTCTGCCAGTATGCTGGCTGTATCCATATTGCGCACAAGGTCGATAAAACGCTGATCGTTTTGATGTGTCCAGGCTAGTGCTTGATTGCCATAACCCGCGGGGGCAAAGCCATAGGGTGCACCATAGTGGGTTAGGTCGGTAGAAGCGACAACTGCGACGCGGCGTCTTAACTTTTTCGAGGCAAGAGCAATAGCAGCACCAATGGCAGGTGCTTGCTCATTCGGTGGTACAGCAATGGGCAAAAGGCGTGTATTGGGCAGGCAATACTGGACGAACGGAACCTGAACTTCGATGGCATGTTCACCTTCGTGTGCCCGTGTTGAAGCCATTACAAAACCGTCACTATCTTGCACAAGCGTGGCGGCCAGTTCGACATCAATCTCAATGGCGCCGAGGGGTGTGCGCCAAGTGCCGTCTGGGTACACACTTGCATGATCCACGCCCCAATGGTGCACAGCTCCGGTAATGACGATCGTCTCGGGCTGAGGACCTGCTTTCAGGCCGGCGTAAACATGGGCTGCTGTGGCCCCAGAATAGATCCACCCTGCGTGGGGAACCACACCGCCGTATTCGATTGGATCTTGTGTGCCGGCATCCTGAAGAAAGGCTGCCAAAGCTTTCCTACATTCATTCGCATTTGCAGGGTAAAACCTGCCTGCTACGACTGGCTGACGTTCCATTGCTTTGCACTTTCTCAACTAGTTCATCTTATTCCAGTATATCACCTGCCGCTACACTGACTCAACTGTTTGTGTATAATAAGAGTATCTGCCTTTACTGGAACATTATTTGGCCAGTAGCCGTGAGCCGTACTTATTGCGGGATCGGCAGGGGGGCAGGAACCGGTTTCATGTCGTCCGCTATGGACAATTTAATCAAAGGAGAATAGCTATGCTCAAGATCGTTGCAGATAGCTGCTGTGATCTGAGTCCTGGTCAGGTTTCGAAATACGGCATAACGATAGTTCCCCTATCGGTGCAGCTTGGTTTGAAATCGTATCTCGATAACGGGCAGGATGTTACGCGTGAAATGATCTATGAACATGTCCGCCAGACGGGAGAACTCCCCAAGACATCCGCTCCCAGCATCGGCCAGTTTGTTGAGATTTTTAGCGAGCCGGGCGAATATATCTATGTGGGCATTTCGGCACAGTTTTCTTCGTCTCTGCATGATGCCCGATTGGCGGCAGAGCACTGCCCCGACAGTAAGGTTTATTTTGTGGATTCAAAAAACCTTTCCACCGGTATTGGCCATGTGGTGTTACGTGCGGCCGAGCTGCGAGATCAAGGCCTTTCTGCTGCGAAAGTCGTTGAAGAGTTGGAGCAATTTCGCGAACATGTTCACTCGGCCTTTATCATCGATACACTGGATTATCTCTACAAGGGTGGGCGTTGCAGTTCTGTGGCCCATCTGATGGGCAGCATGTTACGCATTCGGCCTGTTATTGAGGTAACACCAGAAGGTAAAATGGATGTCCGTGAAAAGACCCGCGGGGCGCGCAAGAAGGGACTTGATGCCCTGCTACGTGATTATGAGGAACACTTGGATGAGGTCAATCCTCAGCGGGTATTTCTTACCCATACGGGTTGCGAAGGAGACGCTGTCTATCTCTGTGAAGAGATCAAAAAACTAAACGCTCCTCAAGAGCTCGTCGTTACAGATGCGGGTTGTGTTATCACCAGTCATTGTGGCCCGAACACGATTGGCATTTTGTACTGTGTGAATTAACGAAAACACCCCGAAGCATTTGCTTCGGGGTGTTTTTTTGATTATCTAGATTAGATATCAAGACGCTGTCTGGCCGTGCTGCATTTTTCCGCCTTCATAATAGCCAAAACCTGCTCGACGGTTTGATCCAGATCGTTCTGCTCGTTAACGACCACATAGTCGAATTCCGAAGATCGTTCGATTTCACCAAGGGCATATTGCAGCCTCTTTTCGATCTCTTCGGATGAATCGGACCGGCGATTCTTTAACCGGAGGATCAAGGTATCGATTGAGGGAGGTGCTAAAAAGATCGAGACAATCCCTGGGAAGCGTTGTTTGACGGTAGCAGCGCCTTGAACATCTAGGCGCATAATGACGTCCGTGCCGTTTGCGAGGGCCTGGCGTACTCGGGCGCGGGGGACTCCTTTGTACTGGTCGTAAACCATGGCGTGTTCAATGAACTCGTCGTTGGTGATCATGCGCTCGAACACATCTGTTGAGACAAAATCATAATCGATGCCATCGACTTCGCCAGTGCGGATGGGGCGATTGGTAGTAGTAACGACAAAGTAAAAGGGAAAGGCCTTTTGTTTTAGGCGTTGTATGACGGTATCTTTACCCACGCCTGAAGGACCAGAGATGACGACGAGTAGTGGTTGCGGTTCGAGATAAGGTTTTAACAACTCAAAGGAATCGCACGTCATCACAAGGGTTCCACCTTTTGTCACTATAAAGGACTGCGCCAGGCAGAAAAAGCCTGGCGCTTTTGATTCAGACAAGATATCAGAACTTGATGAGGCGTTCTACGTCCAGCACAAAAATAACAGCGCCACCGACCTGTACTTCGACAGGGTTGGGCATGTACATTTCGCCAGGTTCCATCACCGGGGGGAGCGGGTTGACATAGAGCGTACGAGTATGACAGTTTTCTTTGATGATTTCGAGAAGCTCGGCAACCTTGTCCTCTTCGGTGCCCACCAAAATGGTTGCATTCCCCTCTCGCAGAAATCCTCCGGTGGTGCTGATCTTGGTAGAAGAAAAGCCGCCTTCACGCAGTGCTGTTGTAAGATCATCTGCGTCATCGCTATGCACGATGCTAATAAGAAGCTTCATTGCCATGCTTTTATCCTCCTTGCAGATAGCCCCGGCATTCACGCCTCTGCGCACGGAGCCAGCAGCTGCTTTATTCTCTGTATGATCTGACTTGTAGTATGCCCTATAGATTGCTGGGCGTCCAGTACCAACCAACGTTCTGGATCAGCGTGAGCCATCTTTAGATACCCTTGCCTAACACGGTTGTGAAAATCAAGGGTCTCCTGGTCGAGGCGATTTAGTTTGTCTTTACCGGCGATCTCATCGGATTTTTTACGGGCTAGCCCAACACGTACATCCAAATCCAAATAGATGACCAGATCCGGCATGGTCCCGCTCGTAGCAAATTCGGTGATCTGCCACAGAGACTGGAGATCCAATCCCCGACCATATCCCTGGTAGGCCAAAGTGGATTCGGCAAAACGATCACTGATGACCATGGCGCCTCGTTCGAGTGCCGGCCGGATTATTTGTTGCACATGTTGAGTTCTGGCGGCCGAATAAAGGAGTACTTCTGCTTCGGGCGTCATCTCGCAATTTTTGGTATCTAACAACACCTGGCGGATCTGTTCTCCAATGGTTGTGCCGCCCGGTTCACGCGTGAGCACATACTCAACGTCCATTTCGCCCAGATGCCGAGCCAGATTTTCAAGCTGCGTGCTTTTGCCGCTGCCTTCTGGCCCTTCCAAGGTAATGAATAATCCCATGATATGCCTTATTGTCCTGCGTAAACTGTTACACGGCGCCTGGGCTCATTCCCAGAACTATGTGATGCGAGTTGCGCTTCGCTGATCATTTCATGCTGGAGCCTGCGGATATAAGCGCTTTGTGGTGAGAGTTGAACGGATTCCACTTTTCCTAGCTGTATATCCTCAATAGCCTGGCGAACTTCTTTCAGGGCGTCGCCTTCAAGGCTGGCCGTTTTTTGCAAACCAAATATGTCTGACAAATATTTTTCCATCTGCGTGGCCGTATTGTTTCGCAGCACATAGACGGGCAAGTTTCTTCGTTCTGCATCGGCAATGGCACGCGGACGTTTGCGATAATAGGTACGTAGTGTAAACAATACATCCGCCTGGCTCAAATCTGTAACGATCACGATGGGTAGCCCAAGTTGTTGGCTCGCCTGCCTGATGCGGTCTTGATTCAGTCCGTATGGAAATATCTTTAACGGTTTAGGGTGTCCGCCTCGTTGCTGCCATTCTCGTAACGGCGTAACGTCGGAAAAAGGAATCGTCTCGTCTGCAAATGCGGGTTCAGACTCTGCTTCGTCCCGGACGGTTTCAATGCCTTTCTCGGTGCGATGGCGGTTTTCGACTGCTACAGGTTTGCCACGAAGCAGGCTATCAATGGATGTAGCCACGTCGGGATGCACAACGACTTGGTCCCAACTCTGAATCTCGACGACGACATCAAAAGTTGGTGGGGCCTTGCGTTCCAGAATGGTCTTTTGCGTTCCTCTTCGGCGGGCCTCTTCATCACCCAGCGTGACAGGCTGAATGCCGCCGATTAGATCGCTAAGTGTCGGGTTCATCATCAGGTTGTCGAGCGTGTTGCCATGAGCCGTACCAATGAGTTGCACGCCGCGTTCGGCAATGGTACGTGCCGCTGCTGCTTCGCTCTCTGTGCCGATCTCGTCGATGACGATGACTTCAGGCATGTGATTTTCTACTGCTTCGATCATCACTTCATGCTGTTTAGAGGGATGCGGCACCTGCATCCGCCGGGCGTTGCCAATTGCCGAATGCGGAATATCGCCGTCGCCGCCGATCTCATTAGAGGTGTCGACAATGACCACACGCCTTTTTTCGGCCAGCACACGAGCAACTTCTCGGAGCATGGTTGTTTTTCCCACGCCTGGCCGGCCAAGCAGAAGCACACTTTTACCCTCAAAAATGATATCTTCGATGATATCGATGGTTCCGTAAACGGCTCGGCCGACACGACAGGTCAGGCCGATGATCTTGCCTGTGCGATTGCGAATAGCTGAAATACGGTGTAGCGTGCGCTCAATACCTGCACGATTGTCATCGCCAAAATTGCCAATGTGATCCACCACGTACTGGATTTCGTTATCAGTAGCTTCGCGATCGAGAATACGTACATCGCCATCCACATATCGAGCATCACAGGGACGACCTTTGTCGATGACAATTTCGAGCAGATCAGCCATACGGTCAGCCTTTTTCAGGCTTGCAGCAATCTCCGGTGGCATGACTGCAATGAGTGCGTCGATATTGTCAGTTATTTCCAAGGGCATACTCACTCTCTTTATCTTCTCTGGATCGATCAATGCCTTCTGTGATTATCCGTCGCATTAAAAAAGCTGGTGTACCTGCGTCTCGATACTGTAGGGCAGACGCGGGATTATTGACAAATGATGGTGCAGAGACTCGCGTGGCTAATTGTTTAACGAGATGACTGTACTCCTGGATCTCGCTAAACCCAAGTTGCCGTAACAGCCAAGAGATGCCAATCGCATAGTCCGGAACGAGGCAAAAGAGAGGTTTTGTGTTGCTTGGGTGTTCAAGGCTCACAACATAGGCAATATGATCAAGAATATCACCACGCCGATCGGGCCTCACAAGGACGTAAAGCCAATAGTTGGCTTTGATCCGGGTCAATCGCAGATAGGCATAGGGGCTTTCATCATCTACGGCGACCCATTCCGAGACGCGCCAGCTCAGTCTATCGAACGGCGTATCTTCGATAGACAGAAAACTCGAAGTTTGAAGTACAGCACGCACACCCGCAGGAACAGAGTGTCGATAAAGCTCACTCAGCTGCCATCTGCCAGTTAGAACAAAGGTATGGAGATCAGCAGGACGTTTTCTATACGCAAGGGGGCGGTTCAAGGTGAAAAGTTGTTCCGCACAAGCCCGGCAATAAAGGTTTTGGACGAGAGCCTCTTCTTCGAGCGAGCCTCTGATAGGATGTGCATGAATCTGTTCTACACCGTGGCTTGCTGCTTTTTGGGCAAGGTGGCGGAGCAGTGCTTGCCAGATTGCTTTGGAATCGCCAGAACCAATCTCTGGTGCGATGGATGTCAGGCTCCAGATTTTTGCTATAGGATCACAATGGATTTGAGCATATCCAGAGGCTGCCGCAGCATCATTTTGGTGATATAGCCAGGTCATGGCTACAAGATTGTCTGGTGTAAAGAACCCTTTAATCGCCGTTTGAACGGGTTTTTGTCGTTCAAGAAAAGATCGGCGGACGTCGAGATTTACGCTTGATCTTTGTAGCCGATTTAATTGTCGTAAATCACCCAGATCAAAGGTTTTTATCACTCATTCGCCCCAAAAGGAATCGTCAATATTGTGATGACTCGAGCTTTTATACAATTTTACCGATGCACAGGTTACGCTGCAAGTAGTCATCTATGCAATTGTTGGCGTAAAAGCAAGCGGGAAGAGACTTTGCAGCCTCTTCCCGCTTGATATCTGGATGGAGCAAGACTACATGAGAACGTCCGCTTCAGTATCCTCGGCAACAAACTGGGCGCCAATGTGTGCGATCATGAGTTGCCCCAGGAATGCGGTAAAGATGACACCGATTAGGCACAGGATTGTACCGGCAATAGAGGCTACGATACTGATGGCAAGAGCCATCAATATGGCAACCACATAGTTCCCCAGATTCTTGCTAATCATGCGCCAGGCCTCGGCAAAGTTAAAAAAGGCGCTGAATTCATCGGTGCGAGCATAGGTGATGATGAGCGCGGGCAGGAATACGGCCAACGCCAAACCATAGATGACGCTAATGCAGCTAAAACCCATACTGAGAATAGTCACAACATCACTGTTTGTGCTCGCCAGTGCCCCGCCGATGCCACCCAGGATCATGGAGGGGATCGAGTATATCAGCCCAGCAAGGGTGATATACAGGCCGCGCATAAAATCTCCTCCCCAATCATCCCATTCGGGTAGGGGTGTTTCGGTGCCTTCTAGTATCTGGCGGAAGGTGCGCAAGGCATATCCCATCGGTATAAAGCTCACAATCGGGACGATCGAGAGTAACCCGCCAATTAGAACCTTGGTGATCCAGTTCTTGTCCTCAAATGCGTATGAAAATGAACGTCCGATATCCACAAGTTCCTCCTCGATTAAACCTTGTGCATTACAACTGCCAGTTTAGGGCGTTGATTAGAGAATATCACCCTGCTTGGCGCGATCTACCTGAGCCAGCAGGTGCATGGCAATCAACATGGCCAAGGGCTCTGTAAAGATGACGCCGATGCCGAGGGCAATACCACCTACCGCAGATGCAACTGCAAATGCTACGATGACCAAGAGAATAGCGACGATATAATCCTTGAGGTTGCTCTTGACGTAATCCCAGATCTCGGCAAAAGCAAAGAATCCGGCAAATTCTTCCTTTTTGGCAAAGCTGACAAGCATCGCCGGGTAAGCCAGGGCATAGGCGATATAGTAGACGATGGCAATCAGCACGAAAATGATGCCGAGGAAGTTAACAAAGCCGCTCTTAGAGGCGAACATGGCCACGCTGATGGACCAGACAATCGCGCCGGGAATGGCATAGACGATACCAGCAATGGAAGGCCAGAGACCCCGCATAAAGTCGCCACCAAAATCATCCCACTCGGGTAGCGGTGTTTCAGTGCCGTTCAAGAGATTTTTGAGGACACGAATGAAATAGCCAACTGCGATAAAATTGACAATGGGGATGATCAGCAAGATGCCGCCTATCAGTATCTTCTTGAGCCAATCTTTGTCATCGAATGGATAGGTAATTGCTCTGTTGATGTCCATGTCTCCTCCATATTCTGGCGTTTGCCTGGCACCTGTAGTTCGAGTGACTGAATCGTCAGCCAATGTGATAAGAACTGTTTGGATTATAAAGGAAGTGAAACCTTCTTTTCAAGCCCTTGCGGGCTAAACTCCCATATTCGCTCGAATTCCAGCCAAAAGGCCCATCTCAAGAAACGCTAAAAAAGTACCAGCCAGGCCGCTTTTAATATGCGAAAGTCGTATCGACTGGGTATGGCTGAAAGCCACTACCAACAGAGTATTGACCAAACTGATTGTTCCGATGACGGACCACCCCGTCACGATCTGCCAGAAAATCAGACTATCGGGTACACGGTAAAAGATCATTGAAGAAGCAAGTATCGAACAACTCAGCGCAACGGGACCATGCCACCATGGCGATAGAATGGGCCTGTCTGTTGCCTCCCCCTTCCAAAAATTTAGCAGAATAGGGCACAGTACTATACCAAGAACAAATCCCATGCCAGCGCCGCTATAGATTCTCAGACTGTTCGTGGGGCTGTAGAGCGCCCTGACGCTGTCTATTGAATAAATGGTCGAATTGATTCCGTCGAGAACCCAGAACATCACCAACAGCGCGAGTATGATCCTACTAACACGGGGCGGCCAGGTTCTTGCCTCTGGCTCGATTATTGTGAGCAGAACAAGAGTGATGACCAGGCTCAAGAACAGACCCGTGCACCGAAAACATAGAAAAAGGGTGCCTCCCGTCAGGGTGATACATTGTTCTGGGATTTGGTGACAAACACCCGATAGGAAAAAGGTGATTATTGCACTCACATCTAATGGGTCTTTCTCATACTATACGTTGGATCACACACCAAGTTGCGCATTCATTGACATGATTGTTCATTCACACTAGCATGTGCGAGTCAATGACTCAAGAGGTGAAGAATGTCAATATCTACTGTCAAAATCGGAACGTTGGATATCTCTCGCTTTGTTCTAGGGGGGAATCCATTTTCGGGTTTTTCTCATCAGAGCAAAACACAAGATGATCGTTTTCGCACCTGGTATACGCCTGAACGCATTGTGGAGACCTTGTTCCACGCCGAATCCCTTGGTGTGCAAACGGTACTTGCGCGTGGTGATGCGCACATTACTGCCTGTCTTGCCGAGTATTGGCGTCAAGGCGGCACGCTAAAGTGGGTGGCTCAGACGGCATCAGAGATGGCGAGTGCGTTGATCGGTGCACAATACTGTCATGATCATGGAGCGTCTGCTTGCTATGTGCATGGAGGCGTCGTTGACTATTTGGTAGCACAGCAACGCTATGACGAACTTGCTTCAGCCATAGAGTTTGTTTCTGGCGCCGGTCTGCCAGCAGGCATTGCTGGGCATATGCCAGACGATTTTATGTGGGCCGAAGAAAATCTGAACTGTGACTTTTACATGGTCTGTTACTATAACCCGTCTCCGCGAAGCGATTCACCGCATCACGTTCACGGCATTGCCGAAGTTTTTAGCGAAGAGGATCGGGCCGATCGAGTGGCCATTATCCCCAAGCTAACCAAGCCTGTTATACACTACAAGATACTGGCAGCGGGGCGCCTTGCTCCTGAGGATGCTTTTGCTTTTGCAGGGAAAAACCTACGGCCGCAGGATGCCGTTTGTGTGGGTGTCAATACGGGGGATGATCCCGAGATGCTGATCAAAGACATTGAACTTTATGAGAAATTCATGGGTTCTTAAGGAACTCGAAAGCCCGGCTTGCGTTTATACCTGCAACGCATATGAGCGGAGTAGGATAATGGAAAGTCTGGGTTTTGTAGCATTGTTGTTGTGCCTAGCGGCGCTTTCTCTTGCAGGCGCTGCTAAAAAGCCTTAAAGCTGGTGACCTTAGCGCTATAAAGGTGAACCCCTGAATCAGGCGGCGTATAGTTCAAAGACGCGATCATAGATTTGTTGTAGTGTTTCTGTTAGCGCACGTGACCAGCTTGCAAGCCTTTCAAAGGCCTCTTGTTCCATCCCTTCAAGTTGCAGGGCAGTAAGGGCATAGTATTCCGTAAGATCATTCTGCAATATCAGGCCAAGGCGGAGAATGGCGACATCTGCTTCGAGTTCTTGGACGACATCATCATTCATGATCTCTGCGAGGGCTCTCCAGCCCAGGGCGGCCTGTGCATCGACTGCGACACGGGGCATGCGTTCTAGCGAACCGCTACGCCTTGCTTTGAGTACACCTTTGATGAACTTGATGTGCTTATCAGCTTCGTCAGCAAGCCCCTTGTATACCGAGGCAGCAGCAGCATGGCTTAGACGTGCCGCGTTTTCCGTGTAATAGTCGCGACTCTCACGCTCAAGCTGAAGCGCATATTCACAGGACCTTAGGATATCCATCAAAGGCTCCTTTGCTTATTCCAATCGTGCAATGTTGAAAGAGCAAGCCGCAGAATAGCCAATGGCTATCTGCGGCTTGCTCGATTTGGAAGAATGTTGCAGGTGCGTCTAGTCAAACTTGACGTACTTTTCCCGTGCCATGCCGCAGATAGGGCATTTTTCCGGTGGTTCACCGACTATAGTATGCCCACATTGAGGGCATACATAGATCGCAGCAAATTCAGGATCTTTGCCCTGTTCGACGGCATCCAACGCTTCTTTATAAAGGGCAGCATGGGTCTGTTCAGCCTGCCAGGCCCAATCAAAGCTGCGAAGGGCAGCTTTTTCCTCTTGGGCATTAGCTACAGCTTTGTAGGCCGGATACATTTCGGCCACCTCGAACTCTTCACCTGCAATAGCGATCTTGAGATTTTCTGCCGTTTTGCCAAGACCAAAACCTGCCCCGGCAACCGTCGTAGCATCGCCAACTTCTTTGCGAAGAACGACAAAATGATTCGTCGCGTGGATCTCTTCAGCGTAGCGAATGGCCCGGAATAGTTTGGCAACGGAAGAAAAGTCATCTTTTTCAGCGCGATCGGCATAGATGCCATAGCGCATATGGGCCTGGCTTTCGCCAGCAAATGCGCTATGCAGGTTCGCGATGGTCATATCATGCATACGGTCAACCTCCACTTGTTATTTCAGGGTGATCTCTTTGCTACTTTCCCAAAGGCCGTGAATATTGCACAGTGCCAGGGCGTGCAGTATACCCGGTTTGGTGATTTTCATTGTGGTTTTGACGGTGTGATGCGTATAAACAGGGCCTTCATTGGGACCCTTGGCATCTTCTCCATGTGCACCAAATTCAAAGTGGCCAACTTCATGTGTGAACTTGTCACCTTCGGGTTGAAAATAAAGCGTAACATAGCTGATGTGGTGTTCGGTCGTATTGGGGTGGGCTATTTCAGCTCCCAGGCTCACTTCAACTTCAAAGAACTGATCGGCCTCAACTGCGTCAGGAGCGGTGATGACTGGTACATGCTTCTCTTTCTTCCAATCCGCTTGCTGAATCCGGTCTCCAATAGTTGCCATACGAGTCCTCCTATTCAAACTCTGGTCCAATTTATACTGGCCCGCTTAGATAATTGTGAACTCTGGTTTATCATATCATACCCTAGAGGGCGTTTCAACGTAAAAAACAATGGCCTGGGCAGTGCGTCTTGGGGGCATTTGACATGGCGAACAGATGACGTATAATATTAGATTGCTAACCTTGTTTCTTAGTATATTCGGACGTGTAGCAGAATTGCGAACACGCCACCTCGCCACCAGTAGCATTTGCTGACACCAGAGTCTCGGCCCGCCTGGTTGATTGTGCGGACCAGAGCGGAGACCGGGCCTCTTGTTGTTGGCTTCGCATATGGGCCCCACACGAGCAATCTTGGTGGTTCCGTGTTTCTGCGAGCAAGCAGGAGGGAATCTTGGATATTAACAAGATCAACAGTATGCAGATCAGCCTCGCTTCTCCTGAGCAGATTCTGGAGTGGTCTTACGGTGAAGTAACCAAACCGGAGACGATCAACTACAGAAGACTGCGCCCCGAGAAGGATGGTTTGTTCTGTGAGGCGATCTTTGGACCGACCAAGGATTGGCAGTGTTATTGCGGCAAGTACAAAAAAGTTCGTTTTCGCGGCATCAAGTGTGATAAGTGTGGTGTCGAAGTTACGCACTCTCGCGTGCGTCGTGAACGAATGGGCCATATCAAATTAGCTTGCCCAATTGCGCATATTTGGTACACCCGCAGATCTCCCAGCTACCTTGGCCTTCTTCTCAATATCTCTCAGCGTCACCTGGACCGCGTGCTCTATTTTGCCGAGTATGTGGTTACCAGCGTGGATGAGGGGCAGCGTGAGCGTGCTCTTGGCAAACTGGCCGAAGAGGAAAAGCGCGATGTTGAGTCAGAAGCGCAAGAATTACGAGAGCGCCTGACGGCTATCGAGACCCAGCTTGCTTCTCAGCAAGAGAGCCGTTCGAGCCGAAAGACTGAAATCGAACAAGAGATACAGCAATCTCGTGATGCGGCTACTGAGGCCGCCATGAGCGATGCTACGCGCATTCGCCAGATTCTCGAGTCGTATGAGAATCAGCCGGCCCCCGATGACCTGCTTTTTATCCCTAGTGGTGCTCTGGTGGCCAGCACGGGCGAAATGATCGATCATTCGCACATCGTTCGTTTTCGCGAGATGGTGCAGGATGAGTTGAGCCGCATCGAAGAAGAGTACAAAGAGCGTCGGGCTCAACTGATCGCGCCTCTTGAAGATAATGGCGCTGCTGCATCTGAGGATGTTTTAAAGGAAAAGGCCGACCTTGAGCAGCGCATCCAAACTATCGCTGATCAGGTGGCAGAGCGTTTTGAGCACGAGCGTGACGAGTTAGAGATTCTCCAACCGCGCCAGTTGCTGAATGAAACCCAGTATCGCGCACTTCGCCAGCGCTGGCCTCGCGTATTCAAGGCGGGCATGGGTGCTGAAGCTGTGCGTGATCTGGTAAGTCGTATTGATCTCGAACAGCTTGCTGAAGAGCTGCGTTCTGAGATTCGTACGACGCGTTCCAAGCAGCGCCGTAAGAAGGCTATCAAGCGCTTGCAGGTTACAGAAGCGCTACGTCGTTCAGGCAATCGCCCCGAGTGGATGATCCTGACGGTTTTGCCCGTGATTCCTCCGGGATTGCGCCCCATGGTTCAGCTTGATGGCGGCCGTTTCGCTACGAGCGATTTGAACGACCTCTACCGGCGCGTGGTAAACCGTAATAACCGTCTCAAGCACCTGATGGAATTGCAGGCGCCTGAGGTGATTGTGCGTAACGAAAAACGCATGCTACAGGAGGCTGTCGATTCTTTAATCGACAACAGCCGTCGTGGCAAGGCCGTCTCGCTTAGAGGCCGACGCCAGCTAAAGTCCTTGTCGGATATGCTCAAGGGCAAGCAGGGCCGTTTCCGTCGTAACCTGCTGGGCAAGCGTGTGGACTATTCCGGGCGTTCGGTTATTGTGGTTGGCCCCAAGCTTCGCTTGAACCAGTGCGGCCTACCTAAAAAGATGGCCCTGGAGCTCTTCCGACCCTTTGTGATGCACAAGTTGGTCGAATACAACTATGCAATCAATGTCAAAGGCGCCAAGCGCCTTATTGAGAGAGAGTCTCCCGAAGTCTTTGAAGTGCTTGAAGAAGTCATCAAGACTCGTCCGGTGTTGTTGAACCGTGCACCTACGTTGCACCGCTTGGGTATTCAGGCTTTTGAGCCCATTCTGGTGGAAGGTAGTGCTATTCACCTGCACCCGTTGGTCTGTTCAGCCTTTAACGCAGACTTTGACGGTGACCAAATGGCTGTTCACGTACCACTTTCACAGGCTGCCATTACCGAAGCTCGCGAGTTGATGCTTTCAAGTAAGAACCTCTTGCGTCCTTCGAATGGTGAACCGGAAGTGGGTCCTTCCAAAGATATGGTTTTGGGCTGCTACTATTTGCTGCTTGAGCATGACGGCGTCAAGGGAGAGGGCACAGTCTTTTCCTCGGCTGCAGAAGTTGAGATGGCCTATTCTTTGGGCTATGTGCACCTTCACGCCAAGATCAAGTTCCCCTTCCAGGGGCCGGATGATGCTGAGCCGCAGTTGATCGACACTACCGTTGGGCGTGTGTTGTTTAACGAGGCATTGCCCCAAGAACTGCGCTTTGTGAACCAGCCTTTGGATAAAAGTGGACTCAAAGAGTTGGTAGCTGAGGGCTATGCCAAATTAGGCATTGAGGGCACAGCCGAATTGGTGGATGCTATCAAGGATATTGGATTCCGCTATGCAATGGTCTCGGGTGCAACCCTTGCCATTTCCGATATTCAGGTTCCTGAGGCAAAAGAACGCATTTTGGCAGAAACCAATGCCCAAGTTGCTGAGGTAGACCGTCAGTATTCCCGTGGTGCTATTACGGAGAATGAGCGTTATACCAAGCGTGTTGAGCTTTGGACGCAGGCTACTGATGATGTGACTGAAGCCGTTGCCCATATGTTGGATCCGTATAGCTCACTGGGTGTGATGGTGAGTTCAGGGGCCTCTAAGGGTGGCATGACGCCTATTCGTCAGTTGGCCGGTATGCGTGGTCTGATGGCTGACCCTTCTGGACGAATCATCGACTTGCCGATTCAGTCCAACTTCCGTGAAGGCCTTACTTCACTGGAGTACTTTATCTCGACGCACGGTGCCCGTAAAGGTTTGGCTGATACGGCGTTGCGTACGGCAGACGCTGGTTACCTGACGCGACGACTTGTCGATGTTTCGCACAGTGTCATTGTCGAGGTTGAGGATTGCGGAACCACCAATGGCATTTGGAAGTTCCGTGAACCCGAAAAGACCGCCATTGAACCCTTTGGCGATAAGCTTATGGGCCGTTTCCCGGTTGAGCCCATTGTGAACGTTGCCACAGGTGAACTGATCTGTGACACTGATACCATGATCGATGAAGAGATTATCGCCATGATCGACGAGGCTGGAATCGACAAGGTATATATGCGTTCTCCATTGGCATGTGATTTGCGTCGCGGTGTTTGCCAAAAATGCTATGGCATGGATCTGGGGCGTGGGCATCTGGTCGACCTTGGCGAGGCAGTAGGTATTGTTGCTGCACAATCCATCGGCGAACCTGGAACCCAATTGACTCTGCGAACGTTCCACAGTGGAGGCGTTGCAGGTGCAGATGACATCACTCAGGGTCTTCCGCGAGTGCAAGAACTCTTTGAAGCACGAGTGCCCAAAGGCGAAGCAATTATCGCCGAGATTAGCGGGCGAGTCTCTCTTACGGCACAGGGCGAACAGCGTACAGCAACTGTAGTAAATACACGTGTTGAACGCGTTGAACAAACCATTCCGGAAGGCTATGTGATCGCTGTCGTTGACAATGACGAGGCTAGTGAAGGCCAGGTTATTGCGTCCAACGATGACGGTGAAGAGATCCTCGCAAAAGCAAGCGGACGAGTTGGTGTGGATGGCGATACGGTCTTTGTGTCGCGCGATGTGCTCGAAGAAGTTGAGTACGAAATTCCCGTTACATCTCGTGTGCGCGTGCGCGATGGTCAAGAAGTCTTTGCTGGCGAATTGATCACTGAGGGTGCCAAGAACCCGCATACAGTGTTGGCTGTTCAAGGCATTGAAGCTACATACGACTATTTGGTCGAAGAAGTGCAAAAAGTCTATCGTTCACAGGGTGTGAACGTGAATGACAAGCACATCGAGGTCATCGTCCGCCAGATGCTTGGCAAGGTCACTATTGCCGATAACGGCGATGCCGAAGTTTTGCCAGGCGATCTTGTTGAACGCTTTGAGCTCGAAGATCTCAATGACAAACTTTTGGCCGAAGGTCTCGAACCAGCAACAGCAAACCCTGTGCTGCTTGGTATCACCAAGGCAGCGCTCAACACGGATAGCTTCCTCTCGGCGGCATCCTTCCAGCACACTATCAGTGTTCTGGCTAATGCAGCTATCGAAGGCAAGGTAGATAACCTTCTTGGTCTCAAAGAGAGCGTCATCATTGGAAAGCTCATCCCGGCTGGTACGGGACGACGAGAAACTGTTCCGGCGGAAGCAACTCCCGCCCACGCTGATGCTGAACCAGTTGAATCGGATCTTCTCGGAACGCTAGATGATGATTTCCTCAGCGGTGATCCGCTGGCAATGATTGACTCTCTTGAGGAAGCTTTTTCACAAGACAACGATGACACCGTTGACAATTATGACACCGTTGACGAGGCAGAAGATTCTCAGGAGTAGTTAATGGATCGAGTCTGGCAGTATCGCCGTATTCGTGCTCAGAAACCAGACCAGAGCGGGGGGCTGTATGCAGCCCTCCGCTTTATTGTTATTGCGCTGGTTATCCTGCTGTTTGCTAGCTTTGTTTTAATCCTTGCAACAGGCGTAGCGGGTTATAGCCTGTATGCTTCCTATGTGAATGAGCTTCCCTCGGCTGAAGAGATCAGCCAGGCGAGCACGCAATCATTCGAGACTACCCGTTTGTATGACAGCACGGGTGAAACGGTTCTATACGAGATCATAGCGACGGATGAAGGCAATCGCAGTTATGTGTCTTTGTCCGATATCCCTGAGGCACTGCGTTATGGAACCATTGCCTCTGAAGACAAGACCTTTTATACGAATCCGGGTGGTTTAAACATCGTGGGTTTGGGGCGTGCTGCATGGGGTGTTATCTCTGGTGACTATGCCGGTGGTGGCAGCTCGATTACGCAGCAGCTTGTGCGTAACGTGATCATGACTTACGAAGAGCGGACGGATGTCAACTTGGGGCGTAAATTGCAAGAAATGGTGCTGTCTGTCGAGTTGACTCGGCGTTATCCAGGCACTGAGGGGCGTGACCAGATCTTAGAGTGGTATCTCAACAATATCGAGTATGGCCATATGGCTGTAGGCGTTCAAGCGGCAGCTCAGACCTATTTTGGCAAAGATGTGCAGGATCTCTCATTGGCTGAATGTGCCATGCTGGTACCAGTTGGGAATAGCCCTGCGCTAAACCCCATTGATGCGTTCGATGAAGCCAAGAGCCGTCAAGAAATCGTGCTTGATGAACTGTACTTGCAGGGCTATATCACAGCCGAAGAGGCCTACGAAGCCAAGCAAGAAGAAGTCGTCATCATACCTGCGACTTATGATATGATTGCCCCGCACTATGTGCTTTATGTGCGCGATCAACTCGAAGAGATGTTTGGCTCGGACGCTGTATATGGTGGTGGTCTGCAAGTCATTACTGCTGTGGATTTAGACATCCAAGAAAAGGCCAATGAATATGCCCAGCAGCAAATTGACGAAATCGGTGCGACCTATGAGGCCACCAATGCGGCTGTCGTAGTCATTGATGCTCAGACGGGTGAACTCAAAGCGCTTGTTGGCAGCCTGGATTACGATAATGACGAAATCGACGGTCAAGTGAATATGGCGCTCAGTGGACGCCAACCGGGCTCTAGCTTTAAACCATTCGTCTATGCTACAGGCTTTCAGCAGGGTTATACGGCGGCGACGATGGTTATGGATGTCCCCACGAGTTTTTCCGATTATCCCAACCTTGTGCCCTATACCCCAGAGAACTATTCCCGTACTTATCATGGCCCACTGTTGCTTCGTCAGGCATTAGGCTGTTCATACAACATTCCTGCTGTGTGGCTGGCCCAACAAGTTGGCACGGATGCGGTTGTGGATACGGCCCGTACGATGGGCATTACCTCGCTGACCGACACTACATATGGCCTTTCATTGGCACTAGGCAGTGCTTCTGTTTCCTTGTTGGATATGACTTATGCTTTTAGCGTCTTTGCCAACAATGGCGTGATGGTTGGTACTGAAGTGCCTGAATCTGCTCAAGTGGAAGGCTTGCGAACGCTGAATCCTGCTTGCATTCTCGAAGTCCGAGACGCTGAGGGGAACTTGCTCTACAAGTATGATGAACCGACGAAAAAAGCGGTTATCAGCTCTGAAGTGGCTTTTCTTGTGACGGACATTCTCTCCGATAACAATGCCCGTGCGCAGGCTTTTGGCGTCGATAATGACCTGACTTTGGAGGATCGTCCGGTAGCTGCCAAGACTGGAACCACCAACGACTATCACGATGCTTGGACCGTAGGCTTTACGCCGCAGTATGTAGTAGGCGTTTGGGTTGGCAATTCAGACTACACCGAGATGAAAAATGCCTCGGGTGTCAGGGTGGCAGCGCCGATCTGGAATAGCCTCATGACCTGGTTACACGAGGATCTTCCGGTGGAGAGTTTTACGCGACCGCCTGGAATTGTCACCGAGGTGATTGATGCGACTTCGGGCAAGCTGCCAACTGAGAACTCGTCAACGCTGATACAAGAACTCTTTATCGAAGGTACAGAACCGACGGAAGAGGATGATGTGCATCAGACCTATCGCATCTGTACGGAATCGGGCAAACTGGCAACAGAATACTGTCCCGAGGAATCCGTAATAGAAGTGGTGTACAACGTATATCCAGCCGAAGCCGACGACTGGGTGCGCGAGGAGGGCATCGCCCAACCTCCCACCGAAATCTGCGATCTGCACGGTCCCAGCCTGACCAACACGCCAGTAGCCATTACGGCTCCTGCAATTTTCGATACAATTCAGGGGATCGTCGAGGTTACTGGTAACGCGACAGCGGATGGTTTTGAACGTTACTATCTAGAGTACGGCGAGGGAATGACGCCCTTATCCTGGGCTCGCATTGGCAGTGAGCACGGCAACACTGTAGGGAATGGCGTGCTCGAATACTGGGACACGACCGGTTTAGAGGGCCTTTACACTTTGAGGTTGAACGTGGTTGCCTCGGGGCAGGTTAAACAGTTTACCAGCCAAGTTGTTGTGGATAATGCTGTCCCTGAAGTTGTGCTCTTGTCTCCAGAGGCCGATCAAGAGTTTGAATACGTCGATGATGAGTGGATCAGCTTTTATGTGGTTGTTGCTGACAATGTTTCGATATCCAAGGTTGAATACTATGTGGATGGACAACTTGTCGACTATACCACAGTAGCGCCCTTCTCTATTCGAGTTTTGCTGCCCAAAACCGCACAAGAGGAGGAACCAGTTGCCGAAGGTGAGCAAGCGATTGTTGATCCCACTGCACTTGGGGAGCACAGCTGCTATGCTATCGTCTATGATGCGGCTGGCAACTCCGTCGAAAGCGAATCGGTGACTTATAAAGTGGTATCCTACAATCCTTATGATGATGAGGATGAGTAGTCAGATACTGGATGAGAGTGTTCATCAAAAGTCTCTGACTTCAAGTAGCTAGAATGCAAAGGGGGATTGTTCGGTGAAGAACAATCCCCCTTTTCTTTTGAGCTTGATTTTGCAAAGCATTATGACAGAACTCTTTGAGTGAAACAGGCAAGGGGCATGGGAGGTGATGATGGAAAGGACACGGATTATCGAACTACCGAAATGAAAAATTATATTTCTATTGTGATCAAATAGAAGCGAGTGATGAATCCCAATACTTACTCTTTTTCCAGATGATCCTGGGGTTCAACCACGATCGTTTGCTCATGTGTATAGGTGACCATGCCGGGTTTTCCGCCGGGCATGTGTTTAACATAGCGGCGTTCGCAGAAATCGACTTGAACTCGGTTGGAATCCTGAGCGCTAGAATAAAAGGCGGCAAGTTCTGCCGCGAATAGAAGGGCATCATCCGAGAGTGCATTACTGCTGCGCAGGATGACATGCGAGCCGGGTACACCGTGGGCATGAAGCCAAATATCGCTGGAATTGGCCAGATGAAAGGTAACTTTGTCGTTTTCCTGACTGTTTCTTCCCATCAGAACTATTGTGCCATCTGGAGCCTCAAGCCGGTGTGGCTCACTGCGCTTGGGGCGCGAGCGTTTCTTATCGGGCTTGAGATAGCCATTCTCAATAAGTGCTTGTTCGACCTGATCGATTTGGTTCCGATCTTTGGCCAAGTTAAGATCGGAGGCCAGTTGGGCAATAAAGGCTAATTCTTCCCGAGTCTGTTCGATGAGTTCGGGAACTTGGAAAGCAGCGTCACGTCGCTTGCGATACTTGGCAAAGAGCTGTTGCGCATTTTCAGATGCGGACAAGGCGGGATCAAGGGGAATATGCCACGTTTCTTCTGAATCCATATCAAACAAAGAAGCTTTGACCATTAGCTCGGTTTGCCCCGGTACAATCTCATAGGCCATGGCGAATACGGCATTACCATACTGCTGGATGCGCTCAATTTCCTCTTTTGGTACCAGCGAATCTTGCAAGGATGCGAGTTTGCCTTCCAGTTTACCTTTTTGATCGTCCAGCAATGCACGAACACGAGTGCGAGCCTGGCCGTACATATCGGATTTGCCGCGTGCTGTTTCTGCAAGAAGGATGGCCTCGGAAATGCTGCCTACCTGCTCATAGTCCCCAAGATGGGTAAGCAAATAGGGCGCGTATTGCTTTTGTGCGGCGATATTGGCACAATCGCTACTAAGGCTTTGTTCCCACAGGCTTGCAGTTGCTTGAGTAATCTGATCATAGAGGTTGGATGATGGCGTATAGTCTGTTGTAGAACCACTGGCCCTAAAGGCGATCTCACGGGCGGCAAGAGGACTGAGTCCGCCGATTATATCTACAACTTTTTGCCATAATGCATCGCGGTCGCTACTGTCCAGCGCCTCGCCCAGCTCGCCGCTTACAAGTTTTAGCGGATTGAGCTTGTCTTGCGGTGGTGGAGGCGCATAAGGTTTACGCGGCAGAATGGTGCGTACGCGATTGACTGAGGCAGGCACACGGTGCATCGAATCGAGAATCAGGCCCTCTGAATCGACCAGAATCACATTCGACAGCCTCCCCATCATCTCGCAGACGAGCAGTGTGGCGCCCTCTGGTCCCTCAAAGTGAAACGTGAGAATGCGCTCTAATTCGGGTTGCTCTATGCTAACCAGGCGGGCACCCCGAACGTATTTGCGCAGCAGTTGTTCGAGCGGGCTGGGCGCTTTGGTGCCGCGACGGGGCTTTTCCTCTGTTAGGGCGATGTATGGGTTTTGCGGGTTGGCACTGATCAGCAGGTTTGTGCGTGAACCGGCATAGATCTCTAGGCCAATGCTGTGCGCTGAGGATTGTACGATGCGCTGCACTCGTCCGGGGATAATTTGTTTTATTAGTTCTAACCTGACGGCTGTCGTTGTGAGTGTATCAAAGGGCATCAGTCAGTTCCCTCCATAAAGTCGTCAATGACGTCCAAGAGGTCTTGCCCGGTGTAGCTGCTGCGAACACGGATTCTAGAGAGCTCAAATAGACCCTCATTCGATTGGATTACATCCTGATTGACGGTGGTCGCCCCCCAGTAGTTTGCGGATTTGAGCACGTCGATGACGAGCTCATCATAGGAGCCGCCGGGGTAGCAAAAGAAGCGGACTGGAACGCCCGTGCGTTCTTCGATGGCTTGCTTGGGACCAAGTATTTGCCAGACGAGATAATCGACATCTTTGCCGCTCAGGTCGGCGTGGTTATAGCTGTGGCTTTCGATAGACATGCCCGCCTGGGACATCTCGGCCACCTGCTCCCAGGTGACATAATCTGGCCGGCCTTCATCCAGATAGCCTGTGATGACAAAGAAGGTTGCCACCATGTCGTACTCTTGCAGGATGGGGAAGGCATTTTCATAGTTATCTCGATAGCCGTCATCAAAAGTCAGGATGATGGGCTTGTCTGGTAAGGTCTGGCCCGTTTGTAGAGCGAACACCAGGTCATAGAGCGTAATCGTGGTATAGCCGGCTGCATCTAGGGCAGCTAACTGCTCATGAAAGGTTTCAGGCGAGGTAGAAAGATCGATGCGCACATCGTCAGCATCTGTCGGAGGTGTGCAGATATAGTGATACATGAGAATGGGCACATCAAGTTCACGCGCCACGCCATCAGGTGTCGGCATAGGCACGGCAGTTGGGGTCATTGTTGGTGTTTGTGTGGCCGTTGCTGTGGCCGTGGTGAGGGAAACCACCTTTGTCATCGTTAAAGTAGCAGTAGCTGTCGCAGTAGCAGTTGGTGGTACAAGCGTTGCTGTGATCGTCGGCGTTGCTGTTGATTTTTTGATGAGGGGCGTCGGCGAATCAGGCTGTTTGGCCGAGACAGTAGAACAGGCCCCGAGAACCAAAACGAGGACAGTCAATAGTACGGCTGTCCAGGGCGATGTTTGATGGTCTGAATTGCGTTTTGGCCTCAGTTTCATCGTTTCTACATGGTAACTTTAGGCTGGCTATGTGTCAAAAGGGGCTTCTAACTCAAATTGACCCGCTCAGACCTCGATGCTACACTTTTATCATCATTGGAAGGAGTTACACTTGCGCGTTATCTCTGGTTCAGCCAAGGGTCGGCATTTGTCTTCGGTTCCGGGCACAGGCACACGCCCCATTACAGACCGCGTCAAAGAGAGCCTTTTTAATATTCTTGGTTCGGATGTGGTCGATTCTACCTGGTTGGATCTCTTTGGTGGAACCGGCAGTGTGGGCATCGAAGCGTTGAGTCGTGGGGCGACCCATGTGTTGTTCATCGACAAGGCCCGCGTTGCTGTGCAGACGATACACAAGAACCTTGAGCTGACGGGGTTGGAGGATAGGGCCCGCGTTTTGCGAGCGGACGCCTTTACCTATGTGCAAGGGGCAGCTGCTGATGAAGCTTATGATTATGTGTATGTGGCCCCGCCCCAATACAAAGATATGTGGGCCGAAATGCTGGCCATGCTCGATGAAAAGCCTCTCTTGGCCGAGCAGGGATTGATTATGGTACAGATTTACCCCAAAGAATATCACGATATCCCTCTAAAGCGGCTAGCGCTGGTGGATGAGCGCCGTTATGGCGATACCGTGCTCTATTTCTATGAGGAAAAGAGTGCTGTAGAACCTGTGGAGGACTAGTTGGAGTACGAGGTAGCGGTTGGTGATATTGTCATGCTGCGCAAACCCCACGCCTGTGGAGCGAACGAATGGCGTGTGCGCCGTATTGGTGCTGATATTGGTCTCAACTGCCAGGGTTGTGGTCGTCGCATCATGATTACGCGTCGGGAGTACTTTCGTCGGGTGAAAAAGGTTTTGTCGGCAGGTCAGCCGGAGGATGCAGCAGAGGCAGCAGATGAGTTTGAATTATTCCCTTGATGATACCATCGCCGCTATTTCAACGCCCCAAGGCGCCGGTGGCATCGGCATCGTCCGGCTCTCTGGGCCCGAAGCGCTTGTTATCACTAACAAGCTATTTATGCCGGCGAACAAAGAGTGGCGTTTCCCCGAGACTCACCGCCTCTATTATGGCCATATCAAGGCTCCTGAAACAGGCCAGAACGTGGACGAGGCCCTAGTGAGTTATATGATAGCTCCACATTCTTATACCTGCCAGGATGTCGTCGAGATCAACCTTCATGGCGGCCCCTTGGTAGTGAGGCGCGTGTTGACTCTCGCCTTGTTTGAGGGTGCTCGGCTGGCCGAGCCTGGCGAATTTACGTTGAGAGCCTTTGCCAATGGCAGAATCGATCTGGCTCAAGCCGAGGCGGTGATGGATGTCATCTCGGCTGGCGGCGAACGGGCGCTTACTCAGGCCGTTCATCAATTGGAGGGCCATCTCTCTAGCCGTGTGACGCAAATCCGCAAGCTTTTGCTCGATGTGCTGGTCCATCTCGAAGCGGGCATGGATTTTCCACAGGATGAGATACCGTCTGTTGATGTTATCGATAATCTCGATGCTGCGAGTGAAGGGCTCTGCGAACTTTTGACTGATGCGGATTCGGGCGTGCTAATTCGGCAAGGGGTGCGAGTGGCTTTGGCGGGCTTGCCCAATGTGGGCAAGAGCAGTTTGCTCAACCGGCTGCTCGAGTTTGAGCGGGCCATCGTCACCGAGATTCCCGGCACCACGCGCGATACGCTTGAAGAAACACTGGTTATCCAAGGCGTGACTTTTGTATTGGTAGATACTGCTGGTATTGCTGCCAGCGATGACCCTATCGAACGCATTGGTGTGGCTCGTAGTCGTCAGGCGATGACCGAGGCCGACCTGGTTTTGTTGGTAGTGGATGGTCATACTCCCCCCTTGGACGAGGAGCAGCTTTTGGCCGATGAACTCGCCGCTGTGGCGGGGATTGTGGTTTGCAACAAAAGCGATCTAACCCCTTGTTATGATTACGTAGATTTTCTGCCAGCGCTGCCTCATATCTCTATCTCAGCTTTGACGGGTGATGGTCTTGTTGAATTGCGGCAGGCCATGCTAGAGGTTACGGTGGGAGCTGCATCAGAGGGTGGTGGTGCGCTCGTGACCAACCCTCGTCATGAGGCGTTGTTGCATGTCGCGCTAACTAGTGTGAGTGACGCATTGGTGGCGGCGAAAGAAGCTCTTCCCGATGAGATGGTGGCCATCGACGTACGCGAGGCCGTTCATTACTTGGGGCTGATTACCGGCGAAAATGCCGATGAAGAACTCTTGGACACGATTTTCAGCACGTTTTGTATCGGCAAATAGGGGGCTGGTTTGAAGCTAGCGGTAGTTTGTTCGTACCTTACACAGTACGGCGGGGCTGAACGCGTGCTTGAAGTGATTCACCAGATGTACCCAGAGGCGCCGGTCTATACTTCGATGTATCTTCCCGATCGTTTGCCGGATGATTATCGAACCTGGGATATCCGCACCACTTGTATGCAGCGCTTGCCCTTCAAGAACAAGCTCAACAAGGCTTATCTGCCTTTGTATCCCCGCGCTTTTGAGAAACTGGATTTCTCGGGATATGATACAGTGCTCTCAGTGACCAGTGGGTTCGCGCACGGGATCGTTACACCTGAATCCACACGGCACGTTTGCTATTGCCTGACGCCAGCACGCTTTCTCTGGAATTTCGATGGCTATGTGGCTCGCGAGGGCATGGGTTCTTTCACTCGCAGCCTTTTGCCAGGGCTCATTCGGCGTCTGGCTGGTTGGGATCGTATGGCTGCCGAGCGCGTGGATGATTTCGTGGCCATATCGACTTGCGTTCAACAGCGCATCCAAAATAGTTATGGCAGAGAGTCGAGCATCATCTATCCCCCTGTACGTATTCCTGAGCATTATGAACCAGCAGATGTGGGCGATTATTATCTGGTGGTCTCGCGGCTCATCCCCTACAAGCGTATTGATCTGGCTGTTCGTGCTTTTACCAAGCTGGGGATTCCCCTGCACATCATCGGCGATGGACGAGACAGGGCGGCACTTGAGGCTGAAGCTGGACCGAATGTGTCCTTCCTTGGGTTCCTTTCGGATGACGAAGTCGCGGAAGAGATGCGCCACTGCCGAGCTTTTGTCTTTCCTGGTGAAGAGGATTTTGGCATTACCCCAGTAGAGGTGATGGGGCGCGGTAGGCCCGTTGTGGCCTATAAAGCAGGCGGCGCCTTGGATACCGTCGTCGAAGGGCTTTGCGGTACGTTTTTTGATGAGCCCACTCCCGAATCTTTGGCAGAGGCTATTCAGCGAATCGAGGAAATGACGTTTGATAGCGAAAAAATTGTTGCGCACGCCCGACGGTTTGAAGAGAGCCATTTTTGTGAGGCGCTTCGTCAGGAGCTAGAGCGGTAGGTTCACGGGGTATTCCTAATAGAGGGTCTGCATCTTACGATGCAGACCTTTTTTTCTTGTCGCAACTGTGCCAAGTTGACGGGGTTATAGGGGGGGATGAACGATGTGGCGGTCCCCTTATTCGATCGCGCATCGCAGACTGCAATTATCTAGGGGGAAGTTATTCATGCGTATCATAACGGACAGTGCTGCTGAGCTTTTGCCAGAGGATATTGAGCGATTTGATATCGAGGTAGAGCCGCTTATTGTGCATATGGATGGCAAGGAGGTTTCCGCTTCATCTATCAACGTAGATGATTTCTATGACATGCTGGAGAGTGTTGGCGAAAACCTGCCGACCACCTCTCAACCTTCGCCTGGCGCGTTTGTCACCCGTTATCAGAGCCGGCCTGAACAGGAAATTCTGGGCGTCTATATTTCCACCGGGTTGAGTGGCACGGTGCAATCAGCCACACTGGCAATGCGAGAGTGCCCGGAACGCACCGTAGGGGTGATCGATACCAAGGCCGTAGCTGGCGCTCAACGTTTTCAGGTATTGGCGGCGGCGATGGCGGCTGAAAAGGGTTTGTCGATCGAGCAGATACGTGAACGCCTTGTGCAGATTCACGAGCAAACCGAGCTTTTGTTTACAGTAGAAACGCTCAAGTATTTGGCTTATGGTGGGCGCATTGGTCGTGTCAAAGCTCTTGCTGGGTCGCTTCTCAATGTTAAACCAGTGATTCGATTGGATGAAGATGGTGTATTGGCTACTCAGGGACAGGCCCATTCTCGCAAGGGGGCACGGGCAGCTATTGTAAAAGAGCTCGTAAAGACCTTTGGTGCGGATGAGCCTCTTTGGGTAACTGTGCTTCACGGCCGTTGGCCAGAAGAAGCGCAGTTACTGGCGCAGGAACTTCAAAAGGCATTGAACATCGAACGAGTAGATGCTATTCGGATATCAACCATTCTCGGCATACACACCGGGCCTGGTGTGGTGGGTTGTGGTGCAGTTCCCATGTCTCTGATCAGAGATCTGCTCTAGCATAAAAAAAGAAGGGGATGCGCTTGGCGCATCCCCTTCTTTTTTTTGAAAGACTATTGATAGTTCTGCCAGGTATTGTCGCTGTAAAGGACATAGATACCCTTGACGTTGCTCCAGAACATTAGGCCGTTGCTGAATTGCTGTATGGAACCCTCAAAGCCGCGTTCCTCGGTGGTAGCCCATCCCAAGCCGCTACGGACAGTATCAGTATCACGCCATAGCTTGCCAAAACCGCGTTTCGGCTGATAGTAGCCAGAAGGCGCTGTGATCGAGGTATCCCACTCGGTATCACCGTCTTGCCAGGTGTCTGAATAGACAGCCCAAGTGCCATTGTTATTGAGCACATAGATATTGTCCGAATCAGACAGCCAAATCATCGTGCCGTTCTGGAAGGATTCCTCGCCTGCCCACACGTTGTATTCGGTCTGGGTGGCGCAGCCGAGCTTGGCACTAACGCTGCTGTAGCCGTTATAGATGCGCCCAAAGCCAAGCACTGGCGTTATACTGCAGCCCGTTGGCGTGGAAGAAGACGTTCCTCCATAGACAAACTTGACCGCATCAAAGCCCACAAAGCGGGTAGCATAGGTTTCTCCGGTATTATCCCCCAAATAGACGTATTCACCGCTGCCACCGGAAAAGGTATAGGTACCCAGGCTTACCCACTGGTCATAGTAAAGCGACTGATTGATCGACCGCACGTCTTTGGTACCATTGTGATAGATGGAATAGGTTGCGTTCGTGGTGCCAAAGTAGCGAGAGGGGACATAGACGAACACTTCCCAATCACCGGCAACGGATACATACGGATACCATTTGGCCCAGTTGTAGAGTGTGGTCTTGCTGTTCCAAGTCCAATAAAGATGATCGTTATAACCCAGGTAGCGGTTGTAAAAGCTGCTAGATGATCCACCCCAGGTAAAGTTGGCATCCTTTTCATCAACGACGATGGTAGTCGCCGTAGACTGCCCCAATGACCAGGAAACCTGACACTTGGCTGTACCGGTCAATTCATAGTACTCGATCTTGATATCATGGTTGCCAGCTGCAATGTATTTGGTTGCAGTGTGTGAAGCCGATTGCGGATACCATTTGTCTATGATCAACGTTCCATCGACATAGACACGAAGGCCGTCATCTGTAGTCCCAGAGAAGGTGTAGGTGCCGCTTGTGGAAAAGTTGACGGTTCGCGTCCAGCGGGCAGAAAAATTATCCGAGTTGATGCCACTGGCTGGGGAACCAGTTCCCCAGTTGAACGAGACGCTGCTGTCATTGCGTACCAGAGCTGCATCGCCACCCAGCCAGGTGTTGTTATAGTATTCGCCCCGCCACTCAGTAATGTTTGATGCAGAGCTCCAAGTAAGCTGGCAGACAGCGTTCCCGGTATTCTCATAATACTCGACACGGAAGCTATGGTATCCCGCACTCAGATATCGGGTAGCGGTATACGTGGTCTGGCTCTGATCTTTCCACTGGTCAATGACAAGCGCGTCATCTACATAGAGACGGCCGCCGTCATCGAGGATCAACGAAAAAGTATAATCGCCAGCAGCCATGTAAGGGAATGCTGTCCAGCGAACAGAAAAGCCATCGGCTGATACGCCGGTGGCAGGTGCAGAAGTTCCCCAGTTGAACGAAATTGACGAGTCGTCCCGGATGAGAGCGGGGCTACCGCTAATATCCTTGTTGTTGTAATATTCGCCTCGCCAGGTCACCGAATCAGCTGAGACTGTAAGGGGTATAAAACTCAATGCTGAAAGCAGCAAAACTGTAGCCAAAGTTATGCGCGACCAAGAATGCCGGATGTTACGTTTCTCTAGATTGATTACCACAGACCGCCTCCTTTAGACTTCGCAATGCAGCGAAAAAGGCAGAGCAAAGTTGCGAAACATACTCATTATAACATCAGCGAATCATGCTATCAATGCTTTTACTTGGCCTGCTATTGCTTTTCGATTGCCGTTATAATCCCGTTTTCCACCTGGACAGCATAAGTATCGTTTGAATCGGGATCATATACCTGAACGATATCATCTGGTGTTATTTCAGGTATTAGACGTTTTCCTTCATCACCAAGTTCCAGAGCCTCGATTGTTTGCGTTATGCCGGAATTGGCTACTAGCCCCTCAATCGACTGCCCCTGAGCAATGCGAGAAAAGACGTTGTAAACCGTCGCATAGGAAGATGGGGCGGTCATTTCCAGCACGGCTTCAGCAAAGCTGGCATCTTCTGATAGATCAGTATCGCGCTCATAACCATCGGCACTGCGCAACCAGAGACTTGCGAGATCGCGATGTGCGCAAACGTGACATTCATCAAAAATGTCGGGCTCAATGGTGATGCCAAAGGTGGTCCCTGTAACCTGGATCGTGTCAATTCCTTCGCCAACAAAAGCGATGCTGCCGTCGGTGGTAATCCAATCTCTCTGACCCTGAGGTGTCCATTCAGTAATCCATTCGCCAGCATCTTTGTGCAAGAGCACAAAACTAGGTTGCACTGCGCTTGCGCCAATGGTGCCATAAATGAGCCCGATACGATCGTTTTGCAGTCTGGCATCGATAATGAGATCACTGTTGGCAACACGTGTGGCATTGCCCTCGTCGAGTATGCCAATCCAGCTATTCGGCAGGTGTGCTGCAGCCACCCCATCATCAAGTAGGATTATAGAAGTTGCAGAAATACCTTGCTCCCAGTTGGCTGCCGTCAAATAATCAGCTAATTGCTCCGAAAGAACTATGTCATCCGTTTCTCCCGATTCGGCGACGAATCGCGCAACTACCTGGACTGTTTCGTCGATATCCCCCGCAGTTTGCAGGAATTGGCTCTCCCAATTGTTGGACTGTATCTGAATGGTGATATCGTTGAGACCCGTTGCCCATCCCAACACCGTAGTGTCATCTGGCACAACGATAAATCTGCGATCCGATCCGTCTGTACGGATGGCGTAATAGTAATAGGTTCCATCCAAACCGACGTGTTCTACAAGGACGTAATCACCCTCGGGATCCCAAGTAACGACCCTGGATTCGGCGCCATCCTCATCGAGGATCTGTCGGTTTGTCTGGGTTCCCAGATCATAAATCCACAGGCCGAGACCGACCACATCCTGATTGGTGTTCTGGCGGCGTTCGCGCAGGATATAAGCAAACTGGGACGCATCGGGAGACCAGGCTATGCTGGCGATTTCCAGATCTGGCTCCAGTTCGAGGTCAACAATATCGAGAGGAGAACCAGTGAGCATGTCATACGCCGTTACGATGTTGGCATCTGTGGTGAGTTCGCTGGTCAAGAGGTAGGCGAGGTCATTCGAAGCTGCCAGTGCTCCCTCTGTCTCTACGACGGGGTCTTGCAGGTACATGCCCGCTGCCAGATCGATGGTGATGACGCGTGGCAAAAGGCCCCGACCGGATGCCAGACAGGATATGGTGCTGCCGTCGTAGCCAATAATCTCCAAGAGATTCTCGGTGGTTGGGAAGGTTGCCGTCGGGCTATTCTCATCCGGTTCTAGCAGGAAAAGTGTGGCAAGTTGTTCACTTGTTTCACTGCTCTCTGATAAGGATGTAACAGCACATATGGCACTGGAAGCATCCTGCGACCAGGCGATGTTGCTGGCCAAGATGTCCCCCTCAATGGGCAGGATGATGGTGGTGATATCGCCACTGGCCAGATCGTATAGCTGCACTGTTTTGTTGTGGACAATTGCTACTCGACTGTTCTGGATATCAGCGGCATCAAAGCTGAATAGGCTGGCGATGGCCTCTGCGCTCTCACCAAATGCCCCACCCACAACGAGGTTTCCATTGGAGATATAGACTAAACGATTATCAAGGACACTGGTGTTGACTATTGGTGTGTTAGAGGGCGTTGCAGTGGCTTTAACTGTTGCTGTTGCAATGGGTTCTGCCGGGGTTGCTGTGACCTGGGACGTAGGCTCTATCGAAGGCGTGGGAGAACCATCTTGTGAGCAACTCGACAACAAGAATGATACAGCGAGAGCCAGTAACAGAGTGGTTCGAATACGCTTCATGTTTGCCTCCGGTCAACGTGATTCACTGCACTTATAACATGCGCATGCTTCTAAAGCAATCTCTAGGAGTGATCTAGCAATTCGGCCAGATCTGTAAGAGAGGTACTGTAATCAATCCGTAGGCGGTTAAGCATATAGGGTGCTTCATACGATTGATAGTACCAGTTGTTGAGCGTAAATGCTGTTGTATATCCATTCGCTTGCAGGAATTGAATGATCCTGTTGTTATAGGCGCCATAGGGGTAGCAAAAGGTTCCAATGGATTGGCCACTAATGGCTTGAAGTATGTCTCTGGCATCGAGAATTTGATGCACGAGTTCGGCATCTGACTCTTCTACCAAGCTGCTATGGTCATAGCCATGCACCCCAATCGTAAAGCCATTGGCCGCCAGTTCAATGATATGTTCGCGGGTCAGGTAGGCGCTGCAGCCGATATATTGGGGTGAGATATAAATCACGGGCCGTAGCGAGGTATTTTGCAGAATGGGCCAGGCAACAGTGTAGACATCCCGATAACCATCGTCGATGGTAATGATGATTGGGTTAGTGGGCAATGGTTCACCGAGGAAGTAGGCGGCTAGCTCATTTGGCGAGATGCTGTGATAATCATTCTCTACCAGATAAGCCATCTGC
Source organism: Anaerolineae bacterium (assembly GCA_963675785.1). Lineage (GTDB taxonomy): Bacteria > Chloroflexota > Anaerolineae > UBA1429 > UBA1429. The sequence continues at coordinate 3,052,132 of OY776562.1, forward strand.
TCGGTAAATGCTTGCGGCGATACCACCCAGTCGCGCACAGATTGAGGTGAGTCATCATCAACGTTCTGTAGATGATGATACATGAGAACGGGAAGGGGAACTCCTTCATTCGAACAGCTAAACGAGAGTTCTAGTGTGCAAGGGCGCGTAAGTGACGTTCCGCCCAATTCACTGAGTGTGCATTGAATAGCGCCATCTGGCCACCCTGCTGATGGTGTAAAAACAAGGGTGCAGGCATCTGATTGACTGAGCGTGCCTTCTACTAGAGGTTGGAATGTCAAGTTTGCAGTGGAGAGGTCAATAGGTTGATCGAATACAAGGCGCAATGGCAAGTCTGAACGAACGCCTCGATCTCCCTGAATAGGATAGGATGCTACGAGTTCAGGCGCTGAGCCTGGGGTTGGCGTAAAGGTGGGGGTAATCGTTGCGGTTTCTGTCGGGATCAGCGTTGGTTGCAGCGACTCTAATGGCGTCGAGATAGGAACCGGCGTTGAAAAGGGAGGCTCTGCCTGAACAGTGAACGTAGGTAGTAGTGTACTGCCTGATGTCGTGCAGGCGGACAGGCCCATCATGCAAAAAAGGGCAACTAACAATAAGGCATATTCTTTTTTCATTCGATCTTTCCCTGTGGGGGATCAGTTCTGAATGTTGATTCTCACTTCACATGGATCGGGATAGTTGCCGGTTATATCAACGACGGTAAGCCTGATCCATGCCGTGCCATTTGGAAAACCCTGGGTTTGAAGCGTTGCCAGCGTGCCACCAACCACTGCCTGGCTGTGTGTATTGCCGATGACATTCCACTGCTGCGGGGTTTCGCCTATGGCGTATTCTACTTTGTAAAAGTTGAATGACGTACCTGAGGCTGTACCGATAATGCTTACCGATCCTGATACTTGGGCATCCATACCCGGGCTGGTAATCTGAATGTTCGGATCTGTGCATGAAGCGGGGGCAACCGCAACTGGCGTCGGAGTATCGATGATAACCGTAGTTTGCTGTGTAGGTGCAGTTGTAGCAGTGGCGACAGCTTCTGGTGTGCTGGTAGGTGTCGGCGAAGGTGTCAGAGTAGCCTGTTCGAGCGTAGGAATGGGCAGGGTGTGCGTTGGCGTCGGTGAAGCATATTGCTCCAGATCGATATTGGGCAACAGATACTGATTACACCCGGCGACAACAGCAATAAGAACGAGCACAACCACAATGCGACTGATCGCTCTTCTCTGACGATGAGCCCATACCTCTTTTTCGACAGTGAACATTGTGTTCGAGCGCTCTTGACCTGCCTTGAGCAATGTTCGAAGCTGCAAAAGAATGATCAGTGCGCAAAAGCCGTAAAACCAGGGCAGGTACTGATTGACATTTTCAGTAATACTGGCAAGAACGTCGAGCACGTAGGCAGTCCTTCAGTTCTATAGGAGATGAGGTAGAACATCACGAATTAAATTCGCCAGGACGGGCGTAGCTTTCAAGCCCGCTTCCAGCACTTCTTCATGGTTGGGTTCTTCCTGAGAATCCAGCGAATCAATAGCCACATTTGATATCATCGAGATTCCAAGCACATCAATGCCTGCATGACGTGCGGCCACAACCTCAGGTGCAGTAGACATGCCTACTGCATTGGCACCGAAGCCGCGTAGCATACGTACTTCAGCAGGCGTTTCAAAACTTGGACCCGCGACCATGGCATAGACGCCGTGCAGCAAATGAACGTTCCCTTTTGCAGCAACCTCGTCCAACGCTTCAAGCATTTCATGACTGTAGGCATGGGTCATGCTTGGGAATCGTGGCCCCAAGTCTTCGTCAGCGGGGCCGCGTAGAGGACTGTGCCCAGCCATGCCTGCAAAATAGATATGATCGTCGATAGCCATAAGATCGCCCGGCTTCATGTTGTTATCAAGTCCGCCAGCCGCGTTGGTCACGATTAGCTTTTTAATACCCAAAAACTGCATAACGCGAATGGGGAACGTAATCTGTAAAGCGTCATATCCCTCATAGTAGTGTACACGTCCTTGCATAATGAGCACAGGGATATTGGCCAGGTAACCCACTACCAGACGCCCCATGTGCCCTTGCACAGTAGAGGTAGGAAAATCAGGGATATCCCCAAAGGGAATGATCCGAGGATCTTGGACGCTATCTGCCAAGCTGCTCAAACCAGATCCCAAGATCATGGCGATCTCGGGCTGACAGGTTATGCGCTGACGTACAAAATCAGCTGCTACCTGAGCACTGTATTTAAACATCTTTTGATCCATTTTTTCATCTCCTGTCTGCACTGACGGGACAACGAAAAGGTTAATGCGCCCGAGGATGGGCCTCTTCGTAAAGCTCTCTGATCTGCTCTTGCGTCATTTGCGTATACACCTGCGTAGTGCTGACATTGGCGTGACCGAGCAAGCCTTGAACTTCATGTACGTCGGCGCCACCGCTCAAAAGGTGTGTAGCAAACGAATGCCTGAGTGTGTGGGGTGTAACGGGAACCTGAATCCCCGCATCTTCTACGTATTTACGAATGATCAGCCACAACCCTTGTCGGGTAAGCCGTTTGCCGCGGTGATTCAGGAACAAGGCTGTCTCTTCATCGGCGCGCAACAGCTTGGGGCGGCAATCGCAGAGGTAATGATCCAGCGCTTCGGCTGCACGCGAGTAAATGGGAATCAACCGTGCCTTGACACGATTGCTGTGGCTCTCGCAGTGTACACAGCTGTCTTGCAGATCAACATCGCAAACATCCAGAGCAACGATCTCGCTAACGCGCATGCCTGTTGCATAGAGCATTTCTAGCAGGGCTGCATCACGATAGCTTCGAATGGTATCTTGCCCCTGGGGGGCTTTGAGAAGCCGTTCAACTTCTTCTTCAGTCAGTGCGACTGGTGAATACTTGCGTACCTTGGGTGAATCAAGTTCTGACGTGGGATCGGATTGGCAAAATCCCTTTTCGCAAAGAAAGTGGAAAAAGGATTTTGCCGCAGCCACTTTGCGTGCAACGGTGGCTGAAGCGTATTCCCGCTCATAACGCAAGTCGTTGACAAAGGTCACCATGTTGTCAGGAGAAACACTACTCCAGTTGTCGACATGGCAGTTTTTTTGCATGAATGTACAAAACTGGGTTAGGTCGTTCTGGTAGGCAACGATTGTGTTGTGAGAGTACCCCTTTTCTTCTTTGAGCGAGTCTAGAAACGTCATGACAAGGTTCTGCATCAACACACCCTCCAGCATCCATTGTATCCACGATCCGGGCGTATTCTACCACTACTTGCCATAAGTACAAATTTCTTGGCTTCCGGCCTTGCCAGGCCCTGATTTGAACGTTAACATGTGCGCCAGGATGGAGGATATCGAGACACATGCATATTAACCTGAAATACGGCATTGATGGATTGGATGTTAACGTTCCTGATTGTGCGGATGTGATTGTGCCGCACCGTTCTCCTGGCCTTGGTGACGAGGCAGGGTCTCTTCGTTTTGCTTTACGCGGGCCGAGAGGATGTACAGCACTTGCTGAGCGTGTGAAACCGAACGACAAGGTGGTTGTCGTCTTTAGTGACATCACCCGGCCTATGCCCAGTGACCGAGTTCTGCCAGTTGTATTGCAAGAGCTTGCACATGTGCCGAGTGAGAATATCGTTCTTTTGAATGCCCTGGGTACGCACCAGCGCAACACGCCAAAAGAGCTAGAGCGTATGTTGGGTGTGGAGATCGTGCGGAACTATCGCATCGAACAACATGATGCCTGGGATCGAGACGGATTGGTTTATCTGGGCGAATCGCAGGCGGGGCATCCGTTGTGGGTGAACCGTCTGTACCATGAGGCCACTTTTCGTATTGTTACAGGCTTTATCGAACCGCACATTTTTGCTGGGTTCTCTGGTGGGCCCAAGGGCGTGCTACCTGGTATAGCCGGCATCGATACTATTATGGCCAATCATAGCCCGGCGATGTTGAACTCGCCGTTGGCTACCTGGGGTGTTATTGAGGGTAACCCGGTATGGCAAGAGATGCATGAGATGGCCTTGGCCTGTCCCCCTGATTTTCTGGTAAATGTGGCGCTTAATGCCGAACGCGAGATCACGGCCGTGTTTGCTGGAGAGATGGACGCAGCCCATTCGGCTGGCAGGTCTTTTGTATCTAGCATGGCCATGACGCCCGTCTCGCACCGGTATGATGTGGTTCTGGTTACCAATAGCGGTTATCCTTTGGATATTAACCTCTATCAGACTGTTAAAGGCATGTCGTCAGCGGCACGCATTGTGCGCCCGGGCGGAGCCATTGTGGTAGCCAGCCAATGTCGTTATGGCATTCCAGATTATGGCAAATATCGCGAGTTAGTGGTACAGGGGGGCTCTGTGCAGGGCATTCAAGAACTCATCAGCCGCCCCGGCTTTTGCGAACACGATATGTGGGAGGCGCAGCTTCATGCCGGCGTGTTGGCAAGAGCTGCGGTGCATCTCTATGCAGATGGCTTGAGCGATACACAAATTCGCGAGATGCTGCTAGAGCCCTGTCATGATATCGAGACGACTGTGAACGACCTGCTATGTGAGTTTGGCCCTGGGGCAAGCCTTTGTGTGCTCCCTGAAGGGCCCCAGACCATACCTTATCTTGAAGAACCGTGTGCCTCTCAAGGAGGACTGTGATGCGCGAGCTTGTTTTGCTACCGCAACCCAAACGTATCGAGATGTTTAAAGGGGCGTTCAGGCTAAATGCCGATACGCTCATACAGTTGCTGCCCTCGTGCGCCGCAGCACTGCACGTGGTGGCCTTGCAGCTCAAACAAGAGATATTCGCTGATACTGGTATTGAAATCTCTATTGTTTCCTCTGCCAAATCTCCCCGAAAAGAGAATCTCATCGTCGTTGGTACGGTGGATGACCCGTCCTGGGAAGACTATGCAGAGTCCCTCGATGAGCTCGTTTCTCAGGCTTATACGCTCAAGATAGACAAAGAGGGTGTGCTGGCTGTGGGCGGTGATCTTGATGGCGCAGCCTATGCCCTACAGACACTGCGGCAGATCGTTCGTACATCGGGCGTACTTTTGCCTTCGTTGGCCATAGACGACTGGCCTTCACTTCCCAATCGTGGGCTTATGCTGGATGTCTGCCGCGGCAAAGTGCCCACGCTAGATACGCTCAAACTGCTAGTCGATGAACTCGCTGCTTTCAAGATCAATGTCTTGCAGCTCTATACCGAGCACACGTTTTCTTTTGCCAGCCATCCGCGTATTGGCGAGAACTGTGGTTCATTAACGCCGGAAGACATATTGGAATTGGACGCCTATGCGCATGATCGTCGATTAACGCTCATGCCCAATCTACAGGCTTTTGGCCATTGTGCCCATATCCTGCGCATCCCTCGCTATGCTGATCTGGCCGAATCGGGCGCGCTCTGGTCTCTCAGCCCTGTGCTAGAAGGCACCTACACGCTGTTGGGCGACATGTTTGCGGATCTCACGCCTGCTTTTTCCTGCAAGGTACTGAATGTCGATTGCGACGAAACTTGGGATTTGGGTTACGGCCTTTCGGCAGAACGCTGTGAAGAGGTTGGTCGTGGTAGGGTGTATTTGGAGCACATCAACCGCTTGCGTGAATTAGCGGCCGAGAACGGTTGTCACATCCAGATGTGGGGTGACATTCTGTTGCACTATCCCGAACTGGTTGACGATCTGGCAGAGGATATTACGTTACTGGATTGGCATTACGAGGCGTCGGATGATTATCCTTCGACGCGCATTTTTGGCGAGAGCGGCCGAGACTTTTGGGTGTGCCCCGGTACGTCTTCTTGGAACACAATTTTCCCCCGTATTGAGAATGCCAATATCAATATCCGCAACCTGATCCGGCAAGGGTTGGCAGAGGGTGCCATCGGTGTGTTGAACACTGACTGGGGCGATCATGGGCATTATCAACCCATCGGCCAGAGCTGGTATGGCTATATCTATGGGGCCGAGCAATCTTGGACGGGTGGCGAGACGGACGACGATGCCTTTGATTCAGCATTTGGGCACCTGTTCTTTGGCGCAAACGGCACAGTTATCGTGGAGGCGATTCGTGCGGTAGGGGCTTTGAATGCTGTGGATGATATGGCCAGGGGCAACAGCTCTCGCGGCATTTATGCCTTGCTAGAAGACCCTGTGTTGGCCGAGGTTTCTCTGTCACTCTCCCCAGAGACTCTGCGAAGGATTACGGAAACTTGTGAACAAGCCGAGATCGGTTTTGGCCAGATTCCGGGGGATTGCCAAGACAGAATGGCCCTGGAAGAGATGGCCTACTCTTGCCGTCTGTTTAAAATGATGGCTCGCAAAGCTGCTTTTTCCCAAAAGCTAGAAGCTACGCTTGCGAGTATGCCCCCTGCTTCTGAAGCAGCTCTGGATGCGTTGACGGTTCTCTTGGACGAACTAGAAACCATTGAGGCTTCCTTGGTGGGGCTAGTCAGTTTGTTCGAGGCGCAATGGATGCGTAGAGCACGCCGTTCCGAGATCAATATCTCGTTGGGGCATTTTGCAGGTGTGCGACAGCGGATGCGCTGTTTGGCGGATTGGCTCAGAGAACGCGTGGATGAGTTGCAGGCTGGCATAGCGCCTGATTATGACCTCACTGCATACAAAGCAGAGGCCGAAACATATCTGATTCTAGGTCAGGCGGAACACAAGCGCTGGAACGAACTGGGCATTCTCCGATAGAGGACTCGTAACGGGGTCGCCGTATAATGCGACGACCCCGTTTGAATTATTCTTCTACAACGCGCTCGACGGCGATGGTGCAGCTAGTGATGAGTGCTGCAAAAGCGCCTACGGCTGCCAGCACTGGGGCAAAAACTGTGCCTACGGCCGCTATGGTCATAGGCAATTCCATAATGGTGCGGCCATCCTGACGGATGACAATGCGGCGAATGTTGCCTTGATGAACGAGTTCTTTGACTTTGTCGACAAGCTGGTTGCCCGACACTTCAAACTCTTCTGTACGAGTTTTCTCTTCCATTTACGCTCACCTCCGGAGCCGTGCTAGTATGTATATTATACGTCGTTCGAAGGATTATGGTTGCTCTTGGCTTCAAAAGGCCTAGAATGATCTTTGTACTTTTGAATCTGGCAAGAGCAAGGGAGAGGTATGGAGCGCCCAGAATCTGAAGGAAGTTGGTTGCGCGAGTTTGTGAGATCGTTCTTGCCGGCCATTTTGATCGTCGCGTTTATTAATCTGTTCATTGCGCAACCAAGAACTGTGGACGGGCGCAGTATGGAGCCTACGCTTTACGACGGCAACCGGCTCATTGTCGAGTTGTTGAGTTATCGTTTTGCCGAGCCTGAGCGTGGTGACATTGTGATGCTGCGTATTACAGAAGGGCAGACTTCTCGCGCCTTGGTCAAGCGGGTAATTGGACTCCCGGGTGACACTGTCGAGATCTATGATGGTAGTGTGTACATCAATGGAGAGAAACTGGACGAGCCCTATGTCTCAGCCTCTACTGATGGAATCATGACGGCGATGCTCATTCCCGATGGCCAATACTTTGTAATGGGTGATAATCGGCCGGTAAGTAATGATTCCAGATATTTTGGCACGATACCCTATCAAGATATCATCGGCCATGTTCTCATTCGCTACTGGCCGTTCAGTCTTTTTGGAGCACCATAAGTTTAAAAGGGGGAGCAGATGCTCCCCCTTTTTCTTTAGATGAGATTGACCACGATGTCATTTCCGCTCAAACCCGGATAAGCTTTGGCCTCAGTCAGGGCCTCATCATCTGGATGCGCCAGCAGCCACTTGTTCACGGCGAATAGCAATTGCGCTTCACCTTGCTTGGCAGGAGAAAAGGATAGTTCTGTATTGGTTCCCTTGGGCAAGTACACCAGGGAAATGAATTCTTCGCTGCTGGTGATCTGGATAGGCGCATAGTGCAGATTCCATGCAGGAAGTTCGACTACCGTGCCAGCAGGCGCGTAAAAGGCTTTGACCTGCGCCGTGTCGTAAGAGATGGTTTCTCCCCAAATGATATCTTGAACATGCCCGACTAGCAGTACCATATCGGTGATACAGACGTTGACCTCGTTGCCTTTGTGGTATTCAAGAGCGCCTAGACGGTTGTTTTTGCCATAACACCAACCCACCTGTATGGGCATACCGCCGTAAATCTGTTCGATCATGGCCTGATTAAAGGCACACGGTGCCTCCAGTAGAGAGACGGAGGGCTCGTATTCTGTAGCCTGTGAACCAGGACATGTTGCCAGAGACCGCTGGATCATCTCTGCTGGGTCGAACCCATTTAGCAATTGGCCATAGCGTTCAAACGAAATATCCGTTATCGGCAGAATGTTCAGCTCTGGGTTGGCCTTTTGCAAAAGCGCCAGTCTATCGCTCATCTTGTACTCCTAGTTCTCTCGTGCTCTCTGGCACGAGAAGGATTGTGTTGCCCTTTTCAAAAGCTAGTTTAATGATACCCTCGTCTTCTTCAAGTGTGGTAATTCTGTCTCTGGCGCTGAGCGCCGCATTTTGCGGAGCAAAGGGATTCTCCAGCATCAGCGTTCCCCCACACTCGGATGTCACTTCTACCCAACGCGTAGTGCCGTTGCTGCTTTCAGCAGAGACGAGAAATGCGCCAGGGATGCGGATGCCGTCAAAGCGAACGTTATCCCAGCCCTGAGGAATTGCCGGAAAGACGCGCGTTATGCCGCCCGCGGTGTGCAGCAGCATTTCAAGCACGGCCGTTGCTGCGCCCATAGTGGCGTCCATCTGCATGATATCCGGATTATTGGCAAGAGTGGTAAAGCCCTTGAAGATGGCATCATGCGTTGTCGCCTTGCCGGGTGTGCGAAATGCACGGGACATTTCTTCCAATAATAATGCGGCCCTATCGCCGTTGTGCATGCGTGCCCAGAGGATGCTGGCCCACGGTAGGCACCACCCCGACCAGTTACCCATACCCATACGCACCCAGGTGTTGAATGAGTTCTCAATCAGTTCACGATCTGTGTCGTTCCTCCAGGGATCCACCGTATCAAAAGGATACAATGAGGCGAGATGGGAGTGATGTCGATGGCTCATGGCCAGCGGCTGATCATCCCAGAGTTGCAGCTCGGGACCGTGCTCACCCGTTAGAATGCTACCAGTGGGTAGACCCTGGTCTATGGCTTTCCATCGTGAGGTGTCCACATCCAGTTTGAGTACTTTGACAGCCTGAATAAGCGCACGACACAGGCAGTGAATGATAGCCAATTGAAAGCTGGCATTGGCGCCCCAGGCCCACATGGCTGCACCGCCGTATTCGGGAGAGACACTGATAGGCAGGTAATATCGACCCTCTTTCTCTTTCAGCATGACCTCGTAAACGCGCATAGCGCCATACATAAAGGGATAGGCCAGGCGTTTGAGAAAAGAGGTATCGCCCGTGTACTGATAGTACATCCACATCATCTGGGCCATCCAGCTTGTTGAACCATGATCGATGCTGCCGGTCCAAAAGCCGCCCATGCAAGTACAACGATCATCGACAGCATGGGGCAGCATGAGGCCATCCTCGATGTCATACACGCGACGGGCGTTTTCATGCAGACGCGGCATCCATGTCTCCAGCATCTCCCAAAGAGGTTGCAGTGTCTCTAGATGGTTTCCACCAAAGGCTGGCCAATAACATTCTTGCACGTTGATGTTAAAGTGATAATCGGCGCTCCAGGGCGGCATGCGGTATTCTTCGATCCAAGGACCTTGCAGGCAAGCTGGGGGTGTACCTGGTAACGACATACCGGCCAGCTTGTAGAGCCCAAGATCATATAGTTCCTGCAAGGTATTGTCGGGTATGCTAACCTTCGCGGCCTGTTGCCAGTAGTTACGCCACCAAGTGGCTTCGCCGTCAGCTAGTGCCGCATAGCCGAGGCGTTTAGCATTGGTCAGGGTTTCTTTGGCCAGGGTCCATGCTTGCTCTCTCGTCTCACCACGCTCTGCGACGAGATAGATTTCAATGCCATTGTTGTGATGACCACAATACCAGCGGACGGCTAGTGCTGGATCGGCTGGCAGGGGTTGAACCCATCCACCCGAATCACCCTCGTCGAGCGACTTTGGTATCTCTAAACCGTAGGCTTGCCAGTGATCGAGAACTTCAGGGGTATTAGGCGGTGCCGAAGTGAGCACAAGGTTTTCGATTGACAATCCTTCGATACGCAAGGCCAGCAGCGCCTGCCCACGAGGCATAATAGCTCTGACGACGATAGGACGGGCACTATTGAGGCGAATTACTGCCTCTCCAGTGGAAAGGGATAGACAGCCATCCTCGATCTCGCCGAGCTGGAACGAAAAATCGAGACGCCCCATAGGCAAATGAGTTGGCCTATTCGGCTGACCTAGTGGAGGTGTTATACCCTCAAATGCCCCACGTAATGAAGCTTCGTCTTCGGCGCGGAGCCATTGGCAGAGGTTCTCGTAGGTTGTTTCTTTGCCAAATTCGATGCCGCCGCGGTGGTCCCAGTAATCCTGGCGGTTTATGGTAATATGTAGGGCATGATTTTGTCCCCATAAAAGTGCACCGAAAAGACCGTTTCCTAAAGGAATGCCATCATGTGTTGAATTTGCCGGAAAGTGCCACCCGATGGATTTTGGGAACGTATTACATGAAAGCATTCATTAACTCCTACTGAATGGATACTTGTCGCATTCTAGTCAACCGAATCTAATCTGACAATCAGTACCTGGTTCGACAGTCTACAGGCTCTGTCTATAATTAGTACTTGTAGGCACGAACTAGACTGTAAAGGAGATCCGTGTCTGATCATTCTGTGTATGACGATGTTCTGATTCGCCCTCTCGATATCGAGCGTGATGCTGAGGGGCTTGCTGAGATGTGGATGGCCAGTGAACTTGCCTGGCCGGATGGCGCAAACCGAGGTATTCCTGTAACGCCCGAATTGGCTGCTGAATGGGAAGCTGAGAGGCGTCTTCTCATTGCCTATGTCGCCGAGATTGATGGCAAAGTGGTGGGCTATTGCAGCTTTCAAAAGGGAGAAGATGAGAAAGAGGGCGAACCCTATCTTGGCCTTTTGAACGTTCATCCCGGATATCACGGACATAGCATTGGTCGCAAGTTGGTACAAACAACCATTGAGCGTTCTGTGGCCGAAGGCTGGAAGTATCAAACACTGCATACTTGGTCGGCAAATTTCAAGGCAGTGCCGGCTTATAAAAAGACCGGGCATTTTTGGGCACCCGATTCCTCGGTTCTCATGGAGAACTTTGTTCCCGGCGCGCTCCAACTCTCACTGGCAGAACCTTTTTTCGACCGACATGATTGGTATCGCTGCTATGCGCGTGAAATCAAGCAGGGTTGGGATGATGAGAGCTGGCAGGGCCTTGCCGTCTATACCTACCGCTGGGAGGCAGAGGGTGAGACGTTGACTCTTCGCTATGACCGCGAGTCGCGAGGCCTGGTCTCTGTGGAGACCGATGATCTGGGGCTTTCAGCGGTAGTGGATACACGCGAACCGCTGACCGGTTCGAGCTGCAAGATGATCTGGCAGGCCATCAATAAGGGGCAGTCTTCTGTGAGCATCTCGCTGCGCGCAACTGCCGATAAGGGATTGACTCTCGATTATGCGATGATGTTTGTACTAGCAGCAGGTGAATCTCGTACGCTAGAGACCAAGGTCAAAGTGGCTGATGATGCCTCTGCCGAGACTGATCGTGGAACGGCACCCTCTGTGCTGACGGATTGGCTCGTAGACGGGAATCGCGTCGAGATGAAGACTGGCTGCAAGCCCAAAAAGCCGGTGGTGTTGAGCATCTATCCCGATACGCTGAGTCTGGTTCCTGGCAGAGCGCTGGATGCCAATATCGAATTGCACAGTGAGCTCCATGAGGCGGCTCAGGTGACGGTTCGACTTTTTTGCCAGGAGGGTCTGACGGCCGATTGGTGTGAGCGCGTTGTCATACTGCCGCTCGAAGGTCATATCGCCCTGCCCATCAGACTGTGTGCCTGTAAGGAGGGCGTTTTTAATCTTGATGTCCGTCTGGAAGGGGCGCCACAGCCTATCAATGAAACGTTTCAGGTGTTCAGTGTGGCAGCGGGCGGACTGGTTTTTGATCAGAGCGCCAAAGAAGCTCGCATCGAGACGGACCGTATTCGCATCAAGGTGGCTTCTAAACGAGGTGATATCAGCGTATTGGACAAGGCCAGTGGTGTAAGGCTGTCCAAGCTCTCGCTCACCGCTGCGCCGCCCTTTTCCCCATTAGAGTTCAAGACAGTCTCGCTGGAAAGCGCTTTATCAGGTTCCCGCGTTCGGGTTTCGATGAGGGGTGAGGCAGCTCATTATGAGGGACTCGTGCTCAACGCCCTGGTCGAGGTTGCAGCGACCGGATTGGGCACCATACATGCCCATATAGAGAATCAGGGCGCAATAGTTTACGATACGGGTCTGGCGCTGATAGTGGAACCGGGTAATCGTGATAGATTGCGTATGGCTCATCCGGGGAACTCTATGAGCGTTTTGGAATCGGCCAGTCACTATCCCTCCGGTTCAACCGATGAATTGCGCGATCCAGCCGACTATCGTGAACCCTGGCTCTCTTGGGATCGCGGCGATACAAAGGGTGGGCGTTTGGCTGCTGGCGTGGCCTGGGATGATTCACTAGAGCGTCTCACCAACGAGTGGCGAATTGTGTTCAAAAACAAGGGCGGGAAACTAAACCCGGGTGAAAAAAGCGATACGGTGGCGTATGCTTTTTGTGGTACTTGCGGATCCTGGCAGGTCGCTGCGGATTTGCTGCGAGGCTGGACAGGCTCAGTCGCAGAAAAGCCTTTTGGTCCGTCTATAGCGGTTTTGCCCGAATCCAAAGTTATTTTGACATTGGCTAACCGGATAAAAACCGCGCTGACAGTTTCTTCGGTGCGGCGGCTACCTTTGGAGGGACGGCTTGCCTTGACCGCGGATAAAGGACTTGCGGTTTCACCCGACGCATTTTCGCTCACAAATGTGGTTCGGGGTAATGATGTTCGTTGCGAGACAGAAATCGAACTGGGCGCCGCCAAGCAAAGCGTGTACGGTTTGAATGCGCGGCTCGAACTTCCAACGGAGGAACATGACTACCCGTTCTCGGTCGTGCGTGCGGGCTCTCATCATGTGGTTGAAGTGACTCGAACCGAATGTGAGGGTCAATCGGTTTGGCATATCGACAATGGTGCAGACCGCTTTGCCATTGCACCCAGTTTTGGGCCTTCGCTAACGAGCTGGATTCATGCCGATGGGGAGATGCTGGCTAGTCCATTCCCGCAGCCTGAAGGCTTTGCCTGGTTATATCCTTCTTTTGGCGGCCTTCATCCACTGTTGTTACCGGATTCTACCAATTGCTGGGAAGGTTATCTACATTCAGAAAAGATATCTACACAAGAGCTGGAAACAAACTGGGCTGGCTTGGATTGGCGTGGTGTGCGGTTGACCAGCATGCCCGAACATAAGGATCTCAAAGGCGTGTGTGTAGAGCTTGACTATACTACGGTGGGCGAGAGCTCGATACTGCGAGTCGTCTATAGATTGATCAATCAACGGAACACAACAAGCAAGAAGATGGTTGTTGGTCACACTGCCAAGTTTACGCTTGGTGATGATTGTCGAGCTTTGGTAGGGCGCACCCCGGATACTACTCGGCACCCGACAAATGGTGCGAGCTTTATCATGGGTCAGCCCTGGGCCATGGTTGCGCATCCCCGCACAGGGACATCGGCTATGCTGGTTTCTTTGAACGATGATGCTGTTCTTGCTGATTATGGTCAAAATGGGCGGCTGTTGAGCACAGAATCTGAGGTTCGGCTTGCGGGTGGGCAGACAATTGAGTTTACTAGTTTTTACATCCTTGCGCCCAGCTCGGAGGATGTTTTAAAGTATCGTATCCTGAGAGACATTGGCGCGGTCTCTTGACGCAATGAAGCGGCGGAGTAATTCGGTTTGATGTATTGGGGAGAATAACATGAATCTGCGTATTCCAGGTCCCACGCCGTTGCCGCCTGACACACTGGAGGCTGTTGGCCGCCAGATGATCAACCATCGGGGTGTCGCTTTCTCTGATATGTTCAAGGAGATCACGGCTGGTCTCAAAACGATCTATGAGACCGAGAACGATCTCTTTGTGCTCACTTCATCGGGCACAGGAGGTATGGAAGCGGCTATCGCCAATACTCTTTCCCCTGGCGATCGCGTTTTGGCAGTGCCTATGGGTGTATTTGGCGAGCGCTTTGCCAAAATCGCGCAAGCCTACTATGCCGACGTGGTCAGGCTCAAGGTGCCCATGGGGCAAGTCGCTGATCCCGACGAGGTTGCCAAGGTCATCCGCGAACAGGGGCCCTTTAAGGCCGTGTTGCTCACTCAGAACGAGACATCGTCGGCTGTTACTAACGATGTCGAGGCTTTGGCTAGGGCGATCTATGCGGCTGCCGATCCAGCGCCCCTGATCTTGGTGGATGGCATCAGTGGTATGGGGGCTATTCGCCTTCAAACCGATGCTTGGGGCATTGATGTGGCCATTAGCGGTTCGCAAAAGGCTTGGATGGCGCCTCCAGGATTGGCCTTTGTGAGTTTTTCTGAGCGCGCCTGGAAGGCTTATGAGACAGCCAAGAATCCCCGTTTCTACTTTGATCTGGGCGATGCCAAAAAGTATGCAGCAAGTGGGCAGACTCCATCAACCCCTAATGTTGCGGCGCTGTTCGGTCTACAGGTTAGCCTGAGATATATGGTTGGAGAGGGCGTTGAAAAATTGGCTGCATATCACCAGCAGATAGGTGATTATTGCAGGCAGAGCATGCTTGATTTAGGCTTAAAACTCTATGGCGATCCTGCGCATCGTTCCAATACGGTGACGGCCGTTGTGATTGAGGATCGGCCTGCGAAAGAAGTGCTCAAAAAACTCGTTTCAGAGTATGATATTCATTGTGGCGGTTCCAAGGACCCATCAGTCGAGATGGTTCGCATTGGCCACATGGGTTATGTATCTGAGGCCGATCTTGACGAGGTCTCAAAGGCTTTGGCCGAGATACTCGGCATCTAGTATTCTACCAGAGACTCGGGGACCGGCGGTGCCCAGTCCTCGAGTTTCTTTTATTCGGAGATCCCCTTGGATAAAGATCCGCTTCTTCAGGACTTGCCAGAGAGCACAGCGCCCCAGACAGAAGCTGACAACACTGCCGGGCAAGTGCAGAATGTTTCTCTGGTGCGTTCGGCTGGCATCAACTCAATCGGTAATGTCCTCAGTCGGATCATCGGCATGCTCCGCGAGTCGCTCATCACCTACCGATTTGGGGCCAGTGGCTATACCAGCGCCTATGTGGCTGTCAGCCGTGTACCCAAAATGGTGTATGAGCTGCTCATTGGCGGTATGCTCAGTGCGGCTCTTGTACCGGTGCTTTCTGAATATGCGGGTGATGATCGCAAAGAAGAGATGGATGAGATTCTCTCGACCGTTCTCACTTTGGCCGGGATCGTACTTTTCATCGTGGTGGTTTTGCTCGAACTCTCTTCACGTTTAGTTGCTTCTCTTCTTTTGGAATTCGATACTGAACTGCTGAATGTCGCTGTCACTCTGACACGCATCATCGTCCCCTCTATTTTCATTTACGGCATCTCGGGTATTTTGCAAGCCTTTCACTATGCCCGCCAGAAATTTGTCTATCCCTCCCTGGGCGCCCCCGCTCATAATCTGGGCATGGTGTTGAGCATTGTGCTTTTTGCTGGGCAATTCGGTATCAATACATTGGCAGTAGGCACGGTAGTTGCGGCACTATCTCAATTGGTGGTGCAACTGCCTGGGCTCAAGGGGTTCCACTATCGCTTTTCACTAAACTGGCGACATCCGGCGATTTTGCGCATCCTACACCTTTATGGGCCGGTGATCGTTAGCACTCTGGTTTCCAACATTGGCACAATTATTGACGCCAACTTGGCCTCCCGAACTGGCGAAGAAGCCATCACCTGGATGGCTAACGCTACTTTTTTGACACAGCTTTGCGTGGGTCTGGTATCTATGGCTATTTCACTAGCCGTGCTACCGCGCCTTTCGCAAATTGATTTTGCGGTAGAGTTGGATCGCTTCAAGAGGACATTGGCCAGTGGATTGCGGTTGGTGCTGGCACTGATCATTCCCGCTGGCGTGGGGTTGTTGGTACTGGGTAAGCCGATTATTGAGTTGCTATTCGAACATGGCGCTTTTGAGCCCAGCGATACGCAGCAGGCTTGGATGGCCTTGCTTTGTTATCTGCCGGGGCTGCCTTTTAGTGCCATTGACCTTCCTCTGGTCTTTTCGTTTTATTCGCAAAAAGACACCGTCACACCCGTCATCGTGGGCATTATTACGGTCGTTCTCTATGTCATTGTGGCGCCGCTTTTAGCTTTTGTAGCGGACATTGGCTTTCTTGGCCTGGTGCTGGCCAACTCGTTACAACTCATCGCCCATGCTGTGCTGATGCTGATTTTGTTCAATCGTAGATTTGGAACGCTCAAAGGGTATGGTGTGGTGAGTACGGCTTTTCGCTCGCTAGGAGCTTCTGTACTGGTAGGGGCTTCAGCTTGGGCTGGTGTCATCATCATCGACCGACTGATGCCCACCACCAGCACATTGAGAGAGATAATATTGGTTGCAATCCCCATGGGCTTGGGTACGCTGGCCTACATGGTGGGGGCAAGGCTCTTCCGCATCCGCGACATCAACAACTTGATGGATATGTTGCGAGCCCGTTTCTCTCGTTAGACTTGGGGCAATAGCAACTAACGAGAGCCTTCCCACTTGGCCGGAATCTCTGGGGGTGTATAGGTCTCGATATAGTCGATCGCTTCAAGAGGCGTATCCTGGGTTACATAAAGCTGACGATAAACAGGGTAGGCAAAGCCTGTGTCAAAGAGGTGATCGAACATGTTAAGCAGAGGGTGGTAAAATCCGTTTGTGTTAAGCAGAACGATGGCCGAATCGATGTAGCGGAGCTGTTTGAGCGTTAAAACTTCAAAGAGTTCTTCAAGGGTGCCAAATCCGCCTGGCATGACGACAAAAGCATCCGCCCGCTCTTCCATGATGGCTTTTCTTTCAGCCATCGTTTCGGTAAGAATGAACTCATCTGCATCATCATAGGTGACATAATTCTCGGCAATGCGTCTGGGTACAACGCCAATAATGGCGCCGCCGGATTGGCGTACTGCTCTGGCCACAGTGCCCATAAGCCCGCTATCCGAGCCGCCATAGACGAGGTTGTGGCCTCTCTTGCCTATTTCCTGGCCCAGGGCCTTGGCAACCTCAAAGTATTCTTGGGCGATGTCATCGCTGGATGCACAGAAAACGCAGATATCCAATTTACCACCTCCACGACATGCGCTAGTGCTTGGCACGCTTGTGTCTGGCTAGTATAATCCATTTACTCGTGGGGATACAGTCCTAACACGCGTCACAGGGGGTGACAGATGGATCTCCTGCAAGCAGTAATTTATGTCTTGCGCCGCTCGGGTGTGCCCATGTCCGTAAAGGATGTGGCTCAGAGCGTGGTCAAGGCGAACCTGGCGGATATCGATCCCCAGCTATCTCTGGATGAGGTTACTGAGGCGCTATATTCTGCCTGCATCCAGATACCTGGTCCTGTGTGCGAGATTGATGATCGCATCCTCTCTCTTGTCGAGTGGGCGCTTCAGGATCCTCCGGATAACGTTCGCTTGATGGCAGAGGCGGAACTACAGCCTCAGCCTGAAATGGATGCCGAGACAATTGGGGTGGTGCGCGGTGCGCCCGAAGCCATACCCATGCCTGAATCAGAACCCGACGAAGTCGAGCTTCCTGAACCTCCAGAATCCAAACAGCCCCTTGGCTCTCGCATATCCATCACTAATGTGACAGCTCTGGTACAAAATGAACCCGGATATCCCTTTTTTGCGCATACACAAGAGTGCCTCAAGACGATATTGGTATGGGGTCTGTTGTGTGTGATCGCAGGCATCGTCAGCCTAATCGTTGGTGGCGCTTTTTGGCGATCTGCGGGCATTATCTGGTTGGCGGCTGGTTTTGTTCTGGCCGGTTTGGGCCTTTATGAGTTGCGCAAAAACTATATGACCGACCAGGCTGTTACAGCCGGTGTGCTTAACAAAAAGATGATTAAAAAACAGATTGCCGGATATCGCTTGGGCACGCTCATTGTTCTTGTTGTGGGGGGCGTATTGTTGATTTTGGGTTTTGTGCTCGGTTGGATTGCCGAATCCGGATCAAATATGCAGGGCTTTGGTTTGGGGATCTTTTCACAGGGCTTTATGGCATTGGTTCTTGTAGCCTTGGACTGGTGGTATGGTCAGGGAAAAGTCGCTTCTCGCGCATAGCTCGTTCTGCGAATGATTGTTGATTTCGGCACCCTCTGCTTGCGGGCACAGGGTGCCGTTCTTGCTTTTAGGATGGTTGTATGGGCAAAAAGGTAGTCATTGTTGAATCCCCGGCCAAGGCCAAGACTATTGGCCACTACCTGGGCGATGAATTCAGGGTGGTCGCTTCGGTCGGACATGTTCGTGATTTGCCGGCCCGTCGGTTAGGCATTGATATTAAAAAAGAGTTTGCGCCCGACTATGTGGTCGTGCCTCGCAAAGAAAAGGTCCTGGCCGAGATCCGCAAACAAGTTCAAGACTGTGAGCAGATATACCTGGCGACGGACCCCGACCGTGAAGGAGAGGCTATTGCTTGGCATGTCGTACAGGCTGTGGGCATTCCCCCAGAAAAGGCAGTGCGTATCTCTTTTGACCAGGTGACCAAGACGGCCGTGCAGGATGCTATGGCCCATCCGCGACAGATCGACATGCAGCTTGTGGATGCCCAGCAAGCCCGTCGCACGCTCGATCGTCTCGTCGGCTACAAGATCAGTCCGCTTTTAGGAAGGAATCTCAGCGCTGGACGAGTGCAATCTGTTGCGTTGCGCCTGGTAGTAGAACGTGAGTGCGAAATCGAGAGCTTTGTCCCTCAAGAGTATTGGTCGTTGGATGCGCTTTTCCGGCGCCGCGAGGGAGATTGCGAGACGTTTACCGCGCATCTGTTCAAAGTGCAAGGAGAGAACCCCGAGTTATCTTCTCGACAAGCTGTCGATGAGGTCCTGGCTGCATTGGAAGGCGTTGTACATCAGGTCAGCTCGGTCAAGCACGGCCACATCAAAAAGAAGCCCTCTCCTCCTTTTGTTACCAGCACGCTGCAATCTGAAGCCAGTTCTCGGCTTTATTTCACACCGCGCAAGACCATGCGCGTTGCCCAGCAGCTGTACGAAGGTATTGAATTAGACGGCGAGCGTATCGGGCTGATCACCTATATGCGTACAGATTCAACGCATGTAGCCCCAGAGGCACAGACAGAGGCGCGGCAGTTGGTGGAGCAAGTCTGGGGCAAAAACTATTTACCGGCCCAACCACCCAACTATGTTACCAAAGCCAAGTCTGCCCAAGAGGCTCACGAAGCGATTCGACCGAGCTCTATACTTCGTACTCCTAAAGCAATGAGCAAGCATTTGGATGCTGACCAGAAAAAACTCTACGAACTCATTTGGAAGCGCTTTGTGGCCAGCCAGATGGCGCCGGCTGAATATGATACGACCACAGTTGATATTCAGTCCGGGCCGAACTATGTGTTTCGCGCGAATGCGCGCAAGTTAGTCTTCCCCGGATATCTAGCGGTCTATCAGACCGAAGAAGATCAAGAGGACAAGGAAGATCATCTCCCTCCTTTACACCAGGGTGAGGCACTCGATCTTTTGGAACTGTTGCCTGAACAGCACTTTACAGAGCCACCTCCGCGCTATTCTGAGGCGACGCTCATCAAAGAGCTTGAGGCGCGCGGAATCGGGCGGCCATCAACTTATGCCTCTATTGTTATGGTCATTCAGGATCGCGAGTATGTGAACAAGGAAAAAGGCCGTCTGTATCCCACGGATATAGGTAAGGTTGTGTGTGATGCGCTGGTTGAATCCTTTCCTCGCGAGATGGATTACGGCTATACCGCCGCAATGGAAAATGAGTTGGACCAAGTGGCTGAGGGCAAGCAGAGTTATATCGAGATGCTCAATGCCTTCTGGGGACCATTTTCTGAGACATTAGCTTCTGTTGGTAAGGGACTCAAAGAGGCGATCAGTTCGGCCCTATGGGAGGCCGAAACTGGCCGGGTGTATACAGAACAAATGTGTCCGCGCTGCGGCAAGCCGCTTCAACCCAAGCGCAGCGCCCACGGACTCTTTTTGGGATGCAGCGGCTACCCGGAGTGTGACTATATGGTGGATATGTCTGACCCAAAACATCCCCATGAAGTTCAGGATGAATATGCTACGGGTGAGGTTTGTGAGCTTTGCGGTGGACGAATGAAAATCATTCGTCGGGGGCAACAAGAATTTCTCGGTTGCGAGCATTACCCCAAATGCAAGAACACAAGACCTGTTGGGGGCTTTAGTCCAGAGATTCGGCTTCTAGCTGCGCAAACGCCTTGCCCAGAATGCGGCCATCAGCCTTTGGAACCCAAGAGCGGACGCTATGGGGAGTATCTATTTTGCCCCTCTTGTAAAAAGAACATCTCGCCCCAAAAGCTGGGACAGGGGAAACAGGCAAAGCAAGAGGTCGATTTGGCCTGTCCGCACTGTTCTGTCAGGCCCCTGGAATTTCACGAGGGTAGGTATGGGCCATACTATCACTGCCCGGCCTGCGGCAAGAATATCTCACAAAAAGCTATGCCACCTGCCGGACAGTCAGAAGTCTAGAGACCGAGTTGCTGATGTATATAGGGCACGGCTTGTACCACGCGATCTTCGGGAATAACAAAAGAAACGCTATAGGCAGATGAGGCTTGCCCTAAAGAGATGACGGGTATCTCTAGCGCTGCAAGTGCTGCAAATGCTTTGGGGCCTACATGGCTATAGACACTATCGGGCATCCCTACAACCGAGACTGTGGCCACTTTTTGTTGAGAGGCGATGCTAGTAACGTGCCCCAGAGCAATTTCCTGCTCGAATTCGCGTTCTAGCGAATGAACGCTATGAACCTGATCTGATGAGCGAACGACGAGGTTCAGGCTTTGTTCTGAAAAGGATTGGGAGAACATCAACACATCGATGCTCCGATCGGCAAGGCAGCGTAGCGCCCTTGAGGCCATGTTGAGCGTCCAACCGCGACCATTGCCGTTGATGCCCAGCAGGACGAGGTCCTCGGTAGAGATGATGGCCGGATACGCCTGACGGTTGGCATCTGGCGTTTTGCTGATGAGCGTCCCAGGGTCATGGGGTTCAAAGCTGCTCAGGATGCGAAATGGAATATCTGCCTTGGCCAACGGAGCGACAGTTTTGGGGTGCAATACACTGGCCCCAAAATAGGCCAGCTCTTCCGCTTCTTGATAGGAGAGACAACGTAGGATGTGGGCATCGGGTACCAGCCGCGGATCAGCTGTCAGAATGCCTTTGACATCCGTCCAAATCAACACCTCGTCGGCATCGAGGCTGGCACCAAGAATGGCCGCAGAATAGTCACTACCACCTCTGCCAAGAGTGGTGGTGATACCAGCTTCAGTTGCGCCAATAAAGCCAGTGACGACAGCTACATTCCCGCCGGCCACGATGGGCAGCAGCGTATCGCGTGCGAGCTGTCGGGTAATCTCCATATCAGGGATTGCCTCACCGAATTCATTATCTGTGCGAATGCATTGGGTAGCGCTAACGGCCTGTGCAGAGATGTTTCGCGAAGCAAGCACGGCTGCCAGAATGCAGGCTGACATGCGCTCTCCCAATGAAGCGACGGCATCACTTCCCCGTCGGGTCAACTCTCCGAGTGTTTCAATGCTCTCGCAAAGGCGACCGTATTCTACCAGGCGATCCTGAACGGCTTGAGTTACCTCAGCGGCATGTTGCTCTGAGATCAGGGTATCGATGACCGCCATGTGCTTTTCTAGTAGCTCGTACTGGATTCGTTCCCACACTTTGTTGCCTTGTGCCGCATCACGGGCCCCTTTTAGCAGGGCATTCGTGGTGCCGCTCATGGCGGAGACCACCACAACGCGCTCTGGGTCCGGGTTGTTCTCTATGATATCGGCGGTTGCTGCAAAGCGCTCTGCAGAACCAACCGACGTCCCCCCGAATTTATGTACAATCATAATCTACTCCTAGATAGCCGTCAGGGCCTGCGCGATGTCGGCAATGAGATCTTTTGTCGCTTCGATACCGGCTGCGTAGCGAACGAGCTCGTCGGTGATACCCAAACACTGCCTTTCGTCTGCAGAAAGGCCAAAATGAGACATGAGTGCTGGCTGTTCGACGATGCTTTCTACGCCGCCCAGGCTTGGTCCAATATAGGGGATTTGCAGCGCGTCGATAAAGCGTCTGGCACCAGCGGCATCTGTATCCAGTTCAAAGCTTACGACACCACCAAAACCCGTCATGATTCTGGATGCCGTTTCATAATCGGGATGGGAAGTGAGACCTGGGTACCATACTTGCTTGATGTGATCATGCCCCTCAAGGAATTCGGCCAGAGCCTGCCCACTTTTGTTCTGGCGTTCGATCCTGAGCGCCAATGTTTTGAGACCACGCAGTAACAGAAAAGTGTTATGTGGATCAGGTATGGCCCCCATCATGGCTTGCAGTTCCCGTATCTGGTCGATGGTTTCTTTTTGGCCAATGACCACACCGGAGAGCAGGTCGTTGTGTCCGCCCAGATATTTGGTGGCGCTGTGAATAACCAAATCAATACCTAGGCTGATGGGCTGAATATTAAAGGGTGTGCCAAAGGTGGTATCAACGATGCTCAAAAGATTATGGGCATGCGCGATAGCAGTCAGCGCCTGGAGGTCAACCACACGCAAGAAAGGATTAGTAGGTGATTCCGTGAAAATGAGCTTGGTATTGGGGCGGATAGCTGCTTCCAGTGTTTGCGGCTCATCGATAGGGACGATGGTACATTCTATGCCCATGCGAGCAGCAAAAGTCTGGGAAAACTGACGTGTTCTCCGGTAGCAATCATCAGTAACGATATAGTGATCACCGGCAGATAAAAAGGTGAGCAGCGTGCCGGTGATGGCGGCCATACCTGAAGCCAGTAAAAGGGCATCTTCAGCGCCTTCGAGTATGGCCAGACGCTGTTCAGCCACACTTTGCGCAGGATTACCGTATCTACCATATTCGCCATGGGCCGGTTTGCGGCCTGCCTGTTTGTCTTCCATAAAGGCAATCAAGTCGGCTGTATCAGTAAAGGCATAGGTTGAAGTTTGTACGATAGGCATTGACAGAGCGCCGTATGGCTTCTTTTTTTCCTCACCTGCATGAACGGTGAGCGTGTCCAGGTTATGCATAGTGCCTCCCAATAACAAAAAGGGCATCACAGCGCTTATCCAGTGCTGAGATGCCCTTTTAAACAAACAAACGGGCTCGCTCATAGAGGGGCCCGTTATGGGTATGTCCTCTCATCTTCCAGTCGTAAAAACGACTGCCGGAATTGGCACCTTGGGTAACGGAACGTACAGGTTGCCGAGGCTTCACAGGGCCGGTCCCTCTGCCTCTCTGGATAAGAGCAAGTAGCCTATTCAATTGAGTCGAGTCTATCATTAGGAGAATGTTCTGTCAAGCACAGTGAAATCACAAGGACAATAGCTGCCCATGCCATAATTTGACCTGTCAAATGTCTGTGGTATACTTGCTTCCTGCCTGACTTGACCATGTTGGGCGTCCGGTTATAATGAGTGTTGGTAGCATGCCGACGTAGCTCAATCGGCAGAGCAGCGGTTTTGTAAACCGCAGGTTGTGGGTTCAATTCCCCCCGTCGGCTCTGGAACCCATAGCGGTTCTACCAACTGCTGTCGGGCGTCTGGTTCAGGCGGCTAAAATGTGGGCAGGTACCCTAGCGGCCAAAGGGGACTGACTGTAAATCAGTTGGCTACGCCTTCGGAGGTTCGAATCCTTCCCTGCCCACC
This sequence comes from Anaerolineae bacterium, assembly GCA_963675785.1. GTDB lineage: Bacteria > Chloroflexota > Anaerolineae > UBA1429 > UBA1429. The sequence goes on from OY776562.1 coordinate 3,076,041, forward strand.
TTTGTCTGTAGGCCATGTTTTGCAGTGGCCTGGCAGGTGCCCACGTAGCTCAGTCGGTAGAGCACGTTCTTGGTAAGAACGGGGTCACAGGTTCAAATCCCGTCGTGGGCTCCATTTTTTTGGGTTGAGGCGAATTAGATCCTCAAAGTGCTGGTTTTTAAGGAGGGTTCTCTAGGATGGCGAAGCAGGTATTCGAGCGTACCAAGCCACACGTAAACATTGGTACGATTGGGCACGTAGACCATGGGAAGACATCACTGACAGCGGCGATCACCAAAGTATTGGCGATGAAGGGTGATGCCAAGTTTCAAGCGTATGATCAAATCGACAACGCGCCGGAAGAAAAAGCGCGAGGACTGACGATAGCGATTTCGCACGTTGAGTACGAGACAGACAATCGTCATTATGCGCACGTAGACTGCCCGGGTCACGCGGACTATATCAAGAACATGATTACGGGTGCGGCGCAGATGGACGGAGCGATTCTGGTAGTAAGTGCGCCAGACGGGCCGATGCCACAGACGCGGGAGCACATCTTGCTGGCGAGGCAGGTAGAAGTGCCGGCGATGGTGGTGTTCTTGAACAAGTGCGACATGATGGATGACGAAGAGTTGTTGGAACTGGTAGAGCTGGAGCTGCGCGAGCTGCTGACGGACTATGAGTTTCCTGGCGACGACATTCCTATCATTCGCGGGTCAGCGCTGGATGTATTGGAGTGCGAGTCGACAGATATCAACGATCCGATCTATGCGCCGATCTTGGAGCTGATGGATGCAGTAGACAGCTACATACCGACGCCGGTGCGAGAAGTCGATCGTCCGTTCCTGATGCCGATTGAGGACGTATTTGGGATCAAGGGACGCGGCACGGTAGTGACGGGTCGAATTGATCGCGGCATGGTAAAGACTGGTGACACAGTCGAGATCGTGGGTTTGCGAGAAGACATACGTCAGACAGTAGTGACGGGTGTAGAGATGTTCCGCAAGACACTGCAGCAGGGGCAGGCAGGAGACAACGTAGGTTGTTTGCTGCGCGGCATAGATCGAGAGCAGGTAGAGCGCGGGCAGGTACTGGCAGCGCCCAAGTCGATCACACCGCATACGACGTTTCGTGGTGAAGTATACGTATTGAAGAAGGAAGAAGGCGGGCGTCACACGCCGTTCTTTGATGGATATCGTCCGCAGTTCTTTATTCGGACGATGGACGTAACGGGTGAAGTGCGGTTGGACGAAGGCGTAGAGATGGTAATGCCGGGGGACAATGCGAACCTGACAGTAGAGTTGATCACGCCGGTGGCGCTGGAGATAGGCTCGCACTTTGCGATTCGAGAGGGCGGCCGCACAGTGGGTTCGGGCGTTCTCACCAAGATCATCGAGTAAGGTGAATCATGGCCAAAAAGGCGAACCGTCTCGTGGTAACATTGGCCTGCACAGAGTGCAAGTCTAGGAACTATACGACTGAGAAGAACCGCAAGAACGATGCGGGTCGTATGGAATTGTTGAAATACTGCCCCAAGTGCCGTAAGCACACAGAGCACCGAGAGCAGCGTTAAGTCGAGATTCTGAGTATCGAGTCTCTTTGCAGGCGAGTAGCTCAATTGGCAGAGCAACGGTCTCCAAAACCGTAGGTTGCGGGTTCGATTCCTGCCTCGCCTGCCTCTTAATCTATCGGCACCGTTCCTGCTTACGCTAATAGTAGGGTACGGTGTCTTGGTTTGCAGCAAGCTTCCCAGTCTTGCTGATTCGCGTTTAGGACCTGGGAGTAAGCCGATGGCCAAGCAAGAAGCACAAAAAGTAAAAAAGCAGAATGCGATTGTGCGCTATTTCCGTGAAGTACGCGCCGAAGTTCGCAAGGTGGTCTGGCCAAGCTGGCAGACGGCTCGTAACCTTAGCTTGATTGTTTTTGGTGTTACTGCGGTGATGAGTGGTCTGTTGGGTGTTGCTGACTGGATCTTTACCAAAGTGTTTGCCTTGTTTATCCAGGGCTAATTACTGGCTGTCTCTCAAGAGAGGATTCGTCATGGCTGAAGAAGACCGTGACCTTAACGAGGCCCTCCAAGAGGAGGACTCGACAATCGAAGAGACTGAGGGTCAGGTCGACAAAGAGCCGTCGGTAGATACCTCTGGTTCAGAGTGGTATGTGATTCACAGCTACTCTGGATATGAGAATAAGGTCCAGCGCAATCTTCAACAGCGCATTGAGACCATGGGTATGCAGGGCAAGATCTTTCGTGTTGTCGTACCCACAGAGGATCAAGTAGAGATGCGCGATGGCCAGCGCCGTACAATCAAGCGGCGCGTGTTTCCTGGCTATGTGCTGGTGCAGATGCTTCTTGATGAGGAATCGTGGTACGTTGTGCGCAATACCCCTGGTGTTACGGGCTTTGTTGGAAATGGCACAACACCACTCCCTCTTTCTGCAGAAGAGGCTGAGGCTATTCTTGGGCGAATGGATGCTGAAAAGCCTCGTATCAAGATTAGCTTCCGAGTTGGCGAGACGGTTCGTATCACTGAAGGGCCCTTTGCTGATTTTATGGCCGTGGTAGATGAGTTGTATCCGGATCGCGGCAAGGTGCGTGTGTTGGTTTCGTTCTTTGGGCGCGAAACACCTGTGGAAATGGACTTTTTGCAGGTGGAGCGAATATAGTGGGCCGCTCTCCGGCTGAGCTGTCGGTCCAAAGGGAAGAGGTATCATAAGATGGCGAAAAAAGTAGCTGCGATCATCAAGCTGCAAATTCCGGCCGGTAAGGCAAGCCCTGCACCTCCTGTGGGCCCTGCTCTTGGCCAGCATGGCGTTAATATCATGCAGTTTGTCAAAGAGTATAATGCTCGCACAGCGAACGATGTGGGAACTATTATCCCTGTCGAAATCACGGTGTATGCTGATCGCTCTTTCAGTTTTGTCACCAAGACCCCCCCGGCGAAGGATCTGCTGCTCAAAGCAGCTGGTCTGCCCAAGGGTTCTGGTCGACCCAACACTGAAAAGGTGGGTAAGATCACGCGGGCCCAGGTTCGCGAGATTGCTCAGCTCAAAATGAAGGACCTCAACGCAGTCGATATCGAAGGCGCAATGCTGCAGATTGAAGGTAGCGCTCGTAGCGCCGGCATTATCGTCGAGGACTAGTTGTTAGCATGTGGGAGGGCCCAGGGCCCGCGAATACCACAAGGAGAAAATAATGGCCAAGCACGGTAAAAAGTACAATGCGGTCGCTCCTAAAGTCGACCGGCTCAAGAACTATGAACCTGCCGAGGCGGTTGCTTTGGTGAAAGAGTGCGCGTTTGCTCAATTCAACGAGTCTATTGATGTGCACATGAACACCAACATCGATCCTCGTCAGGCTGACCAGTTGATTCGCGGTACGGTATCCCTTCCTGCTGGAACGGGCAAAGTAGTGCGCATCCTGGCCTTTTGTGAAGGTGATGCGGCTCGTATTGCTGAGGAAGCTGGTGCAGATTATGTCGGCATCGACGAGTATCTGCAAAAGATCCAGGACGGCTGGTTCGAGTTCGATGTCGTTATCGCTGTTCCGCAGGCGATGGGCAAGATCGGGCGCCTTGGTCGGGTTTTGGGCCCTCGTGGCTTGATGCCGACTCCCAAGGCTGGCACGGTTGTTCAAGAGGACAACATTGCGGATACGATTCAGCAGTTGCGTCAGGGTCGTGTAGAGTACCGTGTCGACCGCACTGGCAACCTGCATATCCCTGTAGGACGTTCTGCCTTTACTGAAGAGCAATTGATGGATAACCTCACTGCTGTGATGCGGGCAGTCGTTGCTGCTCGTCCTGCAAGTGTGAAGGGTAACTATATTAAGCGGCTCACGATCACCTCGACGATGGGCCCTGGTATTCGTATAGATATTGCCGCAGCTTCTGCTCTCTAATAATCGATATTCTGAATTGGCCTTTTGGCCAAGAGTCTGTCGCTCTAGACAGCAGGTGCGCGTAATTCGCGCTTAAACGGTTCGCCGGCCCGCCGAAGCGTAAGACTAGATACAGTTGAACTGTTTCTAGGTCTTTGCATCGGTGAGGTGCAAAGACCTTTTTCTTTTGGGAGGTGACGGATTTGGCTATAACTCGTAGCAAGAAGCAAGAGTTGCTCGATTCTTATTCCGAGCGACTCGGGCGCGCAAGCGTGATGATCTGGACAGAGAACAAAGGTATCTCTGTTCCCAGGATTCAGGCGTTGCGCAGCGAGCTTCGGCAGACGAGTGCGGAAGCAGTTGTCGTCAAGAATACCTTGATGAGGCTTGCCTTGGAAAAGGCAGGACTTCCGTACGATGAAGAGATGATGTCGGGTGCGTCCATTGTGACGTTTATTTATGATGACATCGCTCCGGCTGCCAAAGCAGTGTCCACTTTTGCTTCCAAAGCCGACAAGTTGGCTATCAAAGGTGGATTGGTGGATGGCAAACTCATCGGAGTGGACCAGGTTGATGAGTTGACCCGGCTGCCGTCTCGCGAGGAGCTTTTGTCTCGTGTGGTGGGTGGCATGCAGGCCCCGATCAGTGGTCTGGTTGGCACACTAGCCGCAGTTGTGCGCGGTGTGGTGAACGTGCTCGATGCACGTCGCAAGCAGCTTGAAGAAGCTGCCTAATTAATTTCAGCAGAAATTCCCAATTCAAGGGTAACAACACGGAGGATCACAGTGTCTAGAGAAGAGATTATTGAAACCATCAGCAGCATGACCGTCCTTGAGCTCTCTGAGCTTGTCAAGGCTCTTGAGGAAAAGTTCGGCGTTAGCGCTGCTGCTCCGGTGGCTGTCGCTGCCGCTGCTGGCCCCGCTGCAGCTGTTGAAGAGGAAGAAGAGCAGACCGAGTTCACTGTCATGCTCACCGAAGTCGGCGATCAAAAGGTTCAGGTCATCAAGGTTGTGCGTGAGCTGACTAGCCTGGGTCTTCGCGAAGCCAAGGCTGCTGTTGACGAGGCCCCTTCTGCAGTTCTTGAGAACGTGAACAAGGACGACGCCGCTGCCGCCAAGGAAAAGCTCGAGGCCGTGGGCGCCAAGGTTACCATCAAGTAACTTGGTCGAAAAGGGGAACCGCTTAGCGGTTCCCCTTTTTTGTTTAGCATATAGATAACAAAAAACTCGCCGCATGCGGCGAGTTTATGCTGTGGGCAGGATAGGACTCGAACCTACGGCCTCCACGATGTCAACGTGGCGCTCTAACCAGCTGGGCTACCTGCCCCCACTGAGGCTATTATACGGGATTCCGGCTTCCTTGCAAGTTATGCACTGACGGGTTGCTTTTCGCTGAGACGGTGATATGCTCTGCCCAGTATTGGGCTCAAGGAGATTGATAATGTCTGAGAAATGCGAACGCGAACCGCTTCAGCTTCCTGAATCGTGGGACCCTGAAGCCAAACTATGTGCCAACTATACCGAATACGGCACGTTTCACGAATCGCGGCAAGGGGCTTCTCTAGCCGAGGCTTTGGTGGCCAATGGCACTGCGCAGGATATCGCTCTGGCCCACGAGGTGCTCGAAGCGACCCTGATTTGCCAAGAGATGGATCCACGCGATCCTCACTATGGCAATTTCTACTGGATGGCTGAGGATACGGTAGTATTTGACCTCAATGCCGTCGAGTTTTGCCTTGAACACCTGATCCCAATGATGATTGAACATCGCGCTAGGCTGCAGCCATCTATGCAGGCACGTGTGCTGGAAGCGATACGTTTGGGATTGGATGAGATTCGTCGTCTTGATGTTCTGGTCGCCTATACCAATATTACTGCTTTGGACATTCTGAACACGTGTTTGGGCGGAGAACTACTGGGCGATGTAGAGATTGCCCAACGTGGCTATGCCAAACTGCAAGAGTTTATTGCTTTCAATGACCAAGGTGGCATACCGGCCGAATACAATAGCCCCACGTATACGCGCGTAGCTCTAAAGTCCATGATGGGGCTGATATCTCTGGCGAAAGACAGTGCCACGCGTACTCGGGCCCATGCCCAGTTGTTGCGCTTGGCCGTAAGCGCCGGACTGCATTTGCATGAGGGTACTGGCCGCTGGGCTGCGCCGCACAGCCGTGCCTATCAGCCCTCGGTGGAATGCCGCGAGGCGCCAGAAGTTGAGCTGTTCGATGCCTGGATTGAAAAGGGCGATTTGCCGGTATGGTGTCGCGCTCTGTGGCAGGGCAATTCAGTGCCTCACGAAATCTGGGAGAGCGTGGATTCTCGTGTAGGTGTAGGCCTGTCGACTTGTATGGATAAGACCTTTGCCCTGGGTGTAGGTTCTTTGGGCGAGGGCGGCCAGGCGGATTCTTGCATGGTTCACTATAGGCGAGAAAAACCTTGTGATGGAGTCTTGTACACGCGCTATCTGATCAATGATAAATGGCTTGGTGACACCTACCATCCCACAGACCGCACCAAGTCGAGAAACCTTGCCGACGAGGGGATGTTCTACGGTGTGCAGAGCACGAACAAAGCTTTGGGTTTGTATCGGCCCCAGCATGTTTCTGAGTGTAGTAGTGCCAAGGTCGCGCTCATTTGGACGCGTATTGAGGGTATTGACGAGATACGGGTGAATGGTGAGCTGGTGACGGCGCTTCCTTATAACGTTCCCGAAAATAGCGTGGTTGGAATCGCTGCTGGAGAGACATATATGGCAGTTCGCCCTCTGTCTTGCACGGCTATGGGTCGCGAGACACCCGTGCGCTTGGTCGATATCAAGGGCGATCTGGTGCTCGAGATGTACAACTACAAGGGAGAAAGCAAGCGCTTTTGGGAATTGGGTTGGCCCGGGGCATTTTTCAAAGGACACCCAACCTGCGGCTTTTATCTTGAGGTCGGCAATTCTTCAGATTGTGCTGATCTGGCGGCTTTCTGCGAAATTGTGGCCAGTGGGCACGTGACAGACACTATCGATGAACCCTTCACCTATGCAGGCGATCGACCGCGTGTGCGCACACTCGCTTACGAGCGAGAGGGCAAATCTTTTGGCATGAAGGTGGACGTGATGGCCTGGCAGCAACTTTCACGTTGGATTGGTGACACCGAGTTGGGTATGCCCATGTTGGAATCACCCTATGCCCGACAGAATCGAGAGGGCTATGTAGCCGTAGCAGATGCATCGTTGACATGCGCTGCTGCGCCAGCTTGGCTAGCAGCATTCCCTGAAAAGGGCATCTGGGCGGCAGGTGTCCACAATCAAACCCCTTGTGAATTGACGCTGGAAACATCAGTCGGCCGTGTTCATGTTGCCCAATTTGCCATGGGCACCATCGAATGGGTTGATGGACAGGTATCCATCAACGCGCTCGTGGCTGAGGGTATCAAAGTCACAGGGGCCAATCTGGCTTAACAGGTAGGTACTTTGGGATATGCTTCACATACCCCTGGGGTGTTCCTCTTTTTGCAGTGCACTTGTGCGGGATGTATAATCTCTGCTTAGAGGGGTTGAACCGTTAAAATACAAGAGTGGAGACCCAATCTCCGATATGGAACAAGTTTGTACAGCTGGCTCTGGAGGGCTTCTGGCAAAGGCGCAGACCCTCAAAGTGTCGCATAGCTGTTCATCGCATATTGCGGCATCCGATTTTCTTGTGAGCTGTACAGATACTTTGTTCCAAAAAGCACATTTGGCATTCATTCAAAATGGAATAGTACTATTCGAACGGACCATTGCGGACTGTACCAGGGAAAGCATGGTCCGTTCTGCATTTTTCAAGGGGGAAGATGCTCATGTATTCCTATAGCGGCAGAGTTCTACATGTCGATGTTGGCACGCGTACTTCATGGGTGGAGCAGCTCGATGAATCGCTCCTTAAAAAGCTGCTGGGAGGCGTGGGTTTGGCCACCTGGTTGGTTTACAAAAACACGCCCGCTGGTTGTGACCCGCTTGGCCCGGATAACGCGCTCTGTTTTGCCTGTAGTGTGTTTGCTGGCACTACTATGCCGGTAGGCACCAAACATGCGGTGGCCAGCAAGTCACCCTTGACGGGTGTCATTGGCGATTCGCTCTCTGGCAGCCACTTTTCTGAGGAGCTGCGCCGCGCCGGGTGGGATGGTATTGTCATCAAGGGGCAGGCGCCCGACTGGACCCTTTTGTTCATTGATGATGACGATGTTCGCTTTCTCGAAGCTGGTGATTTGGTTGGCATGGGCTGTATGGGCACACAGCAGCGCGTGCGCGACTTGTTCGGCGATGAGAACGTACGGGTGAGTTCCATCGGGCCGGCCGGCGAGAATTTGGTGCGTTTTGCTTCGATTGACAATGACGGCCGCCAAGTGGGTCGCACGGGCAATGGCACGGTGATGGGTAGCAAAAAGATCAAAGCCATTGCTTTGCGAGGCTCCAAGCCTGTCAGCGTGGCTGATCCCAAAGGTTTGCTGGCAGAGACCAAACGGCTCATCCAAGTGGCACAAGGCCCGGGCACGTTCAAGTATCGTACGTTAGGTACCCCCGCCAACGTGCTGAATATGAACAAGATCGGCGTACTGCCCACACGAAACTTTTCCGAGACGATTTTTGAACACGCCAACGAGATCAGTGGTGAATTCCTCCGCGACCATCTGTTGGTCAAAGAAGTGGCCTGTTCGGGCTGCCCTATCGCCTGTGAGCATTGGGCCGAGATCAAAGAGGGCCCCTACAAAGGCTCGATGATCGGTGTGGATTACGAACCCCTCTTCTCGCTGGGTTCCAACTGCGGCATTGGCGATTTTGGCCCCATTGTGCACCTCATCGAAATGTGCGATGACCTGGGCATGGACGCCATGAGCGCCGGTGTGGTCATTAGTTGGGCTATGGAAGCTTTTGAACGGGGTGTATTTACTACCGAGGACACTGGCGGCTTGGAACTAAACTTTGGCAACGATGTGGCCGCCGTGGAAATTCTCAGACAAATTGCTTACCGTGAGGGATTGGGCGATCTATTGGCTGAGGGCGTCAAGCGCGCTTCAGAGCATACGGGCAAGGGCAGTGAGCACTATGCCATGCACATCAAGGGGCTAGAGATGCCTGGTTACGATGTGCGCAGCCTAAAGACCTTTGCCATGGGCCTGGCTGTGGGCACCCGCGGTGGCTGCCACAATCGCTCTCTGGCTTACGAGGCGGACATCAAGGGAGAGGTCGACCGTTTTACGGCGGATTCGAGCCGTGGCGCTATTGCCCGCGATAAAGAGAACTTTGCAGCCATCCTCGATTCGCTGGTTTTGTGCAAGTTCATCCGTAATGCCTTTGATGACTTTTACGAGGATGTGGCCCGCCTCTACAACATGGTCACAGGCCTTGATCTAACGGCGGCAGAGCTCAAGGCAGTAGGGGAGCGGGTTTGGAATCTGAAAAAGGCCTTTAACATTCGTGAGGGTTGGACGCGCGCTGACGACTGGCTGCCCGATCGTGTGCTCATGGATCCGGTTCCTGATGGGCCATCCAAGGGCTCTTTTGTGACGGCGGACGAGCTCAATATGATGATCGATTCGTACTATGTGGCTCGTGGATGGACACCGGAAGGCTTGATCCCCCGCGAGAAACTGATTGAGTTGGGCCTTGGGGACATAGCCGACGACATTTGCCCAAGTTTGGTGGTAGCACCGGAACCTGCGGTCAAGGAGGCCTAGCCGTGGCAGTAACCCAGTATCAGCATATTATTTGTGACCCCGACAAGTGTATCGGCTGCAGGTTGTGTGAGTATGCTTGTTCAGCTACCAAGACCAACGCTTTTGATGCGCCCATGTCACGCATTCGGGTGGTGCGCATTGAGCCCATTACCATGATTGCCATAAGCTGCCGGCTCTGTGCGGATGCTCCCTGCATTATCGCCTGCCCGCGGAACGCCTTGACGCGTTCTTCTGAGAACGGCACTATCATTGTGGATGTTGACAAGTGCGATGGTTGCGGGTGGTGCATTGAGGCCTGCGATTTCGGCGCCATGCTCCTCGACCCGGCTACAAAGACGGCGGCTGTGTGCGATTTGTGTGCCGATCAACCCGATGGCCCGCAGTGCGTGGCCTTTTGCCCCAAAGAAGCGCTGGTATTAGGCACGCCGGAGACGCTTCGCCAGCAGGCTCGGCGTGATGTGGTAAAGAAACTGTTTGATGAACTATCGACTGATGGCCCACAGCAGGAGAAGCGATAGCGAATGGAAGAACAGATCCGAGTTGGGGTGTATGTTTGCAGTTGTGGTTCAAACATCGGAAGTGTGGTCGACCCCAAGGTGTTGGCCGAATACGCCAGCGCGTTGCCCGATGTGGTGCTCACCCGTGATAACCTGTACATGTGCGGTGAGCCGGGTCAGAAAATGGTGCAAAAGGACATTGTCGAGCACAACCTGAATCGCGTGGTGATTGCGGCCTGCAGTGTGCGCATGCACGAGCCTACTTTTAGGGCTTGCGTGGCCAAGGCGGGGCTCAACCCCTTCCTTATGGAGATGGCCAACATCCGCGAGCAGGACACCTGGGTGCACGGCCACGATCATGAGGGAGCCCTGGCCAAGGCCAAGGACCTGATTGCGGCGGCAGTGGCCAAGGTACGCTATGCCCACCCGCTGCAAACCATCACCGTGCCAGTAACCAAGGCCGCGCTCGTGGTGGGCGGCGGTGTTGCAGGTATTAGTTCGGCGCTAGACCTCGCCGATATGGGGATCAAGACCTATCTGTTGGAAAGGGAGCTGAGCATTGGCGGCAAGATGGCTCAGCTGAACAAGACCTTTCCAACGATGGATTGCTCCATTTGAATACTTGCACCAAAGATGGTTGACGCGGCGCGTCACCCCAACATTGAAATACTGAGCTATTCGGAACTACTACGACTTGACGGCTATATCGGCAATTTCCGCGCCGAGATCGTCCGCAAGCCGCGCTATGTCATTGCGTCCAACTGCACCGGCTGTGGCGAGTGTGCTGAGGCCTGCCCCATTGAGGTGCCCAACGCCTTTGATGTGGATATTGCCCCGCGCAAAGCCATAGATGTGCCCCATGCCCAGGCGGTGCCGCTCATCTATGCCATTGATATGGATAACTGTATCCAGTGCTATCAATGTGTAACGGCCTGTGGCGAGCGTGATGCCATTGATTTCTCTCAGGAACCCGAAATCATCAATCTCGATGTCGGTGCCATTGTCACTGCTACGGGGTTTGACGTCTTTGATCCACAAGTGATTCCCGAATACGGCTATAGCCACTATCCCAACGTCATCACGGCGATGGAATTGGAACGACTAGCCAACTCGGCGGGGCCCACGATTGGTCGCCTGGTGCGCCCTTCGGACGGCAAACCACCCGAGAGCCTGGCGTTGGTTCTCTGCGTTGGCTCGCGTGACAAGCGCTATAACGAATATTGCTCGGGCTTTTGCTGCATGTATTCCATCAAGAACGCCATTCTGCTCAAACAAGCCAACCCCGAGATGGACATCACCATCTTTTACATGGATATCCGTACGCCTTCTAAAGGATATGAAGAGTTTTACAATCGCGCCCGAGCTGCTGGCATTCGCTTTGTGCGCGGTCGGCCGGCTCAGATCACCGAAGATCCCACCACACATAACCTGTTTATTGAGGCCGAGGATCAGGAATTGGGCGAGGTCATTGAACTGGAGACCGAAATGGCCGTTTTAGCTTCGGCAGCCATTCCATCCGAAGGCACTGATGAGCTAGCTTCTCAACTGACCCTTTCGCGCAGCCCCAGTGGCTTTTTCATGGAGTATCACCCCAAGCTGCGTCCGGTCGATTCGCCCACGGATGGCATCTTTTTGGCGGGCGCGGCCCAAGGGCCCAAGGACATTCCCGCCAGTGTGGCTCAGGCCAGCGCTGCAGCCTCACGTGCAGCACGGGTACTTTCTTCAGCTACCTGGGAGATCGAGCCCATCATTGCCGAGGTTGACCCCAAGGTGTGCATCAGCGCCCAGGGCAAAAAGTGTGGCATTTGCGCTACGGCCTGTCCTTACGGTGCTATCATCGTTGAGCCTGGCCAACCTGCGGTAGTTACCCAAGCCAAATGTCATGGCTGTGGTGGCTGTGTGGCTGAATGCCCGCACAATGCCATCACCCAGCATCACTTTACCGATCCGCAATTGGCGGCAGAGTTGGAAGCACTGCTCGATGACAAACCAGAAGAGAAAATTCTGGTGTTCATGTGCAACTGGTGTAGCTATGGCGGTGCTGATAACGCCGGCAGCAGCCACTTTGAATACACTTCGGCTTCACGAGGCCTGCGGGTGATGTGTTCGGCGCGTATGGATCAGGACTTTATTCTGGAGGCTTTCCGCCGAGGCGCTGGCATGGTACTGGTTTCGGGTTGCCACCCGCAAGACTGCCACTATATCACTGGCCAGCAAGTAGCGGCCCAGCGTTTTGATCGTATTCCGCGTACACTGGAGCGCGCTGGCATCAACCCCGAGCGTTTCAGAGTGGAGTGGATTTCGGCGGCCGAGGGCGAAAAGTATGCCCGTGTGCTCAATGAGATGCAGGTCAAACTGGATTCGCTTGACCCCGAGGTGCTGCGGGAAGAGAATCGTACGGCTGAGCCTTCGTTAACCTCGCGGCTCAAGCGCTGGAAGTTGGTGCCCGAGATGGCCGCTATTCTAGAGGCGACCAAATCATGATCAAATCGACCGCCTTTGATAAATCGTTTCCCAAAGAGGTGATGGCTGAGCCGGGCGGCGAGCAGTTGGTGGTTTGCTCGTCGTGCGGCACTTGCGCGGCGGCCTGTGTGGTGCGTCAGCAAAACCCTGAATACAACCCGCGGCGCATACTGCGTATGGCGGCGCTGGGGTTACGGGAGAAGGTACTTTCCTCCGAAGAGATTTGGCAATGCTCGGCTTGCGATGATTGTTATCCTCGCTGCCCCAAGGGTATCCATATCTCGGAAGTGATGGGTGCCATCCGGCAGATTGCCATTCGCGAGGGCTATACACGGCCCGGCGCGACGGCCCAGGTGAACGTGAACCGCTGCGTGGCCTGTGGCATGTGTGCGGCGGCCTGCCCCTATGAAGCTATCAAACTGGAAGAAATCATGATTCGCCGGTCACCCAAGCGAGTAGCCCAAGTAGACCCGAACCTTTGCGCGGGGTGTGGTATTTGCAACGCCGTGTGTCCCTCTGGCTCGATCTCGCTGGAGGGTTATACAGACCGTGAAGTACACGACGTGCTGTTGGAGGCCATGCCGCCCGATTGGTCGGGTCGGTTGCTGGTCATCATTTGCAATTGGAGCCTCCACGCCGGTTCTGATATCACCTTTGCCGAAAACCCTCCCGAGGGTGTGCAGGTCATTCGTGTATCCTGTTCGGGACGAGTGACGCCCACCTTTGTGACTACTGCTTTCGACCGTGGCGCTGAGGGCGTGTTAGTGGTGGGTTGCGACGAGGAAGAATGCCATTATCGTGAGGGCAGCCGCATCGCCAGCGGTCGGCTTCAGGTGTTGGGCTCACTGTTGGACATGATGGGCGTGGATGCCGCGCGCGTGCGCTTTACACGGCTTACCTCGCTGGACCGTGGCAAGTTGCCGACCATGGCGCAAGAGCAGCAAGCGCAACTGTCCGAATTAGGGCCGTTGGATTGGAAGGGTACCGGGGGGCGCTCATGAGCGATCGTGGAAATCATCAGGATGCCATGCGCGCTGCCCAGACATTGGCTGAGATGCAACCCCTGCTGCGCGAAACGGCCCATCACTTGTTGAGCGAGGGACAGGTTCATGGTGTGTTGGGCTTTTGTGAGACGGTCACGCCCGGTGTGGTGACGCCTTGTCTCCTTCGCCAACCCAGCGAATGCCAAAAGCTGGTGCTGAATACGGCTTGCTATCACAATCTGGCAGGCTATTTGGTGGGCCCCGATGGTCTGCTCAAGGGCGCCCGTGCCGAGCGTAACGCGCCACTAGCTATCGTGGCTAGGCCAGGGGTATTGCGCACGCTGGTGGTGTTGCTGCAAGAGCAACAGATTGTGCGTGAGGACATTGTCGTGTTGGGCATTACCGACAACACGCCCATTGGCTTAAAGCCAGACGTGCTCTTGGGCGAACTCGATCGCGATTTTGTGGGCGGCTCGCAACACGAGGAATTGATTGCTCGCCTGCAGGCCATGAGTACAGCGGAGCGAGCGGCTTGGTGGAACGCTCGCTTTGCCCAGTGTGTGCGCTGCTATGCCTGCCGACAGGTTTGCCCGCTCTGCTATTGCGAACAGTGTGTGGTGGATGAAAACCTGCCCCAGTGGATCGACAAGAGCGACTCGGTGGCCTCTAATCGCACCTTTTTGCTGGTGCGGGCCATGCACCTCATGGGGCGCTGCGTGAACTGTGGCGCTTGTGAGGCGGCCTGTCCCATGCATTTGCCTTTGGGAGTGTTGACCACGTTGTTGGGCAAAGAGGTACAAACAACTCTGGCCTTTGTGCCGGGTTCGGATGGGACGCAGGCGCCGGCTGCTCTGGGCTGCCGCATTGTTGCTGGTCGCGGAGAGGAATAGCCATGGCGAACAAAATGCTGCGTCTTGCCGATGTCCCTGCCTTGGTAGAGGCAATGTTGGCCGAGGCCATCGTCGTTGGGCCTTCGTTGAGCGAGCAGCTTTCTGATGAGGCGCCGGCGGCGCTCTATAACGAAATCCATGCGCCACACGACCTGTGGTTGGATTCTGGTCGCCCGGCCAAGAGCCTCAAAGAGTTCTTTTTCCCGCCACGAGAGGTATTGTTCACCTATCGCCTTAGCGAGACAGGCGTTGAGGTGACTGAGCCCGAGCTAGAGACCAGGCCGCGCATTGTCTTTGGCGCCCGTCCCTGCGATGCCGCCGCTTTGCCGGTGATGGATCAGGTGTTCGGTTGGGGTGAACAAGATAACACCTATTTTTATCGGCGGGAGCATACTACCATTGTTACCGTGGCCTGTGATGCCCCTGAGAACACCTGCTTTTGCACCTCCTTGGGTGGCTCGCCCACGGGTACGGCTGGCGCTGATGTGCTGCTGACGCGCCTTGGCGATGTGTACCATGTGAGTGTCCTTTCGGACAAGGGTGCCCAACTGGTTGCTGCCTACCCTGATTATTTCAGGGAGGCGAGCCCAGCACTGGATCTGGCCCAAGAAGACACTGCGCGAGCGCTAGAAGAGCAAATCGTGCGCAAGATTGATCCTGCGCCCATTCGCGATATCGCCTTTGACGACCCGCTCTGGCAGGAGCTGACTCAGCAGTGTGTGGATTGCGGGGTGTGCACCTTCCTTTGCCCCACTTGCCATTGTTTCGATATACAGGATGAGGGCAACGAGGCCGAGGGCCAACGTGTGCGCCTGTGGGATTCCTGCGCTTTTCGTGATTTCACGCGTATGACAGTAGCTCAGCCACGCCCAGAGCATTACCGGCGCTATCGACAGCGTATTATGCACAAGTTCCAATACTATCCCACCAATTTCGATGCCGCCTTGTGCGTGGGCTGTGGCCGTTGCGTGGCCTCTTGCCCGGCTGGGGTAGATATTACCGAGATCATCTCGCGGTTGGGCGCAAGCCTGGCAGCGCGTGAAGGAGAATAGGCGCTCATCATGCACGATCATGGCACACTCACACCTACAGTGATGACGGTTCAGCGCATTGTCGAAGAGACGCCCGATGTCAAAACCTTTCGACTGGCTCCGGTGGATGTTGCGGATGGTAGCTGGCGCCACGCTTTTGATTCGGGCCAGTTTGGCCTGTTCTCGGTGTTTGGCCAGGGTGAGGCGCCCTTTGGGCTGGCCAGCTCGCCAACCCAAGTAGGCTATATCGAATGCTCTATCAAACGCCAGGGCAAGGTCACCGATGCCTTTCATGCGCTGGCTGAGGGTGACCAGGTGGGTTATCGCGGTCCCTATGGTCGGGGGTTTCCCTATGATGAACTGGTGCGCAAGAATGTGGTCTTTGTGGGGGGTGGCATTGGCTTGGCGCCCTTGCGTTCTCTCATCTGGAATTGCCTCGACAATCGCGCCGATTTCGGTGATTTGATCGTGGTTTACGGCGCACGTAGCACTGGCGATCTGGTGTACAAGCGCGAACTTGATCAGTGGTTGGCTCGTTCCGATATGCAAACGGTGTTAACGGTTGACCCCGGTGGACAGGATGAAGCCTGGCGTGGGAATGTTGGCTTTGTGCCTGCCGTTCTTGAAGAGGTTGCGCCTACGGTCGAGAATACCTTGGTGGTGACTTGCGGGCCGCCCATTATGATCAAATTTGTGGTGCAATCGCTGCTCAAGCTGGGCTTTGCGCCCGAGCAGATTATCACCAGCCTGGAAATGAAAATGAAATGCGGCATCGGCAAGTGCGGCCGCTGCAACATTGGGCATTTGTACGTCTGCAAGGATGGTCCCGTGTTTAGCTATGCTGAACTCAAGGATCTGCCGGACGAGTATTAGGCTGCTTGGAGAGGGATATCAATGAGTCGAGGAACGACACTCAAAACGAGTAATGCGGCCTATACTGAATTGCTTCGTCCTATGATCACTCGCCGCTACAGTCTGATCATCGATCATGAGCTCTGTTGCGGCTGCGATACCTGCGAGATCGTCTGTCCGCGCAAAGCCATCTCGCTTTCAGCGGCGGTGGTCGAGAATGGGCATGTGGTCGTCAAGGCCCGGGTCGAGCTGGATGAAACCAAATGCAGTTTTTGTGGTGAGTGCGCTGCGATTTGCCCAACCTGCGCCTTTCGCCTTACAGTAAATGGCGAGCCAGAGAATCCAGTGCTCAAGGCCAGCGTGTGGCCGCTCTTTCGCAAGCGCGTCAGCATAGATCAGGGCATTCTCTCTGAACATCTCGATGTGGACTATATCGAGCTTTGCCCGTCGGGAGCTATCTCGGCGGATGTGGAATGTGATGCCTCGGGTACTGTGACGGCGGTCAGCGATGTGCAGATCGACCGGCAGAGCTGCTTCAACTGCACGCGCTGCATGTTCAAGGGGCCAGAGGGTGGTTTCACCATCGAAAAGCCTTATGAGGGGCGCATCTTTTTGAAGGCAACCTTATGCCCTGAAGGCTGCCAGGCTTGTTCAGAGGTTTGCCCCAGCCATGCGCTCTATCTCCGTGATGGCGTGGTGGCGTTGGAAGCGCAATTCTGTATTTACTGCAAGGCCTGCACGCGTGTTTGCCCGGCTGAGGGTGCGCTGGAGGTTCGCCGCACCGGCTATCGCCATATGCCCATCGAATCGGGGGCTTGGCGTGTGGCGCTGGAAAAGCTGGTAGATATTCAGGCTGTCAAGCGCGAGTTGGGCCAAAAGACGCAGCAAAAAAGGCGCCAGGCTGTGGCCCAGCGCTTGCTTGGTGAAATGAAAGAAGAATAGAGGGCTGCTGATTTGCCCAAGGCAAATGAACTCGTAAAAGCACTAGATTGCCAATTGCTGGATTGGCACGATCAGGATATTACGGGAGTGGTTTGCGATTCGCGCCAAGCGGCGCCAGGCGCTTTGTATGTAGCCTATGGCGGCGTGAGCGTGGATGGGCATACCTATGCTGCTGCTGCGCATCATGCCGGGGCAGTCGCTTTTGTGCTCGAGCACGACATGCCCGAACTGGTCGGCCAACCGCGAGCCATTGTGCGTAGCGGTCGTGAGGCCTTTGCCCTGCTACAGGCAGCCCTACATGGCTACCCGGGGCGCCACCTCAAAGTCATTGGTGTAACCGGCACGGACGGTAAGACGACGACCTCGCGCCTCATTGCCAGCATTTTGTCTGCTGCTGGCAAGCAGGTTGGCACAGTAGACACCGTGGGCGCAACTATCGCCGGTAAGGAAACCCCCACTGGCTTTCACACCACAACTCCTGATGCCCCCGAACTGCAAGAGTATTTGGCGCAAATGGTGGTTGCTGGCGTCGAGTATGCGGTCATCGAAACCACTTCGCACGGCCTGGCCCAGCACCGCGTTACCGGGTCGGAATACGATGTCGCCGTGATGACCAACATCACTCACGAGCATTTGGATTTTCACGGCACCTTTGAGAACTATCGCGACGCCAAGGCCATGCTCTTTCGCTCGCTTTCGACCTCGGCGCACAAAGAGGGTATTGCCAAAACGGCGGTGCTTAACCGCGACGATCCCTCGTACACCTATTTGGCGGCTTTTTCTGCAGAGCGGCAGTTTGCTTATGGCCTGGAACTGGGCGATGTGACTGCCTCGGATATTCGTTGCGCAGTGGACGGGCTGGACTTTATCCTCAATCTGCCCGATGAGCAGATAGCCATTCATTCGCCGCTGGTGGGACGCTATAACATCAGCAACATTCTGGCGGCAGCAACGGCTGCTTGGTCGTTGGAAATTCCTGGGGATGTTATTGCCAAGGGCGTGGCGGCGGTGGGGCATATCGAGGGGCGCTGGAATGTGATCAATTGCGGCCAACCGTTTTCGGTAGTAGTGGATTTTGCCCACACGCCCAATGCGCTGCTTCAGGTCTTAACTACCGCCCGTGATCTCACCTCAGGGCGAGTTGCTGTGGTGTTTGGCTGCGCCGGTCTACGTGATAGGACCAAGCGCCCTGCCATGGGCAAGATAGCCAGCGATCTGGCCGATTTGGTGGTGCTGACAGCCGAGGACCCACGAACGGAATCCCTCGATGAGATCATCGAGCAGATTGCAGCCGGGTTTTCGAATCCTAACACCCTCTGCTGGCGCGAGCCCGACAGGGCAAAAGCAATCGCCCGGGCCCTGGGATGGGCTAGACCGGGCGATCTTGTGATTGTGACAGGCAAAGGCCACGAACAATCGATGTGCTTTGGCACTGAGGAAACACCTTGGAGTGACAAAGAAACGGTCCTCAGCGCGCTTGCTTCATTGGGTTATTGCTAACGCACCTTGCAGGTCAGCAGAATTTCCCCTTCATTGACGCGAACATCGGTCAACTCGAAAGCCGCCAGTTCGTCAGCCTCTTCCAGTGGAAGGTGGATGCCGTCTTCTGTAGAGATATCCTCTAGCGCCTCTTCGATGGTCTTTTCTAGCAGCACATCTGTCAAGCTTCTGCTGCCCCCCTCTCCCACCTGAAGATCCTGGATCTGAAAATAAACCATACCATCCACAATCTGTGGCATTCCTTCAAGGGTCACTTGAATGGTAGCATCAACATCTTCAATGGCCACCTGGGCTATGAGGCGTATGAGATCAGGTTCCAGTTCGATTTGGCTTCCGGCTAGGGTGATGCCTTCGTAACTCTTGGCCAGATCCTGGGCATTTTGGATCACATAATCCTCGGTGACGCGTATGGTAAACACATCTCCCGATTCAAAGTTCTTATCATCCAGTTCCTCCAACTCCAATATTTGCTCTGGAGGAATCGTTGGACGTGGCGTTGGTGATGGCGTAGGCGTGGGTTCTGTTGGCTTGGAAATACCCAGCAAACTACAACCGCTGATGACAATAACAAGACAGGCAAGAAGCAAAAATGTCGTCAAACGTCTAATCATGGGTTCCTCTACAAGAGTTGTTCGATCTCTTTGATTTCAAGGCCAAAAGCATGGCCTACTGCAGGGTGGACGAGTTCTCCACCGATGACATTGATCCCTTTACGCAGGGCTGTATCGGTCTGTATCGCCACTTTGTATCCTTTGTTGGCGATCGCTCGGGCGTATGGAAGTGTAGCATTTGCCAGAGCCATAGTAGCCGTGCGAGGCACAGCACCGGGGATATTGGGCACGGCATAGTGCAATACACCATCTACAGTATAGGTTGGATCTGAGTGTGAGGTCGGATGGATGGTCTCGATACATCCGCCCTGATCCACAGCAACGTCGATAACCACAGAACCAGGAGTCATCTGCGAGATCATATCCTGATCTACCAGAATCGGAGCCCGATCACCCGGAACCAGCACCGCTCCGATGAGTATCTCGGCTCGGCGTGTGGCCTCCATGATGTTGCGTCGGTTGGAGGCAATGGTCATGCGGCTGCCCGCAAGCACATGATCCAGATAACGCAATCGATCGATGTTGATATCGATAATGGTAACGCGTGCTCCCATGCCTAACGCGATTTGGGCAGCGTTGGTTCCCACCACGCCGCCGCCTACAATCACCACGCTGGCAGGGCGCACACCGGGCACACCAGAGAGCAGAATGCCGCGACCGCCATTGTTCTTTTGCAGGTAATGAGCACCAATTTGGACGGCCATGCGGCCGGCAATTTCACTCATGGGCGTGAGCAAAGGTAAACTGCCGTTGGCAAGCTGCACTGTCTCATAACCAATGCCGATCACTTTGCGGTCGAGCAAGGCATAAGTGAGTTCCTCGCAGGCGGCCAGATGCAAATAGGTAAAGAGGATTTGTCCCTCTTTGAGCAGCGCATACTCTGAAGGGAGGGGCTCTTTGACTTTGATGATCATCTCGGCTTGATCAAATAGTTCCTTTGCCTTCTCGATGATCAAAGCGCCCGCCTCGACGTATTCGGCATCCACAAAGCCACTGCCCATGCCTGCGTTTCTTTCTAACAAGACCTTGTGTCCGTCATGGACTAGTGTCTCGACGCCGCCCGGTGTCATGGCTACACGATACTCTTGATCCTTGATCTCGCGCGGAATGCCAATGATCATTTTTTTTGCCTCTTGCTATCAATTGGACGGCGAGCAAAACGATGTCCGTCAGTCTAGGGTATTAGAGCGCTGGCTGCTTCTTGTGCCAGTCAGTTGCCTTTTCGTAGGCGTCGGCCACACGCAGAATGGTCTCTTCTTGGAAGGCACCGCCCATGATTTGCAGGCCAATAGGTAGGCCGTTGTCAAAGCCGCAGGGAATCGAGATGCCGCACACGCCGGCTAGGTTCAAGGATAGCGTAAAGATGTCCGAGAGGTACATCTCCAGTGGATCATCCATCTTTTCGCCGATGCGGAAGGCGACGTTAGGCGCAGTAGGCACCAGAATAGCATCGCACTGTTCTAGTGCTTGGTCGTAATCCTGCTTGATGAGCGTGCGTACCTTTTGTGCTTTGAGATAGTAAGCATCGTAGTAACCGGTCGAGAGGGCATAGGTGCCTAACATGATACGCCGTTTGACCTCAGGCCCCAGGCCCTGTTCGCGCGTCTTGCGGAAGGTGTCCCACATTTCATTGATATCGGGAGCCGAAAAGCCGTAACGAATGCCATCATAACGGGCTAGGTTAGCCGAAGCCTCGGCAGGGGCCAGTAGATAGTATACGGGCAGCGCGTACTCGGTGTGCGGCATGGAGATATCGACGATTTCTGCACCTAGGTCTTTAAGGACACCCAGGGCATCACGCACAGCTGTTTCCACGACGGGGTTCATTCCCTCGACAAAATACTCGCGAGGCACGCCAAAGCGCATCCCCTCAACCTTGCCGCTCAAAGCTTGCTCGTAATTGGGCACGGGCCTGTCGATGGAGGTCGAGTCTTTGGGGTCATAACCGGCCATGGTGCCCAGCAGCAGGGCGGCGTCGCGCACATCTTTGGTGATAGCGCCGATTTGATCGAGCGAAGAGGCAAATGCCACCAGCCCATAGCGCGAGATGCGCCCGTAGGTGGGTTTGATGCCCACCACGCCGCAATAAGAAGCGGGCTGACGGACGCTTCCGCCTGTATCGGTGCCCAATGCCCCCAGGCACTCGTTTGCGGCTACGGCAGCAGCGCTTCCGCCGCTGGAACCACCCGGCACATAGTCGGTATTCCAGGGGTTGTGGGTAACAAAATAGCCCGAGTTCTCTGTTGAAGAACCCATGGCAAACTCATCGGTGTTCGTCTTGCCCAGCATGACCATGCCGGCTTCTTCGAGTTTCTTTACGGCCGTACCCGTATAGGGCGGGATGAACCCCTCTAGAATGCGTGAACCACAGGTCGTTTGTACGCCCTCGGTGCAGAGCACATCCTTGATGGCCATAGGGATGCCCAAAAGAGGTGTTGATTCACCAGCAGCCAGGCGCTTGTCTGCCTCAGAGGCTTGTTCAAGTGCGCCTTCTTTGGTCAGGGTGATATAAGCCCTGATACGTGGATCGACCAAGTCGATACGATTTAGAACAGACTCGGTTAATTCAGTCGAAGTAATCTCACCAGCAGCGAGTAGCTCTCGCGCTTCATGGATGGTCAGTTCATAGAGTTCCAACGTTCTTGCCTCCGTGCTATCAGCTTTTATGCTCGCAGCCTAATCATCCTGGTTATCAAAAATCGCCTTGACGCGCACATAATCCCCATTGCGGTCAGGGGCATTAGCCAGGGCTTGATCCACGGAAAGGGATTCAGTAACCGTATCGGAGCGAGTGACATTGGATACTTTTATAACCTGAGCCGTTGGGGCAATGGCTGATGTATCGAGTTTGTTCAACCTCTCGGCGTACTCTAGAATGTCCGAAAGTTGCTCGGCAAATATCTCTGTCTCTTGTTCGTTAATACCCAGTTTGGCCAGTTCAGCAATGTGAAGCACTTGCTCTCGACTCAGTTTCACAAAGGGCCTCCAATCCAACTTTTTAACGTAGGAATTATAGCATCCGACTTGTAGTGAGCCAAGTATTCTTGGTTGCTGGGTGGTGGTCAGCGTGTATAATGTTTCGAGCGTTCTGATTGGGAGAATTGAACATGTCAAATAAACGTACATTGATAGGCTTGGCCATTGGTCATGGCGCTCATGACACTTGGTACGGCGTAGCACCCATTTTACTGGCGAGTCTTAGCGGCGAAATGGCTCTTTCCAATGCTGCCATTGCCCAAATACTGTTACTCTATCAACTGCTTTCTTCCTTTACTCAGCCTTTCTTTGGGCGTTTGAGCGAAAAAATTGGCGGCCGCCCCCTGGCTGTCATCTCTATCATTTGGACGACTTGCATGTTTAGTATCGCCCTATTTGTAAATACCACTTGGGCACTGAGTCTCTGTATCTTTTTGGCTGGATTGGGTAGTGGAGCATTTCACCCGCAGGCTGCGGCCAACGCCACGGCGGCTGGGGGCCAACGCTACGGCGCTACGGCCATGTCACTTTTCTTCTTGGGAGGTACGGGCGGCTCGGCATTATTGGGTGCTGCCCTCGGTGGTTACCTCATTGAGAATTTTGGCCGCACCTCACTTCTGGTGATTTCTGCAACAACTATCTTGATTGCCCTCACGGTTGTGCGCTCGTCGACACCTCGCACTATGCCGGTATTGGCGGATGCCACCAAAGAGAACAAAATAGCATCTAAGGGCAAAGTTTTATGGATTCCTGTAGCCCTACTGTTGTTGGTGATGGCCGTGCGCGGCTTGTCTCAAAACGCCATTACTACCTTTGTGCCCAAGTTCCAGGAGGATATGGGTGTTGCCGCTAGCGTCTATGGCTTGCTGATGTCCATGTACATGATTGCTAATGCATTGGGCGGCGTCCTAGGATCTTTCCTGGCGGATCGTCTCGATTTTCGGACCATCCTAACGGGAGCCATTATAGGCAGCGGCCTGTTATTGTGGGGGTCTAATGTAACTACGGGCTTTGCCAGCCAGGCGTTGTTCGTCCTCTCAGGCTTTATCATGGGGCCAGCGCATACGCTGTTGATTCGCACGGGTCAGCGCCGATTCCCCAGCAGCCTGGCTACTGCCTCCGGGTTTTTCATGGGCTTTACTTTTGTTACCAGTGCGGGTGGAGCCTGGCTACTGGGCTTGTTGGCCGATCAGCGTTCGCTAAGTTTGGTCATGCAGATGTTGCCCTGGCTGATGCTCATCTCGGGCGTACTAGTCATTCCTGCCATCTGGGATATCAAGCCGAAATCTGCTCAAGCTGTTACCGAATGAGCGCATAATCGGGAGTGAAGACATGTTTATCAACCTGACCGAACGCGTTGGCTATCTGACGCACAGCGAGGATACGGATCGTCCGACTCTTGGATACGTGCGAGGAGATCGGCACGTGCTTATGATTGATGCGGGCAATTCTGCCGCTCATGTGCAGCTGTTCAACTCTGAATTGCAGAGCCGAGGATTGCCGCTTCCCGATATGGTAGCCTTGACTCACTGGCACTGGGACCACACGTTCGGCCTCGCTTTTGTTGATGCGGTTTCCTTCTCTTCACGCCTTACCAATGAGCAGCTTTCTAGCATGTTGAGCTGGACTTGGGATGACCCGTCCATGGACGCACGTGTAGTCAGCGGCTGGGATTCAGCCTTCTGCAACGAAATGATTCGTGCCGAGTATCCGAATAGGGACGAGATCGTGATATCGACTGCCGACGTGGTGTTTGATGATCGTCTCACTCTCGATCTCGGCGGTGTTACTTGTGAGATGGCTCGCAAGCGCTGCCCGCACTCTGAGGACTCTGTATTGGTGCACGTCTGCAAAGAGGACGTGCTGTTTCTCGGCGATGCTCTCTGTGGCGATGGGCATGGTTGGATCAAGGATGGCCCGCAGAGAGAGCGTGAGCTTTTGGATGCGCTCAAGGCTCTCGAGTTCTCTCTGGCTGTCGTTGGCCATGCTGAGCATGCAACTAAAGCGGAACTGATTGCTGAGCTGGAGGAAGAGCTGGGTGAGCTTTGACGAGCTGTTCCGGATCGCGGTTTCGACGCTGCATCCGCGCATTCTGTCTGATTCCGCAGACGCAGGTGGTGTAGCAGCCGCCCTCGAAACGGATTCTGGGCGGGTCTACACTGGCGTCTGCATCGATACGGCGTGTTCGCTAGGTTTCTGTGCCGAACATGCGGCGATCGCTGCTATGGTGACTGCTGGCGAGAACCGCATCATCAAGATCGTTGCAGTGGGTAGTAACGGTGAGGTTATGCCGCCCTGTGGCCGCTGTCGTGAATTCATTGCCCAGGTGCACAAAGACAACATGAGTACGCAGGTGATGGTTGCCCAAGGCGTAGTGGTTACCTTGCGTGAACTTTTACCCTTTTACTGGCGCGACACAGAGTTTTGCTAATAACTCTAAACAAAAGGCTCGCCACATATGTGGCGAGCCTTTTTTCTTGTCAGGTTCCTAGAGGTTGGCGATGATGGCATTAGCCATCTCAAAAGTGCCGACAGCAGTGGGATCATCGCGGTTAGATTTGAGGTCATAGGTGACGCTTTCGCCCTTGGCAATGACGGTTTCCACGGCACGTTCAATACGTTCAGCCGCATCCTTTTCCCCCAGCCAGTTCAGCATCAGTGCACCCGATCGGATGGTGGCTGTGGGGTTAACCTTGTTCATGCCGGTGTACTTGGGGGCTGAGCCGTGAACGGGCTCAAATACGGCAATGCCATCGCCGATGTTGGCGCCAGGTGTCACACCCAGCCCGCCGACGAGGCCTGAGCAAAGGTCACTGATGATATCGCCAAACAGGTTGGGCAGCACTAACACGTCGTATTCATGAGGCCGCTGCACCAGTTGCATACAAGCGTTATCCACAATACGGTCGTTAAAGGCAATATCGGGATATTCCGCGGCAACCTTTTGGGCTGTGCCCAGGAACAGGCCGTCGGTGAGTTTGAGAATGTTGGCCTTGTGGATAGCCGTCACTTGCTTGCGGCCGTTGTTACGTGCGTATTCAAAAGCAAAACGCACGATGCGCTCGCTAGCTTTGCGGGTGATGATGCGGATGGCCTCGGCGGCTTCGCCCGCAATAACCTCGTGCTCAATGCCGACATAGAGCCCTTCGGTGTTCTCGCGCACAATGACGAGATCAATGTCGTCATAGCGTGAGGCGACGCCGGGAATCGTCTTGGCAGGGCGCAGGTTGGCATAGAGGTCCAGCGCTTTACGCAAGGCTACGTTGACACTGCGAAAGCCCTTGCCCACTGGCGTGGTGACGGGGCCCTTGATGCCGACGCCGTTTTTGCGCACGGATTCGAGTACGTGATCGGGCAGGGGCGTGCCGTACTTGTCTATGACGGCCTCACCGGCTTCTTGGACATCCCAATCGATTTTGACTCCGGTGGCGTCGACGACGCGGCGCATGGCATCGGATACTTCGGGCCCGATGCCGTCACCGGGGATAAGTGTTACTGTGTAACCCATAGCAATATCTCCTCTTGTTCTATTCAGCAGCTTGTTGGCGGATATAGTTCAACAAACCGCCAGCCAGCATTGCTTCGACTTGACGCTCAGAGAGATCAAAAGTCACCGGAATGCGGATGCCCTTGGTCTCGTCGACCAGCACCATATCCTCGCCCGCCATTAAACTCTCGCGGACATTGGTCAAACTCAAGGTGTCGCCCTGGTCAATCGTGTCATAATCGGTGGAATTGGCGAATACCAACGGCAGAATCCCTGCGTTCACCAGGTTGGCTTTGTGAATGCGCGCGAAACTTTTGACGATGACGGCCTTGATGCCCAGATAGAGCGGCACCAGCGCAGCATGTTCACGGCTAGAGCCCTGGCCATAGTTCTCGCCGCCCACAATGAATCCGCCGCCTGCTTGGCGAGCCCTTTCGGGAAAGGTGGGATCGATGCCTACAAAGACGAAATCGCTCATGGCCGGAATATTGGAGCGGAAAGGCAGCACCTTGGCACCAGCGGGCATGATGTGATCGGTAGTGATATTGTCGCCCGTCTTGAGCAACAGTTCGCCGCTGATCTCATCGGCTGGGCTTTCAGCTATCGGCAAGGGCTTGATGTTGGGGCCGCGCACGATCTCAACCTTGCTGCCATCTTTGAGTGGGGCGATGATCATGTTGTCATCGATCACAAAGGATTCTGGCATGTTGACGACGGGTGCTTTCCCCAGAGTGCGAGGATCGGTAATGTATCCTGTCAAGGCAGAGGCGGCGCAAACTTCAGCGCTGGCCAGGAAAAGCATGGCATCGGCTGTACCGCTACGTCCCTTGAAATTACGATTGAACGAACGCAGGCTGTTGCTGCCTGAAGCCGGGGCCAAGCCCATGCCAATGCAAGGGCCGCAACCAGGATCCATTACACGAGCGCCGGCTGCTACGAGATCGGCCAACGCGCCGCTTTGTGCAATCATGGTGAGGGCCTGCTTGCTGCCCGGGTTAATCGTCAGTGAAACGCTGGGAATAATAGTTTTACCCTTGAGAATAGCAGCGACCGTTTCTAGATCAACGACCGAAGAGTTGGTGCAGCTACCAATACAAACCTGGGCGAGTTCAACGTCACCAAGTGTACTGGCTTCTGCCACATTATCGGGGCTGTGCGGGCAGGCCACCAACGGCACCAGACTGGAGAGGTCCAACTCGACGACTTGATCGTACTTGGCATCAGCATCTGCCGTGAGCTCGACCCAATCTTGTTCACGGCCTTGCGCCTTGAGGAAGGCTAGGGTGTTCTCATCACTGGGGAACACTGAGGAGGTAGCTCCCAGCTCGGCGCCCATGTTGGTAATAGAAGCGCGTTGAGGCACGCTCAGCGTGGCCACGCCCGGTCCGCCGTACTCGACGACAAAGCCTACGCCGCCCTTGACGGAAAGGCGTTTGAGCAACTCCAGAATGACATCTTTAGCGGCCACCCAGGGGCTCAATTTACCGGTCAAGCGAACTAAAATGACTTTGGGCATGGGCACATAAAAGGGAGCGCCTGCCATAGCGATGGCCACATCCAACCCGCCCGAACCTATGGCCAGGGCGCCTACGCCGCCGGCAGTGGGGGTGTGGCTATCAGAGCCGAGTTGGGTTTTGCCCGGTGCGGCAAAGCGCTCTAGATGAACTTGATGGCAGATGCCGTTACCAGGGCGGGAAAAATAGATACCATAGCGGGCGGCCACGCTCTGCAAATAGCGATGGTCATCCATATTACGAAAATCGGCTTGCAGCATGTTGTGATCGACATAACTTACTGATAGCTCAGTACGCACCTTGTCGAGTTGCATAGCCTCAAATTGCAGATAAGCCATGGTGCCAGTGGCGTCCTGGGTCAGCGTCTGGTCAATGCGGATGCCGATCTCTTGTCCGGGGATCATCTCTCCTGCGACAAGATGATTCTTGATAATCTTTTGGCAGATGTTGAGTCCCATTATATTCCCTTTCCCGGTTCAAACTCTAGAGGGCGATCTAGCAGGTCTAGTGCCTGACAACCGTCTTCTTTCAAGCATAACGTCCATATTTCGTGCGGACGTACAGGATGTGTCCATCTTTGGTTCATGTGTTCGGAGATGAGCACCAGCTCGGTTTCTAGGCCGGCAGTTTCTACACCACGCACAATAAGGTGCCCTTGCGCATCTTCTTTAATGACGCTGAGAACGATATTGTTGGGTTCACAGCGCAGTAGAGAGCCGCTGCTGGGCCAGGTGCCGGCTGCCTTATTACCAGAATAGGGCAATAGCGGCTCATGTAGGGCATAATCGGCGCGATCAATAGCGCCGACCGCTGCAGAGCCG
Organism: Anaerolineae bacterium; assembly: GCA_963675785.1. GTDB lineage: Bacteria > Chloroflexota > Anaerolineae > UBA1429 > UBA1429. The sequence goes on from OY776562.1 coordinate 3,104,175, forward strand.
ACGTGCGGCAGCAAGCGCAGGCGAATCACCTGCTTCCCCTGGTCAGTATAGTGGTATTTTATGCCAGGGATAATTTGTCGTGGACGGTGGAAAGCATAGATGGGGCTGCGCAGCAAGCTGAGCCTGAATTCGCCGCCCAAGGCATCATAACCGTATGTACTGTCGTTGATAAAGGCGATGCCGGTGCCGGTGGCACTGTCTAGAACGTCCACCCAGGCTTGGCACGGTTCTTCTTCGCCATTGGCTTGGCGAAGTGTGGCACCATAGGGGGCTGAGGCATTTACCACTGGATTGCCTGCATTGATCGGGAAAGCCAGCTTGAGCATTTTGAGTTGCTCATGCCAGTCGATGGCGATCTTGATGTCGATGTAAGGGCTGTTTTGGGCAAGCGTGTATTCCTGCGTAATGGCGGAATCTCCCCAAACGCTCTCAATGCGCACTGTCGAAGCTGCTGGGCCTCTGCTAATGAGCTGCGGCTTGGCCGTCAGTTCGAATTCGCCAATGACATCGCGGAAGGAAACGACATCGTGGCTCCAGGTATCGCTGGGGTCATCGATGATGAGGGGAATAGCTCCACTCCCCGAAAGGAGCTCGGTGCCGGTTGCCTTGTCGGTAATGCTGGCTAGCCAGCCCTGTTCTCCGCCAAAAGTTAGCTTGAGGTACTCATTTTCAAGCGAGGCGGATGATTCAGGAGCCAAACCGACACGCTCGCCTTCGAGCTTTTCAATCTCAACAGCGAGTGTCTTCCAGCCCAGAGCGGGCACCGTCACCACGGCCGAGATATGCACGATATAGCGATTGTCATCGAACTCAACGCCATCGATTTGTGCGGGAACGATGGTGCTAGATTCATCACGTACAATAACACCCGTAGGGACGATTGTTCCCTGACGATTCTGATGAAAACCACCCAGGCGTACATCAAGGTGTACGACCTCTTGCCGGTTCCAGGCTAGGGGGTTCCAGATGACAAAAGTATCCTCTTCTTGGGTAGGACTGACGCAGGCAGTAAGTGCGGCGAGGGAGCTGGTACGGATGCTATCGGCGATAGAATGTGTGGTGTCATAGCCAGCCCAAACGTCTTTATAAGCGCTTTCTATAGATGTCCCTGCAAGGATATCGTGAAATTGGTTAAAGAGGACGGGTTCCCAGGCAGAATCAATCTGCTCTTGAACTGAATCCAGCCCACACAGTTTTTTAGCCAGGGTACCCAGACGCTCGGCCTGCATGAGTGCACGTTCGGCACGGCGGTTTTCTCGCTTGATACGTGCAAGGGCCGTATAGCAACCGCGCGAGTGATGTTGCAGTTCGTCGTGAACGACGGGCCAATTGCCTCCTGCCCGTTTGATCTCGGCAAAGAAACGATCCGGAGAGGAAAAGACTGGTTCAACTGGGCCGCCTTCGCCCATCAGCTCTACCAGATCAGCGACGTTAGCCTTGGTAGGGCCGCCGCCGTGGTTGCCTACACCGTAAAAGCAAATGACCATGGGTGCCTTATCGGTGACTGCTTGTGCTGCCAGGGCAACGCGCTCGCGCATGTTTTCTTGCTCGGGACTGTTGTAGTGAAGGGGAGGCCGACAGGTGAGCACCCGACTGCCATCGGGCGATTCCCACCAGAACGGGCCAATGGGCAGATCTTTTTCGTTTGGATCGGGCCTAAAAAAGAGATAGCTGTCCATCCCCGATAGCTGCAAAAGCTGCGGCAGTGTGCCAGCATGTCCAAAAGAATCGACGTTGTAACCCACGGTGGAGATTTGCCCAAAGTGATCTTGCAGATAGCGCTGGCCGTACAAAGCATGTCGCGCAAAAGCTTCGCCATGCGGGATGTTGCAGTCGGGCTGGAGCCACCAACCGTTGACCAGCGACCATTTACCTGCCTTGACCGCTTCAACAATCGCCTGGAAAAGACAGGGATCGTCTTCCTGCGCCCATTTATAGGTTATAGAACCCCCGCTGGTAAAGACATAGGCATCATATTCACGAATGAGATCAATAGCGGTGTGATAGGTGGCGACGACTTCTTCTCTACCCTCCTGGCAGGGCCAAAGCCATACGGGATCGATATGGGCATTGCCGATCATGTGTACGCGCGTCTTGGCGGATTCGGTCATCAAGTGGCTCTCCATTTTGCTAACACAAAAGGCCGAGTGGTGTACTCGACCTTGAGGATTCGCTCTTCACCGAGCGGTTCAGATGGTAATTTCGTGCTCTATAGAAGGTTCGTCTGGTTCAGGTGGTGCTCCAGATATGTAGTAGTTGATAAAAGCCTTGGTACCGCTGGCAACTGCTGCTAATGAGATGAGCAAATCTTGCATGCGGCTATCGGCTTCTTCTGGTGAGATCAGCACAAGCGCCAGAGCATCCTCGCGGTGCTCGACAAAGAGCGCTTTCCCGGTGCAGCGGCGCACGACCACGGCGACCCTTTTGATAAACAAAAGAGGAGCCAGAAGGCCAACGATAAAGCCGCCAACAAAAGATCGATCCACAAGGCTACTCCATCTTATCAGCGAGGCGTTTTACGATAACGTCGACTGCTTCGTCGGGGGCCACTGTGCCTCCGCCAAGAAATTCGGGCAAAGGAATCTTGTTCATAAGCGCCAAGATAATGCCAGTGGCCGCCAAGAAGGCCAAGGTGCTGGTTCCAGCGGCGATCCCTGCCCAGAAACGCGATCGACGTAACACGTTCTACTCCTCTAACCCTGCTGGGTGATCATCATCCCCATCATTGCCCGATGAGAGCGGGCTGCCCTCTGTATTTCTGGTTAGGCTACCCACCAGCGTTGAGACACCAATGAGAATAAGAATGCCCGGCCAAAAGAGCCCGGTGTAGAAAAGGATAGCCAGGCCAACCAACCAAAAGAAAGACTGCCAACCATACCAACCTCGATCGGCGGCCAGGGCACCAGGTAAGCTCGAAGCGCCAATGACCACTAGGATCCAGGGCCAAACGCTAACTGAATCAAACAGGAAGATGATTCCTAGGCCGATGAGGAATACGCCTCCGCTGATACCTGAGAAGGTTTTAGCTTTGTCATCCATGCTCTCCCCACCTTTTGTAACGTGTGCGAATCTTAACACGAGCGATTATGCTGGTCAAGGGCGCGTATAAAGCTTGGATCTATAAAAGTGATATAATGCTCTAGATAAACAAAAGGAGCTAGCTTTGATCCCTATAGGTGATATCAACCCCAGACGACGTTTCCCCTGGGCTACTTTACTCGTGATTGTGGCCAATACGCTGATCTTTCTTTTGATGCAGTTGCTGCCCCCGAGTACACGGACGGGGATTTATTACACTGGGGGTATTATTCCTTATCACCTGACGGTATTAGGCGGTTGGAGTGCCTGGCTAACTATTCTCAGTAGCATGTTTTTGCACGGCGGATGGTCTCATCTCATCGGAAACATGATCTTCCTCTGGGTCTTTGGCGATAACATCGAAGACCGGTTTGGGCCTCTGGGTTTTCTCGCACTCTACCTTTTGAGTGGGGCCGTTGCTGGACTAACTCAAGTCGTTTTCAACCCACTTTCCGAAGTGCCGATTATTGGCGCCAGTGGCGCTATTTCAGGCATTGCTGGGGCTTATTTGCTACTCTTCCCCAAAGCGCGCATCCGAGTTCTCTTTACGGTGATCATCTTTTGGCGCGTTGTTGAAGTTCGGGCTGCGGCCTTTTTGATCATCTGGTTCTTGTGGCAGCTCATTCAAGGCGTAGTTAGTCTCAGTACCACGTCGGGTGGGGGAGTGGCCTGGTTTGCGCATGTGGGTGGGTTTGCAACCGGCCTTATATTGGCCATATTATTCGGAGGTAGGCGCCGGCAGATACCCGAGTATGAGGTCTAGTTACAAAAAAGGGGGGGAGCAGATTGATCTGCCCCCCCTCTACTATTCCTTCTCCGCGTCTTCGATGGTTTTGCGTGCCTTGCGCGAGATGCCATTCCATAGTGTGGTCAACCCCATGGCCTTGCGCATCTCTTTGATGGTGATATCTGCCTCTTCTGAGGTGCGCATGGTGCCCTCATAGATCAAGCGTTCCACCAGACCGTTCTGGCCAGCATAGTACTCGCGCCGCTCTCGGATAGGATCCAAGAAATTGTTGATGGCGACGACGAGTTTTTCTTTGACCTCGACATCTCCCACACGCCCCTCACGATAGCGTGCTTTGAGATCTTCAACCTCGGCCTTGTCGGGGTTAAAGACGTCGTGGTAAACAAAGACTGGGTTGCCCTCGACCGTTCCGGGGACGTCGGCGCTGATGCGGTTGGGGTCGGTGTACATGCTGAACACGCGTTTATGCACCATTTTGGCATCGTCGGATAGCATGATGGCATTGCCTAGGCTCTTGGACATCTTGGCCTGTCCATCTGTTCCTACCAATGTGGGGACGTCCCCCACCATGACCTCTGGGATGGGCAGTACATCGCCATAGAGATAATTGAATCGACGAGCGATCTCGCGTGTGATTTCGACATGGGCCACATTATCTTTGCCCACCGGCACGAGGTTGGCGCGAGGTGTGATGATATCAGCAGCCTGCAAAACTGGATATCCCACCAGGCCAAAGGGCAGAGTGTCTTCTTCAAAGTGGGCGGCTTTGGCCATTTCTTTGATGCTGGGCAGCCGCTGAAGCCTGGGCAGCGTTACCATCATTTCAAAGATCAGATTGATTTGATAGACGGCAGGAATGGCAGACTGCAAATAGATGGTGCTCTTTTCGGGATCGACGCCAACTGCTAGATAGTCGAGTACCATATCACGCACGTTTTTACCCAGCGTGGCAATATTTTCTTTTTCTGGCTTGGTTGTAAGGGTGTGCAGATCAGCCACGATGAAAAAGCATTCATACTCATCTTGCAGGCGTACACGATTGGCCAAGCTTCCTACATAGTGTCCCAAGTGTAGCTTACCGGTCGGACGGTCTCCGGTAAGAATGCGTTTCCTCGTCATGGTTCCCTCCCTATAACAAAAAACGTCTCGCCCCAAACTTCAGGGACGAGACGCAATGCTCGCGGTACCACCCCGTTTGATTGCTCTATGCTAAAGAGCAACCCACTCGGCCAGCCAGTAACGCGACTGAGACGTCCGGTCATACTCTGTTCTGCCCGGCTGCTCATCGGCCCATTCACCCGGTACTCGCGGCTCCGTTCGCAGCACAGGGAGCTCTCTTACGCTGTTTGCCAGGCTACTATTCCGAATCAACGCATTGGCAACATGATACACCCCACAGTAAAGGGTGTCAAAGTGCTGTCACAGCTGAGAGTGTTAACGTTTCGCCTTACAAGAGAGCAGTGGCGACTTTATTCACAGCTTCGATGGCCTGATCCGCATCCTGCTCGCTATAGGTTTGATCCATCAGCATCATTACAGTGCGCCCCAGCAATTCAAGTGTCCGTGGGCATTCGGTGGGGCTGTAGCCTTGGATATCGCCCTTGTAAAACGGGTTCTTCCAGGGGGCGCGGCGTTCATCGGCTAATCCACTCATCATAAAAGGCCAGTTGCGGTAGATGTGTCGATCGGGAATGCTGTTATCAAAAATCGTGCCGCAACCGATACCCTCGGCGTTCAAGGCGGCAGCGAAACGCCTGGATATTTCGGCATCTGGCAGCAGCATGCACAAGGAAATACCGCAATCTCCCCGGGGATCGGGGACGTGCTGCAGCTCAATGCCGTCTATGTTACTGATGCCGGCGATGATGCGGCTCTTGATGCTGCGAAAATGCTCAAGAAGCGGGTCTAGCCTGTCGCACTGAGCCAGAACGAGTGCGGCCGCAAGTTCAGAGATGCGATAGTTCTCTCCAGAGACGAGATCGGGATGTTCTTCTTGCCCTTTTGCATCTTTCCAAAAACGCATGGCGCAATCGTGCTGCATACGAGCTCGCAGGTAGAAACGGTCGTTATCAGTAACGACAAGACCACCCTCTCCTGCCGTGATGATCTTGTACTGTTGAAAACTGTAGCAGCCGACATCGCCAAAGGTGCCCAGAGCCTGGCCTGCAAAGGTGCCGCCGTTGGATTGGGCCACATCTTCGACAACGGACAAACCGTGGGCTTGCGCAATGGTCGTCACACGATCGATTTGGGCTGGTACACCACGCATGTGTACGGGAATCACCGCTTTGGTATGCGGCGTGATTTTTCTCTCGATATCGGCGGGGTCTATGTTGAGCGATTCGTCAATTTCGGCCAGGACAGGCACAGCCCCCGCGGCAATCACAGCTGCCGCAGTAGCAATATAGGTATATGCAGGGATGATGACCTCGTCGCCAGGGCCTGCATCGATGCCATAGAGCGCAGCAATGAGTGCAGAAGTGCCGCCATTTACGGCGAGGGCATATTTTGTGCCCAGGCGCTGGCAATACCATTGTTCAAGTGATTCTGCCTCAGAGGGCTGTTCCTTGGTGCCCAGGAAGCGAAAGAGACGCTTTTTGCAAAGAACGTTGAGAACAGCTTCCTGTTCTTTTTCATCAATCAATTCCGAGCCATGAAAACCCGATCTGAGTTTTTGTTCTCTTACCGGTTTGCCGCCATCGATTGCTAATTTCCCCATGCGTGTTCCTCTTGGCTTAAAGTGCCATGATCGTATAATCGTCCGAGATGTAAGAGTCCATGCTTGCATGCCCGAACGCGCCAGACAGCAACGGCAACCCAAGTTCTGTTGCAGCGTCAATAGCGTCGGCGGCTCCAGCGCAAGCTTTACAAACGCCAGCAATTAGGTTCTCTTCCATTGCTTTGGCAAAGAAGGATGTCAGTTTATCGGATTTGTCGACAAAGCCAGGCAGCCAGGCAGGTGCAACGCCTTCCAAGATGACTGTGGCCTCTCCGCCGCGTGCGACGACATCTCGGGCAAAAAGAACCGCATGTTGCAGTTTGCAAGCGCTTTCAGGCCCGGCAAAGAGCACGACCAAGAGTTTGTTCGTCATATTCCTATCTCCTTTTGTATGCTGCTATTATAGATAGGTGTTTGTGTAGCAGGCAAGCCCCCTAGCCGTGAACGGAGATTCTGCATGATGGATGTAACAAGAGTGGCAGTCGGCTCGATGAACAAGGCAAAGCTCAAGGCTGCACGTGATGTCGTTTTACAGATTTGGCCTGATTCAGTGTGTCGGGGTGTTTCTGTGGATTCGGGTATTAGCGCTATGCCCATGTGTGATTTGGAAGCGCGTGAGGGCGCCATGAATCGCGCGATTGCTGCGAAAGATGCGCTTGTTGCCGACCTGGGCCTGGGCATGGAGGGATCAGTCAGCGAAGAAGGCGGTGTAATGTACCTGACTGGTTGGGTCGCGGTAGCTTGTTCTAGCGGGCAGGTATCGTTGGCTAGCTGTGGCAGGCTGCCCTTACCCGAGAGTGTTGCCGAGCGGGTTCGCGCGGGAGAGGAATTGGGTCCCATCATCGACGAACTCTCGGGTCAGCAGCATAGCAGAGAAAGCCTCGGCGCTGTGGGCTTTTTGACCGATGGTCTTGTGCCGAGAGATATGATCTTTTCTGTGGCTCTTGCTTATGCGATGGCGCCCATCCGCCATCCAGAATTATACGATGCTTAGGTTGTTCTGGTTTCAAGGTATCTTGGCAGAATAAGAGAGAATCGTGTTCCCTGCCCGGGGCTGCTTTGTACAGTCAAAGTGCCCTGCAAGGCTTCTGTCGTCATCTTGGCAATAACCAGCCCAAGGCCGGTTCCTCCAGGTTTTCCGGCTGTATAGTACTTTTCAAAAAGATGGGCGCTCTGCTCAGGGTTCATACCGCACCCTGTATCCTCTACGATGAACTCGATTTCTTTATCGTGCGCTGCGCACTCTAGTTTTATACTGCCTTCACTAGTAAACTTGATAGCGTTCGCCAGCAAATTCCCCAACACTAGCTCGATGTTTCTCATGTCGGAGAACATGTCGACGGGTTCTTCAGGGCATGCCAGGATGAGCGCGATGCCTTTGGATTGAGCCAGTGGCGTAAACCGCTCGGCAATCTGCTGGCAGAGCTGGCCCACATCCAAATTCTGGCAGTGAGGCTCAAACTTGCCCGCCTCAAGGCGAGCAGAATCGAGTAGATCATTCACCAGACGGCTTTCACGATCTACCTCGTGCTTGATGGTTTGAAGGCTGTCTTGGGGGACATTTGGAGGAAGATCCATCTCAAGCATACGGATGTGGAGCTTGATCGTAGCCAGCGGCGTGCGCAGTTCATGCGAGGCATAGGCAACAAAGTCGGATTGCATTTGCGCATATTGTGCTTGTTCGGTGGTATTTCGGGCAACCCATACCCGACACTCGGGTAATTTTACCGAGTTGATGCCGAGTACGCGATCCTGAAGTGTGACAAAGTGAGTTCCATCGCGTATGGGTTCTGTTTGCTCTGAGGGGAGGAGCCAGCTGGGAATAACGTCTCCAACTCGCGCTTGTAAAAGATTCTCAGCAGCCTCGTTGCAAAGGATGTAGCGGCCATCTTCTGACACGGCCACTGCATCTGACATATTGCGGAGCACGCTATCAAAGAGATTTCTCTCGTTTTCAAGCTCCCTCTGGTTAGCCGCCAAACGGTCCATAAACTGCCAGAGAAGCAAAGCAACAAAAACTAGTTGGGGCAGTGCTAAAAAGACAGACTGCGGGATACCGCCGGGCATAAACAGCTCGATATCAGAGTTATATCCCAATGTATTGGAGACAAGGATAGCGGCGTATCCAAGAACGGCTGCAAGTGTGAGAGGAAGAACTGCTCGCGGAGAGACGAGCCATCCGCCCATGATGATGGGCCACAAATAGGCAAAGGCGAATACCCAGCCTTCAGAACCGAGGACAAAGATCAGAACAGTATTGAGTGCAATCTCAAGCCCGAGTGCAAACACCGCTAAAAAACTGATATGGTTGTGGTTCCATAGATAGTAATAGATGCCGTTTACGGCCAAGTACAATGCGGCAATGTAGGTCAGGGGTAAGAGGTCTGTAAAAAGCCTGCGCCCGTCCAGCACTGCCAATATGATGGCAAAGATGATTGATACGAGCGTATGCCCAATGATAAAGACACGCCACTGTGCTAGTGACTCGGGTGTTTTTTTGGGGGAACTAGTCGTTTGAATGTCCGCCACTGTCGGGTATCCAGGCAACAAGAATAGTCGACTGAGGTGTTTGTCGAAGCTCAATGCGACCGCCGTGGGCGGTAATGATGGATTGCGCTGTGGCAATAGAGAGCGTCTCGGCATCATTTGCGCGTGCAGAAGCGGGCACAGTATGAACTTCGAACTCGATTCCTCCATCATCGGCGCGACGGGCATAAAGATGAGCAATGCTGTTGTCTGCTGCCAGCAAAACGGCATTCTCCAAAAGATTGCCAATGGCTTTACGCATAGCTTCTAGGTCGAGGTTGGCGGCAAGCAATCCTCCACAAGTCAGCTTGAACTTTATATTTCGTTCGGAGGCTACGCGGGCAGCACTTGCAGCAGCACTACGAATGATTGGGGCTATGCGCGCTGGTTGAATATGTACAGGAACAGCGTGGGGTGTCTCTGCAATTGACCAGGGCAGTTCGCGGATTTGTTGCTGCAGGCGCTTTGCGCTGTCTTTGACGGTTTCCATGGGTGCACAGTTGGCCTGAGGACAATTCGTTGAATTCAGTTCTTGAACGAGTAGTTCGGCTGGCACCTGAAGCTCGCGAGACACCCGATCCAGCAGGCGGCTTTCTTCTTGAAGAAGCTTTTGGGTAGTATCCTGCTTGACCTGATCGACACGGTCGAGGATGACACCGATTCTGGCCTCCAGTTCTTCGGGGTCAAAAGGCTTGATAATATAGTCGTCAGCACCGTTCCTCAATCCCCGAAGGCGGTCGTTTAAATCACCTCTGGCCGTCAAAAAAAGAAAAGGAATGGTACCGTTATAGAGGTCTTCGATCCGTTTTTGCAGCTCAAAGCCATCCATCTCTTCCATCATGATGTCACTAATGATCATATTGGGAGGAGATGAAACCACCATTTCTAGCGCTTTTGAACCGCTTGATGCGGCTTGTACATCATAACCAACGCGAGACAGGAATTGCTCTAGCGAGGATAGAAGCTCTGTTTCATCATCAACAATCAAGAGGGATCTATCTGACATTTCTTGCCCCACTTTTTATTCTCTCTATAGGATAGTCGAGAGAATGGGCCAAGAGATAAAACCGGCATAAATCAGCCGGCTGTTGATGACAGCCGGCTTGATTTGTTAGGCAAAACGCTTGCTGGGCAGAGACCGAAGGCGTTCAGCCGCTGATTCTGCTGTGATATCACGCTGGGCATTGGCTAGCATTTCGTACCCCACCATGAATTTTTTTACCGTGGCCGATCGCAAAAGGGGTGGAAAAAAGTGCCAGTGCAGATGCCATTCGTCGTGCGCCTGGCCATCAGTCGGTTTTTGGTGAATGCCCATGGTATAAGGAAATGATACCTCAAAGAGATTGTCATAGCGGACCGTTAGTTGCTTGAGAATATCGGCCAACGCCTCTTTTTCTTCAGACGTTAGTTCAGAGAGGCAAGTAATGTGCCTCTTGGGGAGTACCATGGCCTCAAAAGGCCATATTGCCCAAAAGGGAACAACCGCCAGAAAGGCATCGTTCTGGCAGATGATGCGCTCTCGTTTCTCTAGCTCAAGTTTGGCATAGTCGCACAGCAGGCAGTGCCCTTTTTCGTGTAGATAGGCGAGTTGTGAGGCTTGCTCGGTGGCGGATTCCTGAGGAAGGTTTTCGTTGGCCCAGATCTGTCCATGGGGATGTGGGTTGCTGCAGCCCATGATGGCCCCTTTGTTTTCGAAAATCTGGACATAGTTAATAAAGTTCAACGCACCCAGCTCTTTGTATTGGGCCGTCCATAGGTCAATGACATGCTGGATGGCGTCGGTCGACATTTCAGCCATTGTCAGGCCGTGGTCGGGGTTGTAACAGATAACCCGGCAGAGGCCGCGTTCGCTTTTAGCAATGAGCAAATCGCCATCGTTCAATTCGCCGCTGGGAACATCAGGCAAAAGGGCCATAAAATCATTATCAAAGACATAGGTTTCGGTGTACTGGGGATTCTGCAAGCCGCTGGTGCGCGTATTTCCTGGACACAGATAGCAAGTCGGATCATATGAGGGTCGTTTTTCAAGGGGCGTTTTTTCGACTTGGCCTAGCCAGGGGCGTTTGGTTCTATGAGGAGAAACAAGGATCCATTCTCTGCTCAGGGGGTTGTACCGCCTGTGTGGATGATCCGACATATTGAATGTGCTCATCAAGCTCCTTTTGAGAATGATCTACAGCCTTGACCTGTTCGTTTCTTGTGAATAAAATCCCCATACTTGAATGTGAGGATGCTTGTGCTCTGCCCTAGCTGCAAAAAGCCCGTTCCGGGCGGTCAGTCCTGTTCGACGTGCCATTGCGCTGTACCAGAAAGAGAGACTTTTTCTGGTCAGGGTGGCCGTTATCTTGCCATTCTGGTTCTGATTGCAGCTGGAATGGCCGTGGTTTTCGTTATCCTCGATACATGGTCTTCTCTGCAGTGGGCCCATAGCTTGGAATGGCACTGGATCGCTGCTCTTATGGTCGCTCAGCCCGTTATCATTGGATTCTATTATTGGACTGTTCTGCGTAATGAAGAGATTACGATCACAGATGAGTATATCTATCGCCGTTCCCACTGGGGAAACGAAAAAATCCTCTGGCGCGACTTGACCGAGTTCAAGGAGCTATCTGTATTGCCGCGAGACAGTTTGATCGGGCGCGTTTCATGGCTCAGCCGTTTTTTCCCTCGACGGAAAGGCATCGACTATTCCCCTTATACCCGATACGAGCTCGTTGCTGTAGAACCATCAGGTCGTAAGATGCGCATGTGCATCGAAGCCAGTACTATAGATGATGTCAATTGGCTGCTAGAGCTCATTCGCTACAAAGACTCTGAACGTAATCTCGCTGCTTTAGTGAAAGAGTAGCTTTTACAAATCCCACTGGTTACTTTTAGCTAATGATGTTGGCAGGCTAACGGGCCAGAATGCCCCACTTGCCCAGTAGCCACCCTGCACCAAGGTAAGTCCCTCTTCACCCTCCCAGACATCTGCTTCAACCAACCGCTGCTCGCCCGGATCTAAAAGCCCCACAGGCTCTGAGTTAACCGGAAAGTAGCTGGTACCTTCTGCATCCAAGGCCCACATGTTCAGACGAGATAGAGACGCTGGTTTGTCCCCCATGTTTTGAACCAATAAGTAGACTTTGAGCCCTTCTAGCGAAGGGCAAACAGAGACTTGTTGTATCTTGATCGAGGGGCCTGTTACATGTAGGTTTTGTTCTATACGTGCCAAGGTAAACTCGTTTCCTTCCTTCACAAAGCCAATTCTGGTTATTATCCAATCACCGGCTGCTCGTGTAGCCGATTGAATAACGACTGTTGCAGGTACGAGCTGGCCAAACTCTAGTGTAAGACTCGTTTCTGTTTTGGCAATCCAGGCCGTATTACTGGGAGACACTCCGCTTAGCAGAACTTGGTCCAGTTCGATTGTTTCACTGGTTTGGTTGTACAACCAGATCTGCGCTGTCAGTTCTTCCCCCAACGAACAGGTGGAAAGATTGCTGATGCCCACAAAGGTAATCGGTGATTCACCGATGGCAAATCCTTCCATAATCGGCATATCGATAGATCCCTGACTGGTTACTGCGGTGACCTCTGCGATAGTCCAGTAGCCCACCTCATCGGGCATCAATGTCAGGGGCATAGCGGCTTCTCCGTTGGCCGGAATGAACTTGTTGCAGAATATCGTTCTGCTGTGATGTATGCCAGTTGGCGATACCAGATCGACATAAAGCTTTGTGATCTCGGTATCGTAGGCTGTGGTGTTTTTGATGGACAACTCGGCTTGCAAATACTGCCCCAACGCTTTTTCAGTGGTTGCGCAAGTGAATGAATCACAATATAAACCGATTCCCGGTGTTTCGTTGGGGATTACCGCATCGGTAGCATAGTTGGTAAGGGCCTGCTCCATAAGCCAGGGAATGTCGGTGCGTTGTGGACATACGAGTTGATCGCCTTGAACAGCCAGGATTTCAAAGTGCAAGTGGGTTAGTGCAACACCAGAATGCCCTACATAGCCTATGAGTTGGCCCTGTTCGACAAAGACCGAGCCGGTTTGCTCATCGCGCAAGTGCGCCAGACGAATAACCCACTCATCTCCAACAGTTAGGTCAATATAGTTTCCCAGTGTGGTTTCTAATGAGCGATCATCTCGCAAAAAGGTAGCTTGCCCCGATGCGGGGGCAAAGAGCGGCGTGCCTTCGGGCAAGCTAAAGTCAAAGGCCAAGCCGCTGGCTTTGTCGTTCTCCCAATGATCTTCGGGCTCCCAGGTGACAATGGCCGAGATGCCACTTGGCCAGGGCAAGATCCAATTTGCTGGATCGCATTCCTGGACGACAGTAGTCTCCAATCCCGCTACATTAGCCGACAGGGGCAGTGCCAGCGACATGATGAGACAAACTGAGATGAACAGCACACTCTTTTTTACATCAGACACGTTTCTTTTATCCTTGATAATGGTACGAGTATAACATACGGCCAAGAGCGGACCAATTTTTAAACTGCATCGGCTTCTGATTCGTTGACACTCCCATCTGGCTGCCTTATGATAAAAAAGAGCACTGGTAAGCTCACTTGTCTCTTGAGCAAGTCAAAGTTTTATATTCTAGCCTGGTTTATGGAGGTGAAATATGACATTGTTAAGCGATAAAGATGCTACAACGCTCAAAGAGCTTTTTAAAAACATGCGAGATCCCGTTCGTCTGGTTTTCTTTTCACAGACTTTTGCTTGCCAGTACTGCAAAGAAACCAAGATGATTCTTCAAGAAGTTGCTGATCTGTCCGAGAATATTACGATTGAAGAGTACAATCTCGTTACGGATGCCGAAGCGGCCAAGGCGTATGGCATTGAAATGATTCCGGCTATAGCCGTTATTGGCAACAAAGACTATGGAATTCGCTTTTTGGGCATTCCTTCGGGATACGAATTCACTTCGCTGGTCGAAGATATCATGGATGTTTCCAAAGGGGAGGCCAAACTCGAAAAGGAGACTCTCGACTTTTGTGCGAACCTCGATCAGGATGTCGATATCAAGGTATTTATCACGCCTACTTGCCCCTATTGTCCGGCGGCAGTGCGCATGGCACATACTATGGCCATAGCCAGTGACCATATCCGTGGGGCGATGGTCGAATCGATCGAGTTTCCCCAACTGGCTAACAAGTACAAGGTCATGGGCGTGCCTCGTATTATCATCAATGATGACGTGGCAGTAGAGGGTGCAGTGCCGGAAGCACTGCTTGTTGCACGTATCAAGCAGGCAGTGGGGCTCCTTTCAGAGGATCAAGTCGACGCTCTGTTCGAAAAGGAATTTGGCTCGGCATGATGAAAGACAAGCCTGTGATGAAAATCAGTTGTTGTTGGCTATACGCCATTTCGACGTATGGCTATCCCGTTGCAATAGATGCGATACCAGAGGCTTTTCAAAAGATGGCCGATCTGGGATTTCGCTATGTCGAGCTTGAGGGGGCTTCAGAGGGAGGCAATCTTTTGGAGCTCTCTGAACGGCGTGCTGAGATCAAGACAGTGGCTGATGAACTCGGGCTCACAGTGGTCAATTTCTGTCCCGTCATCCCTGAGATTGTCAGTCTGGATGCCACTGTGCGCGAAAAGGGCTATGCGCTCTTTGATGTGGCCCTGGACTTGGCACAGTATTTTGGCTGTTCAACCATCCAGATCGATAGCTATACGCCCGCCCTCGAGTTCATTGGCGACCAACCCTACAAAGAGATGTTGGATTATGGCCTTGATTTTCGGGTCAAAGTCGATCCGCTGTTTTCGTGGGATGAGCAATGGGCCGTGTTGGTGGAGACGTTCAAGCATTGTGCCGAGCGCGCCAGGGCTTTTGGATTGCCTTTTTGCCTGGAACCACGTGTGGGCGAGATTATCAGCAACACCGATGCACTGCTTCGGCTGATGGATTTCGTCGATGACGATAATTTTGGAGCTGTGCTCGATACGGCCCACCAGCATGCGCAAAAAGAAATACTTCCTTTGAGCGTTGAAAAGCTGGGTGAGCGCATCATGTATCTGCACGTCGCTGATAACGACGGGCGTGTCAATGAGCACAAAGCGCTGGGCGAGGGAACGGTGGATTGGGATGGCGTGTTCTCTGCGCTGGCCAAGTATAATTTCGGTGGCTATGTGGCTATCGATATTGGCCGACTGCCAGATATGGATGCAGCCATGCGCCGATCTCTAGAGTATCTGAGCCGGTTGTTGGGGCGGCTTGGGATTGCCTATGAGCTCTAGATTGGCAAATGAGACCTGGGCTATCGTCAATGCTCGGGTTTATACGCCCAATCGCCTTGTTGCTCCCGATGGAGTGTTACTCATAAGGCAGGGCAAAATACTGGCTGTTGGGAGGGCGCAAGAGTGCGCCATTCCTGAGCATGCCGTAACCTACGATATGCGTGGTGCAATTGTCTGCCCCGGCTATGTGGATGTTCATGTCCACGGTGGCGCCGGGGCAGATTGTACAGATGGCTCTGTTGAAGCGGTTAGAGCCATGGCTGCCCATTTATTGACCAAAGGTACGACTTCTTTTCTGCCAACGACTATGAGCGCTCCCTATGATGCGCTTTGGCAGGCGTTCGACGCCATCTCTGAAGTTGCTGTGCGTCGTGGCGCAGCAGAATCGCGAGTGTTGGGCATTCACATGGAAGGCCCCATGTTCAGCCCTGCCCAGGCTGGAGCTCAAAACCCCGCCGTATTGCGTATGCCCACCCGCGGCGAGCTAGAGCGTTTGATTTCGTATGTTCCCCTCTTGAAACGGGTTGATCTGGCCCCTGAATTAGATGGCGCCCTCGATGTGGTTTCCTATCTTGCAGAGGCGGGCGTATTGGTGGCTGGCGCCCATTCGGATGCTTTGTACTTTCAGGTATGCCAGGCTATGGACGCCGGACTTTTGCATACTACGCATTTGTGGAGTGCCATGTCGACTGTGCGGCGCATTGGCCCCCAGCGTTATTCGGGCATGGTAGAGGCGTCTCTGGTTGAGGATGGATTGACTACCGAGATCATCGCTGATGGCTATCATCTACCTTCTTCGCTGATGAAACTGGCTTTCAAGTGCAAGGGATCTGAAAAACTCTGTGTGGTGAGCGACGCTATCCGTGCTGCCGGTATGCCTCCTGGCGTATACGATCTTGGTGGCATGGACGCCCTGGTAGAATCTAATGCCGGTGTAGCCATGACAGTAGATAAAAAAGCTTTTGCCGGGTCAATTAGCAGCATATCTGAGTGCGTGCAGCATTTGGTCAATGGCGTGGGTTTTGCCCTGGGGGATGTGTTGCGCATGGCTACTTTGACACCTGCCCGTATACATGGTCTTGACGATACCGCTGGCTTGTTGGCCCCCGGACGTGTAGCCGATTTCCTGGTGCTAGAGCCGGCAACACTAGAGCCCCGGGCCGTGTTTTTGGATGGCGTACTGGTGCATGGTGATGCAAGGCTATGGGACTAGTTTACCGCCTCGAAGATTATGCCAGCTACCATGCAGTGGTTGGTTCGGCTACCTATATCGATGTGAGCCGGCGTACCGATCCGGCGCGTATTCCCTTCGTGTGGGATAGGCTCAAAGATATCCTCGCAGCCTATGGTGCCCCTTGGGTGATCCAAATCTGGACCAAAGATCCTCACGGTGCCGCTCTGCTTGGCAAAACTGTCATTCAAGAAATGCTAGCCCAAGGGACGACTATCACTGCTCAGATTACAGCAACTGGCTTGGCGGGATCGGTCTGGGAACCGCGAGTGCCGTGTGATATTTCTTCTGGATTGGACGGGTTAGCCGAATTGATCGGTGGCTATGAGCACATATGCTGGCGCTATGACCCCATCATTCCTTCGGCACACACTTTGACGGCATTTTCGAGCTTGGCGGAACGCATGGCTGCGCAAGGCATTCACCGTGGTGTGCTCAACTTTATTGCTCCTCCCGGACGCTATGTCCGTGTAGACCGCCGCATGACGCAGGTTCTGCCGGCTTGGCCCACTCTAGGGCAAGGTAATGAGGCGGAACAGGCGCGTATTGCCCGCGAGATCGTTGCTGTCGCGAGTGACCTGGGCATCGAGATGGGTTGTTGTGCTGAATCAAGCGCGCTTTCGAGTCAGGTGCCGGGCTTGCGTGCTGCTTCCTGTGGCGATTACGCCTGGTTTGCGCAGCTTGCCCAAACGTATCCATCTCAAAACACCTATCAAGGCAGTCGTAAGGGCTGCGGTTGCTTACACTATTTTGATGTGGGTAGCTATGGTATGCGCAATCGGTGCTTCGGCTGCCTCTATTGTTATGCAGGATAAATCGGGAAAAGATTTGGGAATACCCCTGTGCCTGCTATAATGGTTATGTCGTGCGCCATTCAAGCTTAGGAGCTGACTATGTTGCGCCCCCATCGCGTATATAATGTTGTCCCGTCTTTGCCGGCGTCGCTAGCTGCGCTGGAACCTCTTTCACGAAACCTATGGTGGTCATGGAATCCCGACGCAATTGAGCTGTTCTTGCGACTGGATCGAGACCTCTGGGAACAATATAGACATAACCCCATTCGCTTGCTGGGAGCCGTCCGCCAGGAGAGACTGGAGCATCTGGCTCAAGATGATGGCTTTATCGCTCATCTCGAGCGGGTTTGGGCTGCTTTTCAAGCGTATGTGGATAACAAAGATACATGGTATGCGAACCATTGTCGCTCAGAAAATCTCTCGGTCGCCTATTTTTCCGCCGAGTTTGGCATTACGGAATGTGTTCCCAATTATTCGGGCGGACTTGGCATTCTTTCAGGAGACCACCTCAAATCGGCCAGTGACCTTGGCCTACCTCTGGTAGGCGTTGGCTTACTCTATCAACAAGGATACTTTCGCCAATATCTCAATGTAGATGGCTGGCAGCAAGAGTCCTATCCCATCAACGATTTCTATACCATGCCTATGTCACTTGTTCAGGGTGAGGACGGCGTACCTATTCATATCCAGGTCGATTACCCCGGCAGAGCGGTGACAGCGCAGGTGTGGCTGGTCGAGGTTGGCCGAATCTCGCTTTACTTGTTGGATACCAACATCTCCGAGAACTCTGCCGATGACCGCGGCATCACCAGTCAGCTCTATGGCGGCTATGATGATATGCGCATCCAGCAGGAGATTATGCTGGGTATTGGTGGAATACGCACGCTTTGGGCCATGGGGATGGAGCCGAATGTCTTTCATATGAACGAAGGTCATTCATCTTTCCTGGCACTAGAGCGAGTGCGGCGGCTGATCCAGGAAAAGGGGCTGGATTTCGAGGCAGCTCGACTTGCTACACGCGCCGGCAATGTGTTTACCACACACACACCTGTTCCGGCCGGTATTGACCTATTCCCTCCCAATATGATGGATCAGTACTTTTCGTATTATTGGTCACAACTCGGTCTTGACCGCCAAGCGTTCCTGTATCTTGGACAGCGAGGCAACACGGGTGGCGACCGATTCTCTATGGCGGTGTTAGCGCTAGAGCTGGCCGACCACGTCAATGGCGTGAGCAAAATACACAGCCAGGTAGCGCGCGATATGTGGAAGGTGCTATGGCCGCAGACGCCCAAGCGCGAAGTGTCCATTAGCGCCATTACCAACGGCGTTCATGCTCCGAGTTGGGTTTCTCATGATATGGGCGATCTGTATCTGCGCTATCTTGGCCCGGGCTGGCGTGAACGTCCTTGGGACAAGTCGGTCTGGTTGAGGGTTGATTCCATTCCTGATGCCGAGCTGTGGCGAACCCATGAGCGGCGGCGTGAGCGGTTAGTTTCAACAGCGCGTGGGCGCTTGGTGGATCAACTGGTTAGCAAAGGGGCTTCTACGCAAGAAATTGGCGATGCGCGAGATGCTTTGGATCCCGAAGTGCTGACCATTGGCTTTGCGCGGCGTTTTGCCACATACAAGCGGGCAACGTTGCTGTTCCGTGATCCAGAACGGCTTGCTCGCATTCTCAATGATCCTGAAAGACCCGTGCAGATTATCTTTGCGGGCAAGGCCCATCCGCATGATAACCCCGGCAAGGAACTCATCCGCCAGATTGTGCACTATTCGCGACAGCCCGAGTTTCAAGGACATGTGGTTTTTATTGAAAATTATGACATGAACCTGGCCCGCTATTTGTTGCAGGGTGTCGATATCTGGTTGAATACACCACGAAGTGGCCTGGAAGCTAGCGGCACCAGTGGTATGAAGGCTGCTATGAATGGTGCTTTGAATTGCAGCGCCTATGATGGCTGGTGGTGCGAGGGGTATTCTAACGGCGCAGGCTGGAGCATTGGGCGTGGTGAAAAGTATGATGATCCCAACTATGGTGATGAAGTTGAGGCGCGCGCGTTGTACGACATTCTAGAAAAGGATGTTGTGCCGCGATTCTATAGCCGTGGGCACGACGGGCTGCCCCATAATTGGATTTCGATGATGAAGAGCTCGATTGGCTCGATTGCGCCCCAGTTCTCTTCCCATCGAATGGTGGAACAGTACTGCAGTGAGATGTACGAGCCAGCTTTTGAGAGGCATCACCAACTGGTCGAGAATGACTATCAAGTGGTCAAGGAATTGGCCTCTTGGGTGGGCAAGATCAAGGCACATTGGGGCGAACTGAGCGTGGTATCTGTCGAATCTTCCGCGGATGATAGCATGTCGGTGGGTGAAGACATTGAGATCAAGACAACAATACGTCTTGGTGCTTTGGACCCCAAGGATATTCAGGTTCTTGTCTACCATGGCATTGTGGATGAAACTGGCACTTTGGGCGATTATGAGATCGCCGATATGGATGGCGTGTGCGAGGTGGATGGAAGTCAGTGTGCCTATCGCGGCACTATATCCAATCACCATAGTGGAAGGCACGGTTATACTGTGTGCCTCAGGCCGCACCACCCCGAATATGGCGAGGTTTCATTGCCAGGCTACGTTTTGTGGTCTGATTAGATTTCCGAATAGCTCTCCGAGTTATGTGGCCTGAGGCCAATCCTTTGGGCGGGTATGGCGCATAACCGATGGGTGCGGGTGGAAACGCCCGCGCCTCCCGTGTTTGGAAAGGGGAGACGTTTTCCTGCTCGTTCAGCGAGTAGGCGTCTTCTTGCGCCTGCTCGCTTTTTGTTGTGTAGAGGACAGTAAAATTGACGGAAGAAAAACGTTACTATTTTACCACGCGGGACTTGCTTATTATGGCCGCCATGGCTGGCCTGGGTGGTGTGGCTAGTACGGCAATCAATGCGCTTGGTGATGTGATGCAGGCAGCCTTGGGTTTTGCTGGCACTACGCAGTGGGCCGCCGGTCTTCACACAATCTTTTTGCTTCTTGTTGTGGGGCTGGTTCGTAAAGGCGGTGCAGCTACATTGGCCGGATTGCTCAAGGGGGCCGTTGAGCTGCTCAGTGGCAACACCCACGGCATTATTATTCTATTGGTTGATTTAGCAGCTGGATTGATCATCGATTTGGTTTTTGCCCTGGTACAGCAGCGCCAAAGCCTATTGGTTTATATACTGGCTGGTGCATTTTCGGCGGCCAGTAACGTCATTGTTTTTCAATTGTTTGCTCTGGCGCCGGAAGATGTCCTTGCAGCTGTCTGGCTGGTGGCCCTGGTTGCAGCGGTTTCGGGCGCACTGCTAGGCGGTTGGGTTGCATGGTTGCTGCTGGGTGTGCTTCACAAGAATGGTCTGGTTCGAGAGGAGCCGGTGCGTACCATGCGCGGCTGGCGCTATGCTGTGTTTCTAGGCGTTTTTGCGCTGATTCTCATTGGCGGGAGCTGGACCATGGTGGAATCCTTGGCTGGGCCGCCGGTGATCGATATTCGTGTGGATGGCGAGGTGGTCTACCAATTTTCGCCCGATGACGACAACCTACCTCTCATTGTCGAAGATGTCGAACTGAACGGCATCAAACGTAGTGTAAGCGGCTATAAATTGGCCGAGGTCATTGCTTTGGCTGTCAGTGGTACGGAATATGGCTCGGCGCTAATCTCTGCCACGGATGGCTATTCCTTTTTCATTACTGATCGCGAGATTGAGGAAAACACAGAGCTGCTGTTGGCAGTGAGCGGCGAGGGTGAGGACACCAGTTACGAGATCGTCGGTGCCGAGAACTCGAAAGCCTGGGTGCGTAACGTAGCTACCATTGATCTGGCCGAACAAACGCTCATCGAGGTGTCGGGCTTGATTGGTCTGCCCTCACCCTACAATCCCGCTGACTGGCAATACGAGATGGACAGTGCCTATCTGGATGTGGGGTATGGCGAGCAAAAATACCAGGGAACTATTGCCGCCGATGTGCTGACAGCCTGGGAACCTTCAACAGGCGCAGAATCGGCCGTATTTTACAGTGCGGATGAACAGGTTGAACTAAGCCTGGAAGAGATTGCCACGGATCGCAGCTTGCGCATTTGGTCGGTCAATGCTGCTGGTGGAACCAGTTTTGCTCTGGCCACTGAAGGTGGCGAGATATTGTTGACCGACGTCGAACGTATCGAGGTCAAATGAACTGTGTCTGAGCCGATGGTGCGCATCGACCAGCTCTCTTTTCGCTATGCAGCTGGTGAAACGCTGGCCCTCGATCATGTTTCGCTGGCGGTCGACAAGGGCGAGTTTGTGGTGTTGACCGGACCAAGCGGCTGCGGCAAGTCGACGTTGGCACTAGCCATGGGCGGTTACCTGGCGCATCAATTCAAAGGAGAGTTCGAGGGCACTGTTGAGGTGGCCGACGTCGATACGCTCCGAGAGCCGCTTTATCAGGTGGCGGACGTGGTCGGTTTGGTGCAGCAGAACCCGGAGGATCAGTTTTGCACCTTGCGGGTGGACGATGAGGTGGCCTTTGGTCCAGAGAATCGTTGTGTAGAGCCACTGATGATTCGCCAACTTGAGCAGAATTCGTTGATGAGGGCTCAAGCTCAGCATCTTGAGGGTCGTCTGCTGGATTCGCTCTCTGGCGGTGAAAAGCAACGGGTGGCTCTGGCGTCTATGCTGGCTGGCACGCCGCAATTGTTGATTTTGGACGAGCCCACATCCAGCCTCGACCCTCAGGCTACACAGGATGTGTTGGCAGTATTGGATAATCTTCGTCGCGAGCGTGGCCTGACTCTGATCGTCATCGAACACAAATTGGATGCCCTGATGCGCTTTAATCCGCGTATTGTGCGTATGGCCCAGGGGCACATCGAACAAGATCATTCTGTTTTTCAGCCAACTGTACCCGTAGTTCATGCACCCTCAATGGCAGGTAAGGTTGCTGTGGCACTAGAGGGCGTCTCCGTCACTCTAGAAGATCATCACGCACTCGATAACGTAACTGTAGATTTTCACTCTGGCCAGTTGACTGCTCTGATGGGAGCCAATGGTGCTGGCAAGACCACACTCTTGCGGGTCATCCGCGGTTTACAGCCTGTGCGGAGAGGTTGTGTTTGTGTGTTAGGTCAGGATGTTGCCAAGGATACTGTGTCAGCTCTAGCCGGGCGCGTGGGGTTTATGTTTCAGAATCCCGATCACCAGTTGCTAAGCGATACGGTGCAAGGTGACATGGCTTTTGGTCTATCTGCCCAGCAGGTCACCCAAGATGCACTTTATCATCAGCAATTGCTTGAATTGGCTGGTCTTTGGGAGCTGCGCAATAGACACCCCTTTTCTCTGAGCTATGGGCAAAAGAGGCGTCTGAATCTGTCTTCACTGTTGGCGCAAAAACCGCAGATCATTCTGGTTGACGAACCGCTCATTGGGCAGGACCCTAACAACGCCCAGTATGTCATGGGGGTGCTCAGGGCCGCTGCGGATGAAGGCGTTTGTGTGATCGCGGCACTTCATGCCCCGGGGATGGTTCAGCGCTTTGCAGACAGGGTTGTGTTTTTGGCTCAGGGGCGTATCGATATCGATGCGGCACCGGATGCTGCCTTTGCCGCATTGTCTTCCTCCGGGCGCAAAGCTTTTGCAGGTATGTTATGACAGCCAGCATGAGCCGTCTCGGAGTGGTTGGGCGCATTCATCCCTTACCCAAATTTGCCTGGCTCCTGGCTGTTTCGGTGGCCGTGTTTGTGGTGGGCCAACCGGTGGTTATTTGGGCCATCGTCCTAGGGCTCGTACTGGTGGGTTATCCTTATCTGGTCGGTAGGTCGCGTGCGTTCCGCCTGACTATATTCTCTACGTTGGGACTTTTTCTGCTGCAGGCGCTATTTTACCACCAGGGACGGGTGCTGTTCGATCTGTGGCCGGGAGAGGCGCAATGGTCGGTGACAGTAGACGGTCTGCTACGCGGACTGCGTGTATCGGGTCGCTTTCTCGCCATTATACTGGCCAGCCAGGTGTTTGTAGGGTCGACAGACTCTAGCGAACTGGCCTACAGCCTGATGCAGGCTGGCGTTCCCTATCGATTTGGCTTTGCGCTTGTCTCAGCCCTGCGTATGACGCCTATGTTTCGCAGTGAGGGTCGTACAGTGTACGAAGCTCAACTTTGCCGAGGCGTGGCGCTGGATCGCGGTGGCTTGCGTGGCCTTTTGGTTAGGCTGCAGCGCTTTTTGTTGCCGCTGGTGGTATCTGCTCTCAGAAGGGTCGATAGCCTGTCCATCTCGATGGAAGGCCGACACTTTGGGCGTTATCGAACCCGAACCTTTGCACAACCTTTGCATCACCACCGCAGAGACTACGCGGTCTGGGGGTTATTGATTTTTTTCATCGCCATCATCGTCGTCCTGTAGGTGGGCCAATATGTGGAACGAGTTTCTGTACAGTATCGCGACCTATCCCTACCTCTATGCACTGTTCACTGGCGTTATGCTCCTGTGGATCACTGTAGGGCTACACGCCCTACGTCGTGTGCGGCAGGCGCCTGACGAGCGACCACGCCTCACCTTCAAAAAATTTGGCGCTGCATTCCAAGAAGCGTTGGTTCAACGGCGCATCTGGCGGAGGCCTCTGGCCGGTGCGATGCACCTCTGCCTGTTTGCCGCAGGGGTGCTCATTCTGGTGGCCTATATTATGACTCACCATGTTGCCCCTCGTGGCGAGGCTTGGCAGGCCAGCCGCACTGCACATTTCATTGCTGATTTGGGCGTAATGCTAGGTTTTGTTGGACATATGCTGGCGGGCTGGCGACGTTTTATTCGCAAAGAGACCTCTCGCGCCTTTAGCGATGTGCTGTTGTGGGGCTTGGGCTTTGTGTTCATCATCGCCTATGGCCTGGCTAATGCGTTACAGGTGGCCATCACCGATCCAAATTGGCAGCGTGCGGCCTTTTTGAGCCGCCCGATAGCTGGGCTTTTCTCAGGCATGGCGACTCTTACACTGCGCTCACTTTACGGGTTAGTTTGGGCTCTTGTCCACGGCTCTTTGTTCGTAGGCGTTTTGCTGGTACCCCTGACCAAGTGGCGCCACGTTTTGGCAATCGTAGTCAACCTTGCGCATGCGGACGATCTTCCGCCAGCAGTAGCTGTCTCCGAGGATCTGAATGGTGATGGGCCCTTTGGTCTGGGGCGAACGGATCAGCTCAGCAAGAAGCAACTCTACGAAACCTGGGCTTGCGTTCGTTGTGGGCGTTGTAGCACGGTCTGTCCGGCAACGATGACTGGCAAGATGCTTGATCCGCTCAAACTGATAGAGGCCGAGCTGGAAGCCCCAAGGATGGCCAGCTTACCCGACTTTATCGATCAGGAGGCACTTTGGCAGTGCAGCATGTGCCTGGCCTGCGCGGATGTATGCCCTGCGGATATTGCCCCCTGGCGCCATTTACTGGATATGCGTCGCGAGCGCGTGCTGGAGGCGGCCGAGTTTCCCCAAGAGCTTCAAGGCGTTTTTCGCGGCATAGAGCGGCGCGGCAACCCGTGGGGCACGGCTACCAACAAGAGCGAAATCGCTCGTGAAGCAGGTGTGCGCCTATTATCCAAAGGCGATTCTTGCGATGTGTTGCTGTGGATGGGCTGTATGGTGGCGGTGGACCCACTGGCACAGCAGGCCTGGCGGGCTATGGCGCAGTTGTTGGCAGCGGCCGACGTCGATGTGGCTTGCCTGGGCGATGCCGAGCCCTGCTGCGGCGATGCAGCACGCCGTCTAGGCAATGAGTACATCTGGCAGCAACAGGTGGAGACCGTGAGTGATGCCATGCATGATATTCATGTGGGACGGGTTGTCTCAGTTTGCCCACATTGCGCTAACACTTTGGGCAACGAGTATCCGCAGGGACTTTGGCAGGGCGTGTCTCACGCTCTTGAAGAATTGAGCTGTCTGGCCCAGGAGGGGCGTATCGTCCCCGAGGCACATCAGGTCAAGCCCTGTCGTGTGGTTTACCATGATCCTTGCTATTTGGCGCGCGGCCTTGACGTCATTGATTCTGTGCGCCGACTGCTTGTTGCCACGCCAGGTTGCGAACTAGTCGAGCCTGCGCACAAGGGCAAGGATGTGTGGTGTTGCGGTGCGGGCGGCGGCCAGATGTGGCTTCAAGAGGATGACGGTGCGGCTTTGGGCCAGTCACTCTTTGATGAACTGGCCAATACCAAGGCCGAACTAATACTCTCTGCATGTCCTTATTGTGATACGACACTGCAATCTGAGTTTGGCAATACGAACGATGTAAGTGATGTGGTGATTTTTATCGCCAATCGATGGCGTGCTAGTGACAGGAGTGATCAAGGGTGAGCAAGCGATGGACGTGGCTCCTCGTCGGGGCCATTGGTGTTGTAATCGGTATCGGTTTGGCCAGCTGGAAGACCTTTCCCATCGAGGATATGATTGCACGAACTACTTGCGCTGAATGTCATGATGTGCACGGGGCTCTCGAAATTGCCCAAGTTCCAGCTCAGAGCCAGGTCTGGATCTTGGGCGATGTGCCGGAATCCACTTATTTCTTTGTAAATGATCTTTTTCCTCTTGCAGACGAGACGGAGGGTACGAGTATTTCACTCATCGACTTGTTGGCCGATTATGGGGTGACGGATTGGGAAAAGGTCTCAATTGAATCCCTCGATGGCGGACTGGTAACGCTGGAGCGCCAGTATGTCACGGAGAATTCCCTTCTTGTGCCCTATGTCGATGGCATTCGCTTCAAGGATGTCAATCTGCACGAATCCACCTGGCTCAAGGGTGTACGCTTTATCACTGTACAGGGCAGCGAGACGCCCCTGCTTCTCGGAGATACGCAGACTTCGTTAGGGCGTTTGCTGATGGGTGATCGCACAGCCGTTATAGCCGAAGCCAGTGATGCGCTATATTCCAGTCCTGTGGACGGACAGATTTACCAGGGTAACTATGCGCACATTTACACTGGCGCGTCGCTTGTTTCACTGTTGACGGCTTACCCAGAGGCAACTACTTTTGCCTGCACCAGCCAGGATAGCGAGACGGTATCATACACACGTGAGGAACTACAAGAGGCTGTCATTG
The DNA here is from genome assembly GCA_963675785.1 of Anaerolineae bacterium. Classification (GTDB taxonomy): domain Bacteria; phylum Chloroflexota; class Anaerolineae; order UBA1429; family UBA1429. Next base: position 3,130,589 of record OY776562.1, read on the forward strand.
CGCCGGTATCTGGTTTGCCTTCGCTGGTGCTGCCGCAGTATGGTCAGGGGAGCTGGGTCATTGGGATTGAGAGCATTGTGCCAGAGGATGGGGAGAGTTGATATGTTGCGAGTGAAGAGATTGGGGGCATTGCCAAGTGCGCTACTGGCGATAGCCCTAGTTGCGGGTTGTTCGCCCAGGTGGGAGATTGGACTGACCATTGATGGGGATGTACGTTCACCGCTTACTGGCCAGCAATGGAGCACGGCACTAGAAAGTTATCCGGATGAATGCGTTGAAGATAGTGTTCCCCTGGAACGGCTTTTATCCATGGCTTCTGTTCCGGCGGTAGAGTCAGTAAGCGTAGACGACCAATCATGGTATTGGGCCGATGTGTATGACGATGCCTGGGTAGAAAAGGGCGGTACGCTGGTCATCGCTGGTGAAAGCATAGAGACAAAAGATATTAGCATCGTTTTGCCGACACTTGATGCTTCGGTAACAGTTGAGCTGATAGATATTGCTCCCACAATTGCTGGCGCGTTGGGAGTTCGTTCGCCGGAGGATACTGAGGGCCGTGCTGTAGCAGCTTTTGACGCCGAACATGTCGTCCATATTTTTTTGGATGGCTTTGGCTATGAGAACTATCAATCGGTTGTAGGTACGCGCACTACATCCTTTCTAGACAGCCTGGGCGCTCCGCGTATTGCCCGAACAGTTTACCCTAGTGCGACCAAGGCCTCGACGGCCGCGATGATTACCGGCGCTTCGCCCACGGTGAATGGTGTTTCTTCTGGTGAACTGCGCACCACCGAAAGCGAGACGATCTTTCAGGTTCTGACTGAGGCAGGGCTTTCTAGTGTGGCCGTGGAAGGTTCATCTTTGGCTTTCAATCTGGTCTCGACAGAGATCATTGTCTCGGGTGACCGCGACGATGACGGCTATTCGGACGACAATACTTATGAGAATGCCCTCGAAGTGATGAACGAGGGATTGCCCGATTTCCTCTGGGTGCATTTTCATGGAATCGACGATGCTGGGCACACGTACGGTCCGTTAGCTGACGAGACGCTGGCTATGATGACACGCGTGGATGGCTATGTTTCTGATATCGTACAGCGATTACCCGAGGGAACTCTGGTGATCATTTGCGCCGATCATGGAATGCACGATGTGGTAGAAGATGGCCGTCTGGGGAACCACGGTTCCCTCTTGTCTCAGGATATGTATATTCCCTTCTGGACGATTCAACTCTGAGTATAATGAAAGGGCGGGGAAGAGATTGGCCTCTTCCCCGCCCTTTTTTTTATTCGACGACTTCGATACTCGTGAGTTTGTATAGCCAGCCATCGGCTGGTAGGTTGGGTATTACAACGCGAATAGGGGCGGTCTTGGTGTCGTCAGTGGTATAGACGCCATCCCTCTTCAAAGCGATGATAGCCTGATCAAGATCCGAGATATTGACCTCCTTGGCATAGCCATCAGAGGCGGTGAGCAAGAGGCTGACGGCATTTTCACTCATGCCGGCTTCTTCCAAAATAGCCATCAGGTCGGGGCCTTCCCATGTGTTGGTCTCATTTTCGCCTTGCGACTTGCGCATGAGGACATTTTCGAGCACTACCTGATCCCGCTCAGTGAGATCCTGGTATGAGAGCGTAAGAGGCGTTTCTACGGCTCCAGTGATTTCTAGGTTCCAATCAACTTTGGGGGCACCATTACCGCAGCCTGTGGCAACCAGCATGACGATGACAATAGCAACTACCATGGTAAGCGAGCGTTTTCTCATTTTGATCCTTTCGATATAGGAAGAATGCTCGCTCATGTCCGCCGTCGTGTTTGTACACAACAACACACAGCACGATTTTCGTGCTGCGATTGCGGTTCTCCTTTCCAAACACGGGCGGCATGAGCGTTTCCACTCAGACCGTTCGCCGGGCAATTGTGGTTGCCTGGCTGCGATCGCAGACCCTAGAGTTTTCTGTTCCGTAGGCCGTGCGATTCGGAGAACAGTCTATTCACTAGGGCTATTCTAAACCATGGATTCTGTCTCGGCAACTTGGATTGCCATCTGGCGAACGGTGACGTAAGATAAACGAGCTATTTGGTTGACCGGGTCGCGTTATGTTTGCTTGAGGTGAAAAATGATTTTGGATAAATTCAATCTGACGGGCAAGGTTGCTCTCGTTACGGGGGCAAGTCGGGGTTTGGGCCAGGGGATGGCCGTAGGATTGGCTGAAGCTGGCGCCGATGTGGTTGGTGTTGCGCGTAGTTCGTGCGACGAAACAGCCAAGCAGATCGAGGCACTGGGCAGACGTTTTCTACACATCCCTTTTGATTTGGCCTTGGCCAGTGTCCTAGATTTGAATGGCCTTGTTGACCAGGTTGTAGATGAGATGGGGGCTCTCAATATTTTGGTGAACGCCGCCGGCGTAACAGCGCGTCATCCTTCGCTAGAATACCCTGAGGATGACTGGGACTTTGTGATGCAAGTCAACCTCAAAGCCTTGATGTTTCTTTCACAGGCAGCGGCCCGACATTTCGTCAAGATCGGCGGTGGCAAGATCGTCAATGTAGCCTCGGCCTTGTCATTTCAAGGGGGGTATCTGGTGCCTTCTTATGCGGCCTCCAAGCATGGTGTAGCGGGTGTTACCAAGGCTTTGGCCAACGAATTTGCTTCGATGAACATCAACGTGAATGCTATTGCTCCGGGCTATATGTTGACGGATATGACAGCACCGATTGAGGCTGACCCTGTGCGGAATCCCCAGATTATGGTGCGCATTCCAGCGGGTCGCTGGGGCTCGCCCGAAGATCTCAAAGGTGCAGTAGTTTACCTTGCTTCGGATGCATCTGCCTATTGCCACGGCTCTACACTGGTAGTGGATGGCGCCTGGCTGAATCGCTAGTTTTCCACACGGGCCTGTTCGTTTGCTGCGTGCAGGCTCGTCTTTTTTAATTCTTGTAAATGCAGGGAGGAATATGGCAATCCGCAAGGGGGGGCGGAACCCGGAAAAACGCAATATAGCGCTTTCAGCCATCAATCAGTTTTTCGTTGAAGCGGGCATGACGGTCAGTGATGCCAGCATGGTGCTTTCCCTTTACCTTCGAGCCCTTGGCGGCTCCAATTTCCTTATCGGACTCTTACCCTCACTTCGTTTCTTTGGTTGGCTTGTACCGCAATTCGTGATAGCAGGAACGCTAGAGCGCAAACGGCGTATGATGCCTACCATTCGTTTGCTTGAGGCTGTGCGCTTTACCTCTCTTTTTGCCGTCGCAGGCTTGACACTCGCTTGGGCAGATTCGAGACCCCGCCTGTTGATCTCTGTCTTTCTCGTTTTGTATATGGCAACGCGCGTGGCGGCGGGTTGTTCAGCGGTGGGACGGACCGAGATCATGGGACATATCGTTCCTCCGGACAAGCGCTCCTCACTTATTTCGCTGAGGATGTTTGCTGGTGGCGTGGCTGGCTTTTTGAGCGGGTTCATCGTCAGCGCCTTACTGGATCCGAACCTAATCGATTTTCCTCAAAACTATGCCATCCTCATTGGCCTCGCTGGCCTGTGCTTTGGTATTGCTGTACTCATCCTTGGTTTTGTCGATGAGCCAGAAAGAGAGCCCAAATGCGATGGTCTTTCACTTTTTGATCAGCTTCGTGCTGGGCCAGGTGTCATTCGCAAGGATAAACGATTCCGCAGGTATCTATTTGTTCGCCTGGGGGCTACTGGGTTTCAGATCGCTTCTCCCTTTTATATCCTTTATGCTACCGAAGTTTTGGGTGCGCCCGATCTGATTGCCGGGGCCTATATCTCGATCCGAACTGCGTCTCGTGTCCTTTCGACACTTGGCTGGGGACGGTATTGCGAGCGGCACGGCGGTATGCGCTCGATGCGCTATGGCTTGGCTTTGGGCGGCTTGGCCTTGACGATTGTGACTTGTTTCCCATTCCTGGCCAACGCTTTTTGGTCCCAGGGAATTCCGACTTATGCGGCCTGGCTTTTCGGGATAGCATTTGTTGTTGAAGGAATGGCACTTGCTGCTCAGCAGGTGGGGAGTAATTCATATCTCTATCAAGTTGCGCCGGATGACCAAATTCCGACTTATTTTGGCCTTGCCAATACAGTCATGGGGCCGTTCTACTTTTTGCCAGCACTGGCTGGCGCATTACTTGGTATTGTTGGCTATCAAGCCATCTTTGCTTCGGCAGCGGTGTTCCTTTTCGGTGGCTCAGCAATGACTTTTGTTCCAAGTTCTCAGACAAAGAAAAAGGGGTGAGCTATTTGCTCACCCCTTTAGGATCAACTGATCAGTACCAACCGCTGTAGCGAGAAAAGTGCTCCGAGAAAAATTCGCCAACTTCTCCATTATTGTCGAGATCATAAGTCGGGATGGCGATCAGACCCGAATCGCTGTGATAGTAGACGGTCTCTGCACTACGAAAGTCCATGATGACGTCTTCGCTGAAGCGATAATCGGGATAAAACTCTACAGAGAATTCACCATTGCCCTTGACGGTGACACGCTCAATGATGATACCGCCATTTGGCAGGGCTCCTGAGGGAACCGTCACGGCAAAGCCGTTGACGTTCAGGGTGTAGGCGCGAGAACTGTGGGGCCAGACGATCATCAAACCCCAGGCAGTCCCTCTTGAGCCTGCCGAGGCCGCAAAAGGTGCAGCCAGCATAACGACGACCAAAAGTGTAAGAACGATTCTGCTGAACTTGTTATTGCGAAGCATCTGGACCCTCCGTGTTTTGCTACCCCAATGTGCGGGAATAATTGCTTATTTGATTCATCCCCATGATACTCGCAGACATGTAGGCGAGAATAAAGGAACAGTAAACCAAGAGTTAAAATAGCGTCAGGTCTTTGCTTACTTTTTGATACTTGTTTCCATGCTGCGAACGGTCAAGTAGGCAAGGAGGATCAAGAGGAGGGTAGCCCCAACAGCCAGGATATAGAGGTATGTTTGGTTCGTAGAAACGACCGAGGATTCGAATGTGAGCTTTTCACCCCAGGCCAGCAACTCTGAGGTGCTTTGGTCGGGCAGATCGACGTAAAATCGCCAATAGCTTGACGTCTGCGCCGTTTGCCAAGCGGATTTCTCGTCTGCCAGAACCGCAGCCAGTAATTGTGCTTCGGCTGTGGCGCTTGCAGAGGAGATGTTCTCTGTTTTAACCTCAATTTCTCGCCATTCAGCATAGTTTGTGGCTATTTCCCATGCTTCTGCCAACGCTACCGTGCTGATCTCCTCAGTAAATCCAAAAGAGGAGAGCAACCCCTGCTCCGTTGAAAAAGTCATGGCGCTTTCTGTAGGAAAGGCTGTTGTTAACGTTTGAACAATCAAAGTGGTGGGGACGGGCATCTTTGCCAGAGCCCTTTGGTTCAGTTCGGCGAGCTCATCAATGGAAGCATATGTCTCTGTCACAGTCATGATTAGCGAAGATTCGGGCGAAATATCGATTGTGATGCCATCGACTCCCGTCAATATACTAGCCAGTGAAGTAAGCTCGGCGTGTGTTTGTTCTATCGTGGGTTCGTAAGGATCAAAATCCAAAACGATCTGCCGATAGGATTCTGTGGTCAGTACATCTACGCCCACGGAGCGAAACGGCGGTGCATATTCCAAGAGCTGGGCATAGTCGTTTTCGTCCAATAACTCTTGACTTTCTTCAATAGCTCGGTTTGTCTCTCCCTGGTTGGCAAGTTGAGCCAGCCATTCCAAATAGAGAGTTCTGGTTTCTTCTTCATCCAAGGCAAGGCCACCGAGATCTTGCGCGTATTCTAAATAGTGTAGAGCAGAAACTGGATCACCGTCTTCAGAAAGCTTGACGGCGATGCGATAGTAAATTTCGGCCAGAGAGGCATCTACGTCAAGCGAAGTATCGGCAGTTTTGGCTTGCTCGAGTTGATCTGCTGCAATCAGTAAATAGTTAAGGCTTTCGGCATTCACAGTGCTAGCTTTTTCTAACCATATATTGACCAACATGATTCTGGCGCTACTGTCCTGAGGATTGTTGTCGATGACGGTCTGCAATTCTCCGGTCAGGCGATCCGTCCAATTCTCATCCTCAATGCCCAGATTTTCTGTTGCTTGTGTGATCTCCGATAGGAGGGCAGCTGTCGCCACATGATCTTGTTGTTCTTCAGCTGTACGCAACGAGGTCCATATTGCGGGAACCAGCATCACAACATGATGTGCAGGCAAGGCCTTTTCTTCGTATGACCAGAAAAACTCTTTGCCGTCCAAGGCTTGGCCGTGTGGGAACATGGTGAAAAAGGCTTCGTCTGTGGCAATGGCACCATAATTCACACGTACCGAGGCACTGGCTGGGGTTCCCCAGTGCGACAAAAGGTCAGTTTGCGATTGCCAGTCAAGGATGATGGCGTTTTCGATGCCATAACTAGAGCGCATCCGTAAGGTTGTCTCGCCAGCAACCAGGCCGATAGTCCAAGTTTGGTTTTCACTTGCTGAAACTGCCGTTTGGTTCGCCGTGAGTTGCCGTGTTGGCTGAATGGCGCTCTCGGACTCGTAGTCAGGCAAGTACAATGTCACCGCTGTCAGGCTCTCGCTATCCAGAAGGTATTCCTGGGTGCAAACCACCTCGTTGACGCCGATCTCAACTTCTTGGATGTAGGCTTTTAACGTGACGCCAGAGGGCAAGTTGGCGGGCAATAGGGGCATGTCCTCGATAATGGCGATCGACGATTCGGCGGCAACAGATTGGGGCAGCACAAATGCTGGCAACATAAATGCAGCCAACAAAATGATCATGGCGATTGCAAAACGAGGCGTATTTTTCATGCGGCTCCCGAAGATGTCCAGACCTTGCAGTAGACACTATGCAGATAATAGCCGTCTGCGATGTTGCGGTCAATCGTGTGCCGGGGCATTGTAAGGTATTACCTGGGCATGCTATAATCGCGACACCCGTTGTAGGAGGTATTGGTTGAGCGCATCGGAAATTTCCCGTTGGCAACGCATCGTCATCAAAGTAGGAACCAGCACACTTACGGCTGGCCAAAAACGCTTGAACCCACCCCGCATGGTTGATCTCTGTCGGCAGATTGCGGTTCTGCGCTCGTGGGGTGCGGATGTGGTGCTGGTTACCTCGGGGGCGCAGCAGGCTGGCCGCGAGCGCTTGGGGAATGGTCAAGAAGAGAGTGGCATTCCCTACAAGCAGATGCTGGCTGCTATTGGCCAGGGGCGTATCATGCAGTTCTGGGAGCAGTATTTTGAGCTGTACGAGATCATTGTGGGGCAGGTGCTGCTCACCCGCGAGGATATCGAGGATCGCAAGCGCTATTTGAGCGTGCGCGATACTTTTGAAACATTGCTCAAGCATGGCATTGTGCCGGTGGTGAACGAGAATGACGCCGTGGCTACTGACGAGATCAAGGTGGGCGAGAACGACAGCCTTTCGGCGCTGGTTGCTAATCTCATCGGCGCTGATTTGTTGGTGCTCCTCACCGATATCGACGGCCTTTACTCGGCGGATCCTTCTGTCAGTCCAGAGGCCGAACTCATCGGGCAGGTCGAGGTGATCGATGAGAGTATCTATGCTTTGGCCTCAGGCAGCAGATCTGGCCTTGGCACTGGCGGCATGTACACCAAGATTCTGGCCGCCGATATTGCCACGCATTCGGGTACTTCAGTGCTCATTACCAACGGTGGGCGGGACGGCGCACTGCTGGAGGCTCTCGCGGATCAAAAGGGTACCTGGTTTCCGGCGACTATTACGCCTTCAGAAGGGCGTAAACGCTGGCTGTTGACCCAAAAAGGGGATGCCAGTGGTGTGATCGTGGACGATGGCGCGGCCAAGGCTATCAAGTCCGGCGGCACGAGCTTGTTGGCGGTCGGTGTCAAAGGCATCGTTGGCTCCTTTGAGCGCGGTAGTGTCATTGCGGTACATACGGGCTCGGGTGGAGTGATTGCCCGCGGCCTGGCCAATTATTCTGCTACTGATGTATCCCAAATTGCTGGCAAACGATCGGGAGACATCCAGAATATTCTCGGATACGATTACGGTCCAGAGATTGTTCACTGCGACAACATGATTCTGCTTTAAGCGGGTTGGGAGGACGACCGTGGTAGATGTTCGCGAGCTTGCGAATCGGGCACTGGCCGCTAGCAAACAGCTGGCGCTGCTTTCTACGGATGTGCGCAACAGTGCCTTGCTGGGCATTGCCCAGCGGCTGGATGACGCTGGTGAGGCCCTGTGGGAGGCTAATCGCGCCGATATTGCGGCGGCGCAAGAGGCGGGTGTGGCTGCTCCCCTCATCGATCGCGCCACGCTGACCCCGAAAAAGCTGGTTGGCATGGCTCAGGGTTGCCGCGACGTGGCCGCTTTGTCTGATCCTCTCGGCGAACTATTTGATGCTCGCACCATGCCTAATGGCTTGCGCCTGGCTAAAAAGCGCGTCCCCCTGGGCGTGATGGCGGTGATATTCGAATCTCGCCCCAACGTGACCATCGATATTGGCGCGCTGGGCATCAAGACGGGCAATGCCGTAATCATGCGCGGTGGGCGCGAATCGTTGCAGACCAACATCATTTTGGCTGAATGGGTGCGCGAGGCTTGTGTAGAAGCTGGCGTACCAGCGGATGCTGTGCAGCTCATCACTTCCACCGACCGTTCGCTGGTACCCGAGCTGTTGGCCATGGACGACATCATCGATCTGGTCATCCCCCGCGGCGGCTCCGGTTTGCAGGCTATGGTCAAAGAGCACGCCCGTATGCCGGTGATTTACGGCGGCATCGGCGTTTGCCATCTCTATGTCGATGAATCCGCCGACCTGGAGCGCTCTCTGCCTATCATCAACAACGCCAAGACCCAGGCTCCCTCGGTATGCAACTCGTTGGATACAGTATTGGTAAACAAAGCCGTGGCAGCACAATTCGTACCGATGATGGTAGCCGACCTGACGGCTTCTGGTGTCCAAGTGCTGTGCGACGAGGGTTCTCTGGCTTGTGCGCGGGCTGCGGAGGGCATTGATCAAAGTATGATAGATGAGGCCACCCCTGAGGATTACGGTCGCGAGTTTCTTTCGCTAGCCCTTTCGGTCAAGGTGGTGGATTCCCTCGATGAGGCCATTGCCCACATCGACCGCTTCAGCACGCGGCATTCCGATGGCATCCTCACCAATGATTATGCCCATGCCACGCGTTTTACCAACGAGGTCAACTCAGCAGCCGTTTTTGTGAATGCCAGCACGCGCTTTAATGATGGTGGTGAGTTTGGCCTGGGTGCCGAAGTGGCCATCAGCACCCAAAAGATGCATGCTCGCGGTCCTATGGGCCCCAAAGAGCTGACGACGTACAAGTGGGTGGTGCAAGGTGATTGGCACTGGCGCAAGTAAACGGAGAGAGACATTTGTGAATACGATTGTCGAGCCATCACACGAACTGCCGATTATTGCCGATGTGGATGTAGTTGTTGTGGGCGGCGGCCCCGGCGGATTTCCAGCGGCTATTGCTGCGGCACGCCACGGTGCCAAGACACTGCTCGTTGAGCGTTATGGCTTTTTGGGCGGTATGGCCTCTGCGGGGTTGGTTGCTCCGGTCTTGGGTCACACGGCTCACGAGACTACCGAGCCCATTGTCGAGGGCATTCTCAAAGAAGTAACCGAACGGATGCACGCCTTGGGCTGTGCACCTGCCTGGCGAGAGACGCTGGAACGACAAAATATCCCCTTTGATGCTGAAGCACTCAAGATTGTGTTGGATGAGATGTGCGCCGAGGCCGGTGTGCAAGTGCTGTTTCACACCCGTTTTGCCGATGCCATTGTCGAGAATGACCGCATCACAGCGATCATTGTGGAGAATAAGAGCGGGCGGCAGGCCATCACCGCCAAGATATTTGTGGACGCCACCGGAGATGCCGACTTGGCTGTGGCGGCTGGCGCCCCTACCACGCACGGGCGGCCTTTCGACGGCAAGGGCGAATCCATGGGCTCATTCTTTCATTTGGGGGCTGTGCCCGAACTGAGCGAGGAACGGCGCCGCGAGATTACGGCCCAGATCGAACACGAGATGGAAGACGGTCGTTTCCATTTTTACAACCCCGGTTTTTTGGCCAAGAACAGCTACCATAAGGATCACACCGCAGCCAACATGACCCGTTTCAGCGGCAATCCCGATTCGGGTGCTGATCTGAGCGCGGGTGAAGCCTCTGTACGGCGCGATGTGTGGGACTTGGTGCGTTATTTGCGCACCACCGTGCCGGAATTTGCTGATATCTATATTCAGCAGACCTCGCCACAGATCGGTCCGCGCGAGAGCCGCCAGATTGTCGGCCCCTATGTGTTTACTGGCGAGGACGTGAATACAGGGAAAAAGTTCGAAGACGCTATCGCTCGCGGTTCTTGGTGGATCGACATTCACTGTCCCCTGGGGAATACTTATCCGGTGCATCTCTGCGTCAAGGATTGCCCTATGGGTGCCGATTGCCCCTATTGGGCGGCAGAGCACGAGAACATGCGCCTGACCAGTGAGCTCTACCCGCCCTATGGCGATTGGTACACCATTCCTTACCGCAGCTTGTTGTCTGTCAAGGTGCCCAATCTCTACGCTTCGGGGCGCTGCATCTCGGCTACCCACGAAGGCATTGCCGGGGCGCGAATCATGAGCACCTGTATGGCCATCGGCCAGGCGGTGGGGACAGCGGCAGCCATGGCTCTTGAAGCTGGCTGTGAGTTGATCGATGTCGATACGGCCCGGCTTCGCGATATGCTGGAAAAAGACGGCGCCCTGGTCTGATGCCGGACGCTTGACAGGGCTGCTGGGGCGCAACATAGTTTGCAGGCAAGCACATGCCAAAGGAGGCTAGTATGGTTAGTGGCAAGGATGAACAAAGGATCTTTCCGCGCAAGCTAAAGATGGGCATGGTCGGCGGTGGCCGTGATGCCTTTATCGGTGCCGTACATCGTCGCGCTGCTCAGTTGGATGGCGATGTCGAGCTGGTGGCCGGCTGTTTTTCCTCCAATCCTGAGAAATCCCAAGCCTCGGGGCGTGACCTTTATGTTGCTCCCGAGCGGACCTATGGCACCTATCAGGAGATGGTTGAGAAGGAAAGCCAGCTGCCTGAGGGCGAGCGCATCGATTTCGTCTCGGTGGTTACCCCCAATCACATGCATTATCCGGTATCCAAGGCCTTTGCGGAAGCGGGTTTCAATGTGGTTTGCGATAAACCGCTGGTGCATACCATGGAGCAGGCCCGCGATCTCAACTGTGTGGTCAAGAAAGCGGGCGTCTGTTTTGCCGTCAGCTATAACTATACCGGCTATCCCATGGTCAAGCAGGCTCGTTACCTGGTGCAATCGGGCGCGCTGGGCGAGATTCGCAAAGTCATCGTCGAGTATCCTCAGGGCTGGTTGGCGGAACGTGTAGAGAACGAGGGCAGCAAGCAAGCCGCTTGGCGCACCGATCCGGCACGTTCGGGTATATCCGGCTGCATTGGCGATATTGGCTCCCACGCCGAGAATCTGGCTTCTTATATTACTGGTCTAGAACTCGAAGCAATCTGTGCCGACCTGAGCATCTTTGCCCCTGGTCGCCAGTTGGACGACGACGGCAACATTTTGCTGCGCTATACCAATGGCGCTCGTGGTGTGCTGACGGCATCGCAGGTATGCCCTGGCCAAGAGAACAGTTTGCGCATTCGCGTTTGGGGCACCAAGGCGGGCATCGAGTGGGTACAAGAGGAGCCGAATTTCCTGTATGTGTTCAGCAACAGCGAGCCTCTACAGGTTTTCAAGCCGGGCAATGGCTATGTGTGCGAGGCCGCTGCTGCAGCGACACGCCTGCCTGCCGGGCATCCGGAGGCTTTTATCGAGGCTTTTGCCAATATCTATCATGGTTTTTGCGATGATGTACGGGCCAAACTGATGGGCCAGGAATTGGGCACCTCGCTTCTTGACTACCCCTCGGTGTTGGAGGGCGCGCGGGGCGTTTACTTTATCAACAAGGCCGTAGAGAGCAGCCATTCGGACGTCAAGTGGCTACCCATGGCTTTTGAGCTCTAGTGGCATAGTAAGAGGAGAATGAGATGACCAGACCTGTAACGCTTTTTACCGGCCAGTGGGCCGATCTGCCCTTTGCGACGGTTTGTGAAAAGGCAGCTTCTTGGGGATATGATGGCCTGGAGATCGCCTGTTGGGGTGACCATTTCGATGTGGTCAAGGCTGTTGAGGACGACACCTATTGCCAGAATCGCTGGGACATTCTCAACAAGTATGGCTTGAAATGCTACGCCATCAGCACGCATCTGACGGGGCAGTTGGTGTGCGATTACCCATTGGATGAGCGCCACAAGGACATGGCTTTGCCGCGTGTTTGGGGCGATGGCGATCCCGAAGGCGTGCATCGGCGTGCCGCCGAAGAGGTCAAGACTACGGCTCGCGCCGCGAAAAAGTTTGGTGTGGACATTGTGAACGGTTTTACTGGCTCGAGTGTGTGGTACACCCTGGCCATGTTCCCACCCACGCCCGATGCGATGATCGCCCGCGGCTATCAGGATTTCGCTGACCGTTGGAATCCCATCATCGATGTGTTCGACGAAATGGGCGTCAAGTTTGCGCTCGAAGTGCACCCCTCTGAGATCGCCTATGATTTCTGGAGCACCAAGCGCACCTTGGAGGCCATCGGTAACCGCGAGGGCTTTGGCATCAACTTTGACCCCAGCCATCTCTATTGGCAGATGGTCGATCCGGTGCTCTTTGTGTACGAGTTTGCTGACCGTATCTATCACATGCACGTCAAAGAGTCGGTGCGTAATCTCGATGGACGCAATGGCATCCTCAGCTCCAACCTACCTTTTGGCGATCATCGCCGCGGCTGGAACTTTGTCTCTCCGGGGCGTGGCGGCGTGCCCTTTGAAAAGGTATTCCGGGCGCTCAACGATGTGGGCTATACTGGGCCGCTCTCGGTTGAGTGGGAAGACAATGGCATGGACCGCATGCAGGGCGCGCCTGAGGCGTTGGCCCTCTGTCGCCGTCTGGATCTTACGCCTTCTGATGTGGCTTTTGATGCCGCTTTCAGCAGCGAGAAATAAACTGCGGAGAACGCAAAAACGGGGGCGAGTTATTCGCCCCCGTTTTTGCTTGCTTAGGGTTCGAGGATGACCTTCATCAAGCCCGGTTCGTGCTTGTAGAGCCGCTGGAACCAATCATCGCCTTCAGAAAGCGGTGCTATGGCGCTAATGAGCGCCTCGACATCGATGACGCCGCGAGCGATCATATCCAGGCAAGCGGGGTATTCGCCAGCCGAGGCACAAGAGCCATAGAGCGTGATTTGCCGTGTAACCACCTGCTGCAGCGGAAAGTTGGTTTTCGGCGCCACATTGCCCACCAGCGTGACGGTGCCGCCCTTGTGGATGCAGGTGAGCGCCGTTTGCAGGGTGGGATCGATGCCCACCACTTCAAAGGCGTGGTCAGCACCTTGTCCACGGGTGAGGGCCTGTATTTCTACTGCGGTATCTTGCAGATCCGAGCGAATGGCGTGGTCGGCACCCAGCGTGAGCGCTTTCTCCAGGCGGCCAGCATCCAAATCGACGGCGATGATGGTGCCGCAACCGGCAGCGCGCAAGGCCTGAATGACCAGCAGCCCGATCATGCCGGCGCCTACCACCACGGCACTATCATTCAGCTTGATGGGCGTGCGGTCCACGGCGTGAAAGGCCACCGAAACCGGCTCGACCATGGCTGCCTGTACAAAGGAAACATCATTGGGCAGGGCATAGAGGATGTGTTGAGGCACCACCACGTATTCGGCAAAGGCCCCATCCTGGCGATAATCCTCGCAAGAGACGCCCAGTACACGGCGATTATCGCAGAGGTTGATGAGCCCCTGGCGGCAATAGCTGCATTCGCCGCAATAGATGGTCGAGTCAAAGGTGACGCGGTCGCCTGGCTGCCAGCCTGTAATACCAGAGCCGACGCTTTCGATGATGCCAGCGGCTTCATGCCCCATGATGACTGGGGGAACGCGGCGCCCCGTGCTACCGTCCATACCATGCACATCACTGCCGCAAATGCCGCAGGCCTTGATGTGTATGAGTACCTCGTTAGCGGCGGGCTCAGGCTTGGGCACGTCGGTCAGGGTAAAACGGCCATATTCGGCCATCACAAGGGCTTGCATAGTTATCTCCTTCAATCAGATACGGGCCAGGGCGTTATTTTACAGTAAAGCGCGCATGTTGCGCGATAGAGCTTGGCCCCACCAGGCGTCATTCAGGTTGAGCGCTTCGAGTGCATTTCTTGTTTTTTCGGGCAAATCGTCATATTCGCCGCCAGCGCAAATAGCGTCGATGTCGGCTTCATCAAAGGGATCCTCGACCGCCTCGGTGTGGATGTGCCCTTTGTCTTGCGGACAGGCCATCTGGCAGCGCATACAGCCGACAAGGGTGTGGTGCACCGAGGGGTTCAACCATTCGGGAAAATCGCCGCCGTGCTCGTTGAGATAGGTCAGGCAGCGTTCACCGTGAATGATGTTTCTATCGAGATCGATGCATTGCGTGGGGCAAGCGCGCACGCAGACTCGGCAGGTTTCACATTCAGGCATACGCGCTGCGGGTCCCCAAGTATAATCATCTGGCGCTGGCATGTCGCTAACAAAAGCGTTGAGACGGATAAAACTTCCGAATTGCGGATTGTAACTGATGTTGTTGCGCCCATAAAGACACAGTCCACTTCTTACGGCAGTTAGCTTCATGGGGATTCCGCCAGGGCGTTGGCACTGGAAACCGGCTTGTTCCATAACGTCCTGAACGTGCTGCTTTGTCCTGGCATCGTTGCGGCCATAGGCATAGCCTGGCGGTAGAATGAACTCGTGTCGTTTACCGCGATAGGTTAAATGCAGAAAAAGCATGGGTTCGGGTGTTACCGTCACAATTACCGAGCGTGCTTCGGGAAACTGTGTTTGCAGGTTTGTTTCAAAATAGCGCTTGTAGCTCTTGGCGAACTTGTCATCCAGGCTGTCTGAATTAAAGAGGGCGCGCATTTCATCAAGGGCTTCATCGACGCAGGTTATCGGCAGGATGCGAACTTGGCATTCGCTGTTCTGAAGAGCGGCTCGTACTTGATCCTGGATTTTCACTAGGCCCCTCCATGTTCAGTTGGTTCAATCATGCCCATCAGTCAATCATTCTGTACAAGAGCATTTTCCTTGTCTCTTATAGCATGGCCTATCGCTTGCCGCAATTATCAGCGTTCCTGGCTTAACAGGTGACGTGCTTTGACAGGCCTGTGGCCCCGGTTTAGAATCGTAGCATCCTACCTTTGGAGGCATTTTCTTGCGCAAAATCCTCAAATTCCTGCTCAACATAATCGTTGCTCTCATCTTGATCCTGGCTGCTGCGGCTATTTTGTTAGCGGGTTATTCTGCAGTGATGGCGGGGAATTGGGAGCAGTATTCTCTGGATGAAAACGCTCAAGGCGGAGAATGGACTTGGATTGACGATCAACCCTACCACTATGAGACCTGGGGGCCCGATGATGGCCCGGTCATCGTTCTGATACATGGCGGTTATGTCGAAGGCTCCAAAACCTGGGAGAACAATGCCACCGACATCGCTCGTTCAGGCGTACGTGTGGTTGCTGTGGACCTTGCTGGCCTTGGCCTGTCTTCTCGCAATGTAGACCAGGATTTCACGCTAACAGGGCAGGCGCAGCTTGTGGCTATGGTGCTGAACGAATTGCGAATCGTCAATGCTACGGTGGTTGGCCACGATTATGGCGCCGCAGTGGCATTGGAACTCGCCCAGATCCAGCCGCAATTCGTGGGCAGTATAGCACTCATAGCGCCGCAGCTCGATGCTACAGCCTGGCCTAGTTGGCGTAGGTGGTCTAGCATATCTTTTCTGCGTAACGGTTTTGCTTGGGCCTTGGATTGCGGGGGGCTGTTCTGGAAGAACAGAATCGCAAGCGAATTTGTCGATCCCTCGATTGCCGCCGATTATATCGAGACGCAGCGACCCATGACACAGATCGATGGCACAATGAATGCCTTGGTAGCCATTGCCCAGACGGAAGAGCCCGGCTTGAGGGAGCAATGGCAAGAGCTGGATTTGCCGATGATGGTTATCGTTGGCGATTCGGACCCAGAAATTGATGCGGACAAGATCGGCGATGAATTCCCGAACGCCGAGCTGCGTATCATCGAGAACGCTGGGCACATGCCGCAGGTAGAAGCCAGTACACAGGTCAACCGGCTGTTGGTTCAGTTCTCTTTGGAAGATTAAAATAAAAAAAGAGGGGCTCGTAAGAGCCCCTCTTTTTTTATTTGCGGGAGAGATAGATATTAGTCAGCGCGGTAATGGCAGCCGTGGCTGGCGCGATTTTCCCAAGCGGCACGTGCGACGATTTGTGCTGCCAGTGCAGCATGTCGCAGACTGATAAGGCTTTCTTCAAGCTGTGCGGAGCGGTAAAAGGCGTCGATATCGTTGCCCAGATTGTTTAGATCAGACAGGGCGCGCCTGAGCCGCCGTGAGGTGCGAATGAGCCCCACATAGTACCACATGGTATGGCGTATGGTGGCCATATCGTGCTTGATGAGCGCCGGGTCAGCCGGGTCAATGGCCTCTTTATCCGACCATTCAGGGATGTTTTCCGCATTGACCGGACTCAAACTATCGAGGGTGACGGCGATATTGCGCGCTGCGCGATAACCCCAGACCAGTCCCTCCAGCAACGAGGCGCTGCCCAGACGATTGGCGCCGTGTACGCCTGTGCACGAGACCTCACCTGCGGCGTAAAGCCGCTGCAAGCTAGTGCGTCCCCATTTATCTACCCAAACGCCACCACAGAAATAGTGGGCTGCCGGCACCACAGGAATCGGTTCCTTGGTGGGATCGACGCCATATTTCATGCAGGATTCATAGATATTGGGAAAGCGCTGCTTGATCTTGTCGGCTGGCATGACGGAGGCGATATCCAGATAGACGGAGGAAGCACCTGTGGTCAGCATTTCCTGATGGATGCCTCGGGCAACCTCATCGCGTGGTGCCAGATCGCCCCATTCAGGTGCGTAGCGGTGCATAAAGGGCTCACCACTGGCATTCAACAGATGGGCGCCTTCGCCACGTAAGGCTTCAGAGATGAGGAACTGAGAATCACCTTTGTAATAAAAGGTGGTTGGATGAAACTGGACATACTCGGCATTGATGATGCGAGCGCCGGCCCGGTAAGCCATGGCCAGTCCGTCTCCGGTAGCTCCCTCTGGGTTAGAGGTGTGCAAGAATATCTGCCCCAGACCGCCGGTAGCCAGAATGGTTACTTTGGCAACCACAGTGATGGTCTTGTTGTTTTTGAGGTCATAAGCATAGGCGCCCACACAAGAGAGCGGCTCATAAACGGCCCGAGGATCGGTCGAGTGATGGGCGGGCGTGAGTAAGTCAACGGCAACATGTTGGGTGAGGATATGCACGTTGGGTCGATCTTTGAGGGCATGCATCAGGGCCCTCTCAATTGCGTTTCCGGTTGAATCATTGACGTGCAAGATACGGCTGGTCGAATGGGCTGCCTCACGCGTGCGCTCTAGCAGGTTGTTCTCATCCATGGTAAAGGGTACGGCGTACTCATCTACCAATAGTTGGCGAACCAGCTGAGGCCCCTCGTGGGCTAGAATATCCACGGCCTCGCGGTTGTTGATGTCATCGCCAGCTCGAATCAGGTCTGCTGCAAGCTGCTCGGGAGAGTCCTCATTGCCCTGATAGATAATACCACCCTGCGCATAACGGGTATTGGTCTCCTCGGGCTCTTTGGATTTGGTGATGATCATGATGCGCAGCTTTTCGTTCTCCGAAAGACGTAGCGCTGCCGTGGCCCCGGCAATGCCGCAGCCGATGATCAGCACATCACAGGTTAGCTTTTCGCCATTTTCACTCATCTCAATTTGCCTCCAACATGCGCTCGAGAGCGAGGCGTGCCCACCTAGCAATCTCTTGAGGAACGGTGACAACATTGTGGGGTTCGCCCGCAACCAGGCCTTGCAGCACATTGAGTAAATGCTGGGGAGTGGTTATGCCCATAGTTCGGCAGTATCGCTCTGCAAGCGGAACGATGGTTCTATCAGGATATTCTCTATCTAGACGGTGAACGAGATTGCACTCGGTGCCGACGACGATGGTCGAGCCAGGGGCGGATTCCTCGACGAAAGCAATGATGCCCGTTGTCGAACCAGAAGCATCGGCCAAAGCGACGACCTCGTGGCGGCATTCCGGATGAACGACGATGCGTGCATTCGGATAGGTCTTTCGCGCATTCATAACGTCCTGCACGGTCATGCCCTGGTGCACTGAACAAAAGCCCTTCCAGACGACAACACGCTTATCTGCAAAAGTCTCTGGTGATGCTGATGAACTGGGATTCCACAAACCAATTTCTTCGAGGGGGATGCCCATTTGCAGGGCGGTGTTGGTGCCCAGATGCTCGTCGGGCATGAACAGGATGTGGCCTTGGCGAGCAAAAGCCCACTTGAAGATGGCCTCAGCATTGGCAGAAGTACACACTGCACCGCCGTGTTGGCCAACAAAGGCCTTGGTTTCCGCGGTCGAGTTCTGGTAGGTAATGGGAATCAAATCGTCACCCCAGACCGTTTGCAGAGTCTGCCAGGCAATCGCCGCATCTTGGGCTGTAGTCATACGCGCCATGGGGCAGAAGGCCTCTGGCGCCGGTTGCATAACAGTCTGTTTTGCGGAACAAAGAATGGCGGCTGTTTCCGCCATAAAAACTACACCGCAAAAGATGATATAGGGTGCACTGGTAGCGGCTGCTTGTTTTGAAAGCCCCAACGAATCACCACGGTAATCTGCAAATTGGATGACCTCATCGGGCTGGTAATGGTGCCCCAGAATGGTGATACGTTCACCAAGCTCTGCTTTGAGGCGTGCAATCTCCGCAAGGACATCTTCTGTTGCGTTTGAAGACATTTCAGGGACCATACTATCGCCTTTTCTGGAGGGGACTATCGACGATGGTCACATCCAGACTGATATCGAGAGCTTTGACCGAATGGGTCAGAGCACCCACCGAGATAAAATCAACACCGGTTGCCGCCACCTCGGCTACGTTCTCCAGAGTGATGCCCCCAGAGGCTTCAAGCTCAACTCGCCCTGCGACCATTTCGACGGCCTGGCGCATCATGGCGGGAGGCATGTTGTCCAGCATGATGCGGTCCACGTGAAGAGCAAGTGCCTGTTCGAGTTGGTCGAATTGCTCGACTTCGACTTCGATCTTGAGATGTGGCGCTGTGGCACGCGCCCGGGCCACGGCGGCCTCGATGGATCCGGCTGCCTCAATATGGTTATCTTTGATCATGATCATGTCATAGAGGCCGTGGCGGTGGTTGGTAGCGCCGCCAATTGCTACGGCCATTTTGTCCAACAGGCGCAGGCCGGGCACGGTTTTACGCGTATCCAGAATGATGGCCTTGGTGCCAGCCGCCGCTTGCTGATATTGATGCGACATGGTGGCTATGCCAGACATGCGCTGTAAGAAATTCAGAGCCAGGCGTTCTGCCGTCAAAATGCCCGGCCCCTTGCCCTGTACGCGGGCAATAATGTCGCCCTTGGCAACCGAAGAGCCGTCAGGCAAGAGGGTGGTAAAGGCAATCCTCTCATCGACTTGGCGGAATACTTCGATGGCCACCTCGATGCCAGCGACGATACCATCGGCCTTGGCCAGAAACTGTCCTTCGAGGAGCGTATTGGGAGGAATCGTGGCCAAGCTGGTCACATCACCGGGACCGATATCTTCGGCAAGCGCTCGTGCTACGATGTCCTGGATTTGTGCTTGGATCATGGTCTTCTCCAGCAGCCTTTCAAAGTGTATTGTTTCTATTTTACCGCTCTGTGCCAAGACGCGCAAAGGTTCGCCAAATATAAAAATGCACCCGCATCACTCGATGCGGGTGCACGGCATTATGTAGAAACTAGGAGGCGTGCGTAAGCCAGCCATACACATCTGGTGCTTTACCGGTGGCGATATCAAAGAAGCGTTCTCGGATCGCTTCGGTGATGGGCCCAACTAGACCATTACCGACCGGAAGGCCGTCAACTGAGCCAATAGGCGTGATCTCTGCGGCGGTGCCGCAAAAGAACAGCTCGTCAGCTATATACAGGTGTTCGCGCGCGATCTGGACTTCATGAGTCGTATAGCCCAATTCGCTGGCGATTTTCAACACGGCGTTGCGGGTAATGCCACCCAGGATAGAACCGGCCTGGGGGGTCAAAAGTTCGCCATCGCGCACCATAAAGATGTTCTCGCCGCTGCCCTCGGCCACATAACCGTAAACATCCAAGGCGATGGCTTCATCATAGCCATGCTCGTGGGCTTCCATGTTCAAAAGTTGCGAATTGGTATAATGCCCCCCCGCTTTGACTGCCGCTGGGAAGGTATCGGGCGCCATACGACGCCAGGACGATACACCAGCACGTACACCCTTGGCTTCGTCGGCCTCGCCTACAAGATACTTGCCCCAATCCCAGGCCGCGACAATGACCTCTACTGGGCAGCCAAAAGGAGATACGCCAAGCTGCTCATAACCTCTGAAAACGAGCGGCCGAATATAGCACCCCTTGAGGCCGTTCTTGGCGACGGTGTCCACAATGGCTTTTTCGATTTCTTCAGGAGTAAAGGGAATCTCCATGCGGTACACTTTGCAAGATTCGAACAGGCGACGAACGTGTTCTTTCAGGCGAAAGACAGCCGGGCCCTTGGGTGTGTCATAGGCACGAATACCCTCAAAAATGCTCGATCCATAATGAAGTGCATGGCTCAGCACGTGGACTTTGGCATCATCCCAAGCGACAAACTCGCCATTGAACCAGATGTACTCGGATTTGTTGAACGGCATACTGCCCTCCTGCTCGTTATTCGTTGACGATTGAAACGATCAAATCGCCCATTTCGCGCGTGCCCAGCGTTTGGCATGTGGGCTCGGCGATATCGGCGGTACGATACCCGCGAAGCAAAACTTGTTGAATGGCTGCCTCTATGCATACGGCTTCTGCTTCTAACTTGAGCGAATAGCGGAGCAGTAGCGCGGCACTGAGGATGGCAGCCATGGGGTTGGCAATGTTCTTGCCGGCTATATCTGGTGCAGTACCGTGAATTGGCTCGTAGAGGCCAAATGAACCCTCAGCCAGCGAAGCCGAAGGCAACATACCCATAGAGCCGGTGAGCATGGAAGCTTCATCAGTGAGAATATCGCCAAATAGATTTGCGGTGACGATGACATCAAAAGCTGCTGGCCGACGAATGAGGTGCATAGCACAGGCGTCTACCAAGAGTTCATCGTAGGCCACATCGGGATATTCACTGGCTACCTTGCGGGCGGTCTCTCGCCATAACCGTGAGCTCTCGAGCACGTTGGCTTTGTCGACCGAAGTAACGTGCTTTTTGCGCCCACGGGCAAGTTCAAAGGCTTTACGCACCACGCGCTCTATCTCGGCTCGGGTGTAGATCATGGTATCGTAAGCGGTGTTACCGTCGTCTTTGCGTCCGCGTTCGCCAAAGTAGATGCCGCCAGTGAGTTCACGCACGACCAGCAGGTCTGTGCCCTTGAGCGTCTCGGCCTTGATGGTGGATGCCTCGACGAGTTCTGGGAAGAGCTTGACTGGGCGCAGGTTGGCATACAGCCCCAAGCTCTTACGGATGCCCATGAGCCCCTGCTCAGGGCGAACACTGGCGGTGGGGTCATCCCATTTGGGGCCACCTACGGCGCCAAACAAGACGGCATCCGAGTTCTTGCAGAGCACAATGGTTTCCTCGGGCAATGGATTCCCAGTTGTGTCGATGGCAATTCCGCCAATCAGGCCGCCCTTGAAGGTAAAGCTGTGCCCGAACTTGGCCGCTACAGCAGTGAGCACCTTGCGGGCTTCGGTTGTTACATCAACGCCGATACCATCTCCGGCGAGAACTGCAATATTCGCATCCATGCTTGTAACCTCTCGTTTATCTATGCCTGACTGAGCGGTTGTTTGGCGCGTGAATAAGAGCCAAAGACGCGCACAAAGGTCGTCATTTCTTCCAACTGGTCAAGGGCTTTTTGGCAGCGTGTTTCGGCCAAGCTTCCCTGAAAATCGAGATAAAAGACATACTGCCAGGGCTTGCCGCGCAATGGCCGGGACTCGATCTTGCTCAGGTCAATGCCGCGTAGTGCAAAGGCAGCAATACACTGGAACAAGAGACCGGGCTCGTTCTGTCCGGCAAAAGCCAGGGAGGTTTTTGCATCTTTGGGGTCATCCAAAGGTTCACGCCCAAGGAGCACAAATCGCGTAAAATTGGAGGGATCATCCTCCATGTGCTCATCCAGGATCTGCATACCGTACAGTTCGGCGGCACCCTTACCCGCCAATGCGGCGGCATCACGCCAGCCTTCAGTTTTGAGCATACGCACACTGCCGGCGGTGTCTTCGGCTACAAAGGTCTCTACACCCTCTAGGCGTTTGAGATTGTGTTCGCACTGGGCCAGGGCCTGGGGATGCGAATAGACGCGCTTGATCTCACTCAACGTAACGCCCGGCTGGGCAATCAGACAGTGGCAAATCTGCTCGACATGCTCGGCACGAATATGCAGATCATGTTTGAGCAGCAGATCGTAATTGCGGTGTACGCTGCCCGCCAGCGAATTCTCCAAGGGAACGACGCCGAATTCACACTCGCCGCTTTCAATAGCCTCGAACACGTCATCAAAGCTCTGCTTGGGCAACGTTTCGGCATCTGGCCCTAATAGAGCAACACAGGCGAGTTCACTATAGGCGCCATGTTCTCCCTGAAAGGCGACACGTGTTTTAGCTGGCATCTAGTTTCTCCCTGGCGAGGCGTTGCTTGGTATGGGGCACCAAACCACCAGCATGAATGATATCCAACATAAACTGCGGATACACCGTTGCTTCGTACGATTTGTTCAGTGTTTCGTTGGTGATTTTGCCCAAGGCCAAATCCACCGAGAGCACGTGACCTTGTTTGGCTTCAGCCACGGCCTCTGGGCATTCCAAAATGGGCAGGCCGATATTAATAGCATTGCGGAAAAAGATGCGGGCGAATGTTTCAGCGATGACGCAGCTGATGCCCGCCGCTTTGATGGCTACCGGCGCATGTTCTCGCGAAGAGCCGCAGCCAAAGTTACGGCCGGCGACGATGATGTCGCCCGGCTTGATCTTGGCCAAAAAGGTCTCGTCGATGTCCTCCATGCAGTGCGCGGCCAGTTCCTCGGGATCAGAGGAGTTCAGGTATCGCGCCGGAATGATGGCGTCGGTATCTACGTTATTGCCGTAGCGAAAGACGGTTCCTTTGATGCTCATATCGGCTCTCCTATATTAGCTCTGCCGCCGTTCCAGCTCGCGGGTGATGGTGTCCTTGATGAGTACCGCATCGGCTGGCAATTCAATGGGCGGATTGGCATGCAATGATTCGACTTCTTCCAGTTGCTTTTGATGGTAGGCGACCTTGAAATTGGTGAATTTCAGGCCATGAGCGGTCGAGATGACGATGACACGCTCGTTGTGTTTGATAACGCCACGGTCGAGCAGTTTGAACAATGCTGCCAGGGCTACGCCAGTATGTGGGCAGGTGTACATGCCAGTCAGATCAGCGCGTGCTGTGGCGTCGGCCAGTTCGTGTTCGGTGGCCTGCTCTACCACGCCATCGAATGCTTGGAGAACTTTGACGGCCTTTTCATAGCTTACTGGGTTGCCGATCTGGATGGCGCTAGCAGCCGTCTTTTGGGCCTGGATGGGGGCAAAGGTCTCAAACCCCGTCTGATAGGCCAGATAGAAGGGATTGGCCCGTTCGGATTGGGCAGCCACCAGCCTGGGCAGCTTGTCGATGAGCCCCAACTCTTTCATGAGCAAGAGGCCTTTGCCCAAGGCGCTGATATTGCCTAGGTTGCCGACGGGCATGATGATCCAATCGGGTACCTGCCAATCGAACTGCTGGACGATCTCGATGCCCACTGTCTTTTGGCCTTCGACTCGCAACGAGTTCATCGAATTGGCCAAATAGATCGAGTTATCCTGAGTGATCTCTTTGACGATGGCCATGCAGCCATCAAAATCGGTATCCAATGAGAGGACCATGGCTCCGTTGCAGGTAGGTTGTACCAGTTGGGCTGCAGAAACCTTGTCTCGCGGCAAAAATACGATGGACTGGATGCCCGCAGCAGCGCAGTAAGCAGCCAGAGCAGCCGAGGTATCGCCAGTGGAAGCGCAGGCGATGGCTTGGACTGGCGATCCTTGGGACATCATCTGTTTGACTACGCTAACCAGGACAGTCATACCTAGATCCTTGAAAGAACCGGTGTGACTATTGCCGCACAACTTGACCCAAAGCTCATCCATGCCAAGTTGACGACCAAGGCGCTCTGCCCAGAACAAGTTGGTGTTGCCCTCGTACATCGAGACTACATTTTCAGGCTCGATCTGCGGGCATACCCACTCCTTTTTGCCCCACACGCCGCTGCCGTAGGGCCAGCTGGTAGTGTGTGCGCGCTCAGAGAACAGGCTCTGCCATTCCTCAGCAGTTGTTTGTTTCAGAGCCTCTACGTCGTGGCAGACCTCAAGAAGGCCGCCGCATTTTGGGCAGCGGTAGATGACGTCAAAGATCGAATACCGCCCCTCGCACCCACGTACACACTGGAACCAGCTATCCAGTTGCATGTCGATCCCCTTTTTACTACCAGTTCATTCCACGATGCTTATTCTAGCTCTTGTGGCGTAGCGATGCGACCCATGACGGCACTAGCCGCGGCAACAGCCGGGCTGGCCAGATACACTTCGCTCTCGGTGTGGCCCATGCGCCCCACAAAGTTGCGATTGGTGGTCGAAACGCAACGCTCGCCGGCCGCCAGAACGCCCATATGGCCGCCCAGACAGGGGCCACAGGTTGGCGTGCTGAACACGGCGCCGGCATCCACAAAGATGGTGGCCAAACCCTCTTCGACTGCCCGGCGGTAAATGGCCTGCGTGCCGGGAATGATGATGCAGCGCAGATTCGGGTTGACCTGGCGCCCCTTGAGCAGGTTAGCTGCGGTAACCAGATCTTCCCAACGGCCATTGGTGCAAGAGCCAATGACCACCTGATCGATGGTTACATCGGTGGATTCGCTGACGCCGCGGGTGTTGCTAGGTAAATGCGGAAAAGCGATTTGCGGCTCGATAGCGCTGGCGTCGATTTCGATGATCTGCGAGACGGGTGCATTAGCATCGCCGGCAATCGCCTTGTAGGGGCGCTTGGCCCTGGGCTGTACATAGGCTTTTGTGATAGCATCAACGTAGAACATGCCGGCTTTGGCACCCGCTTCAATGGCCATGTTGGACATGGTCAGGCGGCTATCCATACTCAAGGTATCGATGGTTGGGCCAGTGAATTCGATTGCGTCGTACAGAGCACCGTCTACACCAACTTTGCCAATGGTGTAGAGGATGAGGTCTTTTCCGCTCACCCAAGGCTGCAGCTTGCCGGTGTAGACAAAGCGGAGGGTTTCGGGCACTTTCATCCAGGCCTGGCCAGTAGCCATAGCCACGGCAATATCAGTAGATCCCATACCGGTGGCAAAGGCCCCCACGGCACCATAAGTGCAGGTATGCGAATCGGCGCCGACGATGATGTCGCCGGGCAGCACCAGGCCTTGTTCGGGCAGTAGGGCGTGTTCGATACCCATGCGGCCCACTTCGAAATAGTTAACGATGCCGTACTTGTGGGCAAACTCACGCATCATCTTGGCTTGTTCGGCCGATTTGATGTCTTTGTTGGGCGTAAAGTGATCGGGCACGAGGGTGATGCGTTCCTTATCAAAGACCTTGTCTACACCCAGCTTGCCAAACTCGATGATAGCCAACGGGGCAGTAATGTCGTTGGCCAGCACCATATCCACGTCTACTTGCACCAAGTCGCCAGGTTTGACGAACTCTTGGCCACAATGGGCAGCGAGAATGGCTTCTGCCATGGTCATCGGGGCATGATTGCTCATGCGTTGCCTTCCTTTTCTTCAGAGGGGGTGCCGTTTTGTTGGGTGGACAGCAGTTTGTTCAAGGCACTGAGATAGGCCTTGCCGCTTGCCACGATGATGTCCGTATCGGTGCCGTGGCCGCTAAAGGTGCGATGCTGTACGCCGGTTTGCGGATTGATTCCGCGGCTCGATTCGGCCTCAGCTTCGATACGGATGAGCACTTCACCTTGAGCATCGATACCTTCGGTGACCGAGTTGACGGTAAATTCGCAGAGCTCGTTGGGTACGCCAACGATGCGGTTGATGGCGCGATAGACGGCGTCTACTGGGCCAGCGCCGTGGGCCGAATCCGTCAGGACAGCGTTGTTGGGGCCGCGCAGTCTGACCGTGGCCGTGGGAATGGCGTGATCGCCGCAGGATACCTGTAGTTGTTCCAGCGCATAGACTTCCGTCGGCTGAAAGACCTCGTCAGATACCAGAGCTTCGAGGTCGGCTTCAGAGACGGTCTTTTTCTTGTCTGCCAGATCCTTGAATCGCTCATAGGCGCGGTCGAGCTGTTCTTTGTCCAAGTGAAAGCCCATCTCTTCCAAGCGTTCAGCCAGAGCATGGCGCCCCGAATGCTTACCCAGCACAAGGCGGCTGGCCGGAACGCCTACGGTGCTTGCATCCATGATTTCATAGGTCAGACGGTTCTTGAGGACGCCATCCTGGTGGATGCCTGCTTCGTGAGCAAAGGCATTG
Organism: Anaerolineae bacterium; assembly: GCA_963675785.1. Taxonomy (GTDB): domain Bacteria; phylum Chloroflexota; class Anaerolineae; order UBA1429; family UBA1429. Next base: position 3,157,254 of record OY776562.1, read on the forward strand.
GCACCGACAATGGCCTTGTTGGCTTGCACGTTCAGGCCGGTAAAAGACGAGACCATGCGGCTGGATGGATAGATTTCGGTGGAGTGGATGTTGGTGCCGAGATCGTAGCGTGATTGCCTGACGTACAGGGCCATGACGACCTCTTCGAGGGCCGCATTGCCAGCACGTTCACCGATGCCATTGACAGTGCATTCTACCTGGCGAGCGCCATTCTCCAACCCGGCCAGGGTATTGGCTACTGCTAACCCCAGGTCGTTGTGGCAGTGCACCGAGATGATGGCTTTGTCGATGTCTGGCGTTTTCTCGGCGATGCCCTTGATCAGACCACCAAATTCGCTGGGTGTCAGATATCCCACGGTATCGGGGATATTCAGGGTCGTAGCTCCAGCGGCGATGGCTTCTCCCAATACCTCATAGAGGAACTCGGGGTCCGAACGTCCGGCATCTTCGGGCGAGAACTCGACGTCCTCACACAGCGAACGCGCATAACTAACCATCTCGCGCGTCAGAACAACCACTTCAGCGGGCGTTTTGCCCAACTTGTGCTGCATATGAATCGGTGAGGTCGCGATAAAGACGTGAATACGGGCGTGTTCGGCATCCTTGAGGGCCGCCCAAGCCTTGTCGATATCGCTTCTGACGCAGCGGGCCAGGCCGCAAATCGTCGGGCGGCGCACACTTTCAGCCACCAGGCGCACAGCTTCCTGATCGCCGGGCGACGAGGCAGGAAAGCCCGCTTCGATGACATCCACGCCCAGACGATCCAGCTGTTGAGCAATGCGGATCTTTTCGTGGGTATGCATGGTTGCGCCCGGAGATTGTTCCCCGTCGCGCAGGGTTGTATCAAAAATGATTATATTATCCATGGAGAGTCTCCCAAAGGGTTCTTCGCCATTAACTGGCTCGGCTCGATGTTGTTAGGACCTGCTCAGGTGCTGCGGTTCTCCGTCCGATTGACCTTGTCCCTAGGCCACCGACCTTAAGAGGAGAACCGCCTGAGTAGCGGCAGCTCGTAACTATCGAGTAGAGCCTGAAAACTCGCTTCGATGATGTTTACCGAGCAGCCAACGGTAGTCCACGTCGTCTCGCCATTGGTGGCATCGATCATGACGCGGGTGAGAGCGCCGGTGGTTGCTTCTGGATCCAAAATACGTACTTTGTAGTCGTGCAGGTGCACAGGTTCCAACTCGGGATAATAGGGCAAAAAAGCTTTGCGCATAGCCCTGTCCAGGGCATTCACGGGACCGTCGCCTTCGGCGGCAGTGTGCATAGGGTGCCCATCGACCAACGCTTTGACGGTGGCTTCGGCCAGCACCTCGGTGTTGCTGCGCTTTTCGACCCTCACCAAGAAATCGAGCACCTGAAAGGGAGGTGCATAGTCGGCTTGGCGGCGGCGCACCAACAGTTCAAAGGAACCTTCGGCGCCTTCGTACTGAAAGCCTTGGCTTTCGCGCACTTTGAGCTCTGAGGCGAGGGTGCGTACGATTTCGTCGTCAAAGTCCAGCCCCATGTTTAATTCGTTCAATTTAGCAGAGACGTTGGCCCGCCCCGCTAGTTCGGAAACCAGGATGCGTTGTTGATTGCCCACCAGTTCGGGTTCGACATGCTGGTAGCTCTGGGCCGATTTGGCCAGGGCGTTTACGTGCAGACCAGCCTTGTGGGCAAAGGCACTGCGTCCCACATAGGGTTGGTGATCGTCGGGGCTCATGTTGGCGATCTCAGCCACATAGTTCGACGTCTCGGCAAGCGTATGCAAACTATCAGCGAGCAATGCTTTGCACGCCATCTTGATTTCGAGACCGGGGATGACCACGCAAAGGTTGGCGTTACCGCAACGTTCGCCATAGCCGTTGATGGTGCCATGGACATGCGTGGCGCCGGCTTCTACGGCGACTAGCGTGTTGGCGTCGGCCATGCCGCTGTCGTTGTGGGCATGCATACCGAGCCGGGCCTCGGGCAGTGCTTGGTGCGTTTCGGAGACGATGCGGTAGACTTGGCCGGGCAACATGCCGCCATTGGTCTCGCAGAGTACCAGGCAGCTGGCGCCAGCCTCGTACGCAGCGCGGCAAGTCTCCAGAGCGTATTCGGTGTTTGCTTCATAGCCATCGAAATAGTGCTCTGCATCAAAAATCACTTGTAACCCTTGCCCACACAAATAGGCGGTGCTTTCGCGGATCATGGCCAAATTCTCTTCGGGCGTGGTGCGTAGTACATCATAGACCTGACGAATATCCGCTTTGCCCACAATGACCGCCACGGGAGCACCGGAATCGATCATGGCCTTGAGATTGGGGTCATCTGTCACGTCAGAGCCAGGCCGACGCGTGCTGCCAAAGGCCGCCAACTTGGCGTGAGCCCAAGGCAGTTCGCGGGCGCGGGCAAAAAACTCGGCGTCTTTGGGATTCGAGCCAGGCCAGCCCCCCTCGACATAACTCACGCCCAGCTCGTCGAGCTTTTGGGCGATGCGCAGCTTGTCGACAACGGAAAAAGAGATGCCCTCGCGTTGCGCCCCATCGCGCAGTGTGGTGTCAAGGATTTCAACGTGTTGCCTGCTCATACATGCGACTCCAGATTGTGTCACGCCCCCAGCACGGGGGCGTGACACAGGTTGATGTTTACTTTGCATCGAGCCAAGACATCATGGCGCGAAGCTGTCGGCCTACTTTTTCAACCAGGGTATCATGCTCACGCTTGCGAATGGCGTTAAAGCTGGGACGGCCAGCCTGGTTTTCTAGTATCCAGTTACGGGCATACGTGCCATCCTGAATCTCTAGCAAGAGTTTCTTCATCTCGGCCTTGGATTCTTCGCCGATGACGCGTGGGCCGGCGGTGTAATCGCCATGTTCAGCGGTATCGCTGACAGAATAGCGCATGTAAGAGAAACCGCCCTGGTAGATGAGGTCAACGATGAGCTTCATCTCGTTGACGCACTCAAAGTAGGCAATCTCAGGCTGGTAGCCAGCCTCGACCAGGGTGTCGAACCCGGCCTTCATCAAGGCGGTTACGCCGCCGCAGAGCACGGCCTGCTCGCCAAAGAGGTCGGTCTCGGTTTCTTCTTCAAAGGTGGTCTCGATGACGCCTGCGCGGGTGCAGCCAATGCCCCAGGCATAGGCCAAGCCGAGGTCATGGGCATTGCCGGTAGCATCCTGATGAATGGCGAGAAGGCCTGGGGTGCCCTGCCCATCCATAAAGACTTCGCGAACGCGATGGCCGGGGGCCTTGGGGGCCACCATGACTACATCGACATCTTCAGGTGCTATGATCTGGCTGTAGGTGATGCAAAAGCCATGGGCGAACATGAGCATCTTACCGGCAGTCAGGTTGGGCTTGATGCAGGTCTCATAGATGGCGGTCTGCTTGGTATCTGGGGCCAAGATCATGATCATGTCGGCCTCGGCGGCCGCTTCGCTGGTGGTCATGACCTTTAGGCCGGCTTTTTCAGCTAGGGCCCAGGATTTGCTACCCGGGTAGAGGCCAACACGCACGTCGGCGCCGTTGTCTTTTAGATTCAAGGCATGGGCATGGCCCTGGCTGCCGTAACCAATAATGGCGATCTTTTTACCGTTCAGCAGATCCTTGTTTGCGTCTTTGTCATAGAATACTGTTGCCATGGAAACCTCCAAGTATGTTAAACCACGCGGTCTTTACCGTGCGGATGCTGCCTGTATGCTAACCGTTCGTGATACCCGACAAGCCGCGCACCATGCCCATACTGCCGGTGCGTGAAATCTCTTTGATGCCAAAGGGTCTCAAGAGATCGATCAGCGAGTCGACCTTATCCTGTGTGCCGGTGATCTCGATGATCATGGATTCCAGAGCCACATCAATGATCTGGGCACGATAGATATTGGCCAGGTCATGAATCTCGCTACGCGTACCCGGTTTGCAGTGCACCTTGATCATGGTCATCTCGCGAATCACTGCCGCATCATCACTGATGTCGCTCACTTTGGTGACGTTGACCAGACGGCGTAGTTGTTTGATGATCTGCTCGATGCGGTCGTTATCACCGAGAACGACTACGGTGAGACGTGAGATCCCCGGTGTCTCTGAATGCCCGACAGTAAGACTTTCGATGTTGAAATTACGCCGCCTGAAAAGGTTGACAACATGACTCAAGGTGCCCGGCTTGTCTTCCAGCAGGACGACGAGCGTTCGTTCCATGTAGGGGCCTTCTATGATTGCGCTCATGCCTGGTCTCCTTTGCCGGAACGGCGGATCATCTCATCGATGGCCTTGCCGACGGGTACAATGGGAAAGACATTGTGCTCCCGTTCGATGCGAAAATCGATGAGGGCGGGGCCTTTTACGGCGATCGCTTGCTCTATCGCCGAGACGACGTCCTCTTTGCTCTCCACGCGGAACCCAGGAATGCCATAGGCCTGCGCCAACATGCAAAAATCGGGCCCAAGGAGCGGTGTGCCCTCATAGTTGTGATCAAAAAAGAGCTCTTGCCATTGCCGTACCATACCGAGAAAGCCATTATTGAGCAAGGCGATCTTGATGGGGAGTTTTTCTTGTACCACGGTGGCCAGCTCTTGCAGTGTCATCTGAAAGCCACCATCACCAGCAACTACCCACACCGGGGCATCTGATCGTCCCATGGCTACGCCGATAGCGGCGGGCAGGGCAAAGCCCATGGTACCCAAACCGCCCGAAGAGATCAGGCCGCCAGCGCGCAAGTGTTGATAGTACTGTGCTTCCCACATTTGGTTCTGCCCCACGTCGCTGATGACGATAGCTTCGCCCTTGGTGGCCTGACTCAAAGCCTGCATCACATACTGGGGAACCAGCTCGTTGGATTCTTGCCAGCCCTTTTCACGGGATTGGGTATCTACTCGCCAGGATTCGATCTGCGTTATCCAGGCTTCATGAGAAGAAGCGGGCACCAGCGGCAGCATCTTTTCCAACACATCCTTGGCGTCACCCACGATGGGCAGATCGACGCGAATGCGCTTGCCAATCTCAGCTGGTTCGATGTCCATATGGATGATGCGCGCCTTGGGGGCAAAGGTGCCAGCCGTGCTGGTCAAACGGTCATCAAAGCGCGAACCGATGGCCAGGATCAAATCGGCATTCTGCAGGGCCATGTTGGTATAGCTCTCGCCGTGCATACCGCCCATGCCTAGGCAGAGCGGACTGTTATCCGGTATGAGGCTCTTGCCCAACAAGGTGGTAACGACGGGGATGTTGGCTCGAGTGGACAGTTCGCACAGCAGGTCCTGAGCCCCAGCGACGAGCACGCCTCTGCCGGCTATGATGATCGGCTTGTCCGATTCGGCCAGCATATCCACGGCCTGGTGAATTTGCCGGATGCTGCCACGCGTGTGCGGCTTGTAGCCAGGCAGCGAGATGGTTTCAGGATAGATGAACTCGGTCAGGGCCGTTTGCACATTGACGGCGATATCCACCAATACAGCGCCAGGGCGTCCCGAGCGAGCGATGTAAAAGGATTCCCGCAGGGCTTCGGCCAATTGATTGATATCAGTGATGAGATAGTTATGCTTGACCACGGGCATGCTAATGCCGGTGATATCGACTTCTTGAAAGGCATCCGTGCCCAATTCGGGTACAGACACCTGCCCGGTGATGGCTACAATGGGCGATGAATCCATCTGTGCGTTGGCGATGCCGGTGATCAGATTGGTTGCGCCGGGCCCCGAGGTGGCGATGCAAACGCCCACCTTGCCCGTGGCGCGGGCAAAGCCATCGGCAGCGTGTGCCGCGGCTTGTTCGTGCCGCATGACCACCTGCTTGATGGGGTAGTTGCGCATCTCGTGAAACAGCGGAATGACTTTGCCGCCGGTAATCCCGAAAACCGTCTCTACGCCTTCACGAACCAAGCACTCCCAAACGATTTGGGCTCCGTTCAACTTCATCGCATTCCTCCAGTTGGGCGTGAGTCCATGATTTCGCTCCTCATTAGCGGGTCATATCGGCGTAAAAAACTGCGCCGGTGTCGGCCGAACTGACCAATTGCGAATAACGGTTGAGATAGCCGCGTCTGATCGTAGGCTCGAATGCGCCCAAGGCCTCAATACGGGATGCCATCTCTTCTTCTGAAAGTTCGACGGTGAGGACATGATTGGGAATATCGATGACGATCATATCGCCATCCTGCAGGGCGGCGATTGGGCCGCGGGCGGCTGCTTCTGGTGAGATGTGGCCGATAGCCGCACCGCGCGAGGCGCCGGAGAAGCGTCCATCGGTGAGAAGAGCTACTTTGTCGTCCACACCCATGCCCGAGAGCAGTGAGGTGGGCGTGAGCATCTCGCGCATTCCCGGGCCGCCTTTGGGGCCTTCGTAGCGGATAACGAGCACGTCGCCGAGTTCGAATTTGTGTGCCATGATGGCGCTTGTGGCCTCTTCTTCCGAATCGAAAACGCGAGCCGGGCCGCGATGCTGCATCATGCTGGGGGCCACTGCTGCACGCTTGACCACGGCGCCTTTGGGAGCCAGGTTGCCAAAGAGAATGGCCAGGCCGCCAGTGGGCGAGTAGGCATTATCTGGTGTGCGGACGACGTTGCGGTCAATGCAACAGTAATCGGGTGCCCAGGGCGAACCTACGGCCAGATTTTCACTTATGGTCATGCCAGTGCAGGTGAGACAATCGCCATTCAGCAGGTCGATACCGGCCAGCTCGGCCAGAATGGCACCGATTCCGCCCGAATAGTAAAGGTCTTCGATATGCTGCTCGCCAGCGGGGGCCAGCTTGCAGATATGGGGCGTGGTGTCAGAGAATTCGTTCAATAGGCTGAGATCAAAATGCTGGCCCGCCTCATTGGCGATAGCCAGCAGATGCAGTACTGAATTAGTAGAACCACCCATGGCCATATCGGTACGAAAAGCGTTCACAAAAGCCTCACGGGTAAGGATGGCAGAAGGACAGATATTCTGCTCAAGGAGCTTCATCACCTGCATACCCGCTTTTTTAGCCAGTACCAAGCGTTCGGAATTGACGGCGGGGATGGTGCCGTTGCCGGGGAGGGCCAGACCAAGGGCTTCACAGAGGCAAGCCATGGTGTTGGCAGTGAACATGCCCGAGCAAGAGCCACAAGTGGGGCAGCAGGCGCACTCGATGCGATTGACCTCTTCCATCGACATGGTGCCGCTGCTGGCAGCGCCGACGGCCATAAAGGCGCTATTGAGGTCAAGTATTTCTGTGCCGCGGCGACCGGCAAGCATGGGGCCGCCCGTCACCATCACAGCGGGAATATCCAACCGAGCCATGGCCATAGCCATGCCGGGGATGATCTTGTCGCAAGAGGGCAGCAGGACGATGGCATCAAAGGCATGGGCCTGCACTACAGTCTCTACCGAATCGGCGATGAGCTCTCGCGAGGCCAGTGAATATTTCATGCCCTGGTGGCCCATGGCAATGCCGTCACAAATGGCGATGGTATCGACTTCAAAGGGGGTTCCGCCAGCCATATACACGCCAGCTTTGACGGCCTCGGCCATCTGCCGCAGGTTCATGTGGCCGGGTACGATCTCGGAATAAGAGCTGATAACGCCTATTAGCGGGCGGTCGAGTTCTTCTTGTGTGCGGCCAAGCGCTCGGATGAGGGATCGGTGTGGGGCGCGTTCCAGCCCACGGGTTACAGCATGGCTTCTCACGATGGTTCACTCCTTATCGCTGCAGAGGCGTATATATGGCTCATTCCGATTATTGGAAGAGTTCACTCTCGCAGCAGCGCGGAGTAGACAGAATCAAATCTGTCTGGGGGTCAACTGGCGTTGTTGACCTTGGTACCTGGGCCGCTTCAATGCGGCAGGAATGCACGAATCAGGTATAAAAAAGAGCCTCACCCCTGGCTGGGGGAGGCTCTCCTTGCGTCAACAGGTCTTGGCTCTAACGACCCTCGCTCCCAACCAGCACTGGCCCCTCAATAATGAGGAGCTGTACTAGAACGAGAATCATAAAGAATGCTGCAACCAAGTTAGACATGTATTACAATCCTAATCGTGCGAACTTGCCGACACCATAACACACCCGGCTGGCATTGTCAACTCGCAGACTGACAAGTGCATGTTGTTTTGGTTGACAGGCTATGTGCATACGTGGTATTCGTCTTGAGCCGTTCTTTTCGTTAGGAGATATATGAAACGAACTTTGCAGATTCATCCATCTGATAATACTGTGGTGGCCCTGGAAGACATTCCAGCAGGAGAGACCATTCAGGTGAATGGATGCGAGCTAACTGTTGTGGAGGATGTGCGCTTTGGCCACAAGATTGCCATTGCCCCCATCGTCGCCGGCGAACAGGTTACCAAATACGGTGCCAGCATTGGCTTGGCTACGCAGCCCATTGCCGCGGGCGAGCATGTGCACACCCATAATCTGGTGAGTGTGCGAGGGAGTGCAGCCTCATGATAGTCGATACGTTTATGGGTTACCCACGCCCTGATGGGCATGTGGGTGTACGCAATTTGGTGGCGGTAATCCCTTCTTGTGGCTGCGCCAACCATGCTGCTCGACTGATTGCCTCGGCTGTGCCCGGGGCCGTCTTGATCGATTATCAGGGTGGTTGCAGCCAGACCGAGATGGACCTGGGCCTGGCTATGCGCATTTTGACGCAGATGGGCCAGCACCCCAACGTCATCGGCTCGGTGGTAGTGAGCTTGGGCTGTGAATCGCTGGATGCTCACGGGCTGACTGAGCAGATCGGCCGGGGATGGGCACCCTGTGAGCTTGTGGTCATTCAAGAGGTGGGTGGTACTCGCGCGGCCGTGGAACGTGGCTGCCAATACGCACGAGAGATGGCTCAGCAGGCTATGCAAAAGCGCCAGCCTTGCCCCGCCTCTTCTTTGCTGGTGGGCCTGGAGTGCGGTGGCTCGGACGCTACCTCGGGGCTGGCGGCCAACCCGGCGGTGGGCGCTTTTACCGATCGCCTCATTGCTCAGGGAGGCTCTGCCATTCTCTCAGAGACCAGCGAGTTGCTGGGAGCAGAGCACATTCTCTCTAACTTGGCGGCCAACGATGCTGTGCGCAAGGCCATGCTGGCCATCGTCAAGCGGGTAGAGCTTCAACTCAAGGCCACGGGCGAGGATTTGCAGGGCAAGCAGCCCAGTCCCGGCAATATCGAGGGGGGCATTACCACGGTGGAAGAAAAGGCCCTGGGCGACGTGCTCAAGGGTGGTTCTTCGCCCATTGTGGATGTGCTCGAGTACGGCGAATTGCCACGCGTCGCCGGCCTTTCGTTTATGGATACACCGGGCAATGATCCGGCTTCGGTGACGGCCATGGCTGCTGCGGGCTGCCAAATCGTCACCTTTACCACAGGGCGCGGTACGCCTTTGGGCAATGCCCTGGCCCCCGTGCTCAAGATCACGGCCAATGGAGAGACCTACCGGCGTATGGGTAGCGATATCGATATCGATGCCAGCAGTATCATCAGCAGCCAGGCGACCATTGCCGAGGTAGGCCAGTGCATCTATGAGGCTGTGCTGGCTGCAGCCTCGGGTGAGCCGACCAGCGCCGAATTTGCCGGACATAATGAATTCGCTATTGTGCGTAACGGGCCTACTTACTGATCTGAGAGCATCTCTCCTAGGCCATAAAAGCGAATAGCATTGTCCCCCAGGATGTCAGAGGCTGAGGGACCTTGATCAGCACAATAATCGGCAATCACATCGATGACCTGGGCATAACTGCCGGCCAGGGTGCACACCGGCCAATCCGAACCCAGCATCAAGCGGTCAGGACCAAAGGCGTCATAAACGACATCGATATAGGGCCGCAGGTCAGTGAGCTGCCAATGCTGCCAATCGGCTTCGGTCACCATGCCCGAGAGTTTGCAATATACTGTCGGGGCTTGGGCCAGGCGGCGGATATCTTCTTCCCAGCCGTTCATTGCCCCCAAGGCGATGGGCGGCTTGGCCAGATGATCCAATACAAAAGGTTGATCGGGGCAGAGATCAACCAGTTCAGAGGCGGCTTGAAGCTGATTGGGTCTCACCAGCAGGTCATAAGTGAGACCGTAGCTACCCAATAGCTGGACACCCCGCACGAAATCGTTCCCCAGTATGAAATCTGTTTCGGGTTCGTCCTCCACCACGTGGCGCACGCCAACGAACTGTCTCTCTATGCTAAACAGTTCCAGTTGCTCTTCCACCCTGTCAGAACGCAGGTCAACCCAGCCCACTACGCCTTTGATGAAATCATACTTGTCAGCCAATTCCAAAAGCCAACGCGTCTCTTCCAGCGTTTGGCGAGCCTGTACGGCTACGGTGCCACCCATATCCAGAGCTGTAAGCAGTGGATGCAAATGCGCAGGTAGGTAATCGCGCTTGAGTGCGTCCATCTTGGCGCCCATCCAGCTGTATTCTTCATCATTGTAGTGCCAAAAATGCTGATGTGCGTCGATTTTCATGCTCTGGCCTCCATAGCGCCGTCGTCGAAATTTTCGGGTAGACCCGACTGCCAGGGGATGTTTTTGACCGGCCCGAGGATGGCAACAACGCCCGCCAACAGTTCGGGGTCTGGGGTGATGCCCACGTTGGCAATATTCTTTTCCACATGACGCGTTTTGCTCATGCCCACCAGGGTGGTGGCGGCGCGCTCGTAGCCCAGGGCATATTGCATGGCTAGATCGGCAATATCCACGCCGCGCTCGTGGCAATAGACGGCTGCCTCGCGCCCGGCTTGGATGACCGATGCAGGAGAGGGGTGCCATTCAGGTGCACCCTTTTCGGTGAGCACGCGCATGTGTAATGGCGAGGCGTTGATCAGCCCCGGCCCCTTTTCTTCGATTAGCGAACCCAGGCGGTTTTCTAAAGCGTCATCGAGTAGATTATAGCGGCAATAGGAGAGCACCGTATCCACTTCTGAGGCTTCGATGAGGTCCTTTAGTATGTTCAGTCCATAGCCAGTGACGCCCACGAAGCGAACCTTGCCGGTCTCCTTGAGGCGCAGCATGGCGGGGATGGTTTCGTTCAGGATTTGCTCTTTATGGCCAAACTCGACATCGTGAATCTGGTAGACATCGATATGATCGGTCTGGAGGCGCATCAGGCTCTCTTCGATGGAGCGAACCACGCGCTCGGCGGAAAAATCAAATCCGTCGGGCAGTGCCTGGTCATAACGACAGGCTTTGGTAGCCCAAATTACCTGGTTGCGATGTCCTACCAACGCCTCGCCGAGGCGGGTTTCGGCCAAGGTACGGCCGTAATAAGGGGCTACATCGAAATAGTTGATGCCCTGATCAATGGCTGCATGTACGGCACGAACACCTTCGGCGGGATCGGCGGCGCCGAACTCGTTTCCCAACGGCGAAGCGCCATAACCTAAAATAGATACATCGAGACCTGTTTTGCCTAACGTTCTATAGAGCACGTTTTACACTCCTGTGTTCGCCATCGACCAGCAACAAACGCACTGTAAGGTAAGGGCTTTCTCACTTGCTGAGAGCGAGAGGACTTCGGCCGAGTCGCTCTCGGGATAGGCTCTCCCCGTCAGGGCATAACGCTCGTTTACCAACACCTCGATGACCGAGACATCGACATAAATAGCCAGATGTAATGGTTCGCCCTCATCTAGTTGTACGTTGACCTTGACTATCTCGCTATAGGTATCGGGATTGCTGCTGGCCTGGGTAGTGTCCAGTGTCAGACTGGTGTGCCCATCCCAATGGAGGAGGCAAGCTTCGCTACCATCCGCTGCTGCCAGTATGCCAAGTGTGAAGGGGGCTGCCAAATCATCACTACCGACTTGCAGACGTATTTCCAATTGTTTACCTCGGGTCAACTCGCAATGCGTGCCGGCAGGCAAGGTGATTCGCTCATCCAGCAGGCTCTGCTGACGGAGTGAATCTACCTCATCGGCGACACGCCAGGTGGGATGCCCTTTATCATCCAAGCCGATCTCGCGAGGCAGAGACATGACGCCCGACCAGCCGGCCTCGATTTGTGCCGCTCGGCTACGCCCTTCGCGTAGCCAGCCCCACATGATGCGTCGGCCATCGGGAACCAACAGCGTTTGCGGGGCGTAGAATATCCGGCTGGCATCCACATCGTACAAGTTTCGCCGGGTAAAGCGCTTATTGGCGTAATGCCCGGTCATGCACAGCACGCGATCCAGCGGGATTGGCGAAAAGATGAGCATGTGCTCCTCGTCCAGGGCAAAGAAGTTGGGGCATTCCCACATGGTGCCGGTATCGCTCATCTCACCCGAACAGAGTTGACCATCGTACTGCCAGTGGTAGAGATCGGGGGAGGAATAGCTGAGAATTGTGCCCCCCTGGTCAACTAGTCCCGATCCGATGATCATGTGCCATCCATCATTTTCGGCCCACACGCAGGGGTCACGAAAGCCGGTGGTCTGCAATCCTGCAGGTGGGACGGCGACGACGGGGTTTGCCGTCGGTTTTTGAAAGGTGCGCAGGCCATCGCGACTTTCGGCAATACACTGAGTTTCGGGTTTTATACCGGTATAGACCAGTGTAGGTACACCCTGATTATTCACCGCGCAGCCAGAATAGCAGCCGGCCCAGTCTGGGCTGCCAGGGATAGGCGCTAGCGCCATGGCCCAGTGCTCCCAGTGGAGCATGTCTTGGCTGACGACGTGCCCCCAGTGAATGGTGCCGTGGAAGGCGCCATAGGGGTTGTACTGGTAGAACATGTGATACCGGCCCTGATGGTAAATCAGGCCATTGGGATCGTTCATCCAGTTGGCCGTGGGCGCAAAATGATACCCCGGGCGATGCCGGTGGTCGAAACCTCCCATGACACGCTCCTTTGTTTTTACACGTTAGCAGGGGATGCGCATTTTTTATGCGCATCCCCTGGGTTATTACTTGAGGAAGAGCTCGATGACGGGAACCTCGACGTTGGGTTGAACAACGGGTAGTTCGAGGATCAGGCTGGTATCGGTGGCGCCGAGCTGCTGCATGTGCCAGTCATTCTCGCCGGGGAACTGGACCTCAGATGCATCGTGGAGCAGTTGGGCGTATTCCACCTTGCCCCGCAGGCCATCTAGCTTGAGATGGCGAATGGGCCAGGCGAAGACGTACACATAAAGGCGGTTGGTCTCTGGATTATAAGTGAGGCGGCAATCCTTGGGCGCTGCGAACTCTTTTGGCGCCTGAGTACAGCCATAGATGGCGCGGCTATTGCGCTTCATCCACTCGCCCATGGCCTCCAGGCTACTGATGGCCCGACTATCGAATTCGCCGCGACCGGTGGGTCCAACATTGAGCAGCAGGTTGCCACCCTTGCTGACGGTATCGACGAGCAGCATGAGCAGCTGTTTGGGGCTCTTCCAGGTGGCCTCATCGCGATGGTATCCCCAAGAGCCGGAAAAGGTCTGGCAGGTTTCCCACAGCACCTTTTGGCCGTTGTATTCGACCCAATCGTCGACCATGACCTGCTCGGGCGTCTTGACGTCCCAACCATAATCAGTGTCCATCAAATCCAGGCGGTCGTTGACGATGATGCCTGGCTGGAGCTCGCGCACCATTTTGATCAGCTCCTCGGACTCCCAATCGTTGTGGCCTTTGCCGTCGTCACCAGGGTAGGAGAAATCGAAAAAGATATAGTCGATCTTACCGTACTCGGTGAGTAGCTCGCGCACCTGATTGCGCAGGTATTCGGCGTACTTGGCCACGTCGCGACACTTGGTAGTTTCGCGAAAAGCGGCGTCATCGCGCTGGGGATGTCGGGAATCCACGGGGAAATCGGGGTGGTGCCAATCCAGCAGTGAGTGATAAAAGCCGACCTTGAGACCTTCGGCGCGGAAAGCCTCTACCATAGGGCGAAGCAGGTCTTTGCCATAGGGAGTGTTGGTCACCTTGTAATCGGTGTATTTAGAATCCCACAGGCAAAAGCCCTCGTGATGTTTGGTGGTGATGCAGAAATACTTCATGCCGGCTATTTTGGCCATGTGTGCCCATTCCTGAGGATCATAGAGATCGGGATTGAAATGGGTGAAATAGCGCTCATAACGCTCGTCGGTCATGCGCTCCATGTTCTTGAGCCACTCGTGACGAGCACCCAGAGAGTACAACCCCCAGTGAATGAACATGCCTAGCCGATCATGCACGAACCAATCTGTGTCGCCCAAACCCCTGCGTACGTCGTCCATATTTCTCCTCTGTTTCTATGCAAAAGTGATGCAAATCATCTGATGACCGCGAATTTCGGGGACGGTGAGATGGAGCACGTCATCCTGGCTGAAACCCAGAGCTGTGCCCTGAGGCTCGCAGGTGACGGTTTTAACGGGACGTTCGCAGGCAATCTCTAGACCAACGTTGTAGAGCGGAATGATGTCCTCGATGATATCCATATCCTGGCAACGTCGCTCAGGGATGTAATGCAGCAAGTGAACTACCTGTCGATTGAACTGCGCCTGCTCGTTGAGCGTGACTTTTAAGGTTGAAGGCCCATCGTGTTTCACCAGTGTGCGCCCTAACAGCATACGCATGGCGTTGTGTACCAGCAGCTTGCACCAGTTCGGCGCATTTTGAGCGTACTGGGAGAATAGGGGATGGGCGAAATAGATGATCTGCCCCTGTTGTGTCACCGCCGGATAGCCCGACTCGCCGGAGGAGGGCGTGTGGCGGTGAGAGCAATAGTGTTTGTAGGTGCGGTTGAAATAGGGGATGACCGTCTCACAAAGGACGTGTGTCTCACCTTGCGGCACCACCAAGGCCCCCTGCTTGTACATCACGTATTCGGTATGGCGCAAGCCTTCGCCCATGGCGCCTTCGGGCACGATGAAATCGGGGCTGTAAGGAGCATCGCCCTTGAAAGTTAGCCCAAAGAAAGCCGGGTACTGCCCCGTGATAGGATTCAAGCCGCCGCGATAAGAGGCGATAATACTGCCACCCTTGGCTACAAAGGCCGCCAGTTTCTTTTCCAGGGCCTGATCGCAAGGAATCTCGTCGGGCAGGATGACCAGTCGATAGCCCTCAATCTCCGCCTCGGTGTCGATGAAATCGAACTGAAAGCCGCCTTCCTCCATGATGTGCAGGGCTCCGCTGCTGGTAGCCGGCACGCGCTCGTCGCCGAATTGCTCGGCGGAATAGACGGCGATCTCGGTGAGGGGCTTGGCACCCACGCACCAGGGCTCTTTGGCTTCCACTTGGCTGTAGACCGCGCCGATTAGGTCATAGACATCGGGGTCGATTTGGCCCGAGGGATGCAGTTGATCGCCGATGGAGCACTTGGCACCCAGGGCCAGCATGTTGAAACACTCGAACTCTAATGCTGCCTGGTTTTTAAAAGAGTGAAAATCGCCCCAGGAAGTGTGAAACTTGCCAGTCATGCCCAGGCAATCCAAGCCCAGGGTGCGGGCGTAGCGCATCGAGACGGGGAAATGATCGTATCCCCAGCCGCCACTGGGCAACGATTCCAGCTCAAAGTGCGAGTGGGCGTCGCGAGAAGCGCGGTGCCGGTAGCCGATGTGACCGGGGTTATAGAATATGGTGCATTCAGGGTTGCGCGCCCAGATCATAGTGCTGAGTTCATTCATAAATTCATTAAGACTGGCCAGGCCAAAGGCCTTGCGGTCGGTTTCGTCGGAGGGCTCTAATCCCTGTTCGACCATCTTTTCACGGCAGTAGCGGCAAGAGCAATCCATGGGGGCGGTGATGTCAAAGAAAAAGCCATCGGTAGGCAACAAATCCATGATCTCATTGGCCTGGGCCTTGAGGAACTCGCGATAGGGCGTATTGATGCACAAGCGCCGGTAAAAGCCGGCCTCGTAAGGCGGCGTGCCTTCCAAACTGCCGTTGGGGTTGACCACGCGCCATTCGGGGTGCAGGTTGGCGGTGTACTGATCCCATTGCACAGTGACATAGATGGGCACGCGGATATCCAGCTTGTGGCAGGCCTCGATCTGCTCGGCCAGCAGATTGCGCGAGAGGTGAGGGTGCCTTCTCTCGGGGAACAGCTTGGAATCGTAATAGTTCCAGCCGTGGTGCCCGCGGGCAAAGCAGGTTACCGAGTTGACATGGGCATGGGCCAGGGTAGTGGCAAACTCGTCGGCATCAAAATCATCGCCTATGCCGACGATAGCCTCGCTGGTGTGAAAGTCGAGATGTATCTGGCGGAATCGCAGTTCGGTGCGCGTCATGGGCAGCCTCCAAAAAGAGTACGACGCGCCAAGCATACTATGTTCCGTCCTGCTGGCAAAGCAAAAGCGGGCAGCCTGTCAAGGCTGCCCGCTTGGTTTTGTATTGGCTAGTTGCGCAATTGTGGAAAGAGAATGACTTCGCGGATGGTAGCCTGGTTTGTATAGAGCATGACCATGCGGTCAATGCCAAAGCCCAGGCCGCCCGTGGGGGGCATACCATGTTCCATGGCCAACAGGAAATCCTCATCCATGGGATGGGCCTCGTCGTCGCCCTCTTCAGAGTCGTGTCCTTGGGCAATGAATCGTTCACGCTGGTCGAGTGGGTCGTTGAGTTCGGAAAAGGCATTGCCGCATTCCATGCTGCCCATAAAAAACTCGAACCGTTCTACCAAATGCGGGGCATCTGGCTTGCGCTTGGCCAATGGAGAAATCTCGACGGGATAGTCGATGATAAAAGTGGGTTGAATCAAGCCCGGCTCGACGCACTCACCAAACAACTCATCCACCATCTTGCCCCAGGTAGGTTGCTCGGCCACGGGGAGTTTCTTTTCTCTGGCGGCGGCTAATAAGCTCTTGAGGTCGCGCAGTTCTTCGATATCCAAGCCGCTTCCCTCAAGGATGGCATCACGCATGGTGATGCGCTTCCAGGGAGGTGTTAGATCAATCTCGTTATCCGCAAAAGTCAGGGTCATGGTGCCCAGTACTTTTTGAGCTACCGTCGACCAGAGGTCCTCCACTAAAGCCATGATGTTGTTGTAATCGGCATAGGCCTGATAGAGTTCAATGCTGGTGAACTCGGGGTTGTGCTTGGTGGAAATGCCCTCGTTACGAAAGTTATGGCCGATCTCATAGACGCGATCCAACCCGCCGATGATAAGCCGCTTGAGATAGAGCTCATCGGCGATGCGCAGATAGAGAGTGCGTTCCAACGCGTTATGTTGGGTGACAAAGGGCCGGGCCGCCGCGCCGCCATAGATAGGCTGTAACACTGGCGTCTCTACCTCAATAAACCCCTTTTCGTCCAGGTAACGGCGGATGGCGCTAATCATGCGCGTGCGCTTGACGAAAATATCGCGCGTTTCCTCGTTGACCATCAAATCCAGATAACGCTGTCGGTAACGGGTCTCTATATCCTTGAGACCATGAAACTTTTCCGGCATGGGGCGTAGCGCCTTGGAAACGATTTGCACCGAATCGGCAAGAACGGTTACTTCGCCCGAGTGCGTGCGGAATAATTCGCCCGAGACCGCGCAAAAGTCGCCTACATCAAGGGTTTTCTTAAAGGCAGCATAAGCCTCATCACCAACAAGATCCTTGCGAACGTAAAATTGTAGGCGCCCACTGCCATCTTGTAAATGGGCAAAGCTTGATTTGCCCATCACACGCACGGCCAACAGACGGCCGGCTACGGCGACGCGAACCTTTTCATCTTCGGGAGTGGCTTCAAAAGCAGCAATTGCTTCTGCGGCCGTATGGGTGCGCTCGATGCGTGCGGGATAGGGATCGATGCCCGATTCGCGCAACTCATCCAGCTTTTCGATGCGCAGGTCTCTCTGTTCGGTACTCTCTACCATCAAAGGCTCCTGATATGGCGTTAGTTGATGTCAATAATCTCGAAAAAGATCTTTCCGCCGGGCGTTGCAACGCTCACTTTATCGCCCTTTTTGGCGCCCAGAAGAGCGCTTCCAATAGGGGACTCGTTAGATATCCGGCCATTTGCGGCATCGGCTTCAAAAGTACCTACGATGACAAAGGTTTCAGGCGCATAATTTTCTTCACGAACGGTGACTGTGGAGCCAATCTGGACATGGCCGTTCGACTTGCTCATATCGATGACCTGCACGTTACGCAGAATGTTTTCGATTTCCTTGATGCGTCCTTCAAGAAATGCCTGGTCGCGTTTTGCTTCGGAATAGCCAACGTTCTCTCGCAAGTCACCCTCTTCAATCGCAGATTTGAGCTGCGCCGCCACTTCTTTGCGCCGAACATCCTGCAAATAAGCGAGTTCTTCCTCTAGCTTTTCCCGACCTTCACGTGTTAGAACTTTATCTTCGGCCATATCAAACATACCTCTTTGGGGCTATAAAAAAGCGCGCCAATCGGCGGCGCCTTGTGCACACCATGTTCTCTGATTATACGTTGACGGCATGTCTGTGACAAACTTTTACGAAACGGACTTATGCGAGTCTAACGTATGGATAGCCCCTCTATGATAATCTAAGAGCATATTGTTCGCATCAAGGAGAATGACTATGCGGCGTGTGCTTATTGCCATGCTTTTAATCACCTGCGTTGCCATGGGGGCAACACGTGCTCTGGCTGACGACGACACCTCTCTTATTGCTGATATACCCTGGCATTCGGGTGAGGTCTATGCCCAGACGCTTGTGCCTGCCTTGACTCTGCAAGCATACGATGCCGCTGTATCCAGTTATCCGCTTCCGGGAGAGGGTGATGAGGCTTACCCCGAGCCCTCACCTACGCCTACGCAGAATGGGCCAATGATCCCCATTTTGTTCAAGAACTATATCTACGAGGCGGAAGGTTATCCACTTCCGGAGGCAACGGCAGCTGTACCTACAGCCACTGCCACGCCGTCTCCTACACCTTCACCAACGCCCTCTCCTACGCCAACGGCTACACCCACATCCACTCCTACGATGACACCAACTTTGGCAGCATACCCCCCGCCAACTGCTGCGGGTTAGTTTGCTTGCACCGTCGCTTGACTCTCGCTAGAATCTCCGCAACTGCGATATCAAGGTGGAGGTGCCCATGTTTGGTTCGTTTGGTTTTGGTCTTGCTGGTATCCCTATGCTTTCCAATTCGGTGACGCGCTCCATTTCGGCAGAAAACCCGGATGGTTCAGTGGCGGGTGGCGCCCATGCCGAGCCTGACGAGCATTCAGCGGGTTCGTTGTTAGGGCGCGGCTGGAAGATTCGTCCTTGTATCACCTTGCCCGCCGGCTCGGTGACTACCTTGGCCGATATCGAGGGGCCGGGCGTCATTCAGCACTTGTGGATCACCGTCAAACCTGCGGCCTATCGTTCTTGTGTGCTGCGTGTGTATTGGGATGACGAGGCAGAGCCTTCCATCGAGACTCCCCTGGGAGACTTTTTCGCCAATGTCCATGGCATGCGCTACAACGTCAATTCGATGCCCATAACGGTCAACCCCTCTGGCGGATTCAACAGCTATTGGCCTATGCCTTTTCGTAAACATGCGCGTATCACCATCGAAAATGCCTATTGGGAGGATATTTCGGGCTTTTTCTACCAGATCAATTATGCTTTGGGCGAGGTACCTGCGGATGCTGCCTATTTTCACGCCCAATGGCGACGTAGCACCACCTCGCGTGGTTACCCCGAGCATGTTCTGCTAGATGGTGTGCAGGGCCAGGGTCACTATGTGGGCACGGTGATTGGTTGGAATCAGTATTCCAACGGCTGGTGGGGTGAGGGAGAGGTCAAGTTCTATATGGATGGTGATGGCGAGTTTCCCACCATCTGTGGCACGGGCACCGAGGATTATTTTGGCGGCGCTTGGTGCTTTGATGATGAGACTTATTCTACGCCCTTCCTGGGTTATCCCCTGTGGGACAAGCCAGAAGGCGGCGTTTCTCGCCATGGCCTCTATCGCTGGCATATCATGGATCCCATCCGCTTCCAGAGTGATCTCAAGGTCACCATTCAGGCTCTTGGGTGGTGGTTGAACGGCAAGTACGAGCCGCTGGAAGATGATATTTGCTCTGTGGCCTATTGGTACCAGAGCGAACCTCACGGAGCTTTCCCCGCTTTGCCCGATCTGGCTGGGCGTTGGCCTCGTTAAGCTCAGCGCATGGCACCATCCCTTGCCAAGTAAAAAGGCACGGTCTCTCGAGGCCGTGCCTTTTGGGTGAACCGATCAAAATATGGCTACATTTCCTTTTGGTATCTGCTGATCAAGTACAGGCTCAGAATATTGTAGAGCAAATAGACTCCAATTGTAACCAGGGTTACCCACAAGGGCGCTTCGATGATGATGGTGATAAAGGCAAGGCCTACGATGAACCATTGGGTAATATCGCCAGCTTGAGCTTTTGCCTTGCTGCGGATGAGGGTATTGCGCTCATCCTTGAGCTCGATTTGGTTCTGCTTTGTCAATTCGGGATTCTTTTCTTCCCAGCGCACCATGTACAACTGGGCAATACTCATTCCAAACAAGCCAGCGCCAATACCGATGAGTACCCCCGACAAAATCTTTAATTCCTCACCACTTACGAACAAGCTGACGCCAACCAGAACCAGCCCAAGCACCAGAGTGATGATGTAAAGCGTTTTTTTGCTCGTCATTCTTCTTCCTCATAGATAAAAATCTCTTCAATGGACATATCAAAGTAGTGCGCAATCTTGAACGCCAAGAGGATTGATGGATTGTAACGTCCGTTCTCCAGGGAGCCTATGGTCTGTCGCGATACTTCCAAAGTCGCCGCTAGTTCTTCTTGCTTTAAATTATGCTTTTTTCTGATTTCTTCTAGCTTGTTCTTCAAGCTGCGCTCTCTTTCTCAATTTATGGAAAGCATACTTTCCATCACAATATAACGCAAGATGCAAGAAATGTCAAGCATACTTTCCATTGCTCTGCGAATTCATACTTTTGTCTGTTCAGATACTTTGCAAAGAAAAAGGCGGTGTGGACTTCCACACCGCCTGAAAACTCTACTGGTTACACTTATTTAGATCGGATGATGCTCACCATATCGGATAGAAGATCGGTTACATCAAAGCTCTCCCAATCACCACTGTCATCGCCAGCGTTGAATACTGCCATGCCTAGTACATAGGGATCACGCCGCAGTTCGTCGTCGTACCAGGAAAGCTGTTCGAGATACTGATAATCTGTCATGGCATCTTTCCAGCCGCCAAAGGATAGGTCTTCTGTAAGGACGCCGCCATCAATGCCTGCTTCTGTAATGACCAACGGAATGACGAGGTTGGCGGGTTGGAGGTAATTATCGTACCAGATGCGATAACGCAGGGTTAGCGAACCGTAATCAGATCCCAGAGTTAACCCTGGCACACCAGCGCCAACGCCGCTCCACATATCGGGTGCGGAATATTCGTGCAGGGCCATGATGCCGTCATAGGATTGAGCTGTCTCAACGGCGGGCAGGAACTGGCCAAAGGTAGCTGGTTCGGGAACGCCCACAGAAAAATTGCCGATGGCAACTTTGAGCCCTAGCTCGGCCATGGCGATGACGCGCTCGGATTCAAATTGCGCATACCATGCCATGTCGGACTGGCTGCTGATCACTGGCTCGTTCCAGCCCAGCCAATAATCGACGGCGGGGTGTGAGAGATAGATTCCAGCGTTCTGGGCTACAAATTCTCGTGCCCGCTCTGTGGGGTCACCCTCGTAGGATTGATCACTCTCTGCCAACCGAGCCAGAGTAATAGTATCCGGAGAGGCTGCTTTTACGTCCGCTAGCCAGCCGATATCACCAACGGCAACAACGACACTGGGCTGGGCCTCTGTAACAAAGTCCATAATGGCAGGCGAATTGTTACGGGTGACATGGAGGCCAATCTTGCTGACGCCTGTGGGCTCATCCAGGGTGAGGGCTTCTTGCTGCATGTAATTGGCCATATCATAGGTAATCGCTACTTGCCAAACGGTGGTGGATCCCGGGGTAGAGCAGTCCATGAGAATAGTGCTCATCCCGTCGGCAATACTTATTTCAAGCTGATGACACCCGCCCTCAAGTGGGCCTTCAGTATACGTAAAGCAGACGCTGACCGATTCGTCCGGCTCAACTGCGCCAGCAAACCATTCTTGCGATAGTTCCTCATCAGTCACGTATTCCGGGGTATAACGATCCAACACATGCAGCGATGGGATAGACCAGGGGGTTGTATTGGTAACGGTTAGAATATAGTGGTGGGGCTGTCCGCGCAGCGAAGTAGCCTGTACAATGATGGCATAGTCCGTAGGGATTTCACCGATGGGGCCGGTATACAGCACCTCGGGATCGATGATCAGGGGATCATCGACTCTGGCTGAAACACTTGTTGGCGTTATTCCCATGATGATCAGAACAGCGCAAAGGCTTGTAAGGATCGTCCAGCGTCTGTGCATCAGTCCCTCTGCATGCCATCGTACACTCTTTATATCAATTATACTCATAGGATACAACATATGCCAGAGGTTTTCGTAAATCCCGAATAAATGGCCGGGGGTTGACGTTTCTTACCCCAACTTTCTATAATGTACCATGCGCTGTTGTGCGCTCTTGGCTAGACTGGGGTGACATCCGAATGGATTACTTGAGTTTTGACCTTCGACTTGGAGATTGGGATAGCAAATCAGGCCAGGGTATGGCCGAAGTACTCCAGTCCCCTGCTGGCGAAGGGCCCCGATATCCTTTCAAATTGGACGTTGATATCGATCGCATCGCCAAGGCCAATCAATATTCAACCTCGGACGCGGCCAGTTTGGGCCGACGTCTTTCTATGGAGATCTTTGCTCAGCAGAGTCAAACGCTTTGGTATGAGAGCTATCAGATTGCCCGCGAACGCGGCCGTGGTTTACGTTTGAGATTGCATATTGATTCCTGGGAACTCTCGCGGCTTCCCTGGGAATTTTTGCATGATGCGCGCCGTGGCGATTTTTTGGTGTTCGATCCCCTTGTCTCGGTGGTGCGATATCTCCGACTGTATGCGTCGCCGCCGGCTTTGCGGCAGGGGCAGCGACTCAAACTCTTGGCTGTGGCGGCATCGCCCAAAGATCAAGCCCAGCTCGATTGGCGCAAAGAGTTCTCTGTTCTCAAAGAGGCTCTTGATGGCTTGGTCAAGACCCGAAGTGTAGATCTAGCCTTTTGTGAGGGCGCCACACGAGAGGCGTTGCATATGGCGCTGGCTGAGCACAAGCCCGATGTGGTGCATTATGTGGGCCATGGCGCTTATTCCACCGAACGCGATTTGGGTGTGCTGCTGCTTCAAGATGAAAAGGGTGGCAGTGTGCCCGTCACTGCCCACGATGCTGCCAGATTATTCCGCCATTACGGGGTGAACCTCGTTTTCCTCAACGCCTGCGAGACGGCTCGGGGTAGTTGGGCCGGGTTAGCGCCCGCGCTCGTCCGCCGCGAGATCCCTGCTGTGCTGGCTATGCAGTGGCCGGTAGAGGATCGGGCGGCTATACGTTTTTCACGCCATTTTTATCAGGCTTTGGCTTCTGGTAGGACTATCGACGAGTGCGTCTCTGAAGGCCGCGTGGGTGCCGCCGCTGGTGGCAGCGATGCCATGGCCTGGGCCGCACCTGTGCTGTTCCTGCGCTCCGGCAGTGGTCGCCTGTGGTCTTCGGAGAATGAGGCTGTTGCTGCGGGGCAGGCAACCACCGGTTCGGCGGTCTATACGGGCCAGGATCCCTGTTTCAAAACGCACGGCCCCCTCAATGCCGCTGATACCGATGTAATGATTGATCGCCCGGAATTGCGGCGAGCGCTCAAACTCGCCCAGCAACCGTCTATTACCCAGTACGTAGCCATACTCAGTGCCCGGCAGATGGGCAAGACGACGCTGTTGTTCCGTTTGATGGAATTGCTCAAGGGGCGTTATCCTTGCGCGTTTGTGGATTTGGCAACCATGCGCGACCAAGGATCCGGCGCTTGCTTTCGTTATGTGGCTGAGCAAATCGCTACTGCCCTCAAAACCAGCCCTTGGGCCGGGAGTCGCTTGCCCAATGCTAGCCAGGTGAGTGATTCGGTGGGGCTTGTTGGCTTTCTCGCCGACTTGGCTTCGTGTGTAACCAGCGATCGCCTGATTGTGATGGTGGACGAAGTTGGGGCGCTCAATTCCGAGGCCTCGGATGCGCTTTTCAATGCACTGCGCTCAGTGTTCACACAGGGACGTGGTCCCAATCCGCGGCTGGCGCGTTACCTGTTCTACTTTGGTGGTGCTGTAGATCTCTATACGTTGACCTATGGCAGTAATTCACCGCTCAATATTTGCGAAAAAATCTATTTGAGCGAGTTTTCTCGCACGGATGTGGATCGGCTGGTGGGCGTTTTTCATCGCTTGAACGTTAGCGTGCCCGACGGAATAAGTGAGCGGATTTTTTACTATACGGCTGGCCACCCTTATCTTACTATGCGTATGTGTGCCCTGCTACATAGCTATGGCTCCAACCAGTTGAGCATTGCCCAGGTGGATACTGCTGCAGAAGAAATGATCGTGGATGACGACAACATTCACCATCTGGTGCGCGAATTGGATCGACGCCCTATGGAGCGGCGCCAGTTGGCTCGCATTGCCATGGACGGCGAGGCCGTGCCGTTTTCTCGCAATAACCCGGTGCTGGCTTCGCTAGAGATGCTAGGCGCCCTGAGCCCGGCACAACCAGCAGCGATGCGTAACAGACTTTATGAGCGGGCCGCAAAGCAATATTTGGCTCAGCAAACGCCCGATTGGCGTAGCGGCGGTGTGCCGCTCAAGCGGCAAGAGGGCGTAAAGCAAGGCGCTCAATATGAGGTTATTGCCCGGCTCCGTTTCGATGCTGAGCAAAAGGGCGGCGATACCTGGGTAGAATACATCAGAGCGCTCTTCCGGCTGGTGCCAGCACTCTCTCTTTATACGAATGTGCGCGCTGGCAATGCGCGCTTTGCCGCGGTGCTGGCTGTCAACGCTGAGGAGACGGGCACATACTGGCAAGCTTTTGAACCTGCCATTCCCGTAGTAAGACTCGATTTGAGCAAGGGGCATTCAGAACTCAACCTGCAAGACATATTCAAAAGTGCACGTGCAAGCCGTATCAAACTTGTGGTGGTGATGCTGGTGGGCGGCGGCGAACGCACTCAGGAAATCATCGAGACCGTCTCTGGCACCAAGGATGGTCTTTCTGTAGCTGTGCTGGATGATAATAGCCTGGGCCAATTGTTGACCGAGCATGGAGATCTAGAGTTGTTGCTTAAACGGCGCATCCTTGAAGCCCGCCTTCGGTCCCTTTCGGGCTAACGCAAGAAGCAAATGGCCGGCTGCAGGCAAATTGACAGGTACTCCTCTCTGGGCTATACTTTTCTGGCCCTCTGGGGGTCATGGCCTCGTTTGGAGGGATGGCAGAGCGGTCGAATGCGGCGGTCTTGAAAACCGTTGATCGAGAGATCCGGGGGTTCGAATCCCTCTCCCTCCGCCTTAAATCCTAAATATTTGTTGGGGGAGGTGCCGGAGTGGACGAACGGGGCCGCCTGCTAAGCGGTTGTAGGGGGACGACCTCTACCCAGGGTTCGAATCCCTGCCTCCCCGCTGTAAATGTTTGTTGTCTGCACGCGTCTTATTTTGTCTCAGAAGCGGTGCGTGCTATAATGCTTTTCGTTGTTAGCGCCCGTACCTCAATTGGATAGAGGACCGGTCTACGAAACCGTCTGTTGGGCGTTCGAGCCGCCCCGGGCGCACTGAAGCACTACCGTATGGTAGTGCTTCTTGCTTTGGTAACGCTATGTTTCTATGGTATAGTTCACTTATGCCCCCTTAGCTCAGTGGATAGAGCACTGGCCTCCGGAGCCAGGGGCAGGCGTTCGACCCGCCTAGGGGGTACTAAAAAAGAGCAAGTTCATACGAACTCGCTCTTTTTTGTTATCTTTAACTACTGCAACGCTTGCTCGATGGCCGCGTTATCCGCCAGTACAGTGAACTCGAGCAGATATTCGCGCGATTCACCAGGCTCTAGGTATTGCAGGGTGCCCAGCTCGCGTTCGTGGGCTCTACCTTCGACATGGCAGTTCCCCGGTTCCAGGCCAGTGATATAGGTACTGGCGCCTACCATCTTCCATTGAGTGAAGAAAGGCAGCTCTGCCTGACGGTAGCGCATCATTAGGCCCATCCCTTGCCCCTGGTTCAGGTTGTGATTAGCGAGTACGAGTTTGACCATGCCGTCAGTATCAGCTTGCATATCGTGATAAAAGCATTGCTCGGCATAGCCATCTTGCGGCGCTTCGTAGGTGGCATGGGTAGCCAGTCCTGCAGCGGCGACCGCATCACGTGGTGTCACCTTGGTCGAGGGGGCAATGAGTTCAGCACCTTCTGCCAGTAGCGGGAAGCCGTAATTGCAGTGATAGAGCATCATATGGGGAACCGCAACGGTACCTTCGTTGCTCACCACATCCCGCACAGAAAAGCGCGATTCGCCCAGGTTGGCCCAGATTCGGCGGGTGAGGGTCAGGTTTTCACCAAAGAGCACGGCCTGGCGCATCATGCCGCGCACCCACATCTCATAGGTATCATCGCGCCAGGAACCATCAGCCCAAACTCGCTCGGCGGGCAGGGTAGAGATGCGCCCGTGCAGACCCAGCGCCTCGCCCTCATCGACTGAAACAGCGCCAGCGGAAGTGAGTCCGCAGGTGACCAACATGCCTGCGTGAAAGGTTCTCAGCCAGCCAGTGCCGGTCGGCTCATAGTAAGTAGGATGAGCGGCACCCACGGGGGAGCGCCAGGTTAGCGGCGCCCCCTTGAATTTCACCATACCGATATCCATACCGCGGTCGAGCAGAACCTGCACCGAGAGGCCCGACCCCGTATCCAGTGTTGCTGTACGCACGTCGCGCTCTCGGCCATCGCCCAAATCACCCAGTGAAACACCGCCGAGTTGATCGATTTGGCCGGTGTAGCGCGTCAATTCCTGTCGGCTCCAATGCTTGCCGTAAAGCTCTACCATGGTTTGCCTCGCTATCAGCCTAGCAATAGATAGGGCTCTTCGATATAGCGCGTGATACCTTGTAGGAATCGTGCAGCAGGTCCACCATCGACGAGTCGATGGTCAAAGGTGAGGCTGAGCCACATCTTTTTGCGAATGCAGATCTGTCCTGCGACTACGGCCGGCTCATCGGTGATGCGTCCGACACCCATGATGGCGCATTCGGGTGAGTTGATGATGGGCGTGAACAGGTCGGTACCGAACATGCCCAGGTTGGTAATGGTAAAGGTGCCGCCGCTCAGATCATCGGGTGCCGACTTGCCCTCGCGGGCTCGGGTCACCAAAGTGCGGAACTGGCTAGCGATCTCTTTGATACCCAGCGTATTGGCATTGCGAATGACGGGGACCAAAAGCCCGCGTTCGCTATCCACGGCCATGCCCATGTTGACATAGGGCAGATAGTGGATGCCATCGTCTTTGAGCTGCACGTTCATATAGGGATACTCGCTCAGGCAGCGGGCGATGATCATGGCCAGGATGTCGTTATAGCCAATGTTAAAGCCGAGTTCTTTGGCATAGGCATCCCTGAGCTTTTCGCGCAGGGCAACAAACTCGGTGGCATCTACTTGGCTGTGCAGGGTAACGGAGGCCGTGGTGCTTTGCGAAGACGACATATGCTGGGCGACAATGGCACGGACGCCGCTCATGGGCACGACCTTTTCCTCCCCCATAACTGGCGTAGCAGGTGCGGCTATGGTGGAGGTATGTGCGGTTGCCTGAGCCTTGACATCCTGAACTGTGATGCGGCTGCCGCTCGCCTGTACACTGGCGAGAGAGACGCCCATATCCTCAGCAACTTTTTTCGCCAACGGCGTGGCTGCCGGAGCACTGGCCAGGTACGTATCGATATCGCGCTCGATGATGCGTCCCTGGGGACCACTGCCTTTGACTAGGGTCAGATCGACGCCCTTTTCACTGGCAAGTTTGCGGGCACGCGGCGAGGCCTTGATGCGATCACCATCGCCAATATCCTCGACAGCTACGGGTGTTTCGGCAGTGAGAGCTTCTTCGGCTTTTTCAGACATAGAAACAGCCGTGGCAGGTTTGCCGCCGCTGGCCTGCGCCAGTGCATCCGAGATGTCTTCATCCTCTTTGGCGATGATGGCTACTGGGGTGAGCACGGGCACAGTAACGCCTGCATCCAACAAGATCTTGCGGAGCACGCCCTTGGCTTTGGATTCTACTTCCAGAACGGCCTTGTCTGATTCAATCGTAAAAAGCACGTCCCCGCGATCAATGGGGTCGCCCTCTTTTTTAAGCCATTCGACGATGGCGCCTTCTTCCATCGTTTGCCCGAGTTTGGGCAAAATTACAGTTGTTGCCATGTTTCCTCCTGAAAGGAATGCTACGTTTAGCGAAGCACCTCGCGGATTCCGGCGATGATCGCATCAACATTCGGAATGGCTGCATCTTCCAGCGTTTCCGCCATGGGGACGGGGACGTCATGGGCAGCTACGCGAACAACCGGGGCATCCAGATAATCAAAAGCTGTCTCATTTATAACAGTAATGAGCTCACTTAGGAAACTTCCGGTTTTATAGGCTTCAGTAACACCCACTACATGGCCGGTCTTTTCGACAGACTTGACGATGGTTTCGACATCCAGCGGTTTGAGCGTGCGCAGGTCGATGACTTCGACGCTGATGCCCTCTTCGGCCAGCTTTTCAGCGGCTTCCAGGGCACGCAGTACCATGCGCGAGTAGGTGATGACAGTCACATCCGAACCTTCGCGCTTGACGTCGGCAACGCCCAAAGGAATGACGTAATCTTCGGCGGGTACGGGGCCCTGCGTGCCATAAAGCATCTTGTGCTCGATGAACATGACGGGGTTGTCATCGCGAATAGCTGCTTTGAGCAAACCCTTGGCGTCATACGGCGTAGAAGGCATGACCACATAGATGCCGGGGAAATGCGTCCATAGGGCTTCTAGACTCTGGCTGTGGTGGGCGGCGATGCTTCGTCCGGCGCCGCCCTCACTGCGGATCACCATGGGCACGCGAGTCTTACCACCAAACATATAACGGTTCTTGGCACCCTGGTTGGCAATCTGGTCCATGGCCAACGGTGTAAAGTCCACATACATGATCTCGGCGATGGGGCGCATGCCGGTCATGGCTGCACCAACGGCGGCACCACCGATGAGCGCTTCGGAAATGGGCGTATCGATGACGCGGTCGCCGCCAAACTCTTTGAATAGATCTCGAGTGGCGCCATAAGCACCACCGTAGAGGCCCACATCTTCGCCCATGATGAAAACCTTGGGATCGCGTAGCATCTCTTCACGCATGGCGTCGCGCAGAGCTTGCCAGTAGGGAATGCGCGGAATACTCTCGTCAGTGCGGACGCGTTCGCGCAAGCGAGCTTCGGCTGCGATCTCGGAAGGCGTGGGCGCCTTGAGCACGTACACGTCGTTATCGACTTCGGCAGGATCGGGCATGGGCGAAGCCAGAGCAAACTCAGTAGCCTTTTTCACGGCCTCTTCAGCATGTTCTTCGACGGTTTCGAGTTCTTTAGGTGTGGCGATGCCGGCTTCTTCCAGCTTGGCTGCAAAGGTCTTGAGTGGGTCACGATCGTGCCAGGCCTGCTCTTCTTCCTTGGTGCGGTACTTGCGGGGATCGGAACGGGAATGGCCGTACCAACGGTAGGTCTTGGCTTCGATGAGCGTGGGGCCGTTACCTTGGCGGGCATTTTCAACAGCTGCCGAAGCGGCTTCGAAAACGGCGATGGGGTCCATACCATCTACAACAGCCGAAGGCATGTCGTAAGCTGAAGCGCGCGCAGCAATATCGGTCTGCGAGCTGATATTCTGGAAAGGCACAGACATGCCGTAGAGGTTGTTCTCGACTATGTACACCACCGGGAGCTTCCAGGCGGAGGCCATGTTCAGCGACTCGTGAAAGTTGCCGGTATTGCTGGCGCCGTCACCAAAGAAGCAAACCACGACGCGATCCTCGTGTTGAAGCTTCATAGAGAGCGCTGCGCCTGTGGCTACAGGGATGTTGCCGCCGACGATACCGGTGGCGCCAAGGTTGCCCTTTTCTACGTTGGCAATGTGCATCGAACCGCCGCGGCCTTTGCAATAGCCAGTGGCGCGCCCACAGAGCTCGGCCATCATCTTGTCGAGATGTTCCTGATGCTCTTCAGGCGTTAGGCAGAGGATATCGCCACGAGCGTGGCAGTGACCGTGACCACGGTGGGTGCTGGTGATGAGGTCATCGTCGCGTAGGGCTTGAACTGCACCTACCGCTACGGCTTCTTCGCCAGCGTAGAGGTGCGAGGCACCTTTGATGATGTTCTGCCCGAGCAAATCATAGACGGTATCCTCAAAGAAGCGGATTTCCCACATGCGTCTGAGGATATTGAGCAGTTCTTGCTTGTTCAGTTCTCTGGGAAAGGCATTTGTTTCAGACATTTCTCCAGCTTTCCTATGTTATAGGGTGAATGAATACGATATGTCGAGACGCCACATCAGAGTGGCGTGACAACGACTTGATTGATGACAGCCTCTACGGCTGTGCGTGTGGGCATGGCGCTGCCAGCCCCGAGTGCTGCGGCTGTACCTGAAGCCACGCCCCAGCGTAAAACCTCTTGAGCAGGTTCGCCGCGCAGCCAACTACAAAAGGCTCCCGTTAGCAGACAATCCCCTGCTCCGACGGCACTGACCTCTTGGATATGCGGCGCATGGCCAAACCAGGTACCCTGTTTGGTGATGATGGCGGCGCCGCGGCTATCCAGCGACATGAGCACCAGTTCAGGCCCCATGCTGCGAATTTCGCTCAGCGTGCGGTGGATCTCTTTGTCGGTATCCAACGCCGTGTCCACCAGTTCTTTGGCTTCGACAGCATTAGGCTTGGCCCAATTGGGGCGGGCGCGACATCCCACAGCTAGCGGCTCACCGCTGGTATCGAGCACAGCAATGGCGTCGCGCGCACGAATGCCTTTGATGAGTTGAGCATAGGTTTCCGATGGCGCCCCCGGCGGCAAACTGCCCGACAAAAAGCAGATGTCGTTCGGCTGCAAACGTGCCCAGAGTTGTTCTTCCAGAGCGCGCAGGTCGTCTTTCGTTACAGTAGGGCCGGGTTCGTTGAGCTTGGTCGTTTGATTGCGTGAGGCGTCGATGACAGTAACGTTGGAACGAGTTTCGCCGCTCACGTGCACAAAGGCGCATTCGAAACCCTCTTCACCCAACCCGGTTTCCAGGATTTTGCCGAAACGTCCCGCGGCAAAGCCCATGATCACGGATTCGTGGCCCCATTCTCGCAGAGCCATGGATACGTTGACCCCCTTGCCAGAAAGGTCCAAGCGGGATTCGTAAGCGCGATTGAGTTCGCCGACGACTAGCTCTTCAAAGACCAGTGTGCGGTCCAGGGTGGGATTCAGTGTCAGTGTATAGATCATGGCGTGAGGCCCTTGATCTCTGCATAGGCGTTGAGTACGGCTTGGCCCAGCGGTTCGCCGGGGTCGATTTCGCAAACTTCTGATAGAACTGCCGCCACACCTCTTTGAGCAATCTCTGCCTGCATTTCTAGTGCAAGAGTGTCTTCCGGTGCATCAAAGGCCAGCGCCGCGGCAATAGCCTTGGCTAGGTTGAGGGGCAGGATGCCGGCCTGTTCGGCTAACCGCGCGGCCCCCACCAGACGGTCATGGGGCGCCAGCTTGCGCAAGGGGTCACGAGCCAGACGAATGATAGGATCAGCCAGGGCATAGTTGGCAAAGCGTTCCATCAGATCGGCGGCATAGTTTTTCAGCCAATTCGAGTCAGAGCCGTATACGGCGGCCAACCCTTGAATGGCTTCATGCATAACGCTGTTCAGCGTCTGGCGGATATCTGCGTCGACCAGTGCCTCGGTGCACAGGGTATACCCCTTTTGGTAGCCGAGATAGCCCAATACCGCATGGCCGGCGTTGTGCATATAGAGCTTGCGTGGCGTATACACATCGAAATCATCGATGGCCTTGATGCAACTATCCTCGGGTAACGGTCCCAGGAACGTCTTGGCGTTGATGGGGAACTCGTTATAGGGTTCAGTGACCAGGACGGTGCGATCTTGTGCGATCAACTCTGCCGGAGGTTCGGGCACCATAATACCCACCACTGTCTCTACAAAGCTGACCCTGTCCTGCATATAACCCAAGGCAAAAGGCTCCAGATTAGCAACGACCAGATCGCGCAAAACAGTTGGCGCGCCATAAAGGTTCTCGCAAAGAACGATGTTCAGCGATGCTTGTACTTGGCGTGCCGCTCTGAGTTCAATGCCTCTGGCAATGACGGGGGCGATATCTGACAAGGCGCGTGCCCCAACCGAAGTAGCTCCCAGTATCGAATGAGCGATCAACTCTGCCGTACGCTCTATATCGGTGCTAGATAGGCAGGTAACAGGCGAGACCAACACATCCTCGCGGGATGTGTTGGTCACTAATCTGACTGTGTGTTGCCCGCGGTCATTCAGAGCGCTGACAAGGTCGGGAAGGATATCGATATAGTCGATGCGATAGCCGTAACGGCTGAAAAGCCGCCCGGTATAGGCTCGTCCGATCTTGCCTGCGCCAATGACAAAGAGGCTCTTGGCCACCATGGCCTAGCGCATCTCCTGGCCGCCGGTCACATTGATGGCCTGGCCGGTCATGTAGGAGGACTCGTCGGACGCCAAGAAGATCATCACATTGGCCACATCGTCGTACTGGCAACCCCGTTTCATGGGCACCTGGTCGATGTACTTTTGGCGAACTTCTTCTTCGGTGATGCCCCACTTGGCGGCATACTGCTTGTAAAGGCTGTTCACCCACAAGGGCGAATCCAACAAGTTGCCCGGGCAAATGGAATTCACACGAATGTTGTTTTCGGCCAGTTCCAGGGCCAGGCTTTGGGTGAGGCCGATACCGCCAAACTTGGAGGCCGCATAGGCCGAACTTTTGTAGCTGCCCTTTTTACCCGACTTGCTGTTGATTTGGATGATGACGCCACCGCTGCTCTGCTGCTTCATGATATGAGCGGCAGCCCGCGAGACCATATAGTAGCCAATAAGGTTGACTTCGATGACCAACTTCCAGCGGGCGGCAGGCAGCTCGTCAATTTCACCAGCGAAAAGCACGCCTGCATTGGAAACAACGATATCGAGCTTGCCAAAGGTGTCGACAGCATGTTGCATCAGGGCCTGCGTATCTTGTTCACTGGTCACATCACAATGGACGGCCATGGTGCCCACACCGTAGGTCTCGGCAATCTCTTGAGCGACCTTTTCAGCTGCTTCGTCGGCGATATCGGCGACCACGACGTTAGCGCCCTCTTTGCCCAGCCGGTGGGCCAAAGCCTCTCCCAGGCCCTGGCTGGCGCCGGTGATGACGGCCGTTTTGCCGGCCAATCGACCACAGTCACTCATGGCAACATCTCCTTGAGGAATTCTTCTTCAGCCTCGATCGTCCAGCTTTCCTGTGGGCCGAGTTTTTCATAAACCTTGGGTAGCAAAGTCTTGAGATCCTCTAGACGCGTGACGGACAGGTCGCGAATCTGCGGATAGATGACGACTTTGCCGGGGTAGCTCTGATGCATGACGCCTTCGATGCCCTCTTTGACGCCGATGAGACCCGAGACGGCGGCGACGGACATATTGGGGTCTAGCTCGCCGCTTTCGGCAGCGTTCAGCATTTTGCGCAGATCAGTGATGGATGAGCCGCTGGTGCCGGTGAACTGAATGCCCTTGTCGGTGACGGCCGAAAGAGCGATATTAGCCTTGGTGCCACGAGCCAGGCCAGCAAAGATGTTGATCATGGCGTTCTGGCCGGCCATGGGCATGGCGCCCTCGACGACGCGCGGGCTGGGGGCTAGCACCACGAGGTCATCAAAGCCGGTGCCGTCGGTCATATCCACCAGACTCTCGTTGAATGCAGCCGAGGATTGTCCCTCACTGGGAACGCGCAGTTCAACGCGACCACTGCTCTTGGCGATGATGTGGGCATACTTTTCCTGAATGACATCCAGGCGCTCTTTGACCAGGTCAGTAGCCACGATGAGCGCGGGTCCTGGCTCTTTTTGCACGGCGCGTTGCACGTGCATCTGGCCCATGGGGCCTGCTGCACCGATGAATACAGCTTTGCCGCCTGGCTTGAGGTTGGTGCGAATGGGGCGGTAGCCATCGGCGATGACGTTGCTGTTGGTGCCCACAATGGCCAAGTTGTCATAATGCAGGCGTCCCACATCCACCGGAGCGGGAGCATCCAATTTGGAACCGCCAACCAGGTTGATCATGCCGCCCTTTGCGGCATAGACTTCCATGGTTTCATACAGAGCTGGGTCAACGCCCAATAGGACAATGTCGTCATAGGATTGAGCGTCGATACCCGCCAGCGCTTTTTCCGAAGCAGCACCTTTTTCAACGAGCTCAATGCTATCGGCTGCGGCCAGGGCGCGTAACTCGTCCAGCAGGGCACCGGAGAGACCAAAGGTCGTGATTGAAGCAGGCGCGCGCCCAGCGATATAAGGCTTGCCCAGTTTAGTGCAGCAAAAGGCAGCAGCCGGGCCCGCCACAATGGCTACCTTGCCGTCGAGCTTCCAGCTGGAGCGATAACTGACGTCGTAGGAGGCAGTGACGCAGGCCCAGGGCTCGGTCAGAGCGGCTTGAGCATAGCCGGTGGTCTCTTTGACAGGCAACAAGTAGCAGCCCTCGTCGCCATCCAACACGGGCGCGCCGACGATGTTGTACTGAGAAAGGCCGCCTTGCAATACATAGCCGTAGGCCAGCCCCACGCCCTTGTAGTACACATCAGCTTGGACGATGTAGCGCTGGCCGGGTTTGAACTCGGGGCGATTCTTGCCTGCTTTGATGACGGTAAGAATGACCTCATGGCCCAATACCACGGGCTGATTTTTCATATCGCGGCCGCCCAATCGGGGATGATCTGGGCCAGCCTTGATGACCTTGGTATCAGAAAAGCACAGGCCGCAGGCATCATGACGCACCAAAAGTTCATCATCGTTGGGTTCGGGCAGATCCACTTCGATGGGATTGCCCTCCTGGCCCAGGTTCTCTATGCCCGCGCCGTACAGGGGCCACAACCAATACTTTTCTGGTAGCGGATCTTCTGCCTGGCGATAGCGCCGTAGCTTGGGATCAGTATAGAGTTTGTCTGTCATTTTTCACTCTCCCTAAAGGAGGTACTTTTTCACTAATCGATCTTGAGCTGTTGTCGGCGATAGAGTTCATCGGGGCGTGTGTGAATTCGCTCGACATCAGCCTCCGAAAGGAATCGAGGCCCACCAAAGGCAAAGGTGCCAGCCAGAATACGGCAGGTCTTGACGTACATGGCCGAGATATTCTCGACCTCTGTCGGCGATTTTCCCAGGGCGATCATGCCGTGGTTCTGCATGACCAGCACTTTGGGGGTCTGATTCCACTTTTCGATATATTCGGCAAATACCTTGCGCACGGCGCGTGCCAGGGGCAAGCCAGGGTCGGTATAGGGCACGTAAGCCGGTTCAGGGCCGCAGACCACGATGGAATCGGGGAACATCTGCCCCTTGACCAGGCTTTCTACATCTTGTGAACAGGAAAGCGCGTTGACGGCAGTGGGGTGGGTATGCCCCACAAAGGTAGCGTCAGTTTCGGCAAGTGCCAGAGCATGTAGAACCGTTTCTACCGAGGGGCGCCTGCTCTCGTTGGGATCGACGCAGGCCGACTTGAGGGCTGCCTTGAGTTCCTCATCCGAGAGATTACCCTCATCAGCTAGTTTGCAGACTGGTTCGAGGTTGACGCGGACGAATCCAGCGGCGTCGATGGTGCCCAACTGTGTGCCGCTAGCCTTGACCCAAAAGGTGCCGTCGTCGCAGATGGCGGAGGTATTACCCTCCCCCAGGATGGCCAGATCGCGTTGGGTCTCACCCAGGGCGCGCGACATGGCAACTAGCTTTTCCAGAACGATTTCGCTGTTGCTCATCATCACGCTCCGGGGTATCCCGAGCTGTTCAATCCGGCGGCACGTTCCTGGCAGATCTTTTCGTAATAGCCGCTGGCCCTGTAGGCGGCGATGGGATCGGCGTCAATGCCCATGTCTTCACGGATTTTGGCCAACAGCGGACGCACGTCGGTGCGGAAGGCGTCGAGGAGGGTTTCTTCGGCCATCACCACGTCTCCACTGAGCTGAGCATCGCGTAGCTTGTTGCGGTCGATGCAGAGAGCACGAGCATAAGCCACCTGCACGTTGGCGATAGACTGGATCATGGCTTCGAGTTTGGGCTTGATGTTGTGCGACTGATCGAGCATGTAGGCCACGTTCATTTCGACGCTGTCGTCGAGGTCGCCGCTGACTAGCTCGTTGTAGATGAGGAATAGTTCGTAAGGATTGATCGAGCCCACGGTGAGGTCATCGTCGGCGAATTTTTTCGAGTTGAAGTGGAAACCACCCAACCGGCCTTCATCAATGAGGTAAGCCACGATCTGCTCGATGTTGGTGCCCAGCGGGTGGTGGCCCAGATCGACCAATACCTGGGCCCTGTCGCCCAGTTTGGTGGCCATCAACAGCGAGGTGCCCCAATCGCCAAGATCGGTGTGATAAAAGGCCGGCTCAAAGAACTTGTATTCGATGAGCAGGCGCATAGGCGCTGGCATAGCGTCGTAAACCTCATGCAGAACGGCTTCCAGGCGACGCTTGCGGTCGCGCATGTTATCTTGCCCAGGATAGTTGGTGCCATCGGCCAGCCACAGACTGATGATATCTGAACCGACTGTCTTGGCGATGTCGATGCACTCGAACATGTGGTCTAGCGCCTTGCGACGGATAGTTTCGTCGGCGTTACACAGGCTGCCCAACTTGTACTCGGGCTCCTGGAATAGGTTGGGGTTGATGGCGCCGAGGGTCAGGCCCAGTGAAGCGGCATACTGTTTGAGGGCGCCCCAATCATCGACGATATCCCAGGGGATATGTAGGGCTACCGAGGGTGTAATGCCGGTGAATTTGTTGACCTGGGCGGCATCTTCAAGTTTTTCCTGCGCAGTGCGCGCGGCGCCTGCTTGAGCGAATACCTTAAAGCGCGTGCCTGAATCGGCATAGCCCCACGAGGGTGTCTCGATGCGCTGCGCCTTGAGATTCACTTCGATGGCGGCAACGTCCAATCCTTTGGCCGTGAGCTGATCAGACAACACGCGATAGGCTGGCTGCCAATTTTTCATGTTCAAACCTCCCGGATGTAATGCAATGAATTACGCAAGAACGACACGAACCCCGGCATCTTTGATGCCGGCGATGAATACTGCATCGGCATCCGTTGTGGTGAAAACGGTGTCGATATCCTCAATAGGAGCGCAGGTTGCAAAGGCAACTCGCCCCAACTTGCTGGGATCAATGATGACGTTGACGCTGGGTACGGTGCTGATCAATTTGCGTTTGAGTTCTACCTCCGCACGGTGGGCATCGGTCAGGCCTTCTTCCAGTGTTAGGCCTCGTCCGCCAAAGAACCCCTTTTGAAAATTGCCTTCATCTAGAATGCGTGAATCCAAACTACCGCTTATCGAGGCGGCTTCATGCCAAACGGTGCCACCGGGCATGAGCACAGTGATACCGGGTGCATTGATGAGTTCTAGAGCTACATAGAGGCCGGTGGTGAGCACGGTGAGATCATGCAGGCCCAAGAGGTTGCGGGCCATGTGCAGTGCGGTGGTGCTGGCATCGAGAATGATAGCCTCGCCGTCACGCACAGTAGCCGCCGCAGCGGCGCCAATAGCGCGTTTGTCCTCGATATTCTCACGCTGACGCACAGCAAAGGAGAGGGAGCCTTGGTCTTTGGGCATAGGCAACACGCCGCCGTGAGTGCGCAGAAGTAGGCCAGCCCTTTGCAAAAGGTTGAGGTCTGAGCGAATGGTTACTGCTGAGACAGTCATTTCTTCAGCCAAGTCGGCAACGCCAGCATATCCCTCACTTTGTACCTGCTGAAGGATGTACTCAAAGCGTTCTTGCTGAGTTAGGCGCCGATCACTCGTCATGAAGGTTACGTTTACTTTCGAATGGCTTCTTTTATTTTCACTGAGGCCATATTAGCATTTCTTATCGCAGGCGTCAATTGGCAGTAAGACTCATATTCCTCACCTCGTCCTTTGAACATATCATACTGAAAAGATACAAGCATTGTACAAAGATGAGGAAAGCCATCATGCGCAAAATAACATTCAACTTTTGGCTCGATCTGATGATTGCGCTGGCCTTTGTCATTGAGACCATATCGGGTGTCTTTTTGCTGGCTTTTACTAAAAGCTGGATTCCCACGCAATGGGGCCTGGTGCGTTGGATCTATGCCGTCGGCCGCCTGACCTGGACGCGTTGGCATGATTGGGCAGCCTTGGTATTGGTTATCGGGGTGATACTGCACATTATCCTGCACTGGCGTTGGGTTGTTTCGATGGCCAAGCGTCTCTGGCAAGAAGCTTTTCATTCGAACGAATCAGCCTAAGAAAAAAGGGCCCGCACTAGGCGGGCCCTCTTCTTTAACTTAACAGATCTACATATTCCTCTAGAATAACCCCTTCGGAACCGACGCCAAAGGCGGTCAGCAACTCGGACACCATCCTTGCTTTGATGATGGCATCCTGCTCGGACCAGGTCCGGCTCTTGACCTCTATGAATAACCCATCTGCAACGGGTGCTGTGATGCGGTCGATGTTCACTGCAAAGTCCAGGCCTTTATAGCGAATGTGGTAGCGCTCGCGGTGTTTGGTCACCTCGTAGGTCTTTTTGGGCTCGAAATATTCCCTGTAAAACCGCAGGCTCTTGTCGGCGGGGGCGGTATAGCGTGAACGGCTAAGCACCACACTGCCGTGGTATTCGGCTTCACGTGCGAGGCCGGTCAGCGTCAGAAAATAGATGGGGGAGACATCGCTACTCTCGCCGAGCACGATATCCTCGCGGTAACGGAGGCGGCCCTCTTTGGGATCGTCAAACTCGAAATAGGTATCGTATTGGTCGCGCTTGGTGTGGCGCGTCACGGTAACCAAGTTGTTCTCGATGGCCGCCATAAAGGCGGAATCGTCGACTATGCGGCCCTTACCCTGCACTTCAAAAGTCTCCTGCTGCTCCAATCCACCAATGGAGAGCAGCTTGTCCAGCACACTGGCTCCGTGGGCTACAAAGAACTTGTTGACGCGCTGGCCGGTCTGGCTTGCTTGCTTGACGAGATCCTCGGCGTCGAGCGTGAGCAGGTGGTGGTCTTGGACGGTCAAGCGCCCGTTGATGAGGACATCACGGACATCACTGCCCTTGGTGGCATAGGCCAGCCGCGAATAGACGTTCAGGCCGGTGGTCTCAAAGTGAGGCACATTGTGAATCGAATCCATGTTGACTACGATGATGTCCGCTCGCTTGCCCGCTTCGAGTGAACCAATCAGTTTCTCCATGCCTAGCACACGTGCGCCATAGATGGTGGCCATGGCGATGGCCTCTTGAGCAGGCAGGGCCAGCGGATTCCTGAGCACGCCTTTGGGCAATAGGGCAGCTAATCGCGTCTCTTCGAACATGTCCAAATCGTTGTTGCTCGAAGCGCCATCAGTGCCGATACCCACATCGACGCCAGCATCCATCATTTCTATCACAGGGGCAATGCCGCTGGCTAGCTTGAGGTTGCTGGTGGGATTGTGCGCTACGCCTACATGATGAGCGGCCATGATCTGCATCTCTTCGCGGTTCACGTGCACGCAGTGCGCCGCCACGCAGTGAGCATCGAGGATGCCCTGCTCTTCGAGCCAGCGGAAGGGGCGCATGCCAGTGGCATTCAGCCAGGAAGTGACCTCATCGGCTGTCTCCGATACATGAATCAATTGAGGAACGTTGTACTGACTAGCAATGGCGGTCGTCTGCTTGAGTATCTCGGCTGTCGTCATATAAGGTGAATGGGGTGCCGGAGCGGCAACGATGAGATCGTGGCCTTGCCAGCGCTGGCAGAAATCAGCAATATACTGGAGGCTTTTATCATAGCTGGTGGCATCTGGCGTGGGGAAGGTCATGACGGTCTCGCCACAGACGCCGCGCATGCCGGCTTGTTCGGCCGCCCAGGCAACTTCTTCTTCGTGATAGTACATATCCGCAAAGCAAGTGGTGCCGCTCAGCATCATCTCGGCACAAGAGAGTTGTGTTCCTAAAAAGCAGAACTCGGGATTGACGAATTCGCGCTCTACCGGCAGCATGTAGCCATAGAGCCACACATCCAATCGCAGGTCGTCGGCAATACCCCGCAGAAGACTCATAGGCATGTGGGTATGGGTGTTGATCAGACCGGGCATAACAACGTGCGCGCTGCAATCGAGGGTGTTTTCCGCGATATATTTGGCTTCAAGTTCTGAACTTGGCCCAATCTCTAGGATCTCTGTTCCGAGGATGGCCACGCCGCCATCAGGTATGATGTTTCTCTTTTCGTCCATGGTGACGATGGTGCCGTTGAGGAGCAGAGTATCGACTCTTGTCTGTGACATTTACAGAGACCTCCTTTGGTCTGGCTCCTAGTATGATAAAAAGCGCAGCCCAAAAGGGCTGCGCATGGCCTTATCCGTTGCTCAGGGATTGTGGTATTTGCACCCTGGCATACACGGCGTTCTTTATTTCTAGAATTTTGCGCCTCAGCGCATCGTCTCGCTCAAACAGGGCAGTGATCTTGTTACAACCGTGCATTACGGTGGTGTGATCTCGCCCTCCGAGAGCTTCACCAATCTGCGGTAGAGACATGTTGGTCATATCACGCATCAGGAACATGGCCACCTGACGGGCCATGGCTACTTCGCGTGTTCTGCGGCGCCCCATGATCTCTTCTTCCGTGACCCCATAGTTGCTACAAACCACTTCGGTGATGTGATGATAGTCCAGCGTGGTGGCATGATGTTGAAAACTCCCCAGGGCCTGTTCGGCCGTTTGTACACTGAGAGGGTAGCTCATAGTGCGGGCTAGAGCTAACACGCGCGTCAGGGCGCCTTCCAACTCACGGATGTTGCTCTGCACTTGCTGGGCGATGAACTCGATAACCGAGTTGGGCAACGTCACATGGAGCATATCGGCTTTGGCTTCGAGGATGGCCATGCGCGTCTCCAGATCGGGTGGCTGGATATCTGCCGTAAGGCCCCATTCAAAACGGGAACGAAGGCGTTCCTCTAATCCCACAAAGGCCCGTGGCTGGCGGTCACTGGAAAGCACGATCTGACGGTTCTCCTGGTACAAATCATTAAAAGTATGAAAGAACTCTTCTTGCGTACGTTCTTTATTGATAAGGAATTGGACGTCGTCCAACAAGAGCACATCGATATTGCGATATTTGGCACGGAACTCTTCAGTGGTGCGGTTACGGATAGATTTGATCAGTTCGTTGGCAAAAGTCTCCGCACTCACATACAGCGTGCGGCGTTTATCATGCATGGCCTGGTTGCCGATGGCATGCAAAAGGTGTGTTTTGCCAAGGCCCACGCCGCCATAGATGAAAAGCGGGTTATAGGATGTCCCGGGGTTTTCTGCCACAGCAAGGCAGCCTGCATGAGCCAGACGGTTGGACTGCCCGATGATGAAATTATCAAAGGTGTACCGTCGGTTGATGTGGGGATCGAGATCATCCTGCTCATCCATGCCGTCATCTGGAAATTCGGGGCTATCCAGCGGCTCGGTAGGTTGTGGGACGGTAGAGTGTGAATTGCTTCTTACCACAAAGCGCACAGAGACCGTTCGACCAGCTATTTGCGTCACCGTTTTTTGGATGCTCGCATAGAGCCGATTTTCAAGCCAGTCTTTAGCATAACCAGACTTTACGCCAACGACCAGAACGCCGTCTTCGTAAGAGATAGCCTGAGTACCACTAACCCAGGTATCAAAGGATGGTCGCTCGAGCTGCATTTGCAGCTCGCCGAGTGCTCCTTGCCATAGTTGGTCTGCCTTCATGTGCTGCGCTCCGTGTCGTGGTGGTTCAGCCAGTTTCTTGGAGGCGGAGAGAAGAGGACGTGTTGCCTCAACTGTCCCACATCACAGGGCAAAGATTACTTGGAGTGTGGAAGGACTGTCTGCCCCATGCGTGGTCTATCGATTCTACCATTATGACATCGTTTTGCCAAGGATGTTTGGCATGAATCTCGTAACTCTGGGTAAAACTAGCGTAATCAGGTTTATGCATTATTGCGCTCATTGGGTTTATGCAGAACTTATGCGCCTCTGTCATTGCCATGGTATGCTTTCTCCAGAGCGATTTTTGGGGGAGGCTGACGACGTGAGCGTGTTAATTATCGACCGTGATAACAAACCGATCGATCGCGTACCCAATGTCGTGGTTTCGCAGGTTGAGCATCACCGGACCATGACTATGGTGCGATTTTTGGGGCGGCTTTTTGCCTATATGCCAGATGCCGGGCGTGGCTTTTATACCTGGGCATTGGTGGCAATGTATTGGCCGGCGCAACGTCTTTCTGTGCACCAATACAGTCCGCCTCATCTTCGATTGATTCTGTTCGGACGCTGGGAGTTTGGATTGGTGTTGGGGAGCTGGGCGTTGGGACTTAAATTAGGGCAGCCATTGATGTGGCTCAAGAGAGCAATGCCTGCGACTGGCAGCTAAAGTGAATGCTTTGGGACCTGAGGGGAAACCTCAGGTCCTTTTTTTATGACCGGGAAACGGCGCGGCTGGTGACAATGTCAACGCCAGTGCCGAGGATGTTGGTCATAACGGTTTGATGAGAGGCAATGGGTGCCTGGAGGTGAATGCTCCGCAAAAGCTTGGCAGCTTCTTGCACTAGATGCTTGGGCAGGGCCTGGTTTGAATGCACTGGCACCAATGGCAAAATGCCGTCATCCACACTTACAGTGGTCGTTAGCATACGACGTGGATTGGACATCTCTTCACGAACAAAGGCCTCGCCACGTTTGCAGCTGTTGCCCACAATCTCGATGACCTGATCTCCATCAACAATTGCTCGAATACTACAGCCCACTGGGCAGGTAACGCAAATGAATTCTCGTTCTTCTTGCATTGTATATACTCCAGCGGCTTATCTAATGCGGACGGTGAGTTTGCTAGCCTTTTCAACGACAGCGGCCTCATCCGATCCCAGCGAGAGAATAATCATTTCAGAAGGCCGCACATAACGGAGTCGCTTGGAAACAATAACCTCGTCATCGGCCAGGATTTCAGCCCTTGCTGCAGCTTCAATCGGTGTTCTCACACGAAACTCTACTTTGCGATCCTGAATGGCAAGCGCTTGTGGATGAATGTGTTGCGGCACCACGTGATGAACGTTGTCACCGGCTTGAATCGGAATGCTCGTCTCAAAGGGGCAGGTTGTTCCTAGTGCAAACTCGGCGGCATGTTGACCGGCTCGTAGTGCACTACGTGTTACTTCGTCGACTAGATCGTACACGTGGACTACGTTACCGGCTGCAAAAACACCCTTGACGCTGGTTGCCATACACTCGTCGACAAAAGGCCCACCGGCTATCGGATCGATCTCGACCCCCGCCAGCATGGAGAGCTCATTTTCTGGTATCAGCCCAACGGACAAGAGCAGCGTATCGCAAGGAATATCACGCTCGGTGCCAGCAACGGGGCGCCAGCGCTCATCCACCTGGCTGACCGTAACGGATTCGACGCGGTCTCGGCCATTCA
This sequence comes from Anaerolineae bacterium, assembly GCA_963675785.1. Taxonomy (GTDB): domain Bacteria; phylum Chloroflexota; class Anaerolineae; order UBA1429; family UBA1429. The sequence continues at coordinate 3,200,651 of OY776562.1, forward strand.
CGCGTGTTACAGTGGTGGACAGGTACAAGGGAATATCGAAATCCTTGATGCATTGTACAAGGTTGCGCTTCAGGCCGCTCACATACGGCAGCACCTCAAGCATGGCGCTGACATGGGCACCTTCCAAGGTAAGGCGTCTAGCCATGATCATGCCAATGTCACCAGAACCCAGAATGACGAAATTCTCGCCCGGCATATAGCCTTCCATATTGACCATGCGCTGAGCCATGCCCGCGGTATAGACGCCGGCAGGCCGTGTACCAGGGATAGCCAGTGCGCCGCGAGGCCGCTCTCGGCAGCCCATGGCTAGCACCAGGGCTTTGGCCTCGAACTCGATTAGACCTTGCTCTTCGTTAGAGGCAATAACCCGCGGGCCAGGCTGGATGTCGAGTACCATGGTTTTGACAAACGTTTCAATATCTGTTGCCAGGGCCTGTTCTACCCAACGGCCGGCATATTCGGGGCCGGTGAGGTCATCGCCAAAGACGCTGACGCCAAACCCGTTGTGGATGCACTGGGTGAGAATGCCTCCCAATTCGCTATTGCGCTCGAGGACGACTACTTTTTCAGCACCGGTCTCACGAGCCTGATAAGCTGCAGCTAGGCCGGCTGGGCCGCCACCAATGATGAGCACGTCACAAGCGTACTGCTTCATTCTGCCACCTCCTTGGTCTTGCGGTTTAGGAGGTGAGAACCGTCGCCACGTTTGGTCAGCTCCAGCGGATCCATATTCAATTCGCGGGCCATGATGTCGATGACCAGAGGCATATCAAAGGAACCTTGGCATCTGCCAGTGCCTATGCGAGTGCGGCGCTTGACGGCGTCGTATGTCTGGGCCGGTATGGGCGCATGACAAGCAGCTACGATTTCACCCTCTGTTACCGTCTCACAGCGGCAGATGACATTGCCGTATCGGGGATCCTGGCGGATGAGTTCATCTTGTTCATCGCGCGAAAGGTGCGAAAAGCGCGGAATTGCTTGGCGTGTAGCGATGTAATCTTTTTTCTCGTTCAATTCCATGCCCGCTTGAGCCAAAAGGGAGATTACGTACTGGGCAATAGCTGGCGAAGCGGTTAGGCCAGGTGATTCGATCCCCGCCAACACCACCAGGCCTTGCGTGTGACAGGGTGATTCTATGTAGAAATCACCTGTCGAACCAGAAGCACGCAGCCCTGAGAAGGTGCGAATGATGTCTCGACGATTGATGCCGGGCACGAGCTTGAGAGCGCCACTCATCACTTCTTCCAGGCCCTCGGCTGTGGTGGAGAGATCCGTCTTGTCATCAACACTGTTGGCATTAGGCCCTAGCATCACGTTGCCATGGATGGTGCGCGTCACCAAAATGCCTTTGCTCACCAGCGTGGGGCAAGGGAAAAGGACATTGTGTACATAGCGGGTGGCTCGACGGTCGAGCACATAGTATTCGCCTTTGCGCGGTTTGATTGTAAAGCCATAGATGCCTGCACTGGCCATGAGTTCATCGGCCCAGAGCCCTGCAGCGACGATGACCCATTTGGCTCTCAATTCACCCTTGTTCGTGGTCACGCCGGTTACCTGGTTTTTGTCTTTAATGAGCCCTGTGACTCGGGTGTTCAATAGCACACGGGTGCCGTTGAGCACGGCATGTTCTGCTGCAGCAATGCAAAGATTGAATGGATCCACGATGCCGCCGGTACGAGCTAGCAAAGCCCCCGTGACGGCGGGAGTGATACCGGGCTCGCGCAGACGCATCTCCTCGCCGCTGATGATCTCCAAGCCGGGAACGTTGTTTTCTTGTCCACGCTCTAGCAGTTCGTTGAGCGTAATGAGGTCTTGCTGGGTAGAACCGACGACATAGGTGCCGCAGCGGTCGAACTCTACGTCGAGATCGGAGCACACCTGATCGAACATGGCGTTACCAGCGACGTTGAGCTTGGCTTTGAGGCTGCCGGGTTTGGCGTCATAGCCCCCGTGGACGATGGCCGTATTGGCTTTGGTGGTGCCCTCGGCCACGTCGGATTCTTTGTCAATGAGTACAATGTCCAAATCATAGCGAGACAGCGCGCTGGCAATAAGACTGCCAACGACACCCGCACCTACAATAACGACATCTGCTTCTCGGTTTTCCATTTGCATATCCAGACTACTACTCTTCAGGGGTGACCCATCGCATAGCGCGCCCGACGGCTCGACGCCAATCTCGGAATTGAGCTTCTCGACGTGCGGCGTCCCATTCGGGAGAGAATTCACGATCGACTTGCCAGTTGGTCCGCAAGTCATCCAATCCGCTCCACACGCCCGTAGCTAAGCCCGCCATATACGCCGCGCCTAATGCGGTGGTTTCGCCAACACGCGGGCGTACGACGGACACACCAAGAATATCACTTTGCAGCTGCATCAAGAAATTGTTGACAACGGCTCCGCCATCTACTTGCAAGCGTTTTAGAGCGATATGGGAGTCATTCTCCATCGCTTGTAGCACTTCGCGCGTCTGATAGCAGATAGCCTCTAGTGTGGCGCGGACGATATGCGCACGATTGGTGTAGCGCGTCATTCCCACAATAGTGCCGCGTGCATACATATCCCAGTAGGGAGCATAAAGACCCGAAAAAGCTGGCACAAAGTAGACTCCTCCGGTATCGGGCACCGAACTGGCTACTGCTTCACTTTCGGCAGCAGATTGAATCAGTCCCAGATTGTCGCGGAGCCACTGGATGGCGGCGCCGGTAATAGCGATCGAGCCCTCAAGTGCATATTTTACAGGTTGCCCTTCTAGGGCATAGCCAACGGTACTCAGCAGGCCGTGTTCAGAGGGAACGGGTTTATCACCGGTGTTCATCAACAGAAATGAGCCGGTGCCGTAGGTGTTTTTTGCCTCACCCGGAGCAAAACAGGTTTGGCCAAACAGAGCACCATGTTGATCGCCGATGGCACTACCAATAGGTATGATGGTTTGGCTGCCGGGAAAGACCGCGGTACCAAAAGCAGTGTTGGAAGAATTGGGGACGATCTGTGGCAGCATTTGCGCTGGGATGTCGAGTAGATCCAGCATGTCCTGATCCCAGGCACACGTTTTGAGGTTCATCAACATGGTGCGTGATGCATTGGTGATATCGGTAACGTGCAAGCCTCCGTCAGTCCCACCGGTCATATTCCAGACAAGCCAGCTATCGACGGTGCCAAAGAGGGCGTCGCCGCGTTCTGCTGCCTCTCGCAAATCTGGCACATTATCCAGCAGCCACTTGAGCTTGGTGCCGGAAAAATAGGTGGCGATAACGAGCCCGGTTCGCTCGCGGATGAAATCCTCGAGTCCATCAGCGATAAGCTTGCTGCAGATGTTTTGGGTGCGCATGCACTGCCAAACGATAGCATTGTAGTAGGGCTTGCCGGTACTGCGATCCCAAACTACCGTCGTCTCGCGCTGATTGGCGATGCCAATAGCACGGATATTTTTTGCAGATAGGCCACTCGAATCCAGGGCAGTACTCATGACTTCTTGAGTACGGTGCCATATCTCAATGGGATTGTGCTCGACCCAACCCGGGCGGGGAAGAATTTGCTGATGTTCCGCATATGCCTGGCTGATGCTATGGCCCTGACTATCAAAGAGGATACAGCGTGTACCGGTTGTTCCCTGGTCTACTGCAGCAACGTACTCGACCATTGTCCCAATCTCCATGTCAGCATTGACTGATCCTGCGAGGATCTTGTCGATAGTACCCCCGGTGGGCTAAAGCGTCAAGCTTACAGAGTTGACAGGTGGGCCGACTGGCGTAACCTCAGAGTAGGGGAAGGGTTTTCTGGTTGGGGTTTGCTTGTATGTGGAGGGAAAGATGACACCTCTTCGGTGGGTGGCTGCGCTGTTGGTGGCCTATTTGCTCGGTTCAATTCCATTTGGCTATGTCATTGCCAAAGTAGCCCGCAAAATTGATATTACCCATATTGGCAGTGGGCATACGGGCGGGAGCAATGTGCTACGTGCGGCGGGTCTATTGCCCGGTCTTCTAACCGTTATTTTTGATTATTCCAAGGGGTATCTAGCGGTATGGCTTGCCGGGCAAATTGTTCCCGAACAACCACTTCTTATGGCGATGGCTGGTATTGCTGTGGTTGCTGGCCATAATTGGCCCATATTCTTGCGTTTTGATGGCGGCGTTGGCACGATGACGACAGGTGGTGCTGGCACAATGCTTTCGGCGCCATTAGCAAGCATTTGCGCTGGAATCTCTGTCGTGGTGATATTGGTTTCTCGCTATAGTTCTGTGGCTTCACTCGCCTTTTCGGTACTACTTGCCCTGGGAGGCGCTCTGGGAGCAGTGATGGGGTGGTGGCACTGGTCGTTGATTGTGTTCGCCCTGGTAACGGGCGCTATGTCTGCCTACAGGCTCAAGGCTAACATTCAGCGATTGGCCAATGGCACCGAACGCAAATTGGGGCAATTTATTCCTGACGGCAAGGCGGATGTAGAATAGTCGTCAAGTAAAAATGGGGATGCCAGATGGCATCCCCATTTTTTACTTGAGAAATTTAACCCTGGCCTAGATAGGCTGCCTGAACTTTGGGATCCGCGAGGAGCTCTTGGGCATTGCCCTCTAGTGCAATTGTACCGGTCTCAAGCACATAGCCTCGATTGGCGATGGAAAGTGCCATGGCAGCGTTCTGTTCAACCAGCAAGATGCTCGTCCCCTGAGCGTTGATCTTGGCGATGATGGAAAAGATCTCTTCGACAAGGATGGGAGCCAGCCCCATGGAGGGCTCATCCAGTAAAAGCAGCTCGGGCGAAGCCATTAGGCCACGGCCCATGGCTAGCATTTGCTGCTCGCCACCAGAGAGTGTGCCACCATATTGGTCGAGTCGCTCTTTGAGACGGGGAAAGCTGGCGAAAACTCGTTCTTTATTCTCTTCAATCTCTTTGTGATCATTGCGGGTATAGGCGCCCATATCCAGGTTTTCAGCAACGGTCAGCTTGGGAAATATCTGGCGGCCTTCAGGCACTTGAGAGATACCCAACTTCACAACTTTTTCTGCTGGCAATCTGCCGATGTTTTGATCCTTGAAGGTAATACTGCCTTCAGTCGCCTTGAGCAGACCCGAGATGGTGCGTAGCGTAGTGCTTTTGCCAGCGCCATTGGCTCCGATCAATGTGACGATTTCACCCTTTTCAATGGTGAAAGAGATTCCTCTAAGGGCACGGATAGCTCCATAAGAAACGTGAAGGTTCTCAACTTTCAGTAGCATGGCCTAATTCCCCTTGATGCTCATCTTGCCCAGATACGCCTCAATGACATGTGCGCTGTTCTGGATGGTCTGGGGTGTGCCTCTCTCGATTACTTGACCAAAGTCCATCACAGTGATCCATTCACAGATGCCCATCACCACGCGCATCTGGTGCTCAATCAGGAGGATGGTTAGCCCGAATTTTCCCCGGATAAAGCGAATGAGCTCCATGAGGTCTTCACTCTCTGTCGGGTTCATACCGGCTGCAGGCTCGTCCAGCAAAAGGAGTCTAGGATTCAACGCCAGAGCACGAGCGATTTCCAACCGACGTTGTTCGCCATAAGGCAAGTTTTTGGCTATCTCCTGTGTGCGGTCTTGCAACCGGAAAACACTCAGCAGTTCGATGGCTTGCTCGGTCAGTTCTTTTTCTCGGCCAGAGAAACGTCCGGTTCGCGTGGCTGCTTCCCATAGGGAATAACCAGCATGCATATTGTAGGCGATGCGCACGTTGTCGAGCACAGAGAGATTCTGAAAGAGACGAATGTTCTGAAATGTACGGGCAATACCACGGCCGGCGATGGCATGTGGTTCTACGCCACTGATTTCCTCATCCTCAAAGAGAATATGTCCAGTTGTTGGCTCATACACGCCGGTAATCATGTTAAAAACGGTTGTTTTACCAGCGCCGTTGGGCCCGATGAGACCGTATAGCCCACCCTTAGGGATGGTCATATCGAGGCCAGATACTGCCGATAGCCCGCCGAAACGCTTGGTTAAGCCTTGGATCTCCAAACAACGATTGCTCACCGGTTGAGTAGCGTAACTTGTCATCTTATTGCTCCCGTTCTATACGTGCGCTGCTCACCGGGGAGGCAACGTCTTTAAAATCTATTGCCGGCTGCTTGAGCCAGCCCCATTCTCTGGTGCCAAGCAGGCCCTCTTGCCGCAAAAGCATGATTGCCAAAAGGAGGATGGGATAGATGACAAACCGCCAGTCCTCAAAGCCCTGCGGCAAGATGACGCGCAAGCCTTCAATGAGAATGGTGAACAGTGCCGAGGCCATCAGTGTGCCCGTCATAGAGCCGAGACCACCGAAAACGATGATGATGAGCGGATCAAAGCCTTTGACAAAGTTAAAGCTGGCCGGTGTGAGATAGCCATAGAGATGGGCAAATAGGCCGCCTGCGACGCCTGCGAAAAAGGCACCGATAGAAAAGGCCATTGTTTTAGCACGAGGGACATCGATGCCCATAGACTTGGCGGCAATCTCGTCCTCACGAACGGCCAGCATAGCACGTCCCACGTTCGAATGAACGAGGTTGCGGATGATAATCACGGTGATAACAAGAGCAGCAAAAGCCCAGGTCCATGTGGTCATCACCGGGATGCCGACCATGCCACGGGCCCCCTTCATTGTGGGGATAACCAGATCCGAGTTATTTAGGGCCGTGTAGATCATGATGGCTAGGCCGAGCGTAGCAATGCCAAAATAATCAGAGCTGAGTTTCAGTAGTGGAAGCCCCACGATATAGGCAAACGTAGCTGCAAGTGTGCCACCCGTAAGCAGACCTACTATAAAGAGAGCAGGTTTGGCCACGCTCGTTGGAATGTTGAGGAAAATTGCTTCCAGAATGAACTTGATCCCCATGTGCGAAAGCCAAGCAACCAGAACACCCACGGCTACGCAAACAGCCAAAACGACAATCTGTACGATGATAGATAGGATTGTAGCTTCGGCGGGGCGGGCATATTCTTCCAGCTTGGATTTAACCTTGCCGTAGATCGTCCCAGCTTTGGTCTTGTTGGAGAAAAGCAGAATGGACAGCAAGCCCAATTCACCGGCGATCATCCAAGAAAGACCGCCAACCTGTCCACCACTCCACGATGCCGCATAGTCTTTGGTGATGAGGGCGGAAGCATAGGCGCCAATGGCGTAAAAGCCGATGTGTCCAAGCGAGAACTGACCGCTAAAGCCGTAGATGAGGTTCAAGCCCAGCGCTGTAATGGCTGTGATGGCAATGACGATAAAGATACTGCCCCAATATTGAGTTACCAGACCAAATTTTGTGGCAGCCAACACGCCTGCATAGACGGCTATGGCTACGAGCAGCGTGGGAAGCCAGGAACGAATTCCTTTTTGTGTGCTCATATGAATTATTTCCTCCCTAGACCTTTTCAACCTGCGGCTCGCCCATGATGCCCGTGGGTTTGATCAGGAATACGAGAATCAATACAAGGAACGCGAAAAGGTCACGCAGGCTGGAGCCATAGGGCACAAAGCTGACGATGAGCACGTCCAACTGGCCCATCAAAAGTGATCCGATAAAAGCGCCCGGAATATTGCCAATACCGCCAAGTACAGCCGCAATGAACGCCTTTAGGCCCGGCATGAGACCCATAAAAGTCCAGATTTGCGGAAAAGCGATGGCATAAAGTACGCCGCCTGCGCCAGCCAGAGCTGCGCCGAGGGCAAATGTAAGAGAGATAACGCCATCAACATTGATGCCCATAAGGCGCGCGGCGTTGTTGTCTTGTTGTGTAGCACGCATAGCTCTGCCGATCTTGGTGCGCTTGACAATGTATTGCAAGCTAAACAGCAGAAATAGCGTGACGGCAATGATGATCACCGTGATATTAGTGATCTGTAGACCGCCGATTTCCCAAACGATGACGTCGAATGGGCGTTCATAGGTGTAATAGTTTGGCCCGAACACCCAGCTGAGTGAGCTAAAGTATTCGAGAAAGAATGAAACACCAATTGCTGTGATGAGAGATGCAATGCGTGGAGCATTTCGAAGTGGCTTGTACGCAATACGTTCAATAACAATGTTGAGTACTGTACAAACAATCATTGAGAAAAGAATAGCAGGGATAAATCCCCATCCGTACTGGGTAATGGCAAAATAGCTTGTAAAGGCACCAACCATGAACACATCGCCGTGGGCAAAGTTGATGAGCCCCACAATGCCATAGACCATCGTGTAGCCCAGCGCGATGAGTGCATAGACAAAGCCTAATCGCAACCCGTCCAGTATGGACTGGAGCATGAAGATGGGCCCGTGTAGCTGGACAAGATAAATGATGCCGTAAACGATGGCTGCTGCGAGTGCGGCGTAGATTATCCACGCTAGAGATCGCAGGGCAAAGCCAAGGCTCGATTTCTTCATGGAACACCCCTGGTCTTTATTAACTAGGATATCAAAAAGAACAGAGGGGAGGAATGTTCATTCCTCCCCTCTGACAGTCGTTATGGGGCTACAAACTTGTAGAAGGAGATAACGCCGTCCTGGATCTGGACAACAGCGGCCGACTTGATGGGGTCACCGTTCGCATCAAACGTAATGTTACCGGAAACACCTTCAAACTCTTCAGCTGCGAGTGCATCTCGAATTGCTGTAGCGTCTGTTGAATCAGCTTCTTTGATAGCCTGGATGAGCATGTTTGCAGCATCGTAACCGAGCGTAGCAAGAGCATCGGGCTGTGTGCCGTAAGCGGCTTCATAGTTGGCGATAAAGTCCTGCACGATCGCGCGCTCATCTGCTGGTGAATAATGGTTGGAGAAGTAGCCTTCAGAAATCAGCTCGGTATTGAGTTCAGCCGAATCCCAGCCATCGCAGCCAATGAGCGGCTTTTCGATGCCCTTTTCCACGAGCTGGGCAGCGATCAAGTTGACTTTGTCATAATAGTCCGGGATAAAGATAACATCAGGATCGGCCGCTGCCACTTTGCCGAGGATAGCCGAGAAATCGGTATCGGTCGAGGTGTAGGCTTCGTAGACAAGCACTTCGCCGCCCAGATCGGTAAAGGACGACTGAATGTACTCAGCAAGACCCTTCACATAGTCGTCACCCATATCATAGAGGATGGCGCATGTCTGAGCACCAAGGTCATCGATAGCCAGTTTGGCAACCACTGTGCCCTGGAAGGGGTCAAGGAAGCAGGCACGGAAGATCATGTCTTTGTTGCTGCCGTCCTCATTGATGGTAACCGAGGGGTTAGTGGCGGTAGCGGTGAGCATCAAAACGTCGTTAGCTTGAGCGATTTCTGAGACGGGGATTGCGGCACCAGAGCACACGGGGCCGAGGATCATGGAAACGCCATCTTCAAAAATGAGCTTGTTAGCGGCGTTAGCGCCTTCTTGAGCATCGCACTTGCTATCAGCGACGACGATCTCAATATCCAGGCCATCTGCGATTGCTGCTTCAAAAGCAAGCATAGCACCATTGCGTGTGGATTCGCCAAAGGTCTTGACTTCACCACTCAGAGGGACGAGGATTCCAATCTTGAGGGTCTCTTCTTCTTGCTGGCAACCTGTAAGAACCAGGCTCAGCACCATGAGCACTGCGATGACGGCGAACATTGTTCGCTTCATAGTTACTGCCTCCCTAATAGCGTGACTTAAAAATCTGAACTAAAAAAAGAGATGCTCAGAACTAGCAGCCATTGCTTTAGGGGAAGCCAACCCCAGGTTCCCTGCTTGGGTTCCTGGCGCCATTGCCATTTACTCTATAAGCGGCTTGATGCTCCTTGTGGGCGTCGATGGATCGCGACGATTCAAGTGCATAGAGATGATAAAGTATAGCATATCATTTACGGCAATCAAAGTAGCCAGTTGGATGATATGTTTTGTGCTATTTGGATGATTCGTGAAATAAAGTTCAAAGTTTGCATTCCCGGTATTTTCTTGTATGATAAAGAGAGTTTGCGCAAAAATGCACGGAACGATATTGCATCGTAACACGACCCAAGGAGTGATGTTGGTGAAAAAACTCGTTGTTGTTGATACAGAGCTCTGTGTTGGGTGTCAGGTATGCATGTTTGCCTGCGCGCGCCGTTTTGGCGAGGCTGGCGTGGCGCGCAGTTCCATTATGGTGCGTTCTATTGGAGGTATGGAAAAAGGATTCAAGGTCATCGTTTGCAATGCCTGCATCGATCCTCCTTGCGCATCTGTGTGTCCAGTTGATGCACTGACTCCCAAAGAGGGCGGAGGCGTGCGGCTGAATGCGGCACTTTGCATTGGCTGCGGCCGTTGTGCTGAAGCATGTATGATTGGCGCTGTGCAGTGGGATGCAGAGATTAACAAGCCGATGATTTGTGTGCAGTGCGGTTACTGTGTCGGTTATTGTCCGCATGGTGTTTTGGCACTGGAGGAACGATAATGCTAGTTAAAGATCCGCTCAAGCGCGTACTTTATATTGATCTCAGTAAAAAAAGTTTTCGCGTCGTGGAACGCCCGGATCTATTCGATCTGCTTATTGGTGGCACAGGCGTAGCAACGCGTCTTCTTGACGAAGAGTGTCCGCGCGGCACCGATCCACTTTCTGCGGATAACCCCATTATTCTCGCTGTTGGCCCACTTACAGGCATGTTTCCCCTTGCTTCCAAGACGGTTGCCATGTTCAAATCACCGCATACAGGCAACCTGGGAGAGAGCCATGCTGGTGGACGTAGCGCGGTTGCCATCCGCCTGGCCGGTTACGGGGCTGTTGTCATCAAAGGGGCGAGTGAATCGCCGGTCTATCTCTCTATCTATGAAGACCAGGTACGTTTTCGAGATGCACGGACGATCTGGGGGCTTTCTAGTGTAACTTCGGGGAGGATCATTCGTGAGAATGAGCCCGGCGCTGGCCTTCGTACCATCATGCGAATTGGGCGGGCTGGTGAAGAATTGTTGCCCTATTCCAATGTGATGATTGAAACGTATCGTCACTTTGGGCGCTTGGGCTTGGGCGCCGTCTTTGGCAGCAAAAAACTCAAGGCTGTGGTCATTGGCGGGCGCAAGAGCCTGCCTGTGGTGGATCGTCGCGAATATAGAACATTGTACGATGAAATTTACCAGGCGGCGGTTTCCTCATCACTAATGAAAAAATACCACGATTTGGGCACACCTTCCAATGTCTTATCCCTCAATGCCCAGGGAGGATTTCCTACACGCAATTTGCAGGCCACGAGTTTCGAGGGGGCGCAGAATCTGTCTGGTGAGTCGTTGGCCGAAGGTTATCTGGGGCGCCGTTTGGCCTGTGCTCATTGCCCGGTGGGTTGTATCCATATTGCGGCGGTCCGCGAACCTTATGAGAACGAACCTTATTTCTACAAAACCACCATGGTGCCTTATGACTATGAACCGATTTATTCCATGGGTGCTATGCTGGGAGTTTCGGATACGCAGGGCTTTCTCAAGCTGTTGGATAAGGTCGATGACTGTGGGCTTGATTCTATGAGCACCGGCGTCGTGCTGGCCTGGGCGACAGAAGCTCTTGAAAAAGGATTGGTTACGACCAACGAGACCATGGGCGTGGAGCTCAAATGGGGCGATGCGCGGACATACAGCAAGGCCATCGACTTGATCCTTGATCGCCCGAACCCGTTCTACAATGCTCTTGCCCGTGGAGCCGGGTATGCCGCTTCAGTCTACGGTGGAGAGGAATTCGCCCTGACCTACGGGAATAATGAAATGCCGGGCTATCACACTGGGCCGGCTGCCCATTTGGGATATCTGTTTGGCGCCCGCCACAGCCATTTGGATAATGGTGGCTATGGTATGGATCAGAAATTTGATCCGGCCGCTATGCCAAGCCCTGAAGAACTCACAGACAAATTGATTCAAGAGGAAGCCTGGCGGCAGATTCTATCCAGCCTGATTGTCTGTTTCTTTGCTAGAGGCATCTATACCCCCGCGGTGGTCGAGCGTTGCCTCAGGGTTGCCGGATATGATCTTTCTGAAGCAGATATAATGCAGGTTGGGCGCCGCATTTGGGCAGAAAAATACGCTTACAAGATAGCCGAAGGGTTCGACCTTTCCCAAGAAAAGCTCCCACGCCGCATTTTTGAGACGGCGTCGGCGTTAGGTCAACTTGATGAGGGATATATGAACAAGGCAATTACCTATGCTAGCCATCTCATCAAGCAAGCTGTGATCTAAATTCATCCTTGACAGACAAACGCGGCTATGCTAGACTCACAACCAGTTAAAGACTGCGATCAGGAAGAGTAGTCGTTCGAGTGCGGTTCAGAGAGCCGGGGTAAGGTGTGAGCCCGGTACCGACAAAAACGATGAATGGGCCTAGGAGTTGCACGATCGAACGTATTGCAAGTAGATCGTGACGGAGCCGCCACCGTTATCAAGGCTGAGGATATCGGAACCATTCGTTCCCGTATCTGCAAAAGAGTGAGACTGGCATCAAGGTCACTAGACCTCGTCTGACGACGAGGTCTTTTGTTTTCTCCAGTCTAAACAGGGTGGTACCGCGGGTGCAGCAGCATTCGTCCCTTTAGGGATGAATGCTGCTTTTTTTATACCTGCGGCTTGCTGCCGTGCAGAAAGGGCCAGAACAAGGGGAGGTGCCACCCCCAGCGAACAGGTGCAGCAATATCGGTTGTTCATCAATCCAGATTTGAAAGGGGTTCAAACAATGGAAACACGTTTTCAGCTCTCTCAGAATGACCTGCCCAGCCGTTGGTATAATGTGCAGGCTGACCTGCCCAATCCTCTCTCGCCGCCGCTGCACCCTTTAACGCTTCAACCGGCTGGCCCTGCCGATTTCGCGCCTATCTTTCCCATGCCGCTCATCGAGCAAGAAATGACGCTTGAGCGTTACATCGACATCCCCGAAGAGGTTCAAGAGATACTGCGTATTTGGAGGCCCACCCCCCTGGTGCGTGCCAGGCGTTTAGAGCAAGCACTAGGCACGCCAGCGCGAATCTATTACAAGAACGAGAGCGTCAGCCCTACGGGTAGCCATAAACCGAATACGGCTGTGGCGCAGGCTTACTATAACAAGATCTCGGGCATCAAAACGTTGACGACCGAGACCGGTGCCGGGCAGTGGGGATCCGCTCTGGCCATGGCCACGAGCTTTTTCGACATCGAATGCAAGGTCTACATGGTTCGCGTCAGCTATGACCTCAAGCCAGGTCGGCGCACCCTAATGAAGATGTTCGGTGCCGAGGTTACACCTAGTCCCAGCATGGATACCAAGGCTGGGCGAGCCATTTTGGCCGCGGATCCTGATTGCCCTGGCACGTTGGGCATGGCTATCTCTGAGGCCGTCGAGTTGGCAATTGAGGACGACAATATCAAGTATTCATTAGGTAGCGTGCTGAACCATGTGCTCTTGCACCAGACGGTTATCGGTGAAGAAGCGCTGATGCAGATGGAAATGGCCGGAGACGACCCGGACGTTGTCATTGGCTGTGTAGGTGGTGGCTCTAACTTTGGTGGTATCGCACTGCCCTATCTACGACGGAACCTGAAAGATGGCTACCATACGCGCCTGGTGGGTGTAGAACCCTTGGCCTGCCCTACCATGACACGCGGCATCTATGCCTACGATTACGGCGATACAGCCAAGATGGCGCCTGTTATCAAGATGGACACTCTGGGCCATGATTTTGTACCGCCCAGTATTCATGCTGGCGGATTGCGTTATCATGGTGTATCACCTATTTTGGCCAGACTTCATCGAGATGGCCTGATCGATCCGATTGCCTATCCTCAAATCCCTGTGTTTGAGGCTGCTAGGATATTTACTCAGGCCGAAGGTCTCATCCCTGCGCCAGAATCAGCTCATGCCATTCGTGGAGCTATTGATGAGGCTCTGGATGCCAAGGAAAAGGGAGAAGAGAGAGTAATTCTATTCTCCCTCTCTGGGCATGGCTATCTGGATACATCTTCTTACGATGCTTACCTTCGTGGTGATCTGGAGAACTATGCTTACCCCGAAGCCAAGATTGCTGATTCACTGCTACGTCTTCCTCAAACAGAGGCGTAAAAAACAAAGGCTGGTGTGCGATTTCGCACACCAGCCTTTACCCATTTAGTACACGCCAGGGGGATCCTGTTCTACAATAATGCCACGGGCCTCCAGCCAAACCTTGCGTGCTTCTGCCACCACAAACAATGATCCTGTAACCAATACCACGTCATCCTTGTCAGCTTGCGCCATGGCGTTTTCCAAACCCTCAGCAACACTACCCTCACTTGCAACTCGTTTATCCATACTGGCTAGAGTGGTTTCGAGCACATCCAGTGCTACGGCTCGCACATGGGGGGCATGAACGAGATGAATATTCTCTGCGTGAGGCGCCAGCACTGACAAGAGTCCCTCTACCTGATGCCCCATACTGGAACCGAATACCAGGTGAACTCGCTTCTGTGGCGCTAGTTGGTGAATCGTCTCGATGAGACGTTGGCAAGAATAGGGGTTGTGGGCGCCATCCATGATGAGCAGGGGATCTCGGGAAAGCAGCTCGAATCGCCCTGGCCAGACGAGAGATTCAAATCCCTGGCGGACATCCCCTTCGCTAAAAGGATATTTTTCGCGGATGGTTTCGAGGGCGGCTAGTGCCACTGTAGCGTTCTCTGCCTGATGTTCTCCAACCAGAGAAAGAAATAGATTTTTGTAGGGAACCTCATTAAGGCGGTGCACGTTGATAATCTGTCCGGTAAGTGAGGCATCAACAGCTTCATAATGCCAATCATCGCCCACCTGAACGAGAGGTGCAGTGAGCTCTGTAGCTTTGACCGAGATGACCTGTCTAGCTTTGGATTTTTGTGGTGCTACTACAACTGGCGTATTGGCTTTGATGATGCCGGCTTTTTCGGCAGCAATCTGCTCGAGCGTGCTACCGAGGATGTTGACATGATCCATGCTGACAGAAGTAATCACGGATGTCAGTGGTGCAAGTACATTGGTGGCATCCAGACGCCCACCAAGCCCAACCTCGACAGCAGCAATCTGTACATTCTGTTTGGCCATGAACGTAAAGGCCAATGCAGTGATGGATTCGAAAACAGTCACTTCGGGACGATCGTTTAAAACACGAGATAGTTCGAGAGTGAGCTCAACTAGTTGCTGTTCCGAAATGTAGGTGCCATTGACGCGCATTCTTTCGCGAAATGTATGCAGGTGGGGCGAGGTATACATACCTGTGCGGTATCCTGCCTGGCGTAGTACGGCCTCTATCATGGCAGTAGTAGAGCCTTTGCCTTTGGTGCCAGCGATATGTACGGCATCAAATGAGCGTTGAGGGTTGCCCAGGGCAGACATGAGCTCTTCCACTCGATCCAACCTATAGTATCGTTCTTTGTATGGTGGACGCGGGCCCCGCTCGTAATCGGTGCGGTAAAGGATGTACTTGAGTGCATCTCGATAATCCATAGCCAGCTCTCCCTCAAAAAGACTGCTGTCTATTCTAGGCATGACGCGCGAATCTCTCAAACGACACCCTATTTGACGCTCCACGGGCCTAAAGTTACACTCATAGCACCTACTAGGACTTGGAGGATATGATCATCAAACGGTATCTTTTCCCTATTTTGCTCCTGATATCCGTGTGTTTCGCTGCCTCAGCCTGCAGTGGTGGTGATCTTTTGTATGACATCGAGATACGTCCGAATGTCATCTCGCCCAACGCGGATGGAACGGACGATGTGTCCGAGCTTTCATACACCCTCTCACGGGAAGCCTATATTGACATCTATCTTTTGGATGAGGCTGGGAACCGCTACGACTATCGCGTTGACAAGCTTCGTTCCAAGGGTGTGCGCACTGCCTATTTTAGCGGTGTCATCGATGGCAATCTATTGGCGGACGGCGTCTATACCGTCGTTTTTGAGGCGACGGATAACAAGGGCAGAACGGACCGTGAAGAGGCACAGATTGAACTGATTGATGGTGATACGGCACAGATCGAGATACAAGGTCTTTCCATCTATCCGACCGAGTTTACACCCAATCGCGACGGTATCAACGACCGCATCACGATTTCCTACAGCCTGAACAAAGAGGCTGAGGTGGTTGACGTCTATTTACTGGGCGAAGATGGTACCAAGTACCCGGTTCCCGAAGATGAGATTCGCGAAATGGGTTCTGTTGGTGCTCATCAGCACGACTATGACGGTGGCGTCGATTTGGGCGCTCAACCGCCCGATGATGGCACTTATACTGTAGTTGTAGAAGCTCAAGACGCGGTGGGCACCAAGGACCGTGCTGAAGGACAGGTTACGATCAGCGGTGGGGGCATCCCTATGGTCGAGATCGTCAACGCAGCCGCGGTCTTTTCTTCAGAGATTTTCGCTGTTGGAGACACTTTGACCTTTACTTGCACGGTCAAAAATATCGGCACGGTACCTGTGCGTACTACTGGACCGGAATCTGGTACCACCTACAGTATGCTAGAGAATTTTAACTCGCTCGAACAGTATGAAGAGGCTGGTGTGTTCCGTGTTGGACTTGATTATGAAGGGAACAGTGCCGGCCGGCAATACCCCTTTAGATGGCAGTTGGGCACAGAAGAAGAACTTACGCCCGTTGAGGTGAATGGCGAAACAGAGTGGTATTTGATGCCGGATCAAACCGTGACGGTTGTGGGGCATCTCATTCTCGATGTTGAACCGGTGACTACCGAACCGTATTTCTGGATCGGCCTCATTCAGGAGCAGGTCGAGATTGTACAAGACAAAGTAGAAGCTACGAAGATATCCATAGGATTCTAGGCCAATGAATCTGGGTATCGCCATCGTTAGTTATAATACACGGCAGATCACCTCGGATTGTTTGGCGTCTGTTCAGAGCGCTTTGCAGTCGGATGGCATCGCTGGCGGCATTTGGGTGGTGGATAACGCCTCTGTCGATGGCAGTGCGGAGATGATTCGCACGATATACCCAGCGGTTCACCTCATTGCCAGTGCAGAAAACCTGGGCTTTGCTGGCGGCACAAATGCTGCCCTGTGTGACATGCTCACTTCCGATTCGCCGCCGCGTTTTGTGCTGCTTCTCAATCCAGATACGCTTGTTTATCCGGGCTCCCTGGCAGCAATGCTCGACGTTTTGGAGCAAAGCGATGCCGATGTGGCAGGTGCCAACCTAACCTACGGCGACGGCAGTTTTCAGCACGGCGCGTTTCATTT